>NZ_SFCC01000010.1 GCF_004214935.1 Amycolatopsis suaedae
CAACAACGGGCGTCAGTGGCTTTACGAGCCAAGCCCTCCACGATCTCCGTCCACACACATCATCACTGTGGCCTTCACGTGCTTTGGGCGTCCGGGAGCACGGCGGCGGGCGAGCGGGTGGGGTCCCAGGCCCGCATCAGGGAGGCGTAGCGGGGCGAGGTGGCCAGCAGCTCGTCGTGGGTGCCGAGCAGGGTGTCACCGCCGTCCATCACCAGCACCCGGCGCGCCCGCAGCGCGGAGCTGAGCCGGTGCGCGATCACCACCAGCACGCCGCCCCGCTCGGCGAACGCCCGCTCGGCGCGGGCCTCGGCGGCGGGGTCCAGGTTGGCCGTCGCCTCGTCGAGCACGACCACCCGTGCCCGGCCCGCGTACACCCTGGCCAGTGCCAGCAGTTGCGCCTGCCCCGCGGACAGGCCCTCGGCCGCGTGGCCGATCGGCCCGTCCAGCCCGCCCAGGCGCTCGACCAGACCGCTCGCGCCGACCGCGTCGGCGGCGGCCAGCAGGTCGGCGTCCGACGCGTCCGGGTTCACCAGCGCGAGGTTCTCCCGGACGGTGCCCGCGAAAACGTACGCCTCCTGCGGAATCAACGCCACCAGCTCGTGCCGCAGCTCCTGCTCGGTGTCCCCGACCGGCACCCCGCCCAGCAGCACACTGCCCTGCCCCGGCCGCACCATGCCGGTCAGCAGGGCAGCCAATGTCGACTTGCCGATACCGGACGGGCCGACGACAGCGAGGTGGTCGCCCGGTTCGAGGTCCAGGTTCAGCCCGCGCACCACCGGTTCGGCGTGCTCGCCCCAGCCGAACGTCAGCTCCCGCACGACGACGTTGGCGTTGACCGGACGGGCCGTTCCCGCCGGAACGGCCGGGTGGTCGACGGTCTCGGCGAGCCTGCGCAACGCCACCAGCAGCCGCAGCACCACGGTGCTCGCGGTCGCGGCCAGGCCCTGCAGCGCGGGCTGCAACGTCGACGCCAGGTAGACCAGCATCCCCAGCGCCGCACCGGCCGTCAGCTCGCCCGCCGCGACCCGGCCCGGTGCCGCCAGCAGCACCAGAACCAGCGGCAGGAACCCGCCGACGGACACCACCAGCGTGCGCAGCGCCGCCGCGTTCGCCATCCGGGACGCCGCCGCGGCCTGGCCGTCGACGGCCTCGAAGACCCCCAGCGTCGCCACCCGCTCGGCACCACACGCGACGACGTCCCGCATGCCCGCGAGCACCGCACCAGCGGACTCGGCGGTCCGCTCGTCGGCCAGCGCGACGGCCCGCTGCCGCCGGGCCAGCGACGGCAGCAAGCCGCAGAACAGCAGGATCGCCCCGGCGACCGGACCCGCGACCAGCCAGGCCAGCTCGCCCGCGACGGTGAACACCCCGGCCAGCGCGGCCACGGTCGTCACGATCATCCCCCTGGCGCGCACGAGCAGCCCGGCGGTGGCGTCCCGCACCACTTCGACGTGCTGGGTGATGCGGGCGACGCCGCTGGCGTCGGGTGCGTGCCGGTGCGGGGTCGGGTCGCGCAGTACCCCGCCGACGACGGCGTCGACCAGCACGTCCCGCAACGGCTCCACCACCAGGCCGAGCTGACGCCAGATGAGCCGCGAGCCCAGCGCGCCGGCCACCGAGACGGCACCGAACACGGCCAGCCACCACAGCCCGGTCACCGGCGCCCCGGCGGCGAACCCGGTGTCGACGGCCTGCTCGACCAGCCGCCCGGACAGGAACGCGGGCAGCGCCTCCAGCGCCGAACAGGCCACCAGCACCAGCCCGCCCCGCCACTGGGCGGCGAGCGCACGCCAGTACAGCCTCACGACTCGTCCCCGGTGAAGACCGCGCGGTAGTCGCCGCGCTCCCACAGCACGTCGTGCGGTGCGACGGCCACCAGCCTGCCGCCATCCAGCCACGCCACCAGGTCCGCGCGGGCCGCCGTGGCCACCCGGTGCGTGACGACGACCCGGGTCCGGCCGGGCAGCGCGTGCGCGATGGCGTCCTCGACCCGTGCCTCGGTGACGGTGTCCAGGCTGGCCGTGGCGTCGTCCAGCAGCAGCACCTTGGGGCCGCGTACGAGTGCCCTGGCCAGGCCGAGCCGCTGCGCCTCCCCGCCGGACAGCGGGGTCCGCGCGAGCGGCGTGCGGTAGCCGTCGGGCAGCCGGACGACGAGGTCGTCCACCTGCGCGGCGCGGCAGGCCGCGCGCACGGCCACCTCACCGGCCCACGTTCCGTAGGCGACCGCGTCGGCGACGGTCGTGCCCAGCAGCGCGGGCCGTTCGAACGCGCAGCCGATCGCGTACCGCAGGGCCTCCGGCCGCATCCGCGCGATCGGCAGATCGTCGAGCAGGACCCGTCCACCGTCCGGCGTGACCAGCCCGCCCATGGTCTTGACCAGCACGGACTTCCCCGACCCCGACGGCCCGACCACGGCGAGGAACGTCCCGCCGGGTACGGTGAGATCGACGCCGTCCAGTGCCCCGTCGACGGTGACCCCCCGCAGTTCCAGGTGTCCCGGCCCGGGCCGCAGCCGGGAGTGGCCCGCGTGCGGCGGCGGCTCGTCGAGCACCTCGGCGATGCGCTGCGCACACGAGCGGGCCCGCGCCAGCGTGGTCAGCATCGGGATCTGGCCGACCAGGCCCATGCCGAGCGCGACGTACCCGAGCGCGGCGAGGACGTCGCCGACGCTGAGCCTGCCCGCCGCGACGCCGAACCCGGCGGCGGCGAGGACGGCCAGTTCGACGGCGGGCAGCAGCAACGCCGCCCGCCAGACCATGCGGGCCTGCGTCTGCCACATCCCGGCACCGGCACCGGCCAGTTCGGGCAGCGGGCGCAGTACGCGCCGGGTCTCCTGACCGGCCGTGCCGGTCGCGGCGATCGTGCGCAGGCCGCGGACGGCGTCCAGCAGCCGTGCGGCGATCTCACCGGACACCCGCTGGTAGGTGAGCACGTCGTCGGCCGTGTGCCGCAGATGCGACCGGGCCAGCAGCATCGCCACCGGCACGCTGCCGAGGAACACCAGCGCCAGCCGCCAGTCCAGGACGGCCAGCAGCACGATGGCACCGGTCGACAACGCGGTGGCCGTGACGAGCTGAAGAAGAACGGTGGTGACGCCGGACGCGGTCGCGCAGTCGCCGGTGAGCCTGCTGACGGCGTCGCCGTCGGCGAACCGGGAACGCGTGCCGAGCGTGACGAGGTGCCGGGTGAGCCTGCGCCGCAGCCAGGCTCCCGCCGACGCGGTCAGGCGGGCGGTGACCAGCAGGACGAGGGCGTCGGCGCCGATGTCGGCCGCGCCGACGGCGAGCAGCCAGGCGACGGCGGGCCAGCTGGACTCACCCGCGACGGCCCGGTCGACGGCGTCGGCGAGGGCTCCGGGCAGTAGGAGCCCGGCCGCGACGCCGATCAGCGCGGCGGTGACGATCAACGTGAGCCGGGGGCGGTCCCGGAAGGCGACCGCCGCGAGCAGCCGGTCACCTCGGCGCATACCGCCGCCCTTTCGTAGAAATCAGGTTGCAGATGGCGCAATCAGCCCCACTTGTGGGTGATCGTGGCCCATGATGAAGGCGCGGGAGCGGCGCACTTGGCCTGTGCCGCTCCCGCGCCGTCTGTCACCTACCCCGAAGGATCAGTGGCAGGTCAGCAGCGAGATGGTGCTGTTGTTGCAGGAGGCCAGCAGGCTCAGGTTGCTGCCGTGGCCGCCGCCGCTGCCGCCGCCGAACTGGGCGCCCTCGGTGTCCTCCATAGCCTGCAGGTCCAGAACGAGCTCCATGGTGGATCCTTTCGTCGGTTTTCACTCCCCCGGCCGACTCGGCCGGAAGTCTTGGGTACGGCCGAGAAACGGCAGCACCGCTCCATGGCCGTCGAGGACGGCGGCGAGTGCGAGCAGCACGCCGGCGCCGCCGGTGTTGAGGTCCATCGACAACCGCAGCAACTGGTTGCCGGGGAAGGCAACGCCGCCGCGGTAGGGCAACGCGTACCAGGCGAACCGGGACAGGTGCCGCGCGATGACACCGTCCAGTTCCGGGTCCGGCTGCCTGCGGCCCGCCGCGGCCAGCGCGGCCATCAGCCCGGCCCTGCCGAACATCAGCCCGGGGTGGATGACGAACTCGCCGCGGCACGCCAGCAACAGGTCCGGCAGCCGGCCGGCAGGCGGCCGGTGAACGGCGAGTTCCTCGGCCACCAGCGCGATCCCGGCACTGCCGATGCCGACGTAGGGCAGCGTGCGGGCGTCACCGTCGCGGACCTGCAACGAGCCGTCGTCGGTGGTCGCGCACTCGGCCAGGTCGCGGTCGAGCGCGGCGGCCGCGTGGTCGAGCCAGGTCTCGTCGCCGGTGCGTTCGAAGAGCCGGGTGAACAGCAACGCGGGCCCCGACCAGCCACTGAGCAGCCCCGCCCTGCCGAACTTGCCCGGCGGTTCAGCGTCCGGCAGCGCACCGGCCAGCCGCTCGCCGAGGTGGACGGCCTTGTCCAGGTGCGCCCGGTCGTCCCGGGTGGCGGCGAAGTGCAGGTGGTTCAGACCGATGCCGGCCAGCCCGCCCTCCAGGTTGTGGTCGGTGGTCTTGCGGACGAGCCCCTCCGCCGCCGCCAGCAGCTCGTCGGCGAGGTCGTGGTGCCCGAAGTTCTCCAGTACGTAGGCGATGCCGTGGGCACCGTCGTAGAACCCCGGTCGCACCGGCGGCGTGCGGCGCACGGCGTCGATCAGCCACCGCTCGTGTTCCGGGTACCGGCTTGCCTCGGTCCTGTGCAACGCGTGCAGCACGCCCGCCGCGCCGTAGCCGAAGCACAGCCCGCCGACCTCGAACTGCTGGATGTCACCGGGAAACAGCCGGTCGGTGCGTTCGGGGGTCGCGCTGGCGAGGATGGCCTCGGCGATCGACTTGCGGACCGCCTGCCAGTCCGGCTCGGCCTGGTCCAGCTCGGTGGTGGCCGGCTCGTGCCGGACGTCGCCCCGGGGAGCCAGCTCGGCGCGGATGGCGTCGCCGAAGCCGCTGGGCAGCGGGAATCGCTCGGTGACGAAGTCCACCAGCGAGTCCAGCTTGGCGGGAGCCAGCTCCAGCAATGTGTTGAGCGGCAGGAACAACCACAGCTTCAGGGCGGCGAGTGCGTAGGTGTCGACCTCGGTGCCGGTGCGGTCGCGGGGTGCGCGGAACCCCGGCGCGCCCAGCGCCGGCCTGCCGCCGGTGGCGGCGTCGAAGGCCAGCTCGAAGTCGATGAGCGCGGGCTGGTCCTCGTCGTCGACGAGGATGTTCAGCGCGTGCAGGTCGCCGAACACCACACCACGCTCGTGGACCTGCCGCACCAGCAGCTCGATGCGGTCCAGCAACGCCAGTGTCCGCCTGGCGTAGGCGGCGAGATCCTCGTCGGACGCCTCCCGCCTGGTCAGCGGGTAGTGCCGGGACAGCCAGGAGCCCAGCGGCTTGCCCGGCAGGTACCGCATGGCGAGGAAGTGGTGCTCCCACACGGTGAACCGGTCGTAGACCTCCGGAATGCCGGCGATCCCGGCCAGCCGTTCGAGGATCTCGTGCTCACGGCGTAGCCGCTCGACGGCGTCGACCAGGTCGCGGTCCAGACCAGCGTGTGGCCGCGCCTCCTTGAGGACCAGCTCGTGGTCGTCGGCGAGGCGGTTGGCGAGGTAGACGCCACCGCCGTTGGAGAAGTGCAGCGACCGCGTCACGCGGTAGGGGAACTGCGCGGGGTCGCCGGACTTGCGGGCGGCGACATGCGGCTCGAGGAATGTGGGTAATTCGACCCACGCGGGGTAGGAAAAGGCCGGGCCACGCTTGTCCGGTACGAGCGTGCCATCCGGTTTGCGGATGGCCAGTACCCGCGTTCCGTCGGACTCGACCCACTGTTCGGCGAATCCGCCATACCTGACGAAGAGTGGACCGGCACCGTAGCGAAGATCACTCAGAATGTAGGGTCCGGCCTGACCGGACAACTCGGCGGAAAGGTCCGCAAGGGCTCGTTGCAAACCGTCCTCGTCCGCCGGATAAATGGTGATCAGTTTTCCACTTCCGTCCCGCGGCGCGTATTTCGAATTGCGAGCCAGCAGGATGCCACGCGTGCGCAGGTGCTTGTAGGCGACACCCTGCTCGACGCAGTACCGGTGCACGGTAGCCAGCACGTGCACGGCATTGTCCATTGTCGCGGAAATGTGGATCTTCCAGCCCTGAGCAGGTAGCGAACCCGCCGCGCCGACCGGCTGCAGAGAACGCCAGATTCCACGCTCGGACTCGACCCAGCCGGCGGGCAGCGGAAGTGCCGACGCGAAATCCTCCTCGGCTGTGCCGGCGTTGCGCTGCTCGTCGAAGAACAACGGGTCCGCGAAGCAGAATGCTTCATACCGGAGATCCATCGGACCCTTCCTGGTCAAAATTCACTACGCGGGGTGCCGCAATATTCCCCCATGTCGGACGGCCGTGAGCCAATCCGCCATTTCAGCGGTTTGCCAGGTCCGACGGAGGTCACTGATCGGTAATACCGGGCGGTAGGGAAACGCAGCGTGTAGGACCATCACCCGCATTTCACCCAGTCGGAGTGTAACGCCGACTGGCAAGCGGAAACTGCCTGGTAGGGCCTGTTAACGCAGACGCATTAACTCATTCTAACGAGATCATCGTCGAGTGTGGACCATCTTGTACAATCGTCAATAAGACTGTCCATTTTAGAGATACCATTGTTGCCACCCGATCGTGGTTCGATCATGCTCGGGTGATGACCGACGGACTCTCCAGCCGTAAGCTGTCCGCCCTCGATTCGGTGCTGAACACGGAGGTCGAGCGAGGCGGTCTGCCCGGTGCCGTCCTCGCCGTCGCCCACCACGGCAAGCTCGCCCACCTGCGGGCCTACGGTTACCGCGACCCGGCGGCAGGCGTGCCGATGACCGAGGACACCCTGTTCTGGCTCGCGTCGATGAGCAAACCGGTCACCACCGCCGGCGCCCTGCTGCTGCACGAACAGGGGTTGCTGCCGCTGGGCACACCGGTCGGCGAACTCCTGCCGCCACTGGCCGACCGGGTGGTCGGCGAGCGGCGGGAGCCCGCCATCCGGCAGCCGACCGTGCTCGACCTGCTGCGGCACACGTCCGGCATGGTCGAGGGAATGCTCGGGTCGACGCCGGTGCACCAGCTCTACACCGAGGCGTTCGGCAACGGCATGACCTCCTACACCGGCGCGGAGTTCGTCGAGCGGCTCGCTCCGCTGCCGTTGCTGCACCAGCCGGGCGAGCGCTGGCACTACGGCTGGGGACTCGACCTGACCGGCCTGGTCATCGAGGCCGTGACCGGCCAGCGGCTCGGCGACTACCTGGCACAGCGGTTGTTCACGCCGCTGGGCATGACCGACACCGGCTTCGGCGTGCCCGGCGGCGACGCGCACCGGTACGCGCGGGCGCTGCCCGGCCACTGGATGCCGGACCTGTCCATCGCGCGGTTCGACTCGGGTGGCGCGGGACTGGTCGGGACGGCGAGCGACTACCTGCGGTTCGCCCAGCTGCTGCTGGACGGCGGCGGCGAGCTGCTCGGCCGCAAGACCGTCGAGCACATGCTCACCGACCGGCTCGACCCGGGCACCGACCTCACCAGCCTGGCGGCCATGGAACCGGCCAGCGGTTTCGGGCTGGGCGTCGCGGTACGTCGCGGCAGCGGTGGCGCGACGACCGCGGGCTCACCCGGCGAGGTCACCTGGCCCGGCGTCAGCGGGACGTACTGGTGGGCCGACCCGGTCGAGCGGCTGGCCGTGGTGTTCATGGCACACGCACCGGCCCGCCGCTACCACCCGCTGATCCGCACCCTGGTGCTGTCGGCCCTGCGCTGAGCCTCAGGCCAGGTACTCCCGCAGGTGCCGGGCCGTCAGCGAGTCGCCGGTGGCGACCAGGTCGGCCGGCGTGCCGGTGAACACGACCCGCCCGCCGTCGTGGCCCGCGCCGGGGCCGAGGTCGACGATCCAGTCGGCGTGCGCCATGACCGCCTGGTGGTGCTCGATGACGATCACCGTGTTGCCCGCGTCGACCAGCCGGTCCAGCAACGCGAGCAGCTGGTCGACGTCGGCCAGGTGCAGGCCGGTGGTCGGCTCGTCCAGTACGTAGGTGGCGGCCTTCTCGGCCATGTGGATGGCGAGCTTGACCCGCTGCCGCTCGCCGCCGGACAGCGTCGTCAGCGGCTGGCCGAGCCCGAGGTAGCCGAGCCCGACGTCGGACAGCCGGTCCAGGATCACCCTGGCCTGCCCGGACGGGAAGAAGTCCCGCGCCTGCGCGACGGACATGGCCAGCACCTCGCTGATGTCCTTGCCGCGCAGCTTGAGCTTGAGGACCTCGGGCGTGAACCGCTTGCCCTCGCACTCCTCGCAGGTCGAGGCGACGCCGGCCATCATCGCCAGGTCGGTGTAGACCAGTCCGATGCCCTTGCAGTTCGGGCAGGCGCCCTCGGAGTTGGCGCTGAACAGGGCGGGCTTGACGCCGTTGGCCTTGGCGAACGCGGCGCGGATCGGGTCGAGCAGGCCGGTGTAGGTGGCCGGGTTGCTGCGCCGCGAGCCGCGGATCGGCGACTGGTCGACCACCACGACGCCGTCGCGGCCGGGCAGCGCGCCGTGGATCAGCGAGCTCTTGCCCGACCCGGCGACGCCGGTGACCACGGTCAGCACGCCGAGCGGGATGTCGACGCTGACGTTCTTGAGGTTGTGCGTGTTCGCCCCGACGATCGACAGCTGACCGGTGGGCGTCCGGACGGTGTCGCGCAGCCGGGCGCGGTGGTCGATGTGCCTGCCGGTCAGCGTGTCCGAGGCCCGCAGCCCGGCGACGTCGCCGGTGAAGCAGATCCGCCCGCCCGCCGTACCGGCGCCGGGGCCGAGGTCGACGACGTGGTCGGCGATGGCGATCGTCTCCGGCTTGTGCTCGACGACGAGCACCGTGTTTCCCTTGTCCTTCAAGCGAAGCAGCAGGTCGTTCATCCGGGCGATGTCGTGCGGGTGCAGGCCGACCGTCGGCTCGTCGAAGACGTAGGTGACGTCGGTGAGGCTGGACCCGAGGTGCCGCACCATCTTCACCCGCTGCGCCTCGCCACCGGACAGCGTGCTCGACTCGCGATCCAGGCTCAGGTAGCCGAGGCCGATCTCCACCAGCGACTCCAGCGTGCCGCGCAGCGTCGCCAGCAGCGGCGCGACCGACGGGTCGTCGACCTGCCGCAGCCACTCGGCGAGGTCGCTGATCTGCATGGACGAGCACTCGGCGATGTTGCGGCCCGCCACCTTCGCCGACAGCGCGGCGGGGTTGAGCCGGGAGCCGCCGCAGGCACCGCAGGTGGTGAACGTGACGGCCCGGTCGACGAACGCGCGGACGTGCCGTTGCATCGACTCGCGGTCCTTGGCCAGGTAGAGGCGCTGGACCTTGACCACCAGCCCCTCGTAGGTGATGTTCCCGCCCGAGGTCTTGATCTTCGTCACCGGCTTGTACATCAGGTCGTCCCACTGCCGCGGGGTGAAGTCCTTCAGCTTGACGTCCGGGTCGTAGAGGCCGGAACCCGCCAGGACCTGCCAGTACCACGAGTCGACCTGAAAGCCGGGGACGGTGATCGCGCCCTCGTTCAGCGACAGCTCCCTGTCGACCAGCTGCGACTCGTCGATGGTCGTCGCGCGGCCGAGGCCCTCGCACTCGGTGCACATGCCCTCGGCGTTGTTGAAGCTGAACGCCGAGGACGTGCCGACGTACGGTTCGCCCAGCCTGCTGAACAGGATGCGGAGCATGGCCGAGGCGTCGGTGGCGGTGCCGACGGTGGAGCGGGAGTTGGTGCCCATCCGCTCCTGGTCGACGATGATCGCCGCGCTCAGGTTGCGCAGGGCGTCGACGTCGGGCCTGCCGAGGCTGGGCATGAACGACTGGATGAACGCGGTGTAGGTCTCGTTGATGAGCCGCTGGGACTCAGCGGCGATCGTGCCGAACACCAGCGAGGACTTGCCCGAGCCGGACACGCCGGTGAACACGGTGAGGCGGCGCTTGGGGATGTCCACGGAGACGTCGGCCAGGTTGTTCTCCCTGGCGCCACGGACCTCGATGACGTCGTGGCTGTCGGCGGCTGGGCGCGGATCGGTCATGCGGGATTGCTCCTCGGGGATTGCTACGCTTTACAACGTAAGGAATCGGCGAACCAGATTACTTTACACTGTAAGGAGATGCAAGGTGGTCGTCTTCGCCGGGCAGGGAGACGCCCGCCGGTCGCTGTCGCTGCTGTGGGGAACGGAGCCGGCCGAGCAGACCCGGCCGGGTCCGAAGCCGGCACTGACCGCGGAGACGATCGCGGCGGCCGCCATCGAGCTGGCCGATGAGAAGGGCATGGCGGCGCTGTCGATGCGGGCCGTCGGCGAGCGGCTCGGGCGGACGGCGATGGCGCTGTACACCTACGTGCCAGGCAAGAGCGAGCTGATCGACCTCATGTACGACCGCGCGCACGCGGAGCTGTCGGGCGACTACCCGGCCGACGACGGCTGGCGGGGTGCGGTGACGGCCTGGGCCGAGGACCTGTGGCGGTTCTACCAGCGTCACCCCTGGCTGCTGCAGGTCTCGCAGGTGCGGCCGGTGCAGGGCCCGCACGAGTTCGCGGTCCTGGAGAAGCTGCTGACCATTTTGGACACCAGCGGGCTGAGCGCCGCGGTGCTGCGGCGGGTGGTCGGCACGCTGTTCCACTTCGTGCGCGGCGCGGCGCAGACCGTCGCCGAAGCACGGCTGGCGGCCCGCAGCACCGGGGTGTCCAACGACGACTGGTGGCACTCCCGCGCCGCGGTGATGGCCGAGGTCGTGCCGGACTTCGCCGAGCGCTTCCCCACCCTGGTCCGCCTCGGCCGCGACGACACGTTCCAGCTCGACCCCGGCCGCCCCTACCTGGAGCAGCAGGCGGAGGAGACCTTCGCGGTCGGCCTGACCGTCCTGCTGGACGGCATCGAGTCCGCGGTCGCCCGGAGTTCGTGACGCCGACATGCCGTGAAGGGGCGTCGGGGTCCCGGCAAGGTCCGGGGCTGGTGACCGTGCGCGAGCGTGGAACTCGCGGGCCGGAATGCAGAACTCGCGTGCATGAGCGCAGAACTCACGATGTGGACCGGGTTCTCACTTGGTGCCGGTCGCCCGCGTGAACGGCCCGTTCGCGCGAGTCGTACGTTCTCACGCGCGAGTCGTACGTTCCGGACCCGCGAGTTGCACGTTCCCGCCCGCCTGGTCCCAGTCCTCGCGTGGCGAACGGGCCGCCCGCCGCGAGTCTCGTGTTCAGGAAGGCACGGACTAAGCGGAGTGTCCTCCGGATGGTAGGGCGTGGGAAGGTGGACCTCCGCACCCGAAGGAGGGACGCCGTGTCGGCTTCTGGCACCCGGCCGTTGCGCGCGGACGCGCGCCGCAATCGTGAACGGCTGCTCGAAGTGGCCGTCTCGGCGTTCTCCAGCGACGGCGACGCCACCCTGGAGTCGATCGCCAAGGCGGCGGGGGTCGGCATCGGCACGCTCTACCGGCACTTCCCCACCCGCGAGGCCCTGATCGAGGCCACCTACCGGCACGAGCTGGACCGGTTGTGCGACTCGGTGCCCGCCCTCCTCGACGAACTCGCACCGGAGCAGGCGTTCCGGGCGTGGCTTGATCGGTTCATCGACTACCTGAACACCAAGCACGGCATGGCAGACGCGCTAAGAGCGGTGATCGCGTCGGGCGGTGACCCGTTCAAGCACAGCAGGGACCGGCTCGTCGGCGCGATGACCACGCTGCTCGGCGCCGCGACGCGAGCGGGCGTCTTCCGGACCGACATCACCGCGATCGACCTGCTGATGGCCCTCAGCGGACTGCCGCTCGCCTGCGACGACCCCGAACAGCGGGAACGCACCGACCGGCTGATCAACCTGTTGGTGGACGGCCTGCGCTACCGCCCCTAGCCGATTCTTAGCGACCCATTCGGCTGAGCACGTACGGTGGTGAAACGAACACACCCCCACCCGCCCGTTCGACGGGGCCATTCGGGTGACATTCCGTGACTGAGCAACGACTCAGTGGGGTACTCAGGTTGTGCTTCACCCTGTCTGATCCGGTATCCAGTATCGAACGGGTGAGCGTGGAGGGGAACGAAGGGACGCGGTGAACGACAACCCCCGAGCCGTGGGCGCGGCGCTGCGGGAATCACGGGTCAATGCCCAACTGACCCAGCAGGAACTCGCCGAGCGCTCCGGCGTCAGCCTGCGGACCATCCGCTCCATCGAGCACGGTCGCACCGAGCCGCGCCGGACGTCGATCCGGCTACTGGCGGGCGCACTCGGCCTCGCCGCGGACGAACTCGTCGACCCCGGCAGGGGCCGGCGGCTGCGGATCGACCTGCTGGGTCCGCTGAGCGTCACCGGCCCCGGCGGGCCGATCGACCTCGGTCCGCTGAAGCAGCGCTGCATCTTCGCGCTGCTCGCGCTGAACGCGAACCACACCGTGTCCCGCGACGACATCGTCGACACGCTGTGGGGTGAACAGCCCCCGGCGACCTGCGCCAACCTGGTGCACACCTACGTCTCCGGCCTGCGCCGCATCCTGCGCAGGCACCTGCTGGAGGACCTGGTCACGTCCGCTCCCGAGGGTTACGTGCTGGTCGCCGACCCGGAGGAGGTCGACCTGCTGCGGTTCGACGCCCTGGTCGCCAAGGCCAGGCTGCTCGTCGACACCGACGCGGGCGACGCACTCGACGTGTTCGAGCAGGCCGTCGCGGCCTGGCGTGGTCCGGTCCTCGCCGGCCTGCCGGCCGGCCTGCGCAGACACCCGCTCGCCCGCGCGGTCGCCGGCAGACGGCTGGCGTCGGTGCTGGAGTTCGCCGACCTCGCGCTCCCGCTCGGCCGCCACCATCCCGCGGTCACCCAGCTACGTCAGCTCGCCGACGAGGAACCCCTGCACGAAGGCGTGCACGCCCGTCTGATGCTGGCGCTGGCGGGCAGCGGCCAGCAGGCCGCGGCGCTGCGGCTGTTCGAGGACGTACGGGCACGGCTGTGCGACGAACTGGGCATCGAGCCCGGCGCGGAGCTACGCGACGCCCACGCCAGGGTCCTGCGTGACGACCTGCCCGCCACGGCCACGAACACCTGCCCGGCCATGCCACTGCCCGCTCAGCTGCCTGCCGCCGTGCCCGGCTTCGTCGGGCGGGAACCACAGCTGTCCCGGCTCGACGCCATGCTCGCCGAGCAGGGCACGACGATGGCCATCTCCGTACTGGAAGGACAGAGCGGCGCTGGCAAGACCGCGCTGGCCGTGCACTGGGCACAGCGGGTGCGGGACCGGTTCCCGGACGGCCAGCTGTTCCTCGACCTGCGTGGCTGCCCACCCGAGCAGCCGGTGCGGCCCGCCGAGGCGCTGGCCAGGTTCCTGCGTTCGTTCGGCCTTCCCGACACCCGCATCCCGACCGACCAGGACGAGGCCGCCGCGTTGTACCGCAGCCAGCTCGCCGGCAGCCGGGTGCTGATCGTCCTGGACAACGCCGCCGACGCCGCGCAGGTGCGGCCGCTGCTGCCGGGCGGGCCGGGCTGCGCGGTGATCGTCACCAGCCGCAAGCAGCTGACCGGGCTGGCGGCGCGGGACGGTGCCGAGCAGATCCCGGTCGACGCCCTGCCGCCGGAGCACGCACACGCGTTGCTCGCGGCGATGATCGGTCCCGACCGGGCAGCCGCCGAACCCGCCGCGGTCGCCGAGGTCGCCAAGGCGTGCGGTTACCTGCCGACGGCCCTGCGCACGGTCGGCGCCGGGCTCGCGGCCGCGCCCGACCAGAGCGTGGCCAGGTGCCTGGAGAACCTGCGGACCCGCGGCCTGCTGAACACGGCCCGGGTACCCAGCATGCGGCCGGCGCCACCGAAACTCGCCCGGCGGGCGGGGCGCTGAGCCATGGTCCGGTTGATCCTGTCGCCGTACGACTCCGGCCGTCACGGCGAGCGCATGGGCGCCGGTCCCGGCCACCTGCTCGACGGCGGGGCGGCAGGCCGGCTGGGGGCGACCGAGGTCGTCACCGTGGAGCTGGAGAATCCCGGGTTCCCGCAGGAGGTCCGGGCCGCTACCGAACTGCAGCGGGCCATCGCCCGCGAGGCCGCACTGGCGCGGTCCGCGGCCACCGCGCCGGTCGTGTTGTCCGGCAACTGCAACGCCACCGTCGGCGTGGTCGCCGGGATGACCACCGGCACCGACGACCTCGCGGTGCTCTGGCTGGACGCGCACGGCGACCTGAACACCCCGGACACCACGACGTCCGGATTCGTCGACGGGATGGGGCTTTCCGTGCTCACCGGCCGTTGCTGGCCCGCGCTGGCCGCCACGGTCCCCGGCTTCCGGCCGGTCCCCGACGAGCACGTGCTGCTGATCGGCGCCCGCGACCTGGACCCGGCCGAGGAGGCGGTACTCGCCGAGTCGGCGATCCGGTCGGTGCCTGCCAACGCCGGCCTGGTCGCCGACGCGGTGCGGCAGCTGCCCGGCCACGTCCGCCGGGTCCACCTGCACGTCGATCTCGACGTCCACGACGCCTTGCTGGTGGGCCGGGCCAACGAATACGCGGTACCCGGCGGTCCCGGCGCCACAGAGGTACGGCGGATCGTCGAGGCCGTCGCCGGGCTGCTGCCGGTGGTGAGCGCGACGTTCGCCGCCTACGACCCGGCGTTCGACACCGGCGACGCCGTCCGCGCGGCGGCGCTCGACCTGCTGGAGCTGACCGGAAACATCCTCAGGTGAGTGCCCGTTCGGCGGCGCCGGTGTAGGCACTGGACGGGCGGATCAGGCTGTTCGCGGCCAGCTGCTCGGTGATGTGCGCGGTCCAGCCGGTGATGCGCGCCGCCACGAAGATCGGCGTGAACACCGGGGTGTCGAAGCCCATCAGGTGATAGGCGGGCCCGGCCGGGTAGTCGAGGTTCGGGTGCAGGCCCTTGGCGTCGAGCATCGCGGCGGCCAGCTCCTCGTACAGATCCAGCAGCGCCTGCCCGTCGCGGATCTTCGCCACGTCGTCCAGTGCCTGCCGCATGGTCGGCACCCGCGAGTCGCCCTTCTTGTACACCCGATGCCCGAACCCCATGATCTTCCGCTTGTCCGCCAGCGCCGTGGCCAGCCACTCCCGGGCCCTGGCGGCGTCGCCGATCTCGGCGAACATCGCCATGACGGCCTCGTTCGCCCCACCGTGCAGCGGTCCCTTCAACGCGCCGACGGCGGCGGTCACCGCGCTGTACAGGTCGGACAGCGTGGAGGTGACCACGCGGGAGGTGAACGTCGAGGCGTTGAAGCTGTGCTCGGCGTAGAGCACGAGCGACGTCTCGAACGCCCGGACGATCTCCGGTTCGGGCACCTCGCCGAACGTCAGGTACAGGAAGTTCTCCGCGAACCCGAGGTCGTCCCTTGGCGGCAGCGGCAGCAGGCCCCTGCGGCGGCGCTGGGTGAACGCCACGACCGACGGCAGCGCGGCGAACAGCCGCAACGCCTTGGCGGCGTTGGCCCGCGGCGAGTTGTCGTCCTCGTGCGGGTCGTTGGCGCCGAGGATCGACACGGCCGTGCGCAACGTGTCCATCGGGTGCGCGGTCGCGGGCAGCGACAGCAGGGTGGTGACCAGCTCACGGGGCAGTTCCCGCTGCGCGCGCTCGGCCTCGGTCTGCTTGGCCAGCTGGGCGGGCGTGGGCAGTTCGCCGTGCCAGAGCAGGTAGGCGACCTCCTCGAACCGGCAGCGGGTGGCGAGCTGCTGGACGGGATAGCCGCGGTAGGTCAGCGAGTTGGTGTCCGGGTTGACCATGGAGATCCCGGTGGTGTCGACAACGACGCCGTCGAGTCCTTTGTGGATGGTGGACATGCTGCCTCCTAGAGCCGGAAGTTGTAGACGTCGTCGTCGAAGACCCCGTAGGACTCGTAGTCGAGCAGGGCGTAGAGGTCACGGCGGTGCTGCATGCGGTCGAGCAGCTCGCGCTGCGTGCCGTGCTCGGCCAGCGTGCGCAGGCCGTCCTCGGCCGCGTGCATGGCCAGCCGCAGCAGCGTCACCGGGTAGATGACCACGTTGATTCCCAGCGACTCCAGCGTCGCGGTGTCCAGCAGCTCGCTCTTCCCGAACTCGGTCATGTTGGCCAGGATCGGGATGTCCACGGCCGCGCGGACGCGTTCGAAGTCGGCGGGGCCGGTCATGGCCTCGGCGAACAGCAGGTCGGCGCCCGCGTCCGCGTAGGCCTTCGCCCGGTCGACGGCGTCGGCCATGCCGGTGACGGCCAGCGCGTCGGTGCGCGCGGCGACCACGAAGTCCGGGTCGCGCCGGGCGGCGACGGCAGCGGCGATCCGGCGGACGGCGGTGTCGCGGTCGACGACCTCCTTGCCGTCCAGGTGCCCGCAGCGCTTGGGGTTGACCTGGTCCTCGATGTGCAGCCCGGCCGCCCCGGCGTCCTCCAGCAGCTGCACCGTCCTGGCGACGTTCATCGGCTCGCCGAAGCCGGTGTCGGCGTCGACCAGCGTCGGCAGGTCGGTGACCCTGGCGATCTGCTGGGCGCGGCCGGCCACCTCGGTGATCGTGGTCAGGCCGATGTCGGGCAGGCACAGCTCGGCCGACACGACGGCACCGGAGACGTACACGCCGTCGAAGCCGTGCCGCTGGATCAGTTTCGCGGTCAGCGGGTTGACCGCGCCGGGGAAGCGTTGCAGCCCGCCCGACGCCAGCGCGGCACGGAAAGCCGCCCGCTTGGCCGACGGCGAGGTGGTGGCGTGCAACATCAGAAGATCCCCCTCGTCGCGGGCGCGGTGTCGGCCTCCGCTGCCGGGAACAGGCCGGCCAGGCCGGCGCTGTCCAGCTCGGGCAGCCGGGTGACAGCGTCCAGGAAGCGGTCCTGCTCGGCGGCACCGACGACGCCGTCGGCGAGCGTGCGGAACTTCGCCACGTACTGCTCGCGGCCGAACGGCCGCGCCCCGGCCGGGTGGGCGTCGGCGACGTCGATCTCGTCGGTGAGCACGGTGCCGTCGACCAGCTCGACCTCGACCCTGCCGCCGAACGCCGGTTCCGGGTCGTGGTACCGGAGTGTCCACTGTGGATCTTCGACGGTGCTGATCTTCCGCCACAGCTCGACCGTGTCCGGGCGGGCCGCCCGGTCGGGCGCGTAGGACCGTTCGTGGTGCCACTGCCCGTCCTGCAGCGCGACGGCGAAGATGTAGGGGATCGAGTGGTCCAGTGTCTCCCGGCTGGCCGCCGGGTCGTACTTCTGCGGGTCGCCTGAGCCGGAGCCGATCACGTGGTGCGTGTGGTGGCTGGTGTGGATGACCACCCTGCTCACCTTGTCGAACTCGCCGATCCGCGGACCGAGCCTGCGGGCGAGGTCGATGAGCGCCTGGCTCTGGTACTCGGCGGAGTGCTCCTTGGTGTAGGTGTCCAGAATGGACCGCTTGGGCTCGCCGGGGCCGGGCAGCGGCACGGTGTAGCGCGCGTCGGGACCGCCGAGCAGCCAGGCGATGACGCCGTCCTCGCCCTCGTAGACCGGGCTGGGCGCACCCTCACCCCGCATGGCGCGGTCCACGGCCTCGACGGCGGCCTTGCCGGCGAACGCCGGGGCGTAGGCCTTCCACGAGGAGATCTCGCCCTTGCGGGACTGCCGGGTGGCGGTCGTGGTGTGCAGGGCCTGCCCGATGGCACGGTAGACGGTCTCGGTGTCCAGGCCGAGCAGCGCGCCGATACCACCGGCCGCGGACGGTCCGAGGTGCGCGATGTGGTCGATCTTGTGCTCGTGCAGGCAGATGCCGCGGACCAGGTTCACCTGCAGCTCGTAGCCCGCCGCGATGCCACGGACGACGTCGGCGCCGCCGCGGCCGGTGTGCTGGGCGACCGCCAGCACCGGCGGGATGTTGTCGCCGGGGTGCGAGTAGTCGGCGGCGAGGAAGGTGTCGTGGTAGTCCAGCTCACGCACCGCGACGCCGTTGGCCCAGGCCGCCCACTCCGGCGAGTACCGCCCATCGGTGCCGAACACGCTCGCGCCGGGCCGGTACGGGTGCCGCGTCGCCTGGTCGCGTGCGGCCCGGACGGGGCGGCGGGTGAGCGAGGCGAGCGCGACCGCGGCGTTGTCGATCACCCTGTTGATCACCATCTCGGTGACCTCGGCGGTCACCGCGACCGGGTCGGTGGCCACGGCGGCGAGCTTCCAGGCCAGCTGCTCCTCGCGGGCGAGCGACTCCGCCGAGGCGTGCGTGCGGACGGTGTGGTCGATCATGCTTTCCCATCTTTTGTGAAGGTGGTGTTGCCCTCCACAAGGGAACCACCAGGGCAGATGTCATGTCTTGTGAAGATTTCCGGCGATCGTGTAAAGGTTGTGATGTGGAGAAGACCTACGCCGGTGCGCGGCTGCGGCAGCTGCGGGAGGGCCGTTCGCTGAGTCAGGCCGAGCTGGCGAGGCAGCTGGACATCTCCGCCAGCTACGTCAGCCAGCTGGAGCACAACACCCGCCCGCTGACGTTGCCGGTGCTGCTGCGGCTGACCGAGACGTTCGGCGTCGACGCCGAGTTCTTCGCCCCGCAGGACACCGCCCGGCTGGTCGCCGATGTACGCGAGGTGTTCACCGACGACTCGGTGGGCGGCACGATCTCACCGGGCGAGCTGGACGAGCTGACCGCGAACCTGCCGGGCGTCGCCCGCACGCTGGTCGCGCTGCACCACCGCTACCGCGAGGCGACGGAGAACATCGCCGCGCTGGTCGCCGAGCAGGGCCTCGAGCCGACCGCCACCCAGCTGCCGCACGAGGAGGTCCGCGACTACTTCTACCAGCGCAGCAACCACATCGTTGAGCTGGACGAGCCGGCCGAGCGGCTGGCGGCCGAGCTGCGGCTGCGGCCCGGCGACGTCCGCCGGGCGCTGGCGGCACGGCTGTCCGAGCGGCACGGCATCGCGGTGGTCGACGCCGGCCTTGATCCGGGCGAGGACCAGCACCGGTACGACCCGGCCCGGCGCGAGCTGCGGCTGTCGCCGACACTGCGGCCGGGGCAGGCGGCGTTCCGGCTGGCGTCGCAGCTCGCCTGGCTGGAGGCCGGCGAGACCATCGACCGGCTCGCCGCGACCGGCCCGTTCACCGGCGGCACCGCGCGCAGGCTGGCCAGAATCGGCCTGGCGAACTACTTCGCGGGCGCGCTGGTGCTGCCGTACCGGACCTTCCTCGGCGTGGCACAGCGCTACCGCTACGACATCGCGCGGCTGTGCGACCACTTCGGCGTCGGATTCGAGACGGTGTGTCACCGGCTGTCCACGCTGCAGCGGCCGGGTACGCGCGGGGTGCCGTTCTCGTTCGTCCGGGTCGACCGGGCGGGCAACATCTCCAAACGCCAGTCCGCGACCGGTTTCCACTTCTCCCGTGCGGGCGGATCGTGTCCACTGTGGATAGTCTATGAGGCGTTCGGCTCGCCCGGCCGGATTCTCACACAGGTGGCGGAACTGCCCGACGGCAAGAAGTACTTCTGGATCGCCCGCACGGTCACGCGGGGCAGCGGCGGGCACGGTGAGATCGGCAAGACGTTCGCCATCGCACTGGGCTGCGAACTGCGGCACGCCCGCAGGCTCGTCTACTCGGACGGGATCGCGCTCGGCTCGGCTGCCGCGGTGACGCCGATCGGCATGGGCTGCAAGGTGTGTGAGCGCCCCGCCTGCCCGCAGCGGGCGTTCCCGGTGATCGGGAAGCCGCTGCGGGTGGACGAGAACAGCAGCAGCCTGCTGCCCTACCCACCGGCGCGGTGACCCGGCGAAAGCCCGGAGCTACCCCGGAATCCGGGTGGCGGCGCCGGTGACGGTGACCCGCGGGTCGTCCGGGCGGACGTCGACGATCAGCTCGCTGCGCCGCCCCATGTCCTCGCCCTGCACGACCGTGATGCGCCGCGGTTCGGTGACCCGGCCCAGTTCCCGCAGGTAACCGCCGAACGCGGCCGCCGCCGCCCCGGTCGCCGCGTCCTCCACCACGCCGCCGACGGGGAACGGATCCCGGGCGTGCACGGTGCCGTCCTCGGCGAACCAGACCAGGTGCACGGTGGTCCAGTTCCGCTCCCGCATCAGGTCGGCGAGTGCGGTGAAGTCGTAGTCGAGGTCGGCCAGCCGCTCGCGGGTGCGGGCGGCGAGTACCAGGTGCTCGTTGCCGGCGAACGCGACGTGGGCGGGCCAGTCGGGGTCGAGGTCGGCGGGCTGCCAGCGCAGGGCCGACAGCGCGCGGTCCAGCTCGTCCGCCGTGGCGGGCCGCGACCGGGCCGGCACGCTGGTGATCCCGGCGACGACCGTGCCGTCCTCGCGGGTCTCGACGGTCACCTCACCGGCGGGCGTCTCGAACGTCAGCGGGCCGGTCCCGTCCCGTTCGGCCAGCGCGACGGCGGTGGCGACGGTGGCGTGCCCGCAGAAGGCCACCTCCGCCCGCGGGCTGAAGAACCGCAGGCGGAAGCGGCGCTCCCCCGGGCCCAGCGGCGAGAGGAACGCGGTTTCCGAGTACCCGACGTCGGCCGCGACTGCCTGCATGTCGTCGTCGTCGAGGTGCTGTGCGTCGAGCACGACCCCCGCCGGGTTGCCGGTGGCGGGGTCGGTGGTGAAGGCGGCGTAGCGGAGAACGTCTGTCATGCCCCTACCTTCCCCCGTTGGCGCGATTTGTTCCAACGATGATTGGACATAGACGTTATCGATAAACTCGATGACGTGGACACCCAGCTGCTACGCACGTTCCTCACCCTCGCCAGGACCGGCAGTTTCACCGCTGCCGCCGCCGACCTGCACGTCGTGCAGTCCACCGTGACCAGCCACATCAAGAGCCTGGAGGGGCAACTCGGCCTGCCGCTGGTGGACCGGCTACCCGGCGGATCCCGGCTGACCCCGGCGGGCACCCGGGTCGCCCAGCACGCCAGGGAGGTTCTCGACGCGCAGGACCGCCTGTTCGCGGCCGCCCGCGCCGACGAGGTCGTCGCGGGTGAGGTGACCGTCGGCGCGCCGGAGTCGATGTGCGCCTACCGGCTGCCGGTCGTGATCGCGGAACTCGCCACGCGGCACCCCGAGTTGCGGGTGCACCTCGCCCCGGCGGGAACGTCTGCCGCGCTGGCCGGGCTGCGGGCGGTCGACGGCCGGTTCGACGTCGCGCTCGTGCTGGACGACCAGGTGCCCGCCGACGGTCAGGTGGTCGGCGCGGAGCCGGTCACGCTGGTCGCCGCGCCAGCCCATCCCGCCGCACACGGCACCGTGACCTGGCGGGAACTGGCCGGCTTCGCCCACTTCCTGCTGGAGGAAGGCTGTTCCTACAGCGACCGGTTCGCCGCGAAGCTGGCCGGGCCAGCGCGGATCACCCGCTTCGGCAGCATCGAGGCGGCCCGCTCGTGCGTGCTGGCCGGGCTCGGGCTGTCGGTGCTGCCGAGGATCGCGGTGGCGGCGCAACTGGCCGACGGCTCGCTGCGGGAGGTCGCGGTCGACCTGCCCGACGTCCCGCTGGCCGTCGTGACCGATCCACGCCGGTGGGTCTCCCCCGCGGTGGCCACGGTGACCGAGGCGATCGGCGCCGCTTGGCGGTAGGCACCGAAGCAAGCGTTCGTTAGGCTCGAACGATGATTACCACGGCCGTGTGGGGCACCGGAAACGTCGGCCGGGCGGCGATCCGCGCCGTGGACGCCCATCCCGCGCTGGAGCTGTCCACCGTCGTCGTCCACGATCCCGGCAAGGTCGGCCGGGACGCGGGCGAACTGGCCGGGCTGGACCGCGCGCTCGGGGTCGCCGCGACCGGCGACGTCGCCGCCGTGCTCGCCGCGAAGCCGCGGGCGGTGGTGTACGCGGCGTCCGGTGACATCCGGCCTGCCGACGCGCTCGCCGATCTGGTCAGGTGCGTCGGCGCGGGCGCCGTGGTGGTGACGCCGTCGCTGTACGCGCTCTACGACCAGCGCAACGCTCCGGCGGAACTGCGGGAACCGCTGCTGGCGGCCGTCGAGCAGGGAGGCGGGTCGCTGTTCGTCTCCGGCGTCGATCCCGGCTGGGGCAATGACGTCCTGCCGCTGCTGATCAGCGGCCTCGGCACGACCGTCGACGTCATCCGCTGCCAGGAGATCTTCGACTACTCCACCTACGAGCAGCCCGACTCGGTGCGTTACCTCGTCGGCATGGGCCAGCCGATGGACTACCAGCCGCCGATGCTGGCGGCGTCGGTGCCGTCGATGGTGTGGGGCGGCCAGATCCGGCTGATGGCCCGCGCGCTGAAGGTCGAGCTGGACGAGCTGCGCGAGACCGTCGACCGGCGCCCGCTGGAGCGGACCGTGACCACCCGGACGATGGGCGAGTTCGAGCAGGGCACCCAGGGCGCGGTGCGGTTCGAGGTGCAGGGCGTCGTCGACGGCGAGGTCCGCATCGTCATCGAGCACGTGACCCGCATCCACCCCTCCTGCGCGCCGGACTGGCCGCAGCCGCCCAACCCCGGTGGCGCGCACCGGGTGATCATCGAGGGCAGGCCGCGCATCGAGGTCACCGTGGAGGCGACCGACGAGGACGCGAACCAGTCCGCCGGTGGCAACGCCACGGCCGTCGGGCGGCTGGTGTCGGCCATCGACTGGCTCGTCGAAGCCGGGCCGGGCCTCTACGACGCACTCGACGTTCCGCTGCGACCCGCCGTCGGCAGGCTCGGAAGGAGTCCACGATGAACATCGACATCCCCAGCGGCAAGGACCCGATCGCCTACGTGTGGGGTGAGATGGTGCCCGAGATCGGCGCGGCGGCGTCGAACTTCTCGCTCGCCGTGTACGCCAACACCAGCCTCGGGCTGCGTGAGTTCGAGGCGGCGCGGCTGCGGATCGCGCAGATCAACGGCTGCGTGTTCTGCCTGGACTGGCGTACCGAGCGGGACGGGCAGAAGGTCGAGGAGTCCTTCGCCGACGCGGTGGCCCAGTGGCGAACCACCGACGCGTTCGACGACCGCACGAGGCTGGCCGCCGAGTACGCCGAGCGGTACGCACTGGACCACCACAACCTCGACGAGGACTTCTGGAACCGGATGACCGCCCGCTACAGCCAGGCGGAGATCGTGGAGCTGAGCATGAGCATCGGCTCGTGGCTGGCCTTCGGCAGGCTCAACCACGTGCTGGGCATCGACACGATGTGCGTCCTGCCCGGCCACGCGACGTCGTGACCCGGCTCGCCAAGCTCGTGAAGGCCCTTCGTTACGTGAGACATCAGGGTCCCGGCAAGGTTGGCAGCGACGGCCTGGGGGCCGTCGGCAAGGGCGCTGTGGTTGCGTCTCGCGCAAGTATGGTGCCGTTGCTGGCGGCGAGGTGCCGGGGGTGTTGTCTCGTTCGTGGTGGTTGGTGGGGTGGGTGCGTTGGCTGGTGCCGGTGTGACAGGTGTGCCCGCCTGACGGGTTCGCGTCGGGTACGTGAAGGCCACCTTCATCACGTCTGGCGACAGGAACTCGGCCTTCACGCGATCCCCGGCGTCCCACTGGCCTCGCCAGCCACGGCAGCCCCACCAGTAAGACAGCAAGGGAGCTTTACTACCCTTCTTCGCTAGTAAAGCTCCCTTGCTCACGCCCGGCGCCCGACTTTGGTCTAGAGGTCGGCGGTGACGATGGCCTCGATGTTGCGCTCGGCCAGCGCGGTGATGGTGACGAACGGGTTCACGCTGGCATTGCCCGGGATCAGCGAGCCGTCCATGACGTAGAGGCCCCGGTAACCGTGCAGGCGCCCGTGGTTGTCGGTCGCCTTGTTCAGCACCACGCCGCCGAGCGGGTGATACGTCAGGTGGTCGCCCCAGATCTTGTACGCGCCGAACAGATCCGTCCGGTAGATCGTCCCCTCCTTGGCGTTGATCTTGTCGAAGATCGTCTTCGCGGCGTCGATCGACGGCTGCTTCCACGCGGTCTGCCAGCTCAGGTCGACCCGCCCCGCGCCCGCGTTCCAGGTGAACTCGGCACGGTGCGGGTTCCTGGTGATCGACAGGTAGAACGACGCCCAGGTCTCGATCCCGGTCGGCAGCGGGGCCACCTCGGCGAAGGCGCCACCGGCGTCCCAGTTGTCGATCCCCGCCGTCGGCATCGCCGACTGGAGTTTGCCGGTCGGGTCCCACAGATGGTTCGCCCTGCCGCACATGACGTTCCCGTTGTCGCCCCAGCCCTTGCCGATCTCGCCGTTCAGGTTCGGCAGCACGCCGGTCGCCTTGAGTTTGGTCAGCAGCTTGCTGGTGCCGACGCTCCCGGCGGCGAAGAACACCCGGTCCGCGGTCACCGACTTGGTCGCCGTCACGGCTCCGGTGGTGTCGAGTTGCTCCATGGTCACCGTGTACGCGCCACCGGCGGGCGCGACCGAGGTGACCCGGTGCAGCGGGGAGATCGTCACGCGGCCGGTCGCCTTCGCCCGCGCCAGGTAGGTCTTCACCAGCGTCTTCTTGCCGTGGTTGTTGCCGTAGAGCACCTCACCGGCCAGCGCGGAGTGCGGGACCGCCCCGCTGGCCTCCTGCTTCATGTACTCCCAGTCGTACACGTTGGGCACGAAGACGAACGGGAACGCCGAGCGCTGCGCGTGTTTGCGGCCGACCCTCGCGTACTGGTAGCAGTCGGTGCCCTCCCACCACGCGGGGTCCACATTGGTCACTCCGAGCCCGGCGTTGGCCCGGGGGTAGTAGACGTCGTACATCTCGTCCGGGTTCACCGACGGCAGAACGGCGCCGAAGTGCTGCCGTCGCGGCGTCACCGCCATCCCGCCGTTGACCAGCGAGCCGCCGCCGACCCCGCGGCCCTGGTAGACGCTGATGCCGGCGAAGTCCTCGGCGTCGAGAATTCCGGTGTACCGCGGGACGTCCTTGTCCAGCGGGAACCCGAGGAAGTTGCTCAGCGGCTGCTTGGTGCGGGTACGCAGCCAGAACGACCGGTAGTCCGGCTTGGTTGTGTTGGCGAAGATCTTACCGTCCGGACCGGGGGTGTCCCAGGACATGCCCAGCTCGACGACGTGAACGTCGACGCCGGCCTCCGCGAGCCGCAGCGCGGCGACCGAACCGCCGTAGCCGGAGCCGATCACCAGCGCTGGTACGCGGGCGGCGTCCGCGATGGCAGCCCGGCCACCCAGAGCGGCGAGACCGACAATGGAACTTGTTCCAACCATGAACGACCGTCGGGAGAAACCTCGGGAACCCTTACCCCACATGACATCGTTGTTCATGTGACGTTCCTCACTGTAGGCGAATAAGAACAAGTTATACTTTGCGATGCAGGCGAACGCGAAGGACTTCGCCCGGCTGGAGTACTGATCAGCGCGTGAACGCGGCGCCGCGGCGCAACGCCGGCGTGCCGGCCGCGGCGGCCACCACGAACCCGGCGAGGGCCAGCGCGACTTGCCGCAGCCGTTCGCCCGCCCGGTCGGAGCGGCGGGCGTACAGCCACCTCGACACCGCCGCCAGCACGGAGGGAAACGCCGTGATCAGGTCGATCACGTAGACCCGTACGTCCCGCAGCGCCGCCCGCAACGAGCCGCGGCCGACCTCGGCGACGTCCTCCCGCTCGGCGTCCAGGGCGGCCCGCAGCCCCTCGGCGAAGAACATGAAGCGCCAGCCGGGAACCGTCGCCACATGAGCAGCGTCGACAGCGGCGTTCCCACGGCGACGGTCACCGGCACCGCGAGCATGAACAGCGCTGTGTAGCGGCCACGCCGCTGCCCCGGGGGGTCGCGCCAAGGCCGGTCAGGCGCGTGACCAGCGTGTCCACCCGGCCGGCGTTGGCCGCCGGGTCGTCACCGGCGACGGTCGCGCGGACGTCGAGGTGCAGCCGGTTCTTGCCCCGCTTCGGCTCGGGCACGGCGATGAAGCGGGCCCGGCCGCCGTCGCCGGTCACCGCGGCGAACTCGACCCGTTCGCAGGCCGGGAATCCCCGGGCGACCTGGTACTCCATCCAGCCGGCGTGGCCGTCCGGCGGCGCATCGACGGTGCCGTCCAGCACGGCCGCAGTATTCCAGCGCGAGCCGTCCCACCGTCCCACGGCCGGTCGTTTACGCAGGTCAGGGACGAGATTCATCCCACCGTCCCATTCTCGGCGAAAGACACGACGGCCGGCTGGCAACTGCCACACCGTTGTCGCTGACAACCACGACACGGAGGAAGGCGCATGTCGTTCAAAGTCGAACCCGACGAACTCCACGACTTCTCGAAGTTCCTCGAGGGCTGCCGCGAGGACACCGAGGCCGTGAAGAAGAACATCACCGACGACATCACCCTGAGCGCCCACGGAGAGGGCATCTTCATGATGCTCAGCGGCTACCACTCGTCGAACACCGACGGGATGAAGAAACGGATGAAGCACCTCACCCACATCGCGGAACACGCGGCCCTCGAGATCGACTCGGCCGCCCGGATGTACGAGAAGAGTGACAAGGACAAAGCGGCGAAGATCGACGAGACCTACCCCGGCGCGACCTACCAGAGCTTTCTGCCCCCCGCTGACGACGCATCCAGCGCGAGCTTCGAGTGGTACCCCACCAAGGGCAACCTCGACGTCGAGAAAGACCCGGACGAGCTGAAACCGAAGGCCGAGGGGCTCGAGAAGTGGATCCGCGATCGCTGCGACGACATCAGCTGGATGGCCAACATCCGCGAGTTCATCGCCTGGGCGTGCAAGAAACTCGGGGTGTTCGACGGTGACCCGCTCGACTGGATCGTCCAGTGGTTCATGGGCGAGTGGTCGGCCTGGGCTACCTGCGCCCTCGAATGGGGGCTCTGCCGTTCCGCGACTCGCGGGATCTCGGACAACTTCGACATGTACGCCCTGCCCAAGCTGCCGCAGGTGTGGGAGGGAAAGGCCGCCGAGGCGGCCTACGAGTACTTCGACAACCTGAAGGACGCGATCGAGACCGAGTCCGAGGCCTTCGACAAGCTGTACGAGCAGTACAAGCTGATTACCGAGCTCGCCCACGAGACGCAGGTGGCCATCAACGATGCCCTGAACGGGCTGATCGACGCCGCGTTCGAGGCGGTTGCGATGATCGCCGGTGGCGGCTGGGTCATGGCGGTCTGGGAGGTCGTCGGCCTCATCGGAACGCTCGTCACCTCGATCATGAACTACATCCAGGCAGCGGAGACGGCGATTCAGTTCGTCTCGGCGGATCCGGTCCCGCTTTCGACACTCACCGACCTTCCGGGCACCGGGAAGTACCGCGACTACGACCACCCCAGCGAGACGATCTGAGGGAGACCACCGATGTCGGAGGAAGCACGTCACCGAATTCCACCGCTGAACCTGGACCTGACCAGGCTCGGCGAAGTCCGCGAGTTCGCGCTCCGGACGGCGGCCAACGGGCCTGACCCCGTCCTGGCCGAGATGGCCAGGGAAGTGCGCTCGGGCAAGCTGACCCTGCGAGAAGCCGTGGCCAGCGCCGCCTACCGAGAAGCGTTCTCGGTGGCGACCGAAAAGGCACTGCGTGCGGCCCGCGAGGCGGACGACGACGCCAAGGCCGAGGTCGAAGGGAAGTCGTTCGACGAGCTGGTCGACCGGCTCGCCCGGCGGAACGCGGAGCTGGATGCCGAAGAGGCGGCTCCCGATACGTCTCCCGCCCCCGAACCGGAGCCCGACGACGAGTACTTCGACGGCGAGTCGTTCATGGTCTCGCAACCCCGAAGGGATCAGGACGCCGAGTCCCAGGCCGCGCCGCGGCGGGAACGGTGGACCCGGCGCTGGCAGTAGTCACAGTGGCTCGCCGCCGACGTGGGTGTAGCGGTGCTCGCCGAGCTTGCGGTGCAGGCCGTCGATGAGCGCCGCGAGCAGACTGGCCAGGGCGTCCCGCTGCTCGGGGTCGAGCGTGGCGACCAGTTCGGCCTCCCGGCCCAGCACGCGGTCCACCAGCCGCTCCACCGTCGCGTGCCCCGCCTCGGTCATCGTCACCGCCACCGCACGGGCCCGCGACTCGTCCGGCGCGCGGACGACCAGACCGGCGCGTTCGGCCCGGGCCACCCGCTGGGAGATCGCGCCGGGGCTGACCACCGCCCGGTCGGCCAGTTCCCGCGTGGTGAGCGTGTAGGGCGGTCCCGCCCGGCGCAGCGCCCCGAGCAGGTCGAGCGTCGCCGTGTCGGCACCGGCGTCGGCGAGGACCCGCCTGCGGTCGTCGCCGACCAGCTTCGCCGCGTGCCAGAGCCGGGTGATGATGCCGATGCCGTCGACCGGCGTACCCGGACGTTCCCGTTGCCAGGCCAGGGCGATCGCGTCGACGTGATCGTCGGGGTCCAGCTCGCGGCTCATGGGGACACCTTTCGTTTAGACCTAAACAACTGGTACGTTTAGACCTGAACGATACCGTGGAGGGAGTACCCGAATGACCCGAACCGTGGTTGTCACCGGAGGCGGGACCGGCATCGGCCGGGCGGTCGCCGCGGCCATGGCCGCCGACGGCGACGACGTGGTCGTCACCGGCAGGCGGCAGGCCGTGCTGGACCGGGTGGCCGCCGAACTCGGCGTGCGAGCCGTGTGCTGCGACGCCGCCGACCCGGCCCAGGCCGAAGCACTGGCCGCGACCCTGGAGCGGGTCGACGTGCTGGTCAACAACGCGGGCGGCAACACCGACTTCGACCGCGACGCACCCGGTGCCGACCTGAAGGCCCTCGCCGAGAACTGGCGCGCCAACCTCGACGCGAACCTGCTCTCCGCCGTGCTCACCACCGCCGCGCTGGACGGCAAGCTCGCCGACGGCGGCGCGATCGTCCACATCGGATCGATCGCCGCGGACAAGGGCGCCGGCGCCTACGGCGCGGCGAAGGCGGCGCTGGCGTCCTGGAACATCGACCTGGCCCGCACCCTCGGCCCGCGTGGCATCACCAGCAACGTGGTTGCCCCCGGCTACATCGCGTCGACGGAGTTCTTCCGCGACTTCCTCACCGACCAGCGCAGGGACAGCCTGATCGCCGCGACGAACACCGGCCGCGCCGGAACGCCCGAGGACATCGCCGCCACGGTCCGGTTTCTCGCCTCCCCCGGCGCCCGGCAGATCACCGGCCAGGTCGTCGCCGTCAACGGCGGCGAGTGGCCCACTCGCTGATCACAACACCGCCGCGAAGTCGTCGAGGACCCCGCCGTCGTTGCCAGCCGGGACCAGCACCACCGTCGACGCTCCGGCGTCGGCGATGGCCTGGATCCGGGCCCGGACCGCGTCCGGCGTACCGGCGAGCGCGAGCTGGGTGACCCACTCCTCCGGCAAGCGCTCGGTGAACTCCGCCCGGGTCGCGCAGGAGGCCCGCAACGCCGCGAACTCCGCGGCGAACGGCAGCGGCGCGAGGTGCGGCGCCCAGTCCGGCTCACCGATCCACTCCAGTGCCGGCCGGACCGTTCGCACCGCGGTGGCGTGGTCGGGATGGACACTCGCGACGTTGTAGGCGACGACGTGATGGCCGGGCACGTCACCGATCCGCTCCCGGGCGGCGGCGACGTACTCCGGCGTGGCCGGTTCGGCGAGGATCGTCCCGTCGGCCACCTCGCCTGCCAGCGCGAGGGAACGCGGCCCGCGTACCCCCGCCAGCAGGCGGGGTGGCCGCGACGCGGGACTGGTCAGCCGGACGCCGTCGGCGGTCTCACCGCCCGCCAGCAGCGTCCGCAGCGTGCTGAACTGCTCCCGCAGCACGGCGAGCGGACTCGGCGGCCACACGCCGATCTGCTTCATCCAGTCCTTGGCGCCGTGCCCGACGCCGACGTCGATCCGGTCGCCGAACAGCTCGGCCAGCGTGTTGATCTCCATGGCGGTGAACGCGACGTTGCGGACGGCGGCCGGCAGAATCCCGATGCCGACCCGGATCGACGACGTCGCCGCCAGCACGGCCGCGGCCTGCGCGAAGCCGCCGCGGAAGCCGAGGTCCTCCACGACCCACAGCTCGGCGAAGCCGAGTTCGTCGGCCCGGCGGGCGAAGTCGAGTACGCGCGACGCGGGCAGGTCACGGGGCAGCATGACGCCGACGGACGGCTGGTTCACTGGGGTCACCTCGTTGTCTGGAGTTCTTCGGAGGAACGCACCGGCCGCAGCGCGCCGGTGCACAATGCGGCGGCCGACACGAGCACGAGGACCAGCAGCATCGCCGTGCGCAGGCCGAACTCCTCGCCGAGAAAGCCGAGCGCGGGCGGGCCGGCGAGCAGGGCGACGTAGCCCGCGGTGGCGACGGCACTGACGCGCGCGGCCGGGTTGTCCGGATGCTCACCGGCGGCCGAGATGCCCACCGGGAAGCCCAGCGACGCGCCGAGTCCCCACAGCACCACGGCGACGCCGGACAGGATCGCGTTCGGTGCGAAGACCATCAGCACCAGCCCGGCCGCGGTCACGGCGATGGCCACCCGCAACACCAGCGCCCTGCCGAACCGGCGCAGCAGCGGCGTCCCGGTGAACCGGCCGATGGTCATCATGGCGGCGAACGCGGTGAACGCGACCGAGCCCGCGGTGGCGTCCAGCCCGTAGCCGTCGACCATGAGCAGCGGCAGCCAGTCGTTGGCCGAACCCTCGGCCAGTGCCAGCGCCAGCACGATCAGTCCGATGAGGACGACCCGCCGGTCCGTCCACACGCGAGCCTGGTCGCGCCAGCGCGGCTTGCCCTCGGCCTGGCCGGAACGGGCCGGGATCCAGCCGATCACCCGCACCGCCGTGACTGCCACCAGGCCGGTCATCACCGCGATGTGTGCCGCGACGGGCAGGCCCGTCGCCACCGCGGCGAACCCGAGCAGCGCCCCGATCAGGGTGCCGAGGCTGTACATGCCGTGCAGGAGCGTCATGTTGGTGTGCCCGGTGGTGGTCTCGTACACCGCGCCGGACACGTTCAGTGCCACCTCGGCCGCGCCCATGCCCAGGCCGAACAGGAACAGGCCGGCGAAGACTCCCGCGCCCAGCGCGAGCAGCACCCCGGTGGCGACGACCGCGAGCCCGAGGACGAGCAGGCCGGTCCCGGTCACCAGCAACGGCCGGATCCCCACGCGGTGCACCCACACCCCGGCGGCCAGGATGCCGATCATCGACCCGGCGGACAGGCCGAACAACACGATGCCCATCTCGCTGGTCGAGGCCGAAACCGCGTCGCGGATCGCCGGCGTTCTGGTCACCCAGGACGCGATGCTCATCCCCATGGTGAATGCCAGAGCGTAGAGCCCCCAGCGCCATCTGGCGTTCGCCCTGCTCATCCCACCCCTGTCTATGCGTACGTACGTACACAGTGACTGTACACTCGTCCGCACCCGGAGCACCAGAGGAGGTTTCGAGACCGTGGGCACCCGGCGCACCGACCCCGACCGGCGGGACCGGATCATCGACACCGCGCTCGACGTCATCGCCGAGGACGGGGTCGCCGGCACCTCACACCGCAAGGTCGCCGCGCGTGCGGACGTCCCCCTCGGCTCGATGACCTACCACTTCACGAGCATGGACGAGCTGCTGCTGGAGGCGTTCACCCGCTTCGCCACCGGCAAGAGCCGCCGCTTCGACGACCGGATGCGGCGCGCGACGTCGTGGGACGAGGCGTGCGAGGCGGTCACCGACATCATCCACCTGGACGCGATCACGTCACAGCGGGATCTGGTGCTGGTCCACGAGCTGTACACGCTGGCCGCGCGGCTGCCGGCGTACCGGGAGATCACCCGGGACTGGATGACCCGAAGCCGGGCCTCGCTCGGGCGCGCGTTCGACCCGGACACGTGCCGTCAGGTGGACGCCCTGATCGAGGGCCTGACGATCCACCGTGCCCTCGACAGCAAGCCGCAGAGCCGCGCGCTCACGCTGGCCGCGGTGCGGCGGCTTGCCGGTCCGCCCGCGGACTGAGGCGGCTAGAGTCGGCGTCTGACCGGAAGGTGGGGGAAGATGCACGAAGCCGGGGACGCCGAGGCGGCCTTCCAGCGCGGCTCGCTGGCCGAGGACGCCGGCGAGGAGACCGAGGCCCGGCGCTGGTACCGGCAGGCGGCCGACGCCGGTCACACCGGCGGGGCACTGAATCTCGGCCGGCTGCTGGAAACCGAGGACGAGGCCGAGGCCATGCGCCTCTACGACCGTGCGTGGGCCGATGGCGAGGACAAGGCAGCCTTCAACATCGGACGGCTGCACGACAACCGCGGCGACCTGGCGGCGGCCGAGACCTGGTACGGCAATGCCGCGGACAAGGGAAACGCGGGTGGCGCCTTCAACCTCGGCCACGTCCGGCTGGACCTCGGCAACACCGAGGGCGCGCTGGAGGCGTGGCGGCACGCGGCGGACCTCGGCCATCCCAAGGCGGCCTACTGCGTCGGTGTCCTCACCGCCCGCGACGGCGACGAGGACGGCGCGGTCACGTGGTTTGAACGGGCCGCCGACGAGCACCGCGACGAGCGAGCGGCCCGGCGGCTCGGTGACTACTACCGCGAGCGCGGCGACACCGTGGAAGCCGACGCGTGGTTCCACCGAGCCGACGCCTACTCGCGGCCGCCGGTCGACGTCGTCAGCCTGAGCTACCGCGCCGGTCAAGGAGAATGAGCGGCACTGCGGCCACGGCGAGAGCGGCTCCGATCCAGCTGACCGACGTGAGCGCGGCCCCCTGCGTGAGCGCGGCGGCCGCCAGCACCGGGGTGATGCTGATGCCCAGCTGGAACGCCGACACGGTGGTGGCACCGGCGAGGGTGGGCGCCTCGGCCGCGATGGCGAACACACGCCCGTAGACAGCCGGGTTCAGCACGAACGCGGCGATGCCGAGCAGGAGCACCGTGGGAACGACGGCCCATACATGGCCGACCGCGAAGACCATGACCACCGAGAGGACGACGATCGCCGACGCCCCGGTCAGCAGGGCGAAATGCGGGCGGCGGTCGGAAATCCGGCCGCCGACGGACAGACCGGCGAAGGCGCCGACGCCGAAGAGCGCCAGGATCGCCGGAATCCAGGCCTCGGGGACGGCGGTGATGCCGGCGAGCATGGCGGCCAGGTAGTTGAACGTGATCATGTACGCCGCGGTGGTCAGGATCGTGATCGCGAAGATCCCCCAGAGCATCGGTTTGCGCATAGTGGTGAGTTCCCGCGACACGCTCGGCGTGGCGGCCTGACCGGTCGCCGGGCCTGCCGGGAGCCCGAGCAGGCAGCCGGCGATCCCGGCGAGCGTCAGCACCACGACCGCCCAGAAGCCGCCACGCCATTCGGTGAAGTGGCTGAGCAGTGTTCCGGCCGGGCCACCGGCGACCATCGCCAGGCTGAGCCCGCTGACCACGACGCCGGAGGCGCGGGCGTTGCGGTCCGGCGTCACGAGGCTGATCGCGGTCACCGACGCGACGGCGAAGAAGCCCGCGTAGGCGACACCCGAAATCGCCCTGGTCACCAGCAGGATCTCGTAGTTTCCGAGCAGTCCGACGGCAACGCTGACGGCGAAGACCCCCTGCGTCGCCACCAGCGCGGTGCGGCGGGGCCAGCGCAGGCTGAGCACGGCGAACGGTGGCCCGCCGATCACCACGGCCAGCGCGAACGCGGTGATCAGGAACCCCGCCGAGGACAAACTCACGTCCAGATCGATGGCCACCGCGGGCAGCACACCGGCCAGCAGGAACTCGGCGGTCCCCATCGCGAACAGACTGAACCCCAGCAGGTACACGCCCACCGGAAGTCTGCCGGTGGCCGGTGCGCTCGATTGCGTTAGCTCCATGCGGCTCAGCATCGGAACCCGGGCCGATCCAGACAAACAACGTTGCCGTTTCCGGGAAATCGCGCGCCTATGCCGTGAAGGGGGCCCTCACGGCGTCTGATGCCGTGAGGGCGGCCTTCACGGCATCAGACCTGCCTACTTCCAGTCCTTGTTCGTCCAGTCGCCGATGACGGGTGGCGCGACGGGCTGCTCCGGGCTGAACAGGGTCTCGTCACCTTCGAGGTAGGAGCCAAGGCGGTGTTCCTTGTCCTCCTCCCGGTTCTGGGCACCCGGCGCACCGGCACCGCCCATGGGCATCCCGGCGTGCGTGCCGCCACGCGGGCCGCCCTCGGGCCCGCGGAGCCCACCGGCTCCGGGCTGGCCGCCACCGGTGACCGAACCGGACGCGGCGCCGCCACCGGGAACGCCGCCGACGCCGCCGGCACCACCCATGCTGCCCGCGGAGAACTTCCCGCCACCGCCGGGAATACCAGGCACCCCGGACCCACCGGTCCCGCCGGGTCCGCCGAACGACGGCATCCGCGAGTTGGGCGGGGAACCCAGCCGGTCACCCGGCGAGCCGGGGCCGGACGGAATCGGCGGGATCTTCGGTACCTGCGGACGCGGACCGCCACCCGGCTCGGGCTTGAACCCCGGCGGCCGCAGCGGACCGGGACCACCGCCCCTCGGCGCCCCCGGATCGGGCTTGAACCCGGGCAGCTGCACGGGGCCACCGCCCCTGGTCCCACCCGGTTGCGTCGGGTACGTCGGGATCGACGGCACGACCGGTGGCGTCCGGCTCGGCGTGGTCGGGTCCTGGGGAATCGACGGCAGGTGCGGCATCCCGCCCGGACCACCACCGGGAACGCTCGACGGCCCGAATCCCGAGGTGTGGGTGGTCTCGTTGATCGGTCCGCCACCCGGTGCGGACGCCGCCGGGATGTCGGGCGCACGCCAGCCGCCGGGCGGCGGCGCGTCACTACCCGGGACCGACTGGCCGCCGTCGGCGGCCGGTACCCCCATCGGGGACGACCGGAGGGCGTCCGCACCGTCCCACTTCGCCGGCGTGCCGAGTTCCTGTTCGGTCCGGGCCAGCCCGACGGGCGTGGCCGCCTCGCTGAAACCTTCCTGCCGCAGCTTCCCTTCGCCCGCGGCGCCGCCACCGGCGCGATCCAGCGGGGCCTTCGTCGCGCTGAACTTCGCCAGCGACGGCGGTGACGCGAACACGGGTGTCTTCACCGCGCCCGCGATGGTCTCGTCGAACTGGGTCATGATCCGCGCGGCCTGCTCGCGCCCGGCCCGGTGCGACTCGAACGTCTGCTGTTCCACCGCAAGCTGCTTGGCGAACTGCACCGGGTCGGTCATGGCCATCAGCCGCAGGTTCGCCTCGGTCGGCGAGTACGGCACGACCGGGTTGGCCGCCATCTGCTTCTGCGTCTCGTTCAGCGTCTGCGAGTGGATCTGCTGCTGCCTGCCGACGAGCGTGGCGCCCTCGGCGGTGGAACCGAGCCACCTGCCGACCTCGGCGAGGTGCTGGCGGGCCGAATCACCGCCCACCCCCTGCCAGTCGGAGACGCTGTCGTTGATGGCACCGCCCAGTGCTTTCTGGTGACTGGTGAGGTCGGACCCGAGCCGGACCCACTCCTCCGAGGACTCGGCGACGACACCGGAGTCGGCCTGCTCGGAGATCGCGCTCACCATCTGCTCGTGCGAGGCGTTGGCCCAGATCGTCTTCGGCGGGCTGCCGGCGTCCCGGAGGTCGAGGTCGCCACCGAGGTCGTCCCGGGCGCCCGTGATCGCGTCGGTGTAGCGGTCCTGGACGCGCTGCTCCCTGGTGAGGTTCATGATCAACCCGAGCAGCGGGTGCGCCGACCCGGCGATCACCGTCTCGAGGTCGGTCACCAGCGAGGCTGTCTCCCGGATCTCGGTACCCGACTTGACGTCGTCCATGATCGGCCCGATGTAGAACTCGGACGACGAGTCCATCGTGACGTCGTAGTGCGGCCCGCCCGGGTCGTAGGTGGGGCTGCTGGGATCGGAGGCCGCGCGGGCCTGCTCTTCTGGGGTCGGCACGAGGGCTCCTCAGAGGTGGTCAGTCGGTGGGTACCTGGACGGCCCGGAGATCGGTCTCGACCTTGTCGTCGCTCTCCCGGTAGTTGCGCTTGGCCAGGCGGATCGCCTCGATGTAGGTCGGGATCTCGCTACGTGCCTCCAGCAACCGGGTCAGCAGCCCGCTGCCGTCTGTCGCCGTGTTCACCATGTGCCCGGACACCCAGTTCGCCGTGGCGGTGGAACTCATCGGCGGGGACGTGCCGAGTTTCTGCAGGCTGTCCCACCGGGTCTCCAGACTGTCCAAAGTGTCCTCCAGCGCCCTGATCATGCGGTCGCCGGTGTGTTCGTCGACCCGGAAGCCGCCGTCGACCGCGAGCTGCTTCAGCCGGACGGCACTGTCCCGCAGAACCGGACGGAGGGCCGCGGTCTCCCCCGTTGCTTCCTCACTCATCGGTTGCTCCTCAGTCAGTAGGCAGTGGCCACCGCGGTGCGGATGGCGTTGACCAGCTCCGCCCGCCCCGCGGGAACGTAGGACGCCACGAAGGCGCCGCCGTCGTCGGTGGAGGTCCGCACCAGGTACCGGCCTTCCTCGGTGTCGAGCCAGCTCAGCGGTTCGGCGTCGCGCCGGGCGCCGCCGCGGCCGAACCCGGTGATCACGATCTGCCCGCTGCCCGTCCGCGGCCGCGCCATGACGTCGGCGAGCTGTTCGGCATCGGTACCACCGCCGCGCGGACGTCCCGGGGCACGCACGACGCCGACCACCTCGATGTTGCCGAAGGCGTCGGTCTCCTCCTCGTCGTACTCCGCTTCCGCCGCCCGGCGCGCGGCCATCGCCGACTGCCGGACCTCCGGGGTCTCCCGGACCGACAGCGTTCGCCCGGGCGCCGCCCGGACGCCCGGCGGGATGCCGGCGAGGACACCGACCACGTCGTCGTCGGAGAACAGCGCGAACAGCAACTCGTCGGCGCCGGCCGGCTGGGTGATCCCCAGTGCCTGCTCGCCGTCGGTGAGCACCAGCGCGGCGATGTCGTCGCCGCGGCCGTCGATCCCGGTCACCGCCGCGGACACCCGATGTTCCGCGATGAGCCGGAAAGCCGTGGTGACACCGGGATGGAAGTCGTCGGCGGTACTGAGGCCGCGTTCCCGGAGCCGGGTGAAAACCCGCTGCGCCAGCCTGGCCAGCCGGTCGGGGTCGATCGTGGTGTTGCGCATGCGGAGCGGATACAGGCGCACGTCGGTCCCGAGCGCTTGGCCGATCACACTTGTCTCCACGCTGTTCAGCGTGAACTCGAACTGGTCCGCCATCGTGCGGGCGTCGCCTTCCCCTGATTAGTGCGCGCAGCAGTACCACGCAGCGCACCCGGATGTGAACATACCAGCCAACTAGGCAGTAGAACTAGGCACACAATCGGGCATTACACCCATACATACAGGTAAAAATACTAGTGTTCAGTGACACCCAGCCCAGCGTCAGGCTAGGGTTGCGAGCACTCGGGCGGGAGGAAAGCGGGGGCATGACTGGGTTCAATGTCGTTGGTGACGACCTTTCGGCACATGCGAGTCACCTCGACGGTCTGACCGACCGGCTAGGCACAGCGTTGTCCGCCGCGCAGACCGCGGCCATGTCGGACGACTGTTACGGCCTGCTCTGTTCGTTCATTCCTCCGATCATTAACCCGATGGAGGAGCAGGCCATCGACACGCTCAAGTCGGCGCAGGACGCGATGGGCACGACGGCAGGCAACATCCGCACCACCGCCACCACCTACACCGAACGCGACAACGACATGGCGCAGCCCTTCGTGGGCGTGGAGATCGACGGGCAACAGGTATGAGCAACCCCCTTCCCGGCGGCTTCGCCGGGATCAACGCCGACCCCGAACAGGCCCTGGCCCGCATCGACGAGTGGGCGAACGCCGCCGCCGTCAAGGCGGAGAAGTACCAGGAGGTCGCCCGGCGGACCGAGGAAATGCGGCTGACGGCGACCAGTCCCCGCGGCGAGGTCAAGGCGACCGTGCGCTCCGACGGCAGCCTCACCGACCTGGAGTTCTCGTCCAGGGCCCGCAACATCCCGCTGCCGGAACTGTCGGCGCTGATCCTGCGGACCATGCGCCAGGCGCAGGCCGGGATCGCCGGCCAGGTCAACGAGGTGCTCACCGAGCAACTCGGCGACCAGGACCCGCAGACCAAGGCGATGATGGTCGACGAACTCCGCTCGCGCTTCCCCGACCCGGAAGCCGACGAGGAGCCGCCCACCGCCGAAGCGTCGCCGCCACCCCCGCCTGCGGCACCTCCCGGCCAGCCCCAGCCGCCGCGCCCAGCCAGGCGCCGCGACGACGACACACCGGAAGGCCAGGACGGCGAGAACTCGCCGTGGTAGCCGGAGGTAAGGCGTGAGCAACCCCCTGGTCGCGCAGCCGAAACCCACCAGCGCCGTCGCCGGTGCGCCGTTGCTGGAGTCCGCGACCGAGCTGAACTCCGCGATCCAGAGCGGCGACTGGGCGGCGGCCGCGATGGGTGCCGTCGGCACCGGGCTCGACATGCTCGGCGCGGTCATGGACCCGTTCGGCACGATCCTGGCCAACGGCGTCGGCTGGCTGATGGAACACATCGGCCCGCTCAAGGAAGCCCTGGACGCGCTGACCGGTGACCCGAACCAGATCGCCGCGCATGCCGAGACCTGGCAGAACGTGGCCGGCGAGCTGACCGCGATCAGTCAGGATCTCGACGCCGCGGTCGCCGCGGACACCGCGCAGTGGAGCGGTGACGCGGCCGACGCCTACCGGACCCGCGCCACCGACATCGCCAACCTGCTCGGCGCCTCACAGCAGGCAGCCGAGGGCGCGTCCTCCGGTGTGCAGGTCGGCGGCGAGGTGGTCGCCGCGGTCCGCGGGCTGGTGCGCGACATCATCGCCGAGCTGATCGGCAGGCTGGTGAGCTGGGCACTCCAGGCGATGGCCACGCTCGGCATCGGCCTGACCTGGGTGGTGCCACAGGCGGTCCGCGCGATCGCCTCGACGGTGACGAAGATCGCCGACGTCACCACGAAGCTGGTCAAGGCAATGGGCAAGCTGAGCCCGCTGATCAAGCAGGCCGACGACATCTTCGCGCAGGCGTCGAAGGCGCTGAAGCAGATCGACGGCGGCACGGTGCCCTCGTCCGGCAAGCCCGGTCGCGGCGGGGACGGTTCCCGGGCTCTTCCCGGTGACGCCGGTGGTTCCGGCAGCGGCGGGAGGAAGCGCCCGCACGACGACAGCGACAGCGATTCCGGCCCCCCGCCGAACAAGAAGCCGAACACCGGCGAGGGCTCCTCGACGGATGGCACCAACGCGTCCAACGCGGGTCCACCGCCCCCGCCACCACCTCCACCTCTGCCACCGCCTCCTTCCCCGGCGCCGCCGCGTCCGGCTCCGGACGGGTCGTTCCTCAACCCGTACCCCACCACGTTCACACCGCCCGCCAACCAGTTACCGCCCGGCACGCGGCCGCCGATCCCGGCCGCCGCTCACGAGCACGCGACCCACGGCGACTTCAACGTCAACAGCGGCAGGCCCACCGGCGGGCACCTGTGGCAGGGTGAGGTCAACACCCCTCCATCGAACGTCCACCAGTACGGGCACGGCGTATCCAACTCGCCGGGATTCGGGAGGGACTACTACAGCAACGGTGTCTACACCCACCAAAACCCGACGATCGCCTACGACCCGCAGTACGGGAACCTCGGGAAACCCAACCCCAGCACGATGTTCCCGGTCGGGCTCGAACCGCACCAGATCCAGCAGCTCGGCAACACCGCCTGGAACAACGGCGCACCCAGCGGCGGTTTCAATGGCAACAGGTGGTACGGGCACGCGTTCCTCCCGGACGGAAAGCCGATCAGGATCCAGGGTTTCGTCGACCGGTTTGGGGACGTCTCGTCCTACTTCCCTTCGAGCCAACAATGATGTTCGGAATCGGTGACGAGATCACCTTCACCTACGACGAGTTCCGCCGCCTGCGCATCTCGGTGCCCGAGGAACTCCTTCCGCTGGCAGCCTTCCTGCACACCGACGTGCAGCCCAACATCGCCGCGATGGACGACTTCGCCGGCTTCGTCCGGCTGGCACAGGCCGAGCAACGGACCTGGCTCGGCAACGGCTGCGCACTCGACCTGGTCAACGACGTCGTGCTGCTGGAAAGCCTCTACGACCGGTGGCCGCGGCTCACCATTCCCGCGTCGCTGTTCTGGCCCGTGCTGGAGGGCCTGCGCGGGTTCCTGATCTCCAGTGCCCAGGCCCCCCGGCTCCAGCGTCCGGCGGGCTACCCGGCCGTCACCAGGGCCACCACGGAGTTCAACCACCCGGACAGCGGTCGGGTGTCCTATGTGGATCACACCTACTTCCCGCGGACCTGGACCCGCGAGGACGTGATCCGGGCGGGCGAAGGCGCCTGGCAGTCGCCGCAGCTGGTCACCGACGAGAAGACCGGGGCGTGGTCGGGCATGTGGGGCAACCTCGAACTCGCCGGCTACCACGACCCGGCCACCGGCCAGGCACTCACCTACTTCCCGGTGCTGTTCTGACATGACAACGATGCCGGTGGACGTCCCCGACGAGGTGCTGGGCACCTCGATCGTCGAGCTGCTGTTCGCTCGCGCGGACGATTCCCGGCCGCTGTTCACGCACCAGGACCACACCGCCGGGGTGGAGAACACCCTCAGCTGGGCGGAGTTCGTCACCCGGGTGCGGCAGGTGGCGGGGGCACTGCGTGAGGTCGCCGAGCCGGGCGACCGCGTCGCCGTGCTCAGCGGCCAGGACCTGAACTACCCGCTCGCGTTCTTCGGCGCGCTCGCCGCCGGGCTGGTCGCGGTTCCGTTGATGGCACCGGGAAACCGAGCGCGGCGGGAGCGGCTCACCGGCGTGCTCGCCGACTGCGGCGCGCGGGTGTGGCTGACCTCCTCGGCAGCGGCGGCCAAGACGCGGGAAGCCGGGACGCCGGAGCACCTGCTGGTGGTCGACGAGGTGTCCGGTCCCGCCACCGACCCGGTGCCGGTCGAACCCGAGAGCCCGGCCTACCTCCAGTACACCTCCGGTTCGACCAGGGAACCCGCCGGTGCCGTCATCCCGCACCGGGCGATCGCCGCGGCCTGCTGGCAGGCGAGCCGGGCCTACGCCGTCGACGAGGGCACGACCTGCGCGGGCTGGATTCCGTTCTTCCACGACATGGGCCTGATCCAGCTACTGTGCCTGCCGGTCTTCGCCGGTGCGCGGTCGGTGTTCATGGCGCCGGCCGAGTTCGTGCACCGGCCTGCCCGGTGGCTGCGTCAGCTCTCGGATCACTCCGCCGTGTTCACCGCCGCGCCGAACTTCGCGTTCGACCTGGCCGCCGACGCGGCCGCGGAAGCGGGTGAGCTGGACCTGTCCGATGTGCGGGTCGCGCTCAACGGCAGCGAACCGGTCCGGCCCGGCACGGTCGCCCGGTTCCGGGAGGTCTTCGGCCCGCACGGGTTCCGGCCCGAGGCGCACCGCCCGTCCTACGGCTTGGCCGAGGCGACCGTGTACGTCGCCAGCGCGGGCCCGGACGGACCACGCGGCGCGGTGTTCGACCGGGACGCCCTCGCGCAGGGCACGGCGGTCGAGGTGCCGGGCGGCCAGGAGTTCGTCTCCGTCGGCCGTCCACTCGGGCAGCGGGTGCGGATCGTCCGCGACGGCGTGGCACAGCCCGACGGCGAGGCCGGGGAGATCTGGATCAACGGGCCGAACGTCGCGGCGGGCTACTGGGGTCGCGGCGACAGCACGGCGTTCGACGCGGAACTCGACGGTGTCCGCGGCTGGCTGCGCACCGGTGACCTTGGTGTCTTCCACGACGGCGAGCTCTACATCACCGGCAGGCTCAAGGACCTCATCGTCATCGACGGCCGCAACTTCCACCCGCAGGACATCGAGGCGGCCGCGGGCGAGGCACATCCGGCGATCCGCCGGGACCGGGTCGCCGCCTTCGGCGTCACGGACGAGGCCGGTGAGGGTGCGGTAGTTGTCGCCGAACGGGCACGCGACGCCGAGGCCGACCTCCGGGAAATCACCAGGGCGGTGCTCGTCGCGGTGTCCCGCGAGCACGACCTGACCCTACGGTCCGTCCACATTGTACAGCCGGGCGCGCTACCGCGGACTTCCAGCGGCAAGATCGCCCGGACGGCGGCGAAAGCGCGCTACGGCCGGGACCGCCATGCCGAAGTGGTACGGGTGGTCAGCGAGGTCTTCCGGGTCGACCCCGGCGACATCGGACGTGATGCCCCGCTGGAGGAGCTGGGCATCGACTCGAAAGGGCGGATCAGGTTGCTGTCGGCGCTGGAGGTCTACTACGGCGTGACGATCGACCTGGACCAGCTCGACCGGTTCACCGACATCCGGGCGGTGGCCGAGGTGCTCGCCGAGTCCTTCGGTGGCATGACAAGCGGATCTGACGAGAGGCCCTGAAATGAGCGGAGGCTACACCGCGACGACCGAGGCGTTGAACTCGACGTCGAAGAGCGTCGGCAAGCTCGCGGAACAGCTGATCGACGACAACCCGGACCTGGAGAGCACGCCGATCAAGGCCGAAAGCTTCGGCAGGGTTCACGGTAGCCACGCGGAGAAGTACACCGCCGGTGTCAAGGCGCTGTGGGACTCGGTCAACGGCTACAGCAGCACGCTCGGCGGGTTCGGCACCAAGCTCGGGACCGCGGGCTCGGCCTACGGCTCCGCTGAGTCCGACCAGGCAGATGCCATCACGAAGGCGGGGCAGCAGCAGTGAGTCCTAAGTGGAGTGACGTCAAGGCGGTCCTGGACGACCCGAGCGTGCCCCCGGGCGACAAGGCCATGCTCATGTCCAGCTGGATGCGCGCCGACCCGGACGCATCGCAAGCGGAACGCGACGAAGCCAAGAAGTACGAGGATGCGTACGGCAACATCCCCAGCTTCATGCCGGTCCCCGAGCTGGACAAGATCTACCAGGAAGCGAAGGCCGCGGGCGACCAGGCCGGCTACAACCAGGACCAGCAGACGAAGGACGTCGACAAGGGCAAGGAGACGCTCGGCAACACCAAGGAGCCCGGTGCCGAGGGCGGCGGCACCAAGACTTCCGACGAGCTGTTCGACGCGGCCGCACCGGCCCTCAAGGTGTTCGAGACGTTCGGGTCGTTGCTGGCCAAGCTTCCGGACGACTGCCGCGGCTCGACGCGTGCCCTCGATCTCGACAAGGACATCCGCAGCCGGTTCGACGAGCAGCGGGGCATCCAGTTCCAGGACTTCGTCGACGACGCCGCCCACTTCAAGACCGGCGCGACCACCGTCGAGAAGACGCTGCACGAATCGGACTCCCAGCTCAAGAGCCTGTTCGGGACCTGGACCGGTGACGGCGCGAAGGCGGCGTCGGACCACTACAACGAGAAGATCCAGCCGAAGGCGGACGAACTCGTCAAGACCCTCAACGAGGCGAGCCGCGCGACTCTGGACACCGCCAACGCCGTGTTCAAGCTGTGCAAGGGCAAGGCCGACGAGGTCGCCGAGCTGTACACCGACGTCGTCGGCAAGGCGGACTTCGCGATGGCGCAGAAGGTCGTCGCGATCGCCACCGGCGAGAAGAGCGGCGTGGAGGATCTGGCCCAGATCGCGGGCTGGATGGACGTCAACTTCGGCTCCAACCTGGTCGAACAGCTCAACAGCCAGGACGGCTGCTGTGACGACGACGAGTACAAGAAGGCCGGGCAGAACCTGGCCAAGCAGTGGATCCAGAACCAGTTCAACCCCGAGATGTGGGACCGGATCTACCTCGACTTCGACAAGTCCTGCAAGGAAACCAAGGAGTTCGTCGACAAGGCCTACGACGAGCTCGACAAGGTGATGGGCAAGATCAAGAACGAGTTCGAGGGAGCGGACAAGCCGCCCGGCGACGGTGCCGGTACCGGTGGTGGCCCCGGTCCCGGTGGCACGGGTGGCGGCCCGGGCGCCCCCGGAACCGAGTGGGGACCCGACACCACGGGTGGTTCCGGGTCCGGCGGTCCGGGCAACAGCGGTCCGGGCTCCGGCGGGCCGGACTTCTCCGGTGGCGGAACCGGTGGCGCCGGCGCCGGCGGCGGGCCGGGCAGCGGCGGAGGTTCCGGTTCCGGTGGTCCTGGTGGCACGGACGGCGGGCCCCGGGGCGGTTCCGGCGGTGGTCCGATTCCGTCCATTCCGGACGGTTCCGTGCCCTCGGGCACCAGCGCCGACGGCGGGGGTTCGGGCTCAGGCTCGGGGTCGGGCTCGGGCAAGGGCTCCCCCGGCCCGGTCCCGCCGCCGCCCGGTGGCAGCCCCGGCGACCAGGAGGCGGCTGCCGAGGACGCCAGGAAGCAGCAGGCAGCGGCCCAGGCCGAGGCGGCGAAGAAGGCGGCCGCGGAGGCGCTGAAGAACGGGCCCTCCGGCGGCGGTGGGTCGAGTCTCGGCGGTGGCGGCTCGAGTCCGGGTGGCGGACTCGGCGGCGGGTCGGGTCCGGGTGGCGGTGACGCGGGCTCGCAGGCCGACGCCAAGGAAGCCGCCGACAAGGCCGCGGCCGAGAAGGCAGCGGAAGACGCGAAGCAGAAGGCGCGGGAGGCACTCGAGAAGCTCGATGGCCCCGGTGAGACGGGCGACAAGCTCGGCGGCGACGGGCCGGGCGGCGAGCCCGGCGAGGACAAGCCCGGCAAGGACGACGAGAAGCTCGACACGCTCGAGGTCAAGCAGGGCGACAAGACGTTCGAGATGACCGAGCCGGACAAGAACGGCGAGATGGAGATCAAGGTCGGCGACGGCTCCGGTCCGGACAAGGAGTTCAAGCTCGACTGGACCGATGACGGCAAGCCTGGCGAGGAAGGTGTCCACCGCCCCGGTCCGGACGGCAAGATCCACATCGAGGACGGCGACCTGAAGATCACCGCCGAGCGGCCGGACGGACCGGACGGCCCGACGGTCGTCACCGTCGACGACGGCTCCGGCAAGCCGACCAGCTACACCCTCGGCGAGGAGGACTCCGCCAAGGACAAGGACAAGCCCGACGCCCCCGCGGACAAGCCCGAGCCGAAGCCCGGGCCGGACCGCGAGGCGTTCCGGTCCGACGGCCCCACCCCGCACAGCGGGGGCGGCGGCGGTTCGGCTTCCCCGGCCGGTGTCGAGGGCGCGAGCGCGGCGCCGAGCAGCGAGCCCTCGCTGCTCGGCGGTACCCAGACCACGAGCGGAGTCCAGCCCGCGCAGCCCGCGGCGGCACCGTTCGCGCAACCCACGCAGATGACGGGCACCACCGGGCAGCCCATGGGCGGCGCGATGGCGCCGATGGGAGCCATGGGTGGCATGGGCGCCGGTAACCAGAACAGCGGCGACCAGGAACGCGGCAACCGGGCCTACCAGATCGAGGCTCAGCTGTTCGAGACCGCCAGCGCACCCGGTGCCCGGATCACCGGTTCGCTGCTGGACGACGAGGACGTGCCGCTCAACCGCGGGAGGAACGCATGAGCGACGACACCTCGGTCATGAAGGCGACCCTGGACAGCCTGGTCCGCGAACAGGGGGAACGCCGGGCGCTGCGGGACCAGCGGGCCGAGGAACTCAAGGCACGCGCCCAGGAGTACATGACCAAGCAGGTCCAGACGGCCGAGCGGTACGTCGAGCATCGCCGGGAGCTGGGGCGGCGCAAGACGAAGTCCGGGTGGAGCACCGACCGCTCGCACGCCGAGCCCGCCCAGGCGTCGGCGTTCGACGATCCGGACGAGATCCCCGGCAAGCCGCCCGAGGTGACCTTCACCCCGGGTGCCCCGGCCCCCGCCCCGGTGGCACCGGCAACCCCGCCGCCACCGGCACCGGCTCCCGTTCGCGCGGCGCCGGAGCCGGTCCGCCGGGCCCGCAGGCCCCGGCCGGCGGACGACGACGAGGACGACGCCTTCCTCAACAACCGCTGGGCGGACTGAGCAACACGCCAGGTGGTCAGCGACGTTTCGCGGCCCGCATGTCGCTGACCACCTCGGTGACCATCCGGATCGACGCGGCGTCCAGCACGTTGCCGAACTCGATCACCTTCACCCGGCCGTCGAACCGCGCCTTCAGCTCGAGCAGCTCGCTGGGGATCACCACGAGGTCCACGCCCTCGATGTCCTCGTCCGACGTGCCGTGCAGCACGGTGATGTTGGTCAGGCCCGTCTCGGCCAGCGAGTCCCTGATGCTGGTGGCCTGGTCCTCGGTGGTGTACCAGATGCCGACGGTCCGGTTCTTCGGCACGGCGGCGATCCGCACCAGCGTCCGCACGTGTGGTGCGACGACGATCGCCACCACCTCGGTGTCGCGTCCCCGCCACAGGCCGCGCACCTCGGCCAGGTGGAAGAACGTCGTCAGCACCAGGTCGGCCCGCTCGCGCGCGGCGTCGAACTCACCGAGGACGAGCGGCTTGACCGTCAGGCCGACGTGCTCGGACAGCTCACGCGCGAAGTAGCCGGCGCGTTCGGCGTTGCACTCGACGAAGGCGACCTTGAGCTGGTCCTCCTCGGCTCGCAGGGCGAGGGCGGTCACCAGTGCCTGGATCTCGGACGCGGACAGCCCGAGTTCGATGCACTGCCTGGTCGCCGTGTCCAGGATCGCCCTGGCCCGGTCGTGTGCGGGGGTGGACGTCCGCTCCGCGCCGGGGCCCACCACGACCGTCCCGCCGCGTCCGCGGCTGCGGACCAGCCCGAGTTCGCCGAGCTCGGCGTAGGCGTGGGCCACCGTGTTGCGGTTGAGGTTCAGGTTGTCGGCCAGCAGGCGAGCGCTGGGCAGGGTCTGGCCGCTCTCCAGCTCGCCGTTCTCGATCATGAACGAGAGCTGGGTGACGATCTGCCGGAAGATGGGCACGTCGGAGTCGCGGTCGACCTGTATGTCCTTGCCTGCCAGCATTCGTCACCCCCTGCACAGCCGACTGGCCAGTCTATCCAACGGAATCGGCTGTACCGTCCATTTCGGCCTCACCGGGGCAGCTCGAGCCGCTGGGCGATGCTCTTGACCTTCTCGCAGGCTTCGTCGAGGGACATGCCGTCTTCGTTGAAGCTGATCCGGACGTTCTCCGTCCGGACGACCGACGGCCGCGGGGCCCAGCTGACCGCGCACACCGGGGAGCCCGAGTCCGACTTCTGGCGGTACGCGGGCCAGCCGATGTCGAACGGCTCGTACTTCTCGTCGGTCGCGAGGTCGTCGGACCGCACGAACGACAGCGTGAGGTGGCCCGCCGTCGTCCAAGCGCAGCTGTCCAGCGCGGTCGGTTCGACCTTGGTGACCGGGCCTGCCACCGACGCGACGGCGTCCTGACTCAGAGCCCGGCAGGGGTCGGTCCCGGCCAGCGCGGACGCCTGCGGCTCGCGGACCGCCTGGCCGCTGCGTAGCCGTGCCAGCACCTCGGTGAGCAGCGTGCGTGCGACGTCGCAGGCGCCGGCCTCGGTGGAGTCGGTGCCGACCATCAGCCCCAGGGTCGGCATGGTGGGCAGCTGGATGACCGCGTCGCAGCCCGGTCGCTTGTCGACCCTCAGCACGGGCAGCCCCTCCAGCGGTTCGGCGGGGGTGCCCTTCGCCACGATCATGTCCATGCCCAGCCGGACCCGGACCCGGTCGTAGCGGTCGGTCTCGTACTCGCACGCGCTGAGGTGGGACACGTTGCCCGTGCTGGGCTGGAGTTTGCCGAGCCTGGGGTCGGGCTGCTCGCTCAGCGCGCGGCACGGGTCCGTCGCACGCAGCCGGTCCGGGTGCAGCGCGTCGGCCGCCGAGATCGACGGCGGCGGTGGCGCGGGCGGTTCGTCGTCCCGGTCGGCCAGTACCACGGTGGTCACGGTCGCGGCCACCACCAGGGCGACCGCGGCGACGGCGACCAGCCCGCGCCCGCGCCGGGCCGGCGGCGGGGGCGGCGGGGGAACCGGCCAGGCCAGCGCGGCCCGCACCTGCGCCTGCTGCCCGGCGATGAGCTCCCGGACAGGGTGCGGCCACGGCACCGGGCCGGTCGCCGTGTGGCCGAGGAAGTCGAGGATCTGCACCGGGGTCGGCCGGTGGGCGGGGTCCTTGGCCAGGCACGGCCCGATGAGCGGGAGCAGTTCGGCCGGGACCGCGCGCAGGTCCGGCTCGGTGTGCACCAGGTTGTACAGCGTCTGCGGGGTGGACTCGCCGAGGAACGGGCTGCCGCCGGTCGCGGCCATGACGAGCATGGTGCCGAGCGAGAAGACGTCGCTGGCCGGGGTGATCGGGCGGCTCTCGGCCTGCTCCGGCGACATGAACGCGGGTGAGCCGATGACGGCACCGGTGCCGGTCAGCTCGGAGACACCCTCGGTCGCCCTGGCGATGCCGAAGTCGATGACCCTGGCGCCGTCCTCGGTCAGAATGACGTTGCCGGGCTTGAGGTCGCGGTGGATCAGGCCGGCGCGGTGGATGTCGGCCAGCGCCGCCGCCAGGCCGGCGGCCAGGTGCCGGATCGTCGGCACCGGGAGCGGCCCGGCCGCGTCGACGGCTTCCCGCAACGACGGGCCGGCGACGAACACCGACGCCAGCCAGGGCGTGGCGGCCTCAGGGTCGGCGTCCAGCACCGCGGCGGTGTAGGCGCCGGACACCCGCCGTGAGGCGTCGACCTCGTGGCGGAACCGGGAGCGGAAACCGTCGTCGGCGGCGAACTCGGCATGGACCTGCTTGACCGCGGCCAGCCTGCCGTCCGGCGAGAGACCGAGCACCACACGGCCCATGCCGCCCTCACCGAGTGCGGCGATCAGCCGGTACGGGCCGACCTGGCGTGGTTCTCCTGGAGCGAGTGGCTTCATGGCTTCGGCAGCCTCGGGACGATGGTGGCGGCCAGCTCACGCAGGTTCTGGCAGATCGTGGCCTGGGTGCTGCCGGGCACGGCCCCGTAGCTCAGCGTGACCAGTTCGGCGGAGGTCTCGTCGAGCGGCCGGTGTGCCCACAGGACAGTGCACAAGCCGCTGTCGTCGGCCCGTTCGTAGGCGGTGAGGTCGCCGATCCGGACCTGCCGCAGTCCGGGATCCTTGGCCGGGTCGGTGCCGGCCTCGAGTGCCACCTTCAGCGTCGAGGCGTACTCCCAGGTGCACCAGTAGAGGCTGCCGCTGGGCCCCGACGACCGCGGGGTACCGAACAGCCGGATCGCGGTCGCCGGGTCGGGCAGGGCGCACGGGTCGGCGTTGCGCAGCGAGCCGGGCATGTCCCGGACGGCTTCGCCCGCACGGATGCGGCGCAGGGCTTCGGCGAGCATGGCCTGGGCCGTCTCGCAGGAGTCCGGTCCACCGGCCCCGAGATGGGCCTCGGCGACGATGCCCTGCCCTGGCGCGTCGACCACCTGGACCGCGGCCCGGCACGAGTTGCCGGTGTCGCTGTCCAGGACGACCAGCGGCCTGCCCTCGATCTGGGTCGGCGGAAGCGCCGACGTGGTCTTCCCCAGCGGCCCGCCGGTGGTGAGGTCCGCCGACCGGCCGTCGGCCAGTGTGTAGGTGCAGGCGGTGAACCGCGAGGTCGAGTCCGCCTTCAGCACACCGGCCTTGCCGACGGTGCGGCCGTCGAGGACCTTGCACGGGTCGGTTCTGCGCAGGTTGGCGGCGGCCAGCGGGTCCTGGTTCGGCGGCGTGGCCGCCGGTGGCGGTGGTGGTGGCGGTGTGCTCGACGCGGCGACGTTCTGCGTGGCCGGCTCGTCGCCGGTGAGCGTGATCCCCAGGACCACGGCCAGCACGACGACGACGGCCGCGGCCACCGCGACAATCGGCCCCCGCCGCCGGGGCGGGTCGAGCACCGCGGCGACGGCGGCCCGCTGCTCGGCGACCGCGGCGTGCACGGCAGGCGGCCACGGCCGCGGACCGGGGGTGACCGGGCCGAGGTGCTCCAGGATCTGGGCGGGGGTGGGCCGCCGCGCGGGGTCCTTGGCCAGGCAGCGCGCGGCCAGTTCCGCCACCGGCGGCGGCACGGCCCGCAGGTCGGGCGGGTTGTGCACGATGTTGTACAACGTCTGCGGCGCGGACGCTCCGGCGAACGGGCTCTGCCCGGTCGAGGCCATCACCAGCAGCGAGCCGAGCGAGAAGACGTCGCTGGCCGGGGTGAGTGGCTTGCCCTCGGCCTGCTCGGGCGACATGAACCCGGGCGAGCCGACGATGCTGCCGGTGTGTGTCAGCTCCGACGCCCCGGTCGCGGCGCGGGCGACGCCGAAGTCGATCACGCGGGGCCCGTCGTCGGCGAGGATGACGTTGCCGGGCTTGAGGTCCCGGTGCACGAGGCCGGCCCGGTGGATCTCGCCGAGCGCCGACGCCAGCCCGGCGGCCAGGAACCGGACGGACTCCGGCGGCAGCGGCCCGGCGTCCCGCAACGTGGGACCCGCGACGAACACCGAGGCCAGCCAGGGAGCGGGCGCGTCGGGATCGGCGTCCAGCACGGCGGCGGTGTAGGCACCCGACACCATCCGCGAGGTCTCCACCTCGCGGCGGAACCGGGCACGGAACGCCGGGTCACCGGCCAGCGCGGGCCGGATCTGCTTCACGGCCGCGAGCCGCCCGTCCGGGGACAGCCCGAGCAGCACCCGGCCCATGCCACCCTCGCCCAGCGTGGTCAGGACGCGGTAGCGGCCGACATGGGCCGGCTCCCCCGGCTGCGACGGTCTCACCAGGCCAGGTTACAAACTGGCGCTTCCTGTCACTCGCAGTTGGCCGACATCCGGCGTCCGGGGCCGTAGGACGCCGCGAGTCCGCTGACCGGCTCCCGCTAGACTTTGCCCCGAGGGCCGCTAGCTCAGTTGGTAGAGCAGGAGACTTTTAATCTTCGGGTCCAGGGTTCGAGCCCCTGGCGGCCCACCGGATTCGACGGGCGAGAGATCCGCTTTGCGAGTGCGAACCGCTCGCTGTGCGCGAAGTCCGATGTCAGGTGGCCTCGATGCCATGAAGGAGCCCTCACGGCATCCGGTGCCAGGGGCCCGGCAAACCCCGGGCGCTCCCGACGGTGCCACCAAGGGCACCTTGGTTGCGTGTTGCGCTAGCAAGGTGCCCTTCGTGGCGGTGGCGTTGGCCCGATGTTGTCTTCCAGCCCACCCCACCCGCCACCACGAACGAGACCACCCCTCACAGCACGTGAAGGCCACCATCACCACGTCACACGTACTGAAGGGGGCCTTCACGTGCTTCGACCGGCGGCTGAAGCCACCTTCACAGCGCAGTCGTCGCATGTGGACTTCGGCCGTCACCCCGCGTTGCTTCGGCTACGCTGCCGGCCATGCCCGAACAGCTCTGGTCACCCCACCCCGGGACGCCCGTGGTCGAGCACCGGTCCAGCCGGTGGCCGTTCATCGGCGGGCTGGCCATGTTCGTCCTCTTCGGCTTGGTCGCCGTCTTCCCGGACGTCGGGAATCCGTCGTCCTCGCGGCGAATTGACATTCCTCCGGAGGTCGCGACGTTCCTCTTCGGCGCACTCGCGCTGGGTGGCCTGATGATCATGATCGGCTCCGTCCCCCACACGCATCGCTTCGCCGTCGACGACCGTGGACTGTGGTGGCGAGCCGGCCGCAAGTCCGACCTGATCGTGTGGGAGGAGCTGCGTGCCGTGCGCGGCCAGGAACCCCGCCCGCCGGTCAAGGGCGACCCGAACTCGAAGCCAGTGCTGCCTGCCCTGGTGTTGACTCCGGTGGATCACACCTTCGTCACCCGCCACGCGGCGCTGGTGAAACGCACCGCCGATTCGGTAACGCTGAAAACGCGGAACCTCGGCACGATCCGGCGGCTGGCCGAGGAGATAGCCAGGGTCCGGCCGGACCTACTGCACTAGCCCGCCGCCTTCTCGAATTCGTCCACAGTGGACTCCAGGTCGAGGCTCGCCTAAGAACCCGATCCGACCACCCGGCCGAGGAACTCGTCCAGCGCCGCTTCCGCCGCGGTGGCGGCCGAGTTCGGGTCGTCCGCCCTGGCGATCGTCATGGCGATCTCGTTGAGCCCGGCCAGCAGGGCGAGCGCGAAGACCTCGAGGTGCGCGCGGGGCACCGTCCCGGCGGCCGCGAGCGCGTGCCGCAGGCCGGGCAGGACCAGCTTCTCGTCGGCTTCCCGCCAGCGCGCCCAGCCGAGGACGGCCGGGGCATCGACCAGGACGATCCGGTGCACGGCCGGATCGCGGATCGACCGGATCCAGGCCAGGCAGCCCAGCCGCAGCGCGTCGCCACCGGGTTTGCCCTTCCCCGCCGCCGCGACCTCGACGGCCACCCGGTCGTGCACGGCCTCGAACACGGCGGTGAACAGGGCGTCCTTGCCCGGGAAGTGGTGGTAGAGCGCGCCCCGGCTGATGCCTGCCTCGGCCAGCACGGCCTCGATCGACGTGCCCTCGTAACCGCGCTCGGTGAACAGCCCGGTCGCCACGGTCAGCAGGTGATCCCGCGTCGTCCGGCCGCGTTCCTGCCTGCGGTCCATGACCCTCCCTGTAAATCGCGTTGACCGACCGACTGTCGGTCTGTTAGGAAAAAGACCGACAGTCGGTTTGTAATGGTAACCTCCGGGGAGACATCATGGGATCACCGGCCGCGGCGGCGGCACTACGGTCCTTCCACAGCGAGGACGCCCCGCTCGTTCTGCCCAACGCCTGGGACGCACTGAGCGCGTTGCTCGCCGTGCGGGCGGGAGCCCGCGCCGTCGGCACCACGAGCGCCGGAGTGGCCTGGGCGCTGGGATATCAGGACGGCGCGCTGGCCTCCGACCCGAACACCCGGCCGGGCAGGGACGTCGTGATCGAGGCCGTCGCCAGGATCGCCCGGGTGGTCGACGTTCCGGTGACCGCGGACATCGAGGACGGCTACGGGCCCGACCCCGCCGACGTCGCGGCCACCGTCGAGCGGGTCGTCGGCGCGGGGGCGGTGGGGATCAACCTGGAGGACACCACGTTCCGGCACGACGCCCTGCTCGACCCGGCGGCGTTCGCCGGCCGCCTGCGGGCGGCACGCGAGGCGGCGGAACGCGCCGGCCTGACCGGACTCGTCGTCAACGCCCGCACGGACGTCTTCCTCGTCGGCGGCGGGAACCTGGACGAGGCCGTCGAGCGCGGCCGGGTCTACGCCGAGGCCGGCGCCGACTGCCTGTTCGTGCCCGGCCTGCTGAACCTGGACGCGCTCGCCACCCTGACCGCCGCGGTCCCGCTGCCGGTCAACGCGATGGCCGTGCCCGGCGGCCCGACCGTCGGGGAGTTCGCCGCCGCCGGGGTGCGGCGGGTGAGCGTCGGGTCGGCCATCCAGCAGGCCGCCTACGCCGCCGCGCGGGCCTGTACCGGCGAACTGCTCACCAGCGGCACCTACACGACATTCGCCGACGCGCTCGATCTCCGCGAGATCAGCACGCTGCTGCCCACCTGAAACAGAGGAGAACCACGTTGATCTCGTTCGTTCCCGTCGACGCGCTGTCCGACGTCGCCGAGTACGAGTACGCCGCGACCGCCGCACCCGGCTCGCGGTTCGTCTTCCTCGCCGGCGCCTGCCCGCTGAACGAGGACGGCACCACGGCCGCGCCCGGCGACTTCGCCGGGCAGGCCCGCAAGGCACTCGAGAACCTGGAGACGGCGCTGGCCGCCAGCGGCTGCACCCTGCAGGACGTCATCAGGACCAGGGTCCTCGTCGCGTCGTCGGAGCAGGCCGACCTGGTCACCGCGTGGCAGGTCGTCCGGGACACGTTCGGCGAACCCAACCCGCCGAGCACGCTGCTCGGCGTCGCCGCGCTCGGTTACGACAACCAGCTCGTCGAGGTGGAGGCCGTCGCGGTGATCCGGCCGGAGCCCACCACCGAACAGCTGGCCGCCCAGCCCGCCGGCTACTGGACCGGTCGCGCCCACGAGGCGATCATCCAGCACATCGACGCCGCACAGGCACGGTTCGGCACCCCCCAGCAGACGTGGATGACGCTCAACCTGCTCGCCCGCGACGGCGGCGAACTCAGCCGGACCGCCCTGGCCGACCGGATCCGGCCGTTCGCCACCGCCGGGACCGACTCGCTGATCGGCACACTCGCCGAACAGGGCTGGATCGACGAACACGACGGGACGATCCGGCTCACCGAAGCCGGTCACACGGTTCGCACGCGGGTGGAGAACGAGCTGCCCGCGATCCGGGCGCGCCTGCACGCCGGGATCAGCGACGCGGAGTACGCCCAGGCGATTTCCGTGCTGCGCCGCATGATCACCAACGCCGGTGGCGACGCGTCGCTGCCGTGACCACGAATCCCGGAGCAGCGATGGAACACGACATCCTCGAGCAGCCCGAACGCTGGGTCTGCGGCCTGGCCACCCGCACCACGAACGACGCCGAACGCCACGCTGGTCGTCCGCGTGCCCGCGGGACGCTACCTCCGGGTCCGCACCGAGGGGCCGCTCCCCTACGCGATCGTCGACGGCTGGGCGACCATCTGGGCGGCCGAGGATCGCGGCGAGCTCGACCGGGCCTACGCCACGGACTTCGAGGTCTGGCCGGCCGGGCGGCAGCCGGAGATCTACGTGTCGCTGCGCCCGGCCCGCTGAGAAACCGTTCTACGCCTGGGCGGTGCCGTGCTTGCCGGGCGCGGCACTGCCGGTGTACTCGCCGAGGTCGGAGACCAGTCCGGCGATGTCGGGCTGGTCGTCGTAGCGCCGCTGGTGGATCTCGGCGATCTTCGCGCCGAACTCCGGGTCCGGGTCGTCGGTGATGTCGTAGGACATGAACCTGTCGATCAGCGGCAGGCCGACCCGGTCCATCTCCAGGTGGGCCGGGTGGTTCATGTATTCCGCGTAGCCGTCGAGGTCCCCGATCACGGTGACGGCGCCGAACTCGTACTCGCCACCGAAATCGGGGCCGACGATGTGTGACCTGATCGACGGGATGGCGTCCTTGTACGTCTTCAGCTGGTCGAGCGCGGCGTCCCGGTCGGCCGCGGAGACGCCGGGCTTCACGGCGAATCGGATGCAGTGGTAGATCATCGGACTTTCCTTTCGGTGATGGTGTGTTTCCGGATCCCGGCGGCGGCGACTGCCGCACCGGTGGACATGACGATCCCGGCCAGGGTGAACGCGCCGCCGACGCCGGTGGCCTGGATCAGGGGCTGGGCGGCCAGCGGGGAGAGGAACTGGCCGAGGAAGATCGCCACGACGAGTCCACTGAGGACACGGCCGCGCCATTCGGGTGAGGCCAGTTCGGACAGTCGCAGGTTGAGGTTGGGGACGGCGAGTCCGACACCGGCTCCGCCGACCAGCAGCCCGGCCGCGATGCCCGGGACCGTGCCGGTGGCGCCGACCAGCAGCCAGCCCCCGCCGAGCAACGCGATGCTGAGCGTCGTGATCGCCGCGGAGTCCAGGCGCCCGCGCAGTCCGCGGAAGGCCAGTGCGGCGAGCGCACTGCTCAGGGTGCTCCCGGCGACGACGACACCGACGAGGGCGGAGCTGGTGCCGAGGCTGTCCAGCAGGAACGGAACCTGAGTCGGCGCCAGGTAGAACGCCGTCGTGGCGCCGAACGCCAGCAGGTAGATGCCGAGCACACGGCCGGACACCACCCGCCCGTCCCGCACCGCCGCCACGGGCACTTCCCCGCGCCGGTCCCGCACGGAGACGAAGGCAGGCAGCGCCACCACGGCGGCCAGGCCGTACAGCCAGAACGGCACCCGCCAGTCGATCGTCGCCAGCACCCCGGCCAGTGGCAGGAACACCACCCCGCCGAGGCTGGCGAACATCTGCTGCAGCCCGAGGAACGACGCCCGCCGCGGCCCATCGAACCAGTCCGTGATGGTCGCGCTGACCGCCGTCATGACCGCGCCGACGGCGACGCCGAGCAGCGCCCTGGTCGCCAGCAGCAGATAGAGGTCGTCGACGAAGTACCCGGCGGTGCCGCTGAGGGCGTACAGCACCAGACCGGCGAGCAGCAGCGGCCTGCTGCCCACGCGGTCGGCGACCAGGCCGGACACCGGCGCGCTGACGGCGATCGTCAGCGAGGTGATCGTCATGACCAGGCGGACCAGCAGCGACGCTCCCGCCTGGCCCGCGAAGACCTGCTCCATCGCCGGAAGGCTGGGCGCGATCGTGGCCGGCGCCATGATCGTCAGCGTCGCCGCGACGAGGATCGTCCCGCGAGCCAGCCGGCTCACCGCGGGGTCACGCAGCGAAGGCGGCGGCGTGGTCACGGGCGAACTCGCTGATGTCGCGGGCGGGATGCCCGGTCAGGTCGCCGACGCAGGTGTGGACCTCGGCGGCCTCACCCCTGGCGTAGTGGGCGTAGTCCTCGACGAGACCGTCGATCTGCCACGGCGGGAGCATCCCGTTCAGGGCCGCCGCGAACACGTCCGGCGGTGAGTCCTGGAAGGCGACGTCGCGCCCGGTGGCGGCGGTCAACGCGTCGGCGATCTCGTCGTGGGTCACGGCACGGGGCCCGGTCAGCGTGTAGGTGCGCCCGGTGTGTCCCGGCTCGGTCAGCGTCACCGCGGCGGCATCCGCGATGTCCCTGGTGTCGACGAGGCTGACCGCGGCACCGCCGATGGGTGCGGTGAACCAGCCCCGCGCGACGGTGCCGGCGAAGCTGAGCAGCGCCTGCATGTAGAGGTTGGGCCGCAGCACGGTGTGGTCGATGCCCAGCCGCTGGACGTGTGCCTCGACCTCGGCGTGCCAGCGCAGGAACCGTACCGGCGAGTCGAGGCGAGCCGCGTACTGCGACAGCACCACCAGCCGCGGCAGGCCGGTCTTGCGGGCGACGTCGGCGAACTGGATCTGCAGTGCGGCGGCGTCCTCGGCCGAGGGGCTGTTGAGGAACGCCGCGTCCACGCCCCGCAGGGCGGCGGTGACCGACTCCGGATCCCGCAGGTCGGCGACCACGTTCTCGACGCCGGGAACGGGGTTGCCGGGATCGCGGACCATGGCGCGGACGTCGGCGCCGCGGGCGAGCAGGGCGGGAACCAGTGCGGAGCCGACGGTTCCGGTCGCTCCGGTCACGAGCACGGTGGTGGCGGTCATGGCGGTATGTCCTTTCTGGACTCAGTGGACCCCGGCGGCCGCGGGGGTCCTGGTGCGGATGAGGGAAAGGGCGAGACCGGCGAGGACGAACGCGGCCTGGCCGAAGAAGGCAGTCTGGAACGCGATGTCTCCCTGTGCTCCTGAGGCGCCGATCGCGACGCCCGCCAGTGCCGCGAGTCCGACCGCGCCACCCAGATGCTGTGCGGCGTTGATCAGTCCGCTGAGCAAGCCCGACTCACCGTCGCCGCTGTCGCGGACCCCCATGGCGGTGGCATTGACCAGGCCCAGCCCGAGACCGGCACCGATCAGCAGGAACGCGCCCAGCAGGCTGGCCGAGAAGCCACTGCTCGTCGGATCGAGCGCCAGCCACAGGAAACCGGCGAGCAGCACGACGAGGGCGGCCGGCAGTGCGCGGTTCAGCCCGATGCGCTTGGCGACCAGCGGCGCGACGACACTGCCGACGATGATCATGACGGCGATGGGGACCTGGGTCATCCCGGTCGCCAGCGGGCTCATCCCGAGAACCTCGCGCTGGTACAGCGGCAGGAAGAAGAACAGACCGGTGAGCGTGCCGCCGAGCAACAGCGTCACCAGGTTCGCCGTGACCACCGGCTTCCGGCGGAACACGCCGAGCGGGACCAGCGGATGCGACGACCGCCGCTCGACGAGCACGAACGTGACCAGCGCCCCGGCCCCGACGGCCAGACCGGCGAGCGTGCCGGGCGAGGCCCAGCCGGCTTCGGACGCGGTGACCATGCCGAAGGCGAGGGCGGAGATCCCGAGGGTGGAGGTGATGGCACCGAGTGCGTCGAACCGGCCGGGACGACCGGGGACCGACGGCGCCGAGCGCCACACGATCAATGCGCCTGCGACGCCGAACGGCACCGGGGTGAAGAACACCGACGGCCAGCCGAGCACCTCCGTCAACGTGCCACCGAGAAAGACGCCGATGAGGCTTCCTGCCCCGGCGATGGCACCCCAGATGCCCATCGCACGTGAGCGTTCCGCCGGCGAGGTGTAGAGCGCGAGCACGAGCGAGAGCGCCGCCGGCATCACCACCGCGCCGCCGATTCCCTGACCGATCCGCGCGGCGATCAGCATCTCGCCGCTGACGGCCAACCCGCACGCGGCCGAGGCGACCAGGTAGAGGGCCATACCGCCGAGAAACACCTTCCGGCCGCCGAGCACGTCGGCGAGGCGGCCGCCGAGCAGCAGCAAACCGGCGAACGCCACCAGGTAGCTGTCCACGACGATCGTGAGTTCCGTGGCCGTGAGCCCGAGACCCTCCCGGATCGCGGGCCCGGCCAGATTCACCATCGTGCTGTCGAGGATCACCAGGAACACGGCCGTGGCCAGACCGGCCATCGCCGCACCACGTGGTGCCCGTGGCCGTTCATCACTCGTCATGTCAACCCTACCTACGGTCGAAGTATTTATACCCTGTAACTAGATTGACAGCAGATAGCCTCACGGTCAAGACACCGGCAAGAAATTCCGACAGGGGCTATCGTTGGCTAAACCCTGTAACGAACGGAGGCGGTCGATGGCGGGCGCCGCAACCTCGCCCCGCGAGCGGTACCGGGCGCAGCTGCGTGCGGAGATCAAGCAGCACGCGTGGGAGCAGATCGCCACGGCGGGCGCGTCAGCACTGTCGCTGAAGGCGATCGCCAAGCAGGTGGGCATGAGCGGCCCGGCGTTGTACCACTACTACGCCAGCCGCGACGAGCTGATCACCGAGCTCATCCGGGACGCCTACCGCAGCCTGGCCGACGCACTCAAGGCAGCCGCCGACGAGGGCGCCGACCTCGCCGGCATGGCCCGGGCGATGCGCCGCTGGGCACTCGCGGATCCCCACCGGTACCACCTGATCTACGGCACGCCCGTGCCCGGCTACCACGCGCCGGACGACACCGTCGCCACCTCCAGGGAGATCATGGACATGCTGCTGGCCGCGGGTCCCGAGATCGCGGCCGCTGCGCCGACAGCGTTCGACGAACACCTGGCCGGCCGGATGCTCGCCGGGAAGCGAGAGCCGGCTCCCGCCGCCCTGCGTCGTGGCCTGACCTTCTGGACCCGCCTGCACGGCGTGCTGTCCTTGGAGCTCGCCGGCCACTTCGACGGCATGGACTTCGACCCTGAGTGCCTGTTCGAGGCGGAGGTGGAGAGCCTGCTGGCGCAGTGACCTGAGCACGCTGGGTCGACGGCCTGATTGCCTCTGCGACCTTGCCCCCTGACCGGAAGGGGGCAGCGTGGGATTCAAGGTCGATCCGGAAGCACTGGACAGGTGCTCGAAACTGCTCGACCGCTACGGCGATCACGCCCGCGAGGTCGGCAGCTTCCTGTCCACGGAAACAAGCATGGACGCGCATGAGGAGGGGGTGCTCTCCATCCTGTTCAGCGCGCACGGCAACGCCATCCGGGGAATGAACGAGCGCACCGACCTGATGCGGGACATCGGCACCGACTCCGCCCGCACCATGTCCAGCGTCGCGGAGGACTACCGGTTCCGCGACGGCGAGGGGGCCGCCGAACTGGACGCCATCCTCGAAGGCGGTTCGCCCAAGCCGCTCACCAACGACTCCGCGTCCGTGTCGGACGGTACCCGGAACTTCGAGGACCGGGCCGACCCCGTTTCCGCGCTGGAAGTCGGAAAGGGCTACCAGCCAGGCGGATTCGACAACGAGGCCTGCGACTGGATCGACAAGAAGGCACGTGAGCTGACCGACGCCGTCAGCCTCGCCTACTACGCCCGGCTCTGGGTCAAGGAGCTGATGGACGGCTACTTCGGCTGGAAAGGAGATCCGATCGACTGGGTGATCGAGCTGTTCGCCGGCGAGTGGAAGGAGTGGGGCAAGTGCGCGTCGGCACTTGAGGCCTGCGGCGAGGCCGTCGAACGCATGGCCACCAACGTCAAGTACGTCCCCGAAGGGCTGGCACACACCTGGGCGGGCAACGCGGCCGATGCGGCACTGGAGTATTTCCAGAAGCTGCACTCGGCCACCAAGACCGAATCGGAGGCGTTCACCGCGCTCGCCGAGTTCTACAAGTGGCAGACCGAGGGCATCTACGACACCCAGCAGATGCTGAACGACCTGATCAACTTCCTGCTCGACATCGTGGCGGACCTGATCCTGGCCGCCGGGATCGGGCTGGTGACAGGCGGCATCGGGTTGGCCGCTGCCGCACCGCTGCTCGCCAAGATCATGGTGGTCGTCAGCGCCATCGCCTCCGGTGTGACGACGACCCTGAACACCGCCCGCATGTTCGAGCATGCCGTCAAGTTCTTCGACCTGCCGGACATGCCGGACTGCGAGCTGGACAACCTGAACAAGAAGGGTGAAGACCCCGCCTACCAGAAACCGGAGCGGCGATCGTGAACCCGGACCTGCCGGTCGATCCGGCCGAACTGCGACGGTTCAGGGAGGCCTTGCTTCGCAAGGTCGCGGCAGGCAAGGATCCCGCACTGGCCGAGATGGCCCGCGAGGTCCAGGCCGGGCGGATCAGTATGCGCGACGCCGCGTTCGGTGCCTACCGCGAGCAGTTCACCGCGCTCAGGGAGAAGGCGGCGGCCGCGTTGCGCGACGTCAGCAAGGAGGACATGGACCGCGCCATGGCGGAGTACACGCTCGACGACGCGGTCGAGCAGTTCGACGCCATGCCGGATCCCGAGCCCGACGAGGAGCCACCCGCGAAGCCCGCACCGGCCCGGCGGCCGGAACCGGAGGACGACGAGGACTCGATCCTGCTGGCACCGCCGCGGACCGACCGCCCGACGGAACGCCCGCAGCGCGCCCAGTGGCAGCGCCGCTGGCAGGGTTGAGGCTTTCGCGCTGCCGCACTGGCAGTTTCGCCCGGAAGTATCAATCGAACCTTCAACGATACTGTCGAGGCCCATGCACCTGGAACTCTGCATGGCCGAGCTACGCGCAGTGGCGGGCTACGCCGTCGCGTGCGCCGAACCCGCGTTGCCGATCTTCGAACGGGACCGCCCCGGCGACCCCCGCCCGCGGGCCGCGATCGACGCCACCCGGCTCTTCGCGGAGGGAGCCAGGCGGACCAAGGCGATCCGGGACGCCGCCTGGGCGGCGAACCGGGCGTTCCAGGAGGCCCGCGACGCCGGGCAGGCTGCGGCAGCGAATGTCGCGCGTGCCGCCGTCGCCACGGCCGGCGCGGCCTACCTGCATCCGCTGGCGAAGCCGACCCAGGTCTGGCACATCCTCGGCGCCGCCGCCTACGCCGCACACGCCGTCGAACTCGACGCGGGCGACGGCGCCGCCCACATCGGCATGGCGGTGCACCTGGCCGGCCCGGTCGTGGTGTCCGTGCTGAAGCGCTACCCCGGCGCGCCCGGTGGCCGGGGCCGCGCCGGAGAACTCCTGCGAAGACTGGACGCGTCGCTGCGCGGCTTGCCTTGACGTCAGCGTCAAGGTCTAGCGTCGAACGCATGAGGATCGGCGAACTGGCCCAGCGCGCCGGCACCACGACCCGGGCGCTGCGCTTCTACGAGTCGCAGGGCCTGCTCCGGGCGCGGCGGGCGGCGAACGGCTATCGCGAGTACGGCGAGGACGACGTCCGCCTGGTCAACGAGATCCGGGCACTGCAGGCATCGGGGCTCAGCCTGGACGAGACCCGGCCGTTCGTCGACTGCCTGCGGTCCGGGCACGACGCCGGTGACGCCTGCGCCGATTCGATCGAGGTCTACGAACGCAAACTGGCGGAGGTGGACGCCTGCATCGCCAGGCTCACCGCCCTGCGGACCGGCCTGCACACCAAGCTGACCGCCGCCATGGCCAGGCAACCGGACCCGTGCCGCGTACCCGAACCGGAGGAATCATGACGGTCACCGACGACACCTTCCAGCGCGATGTGCTCGACCACGAACTGCCGGTGCTGGTGGACTTCTGGGCCGAGTGGTGCCCGCCGTGCCACATGATCGCGCCGGTGCTGGCCGAGATCGCCGCCGAACGCGCCAGCGTGCTCATCGTCCGGAAGCTGAACACCGACGAGAACCCGCGTACCGCCCGTGACTACCAGGTGATGTCCCTGCCGACGCTCATGCTGTTCCGCGACGGCGAACCGATCCGCGTGCTCGTCGGCGCCCGGCCGAAGGCCGCCCTGCTCGCCGAGATCGACGCCGCCCTCGCGGCCCAGCCCGCCCGCGGCTAGCCGCGCTACCTGCCGAGGCCGAGGTGCCGTGCGACGGCGGCTAGCTGATCGGCGTAGCCATTGACGAACTCGGGTGAGCGCGGATCGACGCCGCACAGACCCTCGATGACGTGCGGGAGCGTGGTGGTCGCCATCGCGGCGGCCATCAGCATGATCAGCAGGTAGGCCGGATCCACGTCGGCAGGCAACCGGCCCTCCTCCTGCAGCGCACGGACCTCGTCGACGCTGCCCCGCAGGCGTTCCGCGCGCGGGGCGTGGTCCGGGTCGTTCCGCGGGCCCGCGTACTCCAGCCCTCCCCACGCCATCAGCCGGACGCCGTCCGGGTTGTTCAGCACCTCCAGCGCGTACCGGCGGATCTGCTCGTCCAGCGCCGTTCCGGGCGGCACGAGCTGGCTCTGCCGCTGCCGCCAATCCTCGGAAAGCGCCTGGTAGAGCCCCTCCTTGCTGTCGAAATAGTACGAGATCAGCTGCTGGTTGACCCCCGCCCTCGCCGCGATGGCGGCGATCCGCCCGCCCGCGAACCCGTGCGCGGCGAACTCGGCCGCAGCGGCGTCCAGAATCAGCCGCCGGGTGCGTTCCGGGTCGCGCTGACGCTCGTGCGGCTTGGGTGACCGACGCGGCTTCGACGTGCTCATGAGCACATCATACGTCCATCGCAATTAATCAAACAGATGGTTGACAGTGTGAGGCAGTCGCCTGATTATGGGCGGCATGACCACCTCGGAAGCAGCGAAGGAACACACCGCGGTTCTCGTCGTCGGCGGCGGTGTCACCGGCCTGTCAGCAGCACTTTTCCTGGCACGACAAGGGATCCGCCCAATCCTCGTGGAGCGGCACCCGGACACGGCAATCCTGCCGCAGGCCAGGGCGTTCAACCCGCGCACGATGGAGATCTATCGCGCGCTCGGGCTGGAGCAACGCATCCGCGACCGGACATCGCTGCTGGCCGGCTTCCCGGAGATGATCGGCGCGGAGACCCTCCTCGGCGAGGAACGCTTCCGGTTCGACCTGCTCGCCCAGGTCCGGCCACCGGAAGGGCTGAGCCCCACCGACTGGGCACTGGTGGACCAGGACGATCTGGAGCGCATCCTCCGCGCCGAGGCCGAGGACCGGGGTGCCGACGTCCGGTTCGGCACCGAGCTGGTCTCCCTCGACTCCGGCGCCGACGGCGTGCACGCCGTCGTGCGGGACGCGGCCGGCGGCGAGTACGGCATCGACGCCGATTACGTCGTCGCCGCGGACGGCAACAGGGCAGGCATCCGCCACCGGCTCGGGATCGGCGCGGAGCGAATGGGGCCGTCCGGACACGTCGTGTACTTCGTCTTCGACGCCGACCTCGAGGACGCGCTGCGGGGCAGGCGGTTCACCCTGGCCTACCTCGACCGGCCGACCAAGGGCACCGTTCTCGTACCACTGCGGACGTTCGGGCGGTGGATGCTCGGTTCGCCGTACGACCCGGCTGCGGACCAGAAGCCCGAGGACTTCACCGAGGAGCACTGCGTCGCGTTGGCCAGGGAGGCGGTCGGCGACCCGGACCTGGCAGTCAGCATCGTGCCGCCGGTTCCCGGCTGGTCGCAGACGGTCTCCCACAGCACGATCGGCGCCTGGGTGGCGGACAGCTACCGCGCCGGGCGGGTGTTCTTCGCCGGAGATTCGGCGCACGTCATGCCGCCGTCCGGGTCCTACGGCGCCAGCACCGGCATCGCCGACGCACACAACCTGGCGTGGAAGCTCGCGGCCGTGATCTACGGCCAGGCACCGGACACGCTCCTGGACACCTACGAGAACGAGCGGCGACCGGTCGCGCAGCTGACCGTGCGCACCGCGGTCCAGCTTCTGCACAGTCGTCAGCAGGAAACCGGCGAGGGGATCGACGACATCACGATGATCTTCGGCTACCGGTACGCCTCCGACACACCGCTCGAGGATCCCCGTGAACCCAGCGGGCGTCCCGGTTCCCGGGCACCACACGTCTGGCTGGACCGGGACGGGGAGAAAGTGTCCACTGTGGACCTGTTTACCGGGTCGTTCACCCTGCTGGCCGGGCCGGACGGTGCCGGCTGGGCGGCCGCGGCCGCGGCGCTCGGGCTGGACTTCCACCGGATCGGCACGGACCCCGACGACCGGTTCACCCGCGGCTACGGCATCACCAGGTCGGGCGCGACCCTGGTCCGGCCGGACGGCTTCATCGCCTGGCGGGCCGCGACACTGCCCGAGCTGCCGGAGGAGCGGCTCCGGCAGGCGCTGCGGCATGCGACCATCGGCCGATGATCGACTTCGCCACCCCGGAAGACCTCGCCCGCCGTACGTCCGCCGCGGTCGACGCGGCGGTGGGAGCCGGGCGGGAGTTCGGGCTCACCGTGACCGACGCGCGGGTGCTCCACGACCTGTTCTCCGTCGTCGTGCACCTGGCGCCGTCGCCGGTGGTGGCCCGGATTCCCGTCGTCGTACCGAGCCACCCGGGCGGCCGCCAGCAGGCGGAACTGGACGTCACCCGCTGGCTCGCGGACCAGGGCGTCCCGGTGATCCCACCCAGCCCGCTCGTGCCCCGCAGGCCCGTCGAGCGTGACGGGTTCGCGATGACGTTCTGGCAGTACGTCGAGCCGGACGGCGCCGAGCCCGACTACGTGGCGAACGCCGAGCGCACCGCCGCACTGCACGCCGCCCTGCGCGGATACCCCGGCCCGCTGTCGTTCCTGTCCGCGGCCGAACCGCGGTTCATCACCGAGAGCCTCGACGAGCTGCGGCGACGACCCGACCTCATCGCCCCGGACGATCTGGACCGCGCCAGCCGCGAGTGGCAGGTCCTGAAGCCCCTCGTGTGCTCCCGGGCGGCGTTCGAGGCCCGGTTTCCCGGCATCGACCTGCAGCCCGTCCACGGCGACTCGCCGCCGGCGAACATCGTCGGCTCGGTGGACGGGAAGCTGTTCGCCGACTTCGAACTGGTCACGCTCGGCCCGGTCGAATGGGACCTGGCAGGCCTGACCCCCGAGCTCGAAGCCGCCTATGACCGCGGCGCGCGGGAGGCCGGGACGAGGCCGCTGAACCCGGACGTGCTGAGGTTCGTCAACGCCGTGGGGATGCTCCGCGTCATCGCCTACCTGTCCCTCGTGCCGCGGCTGCCGTCCGTTGTGGAGTATCTGAACCCGTCCATCGACCAGTGGCGTGCCCGAGTAGCACCGTTCTAACGATTTGCCCGGATCGACGGTGCCGTGGCTGTTCGCCGGGTTAGGGTGTCGGCCCATCCGACCCGTGGGAGGGGGCCGTGCCGTTCTTCGTCGCCAGGCTGCTGGCCAGGCTCGCCGCGCTCAACTGGGCCGCGCCGATCCTGGTGATCCTGTTCGTCTTCGCGACGAGCTGGCCGCTGATGACCTGGGCCGAGCCCGCGGACAGCGACCTGGTGTCGCCGCCCAACTACTGGTGGTACTTCGTCGTGACCGCGGCGACCGTGGGCTACGGCGACTTCTTTCCCAAGACCGGCGCGGGTCACGTGGTGGGTGTCTACGTCATCGTCGGCGGGATCGTCACGCTCACGACGGTCTTCGCCAAGCTGGCCGGGGTCGTCGAACGGACGAGAGGACGTCGAATGCAGGGAACGCTCACCGTGACGACGTCGGGTCACATCGTCGTGCTCGGCTACACGCCGGGACGTACCGAGCGGATGATCGACCAGCTGCTGGCCGACGCCGACCGTGAGGTGGTGCTGTGTGCCCGCGAGGACACCGCGACCCACCCGCTGCCGCACCACCCGGTGACGTTCGTGCGGGGCGAGCTGGCCGACGAGGCCCTGCTGCGCCGCGCCGGCGTGCAGCGTGCCCGCACGGTGCTGGTGGATGTGGCCGACGACAACGACGCGCTCGCCGTCGCGGTCGCCGTCGACCACGTGAACCCCGACCTGCACCTGGTGGTCGCGCTGCGGGACATGGAACGGTCCACGCTGCTGCGGTACGTCGACAACGACGTCCACTGTGTACAGTGGCACACCCCGCGGATGATCGTCGAGGAGCTGACCTCGCCGGGCATCGCCGAGGTGTACGCCGAGCTGATGACGCAGGGCGGGGCGGACACGTTCTCCGCCGCGCTCCCGCCCGAGCTGGGCGCCGTCCGGGTGGAACACTGCCAGACCGCGCTCGGCCGGACCCACGGCGCCACCCTGCTCGCCGCGCGGACGGGCGACGAACTGCTGGTCAGCCCCGCCTGGGAGACCGAACTGCCCGCGGGATCGGTGCTGTACTACGTCGGGCCACGCCGGCTGACCGCCGACCAGATCACCAGCGCGCTGACCCGCTCCGCCTGATGCCGTGAAGGGCCCTTTGGTTGCGTGCCGCGCAAGGATGGTGCCGTTGGCTGCGCTGGTGCTGTTGTGGTGACTGGGGCGGGTGCTGTGCGCCCCCAATGCCACATTGGGGGAGTTGAAGTTCCCCAATGCCACATTGGGGGAGTTTGCTGGGTCTCTTTCGTGGTGACGGCTGGGTCCTTTGGGCCGCGTGTGACTGGTGAGGCTGCCACCCGGGGCGGGAAGGCCATGAAGACCACCTTCATCACATGAGACGACAGAAACTCGGCCTTCACATCCGCGCAGGCATCCACGCTTGACAGGTAGGAGATTTCCTACCTATTGTTCCGGCATGCCGGCAGTCCGAACGACCACCGAGAGCATCTTCGCCGCACTGTCCAGTTCGGTGCGGCGCGAGGTGCTGATTCTGTTACGCGACAACGGCCCGATGCCGGTCGCGGAACTCGCCGCCCACTTCGCGATGGCCCGGCCGAGCTTCTCCGAGCACCTGCGGGTACTGCGGGAGGCCGGGCTGGTCAGCGAGACCAAGGTGGGCCGCCAGCGGCTCTATCGCCTGGAAGGCGGCGCGCTGTACGAGGTGCAGGAATGGCTGCACCCGTTCGAACGATTCTGGCGCGACAGGCTGCGCACGATGGCCGGCGTACTGGACTCCCTTGACGACGAGGAACAATGACGACAACCGACCTGACCACCGTCCACATCGACCAGTTCTTCCCGCACCCGCCCGCGAAGGTGTGGCGGGTACTGACCGAGCCCGACCTGATCGCCCGGTGGCTCCTGCCTGGCGACTTCCGGCTGGAGATCGGCCACCGCTACACCATGCGGGCACAGGCCATGCCGGGCACCGGCTTCTCCGGCACCATCCAGGCCGAAGTGCTGGATTTCGAAGAGGAACGCATGCTACGGCTCGGCTGGCGGGACGCGGCCGAGGACAGCCCGAGCACCGCCGACTGGACCATCACCTGGACACTCGCGGCGGAGGGTACCGGCACCCGCCTGTTCCTCACCCACGACGGCTTCGACCCCGACAGTCCGCTGCAGCAGCGCGCCCGCTCGATCATGGGCGGCGGGTGGCAGAGCATCGTCAGCGACAGGCTGGCCCAGGTACTGCGGGACCTCTAGAGACTACCCAGCCGCCGTTCGAGGTGGCGGCGCTCGGCCTCGTCGTCGACGAGTTCCAGCGCCCGGCGGTACGCGTCGCGGGCCTCGGCCCGCCTGCCGGTGCGGCGCAGCAGCTCGGCACGCGTCGCGTGCAGGTAGTGGTAGCTGCCCAGCGGCAGGGTGTCCACAATGGATAAAGCTGCCTCCGGACCGTCCACCTCGGACACCGCGACGGCCCGGTTCAGTTCCACGACCGGTGACCCGGTGAGGCGGTGCAGTTCGCCGTAGAGCGCGGCGATCTGCCGCCAGTCCCTCGGCTGGTCGGCATGCAACGAGGCGATGGCGGCCTGGACGACGTACGGGCCGCGGCCGCCGAGCCGCAACGCCCGGTCCAGGACCTGCCTGCCCTCGCCGACCATCCTTCCGTCGAGCAGTGCCGGGTCCTGCTCGGCCAGCGGAACGAGGTCACCGTCGCGGAACCGGGCTTCGCGGCGGGCGTCGAGCAACAGCATCAGGGCGAGCAGGCCGTGTACCTCCGGGTCGCGGGGCAGCAGGCCGGCCAGCACCCGCCCGAGCCGGATCGCGTCGGCGGCGAGTTCTCCCCTGCCGCCGTAGCCCGCGTTGAAGATGAGGTAGACGACCGCCAGCACGGCCGTGGTCCGCTCGGCGAGCACGTCCTCGTGGGGCATCCGGAACGGGATGCCCGCCGCGGCGATCTTGCGTTTGGCCCGCACGATCCGCTGCGCCATGGTCGGCTCGGGCACGAGGAACGCGCGGGCGATCTCCGCGGTGGTGAGCCCGCCGAGCGACCGCAGTGTCAACGCCAGCTGGGCCTCGACGGCCAGCGCCGGGTGGCAGCACAGGAACATCAGTTCCAGGCGTCCGTCCGGGATGGGCGACTCCTGCTCGGCCGACGGGGGCGGCGGCTCACGCAGCAGGTGCGCCTTGGCGGCGAGCACGCGCTCCCTGCGCAGCCGGTTGACGGCCCGGTTGCGGGCGGTGGTGATCAGCCAGGCGGCCGGGTTCGCCGGGTCGCCGTCACGAGGCCAGCGCTCGGCGGCGATGGCGAACGCCTCCTGGGCGACCTCTTCGGCGAGGTCGAGGTCGCCCAAGTAGCCGACCATCGCCGCGAGCACGCGGCCCCACTGGTCGCGGAAGACCCGCTCGACCGTGGTCACCACTGTTTGGTCGGGCGGACCTCCACCGCTCCCCCGAGCCGGGCCGCCGGGATCCTCGCCGCCAGCGCGATGGCGGCGTCGAGGTCGTCGGCCTCGAAGAACAGGAACCCGCCGATCGCCTCCTTGATGTCGACGAACGGTCCGTCGGTGACCAGCGGCTTGCCGTTCTCGACCCGTACGGTCGTCGCCGTCTCGGCCGCGTCCAGGCCCTCGCCGGGCGTCACGCCCGGTGTCTGGTTGATCGCGTAGTAGTCGGCGTACACGGCCTGCTGCTCCTCCTCGGACAGCGCGTCCCACACCGAGGTGTCGTCGGCGGAGTGACCGTGGTGGATCAAGAGCATGTACTTCATCGCTTCTCCTCGTCCGGGGATCGATCGTCTCCTAGACAACCGGGATCGGCGATTTCGACAGCCCGTCCGGAGGAAATTCGTCACGCCGGTTCACGCAGGTCGCGCACGGCCAGCCAGCTCAGCGCCGGCAGCGCGATCAACGGCAGGAGCGCCACCTGCAGCGACGACGCGTCCGCGATGCCGCCGAGCACCGGGCTGGCGATGCCGCCGACGCTGACGGTCAGGCCCAGCGTCACGCCGCTCGCGGTGCCGACCCGGCTGGGCAGGTAGTCCTGCCCGAGCGTGATCAGCAGCGAGAACGGGACGTACAGGCCAGCCGACGTCAGCGCCACGAAGACGTAGAACAGCGGTCCCGGCACGAACACCACCCCGGCGACGGCCACGAGGCTGACCAGGCAGGCCCAGCGCACCACGCGGACCCGGTCCCAGCGGTCGGCGAGGTTTCCGCCGACGACGGTGCCCACGGCACCACCGAGGTAGAGCACGAACAACGCCGCCGCACCGGCCGCGGCGCCACCACCGACCCGCTGCTGGGCGTACAGCGCGACGAACGTGCTCAACCCGACGAACACGATCGACCGGCAGACCACCGCCAGCGACAGCTTCAGGAACGACGCCCGGTCGTCGGTGCCCACCACCGCACGGCCGGTCCGGCCGCCCGCCGTCCCGCCCAGCGCCCGCAGCACCGGCAGGCAGAGCACGCTCCCGGCCAGGGCGGGCAGCACCAGCAGCGGCGACAGCCGCAGACCACCGGCCGCGACGACGGCGGTGACCAGCAGCGGAGCCGCGGCGAACCCGAGGTTCCCGCCGAGCGAGAACCAGCCCATCGCCGAGTGCCTGCCGCGGCTGGCCAGGCGCGCGACCCTGGCCGCCTCCGGGTGGTAGGCGGCGACGCCGATCCCGGACAGCGCGACGAACGCGAGCGTCAGCGCGTAGGACTCGAACACGCCGCTCACGGCGATGCCCACCCCGCCGGCGACCGTGCTCACCGGCAGCAGCCAGGGCAGCGCCCAGCGATCGGTCACCGCGCCGAACAGCGGCTGCACCACCGACGACAGCAGCGACGCGGCCAGCACGATGCCCGACGCCGCCGCGTACCCGTAGGCCCGCTCGGCGACGAAGAACGGCACCAGCGCCGCGACCGCGCCCTGGTAGACGTCCACGCACGCATGCCCGACCGACAGCAGGATGATCGACTTGTTCCTCGGCACGCCGCCCATGCTCGCCCGATCACGGCTGACCGGCTTCCGGTAATCTGCCAGGTTATGACGGAAACCCGACACGTTCCGTCGGCCCCGACCCGGGTCCAGTCGCTGGCTTCCGGCGCCACCATCAGCGCCCACCGCCACGACGAACACCAGATCGTCTACGCGGCCAGCGGGGTACTCGCCATCACCACGGACGCCGGCTCCTGGGTCGCCCCGGCGACTCGCGCCATCTGGGTGCCCGCCGGCACCGTCCACGCCCACCAGGCACACGGGCCGCTCGAACTGCACCTGGTCGGCCTGCCCGCGTCGGCCAACCCGCTGGGGCTGCGCGAGCCGACGGTGCTCGCCGTCGCCCCGCTGCTGCGGGAGCTGATCCTGGCCTACACCCGGGACCCGGACACGGACAGCCCTGAACGCAAACGCTTGCGTGCCGTCCTGCTCGACCAGTTGCGGGCGGCTCCGCAGCAGCCGGTTCACCTGCCGGCACCACGTGACCCACGGCTGCGGGCGGTGTGCGACATCCTGCGTGCCGACCCGGCCGACACCAGCACGCTGGCGGCACTGGGCAGGCGGGTCGGCGCCGGCGAACGCACACTCGGCAGGCTGTTCCGGTCCGACCTCGGCATGACGTTCCCGCAGTGGCGCACGCAGCTCCGGCTCGCCCACGCCCTGGTCCTGCTTGCCGAGCGGACCCCGGTGACCACCGTCGCGCACCGTTGCGGCTGGGCGTCGGCCAGCGCGTTCATCGACGTGTTCCGCCAGGCGTTCGGCCACACCCCCGGCGCCCACCGTCCTTAGCCGTCCACAGCCCCGCCACCACCTCAACGGAGACGCTCCGCGTCGCGGCTTCAACCCAATAAAGCCGCCACGGCCCGGCCGAGGACACGGGCACCGTCGGGGAAGCGGTCCGGGCCGGGGCCGGAGTAGTTGAGCCGGACGTACGGGCCGGCCGGCTCGGCCGGGAACCACTCGGTGCCCGCCGCGATCAGCACCCCGTCCGCCTCGCAGTCGCGCACCAGCCGGTCCAGGTCGATGCCGTCGGGTAGCCGGGCCCACAGGTGCAGCCCGCCACGCGGGACGTGTTCGAGGTGCGCCTGCGGCACGTGCTCGGCAAGGCTGCCGGCGAGCAGGTCGCGGCGCGCCCGCAACTGCTGCCCGAGTCCCCGCAGGTAGGTACGCCAGCGCGGCTGCGTGACGACGTCCAGCGCCGCCGCCTGCAACAGGCCGCTGACGTACATCGACTCCGCCCCGCGGTCGGCGAGCACCCGGTCACGCACCGGTCCCCTGGCGATCACGGCCGCGACCCGGATCGACGGCGACACGCTCTTGGTCAGCGAGCGCAGGTAGACGACGTGCCCGGCGTCGTCGTGTGCCGCGATGGGCCGGACCTCGCTGTCGATGGCGAAGTCGTGTGCCCAGTCGTCCTCGACGAGGAACGCGCCGCTCGCGCGGACGACGCCGAGGATCCGCTCGGCCCGCTCGGCGGACCACTGCGCGCCGGTGGGGTTGGCGAAGTTCGGCTGCGCGTAGAACAGCCGGGCGCCGGTCTCGTCGAACGCCCGGGTCAGCTCGTCCGGGTCCGGCCCGTCCGGTCCGCTGGGGACGGGCACGACGTGCACGCCCGCCTGCGCCGCGGCGAGGATCGCGCCCCAGTAGGTCGGCGACTCCATCAGCATCGGCTGCCCGAACCCGACCAGCGCGCGGAACACCGAGCTCAGCCCGCTCTGGCTGCCCGGAAGGATCACCACGTCCCGCGCCGCGGGCGGGGTGACGCCGACCGGCGTTGCCCCGGCGAGTTCGGCCGCGAACCACTCGCGCAGTTCCGGCAGGCCGGCTGCCTCGCTGCGGACCAGCGCCGTCTCGCCGCGTGCGGCGCGGGCGAGCGCGGCCCGGACAAGGCCGTCCGGCAGCAGCGCGCGGTCGGGGTAACCGGCGTGCAGGCCGATCGCGTCGGGCGAGATGCTGCGCATCGGCGTCGACAGCGGCGGGATGCGGGCCTGCGGGGACCGCAGCGCCGCGGTCTGCCAGCCGTAGTCGAGCGGGCGGGTGGTGCGTACCGCGCGCACGAACGTCCCGACACCGGGCCTGCTCTCGACGAGCCCCAGCCCGCCGAGCGTGCGCATCGCCTTCTGGACCGTGACCGGGCCGGCGCCGTACTCGGCCATCAGCGCCCGGTTCGACGGCACGCGCGCACCCGGCGGAGCCTGCGCGATCCATTTCCGCAGTCCTGCCACAATCCGCGCAGTGCTATCGTTGGCCATGTCAGGACATAGTAGCGCTACTCTCGACCCGCCTGGAGCGTTATCGCCCTCGCGTGCCGGTCTGGGCTGGGGCCTGCTGGGCGTGGTGGCGTTCTCGTTCACCGTCCCGTTCACCCGGGTCGCCGTCGGCGGTCTGTCTCCGTTGTTCATCGGCGCCGGACGCGCGGTCGTCGCGGCGCTGCTCGCCGGCGTCGCGCTGGCCGTGACCAGGCAACGCCTGCCGAGGGGTACCCAGTGGCCACGGCTGGCGGTGGTGGCGGGCGGGATCGTGGTGGGCTTCCCGTTGCTGACCTCCTACGCGCTCACCACCGCGTCGGCCGGCCACAGCGCCGTGGTCATCGCGTTACTGCCCGCGGCGACCGCCGTCCTGGCGGTCCTGCGCGGCAGGGAACGCCCGCCGGTGGCGTTCTGGGTCACCGCCGGAGTCGGCGCCGCCGCCGCGGTCGGCTTCGCGTTCCTGCAGGGCGGCGGGTTCGGCAGGCTGCACTGGTCCGACCTGCTGCTGTTCGGGGCGGTCCTCGCCGCCGCGATCGGCTACGCGGAAGGCGGCCTGCTCGCCCGGGAGCTCGGCGCCTGGCAGACGGTGTCCTGGGCACTCGTGCTGGCCTCGCCGCTGATGATCGTCCTGACCGTGGTGACCACGGTCCAGCAGCCGCCGTCGGCGAGTCCGGTGCAGTGGGCCGCGTTCGGCTACCTCGGGCTGGTGAGCATGTTCCTCGGCTTCTTCGCCTGGTACCGGGGGCTGGCGATCGGGCCGATCGCGCAGGTCAGCCAGACCCAGCTGACCCAGCCCGTGCTGGGCATCGCATGGGCCACACTGCTGTTGCACGAGGAGCTGACCTGGCCGACCGTCCTCGGCGGCATCGCCGTGATCTGCTGCGCCGGCCTCGCCGTGCGCATCCGTCTCGACCGCACCTGAAAGGACACGTGGTGTTCACCGGTCTCAGTGCCTTCCCGTTCACGCCGGTCACCGGCGACGGCGTCGACGAAGCCGCCTACGAACGCCTGGTCGCCCGGATCGCCGCGGCCGGCGCCGACTCGATCGGCGCACTCGGATCGACCGGCGGTTACGCCTACCTCAGCCGCGCCGAACGTGCCCGGGCCGCGGAGCTGGCGGTGCGGGCCGCCGGTTCCGTGCCGGTGATCGTCGGCGTCGGCGCGCTGCGGACCCGGGACGTGCTCGGCCACGTCGAGGACGCCCAGCGGGCCGGAGCGGCGGCGGTGCTGCTGGCGCCGATGACCTACCAGCCGCTCACCGACGACGAGGTGTTCGGCCTGTACGCCGACGTCACCGCGAACCTCTCGGTGCCGCTGGTCGTCTACGACAACCCGGGCACCACCCACGTGACGTTCACCGACGAGCTGCACGGCCGGATCGCTCGGCTGCCGGGCGTCGCGTCGGTCAAGATCCCGCCGGTCGACGCCGATCCCGGGCGCATCGCCCGGCTGCGCTCGCTGCTGCCCCCCGCGGTGACGATCGGCGTCAGCGGCGACGCGGCCGCGGCGAAGGGCCTGCTCGCCGGGGCGGACGCCTGGTACAGCGTGCTCGGCGGTGTCCTGCCGGAGGCCTGCCTGGAGATCACCAGGGCGGCGACGGCGGGCGACACCGCGCGGGCAGGCCAGCTGTCCGACCGGCTTGCTCCACTGTGGACACTGTTCGCGCGCTACGGCAGTTACCGCGTCGTCTCGGCGATCGCCGTACGGCTCGGCCTGATCGGTGAACCCGGCCTGCCCGCGCCCGTCCGCCCCCTCGACGAGGACGGGCGCCGCGCCGTCGACGCCGCACTGGCCGTCATCGGGGCGTCAACGGCCGTGTAGCGCGAGAAACGCGTGGACGCCGGCCTCGACGTGCCGGTCGATGTCGGCGTCCGCGACGGCGTCGGGCCCGCACAGCAGCGCCTGGTGGACCGGCACCCACAGCACCAGGCCGGCGAACTGCCCTGCCGCGAAGTGCGGATCCGCGACGTCCAGCCGGCCACGGTCCGCCATGCGCCGCAGGCCGTCGGCGAGGGTGCCGAGCCCCTTCTCGAAGCCGTGCCGCCAGTAGGTCTGCCCGAGTTCGGGGAACCGGCCCGCCTCGCCGATGACCAGCCTGCGCAGCCGCAGTACCTCCGGGTCGAGCAGCCCGGTCAGGACCCGCCGCGCGAGACCGCACAGCGGTATGAACGGCTCGCCATCGGTGTCCAGCTCCAGGGCCTCGTCCCGGAAGGACCGGTCGAGCCGCTCCATCATCGCCTGGACGACCGCCCTGAACAGCACGCCCTTGTCGGCGTAGTGGCGATAGACGGTGGGCTTGGACACCCCGGCCACCGCGGTGATCTCGTCCATGCTCGCGCCGTGGTAGCCGTCGCGCAGGAACACCGTCGTCGCGGCCGCGAGGATCACCTGGGGCTTGTCGACTCCCATAGCGACACTATACCGTTTAGTTTCATGGCAGACATCAGCGCGTTCGAGGTCATGGTCGGCGAGTGGGAGTTCAGCGGGGACGTCACCGGCCACGCCCGGTTCGACTGGCTGCCGGGCAAGCATTTCCTTCGCCAGCACGGCACGCTGACCCGTGACGGCGTCACGCACGAGGCAGTCGAGATCATCGGTGCGGTCAAACCGTTCGGCGCGACCGAGCCCGCCGCCGAGATCACCTCTCGCGCCTACACCGACACCGGCGAGACGCTGGACTACACCTACGAGATCGACGGCGACACACTGACGGTCTGGGGCGGGCCCAAGGGATCGCCCGCGTTCTCCAGGGCCGAGTTCGACGCCGGGCGGACCGTACTGAGTGGAGCGTGGCAGTGGCCGGGCGGCGGTTATGAATTCACCATGACCAAGCACTGAAGGCAAAGCGAAAACTGTGCGGACCACCACTCTTGTGGTTAGGTAAGCCTCCCTTTACCGTACTCGCGTGTCCGTCACCCCGCCACGCGCCGATGTCGGCGTGTCCGCACGTGAGATCGATGTCGCCTACGGCAGCGACGTCGTCGTGCACGCCGCGTCGATCGCCCTGGAGGCGGGGACCGTCACCGCGTTGATCGGCCCCAACGGCAGCGGCAAGTCGACGCTGCTGCGGGCGCTGGCGCGGCTGCACCCGCCGACCGCGGGCCAGGTCACCTTCGCCGACGGCGCGGATCTGCGCGCACTGTCCGGAAAGGACATCGCGCGGCGGATCACGATGCTGTCCCAGCAGCGCACAGCACCCGGCGGCGTGTGTGTCCGCGAGCTGGTCGAGTTCGGCAGGCATCCGCACCGCTCCCGCTGGGGCGGCCGCGATCCCGAAGGGCCCGCCGCGGTGGAACGCGCGATGGCGCTGACCGGCCTGTCCCCGATCGCCGACCGGCCCGTCCAGGCGCTGTCCGGCGGTCAGGCGCAACGGGTGTGGCTGGCGAGCTGCCTCGCCCAGGACACCGCGCTGCTGCTGCTCGACGAGCCCACGACCTTCCTCGACCTGCGTTACCAGGTGGAGATTCTCGACGTCATCCGCGACCTCGCCGACGAGCACGGCGTCGGGGTCGGCGTGGTGCTGCACGACCTCGACCAGGCGGCCGCCGTAGCCGACAGGGTGCTGCTGCTCGAGGACGGCCGGGTCACCGCGGAGGGCACCCCCGCCGACGTGCTGACCACCGCGAATCTCACCCGTGCCTACGGCATCCGGGTGGACGTGGCCGTCGACCCGGCCGACGGGCGCATCCACACCCGCGCCGTCGGCCGCTTCAACGACGTCGGCGTCCGCGCCGCGTCGGCCTGAGTAACAAGGAGAAACATGCGCATCACCAGGGTGGTACTCGGCCTGACCGCGGCCGTCACGTTCCTCGCCGCGGCCTGCGGCACGACCGAGCAGGCCACGGGCAACCAGCCCGCCGCACCGGCCGGCGGCCCGATCACGGTCGTCGACTCGCGGGGCAAGGAGGTCAAGCTCCCCGGCCCGGCCAAGCGGGTCGCGGCCACCGAGTGGAACGGCGTCGAGCACCTGGTGTCGCTGGGTGTCATGCCGGTCGGCGTCTCCGACATCAAGGGCTACGGCCAGTGGGTCAGCGCGGCACCGCTGGACGGCACGCCGAAGGACATCGGCACGCGGGGCGAGCCGAGCCTGGACACCCTGAGCACGCTCGGCCTCGACCTGGTGGTCGTCACCGACAGCCTCACCGAGGGCGCGCTGGAGCAGATCGAGGCGAAGACACCGGTCATCGTGCTCAGCGGCGGCAACGCCAAGGACCCGGTGGGCGGGATGTACGCGGGCCTGGACATGGTCGCCAAGGCCACCGGCACCGAGGCGAAGGCCGCGCAGCTCAAGACCGAGTTCGAGCAGAAGGTCGCCGCGGGCAAGGCCGAGGTGGAAAAGCTCGGCGCGGCCGGCCAGAAGGTCGCCTTCTCCGACGCCTACGTCACCTCCGGCTCGGTCAGCATCCGGCCGTTCACCAAGGGTTCGCTGGTGGCCGAGGTCTTCAACCGGATGGGCCTGCCCACCGCGTGGACGATGGAGGGTGACGCGCAGTACGGCCTGGCGCAGGCCGACGTCGAAGGGCTGACCCAGCTGCCGGACGTGCGGTTCTGGTACATGGCCAACAACTCCGAGGGCGACCCGTACGCCAAGGAACTGGCGAACAACGCGATCTGGAAGAACCTGCCGTTCGTCAAGGGCGGCAAGGTGCACCGCTTCCCGGACTCGCTGTGGATGTTCGGCGGCCCGAAGTCCATGGAGCAGTACGTCGACGCGGCCGTCGCCGCACTGAAGAAGTAAGTCCACAGTGGACACGCTGGCGCCGCCCGCCGTCGCGATCCGGCGCCGCGGGCGGCTGACGGCCCTGGTGGCCGGGCTCGGCGTGCTGATCGTGCTGGGCTCGGCGGTGCACCTCACGCAGGGCACCGCGAACCTGGACGCGTTCGACGTGCTGGGCCTGGCGTTCAGCGGCGACTCCGGCGATGCCGCGGTGCTGCTGGAGTCGCGGCTTCCCCGGCTGCTCGCGGCACTCGTCGTCGGTGCGGCGCTCGGCGTGGCGGGCGCCGTGCTGCAGTCGGTGTCCCGCAACGTGATGGCCTCGCCGGACACGCTCGCCGTCAACGCCGGAGCGCACCTGGCGATCGTCGCCGTCACGGCGTTCGGCGTGACGCTGCCGCTGCTCGGGACGGCCGGTGTCGCGTTCGCCGGTGGCCTGGGCGCGGCCGTCCTGGTGCTGGCGTTGTCCGGAACCGGCGGGGTCGTACGGCTGGTGCTGGCGGGCACCGCGATCGCGCTGGCGATGCACTCGGTGACCCAGGCACTGCTGATGTTGTTCGCCATGGAGACCCGCGGCCTGTTCGCCTGGGGTCAGGGCGCGCTGGACCAGAACGGGCTGGGCGGCATCGCCACGCTCGGCCCGGTCGTCGGCGCGACGCTGGTGATCCTGCTCCTGCTGGCCCGCCGGCTCGACCTGATCTACCTCGGTGAGGACCACGCCAGGACGCTGGGTGTCCACGTTGGACGGATCCGGTTCACCGCCATCGCGCTGGGCGTGCTGATGGCGGCGGCCGCGGTGACGCTGGCCGGCCCGATCGGCTTCGTCGGGCTCGCCGCGCCCGCGCTGGTCCGCCTGCTCGCCGACGTCGTGCCGGGCCTGCACCGGCACGCGGCGCTGATCCCGGTCTCGGCCGCCATGGGCGGGGCGCTGCTGCTGGGCGCGGACCTGCTGATCCGCACGATGGTCACCGCACAGGGCGCGCTGAGCATCCCGACCGGTGCGGTGACAACGATCCTCGGCGCGGTCTTCCTGCTGGTGCTGGCCCGCAACGTCCGGGTCACCGCGACCGCGACCGAACCGCCCGCCGCCGGTGCGCGGGGCGGTGTGAGCGCGGCACGTTACCGGCTGATCCTGGGTGTCCTGGTGGTCACCGCGGCCGCGTCGGTCGTCGGCGCGCTCCTGCTGGGCGACGCGAAGCTCCTGCTCGGCGACGTCGTCAACTGGCTGAGCGGGCAGGCGGGCCCGATCGTCACCAGCGTCATGGAGAACCGGGCGCCGCGGGTACTGGCCGCGTTGCTGGCGGGTGCGTCACTGGCGCTGGCAGGCGGGCTGATCCAGGCTGTCGCCCGCAATCCGCTGGCGGAGCCGGGAATGATCGGCGTCGTCGGCGGGGCGGGCCTCGGCGCGGTCGCGGTGATCACGCTGGTATCCGGCGTGGGGTTCTGGACCCAGGCCGGTGTCGCCGGTCTCGGTGCCGCACTGGCGATGGCCGTGGTGTTCGCGCTCGCGGCGCGGGGCGGTTTCGCCAGCGAACGGCTGGTGCTGATCGGATACGGCATGCACGCGGGCACGCTGGCCGTGGTCACCGTGCTGATCACGCTGTCCGACCCGTGGAACGAGACGAAGGCGCTGACCTGGCTGGGTGGCTCGACCTACGGCAGGACGTTCGAGCACCTGGTGCCGATGATGCTGGTGTTGCTGCTGGTGCTGCCGGTACTGATCCGTACGCGTGGCGAACTGGACCTGCTGTCGCTGGACGACGAGACACCGCGGGTACTCGGCGTTCCCGTGCCGGGCGCGCGGTTGCTGCTGCTGGCGTGTGCCGTGCTGCTGACCGGCGCCGCGGTGGCCGGGGTGGGTGTGATCACGTTCGTCGGGCTGGTCGCGCCGCACGCCGCGCGCGCGATCGTGGGCAGGCGGCACTCCCGCATGCTCCCCGCCGCCGCGTTGCTGGGCGGGATTCTCGTCTGTGTGGCGGACACCGTCGGCCGGACCGTGCTGGCGCCGGGGCAGCTGCCCGCCGGCCTGGTGACCGCGATCATCGGCGTGCCGTACTTCGTCTGGCTGCTCTACCGCAATCGCGCTGCCCGCTGAACGCAACCTTCCGCCGTGGTGAACGTCTTACCAAGTGACAGGACGTTCCGGGAGACACCAACTTCCGGAACCACACGCACGGAAGGAGCCGATCATGACGAGGACCACGGTCCGCCGCACAATCGCCGTCGCTGCCGTGCTGGGCGCCGCCGCGACCACCACCGTCCTGACCACCGGAAGCGCCGCGGCCGCACAGCCGTGTGCGCCGGGCCAGCTGACCGCCTCGCTCGCCCCGGGTGACCCGGGAGCGGGCCAGCGCTACGGCTACCTGACGCTGACCACCAACACCGGTCAGACCTGCCAGCTGACCGGCACCCTGCCGATCTCGCTGTCCGGGGCGCCGCGCATCGAGACCGTGCCGCAGGAGGGCACCGAGGTGCCGACCGTCGAGCTCGCGCCCGGCCAGTCCGCCCACGTGCTGCTGCACTGGACCGGCATCGCCGACCGCGCCGACCAGGACGTTCCCAGCAGGATCACCGTGGACGTCCACAATGGACACATCTCGACGCCGTGGACGCTCGGCTCGATGGACGCCAGCCCCGAGGCGCACCAGCTGCGCTACGGCCCGGTCCAGGCCGGCCCCGGCGGCATCGGCCACTAGACGGCCCCAAGGCTCGTGATCTCACGTGAGGGCCCCGGCAAGTCCGGTCGCGGGCACGTGAGGTGGCTGGTCTCGAGCGTGGAACTCGCGTGCCGGAACGCAGAACTCGCGGTCGGGAACGCAGAACTCGCGTGCGTGAGCGCAGAACTCACGATGTGGACGCCAGTTCTCACGTCGTGCCGGTCGCCCGCGCGAACGGGCCGTTCACGCGAGTCGTACGTTCTGGGGCGCGAGTCGTAGGTTCTGACGCGCGAGTTGTACGTTCCCGCCCGCCTGGTCCCACTGTCCGGCACGCCGATTCCAGATAGCGAGACCAGCCCCGTCCTCGCCTGGCCGAACGGGCCGCTCGCGCGACCCTGCCGGGCCGCGAGTCTCGTCCTCAGGAACGCGAATCACGCGCTCCGGACCACTCGACTTTGCCGGGGCCCTGACGTCTCACGTGGTGAAGGTGGCCTTCACGTGCTTTGGGCCTACCGCGCAGCCGGGAAGGTCAGCTTCGCCAGGGCGTCGACGAGCGGCGCCAGTTCGGGCAGGCGCTCGGCCTCGCCGAGCGCCGCGGACAACGCGGCGTCGTGGGTCGGGCGCGCGTCGGCCAGCAGCGTCTTACCGGCATCGGTGACCTCGGTGTAGATCCCCCTGCGGTCGGTCGGGCACAGGTACCGCTGCAGCAGGCCGCGGTCCTCCAGCCTGCTGACCAGCCGGGTCGTCGCGGACTGGCTGAGCACGACGGCACTGGCGAGCTGGCTCATCCGCAGGTGGAAGCCGTCCTGCCGGGTCAGCACGTCGAGCACGGTGTACTCGCTCACCGACAGCCCGTGCTCCTTCTGCAGAGCCCGTTCGAGCCGGTCCTCCAGCCGGGCGTGCAACGCCGCCAGGGTGCGCCAGCCCTGCGCGCGTGCCTGCACGGCGTCTTCCGGCAGTGACACGGTTCACCACTCCTCACAAGTCGAGCCGCGCTTCCATGCGTGGTACGGTATACGGCGTCTGCAAGTATCGGCTTACGCCGGTATTCTCCTGATACAAGACTACGTGAGATGTGAGGCTCCGTGGACACGATCACACTGAACAACGGGGTCACGATGCCCCAGCTCGGCTTCGGCGTCTTCCAGGTGCCCGACGACGAGACCGCGGCCGCGGTCACCGCCGCGCTGGAAGCCGGTTACCGCAGCATCGACACCGCCGCCGTGTACGGCAACGAGGGCGGCGTCGGCCAGGCGATCAGGCAGTCCGGCATCCCGCGCGAGGAACTGTTCGTCACCACGAAGCTGTGGAACGCCGACCAGGGCCACGACGAGACGCTGAAGGCGTTCGAAGCCAGCAGGCAGCTGCTCGGACTGGACTACCTCGACCTGTACCTCATCCACTGGCCGGTGCCCGAGCGCGACCGCTACGCCGACAGCTGGAAGGCGCTGGAGAAACTGCTGGCCGACGGCCGGGTGCGCGCCATCGGCGTCTCCAACTTCCAGCCGTCGCACCTGCGCAGGCTGGCCGAGGTCAGCGACGTCGTGCCCGCGGTCAACCAGATCGAGCTGCACCCGTACCTGCAGCAGGCCGAGCTGCGCCCGTTCCACGCCGAGCGCGGGATCGTCACCGAGGCGTGGAGCCCGCTGGCCAAGGGCGGTGACCTGCTCGCCGAGCAGACGATCAGGTCGCTGGCGGACAAGCACGGGCGCACGCCCGCGCAGGTCGTCCTGCGCTGGCACCTGCAGCTCGGCAACGTGGTGATCCCGAAGTCGGTCACGCCGTCGCGCATCCGGGAGAACCTCGACGTGTTCGGCTTCACGCTCGACGCGGACGACCTCGCCGCATTGTCCACTCTGGACCGTGACGTGCGGACCGGCCCGCATCCGGACACCTTCAACGTCGTCTGAAAGGACTGATCATGCAGCTGGACCTCTCCGGCAGGACCGCGCTGGTCACCGGCTCGACGCAGGGCATCGGCCTGGCCATCGCCACCGGGCTGGCGAAGGCCGGTGCCAGGGTGGCCGTGAACGGCCGCGGCGCCGCCGGCGTCGACGCGGCCATCGAGAAGCTGATCGAGGCCGTACCGGACGCCCAGGTGATCGCCGCCCCGGCCGACGTCGCCGCCGACGACCGGATCACCGAACTGGTGCCACACGTCGACATCCTGATCAACAACCTCGGCATCTTCGGCGCGCAGCCCGCGCTCGAGGTCACCGACGAGGAGTGGCGGCGGTACTTCGACGTCAATGTCCTCACCGCGGTCCGGCTGACCAGGGCCTACCTGCCGGGCATGATCGAGCGCGGCTGGGGCCGGATCCAGAACATCGCCAGCGACTCGGCCGTCGTCATCCCGGCGGAGATGATCCACTACGGCGTGTCCAAGACGGCTCTGCTCGGCGTGTCCCGCGGGTTCGCCAAGGAGGCGGCCGGCACCGGCGTCACCGTGAACTCGGTGATCGCCGGGCCGACCCACACCGGTGGTGTCGAGGACTTCGTCTACCAGCTGGTCGACCGCGACCTCCCGTGGGACCAGGCGCAGCGAGAGTTCATGCGGCTGCACCGGCCGCAGTCGCTGCTGCAGCGGCTGATCGAGCCCGAGGAGATCGCCAACCTGGTCGTCTACCTCAGCTCGCCGCTCGCGTCGGCGACCACCGGCGCCGCGGTGCGGGTCGACGGCGGTTACGTCGACTCGATCGTGCCGTAACCCGGGCCAGTGAGGGAGCAACCCGCACGGGACAGGTCCAGCCTCGACCCGGCGGTCAGGCAGGCCGAGAGCAGGTCGACCTGCTGGCCGTAGGCGCGGCCACGCACGGCGGTGACGGTCCCGTCCCCGGCCACCTCGCAGGGGTTGTCGTCGGTGCACCGCGCGCCGTCGCGGTTGTGGGTGCCGTGGATGCCCACGACGGTGCTGCCGTCAGCGGCCAGCAGGGCGGATCCGGACGTGCCGGGCCACGGGGTGCACGCCTCGCCCGCGGCGTAGCGGATGGAATCGTCCTGCTGGTAACCGCCCTCGCGCAGGTGCGGGACGATCGCCTCGGCCGAGCACGCCATCCGCCTGCTGGTGTACGCCAGGGTCAGCGGGTCGCCCGCGCGCACGGGGTCCGCGGTGAGCCGGAAGACCTTCGCCCCCTCGGCGGCCAGCTGCGCGTACGTCCTGTCCAGCCGGTAGAGCGCGACGTCGGTGCCGGTCATCGTCGCGTACACCAGCCGGTTCGCGCGGGCGGTGACCAGCGGATAGCCCTGCCGGTCGGCGATGGGCGCCGGGCGGTCGGCCGGACGGTCCACGAGCGCGGTTCCGGGTGCGGGCCGCTCGCCGTGCACACAGTGGCCGTTGGTCAGCAGCAGTGCCGGATCGTCTTCCCGGGCTTCGGGACCGCGGACGACCGATCCCACACAGCCGTTCAGATCCACGGCGCCCTCGACGTTCGGGATCTCGTCGTCGGGCGGCACGTTGGTGCCGCTGATGATGCCGTTGATCCAGCCGGCGTGCCGGGTGACGTCGGTGAACAACGTCGGCGCGTTCGGGCCACCGGGCCCGCTGACCACCCCGGCCAGCGTCCACCCGTCGCCGTCGCGGACGAGCGCGGGCCCACCGGAGTCCATGTTCCCGGCCGCGACACTGCCGTCGCGGCTGCCGATGCACAGCTCACCGGTGGGAGCGGCGGACGGGCAGGCCGACAGCGGCTGCACGACGGTGTCCGCCTCACGCAGCCGCGTCGGGTAGCAGGACCCGTCCTCGCAGGTCATCCCCCAGCCCATGATGCGGACGGGCGAGTTCTCCGGTGGCGTCGCCGACGCGATCCGGACGGGTTCGGCCTGGACGGGCGTCGCCAGGTGCAGCAGGGCGAGATCCTTGCCCCAGAAACCGCCCTCGTCCTTACTGGTCGCCAGCCGGTAGTAGTGGTCGACCTCGACGACCTCACCGCCGGACGTGGTGTCCAGCGACCCGATCCGGAGTTTCCAGCCACGCGGGACCCCGACCTTCGCGTCGGTCGGGTTCTTGCCCGCGCAGTGGCCGGCCGTCAGAACCCAGTGCGGCGCCAGAACTTCCACTCCGCAGCCGTGACCGTCCGGACGGGGCGGCGCGGGGTAGGCGGGCTGGAACGAGCCCATGAACGGGTAGGCCACCGGCGACTCGACGCCGCCGATGATGGCCTGCGTGGGCAGGGCGGTGGCCAGCAGGAGTATCGCGGTGAGCAGCAGACTTCGCATGCGGCTCACCCTGCTGGGCCGATGTCCGCGTGGGTCGACCGTCCTGTCGCGATCTTGTGACGGCCGGCTAACCCCGGGTCAGGCCGGAGAGGATGCGGCCGAGGATCTCCGGGTCGTTCTGCGTGTAGACCTCGTCGTGCACGGACTCCGGCACCACCGAGCGACGGCCGTCGCGCCGGGGCAGCGTCACCGACGTCGCGTTCACGCCACCGGGCAACGCGAGTTCGCACCACACCATCTTGCCGCGCGCGCCGTAGGACTCGATGCCGCTGCGGGTGTCGCTGTACGCGGGCGCCTTCGCGTGCGGGCGCATCGGCTCGTCGTCCTCGACCTCGACGGACAGGTGCTCGCCACGCAGGCGCAGCCGGACGGTCAGGAAGTGCGGCGAGGCCGGGTTGGCGTCCTCGACCACCGCGGACACCAGGTCGCACGCCATCCGTTCGACCCGATCTCGCAACATCGACAGTGACCACTCGCGGAGGGTGAAGCGAACGAACAGCGCCGTGCAGTTGACGGCGTTGGGCAGCGCCACCAGTCGGAGGTCGTCTACCTGGGCGGTGTGTGTGGTCACCGGAATCCTTTCCTCCCGCGCGGCCGAACCGCCCCCCCACACGACCAGCCGAGACCGGCATACTGCCAACTCCCCCGCGCCCGCGTCCACCCGGCCAAACCAATTTTTCACAACAAGTCGATCTCCGCCGACGACCGTCAACATGACACTAGAACAAATGTTCGATCATGAGGTATCGTGGCCGCCATGTCCGCAGCTCTGCAGGGTTCCCTGTTCGACTGCGCCGGCCAGGCCGGGCTCGGCGACCTCGCCTCCGCCGAGCGCACCGACCTCGGCGCCGGCGCCTGGATCGACGTGCTCCCGGGCTGGCTGACCGGAGCCGACGCCCTGTTCGACCGGCTGGTGAGCGACGTCCCGTGGTACGCCGAGCGGCGGCGGATGTACGACCGGGTGGTCGACGTACCGCGGCTGCTCTGCTTCTACCGCGAGGGCAGCCCGCTGCCCGACCCGGTGCTCACCGACGCCATGGCCGCGTTGTCCGCGCACTACGCGGGCGAACTCGGCGAACCGTTCCGCACGGCCGGTCTGTGTTACTACCGCGACGGCCGCGACAGCGTGGCCTGGCACGGCGACACGATCGGCAGAGGCAGCACGGAGGACACGATGGTCGCCATCCTGTCCGTCGGCGCGCCACGCAGCCTGCTGCTGCGCCCCCGCGGCGGCGGCGATCAGCTCCGCCGCGCACTGGGCCACGGCGACCTGCTGGTCATGGGCGGCTCCTGCCAGCGGACCTGGGAACACGCGATACCCAAGACCAACCGGCCGGTCGGGCCGCGGATCAGCATCCAGTTCCGCCCACGCGGCGTCCGGTGATTCAGGTCACAGTTCGAAGACGAGACGAGCGGCAGGAACGCGGCCTCGGAAGACTCGGGGCATGTTCAAGAAGCTGCTTGCCGCCGTGGGTGTCGGCGGAGCCGAGGTCGAGACCGAGCTGCTCACCGCGGGCGTCCAGCCCGGCGGTGTCGTCCGCGGGGTGATCCGGCTACGCGGTGGCAAGGTGCCCCAGGAAATCCCCGGCGTGCTCGTCGAGTTCGTCACCCGGGTCGAGCACGAGGGCAAGGACAGCGAGGTCGACCTGATGCGTGGCTTCGGCCGCACCCGGGTCGCCGGCGCGGTGAACCTCCCGCCGGAGCAGGTCGTCGAGTTCCCGTTCGAGCTGGTCGCACCACTGGAAACCCCGATCACCTTCTACGACAACCGGCACCTGCGCGGCACCCAGGTCTCGGTGCGCACGATCCTGGAGATCAGCGGCGCCATCGACGCCACCGACACCGACCCGATCGGCGTCGGCGCACTGCCCGCGCAGCACACGATCCTGGCCGCGATCGAGGGCCTGGGCTTCCGCCTGCACTCCGCCGACGTCGAAGCCGGCCGCCTGCGCGGCGTGCGCACCCAGACGCTGCCCTTCTACCAGGAGATCGAGTTCCACGGCTCCCGCCGCTACCCGCGGCTCAAGCAGCTCGAGGTCACCTTCGTCGCCGACCAGCACGGAATGGACGTGATCCTGGAGGGCGACAAGAAGGCGGGGCTGATCAGCAGCGGCCGTGACCTGGTCAACCTGCTGCGGGTGGACTACGCGCAGGTCGACCAGGTCAACTGGGCCGCGGAACTCGACGGGCGGCTGTCCTCGATGGGCAGCGGCTGGCTGTAGGGCTCAGCCCGGACGGTGCAGCGGCCCGTCGTAGAGCAGCTTGCCCGCACCGTCGTAGACCTTGGCGTGCATCGGCGGCAGGTCGGACGAGTTGTTCGGGCCGGGCACCCGGACGTTCTCGGGCTGCCACAGGGCGAACGACCCGTTCGCCACGGCAACCTCGACCGGCGCCCGGTCGCCGAACGCCAGGGTCATCCGCGTCGCCCCGGCCGGGACGACCCCGGTGATCACCTCCTCCGCCATGGCATTGCCCTCTCCCCCCGGCGTCGCGGTGATGTTCACCGTGTCGTACGCGATGACCCGCACCGGCGGGCCGTCACCGAGCGGGAGCGTCATCGCGTGCTGCTCCCGGACGTTCACGTCCGTGGTCGCCATCGAGAGTCCCTCGGCGCAGGTCACCCACGCTCCGTCGGCCCTGCCGGTCACCAGCCGCCCGTATCCCTTGCTGAGTAGCACCCCCGGCTCGTAGCTCTGCGGATCGGACACCGGCCGCCTGGATTTGGCGAGGCAGTCCCCGAGGAACCGGCCCGCCTCCGACACCCGGTCCACCGGCGCCACCGGACGGTCCTCAATGGACACCAGCGGCGCGGGTGCGGGCGGGAGGTTGACCGGACCGGCCGGGTTCGGCTGGGCCTCGCGATACGGCGCCACGGCATACGTCGTGCCCTCCGGCCGCTCGCTCACGGCGGTGGCGAACAGGCCTTCGCCGACGGGGATGCCACCTTCGGCACTGCTGCCCCCGGCGTGGAACGCGTGGACCATGACCTCGTCCCAGCCCGGATCCGCGACACCGGCGACGATGCCGTTGGCGCTGGCCAGCAGGACGCCCGTCCTCGTGCCCGGCGCGTAGCCAGGGGTGGCGCCGGGGTCGCTGACGGTCACGGTGGTCCGGGTCGTCACGCAGAACAACGGCTTGCCGTCGACCCGGGCGGCCACCACGGTCGGCTGCAGGTAGTGACTCTCGGCCACGGTGAACACCGGGACCCAGGTGGACCGGTCCGGAAGAGTCCTGCCCGACGTGCGTACCGCGGCCCAGCACCGGTCCAGCTCCCTGGCGGCCAGCGCGGCGTCCAGGCCGGGGCCCTGGATGATCTCGCGTGGTGGCGGCGGTGTCGCCACCGGCTCCGGCTCGCCGAGCTGGGACACCACCACGGCACCGCTGCCCGCGAGCACCACGACGGCCGCCGCGGCGGCGAGGTGCGTGCCGCGACGCGGCCGCCGGTTCATTCCCTCGTCCAGCTTCGCCCGCATCCGTTCGCGTACCGCGTCCGGCAGCACACGGCGCTCGGGCAGCTTCAGGTCGTTCACTTCTCCTCCAGCCGGCTACGCAGGCGCGCGCGGGCGCGGGACAGGTTGGTGCGCACGGTGACCTCGGCGGTGCCGAGCAGTTCGGCGACGTCTGCGGTGGGCAGCTCGCCGAGCAGGCACAGCTCGGCCACCCGCCGTTGCGCCGCCGGCAGCTCCCGGATCGCGGCGACCACCGTCGTCAGGCGCCGCTCACCGTCGAGCCGGTCGGCCACCGAGTCGGCGTGATCGGGATGGTCGCCTGCCGGCGGCACCTTACGCAGCAGCCGCAGCCTGCGGGCGCCGCTGCGGCGCTCGGTGCGGGCCAGGTTGCCCGCGACGGCGTACAGCCACGGCAGCGCGGAGTCGTGCACGAGGGTGACTCGCTCACGCCTGCGCCACGCGGTGAGGAACGTCGCCGACGTCAGGTCCTCGGCCTGCGCCCAGGACCCGGTCAGCCGGTACGCGTGGTTCCACACCGCCTGCGCGTGACGTTCGAAGAGCTCGCCGAACGCCGTCCGGTCGCCTCCCGCCGCGCGCCCCCAGAGTTCGGCGTCGGCCGATGGCTCACCCACCGTGCCCGCCGACATGTTCGCAGTGGTCGTCACATCCGGGTGTTGCCGGCACGAGCGGCAGTGTTGCAGCCCGGCCTAGGTGGTGTCCTCCTGAACACGGGTGACCAGCTGGGTCGGGTTGACGAACCGCAACGCGATCAGCAGCAGTACCAGCATCGACGCGGTGTAGATGGTCGCCATCGCGTCGACCGACTGGTTGGCCCTGATCCCGGCGGCGAACACCGAGTTGTACAGCGCGACGACCAGCGTCGTGCTGTCCGGGCCCGCGGTGAGGAAGGTCAGCTCGAACATGCCGACCGTGCGCACCAGCACGAGGATGCCCGCGGCGAGGATCCCGGGCAGCAGCAGCGGGGCCAGGATGCGCGTGAACACCGCCGTCGTCCGCGCGCCGCTCATCCGCGCCGCCGCCTCGATCTTCGGGTCGATCTGCTCGATGAACGGCGTCATCGTGAGGATCACGAACGGCACCGACGGCACCAGGTTGGCCAGGATCACGCCGGTCAGCGATCCGGCGAGCTGGAACTTGTACAACACGGTCGCCAGCGGGATGCCGTAGGTGATCGGCGGAACCAGGATGGGCAGGACGAACAGCAGCATCAGCGCCTTCTTGCCGGGGAAGCTCCGCCGGGCCAGCGCGTACGCGGCCGGGACGCCGATCAGCAGGGAGACCGCGATGACCACCAGCGCCACCACCGCCGTCACCAGCAGCACCTTGGACAGGCCGAACTCCCGCCAGGCGTCGCCGTACCAGTGGGTGGTGAACCCCTCCGGCAGCCAGGTGCCGAACCAGCGCTGCCCGAACGAGTCGACGACCACCGAGGCCACCAGCGCGATCAGGTTGACGAAGAAGAACGCCACCACCGCCCAGATGATCCAGCGTCCGGGACTCATCCCTTACCTCCGGTCGCGCCGCGGTAGAGGCTCGCCCGCCAGGCCATGACCAGGCCGATGATCACCAGCATGACCACCGCCATGATCATCGCGATGGCCGAGCCCATCGAGTAGTCGTACTCCTGGAACGCCGCGTCGTAGGCGGCGATGGAGATCACCCGCGTCGACCCGGCCGGGTCACCGACCAGCTGGGCCGAGGGGAACACGGAGAACGCCATCACGAACGACAGGCAGAACGTGATGGCCAGCCCGGGTGCCAGCAGCGGCAACGTGATCCGGCGGAAGCGCTGCCACCAGCCCGCGCCGAGCGTGGCCGCCGCCCGCTCCAGCGACGGGTCGATGCCGGACAGGTAGGACGTGGTCAGCAGGAACGCGAACGGGAACCCGGTGATCACCAGCGACAGCAGCACACCGGTGTAGTTGTGGATCAGCGGCAGCGGGGCGTCGATCAGCCCGATGCCCCGCAGTGCCTTGTTGAGCCAGCCGGCCGGACCGCCGTACATGATCAGGCCCTGTGCGGTGAGCACCGTGCCCAGCGTGATCGGGACGACGAGAATCGTGGTGAGGAGCCGTTTTCCGCGCATCTTCCCGCGCATGACGTAGGCGATCGGCACCGACGCCAGCACGTTGATCAGCGTGGCGGGCAGGCTGATCGCCAGCGTCGTCCACACGGTGTCCCGCAGGTAAGGCTCGCTGAGGAACCGCGCGTAGTTGGCGAACGGGCCACCGCCCGACCGCGGCGCGAACGACAGCTGCAGCCCGTACAGGAACGGGTAACAGAACAACGCCACCGCGAACGCGACCGCGGGCGCCAGCAGCCACAGCGTGCGGTCGACGCCACGTTCGGCGAGCCGGTGCCGCAGGGTCGCGGTCACGGCGCGAACACCAGCACCCGCTCGGCGGGCACGCTGATCCGCACACTGTCCCCTGAGGACAGTCGCTTGTCGGTGCGAAAGTACACCGGCTCGCCCCCCGGCAGCCGGGCCGAGACCGACAGCTCCCTGCCGTGGTACTCGACGATCTCGACGACCACCTCGGCACTGTTGCCGGCGGCGTCACCGACGACGAAGTCCTCCGGCCGGATCGCCGCGACGGCCTGCCCCTCGCGCAGGCCGTCGCGGTTCGTTCCGGTGAGCCGCACCCCGTGTCCCTCGACGACCACCCCGGTTTCAGTTCCTTCGACGACGCCGAGCCGCAACAGGTTCCGGTATCCCATGAATCCGGCGACATATCTGTTGGCAGGCTGCGCGTAGACCTCCTCCGGCGTGCCGACCTGCTGCACGGTGCCGTCACGCAACACGACGAGCCGGTCGGCCAGCGACAACGCCTCCTCCTGGTCGTGGGTGACGTACACGGTGGTCAGTCCCAGCGTCTGGTGCAGCCTGCGGATCTCCATCCGCATCTCCAGCCGCAGCTTCGCGTCCAAATTGGACAGCGGTTCGTCCATCAGGACCAGCGGCGGCTCCAGCACGATGGCCCTGGCGATGGCGACCCGCTGCTGCTGGCCGCCGGAGAGCTGGCCGGGGTACTTGCCGGCCTGGTCGGTCAGCTGCACCAGCCGCAGCGCCTCGTCGGTGCGCCGCGCCAGTTCGGCCCGGCCGACCCTGCGCATCCGCAGTCCGAATGCGATGTTGTCCCGTACGGAGAGGTGCGGGAACAGCGCGTAGTTCTGGAACACCATGCCGAAGCCGCGCTGCTCGGGTGGCAGTCCGTCGATGCGCCGGTCGTCGAGCCAGATCCCGCCGCCGGTCAGCGGGAGCAGGCCGGCCAGGCAGTTCAGCGCGGTGGACTTGCCGCACCCGGACGGGCCGAGCAACGCCACGAACTCGCCGCCTGCGATGGTCAGGTTCAGCTCGTCCAGCGCGGTGTGCGTGCCGAACCGGCGGCTCACGCCCGCCAGCCGCAGCTGCGTGAAATCCCCGGTCACTTCTTGACCTTGCCGCCGCCGACTTCCCTGTTCCACCGGTCGAACGCCTTGACCTGCTCGGACGCTGACAGCGACGGCTGTTTCGGGTACTGCTCGATCCACCGCTCGTACTCGGGCCTGCCGAACCGCGCGATGACGTCCCTGCTCTCCCGCGGCGCCATGTCCAGCGTCACGCCCTTGACCGCCGGGCCGGGGTAGAAGTAGCCCTTGTCGTAGGCGATGGCCTGCTGGTCCGGCTTGAGCATCCACTGGATCAGCAGCAGGATCGCCGACAGCTGGTCGGCCGACAGCCCCTTGGGCACCAGGACGTACTGGGCGTCGGTCACCCAGGTCATCGGCTGCATCATGCCGACCTTGACGGTGTCCGGCACGGTGCCGAGCACGCGCGGGTTGATGTCCCAGCCGGTGGTCGACATGACCATGTTCACCGAGCCGGACGCGAGGTTCTTCATCACCTCGGTGGTGCCCGACGGGTAGTAGTCGACGTACTGGCCGAGCTCCTTCAGGAACGCCCAGGTCTTCTCCCAGCCGTTCTCCGGGTCCTTCGGGTTGACGTCACCGAGCAGGTAGGGCAGGCCCATCAGGAAGGTCCGGCCGGGGCCGGAGTTGGCCGGGTTGGCGTACTGGAACCTGCCCGGGTTGGCCCTGGCCCACTCCAGCAGCGTCCGCGGCGAGTCCGGGACCTGCGGCACCGCGGCCGGGTTGTACTCCAGCAGCGGGCCCGACGGGTAGTAGACGACCTCCACGCCGTGGCCGTCGGCCAGTTGCTGCATGGCGGCCGCGGGTGGCAGGTAGTTGTCCAGCAGGCCGGGGAACCGGTCGGCGAAGTCGGGCAGGATCTTGGTCAGCACGCCCTGCGCGATCCCGGCGGACAGGCCGTCGGTGCCGCTGAGCACGAGGTGGGTCTGCGCCACGCCGCCGTCCTGCTCGGCCTTGAGCTTGCCGGCCATCGACGGTGCCGGCGCGGTCGAGTAGGTGATGTTGCCGATGACGTCGGGGTTGGCCGCCTTGAAGTTCTCGATCATCGGCTTGGTCAGCTGCAGGTTGCCCGCGATGTCGAGGATGTTCAGCGACACCGGCGCGCTCGGCTTGGCGGGCACGGAGCCCGCGCCGACCTGCTCGGCCTGCTGACCACCCGGTGCTCCGCAGGCGGTGGCGATCAGTCCGGCGACCGCGACGAGGGCGACGATCCGGGGTCCACTGCGACGGTGCATGGCTCTTCCCTCCGTGCCACTGGTGTGCCGCATCATATATCAGATTTCACACTTCGGTGACCAGCACCACTAGGCCGTCAACAGGCCGTCAACGGCAGGCGCGGAGGCGTCAGTAGACCGTTCGGCCGCGGCACGCGTTCGCCGAACGGGGTTGTCCTGGGGGTGTACCGACACCACCGACCAGGAGGTTCCCGTGACACTCGCCGAGCTGCTCCCCAGCGTGGGACGCACCGTGGCCGACCGGCTCGACGCCGAGGCCTGGCCGCCGGGGACGCGGCTCGACGGCGACCTCGTGTTCGCCGGGGTACCGGCCGGGACGCTCGCGGCACGGTTCGGCACCCCCGCGTACCTGATCGACGAGGCCGAAGTCCGCCGCCGAGCGCGGGCCTACCGCGACGCGCTGCCCGGCGTCGAGGTCGCGTTCGCGGGCAAGGCGCTGTGCTGCCGCGCGGTGCTGCGCTGGCTGGCCGAGGAGGGGCTGTCACTGGACACCTGTTCCGGCGGGGAGGTGGCGATGGCCCGCTCGGCGGGCTTTCCGGCCGACCGGATCCTGTTGCACGGCAACGCGAAGACCCCGGAGGACCTGAAGGCCGCGCTGGGTTACGGCGTCGGCCGGATCGTGCTCGACTCACTCGACGAAATCGACCAGCTCGGCGCGCTGACCGCCAGGCAGGACGTGTTGATCCGGGTGACCCCGGACGTCGACGGCGACACCCACCGCAAGATCAACACCGGTACCGAGGGGCAGAAGTTCGGCTTCTCGCTGCGACCGTCCGTGCCGGACAACCTCGACCGGGCCGTGGCCACCGTGCTCGGCCAGCCCGGCCTGCGACTGGTCGGGCTGCACTGCCACATCGGCTCGCAGGTGTCCAGAGTGGACCGTTACGAGCTGGCCGCACGCAGGATGGTCGCCGCGCTGGCGCGGATTCGCGCCACCTACGGGATCGAGCTGCCGCAGCTCGACCTCGGCGGCGGGCACGCGGGCACCGGTTTCGACCTGACCGGGTTCGCCGCCCGCGTCCGGGTGGCGCTGGCCTACGAGTGCACGGCACACGGGCTGGCCGAGCCGAGGCTGACCGTCGAGCCCGGCCGCGCCATCGTCGCGCGGGCCGGGATCACGCTGTACCGGGTATGCGCGGTGAAGCGGGGCAGCTCGACGTTCGTCGCGGTGGACGGCGGGATGAGCGACAACCCGCGGCCCGCCCTGTACGGCGCCCGCTACACCGCGCGGCTGGCCGGCCGGGTCAGCCACGCCCCGCGGGTGCCGGTGACGGTCGTCGGCAGGCACTGCGAGTCGGGCGACGTGCTGGCCGAGGACGTCCCGCTCCCCGGCGACGTCCGCGCGGGCGACCTGCTGGCCGTCCCCGGCACCGGCGCGTACCACCAGTCGCTGGCGTCGAACTACAACCTGGTCGGGCGACCGCCGCTGGTCGGCGTGCGGGACGGGGTCGCGCGCCTGCTGGTCCGCAGGGAGACCGAGGAGGACCTGCTGGCCCGGGAGGCCTGAGCCCGGATGCCGGGGCCCTCACGGCGTCTGCTGCCGTGAGGGCCCGGTCGCGTGCGGCTACTTGTACCCGGCGCGGCGCAGGGCGTCGGCGAGGGCGCCGCCGGGGGCCGGCTGCTGCCGTCCGCCGCCCCGCTGGCCGCCACGCTTGCCACCCTGCCCGCGCTGACCACCCTGACCGCCCTGCCGCTGCCCACCCCGCGGCTCCGCACGCTGCGGCTTGCCGCCGGGGGTGACCTCGTCGTCCAGGCGCAGGGTCAGCGAGATCCGCTTGCGCGGGATGTCCACGTCGAGCACCTTCACCCGCACGATGTCGCCGGGCTTGGCCACCTCACGCGGGTCCTTGACGAAGTTCTTCGACATCGCCGAGACGTGCACCAGGCCGTCCTGGTGCACGCCGATGTCGACGAACGCGCCGAACGCGGCGACGTTGGTGACCACACCCTCCAGCGTCATCCCGGCCTTGAGGTCGGACAGCTTGTCGACACCGTCGGCGAACGCGGCGGTCTTGAACGCCGGGCGCGGGTCGCGGCCGGGCTTGTCCAGCTCGGCGAGGATGTCGGTGACGGTCGGCAGGCCGAACGTGTCGTCGACGAACTTGCGCGGGTCGAGCTTCGTCAGCACCCGCGAGTTGCCGATCAGCGACGGCAGGTCCGAACCGGTCGCCTCCAGGATCCGGCGCACCACCGGGTAGGCCTCGGGGTGCACGGCGGAGGAGTCCAGCGGGTCGTCGCCACCGGGGATCCGCAGGAAGCCGGCACACTGCTCGAACGCCTTCGGCCCGAGCCGGGCGACCTCCTTGAGCGCGGTGCGCTCCCGGAACGGGCCGTTCGCGTCGCGGTGCGCGACGATGCTCTCCGCCAGACTCGACCCGATGCCGGACACCCGGGTCAGCAGCGGCGCGGACGCCGTGTTCACGTCCACGCCGACGGCGTTCACACAGTCCTCGACCACGGCGTCGAGCGAGCGGGACAGCGACACCTCGGAAATGTCGTGCTGGTACTGCCCGACACCGATCGACTTCGGGTCGATCTTCACCAGCTCGGCCAGCGGGTCCTGCAGCCTGCGGGCGATCGACACGGCGCCACGCAGCGAGACGTCCAGCGACGGCAGTTCCTGCGACGCGAACGCCGAAGCCGAGTACACCGACGCACCCGCCTCGGACACCATCACCTTGGTGAGCTTGAGGTCGGCGAACTTGCTGATCAGCTCACCGGCGAGCTTGTCGGTCTCCCGCGACGCGGTGCCGTTGCCGATGGCGACCAGCTCGACCGAATGCTGCTTGGCCAGCTTCGCCAGCGTCACCAGCGCCTCGTCCCAGCGCTGCTGCGGCTGGTGCGGGTAGATGGTGTCGGTGGCGACGACCTTGCCGGTCGCGTCGACGACCGCCACCTTGACGCCGGTGCGGAAGCCGGGGTCGAGGCCCATGGTCGCGCGGGTGCCGGCCGGCGCGGCGAGCAGCAGGTCCCGCAGGTTGGCCGCGAACACCCGGACGGCCTCGTCCTCGGCGGCCTGCCGCAACCGCATGCGCAGATCGATGCCGAGGTGCAGCTGGATCTTCGTGCGCCACGCCCAGCGCACGCAGCCGTTCAGCCACGCGTCGGCCGGACGGCCCTGGTCGCTGATGCCGAAGCGGTGGGCGATGCGGACCTCGTAGTCGCTGGGCCCGGTCTCGACCGGCTCGGCCTCCGGCTCCATCGTGAGGTCGAGGATCTCCTCCTTCTCCCCGCGGAACATCGCCAGGATCCGGTGGGAGGGCAGCTTGGTGAACGGCTCGGCGAAGTCGAAGTAGTCGGCGAACTTGGCGCCCTCGGTCTCCTTGCCCGCCCGCACCTTGGCGGCCAGCCTGCCCTCGCCCCACATCTTCTCGCGCAGCTCACCGATCAGGTCGGCGTCCTCGGCGAAGCGCTCGACCAGGATGGCCCGCGCGCCCTCCAGCGCGGCGTCGGCGTCGGCGACGCCCTTGTCCGCGTCGACGAACGCGGCCGCGGCCGCCTTGGGGTCGACGGTCGGGTCGTCGAGCAGGCCGTCGGCGAGCGGTTCGAGACCGGCCTCGCGGGCGATCTGGGCCTTGGTGCGCCGCTTCGGCTTGTACGGCAGGTAGATGTCTTCCAGGCGGGCCTTGGAGTCGGCGGCGAGGATCCGCGCCTCCAGCTCGTCGTCCAGTTTGCCCTGGCTGCGGATCGAGTCGAGCACGGCGACCCGCCGTTCCTCCAGCTCACGCAGGTACCGCAGCCGGTCCTCCAGCGTGCGCAGCTGGGCGTCGTCCAGCGCGCCGGTGACCTCCTTGCGGTAGCGGGCGATGAACGGGACGGTCGCGCCGCCGTCGAGCAGGCCCACGGCCGAGGTGACCTGGCCTACCCCGACACCGAGCTCCTCGGCGATCTGCTGCTCAATCTTGCTTTCCGGCATGCCGGGCACCCTAGCCCGCCTGGACCACCGGCTGGTCACCCAGCCAGCGTTCGAACGTCGAGACGAGCAACTCCCACACGCCGGGGACGAGCAGCAGCGCGAGGACCGCGAACACCGGGAACACCAGCAGGTTCTCCACCTTCTTGCCGGTGCGGAAACGCAGCCAGCGTGGCGGCCGCAGCTCGTACCAGGTCTCGCCGGCGATCGGCAGCGGGAACAGGAACGGGCAGCCCGACGACGTCACCGCGTCGCCGAGGCAGTGCGTGACGCACCCGGCGGCGACGGCGATACCCAGCCAGCCGGCGAGGTCACCGAGCTGGTTCAGCCCGTCCGGCCCGACGCTGTAAACCCACCAGACCACGGCCCCGCAGCCGGCGAGCAGGACCCAGTCACCGAGCGCGTCCTCGGCCAGCAGCAAGCCGAACACCGTGACACCGACGACCGCCCACGGACCACCCGCCTCGGTGCCGAGCGCGGTCAGCCCGCCGAGCGCGGCCGCGAACAGCACCGTGTGGGAGAGGTGCCGGTGGGTGCCCTTACCGCGTTCGTCCCTCGGCCCCTTGGTGACCTGGTACAACGCGCCGGAAGCCTTACGCAGCAACCAGGACAGCGCACCGGTCAGCGGACCGAGCAGCCGCGACGCGCGGGCGCCGGGATGGTCGAGGTCGGGCAGCAACGCGAAACCCGCCGTGGTGGCGGCGAACACGATCGCCTGGTGCAGCGTGCCGGCCCCGACGAACGGCGCGAGCGCCAGCCCCGCGCACCAGCCGGTGAGCGCGTGCGTGCGCCCCATCATGAGCTTCTCCCCCCGTGTTTCCCGGCTATTTTGCCGGAGTCACACGAGCATCACCAGCATCACTGGTCACAGCGGGCGCGGTAGGCTCGCGTCGTGCGGTTCGCAGGTGGTCCCAGCTGGCAGATCCGTTGGGGAAACCACCATCCGACCAATCTCGCGTTGTTCGTGCGGGACGCACTCGCGCTCTCCGTCGTGACCGAACCGGTGCTGCCGCCCGTGGAACCGAGCGTTCCCGTCGTCGTTCCCGACGGAGTCGATCGGGCAGCGGTCGCCGCACAGTGGCCGGGCTGGTGGGCGGAGATCCTCGCGTACAAGAACCAAGAACCGCCGCGTGACGCACGGGCCGGATTCGACAACCACCCCGCGTTCCCCCACTCCCCCGCCCAGACCCGTCGCCCTGAACTGCGGCACGCCGTCGAGACACTGGCGGCCCCCGCAGCCGAACATCCCTGGCCAACCCGGTTCCGGGATCCTGCCGGCGTCCACGACCTGGGTGCCCTGGTCCGCGATTGGGAGACCGGGCACGGCCGGTCTCCACGCCCGTTCGTGCTGGTGATCACGGAGGTCCCGGTGGCAGGCAGGGTATGGCACCGGCTCACCCCGAGCCACCTCTTGGTGTCCACACGCGTCGTGGACGACTGGCCCGCGTACGAGTCGGGGCTGCGCGAGATCGTCAACGAGCTGGCGTGAGGTCCTTGCCCAGCCAGTGCTGCGCGTACGGGTCGTCGCCGAACGGCGGGATCTCGGTGAAGCCGTGCTTGGCGTACAGGGCGCGGGCCTCGACGAGGTCGCTGCGGGTGTTCAACCACAGCGCCCGCGCGCCGAACGACCGGCCGGCCTCCTCGGCGGCAGCCAGCAGCCGCGCGGCGACGCCCTGGCCACGTGCCGCGCCGTCGACGTACATCCTGGTCAGCTCCACCACGTCGGCCGAGTACACCCGCACCCCGACGCACCCGACCGGCCCGTTCGCCCCGGCAGCCAGCAGGAAGACCCCGGACGGGCGGACGAGGTCGTCGCTGGGGAAGTCGGTCATGATCTGGTCGACCTCGTCCCGCCGCAGGACACGCCCGTGGTACCGGCCGCCGATGTCCTCGTAGTACCGGCGCAGGATGACGTCGGCCTCCGGCGATGTGGGCAGCACCTCCATGATGGTCACCGGTCCATCTTGCGCTGCTGGTCCAGCGAATTTCCGGCACAGTATGGGGATGCCAACCGTGCGCGGCGTGTCCCCGGCCGAGGGCAGGGTGCTGGTCGGCGTCACCGTCGCGGGTCTGGTCCTGTCGGCGATCGCGCCGAAGTCGTACGGCACGTGGGCGCTGGAGGTCATCTGGGTCCTCGCCGGCCTGCCGCTGGTCCTGTTCTACCGCAAGCGGTTCCCGCTGACCCGGCTGCTCTGCTGGCTGCTGGTGTTCCACGCGCTGGTGCTCTGCTACGGCGGCCATTACACCTACGCGGAAACCCCGCTCGGCGCCTGGTTCCAGGAGTGGCTCGGTACCAGCCGCAACCACTACGACCGGTTCGCGCACGTCGTGCAGGGCTTCGTGCCCGCCATCGCCGTACGCGAGTTGCTGCTGCGGTTGACGCCGCTGGGCCGCGGCTGGACGGCGTTTCTGGCGGTGTGCGTGTGCGCGACGATCAGCGTCGGGTTCGAACTGGTCGAGTGGGGTGCGGCGCTCGCGCTCGGCGGCGCGGCGACCGACTTCCTCGGCACCCAGGGCGACATCTGGGACACGCAGTGGGACATGTTCCTCTGCGTGTGCGGTGCCCTGCTGGCCCTGCTACTGCTGCGTCGCGTCCACGACCGGCAGTTAGACGCCGCTGTCCAGGTGCGCCAGTAGTTCGTCGGGCATCCGCTTGCCAGACGCCGCTCCCGCGGGCACCGCCGCCTCGATGGCGGCCAGGTCGTCGGCCGACAGATCCAGGCTCGCCGCCTCGATCGACTCGGCGAGCTGCTCCGGCCGACGCGCGCCGACCAGTGGCACGATGTCCTCGCCCTGAGCCAGCACCCAGCCGGCGGCGACGGCGGCCACCGACGTTCCCTTGGCCAGCGCGACCTCCCGCAACGCGGCGACCAGCTGCAGGTTACGGCCGAGGTGGGTGCTCTGGAACCACGGCACGTGCGAGCGAAAGTCGTCCGGCGGCAGCTCGCGGTCGGCGGTCCAGTGCCCGGACACCAGCCCCCGCGACAGCACGCCGTAGGCGGTGACACCGATGCCCAGCTCCCGGCAGGTGCCGAGGATGTCGTCCTCGATTCCCCTGGCCAGCAGCGAGTACTCGATCTGCAGGTCGACGATCGGGTGCACGGCGGCGGCCCGCCGCAGCGTCTCCGAGCCGACCTCGGACAGCCCGATGTGCTTGACGTAACCGGCCTCGATCAGCTCGGCGATGGCGCCGACCGTGTCCTCGATCGGCACCGCCGGGTCCAGCCGCGCGGGCCGGTAGATGTCGATGTACTCGACGCCCAGCCTGCGCAGGCTGTACGCCAGCGCGTTGCGTACGGCCGCCGGCCTGCCGTCGAACCCCAGCCAGTCGCCGGCCGGCCCCCGCAACGCGCCGAACTTGACGCTCAGCACGGCTTGCTCGGACCGGCCCCGCAGCGCGTCCCGGATGAGCAGTTCGTTGCTGCCCGCGCCGTAGAAGTCGCCGGTGTCGAGCAGCGTGATCCCGGCGTCCAGGGCCGCGTGGATGGTGGCGATGCCGTCGGACTCGGCCGCAGGCCCGTACAGGTCGGACATTCCCATACAGCCGAGGCCGAGGGCGGACACGGACGGACCGGTGGAACCGAGAGCGCGAGTTCGCATGGCCTACATTATGTCGCGCGATCCCGGGCCGCCCGGCGGTGTCTGGACTGACGAGCCCAAAGGCCGCCCAGCGGCCGACGGCGAGGAGGGAAGACACCGCCTCAGGGGGCGGGCCGCGGCCGAACGGAGAGAGGCCCGAAGTGTCAGTGAAGGTCGACGTCGCGGCGCGCGTACCCGCGACACCGGAACGAGCATGGGCTCTGGCGGCCGATCTGCGCAGGTTCGACGCCTGGCTGATCCTGCACGAGGACTGGCGCAGCCCGATCCCACCCGAGCTGACCCTGGGCACGACGTTCACCTCGATCGTCACCGTGAAGGGCCTGCGCAACCGGATCACCTGGCGGGTCGACGGCTACGACGAGCCGTGTGCGCTTTCCCTGCGTGGCGACGGCGTCGGCGGCGTCCGGATCGCGATGGCGCTGGGCGTCCGGCCGGACGGCGACGAGTCCGAGGTGCGGATCTCCGCGGAGGTGACCGGCAAACCGGTGTTCGGGCCGCTGGGGCTGGCGGTCGGCCGCGCGCTGCGCGGCGACCTGCGCAAATCCGTCGGCAACCTGTCGGAACTGCTCCGTTAGCAGATCAGCGGCGGCAGCAGGCAGGGCTTCTTCGACGTCGTGGTGGTCGTCGGCCGTTGCGAGGAACTGGAGGTCGGCGGCTGGCCGCCGGGGTTCGACGACGACGGCTCCGAGGTCGTCTCCTCACCGGTGTCCGGCGGCGGCGTGGTGGTCCGCGAGGTCCTGCTGCTGGTCGTCTCTTCCTCGGTCGGCAGGATCTCGAAGCCGGAGTCCCCACCGGCCCCGCCGGGTTCCTCGGTCACCGCGGTGGCGTCCGGGCCGGCGACACCGGTCGGCTGCCAGGGGTACTTGATGATGTCGATGCCCTGTGGCGCGGGCTCGGCCAGCGGCTCGCTGGGGCCACCACGCACGACGAGGGCCGCGACACCGCAGCCGAGCACGACCGCGGCCATGACCGCGAACACCCGCCAGCGCGACCGTGGCGGCGGTGGCGGGACGTGCTGGACCCACCCCTCCCGTTCGAGGAGTTCGTCCACCGACATCTCGTCTTTCACGCGAAGACCCTTCACAGCTGGCAGGCGCGTGCAGAGAGTCTTTCTACCGGAAGAGTGAACCTCGTGGGTACTTTTCCCACGAAAATCCCGGAAAAACATCCGTGCGTAACCCCGACGCGCGCTCGAACGGAGAAAATACACCCGTTCGAGCGCGCGGCTGGAATCAGCCCACTGCCAGTGTCTCGCCGCTGCGCGCCATGGAGTCGCAGGCGGGGACGGCAGCGGTCTTGTCGTTGAAGAAGGCCCCGACGGGGTCGTCGAGGAAGTGGGCGGACACGTAGCCGCTTTCCCCGCGCAGCCACAGGTTGTCGCCGTCCACCTCGCCGCCACGCACCCAGCACTGCCCGGTGAACGAGTCGCCCGGCCGCAGCACGCCGCTCTTGCGGCAGGTGACGGCAGCGCATTCGCGGATGTTCAACCCGTCACTGGCGGAACGCGCCACGGGGAATTCGACGGCGGAGGGCTGTTCCGCTCGCACGTCGACCGGCGGCGCCACGGGGGTCTGCCGAGGGGAGGCGCCGGGGCTGCTCTGCGCCCCGACCAGCAGGAGAACCAGCACGCCGACGAGCAACGCGGCCACGGCGAGAATTCGGATCACGAGTCCCAGTCGCAGTGCAACGAACATGGTCGGTCCTCTCCGCCCCGATGGGCTTGTGAAGTACCCGCCGCTCTCCTGCGTCGCCGTTGTGTGCCCGAGTGCCGTGTCCTTTCGCCGAGGCTTGACGTAGCCGCTCCTTGTCGCGGCCCGCCGGAGTGGTGGGTGTCGATCTCCAGGCCGGGGGGTTCGGGATCCCTGCCTGGAAGCTGCAGAACCATTGTCCCTCACTGCATGCCCACTATGCAATTCCCAAAATTTGGTTCCCGTGTCGGTATCCCAGTCCGGCAGCCGAGCGTGCTACAGTCCCGCTCTGGGATTCCCACGAGGACTGGTCCCAGCCCACGCATCAAGTCCCGCATGAGGAGCTCGATGGCCGTCCAGGGCCCGGTGATGCCGCGTCGACGCATCGCCAACGAGTTGCGCCGGCTCCGCGAGGAGTCCGGCCACACGCTGGAGCACGTGGCTCGCGAGCTGATGATCTCGACGTCGAAGCTGTCGAGGCTGGAGAACGCGCAGGGCAGCCCGAAGCCGAGGGACGTCCGCGATCTCATCCAGTTCTACGGGCTCGCCGGCAGCCAGCTCGCCGCGAAGCTGACGCGCTGGGTCAAGGCCTCCGACGAGGACGGCTGGTGGGTCGACTACTCCAAGACGCTGCCCACCGGGCTCGACGCGCACATCGCGTACGAGACGGAGGCGTCGGTCGCCAGGGTGTACACCATCCCGGTGATCCCGGTTCTGCTGCAGACCAGGGACTACGCCCGTGCCTACTACTCCACCGCCGAGCCGTGGTGGACCGCCGGCGAGATCAAGCAGCTGGTGGAAGTCAGGGAACACCGCAAGCGCGCGCTCGACGAGCGGGAGGACATGGACCCGCTCCGGCTCGTCGCGGTGACCCACGAGGCCAGCATCCGGCAGCTGGTCGGCTCGAAGTCCATCATGCGTGAGCAGCTGGACTACCTGGTGGAGCGATCCACCCACTCCAACATCGAGCTGCGGGTCTTCCCGTTCTCGACACCCTCGCTTTTCACGTCCACCGGAATGTACGCGTATTTCGAGTTTCCCGACGAGCTCGACGACGACATCGTCAACATCGAGACGCACGCCGGATTCCGGTACATCGAATCCCCCGAAACGGTCGCACACTACCGCGAATACTACGAAGAGTTGTACCGGCACGCGCTCGACCCGGAGGACACCCGCAGCCTGCTCCGCAAGGTTCGCGACGAGTCCTTCGGCTGAACGACCTTCCTGTTCGCAGACGGTGGGAACACGCCGTCACTGTCGCTATTGGACCTCTTCCATGACCGTCACGCAATTGCTCGCACCGGACCCCGACATGGTCGACAAGGTGCACGGACAACTCACCGAGGCCGGGTACGCGGTCATCACCGAAAATGAAATCGGACTTCCACCGGAAATACGCGCGCACATCGCCGCGGAGTATTTCAACGAACGTGTGCTGCGCCGGTACGCCGAAGACCTGCCGGCCGACCGCGAGCGGGCCCGCGACGTCGTCCGGTATGAGTGGGACGGCGAGTTCCCCACGCTGACCGAGCACGACACGATCGCCATCTCCGACCGCGGCGACTGGCGCAACCAGCGCCGCGAGTTCGACCGCACTCCCCTGCTCGGCGACCCGCTGTTCGCCGCCTGGATCTCCATGGCCGTCTCGCTCGTGCCGCCGGAGCGGCGGCAGCGGCGCGGCACGTTCGGCGTCAACCTGTTCCGCACGCACACCAACGTGGTGACCAAGCCGCACCAGGACGGTGAGGAGTACATCTACGTCTACGTGGTCGGCAAGGTCGGCACCGGCGCGGAAACCCGGTTGTACGGCCTGGAGTCGGACTCCGACGTCATCTTCCGCGGCACGCTGGCCCCGGGCGACCTGATCGTCTTCCGCGACGACCGGTTCCGCCACGGAGTGACGCCGCTGGTTCCGCCCGCGGGCGGCGAGGCCTGCCGCGACGCGCTGATCTGCACGATCAACTACCCGCACACCTATCCCCTGGACTGACGACGCCCGCGGTTGCAGACTCAGCGCATGAGCAGGCGAGCGCGAGTTGTCGGGTTGGTGTCCGGAATGCTGGCGGTGGCGGCACTCGTCGCCACTCCCGCACAGGCCGAGACGGGCAGGAAGCTCGATCCCCGGCCGAGCACGGTGAAACTGGCGGCCGAGCTGCACAAGCTGGAGCTGCTGTCGTTCGGCCGCGTCGACGTCGACCTGGCCGGCCGCTCCAACGAGGGACGGCCGGTGTGGACGGCGCGGGTCGGCAACGGCCCGCTGCGGATCCTCTACGTCACCCAGCAGCACGGCGACGAACCGCTGGGCACGCCCGCCGCGCTGGAGTTCCTGCGCACGGCCGGTGTCGGCAACAGCGCGTGGCAGCGTTCGCTGCGGTCCAAGGTCACCGTGGAAATCGTGGTCCGGGCCAACCCGGACGGCCACGAACGCGACTGGCGGTTCAACTACGACCCCGGCGCCGATCCCGAGTTCGGTGAGCGCGGCAAGGGGTACGACATCAACCGCTACCACAACCCGGCGGTGGCCCCGAAGGACAATCCGGCCACGGAGGCGGCGATCATCCAGCGGCGGTTCGCCGCGTTCCGCCCGGCCATCACGGTCGACTACCACATGCAGGGCCGCTACGTCGGCGACGACGGCAGGGAGATCACGGCGTCGGTGATGTGGCCGACGCATCCCGGTGTGGCGGCGAAGGACGTCGCCTTCGCCAAGCAGATCTCGGTGGTGGCACAGCGGTCGATCGACGCCGCCGGCGGCAACACGTCGCAGTACCCGGGCGGGAACTACGAGGGCATCGCCCGCAACGGCTACGGCCTGCTGGGCAGCGGCAGTGTGTTGATCGAGCTCAGCGCCATGGAGAAGCAGCACGAGCAGGCGCAGATCCGGTCGGCGCTGGCGTCGATGCTCGCGATCGCGCGGTCGGCTGCCGACGGCTCCGTGCGGGACATCGACCCGGCGCAGGCCGAGGCCATCCCGCCGCGCGGGAAGCCGTTGCCGGGCACCGATGAGGAGCACTCCGAAGCGGCGTGATCATGCCCGGCACGGGTGGGCCCGGCACTGCTAGTGTGGGCCCACCCTCGCCACCCCGTGCCGACACAGGACGTCAATGCCGGAAATCCAGGAAGTACCGCCGAAGTACCTGCAGATCGCCAACGACATCGAACAGCGAATCGCCAGCGGCAAACTGAAGCCGGGCGATGAGGTGCCGTCGGAGCGCAAGCTGGCGCTGGAGTGGGGTGTAGCGCGGCCGACCGCGTCGAAGGCGCTGAAAGCCCTGCAGGACAGGGGTCTTGTCGAGACACGGCACGGCTCCGGCACGTTCGTGCGTGATCCGCGTGGGAACCGCCGCTGGCGGCCGACGTTCATCGACATCGCCAGGGCGGAGAACCGTGCCGTCGAAGTGGTGTTGTCGGAGACGACCTCGCCGCCGGCGCACGTCGCCGGAGAGTTCGGCTCGGACGAGCCGGTGTTGTGCCGCCGGCTGATCGCCCGTGCCGAAGACGCGCGGCCGACCGGACTACTCACGACGTGGTACCCGTCCGAACTCGCGGAGCAGGCCGTGCGGCTGCTCACCGACGTCGATCCGAAGGACGGCGCGGAGGCATATCTCGCCTCGCTCGCGGACCGCAACCCGCTGAGTGGTCGCGACCGCGTTGCCGCCCGGCTCGCGGATGACGTCGAGTGTCAGCGCCTCGGCCTGACCGCGCCGGCCGCCGTGCTGGAGCACAGGCTGACCGTTGTCGACGCGAAGGGTGTCGTCGTGCAGTACGACGAGGCCGTCTATCCGCCTGACGTGTGGTCACTTGACCAGGTGCATCCCTTCCCTTCCTAACTCCCACCCTCGCCGGTGGCATAAGCCACTGTAGCGCCTAGTGGAACAGGCCACAACCCAGGGTCGCGGAACTGGCACGCGCAGCGATGATCAGCCGGTGGCGCGGCGGTGGTAGGCGTCGCGGGTGGCCTGGTCGACGTTGAGGTACAGGCGCTCGGATCCCATCGCGCCCGCGATCAGCCGCTGCAGTGGTTCGGGCATGAGCAGCGTGCCGCGCAGCAGGAGGCTGAGCCTGCCGGGCACGTAGACGGTCGCCCTGCCGGTGGCGATGACCCGCAGAACCGCCCTGGCGATGTCGGCGGGCTCGCACGACGCGAACCGTTCCACCGACGCGGGCAGCCGGACGCCCGCGGACAGTTCGGTGTGGACGATGCCGGGCAGCACGGCCGACACCCGGACGCCGAGCGGCCGCAGTTCGGCCCGCAACGCCTGGGAAAGGCCGACCACGCCGAACTTCGTGGCGCTGTACGTGGCAATCCCCGGGAAGCCGGCCATTCCCGCCATCGACGCGATGTTGACGATCGTGCCGCCGCCCCGGCGCGCGAACCGTTCGCCCGCCAGCCGGCAGCCGATCAGCACGCCCCGCAGGTTGACGTCGATCATGAGCTCGGCCGCCGTCTCGGCGAGGAACTCGCCGGTGACCATCAGGCCGGCGTTGTTGACCAGCACGTCGATCGGGCCCAGCTCCGCCTCGGCCCGGTCGAGGAATCCCGCGAACGAGGCGGCGTCGGTGACGTCGAGCGGGAACGCCGCCGCGCCGGGGATCGTGGCGGCGGCCTGCTCGGCCAGCGCGGTGTCCCTGTCCCCGATCGCCACCCGCACCCCGCGCTCGGCGAAGGCGGTGGCCGTTGCCAGTCCGATGCCCCGTGCCGCCCCGGTGATGGCGACCGTCCGTGGTGCGTCCATCCACTCAGGGTCTCAGCTCGGCAGCGCCTTGACGAGCTGGACGGCGCCCTTGATGTGGCCGGGCACCTCGGCCGACTCGGCGAGCCGGTAGCCGGCGCGCTGGTACATGGTGATGTTGCGGGGACTACGGGCGCCGGTGAACAACGCGAATCCGGTGACACCCGGCGGCGCCTGGGCCTCGGCGTAGGCGAGCAGCCAGCGGCCGAGCCCCCGGCCGGCGAGGTCGGGGGCCACCATGAGCCTGCCGACCTCCCAGACGGCACCGTCGAGGCGAGCCCGCACGGCGGCGACCAGCCGGTGTCCCTGTCGTACGCACCAGGTCGACCAGGTGGACGTCCACTCAAGCACGTCGTCGAGGCTCTCGTGCAGTGCCGGGACGTCCAGGGTGTCGTTCTGCAGAGCCTCCTGCACCCAGCAACACCGTTGCAGCACCAGCAGTTCGGCACAGTCGGCAGGCGTCGCCGGGGCGAGATGGGTGTCCGGGATGCCCACCAGCTCGTCGAGTCGCATGGGATCAGTATGTCGCCCGGTCGGGTTAGGCTGGCGACGTGGCGAGGGCGTACGGCGGCATGACCGCGGCGGAGCGGCGGGCGGAACGCCGGGAACGGCTCATGGACGCCGGCCTGGAGGCGTTCACCGCCGAGGGGTACGCCGCGTCGTCGATCGAGAAGCTGTGTGCCGCGGCCGGGGTGTCGACGCGGAACTTCTACGAGGAGTTCAGCGGGCGCGAGGCCCTGCTGATGGCGTTGCACGACCGGATCATCGAGCGGGCGCTGGTGGCTGCGGCTGACGCACTGGCCGAGGCACACGACGCCCCACTGCTGGTCCGCGTCGAGAAGGCCATCCGGGCGCACATGACGGTCACCGCCGAGGATCCACGCTGGGCCCGTCTGTCCTATGTGGAACTGGTGGGCGTCAGCGCGGCGGTGGAACAGCACCGGCTGGCGTGGCGGGAGCGCTGGGTCGACTTCCTCGTCGCGGAGGCGGAGAACGCCGCCGGCCGTGGCGAACGGCCGGCACGCGACTTCCGGCTGAGTGCCGTTGCCATCATCGGCGCGGTGAACGAGCTGATCTACCACTGGTCACTGAACGGGCGGCAGCGGCCGTTCGAGGAGGTCATCGCCGAGGCCGTCCGCTTCATCTCGGCGCTCGCGCTCGCCGACTAATTCTGGTCAGAGGTCTTGCCAGATTTCGCCGGGCGAAGCTACTGTGCGGTAGGTCACGGCAGGGGCAACGGAGCCGACCTGCCGGACGCGCCCCGGAGGTCTCGTCATGGCCGTTCGCCGCCGCCTGCTCGTCGCCTTGTTCGCCGTCCTGCCGCTGGCCTCGGCCGGGATCGCCACGGCAGCGGAATCACCTCCGGGTCCACCGCTGAAGACGCCCGTCGCCCAGCTGGCCGCCGCGCTGCACTGCGACGACAGCATCGACGACGCGAAGGCCGATCCGGTGCTGTTCGTTCCCGGCACCACCGCCAACGGTGGGGAGAACTTCGCCTGGAACTACGTGACCGTGTTCCGGGACAAGGGAATCCCGACCTGCTGGGTGGACTACCCGCATCGCGGCTGGCGCGACATGCAGACCTCGTCGGAGTACGTCGTGCACGCGATCCGGACCATGTCCGAGCGCAGCGGTGGCAGGAAGGTGTCGACGGTCGGTCACAGCCAGGGCGGCCTGCACCCGGCGTGGGTGGCGAGGTTCTGGCCGGACATCCCCGGCAAGCTCGACGACGCGATCAGCCTGGGCAGCCCCTTCCAGGGCTCGGTGATGGCCGACGCGTACTGCGGGGTGCTGGTCACCGGGTGCCAGGAGTCGTTCTGGCAGTTCACCACGAAGTCGAACTGGTCGCGGGCGCTGAACGCGCAGCCGACGCCGAGCGGTCCGTCGTTCACGTCGATCTACACGGTGACCGACGAGTTCGCCGCGCCCGGCCGGGAGGCCAGCGCGCTGCGTGGGGCCGCGCACATCGGCATCGACGAGGTCTGCCCCGGCAGGGTCAGTGAGCACCTGGCGCTGGTCGTCGATGCCGTGGCGTTCGGCATCGCCGTCGACGCGCTCACCCACGACGGTCCCGCGGTCGCCTCCCGTGTCGACAAGTCGTTGTGCGGCAAGGCGTTCATGCCCCTCGACTGGGCGGGGCTGGTAAGGACGCTGCCGTCGCTGCTGGCGATGCCGGCCAAGGCCTGGCTGGAGAGCCCGCCGTGGACCTGGGTCCGCGCCGAGCCGCCGCTGCGTGACTACGCGCGTAGCTGAGTTCCCTGCGGCCGGTGCCCTAGTGTCCCGCACCGGAAGTCCGGTGCAGGACACTAGAGTTCCGGTATGGACACCGGCCGCAAGCGCCCCGACGGGGTGGCGACGACCGACCTGGTGCTGAGCGCCTACGTCGGGACGAACGCCGAGGTGTTCCCCCACGTCCTCGACCTGCACGTCCCGCGCGGCAGCCGGATCGCCGACGTGACGTGGGGCAAGGGTGCGTTCTGGCGCAACGTGCCCGACGATGCGTACGAGGTGCTCGCCACCGACATCCAGACCGGCGTCGACTGCCGCGACCTGCCCTACGGCGACGGCGAGCTGGACTGCGTCGTGCTGGACCCGCCGTACATGGAGGGGCTGTTCCGGAAGAGCACCGGCAACATGGCCGGTTCCGGTTCCCATGCGGCGTTCCGCAGCCGCTACTCCGACAGCAAGGCCGTGCCGCCCGACGCCGACGGCCCGAAGTACCACGACGCGGTGATCGACCTGTACCTGAAGGCCGCGGTCGAGGCCCGTCGCGTCCTGCGGGACTACGGGGTGTTCGTGGTGAAATGCCAGGACGAGGTGAGTGCGAACCGGCAGCGGCTGACCCACGTCGAGCTGATCAACGCCTTCGAGTCGGACGGCTTCTACTGCAAGGACCTGTTCGTGGTGGTGCGCCCCAACCGTCCCGGCGTGACGCGGCTGCTCACCCAAGAACACGCCCGCAAGAACCACTCGTACTTCCTGGTCTTCATCAAGCGCGACCCGGCCCACCCGAAGCGCGTCCGCCCGCCGAAACGCGATAGGTCAGGTGCGTGACGCCCGTCGCGGCCCGTGACGCCACCTGTTCCAGGCCCAGCGGCGGCACACCGTCGAACAGGCGCACGCCGGCGCCGAGCATGAGCGGCACGATGTGCAGGCGGGATCTCCATCGCTCCTGACAGGCGGCATCCCGCGCAGACGACTCTGGAGCGGCAGTTCAATCACTCAGCCTGCCGAGGCCGGATTTGCTCCGCGCTACACTGAAGCCAACATCCGATCACGAGACTAGGCTTCTTTCGGACATCGCTGGCACCACTGGCCCATGGATGGCAAAGTGGCTATGTGCCTGCACCTTTCACTCAAGCTCTCTGTGGCTACCGCCAGAAGAACAACAAGCCGAACATGTCCGACGCCAGCGATGATCTATCAGTTTGCCTCGGAAACCAGTTCTTGAAGGTCGCCGGAGCAGAGCATGTACGACCCGACCAAGACGGTTCCGATCTCGAACGATGCGTGATAGAGGTCCTGCAAAAAGCGCGCCCAGACCTGCAGATCAAACGATCATGCCCGGCAGCGGAGTTCAGTCAGTACGAGCATCTGGACGTCTTCCCGGCCTTCCGTGCTGGATACAGTGCCTCCACCACGGAAATCGACGCGTTGATCACCGCGATCCAGAAGATTTCCGACGGTCGCGAAAGACGCCGCCTGACAATGCTCGCCCAGCGTCTCAGCAAGAGCATCCATACCGACGCCGAACGGGTGAGAACATTGGTCGGCCTCATGCCGGAAGAATCCCTCCTAAAGCTGGACGTGGTGATCGGCGTTCCCCATGAACACAAACGCCCAGAGCTTGCAGTGGCCTTGTCGGCCAAATGGTCCCTGCGCACCGACCGGGCGCAGGACTGTGTTTCTCAAGGCAACAAGCTGGTTACCCAACGTCGCGGCCGAATGCCGCATTTTGGCGTCATTACAGCAGAGACTCGGCCTTCAATGCTCAAAATTCTTGCGGACGGATCCGGCTCCGTCGACTGGGTGTACCACCTAGACCTGGCGTCCCTGACGAAGGCGATAGACATCGAAGCGGAGAAGCGACGCAACCCAGCCGCCTGGTCACCGAAGAAGACCTTCGATCGGCTCATGAGCCAGAACCGCCTCCGGGACTTCGACGACCTGGTCCGCGTCGTCCAGTCCCTTCCCAACAGGTCTTAACTTGAGCCAAGTCGCCCACCGTAAACAGTTACGAGTGGCTGCTCGAAGGGATATGGTGTCCGTGTGTCCGAAGATCTCGTCCTGTTCGGCCCGGACTCGCCCGTCGAGGTAGAGGTTGACGCGACCCCTGCGCACACCAGCACCAAGGATCCTGCCCTGGCAGAGATCGTCAACTGGTTCCGGGGACATCGTGACCTGAAGCAACAGTTCGGGTCGATTCTTCGTCAATCGATCGACGAAGTACTGGACGGACAACGAACCGGCCGCTATGACATCGACCTCACGGAGAAGACCGAGAAGACTTACCTGGGAACCAAGGTAGAGATCGTTACCCGCGCCGCCTTCCAGCTCCCGCGTGGTGCACAAATGGACTACGCTATCGCCGGTCACGATGTCGACTCGAAGTTCTCATTGCGCGGATCTTGGTCGATACCCACCGAGGCGGTGGGCCACCTGTGTCTCCTGACTTCTGCCAACGACCACAAGGGGACTTTCGACGTCGGGCTGATCCGGGTCACTCCTGAAGTCCTCAACAAAGGACGAAATAAGGACCAGAAGACCACTATCACCGCTGCAGCCAAGGAGCGCGTCGTCTGGCTGGCCCGTCATGCCAGGCTGCCCCTCAATCTGCTACTCTCCCTGCCCGACAACCTGGTTGGCACCATCGTCGCTCCCCGCTCCGGCCAGCAGCGGATCAATCAGCTGCTACGCAACGTCCAATGCCAGATCATTGACCGTACCACCGCAATGACGGTGGCGCGGCAGGCAGACGGTCTCAAACGCTGTCGTGATGCCCGGCCCCAACTGGCACCAGAGGGTATCGTCGTGCTCGGTCACCAGAACCAGAGCCCACTTGTCGCTCGCGCACTTGGCCTGCCCGTCCCAACGAAGGGCACCTTCCTGTCGGTACGTTTAACCACGGTCGACTCGGCCGTGCCGGGTCGCCCAACAGTCACACTACCGGAGGGCATTTACGCTGTCGCCAAACCGGACGACCCTGTCACACCAGCGCCGACAATCCGTTATTGAACGAGCTGAAACCTACGTTCCAGCAACCGCCGCCGCATAAGCGGACCACAGGAAGACTTACTAGAACGCAAGGAATTCTCACGAGCATTCATCAGTTGCGCCCGACAGTCAGCCAAGCCAATAGAACTGGTCTCTACCGCTCTATCGACAGAGACGACATGTAGCCGTCTTGTGGGTGCGTTGCGAGTTACCGCGAAGATATGGTTTGAGGTGCCGCGCAATGGCCTCGGCCAGCATCGGAGGAACGGCATTGCCGATCTGCTTGGCAATCTGCAACTTAGTTCCACACCATTGGAAGTCATCGGGGAAACTCTGAAGTCGGGCGGCTTCCCAGTGGGTGATCGGGCGATCGACGCTATGGCCATCACTGTTCTGCTCCCACTGCGGGTGTAGATACTGCCCCTTCTCGGGCTTGAAAAACTCCGTGCGGATAGTCAACGAGGGCATGTCCCATCGCATTCGTCCCATAACATCGGTCGTACCGCTCTTCTTCTCCCTCCAGCACCGCGACAGCAGATGGTCAGGCAAGTCGAACCTACCGCCCCCGGGCGGGATGTGGCGGTAGCGCTCCAGAGACAACGGAGTCGGGTTTCGGCCGATGTGCAGATCCGAACTCTTGAAGATGCCGGGCACGTCTTTGCCGAAGAATTCCACCGACGACGCCGGCAGCTCGGTAGTCGCCGGGGTCTCGGGGAGTCCGCTCAGGACATCATGGGTCGTGTGCCATGCGGGCATTACGTCCAAGGTTCCGGGCCGAGCATGCGTTGAGGCAGGCAGTGGAATCCTACCGATACGAGAGCCGATCACGATGGTCCGCTTCCGTCGCTGTGGTACGCCGAAGTCGGCGGCAAGCAGGAACCCCGACGACAACTCGTAGTTCTCCAGCAGACCACCCGGCTGAGCCTCGGCCTGCAGAAGCGCGAACTCGCTGGAAGAGAAGAACCGGTCGACATTCTCGATGACGAAGACCTTCGGTGTGGCGTGCCGGACGAAGCGGATGTACTCCTTCCAGAGCTTGTTCCGCGGATCGTTCACGTTACGAGACCCAAGGTTGGAGAAGCCCTGGCACGGCGGGCCGCCGATGATCAGGTCAACCTGGGGGATCTCTTCGTTCGGGATACTGGCTATGTCTGCGTGGCAGGTGTGCGACTCTCCGAAGTTGGCTGCGTAAGTTGCAGCCGCATGCAGGTCGAACTCGACCGACATGACTGGCTTGAACCCCTTCGCAGCCATAAAGCCCGAGGTCATGCCGCCACAGCCAGCGAACAAGTCGATCATCGAGAACGGTTTCGTGCCCACGCTACGCAGGTTAGTCGACCACTCCGACAGTCGTCGGCAACGACCCACGATGCGGTCTCCTGCGAGCCGCAACGATCGTTGCGATCCTGCCGGCTGCGTCGACCGGATGCTCATGCTCCCACACCCGTACCGACAACCACCCTGCTGACTCCAGCCGACGGTCGGTGTCTCCGTCACGAGCCTGGTTCTGCTCGATCTTATTCCTCCAGAAGGGGCCGTTTCGCTTGGGCCATGTTCCGTGCACCGGACACCCATGCCAGAAGCACCCGTCCACGAAGACCGCCACCTTTGCAGGGCCAAACACCACATCGGCCTCACGCCTTACCCCGGAAAGCGGACGGCGATGGACCCGGTAACGCAAGCCGAGCCGGTGCAATTCGCGACGCACAGCGAGTTCCGTGCTCGTGTCACGACTGCGCTGTCTGCTCATGCGAACACGGGTTACATCTGTGGTCGGCAACGTGTCCTTCAAGGAGAGATCCTCTCTCCCCCGACTACAGTAGCCGGGGTCGCCGAGTTTCTACGGGCCGGCCCCTGACTTCGCCGCCACTGAGCCGAACCTACGCCACTATAACTCCGTCTCGGCGGCGCCTCAGCGGTGACTCTTCTATGGCTGGACTACCAGCATGTATTTCGACGTGTCGAGCTCCCCGTGGAGACAATCGACGTCCCGATGCGATACGGGGAGGTTTGGCCTTGAACTGCGATCGAGGCGCAACTAAGAATGAGGTTCCGGCCCACGTGCCACTCTGGAGCCCATAGGGCTGGCTCGCACCATGCGGCAACGGTCTCCCGTCGAGTCCGTGCGACTTCCTTCCATCTGGAATCGGCCACAAGCAAGCGCAGTGAGCCACACAGGGAGTGCAGGACCTCAGATGGGGTGAGGTTTCTGCCGCCTCGACCTGGTTCACGCTCGGCCGGATTCAAGCCCCAACCTCCGATCCCGCGTCGATCACCGTCGGGCCCAGCCTCATAAACTCGCGCATCTAACGGTCTTCTGGGACGTCCTCGCCGATCGTCACCGATGCTGCCGGACATTGAGCTGCAGTGACTGTCGGTATTGCAAGCCCGGACTTTCCGTAGGCAAGAGTCAGACGACGAACAGGTCGAGCAAGGTTGCCGACCCTGCCAGCACCGTGCTACGTCAAAACCGAGCTCACATCAGCGCTGTTACGTCAAGTTGACGCTTGCTTGATCTGTTGATTGTGACGTAGAGTCCTCTGGATCCGCCGTAGCGGCTGCCTCTACGTCAAAAGGAGCATGGTGCCTTCATCAGACAAGGGTTCCGATGGACCCAACAAGAAGCGCAAGATCTCATACGGATACGTCCCTTACCCTGCAATCGGGTTTCAGATGGGCGGGAGGCCTTTCTGCATTACGGCGATGACACCGGTCGACTACGTAGGTGTCGTTGGGCCGCGCGAGGAATGGGATCCACTGTCCGGGGTGGGCACGAACAGGAAGGAAGACAAGGCTCACCGCGATGCTATCGCCAGTTACATTCAAGACACGCCGGACTATGTACTCAACTCGATCCTTCTCTACATCTCGGAGCACGACGCACACTTCGTGGCCGACGACGACAACAACCAAGTCATCCGCTCCGGGGTCCTGTACGTTCGTCCGGGCGCGAAGTTCAAGGTTGGCGACGGTGGGCACCGAACGTCAGCATACGGCGACGTCATCACCGCTCACGAGCCCCTCAACGACGAGGTGATCGAACGCCTCCGGACATCGGGTCAACCGATCGTCGTTGTTATTGATGACGACCAAGTACGACGGGCACAGGACTTCAGCGACCTTCAGAAGAACGCTAAGCCCCTGAATGCGTCGATCGCACAGTCGATGGACCGTCGTCAGGTGCTGAACCGCTTGCTCATCGAGGAGGTCATCAAGGCCGGCGACGTCGCGGGCTTCGACCAAGGAGCGCGGATCGAGTTCCTGACCGACACTCCAGGCAAATTGTCGGCGAAGTTGATGTCGTTCAAGGCCATGCGCTACGCGTCCGGCACGCTTCTCATCGGTACCTCTGCTCGAACGACGCGGACGTGGAACGACGCCGTCGAGACGACGATCGCCCGAGTCGGAGAAGAGGCGGCCACGGGAGACCTGATCGAGTTCTGGTCGGCGTACTGCGCTCTGCCCCGGATCGCCGAAGGCCTCAGCCGTGAGCGCGGGCTCGCAGTCGTCCGGGAGGAGACCTGGCTCCTTTCGGCCAATGTCATCTATGCGATTGCCGCGGCGGTACATATCGTTCGGACGGAAGACGAAGACCTCTCGATCGCCGACGCGGTAAGCAAGCTGGAGTCCTTCGATTTCGAGCGCGAAGGTCGGGCACTCATCGGAACACTGGTCGACCCCGAGACGGGCAAGGCCGCTACCGGCCGAGACGCCTGGGGTAGTGCAGCAGTAAGAATGGCCGAGCACGTCTTGCCGGGACTCAAGTCGCAGGCTGGGGTGTAGGCCCTTAATCCAACGCCCGATTAACGGCGAGTCCCAGCGTTTCCGAGATGTCACTACATCCCTGGAACGCTGGGCCTCCGCCCAGCGGGTGACGACAAGACGTCGCAGCTGGTCACAGCGATCGACGTGTACCCACTTCGTCGGACAAACTCATGCGGATGACGTCCATCCATCCGTTACGCGAGAAACTAGTCCTCACAATGTCTCACATCGCTGGGTTGTCGGCCTTCCACCAGCTCACACCCGCACGCTTGTCTAGCCAGCAGCGACGTTAACCCGCATCGGAACACGGGTCGGGGTTTCAAGTCCCGGGCTCGACCTGTTGACTTGAATCACTGCTATATCCGGCATTTCGGAGATCAAGCTCGGCGGCACTGTAGCCTCGGGCGCAACTCCAAGTAACGCCGCATTCACGCGCTCCCGTCAGCGCTGAACTGATCCTGCACAGCCTGTTCGCCACCCTGCAGCTAGCCCAGTCGGGGGGGGCCACGACCGTAATCGACTGCGAGGTGTGAATAGCAAGAACCCCCTGTCACCAGGGGGTTCTTGTGCTGTCTCAACCAGACGCGCGCCCGAAGGGATTCGAACCCCTAACCTTCTGATCCGTAGTCAGATGCTCTATCCGTTGAGCTACGGGCGCAATGTTCAGTTGTCCGGTCGTGCGACCGGGGTGGCGCCCAGCGAGCTGGGCTCCAGCGGAGGCTCCGGGATTTGAACCCGGGAGGGGGGGTTACCCCCAACCGCATTAGCAGTGCGGCGCCATAGACCAGACTAGGCGAAGCCTCCCAGGCCGAACGACCACTGCCCAGATAGAGTACACACGCCCCGCGACGCCCGGCAAAGCACCCCCGATCTGCCACGAATCCCCAGGTCAACGGCCCGCGAGGGCCACGAACGGGGCGAGCGCGTCGGGGTTGGCGAGCGCGTCCCGGCTCACCGCGCGGTCGGGGGCGACGCCGGCCAGGATCTTCTTCACCGGCACCTCGCACTTCTTGCCGTTCAGCGTCCGCGGCACCTCGTCGACGACCACGAAGCGGTCCGGGACGTGCCGGGGCGACAGGGCACCACGCAGCTCCCTGCGCAGCCGCGGCTCCAGCTCCGCCAGGTCCGCACCCTCCGCGAGGACCAGGAAGCACAGCAGCTCACCCTCCGCACCCGCGGCCGAGGTATCGATCACCAACGAGTCCAGCACCTCGTCGTAGCCCTCGACCACCCGGTAGAACTCCGCGGTGCCCATGCGGACGCCACCACGGTTGAGCGTCGAGTCGCTGCGGCCGTAGATGACCGCCGAACCCCGGCTGGTCACCCGGATCCAGTCACCATGACGCCACACCCCGGGGTAGAAGTCGAAGTACGCCTCCCGCAGCCGCGAGCCGTCCGGGTCGTTCCAGAAGAACACCGGCATCGACGGCATCGGCTGGGTGATGACCAGCTCACCGACCTCCTCGACGACCGGCCTGCCCGCCTCGTCGTAGGCGGCCACCGCGGCACCGAGCGCGGCACAGGACAGCTCGCCCAGCCACACCAGCACGTCCGGCGACGAGCCGACGAACGCCGTACACAGGTCGGTCCCGCCGGACACCGAGCAGATCTGCACACCCCGGCCGAGTTCGTCCACCAGCCAGCGGAAGCCCTCCTGGCTCAGCGGCGCGCCCGTCGACCCGACGGCCCGCAGCGCGGACAAATCGTACTGCCGCGACGGGTGCACCCCGCCCTTCAGGCAGCTCTGGACGAACGGCGCCGACGTACCGAAGAACGTCACCCTGTGCTGCTCGGCCAGCTTCCAGAGGGCACCCAGGTCAGGATGCCCGGGACTGCCGTCGAACAACACGATGGTCGACCCCACGAGCAGCCCGGAGATGAGGAAGTTCCACATCATCCAGCCCGTGGTGGTGAACCAGAAGAACCGCTCCCCCGGCCCCAGATCGCAGTGCAACGCGAGCATCTTCAGGTGCTCGACGACGATCCCGCCGTGCCCGTGCACGATGCCCTTGGGCAGGCCCGTGGTACCCGACGAGTACAGCACCCACAGCGGATGGTCGAACTCCACCGCGTCGAACGCCAGCTCCGCACCGTCGTGCCTGGTCAGCAGGTCGTCCCAGTCCAGCGTGCCGGGCAGGTCGCCGCCGCCGGCGTAGTCGATCAGCACCGTCGCCCGCAGGGAACCGATGCTCGACCGCAGCTGCTCGACGGTCGGCCGCACGTCGAACGACCGTCCATTGTAGACGTAACCGTTGACGGCGATCAGCACGGCCGGCTCGATCTGGGTGAACCGGTCGGCCACGGCACGCGCCCCGAAGTCCGGCGAGCAGGACGACCACACCGCGCCGAGGCTCGCCGCCGCCAGGAACGCGATCAGCGTCTGCGGGCAGTTCGGCGCCAGCGCGACCACCCGGTCGCCCTTGCCGACGCCCAGCTCCCGCAGCGCGGCCCTGGCCGCGGCCACCCTTGCCCGCAGCCTGCCGTAGGTCAGCTGCTCGGCCCTGCCGTCCTCACGGTGGAACACCACGGCCAGCTCGTCGTCGGCCTTCGCGGCGCCCGCGACGCCGCCGCTCAGCGCGTGCTCGGCGTAGTTCAGCGTGCCGCCCGCGAACCACCTGGCGGCAGGCATCTCACCGGACAGCACCTCGGCCGGCCGGTCATGCCAGCGCACGCCCAGAAACTCCGTCAGGGCCGACCAGAAGCGCTCCGGCGACCCCACCGAGAAGTCCCACAGTGACCGGTAGTCGTCGGCCTCCACCCCGTGCTCGGCCCGCAGCCAGGAGCGGAATCGGTCGATCTGGGTGTCCCGGTCGGCCTTCGGCCGCCACAGCACTTCCGGAGCGTCGGTCATACCTTCCGACATTAGTGCCGGGTGATCTCGCCGACCATCTCCTGCGCCATGATCCTCAGCCGGTAGTCGTCCACCGGCGTCGCGGTGAGCCAGCCGTCCCTGCTGCGCAACGCGTAGCGGCCCTCGTCGGTGTCCACCCAGTTGACCGTGCTCGGCGTGCGGATCCAGGAGCTGCCCCTGCCGCGCACGCTGGCGCCGAACTGGCCGCCGCCACGCCTACCGGTCACGGCGCGGACCATGGTGTTGACCTCCGGCGGCCGGACGCCGGCGTCACGCAGTACCGCGACGAAACCCTCCGCGCCCAGCCGTTCACCCTCGGCACAGGCGTCGGTGTAGTCGCTGACCCGGATGTTGGCGGGCACGCCGGGCGCGGCCTTCAACGGTGTCAGCGCCTCGAGCATGGTCGCCACCAGCATCGGCTCCCGCACCGGGCCCAGCCGGACCGTCTCGCCTGCCACCCCGACCGACACCGCCGCCCCGCCCCGGTCGACCGACGAGGCCGACCGGAACGAGTAGTCGTCGCCGTCCGCGGTCATGTCCAGCCGCAGCTCGGCCTCGGCGAGGGTCCGCAGCAGCAGCCCGAGGTCGCGGGCCGGCCGGTTGACGGTGCCGAGGTCGCGTTCGGCCAGCGCCTGGCTGGCGGCATCCGACAGCGCCGCGCGCGCCGACGCCGTCCGCCCGATGTGCGGGATACCCAGGACAGTGGGCAGCTCACCAAGCCCCATGGTCGACCAGAGCAGGAAGAACTCGGCCGGATGCAACTGGATCCACCCGGAGTCCGGATCACGCATGAACTCTCGCTATCTGTCGCGCCGTCGCGGCTGGTCCTCCAGCCCGAGCACGGGCGGAGCGACCTGCAGGTCCGAATGGAAGATGTTCTCGTCGTCCTGCAGGTAGGACGGCGCCCGGTGCTCCTCCTCGTCGCCCCGCTGGCCCGCACCGGGCGGCATCATCGGCATACCGGCCATCCCCATGCCCATGCCGCCGGTACGGCCGGACGCCGCCGCGGCGGCTGCCGCACCACCGGCACCGGGACCGAACTGGCCCGATCCGACGCGCTGGCCGGGGTTGAGCTGCTCGCCGACGGCGCCACCACCGCCGATGGCCCCCGTTCCGGGGCCGGGCGAGAACGTCCCGGCGCCGCCCGGGCCGGGCTGGGACGGCACCCCGCCACCCGGGCCGGGACCGGGGCCGGTCGAGCTGCTGCCCGTGGAGTCGTCGGGTTTCTCGGACGGCGGCGGCTCGGGCTCCGGCTCCTTCGGCGGTTCCTCGGGCGGCGGCCCGTAGACGATCTGGTCGCCGTTGGGACGGCTGAAGTCCGGCACCGTGTGGTAGATCTCGCCGGAGTCCCGCTGGTACTGCTCCATCACCTGCGCGGCCTGCTCGTGCAGGCGCTGCGCCTTCTCCCGCTGCGGTTCCGGGTCGGCCACGATCGCCGGTCCGCCGGTGAAGTCACCGGTGGTGAACGGGCTGGCCGACATGGCGGCCGTGCCACCCTCGACCGGCATCGGACCGCGGTCGGGCATCGGCAGCGGCGCGGGCTGCGGGAACGGCATCTTGGGCGGCTCCGGCATGTTCTTCTTCGCCGTCGCGGCGTTCTGTGCCTGGTCCTCGACGCACTTGGAGACGTTGCCTGCCCGCAGGCCCGTCTCCTCGGTCCAGATGGTCAGCCTGGTCAGGGTGTCCCTGGCGAGCTCGGCCGAGTCGCCCTCCCAGCCCTTCGCCGAGGCCTCGACAGCGGCACGCAGGTCGTCCCGGATCTCCGCGAGGTCCTTGCTCAGCTTCGCCCACTGCTCCGCGACGCGGTTGACGGCGGTGAGATCCAGGTCCTCGTGCACCATCGCGTACAGCTGGGGGTGCGAATGGCTCAGCCAGTCGACCGGCTGGGTCGGATCGGTCCCCGGCGGGTCCTGCTCGACCGGCGGCCACGGCTTCGGCGGCCACGGCAGGCACCGGGCGTCGGGCTCGGGACGCCGGCTCACCGCTGGTCACCGCCCTGGTTGTAGAAGCCGGCCACGTCGTCGACATTCTCCATGGCGATGCGGAACTGCTCCTCCGCCTGCTCCTCGGTCTCCTTGAACTTCTTGTCCGCCCGCTTGACGATCAGCTCCAGGTCCTCCAGCACGTCGCGGAAGTCACCGAGAACGGGAATGGCCGCGCCACCGGCGGCCCACCGCAGGCGCTCGCTCATCGCGTGCGCCACGAAACTGGACCCGAGGTGCAGCGGAACGTCCAGCTCCCGGGCCTCGCGCATCATCGCGACCACCCTGACCCGGATGTCGGCCAGCTCCTTCTGGAGCTTCTGGGCCGCACCCTCCTCGAGCTTCAACCCGCCCGTCTTGGCCGACTTCTTGACGGCCTGGACGTCACCGGCGATCGGCGCGAGCTTCGGCGCGGAGGCGGCGAAGCCCTCCCGTGCCGTTTCCGTCGGCTTCTTCGCTGGCGCCATGTCGACATCCCACCCCTGAAGTGACATTCGAAACAGAACTGTACCGCGCGACGTTTGGACGCGGCGAGTACCGCTTCGGCTCCATCCGGTTTCAGCGGAGGTGCGCGTCGAACCAGTTGAGGGTGCGCTGCCAGGCCTCGGCGGCCGCGTCGGGGTCGGCGTCGAACCGGTGGTTGGCGCCCGGGTAGCGGACGACGTTGGTGGCGACCTTCGCCGACGCGGCGACCTCGCGCAGCCGCTCCACCTCGGCTCCGTCCTCATCGCCGGCGTCGCCGTAGATGCCCAGCCACGGGCTGGTCAGCTTGCCCGCGATCTCGACCAGCGGCGGCAGCTCGCCGTCGTGCCCCTGACCGCCGACGCTGACCGCCGCACCGAGCTTCCTGCTGGCCGCGACGACGAGTGCCGCGGCCCCGCCGAGGTCGAACCCGACGACGCCGAGCAGGTCGGCCCGTACCCCGCGGTCGACCAGCCAGGCCAGCGTGATGTCGGTCGCGCCGAGGATGTCACCGCCGCTCAGCCCGCCGTCGCCGGACATGTGCGGCGCGACCGCGAGCCAGCCCTCGTCGGCGAGGCTGCCGACCAGGAACCGCACCCCGTCGGTGACGCCGTCCGCCTCGTGCAGCACCACCAGGCCGCCTCGCACGACACCGTCCGGCTCGGCGTAGGTGAGGCGGAGCGCGCGGCCGTCCGCGCGTCGGTAGTCGTCGGTGTGTGTCTGCGTCATGTGCCTACTCAACCACTGACGGGTGAACGGGAGTCAACACCGAAAGCTCTGGAGCGCCGTGGATGCGGCGTATACGGTCAAGGCATCCACACCGGAGAGGGAGTTGTCCACATGCCCGTGCAGACCCGTGCCGACCTGGCTTCGCTGCCCACCTACGTCCCCGGACGCAGCGTGCCCGGCGCGATCAAGCTGGCCAGCAACGAGGCGCCTGCCGGACCGCTGCCGAGCGTCGCCAAGGCGATCGCCGAGGCCGCCGCCGACGTCAACCGCTACCCGGACATGGGCGCGTGGGCGCTGGTGGACCGGCTGGCCAGGGAGTTCGGCGTCACCACCGACGAGGTCGCGGTCGGCTGCGGCTCGGTGGCCCTGTGCCAGCAGCTCGTCCAGGCCCTGTGCGAGCCGGGTGACGAGGTCGTCTTCGCGTGGCGGTCGTTCGAGGCCTACCCGATCGTGACGCACATCGCCGGCGCCACCGGCGTCCGCGTGCCGCTGACCCCGAGCCACGAGCACGACCTGGACGCCATGCTCGCCGCGATCACCCCGCGCACCCGGCTGGTGTTCGTGTGCAACCCCAACAACCCCACCGGGACGTCGATCCGCCGCGAGGCACTGGAACGGTTCATCGACGCGGTGCCCGCCGACGTGCTGGTGGTGCTGGACGAGGCCTACCGCGAGTACGTCACCGACGCCGAGGTGCCCGACGGCATGACGCTGCGGGCCGGCCGGGAGAACGTCGCCGTGCTGCGTACCTTCTCCAAGGCCTACGGCCTGGCCGGCCTGCGGGTCGGCTACGCCGTCGCGCCCGCGCACGTCACCACGGCACTGCGTCAGGTGTACGTGCCGTTCAGCCTGAACGCCGTCGCCCAGGCGGCCGCGATCGCGTCGCTGGACGCCGCCGGCGAGCTGCTCGCCCGCTGCGCCGAGACCTGCGAGGAACGCACCCGGGTGCGCGACGCGTTGCTCGACGCCGGTTTCGAGGTGCCGCCGACCCAGGCGAACTTCGTCTGGCTGCCGCTCGGTGAGCGGACCGCCGAGTTCGCGGAGCACATGCTGGACAGCAAGGTCGTCGTGCGGCCGTTCGTCGGCGAGGGTGCCCGGGTGACCATCGGGACCCCCGAGGAGAACGACGTGATGATCGCCGCGGCACGGACGTACTTGACCTGAACCATTGTTGAGGTCACAGGCTGGGCGCATGACGAACGCACAGCTGACCGAGACCCTGCCCGACCCCGGCCGCGCCGACTCCGGCGTCGTGCTGGCGAGTGAGTGGACCGTGCCCGCCGACCGGCAGCGGGCCGCCGCCGACGCCGCACTGCGCGCGTGGGACCGGCACCCGCTGCCCGACGGCCTGCTCTCGCACAGCGTCTACACCAGCACCGACGGCGAGCGGGTCCTGCACTATTCACAGTGGACGGACACCGGCGCCGTCGCCCGGTTCCGCGAGACGGATCCCGCACGGCAGCGGGAGATTCTCGCCGAGGTGCCGGAGATCGAGCGGCACGGCGTCGACGACTACACGCTCTACCGCGGCGGGCGCACCGAGGGCGACACGCGGGTGGCCGGGATCATCGTGCTGGTCACGATGATCTTCGACGGCCCGGATCCGGCGCGGCAGCGGGAATGGGTGGACAGCGTCTTCGCGGCACTGGACGCCGACCGCGCCGGTGGCACGTTGCCCGAGGGCGGGATCGCGGCGTACTTCCACACCAGCAACGACGGCGTCAAAGTGATCAACTACGCCGAGTGGGAGACCGAGCAGCACCACATCGACGCGCTGGCCGCGCCCGGTGACGGCATCGGCTCGCCGAGCCCGCTGTGGCACCGGGTGCAGAACTTCCCGGGCAACGTCGGCGGTTCGGTGCGGCGCTACCACCATGTAGGAACGGTCAGCGCAGCACCAGCTGGATGACGGCCGCCACGCCGACGACCACGATCACCGCGCGCAGGGCGGCGGGCGGGAGCTTGCGGCCGATCCAGGACCCGAGTATCCCGCCCGCCGTCGAGCCGACGGCCAGGATGCCCACGACGATCCAGTCGACCGGGGCGACGACGGCGTAGATGGCGCCCGCCACGACGTTGACGATGGCGGACAGGACGTTCTTGATCCCGTTGAGCCGCTGCAGCGGGTCACTGAGCATCATGCCCATCACCGCCATCAGCATCACGCCCTGCGCGGCGGTGAAGTATCCGCCGTAGACACCGATGAGCCCGATCAGGACCAGCAGCAGCACGCTGTACCGGTTGCGGTCCGGCGCGCCGGAGTCGTCCCGTCCGGCCACCCACGCGGACACCTTCGGCTGCACGATCACCAGCACGACGGCAAGTCCGACGAGGACGGGCACGATCGTCTCGAACGCGTCCTTCGGCAGCTTCAGCAGCAGCAGTGCCCCGCCGATGGCGCCGAGGAACGAGGCCACGCCGTAGATCACCAGCCTGCGGGCCTGCCCGCCCAGCTCCTTGCGGTAGCCGATGGCGCCGCTGATCGTGCCGGGCACCAGGCCGATGGCGTTCGACGTGGTAGCGGTGATCGGCGGGTAGCCCAGCGCGACCAGCGTGGGGAACGTGACGAGCGTGCCGGAGCCCACCACTGCGTTGATCGTTCCCGCCCAGACCCCGGCCAGCAGGATCACCACCGCATGCCACCACGTCACCGGCGCACCTTAAGCACGCCGGGGTACCCGAAAGCACCCAGGTGTGACGTTTCTGTCGTCAACGGCGCGGGTAGTACCCGGCTGATCGACGTGAGGAGGCGAGCGGCGACGATGCCCGACACCACGACCCTGCGCGAACTGGCCAGCACCGACGGCCCGTTCAGCTCGGTCTACTTCACCCACCGCCACGACACCGAGGACGCCGCGAAGAAGCTGGAACTGCTCTGGCGCGGCATCCGCGAGCAACTGGCCGACCAGGGCACGCCCGCACCGGCACTGGAGGCCCTCGAACAGGCGGTCCTGGACGGTGAACGCCCGGTCGGCAGGGCAGGCAGGGCACTGGTGGCGGCACGGGACCGGCTGGTGATCGACGAGTGGCTGACCGACTCACCGGATCAGCCGGTGGCACGGGTGTCGTCCATGCCGTACCTGATCCCGCTCACCCGCGGGCAGGAACGCGGCCCGGCACACGTGGTCGCCGAGGTGGACCGGACCGGCGCCCGGATCACCACGGTCGACGAGCACGGCCGGGTGACCGGCGTCCACACCGCCGAGGGCCGGTCGCACCCGGTCCACAAGGTCCGCGGCGGTGGCGCCGCGCACCACGACATCCAGAACCGCGCCGAGGAAACCGTCCGGCACAACGCGGCCGACATCGCGGCGGAGATCACCGCCGCGGCCCGGCGGACCGGCGCCGAGCTGGTCGTGCTGGCCGGCGAGGTCCAGGCCCGCACGGCGGTACGCGAGCAGATCGACGGTCCGGTCGAGGAACTGCCCGGCGGCCCCGAGCTGGACGGCAGGCTGGCCGAGCTGCTCGGCGAGCGCCGCAGGGCCCAGCGGGCGGAGACCGCCGAGCGGTTCCACCGGGGCGCCGCCCACGGCCTCGCCGTCTCCGGCGTGACGGCCGTCGACGCGGCGCTGCGCGAGGCCAACGTGGACACGCTGCTCGTCAGCGACCCGGAAACGCCGGACGACGAACGACTGCCCTACGCCGCGCTGCGCACGGGCGCCCAGCTGGAACACGTGGGCGGCGAACTCGAACTGACCGAGGGAGTCGGCGCGCTGCTCAGGCACGCGTGAAACAACAACCAGGAGGTGCACGATGCCGCAGCAGGCATGGAGCAACAAGCGAGAACGCCAGTACGAACACATCAAGTCCGGGCAGAAGAAGCGGGGCGCCAGCGAGGACAGGGCCGAGGAGATCGCCGCGCGAACGGTGAACAAGAACCGTGCCCGCAGCGGCGAGTCCAAGCAGGCCAGCAAGACCTCGCTGAAGGACAAGTCGCCGCAGAAGCGTGGCGGCGAGCGTTCCGGCAACCGCAAGGGACCCGGCGGCCCGACCAAGGAACAGCTCTACAACGACGCCAAGAAGCGCAACATCAAGGGTCGTTCGCGGATGACGAAGAAGGAGCTGCAGCGCGCGCTCGGACGGTGAATCGCTCTAAGCTTCAACGGTCCGGCAGGCTTGCGCTGAGGGGAACCACGTGATCGAGAAGGACCCACCGCCGAGTGATCTCGGTGACCGCAACGACATCGAGATCCGCCTCGGCGCGGATCTGGCTCACCTGCCGATCATCCGCGGGGTCGCGTCGAACATCGCGATGCGGGCGGACTTCGACCTGGACACGATCGCCGACCTCCGGCTGGCCGTCGACGAGGCCTGCTCGGAGCTGATCACCCGGGCGACCACCGGCTCGTCCATGCGTTGCCGCTTCACCTTCGACGACGACCAGCTGCGCTTCCACGGCGCGGTGCTGTCGGCCGATCGGGCGGTGCCCGACACCGGGTCGTTCGGCTGGAAGGTGCTGACCACCCTGGCGGACGAGGCGACCAGCTGGGCCGAGGCCGACGGAACCGGTCACGTGGTGCACATCGCGCTGGCGAAACGGCGGCCGGCGGTCGACGCGTGACCCGACCGCCGGAGGGCGGGGACGACTACGCACACCTCGCCCCGCTGTTCACCGAACTGGCCGAGCTCGACGAGAACGACCCGCGCCGCGCCACCCTGCGCGACGAGCTGGTGACCGGCCACCTGCCGCTGGCCGAGCACATCGCGCAGCGCTTCTCCGGCCGTGGCGTGGCCAAGGAGGACCTGGTGCAGGTCGCCAGGGTCGGCCTGATCAACGCGGTGGACCGGTTCGACCCCGCACGCGGGTTCGACTTCCTGTCCTTCGCCGTCCCGACGGTGATGGGCGAGGTCCGCAGGCACTTCCGCGACACCGGCTGGGTGATCCGGGTACCGCGGCGGCTGAAGGAGCTGCACCTGACGCTGGGCGCGGCGAGCACCGAGCTGTCCCAGCGGCTGGGCCGGGCGCCGACGCCCAGCGAGCTGGCCGCCCACCTCGACATCGGGATCGACGAGGTGCACGAGGGCCTGGAGGCGGGTAACGCGTATCACTCGATGTCGCTGGACGACGTCCTGACCGGTGCGGACTCGGACAGCATGTCGCTGGGCGACACGCTCGGCGAGGAGGACAGCGGCCTGACCAGCGTGGAGAACTACGAGGTGCTCCATCCGCTGGTCAGCAAGCTGCCGGAGCGGGAACGCAAGATCCTCGCCCTGCGGTTCGTGCACAACCTCACGCAGACCCAGATCGCCGAACGCATCGGCGTGTCGCAGATGCACGTCTCCCGCCTGCTCGCGCGCACGCTGCAGCAGCTGCGAGCCGGACTGTCGGAGCCGGACGGGACGGAGTAGTCTTTTCACAAGTTTCTAAAACTTGTGATGATCGGAGCGCTCCACATGGAGAAGGTCCATTTCACCGAGGCCCGCGCGACCATGCTCGGCACGCTGTACGGCAGGGCGCTGGACAGCCGCTCACCCGACCCGGTGCTCGGTGACAAGGCCGCCGAGGAGGCGGTCGGCAGGATCGACTACGACTTCGACCGGCTCGGCGTGAACCAGCAGCTGGCACTCAGCGTCGTGTTCCGGGCCAAGCCGATCGACCGCTGGACCGCGGAGTTCATCGCGGCCAACCCGGAGTGCAACGTCCTGCACCTGGGCTGCGGTCTGGACACCCGGGTGTACCGGCTCGACCCCGGCCCCGGGGTGCGGTGGTACGACGTCGACTTTCCCGACGTCGTCGAGCTGCGCGAGAAGATCTACCCGGCGCGGGAGGGCCACCGCAACATCGGCACCTCGGTGACCGACGTCGAGTGGCTGGACCAGGTACCCGCCGACCGGCCGACGATCATGGTCGCCGAGGGCCTGACCATGTACCTGGACAAGCAGGGCGGCGAGAACCTGCTGCGTGCCATCGTCGACCGCTTCGACAGCGGGCAGCTGGTCTTCGACTGCTTCAGCTCGCTCGGCATCCGGCTGCAGAAGCTCAACCCGGTGGTCCGCAAGTCGGGTGCCACCCTGAAGTGGGGTATCGACGACCCCCGCGAGCTGGAATCGCTCGGCCTCACGCTGATGTCCGAACTGGCCGCGAACGACTTCTTCGACGAGGGCGACAAGTGGCGGCTGCCGGCCACCACGAAGATCCAGCTGGCCGTCGCCATGCGGATTCCCGCCTTCCGGAAGATGGGCAGGCTGCTCCGCTACCGGTTTTGACCTCGGCGGCACGGGGTAACCGCGCCGCATGAACGCCGTGCGGGTGTCCAAACCGGACAAGGTGTTGTTCCCCGGCGACGGCGTCACCAAGGGCGACCTCGCCGGGCAATACCGCGGCGTCGCCGAGGTGATGCTGCCGCACCTGGCCGGCCGTCCGCTGACCTTGCGCCGCTTCCCGGACGGCATCGGCGGCGAGGGCTGGTTCCAGAAGAACGCCTCGGAGCACTTCCCGGACTGGGTCACCACCGTCGAGGTTCCGCAGCGCGACGGCGGCACCGTGCGGCACGTGGTGTGCGACAACGCCGACGCCCTGGTGTACCTGGCCGGCCAGGCGGCGGTGGAACTGCACGTCTGGCTGTCCACAGTGGAGGACCTGGAGCACCCTGACCTGGTGGTCGTCGACCTGGACCCACCCGACGGCACCGGGGTCGGCGAACTGCGCACGGTCGCCAGGCGGGTCCGGGACCTGTTCACCGAGGTCGGGCTGACGCCATACGTGCAGGCCAGCGGCGGCAGGGGCTTCCACGTGGCCGCGCCGCTGACCCGCGACGCGAGCTTCGACGAGGTACGCGAGTTCGCCAGGGCGGCTGCCACGCGGCTGGCCGAGCGCGACCCGGACCGGCTGACCACCGAGATCCGCAAGGACAAGCGTGGCGACCGGATCTTCCTCGACGTCAACCGCAACGGCTACGCGCAGACGTTCGTCGCGCCGTACTCGGTCCGAGCACGTGCCGGAGCGCCGGTGGCGACCCCGCTGGACTGGCCGGAACTGGGCCGGGCCGAGCCCGCCGGCTACCCGGTCGACCGGCTGCGCAACCGGATGGCCCGCAAGGCCGACCCGTGGCGGGACCTGCGTGAGCACGCCGGATCGGCACACGACGCGATGCGGAGGTTGTGATGGCACGGGCGATCTGGAGCGGGTCGATCAACTTCGGCCTGGTGACGGTGCCGGTCGAGCTGTACAGCGCAACGAGCGACCACTCGGTGCACTTCCGGCAGTTCGAGCGCGGCACCTCGGACCGGATCCGGTACCGGCGGGTCAACGAGCGCACCGGCAAGGAGGTCGACTACTCCGACATCGTCAAGGGCTACGAGATCAGCAAGGGCGACTACGTGTTGATCGAGCAGTCGGAGCTGGACGAGGTCGCGCCGGGGCGGTCCCGGACCATCGACATCGAATCCTTTGTGGACATCGAGGACATCGACCCGGTGTTCTTCGACAAGACCTACTGGCTGACCCCGGCGAAGGAGGAGTTCCACCGCGCCTACGGCCTGCTGCGGCAGGCCATGGACAAGACGAACCGGGCCGGGATCGCGCGGTTCGTCATGCGGGGCAAGGAGTACCTGGCCGCGGTGCGGGCGGGTGACCCGGTGCTGGTGCTGAACACCCTGCACTTCGCGGCCGACCTGCGGGACCCGGCCAAGGAACTGCGGACCCTGCCCAAGCAGGTCAAGCCCAAGCCCAAGGAGCTGGACCTGGCGACGGACCTGATCGAGTCGCTCAGCGAGGAGTGGAAGCCCGAGGAGTACACCGATACCTACACCGAGCGGGTCATGTCGCTGATCGAGGACAAGAAGGCTGGCCGCACGGTCACCCCGGAGGAGGAGCCCGCGCAGGCCACGAAGGTCGTCGACCTGTTCGAGGCGCTGTCGCGCAGCGTGGAGAACAGCAAGCGCGGGCGCAGGTCCCGCAAACGGGACCTCAGCAAGCTGAACAAGACCGAGCTGGGCAAGCTGGCCAAGGAACTGGACGTCAAGGGCCGCTCCGGCATGAACCGCGAGGAACTGGAGGAGGCCGTCCGCAAGGCAGGCTGACCCGTCTGCGGCCGGGCCGGTTGCTTGTCGCGTGTCCCCCAATGTGGCATTGGGGGCGTTCGCCGGTGGCCGCGGTGGTCTCCTTCGTGGTGACCGGTGAGGCTGCCGCGCCTGCTGTGACCACTGAGGTCACTGAGGTCACTGAGGCCGCGACACCGGGGCCGCGAAGCACGTGAAGGCCACCTCATCACGTCTCACGTCAAGGTCCCGGCAAGGTCCGGTGGCGGCCAGGCGAGGTGGCTGGTCTCGAGCGTGGAACTCGTTTACCGGAACGTAGAACTCGCGTGCCGGAACGCAGAACTCACGTGCGTGAGCGCAGAACTCACCATGTGGACGCCGGTTCTCACGTGGTGCCGGTCGGCCGCGTGACCGGGCCGTTCGCGCGAGTCCTCCGTTCCCGACCCGCGAGTCGACCGTTCCCGACCCGCGAGTTGCACCTTCCCGCCCTCCTGGTCCCACTCTCCGGCACGACGGTTCCAGATAGCGAGACCCGCCCGTCATCGGCTGGCCGAACGGGCCGCTCGCGCGGCCGTGCCGGGCCGGAGCACGAGTTTCGCGTTCCTGAACACGTCACTCACCATCCGGACCCCGCGTCCCAGCCCGTGAACCCGCACCCGCGCCAACGGGCCACTCGCCGCGAGTCTCGTCTTCCGGAACGCGAATGACGCGCTCCGGACCACCCAACTTTGCCGGGACCCTCACCTGAGACGTGATGAAGGTGGCCTTCACGTGCTTGACCGCCGGGCCCCGGCGTCTCAGGGACCGGCGGCTTACGATCATCGCGTGCGGAGGATCAGACTGCGGCGCCCCCCGCCGGAGAGGTTCCCGCTCGTGCTGCGGACGAGCCTCGGCTTCGCCGCGCTCGGCGTCGGGTCGAGCGTCTGCGGGTCCGGCGTGGTGTTCCTGCTGCTCACCCTGCAGGGCTCGCCCCGCGACATCGACCAGGACTGGGTGCTGGCCGTCGTCTCCGCCGGCTACATCGCGCTGGCCCTGCTGGTCGGCACCGCGTGGACGGCCCTGCTGCAGCGGCGGACGGTCGTGTGGTTCGTGCTCGGCCGCGACCCGACGGAGCAGGAAGCACGCAGGGCACTGCGCATCCCGACCGACATGGCGCTGGTCAGCGGCACCCTCTGGCTGATCGGCACCGTGCTGCACGGTGCGCTGGCCGGCGCACTCGGCTCGGCCTGGGACGCGCTCGGCGTCGGCCTGACCGTCCTGCTCGGCGGCCTGACGACCGTCGGCCTCACCTACCTGATCGCCGAGCGGGTGGCCCGTCCGGTGATGACGCTGGCGCTGAGCGTCAGCCCGCCGCAGGGCCGGCTGGCGGTCACCGTGCTGACCCGGCTGGTGCTGACCTGGGCGATGGCCAGCGGCGTGCCGATGCTCGGCGTGCTGTTCGTCGCCACCCCGCCCTCGCTCGGCGACGCCGACCCGACGGCGAGCCTGATCGTGCTCGCGGTGATCGGCCTGGTGCTCGGCGCGTTCGCCACCGCGCTGCTGGCCCGCGCCGTCGCGTCCCCGCTGCACCGGCTGCGGGTGGCGCTGGACGAGGTGGCCCGCGGCCGCACCGACGTCACCGTCCCGGTCGACGACTCCAGCGAGATCGGCATGCTCCAGACGTCGGTCAACGACATGGTCGCCGGGCTGCGGGAGCGGGAGCGGCTGCGGGACCTGTTCGGCAGGCATGTCGGCACCGAGGTGGCCACCCACGCGCTGGAGTACGGGGCGTCGCTGTCCGGGGACGTCCGCGAGGTCACGGCGCTGTTCGTCGACGTCGTCGACTCGACGGCGCTGGCCTACCGGATGCCGCCGGAGGAACTGGTGGCCAAGCTGAACCGGCTGTTCACCGCCGTCGTCGACGCGGTGGCCACCCAGGGCGGGCTGGTCAACAAGTTCCAGGGCGACGCCGCGCTGTGCGTCTTCGGCGCGCCGACCCGGCTGGCCGACCCCGCGACGTCGGCATTGCTCGCCGCGCGGGCCATCCGCGACGCCGTGCGCGACACCGGCGAGCTGGACCTGGGCATCGGCGTCGCGGCCGGGCCGGTGTTCGCCGGTCAGCTGGGTACCAGCAGCCGCTTCGAGTACACGGTCATCGGCGACGCGGTGAACGAGGCGGCCCGGCTGACCGAGAGCGCGAAGAAGGTGCCGGGCAGGCTGCTGGCGAGCGCGGCCGTCGTCGAGGCGGCGACCCCGAGCGAGCAGCGGAACTGGAAGCGCGGCAGGCGTGTCCAGCTGCGGGGCCGCAAGCAGGCGACGGTGACCTACGCGGCGCTCACCCGGCCGGAGTGACGTCCGGCCAGCGCAGCACGGTGGAACCCCAGGTGAGCCCCGCGCCGAACGCGCTGACCAGCACCCGCTGACCGGGCACGAGCGTGCCGTCGCGGACCGCGTCGGCGAAGGCCAGCGGGATGGACGCCGCGCTGGTGTTGCCGGTGTGCCCGATGTTGGCCACGACGGCGTCCGCGGGCAGGCCGAGGTGCTTGGCCGTGCTCTGCAGGATCCGGATGTTGGCCTGGTGCCCGACGAACCGGTCCACATCGGACACCGACCAGCCCGCCCGCTCCAGCACGGTCAGCGACGACTCGGCCATCCGCGCGCAGGCGTGCCGGAACACCGCCGTGCCCTTCATGTCCAGATAGTAGTCGGCCCGGTTGCCGGAGAACCGCTCCTTGGCACCACCGGCCCGCACGATCAGCAGATCGGCCAGTTCACCCTCGCTGTGCAGGTCGAACGGGCCGATCGCGCCGGGTTCGTCGGCGCTGCCCGCCCGCAGCACGACGGCGCCCGCGCCGTCGCCGAAGATCGGCACCGTGCCGCGGTCGTCCGGGTCGAGCATGCGGGTGAACGTGTCGGCTCCGACGACCAGCACCCGCCGCGCGATCCCGCCCGCGATCAGGCCGGCCGCGGTGGCGAGACCGTAGACGAAGCCGCTGCACACCGCGTTGACGTCGAACGCGGCCGCACCGCCGCAGCCGAGCCGGGACGCGACCTGCGGGGCGCTGGCCGGGCAGAGCTGGTCGGCCGTCGACGTCGCCAGCACCACCGCGTCGACCCGCCGGTCGCCGGACGAGGCGAGAGCCCGCTCACCCGCCTCCACCGCGAGGTCCACAGTGGACACATCGGGGTCGGCGACGCGTCGCGACGCGATGCCGGTCCTGGTGCGGATCCATTCGTCCGAGGTGTCCAGCCTGCTCGACAGCTCGTCGTTGTCGACGACACGGGTGGGCAATGACGCGCCCAGACCGGCGAGCACCGCTGCGGGCACGGCTTAGTCCCTCCAGAAACGACCTAGTACAGGACACTTTTAGGTCCTACTACCGGGTATACCGACCAGTTGTGACCGGCCTCTCATTCCGAGGAGTTTTCGGGTTTTTGTCCGGGTTCGGCGGCGTTGTCGGTGCGGCTGGCTAGCCTGCCTGCATGACGACGCTGAGCCCGCGGGCGCTCAACCGCGCCATGCTGGCCCGGCAACTGCTGCTGCGGCGCTCGCACCTGGGCGTGCTCGACGCGGTCCGCCACCTCGCCGGGTTGCAGGCCCAGTCGCCGTGGCCGCCGTACTACGCGCTGTGGACGAGGCTGCACGGATTCCGCCCCGAACAGCTGTCCGAGCTGCTGGTGAACCGCGAGGTCGTACGGATCGTGCTGATGCGCGGCACGGTGCACCTGGTCGACGCCGCCGACGGCCTGGCGTGGCGGCCGGTGGTGCAACCGCTGCTGGATCGCGACCTGGCGACCAACACCCAGCACGCGGCGAAGGCGGCCGGGCTGGACCTGGCCGAGGTCGCCGGGCACGCTCGCGAACTGCTCGCCGGCGAACCGCTGACGGCCGGGCGGCTGGGCGAGCGGCTGGCGCTGCGCTGGCCCGGCCGGCCCCCGTCGACACTGGCCCACATCGCCCGCAACCTGCTGCCGCTGGTCCAGGTTCCGCCGCGTGGGGTGTGGGGCCGGTCCGGTCAGACGACGTACGCGACCGCGCAGGACTGGCTCGGCAGGCCGCTCGCGCCGCCCGACCCGGCGGCGCTGGTGTTGCGGTACCTGGCCGCATTCGGTCCGGCGAGCGTGCTCGACGTGCAGACCTGGTGCGGCCTGACCAGGCTCGGCGAGGTGGTCGAGGGGCTGGACTTGCGGACGTTCCGCGACGAAGCGGGCAGGACGCTGTACGACCTGCCCGACGCTGACCGGCCGGACCCGGACACGCCCGCGCCACCACGGTTTCTCGGCGGCTTCGACCAGACACTGCTGTCCTACGCGGACCGCACGCGGGTGATCAGCGACGAGTACCGGCGGCGGATCTTCACGAAGAACGGGCTGATCCCGCAAGCCGTGCTGTGCGACGGGGTGGTGCGCGGGGTGTGGCGGATCGAGCGGGCCGGGGATTCGGCGACGCTGACCGTCACCGAGTTCGCCAGGATGTCCACAAAGGACCGCACGGCACTGACGAGCGCGGGGGCACGGCTGCTGCGCTTCGCCGAACCGTCCGCCGTTCACGACATCCGGTTCGTGGCGGAGTACTGAGGTACGGTTCCGGTCATGCCCAGGCCCAGCGTCGAAGCGGAGCGCCGCGCACAGATCCTGCGTGCGGCGTGCGCGGTGATCGCCGAGCACGGGTTCGTCAACCTGCGGGTGTCCGACGTCGCCAAGGCGGCAGGGGTCAGCGGCGGCACCGTGCACTACTACTTCGACACCAAGCGGGATCTGGTGCACGCCGCCTACGAGTACAACTACCAGCGGTCCCTGGACCGCAGGCGGTGGATGCTCGACACCGGCGAGCAGCCCGCCGACCGCCTGCGGCTCGTCGTCGACTCGTACCTGCCCGACCAGCCGGAGACGATCGAGGCCTGGAAGGTCTGGGCGGAGCTGTGGTCGCAAGGCATGCGGGAGCCGGAGCTGCGTCAGCTGCACGAGCGGATGTACGGCGACTGGCGCGGCCTGGTCACCGCGATCGTTCGGGACGGTCAGGCGGCGGGGCAGGTCCGCGACGGCGACCCGGCCCGGATGGCGAACCAGCTGATCGCCCTCATCGACGGCCTGGCCTGGCAGGTCCTGCTCGGCCCGGCCAGCATGTCGGTCCCGCTGATGCGCGACCTCTGCCTGGCCTTCGTGAACCAGGACCTGCTGATCTGACCACTCAGGCGCCCGCCACGTGCAGCACCGTGGGGCGGTTGGCGGCGAAGGCCTCGGTCAGCAGGGCGGGCAGCGCCTCCGGGTCGGGGACCGTCACGCCGTGGCAGCCGAGGGAACGGGCCAGTGCGGCGAAGTCCGGGCTGGGCAGGTCGACGCCGAGCGGCGGGTCGCCCCGCTCGGCCATCTCGGCGCGGATCTCGCCGTAGCCGCCGTTGTCCACGACCACCACCGGCAACGGCAGTTCCAGCGCGGCCGCCGACGCCAGCTCGGCGACGGTGAACATGATCCCGCCGTCGCCGTGCAGCACCGCGACCCGCGCCGACGGCCTGCCGAGCTTCGCGCCGATCGCGGCCGGTAGGCCGTAGCCCAGCGTGCCTAGCCCGGTCGGGTACAGGAACGACCCGGGCGTGTACGTCGGCAGGTTGGCCAGTGCGCCGTAGTAACAGACCATCGCGCTGTCCGCGGCCAGGATGCCGTCCCGGCCCAGCGCACCCTCCAGCGCCGACAGGATCGGCAGCCACCGCTCGCCCTCCGCCCTGGCCCGCGCCGACACCCGGGCACGCCACTCCGCGGCACGGTCCACAGTGGACACCGAAACGGCTCCGGCGAGCGCACCCAGCGTGGCTGCCGCGTCGCCAACCAGCACGACGTCGGCACGCGCGTTGGTCACGGCCCGCACCGGGTCGATGTCCAGCCGGATCAGCTTCCCCGGCACGGCCAGCGGGCCGTTCCACAGGTCGGCGGGCGCCAGCTCGGTCCCGACGGCCAGCAGCACGTCGCAGTCCGCGACGAACTCCGCCGCGTGCTGCAGTCCCGCGCCGACGAAACACGGGTGGTCGGCTGGCAGGATGCCCTTGCCGTTGGCCGACAACATCACCGGCGCCCCCAACGCGGCGAGCTCCGCCGCGGCGCCCTTCGCACCGCCACCGGCGATCACCCCCGGCCGCCGCGCGTCCCGCAGCAGGGCGAAGGCCTCCGTGACGTCCGGCCGCGCGACCGGCACCGCGACCGGCTCCACGACGGGAACGTCGGCCACGGCGTCGATCAGGTCCAGCGGGATCTCCAGATGCCACGGCCGCGGGCGGCCGGCCGACATCTCGGCGAACACCTGCGCGACGGCGACCGGGATCTCCTCGACGCTGGTCACCCGGTGGCTGCCCGCGGTCACCGCCGCCATCGCCGCCGTCTGGTCCCGGACCTCGTGCAGCAATCCGTTGCCGCGTCCCGGATGCGTGAGCGGTTCGCCCGGCGAGATCAGCAGCACCGGTACCGAATCCGAGTAGGCCTGGGCGGCGGCGGTGGCCGCGTTCAGGATGGCGGGCCCGCTGGTCGTCAGGCACACGCCCGGCCGTCCGGTCACCCTGGCGTAGCCGTCGGCCGCGAACCCGGCCCCCTGCTCGTGCCGCGGCGAGACGTGCCGGACACCGTGGCGTCCCAGCTCGGCGTAGATGCCCAGGTTGTGCGTGCCCGGAATGCCGAACACCAGCTCGACGCCGTGCGCCACCAGCGACCGCACCAGCGCGGCCGCCCCGGTCACGCCCATCCCGCTCCTCCCGTCACCAGCGCGTCCACCGCGACCACGCCGTCGGCGCCGACCCGCACCGGGTTCAGCTCGATCTCGCCCGCGCCGGAGTCCACCAGCGCCCACGACACGGCGGACACCGTGTCCGCCAGCGCCACCAGGTCCAGCGGCGCCCGCCCGCGCCAGCCGTCCAGCAGCGGGTAACAGCGGAGCCTACGCAGCATCGCCAGCGCCTGCCTGGTGTCCACCGGCCCCAGCTCCACGGTCGTGTCGCGGTACAGCTCGGCTTCCGTCCCACCGGCACCGACCAGCACCACCGGCCCGAACGCGGCATCCCATCGCGCGCCGACGAGGATCTCCACGGCATCCGGCCGGACGTCCTGCTCCTCCACGACGTAACGCCCCGGCCCGAGCCGCGCGATCATCCCGGCCAGCGCCTCGGCGACCGCGCCGCCGTCGGCCAGCCCGACGGCCACGCCACCGACGTCGCTCTTGTGCGGCAACCACTCCGCCTTCACCACATAGGGCGCCCGCAGCCCGGTCACCCGCGGGTGCACGTCGGCGGGCCCGGTCACCGCCACCCCGGCGGGAAACCGCACGCCCGCGGACGCGACCAGCTCACGTGCGGCCAGGTAGCCGCCGCCGGGCAGCGGCCGCCGTGGTTCCGGCACCGGTGGCGGCACGGCGCCCCTGCCCGCCGCCAGCCGGACCGCCGCCGCCAGCGCGGACAGCGCCGCGTCGACCGTCCCGTACACCGGCACCCCGCGCGCCCGCAGTGCCCGGACCGCGGGTGAGCCCGCCGGTCCCATGCTGTGCACCACCACCGGGACGCCGGTCTCGGCGACGACCGCGCCAATGTCGTCGGCGACCGCCAGTTCCAGCTCGCCCAGCTCGGGTGTGTCGGTGCCGTAGCTGCCGAAGTACCCGGTGAGCAGCACGGCGTCGGCCTCGCCGTCCCGCAGCAGGGCGCCGACCGCCCTGGCGTAGCTGGTCAGGTCCTTCTCCCCGGCGCCGTCGAGGTCCACCGGCGCCCTCGGCACCCGCAGCCCGGCCCGCACCGCGACGTCGGCCCCGATGGCGCCCTGCCCGCCGCTGTCGCCGACGATGGCCAGCCGGTCGCCGACGGCGGCGGGCGCCTCCAGCAGGAACCGGGCCACGTCGACGGCCTCGGCCGGCGTGGTCACCCGCACCGCGCCTGCGGCCCGGCAGGCGGCGTCGACGACGTCCACTGTGGACGTCAGCGCCCCGGTGTGCGAGCGGGCCGCGGCACTGCCCGCGGCACTCGCGCCGACGGTCAGCACCACCACCGGCTTGCCCGCCTCGGTCAGCCGCCGCAGCGTGTGCACCAGCCGCCTGCCGTCGCCGAAGCCCTCGGCGTAGACGACGACGGCCCGGGTGGCCTCGTGGCTTGCCAGCCCCTCCACCATCTCGCCCAGCGTCACGTCGGCCTGACCGCCGACCGACACGAACCGCGACACGCCGACGCCCGCGGCGGCCGCGAGCCCGGCCAGCTCCAGCCCGACCTGCCCGCTCTGCGACACGATGCCCAGCGGTCCGGGCTGGAACCGTCCCCAGGCCAGCTCCAGCCGGGACTGCGCGTCGTAGAGCCCCAGACAGCTCGGCCCGACCAACCGCGCACCGGCCGCACGTACCCTGGCCGCGAGCCCGGCCGGGTCGGGCACGCCGGCCGTGATCACCAGCAGGCCGCGCGTGCCCAGCGTCAGCGCCTCGCCGGCGACGTCGTGCACGGCGGTGGCCGGAACAGCGAGCACCACCAGCTCGGGCACCTCGGGCAGCTCACCGAGCCGCCGGTACACCTGGTGTCCCAGCACCTCGCCGCCCCGGCTGTTCACCAGGTGGACCCGCCGCCTGCCGCTGCCCTCCAGTGCCCCGCGGGCCAGCCAGTGGCCCCACTTCGCCGGGTCCGCGCTCGCACCGACCACCGCGACCGAGGCGGGGTCGCCGAACACCTCGCTCATCGCTGCCTGATCAACTGCCGTGAGATGACGATCCGCTGGATGTCCGAGGTGCCCTCCTCGATCTCCTCCAGCTTGGCGTCCCGCATCCACTTCTCCACCAGGAAGTCCTGTGAGTAGCCCCAGCCGCCGAGCGTCTGCACCGCGGCCCAGGTGCACCACATGGCGTTCTCCGAGCCGACCAGCTTCGCCGTCGCCGCCTCGGCGGTGATGTCCTCACCGGCGTCGAACAGCCGGGCCGCCCGGACGGTCAGCAAGTGCGATATGTCCACTTTGGACGCCATGTCGGCCAGCCGGAACGCGACCGCCTGGTGCTCGACGATCGGCTTGCCGAACTGTTCGCGCTGGCGGGCGTAGTCGACGGCGAAGTCGAGCGCCGCCCTGGCCAGCCCGGTGGTGGACGCGCCGATCAGCACCCGGGACGCGTCGAACGTCCGCATCAGGCCGTAGAAGCCCTGCCCCTCCTCGCCGAGGCGGTTGGCTACGGGGACGCGCACGCCGTCGAGGAAGACCTCGGCGTTGACGATGGCCCGCTGGCCGAGCTTGCGGATCGGGCTGCCGACGGTCAGTCCCGGCGTGTCCCGGTCGACGACGAACGCGGTGACCCCCTTGGACCGCAGACCCGGGTCGACGGTGGCGAAGATGACGAACCACTTCGCGTACGGGGCGTTGGAGATCCACGCCTTCTGCCCGGTGAGGACGTACTCGTCACCATCGCGGACGGCCCTGGTGCGCAGGGCGGCGGCGTCGGAGCCCACCCCGGGCTCGGTGACGGCCAGCGCGGTCAGCGGCGGGTCGTCGCCGGTCAGTGGCGCCAGCCAGCGCTCCTGCTGCGCGGGCGTGCCCAGTTCGAGGATCGGGTCGGCGAAGAAGCCGTTGGACGTCAGCAGGTTGCCGATCCCGATGTCGCCGTGGCACAGCTCCTCCTGGACCAGAACCTGCGTGAGCAGGTCGGTGATCCCGCCGCCGCCGACGGACGACGGCAGCATGAACGCGGTCAGGCCCACCTTGCTCGCGGTGCGCCAGAGGTCGAGCGGGGACTCGGTCTGGGCGTCGTCGACGGCGCGGGCGACCGGGCGGATCTCCCGCTCGGCGAAGTCGGCGGCGAGTTCGCGGAACTCGCGCTGCTCGGGGGTGAGGTCGAGGGCGTCACGAACGGCACGGGGCATGGCGCGCTCCAGGGTAAATTGACTGACCACTCAGTTATACTCGGACTCGGGCCGGGACAAAAGCTCGTGAAGGCCACCTTCACCACGTCAGACGTAATGAAGGTGGCCTTCACGTGCTTTGGGCAGAACAGGCAGGTCAGGCGGTGATGGCGTCCAGCAGGGCGTCGCCGGTGAGCAGCGCCGGGTCGTTGTGCCCGGCGCCGGCGACCTCGACGACCCGGCTCGGCCCGGCCGCGGCGGCGGCCACCGCGCGGCTCTGCTCGGGTGGCACCAGCGAGTCCTCCGTACCGAGCACGACGGTCACCGGCACGCGGATCCGCCGGACGTCCTCCGCCACCGGGAAGCGGTCCCACATCAGCAGCCGCACCGGCAGGATCGGGTACTGCCGCTGTCCGACGGCCGGCAGGTCGGTGAACGGCGAGCGCAGCACCAGCGCCGCGGGCGGCTGCTCGGTGGCCAGCTTCGTGACCAGCGAGCAGCCGAGGCTCTCGCCGTAGTACCGCAGCCGGTCCGGGCCGTAGCCCGCGCCGGCGAGGAACCGGTGCGCCGCGCGGATGTCCTGGGTCAGCCCCTCCTCGGTCGGGCTCCCGGGATTGCCGCCGTAGCCGCGGTAGTCGACCAGCAGCACGGCGAACCCGCGAGCGGCCAGTTCCGCCGCCAGCGGTGCGCGAAAGGTCCGGTCGCCCGCGTTTCCCGGCGCGACGAGGACGGCTCCACGCTCCGGGGTGGTCCTGGCTGGCAGGAACCAGGCACCCAGCTCCAGCCCGTCCGCGGTGTGCAGCACGACGTCCCGCGCACCGGCGAGCATCGAGGCGGCGGACGGAACCGGCGCGGTGCTGGGGAGGTAGATCAGCTTGCGCTGGAAGGCGTAGGCGAGGCCGACGACGAGGACCACGACCGCGAGCACGCTGCCCACCCAGATCCACACCGGCCGCGCCACCGGCAGAGTGTGACACGGCTTCTCACTCCGTGCGGACCCACACGTTCACCCGTTCGTGTGGGTCCATCCGTAGGTTTTTTTCATGCTTACTTTTGGTCACATTTCGGGTCACACCACCGAGTGACGGGTTACTGAACCGGGTGAGAGATCGATTCTGGGTACGGTCTGTGAACAATCAACCACAAGACGTCGGCATTGCGGTGACGTACCGTCCCCGGACGGCCCCCCGGCGACGTGAATCCTGCCCACACGCGAGGTTTACGAGCGTTATCCGGATGCTTACTCTCCCGATCAGCGTGGCGGCCTGCCCCAGCCGCCCGCGTCGAGGAGCGAGCCATGGTGTGGATGGCCCCACGTCCTGCCTGCCCTGCCCAGCGCGCCTCGGTGCTGTCGGTCCGGACGAGTTCCCCCGTACTCGTCGGCCGGGACACCGAGCTGGCCATGTTGGTCGACCTCGTGGCCGAACGGCCGTGTGCGGTGCTGCTGGAGGGCGAGGCCGGCATGGGCAAGACCCGGCTGGTGCAGGAACTCGTCAGCCGGCCCGAACTGACCGGAACCAGGATTCTCACCGGCAGCTGCCAGTCGCTGGCCGAGCCGTTCCCGTACGGCCCGGTGCTCGAAGCGCTGCGCGGCGTCGCCGAGCAACCGCCCGGACCGCTGAGTCCGGTGGTCGGCGTCCTGCGGCCGCTGCTGCCGGAGATCGCCGAACTGCTACCCCCGCAACCGGATCCCCTGCCGGACAAGGCCGCGCAGCGGCACCGCGAGTTCCGCGCCATCCGCGAGCTGCTCGGCGCGTGCGGCCCGACCCTGCTGGTGATCGACGACCTGCACTGGGCCGACGAGCGCACCCGCGACGTGCTGTGGTTCGTGTTGTCCCGGCCGCCCGAGCAGCTCGGCGTCGTCGTCACCTACCGTAGCGAGGACCTGCGTTCGCCCAGCCCGCTGGGCGTTCCGTACCGGCCGGCCGAGGGCGTGCGCGCGGCGATGGTCCACCTGGGACCGCTCGACGTGCCCGCCGTGCGCCGGATGGCCGAGGTCATCCTCGACGCGCCCCGGGTCGCCGACGAGTTCGCCACGAAGCTGCACGAGAGCACCGCGGGTATCCCGTTCGTCGTCGAGGAGACGCTGCGTGCCCTGCGCGGGCCCGCGCTGGAGGTCGACCGCGCGCCCGGCCACCGGCTGCTGGACCGCCTGGAGGTCCCGGTCCTGCTGCGGGAGGCGATGACCGAGCGGCTGTGCACGCTGTCCGACAACGCCATCCGGGTCGCCCGCTGCGCGGCGGTCCTCGGCGTGCCAGCGACCGCGTCGCTGATCGGCGCGCTGGCCGGGCTGCGTGGCAGGCAGCTGGCCACCGCACTGGCGCAGGCGCTGGAATCCGGTGTCCTGCGCGAGGACACCCCCGACCTGTACGGCTTCCGCCATCCGCTGGCTGGCAAGTCGGTCTACGACGCGATCAGCGGCCCGGAGAGACAACTGCTGCACGCCAGGGCCATGCGCGCGCTGGCTGCCACCGACCCGCCGCCGCTCGGCCAGCTCGCCGAGCACGCCCGCGCGGCGGGTCGCGTCGCGGAGTGGGTCCGCTACGCCGAGGCCGCCGCCGACCAGGCCATCGAGCTGGGCGAGACGGCGACGGCCATCGAGGCACTGCAGTCCGTGCTGGACGGTGCCGATCCGTCCGATGTGGACGCCGGAAGGATGGCGGTCAAGCTCAGCCAGGTCGCCCTGCGCGGCCTGCGGCCCGGCGTCACCAGGACGCTGGAACGCGTGCTCGCGCAATGCAGGCTGGACCGCGCCACCCGGGGCACGATCCGGGTCAACACCGGCCTGCTGCTCGTGCGCAAGGCCGGTGAGCTCAGCCGCGGCCGGGCCCAGGTGCAGCGCGCCATCGAGGAGCTGGCCGGGGACCCGGAGCAGACCGCACGCGGCATCAACCTGCTGGCACAGCCCATCGACGGCACCACGTCGTTGGAGTGGCACCAGCAGTGGATGGACCGGGCGCGGGCCGTCCACGACCAGCTCACCAACCAGGAGCTGCGGCTGGCGCTGACCGCCGACCGGCTGGCAGGCCGGATGCACATCGGCGACGGCAGCGCGTGGACGGAGTTCACCGCGCTGCGCGAGGAGAAGGGCGAGGCCATCGCCGCCGACTCGGTCGCCGAGCGGGTGCAGCTCGCCCGGTTCTGGGGCAACCTCGCCGACGCCGCCGCGTGGGTCGGCCACTACGCCCGGGCGGACGAGCTGCTCAAGGAAGGCCTGCAGATCGCCACCCCCGCCGGGGCGCTGTACGTCACCGGCAACGGCCAGTCCACCAGGGTCCGGCTGGACTGGGTGACCGGCAACTGGACCGGGCTGGCCGAGGCGGCCGAGGCACTGCGGGCCAAGTACCGCGACCTGATGGCCATCACGGCGGAGTCGTCGCTGGTTCTCGCCGGACTGGCGGCGGTACGCGGCGACTTCGGTGAGACCGAGCGGCACCTCGCCGAGACCAGCCTGCTGCACCCCGGCCAGGGCGTCGCACCGGTCGTGCTGGCCGCCGCGGGAATGCTCACCTGGGTCCGGCTCGCCGCCGGCGACCTGCCGGGCGCGCTGGCCGCGGCCGACCAGGGAATGACCGCGGCGCGGGCGAAAGGCGTCTGGGTGTGGGCGGCCGAGCTGATCCCCTGGGCCACCGAGGCGTACGCGCAGGCCGAACGCTGGGGTGACGCGGAGACCGCCGTCCGCGAGTACGCCGAGGGCATCGCCGGGCGGGACGCCCCGGCAGCCGACGCCGGGCTGGTCGCGGCGGAGGCCGTACTGCTCGCCGCCCGTGGCAAGCATCCGGAGGCCGCGGTGGCCTTCGCCGAGGCACACAACCGCTACGCCGCGCTGCCCATGCCCTACCCGGCCCACTGGGCGTCCGAACGGGCCGCGCTGAGCAGGCTCGCCGACGGCGACTCGACGGCGACCGCGCAACTGGGCGCGGCGGCGGAGGGCTACGAGGCACTCGGCGCCACCCGGGACGCCGGCCGCTGCAGGCACCTGCTGCGCGAGCACGGCGCGTGGGCACCGTCGCAACGCGGCAGGCGTGGTTACGGGCGGCAGCTCTCGCCACGTGAACGCGAGGTCGCCGAGATGCTCGCCGAGGGCCGCACCAACCGGGAGATCGCCACCGGCCTGTTCCTGTCCCCGCGAACGGTCGAGCAACACGTGGCCAACGTGCTGCGCAAGCTCGGCGCCCGCTCGCGCACCGAGGTGGCGCGGCACTCCGCGTTGCTCACCTCCCCCTAGACCGCCGCACCGTTCCGCCCCTTCGAAACAAGAAACGGAGTCCCCACCGTGACGAAGAACCGAGCCCGCCTCGCGGGCGTCGCGGCTGCCATCACCGGCCTCGGCCTGGCGATGACGGCCGTCCCGGCGCAGGCGGCCGAGGCCGACGTGGTCGTCCCGAACGCGGCCACCGCCGTGCCGGGCAGCTACCTGGTGGTGTTCAAGCAACTGCCCGGAATCAGCGCGGTCACCGACCTCGCGTCGACGCTGGTCGGCAAGCACCGCGGCAGCCTGACCCACACCTACTCGGCACTGGGTGGTTTCGCCGCGAAGCTGAGCGAGCGCGAGGCCCGGCGGCTGGCAGCCGACCCGAGGGTCGCCTACGTCGAGCAGGACTCGGTGGTGACCACGCAGGCCGTCGCCAGCTACGGCCTGGACCGCATCGACCAGCGCAACCTGCCGCTGGACAACACCTACACCCCGCCCAACGGCGGTGAGGGCGTCACGGCCTACATCGTGGACACCGGCGTCGACATGCGGCACACCGACTTCGGCGGCCGGGTGACCAGCGGACGCGACCTGGTCGACAACGACAACGACGCGTCGGACTGCCAGGGCCACGGCACGCACGTCGCCGGGACGGTCGGCAGCGCCACCTACGGTGTGGCGAAGCGGGTCAGCATGGTCGCCGTGCGGGTGCTGAACTGCTCCGGCTCCGGCACCACCGCGCAGGTGGTCGGCGGCATCGACTGGGTGACCCAGAACGCCCGCAAGCCCGCCGTGATCAACATGAGCCTCGGCGGTGGCGCCAGCTCGACGATCGACGCCGCCGTGCGCCGGTCGGTGTCCGCGGGGATCACCAACGCGGTGGCTTCGGGTAATTCCAACACGAACGCCTGCAACTCCAGCCCCGCCCGCGTGGCCGAGGCGATCACAGTGAACGCGACCGACCGCAACGACAACCGGGCCAGCTTCTCCAACTACGGCACGTGCACCGACATCTTCGCGCCCGGCGTGAGCATCCCGTCGACCCGCAACGGCGGCGGCTCGCACTCGCTGTCCGGCACGTCGATGGCGACCCCGCACGTGGCGGGCGCGGTGGCGCTGTACCTGTCGGCCAACCGCAGCGCGACGCCGGCGCAGGTGCAGACGGCGCTGAAGAACAACGCCACGAACAACGTGGTGCGCAACCCGGGCAGCGGCTCCACGAACAAGCTGCTCTACGTGCGCTGAGCCGGTCCGCCGGCTAACGCGCGTAGCGCATGGCCGACTCGATGAACGGTTCGACCCAGGCCCTGACGTGCTCGGCGATCGGGTCCCGCTCGACCTCGCGGCGGGGCAGGTCGCTACGCGGCTCGGCCTGGGTCTTCTTCTTGGGCGCGGTGGTCACCTTGCGCTGCGGCTGCTGCTTGCGCGGCTGCTCCGCCCTGACCGGCTTCGGCGCGGCCTCGGTCGTCGGCGCGGCCACGGCGGGTGCGACGGGCGCGGCGGGCTCGGGCCGCACGACCGGTTCCGGCGCCGACTCGGCGACGACGGTCGTCGGCACGGCATCCCCGGTCCGCTCGGCGAACCAGCCACCGGCCACCCACCCGATGGCCAGCAGTGCCGCGGCGCCGCAGAGCACGGCGGTGACGCGCGTGCCCCGGCCACGCGGCCTCGGCGCGGCCGGGACCGGCGCCACCGCTCGTTGCGGCGGAACACTCGCGCCGATGATCCCGGTCCGGTCGAGTACGTCCTGGGCCGCCGGCGTGCCGGTCAGCATCCTGCCCCGCGTCACCCGAACCTCCCTGCGATTCAAGCAGAACGGCCCGAAGCTACCAGCGTGAACGGCCCTCGCTTTCTACTCTGAGTGGATCGAGCTTCGATTTGACTCGATCGAGTGACCTGCACGTACTCTGATTCTCATGTGCCGCAACATCACCACGCTGCGTGGTCTCGAGCCCCACGCGACGGCCGAGGAAATCGAGGCCGCCGCCCGCCAGTACGTCCGCAAGGTCACCGGCGTCCAGTCGCTGTCCGACCGCACGCGGGAGCCGTTCGAGGCCGCCGTCGCGGAGATCGCCGCGATCACCGCCCGGCTGCTCGACGAACTGCCCGAACGCAGGCAGCCGCCGACGACCGTGCCGCCGCTGCGCCGCCCCGAGGTGCAGGCCCGGATCGCGGCGAAGGCAGCCGCTAGTAAATGAGCACCCGGGTTCCCGGCTTCAGCAACGGGTAGACCTCCTCGACGGACGGGTCGGTCATCCGGATACAGCCGTTGCTCGCGGGCGTCGCCTCCACCGGCTCGCCCCCGTGCAGGGCCAGCCCCGTGCTGTCCAAATAGGACGGCTTCCACATCGGGCCCAGTTTCGCGTGGCGCCACCCGTTGATCTGGTAGGAGATCCGGTACTCGCCGGGTGGTGTCCGCTTGCCGTCGGCGTCACGTCCGGTCGACGCGTCGTAGACGCGGTCGACCCTGCCGTCGCGGACGAGGTAGACGAGCTGCCTGGCGAGATCGACCTCGACGTGGAAGCCCGGCGCCGAGACCCGCGGGCGCGGCAGGACCGGACTCCGTAGCCTGTCGCTCGTGACGACGTCGACCACGCCCGTGCGGGGCAGGCCGTGTGCCTTCTGGAAGGCGACGACGGCGTGCCGGGTCTCGGTGTCGAACCGGCCGTCGTCCCGGCGTACCTGGAACCCCAGGCCCCGCAACGTCGCCTGCAGCGTCGCCACCTCGCGGCCTGCCGCGCCCTCCGCCAGCACGGCGAACGGCGGCGCGGCCGGCAGCGTGACGTGGGCGGCGACCGGTGCCGGGGCCGGTGCGGGCACACCGGTCGAGCACCCGGCCGCCGCGACGAGCAACAGGCCCCCGACGAACACGCTCCTCGAAGTTCCCACGTTGGTACTTGGCCGGTACCGGCCGGAGCGCAACACACGTTGCGCTCCGGACCGCTCGGACCAAGTACGGGCAGGGAGGTCCATGCGTGGGAGGTGAGTCCGACGAACAGCTGGTCGTCCGCGTCGGCGCGGACCCGGAGGCGCTGGCCGAGCTGTACCGCAGACACGTCCGGGCGGTGCTGGGGTACGCCACGCGCAGGCTCGGCGATCCGCACGATGCCGCCGACCTGGTCGCGGGGGTGTTCCTGGAGGTGATGCAGTCGGCACACACGTTCGACGCCCGGCGCGGCTCGGCCAGGGGCTGGATCTTCGGCATCGCTGGCAACCTGGTCGCGGCACGCGGCAGGCGCAGGGCCGTCGAAGCGAGGGCGCTGGAGCGGCTCTACGGTACCCGCGACCTGCTGCCGGACGACCACGCCGAGCTGGCGGCCCGGATCGACGCGCACCGCGCCTCGGCCGACCTGGCGACCGCGATGCGTGCCCTTCCCGAGGCCGAACGGGAACTGTTCCTGCTGGTCAGCATGGACGGCCTGACCCCGAGCGAGGCCGCGGCCGCGCTCGGGATCGCCGCTCCGGCCGCCCGGATGCGCCTGGCCAGGGCCCGTCGCAGGCTGCGCAAGGCACTGCCGGCCCAGGACGGGACGGAGACCTACGCATGAAGCGCGACGACTACGCCGCCGAGCTGACCGGCTTCGAGCAACGGCTGCTGGACGGGCTGCGTGCCGCACACGTGCCGGAAGCCGGACTGAGCCCCGCCACGCCGATCCGGCCCCGGCCGCCCCGGTGGCGTCCCGTGCTGGCGCTCGCCGCGACGGCCGCCGCCGTCGCCGCGGCCGTGATCGTGCCCGCGACCCTCGGCGGCGACGAGCCCGGGCAGCAGCACGCGGCACCACCGGTCGCCCCCGCGTCGATCTCCTACGTCAGGGGGATCGCGGGCGAGACGTACAAGTCGCTGGAAGGCGGCGAGCTGACCGTCGAGGTCCGCAGCGACCAGCAGGTGTGGCTCAGCGACCAGGGCGAGGTCCGCGTCCGGACCGAGCCGTACCGGCAGGCTTCCTGCCACGCGACCGTCGACGAACGACCGTGCGACGGCTGGCTGGCGCGCTACGCCGGTCAGCTCGGCCTGACAACGGCGCCGGTCGACCAGCGGATCGGGCCGTCGCCGGACACCGCCTCGGCCGTCCAGCCGACGACCAGGGAGCTGCTGGCCGAGCCGGAGTTCACCGGCGGCTACGACCTGCGCGGGCTGTCACCGGACCCCGCGCGGCTGGACGAGGTGATCTCCCGGCTGGCGCGGGGCTGGTACCCCGGGCCCGGCAAGCCGATCCCGACCGGCGGCCCCGAACTGGACCTGCAGAAGCGGCGGGTGCTGCTGGAACTGGCCGCCGAACCGGCGTTGCCCCCGGCGGTCCGGCTCACCGCGACGACCATGTTCGGCCAGGCCGAGCCTGCCATCGACCGGGTGGGCCGCGGCGGCACCAGGCTGACGGTCGCCACCGCGATGGGTGGCGTGATCGTGGTGACGATCGATCCCCGCTCCGGCGCGCTGCTGGAGGTGGAGCGGCAGGTCCCGGTGCCACCGGACAACAAGCGGCCGGCGACGAACGTCGTGGCCGGGACGTTCGCCGTCTACCTCGCCGTCGACCGGGTGCACTCGTTCGACGAAACCCGCTGACCCGGTTCGGTCACCGCGTCCAGAGCGTGACGTCACTGCTGGTCGCGGCGACGAGCGTGCGGCCGGACGGCGAGAACCCTGCGGTTCGCAGTTCGGTGACGTCGGCGTCGAAGACCACCCAGCGATCGCCGTCCCTGGACAGGACGACGCGTTCGTCCGGCCACGCCGGGGCGATGACGTCGACCCGCCAGCGATCGTCGGTGAGGGTGTGCAGGCCGCCGCCGTACAGGCCGGCCATGCGGACGCGGGTGCCGGCGAGCGGGCCGATGCCGTCGCAGGCCAGGTCGGGCCCGTGGGGGTAGCCGGCGTCCTCGTCGCGGTCCCTGGCGAGCCTCGTCCCGGTGGCGTCGAACAGGCCACGACCAGCCGTCGAGGCCACCAGCAGCAGCTCCGCGCCGGACTCCGGGTGCGGGGCGAAGCCGATGCCGAGGACGCCGCCGATGTGCAGGACCCCGGACTCCACCGGCCGCCACGGGGGCGGTGGAGGGACCTCGGGAAGGGCCAGCAGTTCGCTCATGGCCCTGTCTAGCACGACGAACAGCTTGTGCGACAACGAAAAACCCGGGTGCGGCACGGGGTGCCGCACCCGGGTTGTACCGAGGTTGTTACATGAGTTGACGGCGGTTGGCCACAACCGGGCCGGCGAGCGGCGCTGCCGGAGCGGTCCTGGAGGCCGCGACCGAAGCAGGCCAGAAGCACGCCGTGTGCGCGAAACGCATCCGGAAGAGTGCCCGGGACGCACTGTTCACAATCACGACCGGGTCAGTAAGGATCCGCACCGGCCGTGGGGACGCAGTCGGCGGTCAACCGCGAGGAATCGTTCGTCACCGCACCACCTGACCCTTCCCGGTTGGTGGCCCGCCCCGGCTCGCCCTGCCGGTGTGCCGTGCCGCGGGCCTTACCCATCCGCTTGGTATCCAAGGATGCGCCTTTGAGACGCAGCTCACAACCTTTTCGTTATCGCTCGTTGGTGGAAACTCGCCCCATGTGTCTGCTAGGCCACTCCCGGTGACGTTTCGTGAGCGTGGGGTCGTAGTCTGCGAGGAATGAGCGAACCTCGGTGGTTGACCGATTCAGAGCTGCTCGCCTGGCGCTCCTACATCGTCGCGACCCTGCTGTTGCGGCAGCGCCTGCACCGGGATCTCGCCGAGACACACGACGTGTCGCTCATCGACTACGAGGTCCTCGTGGTGTTGTCCGCGCATCCGGAAGGGCGCATGCGGATGTCCGAGCTGGCCGGGATGCTGGGCTCCACGAAGAGCAGGTTGTCCCATCAGGTCCGGCGCATGGAGGCGGGCGGGCTCGTTCGCAGGGTCGCCGATCCGGAGGACAAGCGTGGCGTGGTCACCGAGCTCACCGCCGAGGGCGCGAACCTGCTGCGCGCGGCCGCGCCGACCCACGTCGAAGGCGTGCGGGCGAACCTGATCGACCTGCTGTCCGAGGAGGAGCAGGCCGTGCTGACCGACGTCTTCAGCCGGGTGCACCGCAAGCTGGGCGGCGCCGACTGGCCTGCCGGCTAGCTAGGCGAAGCACGTGAAGGCCACCTTCACCACGTCTCATGTGGTGAAGGTGGCCTTCACGTGCTGTGGGGCCCGGCCGGGTCAGCTCGCCGGGGCGAAGATGGGCCTGCCGCTCGTCTCCAGTTCGTCGTCCGGCGCGGCCATGTTCTGGCAGGCGGTCAGGCGCCACTGCCCGTCCTCCTTCGCCAGGATCCACAGCGGCGTGCCGATGTCCGGGCCGTCGGGCGTCTGGTAGATCTGCCGCAGCTTGACGGCGGCGACGTCCGGGCGGATGAACAACACGTGCTCCAGCTCGAACGCGACCGACATGCCCGCCATCCCGCCGGGCAGCACCTGGCGCGTGAACGCCGCGATCTCGTCGATGCCGTAGAGACGCTTGCCGCCGCCGGTGGTCCAGATCGCGTCGGCCCGGAACAGCTTGAGGAACTCGTCGGGAAGCTCGTTGTTCTGCGCGTGCGTGACCGTGTCGACCAGCTTCCTGATGGCCGCGATCTCGATGTCCGTCGTAGTCATGACCCCAGCCTGGAACATCAACCGAAGTTGAGGTCAAGACAGTCGCGCCGCACCATTCGGCTACGCTCGTCATGGGTAGCGTGTCCGAGCGGCCGAAGGAGCGCGTCTTGAAAACGCGAGAGGGCTAGACACCCTCCGTGGGTTCGAATCCCACCGCTACCGCGCACACGGAAAAGGCCACCACCCGGCGGGTGGTGGCCTTTTCTTCGCCGAAATCTACGCGGCGACCTCGTGCGTGTGCGCCGCGGCGAACATCCGCTGCTGCGCACGCTGGTCGGCACGCTGCTTCTTGTTGGCGGCCTTCGCCGGCGGCACGCCGTTGACGTCCTCGGTGCTGATCGCGTAGGAGCCGATCACGAACGCCAGCGCGTCACCGTTGCGGTTCAACGAGACCCGGTCGACGTTGCCGAGGTTGTCGCAGGCCTGGTGGTAGCACTTGTCGTAGGCGACGCCAGCCTGACCGCCCCACTTGGCGGCCTGCGCGGGGGTCTTGATGCCCTCGGCACCGGTGAACAGGCCACCGGCCGGGATACCGACGGCGATGAAGCCGCCGTAGTCGGAACGACCGCTGAAGTCGGTGTCCTCGACCTCGACACCCTGCGACGTCAGCGCGCCGCGGAACGCCTGCTCGATCTGCGCCGAACCGTACGGGCCGACGTTGCCGTCACCGGCGGAGTCGTCACCGTCGTAGGCGAAGTAGCCCGTGTTCGGTGAGCCGATCATGTCGAAGTTCAGGTACAGGGCGATGTCCAGCTGCTGCTCGAAGCTCAGCTGACCGACGTAGTAGTCCGAACCGACCAGGCCGAACTCCTCCGCGCTCCACCAGGCGAACCGCACGGCGTTGTTGACCCTGGGGCTGCCGCCGAGCTGCACGGCGGTCTCCAGCAGCGCGGCCGAGCCGGTGCCGTTGTCGTTGATGCCCGGGCCGTCCGGGACGCCGTCGAGGTGCGCACCGGCCATCACGACGTTGTCCTTGCGGCCGGTCTTCGTCTCGGCGATGACGTTGTAGGTGGTGCGCTCCTCCTGCTCGGCCCGCAGCACCAGCTTCACCGTCGCGCCGTTGCTGCCGGCGAGCGCCTCACCCTCGGCCTTGGTGATGCCGCCGGTCGGGATCTTCGCGGCCGCCGGGTCGCCGAGCGTCCCGCTCAGCGTGCCGTCGACGTTGTTGTAGATGATCGCGCCGATCGCACCGGCCTGCGCCGCCGCGGCCTGCTTGTCGGCGAACGCGCATCCGCCGCGGGAGACCAGGACGATCTTGCCGGTCACGTTGCCGTAGTCGGTGGCCTCGCAGCCGGGGGTGGCGTCGGACGGGATCACCGCGAGCTGCCCCTCCAGCCCGCCTGCCGGGGTGTCCTTGCTGTAGACCATGACCTTGACCGGCACGTTCTTGCCGCCCACGGTCAGCTTCTCCTCCAGCGGGTGGAAGAAGAAGAACGGGAACTGCTGCCGCGTCACGTTGTAGCCGGCGGCCTCCAGCTTGCCGGCGATGTACTCGGCGGACTTGGCGTGCCCCGCGGTGCCTGCCGCGCGGTTGCGGCCGTTGCTGTCCGCGAGTCGCTGGAACGCGACGAGATGCCGGTTGACCGCGCCGACGTCGACCTTGCGGGCCAGCTGCCGGGCGAGTGCGGGACCGTCCGCGGCGGCTTGTGGCTGCGCGGCGGCGGCCGAGGGTGCGAGCCCCAGGGCCAAGCCCGCGCACGAGGCCAGCGCGACCGCGGGCGCGAGCCGTTTCCTGACCGATGTCATAGACAAGCTCCCCAATCCTGGTAAGGACCGGCCGCGGAATCCCCCGACGCGTCCGGCTACACGTAGTGCCGGATTACTTTCATCCCTATCCGTGCGCGGGTCAAGAGTCGTTCGTCGTAGTGCCACCGAGAAGTAACCCTCGGCAGCCGTCCAGCCCGTCGACCTCGAGCGTCCAGTCCGGCCGGAACCCGGCGAACCGCTGCCTGGTCAGCAGCAACCGGGTCTCGACGGCCCGCTCGCCGCGGCGCACGGCGGTATCCGATCCGTCCGGAAGATAACCGAGTTTCTCACTAACCCGTAACGAATTGACATTATCGGTGAATGCCGCCGAACGGGCCTGTATTGCGGCCAGGTGATCGAAAGCGAAAAGCAGGACGGCGGCCCGCATCTCCGTACCGAAGCCGTGCCGCTGGAATCGCTGCCCGAGCCACGATCCGGTGCTGACCTCGCGGGTGACCGCGAACTGCTTGGCGTACAGCCCCTGGCTGCCGATCAGCTCGCCGTCCCGGCGCACGAGGAAGTTGATCCCCCACGAACCGGGCTCGCACCCGGCCCGTTCACCCCAGTGGTAGCGCATGATCTTGCCGACCATGTCCTCCGGTTCGGCATCGGTCCACGGGATCAGGAACGGCATCTGCTCGGGCGGGTGGACGCCGCCCAGCGCGAGTTCACACAGCTCTAGCAGGCTCGCGTCGTCGTCCGGCCGCAGTTCGAGGCGGGGTGTCCGCAGCACCAGATGCCGTAGCGGCCAGGGTTCCATGCACCGATGTTGGCCAATCCTTCACATCACGGCAAACGTATATAGGGTCGGCACCATGCGTGCGATCATGATCCGCGAGCCGGGCGGCCCGGAAAACCTGGAGTGGACAACGGTTCCCGACCCCGAGCCGGGTCCCGGTGAGGTTCTCGTCGACGTCGCGGCGAGCGCACTGAACCGTGCCGACCTGCTGCAACGCCAGGGGCACTACCCGCCGCCGAAGGGCGCCAGCGAGATCATCGGCCTGGAGTGCTCCGGCACGATCGCCGAGCTCGGCGAAGGCGTCGAGGGCTGGCAGATCGGCGACGAGGTGTGCGCGCTGCTGGCCGGTGGCGGCTACGCCGAGAAGGTCGTGGTGCCCGCCGTCCAGCTGCTGCCCGTGCCCGGCGAGGTCGAACTGCTGGCGGCCGCCGCACTGCCGGAGGTGGCGTGCACCGTCTGGTCGAACGTGATCATGCACGCCGGCCTGCGGGCGGACGAGGTGCTGCTGGTGCACGGCGGCGCGGGCGGGATCGGCACCCACGCCATCCAGGTCGCCAAGGCGCTGGGCGCGACGGTCGCGGTGACGGCGGGGTCGGCGCAGCGGCTGGAGCGCTGCCGCCAGCTCGGCGCCGACATCCTGGTCAACTACAAGGAGCAGGACTTCGTCGAGCTCCTCCGGGCCGAGGCAGGCGGCGCGAACGTCATCCTCGACAACATGGGCGCGAAGTACCTCGGCCGCAACGTCGACGCGCTCGCCCCCGACGGCAGGCTGGTGATCATCGGCATGCAGGGCGGGATCAAGGGCGAGCTGAACATCGGCAAGCTGCTGGCCAAGCGGGCCAGCGTGGCCGCGACCGGGCTGCGGGCCCGGCCGCTTGACCAGAAGGGCGAGATCGTCGCAGCCGTGCGGGAGAACCTGTGGCCGCTGGTGGCGCAGGGCTCGGTGCAGCCGATCATCGACCAGGTGCTGCCCATGGCCGAGGCCGCCGAGGCACACCGTGCCCTGGAGGAGGGCGACGTCTTCGGCAAGATCCTGCTGGCCGCCCGTTAACGCATCTCTTCGATCACGCGGACGAGCTGGTTGATCTCGAACACGTTGGAGTAGTGGGCGAGGCCGATGCGGACGGCACCGCCCACCTCTCCGGCGCCCAGCGCGGCGAACACCCCGCTGGTGCCCTCGTCCGCGAACGCGCACAGGCCCTGGGAGGCGAGGTAGTCGGCGACCTCGTGTGCCTTCTTCGCCGCCACCATGAACGCCAGCGCCGGGATGCGCCGCATCGCGTCGCCGATCACCGTGACGTGCCGCAGCGAACGCAGCTCGGTGGACAGCTGCGCGAGCAGGCCGGCGTGGTACGACTTCGCCGAGCCCAGCGAGGTCACCAGCCGCTCCCGCCGGGAGCCCGCGGCCGCGTCGTCCAGGCCGGCCAGATAGTCGACCGAGGCGACCAGCCCGGCCAGCAACGGGTAGGCGTGCGGGCCCAGCTCCAGCCGCGCCGGGCCGCGGGCGCCCGGTTCGAGCGACGCCGACGGCAGCCGTTCCAGCAGCTCGGGGTCACGGAAGACCAGCGCGCCGACGGCCGGGCCGCCCCAGGACTGCGCGGACAGCACCATCACGTCGGCACCGAGCGCGGGCAGGTCCAGCGACACGAACGGGGCCGCGTAGGTGGCGTCGACCACGACCAGCGAGCCGACCCGGTGCGCCAGCTCGATGACGGTCGGCAGGTCCGGGCGGGTGCCGACGGCGCCGGACGCCGCGGTGATCGTGACGGCCTTCGTCCGCGCCGACACCAGGCCCTCGTACTGCCACGCGGGCAGCTCGCAGGTCTCGATGTCGATCTCACCCCAGCGCACCACAGCGCCGACGCGCTTGGCGGCGCGCTGCCAGGGCGCGAGGTTCGCGGGCTCGTCCAGGCGGGAGACCACGACCTCGTCGCCGATGGTCCAGCGGTCGGACAGCGCGTCGACCAGGCGCTGGATCAGCACCGACGCACTCGGGCCGAGCACCACACCGGCCGGATCGGCCCCGGCCAGGTCGGCGACGGCCCGGCGAGCCGCGGCCACGATGCTCTCCGCACGCTGGGAGGCGGGGAAGGCGCCACCGGGGCCGGAAACCGGCGCCCGCATGGCCGTCGAGACGGCGGAAGCCACCTGTTCGGGGACGAGCATGCCCGCGGCGCCGTCGAAATGAATCCAGCCGTCACCCAGAGCGGGAAACAATCCACGAATCCGAGCGACGTCGAACGCCATGGACACACCGTACGGAGGTCCAGCTTCCGCCGCGCGAGCGGGGTTGGCCTGCACTGCAGGTGACGGCGGCGCGTCGCTACGCTCGTTGGAGAGCAGACCCAGGAACCAGGCCAGGACGGAGCACATGACCGAGCCGAATTTCCACCGGTCCGACACCGACGGTAACCAGGACGCGGAGCAGTCCCACCATGTGGTGGTCGTCGGCCCCGACGGCACGCCCGTCGGCACCGCCCGCGTCGCGTCCAACGGCGAGCCGGAGCAGGGCGACTCCGTCGGTGACCTCGTCGAGGAGCCTGCGAAGGTCATGCGGATCGGCACCATGATCAAGCAGCTGCTGGAGGAGGTCAGGGCGGCACCGCTCGACGACGCCAGCCGCAACCGCGTCCGCGAGATTCACCAGACCTCGATCAAGGAGCTGGAGCAGGCACTCGCGCCCGAGCTGCAGGACGAGCTGGAGCGGCTCGTCGCGCCGTTCACCGAGGACGCCACGCCGTCCGACGCGGAGCTGCGGATCGCGCAGGCCCAGCTCGTCGGCTGGCTGGAGGGGCTGTTCCACGGCATCCAGACGGCGTTGTTCGCCCAGCAGATGGCGGCCCGGGTGCAGTTGGAGCAGATGCGCAGGGGCCTGCCGATGGGGTCGTCCGGCGCCGGCCAGGAGTCCGGCGGGCCGAACATCGGCGGCGGTCAGTACCTCTGAGACCGCTGAGCGATCGCGTCCAGCACGCGGTCGGCGCCGCGGCCGTCCACGGCGGCGGCCGCGGCGGCGGCCAGCTTCTCCCGCCTGGCGGGCTCGGCGAGCAGGCCGGTCAGCACCTCGGTGACCGACGCGAGGTCGGTCCCGCTCTCCAGCCCTGCGGCGAGCCCCTGGTCGACGGCGGCGCGGTAGCCGGTGGCCTGGTTGTCGACCAGCCGCACCAGCGCCGTCGGAACGCCGATGCAGCACAGCTCCAGCAACGTCACCCCGGCGGCGCTGATCACCAGGTCGGCTCCGGCGAGCAGCCGGGGCAGCTCGGTGCTCGGCGGGGCGACGAGGAAGCGCTGACCGGGTAGCGGGTCCGGCACCGCGGGCTCGCCACGCACCAGGGCCTCGGCCGCGAACGGCAAGCTCGTGTCCCGCAGGGCGGTGAGGATGCCGCTCACGACGCCGGACCACACACCTCCGCCGCCGAGCACGACCAGCACCCTTGGCGGGTCGTGCGGCTCACCGTCGCGGCTCGCCCTGGCGGCCTGGACGACCTGCCGCAGCGGGGCGTAGGCGGGGCCGGTCAGCAGAACCGGCGAGTCGTCGGCGGGCCGGTCGGCGCGGTGCAGGCCGCAGTCGACCACGATGTCGGCCCGCCGCCTGCCGAACGTGCCGTCCTCCATGGACACCAGCAGCGCGCCCGCGGCGTTGACCTCGTCCCGCAGCTCGCCGAGGCCATAGTGGTCGACAAGCACGGCGTCGTGCCCGGCCGCCAGCTCGCCGAGCGGGCCGTCCGGCAACCGGGGGACGCCGAGCTGATCGAACCGCGCGGCCAGCCATTCGGCGTTGGTGGTCCGGCCGGCGAACGACACCGTCCAGCCCCTGGCCACGGCGTGCTCGGCGAACGCGACCACGCGGGCGATGTGGCCCGCGCCGATCTCGGCCGAGGAGTCGGCCCGCAGCAGCAGCCTCACCGGACCGCCTTCTGCTCGACGCCGGCATTGAGCGCCACCAGGTCGGGCCGGGCCCGCAGCAGGTCGACGACCTCGCGCCAGGCAGGCGGCCGGTCGCCCAGCTCGGCGACGACGCCGTCGATGAGCCGCCAGTCCTGCTCGGTGTCCAACGTCACCCGCAGGTCGTCGGCGGCAGGCGCGACGACGAGTCCGGCGCAGCGGTAGCGGTCCGGTCGCGTATAGACACCGGCCGTGACGTGCTCGCGGTGCGGGCCTGCCGGGTCGAGTGCCTGCTCACGCAGGACGTCCGCCCTGGTCAGCTCGGCGTCGAAGCCGCGGGGCAGGGTGCGGACGAGGGTGTTGCTCAGGTAGTCGAGGTCCGGCTGGGCCCGCCAGAGCGCGACGAGCTGGCTGATCAGCGCGGGGTCGTGCAGCGGGCAGTCGGCGGTGAGTCGCACCACAGCGTCGGCCGGGTGGGCGTCGAGCGCGAGCAGGAACCGGGCCAGGACGTCGTCCAGCGGACCGCGGACGACGGCCGCACCGCAAGCGTTTGCCTCCTGGGCGACCGCGTCGTCGTCGGACCCGTCGGAGGTGGCCACGACCACGGCGTCCACGCCGTCGGCGGCCAGCGCCGCCCGGATCACCCAGCCGAGCACGGAACGCCCGCCGAGCTGCCGCAGCACCTTGCCGGGCAGGCGGGTCGACGACAGCCGTGCCTGTATCACGGCGGTGACCTGCATGGGTGACATGATGTCGGACGCCAACACCCACGAAACGCGGAGGTCATCGATGGCCGAGCTCGAAGGCTCGAGCATCCTGCTGACCGGCGGGACGGGTTCCTTCGGCAAGGCGTTCATCTCCTACGCCCTCGCCGAGCTGAACCCGAGCCGGCTGGTCGTGCTGTCCAGGGACGAGCTCAAGCAGTACGAGGTGCGCCAGCAGTTCGGCGACGACCCGCGGCTGCGCTGGTTCATCGGCGACGTCCGCGACCGGCGGCGGCTGGAGCGTGCCATGCACGGCGTCGACTACGTCGTGCACGCCGCGGCGCTCAAGCAGGTCGACACCGGCGAGTACAACCCGTTCGAGTTCGTGCAGACGAACGTGACCGGCTCGCAGCACGTGATCGAGGCCGCGATCGACACCGGGGTGCGCAAGGTCGTCGCGCTGTCGACCGACAAGGCGTCCAGCCCGATCAACCTCTACGGCGCCACCAAGCTGTGTGCCGACCGGATGTTCATCAGCGCCAACCACTACGCGGCCGCGCACCCGACGCGGTTCTCGGTAGTGCGCTACGGCAACGTGATGGGCTCGCGGGGCAGCGTCATCCCGTTCTTCCGCGCGCTGGCGGCGAAGGGCGAGTCGCTGCCGATCACGCACAAGGAGATGACCCGGTTCTGGATCACGCTGCCGCAGGCCGTGCGGTTCGTCGTCGACTCGTTCGACCAGATGCACGGCGGTGAGCTGTACGTGCCGCGGATCCCGAGCATGCGGCTGGTCGACCTGGCGCAGGCCATCGCCCCGGGCAGCCCGATGCACGAGGTCGGCGTGCGGCCCGGCGAGAAGCTGCACGAGGAGATGATCGCGCCCGACGACTCGCGGCGGACGCTGCGGCTGCCCGACCGCTACATCGTGCAGCCGCACATCGCGGGCTGGGGCTACCAGCCGCCCGCCGACGGCGAACCGGTCCAGGACGGTTTCGCGTACCGGTCGGACACCAATGACCTGTGGCTGGACGCCGACGAACTGCGTGACCTGGTTGAGCAGTATGGCTGAGTTCCTGCCCTACGGACGTCAGTCGGTGTCCGAAGAGGACATCGAGGCGGTCGCGGCGGTCCTGCGGACCGACTGGCTGACCACCGGCCCTGAGGTGGACCGGTTCGAGGCCGGGCTGGCCGAGCACGCCGGTGGTACCCCCGCGGTGGCGGTGACATCGGGGACGGCGGCGCTGCACGTCGCCTACGCGGCCGCCGGCATCGGGCCGGGCGACGAGGTGGTGACCTCGCCGATGACCTTCGTCGCCACGGCGTCCACCGCCGCGCTGCACGGCGCGAAGGTGGTGTTCGCCGACGTCGACCCGGAGACCGGCCTGCTGGACGTCGAGGCCGCGCGGGCGGCGATGACGTCGCGGACGAAGGTGCTGGCCGCCGTCGACTACGCCGGGCACCCGGCTGCCATGGACGAGCTGCGGGAGGTCGCGGGCGAAGCGTTGCTGCTGGAGGACGCGGCGCACTCGATCGGCGCTTCCTGGCAGGGCAGGCCGGTCGGGTCGATGGCCGACCTGACGACGTTCTCGTTCTTCCCGACGAAGAACCTGACCACGGCCGAGGGCGGCGCGGTCGTCACGCCGTCGCCGGAGCTGCTGGAGCGGGCACGCGGGTTCCGCAACCACGGCCTGGTGCGGGACAAGGCGCGGCAGCGGTTTCCCGACGAGGGGCCGTGGCACCAGGAGGTGCACGAGTTCGGGCTGAACTACCGGCTGCCGGACGTGCTGTGCGCGCTGGGGAGCAACCAGCTGAAGCGGCTGCCGTCGTTCGTCAAGCGGCGGGCGGAGATCCACGCGCGCTACACCGCTGCGTTGTCCGATGTGGACGGTGTGCGGACGCCGGTGGTGCGGCCGGGCGCGGAGCCGGTGTGGCACCTGTACCCGCTGCGGGTCCTGGACGGCAGGCGGCGGGCGCTGTTCGAGCACCTGCGGGGCGAGGGCATCGGGGTGCAGGTGAACTACATCCCGGCGTACTGGCATCCGGTGTTCGAGGACCAGGGCTACCGCCGTGGCCTGTGCCCGAACGCCGAGCGCTTCTACGCCGAGGAGCTCTCCCTGCCCATGTTCCCCGACCTGCGCGACGAGGACGTGGACAGGGTCATAACCGCGATCCGAGCCTTCTTCTAACCCGCGAGTCGTACGTTCCCACGCGCGAGTCGTACGTTCCCACGCGCGAGTCGTACGTTCTGACGTGCGAGTTGTAGGTTCAGGCGGCGACGCCGCGGCGGGCGAAGGCCGAGGCGACCGCGGCCAGCAGCCGGGTCGGGTCTCGTAGGTCGGCCGCGGTGGCGCGGATGACGATCCAGCCGCGACGTGCCAGGTCGGCATCCCGCGCGGCGTCGAGGTCCTGCCTGCCCTCGTGAGCCTCGTACCCGTCGTACTCGACGGCGATCCGCCACTGTGCCCAGGCGAAGTCGAGCCGGTAGATCTCCTGTCCGGCCAGGTCGCGGACGGAGAACTGGGGCTGCGGCGGCGGATAGCCCGCTTCCGTCAGCGTCAGCAGGAGCGCGCTCTCCGACGGGGATTCCGGCAGCCCCGTGACGAGGTCCAGGAGAATCCGGGCCCGTTTGCGTCCCCGGGGATCGGGCCGGTCGGTGATCCGCACCTCGATCCACTCCCGGAACTCACCTCGTTCCGGCTCCGGAGTCATCGCCATCGCCTGGTCGGCACAGGCCAGCGCGAGGCGCCCCGGGTCGCGGGCGAGGACGTCCGCCAGTGCGTAGTCGAGCGCGACGGTCCGCAAGCCGGCGATCTCCACCACGTCCTGGTCCTCGACGCGCCCGTTGTGTACCCGAAGCCCTGGACGCTTGTGGCCCCGGCGGGCGTACGGCACCAGCACCTCGACCGGGGCCCGCTCGGCGGCCGCCACACCGTGCACCGCCAGCGCGGTCTGCCTGGTCAGCACGGCCGCGGGGCCATGGAACAACAGAGCTGCGGCGGCGGTGGTGAGGAAGTCCAGCGCCCTGCGGCGCTCCACCAGCACGGTCTTGGAGTACGAGACGAGCCGCCCACCGTCCACCGCCGCGCGCAGGGCATCGGCTCCCAGCTCACGACGTAACGCTGCCCTCAGATGGGCGCCGTGCAGGCCTTCCGGAAATTCAGACACGCGATCACTGTTGCCCGCCCTTGGCGGCGTTGCCAAGAGCATCTTGCCCTGCCTGTGGACAACCCCAGGTGCCTGTGGACAACTTGAAGTGACGACTCGCGCGTCAGAACCTACGACTCGCGCGTGGGAACGTACGACTCGCGCGGGAGAACGTACGACTCGCGGTGGGTGGCTAGATGATGTCCCAGGTCAGGGGGGTTCCTCGGGGGGCCGGGGCGGTGAAGGTGCGGCCCAGGACCTTGGACAGGTCGGACGGCGGGAGGCCGCCCGCGGGGCGGATGGAGCGGACGTTGGCGGGGGTGACCTTATCCCCAGGCCGCACGTCGGCCACGACGTACAGGCTCCGCCGCAGCCGCAGCCCCTCCCGCTCACTCTCCCGGGGCCCGATGACCGGCGAACCGAGCGCCTCCCAGGCCCGCCTGCTCTCCACGACCAGCGCCGCCAGCTCGGCCGGCTCCAGCGAGAAGTCCGCGTCGACGCCACCGTCGTCCCGCGCCAGCGTCACGTGCTTCTCCACCGCGACCGCCCCCAGCGCGACGGCGGCCAGCGGCGCGCCGATACCCGGCGTGTGGTCGGACAGCCCGACGAGCGTCCCGGTCACCGACGCCAGCACCGGCAGCCCACGCAGGTTGCTCTCGCTGGGCGAGGCCGGGTAGCTGGCCGTGCACCCGAGGACGATCAGCTGGTCGTTGCCCGCCTCCCGCGCCGTGCGCACCGCCGCGTCGATCTCGGCGATGCTGGCCATGCCGGTCGAGATCACCAGCGGCTTGCCGGTCCGCGCGCACAGCTCGATCAACGGCAGGTCGACGATCTCCGACGACGCGATCTTGTACGCGGGCGCGCCCAGCGACTCCAGCAGCTCCACCGCCGTCGGGTCGAACGGGCTGGAGAACACCTCCAGGCCGTGCGACCGCGCACGCTCGAAGATCGGCTCGTGCCACTCCCACGGCGTGTGCGCCCGCTCGTAGAGCTTGTACAGGTTCTGCCCGCCCCACAGCGAGTGCTCGTCGCCGATCCGGAACGCGGGCCCGTCCACGTCGATCGTGATCGTGTCCGGCGTGTACGTCTGCAGCTTCAGCGCCTGCGCGCCGGTGGCGGCCACCGCATCGACGATCGCCAGCGCCCTGTCCAGGTCCCCGTTGTGGTTGCCGGACATCTCGGCGATGACGAACGGCGGATGCCCCGGCCCGACGGAATGGGCACCGATCCGCACGTCGCTGGTCATGGCCCTCATCGTACGAACGTCTTCGACAACCGCCGGAACGGCCCTTCCGGCTCCTCCCGCTCGACGTAGCCCGCGCGGTCGAACAGGGCCGCCGACGCCGCGTTCTCCCGGTGCACGGCGGCCAGCACGGTGTCCACCGGACGCGCCCGCAGCAGCGCTTCCTCGCCCGCCGCGAGGATCGCACCCGCCAGGCCCCGGCCACGGAACTCCGGCGCCACGGTGATGCTCACCTCCCAGACACCGGCCGCACGCAGGTCGAACCGCACGTTGCCCGCCGCGGCTCCCCCGGACTCGGCGATCAGCAGCAGCCGCTCCGCCGACCCGAGGGAACGCGACAGCCACGCCAGATGGTCGTCCAGCCCCACTTCCCCGGTGTCGCGTGACCATCGCCGGGTCACCGGGTCGTTGCGCCACTCGAGCAGCAACCCGGCGTCGGCCTCGGTGGCCGCACGGGTGGTGACGGCAGGCATTACTCCCCGACCGTGACCGCGGCCTGTTCCTCCAGCGCACGCAACCGGTGCTCGTACCGGGCGATGCCGGTCAGCCGCACCCGGATCTGCGCGTGCTGCCGCTGCACCTCCTCGATCAGCGACCGGGCCTCCGCGAGTTCGGGCTTGTCGGCGTGCGGCACGAGCGCGATCTGCTCCCGCAGCGACTCGATCCGCGCATCCTGCGCGGCGACGTGCGGCATCAGCCGCTCCAGCTCGTTGTCGGTCCAGCGCAGGTCGCCCCGCAGCTGCTCGATGCCGGCTTCCAGCGCGTCGAGCCGCCTGCGGTGGTCGTCGGTGCAGTCCTCCTGGTGGCGCAGGCGCTGTTCCAGGGGATGCACCCGCTCGTTGAGCCGGAAGTCGACCACTCTCGCCAGCCTCGCGGCGGCACGGCGTCGGAAGTTGAACGGAGACATGCGGTTCCTTCGATCTGAGTGGTGAATCAGCGCCAGAGCTTGGTGTTGCCCGTGCGGGTCCAGGAGTCGAGCAACCGGCCCTCGGCCGCGATCTGGTGTTCCGGGCCGACGATGCAGGAGTCACCGGCCGCGTGGTCCCAGTGTGTCTGGTTCGGGTTGTCGATGAAGGAGAACCCGGTCAGCAGCAGCTCGGCGGTCGGGAACGCGGTCCGCGCGATCCACGCCGCCATGGTGCCGGTGGTCGACCACGTCGACTCCGTCCGGGTGGGCAGGCCGAGCGCGTCCGACAGCGGGAGTGTCACCTCGGTGTTGGACACCGGCACCAGCCCGAGATCGGCGGGCCACCAGGCGGGCAGTTCCTCGGGTTCCCAGTGCAGCCTGCCCGGCTCGACCATGAGGTACAGCCGCGAGCGGTAGTCGTGGAACACCCATTTCGTGGCCCGCACGGCCCGGTTGAACACGACGACGTGGGTGCGCGTCCCGACGGCGGGCGGGCCGTCCGGTTCGTCGCAGACGAAGCCGTTGACGCGAATGACCATATCGCATGCGTCGATCGCCTTGGCCCGCTGCGGATCCTCGGGCAGCGGCTGGTTGCCGACCACGGCCACGGCACGCGGGGACGGCCGGTCGGCGTACGCCTCGAGCAGGCTCACCATCAGGCTCGGCTCACCCGCGGCGCTGGCGACGACGGCGCTTGTCATGGGACAGGAAACTACCAGGACACGCCGCGTGAACATTCGGTACGGATCCCGCTACCAGTTGCAGTAATCCCCTGCATTGACGGGGTGAAACCGTGCCGGGTTCACCTCTCGGTATCGTCGTGAACCGTGCATGCCACCAGCACCAGCGTCGCTCCCCCGGCGCCCCCACTCTCCGACAGTCGCACCTTCAAGCGCGCCTTCGCCGATCTGAAAGCCGGTTTCCGGGCCAGGGAACTGTGGAGCCACCTCGGTTGGCAGGACATCAAACAGCGTTATCGACGCTCTGTCCTCGGGCCGCTGTGGATCACCATCAGCCAGGCCGTCATCGCGGTCGGCCTCGGCGGGCTCTACTCGGTGCTGTTCAACGCACCGGTCGCCACGTTCCTGCCCTACGTCGCCACCGGCATGATCATCTGGACCTTCATCAGCGGCTGCCTCACCGAGGGCATGGAGGTCTTCATCTCCAACGAGGGCCTCATCAAGCAGCTACCGGCACCGCTGTCGGTCTACGCACTGCGCACCGTGTGGCGCCAGGCCCTGATGTTCGGCCACAACTTCCTGGTCTACATCGCCATGGCGCTGATCTTCGTCGGCACCCTCGGCAACCCCTACACCCTCCAGGGCAACGGCGCCTGTGAGGCGGGCAGCAGCTGGACCTGCCACCCCGGCATCGGTTTCGACATCCTGCTGGCGGTCGTCGGGTTCGCGCTGATCGCCATCAACGCCGGCTGGGTCACGATGCTGCTCGGCATCATCTCGACCCGTTTCCGCGACATCCCCCAGGTCATCGCCGCCCTGGTCCAGCTGATGTTCTACATGACGCCGATCGTCTGGCCGCTGGACCAGGTGACCGCGGTGACCGGCACGAAACGCGACCTTGCTGACACCGTGCTCCCCATCATCCAGTTCAACCCCATCTACCATCTGGTGCAGGTGGTACGCGCACCACTGCTCGGGCAGCACATCAGCCCGGTCAGCTGGATCGCCGTCGTCGGCATGGCCGTCGTCGGCTGGGGCCTGGCCCTGATCGCCATGCGCAACTACCGTGCCCGCGTCTCCTATTGGGTGTGACACATGGTCAGCATTGATGTACGCAACGCCTACGTCGACTTCCCCATCTTCGACGCCAAGACCCGCTCGCTGAAGAAGAAGGTCATCGGCAAGGTCGGCGGCAAGATCGGCACCGGCAGCCGGGTTCCGGTGATCGAGGCCCTGCGCGACGTGACCGTGTCGCTGAAGGAGGGCGACCGGGTCGGTCTGGTCGGCCACAACGGCGCGGGCAAGTCCACGCTGCTGCGGCTGCTCTCGGGCATCTACGAGCCCACCCGCGGCTCGGCGCGGGTGGTCGGCAAGGTCGCCCCGGTGTTCGACCTCGGCGTCGGCATGGACCCGGAGATCTCCGGCCTCGAGAACATCATGATCCGCGGCCTGTTCCTGGGGATGACCCGCAAGGAGATGGAGAAGCGGGTCGACGACATCACCGAGTTCACCGAGCTCGGCGACTTCCTGCAGATGCCGCTGCGGACCTACTCGACGGGTATGCGGGTCCGCCTGGCACTGGGCATCGTGACCTCGATCGACCCCGAGATCCTCATCCTCGACGAGGGCATCGGCGCCGTGGACGCGGCGTTCATGGCCAAGGCACGCGACCGGCTCAAAGACCTGGTCCGCCGGTCCGGGCTGCTGGTGTTCGCCAACCACTCCGACGAGTTCCTGATGGAGTTCTGCGACTCGGCGATCTGGATGGACAGCGGCAACGTCAAGCAGCAAGGCTCCCTGCGCGAGGTGCTCACCGCCTACAAGGGGCGGGACCCGTTCGAGCACCTGAGTGCCGAGACGCTGGCCCGCATCGGTGCGGCGCCCGCGATGAGCGGGAACGGTGGTGACTGACCGATGACTGAGCGGCCGATGACCGAGCAGGGTCCGCTACCCGAGGGATCGGTGGTGGCCGTCGTGGTCACCCGGCACCGGCGGGACCTGCTCGCCGACTCCCTGAAGATCATCGCCGCGCAGACCCATCCGGTCACTCACCTGGTGGTGGTGGACAACGGCCCCGACGAGCCGGCCCGTGAGGTCGTCGAGTCGTTCCCGCTGCCGTTCACCTACCTGCCCTCACACCACAACCTGGGCGGCGCCGGCGGGTTCGCCCTGGGCATGCTGCACGCGCTGGCGCTGGGCGCCGACTGGCTGTGGCTCGCCGACGACGACGGCAGGCCCGCCGACGAGACCGTGCTGGCCGTCCTGCTGGAGGAGGCCGAGAAGCGTCAGCTGGCCGAGGTCTCGCCGGTGGTGTCGAACATCGACAGCCCGGCCAAGCTGGCGTTCCCGCTGCGCAGGGGCCTGACCTGGAAGCGGTCGTCGGCCGAGCTCGGCGAGGACTTCCTGCCCGGAATCGCGTCACTGTTCAACGGTGCGCTGTTCCGAGCGTCGACGCTGGACGTCGTCGGCGTGCCGGACCTGCGGCTGTTCTTCCGCGGCGACGAGGTCGAGGTGCACCGCAGGCTGGTCCGCTCCGGGCTGCCGTTCGGCACCTCGCTCAAGGCCACCTACCTGCACCCCGACGGCTCCGACGAGTTCAAGCCGATGCTCGGCGGCCGGTTCCACGCGCAGGACCCGGAGAACGAGGTCAAGCGGTACTACACCTACCGCAACCGCGGCTACCTGCTGTCGCAGCCGGGGATGCGCAAGATCGGGGCGCTGGAGGTGTTCCGGTTCGGCCTGTACTTCGTGGCCGTGAAGCGGGACCCGAAGGCGTTCCTGCAGTGGCTGAAGCTGGTCCGGCAGGGTCAGCGGGAGAAGTTCTTCCGGTTCTAGGCACACGAGAAGGGGCCCGCCTGCCTGGCGGGCCCCTTCTGCGCGTTCGGACGTTCTACTCGCCGATGACCGGGGGCGCGGTGCGCTGGTCGGTCCCGAAGATCTCGTCGGGGTCACCCTCGACGAGGAACGCGGGCCTGGTGTGCTCCTCGTCCTCGCTGCCCTGGCCACCACGGCCGGCGCCACCCATGCCGCCCATGCCCGCGCCCATGCCACCCGGGCCGCGGCCACCGGCGCCCATGCCGCGGCCGGCAGCGGCCTCGGCCGCACCGACACCGCCGGGCTTGGCGACGCCCGAAGCGGCACCCGAGGCGGAGCCACCGCCACCGGGCATCCCCGCACCACCGCCCGGGCCGAAACCGCCGCGGCCGATCTTGCTCTGGTAGTTCTCCGGGCCGGACATGGCCATGCCACCCATCGGGCCCATCGGCATGGCACCCATCGGCATCCCGCTGGTGCTCGGCGGGGGCCCGCCGGTCGGCATGCCGGCAGGCGGCCGGTAACCGGCAGGCGCGGTGCCCACGGGCACGGTGCCCGAACCGGTCTGCGACCCCGGACCGCTCGGCGTGGAGCCGCCACCGTCGTTGCCGCCGCCACCGGGCATCGAACCGCCGCCGCCCGGCATGCCTCCGCCGTAGCCGGAGCTGCCCGTGCCGCCGTTGCCACCGTTCTCGTCCGGCAGCCGGTACTTGCCGTCGATCTGGTTGCCGTCGAAACCGCCGTCGTCACCACCGGACCCGGCGGCGTTGAACTTCGGCGGCTCGGCGAACACCGGCTGCTTGGAGGCCGCTTCGTAGAGCTCGTTGTCGTACGTGGTCATCACCTGCGCCGCGTCCGCGTGCGCCTGCTTGTTGGCCTTGTACGTCTCCAGCGTCTCCTTGATGTTGCCGGCGAAGTCGAAGGGGTTCTGCTTCCACTTGTCGATCTCGGACTGCCAGTTGAACGGGACCTCCTCCGGCATCCCGTTCTTGGCCCGGCCGGCGGCGTCGGACTGCTGGTACATCGTCTCCGAAGCCAGCTTGGCGTTGTCGCCGTTGGTGTCGGCCCACTTGGCGAGGTTGGCGAAGTACCCGCGGGCGTTCTCGCCCGCGTTGCCCTCCCAGGCGCCCTTGGACTTGTTGACCGCCTCGGTCAGCTGGTCGGCGAAGTCCTTGAAGTCCAGGTGGAGCTTGTGGTACGCGTCCGACACCCCGACGATCTGCTGCGTGTCCAGGTTGTCGTTGACGTACTTCGTCATCTGGGCGTGGGAGTGGCCGGGGTAGTTCTCGCCGGACGGCTTGAGGCCCTCGATGAACTGGACGCCCTTGGCGTCGGAGAGGTCCTTGACGTTCTTCTCGCCCATCTGGTCGGCCTGCTGGGACGCGGCCTGGCGGGCCACGAAGTCCTGCATGAAGCCGAGAAGCCAGGCGTCCTGCGGCGTGTTCGACGACGCGACGTCCTGCAGGTACTGGTCCCGCGCCGACGGCGACAGCCGTTCGAACTCCTGCTGCGTGAGCTGCTTGGTCATCTGAACTCCCTCACCCCTTCGGAAGTTTCGCCTCGACGATGCCGGCCACCTGCTCGGCCACCGGGCAGACCTCGTTCTCGTCTCCGATGGCGACCGACACGTCGACCCTGGACGTGGGGGTCACCTCGATCGCGAAGAAGCATCCACCGTCGCTGTAGGCCCGCACGGCACGGCGGTCCTTGATCTTGCCGGTCTTCTTGTTCGCCTGCTGGACCTCGTCGATGCCCTGCGTGTCACGAATGGCGATCCCGAGATCGGTGTCGCTGGCCCGGTCGTAGTCGCACACTCGGGCGCCGCCCTTGTTGCCTTCCTTGCCCGGCTCGAACTGGCCGACCGGCGCGAGGTCGGCCGCGGTGACCAGCTCACAGGGCTTCAGCGCCGCGGTGGGCGAGTCGCCACCGGGTGCCGGGCTGCTCGACTCCGCCGGTGAGCTGGCGCCGGTGGACGGCTGGGCACTGCCGGGCGCGGGCTTGGCGGTGCCGTCGACCGACGAGCAACCGCCGACGGCGAGCGCGCCGGCCGCGGCCAGCACCAGCAGTGTCGATGTCCGCTTCATGCGCTGAGCAACCGTCCTCACGCCTGGACGACCTGCGGCGACTTCATCGCCGCCCGGATCGCGTCCTCGTTGTCGCCGTACTTGCCCGACGCCCGCAGCAACGCGAAGTGCGCGTCGTCGAGCACCTGGCTGAAGTGCTGGAGCACCTGCTTCACCGAGCCGACCTCGCCGGCGCCGCCCTTCTGGTTGTGCTGCGCCACGGTCTGGCCGTAGGCGTGGCTGCCCAGTTTGGGAGCCTCGGCGACGTACTGGACGTCCCGGAAGGTCTTGTCCACCTTGTCCTTCATGGTGGTGAGTGCCTTCACCAGGTCGGGAATGGCGTCCGGGTCGATCTTGAAGCCGCCGTTCTTCGCGGCCTCGACCAGCTTCTTCGCCTCACCGGCGGTGGCCGCGACCTGCTTGCTCAGGTTGCTGTCGAACGCCGCCGCGCCACCCGGCATCACCGGTGGCGCCGAAGACTGACCCGGATCCTCCTGGAACACCGGCATCGCTGCTCGCCCTCCCTCAGTGGCTGTCCGCGCGCATTCTACGTCGGCCACCCACTATGACGGTTCGCCCGTGCGAACGGTTCCCCAGGAGTGCGCTAGGACAGGTAGCGCTCGACCTGGCTGTACAGCTGCTGGCCGATACGGGCGTTGTCGGCGGGGGCGTAGGTCACCCACTGCTGTCCGTCCTCGGCGTCACGCATGGTGACGAGGTAGCGGCCGTCCTCGTTGTCGAACCAGGCCAGCGGGCTCATGTCGACCTCGGCGCCCCGGTCGTCACGGACAAACGCGGTGAACTGGCCGATCCGCAGCTTCGGCTTCTCGAAGATCCGCTCGATGGCTCGCATCTGGCTGGACACCGACGACTGCGACCTGGGGCCGGACACTCCCGCGAACGGGTCGTAGCTGTCCTCCTGCCGGTGCCGGGGCTTCGGCTTGCGGGACGGGCGCGCGACGGTCACCGACTGGCCGGGGCCCGGCGAGGTGAGCGGCAGCAGGTCGACGATGGCCGGGACGATGCCGGTCGGCCGGACCTCCTCGAAGACCAGCATGTTGTCCTTCTGCTGGACGAGCACGGCGAACTGCCGGTCGGCGGCGACCCTGGCGAACAGCGGCTTTCCGTCGTCCAGCTCGCCGGCGGCGACGATGGCGACCGGGGAGGCGACGAACGTCCGCAGCGCCACCTCGGCGTCCGGGTCGAGACGGCCGCGGAACATCAGGCCGCGGGAGTCGAGGTCGCGGTAGACGGCGTCGCGGATCGCGGCGCGCTGCTCGTGGGTGGTCCCGAGATGCGGCACCTCGAACGGGAACGGCGCGGGGCCGAGCTTGCCGAGGTCCAGCAGGATGTCCACCGCCGCCAGCGACAGCGAGAACGAGTGCGCCATCTGCTCCCCCCTGGGCCCGTGTCAGCGTGTGACTGAACGTTATCCGCAGGCTGCGCTGTCAGCGAACCGGGGTTGTCCACCGTGGGCGGGTGCGCTGTCCTGGGGATCATGAGCGACACCAAGCCGGTCCTGGTCCTGCATCTCGCCGCAGCGCACGAACCGCTGTTCTTCGCGCTGAACGAGGACGACGTCGACGAGCTGGACAAGAAACTGCACCTGATGCTGGACCACCGCTCCGTCGAGGCGGTGACCACCAAGGAGGGCGCCACCGTCCACATCAACTTCTCGCACGTGGCCGTCGCCTACATCGACGACCTGCAGCGGCGCAGCAAGGTGTTCGGTCTGCGCTGACCAGGGAAAACAAAAGGCGCTTTCACTCCACGGGGTGAAGTGAAAGCGCCTTTCGGCAGCAGGTCAGAGCTCGTAGAGCCGCTTCCAGTTCTCCCGGCTGGTGAGCTCGGGCATGGCGCGGCGGTACTGCTCCTGCACCGCCGGGCCCTCCTTGCGCAGCCGGGCGATCAGCTTCGCGCCACGCTTGGCCAGGCGGAACATCTCCTCCCGGTCGTACTTGCGCAGCCGCACGCCCTCCTGCGACATGTCGGTCACGACGGCCGTGTCGAACAGCGACACGTGCCACCAGTAGGCCTCGTCGGCGGGGATCTGGCCCAGCGCGTGCCGGTGCCTGCCCAGCGCCCGGTCGATGACCCGCTTGATCAGCACCGCACGCTGCATGCTGGGCCGTGGCGCGGCGTTGATGATGCCGATGTCGTTGGACGGGATGCCGGGCACCTCGGTGGCGTCGTACTTCTTCGCCTCCGGGTACCGGGCCCGGATCTCCCGGATCTCCTTCATCGCGGCGACGCCGCCGTCACGCAGGATCTCCGGCCCCTCCAGGAAGTCCTCCAGGGCCTTGAGCAGGGTCGCGGTCAGCGCGTACTGCATCCCGAGCAGGTAACGGGCCATGTGGCCGAGCAGCGTCTTGGTGAGCACGTTCAGGTCGAACGGGCTGTGCAACGCCGCGGTGATCATGGCGTTACGCAGGTTGAAGTAGCGGTGCCACTCGTCCCAGTCCTTCCAGTGGAAGTCGGCGTGCCACACGCCGGCACCGGGCAGGGTGACGGTCGGGAACCCGTTCGCGCGGGCCCGGTAGCCGTACTCCTGGTCGTCCCACTGGAAGAAGAACGGCAGCGGGTAACCGCAGGCCTTGACCACCTCGTACGGGATGAGGCAGGACCACCAGCCGTTGTAGGCGGCGTCGATCCGGCGCTCCTGCCGGTTGGGCTTGCCGGTCTCCTCGTCGAAGCCGAGCAGGTCGGCGGTGTCCAGGCTGTGCTTGACGACCTGCCCGGTCTCCAGCCGGTTGAGGTCGGCGTACTCGGCGCCGCGGTGCAGCTGGTGCGGGTGCAGCAGGTTGAGCATCTGCCCGCCGACGATGATCGGGTTCGCCGTCTTGTTGGAGAACGCCGTCATCCGGATGATCAGGTCCGGCTCCAGCAGCACGTCGTCGTCCATGAACAGGACGTTCGCGTGCTCGGTCTCGGTGTGCCCGGCCACCTCGTACAGGCCGCGGGTGAACCCGCCTGCACCGCCGAGGTTGGGCTGGATGATGTAGTGCAGCCGGTCGCCGAGGTCCTTGGCGACCTGCTCGAAGCCGTCCCGGCTCTCGACGCGGTCGGTGCCCTGGTCGGCGACGTAGATGGCGTCCAGGGTCTCCAGCGAGGACAGGTCACCGGCCAGCGCCTGCAGGTTGGCCAGGCAGTCGTCGGCGCGGTTCATCGTGCAGATGGTCACCGCGGTCGGGCGGATGCGCTCCGGCGGCTCGACGGTCCAGCGGACCTTCTCGACGACCAGGTCCTGGCCCTGCGAGGTGACCAGGTCCAGCCACAGGGCGCCGCCGTCGAAGAACTTGTCGATCTTGGCTTCCATGGTGACGGTGGCCTGGTTCAGGCCCTCGACCCGCTGGCTGGCCACCATGCGCGGCTCGCCCTCGATGTCCGAGGCGCTCACCGACAGGTGCCCGGAGCCGGTCACGACGGCCTCGACCCGCACCTCGCGCACGACCGTCCACCGCTGCCAGTAGCTGGCCGGGAAGCGCCCGAAGTAGGTGTTGCACGACACCTGCGCGTTCTCGGCCAGAGTGATGCCGTCCCGGCGCCGGGTGACGATCCCGGCGATGACCTCGGCGTAGAGCCCCTCGGGGACGAGGTCGGACGGGCCGGAGAACAGGCCGCGCTGCGCGAGCAGGCGACCCTGCGGCGCGCGCTCGGAGAACGTCGTGTCGTCGTGTGCCTCGAGGGTCGGGCTCACGGGCTGTTCCTTGACCACCACTCCACCAGCCTGTCCGGTTGCCGCTGCTGCCTTACCGGGCATTGAACCTCAATCCTCCAAGGGGGCTAAGAACACGCGGCCACAAACTACAGCCCGTTCCTGTGAACTGTTCACAGGAGGTCATGCGTCGTGCCGCTCGCGGAAGATGACCCACTTAAGCATTACGAAATTGATGGTGGTCGCGGTTGCCTGCGCGACCGCCCAAGCTACGGCGAACTCCCAGCGGAACTCCGGGAGCAGGGCCAAGGCCAGCGCGTTGGTCCCCACGTTGACGAAGAACGTCACCGTGTAGAGCAGGGCGAACCCACCTGCCTGGCTCGCGGTGCCGTTGTTGCCGGCGGCGAACGTGAAGCGGCGGTTGAGGAAGTACGCGGTGGTGGTACCGGCGATGAAGGCCAGCGCCTTGGCGAAGTGCACCCAGAGGCCGGTCTGCAGCAGCAGCCAGTAGCTTCCGAGGTCCACCAGCGCGCAGAAGCCGCCGATGAGGACGAACCGCAGGAGTTGGCCGAGCAGCCCCGGCGAGGCCGGGCGTCCTACGCCCGCTTCCGGCTCGGTCGTCACCACGTCACTACCTCATCGACCAGGGGTCCGTTTACCGGGGCAAGTGTACGAGTGGCGTGCCCGGGTGGCGCCGTCGGGCGGTGGCTACCCTGGTCGGGTGAGCCACGGGAAGCAGTCGATACCGACCCAGCGGCAAACCCTCACCGGCTGGGGACGCACCGCGCCGACCACCGCCGAGGTGCTGTCCACCGCCGATGTCGACCTCATCGCCCGGGCGGTCGCCCAGGCGGGTGACCGGGGGGTGATCGCCCGCGGTCTCGGCCGCTCCTACGGCGACCCGGCGCAGAACGCGGGCGGTCTCGTCGTCGACATGACCCCGCTGAACCGCATTCACTCGATCGACCCGGACACCGCCGAGGTCGACGTGGACGCCGGCGTCAGCCTGGACCAGCTGATGCGTGCCGCGCTGCCGCACGGGCTGTGGGTGCCGGTGCTGCCCGGAACGCGCCAGGTGACCATCGGTGGCGCGATCGCCAACGACATCCACGGCAAGAACCACCACTCCGCGGGCAGCTTCGGCAACCACGTCGTGTCGATGGACCTGCTCACGGCCGACGGGCAGATCCGCACGATCACGCCGGACGGCCCGGAGTCCGACCTGTTCTGGGCGACGGTCGCCGGCATCGGCCTGACCGGCATCATCCTGCGTGCCCGGATCCGGATGACCAGGACCGAGACCGCGTACTTCATCGTCGACAACGACCGCACCGAGAACCTCGACGAGACGCTGGAGCTGATCAGCAACGGCTCCGAGGCCAACTACACCTACACGTCGGCCTGGTTCGACACCATCTCGAAGGGCGCCAAGCTCGGCAGGGGCGCGTTCGGCAGGGGCTCGCTGGCCACGGTGGACCAGCTGCCGGAGAAGCTGCGCGCGGAGCCGCTGAAGTTCGACGCCCCGCAGCTGCTGACCGTCCCGGACGTCTTCCCGAACGGGCTCATGAACAAGCTCTCGCTGACCGCGATCGGGGAGTTCTACTACCGGACCACGCCGAAGGCGGGGCGTGGCGCGATTCAGAACATCACGTCCTTCTACCACATGCTCGACCTGGTCGGAGAGTGGAACCGCGGCTACGGTTCGAAGGGCTTCCTGCAGTACCAGTTCAGCACTCCGCTGGGCGCGCACGAGGACTTCCGCCGGATCATCACCAAGATCGCCAACTCCGGCCACTACTCGGCGCTGAACGTGTTCAAGACGATGGGCAAGGGCAACCGCGCGCCGCTGTCGTACCCGCACGAGGGCTGGCTGATCTGCCTGGACTTCCCCATCAAGGCCGGGCTGTCCCGGCTGTGCCGGGAACTCGACGAGGAGGTGCTCTCGGTCGGCGGCAGGCTCTACACCGCGAAGGACTCCCGCACGAGCGCGGAGACCTTCCACCGGATGTACCCGCGGGTCGACGAGTTCCGCAAGATCCGCAGTTCCGTTGACCCCGAGGGCGTGTTCGCCTCGGACATGAGCCGGAGGCTTGAGCTTTGATCGACGCAGTTGGCAACCCCCAGTCCCTGCTGCTCCTCGGCGGCACCTCCGACATCGGCCTGGCCATCGCCGAGCGCTACCTCGCCGACAGTCCACTGCGGATCGTCCTGGCCGCGCGGCCGTCGGCCCGCCTCGACGCCGCCTACGAGCGGCTGAGCGCGGCAGGCGCCGACGTGTCCACTGTGGACTTCGACGCCAGCTACCCCGGCTCGCACCCTTCGGTGATCGAGAAGGCGTTCTCCGACGGCGACATCGACGTCACCGTGGTCGCGTTCGGCCTGCTCGGTGACGCCGAGGAACTGTGGCAGGACCACGGCAAGGCCGTGGAGCTGGCCACGGTCAACTACACGGCCGCGGTCTCGGTCGGCGTCGCGCTGGCCGACAAGCTCAAGAAGCAGGGGCACGGCAGCGTCATCGCGCTGTCGTCGGTTGCCGGTGAGCGGGTGCGCCGGTCCAACTTCATGTACGGCTCCAGCAAGGCCGGTTTCGACGGCTTCTACCTGGGCCTCGGTGAGGCGCTGGCCGACCACGGGGTCAAGGTGACGGTGGTCCGGCCCGGTCATGTGAAGACCAAGATGACCGAGGGCATGAAGGACGCCCCGCTCGCGCAGACCGCCGAGCAGGTCGCCGAGATCGCCGTCGACGCCCAGCGCAAGGGCAAGGAGCTGGTCTGGGCGCCGCCGCCGTTCCGGTTCATCATGTCGGCGCTGCGACACGTGCCACGGCCGATCTTCCGCAAGCTGCCCATCTAGCTAGGCCCCCGCCGTTACGGTGGGGCCATGCCGGATCAGGAAGCCAAACTCGACGCGACCATTCGTGCGTTCAGCGAGCAGGCCGCCAGAGCCGGTGAGCTGAAGGACAAGCTCGCCGAGCTGCGCGGCAGTGCCCGCAACGCCGACGGGTCGGTGACCGTGACCGTCGCGCCGTCGGGTGCGCTGCTCGGGCTGCAGCTGTCGCCGCGTGCCGTCCAGCGTTCGCACACGCAGCTGCAGCAGGAGATCCTCGCCACCGTCCGGCAGGCGACACAGCAGGCCGCCGCCCTGATGGAGGAGACGGTGCGGCCGGTGCTCGGCGACCGGCTGGACCAGTTCAAGGAGGCGTTCTCCGCGCACGCGGTGGAGCCGATCGGCCCCGCGACGCCACCGGCGGCGGAGAACCTGCCGGGGCCGGTCCACGCACCGGCGCCCAAGCCGACGCCGCGGCCCGCACGGCGGCGCGACGACTCCGATGACGAGGACTTCGGCGGCCCGATCATGCGGCCGACGCACTAGGGGGAAAGACATGACCGGACATCAGGTCGCGACCGAGGCGCTCACCGCCCACGGCAGCGGATCGAAGGAGACCGCGGACCACTTCGCCAGCCTCGCCTCGCTGCTGGAGCAGGCCAGGGTGAGCGACGAGTGCTTCGGCCCGATCGGTGAGGTGCTCGCGTTCAAGTACTTCGAGAACCTGGAGGAGTGCCAGGGCCTCGCCACGCAGGCCAAGGCGTTCCTCGACGAGATGGAGCAGAAGACCGGCGCGGCCGCGAAGGCCTACCTCGGCAACGAGGAGGCGACCACCGACGGCATCAAGAAGCTGGGCGACTTCGAGGCGCTGAACAGCGCCGGTGACGGCCAGCGCAAGGGCTACGTCGAGCAGCACGGCGGGTACGGCAGCTCGATCCTGTCCAACATCGGCGACATCAAGCGGGCGAGCAGCCCGCCGGACATCGCCATCGCCGCGGTCAACGCGCGGATGGAGCAGCTCCAGCTGGTCACCAGCCCCGGTCAGTCCTTCTTGGACAACGGGCTCGGCTTCCTGATCGGCATCGTGATCAGCCCGCTGGTCGAGTTCGTACTGGAACCCGCCATCGGCGACCCCGAGCAGATGCGCAGCACCGCGAAGGGCTGGGAACAGGTCGCCAAGTGGCTGGAGGAGACCGGTCAGCACGAGTCGAAGCGGGCGGCGGCCACCGCGGAGGCGTGGAAGGGCGACGCGGGCGACGCCTTCCGCACGCAGATGACCGAGTTCGGCGACGGCACCGCGGCGTTCGCCAACGACATCCGCAACGTGCAGCGGATCCTGGAGATCGCGGCCGACCTGTTCGACGCGTTCGTCGAGATCGTCATCGACATCATCCAGGAACTCGTGATGGGCCTCATCATCGAGTGGCTGGCCGCGCTGGCCGCGTCCTGGATCACCGCGGGTGCGTCGATGGCCGCGGCGGGCGTCACCACGACGGCCCACGTCAGCGGCACCGCGGCCCGGCTGGCGATGAAGGTCAAGCTGCTGCTCGGCAAGCTGAAGCCGTTGATCGACCAGCTGGAGGACGTCCTGCGGATGGTCCGGACCGGTCCGCTGAAGCAGGTCGTCCAGCGAACCGAGGCCATGCGGGACGGCAACTGGTTCCAGAAGAAGCTCGTGATGCAGCTGGACAACAACCCGATCGCCAAGATCGTCACCAAGGCCGATCCGGTGACCGGCGCGTCGAAGACCGGCAACAAGTTCGCCGGCCGGATGGGCATCAACGAGGGTTCCGAGGCGCTGTCGGCGAATCTGGCCGAGGCCGGGCTGCGGGCCGCGGGCATGAGCGGCACCACCGACGTCGGCAGGGCGGCGTTCCGCGGCACGATGGAGAACGCGCCCGGGCTGGCGATGGAGCAGGGCATCAAGTACGGCTACGACAAGGCCGCCGACCCATCGTCCGAAGAGGAGCGCAGGCAGGCCACCGACAAGGGCTTCACGGTTGAATAGTGTGAACTTCAGCCAGCCCGTCGGCGCGGCGGCACACGCGCGGGCGCTGCTCTGCGAGCCGGGGGAACCGTTGCTGTGGGCGGCGTTCGCCACCGAGCACCAGTTCGACGTCCGCGGGCTGACCGCGCGTGGTGAGCCCAAGGCCGGGTTCGCGGGTGCCGCCGTGGTCGGGGCCGTCGTCGCGGCGACCAACTGGGGCGGGGACGACGGCGGCGGCTCCGAGCGGCTGCCGGATCCGGACGTCGTGGTGTTCGGCGGGATCGACAGCCTCGCTCACCGGCATCTGCGTGATCAGGGCGTCGGTGCGGTGCGGCGGCTGTGGGCGCTCACGCCGGCGCGGCTGGCCGTCGCGGCCGTCGTGACCCAGGAGGCCGAGGAGCCCGCCTCGCTGCTCGGTAGGGCCGGGCGGCTGGTGAAGGTGTTCACCGACAACCGGCGGCGCTTCGGCGGCAACACCGAGGGCGAACCCGTGCGGCTCTATCCCGGGCTCACGCCGGTGACCGACGTCCCGCGTGCCGAGATCGCCCGGATCGACACCGCCAAGCGCAAGGGCAGGCCCTGCGTCCGGGTGTCGCTTGTCGACGAATCCGGCTTCGACCTGCTGTTCGCCGACGACGACCCGCAGGTCTGCGAGTGGATGGTGGGGTTGGGCCGGTGAACCCGTTCGATCCGCGTACGGCCCGCAAGGCGGGCGAGGCGGCGGCCAAGGAGGTCGGCAAGCTCTGGCTGCGCAAGGGTGAGCGGCTGCTGCTGACGTTGCCGCCGCTGTTCGGCTACAGCGGTGCGCTGATCGGTGGCGTGCGCGGCGTCCCGCACGTGGCGCCGGACGACCTGCCCGCGCTGCGCCTGGACCGGTGCCGCTGGCCGCTGCCCGCCGACGGGGACCTGGAGTGGACCGAGGACCCGACGGTCGCCTACTGGGCCGAGGCCGCCGACCGGCGGCAGGACGCGGTCCGGTTCCTCGACGGCCTCGCTGCCAGCCGGGGCATCGCTCGGTTCACGATGACCACTCAGCGGGTGGCCCTGCTGCTGCCCGCGGGCATGCTGACCGAGCCGGGTGGCCGGACGGGCCTGGTGGAGCTGTACGAGGTGGAGCCGGGCCGGGTGCGCGGCCTGCGGTCGCAGTTCCTCGGCCGCAGCGTGCCGCCGGTGCGGACGGTCACCGTCGACTTCGCCGACGGCTCCACGCTCTGGCTGCGGGACCGCCTGGCGGCCGAGAAGGTCGCCGCGGCGCTGTCCCGCTGACAGTGCCCGTCAAAGCACGTGAAGGCCACCATCACCACGTGAGACGTCAGGGCCCTGGCAAAGTCGGAAGTCGTGGGCGATTGCCGTGAGGGCCCCCTTCACGGCATCAGACGCCACCACATCCGCCCTCACCGCGGCACACCCGCCCCACCGGCCTCCAACACCACAACCACCCCACCAGCCACCACGAACGAGACAACCCCAGCAAGCATCAAAGCACGTGAAGGCCACCATCACCACGTCACACGTAATGAAGGTGGCCTTCACGAGCCTGGGCGCAGGCCGACGTCTCGCGATCCGGAACCGGCGCGCCTGCCAGTGGAACCAGCCGGGCGGGAACGGACAACTCGCGGGTCCTGAACGGCCGACTCGCGCGAGCGGGCGTCACGGGACGGCGGTCTCCAGGCCGGCGTGCAGGTCACGCATGAGGCGCTCCAGCGCCTCCCTGCTGGTGTGCAGGTCGCCGATCTTCTCGTTGATGGCGTCCAGTTGCCGCTGCAGCACGTCGAGCAGCGGCTCGCAGGTTTCCGGGTCGGTGGGCAGCGCGCCGTCGCGGCAGGCGAGGACCTTGGCGATCACCGCGATCGGCAACGCCGCGGCGAGCAGGCAGCGGATCCGCCGCACCCGCTGGACGTCGGTCTCCGCGTAGGTGCGGAACCGGCCCTCGGTCCGCTGCGGCTTCAGCAGGCCCTGTTGCTCGTAGTAACGCAGCATGCGCGGCGTGGTGCCGGTGCGTTCGCTCAGCTCACCGATGTGCACGGTATTCCCCGATCCGTCGAATGAGGCATAGCTCATCGTGAGTTGACTCTGACGTCAGTGTCAATGTTTACCGTCACTGACGTGATCGTCCTCATCCTGATGCTGTGCGCCTTCGCCGTGGCCACCTCGGAGTTCATCATCATCGGCGTGATGCCGGAGGTGGCAGGCGACCTGGGCGTTTCGCTGCCTACGGCCGGCCTGCTGGTCACCGCCTACGCGGTGGCCGTCGCTGTCGGCGGCCCCGTCCTCACGGTCGTGGCCCGCAACCTTCCCCGACGTCCCCTGCTGGTCGGACTGATGGCGCTGGCGACCGGCGCCGCCGTCCTGTCCGCCCTCGCCCAGACCTACCCGCTGCTGATGGGTGCCCGCATCCTCGGCGCGCTGGCCCAGGGCCTGTTCCTCTCGGTCGCCTCGCAGGTCGCCATCGCCTCCGTCCCGGAGGAGAAGCAGACCGCCGCCATCGCCAAGGTGGTCAACGGCATCGCGCTGTCGACCGTGCTCGGCGTCCCGATCGGCACGCTGATCGGCCAGGCCAACGGCTGGCGCGCGTCGTTCGTGCTGGTCGCCGCGCTCGGCCTGATCGGCCTGATCGGTGTGCTGGTGTTCTGCCCGAAGGTCGACCACGAGCCGGAGCCGACCGTGCGGGAGAGCATCTCGGCGTTCCGCAAGCCGGCCATCCTGCTCGGCCTGGCCACCACCGTGCTGTCGTTCACCGGCATGATCACCGCGTTCACCTACGTCTCGCCGACCCTGCGCGAGGTCACCGGGTTCGCCCCGGGCTGGGTGACCGGCGTCCTGCTGATCTACGGCCTCGGCACGATGGCGGGCAGCTGGATCGCCGGGCGCGTCCCGCCGAACCGGATCGCCAGGGTCCTGCCGTTCACCATCACCGCGCTGGGCACCGTCCTGCTGCTGCACGGACTGCTCATGCAGACCAAGGTGACCAGCGTGCTGAGCCTGTTCCTGCTGGGCACCAGCGCGTTCGCCACCGGGCCGCTGCTGCACACGTTCCTGATGGGCCAGGCGGGCCCCGCCTCCGGGCTGGTGGCTTCGGTGAACATCTCCGCGTTCAACGCGGCCGCCGCGCTGGGCCCGATCCTCGGCGGCGCGGTGATCACCGGCGGACTGGGGCTGGGCAGCGTCGGCCTGTTCGCCGCGGTGCCGACGGTGGTCGGGATCGGCGTCGCGCTGGTCATCGCCGGACACACCCGCCGACGTGCGACGGCCGTGGCTCAGCCGGTGCTGGCCGGCACCACGTAGAGGGTCCGCTCGCCGGTCCACGGCGAGCTGATCCGCCAGCTGGCCAGCGTCCCCGGCGGCACGGCTCCGGTCGTCGTCGCCAGGGTCAGCGGGGCCCGCTTCGGCTGGACGTCGCGGTTCAGGAACCGGAAGTTCAGGTCGAGCAGCGCACGGGAGAACGGACCCGCCTCCGCCCGGCGCTGCTCGATCGCCGGACCGATGGCGCCACGGTCGGAGAACACGTCGAGGATCTCGCAGTGGCAGGCGTGGGCCAGCACGCCGATCTCCCCCGCGCTGGTGACGGCCCGCCCGGCCGCCACCCGGTTCAGGTCCCGCCCGATCGCCAGGTACTGCTCCGACGTCGCGTGGTTCGAGGTGATCGGCGCGGCGTCGCGGGGCAGGCCGGGCGCGACGTAGACCCAGCCGAAGGCGACCGCCAGCGCGACCGGGGCGGCGACCACCACCCGGAACTGGAACGTCGCCACCACCGCCACCGTGAACACCGTCGCGGCGGCGATGCTCGGGCCGTAGTACCAGTGGTACGGCGGAACGTCGAGCCACGAGTAGGCGAGGAAATGCGCCAGTCCGGCCGCGATCAGCCCCACGAACGGGGTGAGCCGCGGCCGCCGCACCAGCCACACCAGGCCCGCGACGACGGCCGTCGCCAGCGGCAGCCAGGACAGCACGGCCGGTGCGCCGTAGTGCTCGACGTACAGCAGCGGCCCGTTGGTGAAGCCCCACTCGCCCCAGGTGCGCTGCAGCGTCTTGATGACCAGCGTGTCCGGCACTGCCGAGCCGAGCACCAGCCAGCTGAAGCCGAACCACGGCAACGCGACCGCCAGCGCGGCCACCGCCGAACGCCACAGGCCGTCCCAGAACCGCTTGCGCAGCACGAGGATCACCGCCGCCATCACCAGCAGGTCCAGCCGGAGCAACGCGAGCAGGCCGACGACGACCCCGGCCGCCCACGGCCGCCGCGCGTCGGCGAACACCAGCAGCCAGCTCACACCCGCCACGCCCAGCGCGATCTCCAGCCCGACCGACGACAGCAGCAGCGGGTTGAGCGCCAGCAGCGCGACGGTGACCGGGGCGAACCACGCAGGCAGCTCGTAGCGCCCGCCCAGTTCCCGCAGCGCCGTGAACGTCAGCACCTGCGCCAGCACGAACAGCACCCCGCCCGCCACGACCGCGTCCCGCACCACGAACGTCACCGCGGCCAGCGCCAGGACGTTGAGTGGCGAGGTCGCGGTGTTCGAGGTGCCCTGCTCGACCAGTCCCCAGTGACCGTGCAGCGCGAGGTTCTCCGCGTAGGAGAACGTGATGTAGGAGTCGTCGATCAGGTGCCGGGAGAACAGCAGGTACGCCAGCGCAGCGAGCACGGCGACCGGCCACCAGGTGCGCCAGCCCATCAGCCGGCCATCGTCCTTGCCTCGCCCGCAGGCACCAGGTAGAGCTGCGTGCTGCCGGACCACGGCGAGGAGATCGTCCAGCTCGCCAGGGCCGACGGCGGCGGCACGGCACCCGTCTCCAGCACCAGGTCGGCCGGTGCGGGGGCCACGCTGTGGTCGAAGAACCGGAAGTTCAGGTCCAGGAACGCCCTGCCGAGCGCGCTCGCCCGCTCCCGGTGCCGCTCGATGGCCAGGCCGACGGCGCCCCGGTCGGAGAACACGTCGACGATCTCGCAGCGGCAGCCGTAGGCCAGCGCCCCGATCTCACCGGGGCCACGGATGGTGCGCTCGCCGACGATGCCGGCCAGTTCCTCGCCGATCCGCAGGTACTGCGCCGACGACGCGTGGTTGGCACTGATCGGCGCGAACTCCCGAGGAATCCCGGGCTGCACGTACAACGCCACGTTGGCGGCCAGCAACGCCACCGTCGCGGCGAGCCCGGCACCCGCGACCAGCCGCCGCACCCGCGAGGTGTCCAGCGCGGCCACCGTGGCGACGCTGAACACGGTCGCCGCGGCGACGCTCGGGACGTAGTACCAGTGATACGGCGGGACGTTCAGCCAGACGTAGGCGAGGAAGTGCGCCAGCCCGCCCAGCGCCAGCACCGCGAACGGGGTCATCCGCCGCGCGGTCACGCTGCCCCTGCGGTTCAGCACCGTCCACAACAGACCGGCGAGCAGGGCGGTGACGACCGGCAGGAAGGCCAGGACCGTCGGTGCCGGGTAATGGTCGAGGTAGAGCAGCGGGCCGCCGGCGAACGTCGACCGCGCCCAGTCGCCCTGCATCGTCTTGATGATCAGCGTGTCCGGCACCGCCGAGCCGAGCACCAGCCAGCTGTAGAGGAACCAGGGCCCGGCCACCACCAGCGCGGTGAGCGTGGTCCGCCAGATGCCCGACCAGAACCGCTTGCGGACGGCGAACACAACCACGGCGATGATCAGCAGGTCCAGCCGGATCAACGCGAGCACCCCGGCGACCGCGCCGAACGCGACGGCTCTGCGCTCGCCGGAGTACACCAGCAGCCAGCTGGCCGCCGCCACACCCAGCATCAGCTCGAGGCAGAGCGACGACAGAAGTAGCGGGTTGAGCGCCACCGCGGCGAGGGTCACCGGCGCGAACCAGCCGGCCAGGCCGTGCATCCGGCCCAGCCGGCGCAGGCCGTAGGCCAGCAGCACGGCGGACAGCACGAACAACACGCCCGCGGCGAGCACGGCGTCCCGGGTCAGGACGGTGATCGACGCCAGGGCGAGCACGTTGAGCGGCGAGGTCGCGGTGTTGGCGGCGCCGTGGTCGATCAGCCCCCAGTGGCCCCGCAGCGCGAGGTTCTCCGCGTAGGTGAGGGTGATGTAGGCGTCGTCGACGAGATGGGTACTGGCGACGGCGAACACCACGGCCGACGCGATCGCCACGCCGACGCCGAGCGCCCAGTTCGGCTGCCGAGCCGAGGACACGGGCACCGGTACGGTGGAATCCTCGGCCGACATGCTGATACGCATCGCGCGGTACTGTATCAGCTTTCGTGATGAATTCGTTATCCGCCTGTTGTGGGCTCGGTCTCAGGTCACCGGGTGTTACAGCTTGAACAGGTAGTAACCGATGGCCAGGCTGGCGATCCAGGCGACGCCGAGCACCTGCAGGATCCGGTCCTTGAGGACGATCTCCTCCGGCTCCCCCGCCGTCCCCGCGTCCACGTCGACGGCGTACCGCAGCACCGCCACGACGAACGGGATCACCGAGATGACCGGCCACACCGAGCCGTCCGCGCGCTGCTGCAGCTCGAACGCCCACAGGCAGTAGGTCATGATCAGCACCGCGGCCGAGGTCGCCCAGACGAACCGCAGGTAGCTGGCCGAGTACTTCTTCAGCGACGACCGGATCTTCGCCCCGGTCCGCTCGAACAGGATGATCTCGGCGTACCGCTTGCCCGCCACCATGAACAGCGAGCCGAACGCCGTGACCAGCAGGAACCACTGGGACAGGGTGATGCCGGCGGCGACACCGCCCGCGATGGCCCGCATCAGGAAGCCGGAGCCGACGATGGCCAGGTCGATCACCGGCTGGTGCTTCAGGCCGAAGCAGTAGCCGAGCTGGATGGCCTCGTAGACGGCCAGCACGATCAGCAGGCTCGGGTGGGCCAGCGTGCCCACCGCCATCCCGGCGAGGAAGAACACGGCGGCGGCGCCGTAGGCGAGCGGGACCGGGACGATGCCCGCCGCGATCGGGCGCCGCGACTTCGTCGGGTGCGCCCGGTCGGCCTCGACGTCGATGGCGTCGTTGATCAGGTACACCGACGACGCGACCAGCGAGAACGCCACGAACGCGACCGCGGCGTCGACGAGCACCGAGGCGTTGCCGATCTGGCCGCTGGTGAACGGCGCGGCGAACACCAGGATGTTCTTCACCCACTGGCGTGGCCGCGCCGTCTTGAGCACGCCCTTCGCGGTGGCCAGCAGCCCCCGCTTCGTGGTCACCGGTGCCGAGGTGGCCGCCTCGGCACCGGTGGTCTCGACGGTCTCCGACTCCACCGTCTCGGCAGCCGGGTTCTCCGGCTCGCCGGTCGGATCAGTCTTCTTCTCGCTCGTCTCGCTCATCTCGCTTCAGCTTCCTTCGCAGGAGTCCGCCGATAACTCCCCCCAGAGCGGCACCGGCGAGGACGTCGGTCGGATAGTGCACCCCGAGGACCAGCCGGGAGGCCAGCATCGGCGGCACCAGTGCCGGCACGAGGTTACGCCCGGTCAGTCCCGAGTACAGCACCGCGGCCGCCGTGGTGCTGGTGGCGTGCGAGGAAGGGAAGCTCAGCTTGCTCGGGGTACCGACCAGTACCTCGACGCTCGGGTCGTCCGGCCGGGGCCTGCGAACGACCCGCTTGACCGCGATCGACGCGGCGTGCGCGCCCACCACGCCGGCCGCCGCGACCAGCCACTGCTTGCGCCTGCGGCGGTCCACCGCCGCGCCGAGCAGACCCAGCGCGAACCAGCCCGCGCTGTGCTCACCGAAGTGCGACATCCCCCTGGCGACCGGCACAGCGCCCTTGCGGTTGAGCAGGCGCTGCGCCTTGGCCAGCACGACCACCTCCGTGGCCGGGCTCTTCTTAAGCATCGAGCGATCCGTCCAAGGGCGCGCCGTCGGTCAGGTGTGGCGCGATCTTGTTGTCGAACGCCGTCAGCGCCGAGCCGATCGCCATGTGCATGTCGAGGTACTTGTAGGTACCCAGGCGGCCGCCGAACAGCACGTTGCGCTCCTTGGCTTCGCGCTTGGCCAGCTCCCGGTACTGCACCAGCTTCTCGCGGTTCTCCGGGTTGTTGATCGGGTAGTACGGCTCGTCGTCCTCCCCCGCGAAGCGGGAGAACTCGCGGAAGACCACCGTCTTGTCGTCCGGGTAGTGCTTGCGCTCCGGGTGGAAGTGCCGGAACTCGATGATCCGGGTGTAGGGCACTTCCTCGTCGTTGTAGTTGACCACCGAGGTGCCCTGGAAGTCGCCGGTCTGCACGACCTCGGACTCGAAGTCCACGGTGCGCCAGCTGAACTTGCCCGCGGAGTAGCCGAAGTAGCGGTCCAGCGGACCGGTGTAGACGGTCGGGGTGCCTGCCGGGATCTGGTCCCGCACGTCGAAGTAGTCGACGTTGAGCCGCACCTCGATGTTGGGGTGATCGGCCATCTTCTCCAGCCACGCGGTGTAGCCGTCGACGGGCAGGCCCTCGTAGGTGTCGTTGAAGTACCGGTTGTCGAAGGTGTAGCGGACCGGGAGCCGGGTGATGATGTCGGCGCCCAGGTTCTTCGGGTCGTTCTCCCACTGCTTGGCCGTGTAGCCGCGGATGAACGTCTCGTAGAGCGGCCGGCCGATCAGCGAGATCGCCTTCTCCTCGAGGTTCTGCGCGCTGGCGGTGTCGAACTCCGACGCCTGCTTGGCGATCAGCTCGCGGGCCTCGTCCGGCGTGTGCGACTTGCCGAAGAACTGGTTGATCAGCCCCAGGTTCATCGGGAAGGAGTAGACCTGCCCCTTGGCCTTGGCGAACACCCGGTGCTGGTAGTTGGTGAACTCCGTGAACTTGTTCACGTACTCCCACACCCGCTTGTTGGAGGTGTGGAACAGGTGCGCACCGTACTTGTGCACCTCGATACCGGTCTCCGGATCGGGCTCCGAGTAGGCGTTGCCGCCGATGTGGTGCCGGCGCTCGAGCACCAGCACGCGCTTGTCCAGCTGGGTCGCGGCCCGCTCGGCAATGGTCAGGCCGTAGAAACCGGAGCCAACGACGATCAGGTCGAAACCGGAAAAGTCGGCTTCAGTAGTCTTTACGGGATTCGTGTGGGCGCTCACGGGCGCCCAGGGTACCGACGCACCAGACACGGGTCACAACGCCCATACCTCCGAGCAACAGAACTACCACAGAAAGTCGGCTGGAGCAGTGCCAACACCGGACACGTTCTGGACCTACGCGACCACGATCGGTATTTACCTCGTCGTCCTCGTCGTGCCAGGTCTGCTGGTCGGGCTTGCCGCCGGGCTCCGTGGGTGGTCACTGGCCGGGCTCACCCCGCTGTTCACCTACGCGGTCACCGGCCTGGCCGGGCCGTGGCTGGCCGAGTTCGGGCTGCCGTACAACGTCGGCACCGTCGCGGCCGTCACGCTGCTGTTCGCCGGCCTCGGCTTCACCGCCCGCAAGCTGACGGCCCGCCTGGGGTGGGGCAAGGAGGCCGCGGGCCCACCGGTCGCCTGGACGGCCCGCGCGCACTGGGCCGTCGCGGCCTGCGTCGCGCTGGCCACGGTGCTGTCCGTCGTGGTGGTGCTGTCGGCGGCGGGCGGCCCGAACGCCGTGTTCCAGCGCTGGGACACCGTGTACCACGCCAACGGCCTGCGTTACATCGCCGACACTGGCGACGGATCGCTGACCGGCATGAGCACGATCAACTGGTACCCCGACGGGTCGTACTACCCGAACGCGTACCACCTGGTCGGCGCGCTGGTGTACTCCCTGTCCGGCGCCACCGTCCCGGCCGCGCTGAACGCCGTCACGGTGCCGGTCGCAGGCATCTTCGCGCTGTCGCTGGTCGCGGTGATCCACCGCTTCGGCGGCCGCGCCGTGTTCGCCGGCTGCACCGCGCTGGTCGCGGCGGCCGCCACCACGGGTGCCTACGAGTCGGTGTCCAGCGGGCTGCTGCCGTTCGCGCTGGGGATCGTGCTGACCCCGCTGTCGGCCGTCGCGCTGCAGGTCTTCCTCGACCGCCCCGGCCTGGACACCGGGTTCGTGCTGGCGCTGTCGGCCGCCGGCCTGCTCGCCGCGCACTCCAGCACCCTGTTCGGCGCGATCCTGCTGGCGCTGCCGCTGCTGGTGCAGCGCTGGTGGCAGCGCAAGGGCAAGCCGTGGCGCGACCTCGCGCTGGTGGCGCCCGCGGCGCTGGCCGCCGGGTTGATGACCGCGCCGCACATCCTCGGCGCGCTCACGTTCAGCTCCGGTGCCTACCCGTACAACCCGTGGGCGTCCGACATCCCGGTCATGGCGGCGCTGACGCAGCTGGCGACGTTCCGGCAGGTGCTCGACGAGCCGCAGATCTGGCTCAGCCTGCTGCTGGCCGTCGGCGTGATCATGCTGTGGAAGCTCGGCCGCATGCTGTGGGTGGTCATGTCGGCGGTGCTGCTGTCGGCGATGTTCGTGCTGGTGGCCTCCTACGGCGCCGAGCCGTGGGTGATCTCGATGTCGCGGCCGTGGTGGAACGACCGCTACCGGCTCATGGCCCTGGCCGCGATCCCGCTGTGCCTGCTCGCCGGGCACGGCCTGGCCGAGCTGCAGCGGCTGTCGGCCAAGGCGATCGGCCAGTGGTCCTGGCTGCAGGCGCGGCCGAACGCGACCGGCAGGGTCGGGCTGGCGACCGGCGCGGTGGTGCTGGCGCTGCTCGCAGTGCTGACCAACGGCTTCTACACCAGCGTCAACGCCCAGGCCGTCGCCTACGCGTACCACAACGGGCCGGAGTCCGAGCACCGCGAACAGCCGGTGTCGGCCGACGAGGTCCGCGCGATGCTGGAGCTGCAGAAGTTCGCGGTGCCCGGTGAGCGGGTGATGAACGAGCGGTCCGACGGCACGGCCTGGGTGTACGCCATCGCGGGCGTGAAGCCGGTGGCCGGTCACTACGACCCGAGCGTCCCGCCGCCCGACGCCAAGCTGCTGGCCAGGCACTTCCGCGAGTACGACACCAACCCCGAGGTGCGGGCGGCGGTGGAGCGGCTGAACGTGCGGCACGTGCTGATCGGCCACGGCTCGATCCAGGCGCAGTACTCGGTGACGTCCGGCCTGCGTGACCTGGAGGGCCTGCGCTTCCTGCGCAAGGAGTACAGCAACCCAGGCGCGGTCATCTACACGGTCCTGCGCTGACGCCCCAAAGCACGTGAAAGCCACATTCATTACGTCTCACGTCAGGGTCCCGGCAAAGTCCGGGGTGCGGCAGGGCGAGGGTGATCCCGAGCGCAGAATTCGCGGGCCGCAATGCAGAACTCGCGGTCGCGAGCGCAGAACTCACGATGTGGACGCCGGTTCCAGATCGCGAGACGTGGCCCGGCCCAGGCTCGTGAAGGCCACCTTCATTACGTGTGACGTGGTGATGGTGGCCTTCACGTGCTCTGGTGCTTGGCGGGTTGTCTCGTTCGTGGTGGCTGGTGGGGTGGTTGTGGTGTTGGAGGCCGGTGGGGCGGGTGTGCCGGGGTGAGGGCGGATGTGGTGGCGTCAGATGCCGTGAAAGGGGCCCTCACGGCAATCGCCCACGACTCCCGACTCTGCCGGGGCCCCGACGTCTCACGTGGTGAAGGTGGCCTTCACGTGCTCCGGACACAAGATCGGCTCCGGAGGTGACGGCTGCCCCTGCCGTCACCTCCGGAGCCGTGACCCCCATGCACCCCCGGGCAAGTCATGTACTCGTAAGAACTCAGAAAAGCACCGACAGGTTTCCATCAGTGGAAACTGTCACCCTAACGGACTAACCCAGGTCCGGCAGCACCTCGTCGGCGACCTGCTCCAGAACCGACTCGTGACCCTCGTAGTAACCGCCGGAGCGGGGCCAGTGGACGATCACGTCGGTGAAGCCGAGTTCGCGCGCCCTGCCGACGGCGTCGGTGAACGCGCCCACGCTGGACAGCGAGTACACCGGCGACGAGTCGAGGTTCAGGTAGCGGTCGGTCTCCCGGCCGGCGGCCGCCAGCGCCTCGGTGTAGCGCTCGGACAGCTCGGCGACGCTGCGCCACCAGTCGTCCAGGTTGTCGGTCTTGCGGCCGGTGGTCGCCCAGGCCGATCCCAACCGCGCCGCCAGCCGCTGTGTCCTCGGCCCGTTCGCGGCGACCAGGAACGGCAGCCGGGGACGCTGCACGCAGCCGGGGACGTTACGGGCGCCGACGGCCCGGTAGTACTCGCCCTCGTAGTCCGCCTTGTCGGTGGCGAGCAGCACGTCGAGCGCCTCGACGAACTCGACGAACCGGTCGGCTCGCTGCTTCACGGACAGTTCCGGGCCGCCGAGGACCTTGCCGTCGTAGTTCTCCGCGCCGTGCCCGGCTCCGACGCCGAGCATGAACCTGCCGTCGGAGATGTCGTCCAGCGTGATCAGCTCACGGGCGAACGGCACCGGGTGCCGGAACACCGGCGACGCGACGAACGTGCCCAGCCGGATCGTCGACGTGACCGCCGCCGCGGCGGTCAGGGTGGGGATCGCGCTGAACCACGGGCCGTCGACCAGCTCACGCCAGCCGAGGTGGTCGTAGGTCCACGCGTGGTCGAAGCCGTACTCCTCGGCGGCCCGCCACTTCGGCTCCGCCGCCCACCACCGGTCTTCGGGAAGGATCACGATTCCAACACGCACGGCGCCAAGGTAGTGGTCAACACCGACCGTCGGCCGCCCGGGATCGCTCTGGGAGACTGGTGCACGTGCAGAGACCCCAGCTGATCGCCTCCGACGTCGACGGAACCCTGCTCGGCCCCCGGGAGAAGCTCACCGAGCGGACCCTGGCCGCGGTGCGCCGCGCGATCGAGGCCGGGGTGCCGGTCGTGCTGGCCAGCGGGCGGCCGCCACGCTGGATGGCGCCGGTCGCCGAGCCCGCGGGGCTGACCGGGTACGCCGTGTGCGCCAACGGCGCGGTGCTGTACGACCTCGGCGAGGACCGGGTGCTGCAGGTCAACGGCCTGCTCGAACCCGAGCGCCTGCACGACATCGCCGACGAGCTGGACAGGGCCATCCCGGACTGCCGGTACGCGGCCGAGCGCATCGGCCGCCGGGCGATCGACCCGGACGTGCACAACTACGTGGTCGAGACCGAGTACTCCAACCCCTGGGGCGACGGCGAGGGCATCACGGCGGCCAAGGCCGAGGTGCTGGGCAAGCCCGCGATGAAGCTGCTGGTGCGCCACGAGGGCATGACCTCGGGCGAGATGGCCGCGCTGGCGACCGAGGCGCTCGGTGCCGAGGTGGACATCACGTTCTCGTCCAATGCCGGCCTGATCGAGATCGGCGCCCCTGGGGTGACGAAGGCGACCGGGCTGGCGGAGGTGGCCCGCAGGCTGGACGTCGAGCAGCGGCGGATCATCGCGTTCGGCGACATGCCCAACGACCTGGAGATGCTGCGCTGGGTCGGGCACGGGGTGGCGATGGCGAACGCGCACCCGGACCTGCTCGCCGTCGCCGACGAGGTGACCGCGCCGAACTCCGAGGACGGCGTGGCCCAGGTCCTCGAACGCTGGTTCTAACGGGCGTCGAGGGCGGCGGCCTCGTCCGGCGTCGGCGCGGTGCCGCCGAGGTGGACGGGCAGCCACCAGCGCTCGTCCTCGGACGCCGGCTGCTCGGGGTAGTCGGCCTGGATCCGGTCCAGCAGGCCGCTCATCCGCGCCCGCAGCTCCTTGGTGACGACCTCCGGCTCGTCCCCCGGCGACGGCGTCAGCGGCTCACCGGCGAGCACGGAGATCGGCACGTGCCGCTTGGTCAGCGTGCGCGGGCGGCCCTTCGTCCACAGCCGGTGCGTGCCCCACAACGCCATCGGCACCACCGGGACGCCGGCCTCGGCCGCCATCCGCACGGCACCGGACTTGATCGGCTTCACGGTGAACGACCGGCTGATCGTCGCCTCGGGGAACACGCCGACCACCTGACCGGCCCGCAGCCGTCGCACGGCCTCGGCGTAGGAAGCCGCGCCGGCGGACCGGTCGACGGGAATGTGGTGCATTCCGCGCATCAGCGGCCCGGCGATCCGGTTGGCGAAGATCTCCTGCTTGGCCATGAACCGGACGAGCCGCCGCGCCGGCTGCGCACCGAGCCCGCAGAAGATGAAGTCCAGGTAGCTGACGTGGTTACAGGCGATGACCGCGCCGCCGTGCCGAGGGATGTGCTCGGTGCCGCGCACGTCCAGCCGGTTGTCCAGAACCCTGAACATCAGCTTGGCGGCAGCCACGACGGGCGGGTACACGAGTTCGGCCATCAACCTAGGTTACGCGACCGTAGGTTGCACGTGGAGTGTGCTGAACCACCCAGCCCGTCGCGAGCGGTGATCCAGGCGCCGCCTCGCAAGGCGGAGGATCGCCCTCGTACTGGACCGTACTCGGGCGATCCGACAACGCAGCGAGGCGGCGCCTGGGCGCCGCGCAGCAGGGCTGGGTGGTTCAGCGCACTCCTGGAGTGTGGAAACTCTCAAAGCGGACAGGGCACGTAGGTGAACCGCGGGTCCGCGTCCAGCGCCGCGACCAGGCCGCCGACCTGCTCCCTGCGCAGGTACACCGTCGCCCACCGGGCCGTGCCCTCCCGCTGGAACGTCGCCACGTTGTACCGCCCGGCGTAGGCCGGGTCGGCGGCACAGTGCTGCCGGTCGACGTAACCCTCGGCGGCCACCGCCACCGCGGGCCTGCGCACGTTGACGACGTAGTCGTAGTCGCTGGCGACGAGCCGGTCCGGGCTCCGCTCGGCCCGCTCGCCGTCGCGGGCGATGTGCTCGTCGGTGCGGCCGCGGACGTCGACGACCGCGATCCGGATACCCGCGTGGTAGGCCAGCGCGCCGTTGACGTACGTGCTGACCACCGACCCGGCAGGCAGCCGCTCGCCCAGCCAGGAGCCCATCTCGGCCAGCTCGGCCGTCCGGGCGGACCAGTCGCGCACGGCAGGCAGCATGCTCTCCTGCGTCGTCGACACCAGCAGCGACAGCCCGGACACCACCACCGTGACGCTGGCGACCACCCGCACCCTCGACCGCGGCCGCGGCGACGGGATGCCCTGCGACAGCAGCCGCGCACCGTAGGCGGCGACGGCGCCGATGGAGAACAGCACCGGAACGCCGGCCAGCAACCGCCACGCCGGCTGCGCGTCGCCACCGCGCAGCGTCACGGCGACCAGGTACACCACGGCGACCGTGAACAGCAGCCACAACGCCGCCCGCGCCTCGCCGTCGGCGGCCTCACCGTCCTTGCGACGGTGCACGATCGCGGCGATCGCGGCGACGCCCAGCAGCAGGAACGCCTGGTGCGACACGACGAATCCGGTCAGGTACTGCCAGCCGTCGGACAGCTGGTCGGCGGGCGCGGCAGGCGCCCGCACGGCCCGGACGTTCGGCACGAACCAGCCGTAGTAGGTGACCCGCCAGCCCACCCACGGCACCAGCAGCACCAGCGCGCCGAGCCCGCATCCAGCCGGTGCCCACCAGGTCAGCCTGCCCCTGCCCGCGGCGAACAGCAGCCAGATCACCGCGACGATGCCGACCAGCATGCCGTCCGGCCTGGTCATGATCGCCGCCGCGATCAGTACCCCGGCCACGAGCGGACGGCGCCGCACCAGCGCCGTGCACACGCCGAGGGTCAGCAGCAGGAACAGCGGCGTCTCGCTGCCGGACGCGCCGTAGGCGGCCAGGCCGCTGGCGGCGGCCGTCAGCATCGCCCCGGCGACACCCAGCGCGGGCAGGGCGTCGGCCGGATCGGGGGCCGCCAGCCGGACGATGCTGTTGACCAGGAAGTAGGCCAGCAGTACCGATCCGCAGGTGGCCAGCATGCCCAGGGCGACGGCGGTGTCGGCGACGTCGGCGCCGAGCAGGGTCCGCGGCCAGGCCAGCAGCACCACCCAGGCGAAGTTCGTGTACCCCTCGACCCGTTCGCCCGCGTTGAACACCGGGCCGTTGCCCTGCGCCAGGTTCTCGGCGTAGCGGAACGCGATCTGCGCCTCGCCGGACAGGCCGCGGAACACCAGCTGGTGCGCGACCGAGAACGCCAGCGTCAGCAGCAGCGCGGCGACGCGCCAGGCGCGCTGCCGGTTGAGCCGGGGCCAGGCGGCGAGGACGAGCACGGACAGCAGCAGCCATGCACCCACCGCGACAGCGGCCACAGCCCCTCACCCTCCGGGGCAGCACGTCAAGGCGTAGCCGTGTTCCCCGCCCGCAGACCTTCGAGAACCCTTCTGTCCAATTGGTACACCGTCACACTGCCCGAATGGAAGCCGACACTCAATCCCGGCAACCCCTCCAACCCGAGCAGACCAGGGGGAAGCCGGAACGTCTGCGCTCCGTGCAGCCAGTTCTCCGGGGCCCCGCCGCCCGCCCCGATGACCGGGGCCTCGGTGTCGAAGTACACGTAGGCGATGTTGAGGTCCAGGATCATCTTCAGCACGGCCGGATCGCTGGAGTAGTTGCGGAACCGGTCCAGCAGCTCGTAGGTGTAGGGAAGCTGCGCGGCACCGAGCGTGACGATGTTGACCACGGGGATGTCGTACTCGGTGTACAGGTTGGTCGAACCGTCGTTGGCGCTGTTCATCACGCGCTCGCCCGGCTTGATCCGCTCGGCCAGCCACCTGGCGGCCTTCTGGTCGTCGTCGTCGACGCGGACGAAGTGCGGCCGCGCCCAGCGGGTCGCCATCAGCTGGGCGTTGCGCTTGGCGTAGGGCACCGACGCGGTGATGCCGTAGCCGAGCATCACCACGACCACCAAGCCCAGCGCGAGGACGCCACGTGAGCGGGCCAGCGCCCCGAAGCGCTCCTCACGGGTGGCCAGGAACCGGGCCACCCCGGCGACCGTGAACAGCACCGCGATGGTGATCATCAACGGCACGAACAGCGAAACGTGTGACTGGATGCGGACGTAGGACTTGTAGAAGAACCCGCCCAGCGTGTTGCCGACGATTCCGTTGGGGTTCATCCGGAACACGATGCTGATCAGCATCCAGAACGACCACAGCGCCAGCGCGCCCCAGGCTCGCCTGGTCATGAACACCGCGATGGCGCCGGCCAGCACGAGCACCGCCGCCGTGAGCTCCGCGGTGACCTGACGGCCCGCGACGGCCTCGCCGAAGCTCATCATGATGTTGGTGCCGACCGCTTCACCCAGCGGGAGCGGCCCGATGTCGGCCGGGAAGTTCCCGGTGCGGTTCGCCTGCGTGGCGGCGCCGAGCAGGGCACCGAGCCCGGCCAGGCCCGCGGCCACCGCGGCGCCGGCCAGCACCGGCCACTGGCCCCGCAGCGTCGCCCGCCCCTGCTTGGTGAACGCCTCGACCACCAGGTAGACCACGGCACTCGCGCCGATGGACACGGCGACGCTGGGATGCACGCTGAACGTCCCGGCGACGGCGATGCCCAGCACCAGCGCGCGGGCCCACTGTCCGCGGCCGATGGTGAAGATGGCGGCCAGCACACCGGGGGTCAGCGCGAGCGCGACGGCGTTGGGGGCGATGCCGCCGACGTGCATCATGTTGAACCCGGGCCGGAACAGCCCGGCGGCCACGATCGCCGCGACACCGCCGCCGACGATCGTCCACTCCGGACCGAACCGCAGCCTGCGCAACACCGCGGCGGTGAGCGCGGCACAGCCGAGCACGAACACCGGCCCGAGCATCAGCGCGACGATGACGTTGTAGCCGACGATCGGGCCACCGGCCAGCTCGCCGCTCAGCGCGACGGTGATCGGCAGGCCGCTCGGGTAGTAGGCCACCGGCTGCCCGGTGAGCATGTCCAGCGGCAGCAGCTCCCACGGGGCCGCGTTGCCGGTGTGCGTGATGTAGCCGGCGAGCAGGGTGTGCACGATCGAGTCGTGCTCCTGCGGATAGGTGGACCAGCCGCCCATGCCGCGGCGCCACGGCTCGAACGCCAGCACCAGGGCGAGCAGCACCATCGCCGCGCCGCCGAGCTTGGCGGCCTTCGAGATCCCCGGCGACAGCGCGGGCAGGAACGAGTGGTCGGGCTCGGCCGGTTCGGGCGGCAGTCCCAGGCCACGGCGGCGCAGCAGCCACGCGACGACGCCGACCACCGCCACCACGACCACGGCGACACCGAGCGCGAGCCACGGGCCGAACGGCAGGCCGGGAACCCCGGACGCGACCCCGGTCAGCGCGTAGACGCCGACGCTGGCCGGGGCGGTCAGCCCGGCCAGCCAGACCTTGTCCCGGACGCCCGCCGCCAGCAGCAGCGCCAGCCCCGGAACCACCACCGTGGCGACCCCGGCCAGCAGCTGCAGAACGCCGGTCACCGAGCACACACCTGTGACACTGGAACTCCCATTTCGCGCGGTTCTGCCCCCAGACAGGGGTCAGGCTAGCGAAATGCTCGCAACCCCCTCGTGGCGGGCGGAACCGTTCGCACAAAGCACGTGAAGGCCACCTTCACCACGTGAGACGTAATGAAGGTGGCCTTCACGAGCTTGGGACTCAGGCAGCGGCGCGACGAGCCTGGATACGTGCGGTGAGCGCGGCACCACCGGCGGTGAGCAGGTCGGCGACGGTGAACATCACCCGCGAGGCCAGCGCGAACGCCAGCGCCTGCGGACCGGTGATGGCGGTCGCGGTGAGCACGGCGACCATCACGACCTCCCGCACACCGGCACCGCTGGGCAGGATGAACGCGAACGTGCCCGCGGTCATCGCGATGGCCATCGCACCGACACACAGGATGAACCCGCCGATCCCCGGCGCGCCGACCGAGTTGGCCAGCAGCCACAGGTGGACGCCCTGCAGGACGTAGGCACCGACGCAGGCGCCGAACACCTTGCCGACGACGCGGTAGCCCAGCGGGCGCTGCAGCGGCGGGCGGCGCAGGATCTTCAGCACCAGCGAGGTGCCCCAGGTCAGGATCTTCGGGTGCAGCGCGGCCAGGCCGAGCGGCAGTCCGATGAGCAACCACCAGGCGTTCGGGCTGTTGGCGAACACCGCCGGCATGGCCAGCAGCGACAGCGCGAGCGCCGCCACCACGCCGACGCCGAAGTGAATCAGCGAGCCGGTGAAGATCCGGACCCTGGCCAGGCCGGCCTTCTTGCCCAGTTCCATCTGCAGCAGGTAGGCCCAGACGCTGCCCGGCACGTACTTGCCGAGCTGCCCGACCAGGCAGATCTGCGCGCCCCTGGCGTAGCCGATGGGCTTGCCGAGGTGGTCGATCACGGCCTGCCACCCGTAGGTGGACACCGCGATCGACGCGACCAGCGCGACCAGGCTGAGCACCGACGACTGCCAGGCGATGCCCTTCAGAGTCAGCCAGAACTCGTCCCAGTTGACGACAAGGCTGCGGACGGCGAAGAAGATCACCACGGCGATGGCGATCCACCGTGCGGCGTCGAGCAGCTTCGCCTTTGTCGTCTTGGGCTGCTTGGCCGGCTTCTCGGTCACACCCGTAGCCGACGACTCCTCGGCGAGCTTGGGCTCTTCCACGGCGGTCATGTGCTGTCGGGTCTCCTCGGGGGGCACGGGGCCACCATAGGCGGTCGATTATGTGGCGACGGTCACCAGGCGGGTGAACTCGCCGAGCAGGTCGTATCCGTCCCACACCGCGGCGAAGCTCAGGGCCTCCCCGAACGGGACGATCCGGTCGACGCCCCGGCCCGCGAGAGCCTTGGCGAAGTCGACGAGTTCGGCGTGGTCGAAGCCGAACTGCGACACGGTCTGGTCCTTGCGGACCACGATCGGCACGAGCTCGTCCAGGCTGCGCACGCTGCCGTGCGCGAACGTGCCCGCTCCCAGCCACTCCCTCGGCATACTTGCCGGCTCGGCCAGCTCCAATGTGGCCACACCGTTGGTGTCGGTGCCCGCACCGTCGAAGGAGATCTTCGTGATCAGCCCGTCCACCGCGGCGCCGTAGGCCGACACCCGCTTCTGCACGGCCATCGCAGGCTCGGTGACGTGCTGCTTGTCCGCCAGCACCTGGGCCAGCAGCTCGCGGAACTGCGTACCCGCCTCGGTGGCGCCCGCCTCGTCGCCGACCCAGAACACCGCACGCGGCGACGAGCAGGCGGCCTGGTCGAACCAGTACGAGTCGTTGTAGAAGCCCTCGGCGGCGAGCCTGCGCTCGGCCTGCGACGACCGCTGCCAGGCGGCCACCGAGGCGATGGCGAACGACGAGCGGTCGGAGAAGGTGATGTCGCGGGCGTGCGGCGACAGCGGGTAGCGCCGCAGGGCGTTGACCGACCCGTCGCCGCCCCAGATGACTCGCAGGTCACAGGCACCGGACAACGCGGTGCTGATCTCGTCACTGCGGTCGTAGGTGACCATGCGCTGGGTCTGCGTGATGACCCGCGCGGTGTCGGCGTCCACCTCGGACAGTGCGGCGTTCAGTGCCGCCAGCACCTCTTCGGCGGCACCCGCGCTGCGCGAGGACACCCGCACGACGTTGGGGTTGCCCGCCAGGGCGGACAGCGCCCAGGAGTAGACGAAGATCGTGTCCACATTGGCGGGCGGGACGTGGAAGACCAGCCCACGCGGGAAGCGCAGCGTGCTGGCGTCGCCGTCGGCCAGCCCGGCCAGTGCCTTGTGGATCTCCGCCTTGCGCAGGAAGAAGCCGAGCGAGGCCAGCTCCGGGTACCGCCGCGCGGTCGCCGGCGCGAGCAGCTTGCGGGAGAACTTGGTGAGGAAGTCGATGATCCGGGGGTCGCCGACGGTCAGCCTGCCGCCGTCCGGCTCCGCCCGCAGCCGCTCGACCAGTTCACCGACGTCGACCGGCTCGGCCTCGGGAAAACGCTGGGTAACGGTGGTCACGCGGCCTGCCCTCCGGAGAACGTGTCCGAGCAGCCGCGGGCCTCGGCCTTGGGCAGCCTGCCCAGCACCGAGAAGTGCTTACCCGGCCAGTCGCCGTCGTCGATGCCGTTGTAGACACCCAGGTCCTCGGTGAGCAGCACGTGTCCCGGGTAGGACCGCGGCAGCGTGCTCACCACCTCGATGACACCCGGCTTGCCGACCGGCTGTTCCTGCCAGGTCTCCGGGTCGCGGATGACGACGTCGGCGAAGTCCGGGCAGTACAGCGAGTTGCCGGACGGGCCCTCCAGGAACACGGTGCCGATCTGCTCGATCATCCCGTAGTAGTTGTAGATCTGGTGCAGGCCGGTGTCCTCTTTGAACCGGCGGCGGAACTCGGTGTTGTCCACCGCGCGGTCGATCAGCTTCTTCCAGCCACCGGAGTGGATGAGGATGCCGTTGGACAGGTCCAGGTTGTTGTCCCTGGCGACCTCGTAGAGGTAGAGCCACACCATGAAGGTGAAGCCGAAGATCAGGAACGGCTGGTCGCCGTGGCGCTCCAGGAAGCCCTTGACGGCTTCGATGTCCGGCTTGTCGTTCTCGTCCAGCACGTAGACGTGCTTGCGGCCGAAGTTGGCCATGCCGAGCACACCGGCGCCGCGGGCGGAGAACGAGCGGCGGTTCTTGATGATGCTGACCGTGTCGACCATCAGCATCGGCAGCCGGTCGCCGCCGAGAACGGTCTGCAGCGTGGCGCCGAGCTGCCTGGTCTGCGCGCCGGCGGCGTCCTTGTCCAGGTAGATGCGGGACGCGCCGGAGCCGGTGGTGCCCGACGAGGTCAGCGTCTTGAAGACCTCGCTGTCCGGGACGCTCTTGAGGTCGTGCGTCTTGAACATCCGCACCGGCAGCCAGGGCAGGTCGGCGATCGAGCCGAACGCCGCGTCGGCCGGGATGCCCAGCGAGGACAGGATGCGGTCGTAGCCCGCGGAGTTGGCGCGGTGGTGCGCGGTCAGCTCGGCGAGCTGCGGCAGCAGCGTCTTCTCGCGCTCCGCCTGAGACAGGGTGAACATGGTTAGACCTGGCCCTCCAGCGTCCGGTAGTCGATCTTGCCGCTGGCCAGCAGCGGCACGGTGTCGATCGGCCGCACGTCGAAACCACTGGTGTGCAGGTGCAGCCGCTCGGACAGCGCCCTGGCCGCCGCCTTGCAGGTGTCCTTGTCGACCCCTTCGGCGAACAGCACCACCTTGTCCCCGGCGGGGACGGCGGCGACCACGTCGATGCCTACTCCAGCTGAACGCGCCGCCTGCTCGAGATCATCCAGGCTGACCCGGTTGCCGAACACCTTGCCGATCCGCTTGAGCCTGCCGGTGATGAACAGGAAGCCGTCCTCGTCGAGGTAGCCCAGGTCGCCGGTGGACAGCACACCGCCCATCACGTCGCCCTCGGCCAGCTCGGCCTCGTTCTCGGCGTAACCCATCATCACGTTCGGCCCGCGGTAGACGACCTCACCGACGATCTTCGGGTGGGTGGTCTCCTCGCCGTCGTCACGCTTGATCACGAACGACCCGCCGGGCAGCGCGGGCCCCGCCGAGCCCAGCTTCTCCGCCAGCCGGTCCGACGGCACGGTGGTCATCCGCGGCGCGGCCTCGGTCTGCCCGTACATGACGAACATCTGCCCGCCGGCGGCGCGGATCTTGTCGTTGAACTCGGCGACCAGGTCGTTGCGGAGCTTGCCGCCCGCCTGGGTCAGCGTGCGCAGGCTCGGGTACTTCTCCGGGTCGAACTTCAGCCTGCGCAGCATCTCGTAGTGATACGGAACACCGGCGAGCGACGTGCACTTGTGCTCGTTGACGGCGTCCCAGAACCCCCTGCCGAGCACGCCGGACGGCTCGACGACCACGGTCGCGCCCCGCAGCAGGTGCGAGTTCAGCACCGACAGGCCGTAGCTGTAGTGCAGCGGCAGGCTGGTCGGCGCGACCTCCTCCGCGTCGATGCCCAGCACCTCGGCGATGGCCTCGGCGTTGGCCAGCACGGCCTGCCGGGACAGCCGCACCAGCTTCGGGTTCCCGGTGGACCCGCTGGTGGGCAGCAGCACGGCCAGGTCGGGGTGGGGTACGACGCCCTCGGCCGAGTCCCGGACCCAGTCGCCGTCGCGTGCGGTGTAGCCGTCCGGGACATCGCCGTCCGGTGCCGCCAGCACCGCGGCGGGCCGGAACCGGGCGACCAGGCCGGCCAGCACGTCGGCGTCCAGCGCCGGGTCGATCAGCGCGACCGCGCGGCCCGACTCGAACGCGCCGAGGTACCGCAGCACGCTGGCCAGATCGACCGACATGCGCGCGAACAGGACACCGGCCGGCAGCTCGGCCAGCCGGGCACCCGACGCGGCCACCTCGGCGGCCAGTTCCTCACCCGCGAGCGTCCGGTCACCGGCCACGTCGACCAGTCGGGCGCCGTCACCCACCAACATCAGAGAACGAGCCCTCCGTCGACACCGAGGATCTGCCCGGTCACGAACGACGCCTCGTCGCTGACCAGGAAGCGGATGGCCTTGGCCACTTCTTCGGCCTTGCCCAGCCTGCCGAGCGGGGTGTCCTCGACCCGGCCGGCGATGATGTCCTCGCCGAGGTGCTCGGTCATCGCCGTCTCGATCACGCCCGGCGCGACGCCGTTCACCCGGATGCCGTAACGGCCCAGCTCCTTGGCGGCGGACTTCGCCACGTTGCCGACGGCGGCCTTGGACGCGGCGTAGGCCACCTGGCCCGCGCTGCCCTGCTCACCGACGATCGAGGCCAGCACCACGATGGCGCCGGTCTTCTTCCGCATCATCGCGCGGGCGGCGGCCTGCACGGTGTGGATCGTGCCGCCGACGTTCGTGGACATCATCCGGTCGACCAGGTCCTCGCGGATCATGCCGAGCAGCGCGTCCTCCAGGATGCCCGCGTTGGCGACCACGATGTCCAGCTGACCGTGCTCCTTGGCCACGCCACGCACGACCGTCGAGACGGCCTTGGCGTCGGTGACGTCCAGGCCCACGGCGCTGACGTTGCCCTCGACGGAGGCGGCGGTCTCCTTGGCGGCGGACTCGTCGCGGCCGGTGAGCACCACCGTCGCGCCCGCCTCGGCGAGCGCACGGACGGTGGCCAGGCCGATACCGCGGGTACCGCCGGTGACCAGTGCGACTTTGCCGGTGAGGTCAGTCATTCGCGGCCTGCAGCTCCTTCACCATGTCGACCGCCACCTTGAAGCTGCTCATGTCGATCACCTGGTCGGTGTCGAACTGCACGTCGAACTCGTCCTCGATGGCCGCGACCAGCGCCATGTGACCGACCGAGTCCCACGCCTCGATGTCGCGGTACTTGAGGTTCTCGACGTCGACGTCACCGTCGAGGTCCAGCGCCTCCACGAAGACCTCACGCAGCTTGCCAGCGATTTCCGCCATGTCCATTTCCTTGTCAACTAGTCCCGGGGACGCGCGTCCCACGCCTTCACCAAGGTAGAGAGGTCACCGGGGAGCCGGTCGACCAGCCCGTCCCCGGGCAGCTCGCCCTTGCCCTTCACCCACGGCTCCAGCGCCTCGATCGTGGCCTCGTCCAGGCCGCGCCGGGAAAGGCCTACGACGTTGACGCCCGTGGCCCTGGCGGGGTTGCCGACGCTGATCGTGAAGGCGCCCACTTCCCTGCGCACGGCCGAGCCCATGCCGACCATCGCGCCGGGGCCGACGCGGCCGTTCTGGTGAACGACGGCGCCCATGCCGAGGTTGGCGCCGGACCAGACGTGGGTGTGGCCGCCGAGCAGCACGTTGCAGGCCAGCGTGACCTGGTCGTCCACCACGACGTCGTGGCCGATGTGGCTGCCGCGCAGGACGTAGCTGTCGTCGCCCAGCGTGCTGGTGCGCCAGGTGCCCTGCTGGATGCTCACGTACTCGCGGATGCGGTTGCGGTTGCCGATGCGCACGCCGTGGCCGTCGGCGGCGGGGTCGCCGGTCGGGGCGTCCTCCCAGGCCACCGGGTGCGGGCCGTGCCGGTCCTCGCCGGGAGTGCCGATCGTCACGTGCGGGCCGATCCAGTTGCCGTCGCCGATCACGGCCGGGCCGACGATGACGGTGAAGGGACCGATCACGTTGTCGTCGCCGAGCTGGACGCCGTCACCGATGACCGCTGTCGGATGAATGCGATTTGCCACTGAAGGTCCCGTTCGTATTCGGCTGACTCAACCTATTTCAAGGGCGGACGCGTCCGCCCGGTAACGTGGGCCCGCGTTGGGGCGGGGCGGCCGTACGAACCGGGAGCCCACTGTACCCGACGGGGTGGTCCGCCCCCGCGACCACGCCGACCGATGATCGCGCGACACAGAGAGCGAAAGACTGCCGATGATCCCCATTACCGTGGTCGACGTCCGCGACGCGGAGGACCTTGTGGTCGAGGTGCTGCGATCCGGCGCCATCGCGCAGGGACCGATGGTCAAGCGGTTCGAGGAGGCGTTCGCCCGCGTCAGCGGCACCAAGCACGCCGTCGCCGTGAACAACGGCACAACGGCCCTGGTCGCGTCGCTGCAGGTGCTCGACCTGAAGCCGGGCGACGAGGTCGTCACCTCGCCGTTCACCTTTGTCGCCACTCTGAACGCGATCCTGGAGGCGGGCGCGACCGTCCGGTTCGCTGACATCTCCCGCGACGACTTCGCCATCGACCCGGACAAGGTGGCCGCCGCCATCGGGCCGCGCACCAAGGTCCTGATGCCGGTGCACCTGTACGGCCAGACCGCCGACATGGGCAAGCTCGCGCCGCTGGCCGCCGAGCACGGGCTGCACCTGGTGGAGGACTCGGCGCAGGCCGTCGGCGCCTCGTTCCAGTCCCGTCGCGCGGGCAGCTACGGGCTCGGCTGCTTCTCGCTGTACGCGACCAAGAACATCACCACCGCCGAGGGCGGTGTCATCACCACCGACGACGACACGCTGGCCGACCGGCTGCGTGTCCTGCGCAACCAGGGCATGCGTGCCCGCTACCAGTACGAGGTGGCCGGCCACAACTACCGGATGACCGACCTGCACGCGGCCGTCGGCATCCCGCAGCTGGAGAAGCTGGACGAGCTGACCTCGGCGCGGCAACGCAACGCCGCCCGGCTGACCGAGGGCCTGGCCGGGACGGTGGGCCTCGAGCTGCCGGCCGTCCTGCCGGGGCGCGAGCACGTGTGGCACCAGTACACGGTGCTGGTCGGGCCGCACGCGATGCTGTCCCGCGACGAGCTGGCCGCGGCGCTGACCGAGCGGGGCATCGGCAACGGGATCTACTACCCGAAGGTCGTGTTCGACTACGACTGCTACCGCAACCACCCGCTGATCCCGGAGGTGTCGGTGGACGACGTGCCGGTCGCCAAGGCCGTCGCCGAGCAGGCGCTGTCGCTGCCCGTTCACCCCGCGCTCTCCGAGTCCGATGTGGACACCATCATCGCCACGGTTCGTGAGGTGCTGGGGGCATGACGCTGCGCATCGCACTCGTCGGCACCGGGAACATGGGGTCGCTGCACGCTCGCGTGCTGTCCCAGAACGACCGGGTGCGGCTGGCCAGGGTCATCGACCCGCGGGAGGAGGCCGGCCGGACCGTCGCCGACCGGTTCGACACCGAGTGGACCCCGGAGATCGGTTCGCTGTCCGATGTGGACGCCGTCGTGCTGGCCTCGGCCACCGAGGTGCATCACCCGCTGGCGCTGGAGATCCTCGGCCAGGACAAGCCGATGCTGGTCGAGAAGCCGGTGGCGAACAGCCTGGAGTCCTCGCGGGAGATCGTGGAACTGTCCCGGTCCAAGGACATTCCGCTGATGTGCGGCCTGCTGGAGCGGTACAACCCCGCGGTGATGACCGCGCGGGCGCTGGTCACCGAGCCGATCCACCTGATGGCGCGGCGGCACGGCCCGTACGCGCCGCGGATCAAGACCGGTGTGGCGTGGGACCTGCTGGTGCACGACGTCGACCTGACCATCCAGTTCATGGGTGGCGCGACGCCGTCGCGGGTGACCTCGGGTGCGGGCTACTTCCACCCGTCGTCGGTCACCGGCGCCGAGGACACCATCGAGACCGTGCTGACGTTCCCGTTCGGGCTGGCCACCGTGTCGGCGTCCCGGCTGGGGCAGCGCAAGGTCCGGTCGCTGATGGTGTCCGAACTGGACCGGCTGATCGAGATCGACCTGCTGCGCCGTGACGTCACCATCTACCGGCACGTGTCGCACGACGCGGTCACGCCGGACGGGCTGGGCTACCGGCAGCAGACGGTGATCGAGATCCCGGAGCTGGTCACCGCGCGCGAGCCGCTGGCGACCCAGCTGGACCGTTTCGTCGACCTGCTGGAGGGCAAGGTCGACGCGGCTGCCGAGCGCGACTCGATCCTGCCCTCGCACGAGGTCGTGGCCAGCGTCCTGGACCAGGCCGGCTCGCCCGCCTGACGCTCGTGAAGGCCACCTTCACCACGTCTGACGTGGTGAAGGTGGCCTTCAGATGTTCCCGGACTAGCTGATCACGCTGTACTGGTTGTAGCCGTCACCCAGCCACACCGGCAGCGCGAAGGTGTTCTCCCCCTGCCAGGTGCCGCCGTGCGTGAAGGCCTCGAGCCGACCAGCGGTGCCGATCCGGCCGAGCAGGTCGACCTTGCCGTCCTTGTTGACATCGCTCAGCGTCAGCGCGCTGCGCAGGTGCCAGTTCACGGCCGCCCTGGTCTGCGTCCCGCTGGCCAGGTCGAACACGACCAGGTCACCGGTGCTCGCCACGAACACGAAGTCGAGCTTGCCATCCAGCGTGACGTCGGCCAGGTTCTGCTCCCGGTCGGTCCGCAGGCCTTCGCCCCAGACGAACAGCTGCGCCCCGAAGAACGCCGCGCCGTCGCCGATCTGCCCGGTGTTGGTGTGCAGGAACGTACGGTCGCCCCGGCGGCCGACCAGGTCATCCTTGCCGTCACCGGTGATGTCACCGGTCATGATCAGGTCGTAGATGTCCAGGTTGTACGCGACGACCGGCCGGTTGGCCTCGCCGTCCGGCCACGGCGCCAGCGTGTTGAGCCCGTTGAAGGTGCCCGAGTGCAGGAACACCTTCGCGTCGCCGTTCGGGTAGACCGCAAGCAGGTCGGCCAGGCCGTTGCCGTCGATGTCGATCTGGCCGAGCCAGCGGACGTTGCCCCAGCCGTAGTTGATCGCCACCGGCGGCGCGTAGGTCGCCGTGCCGTTGTACGTACCGGTGTGCAGGCTGACCAGCAGATCCCCGCCGCGGCGGAGCAGCAGGTCCTTCACGCCGTCACCGTTCCAGTCCCCCGAACGGCCACCACTGGACGCCGACTGGGTGCCGACGTCCCCCTTCTTGGCCGCCTTCGGCTGGTAGGCGACCTCACGCTTGGGCAGATCCCCCTTCTGCTCCTGCGCCGCACCGGCGGGGCCCGCCGCCAGTGTCAGCGCCGCGGCACCGGCGAGGGCCGCGATCATCGTGTTTCGAACGAACGTTCGGGCGCGCGAGCGCCCCCCAGAAATAACCGAACTCATTCTTGCCCCTCAGTCAGTGGAACCTCATCCCCGACACAAGGAGAACGCTACCGCAGGGCACCGACGTTGCCCCACACTTTTGTGGGTCATACGAAAGGAGCAATCCGGGTAAAAGATCACGGACCATCGGCACTGGTGCCGTACTGGGAAGCGTGGTAAAGACGCAGGTCAGCCCTGGTTCTCGGTGAAGTCGCCAGCCGGTGCGCCCCACGAAGGGGCGTCCCCCCGTTCGGCGGCCAGCTTGCGCCTGCGCTCGTTCTCCGCCCGGACGCGGTCCACCTCGGCCTGGATGTACTCGTCGTCGTAACGCTGGAAAACACGCGCCGGATTTCCGGCGACCAATGCGCGTTCCGGTACGTCTTTCGCCACCACGGAATTGGGCTGAACGGTGGCGAAATCGCCAATTGTCACCCCGGCCATGATCACGACGAGACCGCCGATGAAACAGCCCTTGCCGATCTTCACCGGCTTGCGTTCGATGAGGTCGCTGCCCGAGTGGTTCTGCAGCGTCATGTTCGCCAGCCAGCTGGAGTGGGTGAAGATCAGCGTGTTCAGCCCGATGCTGGTGTGCTCGCCGATCTCCAGCCCGCCGCTGGCGTCCAGCACGGCGCCCTCACCGATCCAGCAGTGGTCGCCGATCTTCAGGTTCTCCGGACTGACGATCTTCGCCCGCTGCCGGATTCGCGTCGTCTCCGGCAGGCCGTACAGCTTGGCCCGCTCGGCGTCGTTCATGTACTCGCCGACGAGCTCGGTGAGAATCTGCGGGCGCAGCCGGTTGCTGCGTTCGTCGTCGAAGAACAAACCTACTTCTTTCCCTTGCGACGCGGGGCCTTCGGAGCGTCGGAGATCATCTTCTCGAACGTGCGGAGGTGCTCCTCCGCCACGACGTCGAGACCGAAGTTGTCCCGCACCATCGCACTCTGCCGCTTGGCGATCTGTGCCCGGCGCACCGGGTCGTCCAGCATCTCGATGACGGTGTCGCGCACCGCGTCGGGGCTGTCCGGCGGCACGAACAGGATGTTCTCCCCGTTGTGCAGCTCGATGCCCGGGTAGTTGTCGATCTCGGCGGAGGCGATCGTCGCGGTGCCGGACAGCATGGCCTCCAGCGACGCGGTGCCGCAGCCGCCGTTGAGGTCGTGTGCCACCAGGTCGGCCGCCGCGTAGTAGGACGGGACGTCGTCCTTGGGCACCGCGCCCTTCACGACGAACGCGTCCCGCACGCCGAGTTCCTCGGCACGCTTGATGAACGCGTCGTGGTAGACCCGGCCGACCACGATCACCTTGGTCTCCGGGTACTTCTCCAGGATCGCGGGCATCGCCTCGACCAGCGGCAGCCGGTTGCGCAGCGGGATCACGTGGCCGAGCGAGACGATGAGCGGGCCGTCGCCGATCTCGTTCTCCGCCCGCACGTCCCGGGTGAGCGGCTTGTCGAAGTGCTCGGTGTCGACCGCGATCGGGAAGTACTCCGAGTTCGCGTCGCTGGTGCGGTAGCGGTCGACGCAGTAATCGACGCCGAGCTTGTCGAGGATGACGTAGCGCGGCTTGAGCACGCCGAGGATCGGCCGCACCAGCATCGCGTCGAGCATCCGGAACACCGTGCCGTACAGCTTGTTGTCGCTGATCAGCAGGGTGTGGATGGTCAGCAGCAGCGGGATGCGCCGCCGCTTGGCGTACCAGCCGGCCATCCAGGACAGGTCGAAGAACTGCCCGTGCAGGTGGATGGCGTCCGGCTGGAACTCGTCGAGCAGCCGGAACAGCTTGCGCCAGTTCCCCGGCCGCACCGAGGCGAACGTCATGTCGAAGTCGATCGAGAGGCCCAGCTGCGGCATCTTCATCGCCGGCAGCCGGACCACCCGGTAGCCTCCGCGTTCCTCCTCCGGCGGCGCGTCCTGGTAGGCGGCCGTGATCGCGAGCACCTCGTGCCCCTCGGACACGAACTGTTCGGCGAGCGACGCCGACATGTGCGCACTTCCACCCACCCGCGGCGGGAAGAAGTTGTTCACGACCACGATTCGCATTGCTCGCCCTTCCGCAGGCCCAGCCGCCGGGGAGGTCACGCCGAGGCCTTGACCAATTCGGTCATGCCCTGCTGCACCGAGATGGTCGGCTCCCAGCCGAGGACCTCACGCGCCCTGGTGATGTCGGCGGCGCGCCGCGAGACCAGCACGTCGCGCGGGTTGAACTGCGGCTCGACGTCCACGCCGACGGCGTCGATGAGGATCTTGGCCAGCGTGGCGATCGAGGTGTCGATGCCGGTGCCGATGTTGATCGGCAGGTTGGCCTGCTCGGACTCCAGCGCGGCGACCACGGACTTGGCCAGGTCGGTGACGTGGATGAAGTCCATCGACTGCTCGCCCTTGCCGTCGATGACCGGGGCCTGGCCCGCCCGCAGGCGCTGGATGAAGTGGTTGATCACCGAGGTGTAGTACGCCTCGATCTTCTGGCCCGGGCCGTACACGTTGAAGAACCGCAGCGCGTTCCAGGACAGGCCCTTCTGGCGCTGGTAGAAGCCCAGCAGGTCCTCGCCGGCCCGCTTGGAGATGCAGTACGGGGTCAGCGGGTTGAGCTGGTCGTCCTCGTGCATCGGCAGCTTCTGCGGGTCGCCGTACACCGAGGCGGACGAGGCGAACACCAGGCGCTGCACGCCCTCGTCGGCGGCCGCGGCGAACACGTTGTGGTTGCCGGTCATGTTGATGTCGATCGACTCGTGCGGGTCGGCGATCGACTTGTTGATCGACACCGTGGCGAAGTGGATGGCGTGGGTGCAGCCGCGGATGGCCTCCCGGACGCCACCGCCGTAGCGGACGTCCTTCTCCACCAGCTCGACCTTGCCGGTGGCGACGAACTCGTTGACGCGGTCGCGGTCACCGCGGGTCATGTTGTCGTAGATGACGACCGAGTAGTCGCGCTCGAGCAGCAGCGGGATGGTGTGCGCGGCGATGAAGCCGGCCCCGCCGGTGAAGAAGACCTTCTTGTCGGACATGTGCGTGCGCTCTCCGTGTCTGGTTCGTCCGTTGTGGATGTCGCGTATGGATGGTCAGGACAGCTCGGCGATGACTTCGCGCACGCCTTCGGCGACGCGCTCGACCTCGGTGTCGGTCAGGTTCGAGTGCATGGGGATGGCCAGGTGCCTGCGGAAGATGTCCGCGGAGACCGGCAGCGGCTCCTGCTCGCCATACACCGGCTGCAGGTGCGAGGCGTAGGTGCCGAAGTTGCACTGGATGCCGCGCTCGCGCAGCCGCATGGCGACCGCGCCACGGCTGATCTCCGGCGCGATCGTCAGGATGTAGGCCTGCCACGGGTGCTCCCGGTCGGGCAGGGCCACCGGCACCTGCACGCCGTCCAGGCCGTCGAACGCCTCGGTGTAACGCTTGGCCATCGAACGGCGGGCCGCCAGCAGCTGCGGCAGCCGGTCCAGCTGGACGTTCATGATGGCGGCCTGGATGTCCGACAGCCGGAAGTTGTAGCCGGCCTCGTGGAACGTCGGAATCGGCAGCTCGTCGCTGCCCTCGCGGCTGATGGCCGGCTCGATGCCGTAGGTGTGCAGCTTGCGGGCCTTGGCGATGAGCTCCTCGTCGTCGGAGACCAGCGCGCCGCCCTCACCCGCGGTGATGCCCTTGCGGCCGTGGAACGAGAACGCGGCCAGGTCGGCGAGGCTGCCCGCGGGCCGCGTCTTGTACGTCGCGCCCGCGGAGCAGGCGGCGTCCTCGAACAGCCACAGGCCGTGCTTGTCGGCGATGGCGCGGTACTCGTCGAAGTCACCGGGCTGGCCGGCGACGTCGACCGGCAGGATGCCGACCGTGCGCGGGGTGATCAGGGCCTCGATGGCGGCCGGGTCGGCACTCCAGATATCCGGGCGGACGTCGGCGAACACCGGCTTCGCCCCGGCCTGCAGCACGGCGTGCCCGGTGGCGGGGAACGTGTAGTCGCCGACGATGACCTCGTCGCCCGGCTTGACACCGAGAACGCGCAGGCCCAGATAGAGCGCGGACCCGCAGTTGCTGGTGGACAGAGCGTGGCGGGTGCCTACGGCCGCCGCGAAACGCTCCTCGAACTTGCGACAGGTGGGACCTGCGCCGGCCAGCCAGCCGGAGCGGAAGACCTCCGCCACCGCGGCCAGCTCTTCCTCCCCAACGGTCGGCTGGCCCAACGCGATCGTCGCGGGGCTGTCAGACATACCTCTCCCATGGCATTGCACTCGGTCGGATCGAAGTGTATTGGAGCGCCCAGCGTGGCCGGACAGCCCCGGTACCTGGACGCTCGGTGAGCACTCAGCGTTGCCTTTGGCAGACTGACAACAGTCAGTAAACGTTTTCTAACTCTGTGTAGAAACTGCCCCGTTCAGCGGAGTCCTGCGACTGGGAGCGGGGTTATGGTTGTCAACTGCCGCCGCCAATGCGAAGAAATGCAGCGGAAAGGTATCCCCCACATGTTAGCGACACTCACCGCGGCCTCGCTCGCGCTCACCGCGCTGGCGCCGGCCGTCCCCGCTGAAACGAACGCGCCTCCGGGACGGGTAACCGTCGACGTCGTCACTGTGAACGGTTCCGGGTGCCCCGCCGGAACGTCCGCGGTCGCGGTTTCCCCGGACAATACCGCCTTCACGGTCACCTACAGCGAATTCCTCGCCCAGACCGGAGTCGGCTCCACTCCCACCGATTTCCGGAAGAACTGCCAGCTCAACCTCCGGGTGAACTATCCGCAGGGCTTCACCTACGGAATCGCACAGGCCGACTACCGCGGTTTCGCCCACCTGGAGCGAGGCGCGACCGGACTGCAGCGTGCCGGTTACTACTTCACCGGGATGTCGCCGACCGAACACCGCAGCCATCCGTTCCGCGGTCCGCTGAGCGACAACTGGCAGACCACCGACCGCACCGAGGTCGCGGAGATCATCTACGCGCCCTGCGGTGAGCAGAGGCTGTTCAACATCAACGCCGAGCTGCGCGTGAACGCGGGCACCTCCGACCCGGCCAAGACCACCAGCTTCATGTCGATGGACTCCACCGACGGCAGCGTCAGCACCAGGTACCAGTTCTCCTGGAAGAAGTGCGAATAGCCAACCCAGTGAATCCGCCGCGCCGACACTCTCCACCCTGAAGACGGAAAGGCGTTATCGATGTTCACTGCGTTGACTACCGCTGCCCTGGCCGCGTCGATCATATTTCCCCCGGGCGGCGCCCCGGGTACCACTCCGCCGCCCGACCACATCACGATCGACGTGGTCACCGTCAATGGTTCGGGTTGCCCGGCGGGAACGGCGGCCGTCGCCGTATCGCCGGACAACAAGGCGTTCACCGTCACCTACAGCGAATACCTCGCTCAGGTCGGTGTCGGCGCGAAGCCGACCGATTTCCGAAAGAACTGCCAGCTCAACCTCAGAGTGAATGTTCCGCAGGGATTCACCTACGGAATCGCCAGGGCCGACTACCGGGGTTTCGCACACCTGGAAGCCGGCGCCACCGGGATGCAGCGGGCGAACTACTACTTCCAGGGAATGTCGCCGACCGAGTACCGCACACACAACTACCGCGGCCCGCACAGCGACAACTGGCAGGCCACGGACGAGACCGAACTGGCCGCGATCGTGTACTCCCCGTGCGGGGAGAAGCGGAACTTCAACATCAACACCGAGCTGCGGGTCAACGCCGGGACCTCGGACCCGAAGAAGACCACCAGCTTCCTGTCGATGGACTCCACCGACGGGGCCGTGAACACGACCTACCACTTCGCCTGGAAGGAATGTAAGTAAGCGTCGCCGGGTTAGCGGCGGCCGGCCGACGAGCCGGGCGGTGTGGGTCGCGACACACACCGCCCGGTGCCGTCGCGATCAGCGGAGGGCCGCCAGCTTGGCCGCCAGATTGTCCGGTGTGCCCGGCAGCACGGTCAGGTAACCGCCGCCCGCCGGCGTGAACCCGATCCGTCCGGCGTCGATGTCGAGATAGGTGATGTCCTCACCGGCCTGCCTGCGGTCCCCACGGCGATCACGGTGAGCGGCCTGGAGGTAGCCCCAGCCGTACCGCGGGACGCCGAGGATCTCGTCGAGTTCCCTGGCCTCCGCGCTGCGCCTGCGCTCCGCACGCAGTTCGGCCCGGTCGACCGAGAACGGCGTGAACCGGGCCGGGGCGAACTCCGGCAGGTGAGCGACGAGGGTCGCCGCGTGGTCGGGGTCGCGACTGGACCTGAGCCAGACCCGGTTCCCGTCGCGCACCACGACCGCCGCCTCCCGCCCTCGTGCGGCGACCAGCACCGCGTACTCCTCGTCACCGGTGCGTACGTGGGCGTGGAAGTCCAGCTCCGGGGTCGCCAGCAGGTGCAACAGGTCGGTGAAGTCGTCGGTCAGCGACGTGCCGCGGGCCAGCCCGAGTCCGCTCAGCTCGTCGACGGCCGCGCGCTCCAGCGCGGGTGCCGCCTCGGCGGGCACGTAGACGGGCTGACCGGCGAGGGCCACGTGGGGCCGTTCGCAGCCGGTCCGGCGCAGTGCTGCGAGCAGCGTCGAGAGGGTGAGTTCGACCGTGTCCATCACCGGTCTTGCGGCTTGGACTCACCAATCGTGGCCGGCACCGGTTTCACGATGTCCCCGCCGAACAGCTCCTCCGGGTCCTCGCCCTTCACGTAGGGCGCGCGCTGGTGTTCCTTGTCCTCTTCCTTCTCGCCGCGGCCCGCCATCGGGGCGCCGCCCATCGGCATCGCACCCGGCCGGCCGGACGCTCCGGCCGCACCGGCGGGGCCGGTCCGCCCAGCCGCGCCCAGTTCGCCGCCGCCGGTGAGGCGGCCGCCCGGTCCGGCCACCGGACCACCCGCGCGACCCGCGACGCCACCGGGTCCCCCGGTCGTCCCGGGACCGCCGGTGAAGCCACCGCGGTAGCCGGGCAGCAGTCCGCCGCCGGTTCCCGGTCCGGTGCTGGTGACCGGCGGTGGGCTGCCGAGCGCCGGTGGGCGTCCCGGCTGGTCGCCAAACGCGGGCGGGGTCTTGGGTGGGGTGGCTCCGGCCGAGCGGGTGCTGTCGTCGGGCTTCTCGGCTCCGGGTCCGGGGGTCGGTGCGGGACCCGGGCTAGGTGCCGGTTGCGGCCCGGATTGCTGCGGACCGGGGCCGTGCTGCTGCCGCGCCCCGGGCCCGCCCGGCGGGGTGATCACGCCGCCGCCACCGGGCCGTTCGCCGCCGTCGAAGCCCTTCGCGGGCCCCTGGTCGGCCATCGCGATCGGTGCGCCGGGATCGACCAGCGGGGCGTAGGAACTGGGCATGGTCTGGCCGTTGGCGGTGCTGGCCTGGTGGTAGGCGTTGAAGGCGTCGACGTTGGCCTGGCTCTGCGCCAGCCAGGTGACCATCTTCGCCTGGTGGGAGTTGGTGCCGGAGTTGACCATCGCGGTGAAGTCGTCGGCGTCGAACGCCGGCGGGTTGGGCGGGACCGGGACAACCGTGCCCCGGACGGTGCCGAAGGCGTCCCCCTGGGCGACGATCGCCTGATCGGCGACGGTGAGCAGGTCGGCGTCCTTGGCGGCGGCGTCGGCCAGGGGCGTGGCGGCCGAGGCGGCGGCCTCGCTCGCGGCCCCCTGCCAGCCCGCGCCGATCCGGCCGTGCAGGGCGTTGACCCGCCCGGCCGCCTCGGAGAGCAGCTGGCGCAGCTGCGCGGCGCCTTCGCCCGCGCTGTGCAGCCGCGCCGGGCCCGGCCCGCCGGTGATCTGCTCGTAGATCTGGCTCGCGCTGAGCGCACCGTTGCCCATCAGTTGCCCCCCTGGATGTTGGTGATCACCGCCTGGGCGACCTCACGCGCCCCCGCACACGGATCCATCTTCCCGACGTTCTTCTCCGACAGCTTCAAAATGAAGTCCATGGTCGCCCGGTCGCTGATACCCACCCGCACCCGGCACTGCCCCTTCGTCATGCTGTCGTCGGTCAAACCCCAAGCCACCGCTGGATAACTGGCGACCGGATCCAACTCCCGAAACAACTGGTACTGAGAGCGATTGGCATACAACGCCGTCAATCCGAGATCGTGGATCTTGAGGAACTTGACCGTGATGGCGAGTTGAGTCTGGGGCTTGTGCCATTCACAACCAGGCCCACCCAGGTTGGTCGCCTCACTGGTCGCACCAGTGCCCATGTACTCCTCGACCTGCGCCGCGCTGAGCGTCGAGCACGGCTCCTGCTCGTAACGGCCGACTTCCAGCGGCCTTGATACCGACGGGGCACCAGCCCCCGGCACCGACACCTCGCCTTGGGGCGGTGGTAGCTCACCATCGCGCGGGGAGCTCACCGGAGGGCTGGAGGTCGGCGGTGCCGGAGTCGGCGTTCCGGCCACCTGACCACCGCCGCCACTTGAACACCCCACCAGCACCACGGCCAGCACCGTGGTCCCGATGACAGCCGAACGCATCAGAACTTGCCACCCTTCGACTCGACCTCGCCCTTGGCGTCGTCCTCGGCGGCCGCGTACTTGCCCGCCGCCGCCCGGAACTTCGCGGCCTGATCAAGGCAGTACTGGACCCGTCCCTCCAGGGACTGGTCCGCCAGCACGCCCGACTGCTTGATCATCTTCGCGTTGTCGGTACTCGCGTACTCCAAGCCGGGTCCCTCTACCTCAGCCATCGCCCCGGTGTGCTCCCGGGCCCGGGTGAACAGGTCCGCGAGGGACTCCCACTCGTTCGCGATGGAGACCAGTTCGTCGGGCGCCAGGGCGAAGCCGGGCCCTCCGGGCTTGACCGCACCCGCGGCCTGCGACAGCGGGTCCGTCCCCGCGTAGTGGGCGACCGGCTGCTGCGGCTGTGTCATCGGTGATCCTCCCCATCCCCGAGACTGGACAAGCTGGCCTAGGCCACTTATCATGACCCGGCTGGACCACTATGCCACGAACCGTGCTCGCGCGACCACGGAATGCGCGCGACAGCGGTCACACGAGCGGGCGCGTCGCCTGCCAGAGCTGTTCCCAGGTCTGCTTCGGCTCCCGGCAGATGTACACCGCCTGCCCCTGGGTGCCGTTGTTGATCCGGTGGCCGTTGTCCACCAGCGTCACGGCCTCGACCTCGCCGAACATGTTCTCCGCGTCCTCCGGCGAGTAGCCGATGACCAGTGCCGTCGTCGCCGACTCCGGCGGGGCTCCGAAGTACCAGTACCCGCGGTGCGGGCTGTGCACCGGCGGCAGGCCCCGCTCCGGGCCGTACTCGTCGAGGGCGCCCGCCTGCCAGTAGTGACCCGCCAGCACCGTCGTGGTGGCCCGCTCGCTCTCCGGGATCTGCTTCCAGGCCCGTTCGACGGCGTCCACCATCTGCGGCCAGCCGAACTCCTCCAGCTGCATGTTGGCGGGACTGACCGGCTGGTCCTTGTAGTGCGACAGCGGCCAGATCGGCGGCCCGCTGGGCAGGCCCCACAACATCAGGATGCCGGCGAACGTGTAGATCGGCGCGGCCACCCACGGCACGTAGCGGGCCTTCGGCGCACGCTGCTCGATCACCACCGCCGCGGCCGCCCAGCAGACGGCGAACAGGCCGGCGAAGTAGAACGGGCGGCCGTTGCTGTACCAGAACGCGGCGACGATCCCGATCGTCGCCAGGCCGTAGAAACGGTACGGCTTCAGCGTCGGGGCGAACAGCAGCGCCAGCGCGCCGAGGCTGAACAGGATGGCGCCGAGCGGTCCGGCGACCCAGGTGAACGCGACCGGCAGGAACGTCTCCCTGCTGCCCCCGGACGCCTCGATCTCCTTGGAGACCACCTGCGTCATCTCGATCTGCGGCCAGTCGTGCTGGATCTGCCACAGCACCCACGGCACCGCCAGCAGCACCGCCACCAGCGCGCCGAACCACAGCTGCTTGCGGATCAGCATCACCCGCGGCCCGAGCAGCAGGACACTGGCGCCGATGCCGATCCAGAACACCACCAGCATCGCCTTGCCCTGCAGCCCGACCGCGGTGGCCAGGCCGGCGAACAGCAGCATCCGGTCCTCGCGGGTGCGGACCCAGCGCACCAGCAGCCAGCTGACCAGCGTCCAGGAGAACGAGTCGAACGACTGGGTGGACAGCGTGTGGCCTGCGCCGTACAGGAAGAACGGCGACACCGCGTAGACGCCCGCGGCCAGCACCTGCGCGCGCCGCCCGCCGCCGAACTCCCTGGCGATCTGCGCGGTGATGAACACCCCGAGCATGACCAGTGCGATCACCGGTAGCCGGGAGCCGGGCACCCAGTCGCCGAAGACGAACTCCATGGCCCGCGCGACCAGCGGGACCAGCGGCGGCTGGTCGGCGAGGCCGCTGTCCAGGTTCCGGCCGGCGGCGCGGAAGTACAGCTCGTCACCGAAGAAGCCGTACCGCCCGCTGGTGAGCAGCAGGAGCAGCGCCACCGCGCCCGCGATCACGCATACCGGCACCCTGGCCAGCGCAGGAACGGACCGCGACGGCTCGGTTTCGCGCTCGCTTACGGTTTCGGTTTGCAAGAAAGTCTCCGCGACGTGCTCAGACGTGACACTCAAGGTTGTCACAAGCCGGTCACGCCGCTCCGGGTAGGGGCATGATGTCCCCATGCGGTTCGGCGTTCTCGGTCCGACGGAGGTGCGTACCGCCGCCGGCGAGGCGGTCGCCGTCGGCGGCCCGCGGGTCCGCGCCCTGCTCACGCTGCTGCTGCTCGACGCGGGCCAGGTGGTGCCGACGGCCCGGCTGGTCGACGGCCTCTACGGCGACAACCCGCCCGCCGGCGCCGCCAACGCCCTGCAGTCGCAGGTGTCCCGCCTCCGGCAGGCGCTGCCCGGCGTCGAGCTGGAGCACTCCCCGACCGGCTACCGGCTGCGGGTCGAGCCCGACGACGTCGACCTGCACCGCTTCGACCGGCTGGTGGCCAGGGGCCGGGCCGCGCTCGCCGACGGTGACCTCGCCACCGCCGCCGACCTGCTCGCCGCCGCACTGCGCCTCTGGCGAGGCCCCGCACTGGACTCGCTGCCCGCGCCGGGCGCGCTCGCGCGACGGTGGGAGGAACTGCGGCTGACCGCGACCGAGGACCGCATGGAGGCGGCGCTCGGCCTGGGCGAACATCAGGAACTCGTCGCCGAACTACGCGAGCTGGTGGCGGCGAACCCGCTGCGGGAACGGCTCGCCGCCCAGCTCATCCGCGCACTGCACGCGGCGGGTCGACGGGCCGAGGCACTGGCCGTGTTCGCCGAGACCAGGACCGTCCTGGCCGAGGAGCTGGGCACCGACCCGTCGGCCGAACTGGCCGCGGTCCACCTGGCGGTTCTGCGGGCCGAGCCCGCTCCGACGGGCAGGAGCACACCGCTTCCCGCGCAGCTGACCAGCTTCGTCGGCAGGGACGACGAGCTGGAACGGCTGGCCGGACGGCTCGCCGCCAGCAGGCTGGTCACCCTCACCGGGCCGGGCGGGACGGGCAAGACCAGGCTGGCCGTCGAGGCGGTCCGCTCGGCCGGATCGCCGGTCTGTTATATCGAGCTGGCGCCGCTGTCCGACCCCGCCGAGGTGGCGCCGGCGGTGCTCGGCGCGCTCGGCCTGCGGGACGCCCCGCAGCGCACCGGCGAGCCACCGGCGGATCCCACCGACCGGCTGCTGACGGCGTTGCGGGACCGCGAACTGCTGCTGGTGCTGGACAACTGCGAGCACCTGATCGACGCGGCCGCGGAACTGGCCGAGCGCCTGCTCGCCGGGTGTCCCGGCATACGTCTGCTGACGACCAGCAGGGAACCGCTCAACATCCCCGGCGAGACCGTCAGCCCGGTTCCGACGCTGGCCGTGCCGCCCGCGGACGTCCCGTTCGACACTGCCCTGCGCTACCCGGCCGTACGCCTGTTCCTCGACCGCGCCGCGGCGGCCAGGGCCGACCTCGTGCTCGGCCCCGCGGACCTGGAGCCGGTGCTGCGGATCTGCCAGGCGCTCGACGGCCTGCCGCTGGCCGTCGAGCTGGCAGCCGCGCGAGTCCGGTCGCTGTCGGTGGCCGACATCGCCGCCCGCCTCGGTGACCGGTTCGCGCTGCTGTCCCGCGGCACCCGGACGGCGCAGGCCCGGCACCGGACGCTGCGGGCGGTCGTCGAATGGAGCTGGGAGCTGCTCGCACCCGCCGAGCAGGCGCTGGCCGGTGCGCTGACCGTGTTCGCCGGTGGCGCGACGCTGACCGCCGTCCAGGAGGTCTGCGCGGCCTTCGTCGACGACGTGCCGGACGCGCTGGCCGGGCTGATCGAGAAGTCGCTGCTGGAACTCGGCACCGGCGACCGCTACCGCATGCTGGAGACCGTCCACGCCTACTGCGCCGAGCGGCTCACTGAGTCCGGCCGCGCCGGGCTCGCCCGGCGCGCGCACGCCGAATACTTCCTGGCGCTGGCCGAGCGGGCGGGCCCGCACCTGCGTACCGGTGCGCAGCTGGGCTGGCTGGACCGCCTGGACGCCGAGGTGGACAACCTGCATTCCGCACTGCACTGGGCGACCCGCTCCGCGCCAGAGCTGGCGTTGCGGCTGGTCAGCGCACTCACGCCGTACTGGTGGATGCGGGGCAAGCGCTACGAGGGCGCGCTGCTGTCGGCACGCCTGGCCCACGCCGTCGGGCCGGTGCCGCCGGAAGGCTTGGAGGAGGAACACGCGGTGTGCGTGCTGTGCGCGCACTCCGGGCTGGCCGAAACGGCCGACCTCGCTGAGCACCTGGCTGTCGTGCAGGCGGGCAGTCCGTCCTGGCCGCCGCCGCGCCAGCCGTTCCTGCTGATGCTGTGGGGCATGGTGGCCGGCCCGCCGCCCGCCACGGGACCTCCCGAACATTGGCCGGGCATTCCCGACCTGCTCACCGCCGAGCCGTGGAGCCGGGGGCTCTCCGCGTTCGGCACCGGGCTTTCCGCGCTCTACCAGGGCAAGCTGGTGGAGGCCGAGGACCACCTGCGGCACGCAGTCGAGCGGTTCCGGGAGGTCGGCGAGCGGTGGGGCCTGTCCCAGGCCGTCGCGCACCTCGGGCAGCTGACCAGCTGGCGGGGCGAACATGCCGAGGGCATCGGGCTGCTCAGCGAGGGAGTCCGGCTCTCCGAGGAACTCGGTGCCGTGGAGAGCACCGCCGACCTGCTGTGCGAGCGTGGCAAGTGCCTGGTGCTGGCAGGTGACGTCGAGGCCGCGGCCGCGGACTTCGACCGGGCGGCCGAGCTGGCCACCGAGACCGGTGAGCCGAACACGCTGGCCAGCGCGCTGGCCGGGCTGAGCACCGTGGCGTACCGGCGCGGTGACCTGGCCGGGGCCCGCGAGCGGTGCCTGCGGGCGCTGGACGTCTGCCGGCAGTCCGACACGTTCACCCTGGCCGAGATGCGTGTCGAACTCCTGGTGCAGCTGGGCCGCATCACGTTGGCCGAGGGCGACGCGGCGACGGCCGCCGGCCTGCTGCGGCAGGCCCTGGACGCGGCGGTGGCCAGGGAGAACGCCCGCACGGCTGCCGACGCGCTGGAGGCACTCGCCGCCGCGGCCGCGCCGAGCGACGCGAGCAGGGCGGCGCACCTGCTCGGTGCCGCAGCCGGGGTGCGGGGCACCACGGTCGCCGGTGATCCCGACGTCGCCGCGACCAGGGAGGCCGCGGTGGGGCAGATCGGCCTCGCCGCGTACGAGGTGGCCTTCCGCGCCGGCAGGGAGCTGACGATCACCGGGGTGGAGCTGCCAGCGCTCGGTGCGTGAACGGTCAGCGGCAGGTCCGACGCTGCGCACATGAACATCTCCAACGGGCGTCGGTGGGCCGCTCTGGCCGTCTGCTGTGTGGCCAACCTGCTGATCGCCCTCGACATGACCGTCCTGCACCTCGCGGTGCCCAAGCTGCTGGAGGACCTGAAGCCGACCGCGACCCAGTTCCTCTGGATCTCCGACGCCTACGGGTTCGCCATCGCCGGGCTGCTGATCACCATGGGCAACCTCGGTGACCGCATCGGCCGGAAGAAGCTGCTGCTGATCGGGTCCGCGGTGTTCGGCCTGGCGTCGGTGCTGACCGCGTACGCGCCGACCCCCGAGTTGCTGATCGTGGCCAGGACCCTGCTCGGCATGGCGGCCGCGACGCTGATGCCGTCCACGCTGTCGATCATCCGCAACGTCTTCACCGACCCGAAGGAACGCACCATGGCCGTCGGCCTGTGGAGCAGCGTCGTCATCCTCGGGTTCGGTGGCGGGCCGGTGTTCGGCGGCTGGCTGCTGGAGCACTTCTGGTGGGGCTCGGTGTTCCTGATCAACGTCCCGATGGTGCTCGTGGTGCTGATCGCGGGCGCGGTGATCCTGCCGGAGTCACGCAACCCGGTGGCCACCCGGCTGGACCCGCTCAGCGTGCTGCTGTCGATGGTCGGCCTGATCGGCGTGGTCTACACGATCAAGGAAACCGCGTACAAGGGCATCGACGAGCCGGACGTGATCGTCGCGGCCGTGCTGGGCGTCGGCGGGCTGGTGTGGTTCCTGGCCAGGCAACGGCGGCTGCCGCAGCCACTCGTCGACATCTCGCTGTTCGCGCAGCGGGCGTTCTCCGCGACCGTCGGGACCACCGCGGCGGTGATGTTCGCGCAGCTGGCCCTCTCGCTGACGTTCGCGCAGTACTTCCAGCTGGTGCTCGGCTGGTCACCGCTGAAGTCGGGGCTGGCGAACCTGCCCGGCATGGCCGGTGCGCTGGTCGGCGGCGTGCTCGCCGGGCTGTCCGTGCAGTGGTTCGGCCGGTCGCGGGCCATCGCGGGCGGGCTGACGCTGTGCGCGGTGTCGTTCCTGGTGCTGGCGCAGGTCGACACCGGCACGCCGTACTGGTTCGTGCTGATCGGCATGCTGATCTCCGGCGTCGGGCTGGCCACGACCCTGACCATCGCCACCGACACGGTCCTGGCGACCGTGCCACGGCAGCGGGCCAGCGCGGCGTCGGCCATCTCGGAGACGGCGACCGAGCTGGGCGGTGCGCTCGGCATCGCACTGCTGGGGACCCTGCTCGGTGCGGTCTACCGGGCCGAGCTGGTGCTGCCGTCCGGGCTGCCGCCGGAGGTCGAGGCACCGGCGCGGGACTCGCTCGGTGGCGCCGTGGCCGTGGCGGACGCCCTGCCCGCGGGGACGCTGGACTCGGCCCGCGAAGCGTTTCTGACCGGCATGGAGGCGACCATGTACGGCTCGGCGGCGCTCGGGGTGCTCATCGCGGTCGGGGCGCTGGTCACCATGCGCGGCATTCCGAAGGTGATCGAGGAGGTCACCGAGGAGCAGCCAGCGACACCAGTCGCCGGTCGCCCTGGCTGACGACCCAGACCAGCGGGGCGGTCAGGACGGAGAGCAGCCTGGCCGCCCACGGCCGCCCGTTGCGCCGGGCGATGTCCGGGCCGAACGTCGCCATGACGGTGACCAGCGCGGTGAGCGGGCGGATGTACAGCGTCGCCTCGGCGATGAGGCCGTCGTCGTCGAGCCGGAACACCGCCGTCTCCTCGATCGGACGGCCCTTGATCGTGCCGGTGTAGCCGACGGTCCTGGTGCGGTCGTCGCCGACGTCGAAGGTGAAGTGGAGGTCCCGCACGTGGGTCAGCGGCGACCTCGACCAGGCTCACGACCTGCCCCCGCCCGGTGAACGCGACCCGCTGGGTCAGCGGTGAGCGCAGGACGACGTCCTCGGCGAGGGCACCGCGGACCAGCTCCAGGTCCCCGGTCTCCCCGCCGCGGCAGTACCGCTGGGTCGCGCTCATGGCCTTCTCCCTTCGGTGAGCTGCCGCAGCCCGTGCCACAGCAGGTCGGTGAGCAACGCGACCACCTGGTCGCGTGGTACGTCGCGGTTGGCCCACCACCAGCCGGCGAGGGCGTTCAGGGTGCTGGTGGCGGCCACGGCGAACGCCTCGTCGACGCGCTCGCGGGGCAGGTCGGACGTGGTGTCGAGCGCGGGGAGCCAGGCGAACAGCGCCCGCGCGGCGGCCATCGCGCGGGCTCGGCCAGCGGCGTGCACCTCGGCGACGACCGGGTCGGCCGGTGTCTCGGCGAAGATCATCCGCCAGCCGCACTCGTGGGTTTCCGCCCACCGCAGTACCCGGTCGGCGGTCGTGGTGAGCAGCGCCCGTGACTCGGCCGGGACCGGGCGCCCCGCCCACGCCTCGATCAGTGCGTCCACTTCGGACTCCAGCAGCTGGGCGTAGAGATCGGCCTTGGTCCGGAAGTGGTCGTAGAGGACCGGGGTGGTGATCCCGGCCCGGGCGGCGACCGCGCGCATGCCCGCGGCGTCGTAGCCGGACTCGGCGAAGACCGCCGCGGCGGCGTCGAGGATGCGGGCCCGGCGCTCGGCGGGGCTCAGACGTTTACCTGACATTTGTCAGGTAGCGTACCTGACAGCCGTTAGGTTGTCAGGGGTGCTGTCCGGCAGGGACGAGCGGGCCCGTACGCTGGGCTGCCGTGGGTATGCGCAGCAGGAGCACGGTCGTCATCGGCGGCGGGATCATCGGGCTGTCGGTCGCGTGGGAACTGACCCGGCGCGGTCACGGCGTGACCGTCCTGGAGAAGGAGACGGACTGGGCCGCGCACCAGACCGGCCACAACTCCAACGTCGTGCACGCCGGCCTCTACTACAAGCCGGGTTCGTTCAAGGCCAGGATGTCCGTGGCGGGCAACCAGTCCATCGTGGAGTTCGCCAAGGACAACGGCGTGCCGGTCGAGGTCTGCGGGAAGCTGGTCGTCGCCACCTCCGAGGCGGAACTGCCCGCGCTCGGCGTGCTCGCCGAACGCGCCGAGGCCAACGGCGTACCTGCCAAGCTGATCGGCGCCGACGAGGCACGGGAGTACGAGCCCGAGGTCGCCTGCGTGCGGGCACTGCGGGTGGAGTCCACCGGCATCATCGACTTCCCCGCCGTCTGCCGCGCGCTGGTGCGGCTGCTGGAGGAGGCGGGGGCCGACCTGCGCCTCGGTACCCCGGCGCGGGGCATCCGCGCGGGTGCGCTCGGCGGCGTCGAGGTCGCCACCGGCAGCGAGGTGCTGCGAGCGGACAGCCTGGTCAACTGCGCCGGGCTGCAGTCGGACCGGGTGGCGCGGCTGGCCGGGCTGACCCCGAGGGCGCGGATCGTGCCGTTCCGCGGCGAGTACTACGAACTGCGTCCCGACCGGCGGCACCTGGTCCGCGGCCTGATCTACCCGGTGCCCGACCCGTCGCTGCCGTTCCTCGGCGTGCACCTGACCCGGATGCTGGACGGCAGCGTCCACGCCGGCCCGAACGCGGTGCTGGCGTTGCGCCGTGAGGGGTACCGGTGGTCGGACATCTCGGTCGGCGACCTCGCCGAGGTGGCCCGGTTCGGCGGCGCGTGGCGGCTGGCCCGCAAGTACGCCTACCCGATCGGTCTCGACGAGGTGCGGCGGTCGTTCTCCAAGCGGCGCTTCGCCGCGAGCCTGGCCAAGCTGGTGCCCGCCGTCGGTCCCGACGACATCGTCCGGCACGGCTCCGGCGTGCGCGCTCAGGCGCTGCTGCCGGACGGCTCGATGGTGGACGACTTCCTGATCGAGTCCGCCCCCAACCAGGTCCACGTGCTCAACGCCCCCTCACCGGCCGCGACCAGCGCGCTGGAGATCGCCAAGTATGTGGCGACGGAGGTCGAGGCCTCCTAAAAGGGCGGGAGCCTGGGGGTCATCGCGGTGGCAGCCGCCTTGGCCCGCTCGCACGCCTTCGAGTGGTCGGTCTTGTGGCCGCTGAGCACCACGACGCCACCCTTCGGGTTCGCCGGCAGGATCACGTAGCAGCTGTCCGGGTGCTCGTTCATGTGGTAGACGCTCCACTTGCGACCGGCCACGTCGAGCTGCTCGTCCGGCTGCTCCTGGTACGGCGCGAGCTTCGCTTCCTTCGTCGACACCTTGACGTACACCGACTGGATGTCGGGGTTCGCCGAGTCCCACTCACAGCCGGGTTCGCCCTTGATGGACCCGCGATCGGTGCCCGTCCTGCGCCCCTGCGCCTGCACGCCGAGCTGGTCGGTCTCCTGCGGGCTGAGCAGGTCGCACGGCTCCGCGACCGCCGTCAGCGGGTGTGGCGGCCGGTGTGTCGACGGCGCGGGCGCGCCGCCGGGCAGATGGGAGGCGACGAAGGGCGCGGCCTCGTCGGCCTTCTGGCACGCCTTCGTCTCCTCGCTGAAGTTGGAGCTGCCGATCTCGACGAACGACGTCTCGGACAGCTTGATGGCGTAGCTGCAGACCCCGCCGCCGGTGAGCGGGTCGGCGTGCTTCTCCCAGGTCAGCCCGCCGAACTGCACGTGCCCGATCGGCCCCTTGCCGCCGTAGTACGCCTCCATCGGCAGGTCCAGCGCCGCGGCGGTCGAGAACGACGCGTCGGTGGCGCTGTCCTCGTGCGCTTCCCAGTAGCAGCTGGGCGGAACCTGGCGTTCGATGTCACCGGGTCGCAGCTGGCCGGGGTGGACCAGTTCGAGGAACGCGGCCTGGTCGGCGGTCAGCAACGCGCACGGATCCGACACCGGCACCGGGCCCGCACCCGGCCGCGCACTGCCCGCGACCGTGCTGGTGCACCCGGCGAGTACGGCGACCGCCAGGGCAACCACACAACGCGCCACGCCCCCTGCCACGCCGACACGGTAACAACCCGCAGGTCAGGCTGGCGGCAGTTTCGCCGTAATGAACGGCAGCGCCTTGAGCACCTGGTCGCAGGCCTTGGCGTGGTCGGCCCGGTTCCCTCCGGTGACCTTGACGCCCGAATCCGGCCCGAACCCCAGCACAGCGGCGCACGAGTCCGGGTCGTCGTTCGGGGTGCGATACAGGTCCCACGTCCGTCCACCAGCCTGGATCTGCTCATCGGGCTTTCCGCCGTCCCCGAGCTCCGCGGCTGAATTCTTGGTCGACAACTTCAGGTAGATCGGATGGAGCGCCGAATCGGTGGACTCCCACTGACAACCGGGCTCGCCACCGATGGCGTCGCGACCGTCACCGGTCTTCGCGCCCTGCGGATTGATCTGAAGCTGATCCGACTCCTCGGGCGTGATCAAGTCACATGGCTCCACGGTGGCCAGCGGGGCGACCGGCTTCTGTGGCACCGGCGAAGCGGGCGCCCCACCCGGCAGATGCGATGCCACGAGCGGCGCCGCCCGCTTCGCCAGATCGCAGGCCTTGCTCTTGTCCCCGAAGTTGGTCGTGGTGACCTCGACGAACGACTGCTCCGACAACACGACCGCGTAGTTGCAGAAACCATCGCCGAACGCGCTCGGATAACGGTTCCACGTCAGACCGCCCAACTGCACCTGCTCAATGTGAGCCGCACCCGCGTGGTAGGTCGCCGCCGACATGCTCAGCGACGCGACGATGTCCACACCGGACCGGTCGTCGTTCGCTTCGGCGGGCGAGAAGCGACAGCTCGGCGGGAGCCGGCGGTCCTCCTTGCCGGGCGTCAGCCTGCCCTGCGGCTGCAGTTCCAGAAACGTCGCCTGCTCCGGCGTCAGCAACGCACACGGATCCAGCACCGGCGCCGCCGGAGCCGCACCCGGCCGCGCACTACCCGCAACCGTGCTCGTACAACCCGCCAGCACCAACGCCGCCGCCACGGCGGTCACCGTACGTGTCCATCCCCCTACCATGCCGCCACGGTAACAGGGCCAGGCCTTACGCCGGCGGCAGTTTGGCGGTGATCACCGGCAACGCCTTCAGGACCTGATCGCATACCTTGCCTGGCTCACGCCGATGGCCACCCGTGACCATGACAGCGGACTTCTCGCCGAACGCGAGAACCGCGGCGCAGTTCATCTTGGAGTCCTGCGGCGTACGGTGAAGCCCCCAGCCCCGGCCGTTGACCTGTACTTGTTCGTCCGCTTTCTCGCCCTGGGCCACCTGATCGGCAGACCTGTCGAGCGCCAGGGCGACGTAGAGCGGCTGCCGGTCCGGCGACAACGATGGCCATTCGCAGCCAGGATCACCGTCGATGTTGCCCCGTCCGGTGCCGGTCTTCTGACCTTGCGGCTGCACCTCCAAGGGTCCCATCTGGTCGGCGGTGATCAGGTCGCACGGCTCCATCGACGCCAACGGACTCACGGGCTCGGCCGGTTTCCGCGGCATGGGCGGAGCCGGCGCACCACCGGGCAGATGTGCCGCCACGAACGGCACCGCCCGCTTCGCCAGATCGCACGCCTTGCTCTTGTCCCCGAAGTTGGTCGTCGTGACCTCGACGAACGACTGCTCCGACAACACGACCGCGTAGTTGCAGAAACCATCGCCGAACGCATTGGGATAACGCCGCCACGTCAGACCACCAAGCTGCAGCTCCTCGATGGGCGCGGCACCAGCATGGAAGGTCGCCAACGACATGCTCAGCGACGCGACGATGTCCACACCGGACGGATCGTCGCTGTCTTCGCCGGGCGAGAAGCGGCAACTCGGCGGGAGCCGACGGTCCTCCTTGCCGGGCGTCAGCCTGCCCTGCGGCTGCAGTTCCAGAAACGTCGCCTGCTCCGGCGTCAGCAACGCACACGGATCCAGCACCGGCGCCGCCGGAGCCGCACCCGGCCGCGCACTACCGGCAACAGTGTTCGCGCACCCCGCCAGCACCAGCACCGCCGCCACGGCGGTCACCGTACGTGTCCATCCCCCTACCATGCCGCCACGGTAACAGGGCCAGGCCTCACGCCTGCGGCAGTTTGGCCGTGATCACCGGCAACGCCTTGACCAGCCGCTCGCACGCCTTCGCCGGATCGGCCTTGTTGCCGTCGGTGATCTTGACGCCTGCCTCCTCGCTGAACGGCAGAACTGCCGCACAGCTGTCCTCGTCGTCCATCGGCGTCCGGTACAGGCCCCACTTGCGGCCACCGGCGTCGACCTGCTCGTCGGGCTCCTCGTCGAACGCCAGCTTCTTGGCCGACTTCGTCGGCGACACGATGACGAAGACCAGGTGCAGGTTCGGGTCGGTGGACTCCCACTCGCAGCCCGGGTCGCTGTCGGTGCTCGACCGGCCCTTGCCGGTCTTGCGTCCCTGCGCCTTCACCTGGAGCGTGTCGGCTTCCTCCGGGGTGATCAGGTCACACGGCTCGACCGACGCCAGCGGGCTGGCCGGCTTCTGCTCGATCGGTGGCGGCGGGGCGCCGCCGGGCAGGTGCGACGCCACGAACGGCCCGGCCCGGTCCGCCTGCTCGCACGCCTTCTTCCCGTCGCTGGCGTTGAGCACGCTGATCTCGACGAACGAACGCTCCGACAACGCGGTGCCGTAGTTGCAGAAGCCGTCGCCGAACGTGCTCGGGTACTTGCTCCACTTCAGCCCGCCGAACTGGACCTCGCCGACCGGCTGCTGCCCGTCGTGGTACGAGGCGAGCGGGATGTCGAGCGACGCGGCCACGGTCACCGCGTCCCACTCGCTGTCCTCGGCCGGGCCCCAGCGGCAGGACGGCGGCACCAGCCGCTCCGTGTCACCGGGGGTGAGCACGCCCGTCGGCTCCAGCCCCAGGGCTGTCGCCTGCTCCGGGGTGAGCATCGCGCACGGATCCAGCACCTGCTGCGCGGGCGGTTCCGCGCCCGGCTGCGCGCTGCCCGCCACCGTCGTGGTGCATCCCCCGACGGCCAGCACCGCCCCGAGCACCAGGTACCGGATCTTCATGTCGCTCCCCTCAGCGAACCGGCGCGAGCACCTCGCGGCCACCGAGGTACGGACGCAGCGCCTCCGGCACCCGGACCGAGCCGTCGGCCAGCTGGTGATTCTCCAGGATCGCCACGATCCACCGGGTGGTGGCGAGCGTCCCGTTCAGCGTGGCCGCCACCTGCGGACGGCCGTTCTCGTCGCGGTAGCGGACGCTCAGCCTGCGTGCCTGGAACGTCGTGCAGTTCGACGTCGAGGTCAGCTCGCGGTAGGCCTGCTGCGTCGGAACCCACGCCTCGCAGTCGAACTTGCGGGCCGCCGACGTACCGAGGTCACCACCGGCGGTGTCGATCACCCGGTACGGCACCTCGATCTTGGCGAGCATCCGCTCCTCCCACTCCAGCAGGCGGGCGTGCTCGGCCTCGGCGTCCTCCGGCCGGCAGTAGGTGAACATCTCGACCTTGTCGAACTGGTGCACCCGGATGATGCCGCGGGTGTCCTTGCCGTACGACCCGGCCTCGCGGCGGAAGCAGGACGACCAGCCCGCGTAGCGCTTCGGCCCGGCCGACAGGTCCAGGATCTCGTCCGCATGGTACCCGGCCAGCGACACCTCCGACGTCCCGACCAGGTACAGGTCGTCGTCACGCAGCCGGTAGACCTCCGACGAGTGCGCGCCGAGGAACCCGGTGCCCGCCATGATCTCCGGCCGCACCAGTACCGGCGTGACCATCAGCGTGAACCCGGTCTCGGCGGCCTGCGCCGCCGCCATGTTCAGCAGCGCGAGCTGCAGCTGGGCGCCGACGCCGGTCAGGAAGTAGAACCGCGAGCCGGACACCTTGGCGCCGCGCTCCATGTCCAGGGCACCGAGCCCGTCACACAGCTCGACGTGGTCGCGCGGCTCGAAGTCGAACTCCCTCGGCGTGCCGACGTGCTTGAGCACGACGTAGTCGTCCTCACCACCGGCGGGCGCGTCCGGGTGCACGATGTTGGGCACCAGCCGGTGCAGCTCCTCGAACTCCTCCGACGCCTGCGCCTGCTCGGCCTCGGCCGACTTGACCTGGGCCGCCAGCTCCTTGCCCCTGGACAGCAGCGCGTCCCGCTCCTCGCCGGACGCCTTGCCGATCTGCTTGCCGAGCTGCTTCTGCTCGGCCCGCAGGTTGTCGGCACTGGCGATCGCGGACCGCCGGCGGGCGTCGAGGTCGAGCAGCTTGTCGACAACGCCCTCGTCCTCGCCACGGGTGCGCTGCGAGGCGCGCACGGCGTCAGGGTCTTCGCGCAGGGTCCTGGGGTCAATCACGAAAGCAGAGCGTAGTAGCCATGCACTAGAGCCCGCGCACGAAGTCCGAGATCACCTCGCCCAGCCGCTCGCCCGCGTCCTCCTGCAGGAAGTGCCCGGCATCGGTGATCACCGGGTGTTTCCGTCCCTGCGCACCGCGCCACCCCTGGATCTGCGGCGCGAAGTGCGAGATGACCGCGTCCTTGTCGGAGAACGCGGTGAGCATCGGCAGGTCCAAGGTGGACAGTGTCTTCTCGGCCAGCCGGTTCGCAGGCACCGCCGGGTCGGCGGGGTCGGTCGGGACCAGGGTCGGCATGGCCCTCGGCCCGGCCTTGTACATCTCGTTCGGGAACGGCGCGTCGTAGGCGGCCCGGACCTCCTCGGACAGCCGGGTCACGCAGCCGGACTGGACGCACCGGCCGACGTCGAGGATCTGGGCGTCGACCACCATGTCGCGGAACGCCCACCACTGCTTGGGCATCTCCTGCTCGCCGGTGGGCAGGCCGGTGTTGGCGGCGACCACGCCGGCGAACCGCAGCGGGTGCTCGGCCACCAGGCGCAGCCCGATCAGCCCGCCCCAGTCCTGGCCGACAACGATGACATCGCGCAGGTCGAGCGCGTCGAACGCGAACGCCCGCATCCACTCGACGTGCTGGGCGTAGCTGTGGTCGGCGATGTCGGCGGGCTTGTCCGAACGGCCGAAGCCGACCAGGTCGGGCGCGATGGCCCGCAGGCCGGCGTCGGCCAGCACGGGGAGAACTCTCCGGTAGAGGTACGACCAACTCGGCTCGCCGTGCAGCAGGAGCACGGCGGGGCCGTCAGGTGGCCCGGCCTCGACGTAGGCAACCCGCACGACGCCGGCGGTGGCGCAGTCGATGTCGGCGTAGCGGGGCGCGAAGTCGAAGTCGGGCAGGTCGGCGAACCGGTCTTCGGGAGTCCTCAGCAGTCGCACGTACCCCACCGTAGTGAAAAACCGACCAAGCTGTCAGTAATTCACACGGCACTTACGAGATGCCGACGGCCACCACGAGACCGAGCGCCAGGTGAGCGGACGCGACGACGATGCTGGCCGGGGCGAACTTCTCGCTCTCGATCGTGGAGCCGACGTCGATCCGGGTGGCCCATTCGAGCAGCCGGACGGCCAGCACCTGGACGATGATGCCGAGCAGGCCGTAGACCAGCGACGTGATCAGGCCCTCGGTCAGGTCGCTCGCCGAGTTGAAGATCGCGACGACCACGATGAACGCCATCGACAGCAGCCCGGACGCGGTGACGATCACGGCGTTCGGCAGCCCGCGGCGCACCAGGTCGGACAGCTTGCCCGGGGTGGTCCAGTCGATGGCGTAGAAGCCGATCAGCATCAGCAGCAGGCCGACGACGCCGTACAGCAGGATCGCGCCGATCCCGCGGACGAGGTCGGAGCCGAAGTTGTCGGCCAGCGCAAGGGTCGTCGTCACTGGAACTCCCAGGTAGATGTGTGTGTCGGTGAGCCTTTTATCACGACTCGGGGATGCGGTGTGGGACAAATGCGGCACCGTCGTCGGTGACCAGCCCCGCCGTCTCGCGGATCCCCAGGCCCGCGGCGTTGTCGCCGACGATCCACGCGCCCAGCGCGGGGCGGAACCCGTCGAACTCGGGCAGCGGATCGAACGCCTGGTAGACGTAGCCCTCGGCGCCGTAGACCCCGCCGGTCTGGGTTTCGTAGCCGGTGGCCACGATCTGCACGTTGGCACCTTCGCGGCCGAGCTTCGGCTTACGCACGTACTCGGTGAGCAGGCCGGGGTCGTCGGCGAACGCGGGCAGCAGGTTGGGGTGGCCGGGGTAGCCCTCCCACAGCACGGCCAGCAGCGTCTTGTTCGACAGCAGCATCTTCCACAGCGGCTCGACCCACAGGGTCTGCGGCAGGGACTCGGCGGCGTACTTGCCGAACTCCTCCTCCACCACCCATTCCCACGGGTAGAGCTTCACCACGGTGTTCATCGGGGCCTCTTCGAGGTCGACGAACCGCTTGAGCAGCGGGTCCCAGCCGATCTCCTCGATCGCCAGCCCGACGGTGTCCATGCCGGCCTCGGCCGCGGTCTCCTGCAGGTAGGCGGTGGTGACGTGGTCCTCGCCGGTCGGATCGGCCGTGGACCAGGTGAAGTGCAGTTCCTTCGACGGCAGCAGGTCGCCGATCTCGGCCCACCGCTCGACCAGCCGTTCGTGGATGGAGTTCCACTGGTCGTCGTCCGGGTGAACGTCGGTCTTCCAGTGCCACTGCAGGACCGCGGCCTCCAGCAGGGAGGTCGGCGTGTCCGCGTTGTACTCCAGCAGTTTCGCCGGGCTGCGGCCGTCGTAACGCAGGTCGAAGCGGCCGTAGACGTGCGGGTCGCGGCGCCGCCACGACTCGGCGATGTGCGGCCAGACCCACTCCGGGATGCCGAAGTCGCGGTAGCGCTCGGTCAGCACCACGTTCTCGACGGCCTCCAGGCACATCGAGTGCAGCAGCTCCACGTCGGCCTCGACGGAGAGCACCTCGTCCATCGGCAGCACGTAGTGCACCGACTCGTCCCAGTACGGGCGCGACTGCCCCGAGCCGTAGCGGGCCGGTGTGCCGAACACCATGCCCTGTTCCTCGACGATCCGTTCCCAGCCGGGCCGTGGTGTGCCGGTCCTGCGCTCCATCTGCTCAGGAGCCCCCGCTCTTTCCGGTGCCGCTCTTACCGCTGATGCCGAACCCGCCGCGCTGCACGGACTTGCCGGACTTGGTGGTGATGTTGGCGCCCGACGGGCGGGTGAACGACCCGCCGCTGACCTTCTGCCCCGGCACGCCGGTGCCGCCGTAGTTGTAGCGGTACTGGTTGTACCCGCCGCCGTACGGGATGAAGATCCACCCGCCGGAGACGTGGCCGCCGTGGCTGCGGGCGTAGTCCTCGTCACAGTTGTTGTCGTCGGCGACGATCGTGTCCGACTGGTCGGTGCACACGGCGGTGACGTCGTTCGGCTTGGCCACGACGTACCAGGCGGCGACCACGCCGACCAGGCCGACCGCCACGCCGCTGCCGATCAGCACGTTGCGCTTGGTCTTGCTGCGCTTCTCGGCTTCCTGCAGAGCGACGGCGCGTTCCTGCTCGGCGGCCATCGCCTGCCGGCGGGCGCGCTGTTCGGCGAGGGTGGGTTCACGCGGGGTGGTCGTCGACGGGTCCTGGAACCGCATCGAGCCCTGCCTGGGCTGCTGTGGTTCCTGCGGGGGCTGTCCCCCGGGTGGTGTGTTCTCCGTCATCGCCGCTCCATCGCCCTGGCCATTTCCCCAACTGGCGCCCACACACTAACTACCCGCAGGGTGTCAGTCTCGCCCGACGCAGGCATCATGGTGTAGATGTCTGACGAAGGAGAACGGTTTCACACCGGCGCGCGAAAGTTGCGCACCTGGCTGTTGATGGCCGGCGCGATGTTCGGCGCGGTGCTGGCGTTGTCGCTGTCCATGCTGTTCTCCTGGGGTCCGGCCGAGGTCGCCGGCGGCACCGGTGGCGGCGCCGCCGACACGGCCGCGCGGCGGGAGGCGTTCCGCTCGCCGCCCGGCAGCTGCCTGACCTGGGACCGTCCCGACGCCGGTGACGCGAAGCTGATCGGCTGTGAGGCACCGCACCGGTTCGAGGTGATCGGGCTGGTCAACGTCGCCGACCGGTTCCCGCCGGACGTCCCGTCGCCCGACCTGTCCCAGTGGCGCCAGATCGCCGAGGAACGCTGCACGAAGATGGCCGGCGACTACCTGCACAAGCCGCTCGACCCGTTCGGCAAGCTGTCCGTCGGCGTGCTGTACCCGAGCGCCGAGGAGTGGGACGACGGCGACCGTGAGCTGCGCTGCGGCCTGCAGTGGGCGGCGCCGGGCGGTCAGCTGCAGCTGATCACCGGCCCGGCCTCGGCGCAGGAGCAGTCGAACATCTGGAAGGTCGGCACCTGCCTGGCGCTGGCGGGCAAGACCGTCGGTGACCCGATCGAGTGCACGAAGCCGCACGCCTACGAAATCGTCGGCGAGCTGGACCTGACCTCGAAGTTCCCCGACGAGTTCCCCGAGCCCGACGAGCAGAAGACCTGGCTGGACACCGAGTGCAACCGGCTCGTCGAGGACTACACCGGCGGGCTCGACCTCGGCGCCGAGAAGCTGATCCTGACCTGGGACACCCGGGAGAAGGCCAGCTGGGAGGCCGGCTCGACCAAGGTCAACTGCAAGGTCGGCGCGAAGCTGGAGGACGGCAGCGGGCTGGCACCGGTGACCGGCAGCATCCACAAGGACGCGAAGTCGGAGGCACCGCCGGGACAGGCCCCGATGCACGGCGAGCACCCGGCGCCGCCGCCCGCGCAGGGCCCGCCGCCCAGTCAGCCGGGCGAGTAGGACGCCGATGCCGGTCGAGATGTCGGTACGCCGCTTCGAGGAGCTGGTGTCCGAGGCACTGGACGAGCTGCCACCCGAGTTCGCCGCGGCCATGGACAACGTCGTCGTGCTGGTCGAGGAGTTCAACGAGGAGGAGCCGGACATCCTCGGGCTGTACCACGGCATCGCGCTGACCGAGCGCCGGTCGGACTACGGCGGCGTGCTGCCCGACCGCATCTCCATCTACCGGCAGCCGATCCTGGGCATCTGCGAGACCGAGGAGGACGTCGTCGAGGAGGTGCTGATCACCGTGGTGCACGAGATCGGGCACCACTTCGGCATCGACGACGCGCGCCTGCACGAACTCGGCTGGGGCTAGGGAAACATCAGGGCGATCCCTGATGGCTCAGCCGAGGCTTCTGGGACAATCTCAGGCATGACCGGCATCTTCTGGATCGACCTGATCGTCGGGCTACTCGGCGCGCTCCTGCTGCTGTGGCCGACGTTGATCCTGGCGCTGGTCGTGCTGCAGCCGCGGCGTGGGCTGCTGCCGGTGGCGGTCAAGCTGCTGCCCGAACTGCTGGGCCTGCTCCGCCGCATGGCCGCCGACAAGGCGCAGCCGAACGGTGTCCGGATCCGGCTGGCCGTGATGTTCGGTTACCTGCGTTCGCCGATCGACCTGGTGCCGGACTTCATCCCGACCGTCGGCAACAAGGACGACGCCATCGTCGCCTCCGCGGGCCTGCGCGCGGTGGTGCGGCAGGTCGGCCTGCCCGAGGTGCGCCGCTACTGGCAGGGCAGCGACGAGGGCTGGGCCGCCGTCTGCCGACTGGCCGATCCGGACGTGGGCGGAGCGTGGGAAGCGGACTACGACGAACGGCCCACTCGCCCGACCCGCCGGGCCTGACCTGCCCTTTCACCGGACCGGGGCGGGGAAGCAACAGACTGCTGATCTAGTGTTTTCCCGAACCCGGAGGTGTTTGAGACGTGCCCAGCATCGTCGACAGGATCCGCGCGGACGGCCCCGAACGGCGGCAGGCCGAGATCGTGCGGGTGCTGGTCGAGGCGTTCGACGAACTGATGACCGCGGACGCGGGCGCGTTCCGGCACAAGTTCCGCAAGATGGCGGCGGCGCCGTTCGCGTTCTACCGCGGCTCGGCGTGCCTGTTCTACGCCGACATGGCCTCGGAGAACGACCGGTGGGCCGACGACCGGACCAGCCGGGTGTGGATCCAGGGCGACCTGCACGCGGAGAACTTCGGCACCTACATGGACTCGTCGGGTGCGCTGGTGTTCGACGTCAACGACTTCGACGAGGCCTACCTCGGCAGCTTCACCTGGGACCTCAAGCGGCTCGCCGCCTCGGTGGCGCTGATGGCCTGGAGCAAGGCCATCAGCGACGCCGACATCGAGCAGCTCATCGGCGGCTACCTGCGTAGTTACGTCCGGCAGGTGCGGCAGTTCGCCGAACACCCCGGCGACGAGATGTTCAAACTCCAGCTCGACTCCACCGATGGCCTGGTGCACAAGGTGCTGCAGAAGGCCCGACTGAACACCCGGGTGGCGCTGCTCGAACGGATCACCGTGGTGGAGGACTACGACCGCCGGTTCTCCCACGGCGACGGTGTGCGGGTACTCGACGCCGGCGAGCGGGCCGCGGTGGAGCACGCCTTCGAGGGCTACCTGGCCACCATCCCGGAGAACAAGCGATTCGGCAGCGTCACCTACCACGTGAAGGACGTGGTGGGGCGCAAGGGTTTCGGCATCGGATCGGCCGGGCTGCCCGCGTACAACATCCTCGTCGAGGGCCACTCGCAGGCACTGGACAACGACGTCGTGCTGTCGATGAAGCAGGGCAACGTGCCCGCCCCGAGCCGGGTGGTGCGCGAGGAACGCATCCGCGACTACTTCCGCAATGAGGGCCACCGCACGGCCGTGTCGCAGCGTGCGCTGCAGGCCCACGCCGACCCGTGGCTGGGCCACACCGAGCTGAACGGCACCGGGTTCGTCGTGGCCGAGCTGTCGCCCTACGTCGACGACCTGGACTGGTCCGAGCTGACCGAGCCGTCGGACATGGCGCCGGTGCTGGACTACCTGGGCCGGGCCACGGCGAAGATGCACTGCGTGTCCGACTCGGACTCCGAGCAGACCCTGGTCGACTTCCAGTGCGAGGAAGCCATCGCGGGCGCGATCGGCTCGGCCGAGGACGAGTTCGTCGCCGAGCTCACCGAGTTCGGCCTGGCCTACGCCGCCCAGACCCGCGACGACCACCGGCTGTTCGTCGACGCGTTCCGGAACGGGGAGATCCCCGGGGTATGAGAAACAGTGCGTCAGTGGATCGATACGGATTGCGACTGACGCCACTGTCTTGTCACACTTCGTCATGGCACGATGCCCATGGGTATCCGGGGAGGGATGCGCCATGATCGTTCGGAGTTCGCCGTGACCGGCCGGGACAACCGGTTGCGCTGGCTGCTGTCGGCCAGTTCGTTGTCCAACCTCGGCGACGGCATCGGCAAGGTCGCGTTCCCGCTGCTGGCGGCGTCGCTGACCAGGGATCCGGTGTTGATCGCGGGGCTGGCGGCCACCCAGTTCCTGCCGTGGCTGCTGTGCTCGATGCTGGTCGGCGCCCTGGTCGACCGGGTGGACCGGCGCCGCGCCATGCTGCTGGCCAACCTGGCCAGGGCCGTGGTCGTCGGGCTGATGGCGCTGCTGGTGTACACCGGCGGCGCCACGATCTGGCTGGTGTACGTGGCGGCGCTGCTCATCGGCGCCGCCGAGACCGTCGCGGACAGCGCGGCCAACGTCCTCGTGCCGGCCGTCGTCGACGGCCCGCGCAGGCTGGAGGCGGCCAACAGCAAGCTGCAGGCCGTCGAGATCGCCGGCCAGACGTTCATCGGCGGGCCGCTGGGCAGCGCCACGTTCGCGGTGTTCGCCGCGTTCCCGTTCCTGCTCAACTCGGCAGGCTTCGCGCTGGCCGCGGCGCTGCTGCTGGGGCTGTCCGGCGGCTACCGGCCACGCCGGCAGGCCGAGCACCGCAGGCTGCGCACGGATCTGGCCGACGGCGTGCGCTGGCTGCTGGGCGACCGGCTGATGCTGCGGCTGGTCGCGGTGGCCGGCGCGGTGGCGTTCGTCAGCGAGCTGGCCCAGGCGCAGCTGGTGCTGTACGCGCTGGAGGAGCTGGGGCTGTCCGAGGCCGGGTTCGGTGTGTTCGCGCTGGCGGGTGGCGTCGGCGGGCTGGCGGGTGCGGCGCTGGCACCGAGGCTGATCCGCGCGGCAGGCCGGTTCCCGCTGCTGCTGACCGGCCTGCTCGGCGCGGGCGCCGGGTTCACCGGGATGGGTCTCACGACGCAGCCGGTGTTGTCGGCCGTGCTGTTCGGCCTGTTCGCGGCGGCTGTCGTGGTGGTCAACGTGGTGCTCGCGACCGTGCGGCACACGCTCATCCCGGACGAGTTGCTCGGCCGGGTGTTCGGCGCGTGGCGCACGATCGTGTGGGGCGCGATCCCGGTCGGCGCCTTGTGCGGTGGCCTGCTGACGAAGCTGCTCGGCGGGACGGCGGGCACCTTCACCCTGTCCGGTGCGGCGCTGGTCCTGCTGGGCGCCGGGGCGTGGCTCACGCTGCGCGGGCACCGGCACGCGATCGAGTCGGCGGGGCGGGTTCCCGAGCCGGCTACAGGACGGTCTCAAAGCTAGGAACGCGGGTCCCGGCGGTGCTGCAATATGCCTCTTGGCGAACCGCGAGGAGGCGGCCCGTGCTGGACCAGGACACGTCGTCGCCGCCGGTCGCGGTGTCCCGAAGACCGCTGGTGCTGGCCGGGGTGGCCGGTTTCGCGGTCGGCAGTGTCGTGCTCGGGCTGCTCTGGGCGTTGTCCGACGTGGAGGGTGCGGCGACGGCCGACGCCCGTGCCGCGTGCGCGGCGCTGGAGCGGGTCGGCGAGCTACCCAGACCCGAGCCCGGCGGTCCGCCGATCGGGCGAAACGCACTCGGGCCCGGCGGGCTGAGCCGGCTGGCCGCCGCCAAGGAACTGGCCGAGGCGGCAGCCGAACTCGACTCGGCCCACGAGGAGCTGGCCGAGGCCGTCGACGGCGTCAGCCGGATGGTCATGAGCCTCAACTACGGCGACGCGTCCGGTCACCGCCACTACGCCAACGCCCTGTCCATCTGCGGCCGGACCTGATCGTCAGCCCTTGACGATCGTCTTCACCGTCAGCTGGTTGCCGGGGATCTTCTCTGCCGCGCAGCCGGTGCCCTCCAGCGGCACGACCTTGGAGTCGTACTCCTGCGGCGGGTAGACCCGCACGCCGGTGTACGGCGTCGGCACGCAGGTGCCCGGGTCGTAGTTGCGGACCTGCACGAATCCGACGTCCGCCGAGGCCGTCTCGCCGGGTGCCAGCTTCACCGCGGCGCCCTTCTCGCCCTCGCGGAACGCCGCGGGCCCGAGCTGGTGCTGGTCCGAGCCGGTCACGAAGGACACCCCGGGGAACCCGTGCAGCGTGCAGGGCTCGTCGTCGATGTTGGTGAACAGCAGCGGCCGGTAGACGGTGCCTGCCGCGGCGTCGCCGTTGCCGAACTTGATGTCGAGTTCATCGACGTCACACAGGCCCTCGTCGCGCTGCTGCGACGTCGTGGTGGCCGGTGGCGCACTCGACGGGCTGCTCGGCGTGGGGCTCGGCGGCGGTGGACTCGGTGCCGTGGTGGTCGGTGTGGTGGCGGCCGACGTCCCCGGCTCCTGCCCGCAGGCGGCCAGGCCCGCCACGAGCCCGGTCGCGGCGGCCGCGCAGATGATCCCGCGTCGCATCCTCATGTTCGCCTCCCTGTGTCCAGGTGACTACCCGGTAGACGTCCGCCCCATGCCTCGGGTTGCGCCGGTACGGTCGAGTCGTCCCTGGTAGACGCGGGAGGAGCCGGCGTGGCGAGATTTTGTGACGAGGCGTGGCAGCACACCGTGAAATTACAACAGTCCGTGCTCGAGCACCCGTTCAACACCGAGCTGGCCGCGGGAACGCTGTCCCGCCAGCGGTTCCAGTTCTACCTCGCGCAGGACTCGCGGTACCTGATCGGCTTCGGCCGGGCACTGGCCGTCGCCGCGGCCAGGGCACCGGAGCCGGACGCGGTGGCGTTCTTCGCGGGTGCGGCCAGGGAGGCCGTCGTTGTGGAACGTGCCCTGCACGAGGGCTACTTCGAGCGGTTCGGGCTGTCCGAGGCCGACCTGGACGCCATCGAGACGTCACCGACCTGCCTCGGTTACACGTCGTACCTGCTCGCCGTGTCGGCCACCGGCAGCTACGGCGAACTGGTCGCCGCCCTGCTGCCGTGCTTCTGGGTGTACCAGCACGTCGGCTCGCACATCCTGGCCGGACAGGAGCCCGGCGCGGACAACCCGTACCAGGCCTGGATCGACACCTACGCCGACGACGACTTCGCCGCGGCCGTCCGCTCCTGCCAGGAGGCCGCCGACCGCGCCGCCGAGGTGGCCGACGGCGCGACCCGGCAGCGGATGCTGGCCGCGTTCACCCGTGCGTCGGAGTACGAGTGGCTGTTCTGGGACTCGGCCTATCGCCTGGAGGAGTGGCCGACCCGGCAGCTCACATCGCGGTTCCCGCCCAGCTGACGCAGTGCCAGCCGTCCGGGCGGGAGTCCAGCTCGATGAGGCCGGTGTTGGGCAGCAGCCCGGCATCGGCCACCTCGGGCCGCACGTTGTCGCAGATCCACTCGGCACCCAGCCGCAGCACGCCACCGTGGCTGACCAGCGCGATGATCCCGTCCGGATCGGACTGCTCGTGCTTGGCGCGGATCTGGGCGACCGCCTCGACGAACCGCTCCCGCACCTGCCGGCCGCTCTCCCCACCGGGCATGGCGGCGTCCAGCTCGCCCTGCGCCCACCGGTGCGCGATCGAGATGTAGGTGTGGATGGCCTTCTCGTCGGTGCGGCCCTCCAGGTCACCGACGGTCACCTCGTGCACCCCCTCGACGACCTGCACCTCGACCCCGCACGCGGCGGCCAGCGGCGCCGCGGTCTGCTGCGCCCGGGTCGCGTAGGAGGCGTACACCGCGCGGATGGGCCGTTCGGCCAGCTCGTCGGCGAGGCGCTGTGCCTGCTGCTCGCCCAGCTCGGTCAGCGGCGGCCCTGGCAGCGCCGTGTCGAGTGCCTTGCGCACGTTGGCCGGTGTCTGCGCGTGCCGGATCAGGTACAGCTTCACGCCCGCTCTCCTCTTCGCACCGCGTCCACCCAGTCGGCGGCGTCGGTGAAGTCGTCGTTGCCGGTTCCCGGTTCGACCGCCGATGGTGCCCCGTCAGCCCGTGGGTGGGAACCGAGAAAGCGAACGTTGTTGCAACGCCTGCGCAGCGCGGCCACCGCGTCGCCGACCCTGGGCTCGGCGATGTGGCCCTCGAAGTCGATGAAGAACCGGTAGTAGCCGAAGTTCTCCTTCAGCGGGCGGGCGTCCAGCCGGAGCAGGTTGATGCCGCGAACGGCCAGCTCGGTGAGCAGGCCGGCCAGCGAGCCGGTGCTGTGCGCGGCCGCGGCGACCACGGAGGTCCGGTCGTGCCCTGACGGCTCCGGCAGGGTCCCCGGCTTACGCAGCAGCAGGAAGCGCGTGCGGGCGTCGGCGACGTCGGCGACCCCGGTGGCCAGTACCCGCAGCGGGTAGTGCTCGACGGCGACCGGCGCGGTCACGGCCGCGTCGTACTGGCCCTGCTGGACGGCCACGGCCGCGGCGGCCGTCGACGCCGTCGCCACCGGCTCGGCGCCGGGCAGGTTCGCCTCCAGCCAGTGCCGCACCTGCGCCAGCGCGTGCGGATGGCTGGCGACCGTGCGGATCTCCCCGGCGTCCTCCCTGGTCAGCACGCTGAAGTGGACGGCGAGCAGTGCCTCGGTGACCGCCACCAGCGGACCGTCCTCGGCCAGGCCGTCGAGGGTCGCGGCGACCGGTCCCTCGACGGAGTTCTCGATCGGGACGCACGCGGCGTCGGCCGCACCGGCGCGAACGGCCCGCATGGCGGCCGGGATGGTGTCGGCCGGGACCAGGTGCTCACCCCGTGCGAGCGACCGCGCGGCCTGCTCGGTGAATGTCCCCTGTGGTCCGAAGTAGGCGATCGTTGGCACGTCCGCCAGGCTACGCAGGCGGGTTCACTCGCATAGCGGGTAGGTGAACCGGTTACCCGGCCTGACGTTTTTTGCCATGCTGGGGGGTGTGACCGCAGAACCGGGCACGCACCCGACGCCGCCGCGGGCTTCCGAACCCGCCAGCACACCGGAGCTGGTGCTCTGCGCTGTCGACGAGCCGCTGGCCAGAGCCTGGCAGACGGTGGTCGCCCCGCGGACCGCGCGGGTGCGGGTCCACCAGGGATCCGTGCTCGACGTCGTGGCCGACGCGGTGGTCAGCCCAGCCAACTCCTACGGCTGGATGCGGGGCGGGATCGACGCCGTCTACGCCACGGCGTTTCCCGAGGTCGAGCAGAACGTCCGCAGCGCCGTGCTGGCCTACCACGGCGGTGAGCTGCCGATCGGTGAAGCGCTGGTGGTGCCGACCGGCGAACCGCAGCCTGCCTGGCTGATCAGCTCGCCGACCATGCGGGAGCCGGGCGAGCGGCTACCCGCCGACACGGTCCACCCCTACCTGGCCGCCCGGGCGGTGTTCCTGCTGTGGCGCGACGGCGCGCTGGAGCACGGCGGCCGGGTGCGGCACGCGGTGGGCCGCATCGCCATGCCGGGCCTGGGCACGGGCGTCGGCGGCGTGGCGCCCGAGGTCTGCGCGCGTCAGGTCGCGGCGGCCTGGGACGAGGTCTTCGCAGCTCGGTAGGGTCGTCGCCATGCGGCTTCCGTTCGCCGTGCACCCCTCCTGGCGTGCGGATTTCGACCGGCGTTACGCCGAATGCCAGCTACTGGTCTGACCAGCTTTCACGCGAGCGTGGCGCACCCGTGGCGTGCAGAACGTCACAGCGCGTTGTACCGCGGTAAGCCCTACCGTTGGATGAGCGTTAACCCGAACAACGCAGCAAGGCCTCGACGTCGAGGGAGTGCGCATGCCACGCGTTCGTGAGCTCAGCCCGTACGTCGAGCTGCACCGTGAGCAGTGGCGGGAACTGCGACGTTCCACGCCGCTACCGCTGACCGCGGAAGAACTGCTCCGCCTGCGCGGACTCGGCGAGCAGGTCGATCTGGCCGAGGTCGCCGACGTCTACCTGCCGCTGTCGCGGCTGATCAACCTGCAGGTCGCCGCCCGGCAGCGGCTGACCGCCGCCACCACGACCTTCCTCGGCGAGGAGTGCGGTGCCACGAACGTCCCGTTCGTCATCGGTATCGCGGGCAGTGTGGCCGTCGGCAAGTCGACAACGGCCCGCATCCTGCGCACGCTGCTGGCCCGCTGGCCCGACCACCCCCGCGTCGACCTGGTCACCACCGACGGCTTCCTCTACCCGAGGGCCGAGCTGATGCGGCGCGGGATCATGCACCGCAAGGGCTTCCCGGAGAGCTACGACCGCAGGGCGCTGCTGCGCTTCGTCACCGAGGTCAAGTCCGGCTCCGACCGGGTGAGCGCGCCGGTCTACTCGCACCTGGCCTACGACATCCTGCCTGGTCAGGAACAGGTGGTCGAGCGCCCGGACATCCTCATCGTCGAGGGGCTGAACGTCCTGCAGCCCGGCCCGCGGCTGACCGTGTCGGACCTGTTCGACTTCTCCATCTACGTCGACGCGCACACCGAGGACATCGAGCGCTGGTACATCGAGCGGTTCCTCAAGCTGCGGCACACGGCGTTCGCCGACCCGGCCTCGCACTTCCACCACTTCGCCGGCCTGCCCGACGACGAGGCCAGGGCCGAGGCCGCCCACCTGTGGCACACGATCAACGAGCCGAACCTGGTGGAGAACATCCGGCCCACCCGCCCACGCGCCACGCTGGTGCTGCGAAAGGACGCCGACCACTCGATCAACCGGGTCAGGCTGCGCAAGCTGTAATCGCCCGGCTCGTCCGATCGGACGAGGTTGCCAAGGCCAGCAACAACCGGTTGGCCGATACCGGCGAGGCCCACCCGGGGTGACCCTGGACTAGGAAAGACACCCTGACCAGGGGAGGCGGGCCGATGTTCTCGATCATCATGACCTGGATCGGCGCGATGCTGGGTGTTGCGGTGCTGCTGCTGATGGCGTTCGGCGCCTTCGTGGTGGACGTCGACGACGCTCTGGGCGACCGGCAACGCAAGCTCGACGATCAGACGCCCAGCAGCCCCGCGCCACTCTAGAGCGCGGCGAGGGCCTCCTGGTAGGCGTCCAGATTCACCTCGTCACCGTCCAGTGAACCGGCCAGCGCCGTACCGAGCTGCGTCAGCACCTCGTCCCTGCTCAGACCACGCTCAAGGAGCCGTTCCGCGGTAACCCAGGTCTCGTGCGGGAAGCCGTGCCAGAGCTGGTCGGCCAGCGTCCAGCGAATGGCGAGCCAGCGGGACCGCTCGTCGTCGAGTTCGTCGTTGGCGATCAGCTCGTGGAACTCCGGATGCTCGCCGAGCACGAGCAGGTGCCGCTGTTCGACGTCGGCCGGGTTGAGCGACACGACGTCGCCGCCGATCTCGGTGACGGCCTCGGGCACGGCGAACAGCCGCCGCGTCCGGACGTCCTCCAGGTCGGGGTCGTCCTCGTCGAGGTCACGCGTGTAGGGGTCACCCGGTTCGACGCCGTTGAACTCGTCGAGCATGTCGTCGACCTCGGCCAGCAGCTCGTCGAGCAGCTCCTGGGTGAGGTCGTCGTGCCCGGCGGCCCACGCCGCCCAGGCAGGCAGGACCTCGTCGACCGCGAGCAGTTCGGTGTCGAAGTTCGCCTCCAGGAACCGGGCCAGCTTCTCCGGCCCGACCCGGAGCGGGTCGGCGGGCTCCGCGGTGAGGCCGAACTCGACCAGCGCGCGGACGCACTCGCGGGCCTCCGGGGTGTCGGTCACCACGGAGTCCCGCAGGAACTCCTCGACGACGTCGTCCGGGTCGAGCTGGACGGGCGGATCGGCGGGTTCCCGCTCACCGAGCAGGGCGCAGCGGGCCAGGGTGAGCGCGAGGAAGTCGTCGGTCTCCCCGGCGTGTTCCGGCGTGTCGACCAGCCCGTCCTCGATCATCCGCCGGGCGCGTCCCGGCGGGAACTCCTCGCCCAGCTCGCGGACCTCGGCGAGCATCTCGTGGTCGGTGTCGACGATGACGGCCTCGGTGACCGTGCCGTCGAACTCGACCACGGCGAGGATGCCGTGCGGCTCGTCCGGGTAGTCGAACTCGGCGAGGATCGTGGTGGCATCACCGTAGTCGTCGACCGCGGCCCAGCAGGTGCCCGGCGTCGCCGTGCCGAGACGGTCCAGCCACGCGGGTTTCGGCAGTCCGCGGGCGACGACGTCGGCCAGCGTGCCTGCCGCCTCGGCCCGTAGGCCGGTGGTCGGCGCCAGCTCGGCGAGCGCGGCGAGCAACACGACGGCGGCCGGGGTGCGCTTGCGCCCGGCGTACTCGATCAGCTCACTGCCGATCTCCAGGTCCTCGGCCCACCAGTCGGCGATCAGGCTGGACACCAGGACCTCGAGGTCCAGCAGCGACGGCTCGGCGCCCAGCGCCGCGACCTCGCGCAGGGACTCCCTGAACAGGCTGTTGATGGTGGGCTCGGCCTGCGGCCGGGCCGTTTTCTTCTTCTTGCGGGCGCGGCTGACCGGGCTCATGCACCCATGGTGTCACGCGTCACCGACGGCCTCGCGGGAAGGCGATCCGCGCGTTGCGGATCTCGGTGATCAGCCTGGTCTTGCGTCGATGTGTGGACAGCAGCTCGCCCAGGTAGTCGGCGAACGCCTCCGGGGTTCCCGCCCTGCGGTGCAGCGTCCGCAGCTTGCGCAGCTCCAGTGCGGCGCTGCGGTAGTGCTGGGCGTCGCCGCGCGCGATCAGCTCCTCGACCTGCCTGCGGTGCTCGGCGATCTCCTCCGCGTTGTCCGGCGCCTCCCGCTGGCGGGGCAGCTCGGGCGGAGCCACGCTGGGCTTGCCCCGGCCCAGCGCCTTGGCCGCGTAGGCAATGGCCTCGGTGTGCCTGCCGGCGTCCCGCAGCACCCGCACGATGCGCAGGCTCACCTCCCGGGCGGGCGGCTTGGCGGCGAGGATGCGCACGAGCGTGTCGACGTCACCGGAGATCTCGGCCAGGTCCTCCCGCAGCCTCGTCGCCACCGGCTGTTTGTCCACATAGGACCTGATGTGAGCGAGGCCCTTCTCCCCCAGCGCCGCGGCGAAGTCGGCGAGCCGGATCGGCGGCCAGCCGGGCGAGTCGAACTCGACCCGGAGAATCCACTCGGCCAGTTCGCCAGGCGGTGGCGGATGGGCGGTGCAGGCCCGGGCGTAGAGCTGGATCGCCCGGCGCAGGAGCGAGTCGACGGCGCCCGCCCGCCCGAGTGCGTCACCGAGCGTGTCGACCGTGCGCTTGGCGAGCGGAGCCAGATCCGCGCTGGTCCCCGCGTCGAGCAGCCGCTGCAGAGTGTCGAGCACCGGGACGATCGTGGCGCCGATGTCGGCTGCCGACCCCGCCCCGTCCAGCAGCGTGCGCACCTCGGCGAGATCACCGGGTTCGGCACTCGCACGCAGGCGTTCGGCGAACGCGGGGTCGCGTTCCGCCTGCTCGCAGAGCAGGTCGACGAGCGTGGCCGGGTCGAGTGCGCGCAGGCGGGTACGCAGGTCGGGGATCGGGTTCATCGATCGACATTGTCCGGCATACGGCCGAATGCGAGACAGGTAATCACCCTGATGCCCTAGTCACGGTATGTGATCAGCGGCGGTAGGCACCCGCGAACCGGCAGTGGATCACGAACTCGCCGGTGATCAGTCGCAGCTCCGGCCTGGTCGCCTCGCCCGGAGGCAGCTGCTGCCGTTCGACCCTGGCGACGGTGAACACGGCACTGATGCCGTCGGCGCGGTGCACGGTCACCCGCTCGCCGACGGGGATCTCCCGCGAGCCGCTGTGCCGCTGGTCGACCAGGACGGCCTCACCGCGCTGCCCCGGAGCCGGTCCCTGCGCCCGCCAGTCGCCACCTGGACCGATAAGTCCATTGTAGACACCGATGGCGGGGATCTCGACGGCGCCGGGTACCGCGGGCGGCAGCGAGTCGACGGCGAGCCAGCTGACCGACGCGGGTGGCGCGGAGACGACGTGCGGCCGGGCGTTGGTCGTCGTGTCGTGCCGGACGGCCACCGGCTGGGAGATCTCCACCACACCGGGGCGCTGGGTCCGGGGCAGCAGCAGGAGGATGGCCGCGGTTCCGGCGACGACGATCGCGGCCGAGGTCAGGGCAGCCACGAGTCTCCACCGGGCGCGACGGGTTACCGGCATCATGGGTTCCTTCCCGGGCAGGGGAACCGATGCCCCACTTATCGCCTCCCGACCAGGGGCGTTACGGCCCGGCGTAATCTCGGATCATGGCCATCGAGGTGATGCTCGTCGACGACCACGAGGTCGTCCGGCGCGGCCTGCGTGACCTGCTGGGCGACGAACCCGACATCGAGGTGGTCGCCGAGGCGGGTGGGGCGGCCGAGGCGCTGGCGGTGGCCGCCCAGGTCGAGCCGGACGTGGCCGTCGTCGACGTGCGGCTGGGCGAGGACGGCGCCGACGGCGTGTCCCTGTGCCGCGAACTGCGGTCACTGCCGAGCCCGCCGTACTGCCTGGTGCTCACCGCGTTCGACGACGAGGAGGCCGTGGTCGGCGCGATCCTGGCCGGCGCGTCGGGCTACCTGCTCAAGCAGGTGCGTGGGCAGGACGTCGTGCATGCCGTGCGGGAGGTCGCGGCGGGCCGGTCGCTGCTGGACCCGGTGAGCACGGCCCGGATCCTGGACCGCATGCGGCACCCGGAGGCCGACGAACTCGCCGGGCTCACCGAGCGGGAACGGTCGGTACTCGACCTGATCGGGCAGGGCCTGTCCAACCGGGAGATCGCGGAGCGGCTGTTCCTCGCGGAGAAGACCGTGAAGAACTACGTCACCGCGGTGCTGGCGAAGCTGGGCATGCAACGGCGCACGCAGGCCGCGGCGTGGATCGCCCGGCGGTCACGGTAACGGGATCTCGAACGCCACCAGGGTGCCGAGGCTGGGCGAGGAGTTCACCGAGAACCGCCCGCCCGCGGCGTTCGCCCGCTCGGCGAGGTGCCGCAGCCCGCGTTGCGCGACGCCTTGCGGCACACCGGATCCGTTGTCCCGCACGCGGAGTTTGACGCCCTCGCGGTCGCGGACCAGCGTGACCCTGGTCTCGCTGGCCCCGGAGTGTCTGACCACATTGGACAGTGCTTCACGCAGGGCGGCGCGGACGTGGTCGGCGGCTTCCGGCGGGATGCCGTCGAGTTCGCCGGACAGTTCGAGGGTCGGCGGGAAGCCGAGCAGCTCGCCTGCGATGCGGACCTCGCCCTGGGCGGACTCGGCGAGGTCGGTGGTCGTGGTCTGCGGTGGCTCGGCCGAGCGCAGGGTACGCACGGTGCCGCGGATTTCCTCGATGGTCTCGTCGAGCTGGTCGATGGCCTCGGTCAGCCGGGCGCCGTCGGCGCGGGCGAACCGCTTGCTCATCCGCCTGCGGACGCGGTCCAGCTGCATGCCGGCGGCGTAGAGCCGCTGCACGATGACGTCGTGCAGCTCGCGGGCGATGCGCTCGCGTTCCTGGTAGAGCGTGACCCGGTGGCGGGCGGTCGCACCCTCGGCCAGTGCCATGACGACCCCGGCCTGCCCGGCGAAGGCGGCCAGCAGGTCGACGGTCTCCTGCGGGAACGGGTCGGCCTCCCGGCTGCGGTAGACGGTGAGCACGCCGAGCCGCCTGCCGCCGCTGCCGAACGGCGCGGCAGCGAACGGACCGAAGCCGCGTAGTTCGGCGGGGACGTACGGCGCCGTGCGCGGGTCGGTGGTGACGTCGGCGGCGACGACCGGCTTGTCTCCGCGGGCCACCCGGGCGGCGGCCGACTCGGCGGGCAGCGCCAGGCCGAGGACGTCGTCCGCGTGCCTGCCGTGTGCGGCCTCGACGCTGACCCTGCCGTCGTCGGCGAGCACCATGACCAGTCCGAGGTCGGCCTCGGCCAGCTCCACGGCACGGCGCACGACGGTGCCGAGCACCGCGTCCGGGTCGTCGCCGGACAGCGCGGTGGTGGTGATCTCGGTGGCCGCGGACAGCGCGAGCGCGGCGAGCGTGGGTTCCATGAGTAACAACAAGGCTAGACCCGGACCCTGGTTCTCACTTTGCCGTCCGCGACGTGCAGCACCACGTCGGCGGCCGCGGCGTCCTCGGCCCGGTGGGTGACCTCGACGACGGTGCGCCCGGCCAGTTCCCGCCGCAGGGTCTGCCGGACGGTCGCGGCGGTGCCTGCGTCCAGGTGCGCGGTGGGCTCGTCGAGCAGGACGAGGTCGGCGTGGCGTGCCGCGAGCAGCGCCCTGGCCAGCGCGACCCGCTGTGCCTGGCCACCGGACAGCCCGCTGCCGCCGGTGCCGAGCAGGGTGTCCTGGTCCAGGTCACCGAGGCCGACGCCGGCGAGGACGGCGGCCAGCCGGTCCCGGTCGGCTTCCGGGTCGGCGAGCCGCAGGTTCTCGGCGACGGTGGTGGCGACGAGTCCCGGCTCCTGCGGCGCCCAGGCCACCCGGGCCGGCACCGTGGCGGTGCCGCGGTCCGGGGGCAGGAAGCCGAGCAGGGTGGCCAGCAGGGTCGACTTGCCCGCACCGGACGGTCCGGTAACGGCGACCCAGCTGCCCGGCTCGACGGCGAGGTCGACACCACGCAGGACCGGGCGGTCGGTGTCCGGCCAGCGCAGATCCGCGCCGGTCAGCCGGACGGGGCCGTCGGCGATCGCGGGTTGCTCGGTCTCCGGCAGTGCCGCGAGCCGTGCCCGGGCTGCCCGCAGCGTCGCCGCGTGCTGGGCGGCGGGTGGCAGCAGGCCGAGTACCTCGATCAGCGCGAGCGGCACGAGGGCGAGCAGCGGGGCGAGAACCGGGTCGAGTGTCCCGTTCGTGACGGCGGCCGCGGCGAGGTGGACGCTCGCGACGGTGGCCGAGCCGAGCAGCAGGACCAGAAGGGCCTCGCCCGCTCCGGCGCCGGTGGCGGCGCGGCGTGCCTGCCGGGTCAGCGCGGTGTCGGCGTCGGCGAGGGCGGCTCGGCGGGTCCGGTGGGCGCCGTTGGCGACGAGTTCGGCGGTGGCGTCGAACAGGGCCTGTACCGAGGCGGCGAGGTCGCGGCGGCCACCGGCGAGCCGTTCGGTGGCCCTGCGATCGGCCCATCGGGTGAGCAGTGGTGCGGCGACACTGCCGATGATCACCGCTGCGGCGAGCGCGGCTCCGGCGGAGGGCAGGACGATCGTCTGGGTGACGACGGCCGCGGCGGCGACGATGGCGACCACCGCGGGCGGCACGATCACCCTCGGCAGGAGGTCGCGGACGGTGTCGACGTCGTCGACCAGCCTGCGCTGCACCTCGTCACGCAGTGCGGCGACGCGAACGGGCCCGAGGCGTACCAGCGTGCGCCAGAGGTCCACTCGTAGCCGGGTGGCGATGCGAAGGGCCGCGTCGTGGGTCCGCAGCCGCTCGACGTACCGCAGCGTGGCCCTGGCCAGGCCGAACGTGCGAACCCCGACGACGGCGACGGTCAGCGTCAGGATCGGCGGCTGCTGGGACGCCTTGGCGATGAGCCAGCCGGACACGGCGGTCAGGGCCACCCCGGCCAGCAGTGCTCCCGCCCCGAGCAGCGCGCCGCCTGCCAGTCCCCGGTCGAACAGCCGGTGCCGCCGGGTCGTCCGGGTGGGCGCGATCGGCCCGGGTACGGCGGCGGGTTCGGCGAGCGGACCGTTCGCGCCGGTGTCCGTCGTGGCGTGTGCGGCGACGACCATGGCGGCGCCGGTCGCCCGCAGCGCGGCCGTCACCTGTGCCGCGGCGGCTTCGTCGAGGTGTGCGGTGGGTTCGTCGAGCAGCAGCAGCCAGGCGCCGTGCCGGACCCGCAGCAGTGCCCTGGCGACGGCCACCCGTTGGCGTTGCCCGGTGGACAGCGAGGTCACCGGTGAGTCGAGCAGGCCGGCGATACCGACGGCGTCGAGTACCTCGGTCAGCTCAGCCGGGGTGGGTTCGGCGTCCCGGTCGGCGAGGGCGAGTTCGAGTTCCGTCCGCACGCTTTCGCCCGCGAAAGCCGGTGCCTGCGGCACCCAGGCGACCTGGCGGCGCCACGCGGCGAGGTCGACGTCGGCGAGATCGTGACCGCCGATGCGGACGGTGCCGCCGTCCGGCCGGACGAACCCGAGCAGCACGCCGAGCGTGGTCGACTTGCCCGCGCCGCTGGGTGAGCGCAGCCAGACGGTCTCGCCGGGCCGGACGGTCAGCGACAGGCCGTCCGGAGCGGGGCCGCCGCGGCGGTCGACTCGCAGGTCACGAACGGTCACCTCGCGGGTCGTCGGCGCGAGTGTCCCGTTCGCGTGCACGGGTTCGTCGAGGATGCCGGTGATGCGACGGACGGCTTCGACGCCGTCCTCGCTGGCGTGGAACGCGGCGCCGACGGCGCGGATGGGCTGGAAGCATTCCGGCGCGAGGATCAGCACACCGAGGCCAATGGCCAGCGACAGGTCGCCGTGAGCCAGGCGCACGCCGATGACCACCGCGACGAGCGCCACCGAGAGGGTCGCGGCGAGTTCGAGGACGAACGCGCTGGCGAACGCCGTCCGCAGGGTGGTCACCGTGCTGCGGCGGTGCCGTTCGGAGACCTGGCGGACGACCTCGGCCTGCGCGCGGGCGCGGCGGAACGCGGCGAGCACCGGCAGCGCGCGCACCAGTTCCAGCAGGCGGCCGGAGAGCTGGTGGGTGGCGTCGGTCGCGCCGGCGACGCGGTCGGCGGTGTACTTGCCGACGAGGATGGCGAACATCGGCAGCAACGGCACGGTCGCGGCGATGATGACCGCGGACGGCCAGTCGGCGAACAACACGGCGGCACCGGCGCCAAGCGGCACGACCGCGGCGGTGACGAGCGCGGGCAGGTAGTCGGTGAAGTAGGCGTCCAGCGCGTCGAGGCCCCGGGTGGTGAGGGCGGTCAGCTCGGCGGTGCCGCGCCTGGCCGTCCACTCCGGACCGAGGCGCAGTGCGTGGTCGATCGCCCGGCCGCGTAGTTCCTCCTTGGCGCCCGCCGCCGCGCGGGCGCCGACCGCTCGCACCGCCCAGCTGACCAGTGCCCTGCCGGCGACGACGCCGGCGAGCACGGTCAGCTGGACGGTGCCGGTCGCGTCGCCCCCGACGATCGACGCGAGCACCGAGGCGAGCAGGAACGCCTGTGCCACCAGGAGAGCGGCGTTGAATCCGGCGAGGACAGCGGTAAGGGCCAACGCCCGGCGCGCCGTTGCCGACAGGGCGGGCAGCGCGCCGAGCGGGCCTTTCCCCGGCCGCGCGGTGTCCGGCGGGGACACTGTGGCGGGAAGGGGCGCGCGGCGGGGAAGTCCGGTCATGGCGTGTGCACCGGCGGGATGTGCTGGGTGCTGATGCGCTTGCGGAACACCCAGTACGTCCAGCCCTGGTACACCAGGACGGCCGGCGCGCCGAAGACCGCGACCCAGGTCATCACGGTGAGCGTGTACGGGCTCGATGCGGTTTCGGCGACGGTCAGCGTGTTCGCGGGGTCCAGTGTGGACGGCAGGACGTTCGGGTACAGCGCACCGAACAGCGTGATCGCGGCCGCGGCGACGGCGACGCCGAGCGCGGCGAACGCCTGACCGTCCCGGTCACCGGCCAGCCGCCACCGCGCGACCAGTCCGGCGACCGGGACGACCGCCAGCGGCAGCACCGTCCACAGTGAACCTTCCCGCCACTGCACGAGCAGCAGGAAGCCCACCAGCGGGATCAGTACGACCGGCAGCAGCCGGATGGCCAGTGCGCGGGCACGCGCTCGCACGTCACCCGCGGTCTTCAGCGCGAGGAACGCCGCACCGTGCGCGAGCGCGAACCCGGCGATGGCCACCGCGCCGAGCAACGTCTCCCAGCTCACCGCCGCGAACGGCGAGCCGACCCGGTTGCCCGCGGCGTCCAGCGGCAGGCCGAGCACGGTGGTGGCGAGGACGAGACCGACGCCGAGCGGGGCCACCCACGAGCTGATCACGATGACGCGGTCCCAGGTGCGCCGCCAGCGCGGCGAGTCGACCTTGCCCCGGTACTCGAACGCGACGCCGCGGCCGATCAACGCGAGCAGCACCACGAGCAACGGCAGGTAGGCACCGGAGAACAACGAGGCGTACCAGCCGGGGAACGCCGCGAACATCGCGCCGCCGGCGACGATGAGCCACACCTCGTTGCCGTCCCAGACCGGGCCGATCGTGTTGATCAGCACCCGCCGCTCGGTGTTGTCGCGGCCGAGCACCGGCAGCAGCATGCCCACGCCGAAGTCGAAGCCCTCCAGGAAGAGATAACCGAGCCAGAAGACGGCGATGACGCAGAACCAGATAGTTGGAAGGTCCATTCAGCTGCCCTCCCGCGCCCGAACGGGCCATGTGTCACGTGAAACGTGATTTCCCCAAGTTGTGCACAAGTGTCCGAGTTGTCCACAGATTTCTGTGGATATCTCGCCGTCACCCTTCCGGGGCCCCACCCCCCGATACGCTGGGTGCGGGGCCGGCCCCCAGGGACGGGCGGGGGGTGCCGGGGTGCTGGTACGGGCGAATGTGCTGGTCAGCGGCATGATCAGTGGGCTTCCTAGTAGGCGAAGGCGAGTGCGTCGTTCGGCTTCGCGCCGCCGGGGTCGTCGGGGTTGGCCGGGTCGGCCGGGGGTTTCGGCGGCATCACTCCATCCACACCCCCGCGGACGTACTTGCGCAGCAGGTAGACCTCGACCACACCGAGAACGAGGTAGACGGTCGTCAGCGCGATCAGTGAGGTGAGCACCTCGCCGACGCTCAGGTTCGACACGGCGCGGGCGGTGAACATCCACACTCCGTCGATCCCGGTCGGGTTCGGCACCACGACAAACGGCTGCCTGCCCATCTCGGTGAAGATCCAGCCCGCGCTGTTGGCGGCGAACGGCGTCACGATGCCAGCGAGCATGATCCGCGGGAACCATCTGCTGTCCGGGATACGGCCACGCCGGGTCAGCCAGAGCGCCAGCAGCCCGAGGCCGGCCGACAACGCGCCGAAGCCGATCATGGCCCGGAAACCCCAGTACGTGACGGGCAGGCTCGGCACGTAGTCGATCGGCTTACCCGCCAGCTCACCCAGCGCCGGATCGTCCGGGTAGTGACTGCCGTAACGGGCCGCGTACTCGTTCACCAGATCCTGCACGCCCTTCACCTCGGTAGTGAAGTCGTTGTGCGCCAGGAACGACAGCAGCGCCGGGACGGTGAACGTCTTGACGTTCTCGCAGTTGGGATCGGTGACGTCACCGACGGCCAGGATCGAGAAGCTCGCCGGCTGCTCGGTGTGGCACAGCGCCTCGGCCGCGGCCATCTTCATCGGCTGCTGCTCGAACATCAGCTTGCCCTGGAAGTCGCCGGTCACCGCCAGCACGGCGAACGACACCGCGCCCAGCCACGCGCCGACCTTCAGCGACGACCGCCACACCGGCCGGTGCTCGTCGTCCTGCTTGCGGCGTCGCCACAGGTGCCACGACGCGATGCCGACCAGGAACGCGGCCACCACGGCGAACGCACCGGCGATCGTGTGCGGGATGGCGGCCAGCGCGGTGTTGTTGGTCAGCACGGCCCAGATCGAGATCATCCGCGGCCTGCCGTCGACGAACTCCACGCCGACCGGGTGCTGCATCCACGAGTTGGCCGCCAGGATGAAGTACGCCGACGCCACCGTGGCCAACGAGAACGCCCAGACACACGCCAGGTGCACCCGCTTGGGCAGCCGGTCCCAGCCGAAGATCCACAGCCCGAGGAACGTCGACTCGACGAAGAACGCGACGAGGCCCTCCATCGCCAGCGGCGCGCCGAACACGTCGCCGACGAAGCGAGAGTATGCATTCCAGTTCATCCCAAACTGGAACTCCTGGACGATGCCGGTCACCACGCCCATGGCGAAGTTGACCAGCAGCAGCTTGCCCCAGAACTTGGTCATCTTGAGATAGCGCTCGTTGCCCGTGCGCACCCACGCCGTCTGCATGCCGGCGACCACAATGGACAGCCCGATGGTCAGCGGCACCATCAGGAAGTGGTAGACAGTGGTGATTCCGAACTGCCACCGGGAGAGATCGAGGACGTCCACGTCTCGATCGTTCCGCGCTCCTCACCCCGCTCCCAGGTCCCCTGGTCCCCTCCTGTCCGGGACCAAAGTCCCGTCAGACGGTCTCCTGGGCCACCCAGGACAGGTAGTCGGCGCTGCCGCCGGTGATCGGGGTGGCGATGACCTCGGGGACGTCGTAGGAGTGTCCGGCCCGCAGGTGCGCGGTGAGCTCGTCGAGCCGGCGCGCGGTGGTCTTGATCTCCACCCGCCACTCCGGCTCGGTCCGCACCTCGCCCTCCCAGCGGTACACGCTGAGGATCGGGCCGACGACCTGCGCGCACGCACCCAGTCGCGCCGCGATCGCACCCGACGCCAGCTCCTTCGCCGTGTCCTCCGAGTCGACGGTCGTGCTGACCAGAACGTGTTCGGCTTCCATGACATACACCGTACCCGACCCGAAACAATTGTTTAGGTGCACCGAAAACGCAATTGCGGAATGTCTCCGGTTTGTATTCGCGCACCCCATCTGCTGGCAATTCTGAAGACGCCCCTTTATCGTTGAATCCAGAAAGGGGTGCAATTCCGGTGTCTGCCGAACTTCTCGCGTTGCTCAGCGCGTTCGCGCTGGTCCTGGCGGTGGAACTGCCGGACAAGACGCTCGTCGCCACCCTCGTTCTGACCACCCGTTTTCGCGCCGCACCGGTGTTCGCCGGGGTAAGCGCCGCATTCGCCGTCCAGTCGATCATCGCCGTGGCGTTCGGCAGCGCGCTGACATTGCTTCCACAGAACGTCGTCGCCGGGGTCGTCGCATTGCTGTTCGCGGTCGGCGCGTTCCTGCTCCTGCGCGAGGGGTTCAGCAGGCAGAAGGAAGCCGGGGAGGACGCCTCCCGCTCGGGCCCCGGCCCGGTCGGCTTCCTCAGGGCCGCGGCCACCTCGTTCGGCGTGCTGTTCGCCGCCGAGTGGGGCGACGCCTCCCAGCTGGCGACCGCGGGGCTGACGGCCCGCTCCGGTCATGCGGTCGCGGTCGGCGTCGGGTCGTTCCTCGCCCTGCTCACGGTCGCGGGGATCGCGGTGTTCATCGGCCACAAGGTGCGCAGCCGGATCAAGCCGCACCTGCTGCAGCGCATCGCGGGCTTCGTTTTCGCCGGGTTCACCGTGCTGGCGGTCTGGCAGGCCTTCGCCGCCTGACGCCGGGTGGCCGCCCCCGCGAGGTCACGATTGGGTAACCTGGGCTGACGTCCACATGAGGGCAAGGTGAACCGGCGGTGACGCCGGCGCCTTGCCCTCAATGCTGTCAGCCGGGAGCCCGCCCTGTACACGCCTGCTCGCCTCCAGCCCGCCGGTCTGCTGCCGGGCAGGCTCGCCATCGGCGGCATCGCCGTCGCCGTCGTCCTGTCCGTCTTCCTGCACATCCAGCTCGGCGACCGGGTCGATCCGCTGCTGCGGACGCTGTCCGAGTACGTCTACGCCGGCACCCGGTCGGCAGCGCCGCTGTTCAGCGTCATGTGCCTGGCCCTGGCGCTCGGGTCGGCCGCGTTGCTGGTGGGCATCGTCCGCACCAGGGGCCGCGGCGACACCGCGGCGATCGTGCTGCTCGCACTGTGGTGCACCGGGCTGCTGGCGTGCGCGATCTTCCCCTGCGACCCGCCGGGCCCTGCCCGGACGTTCATCGGTCAGGTCCACAACGTGGCGGCGGTGCTGGCGTTCGTCTCCCTGCCCGCCGCCGCGTGGCTGCTGGCCCACCGCGGCGGGCCGGCCTGCCCGTGGGGCGCCCGGCGCCGCCTGCTGCGCAGGCTCACGGCCGCCAGCGTCGCCGGGCTGGCCGTCGTGCTCGGCAGCTTCGCCTGGATCGTGTTCGCCTCGCCGGAGCCGCCGGAAATCACCCTTGGCCTGTTCGAGCGGCTGCTGTTCACCGTCGACCTCGGCCTGCTGCTGGTGCTGACCCGCCCGCTGCTGCGGACGCGGGTCAGCTGAGCACCGCGGCCAGCGTCGTCGCGGCCCCGACCACCCTCGGACCGACCGTGTCCGCGTCCAGCGGCTCCAGCGACACCACACCCACGCTGGCCCGCAGCCCGGGCAGCCCGCGCACCGGAGCGGCCACGCCCGAGGCACCGGCCTGCAGTTCGCCGGTCGTGCTCACCCAGGACGGGCCGCCGTGGCGCAGCATCATCGCCTTGCCGGCCGCGCCCGCGGTGATCGGGTGCCTGCTGCCGACCCGGTAGGCCACGTGGAAGTTCGTCCAGGACGGCTCCACGACGGCCACCGCCTGCACCTGGTCGCCCTCGGCCACCGAGAGGTGCGCGGTGGCACCGACCGACTCGGCGAGGTCGCGCAGCACCGGGTGCGCGGCCTGCCGCAGCTGCGGCAGGACCTGGCCGGACAACCGCAGCAGCCCGACACCCAGCCGCACCTTGTTGCCGTCCCGCCACACCAGGCCGCGTTCCATCATCGGCACCAGCAGCCGGTACACGGCCGGTCTGCTGGCACCGATGGCGACGGCGAGCTCGGAGATGGTCGCCGCCTCCCCGCCCGCGTCGGCCACCGCCTGCAGCAGCGCCAGGCCGCGTTCGAGGGTCAGCGACCCCTCCCGGCTCACAGCAGGCCCAGTTCCCGCAGGTCGCCGATCGGCTCGTCGAACGTCGCCGAGGCGTAGGACGCGAACAGCGACCGCACGGCCTTCGCCGCGGGCTCGGACAGTTCCCTCGCCTCCCTGGCCAGCGCGGCGCCGTCGGTGGACGCCAGCGCGTCGCGGACGTCCTTGCCGGACAGGCAGCGGGCGGCGGCGACCAGGAGGTTGAGGAAGCCGTGGTGCTCGACCCCGGACTCCGGGTCGGTGTGCCGCACCGCGCGGTGCAGGCTGTTGGTCGCCTTGAACGACGCGCCCTGGACGTTGCTGACCACGGCGAGGAAGTCGGCCACCTCGTCGATGCTCGGGAAGTTCTCGCTGGACAGGCCGCCGCAGCGGATCTTCGGCCAGCTGCCGTGCTCGATCACGTTGCGGACGCCGTCCAGCCAGCCGACCCCGCGCCGCGGCTCCACGACGCGTACGACGTCCTCCGGCACGAACTCCGACACCCGTTCCAGCCAGACCTCGTCCACGTCCGACGGCGCGGGCATCTCGACCATCCGCAGGGCCAGCAGCTCGTTGCGTGATTCGACGATCGAGATGGCCTTCGGCACCCCACCGAGACCGGTGTCGATGATCAGCGAGAGCGGCAGCGGGGTCTTCGGCCGGATCTTGATCAACTCGGTGATCAACTCCGGCAACCGCGATGCCTGACACAGGAAGAGACCGAGCACCCCGGCGTGCTCACCAGCCCTGGTTTCCAGGTGCGACCGCAACGCGTCGGGCATCGATGCGTCGCCGGGAGGGAAGAGGGCCGAGTCGTCCACCAACCGCGCGAACAGGGGAGGAATTCCGCGGGGACCTGGCGGCGTGAGTTCCACAGCGCTTGACACGACTGACACGCTAGTAGCGTACGACATAGGGACAACAACGTCCGCACAACGGACACATATTCAACGTTCGAGAGGGAGCTCCGATGCCGTTCTACCGCCGTGTCGGCGAGATCCCGCGCAAGCGGCACACCCAGTTCCGCTCGCCACAGGGCAGCCTGTACGCCGAGGAGCTGATGGGAGTCGAGGGGTTCTCGGCCGATTCCGCGCTGCTCTACCACCGCCACCTGCCGACCGCGATCGTCGACGCCGTCGCCGTGCCCGACGAGCGTGGCTCGCTGCAGCCCAACCACCCGCTCAAGCCGCGGTCCTTCCGCACGCAGGACCTGAAGTTCACCGGTGACGCCGACGCGGTGACCGACCGGCGCAGGCTGTTCGGCAACGCCGACGTCACCATCGGCTTCTGCGTCGCCGGCGCGCCCAGCCCGCTGTACCGCAACGCCACCGGCGACGAGTTGCTGTACGTCCAGGGCGGCTCGGCGACCGTGGAGACCATCTACGGGGCGCTGGAGGTCGGCGACGGCGACTACGTGGTCATCCCGACGTCGTGCACCTACCGTGTGGTGCCCTCGGGCGAGGTACGGCTGCTGATCCTGGAGGCGCGGGGGCACATCGGCCCGCCGAAGCGCTACCTGTCGGCCAAGGGGCAGTTCCTGGAGCACTCCCCCTACTGCGAACGGGACATTCGCGGCCCTGCCGAGCCGCTACTGGCCGACGGCACCGACGTCGACGTCCTGGTGCGGCACCGCGCCGGCCTGACCCGCTACACCTACGCCAATCACCCGTTCGACGTCGTCGGCTGGGACGGCTGCCTCTACCCGTGGGTGTTCAACATCGACGACTTCGAGCCGATCACCGGCCGGGTGCACCAGCCGCCGCCGGTGCACCAGACGTTCGAGGGCCCCAATTTCGTGGTCTGCTCCTTCTGCCCGCGCAAGGTGGACTACCACCCCGAGGCCATTCCGGTCCCGTACAACCACGCCAACGTGGACTCGGACGAACTCATGTTCTACGTGCGCGGAAATTACGAGGCTCGGAAAGGCTCCGGAATCGGGATCGGCTCGATGTCACTGCACCCGTCCGGATTCACACACGGACCGCAGCCGGGCGCTGCCGAGGCGTCGATCGGCGCGGAATTCTTTGACGAAACAGCCGTCATGGTGGACACTTTCGCACCATTGGATCTCGGCGAGGCGGCGGACGCTTCCGAGGATCCAGGATACGCTTGGACCTGGGCCGGACGGGGTCCTTCCGCTTGACCCTTGTAGTGCCCTTGCATTAGTCTTGCAGCACGAAAAGCCCGGGACGGCCAAGTCAATCGGCCGCCCGGGCGTTTTCGTTACGCGATTTTCCGGTGTTTCTTGTCACCCGATTTTGCGTACTGTTTACCCTTGCGATTAGGGCATGATCTCGACTGTCACCCGGACGAGGGAAATCCCGGGCGATACGCCCAGTGGGGGACACCGGGCGTCGACACCTTTTCTGGAGATCATCTTGAAGAAGTCCCTGGGCAGAATCGCGAGCGCCGTGCTCGCCGGTGCCCTGATCAGCGTCGCCGTCGCTCCGGCGGCCGTGGCGCAGCAGGAGCGGACCCCGCCGACCTCGGCCGCTTCGACGCCGACGGAGACGAGCGCGCCGACCGAGACGTCGGAGCCCACGAAGACCGCGGAGCCGACCAAGACCTCCGAACCGACGAAGACCTCGGAGCCGACCAAGACGTCGGAGCCGACGAAGACGTCCACGTCGTCGCAGGACCCGGAGGACCCCACCGAGCAGCCCTACGTCGACGACGTGGCCTACGTGGGCACGATCGGCGACGTCAGCATGCTGATCATCGCGTGCGCCGCGGGCGAGCCGACCAACGTGTCGTCGCCGAAGTTCGACCTCATCGAGGGCCCCCGCCAGCACGAGGAGGACGGCCGGTACTGGGCGTGGCTGATCCAGCCGCACGAGGGCGTCGACCTGAACGACCCGAACGCCGACATCCCGGTCAACTGGACCTGCGGCGGCAAGCCCGGCGGCGGCAGCTCGCCGCTGAACCCGGGCGGCGACAAGGGCAAGGGCGGCAAGCAGGTCAAGTACAAGCCCAAGAAGGGCGTGGAGACCGGCTACGGGCTGGACTGACCCGATGCGCAACCCGTTCCGGCAGGGTGGCCGCCTCATCGCGGCCGCCCTGCTCGTCTCCCTCACGCTGGCCGGGTGCGGCTCCGACGAGGCCGCCGCACCCGCACCTCCGCCACCGCCGCCTGCCGAGGCCGTGCCGGTGACTAAGCCGTTCGACGGACTGCGGCCGACGCAGGTCCGCATCCCGAAGATCAACGCGGACTCCTCGCTGATCTCGGTGACGGTCAACACCGAGGGCGAGATGGCCGTGCCGTCGGCCAAGCAGCCGATGCAGGCGGCCTGGTACCGGCTGTCCCCGGTGCCCGGCGAGACCGGGCCGGCAATTCTGCTGGGACACGTCGACGGCAACAAGCAGCCGGGCATCTTCTTCAAGCTGCACGAGCTGGCCGAGGGCGACGAGATCCTGGTCAACCGCAGTGACGGCAAGGAACTGAAGTTCACCGTCACGAAGAAGCAGCAGGTCCCCAAGGACCGCTTCCCCTCCGACGAGATCTACGCCGACACGACCGGGCCCGAACTCCGGGTCATCACCTGTGGTGGCGTGTTCGACAAGGAGGAGCACAGTTACAAGGACAACGTGGTCATCTGGGCCAAGCTGGTCTGACGCCGCGCCACCGGGCCGCCACCCCGCGGGGTGGCGGCCCTTCCGCTACCGTAGTCAGCCGACTACGGAGGGGAGGCCGTGTTGTCGGAGAAGGTCGAGCGGCGAGGGATTCCGGGCTGTGGCTGTCTGGGGGCCCTCGGCCTGCTGCTGCTGTTCTTTCCCGGGGTGCTGATAGCGCAGCTGTTCGGTATCGGGGTCAAGTGCTCCATCGACTTCCCGCGCGGTGGTGCCTGTGATCCGTCGACGCAGACGGTGGTCGCCTGGTGGGTGTACTGCGGCTTCGGACTGGGCCTGGCCACGCTGGTGGCCGCGTTCGTGATCGGCTACCGCCGTTCCAGGGGAACGGGTATCGCGCTGGTCTTCACCTCGCTGGTGATCGCGTTCCTGACGCTGGTCATCGTCGCGGCGATCGTTTCCGAGGAGCCGTCCGCGGAGGACCAGGCGTGGTCGCGGGCCCGGCAAGAGGAGGCCGAGATCGCCGAAGAGCTCGCCGAGGCGCGCACCCGTCCTCCGCTGGAGGATGTCCTGTCCAGGATGACTGCCGCACGAGAGGCCGTGGCGCGGTCGCTGCACGCCGCCGTGCCCGATGTAGCCTGGCCTCCCTTGTACGAGGAACCACCCCGACCATGTTTCCGCGACCCCGCGGTACCCGGGCGGGTACTGGTCAACCTGCGCCCCGGCGAAATCCACCATACCCAGCTCATCACGCCCGGCAGCCGCGCGTTCACCGAGCCGGAGATGCGTGCCATCGAACGCTCCTACCGCGAGGCGCTGGCTCCCGCCGGGTTCGCACCCCGGCCCGCCCCCGCCAGGACCAACGACCACCCGACAATCCATTACGTAGCCGAACTTCGGGACCACCATGGTGGCTGGCTCGAACTGCGGTGGAACCACAGTCGGCTCACCATCAGCTTCAGTACCGCTTGCCACCTTCCGCAGGCACAACTCACCCCCTGAACGGGGCCCTTCCGCGCAGCAGCTATTCAGGTTAGGCTCACCTAAGTTGGAGGTGAGCCTTGGTCGAGACATCCACCCGCCGTCCCCCGGCCCCGCACCCGGCCGAACGAGCGCGGACAATCGCTACCCGCACCGGCCCGGCCACGCTGCTGCCCTCCGCGGCCAGCGGCGAACGGGGCGGTCCGCGAGTCAGTCCGGTGCTCTACCACGTGCACGCCAGCGGCAGCGTCAGCCTGCTGCTGCCTGATGACGATCACCTGGTCGAGGTGGCCTCGCGGTCGTCGAGCCAGGAGCTGGGCGTGATGCTGGAGCTGGTCGACCGGGCGCCGGTCGAGCTGCGTGAACCGGTCCGCGGACTGCTCTGGATCACCGGCTGGCTGCGCCCGCTCGACGCGCGAGCGGCCCGTTCGCGTGCGGTGGCCATCGCCGACGGACGGCCCGATCACCGGCTGCTCGACATCGGCCACGGCCTGACCATGCTCCGCCTGACGCCGGCCTCGCTCGTGCTCGCCGACGCCGAGGGGACGCACTCGCTGCGGCCACACATGTTCAGTGCCGCCGCGCCGGACCCGTTCACCGGCTACGAGTCGGAGTGGCTGCGGCACCTGGAGTCCGACCACGCCGACGTGGTGCTCCAGCTGACCCGGCACCTGCCGCCGGACCTGCGTGGCGGCCGCGTCCGCCCGCTCGGGCTGGACCGGCTCGGCCTGCGGCTGCGGGTCGAGGGCGAGCGGGGCGACCACGACGTGCGGCTCGGTTTCTCCCAGCCGGTCGACGACCCGGCGCAACTCGCCGCCGAGCTACGCCGGCTGGTCGGCTGCCCGTTCCTGCGGGGTCGCTGACTCCCAGTACCTTGGCGGAGGTGAACTCCAAGGCCCGCGCGTGGCTGGCTCCGGACCGGCCGGACAGCCCGGAACCGATCACCGACCCGGCACGGCGGCGCACGCTCGTCATCGAGCTGTACATCGTCTTCGGCATCACACTCGGCCTGTCCGGGATGCGCAGCCTGCTGTCCCTTGTGGACTCGCTGCTCCGGCCGGAACCGCTGGCCAAGCAGCAGGTGGCCCTCAACGTCCCGCAGGCCGCCGTCGAGCTGATCGACCTGCTCAAGCAGCTGCTCAGCGCCATCCAGCTGGTCGGCTGGGGCGCGCTGGGCGCGTACCTGCTCTACCGCGGCGGCATGAAGCTCGCCGAGGTGGGGCTGCGTCGCCGGCTGGACCGCGCCGACATCGGCGGCGGCGTCCTGCTCACCGCTGTCATCGGGATTCCCGGGCTGGCGCTGTACTTCATCGGCTGGAAGCTGGGCTTCAACCTGGCCGTTCAGCCGTCTACTTTGGATTCGACCTGGTGGCGGCCGATCACGCTGACGCTGTCCGCGTTCGGCAACGCGTTCGCCGAGGAAGTGCTGGTCGTCGGCTACCTGCTGACGCGGCTGCGGCAGCTCGGCTGGCGGGAGAACAGCTCGCTGTTGGCCGCCGCCGTGCTGCGTGGCAGCTACCACCTGTACCAGGGCATCGGCGGCTTCGTCGGCAACCTGGTGATGGGGCTGGTGTTCGGCAGGGTGTGGCAGCGGACCAACCGCCTGTGGCCGCTGGTCGTCGCGCACACCCTGCTCGACGTGTTCGCCTTCGTCGGCTACTCGCTGCTGCGCGGCAACGTCTCCTGGTTGCCCTAGAGATCCAGCGCGGCGGAGCCGAACGCCACGTTGAACCGGTCGCACCAGATGACCACGCTGCGCAGCCCGGCCAGGTCGGCGTCGGGCGGGATCGGGTAGTTCTGGTTGCCGTCGGTCGCCTTGATCTTGCCCAGCTTGACGACCTTGCCGTCGTCGTACTTGCCCCACTCCCCACCGGCCGTGGCCTGGCTGAGCCAGACGTGCACGTCCGGTCCGTCCGAAGTGGAGAACCCTTCCAGGCGCAGCACCCGCTCGCCGCCGGGCAGCTCCAGCACCCGCGCCGTTCCACCGGTCTCGTGTTCCTGGCTGACGAACCGGCCCTCGGCGAGCGCCTTGGGCTGAGCCGGCGGCGGGGTGCCGACCTGGGCGACCACCGGGGCCGCCGGCAGCGCCTCGTCCACCGTGCTGCGGGTGAACAGCTTCCACGGCTGGAACGCCCACAGGGCCACCACCAGCGCGACCGTCGCCAGTGCCGCCAGCACCCAGGTGACCCTGCTACGCAGTATCCGACGCACGAAATGCTCCCTCACGTGTTTCCGAATGACTCCACTCTGACCGATTCGGGCAACGATGAGAGCCCTCGGCGCACTTACCGAACCCTTACGATCGGGGCGTGACCGTCGAGCCAGCAGTTTCCGAAACAACCACCTCCCCGCGTGTCGAGAGCGAGGTCGGCCGGCTGCGCACGGTGCTGCTGCACCGTCCGGGCAACGAGCTCAAGCGGCTGACCCCACGCAACAACGACCAGCTGCTGTTCGACTCGATCCCCTGGGTCGACCGGGCGCAGGAGGAGCACGACGCGTTCGCCGAGGTTCTGCGCGGACGCGGCGTCGAGGTCCTGCTGCTCGCCGACGCGCTGCGGACCGCGCTGACCGACCGGCGTGCCCACACCGCCGGTGTGCACGCGGCCGTCGACGACCGCAGGCTGGGCGCCGACCTCGCCGACGTCCTGCGCTCCCACCTGTCCGGCATCGACGCCGCCGGCCTGGCCGAGGTGCTGATGTCCGGGCTGACGTTCGAGGAACTGCCCGGCTCCGAGGGCGGCTCGCTGGTACGCAAGATGAACCACCCGCACGACTTCGCCGTGGACCCGCTGCCGAACCTGCTGTTCACCAGGGATTCCTCGGCCTGGATCGCGGACAGGGTGGCCATCTCGTCGCTGGCCATGCCCGCGCGGCGCAGGGAGACCGCGCTGCTCGACCTCGTCTACGCCTACCACCCGCGGTTCCGCCAGGCAGCGCGTGCCTACGGCGCGCACTCGGCACCCATCGAGGGTGGCGACGTCATGTTGCTGGCCCCCGGCGTGCTGGCCATCGGCGTAGGCGAGCGCACGACCGCGGCGGGCGCCGAGTCGCTGGCACGTTCGGTGTTCGCCGACGACATCGCGCACACCGTGCTCGCGGTCCCGATCGAGCAGGAACGGGCCACGATGCACCTGGACACCGTCTGCACGATGGTCGACTCCGACGCGGTGGTGATGTACCCGCTGGCCAGGGACTCGCTGGTGGCCTACACGCTGCGGACGGACGACAACGGTTCGGTGCGGGTGGACGGCCCGGCGCCGTTCCTCACCGCCGCGGCGGCGGCCATGGGCATCGACCGGTTGCGGGTGATCGACACCGGCCTCGACCCGGTGACCGCGGAGCGTGAGCAGTGGGACGACGGCAACAACACCCTGGCACTCGCGCCCGGGGTCGTCGTGGGCTACGAGCGCAACGTGGAGACCAACGCCAGGCTGATCGAGGAGGGTATCGAGGTGCTCGCCATCGCCGGTTCCGAACTCGGTTCCGGACGGGGCGGCCCACGGTGCATGTCTTGTCCGATTCTGCGTGAACCGGTATAGCGAGGCTTACCTATATCCAATAAGGAAAGGCTAATCGAAATTAGCTTCACCTTTCTTTGGATATCCTACGCAAATAGGGCAGGAATCACCATCCCCAATTGGAGAATCCGCCGGACGTCACGTATCTTTTGATACATGAGCCTCACGAAAAAGAACCCGCGTTCGAAGTTCTACGAGCTGCTGCAGCAGCAGGTGCACAACGAGTTCAACGCCTCGCAGCAATACATCGCGCTGGCGGTCTGGTTCGACGCCGAGGACCTGCCGCAGCTGGCGAAGCACTTCTACCGCCAGGCGAACGAGGAGCGCAACCACGCGCTCGCGCTCGTCCAGTACATGTTGGACACCGACCACCACGTGGAGATCCCCGGCACCGGCGATGTCCGCAACGACTTCTCCGACGTGCGTGACCTCATCGCGCTCGCGCTGGAGCAGGAAAAGGAAGTCGCCGCCGACATCAAGGCGCTGGCGAAGGCCGCTCACGCCGAGGACGACTACATGGGCAAGCAGTTCATGCAGTGGTTCATCAAGGAGCAGGTCGAGGAGATCTCGCAGATGTCCACCCTGCTGACCATCGTCGAGCGGGCCAACGGAAACCTGTTCGAGGTGGAGACGTTCCTCGCCCGCGAGACCGTCGGCGACGGCGGAGCTGACCCGATGATGCCCCCGGTGGCCGGCGGCGCCATCTGACGAGGCGTCTGCCGCGCCGCGGGTAGTGGCGGACAGTGAAAACCCGGGCTCTCCCCCTGTGGAGAAGCCCGGGTTTCCGTTTGTGGGCGGTCAGCCGTAGCAGTCCTGGTCGTTGCGCTCCAGGTTCAGGTCGGCCACGGTGCCGTCGGTGTTGAGATCCATCACGAAGCTCGCCCCGTTACCGGCGGGCGCCACCAGGTGCAGGTCGGTGCCCCGTCCGGTGCTGGTCCCCGGGTACGCGGCGTACACCTCCTCACGGGTGGATCCGGTGCCGATGCCCTTCGGCGTCCGGACCGAGCCGGCCGGGTCGATGAAGACGGTGCCCAGGTTCGGCGACACGATCACGCTCGCCACGCTGGGTGTACCCGAGGTGGCCTTGTAGGTCACGCAGCCCTCGCCGCCGGCACCTTCGAGGACGACCCCCGACGCCGCGGCCTCCTCCGGGGACATCCCCAGCCGCAGCCGGCCGTAACCGACCGGTTCCAGCTCCGGTCCGTAGACCGGGGCCTTACCGCTTCGCGGCGGCGGGGTTGCCTTCTTGCTGGGCACCTCCTCCGGCGGGGAGGACGGATGCGGAGGCGCGGCTGGCGAGCTTTCCGGAGCCGACTGCGTCGGGCCCGGCGGCACGACCGGAGCGGGCGGCAGCTGCGAGGAGAACTGCGTCGGCGCGGGTGGCTCGGCCAGCGGCACCTCGGGCCGGTGCCGTTCCCCCGTCAGCAGCACGCCACCGGCCACCAGCACGGCGACGGCCATGACCCCGCCGCCGGAGGTGAGCACGGCCCGGCGCCGGCGGACCCTGCGGGCACCGCTGACGATGGTGCCGCCGGCGTCGGCGCGGGGACGCAGGTCGAGCCGGTCGTCGGCGAACAGCCTGCGCAGCTCGGCATCCAGCTGGTCATCGATACTCATCCCGCGTCCCTCCCTCCGTCGTCCGCACTGTCCATCGACACGGTCATCTTCGTTCGCAGTGAGGCCAGCGCCTTACTGGCCTGGCTCTTCACGGTGCCCTGGCTGACGCCAAGAGACTCGGCGATCTCCACCTCGGACAATCCTTCGTAGTAACGCAGCACGACCACGGCACGTTGTCTCGGCGGCAGCGCCCGTAACGCCTGCCACAGAGGTTCGTGCTCGAACGGATCGGTCGGGCTCACCGGCTGGGACTCGGGGATCTCGGCGACCAGGTTCTCGCGTTTGGTGCGCCGCCAGCGGCTGATGTGGGCGTTGGCCATCGACCGGCGGATGTAGGCCATCGGGTCTCCGGTCTTGCGCTGGACGTGTGCCCAGCGTGAACCGATCTTCTCCAGGACGGTCTGCACGAGGTCGGACGCGTCGTGGGGATTGCCGGTCAGGGCGTGGCCGTACCGCAGCAGGCCGGGCAGGTTTGCCTCGACGAACTCCCCGAAGTCCGTGAGGTCGCCCGACAATGCCGTGCCCCCTTCGTGGCGAGCAGAACCAGCCCAGCTGTCTCCCGAGGACAGGACGGCCGGGGCCATTGCGGTCACCGTATCGCCTCCCGTCTCACCGGAAGCACCTGGCTGTGCTTCACCACCACGGAAGAAACGCATCGCCCGCCCCCAGGGTTGTCCCGCTCACCTCACCAGTTCGAGGGACGTGTGGCGGGGAGCACCGTTGCGCCCGTTACGGCTTCGCTACCTGCGGCGGCAACCGGAAAGAACCGTCCGGCTCCGGTGGGAAGTCGTGCACCGCGACGACCGCCTCCGGCCGGATCGGGCCGTAGACGTGCGGGAACCAGATGTCCGCCGGATGGGGCGGGTCGCCGGGCTCCCAGCGGACCGGGACGTCCAGCAGCCGGGGGTCGATCTCCAGCAGCACCAGGTCGGTGCGGCCGCGGTAGAGCGCGGTCGCCGGAAGGTGCGCGGTGCCCGGGTCGGAGCAGTGGATGAAGCCGGCCTCGTCCAGCGACGGCGCCGTGTAGACCTCGCCGGTCCACTCGGCGGCGGCGCAGATGTGCAGGATCACCGCAGGGTCAGCTGGCGGCCGATCAGCCCGTCCCGGGCGCGGCGCTCGGCGGTGTTGAGCGGCTCGTCGTCCAGCGAGTCCAGTGCCTTGTTCAGCCGGGCACCCAGCTGCTCGGCCGGCTCGGCCCACTCCCTGGCGTGTGCCTCGCGGTCGAGGTCCCACACCGGCACCAGCAGGCCGTGCGCGCGGAACGACCCGGCGTAGCGGGAGCCCTCGCCGAGGCCCAGTTCACCCGCAGCGGACAGCCGGGCCAGCGCCTGCAGGACCCACGTCTCCGGCTCCGGCCGCACCCAGCGCAGGTGGGCGCGCTCGCCTGCGTCGACCCAGTAGGCGCCGGTGCCGAGGCGCTCGGTCGGCATGATGGCGGCGTTGGCCCGCTCCAGCGACAGTGCCACCTCGCCTTCCGGCTCGGTGTCCTCCGGCAGCCACCAGGAGAAGTCCTTGTGCAGGGTGGTCTCCAGCTCGGCCTTGGGGTCGAGCAGGTCCTGCAGCCGCTCGCCCTCGGCCGGCGGGGTGATCGTGTCGGCCACCGACAGCACGTCGCCGGGCTCGGCGTTCAGCGCCCACTTCAGCGCGCGGCCGAGGTCCCGGCTGATGTCCGACGAGCGGGTCTGCACCTGCATGCCGAGGAACGCCTGGCCGTCGGCCCTGACGAAGGCGGCCGCGGCCATCGGCAGCACGGTGCCGAGCGTGACCTTGCGGTCCGACTCGGTAGCCAGCGTCAGCGGCGCGGTCGCCGAGGGGACGAACTCGCGCAGCGCGATCAGCTCCGGCTCACCGGCCAGCCCCTCGAACGGCTGCCCGACGAAGACGTCCCGCACCTTCTTCGGTGCGCCTGCGTCCTTCTTGCGGCCCTTCTTGCGCGCGGCCTTGCCCACTGCTGCCTCCCTCGGCTCGATCGGGCCGACCGTACCGAACGGCGGCGTGCTCACCGACGCCGGTGCCGCAGCTCCGCGAGCCAGCCTGCCACCTGGGACCGGTCATGTAGGTACTCGCCGCCTGGGCCGTGCTGTAGATCGATGCCGTACAGGCAACCCAGCGCCCACCAGCTCAGTTCGTCCCACCGCAGGTGGTCCGCGGTGTACCAACGAGCGGCCCACCGATCAGCCGCCTCGCGGCTCATGCTGCCGTCGACGACCGCCGCCAGCTTCGCCTCGATGGCATCGAGGTCGGGTTGCGGCTCATCCATGGCCGACGACGGTACCGCTCCGGGCTGGTGTGGTGGCTCGGATGCCGCGCAGGGGCCCTCACGGCATCTCCCACCAGGCCCCGGCAAAGTCGGGTGGTCCGGAGCGCGTCATTCGCGTTCCGGAAGACGAGACTCGCGTTCCTCGGCCCGAGACTCGCGGCGAATGGCCCGGTGGCACAGGTGGGTTCACGAGCTGGGACGCCGGGTCCGGATGGTGAGTGTCGTGCCCGGGAACGCGAATGACGTGCTCAGGAACGCGAAACTCGTGCTCCGGCCCGGCGCGGTCGCGCGCGAACGGCCCGTTCGGCCAGCCGGTGAGGGGCTGGTCTCACTATCTGGAATCGGGGTGCCGGAGGGTGGGACCAGGCGAGCGGGAACGTGCAACTCGCGGGTCCGGAACGGACGACTCGCGGGTCGGGAACGGAGGACTCGCGCGAACGGCCCGTTCACGCGGGCGACCGGCACCACGTGAGAACCGGCGTCCACATGGTGAGTTCTGCGCTCACGCACGCGAGTTCTACGTTCCGGTACACGAGTTCCACGCTCGAGACCAGCCACCTCGCCTGACCGCCACCGGACTTTGCCGGGACCCTGACGTCTGACGTGGTGAAGGTGGCCTTCACGTGCACCGGCTCATTTAGTCTCGGCGGGTGTTCGACCCGAGCGACCCGGACTTCCTCGCCGACCCGTACCCGGCCTTCGCGGCGCTGCGCGAGCGCGGCGAGGTCCACTTCCACGACGGCCTGGGGCTGGCCGTCGCCGTGTCGCACGCGGCGGCGTCGGCCGTGCTGCGGCATCGCGGGCTCGGCCGGATCTGGTCCGACGCGACGCCCGCCGAGCAGTTCGTGTCGTTCAACCTGCTGCACCGCAACTCGCTGCTGGAGAACGAGCCGCCGGTGCACACGCGGCTGCGCAGGCTGGTGTCGGCGGCGTTCACCCGCGGCCACGTCGAGCGCCTGCGGCCGAGGATCACCGAACTGGCCGACGGCATGGCCCGCCGGATCGCCGACGAGGGCGGCGGCGACCTGCTGGAGCTGCTGGCCCAGCCGCTGCCGGTCGCGGTGATCGCCGAACTGCTCGGCGTGCCGGAGACCGACCGGTCGCTGCTGGTGCCGTGGTCGAACGCGATCGTGAAGATGTACGAGTACGGCCTGCCCGACGATCAGCGCCGGGCGGCCGAGACCGCGGCCGGGGAGTTCTCCGGCTTCCTCGCCGACCTCGCCGCGGCACGGACCCGGCGGCCCGGCGACGACCTGCTCAGCCACCTGGTGGCCACCGACCTGACCGTGGACGAGGTCGTCGCCACGGCGGTCCTGCTGCTGATGGCCGGGCACGAGGCGACGGTCAACGTCCTCGGCAACGGCGTGCGGGCACTGCTGGACCGGCCCGAGCAGTGGGCGCTGGTCCCGGCCGCGCTGGACACGGCCGTCGAGGAAATCATCCGGTTCGACGCGCCGCTGCAGCTGTTCGAGCGGACGGCGACGACCGAGGTGGAGATCGCCGGGTACCGGGTCGCACCCGGCGAGAAGATCGCGGCCCTGCTGGGAGCGGCAGCGCGGGACCCGCTGGTGTTCGCCGACCCGGACCGGCTGGACGTCCGGCGCTCACCCAACCCGCACCTCGGCTTCGGCGCCGGGATCCACTTCTGCCTCGGCGCGCCGCTGGCGCGTGTCGAGATCGCGGCCGCGCTGTCCGCGTTGTCGAACCGGCTGCCCGGGCTTCACCTCGCCGAGGATCCCCCGCGGCGGCCGGAGTTCGTCATCCGCGGCTACCAGCGGCTTCCGGTGGCCGGCTAACGAGGAGCGGTCGCCGGCCGGGCCGGGCGCAGGGCCGGGGCGGGGGCGTCGGCGACCTTCAGGACCCGCATCCCTGCCAGCCGTGCCGGGTTCGCCGGCTCCAGCAGGTCGGTGACGCGGCGGACGACCAGGACGGTCAGCAGGGCCAGCGCCGCCGCGGCCAGGTCGTTGACGGCGGTGAGCACGACGCTGTCGGCCTGGGCCTGCACGCCGGAACGCAACCGCCAGACCACCGAAACCACCAGCAGCACGCCGTTGGCCACCCAGGCAGCCCACCAGCAGCGCACCAGCCGCGACGGCTTCGGCCGCTCGTCGCGGTCGCGGTGCAGCACGGCGTGTTCCAGCTCGGACACCACCGAACCGGCCAGCACCAGGTTGGGACCGGGCAGCAGCACGGCCACGACGGCCTGCCACGCCGAACGCGGCTGCGCCTGACCGGACTCGTCGGCCGCGGCGGCCCTGGCCACGAGCAACCACCACAGCGTCGCCGTCGCCGCGACCACGGCGAGCACCAGGGTCAGCACACCGCCGGTGACCACCAGCGCGTCGGACGCGTCGACGACGCCTACCTCCAGCGCGGACGAGCGGCTCCGCAGCAGCAGGATGTAGCGCCACAGCTCACCGCCGGCGGCGATCAGGGCGAGACCGAACACCATCCACAGCAGCACCTGGCTCGCGTGTGCGAGCGGCCGCAGCCGCTGCAACGGCGCAGGCCTGCTGGACGGCGTTCCGGGCACGGTGGTCGGCAGCCGCCAGATCAGGTTCGGGAATCCCCAGCGCGGCGGCACCGGGTAGGCGGGCGGGCCGGTGTAGCGCTCCGGAGCCCGCCGTACCCGCCGGGGTCCTACGCCCGGTGGCGGCGTCGCGACCCAGCGCACGCGGGGTCGCCACTGCTGCGGCTGGGCGGGACGCATGACGGTCAGAGCACCTCGGGCTCGGCACCCGGCCGGTCACCGACGAGCTCGCGGCCCTCGGTCTGCCAGGACTTCATGCCGCCGGCGACGTTGACCGCGTCCCAGCCGTTGGCGTTGAGCCACATGGTGGCCCGCGCCGATCTGCCGCCGGTGCGGCAGACGACGTAGAGCGGCTGGTCGTCGGGCAGTTCGGCCAGCTCGTCCAGCCGCGCGGGCAGCTCGCCCAACGGGATGTGCTTGGCGACAGGGGCGTGCCCGGCAGCCCACTCGTCGTCCTCGCGCACGTCGAGCAGCACCGGGTCGCCCGGCAGGTCGCGCACGGACGCGGTGGGTACTTCTTCCGCAGGGTTCACCACGTCATCATGGTCGCACGTGGACTAGTCAGCTACTTGTGAAGGTCAATGGGGCGTGGCCTTCTCCGCTCCGGCGCCGGTCAGCGAGCGGACCTCCATCTCCGCGTACTTGGCCTTGTTGTGTTCCTTGGACAGGACCGTGCCCAGCCAGCCGAGGAAGAACGACACCGGGATCGACACCAGACCCGGGTTCTCCAGCGGGAACCAGTGGAAGTCGACCCCCTTGATCATCGGTTTCGGCCCGCCGGACACCGCCGGGGAGAACACGATCAGCACCACGGTGACGATCAGCCCGCCGTAGATCGACCACAGCGCGCCGTTGGTGTTGAACCGTTTCCAGAACAGCGAGTACAGGATCGTCGGCAGGTTCGCCGACGCCGCCACCGCGAACGCCAGGGCGACCAGGAACGCGACGTTCTGGTCCTTGGCCAGGATGCCGCCGACGATGGCGACCGCACCGATCACCAGCGCCGTGATGCGGGCGACCCGCACCTCGGCCTGCTTGGAGTCGACCTGGCCCTTCTTGATCACGTTGGCGTACACGTCGTGGGCGAACGACGCCGACGCGGTGATCGTCAGCCCGGCGACGACGGCCAGGATCGTGGCGAACGCGACCGCGGCGATGAATCCCAGCACCACCGGTCCGCCCAGCTCCAGTGCCAGCAGTGGTGCCGCCGCGTTCGTCGTCCCGGGTGCGCTGTTGATCCGTTCCGGGCCCACCAGCGCGCCGGCGCCATAGCCGAGCACCAGCGTGAACAGGTAGAACAGGCCGATCAGCACGATGGCCCAGACCACCGAGCGGCGGGCGTCCTTGGCGGTGGGCACGGTGTAGAACCGCATCAGCACGTGCGGCAGGCCGGCGGTGCCCAGCACCAGCGCGATGCCCAGCGAGAGGAAATCAAGCTTGCTGGTGTCGGTCTTGCCGTACTGCGCGCCCGGCGACAGGACAGCCTCGCCCTTGCTGCCCGGCTGGTCGACCGCGGCCTGCAGCAGCGCCGACAGGTTGAATCCGTACTTGCCCAGCACCCAGACTGTCATCACGGCCGCGCCGGCGATCAGCAGCACGGCCTTGATGATCTGCACCCAGGTGGTGCCCTTCATGCCGCCGATCAGCACGTACAGGATCATCACGACGCCGACGGCGGCGATCACCGCGGCCTGACCGGCCTCGCTCTCCACGCCGAGCAGCAGGTTGACCAGCCCACCGGCACCCGCCATCTGCGCGAGCAGGTAGAAGAACGACACGGCCAGCGTCGAGATCGCGGCCGCCGCGCGAACGGGCCGCTGGCGCATGCGGAACGCCAGCACGTCGCCCATGGTGAACTTGCCGGTGTTGCGCAGCAGCTCGGCGACCAGCAGCAAGGCGACCAGCCACGCCACCAGGAACCCGATCGAGTACAGGAACCCGTCGTAGCCGTTGATCGCGATGGCCCCGGCGATACCGAGGAACGAAGCCGCCGACAGGTAGTCACCGGAGATCGCGATGCCGTTCTGCGGACCGGAGAACGCCCGTCCCGCGGCGTAGTAGTCCGACGCGGTCTTCGTGTTCCGGCTGGCCCGGAAAACGATCACCAGCGTCACCACCACGAACGCGGCGAAGATCGAAATGTTGAGAATCGGGTTGGAACCCGCGACGCCGCTCTGGGCCAGCGTGCTCATTTCGCGTCCCCCTCGATCTCCTCACGGATCTTGTCCGCGACCGGGTCGAGGTGCTTGTCGGCGTAGCGCACGTACAGCCAGGTGATCAGGAACGTGGAGACGAACTGCAGCAGGCCGAACACCAGGCCGACGTTGATGTTGCCGATCAGCTTGGTCGACATGAACCCGTGTGCGTAGTCGGCAAGCACCACGTAGAGCAGGTACCAGCCTAGGAACAGCACGGTCATCGGAAAGATGAACACCCGCAGTCTGCGCCGCAACCGGGCGAACTCCGGGCTTGCCTGGACTCGTTCCCACTCCTGCTGCTCGGCGTTCACCGGGACCTCCTCGCCTCATCGACGACGGTGTGGCACCTGTATTCATACTCCCGAGTGACCCATTTCGCAGGCCACTCTGCTCACCCGATGATCGGCCGGGCGACAGGAAAGATCATGCACCCGGACAGCCCCCATCGGGCCTCATACATTTGAGTGAAGAAAACAACTAAGAGTAGGTGACCTACTTTCGGTGCCTACCCCGTTTGGATCCCTTGACGACCTTGACCTTGTACGGCCGCGGCTCGTCGCGTTCATCGGCCTTGCCGAACCGGGCGACCTCGCGGTCCCGCATGAAACCCAGCGGGTCGGGCGCGTGCAGCCGCAGCATCACCGCGTTCAGGTCGGGTGGCACGTTGTCCGAGCTGGCCAGGCTGACCAGGATGGTCGTCAGGAACGCGGCCGGCACCGTGAACAATGCCGGCTGCCCGGTGAACCACGGCGCCCAGTCGCCGGTGTAGTTGCTGACCACGTTCGCGACCAGCGCGCCGAGGACGAGCGTGCCGCCGACGGTCATTCCCGCCAGCGCGCCGGTCCAGGTCAGCTTCCGCCACCAGATGCCGAGCATCAGCAGCGGTGAGAACGTCGACGCCGCGAGCGCGAACGACATGCCGACCGACAGCGACAGGTCCTCCTGGCGGATCCCCAGCGCGATGCCCATCGGCAGCAGCGCGACGATCGCGGCGGCGACCCGGAAGTCCCTTACCCGGCCGGGCAGCACGTCGGTCGACACCACCCCGGCGACACTGACCAGCAGGCCGGACGCGGTGGACAGGAACGCGGCGAACGCCCCAGCCGCCGTAATCGAGCCGATGATCTTGCCAGCCACCCCGGGCAGGATGGCCGACGGCAGCAGCAGGATGGCCGCGTCGGTGCTGCCGGTGACCAGCAGTTCGGGCACGTACAGCCGGGACAGCGCGCCGAGCAGCGTCGGGAACAGGTAGAACAGGCCGAGCAGCAGCAGCACGTGGACCGTGGTGCGGCGGGCGGCCTTGCCGTCGGGGTTGGTGTAGAAGCGCACCAGCACGTGCGGCAGGCCCATGGTGCCGAGAAACGTGGCGAAGATCAGCGAGTACGTGCTGAGCAGGTCGGTCAGGTCGCCGTCGCCGGGGATGAGCCAGGACTGGTTGTCGGCGGGCGCGCCGGCCACGACGGGGACCGCCGCGCCTGCCGGGAACCGCAGCGTGCTGCCCTCGCCGACCTGGTACTGCTCGTCCGGCAGCCACAGCGCGGGCAGTTCCTGGTCGTTCACCGTCACCGGTGTCAGCGTGCTGACCTGGAGGGTGACGTCGGTCTGCACGTCGACGGTGGTGGTCTCGGTGAACGTCGGCGGCGCCGGCGAGGACAGCGCGCCCGACGTCGGCGGGCCGCCGCCCACCAGGAACACGCCGCACAGCACGAACGCGGGTGCGGCGATGGCGAACAGCTTGAGCCAGTACTGGAACGCCTGCACGACGGTGATGGCCCGCATGCCGCCTGCGATCACGTTGACGGCGACCACGGCGGTGACCACGACCGCGCCGAGCCACTCCGGCGCGGCGAGGATGTTGGTCAGCGCCAGGCTCGCGCCCTGCAGCTGCGGAACCATGTACAGGATGCCGATGAACACCACGAACGCCGTGGCGAACCGGCGCAGCCGCACCGAACCGAGTCGCGCCTCCAGGAAGTCCGGCAGCGTGTAGGCGCCGGACCGGCGCAGCGGTGCGGCGACGAACAGCATCAACGCCAGATAGCCCGCGGTGAACCCGATCGGGAACCACAGCGCGTCGACCCCGTCCTTGAGGACGACACCGGCGACGCCGAGGAACGACGCGGCGGACAGGTATTCGCCGGAGATGGCGGCGGCGTTGCGCCGGGACCGGACGGTGCGCCGGGCGACGAGGAAGTCGTGGGTGCTGCTGGCGAACCGGGACGAGCGGTGACCGAGGTAGAAGGTCACCACGCCGACCAGCACGATGCTGGCCAGCGCCCAGTAGTTCAGCTGCTGCACCGGCAGATCCTACGTGCCACGGCCCGGGTTCAGTTTTCGATCATGGCGACGAAGGCCCGTTCGTGCCGCTCGGCCAGCCGGTTGTACCAGATGCCCACGCCCAGCAGCAGCGGGAACGGCAGCACGCCGAGCAACAGCCACGGCAGCGGCACGCCGAGGACGTTGACCGCGGCGAACTGCGGCGACAGGTAGAACGCGGCGGGCAGCGAACCCAGGATGACCAGCACCAGCAGGGCGAGCAGGACCGCACTGCGCAGTTGCGCCTTCACCAGGTCCTTGATCAGCAGCTCGCCCCAGCTGGTCTGCTCCTCCAGTTCGACCCGTGCCCGCAGCACGCTCGACGGTTGTTTCGGGCCGGACAGCACCACGCGCTGCCTGCGGGGACGCAGGTGCTGTTCCGGCTCGGGCCGTGGCCCCGAGCTGACCGTCTCCACCTCGGCAGGCTGGTGCGGAGACCGCCGCTGACGCAGGTTCTTCCCGAGCGTCGGGTCCGGCTCCCTGACCCCGCCGATCTTGCGGAAGTAGTCGTCCTGCGTCACGGCTAGCCGTTCCGCGACGACCCGACCAGACGGTCTTTCAGCTCACGCGTGTGCCTGCGGCTGACCGGCAGGAGCTTCTCCTCGTTGCCGATCACCACCTGGTAACCGCCCTGCCCCATCCGCAGCTCGGTGATCAGCTGCAACGCGACGAGGTAGGACCGGTGGATGCGGACGAACCCGGCCTTCTCCCAGCGTTCCTCCAGTTGTGCCAGCGGAATGCGGACGAGGTGGCTGCCCTCGTTGGTGAACAGCCGGGCGTAGTCGCCCTGCGCCTCGACCCACCGCACGCTGGCCCGGGGGATCAGCTTGGTGTTGCCTGCCAGCTCGACGGCGATGACCTCGTCGTCGGCCTTGGGCTGCGCCGCCCCGCCGGATGCGGCGGCGGGGGCGGCGGTCGCCTGCAGCTGGGTGAGCACCCGCTTGATCGCCTTGTCGAGCCGTTCCTGCTTGCACGGCTTCAGGACGTAGTCGACCGCGCCGAGGTCGAAGGCGTCGACCGCCTCCTCCGGGTGCCCGGTGACGAACACCAGCACCGGAGCGGGCTTCAGGCTCGCGAAGACCCGTGACATCTCCATGCCGGACAGCCCCGGCATCTGCAGGTCGGCGAACACGGCGTCGACCGGGGGCAGGCCACGGTCCCTGCGCTCCTTGACCTGTGCGTCCTCCGACCCGAGGAACCGCAGTGCCTCGGTGGCGTCGTTCGCGGCCAGGATGCGTTCGATGTGCGGGTTTCCCCGCAGGCAGTGGACGAGCTCACTGAGTCCGTGCGGCTCGTCGTCCACGGCCAGCACCAGGAGCCGATCGGTGTCTTGTTGCGCACTCACAGTGACTCGCATCCTGCCTGCTCAGGTTTGCAAAGTCCAGACACACACCGGAAAGCGGGACCATCAGCCGGCGCGGGTCCAGGCAGCGACGTAGTCGACCACCATGGGCCGCCCGGGCACGGTCGCCGGGGTCGGGGTGTTGCCGCCGGCGACGCCGTTGGGGAAGGCCCCGCCCATCGCCACGTTCAGGATGATGAAGTACCCGGCGTGGCTGGTCATGTTGTTCCAGGTGCCCGCGTCCAGTTGGTTCTGGCTGACCTGGTGGTACTGCTGCCCATCGACGTACCAGCGCAGCTGGTTGGGGCTGACGCTGCGGTCCCACTCGAACCGGAACGTGTGGAACGCCGTCTGGCAGGAGGCGCCGGGGCACTGCCTGCTGGCGCCGATGCCGTTGTTCTCGTTGCACGGCCCGCCCGGCGCGACACCGCAGTGCAGCACGCCCCACACGGAGTTGATGCCGTTGACGTTCTCCATGATGTCGAACTCGCCGATGCCGGGCCAGTTCCACCAGTTGCCGCGGAACGGTGAGCCGAGCATCCAGAACGCGGGCCAGTAGCCGAGTGCCTGCTGCCCGGTCACGTTGGGCATCTGCAGCCGCGACTCGACCCGCAGCACACCGCGGTCGGGGGCCTTGAAGTCCTGCTTGTTGGTCTCGATGCGGGCCGACGTCCAGTTGCCCGCGCCGTCGCGCAGCGGCGTGATGCGGAGGTTGCCCGAGCCGTCGAGGCTGACGTTGGCCGGGTTGTTCGTGTGCGCGGCGATCTCGCCGGTGCCCCAGTTCGGCGGGCCTCCCGGATAGCTGTGGCCGAGGCTGAACCGCCAGTTGCCGGTGTTGGGCAGGCTGTTCGCGGGGCCGTTGAAGTCGTCGGCCCAGACCTGGGTCCAGCCGGCGGGTGGTGGGGGCACGGACGCACCGGCCTGGAGGGTAGGCAGCAGTGCGGCGCCGAGTACGGCGGCCGAGGTGAGCGCGATGGACAGGCGACGGGTGGGGACGGACATGCGGGCGACCTCCTTGTCGACCCTGGCGGGTTTGTTGTCGTGAACAACAAAGGCCCGTCCATGGAAACCCGACAAACCGTCCCCTGTCTGCCGCCGTTCAGGTCAACTACAAACCGAATCGCGACCAAGCTGCTCGGTGATTCACCGCGTCCAGCATCGCGGCGGCCGGCGAGCCGATGCCCAGCCGCGCCAGCAGCGGCTTCTTCGGCTCGGCCACGGCCACCTCGGCGTCCGGGTACCGCTGCGCGATGACCTCCCGCAGGTTGCCCACGCCGTCCACCAGGCCCAGCTCGACGGCCTTCGCGCCCAGCCAGACGTCGCCGGTGAACAGGTCCTCGCCGTCGGTCAGCCGGTCACCGCGACGCTCGCGTACCCACTCGACGAACAGCTCGTGTAGCTGGCTGTGCATCTTCTTCAGCCACTCGACGTCCTCGGGCTTCTCCGGGCTGAACGGGTCCAGCCGCGACTTGTTCGCCCCCGCGGTGTGCAGGCGGCGCTCGATGCCGAACCGCTCCAGCAGGCCGGTGAACCCGAACCCGCCGCTGATCACCCCGATCGAGCCGACCAGCGACGTGCGGTGGGCGAAGATCTCGTCGGCCGCGCAGGCCAGCCAGTACCCGCCGGACGCGGCGACGTCCTCGGCGAACGCCAGCACCGGCACCTGCTTCTTGTCGGCCAGCTGCCGGATGCGCTCGGCGACCAGGCCGGACTGCGTCGGCGCCCCGCCCGGCGAGTTGATCAGCAACGCGACGGCCTTCAGCCGCTCGTGACCGAACGCCCTGGTCAGCGCCGACTCGACGGCGGCGAGGTTGATCGTGCCACGCGACAGCGGCGAACCCTGCGGCGTGATCACGCCGTGCAGCTTGACCACGGCGACGACGTCCTTGTTGCGATCCCCGCGGTCACCGATTCCGGGAATCCTGGCAGCCAGTTTGTCCGTGACACTCATGCCGCCACCCTAGCGACGCTGGGCCGCGCTCGCGGCGGGCTCACGTTCCTCCGGCTCGCTGGTGACCGGGTACTCCGGGCCCGACGCGCGGATACCCCTGGCGAACTTCGGCACCCGCAGGGTCACCTTCATCCCCGCGCCGACCTGCGTCTCCACGATCAACGCGTACTCGGCGCCGAACAGCTGGTTCATCCGCTCGGCGATGTTGCCGAGACCGACGTGCGCACCCGTGCGGTGGACGTCGCGGACCTCACTCAGCTTCGCCGGATCCATCCCGATCCCGTCGTCCTCGACGCTGATCAGGGCCTCGTTGCCGTAGTCCTCCGCGATCACCGTCACCGTGCCGCCGTTGGGCTTGTTCCACAGGCCGTGCTTGACCGCGTTCTCCACCAGCGGCTGGATGATCAGGAACGGCACCACGACCGACAGCACCTCGGGCGCGATCTTCAGCCGGACGTTGAGCTTGCCCTGGAACCGCGCGCTCTCGATGGTCAGGTAGCGGTCGACGTTGCGTAGTTCCTCGGCCAGCGTGGTGAACATGCCGGAGTTGCGGAAGATGTAGCGGGTGAAGTCGGCGAACTCCTGCAGCAGCTCCCGCGCCTCCTCCGGGTCGGTGCGGATGAGCGAGCTGATGGTGTTCAGCGCGTTGTAGACGAAGTGCGGGGAGATCTGCGCCCGCAACGCCGTCATCTCCGCCTTGTGCAGCTGGATCTTGGAGTCCTCCAGGCGGGCCAGCTCGAACTGGGTGGTGACGAAGCGGCCGACCGCCTCGGCCATCTGCACCAGCTTCTTGCGGGTGCGGCCGACGACGACCAGCACCGCCTTGGTCTCGCCCTCCACCAGCAGCGGCACGATCACCGCCGTGCGCATCTGGCAGTTGCCGCGGTGATGGCACGGCAGCCGCTCGTGCCCGACGACCTCACGCTGCTGCTTGCGGATCGACACCGCGATGGCCTCGGCGAGGTCGACGTAGTGGTCGTTGGCGTCGCCGTCCCAGGACAGCAGCGTGCCGTGCTCGTCGGTGACGCCGACCGCCACGCACTTCAGCATCTCCAGCAGCTGGGTGGTGATCCGGTCGGCCGATCCCTCGTCCAGGCCCTTGCGCAGGTCGGGAGCCGCCTTCGACATGCGGTGCACGGCTTCGAGAACCGCGTCGTCGATGTGGTTTCCCGGCCGGCGCGAACGCACGATAACGATCAGCAGGACGATCACCGCGAGGGCGGCGACACCCCACGGAATGATTTGTTCCAAGGGCCAGCCGGACACAGCGTCAATGCTCTGCCTGAGACCAGCCGGGTGCAAGACGGTGCCCCTCTCTTCCTTCGAATGCCGACCATTCTCGCACTGAGTGAGGACAGCCCCACCGAGGACGCGGCGGCCCACCGGATGGAACTCTCGCGCCAAGATCGAAATAGTTGCTGATATGAGGAAACACGTCTATCGCGTCGTCGCGGGAATGCTCGTCGCCGCCACCCTGGTGACGGCCCTGGCGACGCCAGCCGCCGCCACCGACCGGCCGACCCGGGTGCGTGCCGCACTGGACCGGCTGCTGCGGGAGGGCTTTCCGGGCGCGGTCGCCTACATCCGCGACGGGGAGCGGGTGGACCGGATGGCGGCGGGCGTCGCCGACCTGGCCACCGGCGAACCGGCCACTCCGGAGCACCGCTTCCGGACCGCCAGCAACACCAAGGCGTTCACCGCGACGGTCCTGCTGCAGCTGGAGGGCGAGGGTGCGTTGTCGCTGGACGACACCGTGGAACGCTGGCTGCCCGGCGTGGTCAGGGGCAACGGCCACGCCGGCAGCCGCATCACGCTGCGTCAGCTGCTGAATCACACCAGCGGGGTATACGACCCGGCGACCACGCACGAGTTCTTCCGGCCGTACCTCCAGGAAAAGCGCTGGTGGCACGTGATCCGGCCGCGCGAGGTGGTGCGCAGGGCCATGCTGCACGAGCCGTACTTCCCACCCGGAACGCCGGGCAAGGTCAAGTACTCCAACACGAACTACCTGCTCGCCGGCCTGGTCATCGAGAAGGTGACCGGACGTCCGGCCCACGTCGAGATCGACCGGCGCATCCTGCGGCCGCTGGAGCTGACCGAGACTGACTTCCCCATCATCGACCCGACACTGCACGGCAGGCACCTGCGTGGCTACGACCTGGCCGATCCGCCCAACGACCACACGGTGTTCAGCCCGTCCTACGACTGGACGGCGGGCGCCATCGTGTCCACAGTGGACGATCTGGCGACGTTTCACCGCGCACTGCTCGGCGGGAAGCTGCTGAAGCCCGCCCAGCAGGCGAAGCTGACCGAGGTCGCCGGGAACTACGGCCTTGGCGTGGAACGCGCGCCGCTGCCCTGCGGTACGGCATGGGGCAACAACGGTTCCGGCCCCGGCTACTACTCGTTCTCGCTGACCAGTCAGGACGGCCAGCGGCAGATCGTGCTGGCGCTGAACCGGTTCGATCTGAGCAGGGACCTCGACGGGAAGCAGGCCGTCCCGGGCGACCTGCTCGCGCCGCTGGACGCACTCGGGGCCGCCCTGTGCTGAGGGCCGCTACTTCAGCAGGCGGGACATCCGCCGGTCGGCAAGCGGCTTGCCGCCGGTCTGACAGGTCGGGCAGTACTGGAACGACTTGTCGGTGAAGGAGATCTCCCGGACCGTGTCACCACACACCGGGCAGGGCAGGCCGGTCCGGGCGTGCACCCGCAGGCCGGACCGCTTCTCGCCCTTCAGCCGCGCGGCGTCCTGACCGACCGAGCGGGACACCGCGTCGGTGAGCACCTCACGCATGGCCTCGGCCAGCCGGTCCAGTGCGTCGTCGCCCAGCTTGCCCGCGGTGGCGTAGGGCGACAGCCGTGCCGCGTGCATGATCTCGTCGGAGTAGGCGTTGCCGATCCCGGCGATCAGCGACTGGTCGGTCAGCGCCGTCTTCAGCCGCTCGGTGCGCCCGGCGAACAGCTCGGCCAGCCGCGTCCGGTCGACCCCGAGCGCGTCCGGGCCCAGCCTGGCGATGCTCGGCACCGTCGCCGGGTCCTCGACGATCCATACCGCCAGGCCCTTCTTGGTGCCGGCCTCGGTCAGATCGAACCCCGGGCCGTCCAGGTGCACCCGCAACGCGATCGGGCCCTTGCCCGGCCGTGGCGGCGCGGGCGCCAGCGAGTCCGACCAGCGCAGCCAGCCCGCCCGGGCCAGGTGGGTGACCAGGTGCAGGCCGTCGCAGTCCAGGTCGAGGTGCTTGCCGAACCGCGCGGCCGTGCTGACCTGCCTGCCGTGCAACTCGGTCCAGGCCGGGCTGACGGTCTTGAGCACCGTCATCGAGGCCACGTCGACCCGCGTCACCGTCCGGCCGGCGGCGTTCTGCCGCAGGTGGTGGGCGAGGGCTTCGACCTCGGGCAGTTCGGGCACGGTTCCTACTTCACCGGGGCCAGCGGGCCGTCGAAGTCGGGCAGCGAGTGCTTCTGGATGCTCTTGGCGATGCGGTTCATCTCCCCGCGCACGCTGAACAGCCCGCGGACCGTGCCCACCCAGCGCTCGGACGGCCGGTCGCCGGTCGGGTCGCCGTCGGTCTCCGCGACGACCGTCCACGGCCTGCGCAGCACCCAGCGCAGCGGGAAGAACAGGACCAGCAACAGCAGGGCCAGCAGCACCCACGACGGAACCACCACGTCGGCCGGCCGCCAGGCGATCAGGACCACCACCAGGGCGAACGTGACCACCAGCATCGCGATGCCCGGCGCGTAGCTGCCCGCGGCGTCGTGTTCGAAGTCGTCTGCCGTGGCCGGCTGCCGCCACTCCAGCGTGCTGCGGAGTACCCACTCCCGCCCGTCCGGACCCTGCACGCGCCGGTTCATTCCTCGGGCCTCCACCGCGAAAACAGTGCCGACTAGGTCGTCCATCACCGTACCGCGAGCGCAGGTCACAACGCGAGACCGGAACGTAGCCCCGTGATCACCCTCGGTGTTCGATTGTCAGCAGGGTGTTCGCACGGTGGTGGTCGGACACGACTCGGTCGGCGACTCCGGTGACGACGTCGACGTCGGGTCGGTCGTGGATTCGGTCGTCGGCATCGTCTCCGGCACCTCCGACGTCATCGGCTCCGTCTCGGACGTCGTGCCGACGCCCTCGCTCGGGTCGATGCGCGGAGTCCCCTCCTCGGGGGTCTCCCGGGGTGCGGTCGGCTGGGGCGACTCGCCGGGCACGGATGCGACGCCGGACGCCTCGCTGGGCAGCGTGACACCTCGCTCGGCGGGCAGCCTGCCGCCGTCACGCTGCCGTGGCACCACCGCGTCCAACGCCTGCCCGTACAGGTGACCGGTGGCCACCACCGGCTCGGCCGGCGCGGGCGGCTCGGGTGGCCGCGGCGGTGTCAGCGCGACCGTCAGCTCGGTGCCGCCGTTGTGGCTGGGCAGGCCGAGCGGCACGGTCGCTTCCGTGTCGAACACGATCGGACCGACCGCGGCACCGAACGCACCGGCTGCCGCCGTCGACGCCACGGCGATGCCGACCTTGACCTTCGACCCCACCACCAGGCTCTTCAGCCCGGCGAACAGGCTGCTCACCGCACTGGACAGGCCGCCCTTCGTGGCCACCTCGGCGACCGGCACCAGCACCGCGAGCACCCCGGCGTGCGCCCGCAGCGACGAGCACACCTCACGCAACTCGTCGGCCGTCGCCCGGCACGACGAGCAGCCCATCAGGTGCGCGCGGATCCGGCGGGCCTCCGCGCCGGTGACGCTGCCTGCCGTGTAGCCGCCGAGCTTCTCCACCACCGCCCGGCAACCGTCCGCCCCGCGGTGCACCGACAGGTGAGCCTGCAGGTACGCGGCCCGCAGCCCCTGACGGGCCCGGCGGGCCAGGGCGGCCGTCGCGTTCGCGCTCAACCCGAAATGCGGTGCCACCACGGCGGGCTGCTCGCCCTCGACCTCGGTCTGCCACAGCACCGTGCGCCAGCGCTCCGGCAGGCTGGTGAACGCCCTGGTGATCAGCGTGTGCTCGGCCGTCCGGGCATGCGCGTCCGAACCGGCGCCGACCCGTGTGCTCAGCTCGTCCTCGGAGACCGGCACGTCCCTGCGCGCGCCGCTCCACTCCCAGGACACCCGCCGGGCGACGGTCAGCAGGTAGGCCCGCACGCTGTCGCGTGGCCCGGATCCGCGGCGCAGCGCCTGCAGCACCCGGAAGAACGTCTCGGCCGTGATGTCCTCGGCCTCCGACCGGTCCGACGCCAGGCCGAGGGCCAGCCTGCGAACAGCCGCGGCATGGGCCTCGAACAGCTCGCCGAACGCCGCGTCCTCACCGTCGCGCAGGCGTCTCAGCAGGGCGGCCTCGCCGGAACCACCCAGCGCAGGATGCGGCGTCGTACTCTGCTCGGTCATCCCGCCAGGCACCTCCCGACCGACGCTAATCCGTTCGGTTGAATGTGCACACCATACGGAGCCCACACGTCCCCGTCACCCCCTGTGCGCCAAGAGTAACCGCTGCGCCACCGTCCGGGTGGGTGTGAAGCGTCCGAGCGGCCGGGTATAGACTGTGCTCCGCACCGGGAAACCGGAGCAAGTGCGGATGTAGCGCAGCTGGTAGCGCATCACCTTGCCAAGGTGAGGGTCGCGGGTTCGAATCCCGTCATCCGCTCGTCGCGGCGAAGTCTGTTCGAGCTTCGCTCTCACCCCGGCTCCCTCGCCATCGCCTCTGGGGGCCGAGCCCCCAGACCCCCACGGTGCTTGCTCCTTCTGACACGGCGTGGTTGGGTTTTCGGTTCACCAGCTTTCTGTGGTCCCTTTGGGCTGTTTTGCTCTCACCCTGTGATAATTCGAAGAACTGCTGGTAGCGGTTCTACTAATGGACTGGACCATGTGGGGTCTTGGTCTAGACCACGTGACGGGGGTCACTTTAGACTCGCTTTGCCGCCGTGTTTGTCTCCTCCGCCCGTCTTTATTGGAGTCCTTCAATGGCAACGAAGCTGATCAAGAGACTCGCCGCGGTCGCCGCCCTCGCGGTCACCGCACCCCTGCTGTTCGCCGGCGTCGCCTCCGGTCACGGCTACACGACGAACGCCCCCAGCCGCTCCTACAACTGCAAGACCGGCGCCGCCCAGAACTGCGGCCCCGTCCAGTGGGATCCACACAGCATCGAAGGCCCGAAGGGCTTCCCGGCAGCCGGCCCCGCGAACGGCAAGATCTGCGCGGGCGGCCTGTCCCAGTTCGCCCAGCTCGACGACCCCCGCGGCGGCAACTGGCCAGCCAAGCAGGTTTCCAGCGGCAGCTTCACGTTCACCTGGACGCTGACCGCGCCGCACGCGACCACGTCGTTCCGCTACTTCATCACCCGCAACGGCTGGAACCCGTCGGCTCCGCTGACCCGGGCCCAGCTCGAGTCGCAGCCGTTCTACACGGTGCCGTTCAACGGCGCGCGTCCCGGCTTCAACGTCTCGCACACGGGGCAGCTGCCCTCCGGCAAGTCCGGCAGGCACCTGATCCTCGCCGTCTGGGACATCGCCGACACCGGGAACGCCTTCTACCAGTGCGCTGACGTCACCTTCTGATCATCCGGGCCGAGCCGGTCTGCCACCCTGCAGCGGCCGGTTCGGCCCGGCCCTCACGCGTCCGCGTAGACGTCCTCGAGGATCGTCGGCACCACCGGGGTGAGGAACGGATCGGCCCGCTCGGTCACCTGCCCCCTGGCCATCCGGTAGACCCGGAACTCGTTGTCGTGCCCGAAATCCTCGTCGTCGAGCACGTAGAGCAGCCCGTACGAACCGGGTGCCAGCTCCCCCACCCTGGCGAACAGCCGGATCAGCTCGGGGCCCAGCGTGCTCGGCCGCTTCAGCACGCCACCGAGATGCAGCACCGGCACGCCGTTCGCCCAGCGCAGGTCGACGAGGCCCGGCGCGGCGAACTCGCGCACCAGCCGGCCGACCCGTTCGACAGCGCGGTCCAGCAGGCCGTCCGGCTCGCTTTCGTCGGCGCTCACCTGGATGGTCACCCAGCCGTGATACTCGTACATGCGGGCAGCCTAGAACCGCCTTGTCGACACGATCAGGCCGGTTCCTTGAACGGATCGTGTTCGGCGAGCAGCTTGTCCAGCCGGGCCTGGTCGACGCGGCTGGAGAGGTAGGTGTCCTCCTGCCGGTCCCGCACGCACTTGGCGAGCGTGAACGCCGAGGTCACCGTGTAGAGCAGGCCGAGAGCGAGAAACGCCCGCACCCACGGGTCGACGGGCAACAGCGCCACACCGAGCGCCATGGCGACGACCGCGACGGCGAAGGAAATGGCCGCCTGCGCGAAGAACGCGCCGGTGGTGGACGAGGTCGAGGACATCGTTTTCGTGGACATGGTTCCACCGTGCGACATCCGGGGCGATCAAGTCTTGAGTACGGCTACTCATTTAGAGGTCGCGCCGATAGGGGCGACCTCTTGAGATCACGAAAAACACGGAACCCGCCCGGCGGCCCCCTCAACCACCGGGCGGGAAGACCCGGGCTACAGGCCCGTGCAGGCCACGACGGTGAACGCACCCGAACCGGTCTGGGTGTCGACGACCTTGCCGTCGACGGTGATCTTGCAGGTCACCGTGCCGCCGTCCGGGCCGGTGGTGGCGGTCAGCAGGCCACCGGGAACCGGGCCCTTGTTCTGTACGTCCTTGCGCCACGGCAGCGTGGGAACGTCCTCGCTGAGCGGGTTGGTGCCCTCGCCGTAGGTCACGTCGACGGCGGCGGCGTCGCCGGTGAGTTCGTAGGTCACGTTGGCCGTGCGGTTGAGTTCCTTGTCCACCTGGTCGACGGCGGCGTTGAACACGAACACCCAGAGGATGCAGACCGCCAGGCCCAGCACCGACACGACGACGCCCGCGATGGACAGCCCCTTGTTGGTGGCCATCCCCTTCGCGGCCCTGGCGATGCCGAGCGCGCTGAAGATGATGCCGAGGATCACCAGCGGCCAGGCGACGACACCGACCACGGGGATCAGCGACGTCACCAGGCCGACGATGCCGAGGATGAAACCGGTGGTGCCGAAACCGTTGCGGGGCGGCTGCGGCGGCGCGACGGGCGGGTAGGGGATCTGCTGGGTCACGACTGGTCCTTTCCAATGGGGATGAGCGGATGCAACCAGCGACCCGGGCCTGTCCGCGTCGTCCGCGACGCGGTGGCCGTTCAATCGAAAGTCGTAACCTCGGCGGCCCGAAAGCCGCCGAACCGCTGATGCCGAGGCCCCCCGCCGTGTCCGTACGCTGCGCGTATGGGAAGACGTGTGCTCAGCGTGCTCACCACCGTTTTCGCGGTGGCCGCGTGCGTGATCAGCAGCTTCTACGTCTTCGGCGCGCACTACCACGTCCCCGGTGGCGACCTGGTGGCCACGTGGTGGACCACGCTGACCTTCCTGGCGAGCATCGGTGCGGCGGTGATGTTGTGCTGGCGGCACCGCTGGCCGACCGTCGTACTCGGCATCGCGCTGGTGCCGTCACTGCTGATGGTCTCCGACGCGCTGGCCGCGTTGATCGCGTTGGCGGCCTTCGCCGCCCACCGCCGCGACTGGCAGCTGGTGGTGGCTTCGCTCGCCGTCTACGCCGCCACCGCGCTGGCGGTGCTGCGTGACTTCGGCAGGCATCCGGATGTGACCGTCTTCGGCCGGTTCTTCAGCACCGAGCCCGTGGCCGCCAAGGTGATCGGCACGCTGGTGATCGCCAGCTTCCTCACCGCGATCCCGCTCGCCGTCGGCGTGTGGCGTGGAATGCGCAAGGACCTCACCGCGCGCGAGACGCGGGAACGGCAACTGCGCGAGGAAATGGCGCGGCGGCAGGAACGAACGCGCATCGCGCGGGAGATGCACGACGTGCTCGGCCACCGGCTCACGTTGCTGTCGTTGCAGGCCGGCGCGCTGGAGGTGACCAACGGCGGTTCGGCCGACGTCGCCCGGACCGTGCGCACCACGGCCCGCCAGTCGCTGGACGACCTGCGGCAGGTGATCGGCGTGCTGCGCGACGGCGAGGGCGGTGCCGAGCAGGAGGACGCGCCGTCCGTCGCGCCCCAGCCGTCGCTGACCGACATCCCGGAACTGGTGGCAGGTGCCCGCCGCTCCGGGCTGACGGTGAACCTGACCGTCCTGCTGGAGGAGACCGCGGGTGCGCCGGCGCCGCTGGGCACGGCGGCGTACCGGATCCTGCAGGAGGCGCTGACCAACGTGCTGCGGCACGCGCCGGGGCAGCCGACCGAGGTGAGCGTGCGCGGCGGCCCGGGCGCCGGGGTGACCATCGAGGTGGTCAATCCCTTGCCCGCCAAGGCATCCCCGTCGCCGGGTTCGGGTACCGGCCTGGCCGGGCTCGCCGAGCGGGCCGCGGTGGTGGGCGGCAACGTCACCGCGGGGCCGACCGACGACGGCTGGTTCGCCCTGCGCGCGGTCCTGCCCTGGGAGCGCGGCTAATCTGACTCGGTGCTGCGAGTCCTGCTCGTCGACGACGACCCCCTGGTCCGCACCGGGCTGTCCATGATCCTCGGCAGCACCGGCGACATCACCGTCGTCGGCGAGGCCGGGGACGGCGACGAGGTCGTCACGAAGGTCGCCATGCACGCGCCGGACGTCGTGCTGATGGACATCCGCATGCGCCGGATGGACGGCCTGACCGCCACCGCGGCCGTGACCGCGCTGCCGATGGCGCCGAAGGTGCTGGTGCTGACGACGTTCGATCTGGACGAGTACGTGTTCGAGGCACTCGCGGCAGGGGCGAGCGGGTTCCTGCTCAAGGAGGGCTCGCCGCAGGACATCATCGACGCGGTCCGGGTGGTGGCGGCCGGCGAGGCGATGCTGGCCCCGCAGGCGACCCGGAAACTGGTCTCGCACTTCGTCGCCGCCAGGACCAGCCCCCGGCGGCAGCGGGCACGGTCGCTGCTCGGTGTGCTGTCGGAGCGCGAGCGCGAGGTCGTGACCGCGGTGGCACGCGGCAGGTCCAACGCGGAGATCGCCGGTGCGCTGCACCTGAGCGAGGCCACGGTGAAGACGCACATCACGCGGATCTTCGCCAAGATCGACGCGGCCAACCGGGTGCAGCTGACGATCTTCGCCTACGAGTCCGGCCTGGTCACGCCGTGACTGACCGTGCCAGAGCACAAAGAAAACCCGGCTCCACGAGGGAACCGGGTGGGTACTACCCACGCTAGACGTCGAGCCAACCGCCGTCAACTTGACAACTGACACACCGTCGACCGGCTACCAACCTGGCGGGCGGGTAAACGACCCGGCCGGATCCGGCATCTGGTGGTCGGTGAAATCCGACCGGGAGAGCTGACGCCACCAATGCCTTCCGACTCCGTCTGTTGCCTTGCCCTGCAGTGCACCCGCGAGGAAGCCGGTCGACGGGTTCACAACACCAACCGGCACGTAGTTCCGCACGATCTTGAGGGGTAGACCGAGGTCGGAATCGTTGGAGACCACTACTACCGCGTCCACCTCCCGGCTGAGCACGTCTACCAACATGTGTGTCGCCACATTCACGTCACTCCCCTTCTCTTCCCGGACCAGCGCTGTTGCCAGGATGATGCGATCACCGTTCGCGTCATTCGCGACCATCAAGGGGAGATCGACTTCGGGCATCTGAGCAGGCGGACGCACCAGCTGCGGCCGTCCCTTACGGGGCTGGCAAGCAAGGGGCACCTGTTTGGTCCGAGCTACATACTGACCGAACTCGATGTGATCAACTGCTCCCTCGGCATCCAAGGCTTTCAGGTAGACGTCCTGGTCAACGTAGGCAACGGGTGCCTCTGCGGCATCTATCCTCGCCGTGCAGTAGACGACTCGATTGACACGCGCACCCGACCAGTTGGCACGTTGTGCGACAAGGGCGGCAGCCAGCGACTTCGGCGACAACCATCTCCAACCTGCCACATCGCGTCCGAACCAACGCCTACCCGAGTAGTAGAGGTTAAAGCCATCCACGTAAACACCCACACGCATCAGGCCCCCCGGTCGTCTCCGGCCCAGCCGGGCTCTGATCGGTTCTTCGTCGTCGAAGGGGCGAAGGCAAGGCTCCGGACGAACGTAGCCACACGGTCAGCATCGTCCGGTGTCAGGTCCACCGGCAACTGAATCTGAACCAGCAGATCAGGCCTGATCGGGAGCTGATAGGTCACGATCGGCGCCGATATCGGACGCGAGCCGTCTTCCAAGAGCGCAAAGTTTCTACGGTCGGACCCTGCGGGTTCCGCCTCGACCACTTGAGTGGGCGCCACGTTCGTTACGCGCGATGTCGCGGCTGAACGCCTCGTCTTGACGACGTTCTTCCAGGTTGGGTCACCGTCCAACCATGCCAAATACATGGCCACCGAGTTCCTGAACCGGGTCTTGTACGTAGCGAGGCTTGCAGTTGAGTAGTTCATCCGGTTGAGGCTGTCGAATCGATCGAGGACACGCTCGACGTCCAGAGATCTAATGTCAACACCATCTGGATCTGCTTCGCTCGCTAGAACTTTCGTCGCAGCGACCCGCTGCGCGTTGCCCGTGGATGGGTTTATCTCGCCATACTTCACCACTCGGTCAAGGAACTCCTTCAGCCCCGCGCCTGTGGCTGCCGTCAGATCGGTCATCGGCCCACCTCGTTGTATCCCCGAAGAAGCCTACAACCAACCATCAAGACACGTCAATTGACTAGACAGATGCCGATCTAAGCATCTGGACGACAGCTTGTCCCCTCGGCCTTCAGGCCATTGCTTGTGACTTCGCCGAAGTTTCGGATGCCTAGGCTGCGGAGTCCGGGGGAGCGAGCCGCACGACCAGTTCGGCACCGAGCGCGTGCGCGAGACGTTCGAGCACGGGGATCGTGGGCGTAGTACCACCAGCCTCGAAGCGTGCGACCGCCGGCTGAGTCATCCCGGCAGCGGCGGCGAGCTGGGTCTGTGTCCAGCCGTTGGCCTCGCGCATCTCGCGGACCGTCTTGCCGAGTTCGAAAGCGAGACGCGCGGCCTCATACGCCTCCTCGGCTCCCGGCTCCTCCATCCGCCTGTCGCGGAGCTGCCGCCAGTCAGTGCGCTGACCCACTTCCCTCACTCCCCGTCGTACTCCGTGTGCCCTTCCGCGATACAACGCGCCATTGCTCTGCGAGCCCGCTCGACCTCACGTTCCTCACGCATCCGTGTCTTGCGAAAGACCGTCAGCAACACAATCCGCCTGCCCGATGCGATCCAGTACGTGAGCCGCATCGCCTCGCCGTCGAGGTGGAACCGCAACTCTCGCAACTTGCCATCGAGCTGCCGCGTATAGGGCTCACCCAGCAGCACTCCGTGTTCCGCGAGCAGATCCACGTAGAACGCCGCTGTCGCGAAGTGACCCGTGGTCAGCTGCTCCAGCCAGTCACGAACCTCCGGCTCCAGCTCAACGGTACCCCAAGGCATATCATCGATGCTATAGCCGCTGGTGGATCCACTAACGGGTGACTACGACCGGTCGACGTCCAACCCAACGGGGCAGGAGACGCCGGTGCCGCCGAGGCCGCAGTAGCCGTTCGGCACCTTGTGCAGGTACTGCTGGTGGTAGTCCTCCGCGTAGTAGAACTCCCGCAGCGGCGCCACCTCGGTGGTGATCTCCCCGTGGCCGGCCGTACGCAGGGCCTGCTGGAACGTCTCCCGCGATCGCTCGGTCTCCGCCCGCTGCTCCTCGTCGGCGTAGTACACCGCCGACCGGTACTGGGAGCCGACGTCGTTGCCCTGCCGCATCCCCTGCGTCGGGTCGTGGCCCTCCCAGAAGACCTTGAGCAACGTCTCGAACGACACCTCGGCGGGGTCGAAGACGACCAGGACCACCTCGGCATGGCCGGTCAGGCCGGTGCAGGTCTCTTCGTACGTCGGGTTCGCCGTGTACCCGCCCGCGTACCCCACCGCGGTCGAGTAGACGCCGGGCGTCTGCCAGAACAGCCGCTCCGCGCCCCAGAAACAGCCCATCCCGAACACCGCCGTACGCATGCCGTCGGGGAACGGCGCGACGATGCGGCGGTCCGGGAAGACCGCGTGGTACTCCGGCACCGGAATCGGGCGGTCCCTGCCGGGCAGCGCCTGGTCCGCCGACACGATCGTGCTCTTGCCACGTCCGAACAACGCCATACGTCCATCGTACGTAGGTGTCGAAAGCTACCCCCGGGTTAACACAATGGGGATCCCATCACGCACCATGGTTGCGCTGAGTTAGGTGAGTCGGGGAGGGATCCGGGGTGCGACGGCGCTGGACGACCCTGCCCGCGACCGTCGCCGTCCTGCTGGTCGTCGCGGCGATCCCGACGGCCGCCTGGCTGGCCTGGGGCAGCGGGGCCTCCGGCGAACCACCCCTGCCGCCCACCTCGCAGGCCGACCCCGCACCGCGCCGACCTGGGCCGGAGCCCGATCCGCTGGTCTGGCCCCGGGGCACGCAGGCACTGAAGTACAAGGCCGCGGTCACCGACAAGAAGGGCGCCGAGCTGTTCACCGGCGACGAGCGGATGGAGCTGACCCGCACCGGCGTGGTGACCGTCCAGGTGCTGCGGACCGCCGACGGCACCTTCAACCGCACCATCATGCGGCTCACGGTCCGTGACGGTGCGTCACCGGCGGCGGCCCGGGACGCGCTCGACGCCATCTACGCGGCGGGCGGGCACAGCCTGCGCAAGCCGTCGCCGCCGGGCGTGCTGGTCCGCGGCTACGCGATCGCGGCAGGCCAGCCGACGACCAGCTACCACGCGCACTACGTCCGCGGCCGCGACGTGATCAGGGTCGAGGTCGCCGGGACCGTCCTCGACCCCGTCGACCCGGCTTTCGCCGAACTGCTCGCCGAGCAGGTGAAGGCCTACCCGCCGGACCGGACGTCATGAGGCTCACCAACGCGGAGGTCCTGCTCAGGGCAGGCGGGATGGTGCTGGCCGGCTACGGCTACCTGGCCGGCCTCTGGCTGGACACGCGCGACACCCCGACGCCGCCGGGCGTCACCTGGCTTCGCGAGTGGGTGGCCCGTCCGCTCGGCCTCGGCGAGGACTTCGGCCCGCTCGGCCTGCTGCTGATGCTGGTCGCCGCCGGTTACCTGACGGCCCGCCGCGGCAGGGTCGACGTCGCGTTGTTCGTGCTCGCCGGCCTGACGGTCGCCGGTTACCTCCTCCCAGCCACCAGGGACTTGGTCGCCGTCACCGGGTGGACGGTGCTGCTGGTGGTCATCGGATTCGGCGGTGTCGCCGTGACCGGACTGCTGCCCAGGCCCGCCCGCTGGCTCGGCCCGCTCACGCAGCTGGTGCTTGCCCTGGCCGTCGTCGCCGCGACCGCCACCGCGGCACCCGGCGTGGCGGCCGCCGCCTCGTTCTACCCGCTGGTCGTGGCCGGTCAGCTGATCGCCGGCTGCTCGACCGGTGACCTGCGGCCGTGGACCGGCGGCCTGCTCGGCACGGCCGGTCTCGCGGTGGTCGCTCTCGCCGAGCACCTGGTGCCCACGCTGGACGGCTGGTGGTACCCGGTCGCCGCCACCTACGCCGGCCTGCTGGGCGCGGTCGCGGTGTTGTTCGCCGGCCCGACGGCTGCCCGGCTGGCCACCCTGCCGCCGGTGCGCTGGGCCGCCACTCGCGCCTGGGAACTGGTGCTGCTGGCGGTGCCGGTGGGCCATCCGCTGCTGGATCTGCTCACGACCGTGCCGTTCGCGGCGGCGTTTCCGCTGGCCGTGCTCGGCGTCGCCGCCGCGGCCGAGGTCGTCCACCAGCTGACGCGGCTCTCCCGGCGAAAGGTGCCGGCATGACCCGCACCGCCGCACCGCCGGAGACGGCCACCGAACGCACCGTGCCCATCCCCCGTGTCCACACCTACCTGCACGGGCTGGATCTGCTGCGGGTGATCTGCGCGCTGGCCGTCGTCTACAACCACGTCGCGGGCTGGTCGCGGATGCACGACGGCGACTTCTGGCCCGCGACCCTCGTCGAGGGCGGCCTGGTGGCGTCGCTGCGTCTCAACGAGCTGCTCGGCTTCGTCGGCGTCGGCTCGTTCCTGCTGATCAGCGGCCTGGTGGTGACGCACGTGACGTTCGCCGAGTCACCGGGGCAGTTCCTCGCCCGGCGGGCCACCCGCCTGTTTCCGGCGCTGTGGGTCGCGGTCAGCATCGCGTGGGTCCTGATGCTGGCCGGGGCGACCGGCGCGGGCGCGCGCCCGGACGCGGGCGAGTGGCTGCTGAACCTCGTCCTGCTCAACTACGACTTCGACGGCGTCACGCAGATCCTCCCGGTCAGCTGGACCATGACCGTCCAGGTCGTGTTCTACCTGTTCGTCGCGGCGACCATCCCGCTGCTGCGACGCTGGCCGTGGCTGCCGCCGACGATCGCCGCCGCGTTGATCTCGGCGCTCATCTCGTTCACCGGCGGCCCGTCCGGCGACGCCATGACGCACTGGCGGATCGTGGCCACCTTCCTCCCGGTGCTGTTCCTCGGGCAGCTGGTGATGCTGGTCCGCAAGGGCAAGCTGGCCGTGCCGGTGGCGCTGCTGCTCGGCGTGCTGCACGTCTCGCTGGGCGTCCGCGCGGTCGCGACCTGGCCGGACACGCCCAACGGCACGGCGTGGGTGCGGACCCTGGCGTTGCTCCTGCTGGTCCTGCTGCTGTGCACCAAGGCCAACGGCCGGGTGGCCCGTTCGCGCCCGGTGGCCTACATCGCGGCCCGCACCTACGCCATCTACCTGCTGCACTTCCCGATCCTGCTGGGTGCACTGAACCTCCTGGACCCGGCGCTCGGCTTCTGGCCCGCGCTGCTGATCGGCCTGGTGGTGCTCGTCGCCGCGGTCGAGCTGCTGTACCGGTTCGTCGAACGGCCCATCGCGGCCGCGTACCGCCGCTGGGAGGGCCGCCGGGAACAGCGTCGACGTGAACTCGCCCAATTCTGGGACCGGTAGCGTGTCGATCGGGCACACTATGTGCACCGGTCTCACCCATTCAGACGCGCAGACGATGGAGCGCCCGATGAGCTGGCAGGAAGAGCTGCGTCAGCTGGACGCCCAGCTGGCAGACGGACGGCTGACCCCCGCCGAGCACCGCAGGCAGCGTGACGAGCTACTTGCCGAAGCCTCGGGCGCGGGCTCGCCGTCACCCGTCGCCGCGCCCCTGCGCACCTCCACGCCGATCCGCAGACCGAGACCGGCCGAGCCCGCCGAACAGCCGACCGCCCCGGCACCGACCGCCGAGCCGACCCACTCGGCCACCCAGGTACTGCCGCAGTGGCGCAGTCACAACCCGTCGGCGCCGCCCCCGCCACCGCCGATCTCCCAGCAACCGACCGTCCCCGCTCCCACGCCGGAACCCGCGCAGCCCAAGCCGTCGGCCGCGGCGCTGCTGTCCAACGGCAGGCCGACCAGTGCGCCGAGCCCGGCCGATCAGCGCAGCACCGAGTCGATGCCGGCGCCGGGACCCCAGGTCCGGCAGCCGCAGCCGGCGTTCAGCGCCCCGCCACCCCAGCAGCAGCAACAGCCCCGGTGGCAACCCACCCTGCCGCTGGGCCAGCCCGCCGAGCAGCGACCGGAGCCGGTCGCCGAGCGGCCCTCACGCACGCTTCCCACCTGGCTGTTCCTCGCCCTCGGCGTCTTCCTCGTCGCCGCGTTGATCATCGCGGGCATCTGGTGGCTGGGTGGCAACGAGGAAAACGGCTCCGGCCAGGCGCCGGCCCAGCAGTCGGCACCGGCCCAGGCCGCGCCGCCGCCCGCGGCACCGCCGTCGCTGGAGGACCGCCTGCCGGCGCTGCCGGGCAGGCCGAACGCCAACAACTCCACGATGTCGATCGACCGTGGCCTGGAGCTGAAGCTGTTCGCTCCCGGCGTCGCGGCCATGTTCAAGGAGCGCGGCGCGACCGAGCTGATCTACCGGTCCACCGCCGACGGCAGGGACGGCTACCTGCTGATGGTCGTGCCCACCCGCTCGCCGGAGGACGCCGCCCAGGTGGTGCAGACCCTGCAGAACGACGCGCAGCAGGTCGGCTTCACCAAGCTGAACCTGACGCTGCCCGCCAACAGCAACGCACTGAGCGGCACGAACGACGCCGGCCGCATGAACGCGACCTGGTACGCCTCGGACAACAACGCCGTCGCCGTGTGGGTGTCCCAGCCCCTCGACGGCGAGCGCTCCCGGCTGTCCGAACACCTGACGAAGACGCTCGAAGCGGTGCAGGCGGTGCTCCCGCCGAAGTGATGCCCCATGAGTGTGGCCCGAGACCACGCACCTTCCGGCGGCCGTGCACAATGACGCAGGTCATCGCAGCAAGTCCGCCGATGCCGAACACCTGGAACGAGAGGGGCTAGCGCGTGTCCTGGCAGGAGGAGCTCCGCAAGCTGGACGAGGAACTCGCCTCGGGCCGGCTTTCCGCCGACGACTACCGGGTCCGCCGCGATCAGGTGCTCTCCTCGGCTGTCGCCCCGGGAGACCCGCAGCCGCAGCAACAGCAGCAACCGCCGCAGCAGCCGGGCGGGATGTTCACGCCGCAGCAGCCGACCCGTCAGCCACCGTGGCAGCAGCAACAGCAGCCGCCCCAGCAGCCGACCGGCGACCCCAACGCCACGCAGGTGGTCGGCCCGGTCAGCCCGCCCGCCGGGACCCCGCAGCAGTCGAACGCCGAAGCGACGCAGATCGTCGGCCCGGCCGACCTGAGCTCGGACCGGACGCAGGCCGTCCCGCACTGGCAGGCGCAGGCACCGCAGCAGCCGCAGTACGCCCCGCCGCAGCAGCCGGGCTTCCCCGCGTCGCCCGCGGGCGGCTTCCAGCAGCCGGCGTCCCCGGCCGGTGGATTCCAGCAGCCGCAGCAGCCGCAGCACCCTCAGCAGCAGCCGGGCTGGAACACGCCCGACGACGTAAACCCGCCGTGGGGCGGCTCGGACTTCCCGCCGATCTCACCGGCGTCGGAGTCGGAGTGGACCCGCCAGGGCCCCGAGGCCTTCGACGACAGCGGCAAGGGCAAGGGCGGCAAGATCGCGATCATCGCCGTCGTGGCCGTGCTGGTCCTCGGTGGCCTGGTGACCGGTGGCATCTTCCTGTTCGGTGGCGGCGGTGGCGAGGAGAACCCGCCGACCACCCAGGCACAGTCGCCCCCGCCGCCTCCGCCCGCGCCGCCGAAGCCGACCGGGCCTGGCCCGAACTCGCCGCTGATCGAGCGCATCCCGGCACCTCCCGGTCAGGCCGACGCCAAGAGCGGCAAGCTGGACCTCAACCAGCTCACCACGCTCGGCATCATGGACCAGACCTCCGTCGACGCCCTGAAGGGCAACGGCGCGACCGAGGCTGCCTGGCGTGGTTCGGTCAAGGGCGCCGACGCCAACAGCCCGCACCCGGACAAGTTCTCCGTCACCGCCGTCAAGTTCGCCGACGCCACCAAGGCGCGGGCGGCCGCGACCGCGCTGACCAAGCACCAGGACGAGCTGGGCTGGATCCTCGACAAGACGCAGTTCCCCGGCATCCCGACCTCCGTGGTGTTCCACAAGGAGGTCAACCAGAAGAAGGTCGGCTACCACGGCGTCTGGGTCTCGGGGAACACGCTGGTGCAGGTGAGCGTCTCGCTGGACCCGATCCCGGAGCCGGCCAAGGAGGCCGAGGCCGCGATGAGCGGTAGCTACCAGCGGCAGACGGTCGCCACGCTGAAGAACTTCCCAGCGTCGTAACGTGTCCCGGCTGGTGGCGGCGATCGTCGCTCAGGCGGCCGATCGTGGCTCGATGAGCGACGAGTTGCACTTCGCCGCACACGACTGGGCGGAGCGTCGCCACCTCGACCACGGCAGGGCCAACCTGCTGCGGTCGCTGGACCTGCCGCCGTCGGCCCGGGTGCTGCACGTCGGTGCCGGAACCGGCGCGCTGACGCGGTACCTGGGCGAGACGGTGGCCGAGGTCGTCGCCGTCGAAGCGGACGCCGGGGCCGCCGAGGTCCTGGCCGCCAGGACGGCCGGCCTGCCGGGGGTGACGGTGCGGACCGGCCTGCCGGACGGCCAGTTCGACGTCGCCGTCGCGATCGGCGTGCTGGAGCCGCTGGCGAAGGACGAGCGGGCCGGATTGCTGCGTGAGCTGCGGGCCCGGCTGCGCCCGGGTGGGACGCTGTGTGTCGCGGTGGACAACCGGTTCGGCGCACGTGCGCTGGCCGGTGCGCCGGACCGCAGCACCGGCAGGCGCTGGGACGCCGTCGAGGGGTATCCGTTCGGCGCACCGGCGCGGGCCATGAGCCGCCAGCAGGTGATCACCGAGCTGACCGCGGCCGGGTTCTCGGTCGACGACGTGCTCGGCTGCTTCCCCGACCACCTGGTGACCCGTGCCGTGCTCAGCCCCGAGCTGCTGACCCGCTACCCGCGTCTCGCCGTCGAACTGCCCCGCCTGCCCAGCCCCGACCACGGGCACGACTCACCCCGTCCGGTGGACGAGGCCCGCCTGTGGGCCGGTCTGGTTGAAGCCGGGCAGGCCGACGGCGCGTGGAACAGCATCCTGGTGCTGGCCGCCGTCTCCGGCGCGCCCGCCGAACCGCTCTGGCCCGCGTCGCGGCTCGCCGCCTACTTCAACACCGACCGGGCCGCTCGCTGGTGTACCCGCGCCGAGGTGACCGCGTCCGGGCAGGTCCGCAGGACGCCGATGCTGGAACTGCCCGGCGAGGACACCGAGGTCTCGGTGCAGGCGTGGACGGACCCGGTCTACGACGGTCCGACGCTGGTGGACCTGCTGGTGGCCAAGCCGTGGCTTGCCGAGGACAAGCTGACGGCGTGGCGGGACCTGGTCACCGAGCGGGCCGCCGAGCTGGGCTCCGCGCTGTGGGACCTGATGCCGCACAACGTCGTGGTCACCGCCGACGGCACCCTGCACCCGATCGACCTGGAGTGGCGCTGGACGCCCGCGACGGTGGAGTCCGTGGTCGACCGCGGGTTGCTGCTGGTGGCCGAGCAACTGGCCGCCGCGGCGTGGGCTGGCGCGGGTGGTGGCACCGTCCGCGATCTGGCCGGCTGGCTCGGCACGCTGCTGGGCCGGTCGCCGGACTTCGTACCCGCGGCCGTCGCCAGGGAGGCCCGGTTCCAGGCGCTGCGGCAGTACGGGGACACGCCTGTCGCGCTGGAACGCGAGGAAGGCAAGATACGAACCGCCTGGTACACCCGGCTCGACGAGGCCGTGGTGGTGCGGGAAATGCCTGGGGAGGGCGGGTGAGCGAGTTGGAGAGCCTGAACGACGCCGTGACGCGGGTGATGTCGGGCGTCGACACCACCATCGCCGAGGGCGACACCATGCTCGACGGCCCGCTGGAGCGCTACCTCGACGTGTCCGCGGGCGCCCTGCGTACCGTGCTCGCCGCCCTGCAGCTGACCGGTCACGCCGAACCCAAGCGGGTACTCGACTTCGGCTGCGGCTACGGCCGGGTGCAGCGTGCGCTGCGGGCGGCGTTCCCCGCCGCCCAGCTCTACGCCTGCGACGTCGACCCGGCCGCGGTCGCGCACTGCGCGGCGGCGTTCGGGGCGGTGCCCGTGGCAGGCTCGGCAGACGTCGACCAGATCGAGCAGGTCACCGACATCGACCTGGTGTGGTGCGGCTCGGTGCTCACCCACCTGGACGTCGCGGGCTGGACCGGTGTGCTGCGGTACTTCGGCAGGGCACTAGCCCCGGGTGGCGTGGCGGTGGTGACCACGCACGGCAGGCGGATGGCCTACCGCGCCGAGCAGGACAAGAACTACGGCCTGGAACCGAGGGTCATCGACCGGGTCCTGGCGGCCTACCACGCCTGCGGCTTCGGCTACGCCGACTACTCGTTCCAGCCCGGCTACGGCATCTCGATCACGTCGCCGAGCTGGGCGATCGCCCGCGCGCTCGAGACGCCGGGGCTCCGGCTGGCCGGCTACGACGAGGCGGCGTGGGACAACCACCAGGACGTCATGGTGCTGGTGAAGGACGTGGCGAGGTTGTGGACATGAGAGCCTGTTGGTGGACCTTCGATCGAGGGGATTCGTGATCCAGATGGCTCCTGGCAAGGCGGAGCGAGGTCCTCATATCGGGCATATTCGGGCCTCGCGACAACGCGGCCAGGGGGCATCTGGGCACGAATACCGCGATCATGAGGTTCGCCAACGGGCTCGCAGAGTCACCGGCGGGTTCCAACCGCTCGATAAGCCGTTCGGACACCGGTTCAGCATCGTCGGCTGGGTGTCCGGGGTGAGCGGCCTCGACCAGGTCACGGTGCACATCGCCGGCCGCGAGGCGCTGCTGGCGCCCGCGCCGGCCGACCACGGCATCGGCTGGGCGGCGACCACCGCCGCCCCGGTGGCCACCGGAACGCACCCCGTCGAGCTGCACGGGCCCGGCGGGCGGGTCGCGCTGGCGCACTGCACGGTCGGCCGGTTCGAGGAGGACGAACCACTCGTCCTGTTCGAGCTGGACCACCCGCACCCGGAAGCCGACATCGCCGACGACGTGCTGGCGATCAGCGGCTGGGCACTGATGGACGGCTACGCGCCGAGCACCGTGGAGATCCTGGTCGACGGCGCCCCGCCGACCGCGGCGCGGCTGCGGATCCCGCGTGGCGACGTCGCGGGCGCGCTCCCCGACTTCACCGAGGCCGGCACCAGCGGTTTCGAGGCGCGACTGGCACTGGACGTCCCGCCGGGCAGCGAGCACCGGGTCGCGTTGCGGGTCCGGCTGCGGCATCACCAGCTCGGCGAGTGGACGTCGCCCACCCGCTACTGCGTGATCCGGCCACCGTCGCGGGACACCGACGACGAGCGGTTGGCCGGCGAACTGCGGGACCGCTGCGGCCGCATGCTGGCCAGGGTCGGCGCGCGGACCGCCCCCCGGCACGCGCTGGTGTTCGCGCACAGCCTGCGGCTCGGCGGCGGGCAGCTGTGGCTGCAGGAACTGCTGACCGGGCTGGTCAAGCAGCACGGCTGGGCGGCGACCGTCGTCACGCCGCTGGACGGGCCGCTCCGGCAGGACTGCGCCGACCTCGGCATCCCGGTGCACCTCACCCAGCCCTACGCCGTCGACTCGGTCGCGGGCTACGAGGGCCAGGTCGCGGAGCTGGCGCTGCTGGCCAAGTCGACCGGTGCCGGGGTGGCGCTGGTGAACACGCTGAGCGCGTTCCCCGGCGTCGATGCCGCGCGCCGGGCCGGCCTGCCGGTGGCGTGGGCGGTACACGAGAGCTTCCCGTTGTCGACGTTCGCCTACGAGACGTGGCGGGACGGCGTCGACCCGACCGTGCGTGCCCGCTGGGAGGAACTGCTCGGGCAGACCGAGCAGCTCCTGTTCGTCGCGGACGCGACCAGCGACATGTTCGGCCGCTACGCCCCCGCGCACCGGCGGCGGACGGTCCGGTACGGCACGCCGTTCGTCCGGTTCGACGGGCGCACCAGCGGCAAGGTCCGGCACGACGCCCGGCAGCGGCTCGGCCTGCCCGATGACGCGTTGATCGTGCTCAACGTCGGCATCATGGAGCCCCGCAAGGGGCAGGCCGGGCTGATCGCGGCCATGGACAGGGTCCGCAGGCATTACCCGGACGTGCTGCTCACCGTCGTCGGGCACCACCCGTCGCCGTACGGGCTGGCGACCTCGGACCTGGTGTCGCGCATGAAGCTGGGCAACTGGGTCAACCTAGTCGAGGTGCAGCGCGACCCGACACCGTACTTCCAGGCCGCCGACCTGTTCGTGAACAGCTCCGACGTCGAGTCGCTGCCGCGGTCGATCCTGGAGGCCGTGTGCGTCGGCCTTCCGGTGGTGGCCAGCGACGTGTTCGGCGCCAGGGAGATGATCTCCGACGGCCGGTCGGGCTGGCTGTTCGAGCCGAACGACATCGACGCGCTGACCGTCGCGCTGCTGCGGGCCCTGGAGACGCCCGCGCGGCAGCGGGCCGAGATCGCGCAGGCCGCGTACGCCGACCTGGCAGGCTGGCTCGACCCGGCCGGTTACGCCGCCGAGTACTCCGAGGTTTTGAGCTCGCTCACCCGTGGAGGGGAAACACCGTGACCAACGACGACCTTGCCGGGCTGCCCGGCCCGCTGCGGGCCGAGCTGACCCGCCTGCGTGCCGAGCGTGAGGTGCTCGCCGAGGACCGCGACCGGGTACGCGAGGAGCTGGCCGGCGTCACGCGGCAGCTGGCGGAGGTCACCGCCGAGCGGGACGAGCTGGCGGGTGCGCGGGAACTGACCGACCGGCTGGCCGCAGCCGAGCGTGCCGCCGCGGAGGCCGCCGCCGAGGCCGACGCGCTGCGTGCCACGGCCGACGGGGTCCGGGCGGAACGCACCGCGTTGCGGTCGGAGCTGGCGGAGACCAGGCGGGAACGGGACGCGTTGCGGCTGCGGCTGCTGGACGCCGAGCTGAGCCTCGCCGGCAAGTCCGACCAGCTGGGCAGGCCGGGCGCGGGCTCCGCGGAGAGCGAGCAGCGGGCGGCCGCGCTGGCCAGCCAGGTCGCGGAGCTGACCAGCGAGCTGGAGGCCACGAGGGCGACGGTGAGCTGGCGGGTCACCGCCCCGCTGCGGGCCGTCCGCAGGCGCGCGCAGCAGTGAGCGGGCCGGACTTCTGCTTCGTCTCCGGCATCGGCGGCTCGGTCTTCATGGACGAGCTGCTCGACGTCGTCGCCGACGCCGTCCGCCGGGCCGGCGGCAGGGCACGCACGGCCAGCGGACGCTTCCCCGAGCCGGGGCCGGACACGGTCTACCTGATCGTGCCGCACGAGTACTTCGTGGTGACCCCGCCGCACGAGCAGCCCGGGTCCGAGCTGCTGGCCCGCACCATCGGGTTCTGTGTGGAGCATCCGGGGACGCTGTCGTTCGAGCGGACCGCGCAGTACCTGCCGAAGCTGGCGCTGGGCGTCGACATCAACCTGGATTCGACGGCCGAGCTGCGCAGGCAGGGTAACCGCGTCGAGCACTTCCAGCTCGGCTGGACACCGCTGTGGGACCGCTGGGGCGGCGACCCGGACAGCGAGCGTTCGGTCGACGTCACCTACCTCGGCACCGAGGAGCGGCGGCGGTCGAAGTTGCTCGCCGGATACTGGCGTGACCTGGACGCGCTGCGGACCCGGATCATGGTTCCGCCGCACGAGATGATGGGGCCGCGGCGGGTCGACTTCCTGCCCGGCGACGGCAAGTTCGCCCACCTCGCCGACTCCCGCATGCTGATCAACCTGCACCGCGGCCGGTCGGTCGCGCTGGAGTGGGTGCGGGTGCTGGAGTCGCTGTGCAACGGTTGTGTCGTGCTGACCGAGCCGTCGGCCGACGTCGAGCCGATGGTGCCGGGCGAGCACCTGGTGGTCGCGCGTGGTGAGTCGCTGGGCGCGGTGGCCGCGGCGCTGGCCGGTCAGCCGGAGCGGGAACGCGAGCTGCGGATGGCCGGGTACGAGTTCGTCCGCGAGAAGCTGGACCTGCTCGGGTCGGCGAAAATGCTGATGGAGCTGGGGACGGAGCTGATCGGCGGGGTCACCGACCCCGGCGGCGCGCCGGAGACCAGCAGGCTCGCCGCGGCGCCACGGCGTCCGGCGGAGTCGCTGTCGGTGGACACCCCGTCCTGGGACCCCCGGTTCGCGCCCGGCCCGGGTGGCCCGTCCGGCGACTTCGACGCCGCGGCGTGTGTGATGGCGGTCGACCGCATCACCTACGCGCGGCGGGGCGCGGACCAGCGCTGGATCGAGCCGTCGGTGGCGGTGTTCCCGGAAGCCGAGCGCGCGCCGGTCGACGTGCTGCTGGTGCGCAGGCCCGGCGAGCCGGACCCGGCGGGGCTGGTGCACGACCTGCTCGGCGGGACGGTGCTGCCCAGGCAGATCCTGATCGGTGAGGACGGTGCGCTGCCGTCGTCGTCGCCGTTCCCGACGCTGGTGCACGAGTTCCCGCTGGGCCGCGGCTACGCGCGCAACCGGCTGCTGGAACGGTCGCGTTCGCCGTGGCTGCTGGTGGTCGACGCGGGGCTGCGGGCGTCGCCGTACCTGCTGGAACGACTGCTGGAGGCGGACGCGCCGGTGGCGCACTGCCTGGTGGCCGACCCCGTCGAGGGCCTGGTCGGTGCGCTGCCCGCCGAGGAGCGGCGGCTGCGGCGGCTGCCGTATCTCGGGTGCGGGTACCTGGTGCACCGGTCCGTTGTGGACGCCGTCGGCGAGTGGACGGAGAACCCGCTGTTCGACGGGCTGGAGGACCACGTGTTCTGGCGTCAGGTCGTCGCGTGCGGGCACGACAGCGCGCTGGTGCAGCAGATCCTGCTGTCGCGGCTGCGTCCGGATCCCGCGCCGCGACCGGTCGACCTGGACGCCGGACGGGTGTGGGCCGAGCTGGACCGGGTGTAGTTCGCTAGTCCGAACGGGTGAGAAGGGCCGTGTCTTCCCGGCGCCGTGCGTAGTAGAGGCGGAGCATCCGAACGAGGAGGCACGCCCATGTGGTTGCAGATAGTGCTGGTTTCAGCGGTCGCGCTGGTCTTTCTGGTGCGCCTGGTCCACAGCCTGCGCAAGCCCCGCAAGGGCTGAGGACGTCTCGCGTGCATGACCGGCGAACTAGGCCGTTCGTGCCTTTCTTACCCATCTCTACTGGACTCGACTCCAGAAAGCTTCCTGGCGACTACACTCTGCAGCAGTCAAGGTTCGAACAGATCTCACGACTTCGGGGGGAAGTCACGTGGGTTTCGATGCGACGCCCGAGACGATCCAGGCCGCAGGGGTTCAGGCAGCCGAGCTGGCAACCGAGTTGCGTGGTGCCGACTGTGGAAGCCCGGTCAACGAGCTGACCGCAGCAATTCCGGGAACTGAAGCGTCCGGGGCAGGAATGAGCTATGCGACGACCTGGGCGGCGGCGCTCGCCTCATGGTGCGAGGACGCCGACGAGTTCGGCAGTTCGCTCAGCCGTGCAGCCATGAGCTACCGGACAGCCGACGACAACGCACGTACCGAAGTGGTTCGACACGAGCCGAAGCTCGGGGGACCACTCTGATGGTGGGAATCCCTGAGGTGAAACGGTGGAATCCCGCCGCGTTGAACGAGATCGCGTCAGTGATCCAGCACCGGCAGAACGCCCTCATCCACTCAGGCGACGATTTCGGCAAAGTCCTGCCGATAGAGGGTTGGTCAGGCCCTGCCGCATCCAACGCCGATTCCGCACACCACGCCATGATGACCCGACTGCGAACCATGGCAGCGGGAAGCGGCCTGGTGGCCAAGGCGATTCCGCAAGCCGCTGACAGAATCCCCGCCGTCCAGGCGGAAATCGCCAACGCCGAAAACTACCTGAACAAGTACGGTTTCCGGGTTGCTGACGACGGAGCGATTGTCGACACATTCGCCGGGGGCGTGGCGCCGCCAGACTTGCGCCCAGAGGACCGGGAGCGTGCTCGTGTCGAGGGCGGTGCGGCCATCACCGCCGCGCTGCGCACCGCACATAACATCGATGCCGACCTGACAACAGCGCTCCGGCGAGCCGAACGTGGAGAGGTCGATCCCGGAACCGCCCCGACGATCGCCGAAGCGGCAGCCGCCGGAGCGGCTCAGGCGGATGCTCCACCGATTCCCGGTGCACCCCCTCCGCCGCCGACCGACCCGGGGGCTGGACCACACAAGAGCCGCGACGAGAACGCCGCGGACTACCTGACCGCGGTACTGGCCTCGGAGGCCGCCGACTGGGCAGACGGTGCCGGCTGGACACACGCCGCGAAGAACCTCGAGCACTACCTCGGCAATTCGGGTAAGGATCTCAACATGAGCCCCGACGAGATGGCTCGCGACGTTGCCTCGTTCCGCGGACAGGTCGATCAGACAACGGCAGCGCAGATGCGACAGATCGCCGAACAAGCCGCAGCCAACGGCACCTACGGAAAACCGATCCCGTTCAGCTCAGGCTGGCAGGACTACACAATCAGTCCAGACGAGAACAAGGACTGGTTCTATGCGACCGGCAGCGGAAGCTACGCGGTGACCGGTGTGGCCACGGTGCACCCGCCTGATCAGCCTGGAGGCCAGCCCCGGATCGAGATGGACTACAAGACGCACGTCTTCGACCGGTACAACTGGGATGGAGGGAAATCCACCGAAATAGGGCCGTTCACCGTCACCGACCAGCAGCTTGCCGAGTTACACAAGAGCGGTCTCGCCCAGGAATACAACCTGACCGGCTCGACGGATGCGAAGCATTTCTCCGGTACGGTGCCGGCACCTGGCGAACAACCTGGCCTCCCACCCCCGCCCGACAACCGCACGGGCGGTCGAACGGACCCTGGGCGGTGAAGCTGACGATCGTGCCCGACAACGGTTACCCCGCCCGTCCGCTCTTGCTGGTGCTGGCCGGGCTGCTGATGCTGCTGGTCGCCTGCGGCGCCGAACCCGGCTCGCCCCGGGGCGAGGAACCCGCCGATCCGGCCGCAGTCGAGCAGGCCCTGCGCATCGGCCACATCGTGTTGCCGCCGGGCACGCAGGTGCTGGGCGCACAGGCCGATCGCGGGATCGATCAGCTCTACCGCCTGGCCGTCGCCGTCGAACCCGCCTCCGTCGAACCGTTGCTCACCGGATCAGGGTTCACCACGCCACTGGAGCGGGGACGCAAGGTCTTCACCCCCGGAGTCGAGGGATTCCACCCCGACAACGGTTCCGACATCGCCTCGGCCGAGGATCGCCTGCCACCGCAGCCGGGAACACCGGACGTGGTGACCCGTGAGGTTCTGGTCGACCGGACGGATCCGGCCAGACCTGTCGTCCACTGGTGGATCGTCGGTACCTGACTCAGGACACTAGCCGCGCTTGGGCGTCACCAGGCCGGATTCGTAGGCCAGCACCACGAGCTGGGCACGGTCGCGCGCGCCGATCTTCGTCATGATGCGGCTGACGTGCGTGCGCGCCGTGGCGCTGGAGATGACCAGGTGCTCGGCGATCTCGTCGTTGGACAACCCGCCCGCCACCAGGGCCAGTACCTCCCGCTCGCGGTCGGTGATCTCCCGGATCGCGCCGACGTCGATCGTCCTGTGCTCGGGCCTGCCGACGAACTCGCTGATCAGCCGCCGCGTCACGGTCGGCGCGAGCAGGGCCTCGCCGGACGCGACCACCCGCAGCGCCCGCAGCAGGTCGACCGGGTCGGTGTCCTTGAGCAAGAACCCGCTCGCCCCGGCCCGTAGCGCCTGGTAGACGTACTCGTCCACGTCGAACGTCGTCAGCACCAGCACCTTCACACCGGACAGCTCCGGGTTGCCGGTGATCTGCCTGGTCGCCTCCAGGCCGTCGGTACCCGGCATGCGGATGTCCATCACCACCACGTCCGGCCGGTGCTCGACGGCCAGCGCGACCGCCTCGGCGCCGTCTCCGGCCTCGCCGCACACCTCGAAGCCGTCCTCGGTGTCCAGCAGCACGCGGAACCCGGCACGTACCAGCGCCTGGTCGTCGGCCAGCACCACGCGAATGGTCATGTCGCTCCCTCACCGCTCACCGGAAGTTCCGCTCGCACCTCGAACCCGCCGTCGACCACGGACGCCCGCACCCAGCCGCCCAGCGCCTCGGCCCGCTCCCGCATGCCGCGCAGGCCGTTGCCGGTCTTCGGCGGCGTCGCGCCCTGCCCGTCGTCCCGGACGACCAGCTGGAACACGTTACCGCTGCGGCGCAGCCGCACGTCGACGTTCCGCGGCTGGTTCGCGTGCCGGACGACGTTGGTCAGCGACTCCTGCAGGATCCGGTAGGCGGCCTGATCGGTCGGTGCGGGCAGCTGGCCCGGCTCGCCGTGCACCCGCACGTTCAGCCCGGCCGCGCTCGCGTGGTCGATCAGCTCCGACATCTGCTGCAGGCTCGGCGACGGACCGGTCTCCTGCCCACCCCGCAGCACCGCCAGCGTGGCCCGCAGGTCGGTCAGCGCCGACGCGCTGGCCTCCTTGATGTTGTGCAGCGCCTCCTTGGCCTGCTCCGGGCGCCGGTCGGCGACGTGTGCGGCCACCCCGGCCTGCACGTTGATCATCGCCAGGCTGTGTGCCACGACGTCGTGCACCTCGCGGGCGATCCGCAGCCGTTCCTGCTCGGCCATCCGGACGGCGTGCTCCGCGGCCTGGTCCCGCCGTGCCCGGTTGGCGGCCATGCGGTCACGCACGGCGAGCCCGATCCCGATGACCGCGACCACGCCGCCGACAAGCCCGGCGGCTCCCGCTCCCGGCAGCCACTGGCCGTTGGCCGCCACGTAGGTGACGTACAGCCCGAGCAGCAACGCCCCGCCGGCGACGGCACCCGGCACCAGCCCGCGCAGCCGGGTCAGCGTGAACAACGCGACCGCGGGGGCGACGATCACCGGGCCACCCGGGTAGTTGGAGTGGTAGTACGCGATGGCCAGCACCGCGGTGACCGCGAAGACCGGCAGGGGGAACCGGCGGGCGAGCAGCAGCGGCAACGTGGCCGCGAACAGCCAGCAGTAGCCCAGCAGGTCCAGCATCCGTCCGGTGGGCTCGACGAACTCGCCGGGCGCCCCCGGCCACCGGCCCCGCCAGTGCGACGCGCTGGTGGTGGTACCGGCGACGAACCCCGCCACGATGACCGCCAATGCGACGTCACCCGCGCTGGGAACACGCTGCGTGCGCTTCTCCGGAACCACACGTCGAAGTTACGGCACCCGACCGGCCCAGGCGTCCGTTGAAAAGCGGCTGTTGGGTTACGACGTGTGCATTAGGCCGCGTCGAAGTGCCAGGCCAAGTAGCACGCCCGCGAGCACCTGGATCGCACACACGGCCAGGTGCCCCACCGAGATCTCACCGGCGGGCAGCCGCACGGCCGCGCCGGTCAGCAGGGTCCAGCCACCCCAGCCGAACAGCATCCCGCTGCCTGCCCACGCCGCCGCCAGCGCGACGGCCGAACGGCCCAGCGTCCCGGCGATGGCGAGTACCGTCCCCGCGGCCAGCAGCCAGCCGAGCAGATCCATCGGTGCCAGCACCAGCCAGCCGGCCAGCCCGGCGACGGCGACCGCGATCCCGGCCCAGCCCAGCCGGCTCCGGGCCGCACGCGGCGCGAACGCCCCTGGCCAGCGGCGCCGGGCGTAGAGCAGGAACGCCGCTCCCAGCGCCAGCCCCTGCCAGGCGAACCCGCCGTAGACCACGGCCCACACCCAGTCCTTCAACGGCAGGTCAGCCGGCACCTCCCCGCCGAGGAACTGGCCGATCGCCACCGGCGCGGCCGCGACGATCGGCACCAGCAGCCCGAGCCCGACCCACGCCGGGAACAGCACCAGCCACCCCGGCAGCCGCAGGCCCCACGGCAGGGTCAGCGCGAGTGCCACCACCACGGCCGCGAGATCGAGCAGCCCGGTCAGCGCGTTGCCCGCGTACATCAGGGGTGTCCGGACGAACTCCGGATCGTTCAGCCCGACCGTGCCACCGGTCAGCCAGGACACCTTCAGTACCAGGTACGGCACGGTGCCCAGCACCGCCGCACAGCCCAGCACCACCCGGCCGACCGAGGGCCGCTCGACTTTCACCGACAGAACCGCCATGCCACCGAGTCTGCGGCCCGGACCCGCCGCGATCCTCCCGCGTGCGGCCGAGGTCAGTCCCCCTCGGGAGGGAACACCGGCAGCTTGGCCTGGGTGGCCTCGTCGGCCGGGGTGAACGTGGCCAGCCGCACCTCGGAACGCTGGCCGAACCACAGGTAGGTGAACTCGAACCGGAGGTAGCCCGCCTCGGGATGATCGAACGACTTGGTCAGGCTGTGCACGCCCCGCACCTCGTGCTGGTTCCACATCGCCAGGAACTCCGGCGACTCCCGGCGCAGCTCCTTGACCAGGCATTTCCAGCCCGGCTCGGCGACGTGTGTCGCCATCGCCCCACGGAACTGCGCGACGAACCGCGGCATGCTCTCCGGCCAGTCGGCGATCCGGGCCTTCCAGTCCGGGTCGAGGAAACACAGCCGCAGCGAGTTGCGCTGGTCGAACGGCCGCCTGCCGATGTCGGTGAGCCAGTCGTAGCCGCGGTTGAACGCCAGGATGTCGGTCCTGGTGTTCTGCACGACCGCCGGGAACGGTTCGAGCTTGGCCAGCATGCGCCGCACGGGCGGGGTGACGGCCGCCGAGTCACCGTCCAGTGGCAGCACCTCACGGGCTCCGGCCAGCCGGAACAGGTGGGCCCGTTCGTGCGGGTCGAGCCGCAGGGTGCGGGACACCGCGTCGAGCACCTGCTCCGACGCCCGGATGTCGCGCCCCTGCTCGAGCCAGGTGTACCAGGTGACCCCGACACCGGCGAGCTGCGCGACCTCCTCGCGGCGAAGACCCGGCGTGCGCCGCCTGCCGCCCGGGGGCAGGCCCACCTGCTCGGGTGTGATCCGCTCCCGCCTGCTGCGCAGGAAGTGGCCCAGTACGCGGCGGCGCATCGAATCGGGAGTACCTGGGGCTACGGTGGTCACCCAGCCACGATCCCACGGGCGGCAGGCGGTTACCAGGTACCAGGGATACCTGGATAAACACGCACTGGTACCAGGGTCCCCTGCGCCCGAGGCTGGTAGCCGTGACAGTCCAGACCGAACGGCCGACAGCCGTTCTCCCCGCTTCCACGCTGAGCGCACGCAGCCTGTACACGGTGCTGCTGGGCACGGCGCTTCCACTCATCGACTACTTCATCGTCAACGTCGCGCTGCCGACCATCGGCGCCGACCTCGCCACCTCCGCGGCCACGCTGGAGCTGGTCGTCGCGGGCTACGGCGTCGCGTTCGCCACGCTGCTCGTCCTCGGCGGCAGGCTCGGCGACGCCTTCGGCAGGCGCAGGCTCTACCAGCTCGGCCTGACCGCGTTCACCCTCACCTCGCTGGCGTGCGGGATCGCCCCGGACGCCGGCACGCTCGTCGTCGCCCGGATCGCCCAGGGCGCCTCGGCGGCGCTGATGTTCCCGCAGGTCCTGGCCATCATCCAGGCCGGAACCAGCGGGCTGGAGCGGTCGCGGGCGCTCGGCAAGTACGGCGCGACGGCCGGCAGCGCGATGGTCATCGGCCAGCTACTTGGCGGGCTGCTGGTCGCCGCCGACATCGCCGGTACCGGCTGGCGGCCGATCTTCCTGGTCAACGTGCCCATCGGGCTACTGGGCCTGCTGCTGTCCCGCCGGCTCCCGGAAAGCCGGTCCAGCGTGCCGCTGGGCGCCGACCGGCTCGGCACCGCGTTGCTCGGGTTCACCCTGCTCGCCTTCCTGATCCCGGTGACCGAGGGGCGCGCGCTGGGCTGGCCGGTGTGGGCGTGGGTGCTGCTGGCCGTCTCGCCGGTCAGCGCCGTCGCGCTGGTGTGGTCCCAGCGACGTGCCGAACGGGCAGGTCGTACCCCCCTGCTGCCACCGTCGGTCCTGCGGATGCCGGGAATGCGGCGCGGCCTGGCGATCGGCGTGCCGTTCTTCGCCGCGTTCGGCGGCATGATGTTCGTCTACGCGGTGACCCTGCAGGACGGGCTGCACCTGGGACCGGCGCAGGCCGGTCTGGCGATGACCCCGATGGCCGTCGCGTTCATGGTCACCTCGCTGGCCAGCAGCAGGCTGGTGACGCGGTACGGGCACTGGGTGGTCGTGGCCGGCGGCGCGCTGCAGGGCGTCGGGCTGCTGTTGCTCGCCGGAGCGTTCGGGCTGGCCTGGCCGGACGTGACCGTGCTCGACCTGGCACCGGGCATGGTGGTCTGCGGCATCGGGCAGGGCATGGCGGTGACCACCCTGTTCCGCGTGGTGCTGTCCGGCGTTCCAGCCGACCTCGCCGGTGTCGGCAGCGGCGCACTCTCGACGACCCAGCAGGCGTCCAACGCCTCCGGCGTCGCCATCCTGGGCAGCCTGTTCTCCGGGCTCACCGCGTCCGGTGCGCTGGACATGCGCACGGCGTTCCTGCTGGTCCTGGGCCTGCAGCTGGCCGGGTCGATCGTGGTGGTCACCGCCGGGCGCAAGCTGCCGGACCCCCGGGCCTGACCTAGCGCTTTGCCAGCGCTCCCCACAACCGGGTGAGGGGATGCTCCGCGCCGTGCGCGGAGCTTTCCCCTTTCCGGCAGAACACCCCGACCAGCACCTCCTGCGCCGGTTCGAGGTCGCCGTCGAGTTCGAGCACACGTAGCCCGTCGCCCTCGGCCAGCCTGCCGTCCTCGGCGGCCTCGCCGACGCCCCTCGTCACCAGCATGCAGCCCCTGAGCAGGCCGGACGTGAGCAGTTCGATGCCGTACTGGATGGTGTCGATCTCGGCGGCGACGTCCAGCGTCGAGCGGTAGTCCGCGCCGAACCAGCCCTTGAGCACGCCGGTGATCAGCCCCGCCGCGGGGACCACCAGCGGCAACGTGGTCAGCTCGCTGGCCGCGACGCGGGGTCCCCGCAGGCGGCGCTCGGGCAGGTTCGTCAACAGGGACAGCCCGCTGCGCCGCCATTCCATGACGTCGTAGCGTTCCCACAGCGACGAACCGGCGAGGACGCTGCCGCACACCAGGTCCGCCCTGCGATCGTCCAGGCTGGACAGTAGATCCTTGGTCCGCAGGTGGGTCACCTTCAGCTCGATGCCGTCGCGGCGGAAGTCGTCGGCGACCCGCTCGGTGCCGTCGATGAGGAACCCCAGCGTGAACCGGGTGGTGCCGACGGTCAGCGTGGTGCCGAGCCTGCGCCGGGAGTCCTCGACGGCGTCCAGCCAGTCCCCCAGCGTTTTCCTGGCCAGTTCCACCAGTACCTCGCCGGTCGGCGTGAACAGCATGGCCTTTCCGCGTCCCTGCTTTCGCACGAGCGGTTCACCACACAGTTCACCGAAATTGCGGTTCACCGTGTCCAGCTGCTTCTGGATACTCGACTGCTCCCGGCCGAGCAGCCGGGCGGCACCGAGCGCGGTTCCGGTGTCGCGGACCGCGATCAACGTCCGCAGCTGGTCCATTGTGGTGTCCAGCAACGGTTGTGGACTGTCGAGCTGTCTGCTCATGAGGCGAGAGTGTATCGGCAGCCGGAAACTGATCCGCATTACACGACAATTTATCTTCACATTAGTTTCTCGACTCACTGTTCATCACGCCATGGCCCGTGGCACACTCTGGCGCCTCCCCATCCCTTTCCTAGGAGAAATTGCGACGTGAATCATCCACAAACGATGCACCCTGCCCAGCCGACAACACAGCCCGTATCGAAGCCGGGGACGGTGATGGCCGCGGTGGGGGCGGCCATCGCCGCGGCGGCCGCCGCCGTCGTCGGTGCGGTGCTGGTGTTCGCCGGCGGCAAGGAGCTGGCAGAGACGAACCTCAAGGAGGCCATCGACACGCTCGGCCCGAGCATCGGTCTCCCGGACGGCATCACGGCGGCCGACATCGAGTCGCTGTCACCCGCGATGTGGCAGCTGGTCGTCGACGAGCGGGCACAGCAACTCGTCGTGCGCGGGGGCATGGCGGTGTTCTTCGCGCTCTGGCTGCTGATCGCCGGGCTGTGTGCGCGCAACGCGGCGACCGCGGCGAGGGTGCTGATCACCATCGGTGCCGTGTTCTCGCTGCTGCCGCACGTGCTGATCGCCTTTGACCACTCCCCGGTCGCCGTGTCGGCGACGAGCTTCGCGGCGATGGCGATCGGCCTGGTCGCGGTGGTGCTGTGCTGGCTGCCGGCGAACAACGCCTACGTACGGGCACGCAAGGCCGCCAGGTTCGCCTGAACCCCTTCACCCATTCGGGGCATCGGAGCCTGATCGTCCCGGACGACGATGGGTATGTGAACGAACCCAGGGCACGACCGGATCCCGCGTTCGCGCTGCTTGAGCTGTACGACACGGCGCTACCGGAGGTCTACGGCTATCTCCTGGCCAGGTGCGGTGACCGCACGCTGGCTGAGGAGCTGACGTCGGAGACCTTTCTCGGCGCCGTCGCGGCAGCCCGGCAGGCGAACGTGGAGATCGGCGTGCCCTGGCTGATCGGGGTGGCCAGGCACAAGCTGGCCGACCACTGGCGCAGGCTCGAACGGGAGCGGCGCGGCCTGCGGCTGGTGCACCAGGACGAGCAGCAGCTGGTGGATCCGTGGGACGCCGAACTGGACGCCCTGCGGGCCAGGCAGGTACTGGCCCAGCTCGAACCGCACCACCAGGCCGCGCTGACCCTGCGGTACCTGGACGGGCTCGGCGTGCCACGAGTGGCGGAGCTGCTCGGCCGCACGGTGCACGCAACCGAGGCGTTGCTGGTGCGGGCTCGCTCGGCGTTCCGGCGGGCCTACGAGGGAGGTAAGGATGACTGACCCCTTCGACGCGCTGCGTGCCGAGAACACGCCGGTGGCCCCCGATCCCGCGTTCGCGGCGGAGCTGCGTGCGCGGCTGGTGGACGCCGTGCTGAACGGAGACGACATCACGAGTGACCGGGTGACGGCCACCGTCCACGCGCTGACGCCGTACCTCGCGGTGTCCGACGCCCGCGGGGCGATGAGGTTCTACGTCGACGTGTTCGACGCGACGGTGCGTGGCGAGCCGGTCATCATGACCGACGGCAAGGTCGGCCACGCCGAGGTCGCCATCGGCGACTCGGTGCTGATGCTGGCCGAGGAGTTCCCGGAGATCGGGCACACGGTCGCGGCGAGCGGCGGGCCGCTGATCCGGGTCGAGGTGCTCGACGTCGACCGGGCGGTGGCGCGGGCGAGCGAGCTCGGCGCCAGCGTCGACCGCGCGCCGCGGGACACCGGGCACGGCTACGGAGCGAACATCACCGACCCGTTCGGTCAGCGCTGGATGCTGGCCCAGCGGCCGGGCTGACAAGGAAGGAGGTGCCGGTTGGCGGATGTGACGTATGCGGACTGGCTGGACAAGCTGTGGAACGGCGACCTCGACCGGCTGGAGGATCTGGCCGCCGAGGTGGTGTCGGCCGACTTCACCGGCACCTGGCCAGGGCGGCCCGGCTTCGTGACCGGGCCCGGCGAGCTGGCGGCGGTCATCCGGGAGGGCCGCACCATGTTCGACGAGCTGCGGTTCGAGGTCGAGGTCGGTCCCCTGGCCGACGGCGACCTGGTGGCCGCCCGCTGGGTGGGCAGGGGGCGGTACCAGGGTGAGCCCGTCGAGTTCCGCGGGCACGACCTGCTGCGACGCGACGGCGGCCGCTTCGTCGAGTACTGGGTGATCGCCGAGGACCCGGTTCAGCGGCCGACGGCGTAGCCCTGCATGCCGCGCGGGTTGGCCGCCGCCTTCAGCAGGCCGGTCGCCGGGTCGCGGGACACCGCCGACAACCTGCCCAGCGACCACGGGCCGCTGTCGGTGACCAGGTGCCCCCAGGACCGCAGCTGGTCCACAGTGGACTGGCCGAGCCTGGACTCGACGAGCAGGCCGCGCGGGGTCCAGGCACGCGGGTAGAACGAGTCCGGGAACGCGGTGGTGTGCCAGGCCGGTGCGTCGATGGACTCCTGCAGGTTCAGTCCGGCGCCGACGTGGGCCAGCCAGAAGCAGAGCTGCCACTGGTCCTGGCAGTCGCCGCCGGGCGTGCCGAACGCCAGCACCGGCTCGCCGTCCCGCAGCGCCAGCGACGGCGACAGCGTGATCCGGGGGCGCTTGCCGGGGGCGAGCGAGTTGGGCAGGCCCTGCTCCAGCCAGAACATCTGCCCGCGGGAGTCCAGGCAGAAGCCCAGCCCGGGAATGGTCGGGCTGGACTGCAGCCAGCCGCCGGAGGGCGTCGCGGAGATCATGTTCCCCGCGGCGTCGACGATGTCGATGTGCACGGTGTCGCCCTTCGTCGCCCCGCCCGGGGTGACGGTGGGCTCGCCGGTGGCCCCGCCGGACGCCGCCGCGTGCTCGGCCTCGGCCAGCCTGGCCAGCAGGCCCGGCATCCGCGGGTCCCGGCCACCCGGTGCGCCGGGGCGCAGCTCGGCACTGGCCGTGTCGCCGATCAGTGCCCGGCGGGCGGCCGTGTACTCGGCCGAGAGCAGGTCGTCGAGCGGGACGTCGGTGTCGCCGTACCACGCCTCCCGGTCGGCGAAGGCGAGCTTGGCCGCCTCGGTGGCCAGGTGCACGGTGCGGGCCGTCGGCACGCCGTCCACGTAGGACAGTTCGTCGCGGAACCCGTCCAGGAGCAGCAACGTCTGCGCCAGCGCGGGGCCCTGCGTCCAGCCGCCGCACTTGACCAGGCTCCAGCCGTCGAAGTCCACCACCAGTGGATCCTCGTAGCTCGCCTGCCAGGCGGCCATGTCCTCGGCGGTGAGCAGCCCGGCGTGGTCGCGGCCCGAGTCGTCGCGGACGGCCTGGCGGGCGAACGCGTCCACGGCCTCGGCGACGAAGCCCTGCGACCACGCCCGCCGGGCGGCGTCGATCTGTGCCTCCCTGCCGGTGGCCGACTCCGCCTCGTCGAGCAGCCTGCGCCAGGTCGCGGCCAGCTCGGGGTTACGGTGCAGCGTCCCGGCCGCCGGCGGCTTCCCGCCGGTCAGCCACAACGCGGCCGACGTCGGCCAGTGCTCACTGAACAGCCGCTCGACGGCGGTGACCGTCTCGCCGACGCGCCCGACCAGCGGCACCCCGTTCTCCGCGTAGGACAACGCGTACCGCAGGACGTCACGCAGGCTCTTCGTGCCGTGGTCACGCAGGAGCAGCAGCCAGCCGTCCCACGCCCCGGGCACGGTGGCCGGGAGCAGACCGCTGCCCGGGATCAGGTCCAGCCCGAGGTCGGCGAAGTGCTCGGGCGTGGCCGCGGCGGGCGCGCCGCCCTGGGCGGCCAGCATGCGCGGCCGCCGGTCGTCGGCCGTGACGAACAACGCGGGGACCTGGCCGCCGGGGCCGCACAGGTGCGGCTCGGCCACCTGCAGGACGAAACCGGCGGCGACAGCCGCGTCGAAGGCGTTGCCGCCGTCCTCCAGCACCGCCATGCCGGCGGCCGAGGCCAGCCAGTGCGTGGTGGCGACCATTCCGTGGGTGCCGGACAGTTCGGGTCGGGTCGTGAACACGACCCTCACCGTAGAGCGACGGGGATCCTCGCGTGCGGGCGGCCGATGCCCTGCCAGATCAGGCCGGCGTCGAGCACGGTGTGTGGGTCGAGCAGGTTACGCGTGTCGACGACCGTGTCGCCCACCATCAGCTCGGCCATGTAGGCCCAGTCCAGCCTGCGGAACTCGTTCCACTCGGTGAGCAGCACGACCACGTCCGCGCCCTTGGCGACCTGGTACGGGTCGTCCACCACGATCATGCCGGGCAGCTCACCGCCGACCGCCGGGTCGTACGCGGTGACCTCGGCGCCGTGTGCGAACAGCGCCGACGCGACGGCCAGCGCGGGCGAGTCCCGCAGGTCGTCGGTCCCGGCCTTGAACGCCAGCCCGAGCACACCGACCCGCGCCCCGGACAGGTTCCCGCCGACGGCACCGGCGATCTTGGCCAGCACCCGCTCCCGCTGGGCCAGGTTCTCGCTGATCGCGGCCGTCAGCATGGTGAAGTCGTAGCCCGCCGCCTCGGCGAACCGCACCATGGCGGCGGTGTCCTTCGGCAGGCAGGAGCCGCCCCAGCCGGGCCCGGGCTTGAGGAACGACCGGCCGATGCGGCGGTCGTGGCCCATGCCCTCGGTGACGGCCTCGATGTCGGCGCCGAGCCGCTCGCACAGCTCGGCGACCGCGTTGACGTAGGACAGCTTCATCGCCAGGAAGCAGTTGGCGGCGTACTTGACCAGCTCGGCGCTGGCCGCGTCGGTCACCACCACCGGCGCGGACAGCTGCTCGTACAGGTCGGCGACCCGGCGGGCGGCGGCCTCGTCGTCGGAGCCGACGACGATCCGGTCCGGGCCGAGGAAGTCGGCCACCGCGGTGCCCTCACGCAGGAACTCCGGGTTCGACACCACCGGCACGTCGGCGCGGCCGAGCAGCGCCCGGATCCGGCGGGCGGTACCCACCGGCACGGTCGACTTGGTGACCAGCGCGCAGCCGGACGGCACGGTGTCGCGGATCTCGTCGGTCACCGCCTCGACGGCCCGCAGGTCGGCGGAGCCACCGGCACCCATCGGCGTCGGCACGCACAGGAAGACCGCGTCCGCCGTGGCCACCGCCTCCCTGGCCCCGACGACGAACGAGAGCCGGCGGGCGGCAAGTCCCCTGCCCACCAGCTCGGCCAGCCCGGGCTCCAGGATGTCCACTCGCCCGGCCGAGAGCCGGGCCACCTTCGCCTCGTCGACGTCCACGCAGGTCACCCGGTGGCCGAGGCTGGCGAGGCACGCCCCGGTGGTCAGTCCGACGTATCCGGTCCCCACTACCACGATGCGAGCTGAGCTCATGGTCGAAAGGTGACAGCCGGAGTTGACCCGTGCACTAACGGAAGCGGACACCCCCGCGTACTCCGCACGAAGGGGCGGGGGTCATGATGCGAACGAGCGTTAACTGACGGAGGAAGGACACGGGATGCAGATCACCGACACCGCGGCCATCGTCACCGGCGGCGCGTCCGGTCTGGGCGGCGCGACGGCGAAGGCCCTGGCCGAGCGGGGTGCCCGGGTGTTCGCACTGGACCTGGCCGGCTCGATCGAGAAGGCCGGGCAGGTCGACGGCGTGACGTACGTCGAGACCGACGTCACCGACGGCGACCAGGTACGGGCAGCCGTCGAGCAGGCCGCCGGCTCCGGCGTACCGCTGCGGACGGTGGTCAACTGCGCGGGCATCGGCCCGTCGGCACGGGTGCTGTCCAAGAAGGGGCCGCACGACCTGGACCTGTTCCGCAAGGTCGTCGAGGTGAACCTGATCGGGACGTTCAACGTGCTGACCGTGTCGGCCGAGGCCATCGCCGCGACCGAGCCGCTGGACGACGGCGCCCGCGGCATCGTGGTCAACACCGCGTCGGTGGCGGCGTTCGACGGGCAGATCGGGCAGATCGCCTACTCGGCGTCCAAGGGCGGGGTCGTCGGCCTGACCCTGCCTGCCGCCCGCGACCTGGCCTCGCACGGCATCCGGGTGGTCACCATCGCCCCGGGCATCATCGACACCCCGATGCTGGCGACGGTGAGCGATGAGTTCCGCGCCGGCCTGGCCTCCGGTGTCCCGTTCCCGAAGCGCCTCGGCCGCGCCGACGAGTACGCCGCCCTGGCGCTGTCGATCATCGACCAGGACTACCTCAACGGCGAGGTCATCCGCCTGGACGGCTCGCTGCGGATGGCCCCGCGCTGACCTACAAATCGCCCATGTAGGGAATCGTGTTCGCGGTGGTGGACATCCACTCCCGCAGCGCGCGGGTGGCCTGGACGTCGTCCTCGTTGTACCGCAGCAGCCGCTCACGCTGCGCCGCGTCGGGGGGCTCGCCGTCCATGCCGACCGCGTCGCGGTACCACCGCATCGACGCCTCGCCGCCGGCTTCGGGATCACGCCAGCTGAAGCCGGCGACGGGGGCGATCACCTTCAGCCCCTTGCCGCGGGCACACAGGAACTGCTCGGTGACGCCCTGGAACAGGTCCACCCACTCGTCGGAGTCCACAAAGGACTGAATATCGGCGTGGGCCGGCATTCCCTCCGCTCCGGCGAAGCGGCGGGTGGAGCCGAACAGCCAGCGGTTCTCCGCCAGCGCGTTGTAGCAGTAGGCCCGGAACGTCAGCCCGGCCGCGGCGGCACGCGAACGCACCTCGGTCAGCCAGGCCCAGAACTCGGCGAACGAGCGCGCCTCGTCCGGCGTCGGCAGCGGCTCCCAGGTGGCGAACGCGTGATAGCCCTGCCGCATGCCGATGTCGGCGCCGGACAGCAGGCAGCCCCACAGGTAGGCACCGGAGTCGCCGAAGCTCTCCATGTCGATGTCGACCTCGACGTCGGCGCGGGCGACCTGGACCTCGCGCACCGTGCGCACCATCGTCAGCCCGGCCAGCCACGCCCTGGCCAGCACCACGTAGTTGCCGAACAGCTCCATGTTGGAGCCCGCGGGCGGCCCGGCGTCCGGGTCGAGCTTCGCCAGCGCGTCGACGGTGGCCACCCCGGCCCGGCGCAGCTCCATGGCGTCCTCGCCGCGGACGACGAGGCTCACGTCGCGGACCTCGCGCAGCTCCCGCTCGCACACCGGCCACCACGGGCAGTGCTTGCACTCCAGGATCCGCGACGGAATGGCCAGCGGCTCGTCGCCCTCGGCCGCCGCGCGGGCGATCGCCATCCGGTCGGCGAACCGGGCGTCGTACTCGGCCAGCGCGCTGCGCCCACCCGGCCAGGTCGGCGCGTTCAGGTCGTGCCACACCACGACGTCGGCGTCCAGGCCGATGACGCCACCGATCGCCCTGCCCGGCTCGGCCCTGCCGGTCGCCTGCAGCAGCCGCCGGACGTGGGCCAGCCGCATCTGGTCCCTCGGCTGCGAGCGGACCTTCCGCCGCTCGTCGGGACGGGCGTTGGCCGGGTTCAGGTCGGTCAGCTCGGTGGTGCTGGCGCCCTCGCCACGGTCGGTGATGCGGTGCCGCACGACGAGCACCGGCAGGTAGCCGGTGGACGTGCGGACCAGCACCTCGACCCCGCCCCGGCGGCCACCGGCGCGGTCGGTCGGCAGCAACGCGCCCCAGATGAAGTCGGCGCCGGCGTCGAGTGCCTTCTCGGTGGCCTCGACCCGCTCGGCCGCCGTCCACTCCCGCGACACGCTCACCCACTCGCCGCGCGAGGCGTCCATCAGGCGCCTGGCGATCGTGGCGCGGTGCGTCGCGGCGTCGGCGATCCGCTGCGCGGAGGCCGGATCGGGCGGCGCCAGCGGGACCTCCCGCATCGCCGGGTCGTGTTCGAGGTGCACTCGACGCCGGCAGCGGCTGACCGCTCCCGCATCCAGCACTACCTCGGAACTCACGTGACCACTCTAGGTGCACACACCGACGAGCCGATGTGCCGTGCCCGTTGACGACCAGTAAGTTCGTCAGCGCAGGCAGGTGACGGAGGTGGCCGATGGCACGCAAGGCGAAGAAGGGCGAGCCCGAAGCCGAGGGCTTGTTCACCCCGAAGAAGGCACGCAACGCGCTCGCCGTTGCGAAGGTCGTCGGCCCCGCGGTGATCCCCGTGGTGGCGCCGTACGCCGTGCGTGCCGCGGGCGCGGCCCGCGACGCCTACGACCGCTATCAGGCCCGCAAGCTGGGCGTCGCGGTCGACCAGCTCGGGGAGTTCACCGGCCGGGGCGCCGGTCTGCACGCCCGCATCGCGGGCCTCGCCGAGGGCACCGCCGAGCTGCGTGACTCGGAGCGGGCCACCGACGAGGACCGCAAGTTCGCCGACAAGACCGGCGCGACGCTGCGGCAGCTGGCCGCGGCGGTGCGGGCGGCGGAACGGATGCCGTCCACCCGCCGCCGCGCCGCCCACCGCGCCGTCGCCGGCGAGCTGGACCACCTGGAAGGGCAGCTGCTCCACCGGCTCGGCATCTAGGAAACGGTCACGAAGCCCTTCGCGACCATCCAGTCCTTGGCGACCTCGCTCGGGTCCTTGCCGTCGATGTCGACCTGCTTGCCCATCTCGATCATCTGGTCGTTGGACAGCGCCGCCGACACCGGAGCCAGCACCTCGCGGATCCGCGGATGCTGGTTCAGGAAGTCGACCCGCAGCGTCGGTGACGCGTTGTACTGCGGGAAGAACTTCTTGTCGTCCTCCAGCACCTTCAGGTTCAGCCCCGCGATCCGGCCGTCGGTGGTGAACACCTCGCCGAAGTTGCAGGTGCCGCTGGCGACCGACGTGTAGATCGCCCCGGTGCCGAACTGCTTGATGTCGGTCGACGGGAACCCGTAGACCTTCTGGACGCCGGGGAACCCGTCCTGCCTGCTGGAGAACTCGGTCTCCAGGCAGAAGACCGCCTGGTCCGGATTCTCCTTGAGGAACCGGGTCATGTCCGAGTTGGTCTTCAGGTTGTGCTGCTGCGCGTAGGCCGCGGTGGTGGCGAACGCGTAGGTGTTGTTCACCGGCGAGTACTCCAGCCACGCGACGCCGAACTGCTCGGCGTCGGCCTTCTTGACCGCCTCGAACTGCTCCCGCTCGTCCGGGATGGGGTCGGTGTTGCCCTGGTAGTTGATCCAGCCGGTGCCGGTGTACTCCCAGGTCAGGTCGACGTCCCCGGACAGCAGCGCCTTGCGGGCGTTGACCGAGCCCTTGATGTCGGTCAGGTCGCTCACGTCGGCACCCGCTGCCGCCAGTGCCAGCTCGGCGATGTAGCCGAGCAGGATGTTCTCGGTGAAGTCCTTCGACCCGACCGTGATGTCGACACCCTGCAGCTCGGGGATCGCCTTGATCGACCCCGGCCCGACCTCGTAGGGCAGCGCCGCGTTGGTCTCCAGCCCGCAGCCGGACACGGTCGCCGCCAGCAGCGCCGCGCCCAGCACGGCCTTCATCCGGCGCCTCATGCGTTCAAACCCTTCGGCCCGAGGAACTGTTCGGCCACCGCGCCGACCCAGTCGACGAGCAGCGCCAGTGCCACCGCCAGCACCGAACCGGTGATCATCACGCGGTCCAGCTGCAGCTTGTAGCCGGTGTCGATGAGCACGCCGAACCCGCCGCCGTCGACGAAGACCGCCAGCGTCGCCGTGCCCACCGCCAGGACCAGCGACGTGCGCAGGCCGGCCAGGATCAGCGGCATCGCCAGCGGCAGCTCGATGCGGCGCAGGACCGCGCTCGCCGACATACCGATGCCGCGGCCGGCGTCGATCAGTGCGGGGTCGACCTGCTGCAGGCCGACCATGGTGTTACGCAGCACGGGAAGCAGCGAGTAGAAGGCCAGCGGGATCGAGATCACCCACAGGCCCTCCCAGCCGGTCCACAGGAAGAACAACACCAGCACACCCAGTGCCGGGGCGGCCTGCCCGATGTTGGCGATGGCGAGGAAGAACGGTGCCAGCACCGTCGCCCCGGGCCGGGTCAGCACGATGCCCAGCGGCACCGCGATGACCACGACCAGCGCGGTCACCACCACGGTGATCAGCAGGTGGTCGCCGAGGTTGACCAGCAACGCCGAGGCGTTCAGGGTCTCCTGCTCGTTCGGCTTGAGCTCGCTGGAGAACACCCAGATCAACACGGCCGCGACCACGACGAGCACCACCGCGGGCTGGGCGAACAGCCGGATCTTCTCCGCCCTGGTCGAGCCCGACTCGGTGCTGAAACCGGAGGTGTCGGTGGCGGGCTTCACGGACGCGGTCACGACTCGTCCCCGTGCTCGGCGCGCAGCTGCTGGATGGTGTTCATCACCGTGTCCAGGTCGATGGTGCCGACGTACTCACCACGCGAACCGGTCACCGGGACCGCCCCGCCCTCGGCGAGCATGGCCTCCAGCGCGTCCTGCAGCGTCGACTGCGTGCTCACCACGTCGCCGAGCGGGCGGCCGGCGGTGGCCAGCGACGTCGCCGCGGTCAGGTCCCGCCGGTGGGCCCAGCGCACCGGCCTGCGCCGCTGGTCGAGCACCAGCACGTAGGGAATCCGCTGCTTGGCGAGCTTCTCCCGCACATCGGCGATCTGCTCGTCGACGCCAGCGGTCAGTGCCTCGTTCTTGACCTCGACGTCCCGCACCCGCAGCAGCGTGAGCTGCTTGAGCGACGCACCGGCGCCGACGAAGCCGGCGACGGTGTCATCGGCGGGGTTGGCCAGGATGGCGTCCGGGGTGTCGTACTGCAGGATCGTCGAGCTGTTGCCGAGCACCGCGATCTTGTCGCCCAGCTTGACGGCCTCGTCGAAGTCGTGGGTGACGAACACGATCGTCTTGCGCAGCTCGGTCTGCAGCCGCAGCAGCTCGTCCTGCAGGTTGCCGCGGGTGATCGGGTCCACGGCGCCGAACGGCTCGTCCATCAGCAGCACCGGCGGGTCCGCGGCCAGTGCCCTGGCCACCCCGACCCGCTGCTGCTGACCGCCGGAGAGCTGGCGGGGATAGCGGTCGCGGAACTGCGCGGGGTCGAGGCCGACGAGGTCCATCATCTCCTCGACCCGGTCCTCGATCTTCTTCTTGTCCCAGCCGAGCAGGCCGGGCACGACCGCGATGTTCTGCGACACGGTGAAGTGCGGGAACAGACCGGCCTGCTGGATGGCGTAGCCGATCTTGCGCCGCAGCTCGTCCGGGTTGAGCGAGAGGGCGTCCTCACCGCCGATGGTGATCCGGCCCGACGTCGGCTCGATCAGGCGGTTGATCATCCGCATGGTCGTGGTCTTGCCGCAGCCCGACGGGCCGACGAAGATCACGATCTTGCCCGCGGGCACGGTCATGGTGAAGTCGGCTACCGCGGGCTCCTTCTGCCCCGGATAGCGCTTGGTCACCTGTTCCAGCTGGATCTCGACCCCGGAGACGGCGTCGTCTTCCGCGGTCTGGTCTGCGACGGTCACGTTCTCAGCCACGGACACCCCTCGAGACGGTCAGGCGGTTGATGACGAAGTAGACGCCCTCCAGCAGCAGGGCGAGGATGACGACGCCGAGGGTTCCGGCGATCGCGTTGTTGAGCGCGTTGGCGCTGCCGGCGTTGGCGAGGCCGGTGAACACCGGCGCGCCGAGGCCGGGCCCCTTCGCGTACGCGGCGATGACGGCGATGCCCATCAGCATCTGCGTTGCCACCCGCATCCCGGCGAGGATGGCCGGCCAGGCCAGCCGCATCTCGACCCGGGTGAGCACGCCGAGCCTGCTCATCCCGATCCCGCGCGCGGCGTCGGCCACCGCGGGATCGACACCGCCCAGTCCGACGATCGTGTTCCGCACGATCGGCAGCAGGGCGTAGAGCACCAGCGCGATCACCGTGGGCTCGGTGCCCAGGCCCACGATCGGGATCAGCAGGCCCAGCAACGCGAACGACGGGATGGTCAGGATGGTGCTGGCCAGCGCGGTGGCCAGCGCGGAGCCGATCGGGGAGCGGTAGACCGCCACCCCGATCAGCACCCCGAGCACCGCCGCGATGACGGTGCACTGCACGACCGCCGACAGGTGGAGCAGCCCCATCAGGGACAGCTTGTCCCACCTGTCGGCGACGAACTCGAAGAAATTCACGACCGACGGCTCCTGCCGAGCAGCCGCCGGCGTCCGCCATTCGTTCGTTCCTCGTGCAGTTCACGCAGCGAACGCATCATGGCGTCCTCCTGTTTCATCAACGGATCCTGGGAGAGATCACGCCACACCGCGATACACAGGCCGACCATGACGACGACGAATGGCACCGCGATGAGAATTGTCAGATTCTGCAGACCCTTCAACGCGTCGTTGCCGCCGACGAGCAACATCACCGCCGCGACGAATCCCATCAGCACGCCCCAGAAGATCACCACACCCTTGGTCGGATGCACGGATCCCTTCTGCGACAACGTGCCCATCACGACCGATGCGGCGTCGGCCCCGGAGACGAAGAAGATCGACACCAGGATCATCACGATGATCGCGATGGGGACGAACCACGGCAGGGTCTCCAGCAGCTTGAACGTCGCCTCCTGTTCCGAACCGGAACCGGCGATGTCGACGCCCTGCCGCTGCTTGCTGATCGCGGCGCCGCCGAAGATGGCGAACCAGATCAGGCTGACGACGCTGGGCACGGCGATGACGCCGATGATGAACTGCCGGATGGTCCGCCCGCGCGAGATGCGCGCGATGAACATGCCGACGAAGGGCGTCCAGGAGATCCACCAGGCCCAGTAGAAGACCGTCCACCCGCCGAGCCAGGTCTGCATCTCCTCGCCGCCGGTCATCCCGGTACGGCCGGACATCTCCGCCAGCTCACGGAAGTAGTCACCGATGGCGCCGGGCACGATGTTGAGGATCAGCACCGTCGGGCCGACCACCAGCACGAACACCGCCAGCACCGCGGCGAGCACCATGTTGATGTTGGACAGCCACTGGATGCCCTTGGCCACACCGGACACGGCCGACGCGATGAACGCGATGGTGAGCACCGCGATGATGCCGACCAGCAGGCCCTTGCCCGGGTTGTCGATCCAGCCGACGGCACCCATACCGCCGCCGACCTGCAGTGCGCCCAGCCCGAGCGAGGCGGCCGAACCGAACAGCGTGGCGAAGATCGCCATCACGTCGATCGCCTTGCCCAGCGGGCCTTCCGTGCGCCGCGTGCCGAGCAGCGGCGCGAACACCGAGCTGATCAGCTGCTTGCGGCCCTTGCGGAAGGTGCTGTACGCGATGGCCAGGCCGACGACGGCGTAGATCGCCCACGGGTGCACGGTCCAGTGGAACAACGTCGTGGCCATGGCCGTGTGCACGGCCTCGTCCGAGTTCGGCTGCGCGGTTCCCGGCGGCGGGCTCGCCATGTGCGAGACCGGTTCGTAGACGCCGAAGAACATCAGGCCGATGCCCATGCCGGCGCTGAACATCATGGCGATCCACGACGAGGTACGGAACTCGGGCCGTTCCTTGTCGCCGCCGAGCGGGATCCGGCCGTACCGGCTGATCGCCAGTCCGATCGCGAACAACACGAACCCGCTGGCGGTGAGCACGAACACCCACCCGCCGTACGGGATGACGGCCTCGTTCAGCACCGTCTTGGCGACCGCCGCCAGATTCTCCGGCAGGAAGACGCCCCACAGGATGATGGCGATGGCCAGTACGGCGGCGACACCGAACACGATCTTGTCGGTTTCGGCTGGTCTGTCGGCGGCGATCTCGAGGGGAACATGGTCGTCGGGGGAATGACCGGCACCGGTGGTGTCCGGCGCGTTCGCGAGGTCGGAGGTGGTGGCGCTCACGGCGCCCGCACCACCCTCCGGCACCTCTTCTTCGCCTGGCTTACCGTCCTGCGAGCTCATATTCCTCTGCACGCGCCACGGTCGGCGCGTCCTCCTTCCGACCCGGTGTAACCCGTTTGGTGCAATGCACCCTAGTGGTCGAAAGCCGCCGAGGTGCCTCGAACACGGCCCCCGACCGCCTCGAACAGTGGCACAACATTTGCGGATCGGCCGGAGATCGGCAAGCACGAAACAGCTTCGATTAAGCAGGAATTACATGGTGGTAACCCCGCTGATCTGCGCGGATACCCCGAAGGTTCCACTTTCATCACCACGCCGAATACAGCGTGTTCACCAGACGGGCAGGATTCCCGTCACATCACCCGGTCACCTACGCTACGGCGGTGAGCAGGACCCGGAGCGACCACAGCGCGTTACGCGCCGTGCGTGGCGGGCTGCTCGCGGTGAGCGCGCCCGCGCTGGCGGTGTCCGCACACTCCCTCGGCGGGGGCGGGACCCCCGACCTGTCGCTGACCCTCCTGCTGACGGTCCTGACCAGCTGGGTCGCCACCGAGCTGGCCGAGCGCACCCGCGGACCGCTGGGAATGCTCGCCGTGCTGGGCACCGGCCAGCTGGTCATGCACATCGTGCTGACCGACCTGATCCCGCATGGGCACGGCGCGAGCACGGTGAACGGCTGGACCATGACCGCCGCACACGTGGTGGCCACCTGCCTGACCGCCGGGATGCTGTCCGCCGCGGAACGGTGGCTGGTCGCGGCCGCGGCGGGGATGCGCAGACTGATGCCCGTCGTCCGGCTGTCCGCGCCGGTTCCGCCGCGACCCCAGCGCCCCGCCGTCACGTTCGCACCCGGACCGGAGCTGACGCCGCTGCTCGTGCGTCGCGTCCACGGCAGGCGCGGCCCGCCCGTCCACTCCTGAAACCCCAGCAACTCACGCGTGCCGTTCGGCGAACGGCGCGAACCAACCTCTGTGTTTCAGGAGTACCTACCTACATGTCGACATCCACAACCCTGCGTCGCGCCGCCGTACTCGTCGGCGTCGCCGGAATGACCACCCTGCTCGGTGGCGGGATCGCCGCCGCGCACGTCACCGCCAACGTCTACGGCGCCGAGCCCACCAAGGGTGGCTACGGCGCGTTCGTGCTGCGAGTGCCCAACGAGGAGCCCGACGCCGGGACCACGAAGGTCGAGGTGTCCTTCCCCGCCGAGTACGCGCTCACCTCGGCCCGCACCCGGCCGCTGCCCGGCTGGACCGCCAAGGTCGAGAAGGTGAAGCTGCCCACGCCGGTGAAGAACAGCAAGGGCGCCGACGTCGCCGAGGTCGTCAGCAAGATCAGCTGGACCGCGCAGCCCGGCGTCAAGATCGCCGCCGGCTCCACGGAGTTCCAGGAGTTCGAGGTCGTCGTCGGTTCACTGCCCAATGTGGACACCCTGGTGATCCCGGCCGCGCAGACCTACGAGAACGGCAAGGTCGTGAACTGGGACGCCCCGCCGCCCCCCGCCGGCGGTGAGGAACCCGAGCACCCCGCGCCGACGGTGAAGCTCGCGGCGTCCACAGGGGACGGTCACGGCCACGGCGAGACCAAGGCCGACGGTGACCACGCCCAGGCCGCCTCGGCAGGCACCGACAACACCGCCCGCTGGCTGGGCGGCGCCGGTCTCGCGGTCGGCGCGCTCGGCCTGGGCATCGGCGCGGGCGCGACCCTGCGGGCCAGGAAGTTGGCGGCGCCGAAGGACAACGCATGAGGCGCGCGCTGATCGCACTCGCCGTCGCCGCGGCGGCGGCACTGGCACTGGCCCCGCCCGCGGCGGCGCACAACGTGCTGGTGGCGTCCGACCCGGCGAAGGGCTCGTCGATCCCGGCCGGACCGCCGAAGGTCACGCTGACCTTTGACCAGTACGTGCAGGCCGCCGACGTCAACGAGATCGCCGTCACCGGTCCCGGTGGCGGCCAGTGGGCCGAGGGACCGGTCGAGGTGCAGGGCAACGCGGTCACCGCGACGCTGCGCCCGCTCGGCCCGGCCGGCGAGTACATCATCGGGTACCGCATCCTGTCCGCGGACGGGCACTCGGTGTCCGACGAGATCCGGTTCACCCTGACGCAGGCCGGTAACGGCACACCAGCGTCGGCCGACGCGGCCAAGTCGCCGGGCGCGGCCAAGCCGGCGTCCGGCGAGAGCGACAGCACCGGCGTACCGCTGTGGGTGTGGATCGCCGGTGCCGTGGTGCTGCTGGCGATCGGGCTGGTCGTCGCGCTGCGACTGGGGAAGGAGCCCGCGCAGAAATGACGGAGACCGAGACCACCTCGCGGGTCCGCTACAGCACGCTGCTGGTCACGCTGACCACGGCGGTGGTGGGCACACTGATCGGGGTCGCCATCACGGCGACCGCGCCCATCCCCGGCGTGACCGACGTCAGCGAGGTGGTCTCGGTCGCCATCCCCGTCGTGCGGGTCCTGCTGGACATCGCCGCGGTCACCACGATCGGGCTGGCCCTGCTGTCGGTGCTGGTCGGCTACGACCGGCCCAAGCTGACCGAGCCCGTGCTGAAGCTGACCAGACCGGCCGCCGTCGCGTCGGCGCTGGTCTGGTCGGTCACCGCGCTCGTCGCGCTGGTTCTGCAGACAGCCGAGTTCAAGCCGGGCAACGCCACGATCGGCGCGAGCGACGTGTGGGACTACATCGTGCAGGTCGGCGCCGGCAAGGCGTTGCTGGTCGTCGGCGTTCTGGCGCTGCTGATCGCCGGGCTCGGCGTGCTGACCGTGCGGCACGGCGAGAAGGTGCCCGCCGAGGTCCGGGTCGGGCTGGGCCTGTTCGCGTTGCTGCCGCTGCCGGTGACCGGCCACGCGTCGAACTGGAACTACCACGACTACACGATGATCTCGATGGAGCTGCACGTGATGAGCGCGGTGGCCTGGACCGGCGGGCTCGGCGCGATGGCCGTGCTGCTCGTCGGCAACCGGACGCTGCTGGCCCGCGCGCTGCCCCGGTTCTCCAAGCTGGCGACGCTGTGCCTGATCATCTCGGCGGCCACCGGGCTGTTCAACGGGATCGTCGAGATCAACCTCAACCCCAACATGGACCTGTGGACCGGCCTGTTCACTACGCCGTACGGGCAACTGGTGCTGCTCAAGGTCGTGTGCACCGGGGTCATCGCCCTGCTCGGGGCACAGGTGCGCTGGCGGCTGCTGCCGAAGATCATCCGGCACCAGCGCACCGCGCTGGCCACCTGGGCGACCGTCGAGCTGGCGGTGATGGGACTGGCGTTCGGCTTCGCCGTCGTGCTCACCCGCGCGCCGGTGGCGTGACATTCGGCCGAATGGCCGTTTTTTGGATCTTCCGGTCACAACGGTGACCTTCGGCAGGCATCCTCTCCGGTGACCTCCGGAGGGGAGCCGATGGACGGGATCGTTCCCGAGCAGTTGAGCAGGGCGACCGCACACTTCGTCAACCGCTCGGCGGAGCTGGCGACCCTCGACCGCATCCTCGACGAGCACCGGTCCCGGCCTGTGCTCGTGGTGATCAGCGGACCGGGCGGTATCGGCAAGAGCGAGCTGGCGCACCGCTGGGCCGAGCACGCCAAGGCCCGGTTCCCGCGCGGGCAGCTGGAAGCCGACCTCGGCGCGTTCAACAAGGACGGCCGCGTCGACCCCGCCGAGCTGCTCGGGCAGTTCCTGCGGGCGCTGGGCGTGGAACCGGCCGCCGTGCCGATCGGGCTGACCGAGCGGATCGCCATGTACCGCACGCTCACCGCCCGGCGGCCGCTGCTCGTCCTGCTGCACGACGCCGCCGACGCCGCCCAGGTCACCGACCTGGTACCTGCCGCGCCGACCAGCATCGTCGTGGTGACCAGCAGGCACCGGCTGGGTGCGCTGAACGCCAAGCACGACACCCGGCCGATTTACCTCGACCCGTTCGAGACGCGGCACGGCGTCGAGCTGCTGCGTAGCATGCTGGGATCCGACACGGTGACCGACGCGGACCCGGATGTGAAGCTGGTCGTGGAACGCTGTGCGGGATGGCCGCTGGCCGTCGCCGCGGTGGGCGCACAGCTCGCCGTCCAGCGCTTCCCCTCGTTCGCGGGCACCGCCGACGAGCTGCAGGGCAGCAGGCGGCGGGCAGCGGAGAACGAGGACGAGAAGGGACTCTCGGTGTCCGCCGCGCTGGAATTCTCCTACCGCAAACTGCCCGCCGACGCGGCCGCCCTGTACGTGGCACTGGCCCAGCACCCCGGCCCGGACTTCGGCGTCGGCGTCGCGTCCGCCGCCGTCGACCGCAGCCAGACCGAGGCCAGGAGGCTGCTGATCCAACTCGCCGAGGCCTCGCTGCTGAACGACAAGCCGGGCGAGCGATACGAGTTCCACGACCTCGTCCGCGAACACGCCGAGGAGAAGGCCCGCGAACTGGGCACCGACGAGCCGAGGGCAGCCTGGCGTCGCATCGTCGAGTGGTACCTGCGTGCCGCCCAGGCAGCCGAGGACCACCTGACCACGCCCGACCAGGACCGCATTCCCTACGAGTTCGCCTTCCCGCTGGCCGACTCCGGCTCGCTGCCGCCGCCCGAGCGGGCGCTGGCCTGGCTGGAGACCGAACGGCTCAACCTCATCGCGGCCATCAACTCGGCCGAACGCCGTCGCGAACCTGAACTGGCCTGGCAGCTGGCCGCCGCGATGTGGCCGCTGTTCCTGCTGCACAAGCACTACCGCGACTTCGTGACGGTCAGCCAGCTCGGCGTCAAGGTGGCCGCCAAGTGGGGCAACCCGCTCGCCGAGGCGCTGATGCACAACCGCTGGGCGGCCGCCCGCCGCGCGACCGGTCTGTTCGACGACGCCGTGAAGCACTACACGGCTGCCCGCGACGTCCTGCCCGAAGGCGTCGGCGAGGTCCTCGCGCTGCGGTCCGTCGAGGGCCTCGGGCTGGTCGCGCTGGCACGCCGCGACCTGGACGAGGCCGCGGCCCGGTTCACCGAGGTGCTCGACCTCGCCGACCGGCTCAACCGGGAACACGACGCCGCACTGGCACTGGTCAACCTCGGGGTGACGCTGACCGACTCCGGCAACGCGACGGAGGCGGTCGGACGGCTCGAGCGAGCCGTCGAGCTGCTCACCGAGCACGGCAACGAGTACAACGTGGCCCGCGCCCGGACCGGGCTGGGCCGTGCGCTCACCGCGGCGGGCCGGACCGCCGAGGCCGAGGAACACCTGACCGCCGCACTGGAGGTCATGCGGGCCAGCGGCTCGCAGTTCGAGGAGGCCAGGGCCATGCACGGGCTCGGCGACCTCGCCGAGGCGACCGGCGACGCGGCCGAGGCACGCAGGCTGCACACCGAGGCGCTGGCCATCTACGAGAAGCTCGGCCGGCCCGAAGCCGGCCCGTTGCGGGAGCAGCTGGAGCGCGCGCAAATCGAGCCCAGCTAAGGGTCAAGTAGCGCAGCGTAGTCATTCCCGCGCGAACGGGGGACACTATCTGTCATACAGGGTGACCAGGAGGGCCGAATTCACTACGCGCAGCGTGTTCGTTTCGGAGAAACGGCGAACGGTCATTTTCCAGCGCCGAACATCACCGGAAAAGCGCTGTTGACGGCCCTCCGTTCAGCGGTATCGACTCCACCGGGTGTCGGTACGACCGTCGCGCAGATCGCGTAGGCGGCCTTTCAGCTCACCCCGGACAAAGGGATGACTGCGCAGGATGGGCAGCACGCTGGTCGCCAGCTTCAGCTCCCTGGCCGCACGCAGAGTAGTGAAGCCGGGCCAGCGGGTCACGTCGAAGCCGTACCCGTCGGCCAGCATCCGGTACCGGCCCGCGGGGTCGCCGAAGCGTTCCCTGCCCACCGCGAGCGGCGTCAGGTCCCACTCCGGCGGGCCGACGCAGCTGGAGTCGAAGTCGCACAGCACCGGCCCGTCCGGACCGACCAGGACGTTGCCAGGGTGGGCGTCGCCGTGGATCAGCGAGGTCGGCAGCACGAACTCGACCCTGGCCAGTGCGTCCTCCACCTCGGCGCAGCGGTCCAGCAGGAACCGCCGGTCCCCCTCGTCGAGTTCCTCGGCGTCGTCGATCCGTGCCCGCACGTCGGCGACCGGCGTCCACGGGCCGACCCCCTCGGGAACCGGCAACGAATGGACCTTTCGCAGCAGAAACGCCAGGTCAGCCGCGGTGGACACGCGGGGCCCGGCCGGCACCCGCTCCCACACGGTCACGATGTGCTCGCCGACCCGCATCGGCTGCTCGACGCCGGGCAGCAGCCGGATGGCCGGCACGCCGTGTTCGGCCAGGTAGGAGGCCACGGCGACCACCTTGGCCGCGCGGTGCCGCAGCGCCAGCGAACCACACACGCGGACGACGACCCGGTCGTCGGCCAGCAGGTAGACCGCGTTGTTGGTGAACCGCAGCAACCGGGCGCCCTGGTGGGCGAGCCCGAGCAGCTCACAGGTCCGCCGCAGCACGTCGGCCAGGGTCTCCGCTGTGAATCGGCCGTCCACTCTGCTCTTCCGGCCTGACCAGCGATTCGGCTCAGGCGGCGTAGAAGGCGTTGATCCGGTCGGCCAGGTCGCGGGCGTCGGTGTTGTTACGCCGCCGCTCGGCCTCGACCTTCAGCGGCTCCATCCGGTCCTTGACCCGGGCCGACTTGAGCCCCTCCGCGGCGTCCAGCGCCTTCCCGCCCACCTTCGCGCCCTGGTCGATGTCGCCTTCGAGCAGGTGATTGACCGCCAGCGCACTGAGGTTGAACGTCTTGCTGCGCGCCATGTCGTCGCCGTAGGCCTCGACGGCCCTGGTCAGCGCCGGGATGGCGTACTTGGTGTGCTCCAGCTTGCCCTCGATGGCCAGCGCGGTGTGCACGGTGCCGATCATGGCGTAGACGTCGGTCTCGTTGAAGAACTGCACCCAGGACTCGGCGCTGGCGATGTCGGCCCGCGCGAACTCGTCCTTGGTGCGGCCGAGCAGCTTGACCGCCTGCTCCTCGTTGCCCATCATCGCGTAGGCCCACGCCTGGTTGGCGCACAACACGGAGATCGCCAGCTCGGAGCCCGATTCCTGGGCCGCGATCTGGCCGAGCTGGAACAGCTTCAGCGCGTCGTTGGGGGCGTGCTGGTGCAGGTAGACCCGGCCCATCCGGTAGAGCACGTTGGCGACCAGCGGGTTGTTGTCACCCTGTTTGGCCAGGTCGAGCGCGTTGGCGAAGTGGCCGCGTGCCGAGTCGAAGAGCCCGGTGTCGAACGAGGTCCAGCCGGCGAGGCTGTGCAGGTCGGCCAGCGCCACGTAGAGCCGCGACTTGACCAGCTCGGCGCCGCTCGCCTCGAGCATCTGCTGTCCCCAGGACAGCTGCGCCACCACCGCGTCCCGGCAGAAACCACCGCCGTACTGGTAGTCGAGCGCGCGCAGCGCCCTGGTCGCGGCCTCCATCTGCCGCACGTCGGTCATCCCGATCCGACCGGGCGCCGGTGTCCTCGCCGGCGACGTCGCCCAGGCCTCGGAGGTCGGCCCGAAGACCGCCGCTCCCATCGTCACCTGGGCGGCGTGCGCGAGGAACTTCCGCCGTTTCACGGTCTCGTCCTCCTCAGCCTGCCGGCCGTCGGCAGCGCCGACGACCTGTATCGCCGTGGCCTCGTCGTAGGCGAGGCCCATGTACCCCCTGGCGACACCCAGGCCATCGGCGATCCGCACCAGGACGTCGTAGGCCATCACCTGCCGACCCTTGAGGATCTCCGACACCTCGGACTGCGACTGACCGGTCATCGCGGCTATCTGGCGCTGGGACACGCCGTGTTTGCGCAGAAGGCGGTACACGGTGCTGATGTCCCGGGAAGCCAGTGCGTCCCGCATGTCCGGCTGCTCCCAGGCAGCCGGCGGAATGGGGTTTCCGGCGTCCATGCGCCCCCCTCACAGTCCGTTGGGCGTCGATTGACAGCGTAGGCACACCTATTCAACCGTGCGAAGTGCCAAAAGTAGAGGCTGATCGGCCCGACCGAACTCCGATGACCGTTCATCGGCGCCCTCCGGCCGGTCGGCGCGGCGAGGTGCTGTTGAGCTTCTATCGGCCCGGGTTTCATCGCAATGTAGTTCGCAGTTCCCTGTGAGCGAGCCGACACAGACGGCGATCACGCTCAGCAACCACCAAGGGGAACCCGGTACGGAGAGCGACGACAGAGCGGAGTGGACGCGGTGCAGTTCGTGGAATCGAGCACTACAGGCACGGTGCCCCGCCCCGGGCGTCCGGCCCTCCGTTCCGTCGGCCACGTGCCGGCGCGCCCCGTGAGCCAGCCCGGCACGGAGTCCATCCGTCGCCAGGAAGGCGGGCACACGGTGTGGCGCGTGCAGTGTGGTGACGTGATCAACCGGGAGCGCTGTGTCACGGTGTTCGTGGACGACAGTGAGGTCGTGCTGGTCGGGCCTCCCGGGGAAACCGCGCGGCTGACGGGTGGCCAGCTCGGCCAGCTCAGAGCCGCGCTCAACGAAGCCGCCAAACTGGCGGAAAGGTGACGGTGAGTTCCAGGTGGATCAGATCCTCGGTCAGGTACTCCGCAACGCCGTGTGGGAGCGCCTCGACATGCTGGCCGACCTCGCCAACCGCGCTGACGCCGCTTCTCTGGTCTCGGTGGCCCGGTCCGAACTGCCCCGGTTGACCGAAGGCTGGCGCGCGATGCTCAAGGCCCACGAGCCGGACGAGCGTGGCGACTGCCCAACCTGCTCGACGCGTTGGCACCGCTGCAAGGCGCCGTGCTCGGTGTGGCAGGTCGCCCACGAGCACCTGGTCGCCGGCGGCCTGGCGCCCCAGCAGGATCTACGCAAGCGCGGCCGTCGCGCGGCGCGGGTGGCCGAGCAGGTCGCCTCGACCGGACGGCACGCACTGGTCACGCCGCGGCAGGCGGTCGCCGGAGCCCCGTGACCCCTTGATCTCGGTGAATGCCGACCGGCCGACAGCCCCGATCGTGCCGACGTCCGTTCACCGAAACTCCGGCGGCCGGTTCGTCCGTACCCCCGAGCGACACGAGCCGGCCGCCGGTACCACAACCGACGAAAGTCCCACGATTAATCGGGGAATTTCGTCACAATGCCTAGCCAGAGCGGTAATCGATCGTTACTGTTGATCATGTTGGCCGCCACAAAAATTGCATATCGCAACCTGTGGCTCCCCGCCCACAGAGTGGCCCCGCATTCTCCGCGGGCCGGTGCTGTTGCACTCCCCCTCCCCCGACCGGCACCGGCCCGCGGTTTCCACGTGTCTGAAGCACGTGAAGGCCACCTTCACCACGTGAGACGTCAGAGCCTCGGCATGGTCGTGGGCGGCGACGGCCTGGGGCCGTTGGCAGGGGCGCTGTGGTTGCGTCTCGCGCAAGTACGGTGCCGTTGGTGGCGGCGGGGTGTTGTCTCGTTCGTGGTGGCTGGTGGGGTGGGTGTGCTGGCTGGTGCCGGTGTG
>NZ_SFCC01000011.1 GCF_004214935.1 Amycolatopsis suaedae
GCCTGATCAGACCGGTGACAAACTCGATGGTGGACTTCGATACCGGCAGGGCGCTCTGGTAGACAGTGGGGCCGGAGCCCTCAGAGTGCTGATCTTGGGTCACATCTTGATCAACATCTGAGGGCTCCACCTCGTTCCAGCGAGCACCGCTGACACCCCTCCACCCCGTTCCCGCGCAACGGTTACCGCGAATGTCACCGCACTGACCAGCACAATCAGGATGAAAAATCCCCATTGGGGGACTTTCGTCAGGCCGCCAGCGCGACCGCGGGAGCCGGGGTGGCGACCGGCCGGATGGTGTTGCGCAGCGCCCAGACCAGGGCGGCCAGCACCACACCGGCGGCGCCGGCGGCGAGGAACGACAGACCGGGCCCGCCGTGCTCGACCAGGTAGCCGCTGACCGACTGGCCACCGGCCAGGCCGAGCGTCACCGCCGTGATCAGCCAGCCGAACGCCTCCGCCGCGGTACCGGCTGGCGCGACCAGTTCGATCGTCGCCGAGTGCGTGGTCGCCTGCGGCGCGATGAGCGCACCGGCCACCAGCATGGCCACCGCCATGCCCCACAGCTGCCCGGGCAGCGCCAGCACGGCCACCAGGACGCTGAACCCGCCGAGCAGCACCGGCAGCCGCAGGTTGATGGCCTTCGGCCAGGGCCGCATGCTGTACGCGACGCCGAACGCCACCGAGGTGACCGACCAGGCCGACAGCAGGATGCCGCCGAGCACGGGCGCACCGGACGCGGTCGCGGCGGCCGGGACGGCGACCTCGACGAACCCGATCACCACACCGAAGCCCAGCGCGGCGACGGCCAGCGTCCGCATGCCGGGGCTGGCCAGCGCGCCGAGCAGCGGCTGGTCGACCCGCCGCTCGGGACGCCAGCCGCGGATCACCGGGCTGAGCGCGAACGTCAGGGCGCCGATCAGCATCGTCGCGGCGCCGACGACCAGACCGGTTCCCGGCCACGGCGCGGCGACCAGCACGCCGGCCAGGCCAGGGCCGAGCACGAAGAAGACCTCCATGCTGATGGCCTCGTAGGACAGTGCCGCGTTGCGCACCGGACCGGACGGCAGCAGCCGCGTCCACAGCGCCCGCGACGCCGACCCGACGGTCGGCTGGGTGACCCCGAGCAGCAGCGCCAGCGCGAACAGCAGCGGCGTGGCCGCGTGTGCCTCGATCGCGGTGACGAGCGCGGTGACGGCGCCGACGAACAGGCTCGACGTGGTCAGCAGCGGCCGGGTCGGGCCGAAGCGGTCGATCAGCCTGCCCTGCGTGACCCAGCCGAACGCGGAGCCGATGAGCGCACCGGCCGAGACCAGCCCGGCCGCGGCGAACGACCCGGTCTGCCGCTGGACGTACAGCAGCGCGGCGATGCCGATCATCGCGATCGGCAGCCTGGCCAGCAGCGATGCCACGGCGGGTCGACGTGCGGCGGGCACGGAAAGGACAGCCCGGTAGTCGGCCAGCGTGGTGCGTTCGGACATCGCGATCTCTCCAGGAAGAATGGGACTCGCGTACCAGTATGCGACCGTGTGGTACGCGAGTACCAGTCAATTTCCGGCGATCTGCGTCACCATGTCTCGGTTGGGTAACGGTCCGAGATTCCTGCCCGGAATCGCGGAACAAATCAGGGTCTCAGGCGTCCTTGAGAGTGAAGGGCCTTGAAGTATGGGGTAGGGGTCGTGCGACAGTTGGTGACCCCCACACAAATAACGCTCCCTCCGGCACAAGGGTCGGGGCCTACGACCGGAGGGCGGGGAGCGCGGGCTGTCGGGGGATGGTCTGCGCAAAGCATGAGGGCCGGTGCGCCACGTCGGGGGTGGCGCCCGGCCCTCATGTCATGTCCGGGGGAACTCAGCGAGCCCGTCGAGCCAGCCGCTCCGGGTCGAGGATCAGCACGCTCTTGCCCTCCAGGCGCAGCCAGCCGCGGTGCGCGAAGTCGGCGAGTGCCTTGTTGACGGTCTCCCTGGAGGCGCCGACGTACTGGGCGATCTCCTCCTGGGTGAGGTCGTGCGTCACCCGCAGCAGGCCCGCCTCCTGCGAGCCGAACCGCTGCGCGAGCTGCAGCAGCGCCCTGGCCACGCGGCCGGGAACGTCGGTGAAGATCAGCTCGGCCACCATGTTGTTGGTCCGCCGCAGCCTGCGGGCGACCACCCGCAGCAGCTGCTCGGCGATCTCCGGCCGGGTCGAGATCCACTGCCGCAGCGCGGGCCGGTCCATCGTCACGGCGCGCACCTCGGTGACCGTGGTCGCGCTCGACGTACGCGGGCCGGGGTCGAAGATCGACAGCTCACCGAACATGTCCGACGGGCCGAAGATCCCCAGCAGGTTCTCCCTGCCGTCGGCGGACTTGCGCCCGATCTTCACCTTGCCGGACTGGATGATGTACAGCTTGTCGCCGGGCTCGCCCTCGTTGAAGATCACGTGGCCACGGGGGAACTCCACGCTCTCCAAGGTCTGTGCAAGCGCCTCGGCCGCCGCCGGTTCCACACCCTGGAAGATGCCCGCGCGGGCCAGGGTCTCGTCCACCTCGTGCCTCCTCATCGTGTCGCGGCCGCATGCCTCGGGCGGGCAGCGTGCCGCGGATCACTTCGTGCAGTGTAGGGCGTGTCACCGAGTTCGGATCGTGGCTCGCCGTCCGGCGGACCAAGACACACCCCAACTGGACGATCTCGGTGACGGTGGAGCCTAACTCCGCACGCGTCGAGGCCGCAGCTTGGCTGCCCTTCCGCCCAGCCTGCGCAGCCGGAACAGCTCGAGCGCCCTGCCGATTCCGTGGCCGTGCAGGGCCCTCAGCTCGTTGGGCTGGGCCTGCTCGAGGAACTGTTCGACCTCTTCCTCCTGCACCGCGACGTGCCGCAGCCTGCTCTCCACCCGCTCCATGATGAGAGCGAAGAACATGATGACGAGCGGCACGGCGATGACGAACCAGATAGTCATTGACTCCAGATCCTCGCTCACTGCGTTCCAGCCCGCACGCTCCGCATTCGGCAGGCGTGTCGGGCGTGTCGGGCCGGATGGCTCCCGCACGGGCTGTCGGCTGGCGCCCGTAGGCTAGCGGGGTGTCCTCCGGCGTTCGCAAAGCACCCCGCACAGCCGATGGCGAGAGCCGGCTGGCATTGGTGAGACGCGCACGGCGCATGAAACGTTGCCTCGACGAGATCTATCCGGACGCGCACTGCGAGCTGGACTTCACCACGCCGCTGGAACTGCTGGTCGCGGTGATCCTGTCCGCGCAGACCACCGACGTGCGCGTCAACCAGGTCACCCCGGCCCTGTTCGCGCGGTACCGCACGGCAGCCGACTACGCCGGTGCCGACCGCACCGAGCTGGAGGAGTACCTGCGGCCGACCGGCTTCTACCGGGCCAAGGCCAACTCCCTGCTCGGTCTCGGTGCCGCGCTCGTCGAGCGGTTCGACGGCGAGGTGCCCGGCAAGCTGGCGGACCTGGTCACCCTGCCGGGGGTGGGTCGCAAGACGGCGAACGTCGTGCTCGGGGACGCGTTCGGCGTGCCCGGTATCACCGTCGACACCCACTTCGGCAGGCTGGTGCGCCGGTGGGGCTGGACCGACCTGGAGGACCCGGTCAAGGTGGAGCACGCGATCGGCGAGCTGATCCCCCGCAAGGAGTGGACGCTGCTGTCGCACCGGACGATCTTCCACGGCCGCCGCGTGTGTCACGCCCGCAAACCGGCTTGCGGGGCCTGCCCGCTGGCGAAGGACTGCCCGTCTTACGGCACCGGGCCCACCGAGTTCGAGATCGCCGCCAAGCTGGTCAAGGGCGAGGAACGCGAGCACATCCTCGCCATGGTCGGTGGCGGCTCTTGACCCGCGCGACCAGGTGGGCGCTGGTGGTCGGTGTGCTGGCACTGGCCGCCATCGTCGCGTTGCTGCCCCGCGACGACCCGCAGCCCGCCACTGCGGCACCCGACCTCGGGCCGGCCAGGGCGGCCGCCGCACTGCCCCCGTGTGCCGCCGGTGCCGGACCGGCGGCGTTGCGCGGGGTCGCCACCCAGTGCCTCGGTGACGGGTCGCCGACCAACCTCGCCGCCGTGCTCGGCGGCGGTCCGACGCTGGTCAACCTGTGGGCGATCTGGTGCCAGCCGTGCCGTGCTGAACTGCCGGTCCTCGGCGCGTACGCCGCCGAACCCGGCGCCGCGCGGGTGGTCACCGTCCAGGTGCAGAGCAAGCAGGCCGACGGCCTGGCCCTGCTCCAGGAACTGGGCGTCCGGCTGCCGACCGTGCACGACGGCGAGGGCATGACCGGCCCGGTCCGCGACGCGCTGCGGATGCCGCCGCGACTGCCCGCGACGTTCGTCGTGCAGCCCGACGGCTCCGCGCGGCTGGTCGAGTCGACCCCGGTCCTGCACACCGTCGAGCAGGTGCGTGCGGCCGTCGGAGGTGCCAGGTGATCGGTCCGCTGGTCGACCCGGAGACGGTGCCGGACTGGTTGCGGCAGCTGGTGGTGACCAGCCACGAGCTGGACTCGACGGCGTTCACCCGGTTCCGCCCGCCTCGGCTCGGCCGGACCCGCGACGCGGCGGTGCTGATGCTGTTCGGCGAGGGCCCGAGGGGCCCGGACGTCCTGCTGCTGCGCCGGTCGGACAGCCTCGGCTCGCACGCGGGTCAGGTCGCGTTCCCCGGCGGCGGCGCCGACCCCGGCGACGAGAACCCGATCGCCACCGCGCTGCGGGAGGCCGAGGAGGAGACCGGCGTAGACCCGTCCGGCGTGCGGCCGGTCGCCGTGCTGCCCGAGCTGTACGTGCCGGTCTCGAAGTTCTCCGTCACCCCCGTGCTGGCGCACTGGGTGAACCCGACGCCCGTTCGTGCCGTAGATCCAGGGGAGACCGCGGCGGTGGCCAGGGTGGCGGTCGCCGATCTGGTGGATCCGGCGAACCGCTTCCAGGTGCGGCGCCGCGGTTTCGGTTGGACCGGCCCGGCCTTCGACGTCGACGGACTGCTCGTGTGGGGTTTCACCGCGGGGGTGCTCTCGGTGTTGTTCGGGCTGGCAGGCTGGGAACGCGACTGGGACACCGGTGACGTCCGCGACCTCGACGAGGTGCTGACGCGGTTCGCCGAGACGGTGCGGGAGAGGGAGCAGGCGTGAACTGGGTCGACGTTCTGGTGATCCTGCTGGCCCTGCTGGCCGCCGTCTCCGGTGCGCGGCAGGGCGTCGTGGTCGCGTTGCCCGCGTTCGTCGGGGTGCTGCTCGGTGCCATCGGCGGTATCCGGCTGGCTCCGCTGATCGTCGAGCTGTTCGACAACCCCGCGCTGCGGGTGGCGATGGTCGTGGCGACGGTGGTGTTCCTTGTCGCGCTCGGCGAGACGCTGGGCGTCTGGGCGGGCCGCAAGATCAAGAACCGGATCAACTCGCCGAAGCTGACCGGCGTGGACAACACACTCGGCGCCATCGTGCAGGGCGCGGTGGTGTTCGTGGTGGCGTGGCTGATCGCCGTGCCGCTCACCGGCGTCGCCGGGCTGCCGGGCCTGGCGCGGGCCATCAACAACTCCGAGGTGCTCGGCGGCGTCGACCGGGTCATGCCGGATGCCGCGCAGGGCCTGCCCAACGAGCTGCGCAAGCTGCTCGACGCGTCCGGCTTCCCGTCGATCGTCGCGCCGTTCCAGCAGGCACCCAACGGTGCCGAGGTGGCCCCGCCCGATCCGAACCTGCAGGCCAGTGCCATCGTGCGGGAGCTGCGGCCGAGCATCGTGAAGATCCGCGGCAACGCGCCGTCCTGTTCGCGGGCGCTGGAAGGCACCGGCTTCGTCGTCGCGCCGCGGCGGGTGATGACCAACGCGCACGTCGTCGCGGGAACCGCCGAGACCGCCGTCGAGACGAGCGAGGGCAGGCTGCCGGCCAGGGTCGTCTACTTCGACCCGGGCACCGACGTCGCCATCCTCGCCGTGCCGAGGCTGGAGGCCGAGCCGCTGACGTTCGCCCCCGACCCGGCGCGGGCCGGTGACAACGCGATCGTGCTCGGCTACCCGCTGGACGGGCCGTACCACGCGACGGCCGCGCGGGTGCGGCAGCGGATCAACCTGCGGGGACCGGACATCTACGAGGCCAACACCGTGCAGCGGGACGTGTTCACCGTGCGGGCCGGTATCCGCAGCGGCAACTCCGGCGGGCCGATGGTGGACCCGCAGGGCCGGGTGATCGGCGTGGTGTTCGGCGCGTCGGTCGAGGACCCGGACACCGGGTTCACGCTGACCGCCGCCGAGGTCGAGCCCGAGGTCCGGGCCGCGCCCGGCTACGGCAGCGCGGTGAGCACCGGCCCCTGCGCGGCGTAGAATTGTCCTCGCTCCGCTCGGACGCGGTCGGGCCCTTCAGTCGGCGTCTTCCCTCCTCGCCGTCGCTCGCTGCGCGAGCTTGGGGCTCGTCAGTCCAGACGCCGACGGCCCGACCGGTGCGGGTCGGCCCTCTCATACCTTCGCCAGGAACTCCACTAGCGCCGCGCTGGTCGTCTCCGCCGCCTCCAGGTGGGGGTAGTGGCCGACGCCGGGCAGCTCCATGAACCGCGCGCCGGGCAGCCAGGGCGCCGACGCACGTGCCGTCGCGGGCAGGACACACGGGTCGTCGCCGCCGTGCAGTTGCAGCACCGGCAGATCCAGCGGCTTGTCGACGGCCGCTCGGAAACGCCTGCCCTCGCCGCGGAACTGCGAGCGGAACGCCCACCGGTAGTACTCCAGCGAACTGTGCGCCACCCCGGGCACGCGCACGGCTTCGCGGAACCGCTCGGCGGCTTCGCTGAACTCCGCCGTCTTCGTCCACTCCGGACCGGACCACGCCCGCAGCAGCTCCGTCACGGCCGCGGCGCCGTCCCGGACGAGCCGCCGCTCCGGCGCCATCGGCACCTGGAAGCCGAAGAGGTGACCGATCGCGCGGGCCTGGTTCTCGTTACGCCGCAACAGAGACCGCCGCACCGCGGACTTCAGCGCGAGCGGGTGGGCCGCGCCGATCGTGCTCACCGAAAGGACCAGCCTCGGGTGCAGCGCCGCCGCCGTCACGCCGAGCATGCCGCCCCAGGCATGCCCGACCAGGTGCGCCCTGCGCTCGCCAACGGCCCGGATCAGCCCCGCGACGTCACCGGCGAGCGTCCAGGCGTCGTAGCCACGCGGTGGTTTGTCCGAATCGCCGTACCCGCGCAGGTCGACGGCAACCGCCCGGTAGCCGGTGTCGGCCAGCGCCGTCAGCTGGTGGTGCCAGGTCCACCAGAACTCCGCGAAACCGTGCAGCAGCAACACCATCGGCCCGCTGCCGGCCTCCGCGTAGTGCAGCCGGATGCCGTTGGCCGACACGTCACGGTGCGTCCACGGGCCCTCGATGCGGACGACGTGCGGATCGGGTGCGTCCCGCACTTCTCAGTCAGTCACGCGTGGCCGGCGCGGTGTCCGGCGTCTCGTCCCGCTGCGGCTTCAGCGCGGCGGCTGTCTCCTTCACGCTGTCGATCGTGCGCTGCGGTGCCCGGATCTTCTTCACCTTGAGGTAGCCGAGGAATCCGAACAGGCCCGCGGTCAGCAGCATCAGCCCGAACACGATGGCGAACGCTGCCCACCGGAACAGCCACTCGGACAGCAGCTCACCCAGGAAGAAGAACAGGAAGAACGAGCTGTACAGGGCCACGACCAGCGCGACGATGAAGAAGACGCTGCCCTTGAGGGCCTTCTTCACCTCGCCGGTGATCTCGGACTTGGCCAGCTCGACCTCGGCCCTGACCAGGGTCGACATGTGCTGGGTCGCGTCCTTGACCAGCGAGCCGATCGACTGGTCGCCGTTGCGGCCGGTGTCCTCCGACAGCGGGAGGTAGGGCACGGCCCCCATGCCGTCGGTCTCGTTGAGTCGGTGCTTGGGGCTGCTCACGGCCTCATCGTGCCACGCCCCGCCACCGAACGCTCAGGAAGGCTCACCGAGATCGTCCACTTCCGCGTGCGCCCGGCTGCGGCGGACCAGCATCGCGGCCGCCGTGAGCGACGCCACGGCCGACGCGATCAGCACCGCCGCCTTCGCCAGCTCGGTCTCCGGGCCGCTCAGTGCCAGGTCGGCGATCAGCAGGCTGACGGTGAAGCCGACGCCGCCGAGCACCGACAACGCCGCGATGTCACGCCAGCCCGTTCCCCTCGGTTTCTCGGCCAGCCCGAGCCGGACCGCGAGCATGCTCGCGCCAAGGATGCCGACGGTCTTGCCGACCAGCAGCCCCACCATGATCGCGATCGGCAGCGCGCTGCTGAACACGCTGGCCAGCGAGTCCGCGGTCAGGTCGATCCCGGCGGCGAACAACGCGAACACCGGCACCGCGACGGCTGCCGACCAGGGCTGGAGCCGGTGCTCCAGCCGGATGGCCGGGGCGTGTTCCTCGTCGTCGTCCTTGCGTACCCGGGTGAGCAGCCCCAGCGCGACGCCGGCGATCGTGGCGTGCACGCCTGCGGAGTGCACCGCGACCCAGGCGACCACCGCCAGCGGGACATACAGCCACCAGGCCCGCACCCGCTTGTGCTGCAGCCAGGCGTAGACGGCGAACGCCAGCACCGCGACACCGGCGGCCACCAGGTCGAAACCCGTGGTGAACAGCACCGCGATGAGGATGATCGCGCCGAGGTCGTCGACGACGGCGAGGGAGAGCAGGAACACCCGCGCGCTGCTCGGCAGGTTCGACCCGGTCAGCGCCAGCACACCCAGGGCGAACGCGATATCCGTGGCGACCGGGACAGCCCACGCCTTGGCCATGCCGGGCTCGCCGAACCCGATGGCCAGCGCGAGCGCCGCCGGTACCACCATGCCGCCGACGGCGGCGACGATCGGCAGTACCGCCTGCTTGAGCCGGGACAGCTCGCCGACCACCAGCTCACGCTTGAGTTCCAGGCCCGCGACGAAGAAGAACAACGCCAGCAGGCCGTCCTTGGCCCAGTCGCCGACGCTGAGGTTCAGGTGCAGGAACTCGGGGCCGATCTTGGCGTCGCGGATGGTCGTGTACGCCTCGTCCCACGGCGAGTTGGCCCAGAGCAGGGCGACGGCCGTGGCGATCAGCAGGATGATGCCGCCGGTGGTCTCCGTACGCAGGTAGCGGGCGAAGTCGGCAACCGGGCGGGGCAAGTTCACGGGCTCTCCTGGAAGGGTTGGCTATACCTCGCCGACCAGACTTCCCGGCACACCTTCGCGAAATACTAACGCATGCGAACTAATCCGCTATGTCGGCTTTTCACCTGATCAGCCCAGTACCCTGCCGGGCGTTAACGGGACGGTCGTACTATGCGCCCGACAACGATGTCCACACTGTGAGGACGGCACGTCGTGAGTACATCCTCTACCGAGGTTCAGCAAGACAAGGGATTCTTCGGGCACCCACGAGGGCTGGCGAATCTCTTCGGCGTCGAGATGTGGGAGCGCTTCTCCTTCTACGGGATGCTCCTGATCCTGCCGCTCTACCTGTACTACGAGGTCGAGCGCGGCGGTCTCGCCCTGGACAAGAGCGCGGCCGTGAGCATCGTCGGCGCCTACGGCGGTCTGGTCTACCTGTCGACGATCGTCGGCGCGTGGATCGCCGACCGGCTGCTCGGAGCCGAGCGGACCCTGTTCTACAGCGGTGTGCTGATCATGATCGGCCACATCGCCCTTGCCCTGATCCCCGGCGTGCCCGGGGCCGTGGTCGGCCTGATCTGTGTCGGCTTCGGCAGTGGCGGGCTGAAGGGCAACGCGACGTCGGTCGTCGGCACGCTGTACGCCGAGAAGGACGAGCGGCGTGACGGCGGCTTCACGATCTTCTACATGGGCGTCAACATCGGCGGCCTGGTCGGTCCGCTGCTCACCGGCCTGCCGGTGAACGAGATCCAGGGCTCCACCGGGTTCCACATCGGCTTCGGCCTCGCCGCGGTCGGCATGGCGCTCGGCCTGACCCAGTACGCGCTCGGCCGCAAGAACCTGGGCCCGAAGGCGAAGGAGATCCCCAACCCGCTGCCCGCGTCCCGCCGTCCCCTGGTCGGCGTCGGCGCGCTCGCCGGGATCGCGCTGGTCGTCGTGCTGGTGCTGACCGGTGTGGTCACCGCCGAGAACCTGTCCGACCGGACCGTCCAGGTCGTCATCGCGGCCGCGATCATCTACTTCGTCGTGATCCTGACCAGCAAGAAGATCTCCGCCGTCGAGCGCAGCAGGGTGTTCGCGTTCATCCCGCTGTTCATCGCCAGCGCGGCGTTCTGGTCGCTGTTCCAGCAGCAGTTCACCGTGGTGACGCTGTACTCCGACACCCGTCTCGACCGGAACCTGTTCGGCTGGGAGATGCCGGTGTCCTGGGTGGGCTCGATCAACCCGGCGTTCATCATCCTGCTGGCCCCGGTGCTCGCCGCCGTGTGGACGAAGCTGGGTGAGCGGCAGCCGTCGACGCCGGTGAAGTTCGCCCTGGGCACGGTGCTCATGGGCGTGGCGTTCCTGCTGTTCATCCCGATGGCGGGCGGTGGCCCGAACAGCGCTCCGCTGCTGGGCCTCGCCGGCGTCCTGCTGTTCTTCACCGTCGCCGAGCTGTGCCTGTCGCCGGTCGGCCTGTCGGTGGCGACGAAGCTGGCGCCGGAGATCTTCCGGACGCAGATGGTGGCGTTGTTCTTCCTGTCGGTCTCGCTGGGCACGGCGATGTCGGGAACGCTCGCCAAGCAGTACGACCCGGCCGACGAGGTCCCGTACTTCGGCATCATCGGCGGTGCGGCGATCGGCATCGGCATCCTGCTCGCGGTGGCGACGCCGTGGGTCCGCAAGCTGATGTCCGGCGTGCGCTGAGACACCACGAAAGAAGGCCCCGGCGGGACGAACCCGCCGGGGCCTTTTGTGTGGAAGCGTCAGGCGTCCAGCTCGGCCAGCGCCTGCTTGGCCTTCTCCAGCTCGGCCTCCAGCGCGGCGACCTTGGCCTGCTGCTGCTCGCGCGCGGCGTTGATCACCTCGTCGATCGGGCCGGACAGGTCGTCGTGCAGCTCCTTGGCGGCCCGGGACACCGCGGCGGCCGGGATCTCCAGGCCGCGGGCTACCCACTTGCTGCCGTGCTTGAGCTCGGCCTGCCACTCGCCGTCGGCGGTGCCGGTGACCGTGAGCGTCAGCTCGACCGTTCGGGTCTTCTTGGCCGTGGTGCCCGCCTTCGGGCGGCCACGCTTGGGCTTCGGCGCCTCGGCCGGCGCGCTGTCCTCCTTCGGCGTCTCCGCGACCGGTTCGGCGGGAGCCTCGGTGGGGGTGGGAGCCGTCTCCGGCTCGGTCAGGGATTCCACGGTCATCTGGTGCTGTCTCCTTGCCGTAGGAAGGGGGTCCCGGGCGACAGCGTAGAACAGGCGTTCGACCACGGCGAGTCAGGGTGTATAGTCGAACTCGGTTAGTCGAGTTCGGTTATCTTGGAGGCGTGACGGTGGCAGCCCGAGCCGTGCGAAGCCCGCTGACGCTGGCCGTGTTGAGCCTGCTCAACGAGGGTCCGCGGCATCCGTACGAGATGCAGACGCTCATCCGGCAACGCCAGGTGCGCGACGTCGTGCGGATGCGGGGCGGCTCGCTCTACGACGCCATCGCGCGGCTGGGCAAGGCCGGCCTGATCGAGGCGACCGGGACGTCGAGGGAGGGCGCCCGGCCGGAACGGACCGTCTACGCCATCACCGAGAAGGGGCGGGCCGAGTTGTTCTCGCTGCTGCGCGAGTACGTCGGCGCGCGTGCCGAGGAGTACCCGGTCTTCCCGGCGGGGCTGGCCCACGCCGGGCACCTGTCGCCTGCGGAGATGGCCGAGCTGCTGCGGAGCCGGGCGGACGAGCTGTCCACGGTCATCGACGGTGTCGACGCCGATCTGCGATCGGCGCGGGAGGCAGGCATCCCGCGGGGCGTCATGTTGGAGACCGAGTACGCGCAGGCCGTGCGCCGCGCCGAACTGGACTGGCTGAGGGGAGTCCTCGCCGACCTGGAGTCCGGCGAGCTGGAGTGGATCGGAGCGGAGGAAGCATGAGCAGGGTGACGTTGCCGCGAGGGCTGAAGACAATGAACCGCGCGGTGAAACTGGTGCAGCGCCTGGGGTTGAAGATGGGGCCGGTGTCCGTGCTGACCGTGCCGGGCAGGCGTAGCGGGCAGCCGAGGAGCACGCCGGTGACACCGTACGAAGTGGACGGACAGCGTTACGTCATCGGCGGCATTCCCGGCGCCGACTGGGTCAGCAACGTCCGGGCCGCGTCGGGTGAGTGCACGCTGCGGCAGGGCAGGCGGGTGCGCCGGGTGCGGCTGGTCGAGGTGCCGGAGGCCGAGCGCGGGCCGATCCTGCGGGAGTTCGCGCTGCAACTGCCGCAGGGTGTCGACATGGTGGTGAAGGCGGGGGTGGTGCCGGACGGGAAGCCGGAGACCTTCGAGGCCGCCACCGGCATCATGACGGCGTTCCGGATCGACCCCGCCTGAGGGAGGCCCGGGGCTCGCCCGAGGGCGAGCCCCGAAGGCGCTACTCCTCGGACTTGCCGGACTGCAGGCCGGACGAGATGAGGTCCATGACCGACGAGTCGGCCAGCGTCGTGACGTCGCCGACCTCACGGTTCTCCGCGACGTCACGCAGCAGGCGGCGCATGATCTTGCCCGAGCGGGTCTTCGGCAGCTCCGGGACGACCATGATCTGCCGCGGCTTGGCGATCGGGCCGATCTCCTTGGCGACGTGGTTTCGCAGCTCCTGCACGGCCTCCTCGCCGCCGTCGACGGCGTCACCACGCAGGATCACGAACGCCACGATGCCCTGACCGGTCGTCGGGTCGGACGCGCCGACGACGGCCGCCTCGGCCACCGTCGGGTGCGAAACCAGCGCCGACTCCACCTCGGTGGTGGAGATGCGGTGGCCGGACACGTTCATCACGTCGTCGACGCGGCCCAGCAGCCAGATGTCGCCGTCGTTGTCGTACTTCGCGCCGTCGCCGGCGAAGTAGAAGCCCTTGTCGGCGAAGCGCGACCAGTACGTCTCGCGGTACCGCTCGTCGTCGCCCCAGATTCCCCGCAGCATCGACGGCCACGGCTTGTCCAGCACCAGGTAACCGCCGCCGCCCTTGCCGACCTCGTCGGCCTTGTCGTCGACGACCTTCGCGGAGATGCCGGGCAGCGGGCGTTGTGCCGAACCGGGCTTCGCCTCGGTGACACCGGGCAGCGGCGAGATCATGATCGCGCCGGTCTCGGTCTGCCACCAGGTGTCGACGACCGGCGTCGCGTTCGCGCCGACGTTCTCCCGGTACCAGACCCACGCCTCCGGGTTGATCGGCTCGCCGACACTGCCCAGTACGCGCAGCGACGACAGGTCGTACTTCGCCGGAATGTCCTTGCCCCACTTCATGAACGTGCGGATCAGCGTGGGCGCGGTGTAGTAGATGGAGACCTTGTACTTCTGCACGATCTCCCAGTGACGGCCCTCGTGCGGGGTGTTCGGCGTGCCCTCGTAGACGACCTGGGTGACGCGGTTGGCCAGCGGGCCGTAGACGATGTAGCTGTGCCCGGTGACCCAGCCGATGTCGGCGGTGCACCAGTAGACGTCCTCGCCCGGCTTGTGGTCGAACACGTAGTGGTGGGTGTACGCGGCCTGCGTCAGGTAGCCGCCGGAGGTGTGCAGGATGCCCTTCGGCTTACCGGTGGTGCCGCTCGTGTACAGGATGTAGAGCGGGTGCTCGGAGTCGAACGCCTCCGGCTTGTGGTCCTCGGACTGGCCGTCGACCAGTTCGTGCCACCACAGGTCCCTGCCCTCGGTCCACGGGACGTCGTCGCCGGTGCGGCGGACGACGATGACCTTCTCCACCGACTCGGCGCCGTCGAGTGCCTGGTCGACGTTCGCCTTCATCGGCGCGGCCTTGCCGCGGCGGTACTGGCCGTCGGAGGTGATGACGACCTTCGCCTGCGCGTCGTCGACCCGGGACCGCAGCGCCGTCGGCGAGAACCCGCCGAACACCACGCTGTGCAGCGCGCCGATGCGGGCACACGCGAGCATGGCGACGATCGCCTCGGGCACCATCTGCAGCTGGATCGCGACGCGGTCGTGTGCGCCGACTCCCAGTGACAGCAAGGCGTTCGCGGCCTTGGATACCTCGCGCTTCAGCTCGGCGTAGGTGATGTCCCTGGTGTCGCCGGGCTCACCGACCCAGTGGATGGCGACCTGGTCGCCGTGCCCGGATTCGACGTGCCGGTCGACGCAGTTGTAGGCGACGTTGAGCTTGCCGCTGACGAACCACTTCGCGAACGGGGCGTTCGACCAGTCGAGTACCTGCGTCCACTTGGTGTCCCAGTGCAGCCGCTCGGCCTGCTTGGCCCAGAACGTTTCCCTGTCGGCATCGGCCTCGGAGTAGAGCTCCGCGCCGGCGTTGGCCTTGGCGGCGAACTCCTCGCTGGGCGGGAACGTACGGCTCTCCGTCAGCAGATTGTCGAGCGCCGACGACTGCTCTGTCATGGTGCTTTGCCTCCTGAAGTGCAAAACCTCTGCGAAACACGCTGGCTACCCCCGGGGCACGGTAACGACACTCGTACCCGTTGTAAAAGGTTGCCACCAGGTTGCACCCTGGAGGATGTTTGGTCTAGACCAGACGGGTGGCCGGTGTCGCCGGACGAGCGGTCGTCTCCGCCAGACGAGCGGCCAACCGGTCGCGGACGACCGGCCATTCCGGTTTGGTTACCGAGTACAGGACGGTGTCCCGGATCGACCCTTCCTTGCGGATGCGGTGTCCCCGCAGGATCCCCTCCCGCACGGCCCCGAGCCGTTCGATCGCGCGCTGCGACCGGGTGTTGTTGATGTCGGTCTCCCAGGCGACGCGGTTGGCGTCACGGACGTCGAATGCGTGGGTCAGCAAGAGCAGTTTCGCCTCGGTGTTGAGTGCGGTGCGCTGCCACGGCGTGCCGATCCAGGTGTGCCCGATGCACAGGATGCGGTTGCGGGCGTCGAGTTGGTAGTAGGACGTCGTGCCGGCGACCGCGCCGGTGCAGGCGTCGATTTGCGCGAAGGCCTGACGGGCGGGGTCGGCGAGGATCGAGGTGATCATGTCCCGGGTGGCGGCGACGTCGGCGGGCTGGAACACCGACAGCCACGTCCAGACGTCGGGGTCCCGGCCCGCTTCGAACAGGCCCTCGGTGTGGTGGAGTTCGAGCGGTTCCAAGCGGACGTGCTCACCGGCCAAGGTCGGCCGTTCGTTCCAGATCATGTCGTCAGCTTCACTCGGATCGGTGGACCTACGCTATGTCCATTTGTGAGACATGTGAGGAGGCCACTTTGTGGGCGCTTATGCTCGCGCGCAGTACGTACGGCTGGAGAGGACGGCGCGATGGCCGACGAGCGGGAAGAGCTCACCTGGGAACTGTTCGGCACGGCGAGCCGGGAACTGGCCACGCAGGTCGCCGACAGCGGCTTCGAGCCGGACCTGATCCTCTCGATCGCCCGCGGCGGGCTGTTCGTCGCCGGCGCGCTCGGGTACGCGCTGGACGTGAAGAACCTGCACGTGATGAACGTCGAGTTCTACACCGGCGTCGACCAGCGGCTGGATCTGCCGGTCATGTTGCCGCCGGTGCCCAACGTCGTCGACCTGACGCAGAAGAAGGTGCTGGTGGCCGACGACGTCGCCGACACCGGCGCGACCCTGAAGCTGGTGCGGGACTACTGCGCCGACCACGTGGCCGAGGTGCGTTGCGCGGTCGTCTACCAGAAGCCGCACTCGTCGGTGTCCTGCGAGTACGTCTGGCGGCACACCGACCGCTGGATCAACTTCCCGTGGTCGACGTTGCCGCCCGTGGTGAACCGGGTGGGGCAGGTGCTGGACGCGTGAGCGACCCGCTGGCCCCGCTGCTGGATCTGGACGGCGTCACGGCCGCGGCGAAGTCCGCGCAGGACGCGGTGTTCGCCGTCCACCGCCACCCGGCCAACCTGCGGGGCGGCGCGGCCACGGCCGCCGAGGCGTCGGTACGCGCGGCCCGCGCGTCGGCCGGGGTGGAGGGTGCCGACCCGGAGATTCCCGGCGAGGGCTCGGTCAGCGACCCCGTGCTCGCCGGTGCGCTGCGGGTGGCCGAGGCCGGTGAGTCGCTGCTGCCGGTGTGGCGGCGGGCGCCGTTGCAGGCGCTGGCGCGGATGCACGTCCTGGCCGCGGCCGACCTCGTCGACGACCCGGAGCTGCTGGGCAGGCCGGTCGCCGGGGCGGGGCAGCGGCTGGAGCTGCTCGCCCAGCTCGTGCTCGGGGCGACGTCGGCGCCGCCGGCCGTGCTCACCGCGGTGGTGCACGGCGAACTGCTCGCGCTCGACCCGTTCGGCGCCGGGGGCGGGGTCGTCGCGCGGGCGGCCGCGCGGCTGACCATGGTCGCCACCGGCCTGGACCCCAAGGCGCTGACCGTGCCCGAGGTCGCCTGCTACCGCAGGGTGGCCAAGTACACGGCCGCCGCCCGCGGCTTCGCGTCGGGCGAGCCCGACGGCGTACGCGAGTGGCTGCTGTTCTGCTGCGCGGCCTTCGAGTCGGGCGCCACCGAGGCCCGCTCGATCGCCGACGCTGTGACTTAGGCCCTCGCTTCGCTCGGGCGCGGTCGGGCCCCCTCAGTCGGCGTCTTCCCTCCTCGCCCGTCGCTCGCTGCGCGAGCTTTGGGGCTGGTCAGTCCAGACGCCGCCGGGGCCCGACCGGTGCGGGGCGGCTTTAGCCCGCTAAAGCCGCCCCGGGGTCAGCTGGCGCGCATGTGCAGCGACGCCAGCGCGTCGCGGACGTGGCCCTGGCTGGCGGTGAGCGCGCGCTCGGCCTGGGCGGGGTCGACACCGGCCAGCAGGTGCACCAGCGCCACCTTGAGGTCACCGCCCGCCGCGGTGAGCGCCTCGGCGCAGTCGTGCTCGCTCATGCCGGTGGCCTCGCGCAGGATCCGCAGCGTGCGGCCCCGCAGCTTGGCGTTGGTGGCGCGCATGCTGACCATCAAGTTCGAGTAGGTCCGGCCCAGCTTGATCATCGTCGCGGTGGAGAACGCGGTGAGGATGATCTTCTGTGCCGTCCCGGCCTTCATCCGGGTGGAGCCGGCGATGGCCTCCGGTCCGGTGTCCACGGCGATCAGCACGTCGACGCCGGCGACGCTGGTCTTGCGGGCGTTGCCGGACACGAGTGCGGTCTTGCAGCCCCGCTCGTGTGCGGCACGCAGCGCGCCGAGCACGTACGGGGTGCGCCCGGACGCGGTCAGCCCGAGCACGAAGTCGCCCGGCTCCAGCGTCTCGAGCAGCTCGGCGGCACCGGCTTCGGCGTCGTCCTCGGCGTTCTCCACCGCGTGCCGCAGCGCGCGCTCACCACCGGCGTGGTGGGCGATGAACCAGTCGCCAGGCACGTTGAACGTCGGCACCAGCTCGGCGGCGTCCAGCGTGGCGAGCCTGCCGGACGTCCCCGCGCCGACGTAGTGCACCCGCCTGCCCGCCCGCAGGGCGTCGACGGCGTGGTCGACCGCCTGCGCAAGCCGCGGCAGGACGGCGTGCACGGCCTCGGGGACCATGCGGTCCTCGGCGTTGAGCGCGCCGAGGATGCCGACCGTGGACATCAGGTCGATGTCCGTGGTCCGCGGATTGCGTTGCTCGGTCGGAGAATCGACGTGAACCACCTGCCGGGGCACGCTCACCATCAACCTCACTGACTTGTCGGTCATTTGCCGGTATCCCTCGGCCTCCGCCTGCCGTCCGGGCGCACGCCCAGCCGGTGTGTGCCCACCGCGTCCCGGGTGGCGTCCAGTGCGCTGACCGCCGCGTCCATGTGGCGCTGTGCGACGCCGATGAACAGGCAGTCGATGACGGTCAGCTGGGCGATCCGGCTGGCTGTGGCGCCGGACCGGAACGTCGTCTCGCGTGCCGCCGTGGTGAGCACGTGGTCGGCCACCTCGGTGATCGGCGAACGCGGGAAGTTCGTCAGCGCGACGGTGATCGCACCGTGCTCGCGGGCGACGCGCAGCGCCTCGACGGTGTCGGTGGTCGCGCCGGTGTGCGAGATGCCGACCGCGACGTCGCCGGGCTTCAACACGGCCGCGGAGGTCAGCATGATGTGGGTGTCGGACCAGGCGAAGCTCACCCGGCCGATGCGGTGCAGCTTCTGCTGCAGGTCGGCGGCGACGAACGCGCTGGCGCCCACGCCGTAGACGTCGACGCGGCCCGCGCCGGAGACGAGGTCGATGACCCGCTGCAGAGATCCGACGTCAAGCTGGTCTGCGGTCTCCTCGACGGCTCTGGCGTCGGCGAAGCTGACCTTGCCGATCACCGCCGCGAGGTCGTCCTCGGGGCCGATCTCGCCGCCGAGGTTGCGGTTGGACCTGGCCTCGGTGCGGGCGGTGTCCGCGGCCAGGGCGATGCGCAGCTGCGGGTAGCCGCCGACGCCGATGGCCTTGCAGAAGCGCGTCACCGTGGTCTCACTGGTGTTCGCGGCCAGCGCGACCTCGGTGATGCTGCGCCGGGCGACCGCGGACGGGTCGTCGAGCACGACCTTGGCCACCCGCTGCTCGGCTCTGGCCAGGCCAGGCAGCAGCGAGCGGATTCTGACCAGCGGACTGGCGTCCGCCTCCCGCGCCGGCTGAGCGGACGGCTCGTCCACCACGGGTGCGGCCTCGGAGCTCACCGTTGGAAACTTACTAACCGTAGGTACCTGCGACAAGACAACCCACACCCTTCTCAAGGATCGCGACTCGACCGTGATCCAGTGGACGAGCAGCGAAAGTTCGCTTGTCCAGAAAGTCGCCAACCAAGTCTTGGTCGTTAACGTGCACTTGTTAACGACTCTGCAACTTGTTACCCCGGGTGAAGTTATCTGGGTGAGTTGGTACGAATGAGTAGTGATCGGATGACTAATAGTTGAAGATTCAGCCGCTGTCGGTTACAGCGAGTTCGTCACCGGCTACGCAGACGCCATCCTTCGGCCCGCAGAGCCTCCGGATCGCGTTCGGAGTCCAGGAGAGTGTTACGCCCTTCCCGGATTTTTATCGCGTCGACGATCATTCCGCGGCCGGTGTAGAGACGGTCGGTGGCGTAACGCCAGCGCACGTACAGCCGTTCGGTCGCGGGTAGTTCTGCCCGCACGCGCCACCACGCGCGATGCCCCGTGCCGGACAGTGCCGTCACCTCGCCGTCCGGCGCACCCCGACCGGACGCCCGCAGCGGCACCGGCTGCCACGCGACGCCGTCCGGGCTGGACTCCAGCACGAGGGTGTCGGTCGGCTCCGAGTCGGCGAACGCGGCGAACTCGACCCTGGCGGAGCGTCCACCGGTGGCGAGTGGCCCGCTGGTGAGCGTGGCGGCGCTGAGGTTGCCGATCTCGCTGAACCAGGCGTCGTGGCCCCGGGCGGGCCGGACGGCGAGCGCGCGGGCCAGGCCGTTGGCCCACACCTCCCGTGCCGGCTGGATGGTGCCCCAGTTGCGGCTCGGGTGGACCCGGTTGGTCAGCAGGATGGCGATCGAACGGGACTTCGGGTCGATCACCAGCGAGGTGCCGGTGTAGCCGGTGTGCCCCGCGCTGTCCGGTGAGGTCAGCCCGCCCATGTACCAGAGCTGGTCGAGTTCGAAGCCGAGGCCGTGGGAGTCGCCGGGGAACGCCTGGTTGTAGTTGGTCAGCATCTTCCGCACGGTGTCGGGCCGCAGGATCCGCGCCCCGCGGTAGCTGCCGCCGTTGAGGACTGCCTGGCCCAGCACCGACATGTCGGCAGCGGTGGAGAAGACCCCGGCGTGCCCGGCGACGCCGCCGAGCGACCACGCGTTCTCGTCGTGCACCTGACCGCGCACCATCCCGCGGTCCGGTACGGTCATGAACTCGGTGGCCGCGACGCGCGGCAGCTTCTCCTCGGGCGGGTTGTACCCGGTGTCGGACATCCGCAGCGGCTCGGTGATGCCGGTGCGGACCAGGACGTCCAGCGGCGACCCGGTCAGCCGCTCGGCCAGTACGCCGAGGGTGATGAGGTTGAGGTCGGAGTACTCGTACGTGCTGCCCGGCACGTACTTGGGTTTGACGTCCATGACCGCCTTGATGCGCGCGGCCTTGTCGGGCCAGTCACGCCACAGGTACAGGAACGGTTCGAGCCCGGACGTGTGGGTCAGCAACTGCTGGACGGTGATCGGCTCCTTGCCGTTCACCCCGAACTCGGGCAGGTAGTCGCGGACCGGCTTGTCCAGGCGCACCTTGCCGCGCTCGACCAGCTGTAGCACGACGATCGAGGTGAACAGCTTGGACACCGACGCCATGTCGAAGATGGTGTCCTCGCGCATCGGCACCTGCCGCTCCGGCGGCAGCTCCGTCCCGGAGCCGTCGGCGTACCGGACGGCTCCGCCGACGACGTGGGTGTTGACCACGACGCCGTCGTGGATGTGCACGCCCACCGCACCGGACAGCAGTGGGTGACCGGAGGCGCCCGGCCGGGTCCACGCGTCGATGCGCTGCTCGGCCACCAGCAGCGCGGCCGGATCGAGGCCGACGGACTCCGGGCTGCCCGCACGCAGCACCGTGGACGCGGGCGCGAAGCCGGACCGGGGCCGGTCGAACCGCCCGGACGGTCCGCCCGCCGTCGCCGTGGGAACGCTCACCACACCCAGTGTGACGGCCGCGACCGCGACCACTGCCGAAAGCCTGCCCAGCCGCATGTCCCACCTCACCGGTAGATCAGGTATCCACGCCGTTTCCGGTCGAACCCGGCCAGCTCGTCCCGCCAGGCGCCAATGATCTCGTCGACACCCGCGCCTGCGTCGACCATCGTGCGCAGCCTGGCCGAGCCGGACAGCTTGTCGATGAAGTTGTCCGGCCGCCACGCGAAGACATCGGGGTACAGCCTGCGGGCGGTCACGATCATCGACACCGCGGTGCGGATGGCCTGGAACGACTCGGGGTCGGTCACGGTCAGCTGCACGCCACCACAGGTCTTGCCGACGAACTTGCCGAACGTCGGCACGAAGTAGTTCTCGCGGAACCGCACGCCGGGAAGGCCCAGGGCGGTCAGCTCGTCCCGCCAGCGCCAGTCCATGCCCGGTGCGCCGATCACCTCGAACGGCCGCGTGGTGCCGCGGCCCTCGGACAGCACGGTGCCCTCGAACAGGCACGTGCCCGGGTAGACCGCCGCCGTGTCCGGGGTCGGCATGTTGGGGCTCGGCGGCGTCCAGTCCAGGCCGGTGCGATGGAACACCGTGTCGCGCCGCCAGCCGCGGACCTCGACCACGTCGAGCTTGTCGAGCCGGACGCCCTCGGCGGGAAGGAATTCCGCCGCGAAGAACCGGGCCAGCTCGCCGACGGTCATGCCGTGCTGCTGCACGATCGGCTTCCGCCCGACCCCTGAGGCGAACGCCGGGTCGAGCATCGGCCCGTACGCCCTGCCGCCGACCGGGTTCGGCCGGTCCAGCACGACGAACGCCGCGCCGACCTTCGCCGCGGCCACCATGGCCGTGTACATCGACCAGATGTAGGTGTAGAAGCGGGCACCGACGTCGGCGATGTCGAAGACGACCGTGTCGATTCCCGCCTTGGTGAACATGCCGGCGACCTTCGTCGCGTCGGCGCCGTAGGCGTCGTACACCGGGATGCCGGTGCGCGGGTCGGTGTAGTCGCCCTCCGACCCGCCTGCCTGCGCGCTGCCGCGGAAGCCGTGTTCGGGCCCGAACGCGGCCACCGGCCGCACGCCGGCCGCCACCAGCGAGTCGACGACGTGCACCTGACCGGATATCACGCCGGTCGGGTTGGACAGCACGCCGAGTTTGCGGCCGGCGAGCGTCCGCCAGCCCTGCGCGGCCAGCAGGTCCGCACCCGGAGTCACCCGCCGGTGCTGGGCTTCCTGGGCCTGCGCCGAGCCGGTCAGTGTCGTCGCCGTTGCCGCGACCGCCCCTGCCGTCAGGAAGCCGCGGCGGTTCAGGCTCACCAGGACAACCCGTGGCCGAAGGGGTACAGGATCTTCGTCGGCTCGCCCGCGACCGGGACGTTCACCGGCAGCTTGCCCTGCGGTGCGATCTCCCCACGCAGCACCTTGGCCAGCGACGTCATGGTGACCGCGCGCCAGTCGTAGGTGACCAGCCAGGTCGGCGCGGCGGTGACGGCCCCCGGGTCGTACGGCTCCTGCACGCCGACCGCCACGACCGGCTTGCCGGTGTTCAGCAGCGCCTGGAGCAGGTTGCGCTGGGAGGCACTGGCCGGCAGGCCGCTGGTGAGGACCACGACGACGTCGGCCGAGCCCGCGGCTGCGACCGCCTTCGCGATCTGGTCGGCGTTCGGCGCGGTGCCGGTGGGCAGCGCGGTGGCCTTCGAACCGAGTGCCTTGGCCAGCGCCGGTACCGGCGCCGCCGGGTAGCCGGGGTACTCGGGACGGTCCCAGCCGGTCACCAGCACCGAAGGAGAACCCTTGAGCGGCAACGACTTCTTGTCGTCACGCAGCAACGTCACGGTGCGGTCGGTGATCTGCTGGACGGCCGCCCGGTTGGCCTGCGTGCCGACCTTGCGCGATACGGCCCGCTCGTCCACCAGCGGCTTGGCGAGGATGCCCCGCTTGAGCTTCAGCTTCAGGATGCGGATGACGCTCTCGTTGATGCGGTCCTCGGTGAGCCTGCCGCTGGCGACGGCGTCGAGCACGCCCCGCATGGCCACCTGGAGGTTCGGCGGCATCAGCATCTGGTCGACACCGGCCTCCAGCGCGCGTACCGGAATCTCGGCGTCGGGGTACATGTCCCGGACGCCCTTCATCTGCAGCGAGTCGGTGACCACCACACCGCGGTAGCCCAGCTCACCGCGCAGCAGGCCGCTCATGATCGGCTTGGACAACGTCGCCGGGTCGCCGGAGGGGTCGAGGCTCGGGACGCTGATGTGTGCGGTCATGACCGAGTCCGCCCCGGCCTTGATGGCGGCCTGGAACGGCGGGAGGTCGATCGCGCGCCACTGCGCCTCGGTGCGCTCGATCACCGGCAGTCCGTGGTGGCTGTCGTCCTTGGTGTCGCCGTGCCCGGGGAAGTGCTTCGCCGACGTGGAGACGGTTTCGGTCGCCCGGCCGCCGCGCTGGTAGCCGTCGACCGAGGCGGCCACCATCTCACTGGCCAGTGCCGGGTCGGCGGAGAACGAGCGGGAGCCGATGATCGGGTTGACCGGGTTGGAGTTGACGTCCGCCGACGGCGCGAAGTTCTGGGCGATGCCCATGGCACGCAGTTCCCTGCCGTTGATGGCGGAGAGCTGCTCGGCGTCGGCCGTCCGCCTGCCCGCGCCGATGGCCATCATGCTCGGGTACTCGGTGGCCTGGTCGGCGATGCGGGTGACCCGGCCGCCCTCCTGGTCCACCGAGATGATCAGCGGAATGTGCGGTGCGGTGCCGAGTGCCGCGCGCTGCAGGCCGTTGGACAGCCGTGCCACCTGCTGCGGGTTGTCGACGTTGTCGATCTGCGGGTTGTTGAAGTAGATGACGCCGCCGACGTGGTAGCGCTTGACGACCTCGGCCGGTGTGCCGACGCCGTAGCGGGCCTGGTTGGCCGGGTGGACCTCGTCGGCCGACTTGCCGGAGACGTCGGCGACGAACAGCTGGCCCACCTTCTGCTCCAGGGTGAGCCCGCGCATCGCGCGTTCGGCGAGCGCGGTGGTGTCCGCCGTCGTCTCCTCCTGCTGCGCGGTCATCGCGGTGGCAGGGGTCGCCGCGGTCGCACCGACCCCGGTCGCGGCCAGCAGGGCGGTGAGGGACACGGCGAGCGCACTGTTCCTCCGTGATCGTCGACGGACCGGTGGGTGTGTGCTCACAGCGACCTCCCTGTTGCTGCTCGGACATGGGGAAACATTTCACGCGAATCGTCCGGCACCGGGAAGCTACTCACCGAGTTCGGTGGGGTCAACGACCCACTGTGCCTTTCGGAGTACTGATCGCGATCACGGTTCGATTGCGTCACGTTCGGCCTCGTCCATCCGGCGGTCGGTGACGATCCGCATAGCCGCCAGCTGGGCCAACAGCACCAGTGCGCCCGCCACGAAGACCACCCGTACCCCGGCGAACTGGGCCAGTAGTCCGCCGATGGCCGCCCCCAGCGGCATCGTGCCCCACGCGACCAGCCGGTAGGCGCTGCTGAGGCGGCCGAGCAGCCGGTCGGGTGTGACCCGTTGCCGAAGCGACACCGTGATCACGTTCCACACCATGATGCCCGCTCCGCCGACGAAAAGCGCTGATCCGACCGCGAGGTGGCCGTTCGTGAACGCCGGCACGCCGACCATGGCGGTCGCGCAGAGGATGGTCAGCACCAATGAGCGGGCCCGGCCGATCCGGCGCTCCAGGAATCCGGCCGCGAACGAGCCCGCGACGCTTCCCGCGGCCGTGCACGCCATCAGCAGTCCGTAGGCCTGCTCGCTCAGACCCATGGGGCCGACGGCGTACAGGACGAAGACGCCGAACACGGCACTGGTGACCAGGTTGATGGCTCCCACCATCACGGCGAGCGTGCGCAGTAGCCGGTTGCGCCACAGGAACCGCAGGCCTTCGGCGATGTCGGCGCGAAGGGTCGTCCGAGTGGCCCGTTCGACCCGGAACCGGCCGCGGACGAGCAGCAGCGCGCCCAGCGCGAGGAACCACAGTCCCGCCGGCGTGGCGAACGCCAGCGTGCTACCCGCCGCCACCAGCACGCCCGCGATCGGCGGACCGGCGAACTCGTTGGCGGTGAACTCGACGGCGAAGAGCCTGCCGTTGGCGCGCGAAAGGTCCGTTCGCGGCACCACCTGCGGCAGGATCGACTGCGCCGCAGTGTCGTGGATCGTCTCGGCCGTGCCGATGGCGAACGCCACGGCGTACAGCAGCCAGATCGAGCCGGCACCGAACGCCAGGCAGCCGATCGCGGTGGCACGCACTGCGTTGGCGCCGATCATGGCCAGGCGGCGGTCCAACCGGTCGGCCAGCGCTCCCGCCGGGAGTGCGAACAGCAGCCACGGCACCGTGACCGCGAACGCAAGTCCGGCGATCAGCGCCGGCGAGTGGGTGAACTGCACGGCGACCAGCGGCAGCGACACCTTGACCAGCCCGTCCGCCAGGTTGGACAGACCAGATGCCGTCAGCAGCCGCCAGAACATTGATGGAGTTTCACCCATCGATGGAGAAAAGTCCATCGATTGGAAGGCTCTGCATGGGCGGACTACGGTGGTTCCGTGCGGGAACGACGTGAGGTGACACCGCGGGAGGCCAAGGCGGTCGCGCATCCGCTGCGGGTACGCATCCTGCGCCTGTGCGGCCAGCAGGAGCTGACGAACAAGCAGCTGGCCGACCGTCTCGGGCGGGACCCCGGCACGGTGCTCTACCACGTGCGTCAGCTGCTGGACGTGGGCTTCCTCGAACCGGCGCCGGTACGGACCGGCGACAGCGGGGCGCTGGAGAAGCCGTACCGCTCGACCGGGCAGACCTGGTGGCTGTCCATGCCGGCCACCGAGCTGGAAGCGGGCGCGGCCGGCGCGCCCATCGAGGCGTTCACCGAGGAACTGCGGGAGGCGGGTTCGGAATCGGTACAGGCCTACGCGCGGTTCCTACTGCACCTCTCCGCGGACGAGGTCGCCGAGCTGGACCGCCGCATCTGCGCGGTCATCGACGAGTACATGGAGACCGAACACGAACGGGCCGACCGGCCCGCGGTCAGCGGACTGGTGGTCCTGCACCATCCGTCCGTGTCGTGAACGTGCTGCGGGGCGGTGCCCGAAGGCACCGCCCCGCCCGCGCGGACTGCTCAGGTGACCAAGCGTGCAACTCCAGTCGTACCTACCTGGACTCGGCGTCCGGCGTCCCGGTACGCAGTCCCTAGACGACAAGCCTCCCGCGGCGTGCTGCGCGTGGGTGCCCGGAGTCCGCGCACGGAGATCTCTCGGGGTGGATGGAGTCTTCTCTTCGACTCCTCCCTGGCCGACAAGATGTCCGCACTAACTTTCTACCTAGTGACGGCCGTCACTTCAAGGGCGCGGATGGGTGCACCGGTACAGAGGCTCCATGTAGTGACGGACCTGGCCCAATCGACCACCCACAGTCTCGGGACCAGCGGTTTTACCGCTTCGGGTACCGCCATGTGAGTGGGGAAGCCAGGCGTCCGCTCAGGCCCGGCTACTCCGCGCACGCTTGCGGCGGGCAAGGCCGTACAACGTGGCGCCCGCCGCCACGGCGCCGACGCCGATGCCGACCGCGAGGGTCGACGGGCTCGACAGCCGGCTGCGCAGCGAGACCGGGTTGCTGAACGCCAGCACGTCCCAGCCACGTTCCCCGGCCAGCTTCCGCAGTGCCTTGTCCGGGTTCACCGCGTGGGGGTGGCCGACGACCTCCAGCAGCGGGATGTCGGTGCTCGAGTCGGTGTAGGCGTGGCAGGCGGCGAGGTCGTAACCGTGCTCGGCAGCCAGCTTCTTGGCCGCGGTGGCCTTGTGCTCGCCGTAGCAGTAGAAGTCGACGTTGCCGGAGTACCGGCCGTCGACGACCTCCATCCGGGTGCTGACGCTGCGGGTCGCGCCGAGCATCTCGGCGACCGGCTCGACGACCTCCGCTCCGGTGGCCGAAAGGACCACCACGTCGTGTCCGTTCGCCTTGTGCTCGGCGATCAGCTCGGCCGCCTCGGCGTAGACGAGCGGATCGACGACGTCATGCAGCGTTTCGGTGACGATGGCCCGGACCTCCGCGACGTCCCAGCCCGCACACAGCGCGGAGACCTGCGCCCGTACCCGTTCGGTCTTGTTGGCGTCGGCGCCGGCCAGTGAGAAGACCAGTTGCGCGTAGGCGCTCTTCAGCGCGGCACGCCGGTTGATCAGGCCGCGGCGCAGCAGCGGCTTGCTGAACGCCAGCGCGCTGGACGACGCGATGATCGTCTTGTCGAGGTCGAAGAAAGCGGCCACGCGGGGCGGGCTGGAGGCGATCACGGTGTCCAGCTTAGGAGAATCGCGGCTACGGCTTCTCCAGGTAGCGCTTGGCTCCCTCGACCTCGCGTTCGACGTCCGGTGGCAGCCTCCGCCGCAGGATCGGCTCGACCAGCCAGCGGATCGCCGGGTGGAACCCGAGCGAGATGGTCCTGGTCAGCCGGGTCCCGTCGTCGACCGGCTCGCAGACGAAGCTGGCTGAGAAGGTGGAAACCTTGTGGTTGAGCCGGTTTCGCGGCGGTGGAGCCAGTGCGATGTCGATGCGTTCGCCCGGCGTGAGTTGCATCCGGGAGATCACCTTCGGGCCTGCCGGCAGGCCCGGCAGGCGTGACCGGAAGCGGAACTCGGTCACGTCGCCGTCCTGGCGGACCCAGTCGATCGGGCCGATCTTGTCGTCGACCTCGGTGTAGCGGTGGACGTCCAGTACGAAGGCGAGCAGTTCCTCCGGCGTGCACCGGATGGTCCGCTCCACGGTCACGCTCAACATAGTGAGAGAGTACTCCCTTACGTTCCGTCCTGTCCACCACGCCGACCGCGCTCGCGCGACGGTCAAATTGCGTACATTCGGCCCGGGAAATTTGCATGGGTGGCGCGTGGATACGTTTTCAGCAGGCTCGGGTAATCGTTGCCCTATTTGCCGTTGGGTGACTGAAGTCTGCTGGTGACAGTGACAGTCTTGGGTGAGTACTCCCGGTGGCCGGCGGGTGGAAAATTCACTACCTACGCTCCCGGAGGTCCGTTATCGAATTGTGTGTGGATGCGTGAGCCCGGATTAGCCGATTTCGCAGTTTTCGGAGTTACAGTGGTGTTGCCCGGCGTCACCCGGGCCGTTCAGTCCGACCCCCCGGGGCTGAACCCGGCGACCCCCGCCCCTCCCCCCTGGCGGGGGTCGCCCCTTTCTCCGACGGAGTTGTCCACAGGCCCCCGCTTGTCCACAGGCCGGACAACTCGCCCTTGCACCCCGTCGCGCCCCGCCGTGATCGTGGAGTAACGGCCCGTCACAGCCAGCTCCTGGCGGGACGAATCCACCACCGGAGCTGGGAAACGTGGGGGGTCGTCGTGACCGGAGGAATGCCGCTCGTCGTCGCGGGTGAGGAACCACTGCTGGACGAGCTGATCAGACTGATGGCGGCCGCGGGCTGTGATCCGGAGTGCGTACCCGATCTGCCCGCGGCCAGACCACGCTGGGCCGACCCGCCGGTGGTCCTCGTCGACGAGGCCGCCGTCGCGCCGGACGAGCCGGCACTGCCCAGGCGGCAGGGTGTCGTGCTGGTGTGCAAGTCGGCAGCGAGCCCGGACACCTACCGCAGGGCGTTCGCCGTCGGCGCGGAGCGGGTGATGTGCCTTCCCGACGACGAGGCCGAGATGCTGACGATGCTGTCCGACGTCGTCGCCGGCCCGGCCAGGGAAGGCCGGATCGTCGCAGTGATCGGCGGCCGCGGTGGTGCGGGAGCGTCCGTGTTCGCGGCCGGTCTCACCCTGCGCGCCGCCCGGGAAGGCGCCGAGGCGATGCTCGTGGACTGCGATCCGTTCAGCGGCGGGATGGACGTTCTGCTCGGTGGCGGCCGCACCGCCAGCGCGCGGTGGGACTCGCTGCGCTGGGGCGGGAACGTGACAGTGGCCCAGCTGCGGGACACACTGCCTGGCCGGCCCTGCGGCACCGGCCGTCTCTCCTTCGTGACCGGCGACCATCCGAGCGCCGAGGCCGTGGCCGCAGTCGTCGACGTCGGTCGCCGTGCCGGCAGGCTCGTGGTGTGCGACCTGGCGCGGGAGCCCGGTTGCGGTGGCCCGGCGCTGGACCGCGCCGACCTCATCGTGCTGCTGGTACCGGCTGAACTCCGCGCCGCGGCCGCCGCCAAACGGCTGCTCGATCGCATCACCGTTCACCGCGACCGGGTGCGGATGATCATCCGCGGCCCCGCTCCGGACGAGATGGGGCACGACGACGTCATGGCGATGGTCGGCGTACCGATGCTGACGGAGCTGCGGACCGACCGGGGCCTGCTGCGGCCGATGCATCGCGGCGAGTTCGACCCGCGGCCGGGAAGCGCGATCGGCCGCGCGGCCAAGGCCGTGCTCGCCGAGGTGATGAGCCGGCCGGGGAGTACGGCGTGAGCAGCGCCGAGCTGGTCGAGCGGGTACGCCTGCGGCTGGCGTCGGGAGGTGGAGAGGCCGAGCCCGCGGCCGTCGCCGAGGCGGTGCGTGCGGAGTCCGGTGGTGCCCCGCCCACTGAGGTGCTGGCCGCGCTACGGCTGTGGCAGCAGGAGACGGTCGGTGCGGGCCCGCTGGAGGCGTTGCTGGCCGAGCCGGGAATTACCGACGTCCTGGTGACGGCGCCGGACCAGGTGTGGGTCGACGGCACGGGCGGCCTGCGCCGGACTGCCGTGCGATTCACCAAGGAGGAGGACGTCCGCAGGCTGGCCCAGCGCCTCGCGCTGGCCGCGGGCAGGCGGCTCGACGACGCGCAACCGTTCGTCGACGGCTGGCTGCCCGGTTCCGGTCCCGGCGGCCGGGTTCGCCTGCACGCCGTCCTCCCCCCGATCGCACCCGACGGCACCTGTGTCGCGTTGCGGGTCCTCCGGCCGGCTTCGCACGACCTCGCGGCACTGCGTGCCCTGGAGACCTTCGACGACGACGGGGGCGACCTGCTCGACGCCGTCGTCGGCGCCCGGCTGGCCTACCTCGTCACCGGCGGCACGGGCGCGGGCAAGAGCACGTTGCTGGCGGCCATGCTCGGCCGTGTCCCGGTCACCGAGCGCATCGTGTGTGTCGAGGACGCGGGCGAACTGCAGCCAGCACACCCGCAGTTCATCCGGCTGGTCGCGCGGCCGCCGAACGTCGAGGGGGCAGGCGAGGTGACCCTGGGCGAACTGGTGCGCCAGGCCCTGCGGATGCGGCCGGACCGGCTGGTCGTCGGCGAGGTGCGCGGGCGCGAGGTGTGCGAGCTGCTGACCGCCCTCAACACCGGGCACGACGGCGGTGCGGGCACCCTGCACGCCAACTCGCCGTCCGAGGTGCCGGCCAGGCTCGAGGCACTGGCCGCGCTCGGTGGGCTCTCCCGCCCGGCACTGCACAGTCAGCTGGCCGCCGCGGTGCAGGTCGTGTTGCACATGCGCAGGGACAGCCCGGCCGCGGGCGGACGTCGCCGGCTCGCCGAGATCGGTGTTGTCCGGCCCGGGCCCGGTGGTGGCCCGGTGGTCGTCACTCCCGTGTGGCGAGCCGGGCGCTGGCTCGACGGCAGGCGACTGCTCGCCGAGCTGGTGGACGCCCGGGGCGGGCGGTTGCCGTGTTGACCGTGTCGTCGCTACTGGCGGCCGCGGCGCTCCTCTGCTGGCCTTCGCCAGGGCCTGTTCCCGTGGTCAGGCGTCATCGCCGCTCCGGCTCCCGGGTACCGCTGCGCACGGTCCTCGCCGTGGTGGGTTCCGCTGTGGCGGTTGTCGCGGCAGGGCTTCTCCTCGGCCCGGCCGGGGTCTTCGCCACCGGGGTACTCGGCGCGGTCGGCTGGCACCGCCTGCGGGGCCGGCGCCGGAACCGGCACGCCCTCACCGTGGCCGAGTCACTCGCCGAGGCCCTGCGGGTGATGGCCTCCGAACTGCGCGGCGGTGCCCATCCCGCGCAGGCGGCGGAGTCCGCCTCGGTCGACGCCGTCGCCGAGGTGGCCGCCGCACTGCGGTCGGTTTCGCTGGCGGTGCGCTGGGGTGGCGACCTGCCCAGCACCGTTCCGAGGCAGGGACACGATCCGCTGCTGCGTACGGTCCTTGCCCGCCTGGCGGCGTCGTGGACGCTGGCGCAGCGGCACGGGCTCGCGCTGGCCGACGTCCTCGACGCGGTGCGAAGAGACGTCGAGACCGGTGCCCGTGCGACGCGAGGGCTTCACGCGAAGCTCGCCGGTCCCCGGGCCAGCGCCGCGGTGCTCTGCGTGCTTCCGGTGTGCGGTGTGCTGCTCGGCGAGGCGATGGGTGCTCGACCGTTGGCGGTGCTGGCGGGCACCGGTGCGGGCCAGTTGCTGCTGGGTGCGGGCGTGATGCTGCTCGCCGGGGGACTGTGCTGGACGGATCGCATGACCCGGGTGACGCCATGACGGCCGACGTGGCAACGCTCGCACTGCTGGCCGGGGCCCTGCTCGTGTGGCCGCCAGGGCCGGTCCGCCCGCCCAGATCGGTGCTTCGCCCGGAACCGGCAGGCCGGCTGGCCAGGCTGCGGTCCGCGCCATGGTCCCGTCCGGCGGCGCTGGCTATCGGGCTCGCCGCGCTGGGCGCGGCCGTACTCGGCTGGCCGGCGGGCGCCGTGGCCGCGGTGCCGCTGGGACTGCTGGGCTGGCTGGCCGGGCGGCGGCTGCGGACCGGGAGCGACCCGCCTGATCCGGCGAGCCTCGCCGTCGGCTGGGACCTGCTGGCGGCGGCACTGCGAGCCGGGTTGCCGGTGCCGGTAGCCGTGCGGGCGGTGGCCGACGCCGTTCCCGCCAGGCCTGCCGACGCCCTGCGGGCGACCGCGGAACTGCTCGCACTGGGTGCCGATGCCGAACGGGCCTGGCAACCGGCCATGGCCTGCCCCGAGACGGTGGTGCTGGCCAAGGCCGCCCGCCGGGCGGCGAGTTCCGGTACGGCCCTGGCCGCCGTCGCGCGCGATCTCGCCTGCCGGGTGCGAACCGAGCGGGCCGATACCGCCGAGGCGAAGGCGCAACGGGCCGGCGTACTGGTCACCGTCCCGCTGGGGCTCTGCTTCCTGCCCGCCTTCCTCTGCCTCGGGGTCGTCCCCGTGGTGGTGGGCCTGGCCGGCCGGCTGACCGCGATCACCTGATCCCCAACCACCTGGAAAGGACTCACTGATGTCGTTCGTTCACGTTCTCCGTCGCCGTTGTGCCGGTGACAGCGGGATGTCGACCGCTGAATATGCGATAGGCACCATCGCCGCGGCCGCCTTCGCCGCCGTGCTCTACGCGGTGGTCACCGGGGAGCCGGTGCTCGCCGAGCTGACGGCGCTGGTCCAGGACGCACTGACGGTGCGCCGGTGAAGCGCCACGGCGATCGCGGTATGGCGACCGCGGAGGCGGCGATCGCGCTCGGCGCGTTGACGGTCGTGTTCGGGTTGGTACTGGCGGGCATCGCCGTGGTGGTCGATCAGGTCCGCTGTACCGACGCCGCCCGTGAGGCCGCCCGGGCCGCGGCCAGGGGACAGCCTCAGCTGGCCGAGCGGGTGGTCGCTGAACTCGGGCCTCCCGGTGCCCGGCTGACGGTGCACGTCGACGGCGACCTGCTCGCCGCCGAGGTGGCGGCCGCACCGGCAGGCGGGCTGCTGCCCGGCGCGGTGGTGCGGGCGTCGGCGGTCGCGGCCGTTGAGCCGATCGGAGGGCCGCATGGCCAGGGTTGACTCCGATCGTGGCATGGCGACAGTCTGGGCGGCCGGTGCGGTCGCCGCGGTGCTCGGCGTCGGTGTCGTGGTGATCTGGCTCGGGTCGGCGGTGCTGGCCGTCCACCGGGCAGGCGGTGCCGCCGACCTCGCCGCGCTCGCCGCCGCCGGACGTGCTGCTTCGGGGGCCGAGGCCGCCTGTGGCCGGGCCCGGACGGTGGCCGAGCGCATGGGCGTCGAATTGGCCGGTTGCCGGCTGGTCGACTGGGACGCGCTCGTCGAGGTGCGGGCGCCCGTGCCCGGCCCGCTGGACGAGTGGGGTACAGCACACGCGAGGGCGCGGGCGGGGCCCGTTGATCGGCCGGGCTGAACCGTTTGTCGTCGACGAACGGCAACCGTCCGCAGGTGGAGGGCTGGATACCGCTCGGTCGTACGGCCGGGTGCCACGAAGAGCGGTCGCTCAGGCGCGGTGAGCGGTATCACGCCCGGCCGTCGGCGTGGCGTGTTGCTGCAGATGCTGACGCACGTGCATCGGCCTAAAACCTTGTAATCCCAAGGTTTTACGAGCGGGCCGGTGGCCGAGCACCGCTCGGCGGTGCCGCGCCGGGGAGATCTTCGGTTCGCCTGCCGCCATGGGGCTGTTCGTCGTCCGTAACGCGCCATCTGCCGACGGGTCACTTCCGGCCTTCTGCAACTTGCCGTTTATTTGAGTACAGAGCCGCTCACGCGGCTGACAGCAGCTAGGAGGCAGAGCAAGACATGTTGGACACAGACTGGTCGGACAGCTGGCGCGGTGCCTTCGGCATCGAGCTCCGTGCCGAGGCCATCGGCCTCGCCGGACGCGGGTGGCCGGTGTTCCCGGGCACCTACCCGTCCTGGCCGGCCGACGGCACCTGGCAGGCCCCGGTGCCGGCACACAGCGACTGGCGTGAGCAGCTCGGCGCGCACCCGCACAAGGTCGCCGCCTGGTGGACCGGTGCCCAGTACAGCCTCCTGGTCGCCACCGGCAGCGTCCTCGACGCCGTCGAGGTCGACGCCGTCGTGGGCAAGCGGGCCGCGTGCCTGCTGCGGGCCGGTGGCCAGCCCGCGCCGATCATCGCCATGCCGAACGGCCGGTGGCTGTTCCTGACGCTCAGCTCGGCCGGCACCCTGCCTGCCGCGCTGCGCGACGACGAGTCCGTGCGGTGGCACGGCGAGGGCAGCTGGGTGCCGCTCCCGCCGACCCCGTTCCAGCACGGAGTCGTGCACTGGCGGGTCAAGCCCGAGGTGTGGGGCTGGCGCCTGCCCGAGGCGGGGACCGTGCACGACGTGCTGGTCCGTGCCCTCGCCGGTGAGCAGGCCGCTCACCTCGCCGTGGCGGAAGCCTCCGTCGCGGCCTGATCCTCGACAACTTCATCGACCTCGTGGCCGTGCCGGGCTCCGTGCCGACGCAATGCCCCCAACACGGTATCCAGCACAGCCACCGCCCCCGCCTTGTCCAACGGTTCGTTGCCATTCCCGCATTTGGGCGACTGAACACAGGACGGGCACCCAGCCGGGCACTCGCAGGAGATGATCGCCTCCCGCGTAGCGGCCAGCCATGGGACCAGAGCGGAATGACCGCGATCGGCGAACCCCGCACCCCCGGGATGCCCATCGTGCACGAACACCGTCGCCTCCCCGGTGTCTGCGTGCAACGCGGTCGACAGTCCGCCGATGTCCCATCGGTCGCATGTAGCGAACAGCGGTAGCAGGCCGATCGCCGCGTGCTCGGCGGCGTGCAGGGCACCGGGGACCGCAGCCGGAACCAGTCCGGCGCTCCCCGGTGTCCTGCCGGAACTCCCGGTCCCCACCAACAGTTCCTCGGTCACCGTGTACCAGACGGCCCTGGTCCGCAGGACCTGCTCCGGCAGGTCCAGCGGCACCTGGTCGAGCACCTCCCCGGACGGTAGCCGTCGCAGGTACCCGACCACCTGCGACGTCACCGCCACCTCGCCCAGGTACACGCTCACCCCGCCGTAGTCGGTGCGCTCGGCGACGTCGAGTACGGCGACGTCGACGACCTCGCGGGCCGACGTCGTCCACTCCGGATCCTCCGCGTGCACCATGGCGAGGCCGTCGGCGAGATCCAGGTCGTCGACGACGTACGAGACGCCCTGGTGCAGATACACCGCGCCGGGGTGCACGGTCGTGAAGGACGACCCGAAGTCGACCGTGCCGAGCAACCGGCCGGTGTCGGCCTCCACCACGGCCACCTGGTCCCCACCGGAGCCGCGGATGTCCACCTCGCCGTGCGGACGGTCGCGGGAGGTCCAGTACCAGCCGCTCGCCCTGCGGCGCAGCAGCCGGTCGGCCACCAGCGAGTCGACCACCTGCCGCGCCTGCTCGCCACCGAACAGCTCCAGTTCGCCCGTGGTGAGCGGCAGTTCGGCAGCGGCACACGCCAGCTGCGGCGCCAGCACGTACGGGTTGCCCGGGTCCAGCACCGCTGTCTCCACCGGCCGCTCCAGCACCGCCGCCGGATGGTGGACCAAGTAGGTGTCCAGCGGGTCGTCCCTGGCGACGAACACCACCAGCGCCTCGTCGCCGGACCGGCCGGCGCGGCCCGCCTGCTGCCAGAACGACGCCAGCGTGCCGGGATAACCGGCCAGCACCACCGCGTCCAGCCCGGCGATGTCGACGCCCAGCTCCAGCGCGTTCGTGGTCGCCACCCCCAGCAGGTCGCCGGTGAGCAGTGCCTTCTCCAGCGCCCTGCGTTCCTCGGGCAGGAAACCGGCGCGGTAGGCGGCGACCCGCTCGGGAAGCTCGGGGTCCACTTCGGACAGGATGCGCCGCGCCCCCAGCGCGGTCAGCTCCGCACCGCGGCGTGACCGTACGAACGCCAGCGAGCGGGCGCCCTCGATCACCAGCTCGGCGAGGATCCGGGCCGTCTCCGCGCCCGCGGACCGCCGGATCGGCGCACCGTTCTCCCCGCCGAAGTCGTCGAGCAGCGGCGGTTCCCACAACGCCACGGTGCGCGATCCCCTCGGCGACCCGTCGTCGACGACCGCCCGGCACTCCTTGCCGGTCAGCCGCCTGGCGAACGCCGCGGGCTCGGCGGTCGTGGCCGACGCCAGTACGAAGACCGGATCGCTGCCGTAGTGCCTGGCGACCCGCTGCAGCCTGCGTAGCAGCAGGGCCACGTGCGAGCCGAACACGCCCCGGTAGCCGTGACACTCGTCGACGACCACATAGCTGAGCTTGCGGAACAGCCGCGACCACTTCGTGTGTGCCGAGAGGATGCCGCGGTGCAGCATGTCGGGATTGGTGAACACCCACCGCGAATGCGCCCGTACCCAGTCCCGCTCGGCCAGCGGGGTGTCGCCGTCGTAGGTCGCCGCCCGCACGCCCTTGATGTCCAAAGAGGACACTGAACGAAGCTGGTCGGCCCCCAGCGCCTTGGTCGGGGAGAGGTACAGCGCACCGGCCTTGTCGTCGGCCACCAGGCGGGACAACACCGGCAGCTGGTAGGCCAGTGACTTGCCGGAGGCCGTCCCGGTGGCCACCACCACGTGTTCCCCGGCCCACGCGGCCGACGCCGCCTCGACCTGGTGCGTCCACGGCCGCTCGACACCGCACTCGCGCAGCGCGGTCACCACCGCCTCGGGGGCCCAGTCCGGCCAGTCGGCGAACCGCGACGGCTGCGCGGGCAGCGACGCCACGTGGGTCACCGGGCTCTCCGACTCCGGGATGCCCGCGGTAACCCGCCCCAGCAGCCGCTGCGCCCGTCCACTCGCCACCACGTCCCGAGAGTGCCACAACCCACCGACACCAGAGGTCGCGCAGGTAAGGACGCGGGCGGGCGGCGTCCAGGCGGGCGATCTCCTACGTTGTCGGACAGGGCGAGTACGACCCAGTACGAGCCCTGCCCTCCGCCTTGGATCTCGCACACCTGGACACCGCCCGCTGATCCACGCCCCTACCTGCGCGACCTCGCGGCGACGGTCCGCTACCACCCCGCACACCGCGTCCGAGAACCCCCTGGCGCAGCGGCAAAACTGATCAAGTGAGCAAGCTCACCGTGCTTACTGTGTGTGTTGCACCCGGGACGCCTTGCCGACGCCACACGCACTACCAATACACTCCCGCCACCACACCACGTAGTGGTGTAGATCCCATGTCAGCGTCGACGGCTCCGTCCGCCCTCGCTGGTTACAGGCGACGTCTCAGGAGGACGAATGTCCCGGCAGTTCCTCGCGGAGGGCCTAGAGCTCTCCGGAGGTGACTACAGCATCGTGGCTGTGGTCGCCGTGGTCGCCCTTGCCGCATTGGTCGTTGGCTATCTGCTGCTCAAGGAGGTCCTGGCCGCAGGCCAGGGCACCGAGAAGATGCAGGAGATCGCCAAGGCGGTGCAGGAAGGTGCGGCCGCCTACCTCAAACGACAGCGCAACACGCTGGCCATCTTCGGCGTGGTCGTCTTCGTGCTGTTGTTCGCCCTACCCGCCCACGACTGGAACGAGCGCATCGGGCGCTCGATCTTCTTCCTCGTCGGCGCCGGTTTCTCCTTCACCATCGGCTACCTCGGCATGTGGCTGGCCACGCGGGCCAACCTCAGGGTCGCCGCCGCGTCGCGGGAGGAAGGCGGCCGGGAGAAAGCCATGCGGGTGGCCTTCCGCACCGGTGGTGCGGTCGGTATGGCGACGGTGGGCCTCGGCCTGTTCGGTGCCGCACTGGTCGTGCTGGTCTACGCGGGCCAGGCACCCAAGGTGCTGGAGGGCTTCGGCTTCGGTGCCGCGCTGATCGCGATGTTCATGAGGGTCGGCGGCGGCATCTTCACCAAGGCCGCCGACGTCGGCGCCGACCTGGTCGGCAAGGTCGAGCAGAACATCCCCGAGGACGACCCGCGCAACGCGGCCACGATCGCCGACAACGTCGGTGACAACGTGGGTGACTGCGCCGGTATGGCCGCCGACCTCTTCGAGTCCTACGCCGTGACCCTGGTCGCCGCACTCATCCTGGGCAGTGTCGCCTTCGGTGTGGACGGCCTGCTGTTCCCGCTGATCGTGCCGGCCATCGGTGTGATCACCGCGGTCATCGGTGTCTACATCACCAGGGCGAAGACGGGCGAGAGCGGCCTGACGACGATCAACAAGGCGTTCTACATCTCCGCGTTGATCTCCGGCGTGCTGTGCGCGGTCGCCGCGTTCGTGTTCCTGCCGAGCTCGTTCTCCGCCTTCGGTGACGCCTTCGCCGGCCACGAGGGCAACCCGGCCGTGATCGCCACCATCTCGGTGATCATCGGCATCGTGCTCGCCGGCATCATCCTGTGGCTCACCGGCTACTTCACCGGCACCGAGTACAAGCCCGTCAAGGACGTCGGGAAGACCTCGGAGACCGGTCCGGCGACCGTCATCCTGTCCGGCCTCTCGGTCGGTTTCGAGTCGGCCGTCTACACCGCGATCGTCATCGGCGGCGCCGTGTTCGGTGCCTACCTGCTCGGCGGCTCCGTCGCCCTGTTCGCGGTGGCGCTGGCCGGTACCGGCCTGCTGACCACGGTCGGCGTCATCGTCGCCATGGACACCTTCGGCCCGGTGTCGGACAACGCGCAGGGCATCGCCGAGATGTCCGGCGACGTCGACGAGAAGGCGGCGGGCATCCTCACCGAGCTGGACGCCGTCGGCAACACCACCAAGGCGATCACCAAGGGCATCGCCATCGCCACCGCGGTTCTCGCCGCGACGGCGCTGTTCGGGTCCTACCAGGACTCGATTCGCCAGGCGCTGACCGACATCGGTGCGGCCGCGACCGACTCGGCGTCGTTCGTCAGCGACATCGTCAGCCCGAACGCGCTGGTCGGTGTGCTGATCGGTGCCGCGGTCGTGTTCCTGTTCTCCGGGCTGGCCATCAACGCGGTGTCCCGCGCGGCGGGCGCGGTGGTGTACGAGGTGCGCCGCCAGTTCCGCGACATCCCGGGGATCATGGAGGGCACCACCAGGCCCGAGTACGGCCGCGTGGTCGACATCGTCACCCGCGACTCGCTGCGGGAGCTGGCGACGCCGGGTCTGCTGGCCGTGTTCGCGCCGATCGCCGTCGGCTTCGGGCTGGGCACCGGCGCGCTCGCCGGTTACCTCGGTGGCGCGATCGCCACCGGCACGCTCATGGCGGTGTTCCTCGCCAACTCCGGTGGGGCGTGGGACAACTCCAAGAAGCTGGTCGAGGACGGTCACCACGGCGGCAAGGGCTCCGAGGCCCACGCGGCGACGGTCATCGGTGACACGGTGGGTGACCCGTTCAAGGACACCGCGGGCCCCGCGATCAACCCGCTGATCAAGGTGATGAACCTGGTGTCGCTGCTGATCGCTCCGGCGGTCGTGCAGTTCTCGGTCGGGGCGGACGCCTCGGTCGGCGTCCGGGTGGGCATCGCCCTTGTCGCGGTCGCCATCATCGTCGTGGCGATCGTGGTCTCGAAGCGGCGCAGCACGTCGCTGACGGACAGTGCTCCCGCCGAGTCGGAGAGTGCCAAAGCCTGACGGTTAGCAGGAAAGGCCCGCCGCGTCGAATCCCACGCGGCGGGCCTTTTCGTATCCGGGTAGGCTCCCGCATTCTCAGTGGGCTCACTTTTGGGGAAATGTCATGAAATCACGTTCTGCGCTGCTCACCGGTATCGCGGTGACCGGCCTGCTACTCGGTGCCTGTGGCGGCGGTGGCGACAACAACGCCGCCGCGCCGCCCGCGTCGTCCAGCTCCGCCCCGGCGAGCAGCGAGGCGGGCAAGCCCTCGGGCGAGGCGGCCGAGTGGACGAACAAGTTCTGCGGTGCGCTCAAGCCGCTGCAGGAGGCCAGCCAGCTGGAGCCGCCGAAGATGGAGGGCAACGACCCGGCCGCCGCGCGGCGGGTCGTTCTGGAGACCTTCCAGAAGCTCGAAACCGGCGTCGGTGGCCTGGTGGACGGCCTCAAGGAGCTGCCGCCCGCGCCCATCCAGTCGGGCGAAGCGGCCAAGACCGCGTTCCTCGGGATCTTCGAGCCGCTCCGCAACGAGGCGAAGACGGCGCAGGAGAAGTTCGAGGCCACCAAGCCCGGCGACCTCAACGCGCTGCGGACCGCGGCGGCGAGCCTGACCTCCGTCGGCACCAAGCTGACGAAGGCCGAGGACCCGCTGAAGAACCTGCCGAACGCCCAGGAGCTGAAGGAAGCGGGCAAGGGGCAGCCGAACTGCGAGAGCTTCGGTAACTGACGCTGGACGGTCACCGAGGTCGCTCTGGCGGAAATTTGCCAACTGTGACCTCGGTGACTTGCGTTGTCCACCCGGCCCGGTACCGTCGGAAGGCGGTGTCGGTTGGGCTGACTGGAGGTGCGTGCGTGCGGCCGCGGAGTATCGGCTTCGCCGCAGGGGCGACGGTGTCACTGCTCTTGCTGGCGGGGTGCGGTCAGCAGGCGCAGGTGCAGCCCGGATCGGCCGGTCCGCCGACCGCGCAGCCGCCACCCGCCGAGACCTCCCAGCAGCTGGCCGAGCGGTGGGCCGACGGCTACTGCGGCGCGGTCGCCGGCATCGTCGACACGCTGGCCCGCATGCCGACCGTCGACCCCAGCACGCCGCAGACCGCGACCCGCTCCGCCAGCAGCCTGCTCGGCAGTGTCGCCGGCGGACTCGACCGCGCGGTCGCCAACCTCGGCGGGCTGGACCCCTCGCCCGTCCCCGGTGGCGACGAGGCGCGCCGGACCGCCGTCGAGACGTTCGGCGGCATCCGCGACCGGGCCAACGCCGCGAAAACCAAACTGGACAGGGCGCAACCCGGCTCGGCGGACAGCCGCCAGGCGATCGCCCAGGCCGGCGCCGTGCTCGATGAGGTCGGCAGGATCAACCTGCTGGCCGGATTCGACGGCTCGCCCGAACTCCGGGCCGCCAGCCGGACCGCACCCCGGTGCCACCAGCTCACCAGCGATTCCGCCACGCCCAGCCTCGGAGGCGGTCCTCCGGCATAGGCTCGGTGTCGTGACCGACTTGCTGACCGGATCCTTCGAGGAGCACCGGCCGCACCTGCGTGGGGTGGCCTACCGGATTCTGGGCTCGCTCGCCGAGGCCGACGACGCCGTTCAGGAGGCCTGGCTGCGCGCCAGCCGGGCGGATCTCGCCGCTGTGCGCAACATCGGCGGCTGGCTGACGACCGTGGTGGGCCGGGTGTGCCTGAACATGCTGCGGTCCCGCCGCGAGGAACCTGCCGACGTACCGGACCGGGAGGGCGGCGCCGACCCCGCCGAGGAAGCCGAGCTGGCCGACTCGGTCGGTCTGGCGATGCTCGTCGTGCTGGACACGCTGCAGCCCGCCGAGCGGCTCGCGTTCGTGCTGCACGACATGTTCGCCGTGCCGTTCGAGGAGATCGCGCCGCTGGTCGAGCGGACGCCGGACGCGACGCGGCAGCTGGCCAGCCGCGCCCGCCGCCGGGTTCGCGGCGGTGAACCGGTGCCCGACCTCGCCAGGCAGCGCGAGGTGGTCGGCGCCTACCTGGCGGCTGCCCGCGACGGCGACTTCGACGCGCTGGTCGCGGTGCTCGCCCCGGACGTGGTGCTCACGGCGGGACCGGTCGTGCGCCGCGGTGCCCACGAGGTCGGCAAGGGCGCGATCCTGGCTTCCCAGCGGGCACGGTTCACCGGCGTCGCGCTGATCGACGGCACCGTCGGCCTGGTGAAGGCGAGCCGCGGTAGGCTGGAGCTGGCGTTGCTGTTCAGGGTCGACGGCGACCGGGTCACCGAGATCGACGTGGTCACCGAGCAGGAGCGGCTCGCCGAACTGGAGATCGCCGTCCTCGACTAGGGCTCGCGCGATATCGAACGCGTGTTCTATGATCGCGGGTGTGGCGCAGCTCTCCCTGCTCTCCGCGGAGGCCACCGGACCGCGGCCAGCCGACCTCGCCGGCATGCTGTGCGGGCACGGCAGGCTGACCGGGTTCGGCCGCATGTCGGCACGCCTTTCGGCGGTGCTCGACGAGCCGTGGCGGGCCAGGGCGCTGGCAGGCGAGCTGCGCCGCAGGGGTGTGCAGGCCGAGCTGGCCCGCGACGAGGACGAGCAGCTGATGCTGCGTACCGCGTTCCGGGCCGACCTGACCGCGCTGGCGGCGGCGTGGGGCTGCCTGGCCGCCAGCTCGGCCAAGGCGGTGCCGGAGGGTTTCCGGCTCGACGGCGGCACCCTGCGACTGTGGGCGCTCACCGCCGGGCGTCCGGTGCCGAGGGGTTACCTGCTGGCCATGGACCCGGGCGCCCCGTGCACCCACGAGCGGCTGTCGGCGGCACTGTGCACGCTCGGCCTGCCGAACGCCCTGCTCGGCGCCGGTTCGGACACGCCGGGCCTGCGGATCTCCGGCCGACGGCGGCTGCACACGTTCGCCGAGCTGATCGGCGAGCCGCCGCGGGCGGCCGAGGGCGCGTGGCCGGAAATCGTCCCGGTGGCCCGAGCAGGTTAGGCGGCGGGTTTCGGAAGCGTGCAGTCCGGGGCCTGCAGGTCCAGCTTGCTGCCTGCCGTCAGGCAGGCCGGGATCTTGTGCGTCTGCTGGCCGTAGTTGATGCCCTTGCGCACGGTGACCTCGCCGTTCTCGGCGACCTCGCACGGGTTGTTCATCGTGCACCGCTCGCCCGACTCGTTGCCGGTGTTGTTCACGCCGACAACCTGCTTGGTCGCGTTGTCGACCACCGGCGAGCCGGAGGTTCCGCCGATCGTCTTGCACTCCGGCGTGTACCGGATCGAGTCCTTCCACGACCAGTCCGCCTCGCGCAGCTCGTGCACGAACCCGTCGATGGAGCAGCTGTAGGTCTTCTTCCAGTAGCCCGACACCACCGTGATGGCCTTGCCGGCCTCTGGCCGCGCGGCGGACAGCTCCAGCGGCTTGATCTGCCACTGCTGCTCGATCTGCGCGTAGCTGACGTTCAGCCGGTACAGCGCCACGTCGGTCTCGGTCATCGTCGCGTAGACCAGACGCTCGGCCCGCAGTTTGGTCAGCTCGCGTCCGCCGTCGGGCGCCAGCAGGCCGAACTCGCGGTCGGCGGGCTGGTCGACGACGACCTGACCCGGCTTGGGGAAGCCCGTCTCCAGGCAGTGGCCGTTGGACAGCACCAGAGCCGGGTCGTCCATCGCCGCCCCGGCCGTCTTGACCACCGAGCCCGAGCAGTTGGACAGCGCCACCGTGCCCGCGAAGTCGACCTGCGGGGCGGCGTGAGCGACCGGGGTCAGCGCCAGGCCGGCGACCACCGTGGTGGCGAGGACCGCTTTCCGGATCATTGTGGCTTCCTTTCGTGTCGCGAGTGCTCCCAGTGAAGCGGTAACAGTGCCTGGTCACCACCCGGGACAACGCAGCGTAGTGGACCGGGTACGGGATCCCTGTTGAATATGGGGTAGACGTGGTGTGTTACGTCTGGTTAAGAAACATCCCCATGTGTCGGGCCGATGCGGTGGACACGGCGTGTTGCGCCACCTGACCGGACACGGACGGCTGGTGGCGTGCACACTGGCGGGTCGAGGAGTCGTCACCGAACCGTGACGACGGATGAGCGGAGAGCAGGACGGCGTGGCAGGAACGACACGGACGAAGAAGAGCGACACGGCGAGCAACGGTGCTCGTCGGCGGCTGGTGATCGTCGAGTCGCCGACCAAGGCCCGCAAGATCGCTCCCTACCTCGGTCGCGGATACGTCGTGGAGTCCTCGGTCGGGCACATCCGCGACCTCCCCAGGGGCGCCGCCGACGTCCCCGCGGCGTACAAGGGCCAGGCGTGGGCCCGCCTCGGGGTCGACGTCGACAACGGCTTCGAGCCGCTCTACATCGTCACCCCGGACAAGAAGTCCAAGGTCACCGAGCTGAAGGGCCTGCTCAAGGACGTCGACGAGCTCTACCTGGCGACGGACCCCGACCGCGAGGGCGAGGCCATCGCCTGGCACCTGCTGGAGACCCTCAAGCCGAAGGTCCCGGTGCGCCGGATGGTGTTCCACGAGATCACCGAGCAGGCCATCCGCTCGGCCGCCGAGAGCACCCGCGACCTCGACCCGGACCTGGTCGACGCGCAGGAGACCCGCCGTATCCTCGACCGCCTCTACGGCTACGAGGTCTCCCCCGTGCTGTGGAAGAAGGTCATGCCGAAGCTGTCGGCGGGCCGCGTGCAGTCGGTGGCGACCCGGATCATCGTGGAGCGCGAGCGGGAGCGGATGCGCTTCACCTCGGCGTCGTACTGGGACATCTCCGCGGTGATGGACGCCGGCGCCGACGCCGCACCGCGTAACTTCCCGGCCAGGCTCGTCTCGGTCGACGGCGCGCGGCTGGCCACCGGCCGTGACTTCGGCCCGGACGGCAGGCTCAAGGACGCCAAGGCCGACCTGCGCATCCTCGCCGAGGCCGACGCGACCCGGCTGGCGCAGGCGCTGGCCGACCGCGAGTTCACCGTCGCCAGCGTCGAGGAGAAGCCCTACACCCGGCGGCCCTACCCGCCGTTCATGACGTCGACGCTGCAGCAGGAGGCCGGCCGCAAGCTGCGGTTCTCCTCGGAGACCACCATGCGGGTGGCGCAGCGGCTGTACGAGAACGGCTACATCACCTATATGCGTACCGACTCCACGACGCTGTCGGAGACGGCGATCGCGGCGGCCCGCAGCCAGGCCACCCAGCTGTACGGCAAGGACCACGTGGCCGACAAGCCGCGGCAGTACACCCGCAAGGTGAAGAACGCGCAGGAGGCCCACGAGGCGATCCGCCCGGCAGGCGAGGTGTTCCGCACGCCCGGCCAGGTCGCCGGTGAGCTGGCCGCCGACGAGTTCCGCCTGTACGAGCTGATCTGGCAGCGGACCATCGCCTCGCAGATGGCCGACGCCAAGGGCACCACGATGTCGGTGCGCATCGCGGGCACCGCAGCCAGCGGTGAGGAGTGCGTGTTCGCCGCGTCCGGCCGGACGATCACCTTCGCCGGGTTCCTCAAGGCCTACGTCGAGGCGGTCGACACCGAGTCCGGTGCCGAGGCCGACGACAAGCAGAGCAGGCTGCCGCAGCTGGCCAAGGGTCAGGACCTCACGGCGAACGAGCTGAACCCCGAGGGCCACACGACCTCGCCGCCCGCCCGGTTCACCGAGCCCAGCCTGATCAGCAAGCTGGAGGAACTGGGGATCGGCAGGCCGTCGACCTACACCTCGATCATCAAGACCATCCAGGACCGCGGCTACGTGTGGAAGAAGGGCTCGGCCCTGGTGCCGTCCTGGGTCGCGTTCGCCGTGATCGGGCTGATGGAACAGCACTTCGAGCGCCTGGTGGACTACAGCTTCACCGCGGGCATGGAGGACGAGCTCGACCGCATCGCCGCCGGCAACGAGCAGCGCACCCAGTGGCTGACGAAGTTCTACTTCGGCGGCGACATGGGCGTCGACGGCTCGATCGGCAGGCTCGGCGGGCTGAAGAAGCTGGTCGAGGGCAGCGTCGAGGACATCGACGCACGCGAGATCAACTCGATCCCGCTGTTCACCGACGACGGTGGCCGTCCCGTGGTGGTCAGGGTCGGCCGGTACGGGCCGTACCTGGAGCGCATCGTCGAGGGCGAGTCGCAGCGGGCCAACCTGCCCGAGGACCTGCCGCCCGACGAGCTGACCGCCGAGATCGCGGAGAAGCTGTTCGCCACCCCGCAGGAGGGGCGTTCGCTGGGCACCGACCCGGTGAGCGGGCACGAGATCGTCGCCAAGGAGGGCCGGTTCGGGCCCTACGTCACCGAGCTGCTGCCGGACGAGGAGCCGCTGCCGGAGGACGCCACGGCCGCGCAGAAGAAGGCCGCGAAGGCGAAGAAGCCCAAGCCGCGTACGGCGTCGCTGTTCAAGTCGATGGACATCGAGACGGTGAACCTCGACGACGCGCTGAAGCTGCTGTCGCTGCCCAGGGTCGTCGGCAAGGACCCGGAGTCCGGCGACGAGATCACCGCGCAGAACGGCCGTTACGGCCCCTACCTGAAGAAGGGCACCGACTCGCGGTCGCTGGAGACCGAGGAGCAGCTGTTCTCGATCACTCTCGACGAGGCGCTGAAGATCTACGCGGAGCCCAAGCGCCGCGGCAGGCAGGCGGCGGCCAGGCCGCCGCTGCGGGAACTGGGCGACGATCCGGTCTCCGGCAAGCCGATGGTGATCAAGGACGGCCGGTTCGGGCCCTATGTCACCGACGGGGAGTTCAACGCTACGCTGCGCAAGACGGACAGTGTCGAGTCCGTGACCCCTGAGCGCGCGGCCGAACTACTGGCGGAGAAGCGCGCGAAGGGCCCCGCGCCGAAGAAGAAGGCTCCGGCGCGGAAGAAAAAGGCTACGGCCAAGAAATAACGCGTCGATGGGGGTTGACGGTTGACCAGGTCTCCGGGAGAAGACGAACGCCGTGCGGTGGAGACCTGGTTGCGCCGTCGAGGCCTGCCCATGGTCGTGCTGCGGTCCGGGCGTAGCGGCTCGCTGCTGCGCCGCTCGGTGCCGGCACAGACGTTCCTGCTGCTCTTCGGGCCCATGGGTGTCGCACTGCTCCGCCTGCTCGACACGTCGGAGGAGGCGTTCGACGCGAAGCTCGCCGACAACGCCTACACGCTGACGGTCGCCGCACTCGTGATCGCACTGCTCGTCGTGCCGGTGCTGTGCGGCTGGCTGATCAGCAGGGGGATGCGCCGCTGGAACGAGCGAGTGCGGATGACGGTGGCCATCGTCGTCACGTTGCTGACCGCGGTCGTGTCGCCTGTCGTGGAGTGGCGGACCGGACTCGGCTCGACGCTGGTGTCCGGGTTGGTCGAGGGGGTCATCACCCTGCTGGTGATCCTGCTGCTGGTCCGCATCGGTGCCGGCGCGGTGCTGGTGTGGGCGTTGCGCAGTGCCGCGGGCCAGGTGACGGTCCTCGGCACGTTGGCGGCCCGCGCGCTGCCGCTGCTGCTGTTGTTCGTGATGTTCGCGTTCTTCACCGGTGAGCTGTGGCAGGCCGCCGATCACCTCACCAGAGCACAGCTCTGGGCCGTGGTGGGCTTCCTCAGCCTGGTCGGCGCCCTGTTCATGGCGACCCGCCTGCGGGACGAGCTGTCGGACCTGAACGCGACCCGGGTCGACCCCCGCAAGGTGCTGCGCGGTACCCCGCTCGCCGGTTCGCTCGACCTGGTCGGCGAGACCGTGCCGACGAAGTTGTCCAGGGGCGAGCGCGTCAACGTGGCGGTCGTGCTGTTCCTCGCGCAGGCCCTGCAGGTCGTCGCGTTCGTGATCCTGGTCTTCGCGTTCTTTCTGGTCTTCGGCAAGCTCATGGTTCAGCCGGAGGTGGTGACCGAGTACGTCGGCAGGGAGTCGCCCGCGGGCACGCTGTACGGCCAGGAACTGCCGGTGAGCCGCGCGCTGCTGCAGGTGTCGCTGTTCCTGGCGGTGTTCTCCGGGCTGTACTTCGCCTCGTCGACCTCCAGCGACGACAGCTACCGCAGGGCGTTCTTCGAGCCCCTGCTCGATGAGGTCGCGGTAGGCCTCGCAGCGCGTGACGTGTATCGCGCCCGTTGGGCGGATGCGCACAGCGAGCACGCCACTACCCTGGAAAGGGACGGCACCGCGAGCGTGGGGACTGGTCGGCATGAACCCGGCGAACGATGACGCACTCTTCTCCGGCGACGGGACGCAGGCACCGGCGCCCCCGAGGACATTCGGGGACCCGCTGGCCGGGCTGGTGACCACGGCGCCCGCCGCACCCGGCGAGGACATCCTGGGCCCGCCGCGGGCCAAACCGGTCCAGCCGGTGGAGCCGGACTCCGATGTGGTGCGGGAGATGGTCCGCGCCGCCATGGGCGAGGCCGGTGAGGCACCCGCCGAAGCCGGCGAGCAGGCCGAGGAGCCCGCGGCCGCCACACCGGCCCAGGCTCCGCCACCCGTGCCGCCCGTCGAGGTGCCGCGGCAGCGCACCTGGCCGGTCAAGGCCCCGCAGCTACGCAAGGTGCGGCGCAAGTTCCGGGAGGAAGGCTCCGCGGGAGTCGTCCGCCCGAAGCCGTCCAGCGGAATGGCGGGCATGATCGTCGCGCTGGTGCTGATCGCGGTGTTCGTCATCGTGGCCATCCAGCTGGTGTCCAGCCTGATCAACGGCCTCAGCGACATGTTCAACTGACCGTGCCCATGGGGGTTAGCCCAGCACGGTGACGTGCCCAGCTACGCTGGCGCCATGGTCGCGGAGCGTCGTGCGGAGACGGAGGGCGCCACAGCGCAGCCTGCCCCACGACACGAGTCCACGGTTCATCGCGCGCGACGGGTACTGGCGATCCGGCCGTTCCGCAGGCTGTGGTTCGTCACCTACATGTGCAGCTCGGCCGACTGGATGTCGCTGATGGCGCTGTCGGCGCTGGTCAGCAACATGACCCAGGACTACACCGCGCAGAGCTTCGCGTTCGGTTCCGTGGTCATCACCAACCTGCTGCCCGGGCTGCTGTTCGCCCCGCTGGGCGGCCTGCTGGCCGACCGGTTCGACCGGCGCAAGATCATGGTCGTCTGCGACCTGCTGCGGTTCGGGCTGCTCATGTCGATCGTGTTCATCGACGCCCCGTGGTGGCTGTACGTCGGCAACTTCTTCGTCGGCGTCTCGGCGATGGCCTGGATCCCGTCCAAGGACGCGGCGGTGCCCAACCTGCTGCGCAGGCGGGACCAGGTGGAGACGGCCAACCAGCTCGGCATGGTGATGACCTACGGCCTGGCGGTCATCACCGGCGCCGGCTTCTACGCCATCGTCACCGGTGTCCGGACCACCTTCCATCTGCCGGACGAGTTCATCGGGCTCAACGGGCCGATCAAGATCGCGGTCGTGGTCGCGGCACTGCTGTACCTGGCCAGCGCGCTGACGATCGCCACCCGGATTCCCGAGCTGTCGCTGCGCAACGTCCACGAGTCGCCGCTGAAGCAGGAGCCGAAGGACGACGGGGAACCGTCCGGGTTCCTGACGATGATCAAGGACGCCGCGCGGTTCGTGCGTACCACCCCGCTGGTGCGCGGCCTCTTCATCGGGCTGGTCGGTGCGCTGGCGGCGGGGGGCGCGGTCATCGGCAGCGCCCAGGTCTACGCGTACAGCCTCAACGCGGGCCAGTCCGCGTTCGGCATGCTGTTCGCGGCCGTTTTCGTCGGGCTCACCATCGGCATGGCCGGGGCGCCGAAGCTGGCGCGGCGGCTGCCGCACGACCGGTTGTTCGGTGTCGCCATCGTGTTCGCCGGGTTCTCGCTGATCCTGGTCGCGCTGTCGCCGCATCTCGCGGTCTCGCTGATCACCGTCATGCTCGTCGGTGCCTGTGCGGGCGCCGCTTTCCTCACCGGCGTGACGATCATCGGGTCACAGGTCGACGACGCCATCCGCGGCCGGATCAACGCGATCTACCAGTCGCTGATGAAGGTCGTGCTGGGGCTGTCGGTGGCGGTGGTACCGCTGCTGATCGCCCTGGTGCGGCCGACGAAGGTCGACGTGTGGGGCGGCCTGATCACCATCGACGGCACCCGTCCCGTCATGCTCGGCGGCGGCCTGCTGGCCGCGCTCGTCGGCGTGCTCGCCTACCGGCAGATGGACTCCCGGCGCACCGAGCCGATCCTCGCCGACCTGCGCAACGCACTACGCAGGCGTCCCCGGCGGGTCAACGGCCTGCTGATCACCATCGAGGGCACCACGGCCGCCGACACCTCGGGGCAGGCGGCGCAGCTCGCCGAGTGGCTCGACCACGGGCCACGCAACGTCGTGCTGGCCGCCGATCCCGCGCTGGACCAGGAACGGCTGACCACCCTGCTGACCACGGCGGAGCTGACCGGCGCGCGGGCACAGGCGCTGGCCGCCGCCGCGGTGCGGGCCGATCTGGTCGAGCGGGACGTCCAGCCGGCGCTGGACGGCGGGTCGATCGTGGTGATGGAGCGCTATGTCGACTCGCCGCTGGCGCACCTGTCGGCCGTCGCCGGGCTGGACCCGGAGGAGTTCGAGGGGCTGGCCGACTGGGCGACCGGGCAGTTGCGGCCGGACATCACCGTGCTGCTGGACAAGGCGCCGGAGGGGAACGGGATCGGCCGGTCCGAGTCGAGCGACCAGTGGGGCGTGAAGCACCTGCTGTCCGAGATGGCCGCGGCCGACCCGGACCGTTACGTGGTCGTCGATGCCGACGGCACCGAGGAACAGGTACGCGAACGGGTCAGGGATGCCGTGCGGGCCGTGCTGATCGGGCCGTTCGCGGGGGTCGCGCCAACGGAGGCGACATCGTGAGCCTGCCCGGGGTGTGGGCGCAGCTGGTCGGTCAGGAGCCGGCCGTCGAGACGCTGTCCGCTGCCGCGGCAGCCGCTGCGGCACTGGTCAGGGGTGAGACCACCGAGCCGGGCGCGATGACCCACGCCTGGCTGCTCACCGGGCCGCCGGGGTCCGGCCGGTCGGTGGCGGCGCGGACGTTCGCCGCGGCACTGCAGTGCATGGCCGGTGTCGGGTGCGGGGAGTGTCCCGGCTGCCGTACGGCGATGTCCGGCACGCATGCGGACGTCCGGCTGGTGGTCCCGGAGGGGCTGTCGATCTCGGTCGCCGAGATGCGTGCCCTCGTGCAGGCGGCCGCGCGGCTGCCGACCACCGGGCAGTGGCAGGTGGTCATCATCGAGGACGCCGACCGGCTCACCGAAGGTGCCGCGAACGCGTTGCTGAAGGCCGTCGAGGAGCCGCCGGAGCGGACGGTGTTCCTGCTCTGCGCGCCGTCGGACCACCCGGAGGACGTGTCGGTGACCATCCGGTCGCGTTGCCGGCTGGTGCACCTGCGGACACCGCCGCCCGCGGCGATCGCGGAGGTGCTGGTCGAGCGCGATGGCGTCGAGCCGGAACTGGCCGAGTGGGCCGCGTCGGTGTGCGGTGGGCACGTCGGGCGGGCGCGTCGGCTGGCCACCGACGAGAACGCGCGCAAGCGCAGGGAGTCCGTGCTGCGGATCCCGCTCGGGCTGCGGCGTGGCTCGGACGTGTTCGCCAGTGCCGACGCGTTGATCGCGGCCGCCGAGTCGGACGCGGTCGAGGAGAGCAAGGAACGCGACGAGGTCGAGAAGTCCGAGCTGCGGACCGCGATGGGCGGCGACGGCACCGGGCGCGGTGTCGCCGGAGCCAAGCGGGCCGCGGAGGCGGCGGTCAAGGCACTGGAGAAGCGGCAGAAGTCGCGGGCCACCCGTACCCAGCGCGACACGCTGGACCTGGCGCTGATCGACCTGGCCGGCTTCTACCGGGACGTGTTGGTCACCGGCAGCCGCGCGGGCGCCCGGCTCACCCACCCCGATCACGCCGAGGCCATCGCGTCCGCGGCGGCCCAGTGGTCGCCGGAGTCCACCCTGCGCCGCCTGGAGGCGGTCCTCGCCTGCCGCGAGGCCATCGAGGTCAACGTGAAGCCGCGCATCGCCGTCGAGGCGATGGTGATGAGCCTCCGGCAGGGCTGACGCTCCCGTTCCCGTCAGGGCACGTGAAGGCCACCTTCATCACGTCTCACGTCAGGGCCCCGGCAAAGTCGGATGGTGAGTGTCGTGTCCGGGAACGCGAATGACGTGTTCAGGAACGCGAAACTTGTGCTCCGGCCCGGCGCGGTCGCGCGAACGGCCCGTTCGGCCTGCCGATGACGGGCTGGTCTCGCTATCTGGGACCGGTGTGCCGGACAGTGGGACCAGGCGAGCGGAACGTGCAACTCGCGGGTCGGGAACGGTCGACTCGCGGGTCGGGAACGGAGGACTCGCGCGAACGGCCCGTTCACGTGGGCGACCGGCACCACGTGAGAACCGGCGTCCACATGGTGAGTTCTGCGCTCACGCACGCGAGTTCTACGTTCAGGTACACGAGTTCCACGCTCGAGACCAGACACCTCGCCTGGCCGCCACCGGACTTTGCCGGGCTCCTGACGTCTCACGTAATGAAGGTGGCCTTCACGAGCTGTCAGGCCCGCGGCCGGGGCGAAGGCTTCGGCGGCTCGGCCTTGGCACGGGCCAGGCGGCGGCTGGACGGCAGCGCGGCCACCAGGATCACGCCGACGAGCAGCATCGCCGTTCCGGTCCAGAACAGCGGCACCGCCGAGTAGGCCGCGCTGGTCTGCGCCAGCTTCTTCGGGATCCCCTTGCCCTGGTTGCCACCGGCGGGCGGGGCGGACTTGGACCCGCACTGGACGCCACCCTCCGGCGCGTACGCCCTGGCCACCTGCTCACCCAGCGACAACTGGGCCAGCGAGCTGGGCAGCGAGGCGCCCGCACCGCCGGGCAGCACGTCCTTGAGCGCCTTGGTCGGCAGCACCTGCAGGTCCATCAGCCGCGCCGACGCGCCGAGCTGGTGCCCCTTGAACGGCGTCGTCATCTCCAGCCGCTTCTCGTCGAGCTGCGCGATGCTCAGCCGCAGCACGCCGATGTCCAGCACGAAGCCCTTGGCCTGCTCGGTGACCGGCTTGAGACCGCCCTTCACCAGGTCGGCGAGCCCGCCGAGCACCGGCACGTTCTTCAGCTGGTCACCGGCGGCGCCCAGCTGCGGCAGCAGCCCTTCCAGCGGCAGGCCGATCGGGATGTCCTTGGTCGGGTTGGCGGCGTCCAGCGTGAACATCACCTGGTCGCCGCGCTTCACCCGCAGCACCGGTGCGGTGTACTCGACCTTCGACGTGGCCTTCGACCCGGTCGAGGTGACCTTCAGCGTCGGCTGGCTGACGACGTCGATGGTCAGGCCCAGCGGGGTGTTCTTCAGCAGGTTGACGCTCGCCACCTGCAGGGTCGACGTGGACTCGACGGCCTTGTTCTTCGAGTTCGGCATGTCCACCAGGCGTACGACCGACCGTGCGGACAGTGTGTTGGGCAGGCTGAGCAGCGCGCCGTTGCCGTCCGCGCTGGTCTGCCCGCCGCCGGCGAGCAGCCCGCCCAGTGCGCCGAGCGGGTCCTGCGGGTCGAGGCCGTTCTCCAGCTTCGCCCCGGGCTTGGCGGCGGCCAGGTTGAGGTCCTTGAGCGGGATCGAGCCGAGCGAAGGGATGACGTTGAGCAGCGAAAGGCTCGCCATTTCCGTGTTGGCGTCGGCGATGGTGCCGACGCACGGGCCGAGCGTCTCGCTCCACCGCGCGTGTGCCCGCCCGTTGAGCAGGCCGACGTTGAGCAGCGGGTTCGGTGGTGCGTTGAAGCCGGCGGTCGTCGGCTGCGGGTTGTCCGGCAGGGCGGTCTGCACGACGGAACCGGGCGACTGCGGCGAGTTGCCCGCGACCGAGATGCCGAACGGTGACGACTGCGCGATCGACCGTTCGTAGCTCAGGTACGCCTCGGAGTTGGCCTGCGCGCTGGCCAGGCCCATCCCGGCCTCGAACGCGGCCTGCTTCGGCAGCTTGTCGCCGAGGCCCGGCAGGATGGCGCTGGTCGGTACCGCGTTGGGCAGCAGTCGAAGCACGCCGAGACCGGTGCCGGCCTCGCCGACCGCGTGGCCCAGGGGCTGCGGGTTCGGTGGCGAGGTGATGGGTGCCTGCCCGGGGTTCTTCGGCTCGGGGATCGGCGTGGTCGGGATCTGCTGCGCGAGCGCCGGCCCGGCCGACAACAGCAGCATGGCGGCGACGACGGGGAGTGCCAGCCTGCGTGACCGCATACGCGGAGTCCTCCTGAGCTGCGGGAACCGCGCCGGTGTCGGGACACCGGCGTCCTAAGCCACCTAACGACGGCGGGGCCTCGAAGTGACGGGGAAGGCTACCGGTACACTAGATCCGGTTCGCCGCCTTAGCTCAGTCGGCCAGAGCGATTCACTCGTAATGAATAGGTCGCGGGTTCGATTCCCGCAGGCGGCTCCACCCTCTGACCAGGGGCTCTCCGAATCTCGGAGGGCCCCTGGTCGCTTTCTGTGTAGCCATTCGTGTAGCCGGTCGGCCGTAGACTGGATTCATGACCAGCGCAAACGAGCCGCGGAAGCGGACTCGCGGCGAGATCGTGAAGCTCCCCAGCGGGTCACTCAGGGTGAAGGTCTACGCCGGGATCGATCCGGTCTCGAAGAAGCGGCACTACCTCACCGAGGTCATCCCGAAGGGCCCGAAGGCCGCCGCTCTGGCCGAGAAGGCTCGGACGAAGTTGCTCAACCAGGTCGACGAGCGGCGCAGCTCCCGGACGAGCGCGACCGTCGACCAACTGCTGGACCGGTACCTGGAGCTGCTGAAGGTCGAGGAGACCACCCAGACCGGCTACGAGTCGCTGATCAGGAACCACATCCGCCCGCTACTCGGCAAGCAGCCGCTCGGCCGGCTCAGCGGCGAGACCCTCGATTCGTTCTACAAGCAGCTCGCCACCTGTCGTGTGCACTGCCGCGGACGCAAGTTCGCAGAGCACCGGACGGACAAGCCGCACGAGTGCGACAACCGCTGTGGTGAGCACAAGTGCAAGCCGCTCGCCGTCAGCTCGATCCGGAAGGTTCAGGCGATCCTGTCCGTCGCCGGAAGGCGGGCGGTCCGGTGGGGCTGGATCGGCGTCAACCCGTTCGATCTCTCCGAGCCGCTGCCGGTGCCCCGCCCCGACCCGCAACCGCCGAGCCCGGCCGAGGCGGCGAAGATCGCCAACACGGCGTGGCGGGACCTCGACTGGGGCACGCTCGTCTGGCTCGCCCTGACGACCGGCACTCGCCGCGGCGAGCTGTGCGCGCTCGCATGGGACCGGATCAACTTCGAGACCGGGTGTACTCACGATCCGGTCGAGCATCGCTCAGCGGGGTCGTCGGACGTGGGAGAAGGCCACCAAGACGCACCAGCAGCGCCGGATCACGCTCGACGGTGGCACGGTGGCCGTTCGCCGTATTCAGTCCTTTCAATGTGGATTGCTGCAGCGTAAGGGCTCGAAATTTGGCCGACCAGAACCGGTTTGAGCAGATGGTTGTTTGGGGCATCGATGGGAGGTTGTACGTTCAGTGAATTTCTGCAGCATTTCGCGTATTCTGCTACCTTGCGACTGGTCTTGACTTGGCGTAGTTGGAATCTAGTAAGGTCGGCGAGATGTGCATCGAGGGAGTAATACGTGAAAGTGCTTAAGAAGGTGGCCGTCTTCGATCTGATTGGGCAATTTAATCATGTGGTCGAATTCCCGTCGTCTCACAGCTTTGTCGTACTTCATGGTCCAAATGGTGTTGGTAAAACCAAGCTTCTAGAACTAATCAATGCCACTTTTTCCGGCGAATTTTTTCGGGTGCTGCAAGTTCCATTTACTTCTATTGAATTCAGCTTCGCGGATGGGTATAGGTTATTTGTTTTAAGGTCTGGCGGGCAGCAAATCTTGCCGGGTTTGGACGAGGGTGAAACTCTCGAAGAGCGTGCTCTTGTCTTTAGACTTCGCGACCCGGAGGGTAGCGTGCAGGAGTGGTCGTTCGACAATGAGTCGCTCCAGTATGGAGACCCTCGGGTTAGGCGGGTTTTAGAAAGAGATTTCGGAATCATATACGTTGGAAGAGATCGCTGGCGTTTGAAAACAGGCGAGCTAGTAGAAACGTCCGAACTTCCGATGCCGATGCCGTCTCTCTATCGCAAGAGTTACAAGGGTAGACCTTCTGACGTAATCCCTGAATGGCTCCATTCATTTCTGTCGGAAACACGTGTCCATCTAATTGAAACTCAGCGCTTGCTGCAGCCTTCTAGGCGATCCAATAAAATACCTGATGGCGAAGGTAGACATCGAAAAGACACGGTTTCTGAATTTGCAGAAGATTTAGCGTCGGCTATTGCCTCTGCACTTGCAAGAAATAGCCGAACGTCGCAGAAACTTGATAGGACTTTCCCTCGACGAGTTCTGAGAAAGAACCCACTGCCGTCGAATGTTACCGATGACCTCATACGTGAGAGGTATGAAGAGCAGAGCAGGCTTAGGGAAGAGCTGGAGGCGATATCGATCCTGGATAACCAGGACGATATACCGTTGCCTGAGGGTGGATTGGAAAATTGGGAGAAGAGGGTTCTGTGGGTGTACCTCACTGACTCCGCCGAAAAGCTGGCGACCTTCGAAACCCTCCTAGCGCGTGTTCGTCTCTTGGTGGAAATCGTAAACTCTCGCTTCCTGAATAAAAAGATGGCTGTCGACAGGGAGCGTGGCTTCGTTTTTCGGACGTCTGTCGGACGTGAGATCTCAGCTAAGCAGCTTTCGTCAGGGGAACAGCATGAATTGGTCCTCGTGTACGATCTGCTATTTAATGTCCCATCGAACAGCCTGGTTTTGATCGATGAGCCAGAGATTTCATTGCATATCGCGTGGCAGCAGAAATTCCTTGCTGACATCGAGCGCATCGCGGGATTGGCTGGCCATCGGTTTGTGATTGCTACGCATTCGCCGCAGATTGTGCACAAGTGGTGGGACAGGACGGTTTCTCTGGGTTCCGCAGTAGCTGATGAGGTCGAATGAAAGAACTCATCACTGGCGATGACATATATGCAGCAATCTTAATGTTTAGAACGATCGACAATCGAACAATAGTCTTGCTTGAAGGCCAAGATGATCAGCAGGCTCTCGATATTCATATTGACGAGCATTCTGCCACGTCGATCAACTGCTTCGGAAAGCCGAATGTTTTGCGAGCAGTTGGGGTCGCGGACGAGGTCAAGATGGCTCGAGTCCTTGCGGTTGTTGATAGGGACTGGGACGACAAGCTCGGCGGTCTGAGTTCGTCGCCCAATATTGTTTATACGGAGCACTATGACCTAGACGCCACAATGGCTAGAGTTGACGGAGTTCTAGATCGGGTCGCTCATGCTAACGGATCTAAAGAAGTCATACAGGACGATCTAAGCTTAAGCGCGTATGCCTCAATAAGCGAGGTAGTGATTGCAGCTTCCTCCAAGGTTGGCTTGTTACGATTCCTATCGGTCTCGCGAAATTGGGAACTAAACATGCGCGAGTTTCCAATTGTCGAAGTGCTTGACTATGCGGCAGGAAACTGTGGGGTAGATCCCGTACGCCTAGTTAGCCTTGCGATGCGGAGGTCCAAAGAAGCGACTGCCTTGGAAAATGACGTGCTGGTAGCTTTTGTTGAGGCAGATTTCGAAGAGGTCGACAGGTACTACTATTGTTGTGGACATGACCTGCGAGCAGTACTTGCTGCACTTATCAATAGTCGCTGGGGTGGAAGTGGTTGCGGTAAAAAGTCGATTGGAGTCGGAATAAGAACAGCTCTTAGTTGTGCGGTTCTTATTGCCACTCGACTGTATTCCGACGTTGTTGCGTGGGCAATAGAAAACAAAACCCGAGTGTGGTCGTGCGGTGTTGCGTAGTGTCCAGCCTGAACTTACACTCGTGCCCGGTACTCAAGGATCCAAAAACGAGCCATGTAGCCACCCTGCGGTAGTGTCTTGCGGTTGCTAGTCGTGCACTTGTCGTTGCCGCTTTATCAGTCCGGCGCGTAGCTATCTGTGTTCCGAACTAGAGTTGATCACGGTCGCCAGGCGGTGAGCCCGAAGTCCCATGCCGGGACGATGGTGGCGAACTCACAGACACTCGTAATGAAATAGGTCGCGGGTTCGATTCCCGCAGGCGGCTCGCGGGTCAGGCCCCATCCGGCACTCGCCGGGTGGGGCCTGATTCGTGTGGAAGGATCGGCGAGATGGACGGCCTGGGAGAGGCAGCCTCGCCGGTTTAGCGAGAGCCGCGTTTGAGGTCTTCGTCTGGATCCTGTGTAGGTGGGCGTTGTCCTGGTCTGGCGCAGCCTGGCCGGTGGAGTGCCGGATCGGCGCGCTGGTCCATACGGCTCGTGCTCGCCGCCGTGTTCACCGCCACGGTGGCCCTGCTGGTCCGGTTCCCACTGGTCGCCTGCGCTGTCGCGCTCGGCGGCTGTGGCTTGGCCGTGCTGTTGACGCCGTGGACCGTCGCGCCGTGGCCACTGCCGCAGCAGTTGCTGCTACTGAGGTGGTGATCTCCGTAGCGCTGTGCCGGCGGGCGCTGGGTGGCGTGGGCTGTCTGGGCGGCGACGGGCGGCGTCACCGTTGGGGTGCTGGCCTTGACGACCGGTTCGCCATGCAGCCGTTCACCACCTACGCGGCGTGGTCCGCTCTGCTGGCGATCCTGATCGGGTCCCGCGGCGCCACCCGCTCGCAACTGGAGGTCGCGGCGGCACGCCAGGTACTGTTGGACGAGCGGGCTCGGATCGCGCGGGAGTTGCACGACGTCGTCGCCCATCACGTGTCCACGATCGCCGTCACCGCAGAGACTGCGCCGTACCGGCTGGCGGCCCTGCCCGACGACCACCGCCGTCCTCGCCGGAATCGCCTCCGACGCGTGAGCGGCACTGGCGGACACGCGGACGCTGGTCAGCGCGTTGCGTGCGGACGGCGCGGCGCCGGTCGTCCCACAGCCAGGCTGGGAGGACGTCGAGGACCTCCTCACGCGGCGACGAGCGCGGATCGAGCTCGACGGCCGCCCGCCCGCGGGCACGACGTGCGTCGCGGTGTACCGGATCCTGCAGGAGGCCCTGCGTAACGCCGAACGGCACGCGCCGGGGCAGGCCGTGGACGTCAGCGTTATCCAGCGCACGACACGGTGGAGGTGCGGGTCAGCATCCCCGGTCGAAGGTGCCACCAGCGCGGCAGGAGCCGGGCACGGGATCATCAGTCTGCGGGAACGCGCCGCCGCGGTGGGCGGTCGGTGCGTGGCCGAGGTGGTGGGCGGCACCTGGACCGTCACAGCGGAACTCACCGACAGCCGGAGCCAGTCATGATCAGGACCCTCGTCGTCGACGACCACGCGACGGTATGCGAGGGCTTCGCCGCGTTGCTCGCCGCTCGGCCCAACATCGAGGTGATCGGGCAGGTGACGGGCGGCAGGCCGAGGATCTCGTCCGGAGCCTGAAGCCGGACGTCATCCTGATGGACATCCGGATGCCGCACCGGGACGGCCTCAGCGCGACACGCGAGATCCTGCGTGACACGCCCGCCACCCGGGTGGTGGTCATGACGACCTTCGACCTCGACGAGTACATCGTCGACGCGCTGCGCGCCAGCGCCAGCGGGTTTCTCCTCAAGAACAGCATGGCGAATCAGCTCGTCGATGCGGTGCGGGTCGTGGCAGCCGGGGACAGTCTACTCACTCCCTCGGTCACCCGCCGAGTCGTCGCGGAGCTGCTCTCCCGGCTACTGGCGGCAGGCACCCGTAGCCGCACAGTGCTCGACGAGCTGACGGAGCGGGAGATCGAGGTCGTCCGGCTCGTCGCACGTGGACTGTCCAATCAGGAGATAGCGCAGACGCTCCACATCAGCGTGTACACCGTGAAGTCGCACATCAGCAGGACGTTCACCAAGCTCGGTCTGCGTGATCGTGCGCAGGACGTCGTGCTTGCCTACGAGACCGGGCTTGTCGTTCCGGGAGCGACGGTTAGTTCCACGGAACTAGGGCGAGCCGGCTCTCCGGACCGACGCCGGCTGTGGCCGGCGTCCATAGCGTGGCGGCATGCCTTACGCCGACCTCGATGTCGCAACCCTGAGCGAGCTGTATTCCGTCCTATGCGGACGGTCTCCGTGCGGTGCTGGCCGAGCAAGGGGCCCTGCTGGCCGAGCGCTCGCCTCAGATTAAGCCGAAACTCGACGACATCGAAGCCGAACTCACCTACCTGCTCGTCCGGCAGATCCGGCCGAGTCAGGTCGTCGAGATCGGCTCGTTCCACGGCTGGTCGACCACGTGGATCCTGCGTGCGCTGCCGGACAACGGCGCGCGCGGGCAAGCTGATCACGATCGACCTCATCGACAACGCCATCGCCCACGTGCCCGCCACGCTGGGGCAGGACCGCTGGGAGTGCCGCCAGGGCGATGTCCGCGGACTGGACCTGTCCTGGATCGACGACACCGGCTACCTGTTCGTCGACGTGGCACACAGCGCGACGTTCGCGCGCTGGTATCTCCACTTCCTCCTGCCACTCGGTACCCCGGTCAGCGTCCGCGACGCGTTCCACCGCACGCGACTGCTCCCGCTCGCCGAGGGCAGGGAGGTGCTGCGCTGGCTCGCCGCCCAGCGGATCCGGTACTTCACGGCGGCGCCCGCTGCGGCTCCCGACGTCTACTGGCGACTCCGGGCCGTCAGCTCGGAACTCGGCCTCGAGCTCCCGATCCACCAGGGCGGGCGCAATCCGATGCTCTACTTCCGCACGCCCACGCTCGGCCTGTTAGTCAGACAGGGCGCAGGACGTAGCCCGCGTAGCGGTAGTCGTCGCCGTGCCTGCGCCGCATGTCGATCTCCACCCTGCTGGCCGCGACGGCCTCGGCCAGGGCGGGGTCGGCGGTCTCCAGACGCTGCTCGAGCGGGCCGTAGTACTCGTCGAACCAGTCGGAGTCCGGCATCGGCAGGACGGCGGCCACCTCGTAACCCGCCTTCCGCGCGGCGGCCGCGTTGGCTTCCGGGGTACGCAGCGGGTAGTGCTGGTCCCAGAAGGCGCGGGCCTCGGGAGCGGGCTCGGGCGTCGTCCACTCGCATTCGGTGACGACCAGCGTTCCGCCGGGAGCGAGCAGCCTGCGCCACTGCCGCAGCGCGTTGTCGAAGCCGAGGATGTACACCGACGACTCCGCCCAGAGCAGGTCGAAGCTGCCGTCGGCGTAGGGCAGGTCGGCCATGGAAGCCTTCACCGCGGTCACGGCGAGCCCCCGGCGTCGCGCGCGCTCGATCAGCTCGTCGAGGAACGGCTGGTGCAGGTCGACGGCCGTGACCTCGCACCCGGCCTCGGCCAGCAGCAACGCCGACCGGCCGGGGCCGCAGCCGAGGTCGAGGACACGCGGCCGTTCGGGCAACGGGCCTGCCAGTTCCAGCAGCCTGCGCGTGGTGGCGTCGGAACCGGGTGCCTGCCGGGGCAGACCGTCGTGCAGTGCGAAGAAGGCGTCGCTCATGGCGCCGAAGAATGCCTGAATCAGGCAGGCCGGGCGAACCGATATACGAAATGCCTTCGGTCGTCGATCGGGTTGTCCGGGGTCATCTCCGCCTCGGCGATGCGGGTGCCGCCCGCCTTCTCCAGCGCGCGCCAGGACGGGCGGTTCGCGGCCGACACGGCGACGAGCACCTCGCCGCAGCCGGGGTGATCGGTCCAGGTGCTGGCGACGACCTCGCGGATGATCCGGGGACCGAGGCCCTGGCCCACCCGGTCCGGGTCGCCGATGAGGTAGTCGATGATCATCGCGCCGTCCGAGACCGGGACGGCGGCGGCGAACTCGGCCAGGTCCTCCGCGTAGTCGTTGAGGCGGCAGCGCTGGACGAGCCCGACCGGCACTCCGTCGCAGGACACGAGCAGGTCCTCGTTCGGCTCCTCGCCGCGGATCGTCGGGCTGAAGTCGCGGGCCACCGCCTCCGGGGTGGTCTCGTGGTTCCACCACCGCTTCACGTGCTCGTTCTCCAGCCACTCGCCGAGCAGGCCGAAGTCGGCTTCCTCCAGGTTGCGCCAGGTGATCATCGAATCCCCCTCTTCCTCCGGTAGTACCTCGCCTGCCGTCCGCGCTGGCCGCAGCCGGGGTAACAGAACCGCCTGCGGGCGTGCCCGCGGACGAACAACATCGCGCACCCGGGCCCCTCGCAGCGCCGCAGCTCGCTGCCGCCGAGCAGCTCGACGGCCTCGGCGGCGATCCGGCCGAGCGAGGCGTCTTCTGCCTGCGAAAGACGGCGCGCGGTCCGCCGCCCGGCTCGCCAGTCCAGCCGGACGACCGTCGGCGCGGTGGCGGCCAGCCGGTTCAGCTCGTCGACGTCGGCCTGATCAGGCTCCCGTCCGGTCGCGGCGGCGTCGAACAGCCGGTGCACGCGGTCCCGCAGGTCCCGCGCGTCGCCTGCGGGCGCGGGGTGACCGATCTCGGCAAACCAGTCGCCGCCGAGGAAGTCGATTACCTCGGTGCCGTCCCGGTACAGCGTGTTGGCCAGCTCGACGGCGAACGGCTCAGTGCCGAGGATCGGGAACTCCGTCACATGCTGACGGTAACATGTCCAACTATCCGTCAGTCAGTTCTACGGGTAATTCAGCGGCATTTGATGCGTAGCGTTACGGATTGATCCCGGTCGGCTTTCACCGACAGGGTGGGAGGACTGTCGAGAACTCCCGAAGCCGAGGAGAACAAGATGCGCAGGAAACGCCTGCTCGCGGCCGCGATCGCCGCCGTGGCGCTGGTGTCGACCGCCGTCGCGGCGGGCAGCACGGCGACCGCCGCGCCCAGCGCGGCGCAGCAGTCGACGGTGGTCGATCTCTACGAGGTGCTTGGTACCGGTACCCCGCAGCTACGCACCAAGGTCGCCTCGTCGGGCGTCGACGTGGTCACGGCCAGGGAGACGACCACGATCATGGCCACCGCCGGCCAGGTCGGGGCACTGCGGGCGCAGGGCTTCGAGGTCCGCTTCCTCGGCGGGTACGCGCAGGACCGCAACGCCCCGGCGGAGCCGAGGGCGGCCGCCGCGGACTTCCCGCCCGGCGACGAGGGCTACCACACCTACGCCGAGGTGACCTCCGAGGTGCAGCAGACCGCGCGGGACCACGCGTCGATCGCACGGCTGTCCAGCATCGGCAACTCCCACGAGGGCCGGGCGCTGCACGCGGTGAAGATCAGCGACAACGCGGCGACCGACGAGAACGAGCCCGAGGTGCTGTTCACCTGCAACCAGCACGCGCGTGAGCACCTGACCACCGAGATGTGCCTGCGGATCATCAAGCGCTTCACCGACGGCTACGGCAGTGACACCAACATCACGAACATGGTCAACAGCAAGGAGATCTGGGTCATCCCGTCGGTGAACCCGGACGGCTCCGAGTACGACATCGCCAGTGGCCGGTACCGGATGTGGCGCAAGAACCGGCAGGGTCCGGGCACCGATCTGAACCGCAACTGGGAGTACAAGTGGGGCTGCTGCGGCGGTTCCAGCGGCAACACCGGCAGCGAGACCTACCGCGGGCCGTCGCCGTTCTCCGCGCCGGAGACCAGGGCCGTGTCGAACTTCGTGAATTCGCGCCGGGTCGGTGGTGCGCAGCAGATCAAGACGCACATCGACTTCCACACCTACTCGGAGCTGGTGCTGTGGCCGTACGGATACACCTACAACGACACCGCACCGGGGATGACCGCCGCCGAGGCGCAGCGGTTCCAGCAGGTCGGCAGGCAGATGGCGGCGACGAACAACTACACGCCGCAGCAGTCGAGCGACCTCTACATCACCGACGGTTCGGTCAACGACTGGATGTGGTTCAACCACAAGATCCTGAGCTACACGTTCGAGATGTACCCGCGTGGCTCGAACCCGGGTTTCTACCCGCCCGATGAGGCGATCCCGGCGCAGACCGCGCGCAACGACCGTGCCGTCGACATCCTGATCGGCGCCGCCGGCTGACACCATCCGTAAAGGGGGCCCACACGGCACGAGACGCCGTGAGGGCCCCCTTCACGGCGTCTAGGGTGACCCCATGCCGATGTTCTCCTTCGAGGGTGCCCGTCCGCAGGTGCACCCGGACGCCTGGATCGCCCCCACCGCGACGCTGATCGGCGACGTGACCGTCGAGGCGGGCGCGTCCGTCTGGTACGGCGCCGTGCTGCGGGCCGACTTCGGCCGCATCATCGTGCGCGAGGGCGCGAACATCCAGGACAACGCCGTCCTGCACGTCAACGCCGGCCGGGTGTGCGAGGTCGGCCGCAACGTCACCGTCGGCCACATGTGCCTGGTGCACGACTGCACGGTCGAGGAGCAGGCCCTGATCGGCAACGGCTCGACCATCCTCGACGAGGCGGTGATCGGCACCCGGTCGCTGGTGGCCGCCGGGTCGACGGTAACGCCCAAGACCGAGGTGCCGCCGGAGGTCGTCGCGATGGGCAGCCCGGCGAAGAAGTTCGTCCCGCTGTCGGACACCGCCCGGCTCTGGGTCGAGCACAACGCGGCCGTCTACCAGGAGCTGGCCCGGCGGCACGCCGCGGGCATTGAGCCGATCGAGGATTGACCTTCCAGTAACTGGAGACCATAGCGTCCCTGCTCGTTCCAAGGAGATCGAGCAAGGGGGACGCCATGCCACCCAAGGTCAAGAAACTCACGTTCCAGGTGACGCTGGAGCTGCCCGCCGGCGAGGCGCCGGTGGTCGACCTCGGCAAGATGCTGGGGCAGACCGGGGTGAACCTGGTCGAGGTCAAGAAGGCCTACGACGCCGCCACCGCCGCGCAACGCGGCGACATCGTGCCCGTGGTCGTGTCGGTGTTCGAGGACCGGTCGTTCGACCTGCGGCTGAAGACGCCGCCGACGGCGTTCCTGATCCGCAAGGCACTGGGCGGCAAGGGCTCCGGCAGGCCGGGGCACGAGAGCGCGGGCACGATCACCGAGGAGCAGCTGCGCGCGATCGCCGAGCGCAAGCTGCCCGACCTCAACACCGGCGACGTCGAGGCGGCCATGCGCACGATCGCCGGGACCGCGCGCTCGATGGGGGTGCGGGTCGAGGGCTGATGGCGCGCAAGTACGCGGTCAGCCCGCCGTTCCGCGCGCTCGACCCCGCGCTGGCGACGGCCGAGCGCCTGCTCGCGGACGGCCACCCGGGGCTGACCTGGGTGGCCGTCCCGCTGCCCGACGGTGCCGCGGCGACGGCCCGGCTCAACGTGATCCTCGCGGCGGCCGGGGCCCGGCCCCGGCTGGTCGCCACACCGACGGGCTGGCGGGTCGAGCACGTCGGCAACCGGCCCGAGGTCGGTGACCTGGTCGTCGCGGCGTGTGCGCTGGCCGAGCTGGTCGCGGTCGGCGGCTGGCAGCGGGTCAAGCACTGCGAGACCTGCGGGCAGGTGTTCTGTGACCGGACCAACGCCTGTACGCGTCGATGGTGTGCCCGGCATCGCTAGGCTGTGGGGCCATGACGCACCAGCCCGCGATTCCGACCCTGACCGCCGCAGACCCGGAGATCGCCGGGCTGATCGAGGACGAGGCCCGCCGTCAGCACGACAAGATCCGGCTCATCGCGTCGGAGAACTACGTCTCGGCCGCCGTGCTGGAGGCCACCGGCACCGTCCTGACCAACAAGTACTCCGAGGGCTACGCGGGCAGGCGGTACTACGAGGGCCAGCAGCTCATCGACCAGGTCGAGACGCTGGCCATCGAGCGCGCCAAGTCGCTGTTCGGCGCCGACCACGCCAACGTCCAGCCGTACTCCGGCTCGCCGGCCAACCTGGCCGCCTACCTCGCGTTCGCCCAGCCCGGAGACACCGTCCTCGGCATGGCACTGCCCGACGGCGGCCACCTGACCCACGGCTGGGGCGTCTCGGCGACCGGCAAGTGGTTCACCCCGGTGCGGTACGGCGTGCGCAAGGAGACCGGCCGCGTCGACCTCGACCAGGTCCGTGACCTGGCCCGCCAGCACCGGCCGAAGCTGATCTTCGCGGGCGGCACGGCGATCCCGCGCACGATCGACTTCCCGGCGTTCGCCGAGATCGCCCGCGAGGTCGACGCCGTGCTGGTCGCCGACATCGCGCACATCGCCGGGCTGGTCGCCGGCGGGGCCCACCCGTCGCCGGTCGGGCACGCGCAGGTGATCACCACGACCACGCACAAGACGCTGCGGGGCCCGCGGGGCGCGATGATCCTGTCCGACGCCGAGCACGCGAAGGCCGTCGACAAGGCGGTGTTCCCCGGGCTGCAGGGCGGCCCGCACAACCACACCACCGCGGCCATCGCCGTCGCGCTCGGCGAGGCGGCGAAGCCGGAGTTCCGCGACTACGCAGCGGCTGTCGTGGCCAACGCCAAGGCGCTGGCCGAGGCACTGATCGAGCGTGGCTTCGACCTGGTGTCCGGCGGCACCGACAACCACCTGCTGCTGGTCGACCTGACCAGCAAGAACGTCCCGGGCAAGCCTGCCGCGCAGGCACTGGACCGCGCCGGGATCGAGCTGAACTACAACACGGTGCCGTTCGACCCGCGCAAGCCGTTTGACCCGTCCGGCATCCGCCTCGGCACGGGCGCGATCACCACCCGCGGCCTGACGCCGGAACACCAGCCGCGGATCGCCGAGTGGATCGACCGGACGGTCACCGCCGTGCGCGGCGAGGACGAGGCGGCGCTGGACGTCATCGCGGGCGAGGTGCGGGACCTGCTCCAGGCCTACCCCATCCCCGGCTACCGGCCCTGACAGCACGTGAAGGCCACCTTCGCCGAAGGTGGCCTTCACGCGGCTGAAGGTTAGTGCGCCTCGCCGCCCTCGGCCTCGAGCTTGGCCAGGCGGTCCTTCTCCCGCTCGAACGAGCGCTCGATCTCGTTCTCCGCCTCGGTACGGCCTGCCCACGTCGAGCCCTCGACGCTCTTGGCGGGCTCCAGGTCCTTGTACACCTCGAAGAAGTGCTGGATCTCCAGCTTGTGGAACTCGTTGAGGTGGTGGATGTCGCGCAGGTGCTCCAGGCGCGGGTCGTTCGACGGGACGGCGAGGACCTTGTCGTCCGGGCCCTTCTCGTCGGTCATCCGGAACATGCCGATCGCGCGGCAGCGGATCAGGCAGCCGGGGAAGGTCGGCTCCTGCACCAGCACGAGGACGTCCAGCGGGTCGCCGTCCTGGCCCAGCGTGTCGTCGATGAAGCCGTAGTCAGCCGGGTACTGCGTCGCCGTGAACAGGGTGCGATCCAGCTTGATCCGCCCCGTCTTGTGGTCGACCTCGTACTTGTTGCGCTCCCCTTTGGGGATCTCGATCGTGACGTCGAACTCCACGCCGTCCTCGCTCACCTGTTCTTTGACTTGACATCACTAGTGTGGACCACGCGCCCGGGGGGAGGCGCAATGGACGGGTCCAGGTGTGAGATGTGCCCCGTCGCAGCCCGTGATCGCAGTCCAAGGAGGGGTGCATGGCGCCGCCGAACGACCCGCAGTGGCCTGCTGACGACCACGATGGCACCGATCGCACCTACGAGATGCCCATCCAGCAGCCGCAGCAGCTGCCCGTGCTGCCCGCCGTGGTGCACGCCCAGCCGATGCGCATCGAGCCGTCCGGCGAGCAGCACCCGGCGACGGCCGTCACACCCGGTGGCGAGCAGCCGCCACCCCCGCAGCCACCCCGCAAGCGCAGGCGCGGACTGCTGATCGGGGCGCTCGTGCTGGTCGTCCTGCTGCTCGGCGGCACGGCGTACGCGGCGACGCTGCCCGCGGTGTCCAACCGCCTCGGCCTGCCCTGGGCCCCCAACGCGCCCAAGGGCGACCCGCCCGGACCGGTGCCGGTCAGCCGGGTGCTCGCGCCGCCGGGGCCGTCCGCGCCCAGCCCCACCGCCGACGGCGTGCGCTCGGCACTGGCCGGGGTCGCCGGCAGCAGCGCGCTGGGCACCCTCACCGGCGCGGTCATCGACCCGGCCACCGGGAAGGTGCTCTGGGAGCGCGACGGCGGCAAGCCGCTGACCCCGGCGTCCACCACCAAGGTCCTCACCGCGGCCGCCGCGCTGCTGGCGCTCGACCACACCAGCCAGCTGTCCACGAAGGTCGTCCAGGGCAGCGAGCCCGGCACGGTCGTGCTGGTCGCGGGCGGTGACGTCACGCTGACCTCGCTGCCCGACGGCAAGGAGTCGCTCTACCCGGGCGCCGCGCACCTGTCCGAGCTGGTCGCGCAGGTCAAGGCGGCAGGCGTCGACGTCGAGCGGGTACAGCTGGACACCAGCCTGTTCACCGGCGCCAAGACCGCACCCGGCTGGGCGCCCGAGGACGCGCCGTCGACGTACATGGCGCCCGTCGAGCCGGTGATGCTCGACGGCGGCCGCGGCAACCCGGCCGAGTTCAAGTCCCAGCGCCTGGCCAACCCCGCCGCCACGATGCTCGGCAAGCTCGCCGACGCCCTCGGCGCCAGAGCCGCCGGTCAGGGCAAGGCGCCGGAGGGGGCGAAGGTGCTCGGCGAGGTGAAGTCGGCACCGCTGACCGAGCTGGTCGACATCCTGCTGACACAGTCCGACAACCTGATCGCCGATGTTGTCGGCAGGCTGGTGGCGATCAAGGCCGGTGCCGAACCGTCGTTCGCCGGCGGCGCGAAGGCGACGCTGGAAGTGTTGCGGCAGAACCAGTTCGACGTCGGTGACGTGGAACTGTCCGACGGCAGCGGACTGTCCACTTTGAACAAGGTGCCGGCCAGGACGCTGGCGCAGGTGCTGTCGGTCGCGGCGGCACCCGACGGCAAGGACCCGCGCACGGCCAAGCTCCGCCCACTGCTCGGCGGCCTGCCGGTCGCGGCGGGCAGCGGCACACTGGCCGACCGGTACACCAGCGGCGCCTCCGCCGACGGCAAGGGCTGGGTGCGGGCCAAGACCGGCACGCTGTCCGGCGTCAACACGCTGGCCGGTGTCGTGCTGGACAAGGACGGCCACGTGCTGGTGTTCGCGCTGATGTCGGCAGGTTCGGAACTGAAGGCGGGCCAGGGCGCACTCGACGCCGTCGCGGCCAAGCTCAGGGGCTGTGGTTGCAGGTAGCGTCAGGGGTATGAACGCCGAGCTAGCCGAGAACCGCAAGGGGCTCATCGACTGGTCGCTGGCGGCCTCGACCGGGGCGTTTCTGGTGCGCAACGGGCCGTCGGTGCCGCGGCAGGAAGCCGAGGAGACGGTCACCGAGCTGCGTGAGCTGACCGTCGACGCCGAGCGGCACGTCCGCGAGCTGACCGGCCTCGGCACGGGATTGCCGCTGCTGCCCGGCGAGGTCGTCGACCGCCCGGGCTGGGTCCGCGCCGCCGCCGAGGGCCTGGAGGCGCTGACCGGCCAGGCCCTGCCGCGCGAGACCGGCGGGCCGTTCCAGCCGCTGCTGGCCACCGGCGCCGGCGTCCAGACCGGCCTGGTCCTCGCCGTGCTGGGCGGCCGGGTGCTCGGGCAGTACGACCCGTTCGGCGGAGACGGCGGACGGCTGCTGCTGGTGGCGCCGAACGTCGCCGCCGCACAGCAGGCCATGAACGTGCCGGGCACCGACTTCCGCATGTGGGTCTGCCTGCACGAATGCACCCACCGGCTGCAGTTCACCGCCGTCGGCTGGCTGCGCGACTACTTCGCCGACGAGGTCGGCAGGCTGATCGGCGGGATGGCCGAGGCCGACGGTCTTTCCGAGCTGCTGGGCAGGCTGCCGGAGACGATCAAGCAGGCCCGGCGCGGGACGCTCGGGCTCGCCGAGCTGATCCAGTCGCCCGCGCAGCGGGCCGTGTTCGACCGCCTGCTCGCGCTCTCCACCCTGCTGGAGGGGCACGCCGACTACGTGATGGACGCCGTCGGGCCTGCCGTCGTCCCGTCCGTGACGACGATCCGCAGCAGGTTCACCGAACGCCGCAAGGCAGGCGGGATGATCGACCGGGTGCTGCGCAGCCTGCTCGGCATCGACGCCAAGCTCCGCCAGTACGCCGAGGGCGCCGCGTTCACCAGGGCGGTCGTCGACCAGGTCGGCATGGACGGCTTCAACGCCGTGTGGACCTCGCCCAACACGCTGCCGACCAGGAACGAGATCGCCGACCCGCAGGCGTGGCTACGCCGCGTGCACCGGTGAGCGGTCCCGCTCCGGCCGTCGCCCTGGTCCGCCATGCGGTCCGGGAGTTCTTCGGGGCGCCGGGGCGGACGGCCCTGCTCAGCGGCGGGCAGCTCTGCGTCGCTGTGTCCGGCGGCGCCGATTCGCTCGCGCTGGCCGAGGCAGCCGCCCACGTCGGGCACCGGCTGGGCGTGCGGGTGCGCGCACTCGTCGTCGACCACCGGCTGCAGGACACCTCGGCCGAGGTCGCCGCGGCCGCCGCCGCGGCCGCCCGGAAACTCGGGGTGGACGACGCCACGGTGCTGCCGGTGACCGTCGACGGCCCCGGCGGGCCGGAGGCGGCCGCGCGCCGGGCCCGCTACGCGGCGTTGCGCGAAGCCGCGGGCCAGGCGCCGGTGCTGCTCGGGCACACCCGCGACGACCAGGCCGAGACGGTCCTGCTGGGGCTGGGCCGCGGCTCCGGGCCGAGGTCGGTGTCCGGGATGCGCCCGCTGGACCCGCCGTGGGTACGACCGCTGCTGGACGTGCCGCGGTCGATCACCCGCGAGGCCTGCGAGGCGCTGGGCGTGCGCCCGTGGGCGGACCCGCACAACGAGGACCCCCGGTTCACCAGGGTCCGGCTGCGGTCGGAGGTGCTGCCGCTGCTGGAGGACGTGCTGTCCGGCGGGGTCGCGGCGGCGCTGGCCCGTACGGCCGCGCAGCTGCGGGAGGACAGCGAGGCACTGGACCAGCTCGCCGACGAGCTGCTGCTGCCCGCCCGCAACGGCCCCACGCTGGACATCGAGCCGCTGCTGGGCGCCCCGGCCGCGCTGCGCAGGCGGGCACTGCGGCGATGGCTGCTGGACCTCGGCGCACGCGACCTCACCGACGCCCACCTGCGGGCGGTCGACGCGTTGATCTCCGCTTGGCGGGGCCAGGGGCCGGTCTGGCTACCCGGTCGGTTGGAGGCCAAACGGGCACATGGCAGGCTTGCCGTCGGCCCGCCTGGACCGAGTAAAGGGGAGTGACCGTGTACGAGGGCGACATCGCCTCCGTGCTCGTAACCGAGCAGCAGATCAACGACAAGATCGCCGAGCTTGCCGCACAGGTGGCGGCCGACTACCCGCGGGAGGGCACGGACCTGCTGCTCGTCGGCGTCCTCAAGGGTGCCGTCATGTTCATGACCGACTTCGCCCGCGCGCTGCCGGTGCCGACGCAGCTGGAGTTCATGGCCGTCTCCTCCTACGGGTCGGCGACCTCGTCGTCCGGGGTGGTGCGCATCCTGAAGGACCTCGACCGCGACATCGCCGGCCGCGAGGTGCTGATCGTCGAGGACATCGTCGACTCCGGGCTGACGCTGTCCTGGCTGCTGAAGAACCTGGCCAGCCGCAACCCGGCGTCGCTGGAGGTGTGCTCGCTGCTGCGCAAGCCGGAGGCGGTCAAGGTCGACGTCCCGGTCAAGTACGTGGGCTTCGACATCCCCAACGAGTTCGTCGTGGGCTACGGCCTGGACTATGCGGAGCGTTACCGCGACCTGCCCTACATCGGCACTCTGGACCCGAAGGTCTACACGACGTAACCGGCAGCATCGATACCGGCAACTTCGCCGGGCGGCGTTGCCATGACCACCAGAAATGCGGAACCCTTCTCGTCGGGAACGCGTCATAGGTGGCAGTCGGGTGCGTTAACCTATGCGAAGAGGATGGGTCGCACGCCACCGAACTGGGCGTGACGAACCTGGATGGGGACAGGAGACAGTCGAAATGGGGAACAACAGCTTGGCGGACGCCGCCGCGTTCCGTAATGCGGCAGCCACCGGCCAGGTGGGTCTCGACCCGGACGCCGCGCAGACCGTGCTGAAGAAGATCCGCACCGGTAAGGACGCCGTCGAGACGCTGCTGCGCAACGCGGGTGCTCTCGCCGAGCCGCCGAAGCTGGGCGCGAACCCGGTCGGCAACGCCATGGCGGCCAAGGTGTCCCAGCGTGCCGACGGCGGAGGCGACTCCTACGCTGCCGCGCTGCAGAACCTGTACACCCAGTACGACCAGGCGGAGCAGGGGATCATCCAGGCGATGGCCCACTACCAGAACTTCGAGCAGGACACCGCCGACTCGCTGAACCGGAACGCCTGAGGGGGACAGAGCAACCATGGCACCGAGAGAAGACGACGGCTACGGCCAGGGCGGCCAGGGCACGTCGAGTGTCCCGCTGGGGGACAACTCCGAGTCGGCCAGCATCGTGGAGAGCGCCAGGGGGCGTTCCGACGGCTTCGACGTCGGCTCCGACCGCGCGATCACCACGCTGCCCAACTGGGACGCCCAGGAGAGCGAGCAGCTCTACCACGGCGCGACCGTGAACAACGACCCCACGACCGCCGCTGCGACCAGCCAGGCCTGGGGCAACCACAGCCGCGACCTGAACCAGGCGGCCAACGACCTGTACAACGCCATTTCCGAGCTGGGCGCCGCCTGGGTCGGCAAGGGCGCCGGTGCCGCGCAGGGCACCCTGGTCGCCATCGCCAACTCCAGCTCGCAGGCGTCCGAGGCCGCGCAGGCGATGAGCACCCGCCTTCAGCAGCAGGCCGCTGCCGCTGAAGAGGTCAAGAAGATGCCCGCGCCGAAGACGTTCGACCCGGCGGCGCAGACCGCGGCCATGCTGGCGGGCGGTCCGGCGGCCATGGTCGCCGACATGAAGGCGCAGCACGACGCCGCCAACGCCGTCAAGGCGCAGCAGGTGGCGATGTTCAACGCCTACACGCAGGCCATGTCCGAGGTCGACAGCAGCACGCCGAGCTTCGGCCCCGCCTCGCTGGGCCTGAAGAGCTACAGCGGTTCGGGCCAGGGCAGCTACGGCATCGGCAACGTCGGTGCGGGCGCCGGCGGTCCCGGTGCGGTCGGCGTCAGCGGCGTCGGCGGCTCGATCAGCTCGGTCAACGCCGCCACCGCCGGCATCTCGGACAACACCACGCAGGCCGGTTACACCGGCGCCGGTCCCGCCGCGGGCGCGGCGAGCGGTGCCGGTGCCCCGGCCCCGCAGGCCCCGGCGCCCTCGATGGGTTCCAACAGCGCCGCGGCGCTCGGTGCCGCCGGGCTGGGCGGTGCCGTCGGCCTGGCCGGTGGCAAGGCGCTCGGCCAGGGCAACCGCTCCGGTGCCACCCGCCAGTCGTCCACGGACGCCGCCGCTCCGGCCGCGGCTCAGCCCGCCGCCGGTGCTGTTCCGCAGCAGGCGCCCGGCATGGTGTCGCCCGGCGGCACGATCGGTGGCGGCGCTCCGATGACGCCCGGCATGGGCGGCATGGGTATGGGCGGTGCCGCCGGTGCCCAGCAGCAGGAGGAAGAGGAGCACACGCACGCCTCCTTCCTCATCGAGCCCGACCCGGACGACGCCTTCGGTGCCAACGAGGCCACGCCTCCGCCGGTCATCGGCGCGTGGTCCGAAGACGAGGACCGCTAGTGACCCGAGCGGAGCTGCTTTCTCCGCTGGAGCTGGATTTTCTGTGGGAAGCCTTCGGGGCGGGTGAACTGCCCTACCCGCTGAAGGTCCGCTCACACGGCGCCACCATGGACGAGCGCGCCGCCCTGCGGGGCCAGACCTTCAACGGCCTGGCCCAGCGGGGCGTCGTGGACCACCGGGGGCGTCCCGTGCCGGACGTCGAGGACTGGCTGGGCGTGCTCGCGGCACCCGAGATGAGCCTGGACGCCGTGCACATCCCGAACCCAGGCCTCGATCCGCTGCTCGCGGTCGCGGCCAGCCTCGGCAGCCAGGGCCTGCTGGCCGTCCAGGACGGCAGGGGGCTGCACCTGCAGCCCGTCCCGAACGACGGCCTGGCCAGCGCGATCATCGGCCTGTTGCCCGCCGCGCCGCGTGGCGCGGAGAAGTCGATCACCGTTCCGCTGGAGCAGTTGCTGTCCGGCTCCGGTGTCGACTTCCTGCAGCGCCGCGACGGACGGACCGCGGACGAGGACCGCAAGGCACTGTCCCGGCTGCACGCCCAGCCGCGGCTGCGTGGCGGGCAGATCGGCGCCAACGCCCGCAGCCGGACCGGCGGCAAGTCCCGCCCGCCGGTGCTGAGCTGGTTCGACACCGAGTCCGGCCGCTACTTCACGCAGGCCACCAGGGGCCGCGACGGCAGCGACTGGATCACCATCGCGCCCGCCGACGCGGCGACCCTGCGGCACCGCCTCGGTGAGATGCTGTCGGGAGCCGCGAACGCCGCGGGTGCGGCACGGATTTAGTACGACGAGGAGTGATAGGTGGCTTCCGCGGAGTTCTTCACGCCGATGGCCTTCGACTTCCTCTGGGAGGCCATGCGACTCGGCGAGGTGCCGTACCCGCTGCGGGTGCGTTCCCACGGCGCCACCGAGGAGGAACGCGTCCACCTGCGGCAGCGGACGAACACCGAGCTCAAGGCCCGCGGCGTCCGGGACGAGTACGGCAGGCTGGAACCGCACATCGAGGACTGGCTGACCGTCCTCGGCAGGCCGACGCTGTCCGTCGACGCACTGCACATTCCCGACTTCCAGGCGCCGCCGGTGGCCGTGCTCGCCGCGACGGACGGCCGGACGGCGGTGGTGGCCGTGCAGGACAACGACGGCATCTGGGTGCGGCCGACGTACCCGGAGAGCCTGGTGTCCACGGTCGTCGACCTGCTGCCGCCGGGCAGCCGCGGCACCGAGGCCTCGATCGTCCTGCCGCTGCAGGACGCCATGCGCACGCAGCCGAAGCGGCACGCCGTCCCGTCGGCGCCCGCCGAGCCCGAGGGCGGCAGGGGCCGTCGTGCGGGTCGCGGCCGTTCAGCGCTGAGCGAACGCGCGGCGGACCCGAGGGAGGCCTACGCGGTCCTGGCGGGCCAGCCGAGGATCCGCGGTGGTCAGCTCGCGGTGAACAGCCGTAACTCCGTCGGCGGTAAGCAGCGTTCACCGGTCCTGGCCTGGTTCGACACGGCGACCGGCCGTTATCTGAGCCTGTCCCGGCCCGGCCGGGACGGCAGCGAGTGGGTCACCGTCGCGCCGGCCGACACGAAGACACTGCGCAGCAGGCTGGGCGAACTGGCCGCCTCCTTGAGCGCTGCGTGATCTCCGCCACCCGGGTGGCGGAACAAGGAGCCGGGGCCGGTCGTTGACCTGCGGGAGGCTCGCCCGGCATCGGGATTATGCTGGCGGGTACCCTGGTATGTCGTGCACCCTGTGCGCCGCTCGAGTGTCAAGATCATGACGGCGGAATTCACACCTACCGCCTGAACAGGGAGGGTCGAGGCCACCACGGCCGAGCCATATGGACCGAAAGCGCCTGCTCAAGAACCCGCTGCTGTGGATCGTCGCGGTGGTGTTGCTGTTCTTCGGCTTCCAGATGATCTTCGACAGCGATCGTGCGTACACCCTGACGCCGACCTCGCAGGCGATCGCGCAGATCAGCGCGGGCAACGTCAAGGAAGCCAACCTCGAGGACAAAGAGCAACAGCTCAAGCTCACCCTCAACAACAAGATCGAGGTCGACGGCAAGCAGGTCGACCAGATCCGCACCCAGTGGCCGGCCGGCGCCGGTGAGCGGATCTACGACTCCCTGCTGAACGCCAAGACCAACGGTCAGCCGGTCAAGTTCACCACCACGGTCAGCCAGGACAGCTTCCTGACCCAGCTGTTGATCTACATGATCCCGCTGGCGCTGCTGTTGCTGCTGCTGATGTGGATGATGAACAACGCCCAGGGCGGCGGTAACCGGGTGCTCAACTTCGGCAAGTCCAAGGCCAAGCAGCTGAACAAGGACATGCCGAAGACCACGTTCAACGACGTCGCCGGTGCCGACGAGGCCGTCGAAGAGCTGTACGAGATCAAGGATTTCCTGCAGAACCCGGCGCGTTACCAGGCGCTCGGCGCGAAGATCCCGAAGGGCGTGCTGCTCTACGGGCCGCCCGGTACCGGTAAGACGCTGCTGGCCAGGGCCGTCGCCGGTGAGGCGGGCGTGCCGTTCTACACGATCTCCGGTTCCGACTTCGTCGAGATGTTCGTCGGTGTCGGTGCCTCCCGGGTGCGGGACCTGTTCGAGCAGGCCAAGCAGAACGCGCCGTGCATCATCTTCGTCGACGAGATCGACGCCGTCGGCCGTCAGCGTGGTGCCGGTCTCGGTGGCGGTCACGACGAGCGTGAGCAGACGCTGAACCAGCTGCTGGTCGAGATGGACGGTTTCGACGCGCGGGGCGGCATCATCCTCATCGCCGCGACGAACCGTCCGGACATCCTCGACCCGGCGCTGCTGCGTCCCGGCCGGTTCGACCGGCAGATCCCGGTGTCCGCGCCGGATCTGCGTGGCCGCAAGGCCATCCTCGGCGTGCACTCGAAGGGCAAGCCGCTGGCGCAGGGCGTCGACCTGGAGGCGCTGGCCAAGCGCACCGTCGGCATGTCGGGTGCGGACCTGGCCAACGTCATCAACGAGGCGGCGCTGCTCACCGCGCGCACGAACGGTCACGTCATCACCGACGCGGCGCTCGAGGAGTCCGTCGACCGCGTCGTCGGCGGGCCCGCGCGCAAGAGCCGGATCATCTCCGAGAAGGAAAAGAAGATCACCGCCTACCACGAGGGCGGGCACGCGCTGGCCGCGTGGGCGATGCCGGACATCGAGCCGGTGTACAAGCTCACGATCCTGCCGCGGGGCCGTACCGGTGGGCACGCGCTGCTCGTCCCCGAGGACGACAAGGAGCTGATGACCCGCTCCGAGATGATCGGCCGCCTGGTGTTCTGCATGGGCGGGCGGACCGCCGAGGAACTGGTCTTCCACGAGCCGACCACCGGTGCGTCGGCGGACATCGAGCAGGCCACCAAGATCGCCCGCGCGATGGTCACCGAGTACGGCATGAGTGCCCGGCTGGGTGCGGTGAAGTACGGCCAGGAGCAGGGCGACCCGTTCCTCGGCCGCTCGGCTGGCCGGCAGGCCGACTACTCGCTCGAGGTCGCGCACGAGATCGACGAAGAGGTCCGCAAGCTCATCGAGACCGCCCACACCGAGGCGTGGGAGGTGCTCAACACCTACCGGGACGTGCTCGACAACCTGGTGGTGGAGCTGCTGGAGAAGGAGACGCTGCAGCGCAAGGACCTGGAGCGGATCTTCGCCTCGGTCGAGAAGCGGCCGCACATCACGGTGTTCAACGAGTTCGGCGACCGGATCCCGTCCGACAAGCCGCCGATCAAGACCCCGGGTGAGCTGGCCATCGAGCGTGGCGAGCCGTGGCCCCCGCCGGAGCCGGAGAAGCCGGCCGAGCGTCCCGTGCCGCAGCCCGCGCCGACCCCGGTCGGTACCGCGCCCGGCGCCGGTGACCTGCCCGGTGGTCCGCCGCACACCAACCCGGAGCCCCCGGCCAACCCGTACGCGCCGCCGCCCGCCGGCGGTTACCCGAACGGCCGCCCCGGTGGGTCCAACGGCACCGGCTACTGGCCGCAGACCGGTGGCCCGCAGCAGGGGCCGCAGTACAACCCGCCGCCGAGCGCGGGTCCGCCGAACTACGGTGCGCCCCCCGGGTGGACCCCGGCGACCGCGCCGGGTGGCCGTCCGGCCGCGCCGCAGGGCGCCGGTCCCTCGGGGCCGGAGCACGGCTGGTTCGATCAGGGACAGCCCTCGCGCCCGCAGCCTGAGCAGCGGCGTGACCAGGACGGTCCGACCGAGCAGGACGGCGGCCATCGCCAGTAGCACGGCTCGCTACGGTGAGCCGGTGTTCGATCAGGACAGGGCTGAGAAAGCAGTTCGTGAACTGTTGCTGGCCTGCGGCGAGGACCCCGACCGGGACGGCCTGCAGGAGACTCCGGCGCGGGTGGCGCGGGCCTACCGGGAGATGTTCGCGGGGCTCTACGACGACCCGGACCACGTGCTGGACCGGACGTTCGACGAGAGCCACGAGGAGTTGGTGCTGGTCACCGACATCCCGATGTATTCGACCTGTGAGCATCATCTGGTGCCGTTCCACGGGGTGGCGCATGTCGGGTACATCCCGAACGCGCACGGCAAGGTGACCGGGCTGTCCAAGCTGGCCCGGCTCGTCGACCTGTACGCCAAGCGGCCGCAGGTACAGGAGCGGCTGACGTCGCAGATCGCGGACGCCCTGGACCGCAAGCTCAGCCCGCGCGGCGTGATCGTCGTGGTCGAGGCCGAGCACCTGTGCATGGCGATGCGCGGCATCCGCAAGCCGGGCGCGCGCACCACGACGTCGGCGGTGCGCGGGCTGCTGAAGACGTCGGCGTCGTCCCGGGCCGAGGCGCTGGACCTGATCAAGGGCCGGCGATGACCGCCCTGCTGGCCGGGCTCGGCCGGTGCGCGGTGATGGGGGTCCTCAACGTCACGCCCGACTCGTTCTCCGACGGCGGCCGCTACTTCGACGTCGACGACGCGCTGACGCACGCCCGCGAGATGTGGGCACGTGGTGCCGACGTCATCGACGTCGGCGGCGAGTCGACCCGGCCGGGCGCGTCGCGGGTGGACGCGGAAACCGAGATCGGCCGGGTGCTGCCGGTGATCCGCGAGCTGGCCGCCGAGGGCATCCTGCTGTCCGTCGACACGACCCGCGCGGAGGTTGCCGCGGCGGCCGTCGAGGCGGGCGCGCGGGTGATCAACGACGTGTCCGGTGGCCTCGCCGATCCGGAGATGGCGAAGGTCGCCGCCAGCACCGGCGCGCCGTGGATCCTGATGCACTGGCGTGGGCACAGCAAGGACATGAACGCGCTGGCCACCTACACAGACGTCGTCGGCGAGGTGCGGGCCGAACTCTCCGAGCGGGTGGACGCGGCGCTGGCCGCCGGCGTCGCCGCCGACGCGATCGTGCTGGACCCGGGACTGGGCTTCGCCAAGCACGCCGAGCACGACTGGGCACTGCTGCACGGGCTGGACGAGATCCTCTCGCTCGGCTTCCCGGTGCTGGTGGGGGCGTCCCGCAAACGTTTCCTCGGCAGGCTGCTGGCCGACGCGACCGGCGAACCGCGCCCGCCCGACGGCCGGGAGGACGCGACCGCGGCGATCACGACGCTCGCCGCGGCGGCGGGCGCGTGGGGGGTGCGGGTGCACGAGGTCGGTGCCTCACTGGACGCGGTGGCCGTCGTGGCGGCGTGGAGGAACGGATGACCGACCGGATCACGCTGACCGGCCTGCGGGTGTTCGGCAGGCACGGGGTGTTCGAGCACGAGAAGCGGGACGGGCAGGAGTTCGTCGTCGACCTCACGGTGTGGATCGACCTGGCCGGCGCGGCGGCGTCGGACCGGCTCGAGGACACCGTGCACTACGGCGAGCTGGCGCAGCTGGCGGCCGACGTCGTCGGCGGGGAGCCGTTCGACCTGATCGAGAGCGTCGCCGGGCGGATCGCCGACCAGGTGATGGCCGACGAGCGGCTGCACGCGGCCGAGGTCACCGTGCACAAGCCGAACGCGCCGATCCCACTGACGTTCGCCGACGTCGCGGTGACCGTCCGCCGGTCGCGGCGGGCGGCGGGCGGACCGGGGCGGGGACGTCCGCGTGAGTAGGGCGGTCCTGTCGCTGGGATCCAACCTCGGCGACCGGCTGGCGTACCTGCGTTCGGTGGTGGACGGTCTCGGCGACGCGGTGGTGGCCGTGTCCGGCGTGTACGAGACCGAGCCGTGGGGCGTGACCGACCAGCCGGACTTCCTCAACGCGGTGTGCGTCGTCGACGACGCCGGACGGGACCACTGGGCGTGGCTGCGGGCCGGGCAGGAGCTGGAGCGGGCGGCCGGCCGGGTGCGGGAGCGCCGCTGGGGGCCGCGGACACTGGACGTCGATGTGGTGACGGTCGACGACGTCCGCTCCGACGACCCGGAACTGCTGCTGCCCCACCCCGGTACGCCGGAGCGGGCCAGCGTGCTGATCCCGTGGCTGGAGATCGAGCCGGACGCCACCCTGCCCGGCCACGGCCCGGTGGCGGCGCTCCTGTCGGCCCTGCCCGAGTCCGAGCGCGCGACCGTCCGCCCCCGCCCCGGCCTGAGTCTCCGGCAAAGCACGTGACGACTTTGCCGTGAAGGGGGCCCTCACGGCATCAGACGCCGGGGTCCCGGCAAAGTCCGGGCGGTCGGGCGTCCGGCGGTGCTACCAAGGGCACTTTGGTTGCGTGTTGCGCTACCAAGGTGCCGTTCGTAGCGGTGGCGTCGGCCACCAGGCAGCCGACTATGCCGTGAAGGCCACCTTCACGGCATCAGACGCCGTGAAGGCCACCTTCACGGCATCCACGCCACCACACCAGCCCCACCAGTCACACCCGTCAAGCAGCAAGGGAGCTTTACTACCTTCTTCGTTAGTAAAGCTCCCTCGCTCACGCCCCACGCCCGACGGTGCCGGGCCCTGGCCTGAGTCTCCGGCAAAGCACGTGAAGGCCACCTTCATTACGTGTGACGTGGTGATGGTGGCCTTCACGTGCCCTGAGCCGTTCAGGGCGTCACGCGGACGGCCGCCATCAGCCACTGGACGTCGGGCTGGCGGCTCTCGATCGGCGGCCAGCCGTTGATGACCGCCAGCAGCTGCCAGTAGCGCTCCGCCCGCGGGTCGCCGCCCTGGCCGAACCGCTCCGCGTACGCCGCGCGGAACTCCGGATCGCGCACGTCCTGCCCCTCCGGAGCACCGGCGGCCAGCATCTCCTCGACCAGCTCCTGGGCCTCCGGCGCCGACGGGTCGACGCCGGACGTCCGCATCCGGGCGGCCCGCTCGAACCAGTCCATCCAGTCGGGACCGGGGCTGATCTTCTCGCCGGCGTCGAGCATGTCCGACTGCTGCTGGCTCAGGCCGCGGATCAGCCGCCGGAAGTCCGGGTCCTGCACCATCTCGGCGAACTCGATCCACGCCTCCAGCTGCTCCGGCGTCGGGTCGTCGGGCAGTTCGGGCTTGCCCGAGCGCATGTGTGCTTCGAAGTCCGCGTCGATGTTGAGTCCCTCGGTCATCTCGTCCCAGAACTCGTCGATCAGCCGCTTGCGCTCGTCGTCGGACATCGAGGCGAGCTTGTTCATCAGTTTCACTTCCTCCAGTTCGGATCCCCTTTTCACGACCGCTCGCAGCACCGCCCGGCGCAGCCGCAGCTTGCGGATCTGCTCGTCGAGCGCCTCGACGTGCTGTGTCGCCAGCTCGCCGAGGCTCGCCTCGCTGGTCAGCGCCCGTTCGACGTCCGGAAGCCCGAGTCCGAGTTCCCGCAAGGTCTTGACCAGCTCGAGCCTGGCCATGGCGTGCGTGTCGTACAGTCGGTATCCGGCGTGTGTGCGGTCGGTGGGCGGCAGCAACCCCTCATCGGAGTAGAACCGGATGGTCTTGACCGGCAGCCCGGTCCTCCTGGCCAGTTCGCCGATGGTGAAGACGCCCACGGAATCCATGCTCAACCCTCCAGTCGCTGGAGAGTCAAGCCTGGCACAAACCTGGTCAGTACGGTGGTGAGGTGCATTTCACCCGCCCCCGGGACCTGCTCGTCGCCGGACTGGTCGCACTGGCCCTCGTCTACCTGCTCTTTCAGTTCGCCTACGACTCGATCCCGCGCCTGCCGACGTTCGCCGGCGTGACGTTGCTGGTCCTGGCGGTCGTCGAGGCCGTGCTGGCCTACGTGCTGCGCAGCCGGATCCGCTCGGGGCGGGTGATCCAGCCGGTCGCCGTGGCGAGAGCGGTCGCGCTGGCGAAGGCGTCGTCGATCCTCGGGGCACTCATGGTGGGTGCGTGGCTCGCCGCTTTCGCGTACGTTGTACCGCGCGGAGCCGAGTTGACCGCGGCCGCGGAGGACCTGCCGAGTTCCATCGTCGGCGTTCTGTGCGGGGCGGCGTTGATCGCGGCGGCCATGTGGCTCGAGTACTGCTGCCGCACACCGAGTGATGGTGATCAGGATCGCCCACCCGGAGCGACCGGTTAACGCGCGGAATCCACCGCTCGAAGTACCGAGTAGGTCACGGTCGGGTTACTAGAAGGTACGGTGTTGGGCATGACAGGCGTGGGTGACGACTCGCGCGGCCGCCCCTGGGGTAAGCCGTGGCTCGTTGTCGGCTTCGTCCTCGCCGTCGGCGCCACCGTCGCCCTGGTCATCAGTGAGGACATGCGGTGGCTGCGGCTCGGTATCGTCGCCGCGCTCTGGGCGGCGTTGATCGGAGCCTTCGTGGCGGCGAAGTACCGCCGTCAGGTCACGGCCACCGAGGACGAGGTGGCGCAGGCGCAGGCCGTCTACGAGCTGGAGCTGGAACGGGAGATCGCCGCCCGGCGCGAGTTCGAGCTGGAGATCGAGGCGGAGACCAGGGACCGCGTCGAGGCCAGCTCCCGCGAAGAACTGGAAGCCCTCCGCTCGGAGGTCATCGCGCTGCGGGAGAGCCTGCAGACGTTGTTCGGCGGCGAGGTGCTCTTCGAGCAGGTCGCCCTGACCGCGCAGGCGACCCGGATGCGGTCGCTGAACGAGAACCAGCAGCAACGGCTCGTCCAGGCGGGCGGCGATGTCAGCCCCCGGCGCCCGCAGATCGCCGCCGCGCCGAAGAAGCAGGAACGGGTCATCGACGTCGAGCCGAAGACCGACATCTCCGGTTCGCTGAACCCGCCGACCGAGCAGAACGCGCCGGTCCCGCCGCGCCGCCCCGAGCGCGAGGAGGCCACCCGCCGCGTCCCGCCCGCACGGGTCAAGCGGCCGGAGGAGCCACGCAGGCCACCGCAGCGGCCTGCCGACCCGCCGACCCGCGACATCGCCGCCGTCCTCGACGGTCCGGTCCGTCCGCAGCAGCCCCCACGTACTCCCCAGCCGGTCGTCAAACCGGCTGCCGAGCGCCGTCCGCGCCCACCCGTCGAACGGGTACGCCAGCAGCGGCCGCCGGAGCCGAAGCCGGCTCCCAAGCCCGCTGAGCCGGTCGAGGAGCTGCCGCCGCTGCCACAGCCGAAGGCGACGCCGAAACCGCAGCCCAAGCCGGAACCGGCACCTGAGCCCGTGCTCGCCGACCTCCAACTCGGCGACTGGTCGCCGTCCTGGGAGAACGGCCGGTCCAACGGCACCAACGGTTCCAACGGCCGCCCGGCCCGCCGCGCCGAGCCGGAGCCCGAGGCACCACGGCGCAATCCGACGCTGCCGGTCGAGATCCGTGATGTCCCCGCGTCGGGTGGCCGCAGGCGGCGCGCGGAGGCCGCCGACCCGGCACCGAGCCAGCCGGCGAACGGCACGCCGAAGCCGCCCCAGCCCCAGCCGGAGCCCGCGTCCGGTGGCCGCAGGCGCAGGCCGGACGGCGAACCGCCGTCGTGGGAACGCAAGGCCGACAGCGGCTCCCGGCACGCCTCGGGCAGTCACGCCAAGCCGGATGCCGGCGACAGCCGCGTCAGCGGTTCGCATGCCCGGCCGGACGCCGAGCCACGCCGCCGCCGGGCCGAGGAACCCGAGCCGCCCGCCCGCGACGGCTCGCACGCGGCCGGTCGCTCGGTGACCGAGCTGCTCGCCGCGCACGGCGCGACCGGCGCCACCCCACGCAGGCGGCGCCGCGCCGACTGACGGTCGCCTTCTCTAAGGTGTCCGACCGTGACCGCAACGACCGGGCCTGCGAGCCTGCGCCGGCATCCGCCCCGCCGCGTCAGTGTGCTGCTGCCGGTACTGGGCCTGATCGCGCTCGCGCTCTGCGGGCTGGTGTTGTTCGGTGTGCTGAGTTCCCGCGTCGGCGTCCTCGCCGTGGTGATCGGCGTCGCGGCGGCACTGGTGCCGGTCGGCGTCGTCGTGGCGGCCCTGCTGTGGATCGACCGCTGGGAACCCGAACCGGCCCGGTTGCTGCTGCTGACGTTCGCGTTCGGCGCACTCGTCGCGACGGCGACCGCGTTGCTGATCAACAACACCGCCGAGACGGTCGGCGACCTGCTGCTCGGCAGCGGCAACGGCAGCAAGATCAGCGCGATCGTGTCGGCGCCGCTGGTCGAGGAGGCCGCCAAGGCGGCCATCGTGCTGGTGGTGATGCTGCGCAGGCGGGGCGAGTTCGACGGTGTGGTGGACGGCATCGTCTACGCCGGGTTCTCCGCAGCGGGCTTCGCGTTCACCGAGAACATCTACTACTTCGGCAGGGCCTTCGCGGAGAACGGATTCGGTGACGGCACGACCGGCGGCGTGCTGGCCGCTTTCATCCTGCGCGGCGTCCTCTCACCGTTCACGCATCCGCTGTTCGCCGTGTTCACCGGCGTCGGGATCGGGGTCGCGGCGCGGACGGCGAGTCCCCAGCTACGGGTGCTGGCTCCGCTGGGCGGCTACGTCGTCGCGGTCGGGCTGCACGCGCTGTGGAACGGGGCGGCGACGCTCGGCGGCGCGCAGGCGTTCCTCTCCATCTACTTCCTGATCATGGTTCCGCTGTTCGTCGGCATGCTGATGCTGGTGTTGTGGCAGCGCCGCAGGGAACAGCGCATCATCGCCGCCGCGCTGCCCGCGCTCGCGTCCGCACGCTGGATCGCGCGGTCCGAGGTCGACCTGCTGGCGAGCCTGAGCGGACGCCGCAAGTGGCGCAGGCAGGCCCGCAAGGAGTCCGGGCGCACCGCCGCGCGTGCGGTGGCGGAGTACCAGGCTTCGGTGACGGAGCTGGCTTTCCTGCGCAGGAGGATGGCGACCGGCACGGCCGGGGCCGAGGCGGGCGAACGCCAGAAGGAACTGCTGTCGGTACTCAAGGCGTCACGCGCCGAGGCCGTCCGGCTCGCCGGTGGCGGTACGGAAAATGGTCACCACCGAGGGTGACCCGAGCCGGGTGAAGCTCGTCACGGCTGTCCGTTCCACTACCGGAAGGGCGGTTACCCTCGCGCCGACGTCCGGTACCCGCGAGGGAGCGGGACTGGAACGGGTGAGGGAGCATAGGCAGTCATGAGCGTCAGGGGCGGGTTGTGAACCGCCCGGCACGGCTGGCGGTCGGCGTGGTCTCGGCCGGCCGGGTCGGCAGTGTGCTGGGCGCGGCGCTTGCGCGGGCCGGCCACACGGTGGTCGCGGCGTCGGGACTCTCGGCCGCGTCGCTGGCGCGGGCGGAGCGCCTGCTGCCCGACGTTCCGCTGTTGCCGCCGGATCAGGTGGCGGGCCGGGCGGACCTGGTGTTGCTCGCGCTGCCCGACGACGCGTTGCCCGGCATGGTCCGCGGTCTGGTCGCCACGGGATCGCTGCGGGCGGGCCAGATCGTCGTCCACACCTCGGGGGCACACGGCGTCGAGGTGCTCGCCCCGGCCGTCGAGGCGGGCGCGCTGCCGCTGGCGCTGCATCCGGTGATGACGTTCACCGGACGCTCGGAGGATCTGGACCGGCTGGCCACATGCTGCGTCGGCGTGACAGCCACCGCGGACGACGAAGCGGCGTGGAACGTCGGCGAGGCACTGGTGATGGAGATGGGCGGCGAACCGGTGCGGGTTCCCGAGTCGGCCCGCGCGCTCTATCACGCGGCGCTCGCACACGGCGCCAACCACCTGATCACACTCGTCTCGGACTGCGCGGATCTGTTGGGGGGCGCGGGAATCGGCAACGCCGAGCGGCTGCTCGGTCCGCTGCTGTCGGCCGCGCTGGACAACGTGCTGCGGCACGGCGACCGCGCGCTGACCGGACCGGTGGCCCGCGGCGACGCCGGGACCGTGCGTACCCACCTCGACGTGTTGAACGAGCGCGCCCCCGATGTCGCTGTCTGCTACACGGCGCTGGCTCGCCGGACCGCCGCCCGCGCCGAGGCCGCGGGGCTTCTCGACAATGCCGCCGACATCACCGAACTGCTCGACGAAGGTCAGGACCCGACGTGACATCCGCGAAGACCGCTCCGAAGTTCGCCCGCAGGCAGCTGAACGTCTACCAGCGGCCCGCCGACGTGTCCCGGGTGAGTTCCGCGCTGCACGGGGTGAGCAGCAAGGTCGCGCTGGTGCCGACGATGGGTGCGTTGCACGCGGGTCACCGCGAGCTGCTGCGCCGGGCGCGCAGGCTGCCGAACACCGTTGTGGCGGCGTCGATCTTCGTCAACCCGCTGCAGTTCGGCGAGGGCGAGGACTTCGACGCGTACCCGCGTCCGCTGGAGCGGGACCTGGAGGTGCTGGAGGAGGTCGGCGCGGAGCTGGCGTTCACGCCGTCGGTCGAGGACATCTACGGCGAGGACACCGGCATCACGATCGAGCCGGGCCCGCTCGGCGCGGAGCTGGAGGGCGCGTCGCGTCCCGGCCACTTCGCCGGGGTGCTGACCATCGTGGCGAAGCTGCTCAACATCGTCCGCCCGGACTACGTGTTCTTCGGCGAGAAGGACTACCAGCAGCTGGTTCTGGTGAAGAACATGGTGCGGCAGCTGAACTTCGACACGAAGGTGGTTCCGGTTCCCACCGTGCGTGAGCACGACGGCCTGGCGCTGTCGTCGCGCAACGTCTACCTGTCCCCGGACGAGCGGCAGCGTGCCGTGGCACTGTCCGCGGCGCTCACCGCGGGTGCACACGCGGGCCGCCTGGGTGCCGATGCGGTACTGGATGCGGCGAACCGCACGCTTTCGGCTGTGGACGGGATTAATCTGGATTATCTTGATCTTCGTGGAACCGATCTGGGGGCTCCGCCCGTCGATGGTGAGGCAAGGTTGCTCATCGCGGCGAAACTCGGGAGAACACGCTTGATCGACAACGTTCCGGTTCTGCTCGGCGCGGCTGCCGAGCACCCGGATGACGGATCGCCGGAAGCAGGGGAATAGAGGGAGTCCGCGATGTACCGCACGATGCTGAAGTCGAAGATCCACAGAGCGACCGTCACGCAGGCCGACCTGCACTACGTCGGCTCGGTCACGCTGGACAAGGACCTGATGGAAGCGGCCGACCTCCTGCCCGGGGAGCAGGTGGCGATCGTCGACATCACCAACGGCGCCCGGCTGGAGACCTACGTCATCGAGGGCGAGCGGGGCAGCGGGATCATCGGCATCAACGGTGCCGCCGCCCACCTGGTGCACCCGGGTGACCTGGTGATCCTGTTGTCCTACGGGCAGATGGAGTCCGCCGAGGCGGCCGCGTACCAGCCGAGGGTGGTGTTCGTCGACGCCGACAACCGGGTCGTCACCCAGGGCGACGACCCGGCCGAGGTGCCGGAGGGGTCGGGCCTGCTGAACGGCTCGCTGCCGCTGCTGCCGTCGAACGGCGACATTCCGGGCTTCCCGGTCGCGGAGACCGTCGACGCCGCCCGGCTCGACGCGCTACTGCACGCTGACAGCTGATGCTGCTAGCGGTCGACGTCGGCAACACCAACATCGGCCTCGGGCTGTTCTCCGGTCGCGGCGAGCAAGCGCGGCTGGAGCACGACTGGCGCCTGCGCACGGACGCCACGGCCACCGGTGACGAGCTGGCCCTGACCCTGCGCGGGCTGCTCGGGGCGGACGCCGACGCCATCACCGGCATCAGCGTCCTGTCGACGGTGCCGAGCATCCTGCGTGAGCTGCGCGACATGCTGACCCGGTACTACGGCGGCGTGCCGACGGTGATCGTCGGGCCGGGTGTGCGTACCGGGGTGCCGCTGCTGGTGGACAACCCCAAGGAGGTCGGGCCGGACCGGCTGGTCAACACGCTGGCCGCGCACCACCTGCACAGCACCGCGTGCGTGGTGGTCGACTTCGGGACGACCACCAACGTCGACGTCATCTCGGCGAAGGGCGAGTTCCTCGGTGGTGCGTTCGCGCCGGGGATCGAGATCTCGGTGGACGCGCTGGCGGCCCGCGCGGCCACACTGCGCAAGGTCGAGCTGGTGCCGCCGCGGTCGGTGATCGGGAAGAACACGGTGGAGTGCCTGCAGTCGGGCATCCTCTACGGCTTCGCCGGGCAGGTCGACGGCCTGGTCCGGCGGATCCTGCGGGACCTTCCCGGCGACGAGCCGGTGACGGTGATCGCCACCGGAGGCCTGGCGCCGCTCGTCGTGGACGAGTCGGAGACGATCACCGAGCACGTTCCCGAGCTGACCCTGCTCGGCCTGCGTCTCGTGCACGAGCGCAACGTGCGTTAGTGCAGGAGCTTGAGCCCGACCACGCCGGCGACGATCAGCACCAGGCAGAGAATCCGGCCGGCCGAAACCGGGTCACCGAGCGCGACCATTCCGTAGACGGCTGTGCCGATGGCGCCGATGCCGACCCAGATCGCGTAGCCGGTACCGATCGGAATGGTGCGCATGGCGTAGGCCAGGCCCGCCATGCTCAGCACGAGGCTGACCAGGAACACGGCGCTGGGGACGAGTCGGCTGAACCCCTTCGAGGCGCCGAGTGCGGCAGCCCACACGGTTTCCAGCACGCCGGACACGACGAGCACGATCCAGGACATCACGACCTCCGCAGTGACAACAGGTTGTTGTGTACTGCGTCGTCTTGTCGTGCCGGGTACGACGCCCTCGTCCGGGGCAGGAAGCTCCTGCCGATTTCGAGGTTAACAGTAATCCGGTTGGCTCTGCCCAAGCGCGTGTTCGTACGCTAAGGGCCATGACCGAGACCTCTCCCGCGGACCTCACGGGGCACGCCAGTATTGACGACGATCTGCCCGAACAGATGCGCGTGCGGCGGGAGAAGCGGGAGCGGATCCTCGCCGAGGGGATCGAGCCCTATCCGGTCGAGGTGCCGCGTACGCACTCGCTCGCCGAGATTCGCGCCACACATTCCGGCCTGCCCGCTGATACGGCCACCGGCGAGCACGTGGGAATCACCGGCAGGGTGATGTTCCTGCGCAACACCGGCAAGCTGTGTTTCGCCAGCCTGCGCGAAGGCGACGGCACCGAGTTGCAGGCCATGATCAGCCTGGCCAACGTCGGCGAGGACGCTCTCGCGGCGTGGAAATCCGATGTCGACCTCGGTGACCACGTTTTCGTCTCCGGTGAGGTGATCACCTCGAAACGAGGCGAGCTTTCCGTGCTCGCCGACGGGTGGAAACTGACCAGCAAGGCGTTGCGCCCGCTGCCCGTCGCACACAAGGAACTGGCCGAGGAAACCCGCATTCGCCAGCGCTACGTCGACCTCATCCTGCGGCCGAAGGCACGCGATGTGGTGCGTACCCGCGCGGGCGTTCTGCGTTCGCTGCGTGACTCTTTCCACCGGCGTGGCTTTACCGAGGTCGAAACGCCGATGTTGCAGACTCTTCATGGTGGTGCGAGCGCTCGTCCGTTCGTCACGCACTCGAATGCCTTCGACCTGGAGTTGTACCTGCGTATCGCGCCGGAGCTGTATCTCAAGCGGTGTGTGGTCGGCGGCATCGAGAAGGTCTTCGAGATCAACCGCAACTTCCGGAATGAGGGTAGCGACTCATCCCATTCGCCCGAGTTCGCGATGTTGGAGTACTACGAGGCGTACGCCACGTACGACACCAACGCCGTGATGACGAGGGAGTTGGTCCAGGAGGCAGCGGAAGCCGTCTTCGGTACGCAGGTGGTCACGCTTTCCGACGGCACGGAGTACGACCTGTCGGGCGAATGGGCGACACTCACCATGTACGGCTCGCTGAGCGAGGCGCTGGGTGAGGAAGTCACGCCCGACACGCCCGTCGAACAGCTGCGGGCGCATGCCGCTTCGCGCAATATGGAAGTCGACCCGAAACTGGGCCACGGCAAACTCGTCGAGGAGCTGTGGGAGCATCTGGTCGGCGACCACCTGCACGCTCCGACATTTGTCCGGGATTTCCCTGTCGAGACCTCCCCGCTGACCAGGCAGCACCGTACCCAGCCCGGGGTCGCGGAGAAGTGGGATCTCTATGTGCGTGGTTTCGAACTGGCCACCGGCTACTCCGAGCTGGTCGATCCCGTGATCGAGCGGCAGCGGCTCACGGAACAGGCTCGTCTGGCAGCGGCCGGTGATAGTGAGGCTATGCGTCTGGATGAAGATTTCCTGCGAGCTCTAGAGTACGGAATGCCGCCGAGCGGTGGTGTCGGAATGGGCATCGATCGGTTGCTCATGGCACTCACCGGTCTCGGTATCCGGGAGACCATCCTGTTCCCCCTGGTTCGCCCCGAATAACCCAATCGAGATTTGCGTTTACCGGCTCGAGCGAGTACTAATATGGAAGTCGAAGCTCCTGTCAAGGGGCTGGTGGCCCCTAGATCATTCGAGCCCGTGGTAGCAGGCGGCTACCCAAAGCAGGAGGAATCTGATGGCTGAGAAGGTTCTCGTCTCCCTTGTGGACGACCTCGACGGGTCGGACGCCGACGAGACAATCGAGTTCGGTCTCGACGGCGTCAGCTACGTGATCGATCTGTCCGCGGAAAACGCGGAAGAGTTGCGGGACGCTCTCGCGCAGTACGTGGAGCACGCCCGCCGGCTCGGTGGTCGTAAGCGCACGGGTGGCCGTGCCGCCACGAAGTCCGTCGCCCGTCCGCCGTCGGTGGACCGCGAGCAGAACCAGGCGATTCGCTCGTGGGCCCGCAAGAACGGTTACCAGATTTCCGACCGGGGTCGCATTCCGGCGGAGGTCGTGGAGGCCTACCACCAGAAGAACTGAGCGAAATTCACGAAGGGGCCGTCGGCACGTTCGCCGACGGCCCCTTCGTCGCGAATGCCGCCAAAGCTCGTGAAGGCCACCTTCACCACGTCTGACGTCAGGGCCCCGGCAAAGTCAGGTGGTCCGGAGCGCGTCATTCGCGTTCCGGAAGGCGAGACTCGCGGTCCTGAGGACGAGACTCGCGGTGAATGACGTGTTCGGGAACGCGAAACTCGTGCTCCGGCCCGGCAGGGTCGCGCGAGCGGCCCGTTCGGCCAGCCGAGGACGGGGGCTGGTCTCGCTATCTGGACCCGGCATACCGGTCAGTGGGACCTGACAGGTGGGAACGTGCAACTCGCGGGTCCGGAACGGTCGACTCGCGCGTGAGAACGTACGACTCGCGCGAACGGACCGCTCACGCAGGCCACCGGCACCACGTGAGAACCCGGTCCACATCGTGAGTTCTGCGCTCACGCACGCGAGTTCTGCGTTCCCGACCGCGAGTTCCACGCTCCGGCACGCGAACCCCACCCTCCCGCACAACGTCACACCAGGACTCCCGACTTCGCCGGGCATCCGCGGCCTCGGGCGACATGCGAACCGGCTTTAGCGGGCTAAAGACGGCGGCCGCAGGTCCGGGGGCAGCCCGCGCACTCGGACTCGCCGGGCAGCAGGTAGGAGAAGCAGCAGCTCTCACGCCGGCGGGACCACTCGCGGTGGCCGTCGGCGTCGGTGGTCGTCCGCAGGGTCGACGCCGACGTCAGCGGCGGGTGCACGGCGTCGAGCACCAGCGCGGCGTCGGCGACGCCGGCGCCCTCGGACTCGACCGTCCCGCCCTGCTTGCCCGCCCACCACAGCGAGTTGTCCAGCGCGTCGGTGGCCGCGGCCCACAGCATCCGGGTGCCCAGCCTGCTCACCCGCGTGTACGCCGCGACGAACCGCGCGGCATGCGCGGTGTAGCGCGCCCGCAGCACGGCGACCAGGGCCTGCTCGTCGGCGACGACCGTTGCCTCCGGCAGTGCCGAACCGGGGTCGGACGGGAGGCAGTAGAACCGGTCGCCCAGCACGGCGATGCCGTCCGGGTGCGGCCTGCCCTCGTTCAGCCGGAACGCCAGCTCCGCCGGATCGAGCGACGGAACCCGCCGCTCGTGGTGCAGCAGCAGCGCTGCCGCGTACGCGGGCACGTGCAGGTACCACGACATGATGTACCCGGCGGCCGTCCGGCTCGGCGCGGTTCCGTGCTGCTCGACCAGCCACTCCGACAGCAACGCCTGCCAGGTACGGAAGTGCTCGGGGTCGTCCAGCAGGTCGCCGCAACGCTGCCAGCCGGTCGCGTCGGCCGGCAGGTCGAACCGGATGCCTGCCCGGCGCTGGAGGCCGTTCACCCTGGTCAGGGACCCGGCGAGCGCGGCGGACCCCGCGAAGGGCGCGAACCGCTGCGTCTCCAAGACCGGACCTCCGGGGACTAAGGGATGCCTTACCTTACAGTCTGTGTCCCACGTCGCCATCCGGGGAACCCGAAAGTGGGAGAGGTAACGCCCAGCCGTGCGGTTCCACCAGGTGTTCGCGCTGAGCGGACAGGGCCGCGCTCAGGAATCCTCCGTCCGGCCCATGCGTTGTTCCAGGTGTCCACGAGCGGCGGAATCCCATATCACGAGGTCAGCGGGCCGGAACGGCCTCGACGTGGCCGATTTGTCCGCCGGAGCCAAGCCCCCAGGTCCGCGCAGGGAAAAACACAGTGGTACGCCAGCGCGACCGCGCGGCTACTACAGTGGTCTCACGGTGCTGAACTCATCGTGGATGGAGACGGTGGGGAGTCACCGCCGGCGCAGCAGTCGAGGGAGTGTAAATGTTCGAAAGGTTTACCGACCGCGCGAGGCGGGTGGTCGTCCTGGCCCAGGAAGAGGCCAGGATGCTCAACCACAACTACATCGGCACCGAGCACATCCTCCTGGGTCTGATCCACGAGGGTGAGGGTGTCGCCGCCAAGGCGCTCGAGTCGTTGGGTATCGCGCTGGAAGGCGTCCGTCAGCAGGTCGAGGAGATCATCGGCCAGGGCCAGCAGGCTCCGAGCGGGCACATCCCCTTCACGCCGCGTGCCAAGAAGGTGCTGGAGCTGTCGCTGCGCGAGGCGCTGCAGCTCGGCCACAACTACATCGGTACCGAGCACATCCTGCTCGGCCTGATCCGCGAGGGTGAGGGCGTCGCCGCCCAGGTGCTGGTCAAGCTCGGCGCCGACCTCAACCGCGTCCGCCAGCAGGTCCTCCAGCTGCTGTCCGGCTACCAGGGCAAGGAGCCTGCCGAGGCCGGCGGCGGCCGGGGCGAGGGCACCCCGTCCTCCTCGTTGGTGCTGGACCAGTTCGGCCGCAACCTGACCTCGTCGGCCCGCGAGGGCAAGCTCGACCCGGTCATCGGCCGCGGCAAGGAGATCGAGCGGGTCATGCAGGTGCTGTCCCGCCGCACCAAGAACAACCCGGTGCTGATCGGCGAGCCCGGCGTCGGCAAGACCGCGGTCGTCGAGGGCCTCGCCCAGAACATCGTCAAGGGCGAGGTGCCCGAGACGCTGAAGGACAAGCAGCTCTACACGCTGGACCTCGGTTCGCTGGTCGCCGGCTCGCGGTACCGCGGTGACTTCGAAGAGCGGCTGAAGAAGGTCCTCAAGGAGATCAAGACCCGCGGCGACATCATCCTGTTCATCGACGAGATCCACACGCTCGTCGGCGCGGGTGCGGCCGAGGGCGCGATCGACGCGGCGAGCATCCTCAAGCCGATGCTGGCCCGCGGTGAGCTGCAGACCATCGGTGCGACCACGCTCGAGGAGTACCGCAAGTACGTCGAGAAGGACCCGGCTCTGGAGCGTCGCTTCCAGCCGATCCAGGTCGGCGAGCCGTCGCTGGAGCACACCGTCGAGATCCTCAAGGGTCTGCGGGACCGCTACGAGGCGCACCACCGCGTCTCGATCACCGACTCCGCGCTGGTGCAGGCGGCCACCCTGGCCGACCGTTACATCAACGACCGGTTCCTGCCGGACAAGGCGATCGACCTGATCGACGAGGCCGGCGCCCGGATGCGCATCCGCCGGATGACCGCTCCGCCGGACCTGCGTGAGTTCGACGAGAAGATCGCCGACGTGCGCAGGGAGAAGGAGTCCGCGATCGACGCGCAGGACTTCGAGCGGGCCGCGCGCCTGCGGGACGAGGAGAAGACCCTCCTCGGCCAGAAGTCCGAGCGGGAGAAGCAGTGGAAGGACGGCGACCTCGACGTCGTCGCCGAGGTGGACGACGAGCAGATCGCCGAGGTCCTGGCCAACTGGACCGGTATCCCGGTGTTCAAGCTCACCGAGGAGGAGACCACCCGCCTGCTCCGCATGGAGGAGGAGCTGCACAAGCGGATCATCGGCCAGGAGGACGCCGTCAAGGCGGTCTCGCAGGCGATCCGCCGTACCCGCGCCGGCCTGAAGGACCCGAAGCGCCCGTCCGGTTCGTTCATCTTCGCCGGCCCGTCCGGTGTCGGTAAGACCGAGCTGTCCAAGGCGCTGGCGAACTTCCTGTTCGGCGAGGACGACGCGCTCATCCAGATCGACATGGGTGAGTTCCACGACCGCTACACCGCCTCGCGGCTGTTCGGTGCCCCTCCGGGCTACGTCGGCTACGAGGAGGGCGGCCAGCTCACCGAGAAGGTGCGGCGCAAGCCGTTCTCCGTGGTCCTGTTCGACGAGATCGAGAAGGCCCACCAGGAGATCTACAACACGCTGCTGCAGGTGTTGGAGGACGGCCGCCTGACCGACGGCCAGGGCCGCACGGTCGACTTCAAGAACACGGTGCTCATCTTCACCTCGAACCTCGGGACGCAGGACATCTCGAAGTCGGTGAGCCTCGGCTTCCAGTCCGGCAACGACGAGGGCTCGAAGTACGAGAAGATGAAGCAAAAGGTCAACGAGGAGATGAAGAAGCACTTCCGGCCTGAGTTCCTCAACCGGATCGATGACATCATCGTCTTCCACCAGCTGACCAAGGACCAGATCATCAAGATGGTCGACCTGATGATCACCAGGGTCGAGACGCAGCTGAAGGCCAAGGACATGGCCATCGAGGTCACCGAGAAGGCCAAGTCGCTGCTGGCAAAGCGCGGCTTCGACCCGGTGCTCGGTGCCCGGCCGCTGCGTCGCACCATCCAGCGGGAGATCGAGGACCAGCTGTCCGAGAAGATCCTGTTCGGTGAGGTGCAGCCCGGCCAGATCATCGTCGTCGACGTCGAGGGCTGGAACGACGAGGAAGGCGAGAAGGACGACAAGGCCGTCTTCACCTTCCGCGGCGAGTCCAAGCCGTCGAGCGTGCCGGACGCTCCGCCGGTGAGCGTCGCCGCCTCCAGCGGTGACGAGTCCCCTGGCGAGAACGAGGCCGAGTAGGACACCAGCGCAAGGCGCCGGCACCCCACGCGGGTGCCGGCGCCTTCTGCGTTACGGCCCTCAGCGGAACGCGGCGACGTTGCGGGCGGCCCAGTCGGCGAAGGAACGCGGGGCGCGGCCGAGAACTCGCTCGACGTCCGGGCTGACGCGCAGCTCCGCCGGGTTCGGGGAGCCGAGGATGTCCAGGGTGTCGTCGGCGAGTTCCGCGGGCATGCTCCTGGTCATGCCGGCTTTGGCCGCTTCGCGGGTGAGTTCCTGGAACCGCACCGGGGAGCCCAGCGCGGCGGCGATCGCCGCGGTCTGCCCGCGCGGCGTGATCACTTCCGGGCCGGTCAGTTCGTACACGCCGCCGGTGTGCCGGTCGTCCAGCAGGCAGGCCGCCGCGACCTCGGCGATGTCCGCCGGATCGACGATCGGCACCCCGGTGTCGCCGAAGGGCGCGGCGACAACGCGCTGTGTGCGGACGGATTCCGCCCACCACAGGGCGTTGGAGGCGAAGCCGCCCGGTCGCAGGATGGCCCAGGCCGAGCCGGACTCCCGCAGCGTGTCCTCCAGTTCCCGCATCGCGACCCGGGTGGTGCCGAACGGTCTGGTCGCCACACCCAGTGAGGACAGCAGGACGACCCGGCGAACTCCGGCGGCCACGGCCTTCTCGATGATGTCGGCCGGGTTGGCCCCGATGGCGTGCAGGTCGCCGGACAGTAGCAGGAACAACGCCTTCGCCCCGGCCAGCGCGGGTTCCAGGCCGGTGGGTTCGGCCAGGTCGGCCACCACGTGGCGGACGCCGTCCGGGACGGCGGCGGCGTTCCGCGACACCGCCGTCACCTGCTCGCCCGCCTCGGCCAGTGCTCGCGTCAGCGGTCGGCCGATGTTTCCGGTGGCTCCGGTCACCACGATCATGAACAGCTCCTTTGTCCGAATGTGCGCTGTGGTCACGACGCTAGAATCCGGGCTTACTTTTGGTAAGGACATACCTTGAGGTAAGCTCAGAACATGGCGGGAGGTATGCAGATCACCGGGGCCGGGCCCGAAGCCCGCTATGAGGTGTTTCACACCGACTGCCCGGCGCGCGACGTGGTCGACCACGTGACCAGCCGGTGGGGCATCTGGGTGCTGATCTCCCTGCGGAACAACGACCTCCGGTTCTTCGAACTGCGGGAGAGCATCCAGGGCATCAGCGAGAAGATGCTCGCCCAGTCGTTGCGGGCACTGGTGAAGGACGGCCTGGTCTGGCGAGAGGTCGAGCCCGCGACGCCGCCACGCGTCACCTATGGGCTGACCGAGTTCGGCCGGGAGGTCGCTGAGCCGCTGACGGAGCTGTTCGACCGGATCACCCGGCGGCTCCCCCGGCCATAGCTCCGGTTCTGGAAAGCTTGGGTCGTGCGGGTGCGGTTGCTCGGGCCGGTCCAGGCCCTCGCCGACGACGGGACGCCGCTCCCGGTCGGCGGCGCCCGCCTGCGTGCGCTGCTCGCCCTGCTGGCGCTGGACGTGGGCCGCCCGGTGTCCGTGGAACGGCTCGTCGACGGCCTCTGGGGCGGCGAACCACCCGCTGACGCGGCCAACGCGCTGCAGTCCCTGGTCTCCCGCCTGCGCCGGGCGCTGCCCGCCGGTGTGCTCGCCCGCACCACGGCGGGTTACCGGCTGGACGCCGAGGACACCGACGCCGACCGGTTCACCGACCTCGCCACCCGGGGCCGCGCCGAGCTGGCCGCCGACCCGGCGCGGGCGTCGGCCCTGCTCACCGAGGCCCTTGACCTCTGGCACGGGCCCGCACTCGCCGACGTCGACGCACCGTTCACCACCGCGCACACCGCCCGGCTCGCTGAGCTGCGCCTGACCGCTGCCGAGGATCGCTACGACGCCGAGCTGCGGCTCGGCAGGCACGCCGGCGTCCTCACCGACCTCGCCGCCGACGCGGACCGCCATCCACTGCGGGAACGCCTGGCCGCCCTGCTCATGCGCGCTCTCCACGCCGCGGGCAGGCAGGCCGACGCGCTGGCCCGCTTCGAACGCGTCCGCGCCGAGCTGGCCGACGAACTCGGCGTCGACCCGTCCGAACAGCTGCGCGAGGCTCACCTCGCCGTGCTGCGGGGCGAGCAGCGGCCCGCGCGGTCACCGGCCCAGAGCACCGTGCCGGTGCGGCTGACCAGCTTCGTCGGCAGGGCCGACGAGTGCAAACTCATCGCCGAGCGGCTCGCCGATCACCGGCTGGTGACGCTCGTCGGTCCCGGCGGCGCCGGCAAGACCCGCCTGGCCACCGAAGCTGTCGCCGACGTCGACCGGAAGTGGTTCGTGCCGCTGGCCGCGGTCGGCGAGGCGGACGACATCGCCGCCGCGGTGTACGACGCGCTCGGCCGCTGGGAGCCGGGGCCCGCCACGGTCGTCGACCGCATCGTCGAGGCCGTCGGGCTCGCCGGGGGTGGGCTGCTGGTGCTGGACAACTGCGAGCACCTCGTCGACTCGGTCGCCGCGCTGGTGGCCGAGCTGCTCGGCCGGATCGGCTCGCTGCGGATCCTCGCCACCAGCCGCGAGCCGCTGGCCGTCACCGGCGAGGCGGTGTGCCCGATCGGCCCGCTCGCGGTACCCGAGCCGGGTGCGCTGGCGGCCGAGGCCCTGGACGCCCCCGCCGTGCGGCTGTTCGTGGACAGAGCCACCGCTGCCCGGCCGGGGTTCACCCTGACCGACGCCAACGCCGCCGCCGTCGCGGAGATCTGCCGCGGCCTGGACGGGATGCCGCTGGCGATCGAGCTGGCGGCCGCGCGGCTGCGGTCGATGACGGTCGAGCAGGTGGCCGAACGCCTCGACGACCGCTTCCGCCTGCTCGCCTCCGGCGACCGGGCCGCGCTGCCCCGGCAGCGCACCCTGCGTGCGGTGGTGGAGTGGAGCTGGGACCTTCTCGGCGACACCGAGCGGACGCTGGCCCGCAGGCTGTCGGCGTTGCCGGCCGGGCTGAGCCTCGCCGGCGCGGAAGCCGCCTGTGCCGACGAGGTCCTGCCAAGGGAGGACGTCGTCTACCTGCTCGGCAGCCTCGTCGAGAAGTCCATTGTGGACAGCTACGTCGGCGCGGGTGGCGAGCCGCGGTACCGCATGCTGGAGACCATCCGCGCCTACGCCGCCGAACACCTCGCCGAGTCCGGCGAGCACGACGTCGTACTGGAGCGGGCCACGGCCTGGTTGCTGGACCGGGTCGAACCGCTGGAGCCGATGCTGCGCGACCGCCGTCAGCTGGCGGCCATCCCGGTGTACGACGCCGAGTACGAGAACCTGCTCGCCGCCGCCCGCTGGGCCATCGACACCGGGCGCGCCGTCCCGGCCCGCAGGCTCGTGGACGCCCTGCTGTGGTTCTGGATGCTGCGTGGCCACGACACCACCAGCGCCAGCATCACCGGCCGGATCCTGACGCTCGCCGACCGGCTTCCCGACGATGCCAGGACTACCTACGCCCTGGTGGCCGCCCAGCGCCCGTTCGTCAGCGGACCCCGTGACGACGAGCGGCAACTCGTCGACGACTGCGTCCGGACCGGTGCCGTCGAACGGTACCCGCCACTGACCCTGTTCCTGCCGATGGTCGCACTGCTGAGCCGGGACGCCGAACTCCTCGAACGGGAGCTGACCCGCGCGCTGTCCACGACGGACCCCTGGCGCAAGGCTTGCGCGATGTGGGCCAAGGGGTTCATCTGCGCCGACCGTGGGGACCAACTCGCGGCCGACGAGGCGCGGGCCGAGGCCCTCGCCGGGTTCGAGGCGGTCGGCGACCGGTGGGGAATCGCCTCGACACTCGGCATGCTGGCCGACGGCCGGTCGCTGCGCGGGGATCACGCGGGCGCCATCGCGGCCCACGAGCGGGGGATCGAGCTGGCGGCCGAACTCGGTTCGGCCGACGACCTGTCCCGGCAGCTCTGGCTGCTGTCGTCCCAGCGGCGCCGGGCGGGTGACCTCGCCGGTGCGTGGCGTGATCTGCGTGAGGCCGAGCGGGTCGGCCGGGCGGTCCAGGATCGCCAGTTCGAGGTCGTCGTGCTGGCCGGTTCGGTGGAGCTTTACCGCATGGAGGGCAACCTCGCGGCGGCCGGCGCGGCGCTGGCCGAGGCGGAGCGGCGGCTGACGGCCGACATGTTCCCGGCGACCGTCGGAGAGGACTGGCTGAACCAGGTCAAGGCGGCCGTGGCGATGGCCGAGGGACGGCTGGCCGACGCGGAGACCTGCGTGCTGGCCGCGCTGACCTACTCGACCGGCCGCCGTGACTTCGCCGACGTCGCGCAGGGCGCCGAGTTGCTGGCCCTGCTGCGGCACCGGCAGAGCGACGCCGCGGACGCCGCGCGGGTGCTCGGCATGAGCGAGGCACTGCGGGGCGTGTTCGACGCCGGGAACCCGGAGCTGACGCAGCTGGTCGCCGAGCTCACCACGGAGCTCGGCGACCAGGGGTTCCGCCTGCACTACGAAAGCGGCAGCCGGATGTCCAAAGAGGACGCGGTCGCCTACCTGCTGCGCCGCAGGTAGGCGCGGACGGCCAGCGGGAAGAACACCACGAACACCGCGCCTGCCCAGAGCACGCTGCCCAGCAGCGGCCCGCCGATCTCGCCACCGGTCGACAGGGCCCTGGCCAGCCCGGCGAGCTGGCTGACCGGGCTGATCTCCACCCAGCCACGCAGCCAGTCCGGCAGGGACGCCGCGGGGACGAACACGTCGCTGGCCATGGTCAGCGGCATCATCACCGCCATCAGGATTCCCTGCGTGGCACCGGGGCTGCTGACCAGCATCCCGACCCACACCGCGATCCAGCAGAACGCCAGCCCGAACACCACCAGCAGCGCGAACAGCACCACCATCGACAGCACACCGGTGTGCACGTCGAAGCCGAGCACCATGGCGAAGGCCAGCAGAACGGTCAGCGCCACCAGGTACCGCGCCACGTCGGCGAACACGGCACCGACCAGTGGAGCCGAGCGGGCGATCGGCATGCTGCGGAACCGGTCGAACACGCCCTTGCTGGCGTCGGTGTTGAGGTTCACGCCTGCCGAGATGCTCGCCATGATCGTGTTCTGCACCATCATGCCCGGCACCAGGACCTGCAGGTAGTTGTCGACGCTGCCGTAGATCGCGCCGCCGAACAGCGTCGAGAAGACGGCGAGCATCACGATCGGCATGATCGTGACGTCGGCGAGCTGCTCGGGGTTCTTGCGCATCTTGATGAGGCCGCGCCGGGTCAGCGACAGGCCGTGCCGCAGCGCCGCCGCCGTCCCGACCGTGCGGGCCGGTGCCACGGTCAACGTGGTCATGCCGGCACCTCCTCTCGTGCCCGGTCACCGGTCAGCGCGAGGAAGACCTCGTCGAGGCTGGGCAGCCGCAGTGCCAGCTCGTCGGCCGTGATGCCGGCGTCCTCCAGCCGTCTGACCACAGTGGACACCAGCGCCGGGTCGGCGACCGGTGTGGTGAGCAGACCGGTCGCCGGATCGGCGTCCGGCACGATCCCGGTCAGCTCGGTCAGGATGCGGGCGACCTCGCGGACGTCGGCGGCCACGGTCGGCCGGACCTGCAGGGTCTGCCCGCCGACCTGCCGCTTGAGTTCCCGGGCGGTGCCGCCCGCGACGACCCTGCCGTGGTCGAAAACAGTGATCCGGTCGGCGAGCTGGTCGGCTTCCTCCAGGTACTGCGTGGTCAGCAGCACGGTGGCGCCGTCGGCCACCAGATCCCGCACGACCTGCCACATCTCGTTGCGGGCGTGCGGGTCCAGGCCGGTGGTCGGCTCGTCGAGGTAGATCAGCTCGGGCCTGCCGACCAGGCTCGCGGCCAGGTCGAGCCTGCGGCGCATCCCGCCCGAGTAGGTCTTGACGGCCCTCCCGGCGGCCTCGGTCAGGCCGAACCGCTCCAGCAGCTCGGCGGCCCTGATCCTGGCCTGCGCCCGGGAGTGGTCGAGCAGCCTGGCGATCAGCACCAGGTTCTCGGTGCCGGTCAGGTCCTCGTCGACCGAGGCGTACTGCCCGGTCAGGCCGATCAGTGCGCGGACCCCGACCGGGTCCCGCAGCACGTCCCTGCCACCGACCAGTGCCCGCCCCTCGTCGGGCCTGATCAGCGTGGCCAGGATGCGCACCGCCGTGGTCTTGCCGGCGCCGTTGGGGCCGAGCACCCCGAGCACCGAGCCGGTGGGGACCTCCAGGTCCACACCGTCCAGCGCCGTCGTGGCGCCGTAGCGTTTCACCAGGCCTTCCGCCTGAATCGCGAGCGACATCAGATCCTCCCTGTCCGTCGCGGTCGGGATTCACAGTGGACCGACGCGCTGTCAGCGCTCGCACATCCGGCTGTCAGCTCCTGGCAGACTGGCGTCATGCTTGATCAGGAGCAGGTCGCCGAGCCGGTGGTCAGGCGGCGGAACCCGCTGGTGACGGGCCTGCTGGTGGTGATCGCCGTACCGTTCGTCGTACTGGTGCTGCTGCGGTTGCTCGGCATCGACGGCAACCGGTACACGGCCGCGGCGCTGGCGCTGGTGCCCTACGCGACGGTCGGCGGTCTGCTGCTCGGCGTGGTCGCGCTGGTCCTTCGCCGCTGGAAGACCGGTGCGCTGGTGTTGCTGCTGGCGGGTGCGCTCGTGCTGACCCTGCTGCCCAGGATGTCCGCCGACGAGCAACCCGCCGTCAACGGCAGGCCGCTGAAGGTGATGGCCGCCAACCTGTACTTCAGCCAGGCCGACCCCGCCACGGTGGTCCGGCTCGTGCGGGACAACGGCGTCGAGGTGCTCACGCTGCTGGAGCTGAGCCCGCAGGGCGAGGCGGCGCTGGAGAAGGCCGGGCTGTTCACCCTGCTGCCGCACCGGGTGTCGAAGGCGGCGGCCGCCGGGGCCGGTTCCGCCGTGGTGTCGAAGTACCCGCTGACCGAAGCGCCGCTGGCCGGGCCGTCCGCCCTGAAGCAGCCGGGTGCGCGGGTCGAGTTCGGCGACGGGACCGGGGTGGAGATCGTCGCGGTGCACCCGCTGCCGCCGGTGGAGTCGATGGACGACTGGCGGACGACGTTGAAGGGCCTGCCCAAGCCCACCGGCGACCTGCCGGTGCGCATCCTCGCGGGTGACTTCAACGCCACGCTGGACCACGAGGTGTTCCGGGACGTCCTGGACGGCGGTTACGCCGACGCCGCCGACGAGCGCGGCATGGGCCTGTCGGCCACCTGGCCGGAGGGCCTGTTCCCGCCGCCGGTGACGCTGGACCACATCCTGGTCGACGACCGGGTCGCCGTGCGGGACTTCAAGGTTTTCGAGCTGCCCAACGGCGACCACAGCGCCGTCTACGCCGAACTCACCGTCCCGGTCTGAGCCGTTCGTCCAGTTCGGACAGTGCGGGCAGTGCGCCGGATGGGATGGAGACGCCCCTGCCGTGCCGGACCTCCGGTTCCCTCGGGTTGATCCGGATCAACGCGCCGGTCGCGGCGCTGGCCAGCTCGGCGTAGCGGCGGACGGTCGGCACCGCCCTGCCCGCGCCCAGCTCGACCACGACGAGATCACGTTGGCGCCTGCGCCACTCGTTCAGCTCCCGTAGCTGGGCGTCGGTACGGTCGCCGACCCAGCCGAAGTCGCCGAACATCAGGATGTTCGGCCGCGCGACACCACCGCAGTCCGGGCAGGACGGCAGCGGCGGCACGGCCCGCATGGTCTCCTCGTCGACGGTCACCGTGACGTCGGCAGGCCAGATGCGTTCGGTGCAGCGGGCCAGGCACTGCAGGTGGTGGATCGACCCGTGGGCCTCGGCGACGCCGGTGAACCCGGCTACCTGGAACTGTCCGTCCACATTGGAGGTGAATACCCGGACGCCGCCGGGTGCCCGCTCGCCCCAGGACCGCAGCAACGCGAAGCCCGCGTGCGGCACGGTGCGCCGGTACAGCTCGAGGCGGTGGCCGTAGAAACCCCACGCCAGCTCGGGGTCCGCGGTGAAGTGCTCGGGATCGGCCAGCTCGACGAACCGCATGCCGAGCCGGGCGTACGGCGGGTAGGCCTCCCAGAAGCCGTGGTCGCCACGGAAGTCGGGCAGGCCGGAGTCGACACCCATGCCGGCGCCGGCGCACACCAGCAGGGCCCCGGCTCCGGCGAGCAGGCTCGCCGCGTGGTCCAGTTCGGCGTTCACCGCAGCGACTCCGGGAACAGGAACTCGTCGGCCGGCACCTCGTCACCGCGGAACCACGCGTCGAAGAACGGCGTGAGGTCCCTGCCCGCGGCCTCGTTGACGTACTGTTCCAGCTCCCGCCAGCTCGCGTTGCCGCCCCGGTGACGGGCCGGCCACTCCCGCAGCACCCGGTTGAAGACGTCCTCGCCGACCGTGCGGCGCAGCGCGTGCACGGCCAGGATGCCCTTGTCGTACACCCCGTCGAACTCCTTGCCCTGTCCCATCTCGTGTAGTTTCGCCTGCCACGGCCGCGGGTTGTCCCTGGTGCGTTCGACGGCCGCGCGGTACTTCGCGTCGAGGTCGGCGCCCTCCTTGGCCTCCGCCCACAGCCACTGGGCGTAGCTGGCGAAACATTCGTTGAGGCAGACGTCGGACCAGTCGCGCACCGACACGGAGTTGCCGTACCACTGGTGTGCCAGCTCGTGGACCACGGTCTCCAGGTCGGCCCAGGCCGCGTAGGTGGGCCTGCCGTTGGTCTCCAGTGAGAAGCCGATGCGTTCGTTGAGGTAGATCCCGCCTGCCGTGCTCTGCGGGTACGGTCCGAACTTGCCCGCCAGGAACTCGATGACCTCCGCCGTGCGCGCGGCGATGGCGCGCTTCGACTCGGCGCCGGGTGCGTAGGCGTTGATCAGCGGGGTGCCGTCGGGCAGCGTGCCGCGGTCGACGGTGAACCGGTCGATGGAGACGGTCGTCAGGTAGCTGGCCGTCGGGTTGTCCTCGGCCCACCTGCTGGTCGTCCAGCCGCCGTCGGTGCTGGTGCCTGCCTCCTTGCCCGCGGCGACGACCTGCCACTGCTCGGGCACCCGCACGCTCAGGTGGAAGGTGGCCTTGTCGCGCGGGGTCTCGTTGACGGGGAACCAGAACGCCGCCGAGTGCGGCTGGCCGAGCGCGTACGCGCCACCCGCGCGGGTGGGCATCCAGCCGCCCGCGCCGACGCTGCCGTCGGGGTGTGAGGTGGGGGTGCCGCCGTAACGCACCCGGGTGTGGAACGTCGAGCCGGCGGCGACCGGCTTGGCCGGGGTGACGACCAGCTCGAAGTCGCCCTCCCTGGCGAACCGCGCGGGGGCACCGTCGACCTGTACCTCGGCGACCTCCAGGCCACGCAGGTCGAGGTTGAACCGGCTGAGGTCCTGCGTGGCCTTGGCGGCGACGGTGGTGTCACCGTCGAGGCGCTTGGTCGCCGGGTCGTAGCTGACCGACACCTGGTAGTCGACGGCGTCGTAGCCGCCGTTGCCGTCGTTGGGGTAGTACGGATCGCCCGCGCCGGGTGCGCCCTCGCCGCTCGTCGACGCTGGTGTGGCACCGTCGGTGGTGCAGCCGGCGATGAGCAGGCAGGCGAGGAAGCTCGTGAGTGCGGCGCGGCCGTGCATGGAGGGAGCGTAGATGGGTTCGCGTGAGGGCGTCGTGGACTTCGGCGGTGAGGGCGTGCCGATCGTGCTGCTCCACGGGCTGATGGGCAGGGCGCGGACCTGGTGGGACGTCGCCCAGTGGCTCAAGCCGTACGGTCACGTGGTCGGGCTCGACGCGCGGGCACACGGCAGGGCGCCACACGTCGGGCCGTGGACGACCGAGTCGTTCGTGGAGGACGTCGCGGCACTGATCCGCGAGCTGGACGCCGGGCCCGCCGTGATCATCGGCCACTCGATGGGCGGGCTGCACGCCTGGGGTACCGCGGCGACCCACCCGGAACTGGTGCGGGCCGTGGTGTCCGAGGACATGGCGCCCGACCAGCGGGGCAAGACCGTCGACGTGTGGCGGGACTACTTCGAGAGCTGGCCGGTGCCGTTCGAGTCGCTTGCCCACGTGCGGCGGTTCTTCGGCCCGGCAGGCAACTTCTTCGCCGAGTGCGTCGTCGAGCGGGACGACGGCTTCCACCTGGTCGCCGACCTGTCCAACCTGTACGAGATCGCGGCCGAGTGGGGGCGGCGGGAGTACTGGTCCTACGTCGAGGGGCTCAAGTGCCCGCTGCTGGTCGTCGAGGGTGGCGGCGGCGCCATGCCGCCCGGTCAGCAGGCCGAGGTGGCCGAGCGGGCGGGTGGCGAGGCGACGCACATCCTGGTGGAGGGCGGCGGTCACCTGGTGCACGAGACGGCACCCGGGCAGTTCCGCGGCGCGGTGGAGGCGTTCCTGTCCCGGGTGCTGTCTCGCTGACCGCCGGTATGGTCCGTGGGCGGGGATCGTGCGCGAGCGTGGAACTCGCGTGCCGGAACGTAGAACTCGCGTGCCGGAACGCAGAACTCGCGTGCGTGAGCGCAGAACTCACGATGTGGACGCCGGTTCTCACGTCGTGCCGGTCGTCCGCGTGAACGGTCCGTTCGCGCGAGTCGTACGTTCTGGGGCGCGAGTCGTAGGTTCTGACGCGCGAGTTGTACGTTCCCGCCCGCCTGGTTCCACTGTCCGGCACGCTGGCTCCGGCTCGCGAGACCGGCCATGTTCTCGGCTGGCCGAACGGGCCGCTCGCGCGGCCTGCCGGGCCGGAGCGCGTGTTTCGCGTTCCTGAACACGTCATTCGCGTTCCCGAACACGACACTCACCATCCGGACCCGGTATCCCAGCCCGTGAACCCACCCTCGCGCCAGCGGGCCACTCGCCGCGAGTCTCGTGCTCAGGAACGCGAGTCTCGCCTTCCGGAACGCGAATGACGCGCTCCGGACCACCTGACTTTGCCGGGGCCCTGACGTCTGACGTGGTGAAGGGGCCTTCACGTGCTTTACCCGGGTCGGTGTCTCGCTATCTGGAACCGCCGTGCCGGGCGGTGGGACCAGCGAGCGGGAACGGACAACTCACGGGTCCGGAACGGACGACTCGCGCGAACGGACCGTTCACGCGGACGACCCGCACCACCTGAGAACCCGGTCCACAGCATGAGTTCTGCGCTCCGGCCCGCGTGTTCTGCGTTCGAACGCACAGGGCCCGGCTTTGCCGGGCCCTGTGCGTCTCACGTAATGAAGGTGGCCTTCACGTGCTTGGAACCCTAGGCGAGCAGGTCCTTCCAGGCCTGCGTGGTGAGCGGGGCGCCGGTCGAGGTGACGCGCGTGCCGGAGGCCTCCACGAGCACGGCCGCCGCGCGGGCGGCCTCGCTGCCCGTGCCGGGCGTGACCGGCTGCGTGATCAGCGGCCAGATGTCGGCGCCGATGAAGCCGGACTCGTCGGTGTGCAGCGTCGCCGTGCAGGTGTGCTGCTCGATCCCGCGGGCCTTCGCCAGCGTGGCCACAGCGTCCTTTGTGGACCCGCCGAACACGCCGTCGGCGGTGACCCGGGTGCCCTGCGCCCGCAGCAGGTGCTGCGCCGCCTGCACTTTCGGTCCGGACTCGCCGGGCTTGAGCAGCGGCCACTCCCTGGGATGCCGCACGTCGACGCCCAGCTTGCCCGCCACGGCCTCCCGCAACTCGGGCAGCCTGCCGTACAGCACACCGCCGGGGCACTCGGTCGAGTTGAAGTCGCGGTGGCCCTTGATGTTGTCGGTACCGATGCCGTACTGGCTGGCCATGTAGGCGACCAGGTCGACCAGCGACTTCCACAGCGCCGGCGTGACGTCGACCGAGGTGTACAGGCCCTCGTTCTCGATCCCGATCACCTGGCTGTTGTGCCCGCCGACGTTGGCACCCTGCACGTGCTGCCGCCCGCCACGCAGGATCTCCAGGCTGCGGTGCCTGCCCTCGGTGATGTGCCCGCCGCGGCTGTTGGTGAACTGCTGGCCGGTGTCGATCCAGCCGCGGGTGTCCATGTGGAAGTTCTGGATGGCCCGCGAGATCTCGAACGCGTGTTCCTTCGAGAAGTCGTTGCTGTTGCCGGGCTCGACGGTGTGGTGCACGACGATGTAGGTCGGCTTGTGGTTCTCGACCGTAATCGCACCACGCGGCGGCCGGGCTTTCCATGCCGACACCGGGTGAATGGTCGGTTCCGGTGCGGCCGCGCCCGGCGCCGCACCGGCGCCACGCGCGGAGAGCATTGCCAGGGTGCTCACCGCGGTCACGGTCAGACCGCCTTTGAGCAGGGAACGGCGGTCGAATCCAGGTGTTCTGGCCACGTTCGATCTCCCTCGACGGGGGCGGGGACGCCCAGATCGGATATGTGGTTATGCGCAGGTATTCATGCAGGGTTTGCACGCAGACGGTAACCGCAGGATCCACCGCAGACAACCGTTGACCAACTTTCGTCGCTGATTGTCAGAAATCACCGGAGTTGATCAATTGCTCCATTCAGCCTAATGCTCGCCGGGTAATGCGAACAAGCCGTCGGAAGTCTGCTCGACGAGGCCGTCGACCAGTAGCGAGTCCAGGCACCTGTCCCGCTGGCCGGACTGCGACCACACCAGATCCAGCCGCGCCTTCTCCACCGGTCCCTCGGTGCCGCGCAGGACGTCCAGCAGCAGTCCTCGCACCTGCCGGTCCGTTCCGGCGAACTTCTGCACGGCCTTGGCGGGCCCGGTGTACTCCGGACGGCCCGCGTGCTGCCAGGCGCAGTCGTCGTGGACCGGGCACACCGCGCACCGCGGCGTCCGCGCCGTGCACACCAGCGCGCCCAGCTCCATCAGCGCGGCGGACAGCTTCGCCGCACGCGGTTCGTCGGCGGGCAGGAATGCCTCGACGTCGGCGAGGTCGCGGGTCGTCGACGGCGGACCGGCGTCGCCCGCGCCGTGCACTGCCCTGGCCACCACCCTGCGGACGTTCGTGTCGACCACCGGCGCCCGCCTGCCGTAGGCGAACGCGGCGACCGCGCGGGCGGTGTAGGCCCCGATGCCGGGCAGCGCCAGCAGGGTGTCCACATCGGACGGAACGACGTCGCCGTGCTCGGCCGCGATCACGCCGGCCGCCGCGTGCAGGCGCAGGGCCCGCCTCGGGTAGCCGAGCTTGCCCCAGGCCCGCAGGACCTCACCCTGGCTCGCGGCGGCGAGCGCCGAGGGCGCCGGCCAGCGCTCCAGCCACTCCTGCCAGATCGGCAGCACCCTGGCCACCGGCGTCTGCTGCAGCATGATCTCGCTGACCAGCACGCCCCAGCCGGTGCGATCGGGCGCCCGCCAGGGCAGGTCCCTTGCCGAGGTCTCGAACCAGCCGATCAGCCTGTCGATCGCGGGTTCACGCATGGGGGCGAGACTACTGCGGCCTCACGGCCCGAACCACACCTGCTCGGCGGTCCTCGGCGGCGCCGAGGTCGACCGGACCTTCAGCTCGGTCGGCAGCGTGATGACCCTCGGGTTGAGGTGCTCGGCCGAGGCCAGCAGCAGCTTGCCCGCGGCCTTGCCCTTGTCCAGCACCGGCTGGTGCACGGTCGTCAGCCCGGCTCGCTCGGCCTCGGCGATGCCGTCGAAGCCGGTGACCGTCAGGTCGGCGGGGACCCGCAGGCCCCGGCGGTCGGCCTCGGCCAGCGCGCCGAGCGCGAGGATGTCCGACGTGCAGATCAACGCGGTGACCTGCGGGTACGCGTCGAGCAGCTGCCTGGCCGCGCTCGCGCCCTCCTCCACGGTGTGATCGAAGCGTTCGACCACCGGCACGCTCGCCCACTCGACCCCGACGGCCTCGAACGCCGTGGCCAGCGCGGCCAGCCGGGTCCGCTGGACGTGGAAGTGGGCCGACCGCTGACGCTCCAGCGAGGCGAAGTCGTCGTTGCGTTCCCTGGCCAGCCGCATGCACAGCACGCCGACCTGCCGGTGGCCCAGCTCGACGAGGTGGTTGGCGAGCAGCGTGATGGCCGCCGCGTCGTCCGGGCCGACCCGGTCGACGCCCTCGACCCTCGGCTGATCGATGATCACCGTCGGCACCGGGCGCTGCAGCACGGCGGCCAGGTGCGGGTCGTCGTCCGGCACGGAGTAGACGACGAAGCCGTCGACGCCCGCCCGGTGCACGGCCGCGACGTCCTCCCTGCCCGGGCTGGCAGGCACCAGGTGCAGGCCGACGCCCGCGTCCTCGCAGGCCAGTGCCAGTCCCTCCAGCACGCCGACGGCGGCGGGGTCGCGGAAGGCGTAGGACAGGTTCTCGGTGAGCAGCAGGCCGACCGCCCCCGCCTTGCGGGTGCGCAGCGAGCGGGCCACGGGGTCGGGCCCCGGGTAGCCCAGGCGCCGCGCGGTCTCCAGTACCCGCCTGCGTAGTTCCGGCGACAGCTGGTCGGGCCGGTTGTAGGCGTTGGACACCGTGGTCCTGGACACGCCCAGCTCAGCGGCCAGCGACGCCAGTGTCGCCTGCCGCCTGGAACGGAGGGGACGAGCCATCAGCCAACCGTAACGGTTCAGTAGCCAATCCTGAAGCGACACCCCAGCGTCAAATGGGGTGTGACGCTGAGTACTCAACGGCCCGGTGGCGTTGCCGAATCGTCGCACGCCTGAGGTAAAGTGAATTCGACAACGGTTTCCATTAGCTACTGATTGTCGATCACACCACCACACGTGTCAGGAGCCGCACCATGAACATCCGCCAGATCGGAGGCGTACTCGCCGCCGGCGCCCTCGCGCTCGCCACGGTGGCCTGCGGTGACGGCACGCAGCCAGCTGCGGAGCCCGGCAAGCTGCCGGTCGCGGTGTCCACCAACGTGTGGGGCAGCGTCGTCAGCGCCATCGGCGGCGACAAGGTCGAGGTGAAGGCGATCATCGACGACCCGGGTGCGGACCCGCACTCCTACCAGTCCAGTGCCGAGGACGCGGCGACCGTGCAACGGGCCAAGCTGGTGCTCTACAACGGCGGCGGCTACGACGACTTTTTCACTCAGATGGCCGAGCAGGCGCCGAACGCCAAGAAGCTCGTCGCGTTCGACATCTCCGGCAAGGCCACCGCGGAGCCGCCAGCCCACGAGGAGGGGCACGAACACGAGCACGGCCACGAGGGGCACGAGCACGGCGCGGTGAACGAGCACGTCTGGTACGACCTGCCGACCGTCGGCAAGGTCGCCGACCAGGTGGCCGGTGCGCTCGGTGAGCTGCAGCCCGCGGACAAGGCGCAGTTCGACGCCAACGCGGCGGCGTTCCGGACCAAGCTCGGCGAGGTCACCAGGAAGGTCACCGCGATCGGCGAGGGCAAGCCGGAACGCAAGGTCATCGCCACCGAGCCGGTCGCCCACTACCTGCTGGAAGCCGCGAAGCTGACCGACGCCACCCCGCCCGACTTCGCCAAGGCCATCGAGGAGGAGAGCGAGGTGCCCGCCGCCGCCAAGCAGCAGGCCCTGCAGCTGGTGACCGGCAAGCAGGTCCAGGCGGTGGTCAACAACATGCAGACGATCACCCCGGTCACCCAGGAGCTGGTGGACAAGGCCCGGTCGTCCGGGCTGCCGGTCGTCGACGTGACCGAGACGCTGCCCGACGGCCAGGGCGACTACATTGCGTGGATGACTTCCGAGGTTGACGAGCTGGCCCGCGCGCTGGGTTCATGACGGTTCCGGTAGAGATCCGCGACGCCGGCCTGCGGTTCGGCGAGCGCACCCTGTGGTCCGGGCTCGACCTCGACGTCGCGCCCGGTGAGTTCCTCGCCGTGCTGGGGCCGAACGGCTCCGGCAAGACCAGCCTGCTGCGGGTCCTGCTCGGCCTGCAGGAGCTGAGCTCCGGCACCGTGCGGCTGGCCGGCGGGGCGCCGGGCGTGGCCAACTCCCGCGTCGGCTACATCCCGCAGCAGCGGGCCATGGACGAGGGCCTGACCATGCGCGGGACGGACCTGGTCGGGTTCGGGCTGGACGGCCACCGCTGGGGCACCGGCCTGCGTGGCCTGGCCCGGCGCCGCAAGCGCGTCGCGGAGGCCGTCGCCTGGGTCGGCGCCGAGTCCTACGCCGGTGCGCCGGTCGGCAGGCTGTCCGGCGGTGAGCAGCAGCGGCTGCGGGTCGCGCAGGCACTGGTCGGCGAGCCCGAGGTGCTGCTGTGTGACGAGCCGCTGCTGTCGCTGGACCCGGCGCACCAGCGCGCGGTCAGCGAGCTGATCGACGCGCGGCGGCGCGAGGCGGGTACGGCCGTGCTGTTCGTCACCCACGAGATCAACCCCATCCTGTCCTATGTGGACAGGGTGCTGTACCTGGTGAACGGTCAGTTCCGCATCGGCACGCCCGACGAGGTGATGAGCTCGGAGACGCTGTCGCAGCTGTACGACAGCCGGGTCGAGGTGATCAACGTCGGCGGACAGATCCACGTCGCGGGCGCACAGAGCGCGCTGTGCGAGGACGAGCCGCACCACATCGGCGAGACGGTGTAGCCGATGGAGAAGATGTTCGACTTCGTGCTGACCTGGCAGCTGCTGGAGCTGCCCTCGGTGCAGAACGGCCTGCTCGCCGCCGGTGTGCTCGGCCTGGTCGCCGGGGTCCTCGGTCCGCTGATCGTGATGCGCCGGATGTCGTTCGCCGTGCACGGCACCGCCGAGCTGGCGTTCACCGGTGGGGCCGGTGCGCTGCTGCTCGGCATCGGTGTCGGCTACGGCGCGCTGATCGGCGCGGTCGTCGCCGCGTTGCTGCTCGGCCTGCTCGGCGGCCGCGAGTCCGACCGGGACTCGGTGATCGGCGTGATCCTGTCGTTCGGGCTCGGCCTCGGCGTGTTGTTCCTGTGGCTCTATCCCGGGCGGGCCAGCAACAAGTTCGGCCTGCTGACCGGCCAGGTCATGTCCGTCGACACCGTCGACCTGACCCTGCTGGTGACCTCCGGCGCCGCGGTGCTGGTGGCGATGGCCCTGATCCACCGGCCGCTGCTGTTCGCCAGCGTCGACCCGGCGGTCGCGGTGGCCAGGGGCGTGCCGGTGCGGGTGCTGTCGCCGGTGTTCGCGGTCCTGGTCGGGGTGGCGACGGCGCTGGGCGTCCAGGTCGTCGGGGCGCTGCTGGTGGTGGCGCTGATGGTGACGCCTGCCGCCGCGGCCGCGCGGGTGACCGCGAGCCCGTGGCGGGCGACCGTGCTGGCGGTGGTGTTCGCCGAGGTCGCCGCGCTCGGCGGGATCGTGTTGTCGCTGGCACCCGGTGCCCCGGCGAGCGCGTTCGTCACGGCGATCTCGTTCACCATCTACCTGGTGTGCCGCCTGGTGGCGGCCCGCCGGGCCCGCTCGCGGCGGGGGATCAGCGAATCGGGCGAGCGGCCAGTGTCTCCCGCACCTGCCTGATGAACGCGTCCTGCAGGAACGGCAGGTTGCCCGCCGACGCGGCACGCTCGACCATCTCGACGACGACGACCTCCGAGTCGGCGAACGCCTCGACGGCCGCCGACGTGCTGCCCCGCGAGTTGAAGTAGGCCAGCATCGTCAGGTCGCGGAAGCCCGCGGCGAGGTAACGCGAGGACACGGTCAGGAACGAGTCGCCGTAGAGCAGCGTGCGCTCGTCGATGATCCCGGGCAGCGGCCGGTTGCGGATGCGGACCGGCTCCTCGATGTTGTTGATCTGCTCGCCGTTGCGGTTGGTGACGCCGTCGGGCAGCAGGTGGAACCGCGCGCTGCTGCGTTCGCCGCGCTTGCCGATCAACGGCGGCAGGTCGGCGTCGATCGTGTAGTCGCCGTCCGGCGCGACGACCCAGCCCGCGGTGGAGCCGGGGCGGATCTGCTCGGCGAGCGTGCGGGTGAAGACCACCGAGCCGTCGTCGGTCCAGTGCGAGTCCTTGGCCGGGTAGATCTCCCTGCCCATCCGCTGCTGCTCGGCGGCCAGCGCCGGGCGCAGGTCGACCGCGCCTGCCTCGCGCACCAGCCGGTCCCACACCTCGGGGGACGCGGCTGTCGCGCAGTCCTTGCCGGGGTAGCTGCCCGGCAGGTGCTGCGGAACCATGGTCGTCTTGTCCGGCGCGACGACCAGGACGAACCGCCTGCCGGACCGTTCGACGGCGTCGCGTAGCGCGAGCAGCTTCTGCACGGACTCGGCGATGGGCCGGGTCGGGACGCACTTGGCCTCGGTGTCGTAGCCGTAGTACAGCCAGCCGTCGTTGCCCTCGATGACCTTGCGGTAGCCGGCTTCGCCGCCGGTCGGCCCGGGCGCGGGACCGTTCGGTGCGAGCGGGCCGCCCGGAGCGGGCGGGCTGCCGGGCAGCGGGCCCGAGTTGGGTACGCCACCCTGGTCCAGCGGCGCGGGCTCGCCGAACAACGCGCGGCTGATGCCGTCGGCGGCCGCGATGGCGCCGCTGCGGAAGATGAGCTGGTCGGTGGCCCATGCGGGCAGGCCGGTGAACACGCCCCAGCCTTCGGACAGCGACGGGAAGCCGGCCAGCTTGTGGTTCTCGATCTCGGCCGGGCGTGCGCCGAAGACCCAGAGCAGGGTCGGGGTGAGGAAGAAGACGAGTGCGCAGGTCAGCGCAGTCCGCTGACGTCCGCTGTGCCGGGGCCGGTAGAGGGCGTGCTCCCTGGGCAGCCACGCCTCGTGCACGGCCGGCAGCCGCTGCGGTTCCTCCTCCACGCCCCCAACGTTAGCCCGTTCGTGTCCGCCGCGGGCCAACTGGCTCCGGTCAGCCGAGCATGACCAGGACCTGGAGCTCGCCGACCAGGAAGCCGATGATGCCGCCGACGGCGATCAGCTTCCACTCGTCCTGCCGGAACGCCGGCCGCAGCAGTCCCTCGTACTCGACCGGGGTCAGCTTCAGCATCCGCTCCTCGACCATGTTGGCCACGTCCATCGCCCGCGTCAGGTAGCCCTCCGCCGACCGGACCGTCGCGGGCAGCCGCTTCAGCGCCTTCTCCGCCGCCGCCTGCTTCATCTCGGTCAGGCGCCGCGGCCCGACCGTCACGGCCAGCACCGGACGCGCCCGCGACGCCTGCTCGTCGACGGCCTTGGTCACCATCCGCTGCACCAGGCCGAGCAGCCGGTCCGACCGGGGCCCGCGCAGGATGGCGTCGAGCAGGTTCGGCACGGTCAGCACCTCGTGCGCGATCAGCTCGCCGTACTGCCTGGCCACCTCGGCCCGCCGTCGCTGGAACTTGCCCTGCAACGTGTAGCGGTGGAACAGCCGGATCGGCTCCCTCGGGACGAAGATCAGCTTGATCGCCAGCCAGTCGGTGAACAGCCCGATGCAGCCACCCGCGATCGGCAGCACCCACGGCTCCTTCGTCAGCGCCCACACGACGGCCTGCGCGATCCCCAGGATGAAGCCGAAGTAGATGCCGGTGCGGGCGATGAACGCCATTTCCGGCCGGGACGTTTCCCTGATCAGCCGCACCAGCAGCCTGCGGTCCCTGGTCAGGTTCTGCACGGTCATGTACTTGACGTCGAGCACCTCGTCGAGGTTCTCCCGCAGCTCGGTCATCAGCTCGCGCACGATGCGCGGCGACTGCGCCTGCATCTGCTTGATGACCAGTTCCTGCGCCATCGTCGGCAGCGCCTCCCACATCCGCGGGTGGTGCTCGGCCAGTACCTCGCGGGCGATGTCGTCGACGGCGCGCAGCAGCGGCTGCTCGATCTCCCTGGTGATCCGGTCCGGGTCGATCCTGGCGAAGATCTCCTTGAGGTCCAGCAGGTTCGCGGTCAGCAGGTCGGTCGCGACGGCCGCCATCCGCCCGCCGTGCTTGGGCACGACCCCCTGCCAGCCGAGGAAGGGCGGGATGCCGACGAACTCCAGCGGCTTGAACATCATCTCGATGGCGACCCGCTTGGTCACGTACCCGATCAACGCGGCCACGAACGGGATGGCGGCATACAGCGGCCAGTGCTCAGCGAGATCGGCCAGCACCGCGTCCATGCCGCGCACGTTATCGGCAACCGGTCAGTGCAGCAGGAGCAGGACCTGCAGTTCGCCGACGAGGCCGCCGATGATCGCGCCGACGGCGATCAGCTTCCACTCGTCCTGCCGGAACGCCGGCCGCAGGATGCCCTCGAACTCGATCGGCGTCAGGTCCCGCATCTTCGTCACGACGGTGTTGCGGACGTCGAGTGCCTCGGTGGCGTAGCTTTCGGCGTGCCGGACGGTCTCCGGCAGGTGCTCGATGGCCTTCGCCGCGGCGGCCTTCTTCAGTTCCTGGTACTGCCGCCCGCCGACGGCCAGCGCCACGATCGGTTTCGCGATGCTGGCCTGCTGGTCGATGGTGCGCTGCACCTCGCGCTGGATCATCGCGAACAGCCGGTCGGCCTTCGGGCCGGTGAGCACGGCCTCCATGACGTTGCGCACGGTCAGCACCTCGTCGGCGATCAGCCCGCCGTAGTCGGCTGCGACCTGCTGACGGCGCTTCTGGAACATGCCTTGCCAGCTGAAGAACAGGAACCGCTTCGGCTCCCGCGGGTAGAAGATCATCTTCAGCGCCAGCCAGTCGGTCACCAGGCCCGTGCAGAAGCCGAACAGCGGCATCACGAGCGGCTCTTTCGTCAACGCCCAGACCACGAACTGGACCAGTCCGATGACGAAGCCGAACCAGATTCCGGACCGGGCGATGAACCGCAGCTCCGGCTGCGCGACCTCCTTGATCAGCCGGCAGGTGAGGGCCTTGTCCCTGACCATGGCCGAGATCAGCATGTCGTTGACGTCGAGGACGTCGTCGATGTTGTGCGACACCTCGCGCAGCAGCCGGGCCACGACCTTCGGCGCCTGCGCACGCACCTGGTCCAGCAGCATGCGTTGCGCCCGGGCGGGCAGCATCTCCCACAGCCTGGGCTGGTGCTGTTCCATCACCTCGCGGGTGACGTCCTCGACGGCCCGCAGCAGCGGCCCCTCCAGCTCCTTGACCATCCGGTCCGGATCGAGCCTGCCGAAGATCTCCTTCGGGTCGACCAGGTGACTGGTCAGCAGGTCGACGGCCGTGGTCGCCATGCGCCGCGCGTTGGCCGGGATGACGCCCTGCCAGCCGAGGAACGGCTTGATGCCGACGAACTCCAGCGGCTTGAACATCATCTCGATGGCCACGCGCTTGGTGATGTAGCCGATCAGCGCGGCGATGAGGGGCATGCTGGCGTAGACGTGCCAGTGCTCCGCGATGTCGGCGAGAATCGCGTTCACGGCACCCCCTCCCGCGTTAGCGGCAGGCCAACAGTAGCCGATCCACGATGTGGGCCGCTTGATCCACCAGCGTGCGCCCGTTTGGCGGTATGTGCCCGAACACCTCCACTTACTAGAGTGCACCAATGGTTGCTGCCGACACGCCCGAAACGGCCCCCAAAACCACCCATTTCGACGTCGTCCTCCGCGGCTACAACCAGCAGCAGGTCGACGCCCGGCTCAAGGAGCTGATCAAGGAACTCAAGACGACCGCGCGCAATCGCGACGAGGCCGTCGCCACGTCCGCGGAGCTGTCGAAGTCACTCAGCTACGCCCAGCAGGAACTGTCCGAGGCCAAGGCCGCACTGGCGCGCCTGACCGCGGACCCGGCCAGCGTGTCCGCGATGAGCGAGCGGGTACGGATGATGATGAAGCTGGCCGAGGAAGAGATCGCCGAGATGCGGCAGAAGGCCGACGAGCACGCGGCGGCCACGCAGGAGAAGGCCGACAAGTACGCCCAGGACACGCAGAAGGCCGCCGAGAAGGCAGCCGACGAGCTGAAGGCGGAGGCCCGCAGGGAGAACGAGCAGCGCGCCAAGGAGGTCTCCGACGAGCTGGCGGCCAAGCGGGCCGAGGTCGAGAAGCAGCTCGCCGACGAGCAGGCGACCGCCAGGGAGCGGGCGGAGAAGCTCGTCGCCGACGCCGAGCGCAAGCAGGCCGAGGCGACCTCGGAGCGTACCCGCGCGCTGGAGCTCAAGAGCGAGGTCACCGAGCGGCTCACCGCGGTGGACAAGGCGGTGCGGGCGGCGCTCGGACAGCTGGAGCCCGCCGAGCAGAAGGAGCCCGCGACGGCGTCCTAACGGGTGGCGACGGCGAACAGCTCGTCGTCGATCCAGCCGCGAGCGTGTAGTTCGGTGCAGAACCGGTGGTACGACTCGGTCATCGCGTCCTGTTCGCCAGGGACGGGTTCGACCACCGTGCCACCGGCCGCACCGGAACACGCCTCGATGAGTCCACCTGGGACGATGGCGCCGAGCGCGAGCAGCGCGGCACCGTAGGCCGGTTCGGCGTGCGGGCTGGGCCGGACCCCGAGCCCGGTCACGGTCGCGCGCACCTGTGTCCACAACGGACTGTGCAGGTCGCCGGCGGCGAGCAGCGGGTCGGTGACCGGGATGCCGAGGCGGCGCAGGTGGTCCAGGGCGAGCCGTTCGACGAACGCCACGCCCTCGACCCTGGCGCGGTGCAGCTCGACCTCGTCGGCGGGCTCGGCCGACGTGAAGCCGTGGGCTTCCGGGCTGGCGAAGGGAAAGCGCTCGCCCGAGCCGCGGAGCGGGTACGCCACGATGCCGGCCGGGCCGCGTGCGCAGGCGGCCGCGTCGAGCCGGTCGCTGTCCTCGGGCAGCCAGGCGTCGCCGGTGTTGGACGCGCCGCCGGGCAGCCACCAGCCGTCGGGGTGCGGCTGGCTGCTCACGGTGCCGCTGGGATCGGGCACCAGACCTTCGGTGACGCCACGCAGGCGGTATCGCGAGCCGAGAATGCCGACGAACTGACCGGGCGTGACGGCGCCGGACGCGAGCTGCTGGGCGTAGCCCTCGGTCACGCCCGCGACGACCGGGCAGCCGACCGGAAGACCGGTGAGCGCGGCGGCGAGCCGGGACACCTTGCCGATCCGGGTCCCCGGCGCGACGACCCTGGGCAGCAGCCGTCGGCCGACCTTCAGCGCGTCGAGCACCTCGGTGGGCCACTCGCCGCCGAGCGGGTCGTAGCCGCAGGCGACGGCGTGTGCGGAGCTGGTGTCGTTGTCGCGGCCGGTGAGCCGGGCGGTGACCAGGTCGGCCGGGTGCCGGACACCGGCGAGCCGGGGCTGGTTCCCGGCGAGCCAGGCGATGCGGCCGATCGCGGAGTCGGCCTTGACGGCCAGGCCGAGCCGTCGCCAGCGGGCAGCCCCGGCGTGTGCGGCCGCGCGGTTGTACTCCGCGCCGCGGACGTCGCCCGCGAGCAGCGCCGGCCCGGCGGGCTCGCCCCTGCGGTCGACCGGGACGACGATCCCGGACGGCGTGGTGACGGCGACGGCGCCGATGTCGTGCCGGGGCAGTACGGCGGTCAGCTCGCACAGCGACCGTTCGACGGCGGGCCACCAGCCGCGGGCGTCCTGCTCACGGTGGCCACCCGCGCGTTCGCTGGGCGGAGGATGCGAGGAGGTGGCGGACGCGAGCACGGCGCCGCTCCCGTCGACCGCCAGTGTCCGGACCCGGCTGGTGCCGACGTCGATGCCGATCGTCACGCCGCTCACCTCGTCCACCGTAGCGCGGACCGGTGGAGCTAACGGTTCGGGAGCGACCCGGGAAACATACGTTTCGTTATCGGCCTGGTTGCTAGCGTTCGCGGGAGCGACTCGTGAAGCCTGGGGATCGGTGACATGTCCGGACTGGACGTGATGGTGGACAGTGAGGAGCCGGACCTTCCCCAGAAGCGTCCGCGAATCCTGCATTGGACTGCCTACGGTGGTGTCGCGCTCATCGTGGCCGGTGTGCTGCTGGTCGTCGGTGGCTACCTGCACCCGCGGATCTCCAGCGCGTTGTCCGGCATGGGGTTCAGCAACGCGGTGATCATGCCGGACACCGCGGCGATGGGCCCGACGCTGCTGTCCGGGGACAAGCTGCTGCTGGCCGACGTGGCCGACGGCGATCTCCGCCGCGGTGACGTCGTCGTGCTGGACACCGCCGAGTGGGACCCCGCCGTTCCGCTGTCCGTGCGCAGGGTCATCGGGCTGCCCGGCGACGCGGTGATGTGCTGCGACCAGGCGAACCGGCTGGTGATCAACGGCGTCGCGGTGGAGGAGGACTACCTCGGGACGGTCGACCCGTCGGTGTCGTCGATCGCGTACATGCCGTTCTCGGCCATCGTCCCGGCGGGCAGGCTGTTCGTGCTGGCCGATGGCAGGGCGGCGGGGATGGACTCGCGCATGCACGTCGGCAACCAGCACGCCGGGACGCTGCCGGTCACCGGTGTCCGCGGCCGTGGCGCCCGGGTCGAGTCGGCCAGCGGGCAGGTACGGGACCTGCCCGAGGCAACGCCGTTCATCCGCGTCGGCCTGGCGCAGCCGCGTAGCGCGGGCGAAGGCCTGGACGAGGTGAACGGCGCGATGGTCGGTGGCTTCGTCGTCGGCGGTCTGGGGGTCGTGACGGTGTTCGGCGCGGCGGCCTTCCGGGTGCTGGGAGGCCGCCGCGCGTCCGTCAGCTGAGCAGGAACTCGCGGATCTGCTCGCCGACCGGCTCGGGCGCCATCCAGAACGCGCTGTGGTCCTGGTCGGGCAGGGCCAGCACGGTGACCTTCGGCAGGATCTCGGCCAGCGCGTGGGCGGCGACGCGGTGGTAGGACTCGCTGTGGGCGCCGACGGACACGGCGACCGGCGCGTCGATCGACCAGCGGTCGGCAGGCAGGGGCTTGCCGTCCTGCAGCCCGCGGAGGATCCGGCCCTCGTAGGCGTAGGTGTGGGCGTACCGGGCCATCTGGTCCCAGGACGGGTCCTGCTTCATCGGCTCGATGTACTCGGCGGGAACGCGGATCAGCTGGGTCATCACGTACTCGACGGCCTCGCTGCGCTTGCCCGCCGCGACGAGCGCCTGCACGGTTTCGAGGTAGTCGGCGGGCGCGGGCGGCCGGGAGTCGTCGACGATGAACGCCGGATCGTAGAGGTAGACCCCGGTCACCTTGTCGCCCAGCGCGCTCGCGGCGTCCAGGGTGAACCCGCAGCCGCCGGAACCGCCTGCCAGCGCCGCGGACCCGCCCGCGATGTCGACCAGTGCGGTGATGTCCTCGATCTCCCGTGCCGGGTCGTAGGGCTGCGGGTCGCCGCTGGCGCCGCGGCCGCGGCGATCGAAGGTGTACACCGTGAAGTGCTCCGAGAGCTTGTCCGCGAGGCCGGCGACCCCGGTGTGGTCCTCGGCGACGTTGCTGATCACGATGATCGCCGGGCCGGAGCCGGTCTTCCAGTAGGCGATCGTGGTGCCGTCGGCGGAGTTGAAGGTCTGCATGATCGTCTCTCCTTGGATTGTTTCGAGCAGGTCGTTGAGCCGGTCGAGGGCCTCGGCGTAGCCCTCGGCCATCTGAAGTTCGACGGCCCGTTGCAGTGCCTGGCCGTCGGGGAAACTCGCCGCCACCTCGACCCGGCAGCCGGTGCCTGCCGGGCTGAAGGTGACCGCGGTCGGGAACGTGCCGGTGCCGTCGGACTCCCAGGCGTCGTCGGCGAAGGTGTCGTCGTAGGCCAGTTCGGCGTTGGCGACGACGACGTTGTAGGTGGCGAGGCTGCGGACCGCCTGCGCGGATCCGTCCGTCGGCGCGATCTGGAAGCGCCAGCGTCCGCCGGGGCGAACGTCCATCTCGTACACGGTGGCGGCCCAGCCCTGCGGGCCCCACCACTTGGTGATCGCGTCGGCGTCCGTCCACGCCCACCAGGCGCGGTCCACGGCGGCCGCGTAGCTGCGGCTGATGTGGATGGTGTTGTTCGCCCGGTCGATCACGATGCCGTCTTCGGTCATGTCATTTGTCCGTCTCGTCAAGGAAGGAACCGAGGCGGTCCATCCGGTCCGACCACAGGCCGGCGAACCGCTGCACCCAGTCGCTCAGTTCACGCATGGATTCGGGCCGCAGCCGGTAGATCCGCTGCTGGGCCTGCTTGGTCGCCTCGACCACGCCTGCCTCGGCGAGCAGCCGCAGATGCCGTGACACCTGTGGCTGGCCCATGTCGAGCGCGTCGACGATGCCGCCGACCGACCGTGGGCCGTTCCTGAGCAACTCGACGATCCGGAACCGGTTCGGCTCCGAGATCGCCGTCATTCGCTGCTGCACGCTGTCGACCATGACTAGAACATACACGATGGCATATATACACGCAAGTGTATGTACGGACGGGGTTGCCAGGCAGCCGGTAACCAGCCGGTCCGGGCGTCAGAACTGGTAGTACAGGAACGGGCTGAAGGTGCCGGTGGCGACCAGGATCGAGGCGTAGACCAGGCCGACCGTCATCACGCTCACCCGCAGGACGAGTGCCGTCCGGCTCCGGGACGACTCGATGAGCGGCCCGGTCACCGGGTGGGCCGGCAGGAACAGGACGGTCGCGGCGATCAGCAGCAGCACCAGCCGCTGGTTCGTCAGCGCCGACTCGACGACGTCGGTGAGGCCGTCGAAGTCGGGCAGCACCATGTGGCCGATCATGCTCAGTGCGTGGGTCATGTCCGCCGACTTGAAGAACACCCAGCCGAACACCACCAGCACCATCGTCAGCGCGCGCCGCGCGATGCGGGCGTGCCGGGACTTCGGCGCCTCGTTCCAGCCGAACGCGCGTTCCACGATCAGCAGCGCGCCGTGGTAGATGCCCCACACCAGAAACGTCCAGTTCGCGCCGTGCCAGAAGCCGGTCAGCACGAAGACGATGCACAGATTCCGGTAGGTCCGCCCGGCACCGCCGCGGTTGCCGCCGAGCGGGATGTAGACGTAGTCGCGGAACCAGCGCGACAGCGACATGTGCCAGCGCCGCCAGAACTCGGTGATGGTCACCGACGAGTACGGCCTGGCGAAGTTCTCCGGCAGCCGGAAGCCGAGCATCCGGCCCAGCCCGATGGCCATGTCCGAGTAACCGGAGAAGTCGAAGAACAACTGCAGCGTGTACCCCAGCGCGCCCAGCCATGCGACGGCGAACGTCATCTGGTTCGGCGGAGTGGAGAAGCACGCCTCGACCATCGGGCTGAGCGAGTCGGCGATGATCGTCTTCTTGCACAGGCCGAGCGCGAAGCGCGGGAAGCCCGCGGCGATGTCGTCGAGGCGGTGCGAGCGGTGCTGCGGCAGCTGGTCGGCGATCTCCCGGTAGCGCACGATCGGGCCTGCCACGAGCTGCGGGAACATCGAGATGTAGGTGGCGAACGACACCGGATTGCGCAGCGCCCGGCGCTCACCCCGGTAGACGTCGACCACGTACGAGATGTGGTGGAACGTGTAGAACGAGATGCCGATCGGCAGCAGCAGCTCGGCGACCGGGAAGTCACCGCCGAACAGCTGGGCGAACCATGCGATCTGCTGGGTGGCGAAGCCCGCGTACTTCCAGACCACCAGCATGCCGACGTCGACGCAGATGACCGCGATGAGCAGGCCACGGCGGCGCTTGGGCTTGCCGATCTCCCACGCGTTCGGCTCCAGCGCGGGTCCGGCCAGGTAGTTGATGGCCATGCAGGCCAGCAGCAGGAGGGTGAACGCCCCGGCGCCGCTGGCGTAGAAGATCAGGCTGGCGACCGCGACGATGCCGTTACGCCAGGACCGTGGGCACACCAGCACGGCGATGAGCACCGCCGGCATGAAGTACCACAGGAACAGTGGCGACACGAACGACATCGGTGGGGGTCCCCCAGGTCACGGAATGGCCTCGTGACCCTAACCGAGCCCACTCACCGACGGGAGCCGCTCCCACTTTGTCGACTTGTCGCCTCGCCGTCGAAATGCCGTGAAGGGGGCACTCCCGGCGGGGGCCGCGCGAGCGGCCCGTTCGCCACGCGAGGACTGGGACCAGGCCAGCGGGAACGTGCAACTCGCGGGTCCGGAACGGACAACTCGCGCGTCAGAACGTACGACTCGCGCGTGAGAACGTACGACTCGCGCGAACGGGCCGTTCAGGCTGGTGAGCGGCACTACGTGAGAACCCGGTCCACATCGTGAGTTCTGCGCTCACGCACGCGAGTTCTGCATTCCGGCCCGCGAGTTCTGCGCTCCAGACCGCCACCTCGCCCTGCCCGAGGCCCGACTTTGCCGGACCCACGGCATGCGAAGCCTCACCACGTGCTTCAGACGCGACCGGCCACGCGACGGCGGCGGGCGACCTCGGCCAGCAGGACGCCCGCGGCGACCGAGGCGTTCAGCGACTCGACACCGGCGGCCATCGGGATGGACACCGTCGCGTCGCAGGTCTCCCTGACCAGCCGGGACAGGCCGCGGCCCTCCGAGCCGACCACCACGACCAGCGGGTCGGTCGCCAGGCTCAGCCCGTCGATGTCCACCGAGCCGTCGGCGTCCAGGCCCGCGATCATCAGGCCCTCCTTCGCCCACGCCTTGAGCTGCCGGGTCAGGTTGGTCGCCACGGCGACCGGCAGCCGGGCGGCGGTGCCCGCGCTGGTCCGCCACGCGACGGCCGTCACGCCCGCGCTGCGCCGCCCCGGCAGCAGCACGCCGTGCGCACCGAACGCCGCCGCCGACCGGATCACCGCACCCAGGTTGCGCGGGTCGGTCACCCCGTCCAGCGCGACCAGCAGCGGTGGCTCACCCGAATCCTGGGCCGCCGCCAGCAGATCGTCGGGGTGCGCGTACTCGAACGGCGGCACCTGCAGCCCGAGCCCCTGGTGCACGGCCCGGTTGGTCTTGCGGTCCAGTTCCTCGCGCGGCACCTCCAGGATCGAGATGCCCTTGTCCGCCGCCAGCCGGACGGCCTCGGTGACCCGGTCGTCGGCGTCGACGTTCAGCGCGACGTACAACGCCGTCGCCGGCACACCTGCCCGCAGCGCCTCGACGACCGGATTGCGGCCGGCGATCAGCTCCGGCCCCTCGGCCTTCTTGGCCGCGGCCTTCGCCGACCGTTCCGCACGCGCGGCGGCCGCCATGGCCCGCCGCTGCGCGGGGTGGCCGGTGCGGTTCTCGGCCCTGGGCGTCGGGCCCTTGCCCTCCAGCCCCTTGCGCCGCTGACCGCCGGATCCGACGACCTGGCCCTTCTTCGTACCGGCCTTGCGGATGGCGCCACGACGCCGGGAGTTGCCTGCCATACCTAAGCTTCTCTAACTGTCCACTGAGGACCATCGGGGGTGTCTTCGACCGCGACACCCGCTGCGTGCAGGCGGTCGCGGATTGCGTCGGCCCTGGCGAAGTCGCGCTCCGCGCGGGCCGCGATCCGCTCCTCGAGCATGCTCTCGACGAGCGACGCCAGCGCCTGCCTGGTCGGGCCCTCGTCGCCGGCCCCGGCCCAGCGCGGCGACAGCGGGTCCAGGCCGAGCACGCCGGTCATCGCCCGCAGGCTCGACGCCAGTTCGACGGCCCTGGAGTTATCGCCCGCGTCCAGCGCGGTGTTGCCGTCCCGCACGGTGTTGTGCATCACGGCGAACGCCTGCGGGGTCGCCAGGTCGTCGTCCAGCGCGGCCGCGAACGCCGGATCGACCTGCCCGACCGGCACGTCACCGGCCCTGCGCAGGAACTGCTCGATCCGCTGGTAGCCCTGCGCGGCCTCGCTGAGCGCGCCCGGCGAGTACTCGATCGTCGACCGGTAGTGCGGCTGGACCAGGTAGTACCGCAGTTCGACGGCCCGGTGCTCACGCAGCATCTCCGGGATCGCCACCACGTTTCCGAGCGACTTCGACATCTTCTCGCCCGCCAGCGTCACCCACGCGTTGTGCAGCCAGAACCGGGCGAACCCGTCACCTGCCGCGTTGGACTGGGCGCGCTCGTTCTCGTGGTGCGGGAACACCAGGTCGACGCCGCCGCCGTGGATGTCGAACTCCGCGCCGAGGTAGGTGGTCGCCATCGCCGAGCACTCTAGGTGCCAGCCCGGCCGGCCCGGTCCCCACGGCGTCGGCCACGACGGCTCGCCGGGCTTGGCGGCCTTCCACAGCGTGAAGTCCCTCGGGTCCCGCTTGCCCTCGCCGGCCGACTCGCCCTGCTGGACCTCGTCCAGCTGCTGGCGGGACAGCTCGCCGTAGCCGTCGAACGACTTCACCGCGAAGTACACGTCCCCGCCGGACGCGTAGGCGTGACCGCCGTCGATGAGCCGCCGCATCAGCTCGACCATCTGCGTGACGTGCCCGGTCGCCCTCGGCGCGATCGACGGCGGAAGGCACCCCAGCGCCTCGTAGGCGTCCTCGAAGGCCCGCTCGTGGGTGAAACCCCACTCCCACCACGGCCTGCCCGCGTCGGCGGCCTTGGTGAGGATCTTGTCGTCGATGTCGGTGACGTTGCGGACGAACAGCACATCAAGTCCACTGTGGACGAGCCAGCGGCGCAGGACGTCGTAGTTCAGCGCACCGCGGACGTGCCCGATGTGCGGGACGCCCTGCACGGTGGCCCCACACACGTACATCGACGCCGTTCCACTGCGCGCGGGATGGAACTCCCGCATGGACCGGGTAGCGGTGTCGTAGAGGTGTAAGGCCACGCCGGAATGGTACGGGTTCGGCCGGTGACCCGTACCACTGACTACAGCAGCTCGTGTGCCCGGACCGCCTTGAGCAGCGCGTCCGGACGCTGCGCCGTCGGCAGCGGGTCCACCAGCTCGAAGGCGCAGCCCAGTGCCCTGGCGCCGCCGTCGGCCTCCTCGCTGTCACCCACCATGAGCGTGCTCGCGCCCTCGGAGCCCACTGCCTCCAGCGCGGCGCGGAAGATCTCCGGCTGCGGCTTGATGGCTCCTACCTCGAAGGACAGCACGAAGGCGTCCACGTACTGGTCCCACCCGCGGGCGGAGAACGCGGGCCGGATGTCGAAGGCGATGTTGCTCAGGACGCCGACCTTGACGCCCCGGCCTGCCAGGCCCTTGAGCACGGCCTCGGTGTCCGGGTACGGCGTCCAGCCGGCGGGATCGATCAGCCGGTCGTAGAGCGCCTTGGCCTGCTCGACCTTCGGCACGCCGGACTGCCGCAGGACCTCCAGGTAGACCTTGCGGTGCAGCTGGGCGTCCAGGTCGCGGTTCTCCCACGCGTGCTGGTGCTCGGGATCCAGGTCGACGACCTGCCCGATCGGCGCGGTCATCCGCCGCATCAGCTCCGTCTGGGCCTCGAAGTCGAGCGGGTCGCCGTCGGCGCCGGTCAGGTCGGACAGCCAGGTCTCGTCCTGCTCTAGACGGAATACGGTTCCGGAGAAGTCGAACAACACCGTGTTGATGGCCACAGCCTCAGGCTACGGTGTTTGATTGCCCTCGCTTCGCTCGGGCGCGGTCGGGCCCTTCAGTCGGTGTCTTCCCTCCTCGCCGTTCGGCCGCGAGCGGCCTCTGCGGCTCGTCAGTCCAGACACCGCCGGGCCCGACCGTGTGCCGTGCCCGGTGAGCTTCTACGGAACAGGGAGCGGCGCGGGCAGCAGCAGCGCCGTCGCGATCGCGGCGATCCCCTCGCCCCGGCCGGTGAGGCCGAGGCCGTCGGTGGTCGTACCGGTGACGCTCACCGGCCCGCCCGCGGCCGCCGACAGCACGTCCTGGGCCTCCCGGCGACGCGGTCCGATGCGTGGCGCGTTGCCGATCACCTGCACGACGGCGTTGCCGAGGACGTAACCCTCCGCCCGGACCAGCTCGGCCGCGTGCGCGAGGAACTCCGCGCCGTGCCTGCCCGCCCAGCGCGGGTCGCCGGTGCCGAACACCGCGCCGAGATCACCGAGACCGGCCGCGGACAGCAGCGCGTCGCACAGCGCGTGGGCGGCGACGTCGCCGTCGGAGTGCCCGGCACAGCCGTCGACGCCCGGCCAGTGCAGCCCGGCCAGCCAGCAGTCCCGGCCCGCCTCGATCGGATGGACGTCGACACCCTGCCCGACCCGTGGGTTCACCGAGCGGCCCTTTCGCTGAGGATGGTTTCGGCGACGGCGAAGTCGAACGCGCTCACGATCTCCGCGCCGTCGGGATGACCTTGCACCATGGCCACCGAGGCGCCCGGGACCGCGAGCGGATCCGCGGGCCATCCCGCGGCCTCCAGCCACGCCGGCCGCAGTGCGCGAGGGGTCTGGACCACCCGCAGCAGGTCCCGGTCGGCGGTGCCGGTGATCGTGCCGTCGGCATCGACGAGCTTGACCGTGTCGGTCACCGGCAGCACCGGTACCGCGACGTCGACCTCCTCGGTCAGCGCCGCGAGCACCGCGCCGACGGTCTCCGGCCGGGCCAGCGCGCGGGCGGCGTCGTGGACCACCGCGACCTCGAACCGTGTCCGGTCGACCACGCTGACGGCCCGCCGGAGCGAGTCGCTACGATCTGCGCCACCGGAGACCAGCTCGATGGTCATCGGGCCCCGGACAGCATGAACCGCCGGCTCGCACTCGGCGAACCGGCGGTCCGGTACGACGACAACAGCGTGCTCCACCAGGCCGGACGCGGACAGGCCACGCACGGCATGGGTCAGCAACGGTTCACCGTGGACGGTGTCGAGCACGTCCGAGGCCGGGTTGTCGGCAAGGACGAGCGCGACAACATTCATGATGTTCTGCTGCGCGGTATTGCGAGATGGATTGTCAGACGGCGGCGGTCTCCAGGACCTCGTCGAGCAGGACCTCGGCCTTGCCCTCGTCGGTGCCTTCGGCGAGTGCCAGCTCGCTCACCAGAATTTGCCGCGCCTTCGCCAGCATGCGTTTCTCGCCGGCGGACAGGCCGCGGTCCTTCTCTCGCCGCCAGAGGTCGCGCACCACTTCGGCCACCTTGTTCACATCGCCGGAGGCGAGCTTCTCCAGGTTGGCCTTGTACCGACGAGACCAGTTCGTGGGCTCCTCGGTGTGCGGAGCACGCAGCACGTCGAAAACTCGATTCAGACCGTCCTGGCCCACGACATCGCGCACGCCGACGATCTCGGCGTTGTCTGCGGGCACGCGAACGGTCAGGTCACCCTGCGCGACCTTGAGGACGAGGTATTTCTTCTCCTCGCCCTTGATCACGCGGGTCTCGATCGCTTCGATGAGTGCGGCACCGTGGTGCGGGTAGACGACGGTCTCTCCGACCTTGAAAACCATGTGTCCTCTGCCCCTTTCGCTACAACCATGCTAGCACGCTGCGCATCACCCCATCTAGCGCCCCGGGTTCCGTCGTCGCAGGTCAGCGGCAGGATCGTGGGCCGGACGGGGGTTGACAAACGTGCATTTCCCATGCTCATGCAGGTGACGGCGAAGACTGTCGGAGCGAATTCGCCGAATCCGATCTAATCCACTGTGGACGGTTGATCTTCGTGACGCCCGTCTCTACCGGCAGCCGGGTTCGGACCCGATCGGCCCATCCGGCTACCCTTCGCGGGGATACCGATCGGCATGAAGGGACTCGGACCGTGGGGCAGCAGAAACGACGCATCCTCACCTCGGCCGTGCTGGGCCTCGGTGCCGCGCTCGTCGTCGCGGGCTGCGGTGCCGGCCAGATCACCCAGACCGACACGCAGGAGCCCGCGGTCAACGGCGCGTTCGCGCAGGTCGGCAGGCTGGTCGTGCGGGACGCCTCGCTGGCGTTCCCGACCGGGGAGCACGGCGTCTACCCGCCCGGCTCCAACGCGCCGCTCAAGCTGACCATCATCAACCAGGGCGCGACCGACGACGAGCTGCTGTCGATCCAGGCCCAGGGCGCCCAGCCGCAGGTCGCCTACGAGGGCTCCAGGGCCGTCGTCGCCGGCGCGACGCTGCGGATCGAGAACACCGCCGAGACCCAGGCCGAGCACGCCGGGCACCAGCCCGCGCAGCCGCCGACCGGCGAGGCGCCGCCCGCCGGCGAGGAGGGCACCCAGGTCGGCAAGGCGCGGGCCGTCGTCCAGGGGCTGACCAACGGCCTCTACCCGGGCCAGATCTTGCAGGTCACGCTGAACTTCCGGGACGCGGGCCCGGTGACCATCGGCGTTCCGATCGGGCACTCCACCCGGCCGCGGCCGGAGGCTCCGGAGGGTGAGCACGGCGGTCACGGAGCGCCCGAGCAGCACTGATCGCGGGACTGTCGGTCCGGGTCGTTAACGTGTGCGGGCGTGGCGAAGAAGGGCGGCAGCACCTACCGCTGCGGTGAGTGCGGGTACGAGACGGCCAAGTGGGTCGGCCGGTGCCCGGAGTGCCAGGCGTGGGGGACGATCGAGGAGCGAGGCGGGCTGAAGCCCGCCATCGCCCGGGTCGCCGCGGGCGCGCCCAGTTCGCCTGCGCGGCCCATCGGGCAGGTCGACGTCGAGGCGGCCAGGGCACGGCCCACCGGCGTGTCCGAACTGGACCGTGTGCTCGGTGGCGGGCTCGTGCCCGGCGTCGTGGTGCTGCTCGCCGGTGAGCCCGGTGTCGGCAAGTCGACGCTGCTGCTGGAGGTCACCTACCAGTGGGCCGCCGGCGGCGGTGCGGGCCCGGCGCTCTACGTCACCGGCGAGGAGTCGGCGGGGCAGGTGCGGCTGCGGGCCGAACGGACCGGCAACGTCCACGAGCGGATGTTCCTGGCGGCCGAGAGCGACCTGTCCGCGGTGATCGGGCACGTCGACGCCGTCCAGCCCGGGATGCTGATCGTCGACTCGGTCCAGACCATGGCATCGCCGCAGGTGGAGGGGCATCCCGGCGGCGTGACGCAGGTGCGGGCCGTGACCGCGGCGCTGGTGTCGCTGGCCAAGGAACGCGGGCTGCCGGTGCTGCTGGTCGGCCACGTCACCAAGGACGGCTCGGTCGCCGGGCCCAGGGTGCTGGAGCACCTGGTGGACGTCGTGCTGCAGTTCGAGGGGGACCGGCACTCGACGCTGCGGATGGTCCGCGGGATCAAGAACCGCTTCGGCGCCGCCGACGAGATCGGCTGCTTCGAGCTGCGGGAGGACGGCATCGTCGGCATGCCGGACCCGTCCGGGCTGTTCCTGAACCGGTCGGAGGAGGCCGTCCCCGGCACGGCGGTGACGGTCACCGTCGAGGGCAAACGGCCGCTGCTGAGCGAGGTGCAGGCACTGGTGGCGAAGTCTCACCTGCCGCAGCCGCGGCGCGCGGTGAGCGGGCTGGACTCGTCGCGGGTGCAGATGGTGCTGGCCGTGCTGGAACGCCGGGCCAAGCTCTCGCTCGGCGACAGGGACGTCTTCGCGGCGACCGTCGGGGGCATGAAGGTCACCGAGCCGGCCATCGACCTCGCCCTGGTACTGGCCATCTCGTCGTCCTACGCCGACGTCGCGCTGTCGCCGAGGCTGGTCGCCGTCGGCGAGGTCGGGCTGGCCGGGGAGATCCGCAGGGTGACCGGGGTCGGCAGGCGGCTGGCGGAGGCCGCGCGGCTCGGGTTCACCCACGCGCTGGTGCCGCCGGACTCCGGAAAGCTGCCCGACGGCATCCGCGTGCTGGAGGTGGCCAACGTGGCCGACGCGCTGAACGCCGCCGCCCACGCGGGACCCGCACGCCCCCGATGAACGGGGGCGCTACCGAGTGGCGCCGCGCTGGCCGACCACCTGGTAGGTGATCGTGGTCTCCTCGACCACGGAGCCCGTCTTCGCCTCGATCACGGCACCACCCTTCGGATTGAGGGGGGCGTCCCGCAACGCGATCTTGCGCGTGCCGATCACCTGCGTCGTCGCCGGGTCGACCAGGACCTCACTGCGCAGGTAGCCGGGGGAATCGTCGACCCCGATCGCCACGGCGGCCCGGCCGTCCCTGGTGCTGACGTCCTCGGTGACCCGCAGGTAGGGGAAGTAGCTCAGCGCCTGGAACACCACGCTGCGCTGGTCGCGGGTGAGGTCGCCCCTGGACAGCATCGCCTCGAAGACGTACGTCAGGAACTCAGCGGGGCCGGCACCCATGGTGTTCGCCTCCTCGCGGAGGCGCTCGTACAACTGGCGACCGTTGGCAGGGAAGCTCACCGGGTTCTCGTACCAGTAGCCGGTCTTCCGGTAGTCGCCTCGGGGCGCTATGTACGTTCCCTCGCTCGCGGTCGTCCCCGAGATCTGGTCCGGGCTCGCCTGGTTGCGCTCGGTCCGTGCCGGTGCCGGGCGGTTCACATCCCGGTCGAAGCTCCGCTGCCATTCGTCGGCCCGGTCGAACGGGATCCACTCCTGCCGGAGCTGCTCGTTGCCCAGGCCCATCTCCAGGCGTTCGGGCGTCTCGACCTGGCCGTGAAGCCACGTGCGCGTGGTGGCCAGGAGGTACTGCCCCGGCCCCTGCGGCAGGTCGCTGCCGTGTCCGACGAAGCGTTCGGCCGAGTTGAGCGGTACGTCGCTGACCGGCGGCAGCGGAGGGTAACTACCGTCGGTGTTCCGGCCCGGTATCGGGGGAACCTCGGGGTAGGCCTTGCCCGAGGCCGGCGTGAGGTTGTCGTCGCCGCCGGTCAGTGCCACGACTCCGGTCCCCACCACGACGACCGCGGCCGCCGCGGCGACGAGCGGTACCCACCGGGCCCGCCGGGGAGCCAGCGGGACCACGGCCTCGGGTTCGCCCCGCATCGCGGCCGTCAGCCGGGCCTTCGCGGCTGTCCGGGCGGAGTCGGTCATCGCCGGCTGGTCGGCGCGGACGGTCCGGACGGCAGCGTCGACGCGCTCCTCCCAGTTCTGCTCAGTCATGCTGCTCCTCCAGAAGGTTGGCGTACTTGCGCAGGGCGCGGCGGGCCCGATGCAGGCGGGTACGGCAGGTGGTGAAGCTGATGTCGAGTGCCTCGGCCACCTCGGCCGGTTTCAGCCCCGCCCAGGCGACGAGCAGCAGGACGTCGCGTTCCTCCTGGCGGAGGTCGGCGATGCCGTCCGCCATCGCACGGACGTGGCTGGTGGCGTCGGCGCGGGACACGGCCAGCGCGTCCGGCGGTTCGGCGTCGACGGCCTTGCCGCCCTCCCGCGCGTAGGCCCGCAGGCCGCGGACCTCACTGCGGGTGTGCCTGCGCAGCAGGTTCGTCGCGATGCCGAACAGCCATGCCCGCGCCGGCGCCCGGTCCGGCCGGTAGCGGTCCCTCGCGGTCCAGGCAGCCAGGAACGTCTCCGCCACCAGGTCGTCGGCGGTGGCCGCGTCGAGCCTGCGGGCCAGGTAGGCGTGCAGGCTCGGGGCATGGCTGTCGAACAGGGCGGACAGCAACCGGTCGGCGTGCGGACCGGACAGGTCCGGCCGGTCGGCGTCGCTCATGAGTGTTACCCCAGTTCTGGTCACACCCGTTCTTGCCCGCGACGGCCTCGGCCGTTCCCGGCGCGCGTTACTGAGCCAGCAGGTTGGCGCAGCGGATCAGCCCGATGTGCGAGTACGCCTGCGGGTGGTTGCCCAGCGAGCGCTCCGCGATCGGGTCGTACTGCTCGGGCAGCAGCCCGGTCGGGCCGGCGGCGTCGACGATCTGCTCGAACAGCTCCTCGGCCTCGGTCCGCCTGCCGGTCAGCAGGTAGGCCTCCACCAGCCAGGCGGCGCAGATGTGGAACCCGCCCTCGCTGCCGGGCAGGCCGTCGTCGCGGCGGTACCGGTACACGGTCGACCCGCTGCGCAGCTCACCCTCGATCGCGGTGACCGTCGCCTGGAAGCGCGGGTCCTGCGGGTCGAGCAGCCCGGACAGGCCGACGAACAGCGACGCGGCGTCGAGGTCGGTGCCGTCGTAGGCGGTGGTGAACGCCTGGACCTCCTCGTTCCAGCCGTGTTCCAGCACGTCGGCGGCGATCTCGTCGCGCAGCGAGGGCCACGGCGCGGGGATCTCCCTGCCGTACACCTCGCCGAGCCGGATGGCCCGGTCGATGGTCAGCCAGCCCATGACCCGCGAGTACACCCGGTGCCGCGGCACGTGCCGCTCCTCCCAGATGCCGTGGTCGGGCTCGTTCCAGCGCCGGGTGACGGCCTCGGCCATCGCCCGCACCAGCTGCCAGTCCTTGTCCCGCAGCTCGCCACGGGCCCGGGCCACGTCGACCACCAGCTCGACGACCGGCCCGAACACATCCAGCTGAACCTGGTGGTTGGCCAGGTTGCCGACCCGCACCGGGCGCGAGCCGGCGTAGCCGGGCAGCGACTCGATGACGGCTTCCGCGCCGATCTGGGTGCCTGCGATCGTGTACAGCGGGTGCAGCCGTTCCGGGCCCGCCAGCGTGGCCAGCACGCCGTGCAGCCAGTCCAGGTAGCCGTCGGCCTCGTCCAGCGAGCCGAGCGCGACCAGCTCTCGCACGGTCATCGCGGCGTCCCGGATCCAGCAGTAGCGGTAGTCCCAGTTGCGGACGCCGCCGATCTCCTCGGGCAGCGACGTGGTCGCCGCCGCCAGCACACCGCCGGTGTCGGTGTTGCACAGCCCGCGCAGGGTCAGTGCGGAGCGGGCGACCAGCTCGGACTGGACGCCGGGCAGCTTGAGCGTCTCCGCCCATTTCGACCAGTACGCACCGGCCCTGGCCCGGCGGTCGGCCTCGGAGAGGTCGTGCGGTGCCAGGTCGGTCGTGCCGCAGCGCAGCTCCAGCACGATCGGGCTGTCCGGAGTCGGCCGTACCAGCGCCGTGGCGGTGTCGTGCAGGCCGTCGGAGTGGATTTCCCAGGCGACGTTCGGCGCCCGCAGGACGATCGGCTCCGACGTGCCGAGCACCCGCAGGCCGTCCTCCTCCGGCACCAGCTTGACCGGCACGCCGCCGAACTCCGGCCGCGGCGCGAACACCACGCGGGCCTCGGTGTCGCCGGAGATGACCCGGACGATGTCGGTGCGGTGCTGCGGGCTGTCCGGCTCCAGGTAGTCCGTGACCAGCAGGCGTGACCAGCGGGTTTCCACGGTCATCGTGTTCGGCAGGTACCGCTGGCCCAGCGGCAGGCCGTTGCGGTGCGGCTTGATCGAGAAGTGGCCGGCGCCGGTGCCGCCGAGCAGGTCGGCGAACACGGCGGGCGCGTCGGCGCCGGGGTGACACAGCCAGGTGAGCTTGGCGTCCGGGGTCAGCAGGGCGACCGAACGCTCGCTGGCGAGCATCGAGATGCGCTCGATCGGCGTCGCCTGCTCGCCGTAGAGCCAGTTGCGCCGTTCCTCCAGCATGAACGCCAGCACGGTGGCGACGTCGACGGTGTCCGGAACCCGGTACGCCGCAAGGGTTTCCCCTTCGCCGACCTTGACCCCGAGGTCGGGGCCGGCCAGGCGGGCGAACGCCTTCTCGTCGGTGACGTCGTCGCCGAGGAAGACCGCCGCGGTGGCGTTCATCTGGTGGCGCAGGGTGTCCAGGGCGCGGCCCTTGTCGGTCTGCACGACCGCGAGTTCCACGACCTCCTTGCCGTCCGTCGTGGACACGCCGTCCCATGTGGACGGTCCACTGTGGACATCGGCGAGGACCTTGCGGCCCGCCGCGTACTCCGCGCGGCGGACGTGCACGGCGATGCTGGCCGGCTTGACCTCCAGCGAGACGCCGGGGACGCCCTCGACCAGCTGCTCCAGCTCGGCCTCCAGCCTGCGGTGCAGTTCCTTGGCCTTGGCGTCGAGCGCGTGCACGAAGCCGATGTCGAACTCCGAGCCGTGGCTTCCCACCAGGTGGACCTCGGACGGGAGTCTCGACAGGGTGGCCAGGTCCCGCAGGGCGCGGCCGGAGATCACCGCTGTGGTGGTCTCGTGCAGGCCGGCAAGGGAACGCAGGGCGCCGACAGACTCGGGTAGGGGTCGAGCCTCGTCCGGATTGGACGTGATCGGAGCCAGCGTGCCGTCGTAGTCACAGGCGACCAGCAGGCGCGGCGTCCGGGCGATCTGCACGATCGCGCGCCGGAGCTCGGCGGGCAGTGCCTCGGCGGTCAACACTCCTCCTATGGAGCAACGTACGTGGTGGGTATGGGGAGGGTACGGTCAGGCGGAGGGCTCGCTCCCGAGAGCTTCGAGGAACGAGCGCGCCCAGCGGTCAACGTCGTGGGTGAGGACCTGACGACGCAACGCACGCATCCGACGCCTGCCCTCGGCCGGGTCGAGCGTAATGGCAGCCTCCAGAGCGTTCTTCACCCCGTCGAGGTCATGCGGATTGACGAGGAAAGCGCTGGTCAGCTCGGCTGCCGCGCCCGCGAACTCGGACAGCACCAGCACGCCGCCAAGATCATGACGGCACGCCACGTACTCCTTGCAGACCAGGTTCATGCCGTCCCGCAGCGGCGTGACGACCATGACGTCGGCCGCGGAGAAGAAGGCGGCCAGCTCGGTACGGTCCACCGATTGGTGCAAATAGTGCACGACCGGGTGACCTACGCGGGCGAACTCGCCGTTGATCCGCCCGACCATCTGCTCGATGTCGCTGCGCATCTGCTGGTAGTGCTCGACGCGCTCGCGGCTGGGCGTGGCGAGCTGGACGAACGTGACGTCCTCCGGCTTGACCCTGCCCTCGTGCAGCAGCTCGTGGAACGCCTGCAGGCGCAGGTCGATGCCCTTCGTGTAGTCCAGCCGGTCGACGCCGAGCAGGACGGTCGCCGGGTTGCCGAGGTCGGCCCGCATCTGCTTCGCCTTGGCGATGACCTCCGGCTTGCGGGCCAGCGTGTCCAGGCCCGCCGAGTCGATCGAGATGGGGAACGCGCCGACCCGCACGGTGCGGTTGCCGACCTGGACCACACCGGGCCGGGACCGCACGCCGACCGCGCCGCGGCTGGGCTCCAGGCCGATGAGCTGGCGGGCCAGCCACAGGAAGTTCTGCGCGCCACCCGGCCGGTGGAAGCCGACCAGGTCGGCGCCGATCAGGCCGCGGACGATCTCGGCCCGCCACGGCAGCTGCATGAACAGCTCGACCGGCGGGAACGGGATGTGCAGGAAGAAGCCGATCCGCAGGTCGGGCCGCAGCTCCCGGAGCATGCTCGGCACCAGCTGGAGCTGGTAGTCCTGCACCCAGACCACCGCGCCCTCGCCCGCGACCTTCGCGCTGGCCTCGGCGAACCGGCGGTTGACCTTGACGTAGCTCTCCCACCAGCCGCGGTCGAACACCGGGCGGGCGACCACATCGTGGTACAGCGGCCACAGCGAGGCGTTGGAGAACCCCTCGTAGTAGTCACGGACGTCCTCTGACGACAGTGAAACCGGGTGCAGCACGAGACCGTCGTCGGAGAACTCGTCGACCTCGACGTCGGGGACGCCGGGCCAGCCGACCCACGCTCCCTTGCGGGAGCGCAGGAACGGCTCGAGGGCCGACACCAGCCCGCCGGGGCTGGCCGACCACCGTTGGGTGCCGTCGGGTGCGCGGTCCAGGTCGACCGGCAGCCGGTTGGCCACCACGACGAACTCGGCGCCGGAAGAGGTGCTCGCTGGCTCGTTCTGGTCGGGGCTGGGCATGGTCTGACAGTAGCGTGGTTGCGCCGTCAGTCGAGTCGTCTGCTGCCCGTCTCCAGGGGTCCTGCCATCCGTGGTCCGGCCAGCTTCCGTTCGAGCCTGCCGAGGCCCGAGCGCACCGGCTGGGCGAGGTACTCGCCGAGCACCACACCCGCTGCCAGCGCAAGGCCGACGGCGACCGCCGTCATGAGCGTGCCGAGCTCACCGCCCGGGTAGACGCCCATCTCGTACAGGCCGCGGTAGGTGGAAAGGCCCGGCAGCAGCGGTGTGATCCCGGACACGGCGACGACCAGCGGGGTCTCCCGCAGCCGCCGCGCCAGCACCCCGCCGCAGAACCCGACCAGCGTCGCCGCGACGGCCGAGGACGTCACCGGGTCGGCCCCGCCGAGGCCCAGCGCGCCGTAGGCCGCGGCACCGACCGCCCCGGCCGCGGCGGCGACCAGCAGCGACCGCAGCCGGGCGTAGCTGGCCAGCGCGAAGCACGCGGCCGCGCCGGCGCCGGCGAGGACCATGATCGGCAGGTCCAGTGCCGTCTGGCTGACCGTCGGCAGCGGCGTCTGCCGGACGATGGCGAACAGCGGTGCGATGTTGAGTGCCAGCGCCACGCCGGTGATCAAGCCGGCACTCATCAGGCCGACTTCCATCGTCCGGCCCGCGGCGGTCACGTTGTAGCCGGTGATGGCGTCCTGCACCGCCGAGACGGTGGACAGCCCGGACAGCAGCACGGTGATCGCTGCCGCGACCACCAGCGTCGGTTTCTCCGTCGGCAACAGGTTGATGTTGACGATCAGCACGGCCGACAGCGTGGCGATCAGACCGCCGACGACCTGCTGGAAGAAGAACGGCAGCGCGAACCGGTTCAGCAACCTGCCGACCCGGTCGACGACGGAACTGATCACGAAAGCGACGAGCGCCGTCGCCCAGTCGCCGCCGATGAGCAGGCTGATGCACGCGGCCATGCCGCCCCACGCCAGCGTCGAGACGAAGCGCGGGTACGGGTGCGGCGCGTCGGTGATGCGCTGCAGCTCGGTGTAGGCCTCCTGGGCGCTGATCCGGCCGCGGGTGATGCGCTGGATCAGCCGTTCGGTCTCGGACAGCCGCGTGTAGTCCAGCCCGCGGGCGCGGACCACGCGCAGCGCCGTGACCGGCGACGCGTCGGTACCGCGGTGGCAGGTGACCGTGATCGAGGTGAAGATGACGTCGACCTCGCAGTGCGGCAGGCCCAGCGCCGACGTCAGGGCGAGGATCGTCGCCGTGACGTCCGAGGCGCCCGCCCCGCTGGACATCTGCACCTCGCCGATGCGCAGCGCCAGGTCCAGTACGAAGTGGACGGTCGACTCGTCGGGGAGGGCGGGACCCATCTCGGTCGTCGTCTCGGTGGCCGGCTGCTCGCCGGTGTCCGCCTCGAGGATCTGCCAGGCACGGGTGTGGTCCTGGCGTCCCGGTCTGCTCGGCTGCCTTCCAGCCGGTGCTTCCAGGATGTGCCAAGCGCGCCGGAGGGGTCCCGCTGCCCTGCCGCGCCTGCTGATCGCCATGTCCAACCACCTCCCTGCTCCGTGCCCCGTGGACCATCGACGGCGGCGGGCCGGCCGTTGCACCCCCGTGACCGTGGCGTGCGCCACGTTTTACGCCGCCGGGACGGCTCCGGTGTGCTACGTGATCGGGTGTTTCGCAGTTTTACACAGGTGGCGGGCGGCCATGCCCCGATCGAGGGCCCCGTATACTCCGGTGCGCCCCGTGTGGGCGCGTGCCGGCATAGCTCAGTTGGTAGAGCATCTGTCTTGTAAACAGAAGGTCAGGGGTTCGAGCCCCCTTGCCGGCTCCGAACAAAGTCGAGTGCGCCCGATGCGCCGTCCGCATACGGTCCGGGTGTGCTCAGTACCTACCCACCACTGAACGTCCAGGTCCGGACACCGCGGCTGACCCTGGCCGGCGCGACCGACGAGTTACTGGAGCGGCTGGTCCCGGTCGTCCGCGCGGGCGTCGTCGACACCGCGCCACTGCCGTTCGACGACCCGATGTCGCTGTACGCGGACAGTCCCGAGCGCGAGTGGCGGTGGCTGCGGGGTATCTGGGCCGGGCGGGCCCGCGTGGACCCGGCGTTCTGGCGGCTCTACTTCGTCGTGCTGCTGGACGGCGAGCCGGTCGGCATGCAGGACCTGACCGGGTCCGATTTCGCCAAGTTCGGGACGGTGGACACGTTCTCGTGGCTCGCACCTGGCCGCCGCGGGCGCGGGATCGGGAGGGAGATGCGCGCGGCCGTGCTGCACCTGGCGTTCGCCGGGCTGGGCGCACGCGAGGCGGGCAGCGACGCCTTCACCGACAACCACGCGTCCAACAAGGTGTCCCAGGCGCTGGGCTACGAGCCCAACGGCACCACCTGGGACACCCGTCGCGGCGAGGTCGCGCCGATCCAGCGCTGGCGACTGACCCGAGACGCCTGGGACCGGACCCGGCGCGACGACATCGAACTGATCGGCGTGCGGGAGTGTCTTCCGGTGCTGGGGCTCAGCTGATCCGGGTCGCGCGCAGGTGCCACACCTGACCGACGATGCGGCCCTGCTCGTCGGTCCTGAGCGCGCTCGGGTCGTCCACCTCGGGGACCTGCTGCATGAGCTGCATCGCGTGCGCGAGCCCTTCCTGCGTGAGCGAGGTGGTGTAGTCGGCCGCGCGGATCTCGTGAATGTCCCAGTGGCGGCCGAGGTGCTGGCGCAGGTCGTCCTGGCTGACCGCCATCGGTATGGCGAGGGCTTCGTTGCCGACGTCGGCGAAACAGAGCAGGTGCAGCCGCGCGCCAGGGCGGGTGACCCGGTGCAGTGCCGCGCTGTAGGCGCTGCGCTGGTCGCCTTCGAGGCAGTGGTACAGCGCGCTGTCCAGAACGGTGTCGAACTGCGGCTCGATTCCGTCCAGGGTGGTCGCGTCCGCCTGCACGAAGTCGACCCGCGCACCCTGCCGGGCAGCCCGCTGGCGGGCGATCTCCAGCGCCGTGGTGGAGCCGTCCACGCCGGTCACGTGGAAGCCGCGGGTGGCGAGGAAGATCGAGTTGTCGCCCTGGCCGCAGCCGACGTCGAGCACGTCGCCCCGCACGTCGCCGGCGTCGGCGAGTGCCACCACGACGGGCTGCGGCTCACCGATGTCCCATGGAACCTTCTCGAACGCCGCCTCTGAGCCGTCCACTGGCGGTTTCCCCTGGTAGACGGCGTCGAAGTCGATTTCCTGGATGCTGAAGGCCTGGTCGCTCACGCGTGATCCCCTGTCTCTCGACGTAACTCAACGCTTGATGAAAAGCGTGGCACTGGAGCGCTACCGTGTCAACACGCCCAGTGTTCGGCCAAGCACGTCCGGGGCGGCTTTAGCGGGCTAAAGACGGCGCTTCGTGACCGCAGCTAACTAGGCCGGCGGGAGGCCCCCGTCATTCGGGTGGCCGCGGCGCTCAGGCGCCGGTGACGCCGTCGACGCCCTCGCGCAGGAAGTCGGCGTGCCCGTTGTGCCGCGCGTACTCGTGGATCAGGTGCAGCATCACCAGCCGCAGCGAGACGTCCTCACCCCACCGTGGCATGTGGGCGACCACGTCGAGCGACTCGGCGGCCCGCTCGATCCGGCGCGAGTGCTCGACCTCCGCCTGCCACGCGCCGAACGCCTCCGCCCGGCTGGACTCCGACGCGTCGTACGCGATCTGGTAGTCGCCGCTTTCGGACCAGACCAGCGGGATGTCCTCGCCGTTGATCACCTTGCGGAACCACGTCCGCTCCACCTCGGCCATGTGCCGGACAAGGCCGAGCAGTGACAACGTCGACGGCGGCATCGACTGCCTGCGGAGTTCGTCGTCGGTCAGGCCGTCGCACTTCATGGCCAGCGTGGCGCGGTGGTAGTCCAGGTAGGCACGCAGCATCACGCGCTCGTCGGCGATTTTCGGCGGCTCGATCCGTTCCGTGGTCACGCCGTCCTTCTACACCAGCGTGTGCGCCACGGTTTCGTCGGTGCCGCCCCGCATACTGGGGTCGTGGCTGAGCCGATTCCGCTGTTCGAGGTCAACCGGGTCGACCCGTCCCGGTTCGCGGCCGAACAGCACCGGCTGTTCACCGGTCAGCGGCTGCGGATCGGGCGGTCGGGCACGGTGCACGAGGTCACCTGGGTGGACTGGATCAACGGCCTCACGCTGCCAGCTCCCGCCTGTCACCAGGGCTGGTCGGGGCTGGGCGCCTCCGGCGAGATCACGCCAACCACCCACGCCAGCACCTGCCTGAAGTGCCGTCGCCTGCGCGGGCTCCCGCCGTCCGACGACGCGGACCAGCCGGCCTTGTTCCCACTCTGACCAGCGGCGCTTGACCGTGACACGGTGTCAGGCTCTCGACTGTGAGGCGTCATGTTCACCATCGGAGATTTCGCCAGGCACGGGCGCGTGTCGATCCGGATGCTGCGGCACTACGACGCCATCGGACTGTTGCGGCCGGCGAAGGTCGACCGGTTCAGCGGCTACCGCTTCTACACCGCCGCGCAACTGGCCCGGCTCAACCGCATCATCGCGTTGAAGGAACTCGGGTTCACCCTGCAGCAGGTGGGCGAGATCCTCGACGAGCGGGTGACCGGCGAGCAGCTGCGCGGCATGCTGCTGCTGCGGCAGACCGAGCTGCGGACGGCCGCGGCCGAGGCCGCCGCGCGGCTGGCCCAGGTCGAGGCGAGGCTCCGGATGATCGAGAGCGAGGGATCGATGCCCACCCAGGACGTCGTCGTCAAAAGCCTGCCCGCCGTCCGGCTCGCGGAGCTCACCGGAGTCGCCACGTCGTTCGCGCCGGAGAACATCGGACCGGTCATCAAGCCGCTCTACGCCGACCTGATGTGCAGACTGGCCGAAGCCGGAGTGACACCGACCGGCCCCGGCATCGCCTACTACGAGGACTCGCCGACGGCCGAGGATGCCGTTCTCGTACACGCCGGGATCGAGATCGCCGGTGACGTGCCGGACAGCGCCGGGGTCGCCGTCGTGGACCTGCCGCCGGTGCCCGAGGCCGCCACGATCGTGCACCGGGGCTCGATGGACAACGTGCTGTCGAGCATCCAGGTGCTCGCCAAGTGGATCGACGGCAACGGCTACCGGTCGACCGGCTACAACCGGGAGCTGTACCTGGAGGTCCCCGAGGACGAGGACGGCTGGGTCACCGAACTTCAGGAACCCGTCCGGACGGTCTGAGGTATTTCGCCCGTTTCGTCCAGTCGCTGGGCCGGACGGGGCAGCGGTGCACACGCCGGGCGACCGCCGGCTGGAGCAGCCGGGTGAACCGGGATGCCGGATGTGGCTCCCGTAAGGAGAAGGCGTGCGGGGCGTGGTCGGTTGGTTGATCACGTCTCGTGCGCCTTCGTGCGCATCTAACTACCATCGAACGGGTAGTGAGGTGACTTCCATGGTGTTGTTCGGTCTTGACATCAGCCACCACCAGGGCGGCGCCCCCGACCTGCCCAGGGCGCGGGCCGAGGGTGTCGAATACGTCTTCTGCAAGTCCACGGAGGGGTCGACGTTCGTCGATCCCCGGTTCGGCGGCAACGTCGCCCGCGTCCGCGGCGCGGGGATGCTCGTGGCCGCCTACCACTACCAGCGCAACACCTCGGCGGCGGCGCAGGTCGACAACGTCCGTCGCGTGGTGCCCACGAACGTCCCGGTCATCCCCGACGTCGAGGCGAACTCGGGCAGCGTGGCGCTCACCAGGGAACTGGTCGACCGGCTGCGCGGCGCGGGTTACTCCGTGCCGCTGCTCTACCTGCCGCGCTGGTACTGGCAGCAAATCGGCTCGCCGAGCCTGGCCGGCCTGCCGCCGCTGTGGTCGAGCCGGTATCCGGACAACGCGCCCGGCACGATCCCCGAGGAGTACGCCGATGTGCCGCCGCATTACTGGAACGGCTACGGCGGACTCGGCGTCGCGGTGCTCCAGTTCTCCAGCTCCGGCCGGGTCGCCGGGTACGGCCCACTCGATCTCAACGCCTACCAAGGTACGAAACAGCAACTCGCCGCCCTGCTCGGCGGCCAACAGGAGGACGACATGCCATCCGTCGACGACCTGCTCAACGGCAAGGTGGGCGAGAGGCCCGACGGCAGCTACGTCTCGCTGAAGGACGCCGTCATCAACCCCTACCTGAACCTCTACTACGCCAACCCGCAGTGGGACCAGACCAAGATCGACGCCATCATGGCCAAGCTCGGCACGCTGACGACGCTGGTGGCCAAGGAGAACGGCGTCAGCGCCGAGGACATCGCCGGCGCGCTGCGCAGCGGGTTCGACGCGGACCTGCGGCCGGTCCTGCAGGAGGCCGCGGTCGCCGAGCTGGGCGAGGAGAAGGGGCAGCAGTTCACCGAAACGGTGCTCGCCCGGCTCGGTGAACGCCTCTCCGGTTGAGTTTGCCCGGCGCCGTCTTTAGCCCGCTAAAGACGGCGCCCGGGCGGCAGGGCGCGGGTCACGGCCTCGGTGATCAACGCGTCGACGTCCTCCTCGGGGAGGGCGTCGGGCAGGGTGAGCCGTTCGAGGATCAGCCAGTTGAGCGAGAAGTAGAGCAACCGGACGGTGGTCGCGTCGCCCGGTAGGCCGGACTCGGCGTGCGCGGCGAGGTTGAACGCCAGGTCGTCGCCGATGGTCCTGGTCAGCACGGCCCGCAGCGCCGGGCGGCGCGTCGCCTCCAGCCGCAGCTCCATCAACGCGAGAAATCCCGTTCGGTACGCGGCCACCCGGCCGACGACCTCGCGCATCACGTCGGCCAGCTTCTCCGCCGTCCGCGGGCCGGACAGGTTGTCGGTGAGCACCGACGGCTCCGGCTGCAGCCGCTCGTAAATCCGCCCGCCGATCTGCAGGAACAGGTCCTCCCGGTTGCGGAAGTAGTTCGACGCCGTCCCGCCCGGCACGCCGGCGCCCGTGTCGACGGCCCGGAACGTCAGCCCGCGCGCGCCCTCGGAGGCCAGCACCTCGATGGCCGCGTCGATGAGAGCGGCCCGCCGGGCCGGGTTCTGTCGCATGAACGGTCCTTTCGCAGAGCACGTTGACGCCGTGCCGCCCAAAGTACTACATTCAAACCACTCTGAACGTAGTACTTAGGAGCCGGCATGCGAAAGCTGACCTACTACATCGCCATGACGCTCGACGGCGTGATCGCCGGCCCGGCCGGCACGACGGACTTCTTCATGGTGGACGGGCCGCACCAGGCGGCGATCAACGAGACGTTCGCGGACACCGTCCCGCCACCGTGGCGGGAACAGCTCGGCTTCGGTGCGCTCACCCGGTTCGACACCGTGCTGATGGGCCGGCAGACCTACGACCTCGCACTGGCCGAGGGCAATCCCAGCCCCTATCCGCACCTACGGCAGATCGTCGCCTCCCGGACGGCGCGCACGAGCACCGACGTGGAGTTCACCGCGGACCCGGTCGCCACCGTCCGCGAGCTGAAGCAGCGAGATGGTCTCGGTATCTGGCTGTGCGCGGGCGGCAAGCTGGCGGGCGCGCTGCGCGACGAGATCGACGAGCTGGTCCTCAAGGTCCAGCCGTTCGTCGCCGGTGGTGGCCTGCGGCTGGTCGACGGTGACTTCTCCCCGGCGCGCTTCACCCTGGCCGACAGCCAGGTGTTCGACAATGGGGTCACGGTGCTCACCTACCGCCGATGAACCTGGAGCCGCATGCCGAACGAACCGACCATCGTCGACCGCCCGGAGCAGCCTTACGTCGCGATCGAGGGAACCGTCGGCCTGACGACCTTCGGCGAGATCGCCGACCGGCTGCCCGAGGTGTTCGCCTTCCTCGGCAGGCGCGGCATCGCCCCGGCCGGGCCGCCGTTCTTCCGCTACCTGGAGATCGACATGGAGACCCACCTGGTCGTCCAGGCGGGCGTGCCGGTCGCCGAGCCGCTCGACGGCGAGGGTGACCTCCTCGCCGCCGCCCTGCCGTCCGGCCGCTACGTCTCGTACGTCCACACCGGCCACCCCGACCAGCTCTTCGACGTCACCGACCGCGTCCTCGGGTGGGCCGACCAGGAAGGCCTGACCTGGGACCGGATCCCCGGCGAGGACGGCGAACGCTGGGGGTGCCGGCTGGAGATCCTGCACACCGATCCAGCCCAGGAGCCCGACCTGGACAAGTGGGTGACCGAGCTGGCGTTCCGGCTCACGCCCGCGCAACCGTCCTGACGGAATTTCCGGCGAGGTGTCGAAAGCCGTTCCCGGCGTTCGACGCGTCGGGTGACAGCACCCGCCTCCCCGGAAGGACAGTCCCATGGCACTCGTGATCTGCGACATGTCGATCTCCCTCGACGGCTACGTCACCGGGCCCAACGACAGCCGCGAGAACCCGTTCGGCGACGGCGCGGGCAGCCTGCACGACTGGCTGTTCAACGACCCGACCGCCGACGACCGGGCACAGTTGCGACAGGCAGCCGACGGCACCGGCGCGATCGTGATGGGCCGCAAGTCGTTCGACAAGTGCGTGGACATGTGGGGTGCCGACGGCCCGCTGCCCGGCGCGCCGAGCTTCGTCGTGACGCACCGCGAGCCGCCCGCGTCCTGCCCGCCGTCGTACACGTTCGTCGGCGACGTCGCCGAGGCGATCAGGCTGGCCAAGGCGGCCGGCGGGGACAAGGCCGTCGGCCTGCACGGCGCCACCGTCATGCAGCAGGCGCTCCCGCTCGGTCTGGTGGACGAGATCGTCGTGCACGTGATCCCGCTGCTGATCGGCGGCGGCACCCCGCTGTTCGCGAGCCTCGACTCGGCCATCTCACTGGAGCGCATCGACGCCGTCGTCACCCCGGCCGCGACTCACCTGCGGTTCCGCGTCGTCAACCGGCCCTCGTAGTCCCGCAGCGTCACGGCCTCGGACTTCGCCTGCATCCCGGTCACCATGCCGCGCCACGGCCCGGCGAGCATGGCCCGGCTCACCAGGTTGCGCAGTGCGATTCCCGGGCGGGTCCTCGGCAGGAACGCCTTGAGCCCGCCGGGCATCGGCTTCTGGTTCTCCCGCACGTACTCGGCGAGCGCCGACTGGTAGCGGGGGAACGCGACCTCGTGGTCGCCACCGGCTGCGGCCAGCTCGCCCGCAAGCACGTACGCGCCGACGATCGCCATGCTCGTGCCCATCCCGACCGAGCCGCCGGACAGGCTGTCGCCGAGCAGGGTCACCCGCCCGCGCCACCAACGGTCCACCGACACCCGTTCCGACCGATCGAAATAGAAGTCGGATGCTCGCGACATCTGGTTGAGCAACTCGGGGACCAGCCAGCCGGCGTCGGCGAACGCGTCGGCGACGATTCGCCGCTGCGCCACGACATCGCGGCGGTCGTGCGGGATGGGCGGGCAGGCGAACATCATCACCGCGCGAGCCTCGTCACCGTCGCCGACCGGGTACAGGCCGGCCATGCGGCTGCCGACCAGGTTGTGCATCCGTTGCCAGCCACCGAGGTCGACGGGCGAGCGCGTGGTGAACACCGCGGTGTAGTAGCCGTTGTCCGTGAGGAAGCCGGTGTCCGGGCCGAACGCCAGGTTGCGCACGGTCGAGCGGACGCCGTCGGCGCCGACCACGAGGTCGAACCGGCGCGCCGGACCGTGCGCGAACGTCACGTTCACCCCGTCCGCGTCCTCGACCAGACCGGTGACGGTGTCGCCGAAGACGTACTCGACGCCGTCCGGCGTCGCCTCCCGCAGGATCCGCGCGAGGTCGCTGCGCAGGATCTCGATCTCCGCGATGATGCCGCCGGAGTCGCCGAGCAGGTCGGCGGGCCAGGTCAGCACCGGCCGGTCACGATCGTCCACCTGGTACGTCCCGCGTACGCCGGTGTGCCGTTCGCGGACGAGGTCGAGGATTCCCATCCGCTCGACGACGTCGCGGGCGACACCACGCAGGTCGACCGCCTGCCCGCCGCGGCGGGGTTCGGCCGCCCGCTCGACGACGGTCGGCCGGAAGCCGTGACGGTGCAGCCAGTAGGCGAGTGCCGGTCCGGCGATTCCGGCGCCGGAGATGAGTACGTTGGACATGGGTTCCCCTCCGAACTAGTGCAGTGCGTACGCTGTACAAGCTAGAACTGCAAAGGAGACCCGCGCACTAGTGCACTAGTTCGCCGGGGGTGGTGCACTAGTGCGGGAAGGGGTGGACGTGACACCGTCCGAGGAGATCGTGGCGGAGCTGCGGCGCCGCATCACGCGGGGCGAGTTGCTGCCGGGGGACCGGGTGCCGTCCACCCGTGAGATCACCAGGGACTGGGGCGTGGCGATGGCGACCGCGACCCGCGTGCTGGCGTCCCTGCGTCAGCTCGGCCTCGTGCGAATGGTCCCCGGTGTCGGGACGGTCGTCGTCGAAGGGCCGGCCGCACGGAGTGTCCGCCGGCGTGCCCCGCAGGGCGAGGTGACCGGCGAGCGGGTGGTCCGCACGGCCATGGCCATCGCCGACACCGAGGGGTTGCGGGCCCTTTCGATGCGGCGGGTGGCCGCGGAACTGGGGCTCGCGCCGATGACGTTGTACCGCCACGTGCCGAGCAGGAACGAGTTGCACCTGCGGATGGCCGACACGGCGTTCGGCGATCAGCCGCCCGGCGCGGCGACCGGCACGCCGCGTGAACGCCTGGAGCAGGTGTTGCGTGGGCAGTGGCGGATCTACCGCAGGCATCCGTGGCTGGCGCAGGTTCTCTCGCTCACCCGGCCCCAGCCACTGCAGAACCTGCTCGACCACGGTGAGGTGACGCTGGCCGTGCTCGCGGGCTTCGGCCTGTCGGCGGCCGCGCGGCTGAACACGCAGATCGCGTTGTTCGGCTGGGTTCGGGCGGTGGCGCTGAACCTGGCGGCCGAGGCCGACGAGCGAGAGGACACCGGGCTCACCGAGGACGAGTGGGCGGCCCGTTCGCAGCCGGAGTTCACCCGGATTCTCGCGCAGGGGCGGCATCCGGCCTACGCCGCGTTGTTCGCCGAGTTCGCGGAGACCGGCTACGACCTCGACCTGGACGAGGTGTTCGAGCTGGGACTACAGCGGATGCTGGACGGTCTGCTGCTGTCCCTTGGCGGCGGCAAGAAGCCGGTGGGATAGCACGGTTCCGCCGGCCATCGCCGCCGGGAACACGATCAGCGCCGCCAGCGGGATCAGGCACAGCAGGTAGGCGGGCAGCGCGAAGCCGAGCGTCATGGACCTGTTGCGGCGCAACGTCCTGCGGCGCTCGCCGAGCCCCATTCCGCGGCGGGTGAACGGAATGCCGGTCAGCTCGATGCCCAGCAGCCACGCGCCGACACAGGCGGCGATCACCGGCACGACGGTCTGCCCGAGTACCGGGATGAACCCGGCGAGGAACAGCGGGATGGCGTACAGAATCGCCAGCAACACCAGCAGGATCGTGTCGCGCAGGCCGATTCCGAACGCCTTCGCCCAGCCGACCTGCTGGGACTCCGGAACACCGCCGAGCACCGTGTCCTCCACCCGCTCGGCGATGGCCTCGTAGAACGGTCCGCCGATCATCACCGTCAGCCCGCTGAACACCAGCAACGACAACGCGATCGCCCCGGCCACGACGGAGATGCCGATGGCGACCCTGGTCAGCGTCTGCCACGTCGAGGACCAGTCGTCGGCGAACGGGGTGGCCCAGGTGACCAGGTCGCTCGCGTAGATCAGCAGGGTGACCAGGCCGCCGAACAGCAGAATGCTGGTCAGCAGCGCGGGAATCGCGCCGAGCAGGAGCAGCTTCCCGTTGCCGAGCACCAGGCGGAAGCCCTGGGCGAACAGGCCGACACCGGAACCGAAATCACGCAGCGACTTGACCACCGGCGAAGCCTACTGGGTCACCAGAACACGGCAATCCCGACATTGATCAACGCCAGCGCGGCGACGTTGCCCAGCATGTGCCTGCTCGGTGTGCGGTTCTTGCGGGCGTAGAGCACCGCCAGTACCAGCACGGCGAGCGCGATGAGCAGCTTGACGCCGATCTTGACGTTGTTGACCTCGTTGGGCACCAGCTTCGCCGACGCGATCCCGACCAGCGCGACCCCGGTGACCACCTGGGTGATCGCGCAGGCGAGCAGGACCGTCGGGCCCTTCTCGTGCTGGGCGAGTGCCTGGTTGACCACGACGGCGAGGATGCCGGCCATGCCGAGCAGGTGCAGCAGGACCAGAGCGTTGTAGACGACCACCATGGGGGAACTCTACTACGTCTCGTAGTAGAAAGTCAGACAGGGAGAGCGAACAGGCTCGCCGGAGTGGCGAGCGCGGTCAGCGACACCACCAGGACGACGGCCCGCAGCAGCAGCCGGGGGCTCGCGGGCGGCTGGCGAAGTCGGTCGATCCGCAGCCGGACGTGGCTGTCGGCCGCGGCCAGCGTGCCGGCGGGCGCGCGGGGGCCCGCCGCGGCGAAGCGCTCCAGCGCGTCGGCGAGCGTCTCGCGGCCGTGCCTGCGTGCGGCGTGGTCGTCGGCGCACAGCTCGATCAGCAACTCGACGGCCGCCAGCGCGCGCCTGGCGAGCTGGTTCTCCGGCAGTGCGCGGTGCAGTGCGGTGAACGGCGCCAGCACGAGGTGGTGACGGGCACGGGCGTGCGCGTGCTCGTGCGAAAGGACGGCGGCGAGCTGGGCCGGCGTCAGCAGCCGGAGCGTGCCCGCGCTGATCACGACCCGCGACTTCGGGCCGGGCAGGCAGTACGCGGCCGCGGCGGGGTGATCGAGCACGAGCGCGGTGCCCTCGGTGCGGGCCACGAGCCGCAACAGCTCGCGGTGCCGCTTGCGCGACCGGGCCGTTCGCACGGACCAGTGCAGTTGCGCGCCGAGCAGCCACAGCGCGAGCGCCACTCCCGCGCAGGCGGCCAGCAGCCGCGGCGGCGTGACGTGGGCGGGCAGGTGCCCGGTGAACAGGTCCGAGCAGAACGCCGCGACCGACGGCAGCACGCCGAGGTGGTAACCGCCGAGACCGATCCCGAGCAGCAGGCCCAGCACGGCGAGCACCGCGGTCAGGCCGGTGACCTGCCAGAGCAGTACCGCGGTGCGCGGCGCCCGCAGGAACAGACCGGTGTGGCCCAGCACCAGAACGCAGACGCCGGCGAGGACCAGCGCGGCCGCATGGTGCAGGGCCTCGATCATGGCTGCTCCCTCGACTCGTCGAGCGCGTCGCGCAGCGTTCTGGCCTCGTCGGTGGACACCGACCTGGCGAACTGCACGAGCGCCGAGTCGCGGTCGCCCGCCAGTTCGAGCGCCTGCACCATCAGCTCGGCGATGTAGGTCTCGCGCGGGGCGGCCGCGGCGTAACGCCACGCGCGGCCGTCCCGCTCACGGTTCACCAATCCCTTGCGTGCCAGGCGATCGAGAACCGTCATGACGGTGGTGTAGGCCAGTGCGCGATCGGCGAGGTCGCCGTGGACCTCGCGGCCGGTCGCCGGGACGTCACGAGCCCACAGCGCTTCCATCACCGCGCGTTCGAGATCCCCGAGCCGACTCACCCGGCCGATACTACCGACCGTCGTAATCCTGTCTACGAGGAGCAGGTGTTCAGTGCGGACTGCAGTGCCGACTTCTCCGCTGTCTGGGCGGTCAGACCCCAGTGGTGCTTGCTGCGGATCCACACCTTCGCGTAGGTGCACCGGTAGCTCGAGACCGACGGCTGCCAGGCTGCCGGGTCCTTGTCGCCCTTGGCCTGGTTGACGTTGTCGGTCACCGCGATCAGCTGCGGCCGGGACAGGTCGTTGGCGAACGACTCGCGCCGCGCGTTCGACCAGGACCGGGCCCCAGAGCGCCACGCCTCGGCCAGTGGCACGACGTGGTCGATGTCCACATCGGACGCCCGGGTCCAGGTCGCGCCGTCGTACGGGCTGTACCAGCGGCCGGACGTCGCCGCGCACGAGCCGTCGACCACGACGTTCGTACCGTCCCGCTTGAGGACGGTCTCCCGGGTGTTGCAGCTGCCGGACACGGTGCTCCAGTGCGGGAACTTCTCGCGCGAGTAGCCGTCGAGCGAGCCCTCGTTCGCCGTCCGGATCGCGTTGAGCTGTGACTGGGCGGTTGCCTTGCTCGGAATGTTCGGCGGGGTCGCGGCCGCGGGCGTGGCGAGCGCGACGGTCAGCGCGGCCACGGCGGCGCCGGACAGCAACAGTGCGGGCAAGCGGGACATCGGACCTCCCGGTGGGGACTGCAGGGGACGAATCGACTGTCCTCGGCCGTGATTGCGGAAACGTGGCTTTCCGGCGACGGTTGGCGGAAGAGGTCCCAACACCGGGAACGCACGCGGCGTTGACTACGTTGGGGCCGCATGGGCGTGCTGGTGGACGAACCGGGCACCACGGTGGAGATCCGCCTGCCACGGCGTGGAATGGTGATCATCGCCGGACTCCCCGGTGCGGGAAAGAGCACCCTGCTCGCCGGCATCACCGAGACGGCGGGCGCGATCGTGCTCGACTCCGACCAGGTCAGGCTCGTGCTGGCCGGCAGGCTGCCGGCCGCGGTGCCCTACCGCACTTACCGGCCACTTGTCCACGTGCTGCACCGCTTGCGCATCCTGTACTTCTGTGCCATCACCCGTCGTCCCGTCCTCGCTCACGAGCCGGCGACCAGGGCGAGTACCCGCGCCCTGCTGGTGTTGATCGCCGCGGTGACCGGGCGAGGACCGTACCTGCTGTGGCTGGACACCACGCCCGACCAGGCGGCGATGGGGCAGCGGGAGCGTGGCCGGATGCTCGGCTCCCGGTCGTTCTCCCGGCACCTGCGCAGGGCCGGCCGGGTCCGCCGCAGGCTCGACGCCGGGCGTGGCCTGCGGGGATGGGTCTCGGTGGACGTCCTGCCCCGGCCCCCGCTCGGCACCCCCGTCGTCCTGCGACCGCTGCACTGACAGACGGTCAACAGCCCGACGGGGTTACCGGCGAGTTATCCACAGAACTTGTCCACATGTGGGTGAGTGGGCTGTCACCCCGGGTAAGGCGTGCTGGCCACAGGCATATCGATCGGGTGGCCGTCGGTCGGCCCGGCCGGCCGGCCCGCCCCGAGCAGGTACAACGCGGTCTCGCCGATCCCGTCCACGCCCAGCGCGGTCTCGACCTCGGAGTCCCGGAACGCGGCCGTCTGGAACGGCCCGAGCCCGACGGCCGTGGTGACCAGGTCGAATGTCTGGGCCAGGTGGCCGGCGTCCAGCATGATCATCCGCAGCGTGCGGGGGTGCTTGTACTTGTAGGTCGTGCGCTTGATCATCGCCGTCAGGAACACCACGAACCCGGCGTCGACGGCCATCCGCTGGCCGAACGCCAGCCGGTCGACGGCGGCCCGGTCGAAGGCCGGGTCGATCAGCTCCAGCGCGTGCAGTTCGGCGTTGTAGTGGTAGAGCCCGGGCGCGACGCCCTCCACGTCGAGCACGCCGATGTAGGGCTCCAGCTCGTGCCGGGCTCCGCCGCCGGGGCTGGTGCGCATGAGCAGCGTGCCGTACTCGCGGGCGTCGACGAAGTACATCGGGGCGAACGCGTAGTGCAGCACGGTGGCCAGTTCGCGCAGGGTCACCGGCTCGCTGGTGAACTCCCGGTGCGTGCGGCGGGCGAGCAGCACCTCGTCGAAGTCCCTGCGCAGTGGCAGGAACGCCCGGGGCAGCCGGACCAGCGGAGCGTCCGGATAGCTCTTGAAGATCGGCGGAGGTGGCCCCGCCGCGAGCGCGACGGCGGCCGCCGCGGCACGGTGTTCCTCGTCGTCGCCGATGTAGGCGGCGTCCTTGGTGCCGAAGTGGAAGAACCGCGCCTCCTCGCTCCACGCCGCCCACTCGCTGATCAGCGTGTCCTCCCGCTCGGCCTGCTCGGGTGAGCGCAGCAGCCCGGCCTCGGCCAGCGCGGTCACCGCGGCCCGGACCGACTCCGGGTCGTAGCCGGGCAGGTCGGCCAGGACGGTCTCGACGTCGGTCCACTCGTCGAACAGATTCAGCAGGTTCATGGTGGCCGCGTCGACCACCGTCGCGTTGTCCTCGTCGTTGTCGGACGACTTGGCCGTCAGGTAGTCCTCGAGGACGAACTCGCCCTCGCTCCAGTAGCCCACCAGTGTGCGGGCACGACGAAACTTCACCGGGTCTCCCCTACGGATCAGTGGTGCAGAATGGGAGGGGGAGGTGCGACGTCCGAGGTCGCACCTCCCCCTTTGTGTGCTGCCCGCGGACTACGCCGGGTGGTTGCTCAGCAGGTTGCCGCGGGTCTTCTTGCGGCGCACAACGACGGTGTACGTCATGCCGGTTCACCTCCTTCCACAGTGGACAGACTGGACAGGATCAGGTGCGGACGTCCGGTCCGCGGGTGGGGGATCACGTCGGCGTCGACCTCGAACACCGAGCGCAGCAGGCCGGGGGTGAGCACGTCCTCCGGCGGTCCGCTGGCGACGACCTCGCCTGCTCGCAGCACGTGCAGCCGGTCGCAGTAGGTGGCGGCGAGGTTCAGGTCGTGCACCGCCATCACGGTGGTCATGCCGAGATCGCGGACCAGCCGCATGAGGTCGAGCTGGTGCCGGGCGTCGAGGTGGTTGGTCGGTTCGTCGAGCACCAGCACCCGGGTCTGCTGGGCCAGAGCGCGGGCCAGCAGGACGCGCTGACGTTCGCCGCCGGACAGCGTCGCGTAGTGCCGCCCCGCCAGTGGCAGGGCGTCGACCCGCTCCAGCGCCTCCCGCACGATCTCCGCGTCGCGTGCGGTGGCCGCGGCGAACGGGTGCTTGTGCGGGGTACGGCCCATGGCGACCATCTCGCGGGCGGTGATGTCGAACTCCGCGCGTGTTTCCTGTGGCACCGAAGCGATGTCGCGGGCCGCTTCCCGGGGTCTGAGATCCCAGACGTCCACTTCGTCCAGTAGCACCTGGCCGGACGCCGGGCGCAGATGCCGGTAGACGGTGCGCAGCAACGTCGACTTGCCGCTGCCGTTCGGGCCGACCAGGCCGGTGACCTCGCCGGCGGCGGCCAGCACGGACGCGCCGGCCAGGATCTGCCTGCCGCCCAGCTCGACGCGGATGTCCCGCAGCCGCAGCGCCACCCCGCTCACAGGCCCGTCTCCGACAACCTGCGACGGCGGGCCATCAGCGCCAGGAACACCGGCGCGCCGATCACCGAGGTCAGCACGCCGACCGGGATTTCCTGTGGCCGCAACAGAAACCGTGCCAGCAGATCGACCAGCACCAGGAAGCCCGCACCCGCGAGTACCGCGGCGGGCAGCACCCTGCGGTGGTCGCTGCCGACCAGTAGCCGGACGGCGTGCGGCACCACCAGCCCGACGAAGTAGATGGCACCCGACAACGCCACCATCACCCCGGTGACCAGCGACGTCGAGGTGAACAGCTCGCCCCGTAACCGGTTGGCCGGAACGCCGAGCCCGGCCGCCGTCTCGTCGCCGACCAGCAGGGCGTTCATCCCGCGTGCCCTGGCCAGCAGCGCCACGATGCCGACGGCCAGCGCCACGGCCGGGACGCCGAGGTCGGCCCACCTCGCGCCGGCCAGACTGCCGAACAGCCAGAACAACGCGGAGTTCGTCTTGCCGGGGTCGTCTGCCTGGAGTACCAGATAGTTGGTGACGCCGAGCAGCGCGTACCCGACCACGACGCCGACCAGCAGCAGCCGGGTCGGCGCGAGCCCGCCCCAGGTGCGGGCGAGCAGGTAGACGAGCCCGAACGTCAGCATCGCTCCGACGACGCCGGCGAGCGCGTGCGAGGTGACGCCCCAGAAACTGACGCCGAGCACGATCGACGCCACCGCCCCGACCGACGCGCCCGACGAGATGCCGAGCAGGAACGGGTCGGCGAGCGGGTTGCGTACCAGTGCCTGTGTCGCCACGCCGACCACCGCGAGACCCGCGCCCACCAAGGCGGACAACAGAACGCGGGGCAGTCTGAGATCCCAGACAATGGCGTCCTGGGTGAGTGTCCAGCCGCTGGGGTCGCCGAGCGCGGTGATCCGGTGGAACAGCACCTGCCAGACGACGTCCGGCGGAACGGTGACCGAGCCGTAGGCGATACCGGCGGTCATGGCGAGCACCAGCAGCACCGCGAGCGCGGTGAACACGAGCGCGACCTTCACCTGACGCGGTCCGGGTGCAGCTGGCGGGCGAGGGAGACGACGGCGTCGGCGCTACGCACCCCGCCGTGGGAGGCCTGCTCGTAGACCAGCCGCGCGAACCTGCCGTCGCGCACCGCCGGTGTGCCAGCCAGCCCGGGGAAGCCGCGGACGAACTTCTCGGCCTCGGCGAACGCGGCGTCGTTGGCAGCCTGGTTGCCCTTGTCGTAGATGATCAGCAGCACGACCTCGGGGCCGTCCTGTGCGATCTGTTCCCAGCTGAGCTTCTGGTAGGCCTTGTCCAGGTCGGCGAAGATGCTCTGGCCGCCTGCCAGGTTGACCACGGCGTTGACGGCCTGGCGGTTGCCCGGTGCGTACGGCGTCTGGGTGCCTTCGTCGAACTCGAACGGGAACACCTTCGGCCGCGGCGCTCCCGCGATGGCGGTGCCGACGTTGGCGACCTTGCCGCGCATCTCCTCGATCAGCGCGTTGGCCCGGTCGGCGACGCCGAACGCGGTGCCGAGGTTGCGCAGGTCCTGGTAGATCAGTTCCAGATCGGTGCGGGCGGCCGGGGTCGCCGCGGCGCAGGCGGTGCTCAGCGCGAGGTAGGAGTTGACCCCGGCGTCGGCGAGTTCCTGCTGGGAGGTGGCGCCCTGTGCCTCGAAGTTCGAGGAGAACCCGCCGAGCACGAGGTCCGGTTGTGCGGCGAGCAGTTGCTCGCGGGGTACCGGCTTGTACGCGCCGGGGGTGTACGCGCCGGCGAGTTTCGGCAGTGCCTGTGCGGCGGCGTCGAACTGCGGTGGGAACACGCCTGGCTTCGGCGGGGAGCCGATTCCGACCACAGTGGACTGAACACCCAGCCAGAACAGCGGTTCCAGCACGCTGTCGGTCAGGGCGACCACCCGCTTCGGTGGCGTGCTGAACTTGACCGTGCGGCCGGTGCAGTCCTTGATCTCCGCCGGGGTGTAGCCGGCCGCCTGTGGCGCGGCCGGCCCGGCCGTTCCGGATGGACCGCCGCAGGCCGTGAGGGCGGCGGCGAGGACGAGAACCGTGAGCTTCCGCGTCAACTCGGCCTCCCGACGCCGGTGGACGGGTGGGTGAGCCGGGCTGTCAGCCGCGCGGTGCCGCCCGCGGAGTCCGGGTCGGCGGTGCCGGACCAGCAGCCGTCCGCACCGGCCAGCAGCACGGCGACGCCCTCGGCAGGGCAGGACTTCACGCAGCCGGACACGGTGACGGTGATGGCGTCGCGTCCCAGCAGGGCGTACATGTCGCGTCGCAGGTCCCGTACCCAGGCGCCGGTGTCGTGTTCCCGGCACCGGCCACAGACCAGCAGCACCGAGTCGGCGCGCCGCCGCAGGGCTGGGCTCTCGCTCGTCCGCATGGCATTCATGTCGTTGAGCTTGCCGGGAAAGTTCCCGTCCATTCGGGTGATCCCACGCCCCGGCGCCTCGTGCCTGCACACTTCGGCCCCCAGCGCAACTCCCGCGCCCCGCCCGAGGGCGATGAAGGGAGCTTTGCTCGCGTCTTAGGGTAGTAAAGCTCCCTTGCTCCCCGAAAATGCCCGAAATGACCGGTTGGGTTTGTGGGTGGATGGGACTTTCGTGGGCGGGGTCAGCCGGGGAGGGCGCGGGCGTCGCCGCCGGAGGAGACGGCGGCGGCCAGGTACTCGCGGGCGCGGAACACCCGCGAGCGGATCGTGCCGACGGCGCACTCGCAGACCTCCGCCGCCTCGGCGTAGGACAGGCCGGCCACCTGGGTCAGCACGAACGCGTCCCGCCGCTCGGGGTCCAGCTCGGCGACCAGCTGCTGCAGCACGACCAGCCTGCCGTGGTCGGCCAGCGCGGGCTCGGTCGTCAGGTCGTCGAGCGGGCTGGTCTGGGGCTTGCGTTTCGCCCCGCGCAGGTGGTCGGCGGCGACCCGCCGGGCGATGGCCAGCAGCCACAACCGGGCGGGCGAACGGCCCTCGAAGTCCCGCAGCGCGGCGAACGCCCGCAGGTAGGTGTCCTGCACCAGGTCCTCGGCCGACCGCGGGTCGGCCAGGTAGCCGAGCAGCCTGTGCAGCTGGTGGCGGGTGGCCGCGACGAACCGCTCGGCGGACGCACGGTCACCCGCGGCCGCCTGGAACGCGTGCCGGGTGATCTCGTCGTCGTCCACGAGCAGACACCCTAGAGGGCCGCGGACTACACCGACTGGGCGAATCGGCGGAACTTTTCGCCGTCCGCTGCCGACCTGCACGATATGGACTGTTCCACCGTGCGTGAGGCCGTGTCCGCGACCCTGGACGACGAGGATCCCGGGGTGCCCGCGGAGCGGATCGACGAGCACCTCGCCGGGTGTGCGGCCTGCCGCGAATGGCGGGAGTCCGCCATCGCCGTCACGCGGCTGGCCCGGCTGTCGACGGCGGGCACGCCACCGTCCGTCGGTGAGCACGTCTTCGCGGGCATCGGACGGCCGAAGCGGGTCCGCAGGCGCGACCGGCTGCGGGCCGGGCTCGTGTTCGCCGCCGTCGCGCAGTTGTCGGTCGTGGTGTCCCAGCTGCTGGCGCCGCACCTGGCGCAGCAGAGCAGCGCGGGGCATCTCGGACACGAGACGGCCGCGTTCAACTTCGCCGTCGCGATGGCGATGCTGTTCGTCGCGTGGCGGCCGAACCGTGCGGGCACCCAGCTGCCCGTGCTGCTCAGCTTCACCGCGATTCTCGCCGTTCTGTCCATTGTGGACCTGTTGAGTGGCGCGGTCGGCTGGTACCGGCTGAGCAGCCACGTTCCGCTCCTGCTCGGTGTGCTCTGCACGGTCCTGCTCGGGCTGACCCAGCGCGGCACCCCCGCGCCGGGGACGGTCGCCGGTGAACCTTCCGGCGAGACCGTGGTCGAGACCGACGCGCCCGCCCCGCCGACCGCGGACAAGCACCGCCCGCCGGCCGCCCGCGCGGCTTAGGAGTAGGGACCCCTCCCGGGCACCCGGGGTTACCGTCTTTCGCCTGCGGAAGACGGGAGCCGACGGTGGCCGACGACGAGATCTGCCTGTTCTGCCTGAAGCCGATCGAGATCGGCCAGTTCGTGGCGTTGTCCAAGGTGTACGCACGTCAGCTGCTCGGCGCGTCCCCGCCGCGGCGTTCGAAGGTCAAGGCACCCAAGGGCACGATGTGGGTGGCCCACGTCGCCTGCGCGCGGGCGGCGGAGAAGGAAGTCTGCGTGTTCTGCGGGGAGGGCATCCTGTGGGGCGAGCAGGTCGCGGGCCTGCCGGAGACCTACGTGCGGCGGCTACTCGGTGGTGCCGAGCCCGACGAGCGGTCCCGGTCGACCGACCCGCGTGGCCGCCCGTGCGTCGTCGCGCACGGCACATGTGCGACCGAGGCCGGGGTGGACCTCGACCAGGCCGAACGATGAGGTCAGAGCGAGAACGCGGTGACGTACTCGGCGTCCCGCGGGACGTAGCGGTACCGCTTCATCAACGCACCCACGACGGCGGGCATGTGGCCGGCGCCGTACACGACCGCCACCCGCAACGGCTCCGCGGAACGTCGCTCGTGCAGCGTGAACAGGGCGTCGACCAGCAGCCGGTCCCGCTCGTCGACCACCAGCTCCTCCATACCGGGCGGCAGCTCGCCCGCCTCGTCGACGATCGTGTCGTCGTCGACGGCCGCGTGCCTGGCCATCGTCGCCCGGGTGCCGGTCAGCAGTACGAGCAGCGCCGCCACCGGAATCAGGCTCCACATGAGGACGCGGCTGGTCCACGGCACCCTGCGCCAGGATTCCCTGAGCTGTCCGGCGGTCATGTCCGGCCGCACCAACGGGATGTCCAGCTCGGCCAGCCGCAGGTTCTGCACCACGAGTCCGCGCTTGAACCGCATCACCCGGTACACCGCGGTGAGCAGGGCCGTCTGCGCCGATCGCGGCATGCCCTCGGCGACCACGACGTCGCATTCGGCGATCCGCCTGCGGATCTCCGCGTAGTACCTGGCCTCGCCGACGTGCAGCATCGGGAACAGCACGAACTCCAGCGGGGTGCCCGCGCGGCGCATCCGCGTCACGACCACCCGCACCCAGAGCGTGCTGACGTCGACGATCTGCATGGCGCCAGTCTGCGCGGCGCCGGTCTCGGATCGGCTACGAAGCCGTACCCCTCGCGCCGGTCAGCGCACGGACGACGGCCATGCACTGGTCCTCGACGTAGGCCAGCCCGGCCTCCTCGGCGATCCGCCGGGCCTCGGCGGACACGATGCCCTGCTGCAGCCACAGCGCTCGCGCGCCGATGGCGACGGCCTGCCGCGCGACGTCGGCTGCCTCGGCCGACGGACGGAAGACGTTGACGATGTCAACCGGCTCCTCGATGTCGGCAAGCCGCTGGTACGCCCGGTGGCCGAGCAGCTCGGTGGCACTCGGATGCACCCCGACGATCCGGAAACCGGACGCCTGCATGGCCGCGGGCACCGAGTGCGCGGACTTGCCGGGGTTGGTGCTCAACCCCACCACGGCGATCGTTCCGGCTCCGTCCAGGAGCCGCGCGGCGGTCTCGAAGTCGTCCATGACCCGTGTAACACCCGACGGGGTACGCCGATTCCGCGAGCGAGCGGGACGGCCTACCCCGGCCTAAAATCAGCACTCGGGGAAGGAGCACGCGATGACAGGCGGATCCCGACGCTTCGGTCGCCGTTGCCGGCACGACTACGAGATCGGCGACCTCAAGCCCGAGGCGGCCGACCAGGAGGCCCCGCCCGGCGACAACGGTGAGAAGGCCTCAGCGCCCAGCGGTACGACGGAGCCAGAGAAGGCCGAGGACCGGTAGCACCAGCGGGATGAACAGGTAGCCGCGGCCGTAGTCCGACCACACGGTGGCGTCCGGGAACGCCTCGGCGTCGACCAGGCTGAACGTCCCCACCGCCAGCACGCCGAGCAGTTCGAACGCACACGACGCCGTCGCCACCGCCCGGCTGCCCCTGGCGAGCGCGACCGTGGCGAGCACGTAGACCACGGCCGCGACCGCGGACAGCACGTAGGCCAGCGGCGCCTCGGAGAACCGGGTGGCGATCTGCACGACCGACCGCGACGTCGCGCCGATGGCGAAGATGGCGTAGACCGCGATCAGCAGCCTGCCCGGTCCGGTGCGGGTGGCTTCGGGAGTCTCAGGCATGGCCGTCCCAGATCTGCTGCATGCGCACGATCATGACCGGTAACGCGAGGCAGGCCACGATCAGGACCGCCGTGCCCCAGCGGCTGCGTTCGGCGAGCGACCACGCCACCGCGATCGGCAGGATGATCAGGCACCCGATGAGGTAGCCGACGAACGACGCCCCGGAGACCGGGCGGTCGGTGCCGACGAGCTTCACCACGCCGATCACCAGCTGCACGACGAACGCCAGCTCGATGACGCCCAGCGCGATCAGCAGGAACGTGTCCGGCCGGCGGTTGCGGATCACCAGCACGAGTGCCCACAACGCGCCGAGCAGGGTGGCGATGATGAGCCCGGTGGCGAGTGCGTCGACCATGGTGACCCCGACATTACTACTCAGCGTCGGAGAGCTAGCCGAGTGCCCTGTCCACGAAGCACCAGCGCCAGCTCTCGCCCGGTTCGTGACTGCGCATCACCGGATGGCGGCTGTCGTGGAAGTGGGCGGTGGCGTGCCTGCCCGGCGAGGAGTCGCAGCAGCCGACGTGCCCGCACTCCAGGCAGATCCGCAGATGCACCCAGGACTTCCCCTCGGCGAGGCATTCCTCGCAGCCCGCCGTGTTCGGTTCGGCGTCGGCGGGTGCCTTGCCGAGGTGTCTGCACGAACCCGCGGTGGCTGCCGGGGTGGTCAGCTCGCTGTCGCTCTCGGCGGCGTCACGTTGCAGCTGGTCCAGCGTGGACTCCTCGATGTCCAGTGTCTCCAGCACCCGGCGCAGCACGACGTCGTCCGCCCTGCCCTGGTCGCGGGCACGCAGCAGGACCTCGCGTTCGGCGGCCAGCATCTCCGTGCGCAACCGCAGGTAGGCCTCGCTCGGGGTCTCGGCCAGCTCGCTGGCCGTGCCGAGCCGTTCCCATGCCGCGTCGGTCCGCTGCCGCAGCCGGTCCCGGAGGCGGTCGATGACGTCCTCCGGGTCCTCCGGCTTGCGGATCTCGTCGAGCCGGACCATGGCCGCGTACTTCATGTCGTGCAGCAGCCCGGCCTCCTGCAGCGCGTCCTCGGCGGGGTCCGGAGCGGGCAGCCGCAGGCTTCTGACCAGCCTGGGCAGCGTCGTGCCCTGGACCAGCAGGGTGCCTGCCACGACGGTGAACGCGGCCAGCACCAGCACCGCGCGGTGCGGCGTTTCCGGTGGCAGCACGAACGCCGCCGCGAGCGTGACGACGCCCCGCATGCCCGCCCAGCCGATGACCGTCGAGTACGTCCACGGCCAGGCCCGGCCGCGCAGCAGCCTGCGCAGGCCGCCAATGGCGTACATCCACAGCAGCCGGGTCGCCACCGTCGCCAGCAGCACGGCCGTGCACACGACGACGAGCGTGCCGATGCCCAGTTCGCTGCGCCCGGCCTCGGCGAGGATGCGCGACAGCTGCAGGCCGATCAGCAGGAAGACCACGTTCTCCAGCAGGAACTGGATGGTGCGCCAGTTCAGCCTGCTGGCCAGCCTGGACGAACCGGACAGCAGCCGCGGCGCTTGGTGGCCGAGCATCAGTCCGGCGATCACCACGGCCAGCACGCCCGAGCCGTGCACGACCTCGGCGGCGATGTAGGCGACGAACGGCACCACCAGCGACAACGCGGTGTCCAGCACCGGGTCGTCCAGCCGCTTGCGGACGGCCGATGCCACGAACCCGATCAGCAGACCGGCCACGATGCCACCGCCAGCCGCCAGCAGGAAGTCGCCGCCGACCTCCCACAACGTCACCGACCCGGCGATGGCCGCTATCGCGGTGCGTAACGCGACCAGCGCGGCGGCGTCGTTGATCAGGCTCTCGCCTTCCAGGATGCGCACGATCTTGCGGGGCATGCCGACCCGGCGGGCCACCGCCGTCGCGGCGACGGCGTCCGGCGGCGCGACGACGGCACCGAGAGCCAGGCCGGCCGCGAGCGGCAAATCGGGGATCACCCACCACGTGACCAGCCCGACCGCGACCGTGGTGAACGCGACCAGGCCGACCGACAGCAGACCGATCGGACTGCGGTTGGCCTTGATGTCGATCAGCGAGGTGCGGATGGCCGTGGCGTAGAGCAGCGGTGGCAGCAGGCCGAACAGGACGACCTCGGGGGACAGCTCGTAGTGCGGCACACCGGGGATGAAGGAGAGGCCGACACCCACCACGATCAGGCACAACGGCTCCGGCCAGTCGAACCGGCGGGCGATGCCGGTCACCGCCAGTACGACAACAACCAGCCCCGCGATCTCCGCAGCGGTCTCCATGCGCACATCCTGCGCCGCCTACCCCGCTACGCGCGAGTCCACCGCCCGGCCCCCGCGAGTCCACCACTCGGGACCCGCGAGTTGACCGTTCAGCGCCGCCGCAGGCCGTCGAACGCCACCGCGCACACCGCGTCGGCCAGTGCCGTGTCCGGCTGGCCGCCGCGCGGCCGGTACCACTCGATGAGCGAGTTGACCAGGCCGAACAGCAGCCTGCTGGTCACCGCCGGGTCGACGTCCGGACGCACGTCGCCCTCGGCCGCGGCCTCGGTGACCAGGTCGGTGACGATCCGGTCGAACTCCCGCCGCCTGGCCAGCGCGGAGCGTTCCACCTTGGTGTTACCCCGCACGCGCAGCAGCAACGTGACGAACGGCAGCCGGTCGACCAGGACCCCGACGCTTCCGCGGACCAGCCGCTCCAGCCGGTCGATGGCCCGGCCGTCGCCGGCCTGGACCTCGTCGGCCACGGCGAACAACCCGTCCAGCGCCCGGTCCACGGCGAGCCGCAGCAGTTCCTCCTTGCTGCGCACGTGGTGGTAGATGGCCGACTTCGTGATGCCCAGCTTGCGGGAGAGGTCCTCCATGCTGGTGCCGTCGTAGCCGCGCTCGTTGAACAGCTTGACGGCCACCAGCAGCAGCGACTCCTGGTCGTAGCCCGGCCTGCCACGCCGGGAGCCGGTCACCGCCGTCATCGCCCCTCCCGCTGGTCGATCACTCTGCGCAGCTTTCCCATCGAGCGTTCCAGCGTGTCCGGGTCGACGACGTCGACGGACACGCTCACCCCCACGGTGTCCTTCACCTCGGCGATCACCTCGGCCGCCGCCGGGCCACGCCGGTCGGCGGGGGTGTCGTGCCGGGCCTCGACGCGCACGGTCAGGCTGTCCATCCGGCCCTGCGTGGACAGCAGCAGCTGGAAGTGCGGCGCCAGCCCCGGTGTGCGCAGCACGATCTCCTCGATCTGCGTGGGGAAGACGTTGACGCCACGCAGGATGATCAGGTCGTCGGTGCGGCCGGTGACCTTCTCCATGCGGCGGAACGCCGGTCGCGCGGTGCCGGGCAGCAGGCGGGTCAGGTCACGGGTGCGGTAGCGGATGACCGGCATGGCCTGTTTGGTCAGCGAGGTGAACACCAGCTCGCCGCGCTCGCCTGGCGCCAGCACGGTCTCCTCGACCGGGTCGATGACCTCCGGGTAGAAGTGGTCCTCCCAGACGTGCAGGCCGTCCTTGGTCTCGGCGCACTCCTGGGCGACGCCGGGACCCATCACCTCGGAGAGGCCGTAGATGTCGACGGCATCGATGTCCGCCCGCTCCTCGATCTCGGCCCGCATCTGCTCGGTCCACGGCTCGGCGCCGAAGATGCCAACCCGCAGCGCGGTCTTGCGTGGGTCGACCCCCTGCCTCTCGAACTCGTCGAGCAGGGTCAGGAAGTAGGTCGGCGTGACCATGATGACCTCGGGCTCGAAGTCGACGATCAGCTGCACCTGCCGGGCGGTCATGCCGCCGGAGGCCGGGATGACCGTGCAGCCGAGCTTCTCGGCGCCGTAGTGCGCGCCGAGTCCGCCGGTGAACAGGCCGTAGCCGTACGCCACGTGTACCCGATGGCCCGGTCGTCCACCCGCGGCGCGAATGGACCGGGCCATGACCGTCGCCCAGTTGTCGATGTCCCGTTCGGTGTAGCCGACGACCGTCGGTTTGCCGGTCGTGCCGCTGGAGGCGTGGACGCGGCGCAGGTCCGCGCGCGGGACGGCGAACATGCCGAACGGGTAGTTGTCGCGCAGGTCGGCCTTCGTGGTGTACGGGAACTTCGCCAGGTCCTCCAGGCTGCGGCAGTCCTCCGGTTTGACGCCCGCCTCGTCGAACTTCCTGGTGTAGCAGGGAACGTTCTCGTAGGCGTGCTTGAGCGTCCACTGCAGACGTTCGAGTTGGACGGTGCGCAGCTCGTCGGGGCTGAGGTTCTCGGCGGGATCGGTCACGACGGGTCCTTGGGCGGGGAGATGGTGCGGCTGCGGCCGCGGAACTCGGCCACGACCTCCCGGTGCCCGGGGGTGTCCCGGTACACGGTGACGTCGTAGATCCCGTTGCGCCCGTAGCGGGTGCGCTCGTGCGCGACGGCGGTCAGCTCGTCCCCGAGACGGGCCGAGGTGACGAACGTGATGTCGGCTCCGGCCGCGACGGTGACCGGGCCGTGGCTGTTGCACGCGCAGGCGAACGTGGTGTCGGCGAGCAGGAACAGGTACCCGCCGTGAGCGATCTCGTGGCCGTTCACCATCGCGGCGGTGATTTTCATCCGAACGGTGGCCATGCCGTCGCCGGCTTCGACGAGTTCCATCCCGAGCGCGCGTGACGCCTCGTCGGCCTCGAACATCCTGTGTGCTGCTGTCGTCACGTGCTCAGCCCTTGCTTACTGACCGAATGGACGGTTAATAATGTGAGCCGGTTCAGTTCGGTGTCAAGGGAGACGACGTGGCGGACGCGCGGCGGGTCGGAGTGGTCGGCGGCGGCAGGATGGGTGCGGGCATCGCCCAGGTACTCGCCATGGCCGGCGCCGAGGTGACGGTGGTGGAGAGCGACGCGGGCGCGGCCGAGGCCGCCAGGGAGCGGGTGCTGGCCGGACTGCGTGGCGCGCAGGAGCGAGGCAAGCTCGCCGAGCCGCTGGATTCGGTCGCCGAACGGGTCATCGTGCGCACCAGTGTCGGCGAGTTGCCCGCTGACGCGGAGCTGGTCGTCGAGGCGGTGCCCGAGGTGGCGGCGCTCAAGGTCGACGTGCTCACCGCCGCCGAGCGGGCCGTCGGCGACCAGGCCGTGCTGGCGACGAACACCAGCTCGCTGTCGGTCGGCGAGCTGGCCGCTGCGCTGCGACGCCCGGAGCGGTTCATCGGGATGCACTTCTTCAACCCGGTCCCGGCGTCGAAGCTGGTCGAGGTGGTGCTCGCCGGGCAGACGTCGGACGAGACGCGCGACCGGGTGCTGGCCTGGGTGTCCGAGCTGGGCAAGAGCGAGGTCGTCGTGCGGGACTCGCCGGGCTTCGCCACCAGCAGGCTGGGTGTGCTGCTCGGCCTGGAGGCCATTCGCATGCTGGAGGAGGGCGTCGCCGACGCCGAGTCCATCGACCGGGCCATGGAGCTGGGCTACCGCCACCCGATGGGCCCGCTGGGCTCGACCGACCTGGTCGGCCTCGACGTCCGGCTCGCCATCGCCGAGTACCTGGCGAGCACGCTCGGCGACCGGTTCGCCCCGCCCCAGCTGCTCCGCGACAAGGTGGCCCGCGGCGAGCTGGGCCGCAAGACCGGCCAGGGCTTCCACACCTGGGCCTGAGGCGTCTTTAGCCCGCTAAAGACGCCTCGGTGGGTTCCGATCGGGGCCGCCGCGAGGTATCGTGACTTACTGAACGTACGGTTGGTAATTCGGCCCGGGCACAGGAGGACCGCCTCGATGCAACCCCTGCGTAGCTACGTTTCCGGCAGCTGGCACACCCCCGACGACGAGGGCGTACCACTGCACGACGCGGTCACCGGTGAGGAGATCGCCAGGGTCTCCGCGACCGGCGTCGACCGGGCCGCCGCGCTCGACCACGGCCGCCGCGTCGGCGGGCCCGCCCTGCGCGAGCTGACGTTCCACCAGCGCGCCGCCCTGCTCAAGCAGCTCGGTCTGCACCTGCGTGAACACCGCGACGAGCTGTACGCGCTGTCCGCGAAGACCGGCGCCACCCTCGGCGACTCGAAGTTCGACGTCGACGGCGGCATGGGCGTGCTGCTCGGGTACGCCAGCAAGGCCAAGCGCGAGCTGCCCAACGACACCGTCTACGTCGACGGCCCGGTCGAGCCGCTGTCCAGGGGCGGCACGTTCGTCGGCCAGCACATCGCCACCCCGCTGCGTGGCGTGGCGGTGCAGATCAACGCGTTCAACTTCCCGGTGTGGGGGCCGCTGGAGAAGTTCGCCCCGGCGTTCATCGCCGGTGTGCCGAGCCTGGTCAAGCCGGCCAGTCAGACCGCGTACCTGACCGCGCGGCTGGTCGAGCTGATCGTCGAGTCGGGCATCCTGCCGGAGGGCTCGATCCAGTTCCTCGCGGGCGGCGCGGGTGACCTGCTCGACCACGTCACGCCGCAGGACCTGGTGTCGTTCACCGGCTCCGCATCCACCGCGCAGCAGCTGCGCGCGCACCCGGCCGTGGTCCGGCACGCGGTCCGGTTCAACGCCGAGGCCGACTCGCTGAACCTGTCCGTACTCGGCCCGGACGCCACGGCCGGCACGCCCGAGTTCGACCTGTTCGTCCAGCAGCTGGTCACCGAGATGACCGTCAAGGCAGGCCAGAAGTGCACGGCCATCCGGCGCGCGTTCGTCCCGGCGGGCCGCGTCGACGAGGTCGCCGAGGCCGTCGGCGCCCGCCTGGCCAAGGTCACCGTCGGAAACCCCGCCAGCGAGTCCGTCCGGATGGGCGCGCTGGCCAGCCTGGAGCAGCGCGAGGAGGTCCGCCGCTCGCTGAAGGCCCTGCTCGCGGCCGGCAGCATCGTGTTCGGTGACCCGGAGCGGGTCGAGGTCGTCGACGCCGACGCCGAGCGCGGCGCGTTCATCTCGCCGGTGCTGCTGAAGGGCGACGCCGACCGCGCCGAGCCGCACGAGGTCGAGGCGTTCGGGCCGGTCAGCACGCTGATGGCGTACGAGAGCACCGACCACCTGATCGACCTGGCCGCCCGCGGCCAGGGCAGCCTCGCCGGGTCCGTGGTCACCGCCGACCCGGCTTTCGCCCGCGAAGTCGTGCTCGGCGCCGCGCCGTGGCACGGCAGGCTGCTGGTGCTGGACTCGACGAACGCCAAGGAGTCCACCGGGCACGGTTCGCCGTTGCCCGCGCTGGTGCACGGCGGCCCCGGCCGCGCGGGCGGCGGCGAGGAGATGGGCGGCATGCGTGGCGTCCTGCACCACATGCAGCGCACGGCGGTACAGGGCAGCCCGAACGTCCTCGGCGCGGTCACCGGCCGCTGGGTCACCGGCGCCGACCGCGGTGCCGACTCGACGCACCCGTTCCGCAAGTCGCTGGCCGAACTGCGGATCGGTGACACGGTGACCGCGGGGCCGCGGCAGGTCAGCCTCGCCGACGTCGAGCACTTCGCCGAGTTCACCGGCGACACGTTCTACGCCCACATGGACGAGGAGGCCGCGGCCGCCAACCCGTTCTTCGGTGGCCGGGTGGCGCACGGTTACCTGATCGTGTCGTTCGCCGCCGGCCTGTTCGTCTCGCCCGAACCGGGCCCGGTGCTGGCCAACTACGGCCTGGAGAACCTGCGGTTCCTCACGCCGGTGTTCCCCGGCGACGAGCTGACCGTCACGCTCACCGCCAAGCAGATCACCCCACGCATCGACCAGGAGTACGGCGAGGTCCGCTGGGACGCGGTGGTGACCAAGCAGGACGACACCGCCGTCGCCACCTACGACGTACTCACCCTGGTGGCCAAGGAGCAGCCATGACCGGCACACTGTCCGAAGAGGACCTGGAGACCCACTTCGAGCGGACAATCGCGCGCGACCAGCGGATCGAGCCGAGGGACTGGGTACCCGAGGGCTACCGCAAGACGATGGTCCGTCAGATCGCGCAGCACGCGCACTCGGAGATCATCGGCATGCAGCCGGAGGGCGCCTGGATCACCCGCGCGCCCTCGTTGCGGCGCAAGGCGATCCTGCTGGCGAAGGTGCAGGACGAGGCCGGGCACGGGCTGTACCTGTACTCCGCGGCCGAGACGCTGGGTGCCGACCGGGCCGACCTGACCCAGAAGCTCATCGACGGCAAGCAGAAGTACTCGTCGATCTTCAACTACCCGACGTTGAGCTTCGCCGACGTCGGCGTCATCGGCTGGCTGGTCGACGGCGCGGCGATCTGCAACCAGGTTCCGTTGTGCCGCAGCAGTTTCGGTCCGTACGCGCGGGCGATGATCCGGATCTGCAAGGAGGAGTCGTTCCACCAGCGGCAGGGCTACGAGCTGCTGATGACGATGATGCGGGGCACGCCGGCGCAGCGCGAGATGGTCCAGGACGCGGTGAACCGCTGGTGGTGGCCGTCGCTGATGATGTTCGGTCCGCCCGACCACGACTCGCCGAACACCGAGCGGTCGATGGCGTGGAAGATCAAGCGGCACACCAACGACGAGCTGCGGCAGCGGTTCGTCGACATGAGCGTGCCGCAGGCCGAGGCACTCGGCGTCACGCTGCCCGATCCCGACCTGAAGTGGAACGCCGACCGCGGGCACTACGACTTCGGCGAGATCGACTGGTCCGAACTCAAGCGCGTGATCAGCGGTGACGGCCCGTGCAACGCCGAGCGGGTGGAACGGCGGCGCAAGGCACACGAGGACGGCGCCTGGGTGCGCGAGGCCGCGGCGGCGTACGCGGCGAAGCGGAGGGAATCGGCATGAAGCACGACTGGCCGCTGTACGAGGTTTTCGTGCGCAGCAAGCGCGGGCTGAACCACGTGCACGTGGGTTCGCTGCACGCCGCGGACGACGAGATGGCGGTGCGGCACGCACGCGACCTGTACACCCGCCGCAACGAGGGCGTCAGCATCTGGGTGGTCCGGTCATCCGACATCACCGCGTCGAGCCCGGACGAGAAGGACCCGTTCTTCGCGCCCAGCGCCGACAAGGTGTACCGCCACCCGACGTTCTACGACATTCCCGACAACGTCCCCCACATGTGAGCCGGTGATGTTCGACAACGCCTACGAGGCCATCACCGAAGCCGCCGACGACGCCCGCTGGGCGTTCGGGACCGGCTTCGAGGACCCGCTCGCGGGTATCGACACCACCGTTCCGTCCGATGTGGACGCCGCGGCACTGGCGGAGTACTGCCTGATGCTCGGCGACGACGCGCTGATCATGTCCCAGCGGCTGCAGCAGTGGTGCACGAACGCGCCGGAGCTGGAGGACGAGGTCGCGCTGGCCAACATCGCACTGGACCTGCTCGGCCAGGCGCGGCTGTTGCTGGCCAGGGCGGGCAAGGCCGACGGCAGCGACCGCGGCGAGGACGAGCTGGCGTTCTTCCGCGACCCGGCGGAGTTCCGCAACGTCCGGCTGGTCGAGATCCCCAATGGGGACTTCGCTGTCTCGGTGGCCAGACTTCTGGTCTTCGCCACCTGGCGGCTGGCGTTGTTCCAACGGCTGGAGTCCACCGTGGACCCGGTGCTGGCGGCGATCGCGGCCAAGGGCGTCAAGGAGCTGACCTACCACCGCGACTACGCCGCCCAGTGGGTGGTGCGTCTGGGTGCCGGGACGGAGCTGTCGCACGAGCGGATGCGGGCCGGGCTGTCGACGGTGTGGCCCTACGTCGGCGAGTTGTTCGCGCGGCACCCCGCGGAGTCTGGGATCCAAGACACCGCCACGGTGCGCGACGAGTTTGACGCCGTGCTCGCCCAGGTGCTCGCCGCGGCGACGCTGCCGGATCCCGGTCCGGCAGGCCCGGCGGTGCTGCTGGGGCGAACCGGCGACCACACCGAGGATCTGCTGAGTCTGGTATCCGAGATGCAGAGTGTGGCGCGGGCGCACCCGGAGGCGACATGGTGAGCGCGCTCGCCGTCGCGGAGACGGTCACCGATCCCGAACTGCCGATGCTCACGCTCGCCGACCTCGGCGTCCTGCGTGAGGTGTCCGAAGTGGACGGCAAGGTGACGGTGTCGATCACGCCGACCTACACCGGCTGCCCGGCCATGGACACCATGCGCGACGACCTGGTGCACGCGCTGAACGGCGCGGGCTTCGCCGACGTGGAGGTCCGCACGGTGCTGCGGCCGGCCTGGAGCACCGACTGGATCAGTGCCGAGGGCCGTCGCAAGCTGGCCGAGGCCGGTATCGCCCCGCCTGGCTCGGCACCCGTGCGGGCGCCCGGGCCGGTGCCGTTGACGCTGAGCCCGCCGGCGAGCCGGGTGGCGTGCACGCATTGCGGGAGTACCGACACCGAGCTGCTGTCGGCATTCAGCGCCACCGCGTGCAAGGCGTTGCGCCGGTGCCGGTCCTGTAGTGAACCGTTCGAGCACGTCAAGGAGATCTAGTGGCGCGCCCTGAGTTTCACTCGCTGAGAGTGTCCACTGTGGAGCGTCTCTGTGACGACGCGGCCGCGGTGACGTTCGACGTGCCTGCCGAGCTGGCGGAGGTCTACGCCTTCCGGCCGGGGCAGTCGCTGACGCTTCGCCGCTGGATCGACGGCGTCGAGCAGCGCCGCAACTACTCGATCTGCGCACCGGCGGGCGCCGCGCCGCGGATCGGGGTACGGGAGGTGCCGGACGGACTGTTCTCCACCTGGCTGGTGCGCGACGTCCGGCCGGGCGACGAGGTCGAGGTCCTGCCGCCGACCGGCAACTTCACGCCGGACACCGAGTCGGCGCACCACGTGCTGATCGCGGCCGGGTCGGGCATCACCCCGGTGCTGTCGATCCTGGGCACCGTGCTGGCCGACGACAAGTCGACCGCGACGGTGTTCTACGGCAACCGGCGCACCGACACCGTGATGTTCGCCGACGAGCTGGCCGACCTGAAGGACCGCTACGCCGACCGGCTGGAGCTGGTCCACGTCCTGTCCAGGGAGCCGAGGGAGGCCGAACTGTTCACCGGCAGGCTCGACGCGGAGAAGCTGTGTCAGCTGCTCGACCTGCTCGTGGATGTCGACTCCGTGGACCACTGGTGGCTGTGTGGCCCGTTCGGCATGGTCACCGACGCGCAGGACGTGCTGGCCGACCGTGGTGTGCCGAAGCAGCGGGTGCACCAGGAGCTGTTCTACGTCGACGACGTCCCCCCGCCGCCCGTCCGCCACCGCGAGGCGTCGCTGGAGGGGCCGGGCAGCGAGGTGACGATCGTGCTCGACGGGCGGTCGACCGGGGTGCTGCTGTCCAGGGAGGAGTCGATCCTCGACGGGGCGCAGCGGTCGCGGCCGGACCTGCCGTTCGCCTGCAAGGGCGGGGTGTGCGGCACCTGCCGGGCGAAGGTGGTTTCCGGTGAGGTCGACATGCGGCGCAACTTCGCGCTGGAGGAGGCCGAGGTGGCCGCCGGGTTCGTCCTCACCTGCCAGTCCCGTCCCGTCTCAGACGAGGTGACGGTCGACTTCGACTCCTGACTCCGGGGGTTCGGGCAGCGCGACCGAGCGCAGCATGGTCACCGCCAGCGCGGCGGCCACCAGGCAACAGACCGCGCCGATGGCCATGGTGACCTGCACTCCGCTGGTGAACGCCGCCTGCGCGCCTGCCAGCAGGCCGGCGTCACCGAGTTGCCCCGCCACCGCGGCGGCGCCGGCCAGCGTGTCCTTGACCGCCGCCGCGGCCTCGGCGGGCAGGCCGGGCGGCACCTCGACGCCGTCGCGGTAGACGGCCGCGCCGATCGTGCCCAGCACGGCGATGCCCAGCGCGCCGCCGAACTCGGTGCTGGTCTCCGAGAGCGCGGACGCCACGCCCGCGCGTTCCGGTGGGGCGCTGGCCAGGACCATGTCGGTGGACACCACCGACACCATCCCGATGCCCGCCGCCATCAGGCCTCCGCCGAGCACCAGCAGCGCCAGCTCCCTGGTGTCCGCGACCAGTGCCAGCACGGCTAACCCGGCGGCCGCGGTGGTGAGTCCGAAGCCCATGGTCGACGCCGGCCGCAGCTTCCGGGCCAGCACGGTGCCCGCGGACAGCCCGAGGAACATCCCGGCGAACGCCGGCAGCATCCACAGCGCCGCGGTGAAGGGCCGGTAGCCGAGCACGAGCTGCAGGTACTGCGACAGGAACAGGCTCATCCCCGTCATGGTGAACTGGACGGTGGTCGTGGTGCTGATGGCCGTGGCGAACCGCCGGTTGCCGAACAGGCGCATGTCGATCATCGGGTGGTCGAGTGAGCGTTGCCGCCGGACGAACGCCACCCCCACGGCCAGGCCGAACACCAGCGAGGCCAGCGGCAGCCACGGCTGCGCGTCGGCGGCGGCCAGTTCCTTCACGCCGTAGATGACCGGCAGTACTGCCGCCAGCGACATGGCCGCGCTGAGCAGGTCGAACCGGCCGGGGTTCGGGTCCTTGAACTCCGGCACCAGCAGCGGGGCCAGGACGAGGAGCGCGACCATGACCGGGACGTTGATCAGGAACACCATGCCCCACCAGAAGTGGTCGAGCAGGAGGCCGGACACGAGCGGTCCGATGATCGCGCCGCCGCCGAACCCGCCGGTCCACACACCGATGGCGGTGCGCCGCTGCCGTTCGTCGAGGAACATGTTGCGGATCAACGACAACGTCGACGGCGCCAGCGTCGCCCCCGCGATCCCGAGCAGCGCCCGCGCCGCGATCAGCATCTCCGGGCTGGTCGAGTAGGCCGCGATGGCCGAGGACACCCCGAACGCCGCAGCGCCGAACAGGAGCAGCCTGCGCCTGCCGATCCGGTCGCCGAGCGAGCCCATGGTGATCAGCAGACCCGCCAGCAGGAACCCGTAGACGTCCATGATCCACAGCAGCTGGGTGCTGCTCGGGTCGAGCGCGGCCGTGATGAACGGAACCGCGTAGAACAGGACGCTCAGATCCATCGCCACCAGCACGGTGGCGAGGACCAGTACTGCCAGGCCGAGCCATTCTCTGCGCCCGGCCTTCGGCGCGATGTCCGTCATTGATGTCCCCTCGTTCAAATACGGTGTACGCGAAATCGAAGAACACCATACGCATACGTCACGAAGTAGGTCAATTAGCAGGTCAAAGCACTATTTCGTCACGCGCATTTTCGTCCCGCGATGTCTCTGCGCTACAATTCATCACAGGACACGGGCGTGACGAAATAGAAGGTGGGAAATGACCTGCGTGGAATGTGGTGCGCCGCTGACGGTCGCCGGTCGCGGGCGGCGACCGAGGTACTGCTCGCGTGCCTGCCAGGCGAAGGCGTACCGCGCCAGGGTCGCCGCCGGGGCGGTGGGTAGCGCCGTCGAGCGCCGGCCCGCGGATCCGGAGAGCGCGCTCGCCGAGGACGGAATCGTCGCCACGGCGGTGACGGTCGCGGACGCGGAGGGGCTCGCCGCGGCGTCGATGCGCAGGGTCGCGGCCGAACTCGGAGTCGGCACCATGTCGCTGTACCGCCATGTGTCCGGAAAGGACGAACTGGTGGTGCGCATGGTCGACGCGGTCCTCGCCGAGAAGCCGCGGCCCGACCCCGGACTCGTCGGCTGGCGTGCCAGGGCGGAGGCCGCGGCTCGCCGCGACTGGGGGATCTACCGCGCGCATCCCTGGGTGGTGAAGGTGTTCACCAGCACCCGGCTGTCGATGACCGAGCAGGAGATGACCGACATCGAGTGGATCCTGGCGGCGTTCGGCGAGGAGGGGCTGGACATCGGCACGACCTATCAGCTGGCGCTGCTGGTGTCCTCCTACGTCAACGGGGTCGGGATGCTGCTGGCTGGCGACGTCGAGGCCGAGCGGGAGTCCGGCGAGAGCATGGCCCAGTGGCGGGAGGCCCGGGTCCCGCTGGTGATCGAACGCGCGGCCAGCGGTGCCTATCCGTGGTTCGCCCAGTTCATCGAGCACGAGGTCGAGTTGCCACCGTTCGACGACATCTTCGAGTTCGGCCTGCAGCGGGTCCTGGACGGCATCACGCCCATGGTGGAAGCCGGGCGGCGTGATTGAAGTTGTGCGTAACCATGGTTGACCGTGCAAAAAACTGCACCTAGGCTGCGTGTTGTGCGCTCAGAACGAGCGCGGAACGGGGAGGTCATGGCGGGGTCATTCATGGCTGAGGAGATCGCCAGCCAGCCCGGGCACTGGCGCCGGGCCGCCGCGCTGGCCGGTGAGGTCGGCGACCGGCTGCCGCGCGAGGGCAGGCGGGTGGCCGTGGTCGGCTGCGGCACGTCCTGGTTCATCGCCGACTCCTACGCGGCGCTGCGGGAGGGTGGCGGCTTCGGCTACACCGACGCGTTCGCCGTCTCGGAGTTCCCGGCGTCGCGGCTCGGCGCCTACGACGAGGTGCTGGCCATCACGCGCTCCGGCACCACGACGGAGGTGCTCCGGCTGCTCGCCGACCTGCGTGGAACGACGCCGACCACGGTGATCACCGGTGTGCCCGCCGCGGTCGCGGACGTGGCCGACACCGTCGTCGACCTGTCGGTGAGCGACGAGCGTTCGGTGGTCCAGACCAGGTTCGCCACGTCGACGCTCGCGCTGCTGCGCGCGCATCTGGGCGCGGACATCGGTGTCGTGGCGGACCAGGCCGAGCGGGTACTCGGCGAGCCGGTCGACCCGCGCGTGCGGGAGGCTGGCCAGTTCACCTTCCTCGGCACCGGCTGGACGGTCGGCCTGGCCAACGAGGCCGCGTTGAAGCTGCGTGAGGCGTCCATCAGCTGGAGCGAGTCGTACCCGGCGTGGGAGTACCGCCACGGTCCGATCAGCATCAGCGAGCCGGGCAGGGTGACCTGGATGTTCGGCGACGCGCCGGAGGGCCTTTCGGACGAGGTGACCGCCACGGGCGGGACGTTCGTCGACGACGATCTCGACCCGCTCGCCGACCTGGTGCGGGCGCAACTGCTCGCCGGGGCGCTGGCCGCGGACCGGGGGCTGGACCCGGACCAACCGAGAAACCTGTCCCGCTCGGTCGTTCTCGGCTGACCGGTTCGACAGAATCAACGGCATGACGACACGGGTGGTGGCTCTGGACATCGGCGGCACGGCGATCAAGGCCGCGCTGCTGGACCGAGACCTACGGGTCCTGGACACTCGCCGGGCAGCCACTCTGCACGAGGCACCCGGGGTGACCAGCGCCGACGCGCTGGCAGGCCAGGTCGAGGGCCTGGTCGCCGACCTGGCCGGTGGCAGCAAGCCGGCGGCGATCGGGGTGGTGGTTCCCGGCATCGTGCACCGTGGGGTCGCGCACTACGCGGCCAACTTCGGCTGGCGCGAGGTACCGTTCGGCGCCATCCTCGCCGACCGGACCGGCGTGCCGGTGGCATTCGACCACGACGTACGGGCAGGCGGGCTCGCCGAGGCGCGGCTGGGCGCGGCCCGTGGTTGCGCGAACGTCGCGTTCATGCCGGTCGGTACGGGGATCGCGGTGGCGATGATGATGGACGGTCGGCTGGTCGTCGGTGGTGGGTACGCGGGCGAGATCGGACACGTCGACGTCGGCCACGGCGTGACCTGCGCCTGCGGGAACACCGGCTGCGTCGAGACCGTCGGCTCGGCCGCGGCCATCGCACGCCGGTACACCGAGCGGACCGGCAGGCAGGTTGCCGGTTCGCGGGAGGTACTGACGGCCGCCGATGGTGGCGACCGGGACGCCGCCGTGGTGGTGGACGAGGCGATCGACGCGCTGGCGAAGGGCCTGCGGGTCCTCGTCACGCTGGTCGCGCCCGAGGTCGTCGTTGTGGGTGGCGGGCTGTTCGCCGCGGGGGAGGCACTGGCCGCCCCGGTGCGGGAACGGCTGGACGGGCTGCTGAGGTTCCAGCGGCGACCGGAAGTGCGGCTCGCCGAACTCGGTGAGATGGCGAGTTGCCTCGGCGCCGGGCTGCTGGCCTGGGAAGCGGCCGGATGATCCTCACCGTCACCCCGAACCCGGCGCTCGACGTCACCTACCGCGTGCCGCGGCTGGTGCCGGGCGGGGTGGTGAAGGCCGACCGGGTGTACCGGCGGGCCGGCGGCAAGGGTGTCAACGTCGCCAGGGTGCTGCACTCGCTGGGGGTACCGACGCTGGCGGTGCTGCCGGTCGGCGGTTCCGACGGCCGGGCCGTCGTGGAGGAGCTGGACAGTTCGGGTCTGGCATACCAGACAGTCGAGGTGGCGGGGCCGACACGGCGAACCGTCACCGTGGTGTCCACAGCGGACTCGACGGAGACGCTGGTGAGCGAGCCGGGCGAGCCACCGAGCGACGTGGAGTGGGCGGCGTTGCTGGACGTGGTGCGCGGGCGGATCGGCGAGGCGAGTGTGCTGGTCAGCTCCGGCAGCCTGCCGCCGGGTGCGCCGGTCGACGCCCACGCCCAGTTGCTGGCGCTGGCCGCGGAACACGGTGTGCCCTCGGTACTGGACACGTCGGGCGAACCGCTGCTGGCCGGGCTGGCCGGACGGCCCGCCGTCGTGAAGCCGAACGCCGACGAGCTGCGGCAGGTGATCGGCTCCGACGAACCGTTGCGGGCCATGGAAATGCTGCGGGACGCGGGCGCCGGCGCGGTCGTCGCGTCGTTCGGCGCCAGGGGAATGATGGCCCGTTGCGCCGACGGCACCTGGCTGGCCACCCCCTCGCGGTCCCTGACCGGCAACGCCACCGGCGCCGGTGACGCCGCGGTCGCCGGCATCGCCGAGGCGCTGGCAGGCGGCACACCGGACTGGCCGGGCCTGCTGCGCCGGGTGGTGGCTCTGTCGGCTTCCGCCGTGCTCGGCCCGCTGGCAGGCGACATCGACCACGCCTACCTGGAGGCCGAACTGCCGGCCGTGACCGTCGAGGAGATCGGGTAATGCCACTGGTCGGAACGGGCCGGATCATCGAGCCGGGGCGGGGATGCGCCGCGTTCAACGCCATCCAGCTCGAACACGTCACGGCGATCGTCGACGGCGCGCAGGCGGCGAATTCGCCGGTGGTCCTGCAGCTCAGTCACAACGCGGTGCGCTACCACGGGGCGCTGGGCCCGATCGGCCTGGCGGCGCTGGCCGCCGCGCGGGCGGCGACCGTGCCGGTCGCCGTGCACCTCGACCACGCCGAGTCGCCGGAGCTGGTACGCGAGGCGGTCGAGCTGGGGTTCGGCTCGGTGATGTTCGACGCGTCGTCGTTGCCCTACGCCGACAACGTGCGTGCGACCAGGGAGGTCGTCGAGCACTGCCACCGGCACGGTGTGTGGGTGGAGGCCGAACTGGGTGAGGTCGGTGGCAAGGACGGCGTGCACGCACCCGGCGCGCGGACCGATCCCGCCGAGGCCGCCGAGTTCGTCGCGGCGACGGGTGTCGACGCGCTGGCGGTCGCGGTCGGGACCTCGCACGCCATGCTGACCAGGGACGCGCGGCTGGACTTCGACCTGATCGGACGGTTGCGGGACACCGTGGGGGTGCCACTGGTGCTGCACGGGTCGTCTGGGGTTTCAGACACCGATCTGGCCAAGGCGGTGAGCGCCGGGATGACGAAGATCAACATCGCGACGCAGCTGAACAAGGAGTTCACCGCGGGGGTGCGGGACTACTGCGAGCGGCATCCGGACGTGGTCGATCCGCGCAAGTACCTCGGCGCCGGCCGGGATCGGCTGGCGGCCGAGGTGGAACGGCTGCTGTCGGTGATCAGGCAATAAGGACCCGGATGCCCTCGGACTCGAACGCCGAGACCATCTCGGGGGGTGCGGCGGTGTCGGTGATGAGCAGGTCGACGGCGGAGATGGGGCAGATCCGCGCGAACGCGCTGCCGCCCAGTTTCGAGCTGTCGCCGACGACCGCGACCTGACGGGCCCGTGACGCCAGCAGGCCGTCGATGCTGGCCTCGCCCTCGTGGTGGGCGTAGGCGCCGCGTTGCGGGTCGATCGCGTCGATGCCGAGGAAGACCAGGTCGAGCGTGATCTCCTCGAGGATGTGCGTGGCCAGCGGTCCGGTCAGCTCGAACGAGTGCTGCCGCGCGACACCGCCGGTCACCACGGTCTTGATGTGCGGGCGAACGGCCAGTTCGTTGCCGATGTTGAGCGCGTTCGTGACGACCGTCAGCGCGGGCACGTCGGCTCGCTCGTTCAGGTCCGGGCGGGTCGCGATGGCCCTGGCCACCTCGGTGATCGTGGTGCCGCCGTTCATGCCGACGACCATGCCCCGCTCGACGAGCCGGGACGCGGCGGCGCTGATGCGCTGCTTCTCCGGCGCGTTGCGAGCGGCCTTGTGCCGCAGCGGCAGGTCGTAGGCGACATTGCTGGCGACGGCGCCACCCCTGGTGCGGGTGAGCAGCTGGCGTTCGGCCAGATGGTCCAGATCGCGGCGGATGGTCGCGGCCGAAACGCCCAGTTCCTCGGCCGTCTGGTCCACATCGATCTTGTCGCGCTGGCCCACCATGTCCAGCAGCACACTGAGCCGTTCGTGCCGGTCCACGGGCGCCGTCCCTCCCCGGTGCTTCCCACCGGTGCTCGAACCTACTACGTATTGCTGCGTGAACATGATGCGCCAACCGGAAGTTGTTGCAACTTTGTTCACTGTGTCTGTTGACACATGCGTGAAAGCCGACAAAACTGCGCACTTACGCGCAACTCGACAGGGTGGTGGGCCATGCGCAAGATTCTTCCCGTGGTGGTGGCTGCCGCCGCCGTGCTGGCGGCGTGCGGAACTCCGACGGGCGGTGAGAACCCCGGCGCCAACAGCCTGCCCGGGGTGGACCAGTACTTCGCGGCGCCGTGTCCCGAACCGGGCGTCAAACCGGTGGGCAAGCAGTTCACCTACTGGTCGATGTGGACGGCCGACGAGCCGCAGGGCCGGGTGCTGAAGAAGGCCATCGACTGCTTCACCCAGAAGACCGGCGTGCAGATCACCGTGCAGTGGCTCGGCCGCAAGGTCCTCACCCAGAACGTGGCGCCGTCGCTGAACACCGACTCCGTCCCGGATCTGATCGACCAGGACCTCAACCAGATGTCCGCGGCGATCATGGCACCCGGTGGCACGCAGAGCGTGCAGGACGTGTTCGCGATGAAGGTCGGCGAGGGCGACAAGACGGTGCGTGACGTCCTCACCCCCGGCACGTTCGAGCTGGCGCAGAACAAGGACAAGGCCGGGCAGCCGTTCCTGGTGCCGTACGAGGTGCTGTCCAACGCCTGGTGGTACGACAAGTCTGACATCCCAGACTTCGTCGCACCCAAGACGATCGACGAGATGTTCGGCCTGTTCGACCGGATCAAGCAGTCCGGCAAGGGCGTGATCAGCCAGGACGGCGACATCAACGACTACAACGCCTACTTCTTCACCCAGTTCGCCGCCCGGTACGTCGGGCCGGGTGGGCTGGCCAAGGCCGCGTCCGACCGAAGTGGACAGTCTTGGAAGTCAGACCCCGGTTTCCTGGAGGCGGCCAAGCTGACCGAACGGCTGGCCAAGGGTGGCTACTTCCTGTCCGGCTGGGACGCCTCGAAGTTCCCGCAGGTGCAGCAGCGCTGGGCCGACGGTGAGTCCGCGTTCGTCTACAACGGCAGCTGGCTGCCCAGCGAGGCCCGGGAGTACCTCGGCAAGCAGGGCGGTGGCCAGTCGATCACGTTCGGATCGTTCCAGATCCCGCTTCCGCAGGGTGCGAAGCACGACATCGTCGAGCAGTTGCCCATCGGGTTCTCGGTGACGGCGAAGGCCCGCAACCCGGAGCCGGCCAAGGCGTTCATCGCCTACGTGCTCAACAAGGACATCCTGTCTGGTATCCCAGCCGTCAGTAACAACCTGACGCCCCGGGCCGACCTCGCGGTGCCGGACGACCTCAAGGAGATCAAGGCCGTCCTCGACGACCCGAACAAGAAGCCGGCACTGTTCAAGGACGGTATCGACGGGATGTTCGGCGGCAAGTACGTCGAGAACGTCTTCTACCCGGCCAGCAACGCCCTGCTGAAGGGAACGCTGACCGCGCAGCAGTTCATCGACCAGCTCGCCGCCAAGACGGCCGAGTACTGGACGGCGCAGGGCTGATGGCGTCGGCCGTCACGACGGGCAGGCGGCGGCTGTTCTGGCCGCTGCTCGGCCCGGCGATGGCGCTGTACCTGATCTTCCTGGTACTGCCGACCATCGCCACGGTGGTGCTCAGCTTCACGAGCTGGTCCGGTGCGGGTGACACCCCGGAGTTCGCCGGGATCACGCCGTACCGGGAGATGTTCGCCAACGAGGCGTTCTGGTACTCGTTCCTCAACACCGTGCTCTACATCGTGGTCGGCGGGGCGGGGACGTTCCTGCTCGCGTTCCTGTTCACGATGGTGCTGCGGGACATGCGGGGCGGCAAGATCGTCCGGGCGATCCTGTTCTTCCCGAACATCGTCGCGCCGGTGGCGCTGGGCATGTTCCTCGGGTTCGTGTTCCAGTACCAGCCGAACAAGCAGGGCCTGGCCAACTTCCTGCTGGAGTCCGTCGGCCTGTCCGCGGCGAAGTTCCTGCAGCCGGAGAACGTCACCTACACCGTGATCGCCGCGCTGGTGTGGGCCAGCTCCGGCTTCTACATCACGATCCTGATGGCCGCGGTCGACCGCATTCCGCCCTACCTGTACGAGGACGCCGACATCGCGGGTGCGTCACCGTGGCAGAAGTTCCGCAACGTCACGCTCCCGCTGACCTGGGACGTGGTCGGTGTGGCCGGTGTGCTGTGGACGATCAACGCGATGAAGATCTTCGAGCTGGTCTTCGTGCTCGCCGGGCCGGGTACCGAGTCGCCGCCGGTGCGTTCCTGGACGCTCGGGATCTACGTGTTCCACTGGTCCTTCGGCACCAAGGGAACGCCCGCCTACGGGGCGGCCTGTGCCTGCGCGGTCATGATGATCGTGCTGGTGTCCGTGTTCGTCGTCTTGTTGCGCCGGATCATGCGGCGCGACGTGATCCAGTTCTAGGGACGGCAGATGTCGGCACGCAAACCCAAGCCCCCGCCCGGCTCCCGCCGGTTCAGCCCGCTGCGTCTGGTGGGCAAGACAGTGGTGTGGGTGTTCACCGCGTTCAACCTGTTCATCCTGTACTGGCTGATCGCGTCGTCGTTCAAGACGCCCGTCGAGATCTTCACCCAGCCGTTCCAGCTTCCCCTGCAGTGGTTCGCGGTCGGCGATCCCTTCCGCAACTTCTCCTACGCGTGGAACCAGGCCGGTTTCGGCTCGGCGTTCCTGACCACGACGGTGCTGGTCGCGGTGGCGGCGGTACTGACGGTCGCGCTGGCCGCGCCCGCTGCGTACGCGCTGACCCGGCTCGGTGTCCGCGGCTCCAACCCGCTGACGAACTTCTTCGCCATCGGCATGGGCGTGCCGTTCCAGACGGTCGTGATCCCGCTGTTCGTCGGCATGGCCGAGCTGAACCTGACCGACGACCTGTTCGGCCTGCTGCTGATCTACGTCGCGTTGTCGCTGCCGTTCACCGTGTTCCTGCTGACCGGGTTCTTCCGGTCGCTGCCCGGCGAGATGGAGGAGGCTGCGGCGATCGACGGAGCCTCGCCGCTGCGGACGTTCCTCTCGATCATGTTGCCGCTGGCCCGCGGCGGCTTGATCACGGCGCTCATCCTCAACGCGATCGGTCTGTGGAACGAGACGCTGCTGGCCATCGTGTTCCTGCAGGACAACGCGAAGTTCACGCTGGCCCGCGCGCTGTTCACGTTCTACAGCGCCGCGCGGTACCAGTCCGAGTACGGCGGCCTGCTCGCCGGCGTCGCCATCGTCGTGCTGCCGATGCTGGTGCTCTACGTCCTGCTGGCCCGCCGGATCATCACCGGGCTCACGCTCGGCGCCGGGAAGTGAGGGGATAGCGATGGCAACGGTGTCCTTCCGCGGCGCGACGCGCTACTACGCGGGCAACGACGAACCGGCGGTCCGCGGGCTCGACCTCGACGTCGCCGACGGCGAGTTCCTGGTCCTGGTCGGCCCGTCCGGCTGTGGCAAGTCGACGACGTTGCGGATGCTCGCCGGGCTGGAGGGTGTCGACGAGGGCTCGGTGTGGATCGGCGACCGCGACGTCAGCGACGTCCCGCCGAGCGAGCGCGACATCGCCATGGTGTTCCAGAACTACGCGCTGTACCCACACATGACGGTCGCCGAGAACATCGGCTTCCACCTCAAGATCCGCAGGATTCCGAAGGCCGAACGGGACAGTCTGGTCGCCGAGGCAGCCGAGCTGCTGGATCTCACGCCGTTGCTCGGGCGCAAGCCGGCGAAGCTGTCCGGCGGTCAGCGGCAGCGGGTGGCCATGGGCCGGGCGATCGTCCGGCGGCCGCAGGTGTTCCTGATGGACGAGCCACTGTCCAATCTGGACGCCAAGCTGCGGGTGTCGACCCGGACGCAGATCGCCGCGTTGCAGCGGCGGCTCGGGGTCACGACGGTGTACGTCACGCACGACCAGGTCGAGGCCATGACGATGGGTGACCGGGTCGCCGTGCTCGAGGACGGCGTGCTGCAACAGTGCGACACCCCGATGGGCCTGTTCGCCAAGCCGGCCAACGTGTTCGTCGCCGGGTTCATCGGCTCGCCGTCGATGAACCTCCTGCGCCGGGGCGACGTCGTGCTCGGGGTACGGCCGGAGGGCTGGCGGATCAGCAAGGACGACGGCGGCATCCGGGCGACCGTCGAGGTCGTCGAGGAACTGGGCAGCGACCAGTACCTGTACTGCACGACACCGGATCACGACGTTCCGCTGGTCGTGCGCACGCCCGGCATGGCGCCGTGGGAGCGTGGCGACCGGATCGGCCTCGACCCGCTGCCCGGCGCCGCGCACGAGTTCGACGCCGGCACCGGCCTGCGGCTGGCCGACGCATGACCGAGCTGTATCGAGCCGACGTCGAACTGCCCGCGGCGAGTCTGGGATCCGAGAACCCGCTGCCACCACTGGTTTCGCCGCAACCGGTCCAGCAGGTGGCCAATCCGGACGAGCTGCCGGCGGACCTGCGGGCCGGCCTGGAGTACGGCAGGCTGGACAGCGTCCTGCCCTGCCTGCGGCAGGACGGCTACGACCGCGAGTTGCGGCCCCGCACGTTGCCGGCGCTGGCGCTGGAGAACGACCTGCTCCGCGCGGTCGTCCTGCCCTCGCTCGGCGGCAGGCTGTACTCGCTGGTGGACAAGCGGACCGGGCGGGAACTGCTGTTCCGCAACCCGGTGTTCCAGCCGGCGAACCTCGCGCTGCGCGACGCCTGGTTCGCCGGCGGCGTGGAGTGGAACCTGGGCAGCACCGGTCACACGACGCTGACCTGCTCGCCCATGCACGCCGCCGCCGTGACCGGACCGGACGGCTCACCGGTGCTGCGGATCTGGGAGTGGGAGCGGACGAGGAACCTGCCCTACCTGGTCGACTTCTGGTTGCCGGAGGGTTCGCCGGTCCTGCTGGTCGGGGTACGCGTCCGGAACCCGCACGACGAGGACGTCCCCGCGTACTGGTGGTCGAACATCGCCGTCCCGCAGTCCGCGGACACCAGGGTGCTCGTCCCAGCGGAGAAGGCGTGGCACTACGGCTACCGCGGGACCCTGGACCTGGTCCCGGTGACGCCCGACCTGACCAGCCCGATGCGGCACGAACACGCGGCCGACTTCTTCTTCGAGATGTCCGTACGCCGGCCGTGGATCGCTGCGGTCGGCGGTGACGGTTACGGCCTCGCGCAGGCGTCGACCGCCCGGCTGCGTGGGCGGAAACTCTTCGTCTGGGGTACCAGACGCGGTGGGCGGCGGTGGCAGAGCTGGCTGGCGCCCGGTGTGGCGGGTGACGGCTACCTGGAGATCCAGGCCGGTCTGGCCCGCACCCAGCTGGAACACCTGCGCCTGCCCCCAGGGCAGAGCTGGGATTGGCTGGAGGCGTACGGACCGGTGTCTGGGATTTCAGACCCGGCGGGCGTCGAGACCCAGATTGCCGACCCCGAGGTACTGGAGTCGAGACTGGATCAGTGGCGCACGGTCGCGGACCGGGAGCCGGGCGAGATGCTGCACACCGGATCGGGCTGGGGAGCGCTGGAGGTGCGGCGTGCTGGGTTCGACCTACCCGGCACACCGTTCGGCGAACCTGGTGAACCGCAGCGGCCGTGGCTGGACCTGTTGTCCGGCGAGGATTTGCGCGGCGAGCCCGGCACACCGCCGGGCTGCACCCTGGTCGCACCCGCCTGGCGCCGCCTGCTCGAGGATGCCGAGGACAACTGGCTGGTCTGGTACCACCGCGGTGTCGCGCGGTGGTACACCGGCGACCGCGCCGGTGCGTCGGCGGCCTGGCTGGCGTCCGATGCGGCGTCGGCGAACCCGTGGGCACGCCGGAACCTCGCCGTTATGGCCACAATGGACGGTCGGCCGGAGGAAGCCGCCGAGCTGCTGGCGTCGGCACTCGCACTGCGTCCGGACGAGCCCGCGCTGGCGGTCGAGGCCGTCGAGGCGGCGGGGCCGCGAGGTGTCCTCGATCTGGTGTCCGAGCTACCCGAGCGGGTTCGCGGACTTGGCCGGATCCGGCTGCTGGAGGCACGCGCGCTGCTGGCCACCGGTGACCCGGCGGGTGCACTGGCCGTTTTCGACGAAGGCTTCGAGATCGCCGATCTGCGTGAGGGCGAGACGTCACTTTCCGATACGTGGCAGGAGATTCAATGGAGTCTGGGATCCGAGACTCCGCTTCCCGAGAGGTACGACTTCCGGATGTCATAGGAACAACCAGGAGGAGTGATGGGCGAACTGTCCAGGCGCGGGGCCTTGCGCGCGGGAGCGATCGCCGGGCTGGGGCTCGGCGCGGCGGGAGCAGGTGTGCTGCCCGCCGCGGCCGAGCCGGACGAGGTGGAGTCACCACCGGCTCGGCGCGGCAAGTCGATGATCGGGGTGCCGTTCCAGCGGATGGACGCGCCGCGGTTCGGCATCATCGGGCTGGGTAACCGGGGCGCGAGCATGCTGCCGCTGCTGCTCGCGGTCCCCAACGCGCGGGTGACCGCGTTGTGTGACACCCGAGCCGACGTCGTGCGGAAGGCGGCGAAGGTGGTGACCGACGCGGGGCAGCCACAGCCCGCGCAGTACTCCGGCGGTGAGGAGGAATACCGGAAGCTCTGCCAGCGGTCCGATGTGGACTTCGTGTACGTCGCCACGCCGTGGGAGTGGCACGTGCCGATGTCGGTCGAGGCGATGCGGGGTGGCAAGCACGTCGGCGTCGAGTGCCCGATGGGCATCACGGTGCGGGATCTGTGGGAGCTGGTCGACACCAGCGAGCAGACCCGCAAGCACTGCATCCAGCTGGAGAACTGCGTCTACGGCCGCAACGAGATGCGGGTCCTGCGGATGGCGCACGCGGGGAAGTTCGGCCAGCTGCTGCACGGCGCCGGCGCGTACCTGCACGACCTGCGGGAGCTGCTGTTCTCGAAGACGTACTACGCGAACCAGTGGCGTCGCAAGTGGCACACCCGGCTGGACGGCGATCACTACCCGACGCACGGCCTCGGGCCGGTGGCGGCGTACATGGACATCCACCGTGGTGACCGGCTCGCGCGGATCACCGCGATGAGCACCCCGGCGCTCGGCCTCGCCGAGTACCGCGCCGCGCACATGCCGGCCGGTGACGAGACGTGGCGGGAGCGCTACGTCAAGGGTGACGTCACGCAGAGCCTGATCCAGACCGAGCGGGGCCGGGTCATCCACGTCGTGCACGGTGTGTCCGGGCCGCACCCGTACAGCAGGCTCAATCACCTGGCCGGTACCAAGGGCGTGTTCGAGGACTACCCGCCGCGGATCTACCTCGAACCCGACGCGAGCGACCACCAGTGGGACCCGTTCGACAACTACAAGTCGTTCGACCACTGGCTGTGGACCGACGTCGGTCCCGGGCCCGGCGGGCACGGCGGGATGGACTACATCATGTTGTGGCGGCTGGTGCAGTGCATGCGGCTGGGGCTGCCGCCGGACCTGGACGTCTACGACTCGGCCGCGACCAACGCGCCGTTCCCGCTGACGGTGACGTCGATCCGTCGCGGTGGCGCGCCGGTCGCCGTGCCGGACTTCACCAGGGGCAACTGGAAGACCCCGCACGCCGGTCCGGACTCGCCGAAGCCCTGATCCGGCAGGTCAGTCGCCGGTGCAGACCGCACCCTTGGCCGCCGAGCCGACGAGGCGGGCGTACTTCGCCAGTACGCCCGTGCGCCGGCTCGGCGGTGGCGGCTGCCAGCCCGCGCGCCTGCGCTCCAGTTCCTCGGCGGGCACGCCGACGTCGAGGGTCCGGGTCTCCAGGTCGAGCGTGATCGGGTCGCCGTCACGGACGAACGCGATCGGCCCGCCATGTGCCGCCTCCGGTGCGACGTGGCCGACACACAGGCCGGTCGTCCCGCCGGAGAAGCGCCCGTCGGTCAGCAGCAGCACGTCCTTGCCCAGGCCCGCGCCCTTGATGGCGCCGGTGACCGCGAGCATCTCCCGCATCCCCGGGCCGCCCCGCGGGCCCTCGTAGCGGATCACGACGACATCGCCCGCCTGCAGCTCGCCGAGTGCGTCCATGGCTGCCTGTTCGGTGTCGAAGACGCGCGCGGTGCCCTCGAACCGCGTCGAGTCGAACCCCGCGCTCTTCACCACCGCGCCCTCCGGTGCGAGGCTGCCGTGCAGGATGGTCAGGCCGCCGGTCGGATGAATCGGGTTGTTCAGCTTGCGGACGACCTCGCCGTCCAGCTCCGGCGGGTCCAGCTCGGCCAGGTTCTCCGCCAGGGTGCGGCCGGTGACGGTCAGGCAGTCGCCGTGCAGCAGGCCGGCGTCCAGCAGCGCCTTCATCACGACCGGAACACCACCGACCCGGTCGACCGCGGTCATCACGTGCCTGCCGAACGGCTTCACGTCCGCGAGGTGCGGCACGCGGTCGCCGATGCGGGTGAAGTCGTCCAGCGTCAGTTCGACCCCGGCCTCGTTGGCGATGGCGAGCAGGTGCAGCACGGCGTTCGTGGACCCGCCGAGTGCCATCACGACCGCGATGGCGTTCTCGAACGCCTCCTTCGTGAGGATGCGCCGCGCGGTGATGCCCTCGGCGAGCATCCCGACGACGGCCTCCCCGCTGGACCTGGCGAACCTGTCCCGGCGGCGGTCCACCGACGGCGGGCTGGCCGAGCCGGGCAGCGACATGCCGAGCGCCTCGGCAGCACACGCCATGGTGTTGGCCGTGTACATCCCGCCACACGCGCCTTCCCCGGGGCAGATCGCGCGTTCGATGCGGTCGACCTCCTCGCGGCTGATCAGGCCGCGGGCGCAGGCCCCCACCGCCTCGAAGGCGTCGATGATCGTGACCTCGCGGCCGTCGACCGTTCCCGGCAGAATCGAGCCCGCGTAGAGGAACACCGCCGCGACGTCGAGGCGGGCGGCCGCCATGAGCATGCCCGGCAGGCTCTTGTCGCACCCGGCCAGCAGCACGGCGCCGTCCAGGCGCTCGGCCTCCATGACGGTCTCCACCGAGTCGGCGATGATCTCCCGCGACACCAGCGAGAAGTGCATGCCCTCGTGGCCCATCGAGATGCCGTCGGACACCGAGATCGTCCCGAACTCCATCGGGAAGCCGTTCGCGGCGTGCACACCCTGCTTGCTCGCCTGCGCCAGCCGCTGCAGCGACAGGTTGCACGGGGTGATCTCGTTCCACGACGAGGCGATGCCGATCTGCGGTTTGCTGAAGTCCTCGTCGCCCATCCCGACCGCGCGGAGCATGCCGCGAGCGGCCGCCCGCTCGATTCCGTCGGTGACGTCCCTGCTGCGAGGTTTGAGGTCGGCCATGCCGCGATTCTCCAGTGCCGGGCGGTCTGACGCGAGCCCACACTGGACGCATATGCCAAGTGGGCTATATTGATGCCATGGCAAGTACATTCGAGGTGCTGGCCGAGCCGCGTCGCAGGGAGATCCTCGACCTGCTCCGGGCGGGGGAGAAACCGGTCGGAGACCTGGTGGACCACCTGGCGCTCACTCAGCCGACGGTGTCCAAACACCTGAAGATCCTCAGGGAGGCGGGCCTGGTCGAGGTGCGCCAGGACGCGCAGCGGCGCTGGTACCGGCTGCGTCCGCAGCCGCTCGCCGAGATCGACGAGTGGCTCGCGCCCTACCGCCGGTTCTGGGAGTCCAGGTTGGACGCGCTGGAACGCCATCTCGACACCATGCCCGACGAGGAGGAGATCGATGGGTGACACGACCATGACCACGATCGGCGGCAAGCCGGTGCTGCGCTTCGAGCGGGTGCTCGCGCATCCACCCGCCAAGGTGTGGCGGGCGGTGTCCGATCCGGACGAGCTCAAGCACTGGTTCCCCGCGGTGATCGAGGCGGAGGCGGCCGCGGGCGCGTCGATGCGGTTCGTCATGGACGACGGCGAGGACGTCACCAGCGGCGAGGTGCTGGAGTACGACCCGCCGAAGGTGTACGCCTTCCGGTGGGCCGACGAGGTACTGCGGTTCGAGATCCTTTCGCACGAGCGGGGCAGCGTGCTGGTGTTCACCCACACTCTCACCGAGGGCCAGGAGTTCATCGCGGCGCGCAACACCGCCGGCTGGGAGGTCTGCCTCGTCGCCCTGGAAGCCCGGCTGGACGGGGTGGAGGCCGAGCTGCCGGACCACCGCCCGCTGATGGAGTCCTATGTGGAGCACTTCGGTATCGGCAGGGGCGAGGTCGTGGAAACCGCGGACGGCTTCGAGGTGCGGTTCCGCCGTGACGTCGTCTGGCGTCCGGTCGAGACCGTCTGGGAGATGCTCGCGGACGGTGGAACCGTCACCGAGGGACAGGCTCCGCCGCCGGGGTTCACCGCCGGCCCGATCCAGGCAGGCCAGGTCACCGAGGTGGAGTCGCCACGGCTGCTCGTCTTCGAGTGGACCCTTAATGGCTTGACCGCCGGACAGGTGCGCTGGAAGCTCGTCCACGAACCGAGGCTGGCCACCTATGTGGAGCTGACCCAGACGGTCGCCCGCCGGTTCGACGCCGAGCTGCCGGTACTGCTGGCCGCGTGGCAGGTGCGGCTCGAGGTGCTGTTCGGATCGCTGCTCGGACTGGAACGCGAATGGTCCGACGAGCGATTCAACCAGCTGAGGGCCGAGCTTCATTAGGGAGTGTGGATGGAACACGCGATCGAGGCCGCCGGGCTGGTCAAGACGTTCGGCGACACCCGGGCGGTCGACGGCGTGGATCTCGCCGTCCCCGGCGGGGCCGTGTACGGGTTTCTCGGCCCGAACGGGGCGGGCAAGACGACCACGATCCGCATGCTGGCCACGCTGCTCCAGCCCGACGCCGGGACGGCGAAGGTGCTCGGCCACGACGTCGTCACCGATGCCGACAAGGTGCGCAGCAAGGTCAGCCTGACCGGGCAGTTCGCCTCGGTCGACGACGACCTGACGGGCGTCGAGAACCTCGTCCTGCTGGGACGGTTGCTCGGATTCGGCAAACGCCAGGCCCGCGTCCGCGCGGGCGAGCTGCTCGACGCGTTCGGCCTCGCCGAGGCCGGCGCCAAGCTGGTGAAGAACTACTCGGGCGGCATGCGACGGCGGATCGACATCGCGGCGAGCATCGTCGTCGCGCCGGAGCTGATGTTCCTCGACGAGCCGACCACGGGCCTGGACCCGCGTAGCCGCAACCAGGTGTGGGACATCGTCCGCGCGCTGGTGCGGGAGGGCACCACCGTGCTGCTCACCACGCAGTACCTGGAGGAGGCCGATCAGCTGGCCGACCGCATCGCGGTCATCGACAGGGGCCGCGTCATCGCCGAGGGCACCACGGGGGAGCTCAAGGCCTCCGTCGGTTCGGGCGCGCTCCACGTCCGCCTGACCGAACCGGCCCGGCGCGACGACGCCGAGCGAATCCTGACCGAGGCTCTCGGTGAGCCGGTGGAGTTCGAGTCCGACCCGGCGGCGCTGGTGGTGCGGGTGTCCCAGCCGGATCGCGTCGCCGCCGCGCTCGCGCGGCTGCCGGAGGCCGGGATCTCGGTCGCCGGTTACTCGCTCGGCCAGCCCAGCCTCGACGAGGTGTTCCTGGCGCTGACCGGTCACCCCGCTGAGGAACACGAGACCGAGGAGGTGGTGGCATGACCACGGCGCCACCGGCGAGCCCGCTCGTCGAGGAGGATCTGCGCAAGGCGCTGACGATGCGTACCCGGCCGCGGCGGCCGAGTGCGTTGTCCGCCGCGCTGACGTTCGGCTGGCGAGCCATGCTCAAGATCAGGCACGTCCCGGACCAGCTGTTCGACGTCACGATCTTCCCGATCATGATGACCCTGATCTTCACCTACCTGTTCGGCGGCGCGCTGGCCGGTTCGACCGACGCCTACCTGCAGGTCTTTCTGCCGGGAATCCTGGTGCAGAGCATCGTGATGATCACGATGTACACCGGTGTCGGGATGAACGAGGACATCGCCAAGGGCGTGTTCGACCGGTTCCGGACGCTGCCGATCTGGCGGCCCGCGGCGATCGTCGGGGCGTTGTTCGGTGACGTCGTCCGCTACACGCTCGGTGCCACCATCACGATCGTGCTCGGGCTGATCCTGGGATTCCGCCCGTCGGGTGGAGTCGTCGGTGTGGTGCTCGGCGTGCTGCTCCTGCTGGTGTTCGCGTTCAGCCTGTCCTGGGTGTGGACGATGTTCGGCCTCATCCTGCAGACGTCCAAGTCGGTGATGGGCTGGAGCATGATGGTGCTGATGCCGCTCACCTTCGGCAGCAACATCTACGTCAGCCCGGACACCATGCCGTCGTGGCTGGAGGCCGTCGTCAACGTCAACCCGGTGACGCATCTGGTGACCGCGGTGCGTGGGCTGATGCACGGCAACGTCGGATTCGCGCAGGTCGGGTGGGTACTCGTCGCGTGCGTGGCCCTGGTCGCGGTGTTCGGCCCGATCGTGATGCGGCTCTACTCGAAGAAGCGCTGACCGCGCTCACCACCGGGGCTCGGCGGTTCCGTATCCCGGCGGTCTCGGCCAGCTGAGGCCGTGGCCGTCGAGTGTGCCGGGTGGGCTCACCGCGGTGATGCGCGCGTCGACCGGGGTGAGCCACCGGTCGCCCTCCGGGGCGGCAGACGGCACCGCATGCGCCGGCCGCGGCTGCCCGAGCAGCCAGTGGGCGGTCCGGGCGAGCGACAGCCGCCGATGCAAGGTGCCCCCCTCCGCGCGCTGGCGGCGGACGCCGTCCAGTGCCGCCGCCGCGCAGAGGTATCCGGTCCCGTGGTCGAGGAGCTGGCAGGGCATGGCGCCCGGCGTTCGCTCATCGGCTGACTCGGCCATCGCGATCCCGGAGGCCGCCTGCACGATGCTGTCGAAACCCCGCCGCTCACCCCACGGGCCGGTCGTTCCCCACGCCGACAGCGACACCGTCACCAGGCCGGGGTGACGTTCGGCGAGGTCGGCAGGGCTGAGGCCGAACGCGTCCAGCGTGCCGGGACGGTAGCCGTGGACCAGCACGTCGGCGGCGCCGAGCAGTTCGTGCAGGCGCGCGTGGCCCACGGCGGTGCGGGCGTCGAGCACGGCGCTGCGCTTGCCGAGCAGGCTGTCCTCGGAGCCGGGCAGTTCCGGCCGGTGGGGTGGATCCAGCCGCAGGACGTCCGCGCCGAGCGCGGCGAGGAAGCGGGTGCACACCGGGCCGGCGATGACCCGGGTGAGGTCGAGCACCCGCAGGCCCGACGCCGGCAGCGGCCCCGCCCCTCGGCGGCGCGGTTCCGCGTCGCCCGTCCGGACGGCCTCGATCAGCGGAGCGGCGGCCACCGCCTGCCCGGCGGGCGTGGCCAGCCACTCCGACTCGGTGCGGACAGCCGCCGCGACACCGCCGGCCGCGACGATCCGTTCCGCCAGGTCGGCGGCGCGTTCCCGCGACATGGCCGCCTCGACGTCGTCCGGCTCACCCAACGCGTCGAGCAGGGAATCCCGATGCCACGGGTAGTTGGCGTGGGTACGCAACCAGCCGTCGGCGGTCTGCCAGAACCGCGACAGCCTGGCGAACCCGGCCGGTGCCGCCATCCCGTCCCGCCGGAGATGGGCTTCGCTGCGTACCGCGGCGGCGACGTGCCCGGTCGTGAGCCCGACCGAGCGCGCGCCGCACAACGCGGCACCGGCCAGCAACGCGGTACCCACGCAAGCGATTGCCACGTCGAGCACCGGCAGCCGGGACGGCAGGTGGCCGGGTTCGCCGTCGACGCGCACCTCGGCAGGTCGCTCCTCGTCACCGGCGACCGCCAACCACGCCCGGTCGAGTGCGTGCCGCCACGTCGGTTCGTTCACCTGGCCGATTCTCCGCCTTGTCGGCGGGCGGGCGGTGCCCTACCCTCGTCGCTAGAGCGATCTATCAAATGAGCATCCCGGGAGGGACCATGCGAGACGCCCACACCACCGGCCTGGTCGCGCTCCGGATCGTGCTCGGCTTCAGCGTGCTCAGCACGGGTCTGCATTACGCCCACAACGTGTTCGCGATCGACCAGTACCCGCCGGTGCCCGGTCTCAGTGACCTGGTCGCCCAGATCCTGGTCGCGGGCGCCTGGGTCCTGCTCACGGCCGCCGGCGCGGTCGGCTACCTGCGGTACACGCAGCGGCGCTACTGGGCCGCAAACGCTTTCCTGCTGGTCTACTCGCTTTCCGGGCTGGGCTCGCTCGGGCACTTCGTGATCGACGTGCCGAACATCCCCGCCTTCTGGTTCGCCACCATCGTCACCGACGCGCTGGCCGCCGCGGCGATCTGGGGATTCGTCATGTGGACGGCGTCGATGCTCGGGAGGGCTGCTCGGCTGCATCCTGCCGCCCGTTGACCGAGCGCAGTAGCCGCATGGCGTCGGCCAGCGCGGTCGAGGTGTCCGTACCGAGCGGTTCCAGCACGATCTCGCGAAGGATCGCGGCACAGGCACGCCGTGCTTCGCAGGCGATCTCCTTCCCGTGATCGGTGAGGCAGGCGAAGGTCACCCTGCGGTCGTCCGGGCTCGGTACGCGCTGGATCAGCCCGGCCGCCGCCAGCCGGTCGGCCACCTTCGTGAAACCGCCGCTGGACAGCGCCGCCTCCTTGGCCAGCCGGGTCATCGGCATCCGGTGCTCGGGTGAACGCAGCAGGCGGATGAGGATGTCGAAGGACGCGGGCGCCAGCCCGAACCGTCGCTCGATCTCGCCCATCAACCGGTCCTGAGTGGCCAGGTAGCCCTCGATCACCAGGCCCCACCAGGTGACCATCTCGTCGTCGTCTGTCCGGGGGTCGGGTCGCGTCGTCACGCCTCCACTATATCTCGCCGGAATATATCTTGCGCGGAAGATGTTTTCGGATTACCTTGGTTCTACCGGCTCTGAGGAGAAACCCATGAAGACCAGCGGCCTGCACCACGTCACCGCCATCGGTGGCGACCCCCAGCGCAACGCGGACTTCTACCTGCGCACACTCGGGTTGCGCCTGGTGAAGACGACAGTCAACTTCGACGACCCGGGCACCTACCACCTCTACTACGGGGACGGTTCCGGCCGTCCCGGCTCGCTGATGACGTTCTTCCCCTGGCGCGACGCGCCCAGCGGGCGGCGTGGCACCGGCCAGGCCACCACGACGTCGTTCTCCGTGCCCGAGGCCTCCATCGGCTGGTGGAAGCAGCACCTCGCGTCGGCCGGCGTGGAGACCAGTCAGGTCACCAGCAGGGACAACGAGGAGACGCTGACCTTTCAGGACCCGGACGGTCTGGTCCTCGCGCTCGTCGCGCATCCGCAGGGTGATCCGCGGGAGCCGTGGGACACCGCCCTCGTCCCGGCTGAGCACGCGATCCGCGGACTGCATTCGGTGACGCTTTCGGTGTCCAAAGAGGACGCCACCGCCGGAATGCTGACCGGAGACCTCGGCCTGAGCTTCACCGAGCAGGACGGCAACCGGCTACGGTTCAGCGCCGGTGACGGTGGCCCGGGCGCGATGGTCGACGTCCTGGTCACCCCCGATGCCCCGCGAGGTCTCGTCGCGGCGGGCACGGTGCACCACGTCGCCTGGCGTGCGCCCGACGAGCCGACCCAGCTGACCTGGCGTGAGGAACTGGTGGACAAGGGCGTTCAGGTCACCTCCGTGCTCGACCGGCAGTACTTCCGTTCCATCTACTTCCGCGAGCCCGGCGGCACCCTCCTCGAGGTGGCTACCGACGAACCCGGCTTCTCCATCGACGAGCCGTTGCTCGAACTCGGGCGGGCGCTCAAGCTGCCGCCGTGGCTCGAGCCCAACCGCGAGCAGATCTCGGCGACGCTGCCCAAGCTGCGGTTGCCCAGCGAGAACAACCCCGAGGTCCGGGCATGACCTCGCTGTCACTGGAACACCTGTTCACCGAGGGCGACCCGGGCCTGCCGGTGCTGCTGCTCCTGCACGGCACCGGCGGAAGCCCCGGGGACCTCGCCGGCCTCGGCAAGGAGCTCAGCCCCGGATCGGCGATGCTCGCGCCGGCCGGACCGGTGTCCGAGCACGGTGCCGCCCGCTGGTTCCGCCGCCTGCGTGAAGGCGTCTTCGACACCGAGGACGTCATCGCGCGGACGCACCAACTGGCGGAGTTCGTCACCGCGGCGAGCGAGCAGTACGGCCTGGCCGGGCGCCGGCTGGTCGCCGTCGGGTTCTCCAACGGCGCCAACATCGCGGCAGCGCTCGTTCTGCTGCGGCCGGACGTGCTGCGTGAGGCCGCGTTGTTCGCGGCCATGCAGCCCGTGCCCGACCCGCCGGACCACTCACTCACCGGAAGCAGGGTGTTCCTGGCCAACGGCACCAGGGATCCAATGGCGCCGCTGGACTCCGCCGACCGCCTGGTTCGGTCCCTGCGGGAACGCTCGGCCGACGTCACCATTCACCGTCACCCCGGCGGCCACAACATCACCCTCGACGGCGTCGAGGCCGCGGCTGCCTGGCTGACCTCACGACCGTGACATGCCGCCTGAGCAGGGCGCAACCCCGGAACACGCCAACGGGCCGGCCGTCGGCGCATGGTGGATGAACGGGCCGTTCGTGCCCGTGCCTGATCACCGATTCGGACGCGACCGGCGACCTACCGCGAAGTAGTATCCGGGGGAGAGCGCGAGGGGAGTCGGTGTGCGCGAAGAGGAACCGGGATTCGTCAGGCGAGCGAGCCAGCTGGCCGGCTGGGCCGCGCGAACGGGCATGTCGCTCGGCAGGCGGCTGCCCGGCGCCGAGGTGGCCGAACGAAGCCTCCGGTCGCTGGAGCGGGCCGCCATGAGCGAGCTCCGGCGCAGGCTCGAGGCCGTCGACGACCCGTACCTGGCGGCGCTGAGCGCGGCGTCGGCGATGCAGCAGCACACCGACAACGGGCGGGTGACGACCGCTGAGGCGGGCAGGTACGAGGTCAGGGACGCCGTCGCCGTCGTCCCCGCGGGCCAGGGGGCGGCCGAACCGCTGCGTGCCGCGATGGCCGAGCTGCTGAACCGCTCGATCGGGCTCGCGGCCGACCGTGCGCGGGAGTACCTCTACGCCATCATCCTGCGTCAGCTGACCCCGGACGAGGCGAGGATTCTCGCCGCACTCGCCGACGGCGCTCCATACCCGGTGCTGGACGTCACGGAACGGACGAACCTCGGCGGTGCCGGACGGACGGTGCTGCGCAACGCGTCGACGGTCGGCAAGGCGGCCGGGGTCACGCTGCTGGACCAGGCTCCGCACTACGTGACCCGGCTGGTCGGCCTCGGTCTCGCCGACATCGAGGGCGAGATCGGCTCGCTGGAGACCCAATACGAGATCCTCATGACCGACAACGTCGTGCGTGCCGCGGAGGCGTCGGTCAAGCGGGCCCGGTTCGTCCGGCGGTCACTGCGGATATCGACGCTGGGCGCGCAGTTCTGGCAGGCGTGCGACCCGGCGGGGCACTGACGACCGACCATCCGGATCGTCGCTGGTCACGTCGTCGCGAAGACCACTCTTTCGGCCCACGATGCCCGTGCGCCGGTACCACTTCCGTGTGACCATGGGTCGCTCGGCTCGGTGAAGGGCGGTGACCATGGATGCGATCCTGGAGGACTTCGCGCGGCACTGGCCCGTCTACTGCTCCATCCCGCTGGTCGCCGCGCTCATCGGGTACGTGACGAAGCTCGTCGCGATCCGGATGATGTTCCAGCCGCTCGAGTTCGTCGGCATCAAACCGGTCTTCGGCTGGCAGGGCATCGTTCCGAAACGGGCCGCGCGGATGGCCGCCATCGCCTGCGACACGATGACCCAGCAGCTGATCCGGCCGAGCGACGTCATCGAGCGGCTGGACGCCGAACGCGTGGCGAAGGAGATCGAGAAGCCACTGCTCACCGCTGCCGAGGAGATCGTGCGCGAGGTGGCGGCCGAGTACCAGCCCGGGCTCTGGGAGTCGCTCCCCGCGCAGGTGCAGCGGGTGATCATCCGGCGCGTTCAGGCCGAGTCCCCGCGCATGATCGGAGAGGTGCTGGAGGCAATCAAGGCCGACGTGGACAGCGTCTTCGACCTCAAGGACATGGTCGTCACGAGCCTGGTCAAGGACAAGCGGTTGCTCAACCGCATCTTCCAGGAGGCGGGGCGCAAGGAGTTCCAGTTCATCGCCAGGTCGGGCATCGTCTTCGGCGGGCTGATCGGCCTTGTCCAGATGGTCGTGTGGGTGTTGTTCAAACTGCCGATCATCATGCCGCTGTTCGGTCTGTTCACCGGGTGGTTCACCGACTGGCTGGCGCTGAAGATGATCTTCCATCCGAAGCAGCCGGTGCGGTACTTCGGCCTGTTCGAGTGGCAGGGGCTCTTCCTCAAGCGGCGCGCCGAGGTGTCGGAGTCCTACGGCGAACTGATCGCCAAGGAGATCATCACCCCGCACAACGTCATCGAGGCGGTGCTGCGCGGACCACTCTCCGACCGGGTGCTCGCGTTGATCCAGCGCCAGGTCGACAGCGAGCTCTCCCGGCATGCCAGCGTGGCGAAGCCGCTGGTCGTGATGGCCGTGGGCAGTGCGCGCTACCAGGGGATGAAGCGCCGGATCGCGCAGCTGATCATGGCGCGGCTGCCGGAGACCATGCGGTACATCGAGGACTACGCCGAGGACGCGATGGACATCCGCAACCTGCTGGTCACGAAGATGAAGGAGCTGGAGCCGGAGGAGTTCGAGGGGCTACTGCGTCCCGCCTTCCAGCAGGACGAGTGGATCCTGATCGCCACCGGCGCGCTCCTCGGCTTCGCTGTCGGTGAGGCTCAGGTCCTGCTCCTGGAGCATTTCGCGCGTTGATCGCCACCCCGCTTGCGCACCGTCGATCAAGTCGCTAAGCTCGAACATGCGTTCGAGTGAGATGGCGGAGTCGGTACCGCGGTCCTGGCCGCGGGAAGACGCCGACGATGAGATGTGACTGCTGTGGGAGTTCTTGAACTTCTTACGGCGCACGGCGGTCAACAAGGTCTCGGGGCTGACTTTCGAGCAGGCGGCGGGTGCGCCGTTCCCGTCCTCGCCCGAAATGAACGCCCTCGGTTTGATCAAGCACCTGACGGCGGTCGAGCGATGGTGGCTCTCGATCGTCGGCGGAGGCTCCGATCTGCCGGACCTGTGGGGTGACGCCAGTGACCACGACCACCTGTTCCGCCTCGGCAAGCAGGTGCCACCAGTCGAGGTCGTGGCGGCCTACCGTGAGGAATGGGCCCGGTCGGAGAACGCGCTGGCCGGCATGCAGGCCAGCGACCGGGTCCGCCATCCGGGTGAGCAGAAGACCGTGCGGTGGGTGCTGACGCACCTCATCCAGGAGACCGCGCGCCACGTCGGTCATCTCGACGTGCTCCGCGAGTTCGCGGACGGTGAGGTCGGTGAGTGAACTGAACAGGCTGGGAACGGGGCGACACCGCAGTCCCGTATTCCGATGAGCCCGGGTGGGTGGACGAGCTTGCGGTGGTCGTCCACCCACCCTCCTCCTGAGCGCGCCGCTGCACCGTCCCGTGTGGACGGTTGCCGCTCCTTTGTGGCGCGAGTCGTCGGCGATGTTGCGCACCTTGCGCTCGCTGCTGCCAATCCACGTGTCGGTGACGTGGGGCGATCCGTCGCGACACAGCGTGCTCGGCCAGGCGTTGCGTTCCGTGCGTAAGCGTTCGTCGACGGTGGCCGGGAGCATCGCGACATTCTCGGGGTAACCCGTTCGCTCGGTCGCGCGATGTGGGAGGTGCCACTACCGTGTGCTAAGAGGCCGGCGTCGGCTGGGGCGGACGCCGCAGCGGTGGGCGCTGGGCATCTTAGTCCATCGGCGGCCGATGAGGGTACGTTACTGTTGGCCTTCTCACGCATGTTTCTTCGTTGTTGCAGGTAGCCTGCCTGCCGCCGAGAGCTCGCGCTGAGCCGACATTGGCATTCTGTTAGGTTCGATTGACATGTCCGGAAAGCACTTGATCGAATCTCCGACCAAGGCAGACGGCGCCGCACTGTGGAGAATCGCGCGTGATTCGCGGAAGTTGGACCTGAACTCCGCGTACGCATACCTCTTGTGGTGTCACGATTTCGCTGACACGTCGGTCGTGGCACGGGTCGATGGTGAAGCGGTTGGCTTCGTGATCGGTTACCGCAAGCCCTCCGCGCCGCAGACCCTCCTGGTCTGGCAGGTGGCCGTCGACGCCTCCCAAAGAGGAAAAGGGCTGGCAGGGGAGCTGCTTGACGCGTTGTTCGATCGGGTGACCCGGCAGGGAGTCCGCTACCTGGACACCACCATCACGCCGGACAACGAGGCGTCGATCAGGTTGTTCAGCTCATTCGCCAAAAGGTGGGACACCGATCTGGAGCACAGCGAGCTGTTCTCCGCCGCGGATTTTCCGGACGATGACGGCGAACACCAGCCCGAGGACCTTTACCGTATCGGGCCGCTGAGTCCGCGTTAACAATCGCCGTTTAGGCGTCAAGACTTCACAAAGACACCCAGCAGGGGAAACGAGAACGCAGTGACTATTTTCGACAAGCTCGAATCAGAGGTCCGCAGCTACAGCCGCGGCTGGCCGGTCGTCTTCGACCGGGCGCAGGGGAGCTGGATCTACGACGAGGACGGCCGGGCCTATCTCGACTTCTTCGCGGGCGCGGGCGCCCTCAACTACGGGCACAACAACCCGGTGCTGAAGCAGGCACTGATCGACTACATCTCCCGCGACGGCGTGACGCACGCCCTGGACATGTTCACCGTGGCCAAGCGGGACTTCCTTGAGGCACTGGACCAGAAGATCCTGAAGCCGAGGGACCTCGACTACAAGGTCGTCTTCCCCGGCCCGGGCGGCGCGAACGCCGTCGAGGCGGCGCTCAAGCTGGCCCGCAAGGTGACCGGCAAGGAGTCGGTCATCAACTTCACCAACGCCTTCCACGGCATGACCCTGGGCGCGCTGTCGGTCACCGGCAACTCCATGAAGCGCGGCGGTGCGGGCATCCCGCTCGTCCACGCCACCCCGATGCCGTACGACAAGTACTTCGACGGCGCCTACCCGGACTTCCTCTACTTCGAGCGGCTGCTCGAGGACTCCGGCAGCGGCCTCAACGAGCCCGCCGCCGTGATCGTCGAGTCGCTGCAGGGCGAGGGCGGCATCAACGCCGCGCGGCTCGAATGGCTGCGGGGTCTGTCCGAGCTGTGCCGGCGCCACGACATCCTCCTCATCCTGGACGACGTCCAGATGGGCTGCGGCCGGACCGGCCCGTTCTTCAGCTTCGAAGAGGCGGGCATCAAGCCCGACATCGTCTGCCTCTCCAAGTCCATCGGCGGCTACGGCCTGCCGCTGGCCATCACGCTCATCCGGCCGGACCTCGATGTGTGGGAGCCGGGCGAGCACAACGGCACGTTCCGCGGGATCAACCCGGCGTTCGTCACCGCCGCCGAGGCGCTGCGTACCTACTGGAACGACGACGCACTGGAGAAGTCGACCAAGGCCAAGGGCGAGCGGGTCGGCGCTGCGTTCACCGAGATCGCCGAGTCCTACCCGGACGCCGGCCTGGTCGCCAAGGGCCGCGGCCTGGCCCGTGGCCTCGAGTTCGCCAGCGGCGAGCTGGCCGGTCAGGTCTGCGCCGCGGCGTTCGAGCGCGGCCTGCTGATGGAGACGTCCGGCCCGGACGGTGAGGTCATGAAGGTCCTTCCGCCGCTGACGCTTACCGACGACGAGCTGACCAAGGGCCTGGACATCATCGGCGAAGCCGTCCGCGCAGTCCTGGCCAAGTAACCACCCCGAAGAACAGACACCGAGGAGAGCACCTTGATCGTTCGCACGCTGGACGAGGTCACCGACACCGAGGCCGACATCAAGACCCCGAACTGGCGCAGCAAGCGCATCGTTCTGGCCAAGGAGAAGGTCGGGTTCTCCGTGCACGAGACCACGATCTACGCGGGAACGGTGAACGACTTCTGGTACGCGAACCACATCGAGGCGGTGTTCGTGTACGAGGGCGAGGGCGAGATCACCAACAAGGCGACCGGCGAGACCTTCGAGCTCAGGCCGGGCACCCTCTACCTGCTCAACGACCACGACAAGCACCAGGTCCGGGCGAAGACCGACATCCGGACCGTGTGCGTGTTCAACCCGCCGGTCACCGGCAAGGAGGTCCACGACGAGAACGGCGTGTATCCGCTGGTCGTCGAGGACGACGAGGCCGAACGGACCGCATAGTCCCCACCACGAAGCGGGGTTGTACGCAAGTAAGCGAGATTTGGAGGAGGCGAGCAGCCTTGACGGTTACCGACACCGCTGTTGGCGACAGTTATCCGACCCGTATCGCCGCGACGGTGGAACCCATCGAGCGGACGGACCCCACGGTGTGGGGTTCCGAGGCGGACGGTCCGATCGATGGTGCGACGCTGGCGTCCCACGACGCCAAGGGCTACTCGATCGTCGAGGGCCTGTTGTCCCCGGCGGAGGTGCAGGGGTACTGGCAGGAGCTGGTGCGGCTGTCCTCCGACGAGGAGCTCAAGGCGGACGAGCGCGTGATCACCGAGAAGCAGCACGGTGAGGTGCGCTCGATCTTCGAGGTGCACAAGATCAGTGAGCTGATCAGCGAGCTGACGCGCGACCCTCGCGTGCTGGACAGGGCGCGGCAGATCCTGGGGTCCGAGGTCTACATCCATCAGAGCCGGGTGAACTACATGCCCGGTTTCCGGGGCACCGGGTTCTACTGGCACTCGGACTTCGAGACCTGGCACGCCGAGGACGGCATGCCCCGTCCCCGTGCGGTCAGCTGCTCGATCGCGCTCACCGACAACTACCCGTTCAACGGTGGTCTCATGGTGATGCCCGGGTCGCAGCGGACCTTCGTGCCGTGCGTGGGGGCGACTCCGGACGAGAACTACAAGTCCTCGCTCAAGGAGCAGAAGATCGGCGTTCCGGCCGAGGAGGACATCACCTCGCTCGCCGCCGAGTACGGGATCGACCAGTTCACCGGGCCCGCCGGTTCGGCGTTGTTCTTCGACTCGAACATCATGCACGGGTCGGGCAACAACATCACCCCGTACCCGCGGTCGAACATCTTCCTGGTGTTCAACAGCGTCGAGAACACCCTCCAGGCGCCGTTCGCGGCGAGCAAGCCCCGGCCCACCTTCATCGGCAGCCGCGACTTCACTCCGCTTACCCGCTGACGTCCACGACGAGCACGGCCCCGCACCGCCAGTTCCCGATCTGGTGGTGCGGGGCCGTGCTCGTGCTGCACACCGGCGAATCGAGTCCGCCGGCTTGCCGTCGGCACCGGTTCCCCCGAGCGAGAGGAACCACCGGCCATCGGCAACGACTGCCACCTCGGTCCGCATCCGGTGTGGCGGCCATAACGTAACAGGCAGCGAGCAGTCCGCTACCCGCACCCCGTCCCGATGAGCCGTTATCGCTGATCGGATACTGATCCTCACTAACTGTCGCCGGTCGGATGCTCTTCGCGGTAGGTTGTCAGCACTCGACACGACCCGGGGGAGGCGGACGTGAGCGAGACCGAGGTGAGCCCACCGAGACGGGCGACCTTTCAGCTTCTCGGGCCCGTGCAGCTGTTCGCCGACGACAAGCCGGTACCGGTCGGGGGGCCGGGCGTTCGCGGTCTTCTGGCGCTACTTGCCTTGCACGCCAACAAGGTGCTGCCGCTCGACGACATCATCGACGGCCTGTGGGGACACGATCCGCCCGCCACCGCGCGGACGATCGTGCACGGCAACGTGTCGCACCTTCGCCGGGTCCTGCGGTCCATCCAGGGGGATGACGAGCAGGGGGCGCAGATCCACACGCGACCGCCCGGCTACCAGCTCAGCGTCGATCCACTGCAGATCGACGTCCATCGCGCGCACCTGCTGTTGGAGCAGTCGGCGACGGCCCGGCCGGAGCGCAGGGCGAACCTGCTCGCGGAGGCGTTCGCCCTCTGGAAGGGCCCGGCGCTCGGCGGGGTGCCCGACTCGATCACCGCCCCGGAGCTGGACGACCTGCGGCTGGCCGTCCACGCCGCCCGGGTGGACGCGGAGCTGGAGCTGGGCAGGCACGCCGAGCTGATCTCCGAGCTGACCACGATGGTGCGGGAGAACCCGCTCGCCGAACGCACCATCGGTCAGCTGATGCGGGCGCTGTACCACGCGGGTCGCAGGGCCGACGCCCTTGAGGTCTACCGCCGGGCCTCCCGGCACGTCGTCTCGGCACTCGGCATCGATCCCGGGCCCGAGCTGCGGGAGCTGCACGACCGGATCCTGCGGGACGAGCTCGGCGGGCCACCGGCCGCGCCCCAGCCCCGGCCGAGGTCCGACACCAACCGGCAGGCGCCGAGTCAGCTGCCTCCGGCGGTACCGGCCCTGGCGGGGCGCGACACCGAGCTGGCCTGGCTGGACGACCTCGCCGCGCGGGCGGAACACGGCGCCAGCATGGTGGGCCTGCTGACCGGTGCTGCCGGCGTCGGGAAGAGCACGCTGGCGGTGTCCTGGGCGCATCGGCGTGCCGCGCGGTTCCCCGACGGGGTCCTGTTCGCCGCGCTGCGTGGCTTCGATCCGGAGCATCCGCCGCTCGACCCCGCCGACGTCCTCACCCAGTTCCTGCTGGGGCTCGGTGTGCCGGCCGCCGAACTCCCGGAGACAGCCCATGCCCGGGTGGCGATGTACCGCTCGCTGCTGGCCGACGCCAGGGTCCTCGTCGTACTCGACGACGCCCGCGCGGCCAGCCAGGTACAGCCGCTGCTCCCGCCGGGTCCGGGGTCGGTGGCGGTGGTCACCAGCCGGGCCCGGCTGGACGGGCTGGTGGTCTCCAGCGCCGCCCGGGTGTGCGCGCTGGACACCCTGCCGTCGCGGGACGCCGTCCGGCTGATCGAGGAGCTGGCGGGGCCGTCCGAACACAACAGCCGCCTCGCCGAGCTGTGCGGGCACCTGCCGCTGGCGTTGCGCATCGCCGGAGCCCGGCTGGCCGCGAGCCCGCGCTGGACGGCCGAGGACCTGGTCGCCGAGCTGACCGACGAGCACACCCGGCTGGCCGCGCTCGACGTGGACGGCGTGGACCGCGCGGGCACCAGCGTGCGGGCCGCCTTCGACGTCTCCTACCGGGGCCTGCCCCCTGACGTCGCCGCGCTGCTGCCGGGGCTCGGTGTACTCACCGGGCAGGCTTTCGAGCCGCATGTCGTCGCCGCGGCCCACGGCATCCGGCCCGAACACGCGCGGCGCGGGCTGCGCATCCTCGCCACCCACCACCTCGTGACCGAGACCGCGCGCGACGTGTTCACCCCGCACGACCTGGTTCGCCTCTACCTGCGTGACCTCGCCGCCGCGGAGCTGTCCGCGCAGGCGCGGGAGTCCGTGTTCGACGCGGTGGTGCGTTATCACCAGACGGCCGCCGACCGGGCTCGCAGGCGACTGCTGCGGATCGTCGATCCGCTGGACTTCACCGGACGCGACGGCGCCGACGTCCCGGCCACGCCAGCCGTCGACTCGATCGACGCCGCGCTCGACTGGTTCGACGCCGAGTGGCCGAACCTGATGGCGACCCTGGAAGCGGCACGCGCCGCGGGCCGCGACGAGCAGACCTGGCAGCTGGCCAGGGTCATGCACACCTACCGGGTGGTGCGCCCGTTGCGGGACGACTGGACCAGGCTGGTCGAGATCGGCCTGGCGGCCGCGGTCGACGCGGACAGCGACCTCGGCCGCTGCTGGATGCTGATCTCCCGGTGCGGGGTGGCGCTGACGTTCGGCGTCCCCGAGGGCGGGCTGGCCGATGCGCAGGCGGCGGTGGACATCGCCGAACGGCTCGGTGACCCACGCCTGGTCACCTCGACCCACATCCATCTCGGGGCCGCCCAGTCGGCCACGGCGCGGTACGAGGACGCCATCCGGACGCTGCGTGCGGTCATCGCCGAGACCGAGCGGACCGACGACCTGGCCCTGCGCGGACAGGCGCTGAACAACTGCGCGGAGGCGGAGAAACAGCTCGGCCACTTCACCGAGGCCATCGAACTGCAGGTCGGTGCGCTGGAGATCGATCGCAAACTCGGCGACGACAGTTACGCGGTCGTCTCGTTGAACAACCTCGCGGAACTGTCGCTCGGTGTCGGTGAACTCGACGAGGCCCGGCGCTACGCCGAGGACGCCATCGAGCTGGCCACGACCAGGGCCTTCACGCTGCAGGAGGGCGTCGCCCGCCGGGTGCTGGCCCGGATCCTCACCGAGCAGGGCGACGTGGACGGCGCGCGGGAGCAGCTCGCGCTCTCGGTCGAGCGGCACGAGCAGGCGGATTCCCAGCTCGTCGAGGAGCTGTCCGCCGAGCTGGAAGCCCTCGCCCAACTGGGTGAAGACGCCGTTTAGCGGATTCTTAGCGAGTGAGAGAGCGCCGTCAGTAGTCTCCGTTTTGCACGGTGATCGCGTTGCCTGGGGAGGGGCGCTTTCCGCGTTCGCCGGTCCCTGTGGAACCGGGGCGGGTTCCGCGTGGGGCAATCGGGAGCCGTGGGGAGGCGGCCCCGAGGCGGGCCGGTCGGTGCTCCGGAACGGGAGTGCCGGCCGGTTTGGCCTCACCTCACCCGCGGCTCCTGAAATCAGTCGAAGAGGCTGGTCTCGGGGGTGATCTCGAGCAGCTCGTACACCGGGCGGCCGCGACGGCCGTCGATGGTGGTCGACCGGACCACCCGCAGCCGGGCGGTAACCGGGTGGTCCAGGTTCTCCTTGATCTCGTCGAGAAGGTCCGGTGCCACGGCGCCCTGCACGGTGCCGCCGGACTCCCGCTCCAGATAGAAGATCCGCCGCCGGGTCCGGACCCCGTCCAGGCGGCCGGACACCGTCTCGTAGCCGACGGCCTCCCGTGACTCCCGCAGGCTGCTGTGCAGCACCCTGGCCTGGTCGGTGGTCATGCTGCGGGCGACCTCGTCGCCGGACGTCGGGGTCAGCTGCAGGCCGATGCCGGCGTTCTTGATCACCGCGGAGACGATGTCGCTGACGGCGTTGCGTACCGTGTCGCGCTGCAGCAGCACCGCGTCCAGCGCGCCGTCGTCGGACCCGTTGGCCGGGAGGAAGTCGCACAGCTCCTTCACCGCGCGCTCGGACAACGTCTCCAGCCCGTCGTGGATGAGCGCGTCCGCAGGCTCGGGCTCGGGGAAGCCGAAGAACAGGGTGTTGCCGGCCTGGCCTCGCTGGATCAGCGGTGCCTTCTCCCGGTCCGCGGGCTGGACGTAGGTGATCTCGCTCTGTGGGTCGCGGATGATCCGGCCGATCTTGGCCGCCGCGTCCTGCAGGGCCCTGCCGATGTCGGAGAAGGTGTACGCGTCCTGCTGCGTCGAGCCGAACACCGAGACCCGCAGCAGCGGCGACCGGCAGGTCCGCTCGAACTTGGCGTGGGCCGCGAGCAGGGACGCCCGGGTGAGATCGTCCAGCCAGGTGCCGCCGGGGATCTCCGCGGCCAGCCGCTGGAACCGTTGCCTGGTCACCAGCGCACCTCCACGAAACCCTTCACCAGACCGTCGATCGGCCCGTACGGGCCGCGCACGCTCGCCCAGGCCTCCTCCCAGACCTCCTCGTCGCCGGGATGGCACAGGTAACCGTCGAGCAGGCCACCGACCGGCTGCACGTGGTCGAGGTACATCGCGGGCTGGCCGATGATCGCGCCGCGCTGGGTCAGCAGGCCGTACAGCGCCTCCCGGTCCCGTCCGGACAGCTTCTTCAGGCTGCCCCAGTCCTCGGGAAGGAGAACGACGTCGAGCCCGATCGGCATCTCGTCGGTGTGCAGGACCAGGCCTCCGTCGATCCACGCACGCCCGGCCGGGATGACCCGCGCGACCATGCCGAGATAGGCGTTCAGCGCGCTGAAGAGGATTTCCCGCTCGTTCTGGTGCGGGGCGTCGCAGACGAGCCGCTCGTAGATGTCGGCGAGATCCGCCGGGTGGATCCCCGGTGGGAGGACCCGGTCCGCGGTCCAGTGCGGCAGCGGCATACCGGCAAGTTACCAGCCGCCACGGTGGTGCTCGGCGGGTGGCCAGTCTTCCTCCCGCGGCCACTCCGGCGTCGCGCCGGGATCGTCGACGGCCTGCGGCACACCCGGTTCGGCGTACTCGTCGGGCCAGTCGACCGTGCCGGTGTGCTCGGCCACGGGCTCGTCCGGGTCCTCGGCGGGGAAGGTGGCGACGGGCTCGGCCGGCTCGTGACCGTTGTCGTCCCAGCCGGCCGCACTCGCCGCGGGGAACAGCTGGGTGTGTTCCTCGGCGGACATCGGATGGTCGGCCGGCGCCTCGTCGTAGTCCTCGTCGTGCTCCGGGTACGCCTCCAGCGCGACGGCACCGCCCGCGGCGAGTGCCGGAGCGGCTGCCTCGTCCCGCTCCCGTTCCAGTTCGGCGACGCGTCCGCGGTGGATCCGGGTCAGTAGCAGGCCGGTCAGCCCGCAGCCGAGCGCGAACGCCACCAGCAGCCAGATCCAGATCTCTCCGAGCAACCACAGCATGGAAATCCCTCCCCCGGTCTCTAGCGGACCGTGACCTCGACCCTGCGGTCGTCCCCCGCGCCCGGCTTCGGCCGGGTGTCGCCGAACCCGACGGCGGTGACCCGTTCCCGGTCCACACCGCCCTCCACCAGGAGCCTCGCCACCGCGTCGGCACGTTCCTGGGACAGCCTGCGAGCGGTCTCCTCGTCACCCGGAGTGCGTGCGACGTGGCCGCCGACCTCCACCGCGGTGCCTTCCGGCGCGGCGATGACCAGCTCGGCGACCTTTGCCGCGGTGCGCCTGCCCTCGGCGGTCGGTTCGGCGGTGTCCGGGACGAACGCGATCGGATCCGCGGCGAGCAGCCGGTCGATCTCCGCCTGCAGCGCGGCTTTGGGGTCGTCGGTACCGGCACTGGCCGGTGTACCGGCGGCGACGGCGGCGGTGTCCACCTGGACCACCCGCACACCCTCCACCGCCCGCACGGCGCTGCTCGCCTTCTCGGCGAGATCGGCGGGGACGCCGGTGATCCGGCCGTCCCTGCCCTCGAAACTGACGGAGGCGCCCTGCACGCCGGCCGACGACAGGGCAGCGCGCGACCGGTCGGCCAGATCGGACTCGATCCGGCCGCCCTGCCACCAGCCGGCCGCGCCGGCGAGCGCGCCGGTCACCACCAACGCGACCGGCACGAGCACCCAGACGCCTCGGCGCGAAACTGCCATGCCCAGCACTGTAAGCGAAGGCGCTGGTCAGCGCCTTCGTAGTGTGGTCTCGGTCGCTTGCAGCTCCTTGACCAGCAGCTCGGGCGTACCGGGCACGCAGATCACCTGGTCCTGCCCGTCGGTGTAGGTCAGCACCCTGCCCTGGCCCGCGATGTCGACAAGGGTCATCGGCGAGCTGCGCTTGGCCCGGTTCGGGCTGCCGTCCGGAAGCGCGACGTACACGGTGTGCAGCCCGGTGCGCTTGGCCCGCATCAGCCGGTCCAGTTGCTCCCCGGCGCCGGAACCCAGTGCCTGCTTCGGCACGGTCATCCGGGGGACGGGAGCGCCGGGTACCCGCGGCAGCAGGTCGACCAGGCCCTGTGCCAGCGCCTCCGGCCGGACCCTGTCGATGCGGATGTGGGCATCGTCGCGGAACAGGCGAACGGCCCGGCCGTCGGCGTCCGCCGCGGTCAGGATGGCCGCCGAACGGCCGGTCTCGACCTGGCCGACCCAGGCGTAGAACTCCCGCTCGGCCCTCGCAGCGACAGCGAGCAGGTCCCGGAACGGCTTGGTCACCGCGCCGCCGCGGGCCAGTCCGGCCCGGTTGAGGCCGTCGACGACCTTGCCCTCCAGCTCACGCAGGGTGTCCGCGTCGGCCCAGTTCTCCTCGGTCGCCAGCGCCGGGTGCACCGGGCCGAAGCCCTGCCACTTCCAGGCGTAGGTGAACGCCGTGAGCGGCAGCGTGATCGGCTGCTCCTGCGTGACGGTCATTCGCCGATCACCGGCGGCGCCGTGCGTTCATCCGTGCCGAAGATCTCGTCCGGGTCGCTTTCCTGGAGGAACGAGGCGCGCTGGTGCTCGCTGTCCTCGCCGCCCTGGCCACCCTGACCGGCGCCGCCCATGCCACCGCCGCCCATGCCGCCGGGACCACGCGAACCCGCGCCCTGACCGGCGCCACCCGGCCCGCCGGACCCCGGGCCGCCTGGCCCGCCGGGACCACCCGGCCCGCCCGCACCGGACATTCCGCCCGCGCCGGGCATACCCGCGCCACCACCGGGCATGCCGATGCCGCCGCGCATGCCGGCTCCGCTGCCGGACGGCATTCCGCCACCGGGCCCGAACCGGCCGGCACCGAAGTCGCCGCCACCGCCGCCACCGCGTGGACCGAAGCCGGGCGGCATCCCGCCGGGACCGCGCCCACCGGGGCCACCGCCGGGCATGCGGCCGGGGCCGCGCCCACCCGGATCGCCAGGGCCGCGGCCACCCGGCCCGGGACCGGGCATGCCGGGTCCGGGACCCCACGGGCCAGGCCCGGGCCCGGGGCCCGGCTGCCCGGGAAGCGGGCTGACGACCGGCGGGGGCGGGGGCGGGGTGGACGGCATGCCGGTGAACCCGGCGGCTGTCGTCCCGTCGTCGCCGGAACCCGGCATGCGGGTGTTCGGCTTCTTCTTGCCGTCACCGGGCATCCGCGGGTCGCGCCCGTCCTTGCCCTTCTTGGGCGGCTCGACCTTGAAGTCCGAGTTGGAGTAGCCGGGGACCTGGCCGTAGTCCTGGCCCATCTGGACCTTGTTGCCGTCGCTGGTCTGGACGTAGCGGCTGTAGGTCTCGCTGTTGCCCTGAACGGTCTGCTTGCGCTGGTTGATCGCGTCCTCGGTGTCGGTGTCCCACGGCGTGATGGAGTCCCACGCGTTCTTCTCCGGAGCGTCGTTGGACACCGGCTTCAGCGTGTTCTTCATGCCGTGGAAGCTCTCGATCTGGTTCTGCACGACCAGCGAGTTCGTCCCGAGCGTCTGTGAGGCGGACTGGGCGACGGTGGCCAGCGGCTGGATCCGGGCCCGCGCCGCCTCACTGGAGCCGCCCGTCCAGGCCGCCTCCAGCTTCGTGACCAGGTTGCGGGCGCCCCGCTCGATCGCCCGCTGCTCGTCGGACTGCTCCCTGCCGACCTGCTGTGCCTTCTGCAGGCTGGTGGTGTCGCCGCGCTGGATCATCTCGTACAGATCGCCGGGCTTGATCAGCTTGCCCTCGGCCTCGAGCTTCTTGATGTACTCGTCGAGGCCCTTCCAGACGTCACCGAGACTGCCGAACAGCCATCCCATCAGGCACCCCCGGACAGTCCGGCGACTGCCTTCTCCGCCACCTGCTTGATCGCTTCGCAGGCCTGGGCTTTACCCCGCTGGTTCTCGCCGAGCAGGACACCGACGTTGATCGCCTTGGTGTCGGAGATGCCGACCGCCATGTTGCAGCCGTACCAGTCGTCGGACAGCGACTTGTCGCGGTAGGCGACCGCCGGGAAGCCGCCGATCTGTGTCTCGTTCCAGACCCCCGAGGACGGCTTGGCGCGTTCGTACACAGAACTCAGCCCCTCGTCACCGTTGACGAACTGGACGTTCATCTTGGCGCTGGTGCTGTTCTCCCACTCGCAGCCCTTACCCACGTCGTCGTTGAGTGGAGCGCTCTTAGCGGATTCGCCGAGCAGTTCCTGGACGCCCGCGGGGTCGATCGTGGTGCACGGGTCGCGGTCGAGCACGGTATCCGCGAGCGGGTTGGGCACCTTCGGGGCGCCATTACGCGGTAGCCCCTGCGTGCCACCGGCGGCGTCCGAACTCGGGGCGGCGGAACTCGTTCCTGGCGCCGGCGTGGTCGCCTGGCCACTCGACTTGTCGTTGCCGCAGCCGGCGAGGAGCATCGCTCCCGCGGCGAGTACCAGAACCGTCTTGCCGGGGAGCTTCATCCGAGGGTGCCCGCCTTCTTCGCCACGTCCGCGTTGTTCTCGTCCTGCTCGGTTGTGATGCCGAGGGCCTTCTTGAGGTTCCCGATCAAGCCGCCCAGGTACTTCGACTGCAGCTGGAGATGCCCGAGGTAGAAGTTGCCGGTGCTCAGCGCCGCCTCCGTGTACCGAACACTGGCCGGGTCCTGGGCAGGCGGCTTGACCAGCTTCAGGGCGTCGGCACGGTACAGCTGTTCGTCGATGAGGTCGCGCAGGGTGGTGGCCTCCTTGAGCACGGCCTCCATCTCGCTCTTGCTCATGGAGAACTTGCCGTTCGCCCCGGCGCCGCTCGCGCCGCCCCCCGGCATCTGTCCCGCGGCGTCGTTGATCTCCCACGGCACGACGTCCCACCAGCTGCTGTCGGGCTGCTGCCACGTGGACACCCGGCTACCTCCCCAGTAGATCCCACTGCTCACTCGCAGCCTGAGGGTAGCCCAGTCCGTTACCACGTGTGGGCGAAACCCGCCAGCTCTCAGCGGACGTTCGCGCCCTGGTCGGAGCGCAGCGGCGTCAGCTCGGGACGCTTCGGACGCAGGCCGTCGCCCATGGACTCCCCGCGCAGGTGCCTGCCGATCCACGGCAGCAGGTGCGTCCGCGTCCACTCCAGGTCCGAGCGGCGCAGGCCGAGCCAGGTGGTCGGGTCGGCCTCCGGCCAGGGTTCGCGCCAGTCCGCCTCGGTCGTCACTTCCAAGACCTCGGCGGTACGCAACGCGATCCGCCGGTGACCCTCCGGTGTGAAGTGCAGCCGGTCGTCGCTCCACGCCCGCGGGTCGTGCAGGACGTGCATGGACCACAGGTCGACGACCCTGGTGCCGTGCCGGTTGGCGATCGACCAGAGCAGCGCGTTGTAGTAGCCGACCTTGCCGCGCAGCCGGTTCATCACCGACATCCGCTTGGTGTCCGGTCCGGTGAAGATCAGCACCTCGATGCCGGCCGCGCGCAGCTGCGCGACGCCCTCCTCCAGCTTGTCGGCGAGTGCGTCGAGGTCCACGCCGGGCACGACGAGGTCGTTGCCGCCCGCACAGATGGTCACCAGATCGGGCCGGAACTCCAGGGCCAGCGGGATCTGCTCGTCGATGATCTCGGCCATCAGCTTGCCCCGCAGCGCGGTGTTGGCGTACCGGAAGTCCGGCCTGCCCGCGGCGAGGATTTCGGCCAGCCGGTCGGCCCAGCCGCGGAAGCTGCCGTCCGGCAGCTGGTCGTTCAGACCCTCGGTGAAGCTGTCACCCACAGCGACGAAGCTGTTGAACCTGCTCACGTCCCGCTCTCCCTCCGGTCCATCCCCAGTAAAGTCCCGACCGACGCCGCGAACTCCCCACTTAAGCCCGCAACGCAGGTACGCCCCCGAATATGCCCCTCTGTGTTCGACCTACGCCACCGTCGGTTTGGTTTGACGTCATAGTTTCGTACGTTTATCGCTATCCTCGCATCCGCATTACTGCGTGTTGTGACCGTCGTCCCACCCCGGCCCGGGGCGAGACCGGAAGGTACTTTTCCGGCAGGCTGTCGGTGTGACCGAACCCGCGCGTGAATCGCTCGCTCAGGTGCTGGGCGGCCGCCGGGGTGCGCTGGACGCCAGCCTGCCGCCGGCGGCCTTCGTCGCCGGCTGGCTGATCGCGGACCGCTCGATCGAGTGGGGTGTCGGCGCCGCGCTGGCGGTGGCCGTCGTAGTCGGTGTCTTCCGCCTGGTGCGCGGGGAGAAGGCGCGGGCGGTCGTGGTGAGCATCGCCGCGGTGGCCGGCGGGGCGTTCATCGCGCTGCGCACCGGGCGGGCCGAGGACTTCTTCGTGATCCGGCTGTTGTCCAATGTGGCTAGTGCGCTGGCCTGGGCGGCGAGCATCGTGATCCGCTGGCCGCTGCTCGGCGTCGTGGTGGGCACGCTGCTCGGGCAGAAGACCCGCTGGCGGCGCGACCCCGACCTGCTGCGGGCCTACTCGCGGGCCAGCTGGGTGTGGGTGCTCGGCCAGTACACGCTGCGGGTGGTGGTCTTCGGCCTGCTCTGGTGGACCGGCCAGGTCACCGCACTCGGTATCGCCAGCACGGTGCTCACCTGGCCACTGGTGGCGGCGACGGTGGCCGGGAGCGGGTGGGTGCTCTTCCGCGCCCTGCCTGCCGACCACCCGGGTCTGCGCCACCCCGTACCCCGGACATGAGGCGGCCCCCGGCGAGGGGGGAGGGTCCGGGGGCCGCTGTCTACGTTACTCGTAAGAACCACTCTGAGTCGACGACCAGTTTTTCGGGCGCGCCGTGTCGGCGCCGAACGCGTCCACCGCGGCGAGCCACGCGGCGCCGAGAACGCCGTCCGCACTGGACAGAACATCCAGGCCGGAAAGGGCCGCCCGGACCCGTGCTCCGACCGGGCTGGATTCGCCCAGCACGCTGCCGACCAGCACAACCGGTGTGCTTTCGTCCGGTTCGCGAATGGCCTTCGCGTTCGCCGCGAGAAGTCCCGCCGCGCGGGACACGATGTCCTCCGCCGCGTCCTCCCCGGCTTCGTACGCGTCACTCACCAACGGCGCGAAACGAGCCAGCCGGATGGGCGATTCGAAGTTGCACGCTGTGATAAGCCGCCGGGAGACGGTCAGCCGGTCGGTTGTGGACAGTGCCGCGAGCGCCGCCTCGTCGGCCAGGTTCAGTGACTCCCGCAGCACGGCCGCCGGGAGGCCGGTCAGCGGGTGGTCCCTGCCGAGTGCCGCCAGCGTCGCGCGGACGGCCTCCCTGCCGATCCAGAACGCCGAGCCCTCGTCGCCGAGCAGCCAGCCGTAACCGCCGGACGTCGACACCAGCCGCCGGTCGCGGATGCGCCCGGCGATCGAACCGGTGCCCGCGACCAGGACGGTCCCGTCGGGCTCGGAGGTGGCCGACGCGAACGCGGCCTCCGCATCGGTCACCATCCGCACCCGCGTGCCCAGCTCCAGCGGCGCGTACGCGGACTCGAACACCTCCGCGACCGCCGGGTCGGTCAGCTTGCTCACCCCGGCCATGCCGACGACACACGCCCGCACCGCACCCGGGTCGGCCCCCTCCAGCGCGGCCTGGATGGCCTCGGCGATCCGGCCGGCCGCCACCTCGGGCGTGTGCGCGTTCGGGTTCGCGCCGCCGGACCGGCCGACGCCGAGCACGTCACCGGTCCGGTCGACCAGCAACGCCCGCGTCGACGTCCCGCCGGCGTCCACCCCGACGACCAACTCCTCGGCCACGCTGCCTCCCTCTCCGCCTGTTGTGTCGCGGACAGCGTGCCAGAAGCGTTATCGAGTCTTCGTGACCTTGTTCAGGCCCCGCGGGTTGTCCGGGTCGACGCCCCTGGCCAGCGACAGTCCCAGTGCCACCCGCTGCGCGGGCAGGATCTCCAGGATCGGTGACAACTCCTCGGCCGTCTCCGGCAGTGCGATGCGCACGTCGGCGGGAACGTCGGCGGCGGCCGAGCCGACGGCCACCACGTCGGCGCCCCGCGAGCTGACGGCGTCGAGCACGTCACCCATGGCGCCACCGCCCTTGCCGCGGCTGGTCACCGCGAGCACCGCGGTCTCCTCGTCGATGGCGGCGACCGGGCCGTGCAGCAGGTCGGCGCCGCTGTAGGCACGCGCGGCCAGGTAGCTGGTCTCGGCGAGCTTCAGCGCCGACTCCAGCGCCGTCGCGTAGGAGTAGCCACGGCCCGCGGTGATGACCCGGTTGACGAACCGGTAGCGGTCCACCGCGCGCTGCACGCTGTCCACGGAACCGTCCAGCGCCTGCTGGGCCAGCTCGCCGATGCCCTCGGCGTCGGCGCCCTTGCCACCGCGGACGGCGTCGATCAGCAGGTAGAGCGACAGCAGGGTGGCCGAGTAGGTCTTCGTCGCCGCGACGGCCTTCTCGGTGCCCGCGCCGATGTCGACGGCCAGCTCGGCCGCGCCGTGCAGCGGCGAGGACGGGGTGTTGCTGACCGCGACCGTCAGCGCGCCCCGCTCCCTGGCCGACGCGGTGAACTCGACGAGGTCCGGCGACCCGCCGCTCTGGCTGACGGTGATCAGCAGGACGTCCCGCAGGTCGGGCTGGGCGCCGTAGAGGGTCACGGTCGAGGGCGAGACGAGGCCGGCCGGCAGCCCGAGAAGTACCTCGATCAGGTACTTCGCGTACAGCGCCGCGTGGTCGCTGGAGCCCCTGGCCGCGAGCAGTGCGAACCTCGGCGGGCGCTTGGCGATGGCGTCGGCCACCCCGGCGATGTCGGACCGGCGGTCGAGCAGGCCGGCCAGCACGGCGGGCTGCTCGGCGATTTCGGCGGCCATGTGGACGCCCGGACGGTCACCCTGACTGGTCATCAACTCTCCCTCGTTAAGGTCTAGACCAATGGTATCCCGGTCGCCTATTTGCGGGTAAGGGTACTTTCACGTCGGAGGAGTGGAGTCGCGTCGGAGCGCTGAAGGGCAAGGAGTTGGTCATGTTGGAGACGACCCCGGCAGGGGAGACCGGTGCGGTCACCGGCGCACGCGGTCAACGCGAGCCCAAGTACTGGGCGCTCAAGCAGCATCTGCTCGACCTGCTCGACGCCATGCCGCCGGGCTCGCCGATCCCCACCGAGCGTGCCCTGGCGGGGGAGTTCAACGTCTCCCGGACGACGGTGCGCCAGGCGCTGGCCGACCTGACCGTCGAGGGCAGGCTGCACCGGGTGCAGGGCAAGGGCACCTTCGCCGCCGAGCCCAAGCTCGCCCAGCGGCTGCAGCTGTCGTCCTACACCGAGGACATGCGTGCGCAGGGCAGGGAGCCCTCGTCGAAGCTGCTGGAGATCGACGAGATCCCGGCCGAGGGCGACCTGGCCAAGCTGCTCGCGCTGCGGGCCGGCGCGAAGGTCCTGCGGATGCGCAGGCTCCGGCTCGCCGACGCCGAGCCGATGGCACTGGAGACCACCCACCTGCCGCTGGGCCGGTTCCGCGGGCTGCGCAAGCACGTGTCGGCAGGCGGCTCGCTGTACGCGGTGCTGCGGGAGCAGTACGGCGTGCAGATGCAGCGGGCCGAGGAGACCATCGAGACCGCGCTGGCCGGCCCGCAGGAGGCCGAGCTGCTCGGTGCCGACGTCGGGATGCCGATGCTGCTGCTCTCGCGGCACTCGTTCGCCGAGGACGGCAAGCCGGTCGAGTTCGTGCGCTCCATCTACCGGGGCGACCGCTACAAGTTCGTCACGACGCTGAACCGTCCGTGACGACCCCGGGCAACGGCGGCACCGTCCGCTGGGGGACCGCCACGGCGCGAGGCGTGCTGGCCACCACGATCATCGGGTCCGGCATGGCGATGCTGGACGGCACGATCGTCAACGTCGCGTTGCCCAGGATCGGCGAGGAGCTGACGGCCTCCGTCGCCGGCCTGCAGTGGATCCTCGACGGCTACCTGCTCTCGCTCGCGGCGCTCATCCTCATCGCCGGATCGCTCGGCGACCGCTACGGCAGGCGCCGGGTGTTCGTCATCGGCGTGATCTGGTTCGGCGCGGCCTCGGTGCTGTGTGGCGTGGCCGTGTCCACCGAGATGCTGGTCGCCACCCGGATCCTGCAGGGGGTCGGCGGCGCGTTGCTGACGCCCGGGTCGCTGGCGATCCTGCAGGCGGCCTTCGCGCGAGCGGACCGTCCGCGTGCGATCGGTGCGTGGTCCGGGCTCGGCGGCATCGCCGCGGCGATCGGCCCGCTCGTCGGCGGCCTGCTCGTGCAGTTGTGGTCGTGGCGGCTGGCCTTCCTGATCAACCTGCCGCTCGCGGTGGTGTGCGTGTGGCTGGCCCGCCGGTACGTGCCGGAGTCCTGTGACGAGCAGGTCCAGGGCCGACCGGACGTGCTGTCCAGCGTGCTCGGCGCGGTCGGCCTCGCCGGGGTGACCGCCGCGCTGGTCGAGGCGCCGGTCCGCGGGCTCGCCGACCCGCTGACGCTCGGCTGCGCCGTGGCCGGCCTGCTCGGGATGGCCGCCTTCGTCGTGCTGCAGCGGCGGCTGGCCGACCCGCTGGTGCCGCCGTCGCTGTTCCGGGACCGGACGTTCACCCTGTCCAACGGGCTGACGCTGGTCGTCTACGCCGCGCTGGGCGGCATGTCGATGCTGCTGGTGATGCAGCTGCAGGTGTCACTGGGCTACTCGCCGACCGCCGCGGGCATGGCGTCGCTGCCGATCACCGTGGTGATGCTCCTGCTGTCGGGCCGTTCGGGTGCGCTGGCGCAGCGGATCGGCCCGCGGGTGCAGCTCGTCGCCGGCCCGCTGCTGATCGCCGCCGGGTTCCTCCTCCTGCTCCGCGTCGCGCCCGGCGCCGGTTACCTGGACACCGTCCTGCCCGCCGTCACCGTGTTCGGGCTGGGCCTGGCCGTCGTCGTCGCCCCGGTGACGGCGACCGTGCTGGCCGCCGCGCCGGACCACCACGCCGGGGTGGCCTCCGGGGTCAACAACGCCATCGCCCGCGCGGGCAGCCTGCTCGCCATCGCCGTGCTGCCCGCGGCGGCGGGCCTCACCGGTGCCGCCTACACCGACCCCGCCGCCCTCACCGCGGGCTGGCGGGTGGCGATGTGGGTGTGCGCGGGCCTGGCCGTCGCCGGTGCTCTGCTGGCGCTCGGCGTGAACAACCGGGTGCTGGCCGAGCCCGAACCCGAGCCGGAGCCCGCCGAGTGCCTGCACTGTGCGGTCGACGGGCCACCCACTCAGATCGGCCTAGCCCAGGATCGAGGCCAGTAGCGCCGGGTCGATGTTGCCGCCGGAGACGACCGCGACCGTGCGCCCGACGGGCAGCTGCTCGCGGTGGAACAGGTACGCGGCGGCCGCCGTCGCGCCGCTCGGCTCGGCGACCAGGTGAGCCCGGGTGGCCAGCACCCGCACGGCCGCGCGGATCTCGTCCTCGCTGACCGTGACGACCCCGTCGAGAACCTCCCTCAGGTGGGCGAACGTCAGCTCGGACGGCTGCGACCGCAGGCCGTCGGCGATGGTGCGGGCGCGGTCGTCGACCGGCCAGTCGACCCGGCTGCCGGTACGCAGGCCCTCGGCGGTGTCGGCGGCCAGTTCCGGCTCGACGCCGAACACCTTCGCGTCCGGGCACAGCGCCCGGATCGCGGTGCCGATGCCCGAGGCCAGCCCGCCGCCGCTCACCGGGATCAGCACGACCTCGACGTCCGGCAGGTCCTCGGCGATCTCCAGGCCGATCGTGCCCTGGCCGGCGATGACGTCGGGGTGGTCGAACGGCGGGATCAGGGTGAGCCCGCGTTCCTCGGCCAGCGCGTACGCCGCCGACTCCCGCTCGCCGATCGGTACCTCGACGACCTCGGCGCCGTGGGCCGCGGTGGCCTCCACCTTCACCCTCGGCGTGCTGTCCGGCACGACGATGACCGCCGGGATCCCGAAGCGCTTGGCCGCCACGGCGGCCGCCTGGGCGTGGTTGCCACTGGAGTAGGCGACGACCCCGCGCTGCCTCGCCGGCTCCGGCAGCGCCGCGACGGCGTTGTACGCGCCGCGGATCTTGAACGCGCCGATCCCTTGCAGGTTCTCGGCTTTGAGCCACAACGGCCCCTGATCCGCCCACTGCTGTTCGAGCAGCGGGGTGCGGATCGCGGTGCCCGCGATCCGGCCGGCCGCGGTGCGGATGTCGTCGATGGTGACCAGTCGCATGTCCCCATTATGTCAAGGTTTCGTGAACCCGTGCGCGTCTATTGTGGACGGTCGGAGTGGTGGCGCTCACCCTCGGGCAACGTGGGGAGCATCTCGCGCGCCTTAATCGTTGAGATTGAAGAGCGGGTGAACGGGCTATTGACGAGGGATATGAGCGAAGAAAAGTCGTCCGAGGAGAAGTCTGGGCTGAGACCGGCGCAGATCGCCGCCGCCGCACTGGCCGCGGTGACGGCGGCGCTGCTGGGTTCGACCCTGGGGGTCGCCGGCACGGTCGTGGGTGCCGGCCTGGCCAGTGTGATCACTACCGTCGGTAGTGAGCTGTACCTGAAATCGTTGCATCGCACCAAGCAGGCCGCGCTGAAGGCGCGCGAGATGACCGTGCGGCGCACGCGTGAGTTCCCCGCGGCGCAGGCACGGGCGGAGGCGCCGGAGGACCCCGAGGCGACGCGGCTGATCGAGCCACCGGCGGAGGAGGAACAGAAGGACACCTCGCCGATGAGCAGGCTGCGGCGGCTGCGCTGGCCGTTGATCATCGGCACCAGCGTGCTCGCGTTCGTCGCGGCCATCGTGCTGATCACCGGGTTCGAGGGGGTCACCGGCAAGTCGCTGTCCGGCGGCGAGGGCACGACGTTCGGCAAGATCGTGGGCGGCGGCGGTCAGCGCGGCGGTGAGCACGAGCAGGTGCCGTCCGAACGGCCGACGGCGCCACCGGCCTCGCCGACCACCACCACGGCGCCGCCGACCACCGAGTCGTCCGAGCCGCCGACGTCGACGTCGAAGCCGCCGCCCAGCTCGACGACCAGCCAGTCGCCGACGAGCAGCGCGAAGCCGACGCAGAGCGCGCCGCCGGTGTCACCCCAGAGCGGCTCGTAACGCCGCCGCTGCCGCGGCGGGGTCCTCGGCCTCGGTGATCGCGCGGACCACGACCACCCGCCGGGCCCCCGCGGCCAGCACCTCCGGCAGCCGGGCGTGGTCGATGCCGCCGATCGCGAACCACGGCCGGGCCGGAGCGGCCGCCGCGGTCGCACGGACCAGGTCGAGGCCGGGGGCGGAGCGGCCCGGCTTGGTCGGCGTCGGCCAGCACGGGCCGGTGCAGAAGTAGTCCACTCCCGGCTCGGCCGCCGCCGCGTTCGCCTGTTCGGCCGAATGGGTGGACCGGCCGATGACCACGTCGTCGGCCACGATGCGCCGGGCCACCGTGACAGGAAGGTCGTCCTGGCCGAGGTGCAGGACGTCGGCCCCGGCCGCCAGCGCGACGTCGGCCCGGTCGTTGACCGAGAGCAACGCGCCGTGCTCGGCACACGCCTGCGCGACGACCTCCAGCGCGGCGAGTTCCTCGCGGGCTTCCAGGCCCTTGTCCCGCAGCTGGACGATGTCCACGCCACCGGTCAGCGCCGCGTCGACGAACTCCGCGAGGTCGCCGCGCTCCGACCGCGCGTCCGTGCACAGGTAGAGCCGTGCGTCGTCGAGTCGTTGCCTGATCTGATCACCCTGCAGCCCTGGCATGGCCGGAACGGTACCCGGCTTTGTTATGGTGGAAGGCGTCCGCACGGGAGCCTGGCGAGCAGGCTGAGAGGGAGCCGAATCCGCTCCGACCGTGGAACCTGATCCGGGTCATGCCGGCGCAGGGAGCGTGATCACGTGCGTAATCCACAGCAGGTGGCGGTAGTCGGCGCCGGTGTCGTTGGGCTGGCCGTCGCGTGGCGGGCCGCGTCCGCCGGGTACCGCGTCACCGTCTTCGACCCCGATCCCGGCTGTTCGGCGTCCTGGGTCGCCGGCGGCATGCTGGCGCCGGTCACCGAGGCGTGGCCCGGCGAGGAGGACGTGCTCGAGCTGGGCGAGGAGTCGCTGCGCCGCTGGCCGGACTTCGCCGCCGAGCTGGGCGACGTCGGCCTGTCCACGGCCGGCACGGTCGTCGCGGCACTGGACCGGGGCGACGCCGACCAGCTCGACGTGCTGGCCGGGTACCTGTCCCGGGCGGGCCGCGAGGCCGAGCGGGTGACCGGCCGCGAGCTGCGCAAACTCGAACCCGGCCTGGGCAGCGTGCGCTCCGGCCTGCTGGTGCCGGGCGACCTCGCCGTCGACAACCGGCGTCTCCTGCGTCTTTTGCGGGCTAAAGCCGGCGCGGAGTTCGTCGAGGCCGAGGTCACCGGGCTGGCCGGGGACCACGTCGAGACCGGTGAGGGGATCAGGGCGTTCGACGCCGTGGTGCTCGCCGCCGGCGCCCGCAGCGGCAGGCTGCACCCCGCGCTGGCCGACGTTGTCCGGCCGGTCAAGGGCGAGATCCTGCGGCTACGGCCCCGCCGGGGCAGCCTGCCCCCGCCCGGCCGGACGGTGCGGGCGGTCGTCGAGGGCAGGCCGGTCTACCTGGTGCCGAGGGCCGACGGCGAGCTGGTCGTCGGCGCCACCCAGTACGAGGCCGGGTTCGACACCGCCGTCACCGCACGCGGGGTACGCGAGCTGCTGGAGGCCGCGGAACGCGTCTTTCCCTCGGTGGCCGAGTACGAGCTGGCCGAGACCGCCGCCGGGCTGCGGGCGAGCAGCGTCGACAACCTGCCCGTCCTCGGTGAGCTGCCGGACGGGGTCTACGCCGCGGCCGGGCATCACCGCAACGGACTTCTGCTGGCGCCGGTCACCGCGGACGCCGTGCTGGCCTGGCTGGCGGGCCGGCCGGTACCGGACTGGGCGGTGCCGGCGAGCCCGGACCGACTGCGAAGGGAGCCTGTCGATGCGCGTTGAGATCAACGGCGAGACACACGAGTTCACCACCGGCACGACGTTGCTCGCGGCGCTGGAGACGGCGGCGACGACGCGACCCGGCGTCGCGGTCGCGGTGAACGGCGAGGTCGTCCGCAGGGCGGACTGGCCGGACCACGTTCTGGACGACGGCGCCAGCGTCGAGGTGCTGGCCGCGGTGCAGGGAGGTTGACATGACCGACGGAGACCAACTGGTGATCGGCGACCGCAAGCTCGGCTCGCGGTTGATCATGGGCACCGGCGGCGCGAGCAGCCTCGCCGTGCTGGAGCGTGCGCTGGTGGCGTCCGGTACCGAGCTGACCACCGTCGCCATGCGCCGGGCCGACGCCGAGGGCGGCTCGGGGGTGCTGGAACTCGTCCGCCGGCTCGGGATCGAACTGCTGCCGAACACGGCGGGCTGCCGCAGCGCCGCCGAGGCCGTGCTCACCGCCCAGCTCGCGCGGGAGGCGCTGGAGACCGACCTGATCAAGCTGGAGGTACACGCCGACGACCGCACCCTGCTGCCCGACCCGGTCGAGACCCTGGAAGCCGCCGAACGGCTCGCCGCCGACGGGTTCACCGTGCTGGCCTACACCAACGACGACCCGGTGCTCGCGCTGCGGCTGGAGGAGGCGGGCTGCGCCGCCGTCATGCCGCTGGGCTCGCCGATCGGCACCGGCCTGGGCATCCGCAACCCGCACAACATCGAGCTGATCGTGGCCAGGGCCGGGGTGCCGGTGGTGCTGGACGCGGGCATCGGCACGGCGTCGGAGGCCGCGCTGGCGATGGAGCTGGGCTGCTCGGCCGTGCTGCTCGCGACCGCGGTGACCCGGGCGGAGGACCCGGAGCGCATGGCCGCGGCGATGCGCGCGGCGGTCACCGCGGGCAGGCTGGCCCGCGGTGCCGGGCGGATTCCTCAGCGGTTCTGGGCGCAGGCGTCGAGTCCGCCGCGCTGACCCCGGTATGGTGGACGGAACGTTTTGACCGTTCGGGGAAGACCCGCGTCGCGTCCGGAGACGCTGCGGTAAGGAGCGTGAGGTGACCACGTCACCAACTCAGGACGACGTCCCGGGGCGGCTTTTCCTGGCCGTGGGCAGGCTGTCGCGGTCGTTGCGGCAGGCAGGCGCGCCAGGTCCTGGCCATGGCGCGATCTCCGCGCTCGCCACCCTCGTCAACCACGGGCAGATGCGGCTCGGTGACCTGGCGGCCAAGGAGGGGGTGGCCGCGGCGACCATGTCGCGGATAGTGGCCGCGCTGGTCGAGGCTGGATACGTCCGGCGGGAGTCCGACCCGGTCGACCGCAGGGCCTGGCTGGCCACCGCCACCGACGAGGGCGAGCGGATGGTGTCCGGCGTGCGGTCCACCAGGATTCAGGAGCTGGGCAAGCGGATCGACCGGCTGAGCGACGAGCACCGCGACGCCCTCGTGGCGGCTCTGCCCGCGCTGGAAGCCTTGCTGGTGGACGGCGACTGAAAGTCCCCCAATGTGGCATTGGGGGACTTCAAGTTCCCCAATGCCACATTGGGGGCGCAACGGGAGCCGCATTGGCGGCGCCCCGGACGTCAGGGCACCGGGTCGCCCCGGCGCAGGGCCGCCACCTCGGCCCGCAGCGCGCGCAGCTCGTCGAGGATCCGCTGGTTGGCCTCGTCCTGCGCCTCGGTCTGCCGCTTCTCCTCCTCGCGGATCTCGTCGCGCAGCTCGTCCTCCATGGCGCTCACCACGACGGCGATGAACAGGTTCAACACCGCGAAGCTGGACACCAGGATGTAGATCACGAAGAAGATCCACGCCATCGGAGCTTCCCGCATGACCTCCTTGGCGATGTCCGGCCAAGCCTCGCCGGTCATCACCTGGAACAGCGTGAACAGCGACGTGCCGAGGTCGCCGAAGTTGTCCGGCGAGATCGTGCCGAACAGCTTCGTCGCCATCACCCCGGCCACGAAGATGATCAGCGCGAGCAGTGCCGCGATCGACGCCATGCCGGGGACCGCGGCGAGCAGGCCGGAGACCACCTTGCGCATCGACGGCACCACGGAGATCAGCCGCAGTACCCGGAGCACCCGCAACGCCCGCAGCACCGCGAACGGGCCGGTCGCGGGGACCAGCGCGATACCGACCACGATCAGGTCGAAGATGTTCCACGAATCGGCGAAGAATCTGCCCCGGTAGGCGTAGAACTTCAGCAGCAGCTCGACGACGAAGATCGCCAGCGCGATGTAGTCCAGCGTGTGCAGCAGGCCGCCGTGGCTGCCCAGGATGCTCGGCGAGGTCTCCAGGCCGAGCGTCACCGCGTTGAAGATGATCACCGCGATGATGAAGTTGGTGAACCTGCGGCTCTCGACGATCTTCGCTACCTGTTGCCGCCTCACGCGCAGGATCGTAGCGAGGTCAACGTTGTTCGGGGGCAAGTCGCCAGAAAGCTGAGACGGGGCCCACCTTCGCGCCCATCGGGTAGGAGTGCGCGACCGCGTTGCTGACGAACCACTTGCCGAACCGCGCGGCCTCGGGCACCGACATGCCCCTGGCCAGCCCGGCGGTCAGCGCCGACGCCATCGCGTCACCGGCGCCGTGCGTGTGCGGGGTGTCGTAGCGCGGGCCCGGCAGCTCGGTGAACTCCGCACCGTCGTAGAGCACGTCCACGCACTCCGGGTCGGTGACCAGGTGCCCGCTCTTGACCAGGACGTACCGCGGCCCGAGCGCGTGCAGTGCCACCGCGGCCTCCCGCATCTGCGCCCGGTCGGTGACGTCCATGCCGGTCAGCAGCCGGACCTCGTCCAGGTTCGGGGTGAGCACCGCGGCCCTGGGCAGCAGCAGTTCCCGCAGCGCGGCGAGGCCGTCGGCGTCGAACAGCGGGTGGCCGTGCATCGAGGCCGCGACCGGGTCGACGACGAACGGGATCGCCGTGTCCCGCCCGATCCCCGCGGCGTCACACGCCTGCGCGACCGCCGTGATGATCTCGCCGGACGCCAGCATGCCGGTCTTGGCCGCACCGACCGGCATGTCGTCGGTGACGGCCTTGATCTGGCCGGCCACGATGTGCGCAGGCACGTTCGAACTGTCGTGCACACCGAGCGTGTTCTGCACGGTCACCGCGGTGACGGCGACCAGGCCGTGCACCCCGCAGGTGAGGAACGTCCGCAGGTCTGCCTGCAGCCCTGCCGCTCCGCCGGAGTCGGAACCGGCGATGGTCAGGGCCGCTGGCGGGCTGACAGCTGTGCTCATGCCCCACAGTGTCTCAGTCGGCGAGCCGCCAGAACGGGGAGACCGGGCCGACCCCCGCCCCCAGCGCGTAGGACTCGGCGACCGCCCGCTCGATGAACCGCTTCCCGCTGGCCACGGCGTCCGGCACGCCCTCACCCTTGGCCAGCGCCGCGGTGATGGCCGAGGCCATCGTGTCGCCGCCGCCGTGGGTGTTGTCGGTGTCGTGCCGGGGCCCGTCGAGCGCGACGAACTGCGTGCCGTCGGAGAGCAGGTCCACGCAACGCGGCGCGTTGTACAGGTGACCGCCCTTGACCAGGACCCACTGCGGCCCGAACTCCAGCAGCGCCCGTGCGGCCTCGCGCTGGCTTTCCTCGTCGGTGACCAGGATTCCGGTCAGCAGGCGGACCTCGTCGAGGTTCGGCGTGACCAGCGTCGCCCGGGGGAACAGCTCCGTCCGGATGGCCTCCAGCGCCTCCTCCCGCAGCAGCGCGTCGCCGGTCATCGACGCGGCCACCGGGTCGACGACGAACGGGGTGTCCGTGTCGCGTCCGATGTGGACCTCGTCGAGGGTCTTGGCCACCGCCTGGATGATCTCGGCGGTGGCCAGCATCCCGGTCTTCGCCGCGTCGACACCCATGTCGCCGGCCACCGCCTTGATCTGCGCGGTGACGACGTCGGCCGGGATCTCGGTGAAGCCCTGCACGCCCAGCGAGTTCTGCACGGTGACCGCCGTGATGGCGGTCATTCCGTGCACCCCGCAGGCGAAGAACGTGCGCAGGTCGGCCTGGATCCCCGCGCCACCGCCGGAGTCCGATCCGGCGATGGTGAGTGCCGTGCGCGGCGTCGCGGTCATGGTTGTTCCACCACCGGCAGGTAGACCTTGCCGCCGCGGTCGCCGAACTCCGCGGACTTCTCGCGCATCCCGGCCTCAATCGCCTCCACAGAGGACAGACCGTGTTCCTCGGCGTACTTGCGGACGTCCTGCGTGATGCGCATCGAGCAGAACTTGGGCCCGCACATCGAGCAGAAGTGCGCCGTCTTCGCCGGTTCGGCCGGCAGCGTCTCGTCGTGGTAGGCCCGCGCGGTGTCCGGGTCGAGCGCGAGGTTGAACTGGTCGTTCCAGCGGAACTCGAAGCGTGCCTTGGAAAGCTCGTCGTCCCACTCCTGCGCGTACGGGTGCCCCTTGGCGAGGTCCGCGCTGTGTGCCGCGATCTTGTAGGTGATGACGCCGGTCTTCACGTCGTCGCGGTTGGGCAGGCCGAGGTGCTCCTTCGGCGTGACGTAACACAGCATCGCCGTGCCGTACCAGCCGATCTGGGCCGCGCCGATGGCCGAGGTGATGTGGTCGTAGGCGGGTGCGATGTCGGTCGCCAGCGGCCCGAGGGTGTAGAACGGCGCCTCGCCGCAGAGCTTCTCTTCCAGCTCCACGTTCTCCTTGATCTTGTGCATCGGCACGTGGCCGGGGCCCTCGATCATCACCTGGACGTCGTGTTCCCGGGCGATGTGGGTCAGCTCGCCGAGCGTCTCCAGTTCGGCGAACTGGGCCCGGTCGTTGGCGTCGGCGATCGAGCCGGGACGCAGGCCGTCGCCGAGCGAGAACGTCACGTCGTACTCTCGCAGGATCTCGCACAGCTCGTCGAAGTTGGTGTACAGGAACGATTCCTTGTGGTGTGCCAGGCACCACGCCGCCATGATCGAGCCGCCGCGGGACACGATGCCGGTGACCCGGCGCGCGGTGAGCGGGACGTACCGCAGCAGCACGCCGGCGTGCACGGTCATGTAGTCGACGCCCTGCTCGCACTGCTCGATGACGGTGTCCCGGTACACCTCCCAGCTGAGCTTCTCCGGTTCGCCGTTGACCTTCTCCAGCGCCTGGTAGATCGGGACGGTGCCGACCGGGACCGGGGAGTTACGCAGGATCCACTCGCGGGTCTCGTGGATCCGCTTGCCGGTGGACAGATCCATGATCGTGTCGGCACCCCAGCGGGTGGCCCAGACCATCTTGTCCACCTCCTCCTCGACGGAGGACCAGACGGCCGAGTTGCCCATGTTCGCGTTGACCTTGACCAGGAAGTTCTTCCCGATGATCGCCGGTTCGCTCTCCGGGTGCTTGCGGTTGACCGGGATCACCGCCCGCCCGCGGGCGATCTCGGACCGGACGAACTCCGGCTCGACCCGTTCCCGTGCCGCGACGAACTCCATTTCCCTGGTGATCACGCCGGCCTTCGCCCAGCCCAGCTGGGTGTTGTGCGTGCGGCCGTCGATCCAGCCCGCCCGCAGCCGATGCAGTCCGGTGTGGACGTCGATCTTGGCGTCCGGGTCGGTGTACGGGCCGGACGTGTCGTAGACGTCGAAATGGTCCCCATTGGACAGTTCGACCCTGCGTGCGGGAACCCTGAGCCCGGACTCGGTGTCGTGGTAGACCTTGCGCGACCCGGTGATCGGGCCGGTGGTGACGGACGGACGGATGGCAGGATTGTTTTCCAGCGTCGTCAACGACGTTCACTCCCTACGCCGGCATTACCCGGTCAGGTTCATGCGGTCGGCGGCACCGGGTCCGGATCGGACACCAGCCACCCTCTCAGCCCGCCATGGCGCGAGCTCCCGCGGTGTTTGGATTACCGCTTCCGACCATGCCACGCCGAGCCCGAGGACTCAACCCCCAGCCGGGGTTAAGGGTCACCGGGATGGAGCATGCGGTGGTTAGCGATTCGCGCAAGACTGTTCCGGCCTTGAGGGAGGTGGATATGCGAAGGATGACCGTCCTCGCAGTGACCGGCGTGCTCGCCGCCGGACTGGTACCCGCCGCCGCGGCCGATCCCGCAGGCGACGCACCCGGTGCCCCCGGCGCCCACCCGCGCTGGCTGCCCGCGGACAAAACCGGCTTCGGCGGTTCCAGGGGCAAGGACAGCACGATCTGGTACACCCTGCAGGGTGGCCAGCTGTCGGAGATCTACTACCCGGATCTTTCGACGCCGACGGTCCGCTCGCTCAACCTGGTGGTGTCGGATGGCCGTTCGTACACGGCGGTGGACGCCGAGGAGAAACGGCAGGAGGTCCGCCGGGTCAGCGCGGACGGCCTTACCTACCAGCAGACCATCCGCGCGGACCGGTGGTTCCTGCGCAAGACGTACGTGACCGACCCGGCCCGGTCGAGTGTCGTCGTCGACGTGGACTTCCGGTCGCTGACCGGCAAGCCGCTCGACCTGTACGCGGTGCTGGACCCGGACCTGGACAACAACGGCACCGACGACTCCGCCCGCACCGAGGGCGACGCGCTGGTCGCCACCGACGGCAACGCCGCGTCCGCCCTGGTCGCCAGGCCCGCGCTGCGGCAGACCAGCAACGGCTACGCCGGCACCTCCGACGGCATCACCCAGCTGAAGAAGGACTTCCGGCTGACCGGGTACCCGAGCGCGGGCAAGGGCAACGTCGTGCAGACCGGCAGGCTGGACGTCGACGGCCTGCGGCAGCGTTCGGCCGAACTGGTGATCGGCATGGGGGCCGAGCCGAAGGCCGCGCTCGACACCGCGCGGGCGTCGCTGCGGCAGGGTTTCCGGCAGGCCGCGCGGGACAACGAGGCGGGCTGGCGCCGGTATCTGGACGGGCTGAAGCCCGCGCCGCGGTCGCTGCGCACGCCCGCCGAACGGGACCTCTACCGCGCGTCGGCGCTGCTGCTCGCCGCCAGCGAGGACAAGCTCAACCCGGGTGCGTTCATCGCCTCGCCGAGCATGCCGTGGGCGTTCGGCAACAACGGCAAGGGCTACCTGCCGTCGGGCACCTACCACCTGGTCTGGCCGCGTGATCTCTACCAGATCGCCACCGGAATGCTCGCCGCCGGCGACCGGGCGGCGGCGGAGCGGTCGCTGGAGTACATGTTCACCAAGCAGCAGTACCCGGACGGGCATCTCGCGCAGAACACTCATGTCGACGGCACGCCGTACTGGACGTCCGTGCAGCTCGACGAGACCGCGCTGCCGATCGTGCTCGCCGAGCAGCTGAAGGCCTACGACGCCAAGACCTGGCAGGGCGTGCGCAAGGCCGCCGAGTTCCTGCTGACCTACAAGGGGTCCAACGGCCTGGCCTCGCCGTACAGCCAGCAGGAACGGTGGGAGGAACAGGACGGGTACTCGCCGTCGACCATCGCGTCGGTGATCGCCGGCCTGGTCTGCGCCGCCGAACTGGCCAAGGCCAACGGCGCGGCTGCCGACGCGCAGCGTTACCTCGCCGCGGCCGACGACTTCAAGGCGAAGCTGCCGCGGTGGACCGTCACCACGAACGGGCCGCTGTCGCCGGAGCCGTACTTCCTCCGGCTGACCAAGGACGGCAACGCCGACAACGGCACCCGGTACAACCTGGGCAACTCCAGCTACACCGCCGACCAGCGGGCCGTCACCGACGCCGGGTTCCTCGAACTGGTGCGGCTGGGCATCTACCGTCCGGATGATCCGATCATCCGGAACAGCATCGCGGTCACCGACAAGGCCATCGGCGTCACCACGCCGACCGGGCAGTTCTGGCACCGCTACACCGGCGACGGGTACGGCGAGAGGGCCGACGGCTCGCAGTGGGACATGGACCTGCCGCAGGGCAGCAGGCAGACGTTCGGCAGGTTGTGGCCGCTGCTGGCCGGCGAGCGCGGGGAGTACGACCTCGCCAACGGTGACCGGGCGATGGCAGCCAAGCGCCTGCGCGACCTCGGGCGGGTCGCGCACACCGGCGACACGATGCCCGAGCAGGTCTGGGACGAGAACGCGCCGTCCGGACAGCCGGGCTTCGGCAAGGGGACGCCGACCCAGTCGGCGACACCGCTGGCCTGGACGCACGCGCAGTACCTGCGGCTGGCCTGGGCCGTGCAGGCCGGTGCGGTGATCGAGCAGCCGACGGTGGTGCGCTGCCGCTACCTCGGCTGCTGATGGGCGGGCGTGAGGGTCACCTCGTGCGGGTGATCCTCACGCCTCGTCGTTCTCGGGGTCCGGCAGCCAGGAGTTGCCGGGCACGCCCCACTTGTTGCGCTTGATCATCCGTTTGGCCTCGCGGGCGTAGCGGCCGACGAGCCGGTCCAGGTAGATGTAGCCGTCCAGGTGGTCGGTCTCGTGCTGCAGGCAGCGGGCGAAGTAGCCGGTGCCCTCGACCTCGATCGCGTTGCCGTCCAGGTCGAACCCGGTCACCTTCGCCCAGCTGGCGCGCCCGGTGGGGAACGACTCGCCGGGCGCCGACAGGCAGCCCTCCCAGTCGTCGTCCGGGTCCGGCATGGTCTCCGGGATCTCCGACGTGGTCAGCGTCGGGTTCACCACGAGGCCCTTGTGCCGGACGCCTTCGTCGTCGGGGCAGTCGTAGACGAAGATCCGCAGGTCAAGGCCGATCTGGTTGGCCGCGAGGCCGACCCCGTTCGCCGCGTACATGGTCTCGAACATGTCGTCGGCCAGGGCGCGCAGCTCGTCGTCGAACTTCTCCACCTCGCGGGTGGGGTTGTGCAGCACGGGTTCGCCGGCGATGACGATGGGGTGGACGGTCACAACCGGTCAGCTTACCGAGGCCACGGATCGTGACGCGCCGGGCCGTGATGCGCACGATGTGTCGGTGCTGCGTGGTTGAATGGGCGGCGCGGACGAACGACAGCTGTGGGATTTACTGAGAGCGCCGAGGAGTCACATGGACGCCGCGGAGTCGATGGCTCGGGGTGGCCGGCCGACACCGCCCGCGCAGGCCGGAAAGGCCGCGCCGAACGACCCGCCGGCCGGGCTCAGCAGCCGTGAGCAGGAAGTGCTCGCCTTCGAGCGGCAGTGGTGGAAGTACCGCGGCGCGAAGGAGCAGGCGATCCGCGAGCTGTTCGGCATGTCGTCCACGCGTTATTACCAGGTGCTCAACCAGCTGATCGACAAGCCGGAGGCCATGGCGGCCGATCCGATGCTGGTCAAGCGGCTGCGCAAGACCAGGACCGCCCGCCAGCGCACCCGTGCCGCCCGACGGTTGGGGATCGAGCTTCCATGAGTTGGTTCAACGGCCTCTCCCGCCCCCTGCGGCTGGCCGGTTTCGTTCTCGTCGGCGTCGCCGTGGTCGCCGCGGTCATCGGTGGTGTCACCGCGGTGACCGACGACGACCCGGCCGAGACTGCCGCCCCCAGCCCGACCGCACCCAGCGACCCCGGCAGCGCACAGAACCCGCCGCCCGCGCCGCCGTCGTCGAGCGTGCCGCCGAGCCCGCCCGCGCCGCCGCCGTCGACATCGAGCGTGCCGCCGCCAAGTCCGTCGACGCCGCCTCCCGGCCCGCCCGGCGGTGACCCGCAGGCCGCGGCGAAGCGGATCCCCGTCCGTGTGTACAACAACAGCACCATCCACGGGCTGGGTGCCCGCGCGGGCGACGACCTGCGTGCCAGCGGCTGGAACGTCGCCGAGGTGAGCAACTACCCGTCCGGCATCATCCCGACGACGACGGCCTACTACCGTCCCGGCACCGAAGAGGAGGCCGCGGCCAGGGCGCTCGCGGCGGAGTTCGGCATGCGCGCGGAGCCGCGGTTCGAGGGCATCCAGCACTCCACGGGTGGCGTGATCGTCATCGTCACCAACGACTACGGCAAGGTGCAGCGCCAGAAATAGGGTACGCGCGGTCAGCGCGCGGCTCGGGCGGTCGCGTAGGCCTCCAGGGAGGCCAGCTGCGCCGGGTCCAGTGACGGGCGGACGGCCTCGGCCGCCTTCGCCAGATGTGCCGCGGTCACCTCGCTGGCCTCCAGCGACTCCCGCATGGCCGTCAGCGCGGCCTCGCGGATGAGCGCCGCGCAGTCGGCCGCCGAGTAGCCCTCCAGGCCCGCGGCCACCTCGTCCAGGTCGACGTCGCCTGCCAGCGGGGTGTTGCGCGCGCTCGCCCGCAGGATCGCCGCACGGGCCTCGGCGTCCGGCGGCGGGACGTACACCAGCCGCTCCAGCCTGCCCGGCCGCAGCAGCGCCGGGTCCACCAGCTCCGGCCGGTTGGTCGCACCCAGCACGACGACCTCGCGCATCGGCTCGACACCGTCCAGTTCGGTCAGCAGCGACGCCACCACCCGGTCGCCGACGCCCGAGTCGCTGGACTGCCCACGCCGTGGCGCGAGCGCGTCGATCTCGTCGAGGAACACCAGCGACGGCGCGGCCTCGGCGGCCCGGCGGAACAGCTCCCGTACGGCACGCTCGGACTCGCCGACCCACTTGTCCATCAGCTCGGCGCCCTTGACCGCGAACACGTTCAGCGCCCCGGCACCGGCCAGCGCCCGCACCAGGAACGTCTTGCCGCCGCCCGGCGGGCCGTACAGCAGCACACCCCGCGGCGGCGCGACCCCCAGCCTGGCGAACGAGTCCGGATACCGCAGCGGCCAGAGCACGGCCTCGGTGAGCGCCTGCTTGACCTCCAGCATGTCACCGACGTCGTCCAGCGTGATCCCGCCGGTCGACAGCGTGTCCGAAGTAGACATCGAAATAGGACGGACGGTTTCCAGCGCCGCCATCAGGTCCTGCGCTGCGACCACCGGCTCATCGACGTCCCGCTGCCGCAGCGCCGCCCGCAACGCGCCGTCGCGGCGCAGTGCGATCAGGTCCGCCGCGACGAATCCGGGGGTCCGCTCGGCGACGGCACCCAGGTCGACGTCGGAGTCCAGCGGAACGTCCCGCAGCAGTACCCGCAGCAGCTCGGTCCGCCCCTTGCCGTCGGGCAGCGACAGCGACAGCTCCCGGTCCAGCAACTCGGCCCCACGCAGCCGCGGGTCGGCCGACTCCGGGTGCGCCGTGGTCGCCACCAGCGCGAAGCCCGGCCGGGTCAGCGCCGCCCGCAGTTCCTCCAGCAGCACGGTCGCCACCGGCGGCGGTGAACTCGCCGGCAGCAGCGCGTCGACGTCGGTCAGCAGCAACACGGCAGGGCCGTCCGTGCTCGCCCGGCCGATCGCCTCGCGGACCCTGGCCGCGGCGGCGTTCGGCTCCAGCACGGCGACGCTCGGCGCCGCCAGCGACACCACCCGCACGTCCTCCGCCTTGGCCACCGACCGCACCAATGTCGACTTGCCGACACCCTCTGGCCCGGACAGCAGCACCCCCAGGTGTGCCGACGTTCCCAGCCGGGCCAGCAGCTCCGGCCGCCGGAACGCCAGCTCGAACCACTCGGCCAGCGTCCGAGCCTGCGCCTGCGCGCCGACCAGGTCGGCGACCGGCGGGACGACCTGCTCCTCCGGATCCTCCTCGACGACCTCGGCGTCGATGAAGTCCTCCACGGTGGACGACGCCCGGGTCGCCGTCGCCACCAGCTCGGTCGTGCCCGCAGCGGGCTCCGGTCCCGAACCGGCCCGTGGCCCGTCCCGCCATTCGACCACTGTGGACTGTCCAACGGCGACAGCGCCGGCCGGCTCGGTGGCGGTGACGGTGAGCAGCTCGTTGGTCCAGGTCATGCCGATGGCGTTGGACAGCCGGGTCCGCGCGCCGGCCACGTCGGCACCGGGTGGCGGCGCGAGGTCCTGCGGCAGCAGCGAGACGGCGTCGCCGACGGTGAGCACCTTGCCGATCAACGCGAGTCGCAGGGTGGACGGCGACAGCGACGCGTTCGCCAGCCGGGACCCCGCCACCGTGACCGACCGGGCCGCGGCCACCTCGGCCGGGCTGACCACCACCTCGGAGCCCTCGGTGATCCCCAGGTTGGACATCGTGACGTCGTCGAGCAGCGCCACCCCGGCGGGGCCGCTGCCGTCGGCCGGCGCGGCCAGCGCGGCGCTCGCGCGGGCTCCGGTCAGGTGCACCGCGTCCCAGGCATGCAGGCCCAGCGCGTCGAGCACCTCCGGGTGCAGCCGGACGACGCCGCGCCGGGTGTCGAGCGCGGACGGCGTGTGCCGGACGGTGAGCGTCAGTTGAGGCGAGGACACCGGATAACCCTAATCGTTCTTCCGTCGCAGACCGATCCGCCGCCAGCGGCGCCCGCCGTCCGTCGCGCGGCCACGCGGCGTGAACTCCCCGCCGTTGCGGGGCAGCCGGACGGCCCGTCGCGCGGCACCGGCGACCCGGCGCGGCTCGCGGCGGCGCAGGCCGAGCCGCCGTGAGCCACGCGCCCGCCGGATGGCCCTGCGTTCCCGGGGCGGCACGTCCCATGCCTCCGGGTGGCGGGCCAGCCAGTGGTACCGGCGCACCGAGTACGGGATGTGCAGCAGGTAGAGGACGAGCGCGACGGCCAGCGAGGTCAGCGGGAACTGGATGATCGCGGCAGCCAGCAGGGCGACGCCGACCAGCAGTAACCCGATGGCCTTCGCCGGTACCTTCACGGTCTTCAGTGACAGCGTCGGGATGCGGCTGATGGCCAGCGCGGCGACCGCGACGACCCACAGCCAGACCACCAGCGGGTCGGACCACCAGCCGTGGCCGAAGTCCAGCGTGATGATCAACGGCAGCAGGCCGAGCAGCCCGCCGGCCGGTGCCGGTACGCCGACGAAGAACTCCTTGGCGTACGGCGGTTTCTCCGTGTCGTCGAGCAGTGTGTTGAACCGCGCCAGCCGCAGGATCATGCAGACGGCGAAGATCAGCGCGGCCACCCAGCCGACCCGCGGGCCACCGGACTGCCAGGCGTAGAGCACCAGCGCCGGAGCGACGCCGAACGAGATGGCGTCGGCGAGCGAGTCCAGCTCGGCGCCCATTTTCGACGTCGCGTCCAGCAGCCGGGCGATCCGCCCGTCCAGGCTGTCCAGCACGGCCGCGATGCCGATGGCGCCGATGGCCAGCGGGTAGTTGCCGGACAACGCCGCCTGCACGGCGGACAGTCCGGCACACAGGGCGAGGACGGTGATCGCGTTCGGCAGCAGCCGCACGCCCGGGTAAGTCCGGACCGTCATCGGTCAGCCCGCCGTGCGGGGCAGCTCGGCCAGCGGCGTCTCGCCGCCGATCGTGCGCTGGCCCTTCGACACCAGCACCGTGCTGCCCGGTGGCAGGTAGAGGTCGACCCGCGAGCCGAACCGGATCAGCCCGTAGGTTTCGCCGGCGGCCACCTTGTCGCCGTCGGCGACCTGGCAGACGATCCGCCGCGCGACCAGGCCGGCGATCTGCACGACGACCAGCTCGTGGCCGTCCTCGGTGCGCAGCAGCACCGAGTTGCGCTCGTTGTCCTCGCTGGCCTTGTCCAGGTCGGCGGACAGGAACTTGCCCGGCCGGTAGGCGACCCGCTCGACGGTGCCGCTCGCGGGCACGCGCTGCACGTGGACGTCGAAGACGGAAAGGAAGACGCTGACCCGCATGCGCGGCTGGGCAGGCAGGCCCAGCTCGGGCGGCGGTACGGCCTCCTCGATCAGCGACACCAGGCCGTCCGCCGCGGCCACGGCGAGGCCGGGGCGCTCCGGCGCGACCCGGCGCGGCTCGCGGAAGAAGGCGGCGGTCGCCAGGGTGCCGAGGCCGGCCAGCAGGCCGAGGCGCTTGGAGAAGCGGCGCAACAGCAGCGTCGCGGCGGCCCCGCCCAGCACGAACGGACGACCGGCCGGGTGCATCGGCGGGATGGTCTCGCGGGCGAGGGCGACGGCGTGCTTGATCGGGTTCGTGGGCGCGTCCGGTTCGGCGCTCATCAGCAGGGATTCCCAGGTCTCGTCGGCGGTGTGTAAGCCCACGCTACCGCCCGGCGGGATTCGGCGGCGGACCGACCGGGCGCGTGCGCCCCCCGACGAGCGCACGCACCCGGTCACGACCTGATCGAACGAGTGTAATCGGTTACCCCGACACTTCGCCACCGCACGTGTTCGGGGGATTACAGTAAGGGTTCGGTCCAGAAGTCGTCGTCACGCTCGGTAGGGGTCTCCGGCGCGAACTGCCGCAGCTCGCCGTCGCGGAACATCCACAGCCGGAAGAAGTACTGGCCCGACTCCATCAGCAGCACCTGCACCGCGTGTGGTTCCAGCCACGGCGTCGCCCGGACCTGGTCCAGTACCTCGCCGAGCGAGCCGTTCGTCAGCGTGCCCGCCCACACCGTGCAGCTCGGGTACTCGGACCCGCCCCACCTGGTGTCCGGCCCGGTGGTGTCGCTCAACCTGCCGTAACCGGCCTCGCCCAGCCAGGTACTGAGGGCGGCGACATGCGGAACGTCCCGTGCGTTGACGCAGACCATCACGTTCGCCAGCCAGTTCACGGCGGGCAACTCTAGAGCAGGATGACGTCGACCTCGCTCCCGGCGACGACCTCGCATGCCTCTTCCGGCAGCTCGATCAGGCAGTTGGCCTGAGCGAACGCCGCCAGCAGGTGGGAGCCGGGGCCGCCGCGCGGGCCGACCTCGCCGGTCACCGCGCCCACCGCGGGCGAGTACCAGCCCCGGCGGAACTGCCGCTTGCCGACCGGCGACCGCAGGTCCTCGGTGAGCCGCGCCCGCACCCGCTGCCTGCTCGTCGCCGTGTGCCCCATCGCGGCCAGGATCGCGGGCCGCAGGAACACCTCGAACGACACCAGCACACTCACCGGGTTACCGGGCAGCGTGACCACCGGCACGCCCTCCCAGCGGCCGCAGCCCTGCGGCCCACCCGGCTGCATGGCGACCTTGGTGAACCGCACGCCCGCGTCGGCCAGCGCGTCCTTGACCACCTCGTAGGCACCGGCGCTGACCCCGCCGGAGGTCACCACGAGATCGACGCCGGCCAGCTCGGCGGTGACCGCCTCGCGGAAGGTGCCGACGTCGTCGGCGACGCTGCGCAGCGTGCGTACCTCGCAGCCGAGGGCCCGCAGCGCGGCCAGCAGCATGATGCTGTTCGACTCGTAGATCTGACCGTGCCGCAGCGGATCCGGCGCCGTCACCAGTTCCGACCCGGTGGACACCACCAGCACCCTCGGCGGGGTGTAGACGGTCAGCCGGTCCAGCCCGACGGCCGCGGCCAGCCCGAGCTGGGGCGGGCCGAGCACGCTCCCGGCGGGCAGCGCCACCGTGCCGGCGGAGACGTCCTCGCCGGTGCGGCGGACGTGCGTTCCCGGCGGTGCCGTGGCGAACACCCTGACCCGGCCCGCGTCGCCGCCCGCGAACCCCGGGCCGGCGTCGGTCCGTTCCACCATCACCACGCTGTCCGCACCCGGCGGCAGCGGCGCGCCGGTCATGATCCGGTGCGCGGTGCCGGGCAGCAGCGGCTCGACGTCGGTCCGTCCTGCCGGAATGTCGCCGGTTACCGGCAGTTCGACCGGTTTGTCCTCGGTGGCCTCGACGACGTCGACCGAGCGGACCGCGAAGCCGTCCATCGCCGAGTTGTCGAACGGCGGCAGCGACACCCCCGCCCGCACGTCGTGGGCCAGGACCAGGCCCGCGCAGCCGGCCAGCGGCAGCGTCGCCGTCCTGCCCGGAGTCAGCAGCTCGGCGACGGTGGCGCGGTGTTCTTCGACGGAGATCACCGGACCATCCTCCCGATGGCGGGCGCTCGTGCAAGACTCAGCCCCGCCACAGGCCAGTCCGGGAGGGAGACCCGTCGATGCAGGTGAATGTCCGCCACAAGCCGTCGTTCGCGGTGGCGCGGCTGATGCTGGCGCCGGGCGAGCCGGCGCAGGTCGAGGCGGGCGCGATGCTCGCGACCAGCTACGGCGTCCAGGTCCAGTCCAGTGCGCAGGGCGGGATCATGAAGGGCCTCGGCAGGGCCTTCCTCTCCGGTGAGTCGTTCTTCATCTCGACCTACACGGCCCCGCAGAACGGCGGCTGGGTCGACGTGGCGGCCAACCTGCCCGGCGACATCCACGTGATCAACCTCGACGGCCGTACCGGCTGGTGCGTCACCCAGGGGTCGTGGCTGGCGTCGTCGCACTCGGTGCAGACCGAGACCCGCTGGGGCGGCTTCGGCAAGATGTTCGGCGGCGAGGGCGGCTTCCTGACCCACGCCACCGGCCAGGGGCCGCTGGTGGTGGCCTGCTACGGCGCGCTGGAGGTGATCAACCTCCAGCCCGGCGAGGTCGTCACCATCGACTCCGGGCATGTGGTGGCCTACGCCGACACCGTGCAGTCGCAGACCCGCAAGGTGGCGTCCGGCATCATGCAGTCGATCAAGAGCGGTGAGGGCCTGGTGTTCGACTTCGCGGGCCCCGGCCAGGTGTTCACCCAGACCCGCAACCCCGCCGCGCTGGCCGCCTGGGTCATCGCGCAGGTGCCGTCGAGGTAGCCGACATGCGGGTGCACACGCGCCACACACCCGCCTTCGGCGTCGCCAGGGTGACGCTGAACCCGGGCGAGGGGGTGCAGGCGGAAGCGGAGACGTTGCTGGCGAGCAGTTTCGGGGTGACGAGCGCGCAGTCCCGCAAGGGTGCGCCGCCGGTGTTCACCGCGCCGGCCGAGGGCGGCTGGGTCGACCTCGCGCCCCGCGATCCCGGTGACGTCTACCCGCTGGAACTCGACGGCACCACCGGCTGGTCGGTCGCGCGAGGCGCGGTGCTGGCCCGGCCGGCGACCGTCCGGCGGGACCAGCACTGGCCCGCGCTGCAGACCCTGTTCGGCGGCGACACCGGGTTCCTGGAGCACTTCAGCGGCGCCGGACCGCTCGTGCTGACCTGCGCGGGCCCGGTGGAGGCCTTCACGCTCGAACAACGCGAGCTGGTCACCGTCACGCCGGGATTCCTGGTGGCCTACCCGGACACCGTGCAGTGCAGGCTGCGGGCACTGGACCCGGCCGGGCCGCAGTCGGTCCGCACCGGCGAGGGGCTGGCGCTGGACTTCGCGGGGCCCGGCACGGTGCTCGTCCAGGCACGCGCCAGGCGTTGATATTGCGACGAATTGGGCATTGAACAGCGCTCCGATTCGGGTAGCGTGAGTTCACTTCACCTTGCGGTGGCAGGTGATCTGTCACCGCGCTGCCTGGGTCGCGAGGAGGACGTCGGTGGCGGTCGGCACGGTCAAGTGGTTCAACTCGGAAAAGGGCTACGGGTTCATCGAGCACCCCGAAGGTCCGGATGTCTTCGTGCACTACTCGGCCATTCAGGCCGACGGCTTCCGGACCCTGGACGAGGGTGACCGCGTTGAGTTCGAGGTCCAGGCCGGCAGGGACGGGCGCAGCCAGGCTGCCGACGTCCGGAAGGTCTCCTGAGGCCTCGCGGCACGACACTAGGTGAACCGGCAGCGGCTGTTCGGCGGGGCGCGTTAGGCTGCGCTCCGTGACAGGCGATGAGTCGGGGGACCTCACCGGTCGCCGGCTGGGCAACTACCGCATCGACGGGGTGCTCGGCAAGGGCGGCATGAGTGTGATGTACAAGGCCACCGACGTGCGACTGGGTCGCAAGGTGGCCTTGAAGGTGATCGGCGCACACCTCGGCGCCGACGCCGAGTTCCGTGAGCGCTTCGTCGACGAGGCGCGCAGTACGTCGGCGATCGACCATGCCAACGTCGTGCCGCTGTACGACTTCGGCGAGCTCGACGGGATGCTGTACATCGCCATGCGGCTCGTCGACGGCAAGGATCTCGCCGGGCTCATCTCGAACAGCCCGATGGAGCCGGACCGGGCACTCGGCCTGCTCGACCAGGTCGCCGACGCGCTGGACACGCTGCACGCGCGCGGCCTGGTGCACCTCGACGTCAAGCCGGCGAACGTGCTCGTCACCAGCAGGGAGTCGGCCCGCGAGCACGTCTACGTCGCCGACTTCGGCCTGACCCGGCGCGGCGCGACCGGGCACCGCACCCGCGGTGGTGACTTCCTCGGGTCGCCGACCTACGCCGCCCCCGAGCACCTGCGGGGCGAGCCGCTCGATGGCCGCACCGACCAGTACGCCCTGGCCTGCGTGCTCTACGCCTGCCTGACCGGCGGGCCGCCGTTCAAGGGCGACGTGCAGGCGGTCATCAAGGGACACCTCAACGGCCAGCCGCCGCTGGTGTCCAGGATCGTGTCGCTGCCGCCCGCGATCGACGACGTCGTGCTCAAGGGCATGGCGAAGAACCCGGCCGAGCGGTACGGGAGCTGTGTCGAGCTGATCGACGCGGCACGCGAGGCGCTCAAGGCGCCGCAGCCCGCGCCCGCCCCGGCACCGCTGCCCGCGCCCGCGACGGCCGTCACCGGTCCTGGCACGGGACCGCAGCCACAACGTCATCCAGGAGAGGGGGCCCCGATGCATCCGTACGGCCAGCAGCCGGGCTTCGGGCAGGGAGGCCAGGGACCGCAGGGGCCGCAGGGGCCGCAGGGGCCAGGGGGTCCACCGCCGGGTTACGGCGGTCCGCCCCCGGGCTACGGCCCGCCGCCCGGCATGGGCACGCCGCCCCCGGGGATGGGCGGTCCGCCGCCCGGGTACGGCCCGCCGCCAGGCCCGGGAGGCCCCGGCGGTCCCGGTGGGCCGCCCCCGATGCCGCCTGGCGCCCCGTGGGGTCCCGGCCCGGGCCCGGGTGGCGACTGGGAGGGCGGCAAGAAGAAGAGCAAGGCGTGGATCATCTGGGTGATCCTCGGTGTGCTGGTGGTCGCCGGTGCCGTCGTGACGATCATCCTGCTCTCCGGCGGCGACGAGGGCGGCAACGGCGGCACGCCGCAGGAGCGCGGCACCAGCCAGGCGCCGGACATCCCGGTCGGCCCGGGTGGCAGCCAGGCGCCCTCCGAGTCCGGCAGCCGCAGGCCGCCGCCCCCGTCGATCCCGATCCAGCCGAGCACCTGAGGCGCGGCCGCGCGACCTGGGTTTCTTGCACTCGACCCCGGTGAGTGCTAAACACGGGATTGGCACTCGGTACACTCGAGTGCCAGACGGGGGTCGCCGACCACCGTCTTGAAAGGTCGGGACGGTGAGGCCGGGCTCGTACGAGCCGGTCGTCCGTCGCGGGCACCGAACCTGGCCGAGGAAGTGCTCCTGCTGCCGTCGTCGACACATCGACGGTGGCAGCGCCCAATACCGGAGGACCACACCGCAATGGCCAAACTGATTGCGTTCGACGAGGACGCCCGCCGCGGTCTTGAGCGCGGCCTGAACACCCTCGCCGAAGCCGTCAAGGTGACGCTGGGCCCGCGTGGCCGCAACGTCGTGCTCGAGAAGAAGTGGGGCGCGCCGACGATCACCAACGACGGTGTCTCCATCGCCAAGGAGATCGAGCTCGAGGACCCGTGGGAGAAGATCGGGGCCGAGCTCGTCAAGGAAGTTGCCAAGAAGACCGACGACGTCGCTGGTGACGGCACCACCACCGCCACCGTGCTGGCCCAGGCGCTGGTCCGCGAGGGCCTGCGCAACGTCGCCGCCGGCGCCGACCCGATCGCGCTGAAGCGCGGTATCGAGCAGGCCGTCGAAGCGGTGACCGAGCAGCTGCACAAGGCTGCCCGTGAGGTCGAGACCAAGGACCAGATCGCGGCGACCGCCTCGATCTCGGCCGCGGACCGCACCATCGGCGAGCTGATCGCCGAGGCGCTCGACAAGGTCGGCAAGGAAGGCGTCGTCACCGTCGAGGAGTCGAACACCTTCGGCCTGGAGCTCGAGCTCACCGAGGGTATGCGCTTCGACAAGGGCTACATCTCGGGTTACTTCGTCACCGACCCGGAGCGTCAGGAAGCTGAGCTGGAGGACCCCTACGTCCTGCTGTACAGCTCGAAGATCTCCAACGTCAAGGACGTCGTGCCGCTGCTGGAGAAGGTCATCCAGACCGGCAAGCCGCTGCTGATCATCGCCGAGGACGTCGAGGGCCAGGCCCTCGCCACCCTGATCGTCAACAAGATCCAGGGTTCGTTCAAGTCCGTTGCCGTCAAGGCTCCGGGCTTCGGCGACCGTCGCAAGGCGATCCTGCAGGACATCGCCACCCTGACCGGTGGCCAGGTCATCAGCGAGGACGTCGGCCTCAAGCTGGAGAACGCCGACCTGTCGCTGCTGGGCCGGGCTCGCAAGGCCGTCATCACCAAGGACGAGACGACCATCGTCGAGGGTGCCGGTGACGCGGACCAGATCCAGGGCCGGGTCAACCAGATCCGTGCGGAGATCGAGAACTCCGACTCGGACTACGACCGCGAGAAGCTGCAGGAGCGGCTGGCGAAGCTGGCCGGCGGCGTTGCCGTCATCAAGGCCGGTGCCGCCACCGAGGTCGAGCTGAAGGAGCGCAAGCACCGCATCGAGGACGCGGTGCGCAACGCCAAGGCCGCCGTCGAGGAGGGCATCGTCGCCGGTGGTGGCGTGGCCCTGCTGCAGGCCGCCGAGGCTGCCTTCGCGGGCCTGAAGCTCGAGGGTGACGAGGCCACCGGGGCGAACATCGTCAAGGTCGCCGTCGAGGCCCCGCTCAAGCAGATCGCCGTGAACGCTGGCCTCGAGGGCGGCGTCGTGGTGGAGAAGGTCAAGACCCTCCCGCAGGGTCACGGCCTCAACGCCGCCACCGGTGAGTACGAGGACCTGCTCGCGGCCGGCGTGCCGGACCCGACGAAGGTGACTCGTTCCGCTCTGCAGAACGCTGCCTCCATCGCCGCGCTGTTCCTGACCACGGAGGCCGTGGTCGCGGACAAGCCGGAGAAGGAGAAGGCGCCGGCCGGCGACCCGTCGGGTGGCATGGGCGGCATGGACTTCTGATCCGAAGTCCCGCTTGATATCCCAGGAAGGGGCCCGGTCCGCAGTCAGCGGGCCGGGCCCTTTCGTGTGGTCCCGGCCCCGCTCAAGCACGTGAAGGCCACCTTCAGCACGTCTCACGTAGTGAAGGTGGCCTTCACGAGCTTGACGCCCCCAATGCCACATTGGGGTACTTGAATGCCCCCAATGTGGCATTGGGGTACTTGAACTCCCCCAATGTGGCATTGGGGGAGTTCGCCCGTGGTGGGGTGGTCTCGTTCGTGGCGGCCGTGGGGTTGCTGGGCCTGCTGTGACCACTGAGGTTTCCGAGACTGCGATGCCCGCGCCACGAGGCACGTGAAGGCCACCTTCAGCACGTCTCACGTAGTGAAGGTGGCCTTCAACGGCCCGCCCTCGCCGGGCGGCCACCGCGTGGCAGGCCGAAAATCGGGTGACCGGCACCACGCGGCCGGGCTACAACTGGGCCATGAAACACGACAGCCCCGAGTTCCGCGCTCTGGCCGAGCGCGGCACGATTCTGCGTTGCCAGGTGGGTTCCGGCCTGCACGGCACCGCCGTCAAGGGGCAGGACGACCGGGACGAGATGGGCATCTGCGTCGAGCCGCCGGAGTACGTCGCCGGGCTGCGCAGGTTCGAGCAGTACATCTACCGGACCCAGCCGGAGGGCGTACGGTCCGGCCCCGGCGATCTCGACCTGATCGTCTACTCGCTGCGCAAGTGGATGCGGCTGGCGCTGGCCGGTAACCCCACGGTGCTGCTGCCGTTGTTCGTGCCCGAGCACGAGATCGTGTCGATCGACGACACCGGCCGCGACCTGCGGGCCAACGCCGACATGGTGCTGTCCAGGCAGGCCGGACGGCGGTTCATCGGCTATCTGCGGGCGCAGCGGGCCCGGATGCTCGGCCTGCGCGGCAAGCGGACCAACCGGCCGGAACTGGTGGAGCTCTACGGCTTCGACACCAAGTTCGCCATGCACATGGTCCGGCTCGGGGTGCAGGGCGTCGAGCTGCTGGAGACGGGCCGGATCAGCCTGCCGGTGGCGCAGCCGTGGCTGTCCTGGCTGATCGACCTGCGACAGGGACGGCACACCCGCGACGAGGCGCTGGAGGCCGCCGAGGAACTGGAGAACCGACTGGAGAAGCTGCTGGACACCTCGCCGCTGCCGGAGCGGCCGGACGCCGACCGGGCCAACGCCTGGCTGGTCGACGTCCACCTGTCCCGCTGGTGAGCCGCTGGTTCCCCGGCCAAGTGGGGGAACCAGCGGCCGGCACTCATTCCTTGGTGTCCTCGGGCATGAAGATCCAGCACAGGACGTAGAGCAGCACCGGCGTACCGATGCCGAAGATCGTCGCGGCCACGAGCAGGATCCGCAGGATCGCGGCGTCCACGCCGAGCATGCGGGCCCAGCCGCCGCACACCCCGGCCACCATCTTGTCCGTCGAGCTGCGCCGCAGCTTCGACTTCGTCTGAGGGGTATACACGGGATTCGTCATGTCTCCATGGTGGGTCGCGCCGCGCCCGGTGCCATCGGGGAACGCCCCTGACCTGCCCCGGAAGTTCGACCCTTACGGTGGGCTGGTGAACCTGGTCTACGCGTTGCCGCTGCGCGATCGTTTCCGTGGCATCACCGTGCGCGAGGGCGTGCTGCTGCGCGGGCCGGCGGGGTGGGGGGAGTTCTGCCCGTTCCGCGAGTACTCCGACGCCGAGGCGGTGCCCTGGTACGCCTGCGCCGTCGAGGCCGCGCACACCGGCTGGCCGGAGCCGGTACGCGACCGGGTGCCGGTCAACACGACCGTCCCGGTCGTGCGGCCCGAACGGGCCCACGCCCTGGTGACCGCGTCCGGCTGCCGCACGGCGAAGGTGAAGGTCGCCGACCCCGGCTCCTCCCTGACCGCCGACTGCGACCGGGTCGCCGCCGTGCGCGACGCGCTGGGCCCGTCCGGCGCGATCCGGGTCGACGCCAACGCGGCGTGGGAGGTCGACGAGGCCTGCCGCGCCATCGCCGAGCTGGACCGGGCCGCCGGCGGGCTGGAGTACGTCGAGCAGCCCTGCGCCACCCTGGACGAGCTGGCCGCCGTGCGGCGCCGGGTGGACGTCCGGATCGCCGCCGACGAGTCGATCCGCAGGGCCGGGGACCCGCTGAAGGTCGCGGTGGCCGGGGCTGCCGACGTCGCGGTGATCAAGGTCGCGCCACTGGGCGGGGTCCGCCGTGCACTGGAGGTGGCGCGGGCCTGCGGGCTGCCCTGCGTGGTGTCCTCGGCGGTGGAGACCAGCGTCGGGCTGGCGGCGGGGCTGGCGCTGGCCGGTGCGTTGCCGGAGCTGGACTTCGCCTGCGGCCTCGGCACGATCTCGTTGCTGGAGCACGACGCCTGCTCGGAGTCGCTGTCCCCTGTGGACGGCTACCTGCCGGTGCCCCGCCGGGCACCCGAGCCAGACCTCGCCGAGCCCGCCTCCGCCGAGGTCACCCGATGGTGGCTGGACCGGATGAGCCGGGTCACCCGGTTAGCGGCTCCGTCCGCTGGGTACCACGACGGGTGAGCCGAGTGAGAGGAGTTTCCAGTGGCCAACACGCTGGACGGCAAGCGCGTCGCGTTCCTGGTGGCGCCGGAGGGCGTCGAGCAGGTCGAGCTGACCGAACCGTGGCAGGCCGTCGAGAAGGCGGGCGGGCAGCCTGAGCTGGTGTCCACCCAGGAAGGCAGCATCCAGGGGTTCGACCACCTGGACAAGGCCGACACGTTCCCGGTGGACCGGGTGGTCGGCGATGCGTCGCCGGACGACTACGACGGTCTCGTGCTGCCCGGTGGCGTGGCCAACCCGGACTTCCTGCGCACCGTGCCCGAGGCCGTCCGCTTCGTCGGCGCCTTCTTCAGCGGGCAGAAGCCGGTCGCGGCCATCTGCCACGCGCCGTGGACCCTCATTGAGGCCGACGTCGTACGCGGTCGCAGGCTCACCTCGTGGCCGAGCCTGCAGACCGACCTGCGCAACGCCGGTGCCGAATGGGTGGACGAGGAGGTCGTCGTCGACTCCGGCCTGGTCACCAGCCGCAAGCCGGACGACCTGCCCGCGTTCTGCGCCAAGGTGGTCGAGGAGATCGCCGAGGGCAAGCACCGCGCCCAGGCCCGCAGCGCCTAACCGAGCAGGCCCGCCAGGGTCTGGGCGTCCTCGGGTGCCTTGACCTTGATGTCGTTGTCGAAGTACACGTAGACGTCCCGCTTACGCCGCGGCGCGGCCCCGGCGACCCTGTGCTCGCCGGGGCTGCCGCCGCGGTGCCACTTCTTGATCAGCCCGGCCCAGTACTCGAGGGCCGTGTCGCTGTAGCCGCTCTCGTACAGCTTCTCGTCGCCGTGCAGCCGTACGTAGACGAAGTCCGCCGTGACGTCGTCCAGGCGCGGGAAGGTGCCGGCCGTGTCGGCGACGACGAGCCCGATCTCGTTGTCCCGCAACAACTTCACGGCTTCCTTGGTGCGGAAGCTTTCGTGCCGGACCTCCAGCGCGTGCCGCAGCCGCCGGTTCGGTCCGGGCTTGGTGTACGGCTCGCCCTTGAGCTTGTCGTCGTGTTTCCTGGCCAGGCTTGCCGCGGCGCGGGTGGTGCGGGGCAGCAGGTCGAAGAACGCCGTCAGGCGGCCGGCGTCGAACGCCAGCCGTGGCGGCAGCTGCCACAGGAACGGTCCTAGCTTGTGGCCCAGCGCGAGCACGCCGGAGGCGTAGAAGTTGGCCAGCGGTGTCTCGACGTCCCGCAGTCGCTTCATGTGCGTGATGAACCGGCCGCCCTTGACGGCGAACAGGAAGTCGTCCGGTGTCTCGTCGAACCAGCCGCGGTAGCGCTCCGGCCGTTGCAGGGAGTAGAAGGAGCCGTTGATCTCGGCGCTGTTCATCCGCCGCGACAGGTACTCCAGCTCGCGGCGCTGCGGCAGGCCCTTGGGGTAGAACACCCCGCGCCACGGCCCGTACCGCCAGCCCGAGGTGCCCACCCTGATCATTGCCGGGTACTAGCCGCGAACGCCGTGGGCTAAACCCTCACAGGAACGCGTCGGCGTCGCGGATGGTGTAGGCGTAGCCCTGCTCGGCGAGGAACCGCTGGCGGTGGGCTGCGTAGTCGGTGTCGACCGTGTCGCGGGCGACGACCGAGTAGAAGTGCGCCTGCCTGCCGTCGCCCTTGGGGCGCAGCAGTCTGCCGAGCCGCTGGGCCTCCTCCTGGCGGGAGCCGAAGGTGCCCGACACCTGCACGGCCACCGACGCCTCGGGCAGGTCGATGGAGAAGTTCGCCACCTTCGACACCACCAGTGTGTTCAGCTCGCCCTTGCGGAAGGCGTCGAACAGCTTCTCCCGCTCGGCGTTGCGGGTGGAGCCCTGGATGACCGGCGCGTCCAGCTCGGCGCCGAGTTCCTCCAGCTGGTCGAGGTAGGCCCCGATCACCAGCGTCGGCTCGCCGGCATGCTTGTCCACAATGGACTTGATGACCTTGGTCTTGGTGCGGGCGGTCGAGCAGATCCGGTAGCGCTCGTCGGACTCGGCGGTGGCGTAGTTCAGGCGCTCGTTCTCGGTGAGCGTCACGCGGACCTCGATGCACTCGGCGGGCGCGATCCAGCCCTGCGCCTCGATGTCGCGCCACGGGACGTCGAACCGCTTCGGCCCGATGAGGGAGAACACGTCGCCCTCGCGGCCGTCCTCCCGCACCAGCGTGGCGGTCAGCCCGAGGCGGCGGCGGGACTGCAGGTCGGCGGTCATCCGGAACACCGGCGCGGGCAGCAGGTGCACCTCGTCGTAGACGATGAGGCCCCAGTCACGGGAGTCGAACAGTTCGAGGTGCCGGTACTCGCCCTTGGTCTTGCGGGTGACGACCTGGTAGGTGGCGATGGTGACCGGGCGGACCTCCTTGCGCTCGCCGGAGTACTCGCCGATCTCCTCCTCGGTCAGCGACGTGCGGGCCACCAGCTCACGCTTCCACTGCCTGCCCGCGACGGTGTTGGTGACCAGGATCAGCGTGGTCGCCCCGGCCTGCGCCATCGCGGCCGCGCCGACCAGCGTCTTGCCCGCGCCGCAGGGCAGCACGACGACTCCGGACCCGCCCGCCCAGAACGCGTCGGCGGCCTGCCGCTGGTACTCACGCAGCGACCAGCCCTCCTCGGCGAGCGCGATCGGGTGTGCCTCGCCGTCGACGTAGCCCGCGAGGTCCTCGGCAGGCCAGCCGACCTTCAGCAGCATCTGCTTGAGCCTGCCGCGTTCGGAGGGGTGCACGACGACGGTGTCCTCGTCGATGCGGGCACCCAGCATCGGGCTGATCTTCTTGTGCCGGGCCACCTCCTCCAGCACGGCGCGGTCGGTGGTGGTCATCACCAGGCCGTGCGCGGGGTGGTTGGCGATCTGCAGCCTGCCGAAGCGGCCCATGGTGTCGACGACGTCGATCAGCAGCGGCTGCGGCACGGGAAAGCGCGAGTGGGTGGTGAGGGCGTCGACGACCTGCTCGGCGTCGTGCCCGGCGGCGCGGGCGTTCCACAGCGCCAGCGGCGTGATCCGGTAGGTGTGGACGTGCTCGGGAGCACGTTCCAGCTCGGCGAACGGCGCGATGGCGATCCGTGCGTCGTCGGCTCGGTCGTGGTCGACTTCGAGCAGCACGGTCTTGTCGGACTGGACGATCAGCGGGCCATCGGTCACGCCCTCCTTTATACGTGTGGGCCGACACGACCACTATCGCGGCGGGGTCGGGGGGTGACAGGATCTTGGGCGTGTATCCCCATCCGCCGCCTCCGCCGAAACGCGGGCTCGGTGCCGGGGCCAAGGTCGGCATCGCCATCGGCACCGTCGCGCTGACCGTGGGACTGACCGCGATGGCCGTGGTGTTCGCGCTGGAGATGAAGCGCGTCGGCAGCCCGGAGGTCAGCGACTGCGTCCGCATCCTCGACGACAGCGGTGAACGCAGCGAGTTCAGCACGGTGGATTGTGATGACGACGCGGCGATCTACCGCGTCGAGGCCAAGCCGGAACCGGGAATGCCGTGTCCCGACGGCGACTACGTCGAGTTCGAGTTGCTGGAGAAGCCGGTGCGGTCGCTGTGCCTGGCGTTGAACGTCAGCGACGGCGACTGCCTGTCTGAGATCACAGACACCACCCGGACGACGAAGGTCGCGTGTGGCGAGGTGCGTGCCGAGAGCCGGGTGACGGTGCACCGGGACGTCCAGGCCAGGGACGTGTGCGGGCCGAAGGAGACCGGCTTCGCCTACCTGCGGCCCGCGCGCACCGTCTGCCTGACGCCGACTCCGCCGAAGACCCGGGTCTAGGGCGCTCCGAACCACCGCTCGGCGGCTTCGCCCGGGTCGCCGTCGCCCGCCCAGGCGACGTAGCCGTCCGGCCGGAGCAGGACCGCGGGTGCGTCCAGCGGCGCGAACGGAACTCTGGCGACCCTGGGGTGAGCGAGCTTGACGTTCGCGCCGCCGTCGAGCAGAACGGGCCGGCCGCGGTGCAGCAGCGGGGCGAGCCGCCCGCTCGGGTCGGGCAGCCTGCCGCCGGTGAGCGGGTGGTCGCCGGGCAGGTCGTAGCGCAGGTCGAGGCCGGACATCAGACCGGCCAGCCTGGTGTTGACCTCCGGCAGCCGGGTCAGCTCGGTCAGCATTTCCCGCAACGCCGCGGCGTCGGTGTCCGGCTCGGGACTGGCCACGACCCGCTGGGCGCTGGTGTGCCGCAGCACCCGCGCGGCCGCCGGGTGGCGCTCGGCCTGGTAGGTGTCGAGCAGGCCGTCCGGTGCCCAGCCCTGGACCGTGGCGGCGAGCTTCCAGCCGAGGTTGAACGCGTCCTGCACGCCGAGGTTGAGGCCCTGCCCGCCCAGCGGCGGGTGGATGTGCGCGGCGTCGCCCGCGAACAGCACGCGGCCGTGCCGGTAGCTCGTGAGCTGCCGCGTGGCGTCGCTGAACCGGGAGGCGTTGCGGACCTCCGCGAGCCGGGTTCGGGTGCCGTACACCGCGTGCAGCACGGCCTCGATCTCGGCGTGGCTGACCGGTGTCCTCGGCGGGTCGGTGAGCCGGTTGTCGCCGAAGGTCAGGCGGTACTCGTCGCCGTGCAGCGGGACCAGCATCGCCCAGTAGTCGCCTGCGCGCTGGGTCATGCCGCTGATGTGGTCGGCCGCGGTGGGGACCGTCTCGGAGGTGGCGGAGAGCCGGATGTCGGCGAGGGCCGCACCGTAGGTCCCGCCGCGTCCGGGGAAGGGCAGGCCGAGCAGCCGCCGGACGGTGCTGTGCGCGCCGTCGCAGGCCACCAGCCAGCTCGCGGTGAGCGTCTCCCGGCCGGTGTGGACGGTGACGTGGTCGTCGTGCTGCTCGACCCGTTCGACGGCCGAGCCGCGCCAGACCACTGCGCCGTTGGCTTCCGCGGCGGCCTGCAGCTCCTCCTCGACGATCCACTGCGGGACGACGAGCGGCCGTGGGTACCGGGTGTTCCAGGGCGTGCAGTCCAGCGGTACCGGCAGCAGCGCGAAGTGCCCACCCGCGGACTCCCGTAGCGCCCGCTGGGCCAGTCGCGCGTGCAGGCCGCGCATGTCCAGCTGTTCGCGGGTGCGCGGCTGGAGCGCGCCGCCCTTCAGTTGCTCGACCCGTTCGCCGAGACGTTCCAGAACGACCGTGCGTACACCGGCCAGGGCGAGTTCGTTGGCGAGGGCGAGGCCCGTCGGGCCGGCCCCTGCGATGACGACGTCCATTGAGTCCTCTCGGTGCAAAAGTATACCGAGTGCAAACTACTCCCGAGTGCTGAACTTGGCTAGAGTGGCCCGGTGGCAGGAGAGATCGGACTCCGTGAGCGGAAGAAGCTGCGTACCCGCCAGGCCATTTCGGACGCGGCCATCGCGTTGTTCCTGAAGTCGGGGTTCGACGCGGTGTCGGTCGCCGAGATCGCCGAGGCGGCGGAGGTTTCCAAGCGGACCCTGTTCGCCTACTTCCCGACGAAGGAGGACCTGGTCCTGCACCGCTTCGCCGACCACGAGACGGAGAGCGCGTGGTGTGTGCGGGAGCGAGCCGTCCGGCAGACGCCGCTGGCGGCGTTGCGGGCCCGGTTTCTCACCGGGCTGGCCGAACGGGAGCCGATCACCGGGCTGTGTGAGGTGCCCGAGGTGCGGGACCTGTTCCGGATGGTGCTCGAAACGCCCGCGCTGGCCGCGCGGATGCTGCAGTTCAACGCCGGTGCGGAGCGGGCGCTGGCCGAGGCGCTGCGCGAGACGGCCACGGTGTCGGCGCTGACCGCCCGGGTCGCGGCGGCACAGGTGGTGGCCGTCCAGTGGACGCTGGCCGTGGACAACCACAACCGCATCGTCGCCGGCCAGGCGGCCGACCAGATCTACCCGATCGCCGTCGAGTCGGCCCGGCAGGCCTTCGCGCTGCTGGCCCGCGGCCTGGAGCCCGAGGGCATCTGACCGCCCCGAAGCACGTGAAGGCGGATGTGACTGCTGGGGCTGGTGTGGCGAAGTCGGGTGGTGTGCGTGGCGGTGGAGTTCATGTGCGGGAGGGTGGGACTCGCGTGCACGAGGGTGGGACTCGCGGTGTCCGCGGGGCGGAAGACGTGTCTCAGGGTATGAACTCCACGCTCGTGCACGCGAGTTCTCCGTTCCGGCACGCGAGTTCCACGCTCGCGCACGATCGGACTTTGCCGGGGTCTCTGACGTGAGACGTGATGAAGGTGGCCTTCACGAGGCTTGGCTAGTGCCCGGGCAGCAGGGACTGCACGTCCAGGCGGGTGGACAGGGCGCCCGAGCCGTGCATGAGGTCGGCGACACGCTGCAGGCGCACGCCGCTCAGCGACGTCGGATAGGTGCCGAGGGCGACCAGCGACGCGGTGTTGCCGTCGATGCCGGCGAACGACGGCAGTGCCTTGCGGACGGCGGCCGGGTCGTCGGCGCGTTGCTGTGCCAGGCCGAGCAGGCGGCGGAACTCGGCGAGCAGGTTCGGGTTCTGCTTGGCGAACGCCTCGGTCGCCGCGTAGGCCGACATCGGGAACTCCGTGGTGGCGCCCCGCGCGGTGTCGGTCAGGACCCGCGCGCCCAGCTTCTCCTCGGCCGTCGTGATGTGTGGCTCGACCATCCAGGCCGCGTCGGCCTCGCCCTTCTGCAGTGCGCGCATCATCTCGCCGGGGTCCCGCTGCACGAACTTGATCTTCTCCGGCGCGACGCCCGCGGTCGCCAGGGCGGACCGGCTGGTCAGCGTGCCGAGACCGTCCAGGGTGTCGACGGCGATCCGCGGCGACCGCTTGGCGGCGGGCTTGTCGTAGGACGAATCCGGCAGGATCATCAGCGCCATCGAGTTGGCCCCTGCCGTGTACGCCTCGCCCTGTAGTTGCAGCGGCAGCCCCTGCGTCGCCGCGCGGAACAGGGCGAAGTCGCTGGCGAACGCCACGTCGGCCTCGCCGGACGTCAGCTTGGTCAGGCCGTCGTCGGGCGCGGCCTGCTCGATCAGCTCGATCCGCAGCCCGGCCCGTTCGAACAGGCCATCGGCGGTAGCCATTCGTAGGGGAGCGCTCTCGATCGGGTTACCGACAACGACACGGAGAGTGTTTCGTTCCAATGCGGGAGCTTGACGCGCTTGTTCGCCGGACCACAGGGAACAGGCGCTGATCGCGAACAGCACGATGACCTGCATCGTCACCGTCCGCCACCGTCTGCTGCTCATCCGTGCCCTCTCAGCTACCGAGAGAATCGCCTTCCGCCCTGGAGCTTAGGCGGCCGGGGCAATACCATCGCCGCAAGGCGGCGCACGCGTACGGCGACTATCGCGCTACTCTCAAGTTAACTACTCTCCAGTAGGTTACTGCCTGGAGAAGCAAAGGACGTCAGGTGAACCGTCGCCTCGATCGCCCCCGACGGGGTGACGCCGACGGTTCGCGCTCTACCGCACGTGCGCATGCGGGCGGCTGGCGCCTGCGCAACTGGCGGTTGCGCACGAAGCTGCTCGTGGTCCTGCTGATCCCCACCGTCGCGGTCGTCGCGCTGGCCGGGCTGCGGGTGCGGGTCGACCTGGCCGAGGCGGACCGGCTCGCGGAGGCCGCCAGCAGGGTCCACGTCGAGGTCGCGTTGAGCGAGCTGACCCATCAGCTGCAACGTGAGCGCGACCTGACCGTTCGCCACGTCGCCGCGGGCCGCCCCGCCGACGTCACCGAGTTGCGTGACCAGCGTGCCAGGGTGGACACCGCCGTCGGCCGGTTCGGCACCGAGCTGACCGCCGCCCGCCCCCGGCTGACCGCCGAGGCCGCGACCGCGTTCGGCCGCGTGCAGGACCAGCTCGGTGGCCTGACCGGCCTGCGTTTCGCCGGGGAGCACTCCGAGTTCCCCGCCGACGCCGTACTGCGGTCCTACGGCGACCTGGTCGCCGGCCTGCTCGCCGCCGGCGCCCAGCCGGTGACCGAGACGACCGAACCGGAGCTGGCCGGTCTGCAGCTGGCGACGCACGCGCTGGCCCGGATCAAGGAGCAGATGTCGGTCAAGCGGGCGCTGCTGGCCGAGGTGCTGCAGGTCGGCAACGTCTCCGACGAACGGCTGCGCGCGCTGCTCGGCGCCGAGGCCGAGCTGGCGGCGGCCCGGCACGACTACCGCCAGTTCGCCACCCCCGAGCAGCAGCGGATGTACGACGACACCGTCATCGGCATCGTCGTCGACATCGGCAACGACATGGTCGAGGCGGTCGTCACCAGGGCGGAGGGTGACCAGCCGCTGGCCGGTCTCGACCCGGTCCGCTGGGACACCGCCGCCACCTACACGGTCAACCAGGCCCGCAAGGTCGAGGAGGCCCTGCAGGTCATGGCGCAGAACCGCACCGACGCCCTCGCCGAGATGGCCCGCACCGCCGCCCTGCGGGACGCCGGGGTCGTGTTCGGTGTCGTGTTGCTGGCGGTCGTGCTCGGCGTGCTGATCCTGCGGTCGCTGCTGCGGCCGCTGCGCACGCTGCGCCGGTCCGCGCTCGAGGTCGCCGAACACCGGCTGCCCGCGGCCGTCCAGGGCATCCTCGCCGACCCCGAACCGCCACACCCGGGGACGCCTGCCGGGTCGACGGTCGCGCCGGTGCCGGTGTTCAGCCGCGAGGAGTTCGGCGAGGTCGCCAGAGCCTTCGACGCGGTGCACGGCGAGGCCGTCCGGCTGGCCAGCGAGCAGGCCAGGCTGCGGGAGAACATCAACGCGATGTTCGTCAACCTCTCCCGCCGCAGCCAGGATCTGGTCGAGCGGCAGCTGTCGGTGCTGGACCGGATGGAGGCCGACGAGCAGGACCCGGACACGCTGGGCGGGCTGTTCGAGCTGGACCACCTGGCCACCCGGATGCGGCGCAACAGCGAGAACCTGCTGGTGCTGTCCGGCCACGACCTCGGCAGGGAGGTCGAGGGGCCGGTGCTGGCCGACGAGGTCGTCGGCGCGGCGCTGTCGGAGGTCGAGCACTACCAGCGGGTCGAGCTGGCGCCCGCGCCGCAGCTGGTGGTGCGCGCCGAGGCGGTCAGCGACCTGGTGCACGTCATCTCCGAGCTGCTGGAGAACGCGACCGCGTACTCCCCGCCGGACACGCTGGTGTCGGTCTACAGCGAGGTCAACTCCGACGGCGACTGGAGCATCGAGATCCTCGACCGCGGATCGGGTATGCCGGAACCCGAGCTCGCCAGGCAGAACGCGAGGCTGGCCGCGCCGCCCGACGTCGACGTCGAGGTCTCCCGCCGGATGGGCCTGTACGTGGTCGCGCGACTGGCCCATCGGCACGGTATCCGTGTGCGGCTTGCCCAGTCGTCCGGCGGCGGGCTGGAGGCGATCGTCGTCGTGCCGTCGCGGCTGGTGATCGTGCTGCCCCCGGAACCGGAGCCGGAGCCCGAACCGGCGATGCCGCTGTCCGTGCTGACCTCGCCGCCGGAGCCGATCGTCGACCCCGAACCGGAGCCGGAACCCGAGCCGGAGCCGGTGTGGCCGGTCGCCGACGAGCCGATCTGGCCGCAGAGCGACCCGGAACCACCCCGCCGCGCACCGGTGGTCGGCCGTGTCGAGCAGGCTCCCGAGTGGCCGACCGAAGCGGACGATCCGGACGCGTTCGACTTCGACGGCCCGACCGACCGCATGCCCGCCTACGAGGCGGTGCTGGCCCAGTGGTTCCGCACCGCTGAGGAACGCCCCACACTCACGCTGTCACCGGAGGCCGTTCGCGGGAGGATGTCCAGGCTGCAGGACGGTGTCGAGCGCGGTCGAAGCGCGCGGATCAAAGAAGGAAGTGAGCGGTGACGGCTCTGCTCGAGGTGATCGCGCTCGGCGCGCACGACGCCGAACGGGCTCAGGAGGGCGGTGCGGACAGGCTGGAGCTGGTCGCCGACATGGCCGCCGACGGGCTGACGCCACCGGCCGGGGTGGTGCGGGAGGTCCTTTCGGCGACCGATCTGCCGGTGCGGGTCATGCTGCGGGACACCGCCGGTTTCGCGCCGGCCGATCTCGACGCGTTGCGCCGCACGGCGGGTGAGCTGCTCGCCGTGGGTGCGCGGGAGTTCGTGCTCGGCTTCCTGACCCCGCACGGTGCCGTCGACGCCGAGGCCTGCCGTGCCGTGCTGGCCGAGCTGGGCGGGGCGCGGTGGACGTTCCACCGCGCACTGGACCACGCGGCCGACCCCGTCGCGGCCTGGGGCGTGGCGGCCGGGCTCGGCTGCGACACGGTGCTGACCGCCGGGCACCCGGGCGGTGTCGACCAGGGGCTGGACGTGCTGCACCGGCTGGCCGACCTGGACGGCCCGCCGGAGCTGCTGGTCGGCGGCGGCCTGCGGGAGGAGCACCTCCCCGTGCTGCGGGCGGCCGGGGTCCGGGCGTTCCATGTCGGTGGCGCGGTGCGTCCGGGGGGCTGGGCCGAGCCGGTCGACGCGGCGGCGGTGCGCCGCTGGTCGGACCTGGTCAACGGGCTCGGCGCGGTGACACCAGCCCCAGCGTGAGCGCGGTGACGCCGGCGAGCGCGCCACCCGCCCACAGCACCGTGTCCGGGCCGCCGGTGTCCAGCAGCAGCCCGCCGAACAGCGAGCCGAGCGAGATCGCGACCTGGAAGGCCGTCACGAACAGCGCCGACGCGGCCTCGGTGGACTTCGGCACCACGGTGTAGAGCCACACCTGCAGCGACAGCGGGACACCGCCGTAGGCGGCGCCCCAGACGACCAGCAGCCCGATCACGGCGGCCAGCGATCCGCCCGCGAACGGCAGGGTCACCGCGGCCAGGGCGAGCGAGAGGGCCGCTGCCGCCAGCGTGTGCCGAGGGGCCCGCTGGGCGAAGGTGCCCATGGTGAACGTCCCGATCAGCCCCGCCGCGCCGTAGACCAGCAGCAGGGTGCTGACCAGTTCCCTGGGCACGGCCGGGGCGCGTTCGAGGAACGCGACCAGGTAGGTGTACGCGCCGAAGTGGCCCGCGACGATCAGGAACACCGCGCCGAACGCGAACCGCACCGTGGGATCGCGCAGCAGGCGGGGCAGGTCGGCAGGCCGGACCGCGCTGTGCGGCGGCAGCGGTGGCAGCAGCAGGGCCTGGACGGCGAGCACGGCGAAGGCGAGGACACCGAGCACGGTGAACGTGATCCGCCAGGTGGTCAGGTCGGCGATGAGCCGCCCGGCGGGCAGGCCGAGCACCGAGGCCAGTGACACGCCGGAGTAGACGACGGAGATCGCGCGGCCGACCAGGTGCTCGGGTACCAGCCGGCCGGCGACCCCGGCGGCGACGGCCCAGAACCCGCCGACGCTCACCCCGACCAGGACGCGGCCGGCCAGCAGCACCGGGTAGTTCGGCGCCACGGCCGCGAGCGTGTTGGCGCCGATGAGCAGGACGAGCAGCCCGCCCAGGACGATCCGCCGGTCCAGCCGCCCGGCGGCGACGGCGATCACCGGTGCGGCGACGGCGGCCACCAGGCCGGGGATGGTGACCGTGAGCCCGGCGGCGCCCTCGGTGATCCCCAGCTCCGGGCTGATCGCGGTGAGCAGCCCGACCGGCAGGAGCTGGGTGGTGATGGTGGCGAACGTCCCCAGCGCCACCGCCACCACGGCCGGCCAGTAGCGGAGCACTTACCCGTCCCGGTGCGGGAGTTCTTCGGCGGTCGCCGCGACGCGCCCCTTGCGGCGCTGACGGCTCTCCAGCCAGCGGGCCAGCCGCGACAGGCCGAAGTTCACCACGAAGTACACGGCCGCGATGACGAGGTAGGCCTGGATGAGGATGCTGACCTGGCTCTGCTGGTAGTAGCCGATCAGTACCTTGGTGCTGTACAGCAGTTCGCTGTAGCTGACCACGAAGCCGAGCGAGGTGTCCTTGAGCACGCCCGCGGACTGGCTGACCAGCGAAGGGACGACCCGGCGCAGTGCCTGCGGCAGGATCACCAGCCGCATGGCCTGGCCGTTGCTCAGGCCGAGTGCCGCGGCCGCCTCGCCCTGGCCGCGGTCCAGCGACAGGATTCCCGCGCGGAAGATCTCGGCGAACTGCGCGGAGTTGGACACCGCGAGCGGCACGACGAGCTTCCACAGCAGCGGCATGTTGATGCCGAGCTGCGGAAGGGCGAACAGCGTGACGAACACCAGCAGCAGGGCCGGGACGACCCGCACGACCTCCATGTAGGCCCGCGCGGCTCCCCGCAGCACGGCGGGGCCGGACACCCTGGCGACAGCGAGCAGCAACCCGGCCGTACCACCGATGGCGATGGCCAGCACGGCGGCCAGCACGGTGGAGCCGAGGGCGTCCAGGATGAACCGCCAGATCAGCCAGTCGGTGAAGATACCCCACTTGGCGGGGTCCAGCTCACCGTTGACGGAGAACTGCCGGATGGCCAGTGCCACCAGCACCGCGCCGGCCAGGAGGCTGACGACCGTGGCGATGCGGATGCGGCGGCGGGCGCGTGGCCCCGGCTCGTCGAACAGGACGTTCACCGGTGGATCACCAGCTTCCGCTCCAGCAGGCCGGTGACCACGGTGATGACGACGGCGAGCAGGGCGTAGAGCACGCCCGCGCCGGTGAACAACACGATCGGTTCCGCCTCGATGAGGTTGATGCGGTTGGTCGTGGTGGTCAGCTCGACCACCCCGACGGCGCCCGCCAGCGCGGTGTTCATCAGCAGCGCGACGGTGACGTTGCCCAGCGGCTGGATGACGCTGCGCAGCGCCTGTGGCAGTACGACCGAGCGCAGGGAGGCGCCGAACCCGAGGCCGAGCGCGCGGGCGGCCTCGGCCTGGCCGGTGGCCACGGTGTTGATGCCGGTGCGCAGGGTCTCCGCGTAGTAGGCGGCGGAGTACATCGAGATGGCGATGACCGCGGTGGTGAACAGGTCGAACTGGATGCCGATCTCCGGCAGCGCGAAGACGAAGATCACCAGCCAGGCCAGCAGCGGGACGTTCTGGAACACCTCGACGTAGGCGGTGCCGAACATCCGTAGCGGGGTGACCGGCGCGACCCGGAACGCCACGATGAACAGTGCGATGACGAACGCGCCGACGGCGGACAGCGCGAACAGCTCGACCGTGAACAGAGCCCCCTCGGCGAACTCGTCGAGGTGGTCCAGTAGTGCGTTCATCTCAGACTTTCATCGTCGTGAAGGCCACCTTCGTGCTGAAGGTGGCCTTCACGAGCTTTCGGTGGACCTCAGGAGCCCGGGACGGAACCGATGGCGGGCGGGTTCGGGGCCTCGCCGGCGACGACGCTGCCGAGGGAGTCCTTCCACGCCTGCTGCCACAGGCCCGCGCCCTGGATCTTGGTCAGCCACTGGTTGACGAACTGCTTGAACGAGTCGTCGCCGTGCTTGAGGCCGATGCCGTACGGGTCGCTGGTGAACGGCTCGCCGCGGATCTCGATCTTGTCGTTGAGCCGGGCGCTGGCCGCGAGCAGCGTCAGGTCCTGCACGTAGGCGTCGCCGCGGCCCTGCTCCAGCGCCTGGACGCATTCCGGGTCGGTGCCGAAGGCGACGATGTCGGCCTGCGGTGCCTGCTGCTTGATCGCGTCGATGCCGGGGGTGTTGGCGCCCGCGATGACCTTCTTGCCGTTGAGGTCGGACGGCTTGGTGATGCCGTTCTTGCCCTTGAGCACGGCGATGGCCTGGCCGGAGATCAGGTACGGCCCGGCGAAGGCGACCTTCTGGGCCCGCTCCGGGGTGATCGTGTAGGTCTGGAAGACGACGTCGACCGTGCTGTTCTGCAGCAGCGCCTCGCGGGTCTCCGAGCCGGAGTTGACGATCTTCGCGCTGGGCGCGCCGATGATGTACTTGGCCAGCAGCTTGCCCAGCATCGCGTCGAAGCCCTCGGTCTCGCCGGTGGTCGGGTTCTGCTGGGACAGCAGCGGCGCGTCGAGCGAGCCGCCGATGAGCAGCTCACCGCGCTGCTTGATGGCGGTGGCCGTCGGGCTCTTCGCCAGTTCGTCGGGCGTGGCGACGGGGGCCCGGTCGAGGAAGCTCTGCGTGTTCTGCTGACCGCCGGGGGCGGGCGGAGGCGGCACGGTGCCGCCGTCCGAGGAACACGCACCGGTCAGGCCGATGACGGCGAGGGCTGCCGTCGCGGCGATCCGGGTACGCGTCGAGGACGCCAATCGCATGGTCGACATTTCCTTCCTTGACCCAGGACTGCCACGCGGGCATTGGCGACCGGCGGTCTACCGACAGTAGAGGGATCCGCGGCAGCCACTGCTCCATCGGGGGAAGCGTGCGCGGCACGTGCGAAGAATGGTTCAGTCCATGTACTGGCGTCAAGCGTCGCTGGTCAGGGATTTCCGTACGTGCGACGAAGGCGGGCATGGTGTCACACCTTGATCCGTTTCTCATCATGTGGACACTTGGATGTCCGATTAATCGGCGTCGCCGTACCGCTGGCCGGACGCTCGACCTCCGCTCGCCGCAACCGGTTCTGGGTACTTCTACCCTCGCGCACTGCGTTCGAGCAGCCGTGATAAGGAACGTCGACCTTCCGTTTCTCCCCCGCACTGGGTACTCTCAGGCCCCAATCGGGTGAGTTGTGCCTTGTATTCACGCTGGGGTTTGCAGCGCACGGTCATCCGCCCACGCGGACCGAGCCGCCCCCTGCTCTCGCCGCGTGGGAACCTGATGCAGGCGGAAAGTCGGCTTCATCGAACGGGAAGGAACTCCTCGGTGCCCCAGCTCACCAGCGGGGAGCGCGGTCGCAAGGCGGTGTCTTCGACGGATCCTCGTGTCGCACAAAGTGATAGCGCGACAGCGAGAAGTAACGTCGACGGCACCAACGGAGTAACGCGGCCGGCTCGGACCCGGGGCCTTTCCAACTGGCGGGTGAGCGCCAAGCTGGTCGTGGTTTTCCTCGTTCCGACGATCGCCGCACTGTTCCTGGCCGGCCTGCGTATCTACAACGGCTTCGAGGAAACCGGCGTCTACGACCGCGCGCAGCAGCGGATCGAGCTGAGTGAGCGGGTCGCGGCGACGGTCCACGAGGTGCAGCGCGAACGCGAGACGATGGCCGCGTGGATCATCTCCGGCCGTCCGCAGGGCCGTGGTGAGCTGGACGACCAGATCACCCGCTCGGATTCGGCCGCCAACGAGCTGCGGGCCTCCGAGTCCATCATCGAGACGATCGACGACCCGCCAACGGCCAGCCGCTACGAGCAGGCACTGACCCGGCTGCGTGGCCTGGGTGAGCTGCGGGTCTCCGCGGGGGACACGGCGTTCCCGGCGTCGGCGGCGCTGATCTCCTACACCGGTGTCGTCGAGGCGCTGCTGGCGGTGTCGGACAGTTTCAGTTCCGACGTCACCGACGCCGGGCTGCAGGAGCGTCACGACGCGCTGTCGGCGCTGGCCCACGCCAAGGAGTTCTCCGCCCAGCAGAACGCGTTCCTGCGTACCGCCACGATCCGCAACAAGTTCGATCCCGCCGAGCTGAACAGCATCACCACCGCCGAGGCGAACCTGGTCTCGGCCATCGACAGCTTCACCAACTCGGCGACGCCGCAGGCGCGGCAGGTCTACTCGAACACGGTCGTCGGTGAGCAGGTGTCCCGCCGGTTCCAGCTGCAGCAGCTGGCCCTGCAGCGGGCCGCGGCCGGGCTGCCGGAGCTGAGCATCGACGCGTCGCAGGTCGGTCAGGCCTCCGCGGTGACGCTGGACCTGGTCCGCCAGGTCGAGGAGGCCCTGCTGGCCGACGCCAAGTCCTACACCGGCGGCCTGCTGACCTCGGTGCAGCGGGAGCTGATCATCACCTCGGCGATCATCGTCGCCGGTCTGCTGATCGCGTTGCTGACGATGGCGATCGTGGCCCGGTCGATGCTGCGGCCGCTGCGTAGGCTGCGGGTCAACGCGCTGGAGGTGGCGAACAAGCACCTGCCGGAGGCCGTCGACCGGATCATGGCCGAGTCGGACCCGAAGGCCGCCGCCGAGCGGGCGGTCGCGCCGGTGCCGGTGCACACGACGGAGGAGATCGGCCAGGTCGCCAGGGCCTTCGACGCGGTGCACGGCAAGGCCGTCCAGCTGGCGGCCGAGCAGTCGCTGCTGCGGGAGAACGTCAACGGCATCTTCGTCAACCTGTCGCGGCGGTCGCAGCGGCTGGTGGAGCGGCAGCTGGGTGTGATCGACCGGCTGGAGGCCGACGAGCAGGATCCGGACCATCTGGCGAGCCTGTTCGAGCTGGACCACCTGGCGACCCGGTTGCGCCGCAACGGCGAGAGCCTGCTGGTGCTCTCCGGCGCGGGTCTGGCCAAGTCGGTGCCAAGGCCGGTGCCGGCCGCGGACGTGATCGGTGCCGCGGTGTCGGAGATCGAGCAGTACTCGCGGGTGGATGTCGGTGTCGTGCCCGCGCTGGCCGTGCAGGGCCTGGCCATTCACGACCTGGTGCACCTGCTGGCCGAGCTGCTGGACAACGCCACCTACTTCTCCGAGCCGGAGACGAAGGTCACCGTCCGCGCGGTGATGACCAGGCGCAAGTCGCTGGCCATCCAGATCACCGACAAGGGCGTCGGGATGTCCGACGCGCAGCTGGCCGAGTCCAACCGCAGGCTGGCCGACCCGCCGGACCTGGACGTCTCGGTGACCCGCCGGATGGGCCTGTACGTGGTGGCGCGGCTGGCGAAGCGGCACAACATCGAGGTGCAGCTGCGGGAGAACGAGGACATCGACGGCGGCACGGTCGCCCGGGTCGTCGTCCCGGAGAACCTGCTGATCGACCTGCCGCCGAGCGAGCGGCCGCCGCGTACGGACACGTCGCTGCCGTCGATTCCGCCGGTGCGTCCGGACGGCACCCCGCCGCCGCCGTCGACCGGCCCGCAGCCGGCCGTTCGCCAGGAGCCGGTGGCGCAGCCCCGCGAGGGACAGGGGCTGGTGCCGCTGGCCCAGCCGATCAGCCTGGACGACCTGGTCGGTGGCACGGTGAGTGCCGCGGGCCCGTTCCTGACGCCGAAGCGCGAGACTTCGCCGGAGCCGGCTCACGGGGCCGACGAGCACGGGTTTCCGCAGACCGACGTCGACCAGCCCGCCCCGGCCGAGGCGCCGGCGCCGCCGCGGCTGGAGCTGCCCAAGCGCGAGCCCACCTACGTTCCGGTGGCGAAGGCCGAGCCGAGGCCGGAGGAGTCGCAGGAGGAGCAGGTGGGCAGTGCGCTGGACGACGACGTGCCCACTCGCCGCCTGCCGATCTACCAGTCGGTGCTGTCGCGGTGGTTCAGCGAGGCCGAGGACGGTGAGGCCGAGGGCGGTCAGGCCGAGGCAGGCGAGCCGGCGGAGGCCGCGGCCCCGGAGGGAGCCGAGGGAGGCGGCGTGACGGAAGGCTGGCGCAGCGCGTCCGACGAGGGGTGGCTGGCGGCGCAGGCTCTGCTGGAGTCCAAGGACGAGGAAATCACCCCGGCCGGTCTGCCCAAGAGGACGCCCAACGCATACTTGGTACCCGGCTCGGTCGGCGGCGAGGAGACGACGATGTTCGCCGACGGTGCCGGTGAGCAGCAGGCGGGTGCCGCCACGGGTGGCGGTGCCGGCCGGTCTGCCGCCGCCGCACGGGAGCGGATGGCCAGTTTCCAGCGTGGCTACCGGTCCGGCAGGCATGCGCTCGCGGAGCACGACAGTGTTGTTGATGTCTCCGAGCCGCGAGACGATGAGGCCGTACCGGCGAACGGTGTGGCGGGACGACCTTCTGAACCAAGCGCTAAGGAGTGACAGTGACACGGGCGGGGTCAGTGCAGCCGGGTGGCCCGGCACAGCCGGGCAAGCCGACGAACGGCCAGCCGGGCGGTTTCGCGTGGCTCATCACCGATTTCGTGCACAGGGTTCCTGGCGCGGCACACGCGGTCGTGGTGTCCGCGGACGGGCTGCTGCTGGCGGCCTCGCGTGGCCTGCCGAAGGACCGGGCCGACCAGCTCGCGGCGGTGGCCTCCGGGCTGACCAGCCTGGCGCGCGGTGCGGCGAAGGTGTTCGACGGCGGCAGCGTCGCACAGACGGTGGTCGAGATGGCCAACGGTTTCATGTTCCTGATGTCGGTGTCCGACGGGTCGTGCCTGGCTGTGCTGGGCTCGCCGGACAGTGACATCGGTCTGGTGGTGTACGAGATGACGCTGTTGGTCGAGCGGGTCGGCCAGCAGCTGACCCCGGAACTCCGCGCGCAGCTCCAGGGTGCCGCGCGGCGGTAGGCGAGGTGAGAGGCGTGAAGCTGGTGCTCGAGGTGGACGGCGGACGTGCGCTGCGCTGCGGCGCGGGGCCGCGGTAGGACGGGGAGACTGTCGTGGACTCGGGACGATCGAGGGGCGACTTCTCCGGCGCGGGATGGCCGGGTGAATCGGACAACGCCAACGCGGGCGGGACGTCCAGTGAGGACTGGAAGACCTTCCGGGACCGAATCGACCGCGAGTGGCGTGCCCGGCGCAGCGACGGCGAACCCGAGCCGGGTGGCCGTGCCGGAGGCGACCAGGAAGCGGGCTGGTTGCGGCAGGCGGATGGCGAGTCGCTCGGCGGGCCGTCCGTGTTCAACGTCGACGACTTCAGAGACCGGCTGCTGAGCGGTCCGGGTTCGGAGTTGTACGGCGGTGGCAGCTCGATCGGTGGTGAGCCGGCCGGGTTCGCCGCGTTCAACACCGGGGGGACCGGTGAGTTCGCCGGTGTTCCCTCGGCGAGATCGGGTTCCCTGCCGCCGGAGGAGCCGCAGGAGAGTTCCGGGCTGGTGCGGCCGTATTTCCGCACCGGCGGCCGGACGAAGCCGACCTACGACCTCGCGATCGAGGCGCTGATCTCGACGAGCGAGCGTGGGCGGGTGATCGACTCGGTGCGGGTCCCCGAGCACCGGTCGATCTGCGACCTGTGTCTGGACACCCGGTCGGTCGCGGAGGTCGCCGCACTGCTGCGGTTACCCCTCGGCGTCGTGCGTGTACTCATCGGTGACGTGGCCGGCCTCGGGCTGGTATTGATACACAGCAGCAGCTCGGTGGTGGGAGACCGGCCGAGCATCGAGTTCATGGAAAGGGTGCTCAGTGGGCTTCGGAGAATTTAGCTCCGACGCGAATACACCGGCGGTCGCCGGGCCGACGTCGTCGGCCAAGATCGTTGTCGCCGGTGGGTTCGGAGCGGGGAAGACCACCCTGGTGGGCGCGGTTTCCGAGATCGACCCGTTGACCACGGAGGCCTCGATGACCGAGGCGTCCGTGAACGTCGACGACGTGTCGGCGACGCCGAACAAGTCCACCACTACCGTGGCGATGGACTTCGGCAGGATCTCCCTGGATTCGGATCTGGTGCTCTACGTCTTCGGTACCCCGGGACAGCACCGGTTCTGGTTCATGTGGGACGACCTGGCGCTGGGCGCTATCGGCGCGGTGGTGCTGGTCGACACGCGGAGGTTGTCGGACGCGTTCCCGTCCATCGACTTCTTCGAGAATCGCAAGCTGCCCTACGTCGTGGCGATCAACTGTTTCGACAGGTTGCTGCATCACCAGATCGAGGACGTGCGGCACGCGCTGACGATCTCGCCGTCGGTGCCGATCATGGCGTGTGACGCGCGGGAGCGGGAGTCGGCGAAGCAGGTGCTGATCGCCGTCGTTCAGCATGCGATCTCACACGACAAGGCGCTGCAGGCGGGCTGATTCACTCGTTCGAGCGCGGCCATCCGCGTGAACTCGCCGATGCTCACCAGCGTCCTACGACACGTTCGGCATCATGAATAGGCTGACCAGGAGCCGATGCCGATCCGCCTGAGGAGGGGACAGTGACAGCTTCTGCCGCCCAGTCCGGGAGTTTCGGCTGGCTGATCACCGACTTCGTACGCCGTGTCCCGGGGGCGGCGCACGCCGTCGTGGTGTCCGCGGACGGGTTGTTGCTGTCGGCTTCGGACGGTCTGCCGAGGGAGCGGGCCGAGCAGCTGTCCGCGGTGGCGTCCGGTTTGATCAGCCTGACGCAGGGCGCCGCGCGGTGTTTCGACGCGGGTGCGGTCAACCAGACCGTGGTGGAGATGGAGCGCGGGTACCTGTTCCTGATGTCGATCAGTGACGGGTCCAGCCTCGCGGTTCTCGCCGCGCCGGGTAGTGACATCGGTACCGTCGCCTACGAGATGACGTTGCTGGTGGACAGGGTCGGTGAGCAGCTGACGCCGGAGTTGCGGGCGCAGTTGCAGGGTGGCGTGCGGTAGCTGGCGAATGATTCGGATTCCACGTAACGACGACCAGGAACCTGGCGCCGAGTGGTCGGCGCTGCACTCGGCGACCGAGCGGGAGGGGCTGGACGACCCGAGCCGGTTCGACATCGCGCGTTTCCTGCCGCGCAGGAACCCGCGGCCGTCGCCGGCTCCACCACCTCCCCCGCCGCAGCCACCGCCTCCGCCGCCCGCGCCGGAGGTGGTCCCGCAGGCGATCCACTGGCCGTCCGAGCCGCCGGACGAGACCCCGGTGCCGATGCCGGCCGCGGTGCGGTCGGCCGGGATTCCGGCGCCCGCTCGGCAGGTGGGGCGGGCGTCGACGCGGACGCTGGTGCGGCCGTACACCCGGACCGGTGGCCGTACGCACTCCGAGCACAATCTGGCGCTGGAGGCGTTGATCTCGACGACCGAGCAGGGGCGCCGGTATCACGGCGCGGCGTCGGTGGAGCACCGGCTGATCTGCGATCTGTGTGTGCAGACGCGGTCGGTGGCGGAGATCGCCGCGCACCTGCGGTTGCCGCTGGGGGTGGTGAAGGTGCTGGTGGGTGACATGGCCGACGCCGGCCTGGTGCTGGTGCACGCGTCGAGCCTGGTGCTGGGTGACCGGTCGGCGCTGGAGTTCATGGACCGGGTGCTGCAGGGCCTGCGGAACCTCTAGGCGTCTTCGACGAGGGCTACCGACGTGATGCGGTGCAGGGGGTAGCGCTCGTTCTCGGTGCTTTCCAGTACGCCGCCGCCGACCCTGGCCGGGGTGACGACGCGCTGGCGGGCGGTGCCGTGGGCGTCGACGAATCCGATCCAGACTTCGCGTTGTTCGCGGGTGGCCTGGGACAGCAGTGCGAGGGTGAGGGCGGTGTCGGCGCCGCCGCCTCCGCTGGGCAGGCGGACGGTGGTGCCTTTGCGGGTGGTCGCGGCGCGGTCGCCTGCGCGGATGTGGGCGACGATGGCGCGTAGTTGCCCGGGGTCGACGGTGGCCTGGTCGGGTGCGGGCCGGGGCGCGGTGCGGGAGCGGGCCGGGGTGCGGCGGCCGCGGGCGCGGGTGAGGTCCATGATGCGGCCGTCGGGGCCTTCGGCTGCGGGGGCGAAGCCGGCGTCGCGCAGGGTGTCCAGTACGTCGGCCAGTGGCAGCGGGCTGACCAGGACGGTCGGGGCGATCTGGCGTAGTTCGAGTTCGGTGGCGGCGGGGGTGCGGACGACTTCGGCGAGCAGGCTTTCGTCGTCGCAGCGCAGGAACGATCCGGCGACGCCGCCGCGCAGGCGGCCGTGGCGGCGGGCGACGTCGTCGATGAGGTAGGTCAGGGCCTGCGGCACCGGGGTGGCGGAGCGCTGGCTGAACAGGGCGTGTAGTTCGGCGGCGGTGCGGCCGGTGTCGAGTGCGCGGCGGACGGTGTGTTCGGTGATGCGGTAGACGGTGGCGTGGCCGGCGGATTCGACGTCGGCGACGGCGAGGATCTCGGTGGCCAGTTCGGGTTCGAGTGGCCCGGGGGCGACGACGGTCAGGTCGGCCTGCACGAGGACCTTGTCGACGGGGTCGGGCATGGCGTCGGCCATGGCCTGTCCGGCGCGGGGGCGGTCGTCGTCGAGCAGGGCCCTGGTGGCGGTGGTGACGGCGCCGAGCGCGATCGCGCCGATCGCGGCGGCTTCGGCCATGGTCCAGCGGACCATTTCGTCGCGTAGCCGCCCGCCGCGGCGGGGTGCGCGCCAGGCGAGGGTGGCGGTGAGGTCGTCGGCGCTGTGCACGCCGGTGCCGGGTGGAAGGTCGGCGAGGGCGGCGAGGGTGCGGCGGCGGGCGACGGGGGCGAGTGGCCTGCGTAGTTCGTCGGCGAGCGGGGCGATGGGCTTGTCCTTGGCGTCGCGGTGGCCGGCGAGGCCGGGCAGGCGGGGCAGGTCGAGCCAGGTCTGGGCGAGCAGGGTCCAGCGGGCGTCGGGGGTGGAGGCGAGCCAGCTGTCGGTGAGCGTGGTGGGGACCCATTCCGGGGTGGTGTTCTGGTCGTCGGCGACGAGGCCGGCGCCGACGACGAGTTCGGCGATGAGCACGGCCCGGGGTTCGTCGACGTCGAGTTCGCGGGTGAGCCGCCGCAGTTCCCGTACGCCGAGCCCGCCTGCTTTGAGTACCGGTGGTGGTTGTCCGGACCAGAGCGTGAGCAGGGCTTCGGTGTGCCGGATGAACTCCATGGCTTCGCCGGCGGCGGTCTCGTCGACGGTGGCCGGTGCGTGCGGGTGGGTGTCCAGGCGCGGGGGCGCGAGGGTGCCGGGGGCGTGGATGTGGCCGCCGCGCAGGGCGAGGCCGATCTGCAGGGGCAGTTCGACGGTTTCGCTGTCGCGGCGGACGAGCAGGCCGCGGGCGAGCAGTTTCTGGGCGGGGGTGCGGGCCGAGGACAGCGGGACGTGGATGCCGGCGTCGCGGGTGCGGCCGACGGGCGGGCCGGGGGCGAGGGTGGTCAGCAGGGCCCGTTCGGCGTCGCTGAGTTCGTCGAGGTCGAAGTCGGGCAGGTCGGGGGCGGGGTTGCCGAGGCCGGCGGGGTGGGCGCCGAAGACGTCGCGGGCGGCGGGCGGTACGCGGATGGCTTCGTCGTCGCCCCAGGCCAGTGCGCGGGCCCTGAGGCGGTCGAGTGCGGCGTCGATGTCGGCGGGTTCGAGGCCGGCCAGTTCGACGAGCCGGTCGCGGCTGGTGGGGTCGGCGTCGGCGTGCACGACGAGCATCGCCTCGTACACGGCGAGGGTGACGGTGTCGAGGTCCTCGCAGGCGCGGGCGATCGAGCCGGGTGTGCCTGCCCGGGTGGCCAGCACGGTGCTGCTGGTCGGGGGTGGGGTGGCGAGGTCGCGGCGGGCGTGCAGCAGGTCGGTCAGGGCGTCGTCGGTGACCGAGCGCAGCCAGTCGGCCAGGGAGCCGGTACTCGCGTTGTCGCTGTTCGGCATGGGTCTGCTCACGATATCTGACACACTCCGGCGATGCGGGTGCTGCTGGTGGTGGTCGCGGTGCTGGCGGGGCTGGGGGCGTTGCTGGTGGTGCCCGCGCCGGTGTCGCCGAGGACGGACCGGCACGGTGACGGGGAGCTGGCCGAGGCGCTGGCGCGGGTTGTGGAGCGGCACGGCGGTGCGGGTTACGACCGGTTGTCGGTGGCGGTGGTGGACCGGGGTGCCGTGCGGGTGGCGGGACTGGGCGCGGATCCGGGGACGCCGTTCCAGCTGGCGTCGGTGGCGAAGGCGCTGACCGGGTCGCTGCTGGCGGACGCGGTGGGCCGGGGTGAGGTGACGCCCGCGACGACGCTGGGTGAGGTGTTCGGCGCTGGCCGGTTCGCCGATCCGGTGGTGGCGGGGGTGTCGCTGGCGGAGCTGGCGACGCACCGGTCCGGGATCGGGGCGCGGTTGCCGGGAGCGTGGTGGCGGTCGGTGCCCGCGGTGTTCGGCGGGCCGGTGCTGGACTCGGGTGATCCGGGTGACGTGGTAGCGGCGGTGGCGGCGCTGTTGGCGGCGGATCTGGGCAGCCGGGGCCGGTTCGACTACTCGAATCTGGGCATGGGTGTGCTGGGGCAGGCGCTGGCGGCGCGAGCGGGCATGTCGTACGGGCAGTTGCTGCGAACGCGCCTGGTGGCGGGTGCGGCGGTGGGCGAGGTGCCGCCGGGGGCGGCGGATCCGGGTGACGAGCTGGGCCGTCCGGTGGCGCCGGTGGTGGTGGCCGGGCTGGAGCCGGCGGGTGCCGGGGTGTACGCGAGCGCGGTTGACCTGGCGCGGTTGCTGGCGGCTCCCGTCGTGGCCGGGGCGCGGTCGGGGTTCGGCTGGGTACGGGTGGCGGGGATGAGCCTGCACAGTGGCGGGTTCGCCGGGGCGGGGTCGTTCGTGGCGGTGACCGACGAGGGTCGCGGTGTGGTGGTGCTGGGCAACACGTCGCGGTCGGTGGAGCCGCTGGGGATGGAGTTGCTGGGGTTGCCGGCGGCGCCGGGTGTGGTGCCGCCGGAGCCGCTGGTGCTGGTGGTGGCGCTGGGGGTGGTGTCGCTGGGTGTGCTGGTGGTGCCGCCGTTGCTGGTGTGGCGGCGCGGGCTGGATCGCGTGAGTGGCCCGACGGTGCTGCTGGCGTCGGCGGCCGTGACACTCGCGTCGTGGAACCTGGCTCCGGACGCCTGGTGGTTTCGCGTGCTCTGGCCGGCGACGGTCGCGTCCCTGGCCGTCACCACCGTCACCCTGTCGTCCCAATGGCCTACCCTCGGCTCCAGGGGGACCTGGTTCCGGCGAACGGCCCATTCGGCTGCCTGGCTTGTGTCGACGGCCCTTCTGGCGCTGGGCACGGCTGGCTGGTGGTGAGCGCGCGGGGTGCGTCGGGCACACTGTGCACGAGCGTGACGTGAACTTGCACGGGAGGAAGACGTGGCCAAGGCGAAGGACGGCAGGAAGCACGGGGTCGACCCGCACTGGCCCGAGGTGCCCGATGGCGAGCACCCCGTTTCCGAGCTGGCCGCCGACCGGCAGGGCGCGTTGTCGCCGTACGGCGATGTGACGTTCCCGCTGGACTCGGTGCCGTACGTGCACCCGGAGACCACGATCAACCGGGATTAGTTACCGGCGGGTTTACCGGCAGGTGCCGGGTGACCGGGGCCACGGGGCTAATGTCCTGAGTAGACATCAGATCACCAGCCTCGCGGGGGTGCGCCCATGCCCGTTCCGGGTCCCGGTTACTCGATCACCGTTCGCGTGGAGGCGCCGTCCTCGGCGTCCGCCGCGGGCGACCTGACCAGCGCGGTCGGTCGTGTCGGCGGTGTGCTGACGGCGTTCGACGTCGTCGAGTCGCACGCCGACTCGATCGTCGTGGACATCAGCGCCAACGTCCTGTCCGCCAACCACGCGGAGGACATCACGCAGGCGCTGGACGCGCTGCCCGGCGTCCGGGTGCGGAAGGTGTCCGACCGGACGTTCCTGATTCACCTCGGTGGCAAGCTCGAGGTGAACCCGAAGGTCGCGCTGCGTAACCGTGACGACCTCTCGCGGGCGTACACGCCGGGCGTGGCCCGGGTCTGCCAGGCGATCGCGGCCAACCCGGAGGACGCGCGCAGGCTGACGATCAAGCGCAACACGGTCGCCGTGGTCACCGACGGTTCGGCGGTGCTGGGCCTTGGCAACATCGGCCCGGCGGCCGCGCTTCCGGTGATGGAGGGCAAGGCGGCGCTGTTCAAGAAGTTCGCCGACGTCGACGCGTGGCCGGTGTGCCTGGACACCCAGGACACCGAGGAGATCATCCGCACGGTGAAGGCGCTGGCCCCGGTGTACGCGGGTATCAACCTGGAGGACATCGCCGCGCCGCGTTGCTTCGAGATCGAGGCGCGCCTGCGGGAGCAGCTGGACATCCCGGTGTTCCACGACGACCAGCACGGCACGGCGATCGTCGTGGTCGCGGCGCTGCGTAACGCGTTGCGGGTGGTCGGCAAGCGGCTGGAGGACTGCAAGGTCGTGGTCAGCGGTGTCGGCGCCGCGGGTTCGGCCATCATCCGGCTGCTGCAGCGCAAGGGACCGGGCGACGTCGTGGCGGCCGACATCGACGGCATCGTCCACTCCGGACGGGACAACCTGGACGACAACCTGCGCTGGGTCGCCGAGCACACCAACAAGCACAACGTGTCGGGCACGTTGCACGAGGCGCTGGTCGGCGCGGACGTGTTCATCGGGGTGTCGGCGCCGAACCTGTTCGGGGCCGAGCAGGTGGCGACCATGGCCGACGACGCGGTGGTGTTCGCGCTGGCCAACCCGGACCCGGAGATCGACCCGCTGGAGGCGCAGAAGCACGCGGCGGTGGTGGCCACCGGGCGTAGCGACTACCCGAACCAGATCAACAACGTGCTCGCGTTCCCCGGCGTCTTCCGCGGGCTGCTGGACGCGCAGGCCCGGCACATCGACGACGCCATGCTGCTGGCCGCCGCCGACGCGATCGCGGACGTGGTGGACGGCGACCGGCTGAACGCGTCGTTCATCGTGCCCAGCGTGTTCGATCCGGCCGTTTCCAGTGCGGTGGCGGGTGCGGTGAAGGCGGCGGCCCAGCGGGAGGCCTAGTCTCGGGGGCGTGAGTGAACTCAGCCACGTCGACGAGTCGGGTGCCGCTCGGATGGTCGACGTCTCCGGTAAGTCCGCGTCCGCGCGGGAGGCTGTGGCCACCGGGGTGGTGCGTACGACGGAGCGGGTGGTCGAGCTGCTGCGCGGCGGTGAGCTGGCCAAGGGTGACGCGCTGGCGGTCGCCAGGATCGCGGGCATCATGGGCGCCAAGCGCACGTCGGAGCTGATCCCGCTGTGTCACCAGATCGCGCTGACCGGCGTGGACGTCGACTTCACGCTGGAGGACGCGGCGGTGCGGATCACGGCCGCGGCGCGCACGACCGACCGCACGGGCGTCGAGATGGAGGCGCTGACCGCGGTGGCGGTGGCCGGGCTGGCCGTGCATGACATGGTCAAGGCCGTCGATCCGGCTGCGACGCTGGACCAGGTGCGGCTGGAACGCAAGACCGGTGGCAAGACGGGACTCTGGGAGCGTGGGTCGTGAGCCGTTCGGCGCGGGTGATCGTGGCGTCCAACCGGGCCGCGGAGGGGGTGTACCCCGACCGGACCGGGCCGATCATCGCCGAGTGGCTGGCCGAACGGTCCTTCGACGTGCCTGAGCCGATCGTGGTGCCCGACGGCGAGCCGGTGGCGCGGGCGTTGCGGGCGTGTCTGGCCGAGGACGTCCAGGTGGTCATCACGACGGGCGGCACCGGCGTGTCGCCGACCGATCGGACGCCGGAGGCCACCGCGCCGCTGCTGGACTACGAGCTGCCGGGCGTTGCGGACGCCGTGCGGGCGGCCGGGTTGCCTGCCGTGCCGACGGCGGTGCTGTCGCGGGGGCTGGCCGGGGTGGCCGGGCGGACGCTGGTGGTGAACCTGCCGGGGTCGCGTGGTGGCGTCGCCGACGGCCTGGAGGTCCTCGACGGCCTGCTCGACCACGCGCTGGACCAGCTGCACGGCGGCGACCACGTGCCGGCCGCGCCGGAGGCGGGCGGGGTGCCCGCGCGGGTGGCGCTGGCGCAGGTGACCGAGGCCGAGCTGTCGGTGGAGGAGCACGCCGAGCTGGTCGGTGACCGGGCGGCGGGCGCCGTCGTGACGTTCGCCGGGGTGGTGCGGGACCACGACGGCGGCAAGGGCGTGCGGGGCCTGTTCTACGAGGGGCACCCGAGCGCGGGCGAGGTGCTGGCCAGGGTGGTCGCCGAGGTTGCCGGGCGGGTGCAGGGCGTGCGGGCGGTCGCGGTGAGCCACCGGCTGGGCAAGCTGGAGATCGGCGACGTGGCGCTGGCCTGCGCCGTGGCCGGTGAGCACCGCAGGGAGGCGTTCGCGGCCTGCGCGGAGCTGGTCGACGAGGTCAAGGCCCGGCTGCCGGTGTGGAAGCACCAGAGCTTCGACGACGGCACCGACGAGTGGGTCAACTCCCCCTGACGCCGCGCGAGCCGCACGTTGCGTGCGCGGCCGACCAGCTTTAGCGGGCTAAAGCCGGTCGGGTCGGGGCGGGAGCGGTCAACTCGCGGGTCGGCAACGGTGGACTCGCGGGGCCGGAACGGTCAACTCGCGCGTGGGAACGTACGACTCGCGCGTGGGGCGGGTGGGGGCACAGACGAAAACAGGGCCCCACCGCCCGGGGGATGGCGGTGGGACCCTGCAGGGCCGTGGACCGGCCGGCTCGGGGTCGGCCGGGACGTGACCCTTACGAACTACTTGGTGGCGATCTTCTGACCGACGACGATCAGGTTCGCGTCGGAGATGAAGTCCTTGTTCAGCTCGTGGAGCTTCTGCCAGCCACCCTCGACGTTCAGCTGCTTGGCGATCTTCGACAGCGTGTCGCCGGCGGCAACGGTGTAGTCGCCGTTCGGGTTGGACTTGGCGACACCCGCGACGACCGGAGCGCTCTGCTGAACCGGCTTGGTGCTCTTCTGCTTGGCCGGAGCCTTCTTGGCACCCTGGGTGTTCTTGCTCTTGTAGCTGGCGGACGAGCCGCCCTTCTTGCCACAGTGCGGCCACGGCGAGGTGCCACGGGCGGCGTACAGGCGCTCGGCGACGGCGATCTGCTCGGACTTGCTGGCCTGGTGCGGCAGGCCCTGGCCGCCGTACGCCTGCCAGGTCCGCTTGTCGAACTGCAGACCACCGTAGTAGCCGTTACCGGTGTTGATGCTCCAGTTGCCGGTGCTCTCGCAGTGCGCGATCGCGTCCCAGTTCGGCGACGCCGACGCGGGGGTCGCGGCGATGGCCAGCGGGGCGCCGACGGCGAGACCGCCGACGACGACGCGAGCGATGTGACGGGTGGCTGCGGAAGCCTTGCGGTGCTTGCCTCGGTAAGACATCAGTTACAGCTCTCACTTCCACGCCTGCGCGTGCAGCGCTGCGGGCGGGCTCGGGAAAGCCCGGCCGGTCGCGGACCGGCTGACCTGGCTGCCGCGGGGGCGGCTGCCGTGGTCCCCCTCGCCCCTGTCCAGAAGTTCTTTCGCTCGGGGTTGGTTCCGGGATCCCGTCGGACAGGGTTCGGCGTTCTGGAATCCCGGTCTTGCTCGTGGTCGGTCGGGGCCAACCGAAAAGCGACGGTACGTAACGACGAACGTGATGGGAAATTATTCGAGGCGTGACCTACGTCACAGTAACAGCACGCAACCTTTGGCGATGAGCATGTTTTCGCAGGTCAGACCACCGTTATCAGGCCGTTTCCTGCCCGAGATAAATCACTGATCGTGAGGTTTGGGTCACGTGCTCTGCCTCCGAATGGACCGTTCGTGAACGTCGTCGAACCGGCTCCGAAACGCTGTTCAACCGCCCGCGAACGGCGGCAGCACGTCGAGTTCCGCGCCGTCCGGCAGCGGGTTGTCCACGTCCCGGACCGCTACGCCGTCCAGCAGGTAGCTGGAGACCTCCAGGACCTTCGGCAGCCCCTCCGGGTGCCGGTCCCGCAGCTCAGCCAGCGCGTCGGTCACCCTGGACCCGGCCGGCAGACTGAGCAGCTCGCTCTCCACCCCCGCGGCGGCCCGTGCGGAGGCGAAGAACCGCACGTGCACCGTCGTCGCGTGCTGGCCCACCTCGGCAGACACGGACATCTAGCCCCCGATCGCGCTCATCGGCCGGATCGGCTGCGCGAACCCGGCCTCGTTGATCTCGTGCCCGGCAAGTTTGCCCCACATCGTGTCCCGCCACGCCCGCGCTATCTCCTCATCGCGCGCGCCCGCGCGCGCGAGCGCGCGTAGGTCGGTCTCGGAGTTGCTGAACAGGCAGGACCGCACCGCGCCGTCCGCGGTCAGCCTGGTGCGCTCACAGGCCGAGCAGAACGGCCGCGTGACCGACGCGATGACACCGACCTCGCCGGGCCCGCCGTCGACGGTCCACTTCTCGGCCGGCGCGCCGCCCCTGGGCTCATCGGAGACGGTGAGGGTGAACTCGGACCGCAGCAGGTCGAGGATCTCCCCGGCGGTCACCATCTCGTCGCGCCGCCAGCCGTGCTGGGCGTCCAGCGGCATCTGCTCGATGAACCGCAGGTGGTAGCCGTTGTCGAGGGCGAACCGCAGCAGCGTCACGGCCTCGTGTTCGTTGACGCCACGCAGCAGCACCGCGTTGATCTTCACCGGCTCCAGCCCAGCCGCCTTCGCGGCCGCGAGGCCCTCCAGTACGTGCCGCAGCCGGTCCCGGCGGGTGATCTGCCGGAACAGTTCCTCGTCCAATGTGTCCAGGGACACATTGATCCGGTCCAGGCCGGCGTCGACCAGCTCGGCCGCGCGGGCCGCCAGCCCGATGCCGTTGGTGGTCATTGACAGCCGGGGCCGCGGCCGCAGCGCCGCCATCCCGGCGACCAGGCCGGTCAAACCCTTGCGCATCAAGGGTTCGCCGCCGGTGAGCCGGATGTCGGTGATACCGAGCGACTCCACGGCGATCCGCATGAGCCGCAGCAGCTCGTCGTCGGTGAGCACCTGCGAGCTGGGCATCCAGTCGAGGCCCTCGGCGGGCATGCAGTACGTGCAGCGGAGATTGCACCGGTCGGTCAACGAGACCCGCAGGTCGGTGGCCACTCTGCCGAAGCTGTCAACCAGCGCGGGGGTGTCCGGGCGGGGCGAGGCCGGAACGCTGGCGACACGGGGGATCCCGAGGTTTACCGCCGTCATCATGTCCAGCCTAACCGGCGATCATACGATCGATAGCTTTTCCGCATTCGCGGAGATAATCTGCCGGGCATGCCGCAATTTCGGTTGTCAGAGGTGGCGAGGCTGACCGGTGTCAGCGACGACACCGTGCGCAGGTGGGTCCGGGCGGGCGAGCTGACCGCAAGCGAGGACGCCGCCGGGCGCAAGGTCGTCGACGGCGAGCAGCTCGCGGCGTTCGTCAAGGCGCAGCACGAGGCCCCGCCGGATCCGTCCGGAATCGGTCGTTCGGCCCGCAACCGGTTCGTCGGCCTGGTCACCTCGGTGCTGGCCGACCGGGTCATGGCGCAGGTCGAGATGCAGTGCGGGCCGCACCGGATCGTGTCGCTGATGAGCTCGGAAGCCGTCGACGAGCTGGGACTGCGCCCCGGCGTGCTGGCCGTCGCCGTCGTCAAGGCCACCCACGTCGTGGTGGAGACCCCATGAGGAAACTGCTGCTGGTCGCGTTGCTGGCGCTGACCGCGTGCTCGGGCCAGGCGGGGCACAGCACGCTGACCGTGTTCGCGGCGGCCTCGCTGACCGAGTCGTTCACCGCGCTGGAGAAGCGCTTCGAGGCCGAGCACACCGGCGTCGACGTCGTGTTCAGCTTCGCGGGTTCCTCGCAGCTGGCGCAGCAGATCAACGAGGGTGCCCGTGCCGACGTGTTCGCCTCGGCCGACGAGGCCAACATGAACAAGGTCACCGCCCACCTCGCCGGGCTACCCGCCGTCTTCGCCACCAACCAGCTCACCATCGCGGTGGCACCGGGCAACCCCAAGGGCATCCGCGGTCTCGCCGACCTGGCCAGGCCGGGGCTGGCGGTGGTGGTGTGCGCACCGCAGGTCCCGTGTGGCGCGGCCACCCGCAAGGCCGCCGGGACCGCGTTGAAGCCGGTCAGCGAGGAGCAGGACGTCAAGGCGGTGCTGACCAAGGTGACGGCCGGCGAGGCCGACGCCGGGCTGGTCTACCGCACCGACGTGCGGTCCGCGGGCGAGAAGGTCACCGGGGTGGACTTCCCCGAGGCCGCCCAGGCGGTCAACCGGTACCCGATCGCCGCGCTGGCGGAGTCGGCGCAGGCCGAGGCGGCCCGGCAGTTCACCGAGTTCGTCCTCGGTCCCGCCGGCCGCGAGGAACTGACCAGGGTGGGCTTTGGCGCGCCATGACCCCGGCGGGATCCCCCGCCTGCTCTGGGTACCGGCGGCCTGCGCGCTGGCGCTCGTCGTGCTGCCGGTCGTCGGCCTGGTGCTGCGCACGGACCTCGCCCGCCTGCCGGAGCTGGTGGTCGCGCCCGCCGCGCTGAGCGCGCTGGAGCTGTCGCTGACGACGGCCGCGATGTCCACCGTCACCTGCGTGATCCTCGGCGTGCCACTGGCCGTCGTGCTGGCACGGGCGCGTGGCCGCGCGGTGCGGTTCCTGCGGGCGGTGGTGTTGCTGCCGCTGGTGCTGCCACCCGTCGTCGGCGGGCTCGCGCTGCTCTACCTGCTGGGCCGCAACGGCTTCCTCGGCTACGCGCTGGACGCCGCCACCGGCGTCCGGCTGCCGTTCACCACGGCGGCGGTGGTGATCGCCCAGACGTTCGTCGCCATGCCGTTCCTGGTGGTCAGCCTGGAAGGCGCGCTGCGGTCGGCAGGTACCGGGTACGAACGGGTCGCCGCCACGCTCGGCGCCCGGCCGTGGACCGTCTTTCGCAGGGTGACGTTGCCGCTGCTGCTGCCCGCGCTCGGCTCCGGCGTCGTGCTCAGCTTCGCCAGGGCACTCGGCGAGTTCGGCGCGACCATCACGTTCGCCGGCAGCCTGCAGGGCGTCACCAGGACGCTGCCGCTGGAGGTCTACGCGCAGTCCGAGTCCGATGTGGACAGCGCGGTCGCGGTGGCGCTGCTGCTGGTCGTGGTGGCGATCCTGGTGATCGCGCTGGCCAGGCCGCGTGCGCTGGAGGGCGTGCGATGACCGGCCTGACCGCGCGGTTGACCCTGTCCCGCGGGACGTTCACCCTGGACGTCGACCTCTCCGTGCCAGCGGGAACGGTGCTGGCCGTGCTCGGCCCGAACGGCGCGGGCAAGTCCACCCTGCTCGACGGCCTGGTCGGCCTGCACCGGCCGGATCGCGGCGCCGTCGTGCTCGGCGGCCGGGACGTCACCGCCGTGCCGGTCCATTCGCGGCGTATCGCGTTGCTCGCCCAGGACGCGATGCTGTTCCCGCACCTGTCGGTGCTGGACAACGTGGCCTTCGCGCCCCGCTCGGCCGGGCTGGGCCGCGCGACGGCGCGGGACCGGGCGCGGCACTGGCTGTCCGAAGTGGATGCCGGGGCGCTCGCCGACCGCGGGCCGGCTCAGCTGTCCGGCGGGCAGGCGCAGCGGGTCGCGGTGGCCAGGGCGCTGGCCGGTGAGCCCGAGCTGCTGCTGCTCGACGAGCCGCTGGCCGCGTTGGACGTCGACGCCGCACGTGCGGTGCGCGGCCTGCTGCGCAGGGTGATCCGCGCCGAGGACCGGTGCACGGTCCTGGTCACGCACGACCCGCTCGACGCACTCACCCTGGCCGATCACGTTGTCGTGCTCGACGCGGGCCGCGTTGTCGAACGGGGCCCGGTACGCGACGTGCTCGCCGCACCACGCACAGCGTTCACCGCGCGGATCGCCGGGCTGAACCTGGTGCCCGGCACGGTCACCGGCGCGGGCCTGCGTACCGGCGACGGCCAGGTGATCGCCGGGGTGGCCGCCGCCGACGCCGTCGCCGGGCAGGCCGGGGTCGCGGTGTTCCCGCCCAGCGCGGTCGCGGTGTTCCCGGCCGGTGATCCGCCGGGCGGCAGCCCGCGTAACACCGTCGCCGCCACGGTCGCCACCCTGGAACCACACGGACCGGTGATCCGGCTGCGTACCGCCGGGTCCGGCTGGGCGGCCGACCTGACCCCGGCCGCCGTCGCCGAGCTGGGCCTGGAGCCGGGGGTGCCGGTACGGCTGGCGGTCAAGGCCGCGGCTGTGACAGTTCACCCAGCGCTCGACTGACTACGATCCTGACCATGGAACCCCGGTGGAGTTACCTGACCGACATGGACGGCGTGCTCGTGCACGAGGAGCACCTGGTGCCCGGCGCCGACGAGTTCCTCGCCGAGCTGCGGGCCAACGACATCTCGTTCCTGGTACTGACCAACAACTCCATCTACACCCCGCGTGACCTGCGTGCCCGGCTGCTGCGGACCGGCCTGGACGTGCCGGAGACGTCCATCTGGACCTCGGCGATGGCCACGGCGAAGTTCCTGGCGTCGCAGCGGCCGGGCGGCTCGGCGTTCGTCATCGGCGAGGCGGGCCTGACCACGGCACTGCACGAGGCCGGTTACGTACTGACCGAGCGCGACCCGGACTACGTGGTGCTCGGCGAGACCAGGACGTACAGCTTCAGTGCCATCACCAGGGCCATCCGGCTGATCGAGGCCGGGGCGAAGTTCATCGCCACCAACCCCGACGCCACCGGCCCCAGCCTGGAGGGGTCGCTGCCGGCGACCGGGTCGGTCGCGGCGCTGATCGAGCGGGCCACCGGCCGTCAGCCGTACTACGTGGGCAAGCCGAACCCGCTGATGATGCGGTCGGCACTGCGGTCGCTCGGCGCGCATTCGGAGAAGGCGCTGATGATCGGCGACCGCATGGACACCGACATCCACTCCGGCATCGAGGCCGGACTGCAGACCATCCTCGTGCTCACCGGCATCTCGACCAGGGAATCGGCCGAGCTGTACCCGTACCGGCCCACCCGCGTGATCGATTCGGTCGCCGAGCTCATCGGCCACACGAAGGATCCCTTCCCGTCCGGGTGAGCGGCGGTGGGCTTATGGTTTGCCGATGGCACATCCCAGCTATGTGATCGGCGACATCCACGGGCATCTCGACGGGCTCGTGGCGGCGCTGCGTGACAAGGGGCTGGTCGACGCCGACGGCGACTGGGCCGGTGGTGAGGCCGTCGTGTGCTTCCTCGGCGACTTCGTCGACCGCGGCCCCGACGGCATAGGGGTCATCGACCTGGTGATGAAGCTGCAGCGGCAGGCGGCCGAGGCCGGCGGGGAGGTCCGCAGCCTGCTCGGCAACCACGAGATCCTGCTGCTGGGCATGCACCGGTTCGGTGACACGGCGGTGGTTCCGGACGACGTCGCGCCACGCAGCTTCGCCAAGAGCTGGGAGCTCAACGGCGGCCAGCCGGAGGACCTGGCCGCGCTGACCGACGAGCACATCGAATGGCTGACCACCCGCCCGCTGGTCACGTTGCTGGCCGATCACCTGCTGCTGCACTCGGACGCCCTGACCTACCTGGACTGGGGCATGCAGATCGCCGACATCAACAAGACGGCGGGCGAGATCCTGGCGGGCGACGACCTCGCCGACTGGTGGGGCGTGTGGAGCCGGATGACCGTGCGGTACGCGTTCCGCGGGCCGAACGGCCCCGGCGTCGCCGAACTGCTGCTGGCCTGTCTGGGCGGGCAGCGGATCGTCCACGGGCACACGGTGATCGCCGATCAGCTCGGGATTCACCCGACGGAGATCGAGGACCCGCTGCTGTACGCGGGCGGCAAGGTGCTCGGCGTCGACGGTGGGTTGTTCGTCGGCGGGCCGTGCCTGATCGTCGAGCTGCCGTGGGAGCCGGAAGACTGAGTCCTACTTTGGTCGGGACTTGCCGGTGCCGTACCCGGTGCCCGGCTCCGCTGAGGTGCGAATTTCCCAACTGGGCCGCAAAACTGTGAACTGGACACCCTTTCTCGGGGTGCTCCGGCGCGCCTAGCGTCCGCCTCATCCCCCCGAAGGTGAGGAGTCCGAGGTGCGCACCAAGCCCACGAAGTCGGCACGCTCCCTGCTGGCCGTGCTGTCCCTGATGGTGACCATGTTCGCCGCGCTGGTGGCACCGGCTGCCGCCGCCGCGCCGGCGCCGGAGATGGTCCGAACGCTGTACTACAACTCCAGTGGCGCCGCGGAGTTCCAGGCCGCGGTCGACGCCGGTGCGGCGGTGTGGAACCGCCACGTGAAGAACGTGAAGCTGGTGAAGGGTTCGCCCGCCACCATCCGCGTGCTGGCCGACAACGGCTGGCCGCGCGCGCAGGTGGTCCGGCTGGGCCAGGGCACGTGGTGGATGGGCAGGCAGGCCGTGCGTGACGGCCACGACGTCACCCGCATCTCCGCGCACGAGTTCGGTCACCTGCTCGGGCTTCCGGACCGGCGTACCGGCAAGTGCGAGGACCTGATGTCCGGCGCCAGCGCGGGAACGTCCTGCAAGAACCCCAACCCGAACCCGGCCGAGATCGCCGAGGTGGAGCGCAACTTCGCCGGCTCGATGTCGATCGACGCGGACCGGTTCGCGGGCACGTTCGTCGGCTGAGGTAACGGTCCAGGCACGTGACGGCCACCTTCATCACGTCTCGCGTGATGAAGGTGGCCTTCCCGTACGTGGCTGGCTAGCGTTCGCCGGGTGTCGATACGCCGCCTGCTGGTCACGTTGGTCGTCCTGCTCCTCGCCGGAACCGGCAGCGCCACCGCCGCCGGGCGTCCGGACACTCTCCCGCCCCGCACGATGGTCACGGTTCAGCCGTCGGGACCGGACGGCCAGGAGGGCTGGTACGTCACCGCGCCGGTCACCGTCACCCTGACCGCCGTCGATCCCGGCCACAACGCCAGCGGTCTCGCCGGCACGAAGTACCGGATCGACCGCGGGCCCTGGGTCTCGTATTCCAGACCCTTCACCGTCGCCGGGGATCGTGCGCACTCGGTGGATTTCAACTCCACCGACAACGCCGGCAACACCGAACAGGCCCGCACGCTGCGGGTGAACATCGACGCCTCGCCACCCGAGGTGAACGCCCGGTTCGACGGCGGCTGGCACGGCGGTCCCGTGCGGGTTCCGCTGGTGGCGGCGGACCGGGTGTCCGGCGTGCGTGCCGTTGAGTACAAAGTGGACAGTCTGGGATGGCAGACGTACTACGGCCCGGTACTCGTCGAGGGCGACGGCAGGCACACCGTCCGGTACCGGGCGGTCGACCGGGCGGGCAACGTCTCACCGAACGGGCCGCCACGGTCCTGATCGATGGCACCGCGCCGACGCTCGCCGTGGACGGCGTCGCCGATGGCGTGGTCTACGGCGACGCGGCCGACCTGGTGGTGAGCTGGCAGGCCGCGGATGCCACCTCGGGTGTCGGCACGGTCGCCGCCACGCTCGACGGCGCCGAGATCACCAGCGGCACCTACCTGCCGTTGTACCGGTTGCCGCTGGGCTTCCACCGGCTCTCGGTGGCGGCGACCGACCTCGCGGGCAACCGGACCGAACAGACGCTGGAGTTCGCCACCCACACCTCCACGCGGGAGATCTCACTGCTGCTGCAACGGTTCCGGGCCACGAGCAGGCTGAGCCTGCCCGCGTACACCCGGCTGACCGAGCAACTCGCGGTCGTGCGGCTGGCCGAAGCGGACGGCGACGACGAGCGGGCGCTCGCGGAGTGTCTGGTATTCCAGACGCTGGCCGCCGACGCCGTTCTGGTGCCCGATGCCGACGTCCGGTCGGTACTGGTCCGCGATGCCGGTGTGGTGGCCGGTCGGATCGAAGGCCGTTAGCCGGGGTTGGACCTAGACTGACCAGCGACCGTCAACGCAGCCGGGAGGATCCATGCAACTGCCCAGCTACGCGTCTGGGATCTCAGACGTTCCGCTGCTCGGCGACACGATCGGCGACAACCTGGACCGGACGGTCGCGGCACACGGTGACCGCGACGCTCTCGTCGACAGGAGCGCGGGCAGGCGATGGACCTACCGCGAGCTGGCCGCCGACGTCGACGCGCTCGCGCTGGGCCTGCTCGACCTCGGCATCACCAAGGGTGACCGGGTCGGCATCTGGTCGCCCAACCGTGCCGAGTGGACGCTGACCCAGTACGCGACGGCGAAGATCGGCGCGATCCTGGTCAACATCAACCCGGCGTACCGCTCGCACGAGCTGCGGTTCGTGCTCAACCAGTCCGGCGTGCGGCTGCTGATCGCCGCGGCGTCGTTCAAGACCTCGGACTACGCGGCGATGATCGACGAGGTGCGGCCGGAGTGCGCTGGGCTCGAGCACGTCGTGCTGCTCGGCGGCGATGCGTGGACCTCGTTGCTGGACAAGGGAAAGCAAGCCGACCGGGCGTCGCTGGAGCGGGCGCGGGCCGAGCTGTCGGCGGACGACCCGATCAACATCCAGTACACCTCGGGCACCACCGGCTTTCCCAAGGGTGCCACCCTGAGCCACCACAACATCCTCAACAACGGCTTCTTCGTCGGTGAGCTGTGCGGGTACACCGAGGCCGACCGGATCTGCATACCGGTGCCGTTCTACCACTGCTTCGGCATGGTGATGGGAAATCTGGCGGCCACCAGTCACGGGGCGTGCATGGTGATCCCGGCGCCGGCGTTCGACCCGAAGGCGACGCTGGACGCGGTGCAGGCCGAGCGTTGCACGTCGCTCTACGGCGTGCCGACGATGTTCATCGCCGAACTCGCCGAGGAGGGCTTCGACTCCTACGACCTCGGCAGCCTGCGCACCGGCATCATGGCCGGGTCGCCGTGCCCGGTCGAGGTGATGAAGCAGGTGATCGAGCGGATGGGAATGGCCGAGGTCGCCATCTGCTACGGCATGACCGAGACGTCGCCGGTGTCCACCCAGACGCGGGCGGACGACTCGGTGGAGCGCAGGGTGTCGACGGTCGGGCGGGTCGGTCCGCACCTGGAGGTGAAGGTCGTCGACCCGGAGACCGGGCTGACCGTGCCGCGCGGGACGCCGGGGGAGCTGTGCACCCGCGGGTACTCGGTGATGCTGGGCTACTGGGAGCAGCCGGACAAGACGGCCGAGGCCATCGACGCGGCGCGGTGGATGCACACCGGCGACCTGGCGATCATGGACGACGACGGCTACCTCAACATCACCGGCCGCATCAAGGACATGGTGATCCGCGGTGGGGAGAACCTGTACCCGAGGGAGATCGAGGAGTTCCTGTACACCCACCCGGACATCCTCGACGCGCAGGTGATCGGCGTGCCGGACACGCGTTACGGCGAGGAGCTGATGGCCTGGGTGCGGATGCGCGAGGGCGCCGAGCCGCTGACCGCGGAGAGCCTGCGCGAGTTCTGCACCGGCAAGCTCGCGCACCAGAAGATCCCGCGCTACGTCCACGTGGTCGACGACTTCCCGATGACGGTCACCGGGAAGGTCCGCAAGGTCGAGATGCGCGAGGCCGCCATCACCCTGCTCGGCCTGGAGGACGCCGCGAAGGCCCGCCACGCCTGACCACCCCTCACCAACGGCCCATTCACCGACAAAACCAATCGGTCATTTCGGGCATTTTCGGGGAGCAAGGGAGCTTTGCGCCGGAGCGGCGCCGGTGGTATCTGCCAGGGCTCCGGCAAAGTCGGGAGTCGTGGTGGCGCGGGAGCGTGGAGTTCGCGTGCCGGAGCGTGGAACTCGCGTGCACGACGGTGGGACTCGCGGCGGGCGACCGGCACCACGGCCACCACAACGGCACCGCCGATCACCACGAACGAGACCCCGCACCCGCAACCAACGGCACCATCCTTGCGAATCTCGCAACCAAGGTGCCCCTCGCAGCAGCGCCGCAGTCGGCAGAAGGCGGTGCGGGCGGCCGGGCGGCACTACGTCGTGGTGGCCTCCGCGAGTGCCTTCGCGTCCTCCTCGCCGAAGGTGTCCTCCAGGGTTTCCGGCGAGTAGTCCAGGTCGATCTGCTCCACCGGCGTGCCGCGGGCGGACTCGATGGCGCCCAGCCTGCGTTGCGCCCGGTCGGCGGCGTACTCGATGAACTCCTGCGGGTCGTTCTCGAACGGCCGCGGCTCCTCGAACTGGTTGTTGACCCACTCGATCATGCCCAGCGCCTGCGGCAGCAGTTCGCCCATGCGCTGCTGCACCGCGTCCCACATCGAGTCGTCGGCCGCGACGTGCCTGCGGCAGGTGAACGTTCCCCACGCCATGTGCCTGCGCTCGTCGTCGCCGATCCGGCGGACCAGTTCCTGCATGCCGGGCAGGATGTTGCGTTCCGTGCAGATCCGCTGCCAGGCGTAGTACCCGGTCAGGGCGAGACTTCCCTCGATCACGTGGTTGTAGGTGACGCTGGCACGTACCTGGTTGAGCGGGCTCGGGTCCTCGGCGAGCACGCCGAGGGAGTCGGGAAGCTCCTCGTAGAACAGCTTGCGGTAGTAGGGATTGTCGGCGACGTAGGGGTGCAGGTCCTCGGTCAGGCCGACGGCGTCCATCCAGCGGCGGAACACCTCGGTGTGCTTGGCCTCCTCGAAACAGAACTGGGACAGGTACATCTCGTCGCCGAACCGGCCGGTCGCCGACATGGCCTTCATGAACGGCTGGATGTCCTCGGTCACGGCCTCCTCGCCCGCGATGAACTGGGCACACAGGTAGGTCGCCGAGCGCCGTTCCTCGTCGTCGAGGTCGCGCCAGTCGGCGGCGTCCTGGCTGAAGTCGATGTCCGCCGGGTTCCAGAACTTCGCGTTGCCCTTGACGAACAGCCGCAGCGGGAACGAGTCCCAGTTCAACCCGCCTCGGCGCAGCGAGGAGAAACCGGTACGGCGCGGTGCGAGGGTTTCCGTCATGATCACTCCGAATCGGACAGTGAGTACTTGGCGAGGGCGGGTTCGATCACGCGGCAGACCGCGTCGGCGGCCTCGGCCGCCGAGTGGGTTCGCAGCATGAGGTGACTCAGCGACAGCCGGACGACCGTCTCGGCCAGTAGTTCTGCCTCCCGCTGCGGCAGTCGCGGGCGGCGCTCGCGGTAGTGGGTCACCGCCAGCTCGGTCGCGGCGGCCAGGATCGGCTCGCCGCGGGTGGTCAGCAGCGGCAGCAGGTCCTCGCCCGCCTCCGTGCCGAGGGCCGCGGCGACCAGCCGGTTCTCCCTGGCGTGCTCGATGGTGTAGGCGACCGAGGCCCGGATGGCGTCCAGGAGTTCCGGCGCCTCGGTGAACCGCTGGTGGATGCCGTCGAGGAACTCGCCGGCCGTGTGCAGTGCGACCGCCTGGACCAGCGCGGTCTTGTTGCCGAACTCGTTGTAGACCGTCTGCCTGCTCACGCCGACCCTGGCGGCGACGTCGGTCATGCGCAGCGCTGCCACCCCGCCGTCGGCGAGCAGGTCGGCGGCGGCGGTCAGCAGTTCCTCACGCAGCGAGGCCTTCGCCCGCCGCGTGAATCGGGTGATGTGCGACACAATCTCAGGTTGACACGATCGCCCAAAATGTCAAGAGGCTGTACATCCCACGATGAGATGTACAGCGGATACGGTGCGGGTATGGGCATCACCGTCGGCTTCGACCTCGACATGACCTTGATCGACCCCCGGCCCGGCATGGTCGCGGCGATGGACGCGCTCGCGGCCGAGACCGGGTTCTCCCTCGACGGCGAGCACTTCGCGGCCAACCTCGGCCCGCCGCTGGACCACGTGTTCCGGGACTTCGGCGTGCCGGAGGACCGCATCGGCGGCATGGTCGACCGCTTCCGCGAGACCTACCCGCGGATCGTCATCCCGAAGACGGTCGCGCTGCCCGGCGCGAACGAGGCACTGGCCGCCGTGCGGTCGGCCGGTGGACGGGTGGTCGTGGTGACCGGCAAGTACGGGCCGAACGCGAAGCTCCACCTGGAGGCACTCGGCATGGAGGCCGACGTCGTGATCGGCGAGCTGTGGTCGGCAGGCAAGGCGCAGGCGCTGGTCGAGCACGGCGCGAGGGTGTACGTCGGCGACCACACCGGTGACGTCGTCGGCGCGCTGGCGGCCGACGCGGTGCCGGTGGGCGTGGTGACCGGCCCGTGCTCGCGGGCCGTACTGGAGGAGGCGGGCGCCCGCGTCGTGCTGGACAGCCTGCTGGAGTTCCCTGGCTGGCTGGCCGGATTCAGTCCCGCCGCCGGTGCTCCCGAACCAGCGCGATGAGGCCGAGGCCGAGGCCGAGCGGCGTGATGACGCCCGCGGCGGCGCTCAGCCAGACCGGCAGGTCCTTCCAGCCCAGCGCGAACAGGACGAACACCGTCAGCACGGCGAGCATGCCGACGGCGAACAGGCCGATGCCCAGCCGCATCAGGAAAGACTTGCGAGGTGCGGCCGGCCGAGCAGCAGTCTCCATGAAGCTCAGGGTAACGCCGGGTGTGGGCGGTTGGCGCAGTATGTGCTTCGCCTCTCGACGTCTGCCGGGATAGGCTTGTGGCACGCGCGTCCTGGGTACGCCCCGGGGCGCGTTCGTCGTGTGAGACGTTGAGTGAGCAAAGGAACGGTGAGGGTAGTGCCGACCGGCAAGGTCAAGTGGTACGACGCGGAGAAGGGCTTCGGGTTCGTCACCCAGGACGGTGGCGAGGACGTCTACATCCGCAAGTCCGCGCTGCCGCAGGGTGTCGAGGCGCTCAAGGCCGGCCAGCGGCTGGAGTTCGGCGTCGCCGACGGCCGTCGCGGGCCGCAGGCACTCTCCGTCCGCCTGCTCGAAGCACCCCCTTCGGTCGCCGAGGCGCGCCGCCGCCCGGCCGAGGAGTTGCACGGCCTGGTCGAAGACATGATCAAGCTGCTGGAGATGAAGGTCCAGCCGGATCTGCGCCGTGGCCGCTACCCGGACCGCCGCAACACCAAGCGCATCGCAGAGGTCATGCGCGCCGTGGCTCGCGACCTGGATCCCTAAGCGGGCTCGATCTGCAGCGTCCAGCGGGCCCGGACGTCGACCACGATGTTGCCGTCCGGGTCGACGGTGCCGGTGAGCTGCTGGATCTCCACGACCATGATCTGGTCGGCCGGACCGGCCGAGGCCGTGATGGCGTGCCTGCTGTTCTGCGGGTAGAACTGCGGCTCGATCGGCAGCGGCCGGCCTGCCGGGTCGACGGCCTGGATGTGCGCCACCCACGGGGTCTCGACGATCTCCGACGGCAGCGACACCTGCACCGGCTTGCCCGGGCGCACCTTCAGCCGCGCCGCGGCGTTCTCGTCGACGCGGCAGTCCTGCATCTGCGCGCCGCAGAACTGGAACGGCCCGGTCACGGCCGTCTCGCCGTCGGCGAAGAACGTCACCTCGGGCGGGCCGACGGGACCACCGCAGCCTGCCAGCGTGACCACGCCGGCGGCCGCGAGGAGCAGACCGGGGAACTTTCGCCGCATGGCGCCAGACTACGAGCCCCGCTGGGGCCGCGACGGCACCGGTCCCCGTGGGGCGGTGTCGATCGGGTCGGGCCGCAGCGGCCGGTCGCCACCGCCGAGGCCGGGGATCAGCGACGTTCCCCGGTGCACCATCATCGTCTGCGCCAGCCCGGCGGCCAGCAGCAGCGACACCACCAGGAACCCGATCCAGTACGTCGGCGGCAGCAGCAGGCCGACCGCGCCGCCGAAGCACCACGCCAGCTGAAGCACGGTCTCCGACCGCCCGAACGCCGACGCCCGCGACTCCTCAGGCAGGTCGGCCTGGATCACCGCGTCCAGGCTGATCTTCGCCAGCGCACTGCAACAGGACCCGACGAGCCCGACGATCGCGGCCGTCGCCAGCCCGGACAGCACGGCGGCCAGCACGGTTGACAGCAGCGTGGCGCCGACGCAGCCGAGCACCACCTGGTCGGGCTTGCCGAACGTCATCCGCGAACCCAGCGCGTTGCCGATGAAGCCACCCGCCCCGGCCGCGGCACCGATGATGCCGAGCAGCAGCAGCTGGAAGAACGGGCTCTGCCCGCTGCCCTCCATCTGCGCCTTCACGGCGAACGCCGCGAACATCATCAGGAACCCGGTGACCACGCGGATCGATCCGTTCGCCCACAGCGACACGACGATCTGCCTGCCCATCGGCTGGCGCTTCTTCTTCTGCGGGTGCTTGCCCAGTGACGCCGGGACCTCGCCCTCGGTGACCTCGACCCAGGACGGGATCCGCATGGCCTGGACGGCTCCGGCGACACAGATCACCGCGGTGAACCACAGGGCCGTCGACGAGTTGAACAGGCCGTTGAACCCGGCCGCGATCGCGCCGAACGCACCCCCGGCGACCAGGCCGAACACGGTCAGCCGCGCGTTGGTCTTGGACAGCGTGATCTCCGGCGGCAGCACGCGTGGTGTCACCGACGACTTGAGCACCATGAACGATTTCGACAGCACCATCTTCCCGAGTGCCGCCGGGTAGAGGCCCCAGTCGTCGAAGTGCAGCGCCATGATCACGCACATCAGCGCCTGCCCGGCCGATGCCACGCACATCGCCAGCCTGCGGCCCCGCTGGATCTTGTCCAGTGCCGGCCCGATCACCGGCGCCACGAGCGCGAACGGCGCGATCGTGATCAGCAGGTAGAGCGCGACCTTGCCCTTGGACTCACCGCTGCTCGCGGCGAAGAACAGGGTGTTGGCCAGCGCGACGGCCATGGCCGCGTCGCTGGCGTAGTTCAGCATCGTCGCGTAGGTCAGCGACGTCAGCCCGGACTTGTCCGCGCCGTCGGCCTTGGTCGCCCGCTGGAACGCGTCGACGGCCTGGCCGGTCAGCTGCCTGCTGCGCAGTGCCGCGACACGCGTGACCGTGAGCTTCTTGGGCAGCCTCGGCAGGCTGCCCGCCGCGGCCTCGGACCGGTTGCCGTGCTGCTCGGTCGGCGGCTCCGGGCGCGGCGGTGGCGGCGGCGCGGGCTCCTCGACCGGATGCCGCGGCTGGCCGGGCGCGTACCCGCCGGTGTCGTACCGCTCGTACTCGCCGGACGGCTCGCGCCGCTCCCGGCGTACCGGCTGGGTGAGGAAGTGGTCCGGGTTGGGCGCGTAGTCGTCAGGCCGCGGCGGCGGGGGAGGCGGCGGCGAGTACCGGCGCGGCGGCTGCTCGGAGGGCATGACCCTGGTCGCCGGCCGCGGCCTCGCCGGCGGCGGTGAGGTGGGCGGTACGGGCTGGTGGCCGGTGCCGGGCTCGGGCGTCCACTTGCGCTTGCTCCTGCGCCCGGCGCGCCCCCTGCCCGCGCGGCCGAAACCGGCCCCGCCGGAATCGGACTGCCTGCCGAACCGTGCCACCTGTGTTCCCGCGCCTTTCCTGCTACTCCCCGGTCCCCGTCCCCCAATCCTGCCGTATCGAGGGTGTTTCCCGCTCGATCAAGGCTGAACCGGTACCAGTTTCACCCGGAACATCTTCGGCCAGAGCTTGCCCGTGACCAGGAACTGGTCGGTCCCGGGCACCGCCGCTATGCCGTTGAGCACGTCGGCCTCGGCCTTCTCCTGGGCGGTGAGCAGGCCGGACGCGTCGATCTCGGCGGTGAGCTGCCCGTTCGCGTCCAGGCGCAGGATGCGGTCGGTCTGCCAGACGTTGGCGTAGACGTCGTCGCCGACGCACTCCAGCTCGTTCAGCTTGTCCAGCGGTGCGGTCACCGCGCCGACCTCGGCGAACGTCACCGGGTCGCGGAACGTCAGCCGGTCCGTCCCGTCGCTCATCACCAGCCGCCCGCGTCCGGGCTGGTGGCACAGGCCCCAGCCCTCGCCGGGGTAGGGCACGCGCCGCTTCTCGGCCAGCGTGGCCGCGTCGCGTTCGATGGCGAACCCGTCCTGCCAGGTCAGCTGCCACACGCTGGGCCCGACCAGCGTGATGCCCTCGCCGAACAGCGGCGCGGGCAGCGTCACCGCCCGCTGCGGCGGCCCGGCGACCGGCCCGGCGCGCAGCTGGGACCGTCCGGGCAGGCCGGTGCCCTCGTAGAGGGTGTCGCCAGCCAGTTCGAGGCCCTGGGTGAACGCCGCCGGATCGTGCGGAAGGACCTCCAGTACCTGCAGCTTCAGCTGTTCCGGCCCGCTCGGCTCGCCCTCGTCGGCGGCGCAGCTGGTCAGTGTCGCCGCGAGCAGCATGGCCAACAGCAGTGGAGTGCGCACCGGGCCAGCTTCCCACGAACCGCGTGCGGCATCATGGTGCGCATGACCCTGCTGCTGACCTTGGACGACGGCTCGATCCGGCAGAGCCTGCTCGACGCCGTCGAGCTGGCACGCGAGGCGGCTGAGCTCGATGCCGGAGCCGAGCAGGTGGGTGCGCACGCGGGCGTCGAGCGGGAGGACGCCGTCTCGGTGAGTCACCTGTTCGAGGCCCACGTTCCCGGCTACCGCGGCTGGCGGTGGTCGGTGACGGTGGCGACCGCGGGTGCCGGTGAACCGGTGACCGTCAGTGAGGTGGTGCTGCGGCCGGGGCCGGACGCGCTGACCGCGCCGACGTGGGTGCCGTGGGAGCGCCGGGTCCGCGCGGGTGACCTCGGGGTCGGCGACATCTTCCCGACCGACGAGAACGACCCGCGGATCGCGCCCGCGTACGTGATGTCCGACGACCCGGCGGTCGAGGAGGTGGCGACCGACGTCGGCCTCGGCCGGGTGCACGTGCTGTCCCGGTACGGCCGGATGGAGGCGGCACGCCGCTGGCGGGGCGGCGAGTTCGGTCCCCGCTCGGACATGGCCCGCAGCGCGCCCGAGCCGTGTGGCACCTGCGGGTTCTTCGCACCGCTCGCCGGTTCGCTGCGGGGCGGCTTCGGCGCGTGCGCCAACGAGATCTCGCCAGCGGACGGGCACGTGGTCAGCGTCGAGTACGGCTGCGGCGCGCACTCGGAGATCCGGGTCGAGGTGACCTCGTCCGTTCCGGTCGCGGAGCTGGTCTACGACGACTCCCTGCTGGACCTCTCGGTTGACCCAGCCTGACCCGTTCGGGACGGCGGCACTGCGGGAGGCGGTGCTGGCGGCCTGGCGGGACTCGCCGACGCGGTTCACCGAGGACCTCAACACCGAGAACGACCTGCGGGCAGGCGGGTACCGGGACCGGCTGTTCGTCGAGCTGGCACAGAACGCCGCCGACGCGGCGCTGGCCGCGGGCGCGCCCGGTACCGTCCGGGTGTCCGTTGTGGACGGTGAGCTGCGGGTGGCAAACACCGGCGTGCCGCTGGACGCCCCGGGCGTCGCGGCGCTGGCCTCGCTGCGGGCGTCGGCCAAGCGCGGGGACACCGCCGGCCGGTTCGGTGTCGGCTTCGCCGCCGTACTGGCGGTGACCGACGCGCCCCGCATCGTGTCCACGACGGGCTCGGTCGCGTTCTCCGCGGAGCGGACGCGGGCGGAGTCCGGCAGGTCCGGCGACGTGCCGGTGCTGCGCCTGGTGTGGCCGGTCGACGAGCAGCCGCCGGAAGGCTTCGACACCGAGGTCCGGCTGTCTGGGGTACCAGACACGATCCTGGACGACATCCGCCGCGAGGTGCCCGACCTGTTGCTGGCGCTGCCGTGGCTGGCCAGGATCGAGGTCGACGGCGACGTGTGGAGCCGTTCCGGTGACGAGATCACCGGGCCCGGCGGGGTGACCCGCTGGCACACGCACTCCGACCAGGGCGTCACCTGGGCCGTCCCGCTGGACAGGCCCCTCGGCGAAGACGTCCTGCACGCCCCGACCCCCACCGACGAGAGGCTGTCGCTACCGGCCAGGCTGATCGCGTCGCTGCCGATCGAGCCGAACCGGCGCCGCGTCCTGCCCGGTGCGGACGCCGTGCTCGCCAGGGCGGCCGACCTCTACCCGGCCTTCGTACGCGGGTACGCCGACCGGCTCGCCCTGGTGCCCGTGGCGGGTTTCCCACTGTCCGAAGTGGACTCGACGCTGCGGGAGCTGGTGATCGACCGGCTGCGGACGGTCAGGTGGCTGCCCGCGGCGGGCACGGGCGAGCTGACCGGTGGCGGGGCCAGGGTGCTGGCCGTCGACTCGCCCGCGCTGGTCGAGTTGCTGGCCGACGTCGTGCCCGGCCTGGCCGCGAACTGCGGTCCCGCGGCGGTCCGCACGCTGGCGGTGGTCGGCGCGCGGCGGCTGGACGTCGCCGGGGCCGTCGAGGCACTGACCGGTGCCGGACGGCCGCCGTCGTGGTGGCGGCGGCTTTACGACGTGCTGCTGCCGCTGGTGGAGTCGCACGAGATCGACGCCGACGAGCTGGGCGGGCTGCCGGTGCCGCTGGCCGACGGCCGGACGCTGCCGGGGCCGAGGGGCGCTTTGCTCTTCGACGCGGGCAGCGACCTGCTGGAACTGCTGGCCGAGGCCGACGTGGCCGGCCTGCGGCTGGTGCATCCGGACGGCGCACACCCGCTGCTGGAACGGCTCGGCGCCGTCCGCGCGGGCGCGGCCGAGTTGCTCGACTCGCCCGCGCTGGCCGACGCGGTGGAGCGCAGTGTCGCCGACGCGCGGGCCGGGCTGGACGTCCTGCCGCTGGCCGGTGCCGTCCTCCGGCTCAGCGAAGTGTCCGCTGTGGACGGACTGGGTGCGCTGGCGCTGCCCGCCCACGACGGCTGGCGGCGGGCCGACGAGCTGGTCCTGCCCGGAGCGCCGCTGCTGGACGTCCTCGACCCGGAGGTCCTCGGCGAGGACGCGCCACTGGACGTGCTGGACGAGGAGTTCGCCCAGGACTGGCCGACCGAGACGCTCACCGGCGTCGGCGTGCTGCGGACGTTCGCCACCGATCCGGAGACCGGGCTGCGTGACCTCGATCTGGTCGCCGACGACGCGTGGCCCGCCGCGCTGCGGTTGATCGCCGCCGAGCCGGAGACCTGGCGGGCGCTGCCGGACGCGGCGGGCTGGATCGCCCGCGAGGCCCTGCTGGCCGGGCGGGCGCCCCGGGAGTGGCGGCTGGCCGACGCCGGGGGGCTGGCCGGGCTGTTCGATCCGGTGCCCGACGTCGGGCTGCCGGACACCCTGCTGGCCGCGGCCGGGGTGCGGGCCGAGCTGACCGTCGAGGGGCCGGACGACGCCGAGGACCTGCTGGACCGGCTCGCCGACCCGGCACGGGAGGTGCCGCCGGGCCTGGTGCTGCGGGCACACGTGGCGCTGGCCGAGTCGGATGTCGACGGCCTGGAACCCGCACGGGTACGGGCGGCCGACGGCACGGTCGTCGACGCCGAGGACGCCGTTGTCCTGGACGCGCCCTGGCTGCTCGGCGTGCTGCCCGCCGGTGGCGTGGTCGCGGGCGGCGACCCCGAGCGGCTCGCCGACCTGCTGAACCTGCCGCTGGCGGAGGACGAGACCGACGCGGAGGTGGTGAGCGAGGGCGCCTACCTGCCGTGGTCGGAGCTACCCGCCGTGGTCCTGGCCGCGGACCTGCTCGACTGCCCGTTGCCCGGCGGCGGCCCGATCCTGCACGACGAGCTGACCGTTCGCGTGCACGGTGAAGAGCGATCGGTCCACTGGTGGGTCGACGACCGGCTGCATGCCGCGGACACGCCGGACGGGCTGGCCAGGGCGTTCGCCCACGCGGCCGGCCGCTGGGCGGACCGGCACCTGGTGCTGGCCCTGCTCGACGACCCCAGCGCGGGCACGCTGCTCGGCTGAGTCAGAGATCGCGCTGCGCGCCCCGGGCGCCGCGGCGGGAAGCCGCGCGCTGCCAGGCCATGATCGCGAAGCCGATGAACCCGAGTACGACACCGGCCACGCAGGTCCACGTCCACGGGCCCATGCCGGTCACCACGAACAGCACCACCCCGGCCAGCGCCCACAGCGAGGTGCCGACGACGACCGGCGGCCACAGGTCGGTCCAGCGCTTCGGCAGGTCCGGAGTCGGCTTCAGGGATGCGGGTTCGGCCACCCCAGCAGCCTAACCGCCGGCCGGGTTAGTCTCCCCGCGCCCGGCGAGGAGGTTCCAGATGGCGCAGACGAGGCTCGACCGTTTCTTCAAGATCAGTGAACGCGGTTCCACACCCGGCAGGGAAGTCCGCGGCGGCGTGGTCACGTTCGTCACGATGGCCTACATCGTCGTGCTGAACCCGCTGATCCTCGGCAGCTACTCGGCCGCCGACGCCGGCGCCCACAAGGACCTGTTCGGCAACATCCTCCCGGCCGCCCAGGTCGCGGCCGTGACGGCGCTGGTCGCGGGCGCCATGACCATCCTCTTCGGACTCGTCGCCAACTACCCGTTCGCGCTGGCCGCCGGTCTCGGCGTCAACTCGCTGGTCGCGGTCACCATCGCGCCGCAGATGAGCTGGCCGGCGGCGATGGGACTGGTCGTGGTGAACGGCCTGGTCGTCCTGTTGCTGGTCGTGACCGGCGTGCGCACGATGGTGTTCAACGCCGTCCCGGCCTCGCTCAAGGCTGCCATCGCGGTCGGCATCGGCCTGTTCATCTGCCTGATCGGCCTGGTCGGCGCCGGGTTCGTCCGCAGGGTCCCGGACGCGGCGAACACCACGGTGCCGGTCGGCCTCGGCATCGACGGTTCGATCGCGTCCTGGCCGACGGCGGTGTTCGTGTTCGGCCTGGTGCTCACCGGCATCCTGGTCGCCAGGGGGGTCAAGGGCGCGATCCTGATCGGCGTCCTGGCGAGCACCGTCGTGTCGATCGCGCTGGAGGCACTGGTCGACGCCGGCCCGTCGATGGGCACCGACCCGAAGGGCTGGAACCTCGGCTACCCGGCCGTCCCGGACCAGGTGTTCCGCCTGCCGGACCTCTCGCTGGTCGGCCAGTTCAACTTCGACGCCTGGTTCCAGGTGCCCGCGATCACCGCCGCGCTGCTGGTGTTCACGCTGGTGCTCACCGACTTCTTCGACACCATCGGCTCCATGACCGGCCTCGGCAAGGAGGGCGGGCTGATCGACTCCGACGGCAAGCTTCCGCGGGTGGGCAAGGCCCTGTTCGTGGACGGTGCCGCCGCGGTCGCCGGTGGCGCGGCCTCGGCCAGCTCGAACACGGTCTACGTCGAGTCGGCCTCCGGCATCGCCGAGGGGGCCCGGACCGGCCTGGCGAACGTGGTCACCGGCCTGTTGTTCCTCGCCGCGATGTTCTTCACGCCGCTGTACGAGGTGGTGCCGGTCGAGGCCGCCGCACCGGCGCTGGTCGTGGTCGGCGCGCTGATGATCCGGCAGATCACCGAGATCGACTTCACCGACTTCAGCATCGCGCTGCCCGCGTTCCTGACCATTGTGGTGATGCCGTTCACCTACTCGATCGCCAACGGCATCGGCGCGGGCTTCGTCAGCTACGTCCTGCTGCGTACGGCCACCGGGAAGGCCCGCCAGGTGCACCCGCTGCTCTGGGTGATCTCGGCCGCTTTTGTCGTGTATTTCGCACTTGGCCCGATCAGGGCACTGTTCTGAGACGATCGTAAGGTATGCTAACTAATATGTCCGGAGAGCGTTCACTGGCAAGCCGCCTTCGGCTCGCCGTGGTGCGGCTGAATCGCAAGCTCCGGGCGCAGAGTGCCGGCGAGACGATCTCGCTCACGCAGGTGTCGGCCCTGTCGACCCTGCACAAGTGCGGGCCGTTGACGCCAGGACAGCTGGCGGCCAGGGAGGGTGTCCAGCCACCGTCGATGACCAGGGTCATCTCGGCGCTGGAGGAGCTCGGCTACGTCGAGCGCCGTCCGCACCCGACCGACGGCAGGCAGGCGATCGTCGAGCTGTCCGGAATGGGGCTGGCCTTCATCGAGAAGTCGATCTCGGTGCGGGAGGCCTGGCTCGACGCGCACCTGGCCGAGCTGAGCGAGGCCGAGCGCGAGGTGCTCTGGAAAGCGGCGGACATCATCGACAGGATGGCGGGGAACTGACACGGTGCCGACAAACCCGGGTTGCGAATCGAAGGCCACATCGACGACCACCAGTACCCGGGAACCGGCACCACCGCCAACCAGCCCGCCACCGGCGCCCAAGCGGCGCGGGACGTTCGCCTCGCTGCGGATCCGCAACTACCGGCTGTTCTTCAGCGGCCAGGTCGTCTCCAACATCGGCACCTGGATGCAGCGCATCGCGCAGGACTGGCTGGTGTTCGAACTCAGCGGCAACGACCCGGTCGCCCTCGGCATCGCGGTCGGCCTGCAGTTCGCGCCGATCCTGTTCCTGTCGCTGTGGGCGGGAGTGCTGGCCGACCGGGCGGACAAGCGCAGGCTGCTGATTCTCATCCAGGCGCTGAACGGCCTGCAGGCCGTCGTCCTCGGCGTGCTGACCGTCACCGGGGTCGTCACCCTGTGGCACGTCTACGTCATCTGCTTCGCACTCGGCACCCTGGCCGCGCTCGAGGTGCCCGCCCGGCAGTCGTTCGTCGCCGAGATGGTCGGCCGTGACCAGGTGGCCAACGCCGTGGCGCTGAACTCGTCGATCTTCAACCTGGCCCGCATCGTCGGCCCGGCCATCGCCGGGTTCGTGATCATCTGGATCGGCACCGGCTGGCTGTTCCTGGCCAACGCCGTCAGCACGCTGGCCGTGATCGCCGGGCTGATGCTGATGAACCCGGCCAAGCTGTTCCGGGGGCCTGCCGTGCAGCGGGCGAAGGGGCAGCTACGCGAGGGCCTGCGGTACGTCCGCGGGCGGTCGGACCTGATGACGGTGATGCTGCTGGTGCTGTTCGTCAGCACGTTCGGCATCACGTTCTTCACCTCGCTGGCGATCGTGGCCGGGAACGTCTTCGGCACCGAGGCCGACGGCTACGGCCTGCTGTCCACGCTGCTCGCCGTCGGCACGTTCGCCGGCGCGCTCGCGTCGGCCCGGCGCGGCTCCCGGGGGCGGCCCCGGGTGCGGGTGCTGGTGATGTCGGCGTTCGCGCTGGGGGTGCTGGAGATCGCCACCGGCTACATGCCGACCTACCTCGCGTTCGGCATCGCGCTGGTGCCGCTCGGGTTCGCCACCATCACGTTCCTGAACACGGCGAACGCGCTGGTGCAGACGGCGGTCAGCCCGCAGATGCGGGGCCGGGTGATGGGGCTGTACGTGCTGGTGCTGGTCGGCGGGAACCCCATCGGCGGACCGCTGACCGGCTGGATGGCCGAGGTGTTCGGCGGCCGCTCGCCGTTCGTCATCGGCGGTGCCGTCTCCGCGGTGGCGGCCGTGGTGTGTGCCGCGGTCCTGCTCCGGCGGGGCGGCGTCACGCTGCCCCGGCGCGGAAGGGCGGGGCAGCGGGTCCTCAGCCGCCGCTGACCTCGCCTCCAAAGCACGTGAAGGCCACCTTCACCACGTCAGACGTAAGGGTCCCGGCAAAGTCCGCGTGCCGTGTGCCCCCAATGTGGCATTGGGGAACTTGAACTCCCCCAATGCCACATTGGGGGAGTTTGTTGGGTCTCTTTCGTGGTGGCGGCTGGGTCTGCTGGGCCGGATGTGATTGGTGAGGCCGCCCGCCCGGGGCGGAAAGGTCGTGAAGGCCACCTTCATCACATGAGACGACAGAAACTCGGCCTTCACGGCATCCGGGTCCCCACACCAGCCCCACCAGTCACATTCGTAAGTAAGCGAGGGAGCTTTACTACCCTTCTTCGCCAGCAAAGCTCCCTCGCTCACATCGGAAGCCCGACCTTGCCGGGGCCCTGACGTCAGACGTGGTGAAGGTGGCCTTCACGAGCCTTCGCGGGCACGGGGTTGCGTGCGAAGTGAGGGTAGGCTAACCTCATGGGTGTCCGCTTCGTGGTGGGAGCGGCAGTCAGTTCGGGAACGGACGAGGCCCCGCAGCCGGGAAACCGGAGGCGGGGCCTCGTTCATGCGGGCACCGCCAGGCGGGGCACCCGGTCCAGCCGGATCCCGAACCCGTCCCGGTAGACGTCCAGGATTTCCCCGTCGCTGCCCAGCGTCGTCTCCTCCCGCCGGTCACCGGTCGTCCGGATCAGCCTGTCCCCGGACAGCGTCAGCCGTTCCTCGTCCCGCCAGAGCGAGCAGGTGAGGTTCTGGGTGAAGTGGGAGTCCGGCGAGAGCACCGTCCAGTACCCGGTCGGGACGAAGTCATTCAGCGTCCGCGGCCGCCGCTCGGCGCGGTACACCGGGGTGCCGTCGCGGTGGACGGTCAGATCGCCCGCCGCGTCCTCGGTGATCCGGAACTCGCCACCGTCGTCGAGCTGCGGACCGGGCTCGCCGATCCGCAGCGGCAGGCGGGAGAACCGGCCGAAGCCCACGTCGACCAGCCACGGTTCGTCCAGGTCGACCTCGATGGTCATGTGCTCGAACGGGTAGCCCGTCGAGCCGTCGGGCTTGTGGACGACCGCCTGCAGCAGGTGCGCGGTGAAGCCCAGCCCGGTCAGCAGGGTGGCGAACGCGCCGTTGAGCTCGAAACAGATGCCGCCGCGACGGCGGTGGACGATCTTGTCCAGCAGCGCGCCGCTCTCCAGCGTCAGCGGGACGTCCAGGCCGACGTCCAGGTTCTCGAACGGCACGGTCGCCAGATGGGCTCGCTGGAGCAGCCGCAGACCGTCCAGATCGGCCGGTGGGCGCTCGCTCAGCCCGATGCGGGCCAGGTAGGAGTCGATGTCCATGCGCCGATGGTGCGCCCTCGACCGAACTGGAGGTCAAGAAAAAAGGGGCCCCGAGGGGCCCCTTCTCCGTGGTGGGTGCGAGTCAGGACAGCAGCAGGCCGTTGCCGCCGGCGACGGCGTTGTCGAACCGCTTGCTGATCTCCGCCCAGTTGAACACGTTCCACAGGGCCTTGACGTAGTCCGGCTTCACATTCTTGTAGTCCAGGTAGAACGCGTGCTCCCACACGTCGACCAGCAGGATCGGCGTGGTCGGCAGGATCAGGTTGTTGTGGTGGTCGCGCAGCTGCTGGGTGATCAGCGTCTTGCCGATCGGGTCCCAGGACAGAGCGCCCCAGCCGTTGCCCTGGATGGTGGTGGACACGGCGGTGAACTGGGCCTTGAACTTGTCGAACGAGCCGAACGCCTCGTCGATCGCCGCGGCCAGCTCACCGGTCGGCTTGTCGCCACCCTCCGGGGAGAGGATCTTCCACCACACGACGTGGTTGGCGTGCCCAGCCAGGTTGAAGGCCAGCGTGGTCTCCAGCCCGACGATAGAGCCGAAGTCGTTCGCCTCGCGGGCGGCCTCCAGCTTGTCGAGGGTGTCGTTCGCGCCCTTGACGTAGGTCGCGTGGTGCTTGCTGTGGTGGAGCTCGTTGATCTCGCCGGAGATGTGCGGAGCGAGGGCGCCGTAGTCGTAGTCGAGATCGGGAAGCTCGTACCGGGCCATCAGCCCTCCTTTGTTTCGACGCATGGTGCGTTGCCTAACCTAGTCGCAGGCTCGGCGTTCCCGCCGGGCGACTCTCACAAACCAAGACTCCAACCTCCACTTCGGTTGAGGTCAAGGTGATGTGATCCGCGACTCGGTCAGGCGGCGCGGTGTGCGTCGAGGTCCTTGGCCAGGTCGGCCAGGACCGCGATGTTCAGCTCGAACGCCAGCAGCGTCTCGTCGATGATCCGGCGCCGTTCGGCGGTGTCCCACGGGGCGTCGTTGAGCAGCGCGCGGTAGTGCTTGCGGAACGCGTGCGGGTTGCCGACGCGGTCGAAGTCGTAGAACAACGCGCCGTCGGCGGTCACCTGGTAGGTCTTGCGCAGCAGCGACCGCACGACCTGCCCGCCCGCGAGGTCGCCGAGGTAGCGCGTGTAGTGGTGCGCGACGAATCCACCCGGCCAGGTGAAGCACACCTCGCGCATACGCTCGACGTAGGCCCGGGTGGACGGCAGCGGGGTGATCCGGTCCCGCCAGCCTTCGCCGAACAGGAACTCCAGGTCCTTGACCAGGGCCGGGACGCGGCGCAGCTCGTCCATCGCGAAGCCCTTGCCGACCGGGTCGTTCGCCATGGCGTCGGTCGCCTGCTCGAGGGTGTCGTAGATGTAGAAGTACTGCGCGGCCAGCTGGCCGTAGCCCGCCAGGGAGAGTTCCCCGGCGAGCAGGGCGTCCATGTAGGACGAGTGGTGGGCGCGGTCGTGGATTTCCTTGGTGGAGGCCCGAAGCGTCTCGGAGAACGGGCGCTCGGTCAGTTCGGTGTCGGTTACTGCGGTGGTCACAGTCACGGCACGCCTCCTCTGAAGAGCCATCGATATGACAGCCTGTCAGAAAGAAGGGTACGGGACAACCGCGAGTTAGGCTACCCTTATTCAGACCCTCGCGCCTACCGCTCGCAGGACGAACCGCACCGCGGCCTCGATCGCGGCGTCCAGCTGACCTGGTTCGACGTCGACGACCTGGCGGCTGCCCAGCGCCGCGGTGATCATCGGGATCAGGATCGAGGTGTCCTCCTCGGGGATTCGGCCGGCGTCCATGCCCTCACGCAGGATCTCCCGCAGGGTGGCGGTGATCGGGTCGGCGTGCGCGGCGATGCGGCGGTAGGCCGCCGGGCCCAGCGCGGACCCCAGCGCCGTGCCGGGCGGCAGGTGGTACTCGGCCAGCGAACGCAGCTGCAGGCGGACGAAGATGGCCAGCTTGTCCACCGGGTCGCCGGCGGCCTGGACGGCGGCGGTCATCCTGCTGACGTACCGCGTCGCCTCCGCCTCCACGAACGCGACCAGCAGGCTTTCCTTGTCCGGGAAGTGGTTGTACATCGCGGTGCGGCCGACCCCGGCCTCCGCCGCCACCCCGGCCAGTGTGACCGCGTCGAAGCCGCGTTCGTAGAGCTGGTGCCGCAGGGCGTCGAACACCCGGTTACGCACCTGCTCGCGGTGTTCGCTGAGCGAACTCCCGATGATCTTCGGCATCGCTGGATTCTAGTCGATCGGCCAGGAGTGGACGGGCTGCTCGGACGAGACCAGCTCCAGGTAGCGGGCGAGCATGCCGGCCAGGGCGGTGTCGCGGTCGGCGCCGCGTTCCTGGGCCAGCGCGACGGTCTCCCGCTGCCAGCGTGATCCGGTCCGGCGGGTGAGGCAGCGCTGCTCGATGACGCCGAGGTAGCGCTCCCGTGCCGCGTCGGAGACCTCGGACTGTCGCAGCCCCTCGTGTGCCAGCGGCAGCAGCACCCGCAGCACCAGCTCGTCCGGCGGGATCCAGCCGATGCCCGGCCAGTACAGCTGCGCGTCGAAACCCAGCCGGGCGCCCGCGTACAGGTTCTCCTCGGCGGCCTGGAACGACATCTGTGTCCACACCGGACGTTCGGCTTCGGCCAGTGCCCGCTGGGCGCCGTAGAAGAACGCCGCGTTGGCCATCATGTCCAGCACCGTCGGTCCGGCCGGCAGCACCCGGTTCTCCACCCGCAGGTGCGGCTTGCCGTCGACGACGTCGTACACCGGCCGGTTCCACCGCCAGACGGTCCCGTTGTGCAGCCGCAGTTCGGTCAGCTTCGGCGCGTTCCCGGCCTCGAGTGCCTCCACCGGGTCCTCGCTGTCGGTTTCCGGGAGCAGGCCGGGGAAGTAGCGAACGTTCTCCTCGAACAGGTCGAAAATGGACGTGATCCACCGCTCGCCGAACCACACCCTCGGCCGGACGCCCTGGTTCTTCAGCTCCTCCGGGCGCGTGTCGGTCGCCTGCTGGAACAGCGGGATCCGGGTCTCGTGCCAGAGTGCCTTGCCCAGCAGGAACGGCGAGTTCGCGCCGAGTGCAACTTGCACTCCGGCAAGGCACTGCGCGGCGTTCCAGTGCGGGGCGAACTCCTCGGGCGCCACCTGCAGGTGCAGCTGGACCGACGTGCACGCGGCCTCGGGCAGGATCGACTCGGCGAAACTGCGCAGGCGCTCCTTCTTCCCGCGCAGCGGCGCGCCCTCCATCGACAGCACCGTCTGCTCACCGCGGGCGGCGAAGATCTGGTCGTTGAGCAGGGAATAACGTGCGTTGTTGGTCAGCCACTTCTGGTCGAAGTGGTCGTGGGTGAGCGTCGGCAGGATGCCGATCATCGCCAGCCGCGACCCGGACTCGGCGGCGCTCGCCGACGCCCTGCCCAGGTAGCTGCGCAGGTCGTCCTCGATCTCCCTGGCCGAATCACCGGCGAGCAGGCGCGGTGGCACGTTGAGTTCGATGTTGTGCTGGCCCAGTTCCGTCGTGAACGACGGATCGTTCAACGCCTCCAGCACCATCGTGTTCGTCATCGACGGCCGCATCTTGTCGTCGACGAGATTCAACTCGACTTCGAGTCCGATGTGCTTGTGGGGAAAGGAAAAACTGCCTTCGGTCAACATTCGGGCCAGAGTGTCCAGACACCGCTGGACCTTCCGCCGGTACCGCCCGCGATCTCGCGGGTCGAAGGGATCCGCCGACACGTCCTTGCCCATGACCATCCCTTGTTCGAGCCGACCGAGCCACCAAGGTGTCCGGCGCACAACGGTGGCACAGCATCAATACCGAGGCTAGCGGCCAAACTGGTGCTCTCCGTTACATCGACCTGACGCTTAGCGACCGGCAGCCGTTCGTACCACGCTTACCCACGACGTTCGGACCAGCAAACGTGGCGCCGGGCGGATGGCAGACTCCTCCGGTGGCCGAGATCCTGCACCTGACCGACCCCGCCGACCCGCGACTGGACGACTTCCGCGGCCTGACGACCGCCGACCGGCGTCCGGATCGTCCTGGTGGCAAGGGATTCGTCATCGCCGAGGGCACGGTCGTCGTCCGTAGGCTGCTCGCGTCGGCCTACCCGGTCCGCGCGCTACTGGGAGTAGAGCGGCGGATCGGTGAACTGGCGGACGATCTGGGCGATGTGGACGCACCCGCGTACGTCACCAGCGCCCAGACCATGGCCGACGTCGTCGGGTTCCATCTGAACCGCGGTGTGCTCGCCGTGGCCGACCGGGCACCGCGGCCCGCCGTCGACGAGCTGCTGGCGACCGCGCGAACGCTGGCGGTGCTGGAAGGTGTCGGCGATCACGAGAACCTCGGCGCGCTCTTCCGCAACGCCGCCGCACTCGGCGTCGACGGCGTCCTGCTCGGCGACGGCTGTTCGGACCCGCTGTACCGGCGCAGCGTGCGGGTGTCCATGGGCAACGTGCTGCGGGTGCCGTTCACCAGGCTGGAGCCGTGGCCGTCGGGCCTGGACAGGCTGCGGGCGAGCGGGTTCCGCGTCGCGGCGCTCACGCCCCGGGCCGACGCGGTCGACCTGCGGGAGCTGTCGGCTCCGGGGCGCGTCGCGCTGCTGCTGGGTGCCGAGGGGCCGGGGTTGAGCGACGGCGCGCTGGCCGCGGCGGACACGGCCGTCCGGATCCCGATGACGCCCGGGGTGGATTCGCTGAACGTCGCCACCGCGGGGGCGGTGGCGTTCTACGAACTGGCCGGGCGGTCCCGGTAGGTTGTCCGGCGACGGTGTCGCCGAGGTGAGACGAGAAGTACGGGTGGAACTGCGGGTCCGCGGTGAGCGTGCGGTGCTGGCGGGACGGGTCGGCACGCGGACCGAGGAGGTCGACCCACACAGCCTGGCCCTCGGCGGCGACCTCGCCGACGACTTACACGAATGGGCGAAGGTCGCGTCCGCCGTTCAGCGGATGCGCGAGCGGGCCACCGGCGTCGAGGACGGCGCGGAGACCGCACTGGTCGTCTCCCAGCGTGGGCGGCAGCTCGCCGGCCGGGTGGCCGCGGCGATGGGGACGGCGGTCCGGTACGTCGACCCGGTCACCGAGGTCGCCTCGCTCGTGCCGCCGCCCGGGCTGCGGGAGCGTGCCCGGGCCGAGTCCGAGCCGACGCCGTGGGCGACCGGGCTGACTGTCGCGGCGTTCATCGCCGTGGTCGCGATCGTGGCGATGCTGGCGCTGGTCACGACGCTGGCGTCGGAGACGTCCGGCTGGGTGGCGCTGCTGGCCGCGGTCGTGGTGTCGGCCGGGCTGGCGCCGTCGCTGTGGCTGGGCAGGCGGCTGCCGGTGTTGCGCTGGGTGGCGCTGGGGGCCGCCGGTGGGCTGGCGTTGTCCTGGATCGGTGTGCTCGTGGTGGTGTTCTGACACACTGCCCGGGTGGACCCACTGGTCGAACTGCGCAGGCTGTGCCTCGCCCTTCCCGAGGCCACCGAGCGGGTCAGCCACGGCGAGCCGACGTGGTTCGTCCGCGGGAAGAAGACGTTCGTGACCTACGCCGACCACCACCACGACGACCGGCTGGCCTTCTGGTGCGCGGCGCCGCCGGGCGTCCAGGAGGAGCTGGTGGAGACCGAGCCGGGCCGGTTCTTCCGGCCGCCCTACGTCGGTCACCGTGGCTGGCTCGGCGTGTACCTGGACGTCGAGGTGGACTGGGCCGAGATCGGCCAGATCGTCACCGAGGCCTACCGCATGGTCGCCCCCAAGACCCTGGTGGCGAGGCTCGACGAGGCCCCCTGACTCCGCGAGTCGTACGTTCTGGGCCGCGAGTTCGCGGTTGCGGCCCGCGCGGAACCTACGACTCGCGCGTCAGAACGTACGACTCGCGTGCGAGAACCTACGACTCGCGCGTGGGAACGTACGACTCGCGCCGGGTTAGCCGCGCTGGGAGCGGACGCCGAGCAGGACGTCTTCCCAGGCCGGTACGGCCGTGTGCTTGCGCCGGCTCTTCGGCCGGGGCGGCGGCGCGGGCTGGCGCGGCGGCGGGTCCTCCGCCGGGACGCGCGGCAGCTCCCTGGTGTCGGACTCGTCCGGCTCCGGCACCTCGAAGACCGCGGCCCCGCCGACGACGCTGTCCAGCGTCGGCTGCTCGGCCTCCGCCGACACGGGGCGTGGCGCGCGGTACGACTCCGGGTCGAGCAGGGCCTCCGCGTCCTCGTCCAGCGCGGTGACCGTGCCACCGTGTGCGCCCGGCGAGAACGCCCAGTGCGCCTGGTTGTCCGACCGGCCGGCCTGCCACCGCAGCCCGACCACCCAGCGACCGTCGTCGCCCTTCCAGGCGTCCCAGGTCACCTGGCTGTAGTCCTGTCCCCGCACCCCGAACGCGTACGCGACGACCTCGCTCAGCGTCTGCACGTCCGGTCCGTCGGCGCGCACCGGGTGCGCGGACTGGGCAAGCTCGGCGGTCCGGGACCGCTCCAGCAGTACCGGATAAGCGAACCGCTCGACCCGCTGCATCGGCACGCCGGCGCTGTTCGCCACCTGCTCGACGGACTCGCCTGCCCGGATTCGGGCCTGGATCTCTCGTGGCCGCATCTGGCTCTCCAGCTCGATTTCGATCTGCCCCAGGCGGGTGATGTCGCCCCGGGCAGCCGCACGCAGCCGCTCGTCGGCGGGCAGGAGGAAGCGTTCGCGGCGCGCGGGGTCCTCGCACACGATGGACTTGCCGTCCTCGTGCAGCCCGACCACGCGTAGCGTTCGCATTTTCGCCTCCTTCGCTTCACTCCTGTGGGTGCTAACGCTACTTCGGCGCGTCGCCTTGACGTCGGAGGCGCGCCGATGCAACACCCGCCTGTACGAAGATCATCGCGCGGCCGGGCTCGTGCTCTCGGTAGCGAAACGCCAACCGTTAGTGTTCACGGTCGACTGAAGGGCCCGACCGCGTCCGAGCGAAGCGAGGACCATGTCACGGTCACGGCAGCCAGACGCCTACCACCAGTCCGCCGGACTGGGCGGCCTGCGCGCTCACCCCACCGCCGTGTGCGTGCGCCACCGACCGCACGATCGACATCCCCAGCCCGGCACCGTTGCGCCCGGCCAGCCGCTCGTTGTCCAGCCTGCGGAACGGCTCGAACAGCCCGGGGACGGCTTCCGCCCGGATCACCGAGCCGGTGTTGCGCACCACCAGCGCCGGATTGCTCCCGACGCGGACGTTCACCACGCCACCCGGCAGGTTGTACTGGATGGCGTTGTGCACCAGGTTCGTCACCAGCCGTTCCAGCAGCACCGGATCTCCCGCGACGGTCCGATCGGACAGCTCCGTCGTCACCGTCACCGAATGCTCGGCAGCCAGGTCGACGGCCGCGGTCACGACGGTGGCCGCGATCTCGTCGAGCCGCACCGGCGTCCGGCTGACCAGCCCGCGGTCGCTGCGGGCCAGCACGAGCAGGCCCTCGATCATCCGTTCGCTGCGCTCGTTGGTGTGCAGCAGCTGCCCGCCGAGCCTGCGTAGTTCGTCGGACGCGGCCGGGTCGGCCAGCGCGACCTCGATCAGCGTCCGCTGGACGGCCAGCGGGGTGCGTAGTTCGTGTGAGGCGTTGGCGACGAACCGCTTCTGGCTGTCGAACGACGTGGCCAGCCGGTCGAGCATGCCGTCGAACGTGTCGGCCAGCTCTTTCAGCTCGTCGGACGGCCCGTCCAGGTTGATCCGCCGGTCCAGGCTCTCCGCCCCCAGCCTGCGGGCGGTCGCGGTGACGGCGTGCACCGGGCGCAGCACCCTGCTCGCGACGACCCAGCCGAGCACCACCGCGAACGCCGCGGTGATCACCAGCCCGACGATGGACTGCACGAGCAGCGTCGACAGCGTTTCCGAGCGGTAGTCGGTCAGCGAGCCCTCGACCAGCTCGATCGCCTCCGCCCGCTGCACCGGCATCGTCAGCGTGGGGGTCGTCGTGGACATCGGGTCCGCGACGCGGGCGGCGACGCCTGCCACCTCCGGCAGCGAGGAGCTGACCAGCAGGTAGTTGACGATCAGCAGCGCGACCCCGGCCAGCAGGAACAGGCCGCCGTACAGCGCGGTGAGCTTCGTCCGGACGGACAGCCGCAGCCCGGTCACGAGCGGAACCGGTAGCCGGCGCCGGACACCGTCTCGATCACCGCGGGCTCGCCGAGCTTGCGCCGCAACGTCATCACCGCCACGCGCACGGCGTTGGTGAACGGATCGGCGTGCTCGTCCCAGGCCTTCTCCAGCAGTTCCTCGGCGCTGACCACCGTGCCCTCCGCTCGCATCAGCACTTCCAGCACCGCGAACTCCTTGGGGGACAACGGCAGGAAGCGGCCGTCCCGGGACGCCTGGTGCCGCGGCAGGTCGAGGACGACACCCGCGGCCTGGAGCACCGGCGGCAACGCGGGCCGGGCCCGCCGGGACAGTGCCTGCACCCTGGCGACGAGTTCGGCGAACGCGAACGGCTTAGTCAGGTAGTCGTCGGCGCCCAGGCCCAGCCCGGCGACCCGGTCCTCGACCTCCGACGCGGCGGTCAGCATCAGCACCCTGGCCTCACCGCCGGTGCCCAGCACGGCGCGGCACACCTCGTCGCCGTGCACGACGGGCAGGTCGCGGTCGAGCACGACCACGTCGTAGCTGTGCACGCCGACCCGTTCCAGTGCCTGCGCGCCGTCGTAGCAGACGTCGACGGCCATCGACAGCCGCCGCAGCCCCTCGGCGACGGTGTCCGCCAGCAGCCGCTCGTCCTCAACCACCAGTACCCGCACCCGACCAGTCTGCGTCGCCGACATAAGCGGGAGATAAGCGTCTTCGCTTAACGAACCGAGATCACCCGATCCGTAGAACGGGACACCTCATCGAAACGAGGAGGACGGATGAGGTTGCGGACGGTAGTGGTCACCGCGTTCGCCGCGGCCGCGCTGCTCGGCGGCTGCGCCGCCAACGAGGGCGACGGCGGCGACAAGGTGGCCTCGGTCAACCAGGGACAGAAGCCGGGTGGCGAGCAGGCCGCCGCGCCGGACGGGAAGTCCGACGAGGACAAGATGCGCGAGTACGCCCGCTGCATGCGTGAGCACGGTGTCGACATGCCCGACCCGCAGCCGGGCACGAATGGCATGCAGCAGTCCATCGAGATCAAGAAGGGCGAGGAGGAGAAGATGCGGGCGGCCGGCGAGGCCTGTCGCAAGCTGCTCCCCAACGGTGGTGAGATCAAGCCGCCGACGCCGGAGGAACTGGACAAGATGCGCCGCGAGGCGCAGTGCATGCGTGAGCAGGGCATCGACATGCCCGACCCGGACCCGGGCAACCCCGGGATGCGGATGGGTATCGACGCGAGCGACCCGAAGAAGTTCGAGGCCGCCGCGGAGAAGTGCGGGCTCGGCATGAGCATCGGTGCGGCCCGGGCGGAGGGCAAGTGAGCGAGCACGACGGTCCCGCGCAGGTCAGGCGGGGCAAGCGAACCCGGTGGCTGGTGGTCGGCCTGGTCGTGGTCGCGGTGCTGGCGACCGGCACGGTCGTCGTGCTCAGCCAGGTCGCCTCGGGTTCGGACGGCAACCGGCCCGCGGCGGCCCCGCCCGCGGCGACGGCCCAGATCGAGAAGTCCGACCTGGCCGAGCGGGAGACCGCGAGCGGCACGATCGGCTACGGCACGGCTCGCCAGCTGCCCGCCGGCCGCAAGCCGGGGACGCTGACCTGGCTGCCCGGTGTCGGCGAGAAGATCGAGCGCGGCGGCAAGGTCTACGAGATCGACGCCAAGCCGGTCCCGCTGTTCTACGGCGCCACGCCGTTCTTCCGCGACCTGGCCGACGGCATGACCAACGGACCGGACGTGAAGGTGCTGGAGGAGAACCTGCGTGACCTCGGTTTCGGCGGGTTCGGCAAGCCGGACGAGAAGTTCACCGCGGCGACGGCGAACGCCATCAAGAAGTGGCAGAAGAAGAACAAGCTCGACGAGACCGGCACGGTCAAACCCGGCGACGTCGTGGTGCAGCCGGGCGCGGTCCGCGTCTCGGAGGTCAGCGCCCAGCTCGGCGGCGAGGCCACCGGCAACCTGCTGAAGGTCACCGGCACCGAACGCGCCGTCGTCGTCGAGCTGGACGCCGACAAGCAGGCCATGGCCAAGGTGGGCAGCAAGGTCGACGTGCAGATCAGCGGCGGCAACAAGACCACCGGCACGGTGACGGCCGTCGCGCCGAAGGCGCCCGGTGACAACCAGGGCATGCCCGGCCAGGAAAGCGAGTCCAAGCTGGAGGTCACCGTCGCGGTGGACGACCCGGGCGACGTCGACACCGGTTCGGCCGAGGTCGCGTTCACCACCGGCAAGCGCGAGGGCGTCCTGACGGTTCCGGTCGGCGCGCTGCTGGCACTCGTCGAGGGCGGTTACGCGGTCGAGGTCGTCGAGCCCGCGGGCCGCAGGCTGCTGCCGGTCGACCCCGGCCTGTTCGCCGACGGCAAGGTCGAGATCAAGGGCAACGGACTCGCCGAGGGCATGAAGGTGGTGACCACGTCGTGACGCCCGTGCTCGCCGTGTGCTCCGCCAGCCGTACCTACCCCGGTGGCGTCCACGCACTCCGGGACGTTTCACTGTCCATTTCGGACGGTGAGTTGGTCGCCATCGTCGGACCGTCCGGTTCGGGCAAGTCGACCCTGCTGCAGTTGATGGGCACGCTGGACCGGCCCTCCGACGGGCGGATCGAGATCCGCGGCAACGACGTGGCCGAGCTGTCCGACCGCGAGCTGTCGGCGTTGCGGTCGCGCTGGATCGGGTTCGTGTTCCAGCAGTTCTTCCTCACCGACGGGGTGACCGCGGTGGACAACGTCGCCACCGGCCTGCTCTACACCGGTGTGCCGAGGCGGCAGCGCAGGAAGCTCGCGCTGGCCGCGCTCGACCGGGTCGGGCTGGCGCACCGGGCCGGGCACCTGCCCGGCGAGATGTCCGGCGGGGAGAAGCAGCGGGTGGCGATCGCGCGGGCGGTGGTCAACCGTCCGCCGATCCTGCTGGCCGACGAGCCGACCGGCAACCTCGACACCGGCAACGGCGCCTCGGTGCTGCGGCTGCTCGGGGAACTGAGCGCGGAGGGCACGACGGTCGTGCTCATCACGCACGACCGGGACATCGCCGCGAGCGCGCCACGCCGCGTCGAGGTGCTGGACGGCAGGCTGCGCAGCGACACCGGCGCACCCGAGCTGGTGGCCCGGTGAACCCCGGGGCGCCGCCGAAGCCGGCGCGGCTGAAGCCGGCCGACATCCTCGCGCTGGGGGCACACGGCATGCGTACCCGTCCGGTGCGGGCGGTGCTGTCCGCGCTCGGTATCGCCATCGGCATCGCGGCGATGGTGGCGGTGCTGGCGATCCCGGCGTCCAGCAGCAAGGCGCTGGCCGACCAGCTCGCCGCACTCGGCCCGAACCTGCTGCGGGCCGAACCCGGCAAGACGTTCGGCGGCGGTGACGCGAAGCTGCCGGACACCGCCGTACCGATGGCACAGCGCATCGCGCCGGTCACCGGTGCGTCGGCGACCGGGCAGCTGAACACCTCGGTACGCCGCACCGACAGGGTGCCCGAGGCGGAGACGTCCGGGCTCGGGGTGCTGGCCGCGACACCGGACCTGGTGCCGCTGCTCGGCGGGGAAGTACGCAGCGGGAAGAACCTGGACGCCGCGTCGGGCCGGTACCCGGCGGTGGTGCTCGGGTCGATGGCCGCCAGCAGGCTGGGGATCGAGTCCGTCGATCCGGGCAAACCGCGGCAGGTGTGGATCGGCAACCAGTGGTTCACGGTGGTCGGCATCCTCGGGCCGATGCCGCTGGCAGGCGAGATCGAACGTTCCGTGCTGGTCGGCTGGGACGCGGCCAAGCGGTACCTGGGCTTCGACGGCCACCCGACGACGGTGTACGTGCGGGCCAAGGACTCGGCGGTGGAGGACGTCCGCAGCGTGCTCGCCGCGACGCTGAACCCGGCGCAGCCCAACGAGGTCGACGTGCAGCGACCGTCCGACGCGCTGGCCGCGCAGCAGCTGACCGAGTCGTCGTTCAGCGCGTTGTTCCTCGGGCTCGGCGGGGTGGCGCTGCTGGTCGGCGGGGTCGGTGTCGCCAACACCATGGTGATCTCGGTGCTGGAAAGACGCAGGGAGATCGGGCTGCGGCGGGCACTCGGTGCCACCCGAGGGCAGGTACGCGGGCAGTTCCTCGCGGAGTCGGTGCTGCTGTCCGGGCTGGGGGGCGCGTGCGGGGTGTTACTCGGGGTCGCGGTGGCCGCGGGGTACGCGCTCAGCAGGGACTGGCCGGCGGTACTGCCGGTGGAGGCGCTGCTCGGCGGGGTCGTGGTGGCGGCGGTCGTCGGGGCCGTCGCCGGTGCGTACCCGGCCATGCGGGCGGCGAAACTGCCTCCGACCCAGGCCCTCGCGTGAGGGGTGGCGGGGACTCGTCGGGGGGTCCCCGCCACCATTACGGTCGCGGGTTATGACAAACCGAAGAGAGTTCCTGCGCTGGCTGACGGTCGCCGGGGTCGGCGTGACCGCGGCGGGGGTGCTGCCCGCGGCAGCACGGGCGGAGACCGGTGTGACCGTCGTCCGCGGCGGCACGGTGATCGACGGGACCGGCGCGCGGCCGCGGCAGGCCGACGTGGTGCTGGTCGGCGAGCACGTCGCCGGGGTGGGCCACGGCGCGCCGGTGCCCGAGGGCGCGGTCGTGGTCGACGCTCGCGGCCGGTACGTCATCCCGGGCCTGTGGGACATGCACACCCACGGCTCGGACCTGGTCGAGACGTTCCCGCCGCTGCATCTGGTCAACGGTGTCACCGGGATCCGCGAGATGTGGGGCTACCCGGAGAACCGGGCCGTCCGCGACCGGATCGAGCAGGGCACGCTGCTCGGCCCGCGGATGATCATGGCGAGCAGCATCGTCGACGGGCCGGTGTCGCTGCTGGCTCCGCCGGTGACGAAGGTGTCCACACCGGACGAGGCGCGGGCCGCGGTGCGTACGGCCAAGGCCGAGCGCGCGGACTTCGTCAAGATCTACTCGTACCTGACGCCGGACCTGTTCGCCGCCGTCGCCGACGAGTCGTGGCGGCAGGGACTGCCGTTCGGCGGGCACCTGCCGTACCGGCTCACCCCCCGGCAGGCGTCCGATCTGGGGCAGCGGGTCTTCGAGCACCTGCACGCGGTGTACTTTTCTGCCTCCAGCAGGGAGGCAGAACTGCGCCGGGTGCTGGACGCGACGCCGTTCGATCCGGCCGACCCGAGGGCGTTCTTCCGCGTGGCGCGGGCGCTGGAGCGGGAGGCGGCGCTGTCCTACGACCCGGCCAAGGCGCGGTCGCTGTTCGCCCATCTCGCGCGGCGGGACACCTGGCAGTCGCCGACGTTGAAGGTGAACCAGGTGATGACCTCGCCGGCCGACACCTTCGCGAACGACCCGCGGCTGCGTTACATCCCGGACTGGCTCGAGCAGTTCTGGGCGCAGACCATCAAGAACAACGCGCCGGTCACACCCGAGGAGATCGCGGCGTACCGGGCGTACTTCGAGGCACAGTTGCGGCTGACGAAGGCGGCCTGCGACGCCGGTTCGGGGATCCTCGGGGGTACCGACTGCCTGAACCCGTACGTGCTGCCCGGCTTCGGCACGCACGACGAGCTGGAGCTGCTGGTGCGGGCGGGGCTGTCGCCGATGGCGGCACTGCAGACGATGACCCGCGACGCCGCGCGTTTCCTGGGGCTGGGGCACCGGTCGGGCACACTGACCGCAGGCAAGTGGGCCGATCTGGTGGTGCTCGACGCCGACCCGCTCGCCGACATCCGCAACTCGGCGAAGGTGCACGCCGTGGTGACTCGCGGCAGGCTGATCGACGCGGCACGCCGCGAGGCGATGCTGGCCGAGGTGGAGAAGGCGGCGCAGCAGCCGCCCGACCCGGCGCGCCTGGCCGCCCTCCACGCCCGTCCGCAGTGCGCCTGTGCCTGAAAGCACGTGAAGGCCACCTTCAGTACGTCTCACGTAATGAAGGTGGCCTTCACGAGCTTGCGCCCGGGCTCAGCCCAGGTGCTCGACGACCCACTCGACGCTGCGCAGCAGCTGGCTGACGTCGTCCGGCTCGATCGCCGGGAACAGGCCGACCCGCAGCTGGTTGCGGCCCAGCTTGCGGTACGGCTCCACGTCGACGATCCCGTTGGCACGCAGCACCTTCGCCACCGCGGCGGCGTCGATGTCGTCGGCGAAGTCGACCGTGCCGACGACCTGCGACCGCAGCGCCGGGTCGGTCACGAACGGCGTCGCGTACTCGGTCTTCTCGGCCCACTCGTAGAGCCGGCTCGACGATTCCCTCGTCCGCGCGGTCGCCCAGTCCAGCCCGCCGTTGCCGAGGATCCACTCGATCTGGTCGGCCAGCAGGAACAGCGTGGCCACGGCCGGGGTGTTGTAGGTCTGGTCCTTGCGGGAGTTGTCCAGCGCCGTCGGCAGCGACAGGAACTCCGGCACCCACCGGTCCGACCCGCCGATCTCGCCGACCCGCTCGACCGCCGCGGGCGACAGCAGCGCCACCCAGAGGCCGCCGTCGGAGGCGAACGACTTCTGCGGGGCGAAGTAGTACACGTCGAAGTCGGCGGCGTTCACCGGCAGGCCGCCCGCACCGGAGGTCGCGTCGATGGCGATCAGCGCGCCGTCGCTGCCCTCGGGCCTGCGCACCGGCACCGCGACGCCGGTCGACGTCTCGTTGTGTGCCCAGCCGACCAGGTCGGCGCCCTGCTGGTAGGCGATCTCCGGCGCGCTGCCCGGCTCGGCCGAGACGACGATCGACTCGCCGAGGAACGGCGCACCCGAGGTGACCTTGGCGAACTTGCTGGAGAACTCGCCGTAGGTGAAGTGCTGCGCCCGCTCGCGCACCAGGCCGAACGCGGCGGCGTCCCAGAACGCCGTCGTGCCGCCGTTGCCGAGGACGACCTCGTAGCCGTCCGGCAGGGAGAACAGGTCGGTCAGCCCGGCCCGCACGCGGCCGACCAGGGACTTGACCGGCTTCTGACGGTGGGAGGTGCCGAGGTACTTGGCGCCTTCGGAGGCCAGGTTCGCCAGTTGCGCGGGGCGTACCTTGGACGGCCCGCAACCGAAGCGCCCGTCCTCAGGCTGGAGTTCGGCGGGCAGGGTCAGCTCGACGTCGGTCATGCCCGCAGTCTGTCAAACCGTCCCATTGGACTGGACGGCCTCCCACTGCTTAGGAACGCCAGCCGTCCGGATCCACGCCGCCGGGCACGGGAGCGGCCGGGTCGTACGGGGTGCGGGTGAAGATGAACGTCGCCAGGTCGAGGTGGGTGGGCGTGCCGTCGGCGGCGCGGCAGGCCCGCAGCGTCTCGCCCGCGTAGTAGCCGTCCAGGCCGATCCAGGTCCCGTCGCCCGCGGGACGGAACCGCGACGCCCGCCCGGCGCCGGACGTCGGCGCGAGGCTCAGCCAGCCGCCGGGCAGGATCCGCAGGTGGTGCGGTGCCGGCCCCCAGTGCCACAGCCCGGTCAGCGCCAGCAGCTCCGGGTCGACCTCGGTGGGCTGCCACTCCGGTGGCAGCCGCGGCTCGTAGTCGTCGGCGATGCTGATCAGATCCAGCGTGACGCCCAGGATGGCGACGCCGGACGTGCTGTTGGTCAGCGCCAGCGCGCCGGTGCCGGTGGCGGCGTCGACGATGCCCGCGGCCAGGAAGCCGGGCATCGACCCGGTGTGCCCGGCCAGCCGCCTGCCCTGGTGCCGCAGCACCTGCAGGCCGAGGCCGTAACCGGCGGTCCAGGTGTCACCGTCGTCGACGGTCGCCATCTCCCGCATCTCGGCGACCGTGTCCGGGTGCAGCACCTCGCCGGTGTCGCCACCGACGAACGCCACCCAGCGGGCCAGGTCCCGCGCGGTCGACCAGAGCTGTCCCGCCGGCGCCATCGCGCCGGCGTCGTGCTCCGGCTCGGGCAGCACGACGTCGGCGAACGGGTGCACGGCCCAGCCGCTCGCGTGCCGCCCTTCCGGCCGAGGCGTCGTGCGCGACATGCCCAGTGGCTGGAGAATCTCCGCCCGCAGCACGTCCAGCCAGCTCTGCCCGCGCAGCCGTGCGATCAGCTCGCCGAGCACGCCGTAGCCGGCGTTGGAGTAGTGGAACCGGCTGCCCGGCCGCAGCCGCACCTCCTCGGCGGGCAGGGCGGAGGCCAGCGCGGCCCAGTCGCCGCCCTCGGTGCGTTCCCACCACTGGCCGGGCGACTCCGCGGTGATCCCGCTGGTGTGCGCGAGCAGCTGCGCGACGGTCAGCGAGCCGAGCGCGGTGCCCGGCACGTGCTTGTCGACGGCGTCGTTCAGGTCCAGCAGGCCCTCGTCGCGAAGCCGCAGTACCTGCGCGGCGACGATCGACTTGGTGATCGAGCCGAGCCGGTACTGCGTGTCCTCGTCGGGTGCGGTGCCGTCGACCGTCCCGCGCGCTCCGGACCAGGCGATCCGGCCGTCCCGCACGACGGCGGCCACCAGGGACGGGGCGCGGTTCGTGGACTGTTCGACGGCGATCCGGCGGAGCAGGGCGAACTCGGTGGTCTCCAGCATGCGGGCAATTCTGCCCAGTCACCGCACCAATTGGCTGGGTGAGGTCGCCGTGGTGTGCACCACGATGTCGAACGTGCTGGTCAGCGACGCCGTGGACAGGGTGTAGGCGTTGGCGTCCTGACCGGTGACGTACAGCGGGTGGATCATCCGCGTGGTGAGCGGGGCGGCACGCCACCGCCGCACCTGGGCGGGCGCGTGCGCCTGCGTGTCGAGCACGAAGAGCCCGGGCCGGGCGGACTCCAGCGTCGCCTCCAGCATGCCCGGCGCGGGCGGCCCCACCGGGTGCGGCGCGGGGCCCTCCGGTGGGATCCCGGAGTTCACCGAACCGGAGCCGAACGTGACGCCGACCGAGACGTAAGCCGGTCCGAGCCGCCTGCGCAGGTGGCCGCCCGCCCAGGTCCCGGTCATCGACCCGAACGGCATGCGAAACGTCGCCTCGGGTGCCGCCGCGGTGTGCGCGCTCGCCGCCCAGTAGGCGATCCGGCCGCCGGCCGTCCGCTGCCACCAGCCGACGGTGTCGGCGATGAACCGCTCCCGCTCGGCGGAGAACCCGTCGGCCGCGTAGTACTCGTGCCAGCCGAGCACGGTCCGCGCGTGCTGCGCGGCGTACTCGTCCCGCGGATGCAGGCTCTCGACCAGCCGGTTCACCCTGCGGGCGGCGTCGATGCGGGGCTGCCGCTCCTCACCGGACATCCGCAGGTACGCCAGCAGGTGCTCGTGGCGGGGCAGCGTCGGGCGGATGGTCGCCAGGTCGCGTTCCAGCTCGGCCATCCGGTCCGGTGCGACCCCGCCGACGTACCGGCTGATCGCCTCGAAGCTGGACTCCCGCAGCACCAGCAGGTCCGCGCCGAGGTAGCGCACCTGGTCGGCGTGGGTCTCGTTGTACGCCCGCATCCAGCGCAGCAGCCCGGCGATCTCCTCGGTCGCCCACAGCGGCGAGGACATGTCGGCCACCAGCGCGTCCGGGTCACCCTCGCCGGTGCGCACGTACCGGTCGATGTCCAGCCCGCCCGCGAAGTCGTTCTCGAAGGCCACCGTGCGGAAACCCTTGTGCTCCACCAGGTAGCGCACCATCCGGTGCTTGAGCCGGAACTGCTCACGCGACCCGTGGCTGGACTCGCCGAGCCCGACGACGAGCGCCCCGCCCACCATGCGGCCGAACGGGCGCAGGTCGTGCGACGGCGCGGCGGGATCGGCCGAGTCGAGTACCGCGGCGTGCCGGTCGATCCAGCGGGTGACCGGGTCCTGCCCGGCGGTGGCCGTCGCGGTGCCGGAGAGCACCAGCGCGGCGGTGGTGAGGCTGATCAACGTCCATCTCATGACGGGCCCTTTCTGCGAACGGGCCATCAGCGTGCGAGGCGGCGCGATGTCACCACATCCGTCAGCGGGCGACACCCGCGCGTACGTCCGTCAGCTCAGCAGGCCGCGCTTCATCGCCGTGGTGACCGCCGCCGTCCGGTCGGAGACGCCGAGCTTGCCGAACGCCCGCACCAGATGGGTCTTCACCGTCGCCTCGCTGATGTGCAGCGCCCTGCCGATGTCGGCGTTGGTGCTGCCGGCGGCGACCAGCCGCAGCACCTCCAGCTCACGGCCGGACAGTGGCTGCCTGCCCGGTTCCCGTACCCGGCTGACCAGCCGCCCCGCGACCGTCGGTGCCAGTACGGTCTCGCCACGGGCGGCCGCGCGGACCGCCTCGGTGAGGTCGGCGCGGGAGGCGTCCTTGAGCAGGTAACCCGCCGCACCGGCTTCCACCGCGCGCAGGATGTCGGCGTCGGTGTCGTAGGTGGTGAGCACGACGATGCGCTGCCCCGGCGTTTCCGCGCGGATCCGCCGGATCGCGCCGACTCCGTCGAGCCCGGCGGGAAGTCTCAAATCCATCAGGACCACGTCCGGCTGCCGTACCCGGTGCAGCGCGACGGCCTCCTCACCGGAACCCGCCTCGCCGACGACGGTCAGGTCCGGCTCGGCCTCCAGCACCCCGCGCAGGCCCTCCCGCACCACGGGGTGGTCGTCGACCAGCATCACCCGGATCACGCGGGCACCTCCAGCCGCACGGTCGTCCCCTTTCCCGGTGCGCTCGTCACGGTCAGCCTGCCCCCGACCTGCTCGGCCCGCACCCGCATGCCGGACAGGCCGAACCCCGCCGCCGGCTGCCCCGGGTCGAAGCCGGTGCCGTCGTCGGTGACGGTCAGCACCACCAATTCGTCCACAATGGACAAGTCGACCACGACCTCGTCGGCGGCAGCGTGTTTGCGGGCGTTGTGCAACGCCTCCTGTGCCGCCCGCAGCAGGACGACTTCGGCTGCGGTGTCCAGTTTGGGCAGTGGGTCCACCGTGCACCGGGCGGCGTCGAGGTTGTCCGCCAGCCGGGTGACCGCGTCGGCCAGCGAACCGTCGCCGAGCGCGCTGGGGGTCAGCGCGGCGACCATGGCCCGTGCCTCGGCGAGGTTCTCCCGCGCGGTGCGCCTGGCCATCTCCAGGTGCCGCCGGGCGGCGGTCACGTCACTGTCCAGTTCGGACTCGATGGCCTGGGTGAGGGTGACGATGCTGGTGAACCCCTGCGCCAGGGTGTCGTGGATCTCGCGGGCCAGCCGCTCGCGTTCGGCGGCGGTGCCCGCCTCGTGGGACAGCCGCGCGACCTCGGCGTTGCTGGCCTCCAGCCGGGCGATCAGCTCGGCTTGCCGCTCGTTCTGCGTGGCCACCCGGTGAATGGTTACGCCGATCAGCACCGACAGCGACCCGAAGATCAGGGCGGGTGGCAGGAAGTCGGACAGGATCACGTCCCAGCGGCCGCCGCGGGTAGCGACGAACAACGTGGCCGGCACGAACGAAAGGCCGATCACCACCGTCAGCGCGTACCGCAGCGAGAGGAACCAGAACGCCTGCGAGATCAGCGCCGCCGACCCCCACACGGTGTGTGGCGCCAGCACCACCGCACCGGCGAACAGGACCCCGGCCACCGCGAGGTAGACGACGCCGCGGGCGTTGTTCTCGGCCGCGTCGAGCAGGTGCGGCCTGCCGAAGAGCCAGTACCAGACCGCGATGGCGGCCAGCAGTCCGACGGCAGCGAGCCGCCTGCCGAGCGGGCCGTCACCGGCCAGGAGACCGACCCCGGCGCCGATGGCGAGCGAGGCGGCGAAGTACAGCTCCCAGTGCTGCCGGAGGTGCCAGGCCGGTGCGCTCACTCCGTCCGGTTGGTCCACCGGAACACCAGCCGGCACAGCAGCATCCCCGCCCCGCACCACGCCAGCAGCACCACCGCGGTCAGGCCCAGTTCCCATGTTCCCGCCATTTCGATCGTCGCCGCGTTGTCCGGCAGGAAAGCCGAGCGTAGCCCCTGCGCTATCCACTTCAGCGGGAATAACGCACCGATCTGCGCCATCACGTCGGGCAGCTGACCGATCGGGATGTACACACCGGAGGCGAACTGCAGTCCGAGGAAGACGAAGTTGATGCCGGCGGACGCGCCGTTGGCCGTGCGGGCCAGCGAACTCGCCGCGATTCCCAGTGCCGAGCAGGAGATCGTGCCCAGCGCGAACACCCAGGCGAGCGTGAGCCAGTCCGTCGCGGTACCGGGCAGCCGCAGGTCGAACAGCAGCATGCCGACGGCGCCCAGCAGGATCACCTCGGCGACGGTCGCCACCGCCACCAGGATGATCTTGCCGATGAAGTAGCTGGTCAGCGGCATCGGCGTGCCACGCAGCCGCTTCAGCGTGCCGTTCTCCCTGTCCAGTGCCACCCCGGTGCCCATGCTGACGAACGACGTCGACATGATCCCGGCACCGATCATGCTCGCCGTGAACACCTGACCGACCGAGATGCCGGTGCCGTCGATCTGCCGGTCGAAGATCGACCCGAGCAGGACGAGCAGGAACGCGGGCAGCAGGAAGGTGAAGACCACGAACTCCTTCTGCCGGAAGAACTGCCGCAGCTCGGCGCCACCTCGGGCCAGGCCGACGTCCAGCACGCCCGGCAGTTTCGCCTCCAGTGTCACGGCTTCTCTCCGATCAGCTCGAGGTAGACGTCCTCCAGGCTGGGTCTGGTGACGGTCAGCTCGGCTGGTTCGGCACCGTCCGCGGACAGCTCGCGGACCAGCCGGGCCGGCGTCTCGGTGCGTTCCTCCCGTAGGTGCTCGCCCGCGCGCCAGCGCACGGTCGCCACGCTCAGGGCCCGCCCGCCCAGGCCGGCGGGGGTTCCCTCGGCGACGATCGAGCCGCCTGCGAGTACGGCGGTCCTGTCGGCCAGTGCCTCCACCTCGTCCAGGTAGTGCGACGTGAGCAGGATGGTGGTTCCGTCGTCGGCGAGCAGCCGGATCAGCTCCCAGAACCGCCTGCGGGCCTTGGGGTCGAACCCGGTGGTCGGCTCGTCGAGGAACAGCAGTTCCGGCCTGCCGACGATGCCCAGCGCCACGTCGAGCCTGCGGCGCTGGCCACCGGAGAGCGCGCGGACCCTGGTGCCCGCCTTGCCGTCCAGCCCCACGTGGTGGATGACCTCCTCCGGCTCGCGGGGATTCGGGTAGCAGCGGGCGAACAGCCGCACGCTCTCGGCCACCGTGAGCTCGGCGGCGTCGGTGGCGGTCTGCAGCACGATGCCGATCCGGGCCCGCCACGCCCGTCCCGCGTTGCCGGGGTCCTCGCCGAGCACCTCGGCCGTGCCGCTGGTGCGGCGGCGGTGTCCCTCCAGGATCTCCACCGTCGTCGTCTTGCCCGCGCCGTTCGGCCCGAGCAGGGCGAAGACCTCGCCGCGTTCGATGTCGAGGTCGATCCCGGTCACCGCGACGTGCCCCGGGTACTCCTTGCGCAGTCCGCGCACTCTCACCGCTGGTCGCATGCCCCGATGCTGCTGCCCGGGTACCGGCCCCGGTGAGATCCGGCGGGTTGAATCCGGCTGTCAATCGAACGGTGGACGCACGAGCCGGTCGAACGCGAGGTCGAGCGAGTCGCGCAGTCTGGCGCGGTCGGCGTCGGACTCCGCGTGCAGCATCCGGGGGCCGTAGCCGTCGACCATCATCAGCACGTCCTCGGTCAGCTGTTCCGCCTCGACGTCGGTGCGGATGACGCCCTCGTCCTGGCCCCGGCGCACGAGGTCGGTCGTGAGCTCGCGGGCGACGGCGTAGTCGGCCCTGATCCTGGCCTGCCAGTGGGGCCGGGTCGCCGCGCGGGCGCTGAACGCGTAGATGATGGCCAGCTCGGCCCTGGCCTGTTCGTCCAGCGGCAGTGAGGCGTGGACGAACTGGAGCAGGACGTCGGCCAGCGAACCCTCCGGCTCGACGGCCTCCCAGCGCTGCACCATGATCTCGCCGGTCATCTCGAACGCGAACTCGAGCAGTTCCTCCTTGGCGGGGAAGTACTTCTGCACGGCGCCGGGTGAGATGCCCGCCTCCGCGGCGACGGTCCGGACGCTGACCTCCTCGATGCCGTCCCTGGCCACGACCCGCAGCAGGGCGCCCGCGATCCGCCGCCGCCGCTCGTCCCGGTCCACCACCTTGGGCACCCGCGTCACCTCCCGGTTGACAGTAGCTTTAGAATACATTCGTATTTTAACCAGGGGGCGAGATGACCACGGTGAACAAGCGACGGGACGAGCAGAACCAGCTGGCGGCGGCGCTCACCAAGGGGCCGGCCGAGGTGCTGGACTTCCTGCTGCCGTTGTGGGTGGGCAGCCAGCTCGGCGCGTCGGCGGCGGAGGTCGGGGCGCTGACGGCCGTGGAGACCGCGGTGTCGTTCGTGGTCCGTCCGGTGGCCGGTGCGCTGGCCGACCGGCTGGACCGGGCACGCCTGGCCGCGTTCGGCGCCGTCCTGTATGGACTGTCGTTCGCCGGCTACGCCGTGACGCCCTCGATCGGGCCCGCGTTCGGTGCCGCGGTGCTCGGCGGTGCCGGTGGCGCGTTGTTCTGGGTGGCGTTGCGGGCACGGGTCGGCGAGGGGCTCGGTGGCGACGACAAGGCGTTCGCCAAGCTGTTCGCCGCCGAGGGCGGTGGCACGGCGATCGCCTTCGTCGCCGCGATGTCGCTGGTGTCCAAGATCGACTATCGCGGGGTGTTCTGGCTGGGGGCTGCCGCGTGTGTCGTCGCCGCGGGTGTGCTGCTGGCGCCGTCGCCCGGCGTGCGGTCACGCGGGTCGGCGGGGCCGAAGTTCTCCCAGCTCGGCAAGCGGATGCGCCCGATGCTGGCGCTGGTCGTGGTGACGGCCATGGCCGAGGCCGGTGTCGCCCTGCTGTTGCTGATGCACCTGCAGCGCGGGCACGGCTTGCAGCTGGGACAGATCGCGGCGGTGTTCCTGCCCGGGTTCCTGGTGTACAGCTTCCTGCCCGACTACCTGCACGGCGTTGTGCGCAGGCTCGGGCGGACCCGCGTGCTGTCGATCGCCATGGTGTGCAGCGCGGTCTTCGCGGCGTCCCTGTCGTTCGCGCCGAACCCGTACGTGATCGCCGGGATGTGGATCCTGTCCGCGGCGGCCTTCGCCGCGACGATCCCGGTGGAGCAGGCCATCATCGCCGAGGCGGCGGGGACCAGCCTCGGCCGCGCCATGGGAATCTACGAGAGTGCGTCCCTGCTCGGCGCGACCATCGGGACGTTCGTGGCCGGCCAGCTGTACGGCACGGGCGGGGGCTGGCAGGCCGCCTGCTTCGGCGCGGCCGGGTTGCTGCTGGTGACGGCGCTGGTGGTGCGGCCGGCGGTGCGGAAGGTGGCGGTCGCGGAGTTCCCCGCGGCGGTCGAGCCCGTGCCGGAGCCGGAGCCGGTGCGCGAACGGCCCGGCCGGAAGCAGGACGTCGGCCACTGGGCCGTTCACGTCGGTCTGTTCGCCGCCGGGCAGGTCGCGTTGTACGTCGCCGGGCACTCGTGGCCCGTGCTGGCGCTGGCCGGGGAGCTGACCGGCAACCAGCTGTGGAACTCCTCCGGCCACTGGCTGACCGACGTCAGCCGGATCTGGTGCTTCGTGTTCGTGATCGACACGGTCTGGACCTGGGGAGCCTGGCTGTTCCGCCGTCGCTAGCCCAGTCCGCGCGCCGGGGCCCCGCCAGAGCACGTGAAGGCCACCTGCATGACGTGTGACGTCAGGGCCCCGGCAAAGTCGGGAGTCGTGGGCGCGATTGCCGTGAGGGCCCCCTTCACGGCATCAGACGCCACCACATCCGC
>NZ_SFCC01000012.1 GCF_004214935.1 Amycolatopsis suaedae
ATGCGCATTCGTCCCCGAAATACCGAACGACGACACACCCGCCCGACGCGGACCCTCCGGCCACGACACCGGCTCCGCCAGCAACTCCACCGCACCAGCCGACCAGTCGACATGCGGGCTCGGCGCGTCGACGTGGAGTGTCCTGGGCAGGAGTGCGTGCCGCATGGCGTACACGGCCTTGATCACCCCGGCGACACCGGCGGCGGCCTGGGTGTGCCCCAGGTTCGACTTCAGCGATCCCAGCCACAGCGGCCGGTCCCGGTCCTGGCCGTAGGTCGCCAGCACCGCGTGCGCCTCGATCGGGTCACCCAGCCGCGTCCCCGTCCCGTGGGCTTCCACCATGTCCACATCGGACGGCGACAGCCCCGCATCGGCCAGCGCCGCCCGGATCACCCGCTGCTGGGACAGGCCGTTCGGGGCGGTCAGGCCGTTGGACGCACCATCGGAATTCACCGCACTGCCCCGCACCACCGCCAGCACCCGGTGCCCGTTCCGCCGCGCGTCCGACAACCGCTCCAGCACCAGCATCCCGGCACCCTCGGACCAGCTCGTCCCGTCGGCCGCGGCGGCGAACGCCTTGCAGCGGCCGTCGGCCGCGAGGCCGCCCTGCCGCTCGAACTCGGTGAACATGCCCGGGGTCGCCATCACCGACACGCCACCGGCCAGCGCCAGCGTGCACTCCCCCTGCCGCAACGCCCGCACCGCCAGATGAATCGCCACCAGCGACGACGAACACGCCGTATCCACCGTCAACGCCGGACCCGTCAACCCCAGCGTGTACGCGATCCGCCCGGACAACACACTCGGCGTGCCGCCGGTCAGCACATGGCCGCGGACCTCGTCGCCGGCGTCGGCGAGCCGCTGGCCGTACTGGTGGTCGGTCGCGCCGACGAACACCCCGGTGCGGGTCCCACGCAGCGAGTGCGGGTCGATCCCGGCCCGTTCGACGGCCTCCCACGAGGTCTCCAGCAGCAGCCGCTGCTGCGGGTCCATCGCCAGCGCCTCCCGAGGGCCGACACCGAAGAACGCGGCGTCGAACAGTGCCGCACCGGGCAGGAACCCGCCGACGACCGGTGTGTCCCAGCCCCGGTCGGCGGGCGGGCCGGACACCGCGTCCACGCCTTCGGCGACCAGTCGCCACAACGCCTCCGGGGTGTCGGCCCCGCCCGGGTACCGGCACCCTGCCGCGACAATCGCGATGGGCTCGGAGTCGGCCACCACGCGCGGCTCCGGCTCGGCCGGGTCACCGGCCAGTTCGGCGTGGACGAACCGCGCCAGCCGCCGCGGCGTGGGGTGGTCGAACACCGACGTCGACGGCAGCCGCAGGCCGGTGAACACGGTGTCGAGCGCGGCACACAGTTCGACACCGGCCATGGAGTCGATGCCGAGGTCGGTGAACGTCGCGTCGGCGTCGGCCGGTGCACCGGTCAGCTCGGCCACGGCGGACCGGACGGCCGCCAGCACGTCGGCCTCGGGCACCGCCACCGGAGTGTCCACAGTGGCCTGTTCGGGCCAGAAGCGGCGGCGCTGGAAGGCATAGGTGGGCAGCGGCACCCGGCGGGCGCCGAGTGCGGCCCAGTCCGGCGGCGCGACCGGGGCGGACGGCCGGAGGTCGGCGAGCCCGGCGAGCAGTTCCTCCCGGCCGGCCGCCACCACGGTGGCCTCGTGCTCGAACCGGGTGCGGGTGGTGGCCAGCGAGAAGGCGACGTCGGCCACCCGCAGCTCCGGGTGCTCCAGCAGGTACGCCCGCAGCCGCGCGGCCTGCGCCCGCAGCGCCCCGGGCGTCCGCCCGGAGACCACACACGGCACCGGAACGTCAGGACGGTGGCCCTCCGGTGTCTCGGCCGGGGACTGCGCCAGGACCACGTGACAGTTCGTCCCGCCCATGCCGAACGAGCTGACCCCGGCGATCCGCGGCCCGGGCCACGGGCTGGTCTCGGTGACCACCCGCAGCCCGTCCAGCACGACCCCCGGCCGCTCGAAGTTGAGGCTGGCCGGGATCTGCCCGTGTGCCACCGACAGCACCGTCTTGAGCAGGCCGGCGATCCCGGCCGCGCCCTCCAGGTGCCCGATGTTGGTCTTGACCGAACCGACCGGCAGCGGGTCCGGCCTGCCCAGTACCGCGCCCAGCGCGGCGGCCTCCACCGGGTCGCCGACCCGGGTGCCGGTGCCGTGCAGCTCCACGTAACCCACGTCGGCCGGGGCGACGCCCGCGTCCGCGCATGCGGCACGGACGACCTCCCGCTGCGCCGTCTCGTCCGGCGTGGTCAGCCCGGTCGTGGCACCGTCGTTGTTGACCGCGCTGCCGCGGATGACGCAGTACACCCGGTCGCCGTCGGCGACGGCCGCGGACAGCGGCTTGAGCACCACGAACCCGCCGCCCTCACCGCGGGCGTAGCCGTTGGCGCGGGCGTCGAAGGTGTAGCACTCGCCGTCCGGCGACAGGCCGCCGAACGCGCGGGCCGCGACCGTGCCCTCGGCCAGCAGGTTCAGGTGCACCCCGCCGGCGAGCGCGACGGCGGACTCGCCGCGGCGCAGGCTCTGCACCGCCAGGTGCACCGCGACCAGTGCCGACGACTGCGCGGAGTCGACCACCACGCTCGGCCCGCGCAGGCCGAACGCGTGCGAGATCCGGTTGGCGATCAGGCCGCGGGTCACGCCGGTCAGCGTGTGCGCGGTGGTGGCGGCCATCCCGCGGCGGGCCAGCAGGGTCGCGTAGTCGTCGCCGATCGCCCCGGCGAACACCCCGGTGGCGGTCCCGGCCAGTGCCGCCGGGACGACGCCCGCGTCCTCCAGCGCCTCCCACGCCAGCTCCAGCGCGAACCGCTGCCGGGGGTCCAGTTCGACGGCCTCGCGGTCACCGATACCGAAGAACTCCGCGTCGAAGTCGGCCACGCCGTCGACGAACCCGCCGCGGCGCACCCCGGCCCGTTCCCAGGCGTCCCGGTCGTCGCCGGAGACCTCCCAGCGCCCGGCGGGGACCTCGGTGATCGCGCTGCGGCCGTCCCGCAGCAGCGCCCAGAACCGCTCCGGACCCGCCGCTCCCGGCAGCCGGCAGGACAGTCCGACCACCGCGACCTCACCGGTCACAGCAGCCGCTCCACGATCCCGGCCACCTCCACCGGCGACGGCTGGGCCTCGATCCCGGCCCGCACCTGGGCCGCCCGCTGCCGGTAGGCCGGTTCGGCCACCAGCTTGGCGCAGGTGTCGGCGACGTCGCCCGGGTCGGTCGTGCCGGTGGTCAGCGCGACGCCCACGCCGAGCCGCGCGACGTCGCCGGCGTAGCCGAACTCGTCGGTGAACAGCGACATCGCCACCTGCGGGACACCGAGCGCCAGCGCGGTCATCGTGGAACCCGACCCGCCGTGGTGCACCAGCGCGTCACAGGTCGGCAGGATCTTGCCCAGCGGCAGCCAGCCGATCAGCCGGACGTCGTCGGGCAGCTCGGGCAGGTCCGGCCGGACCCGGTGGCCCACGGCGAGCAGCACCTCGAAGCCGTCGCCGATCAGCCGCCGTGCCGTCTCGGCGAGCCGGCCCGCCGCACGCGGGCTGTTGCCCGCGGTGTTGCCCGAGGTCAGGCACACCCGCGGCCTGCCGGACGGCCGCAGTGTCCACAGTGGAAGCGAGCCGGTGCCGTTGAACGGGATGAACCGCATGCGCTGGACGTCCGGGGTGGCTCCGTACAGCTCGGCGGGCCGGGCCTGGATGGTCAGTGCCGGGTGGTCGACGTCGGCCGCGGCCAGCTCGTCGGCCAGTTCCTCGCGGGAGGCGGGCGGGATCTCCGCGGGGATCGGCATCCCCCACTCGTGCAGCACCACGGGGATGTCGCGCCGGGCGGCGGCGATGCGGGCACCGAACTCGACGACGTCGGTCACGACGAGGTCGGGCCGCCAGGTGTCCAGCAGCCGTCCGGTCGGTTCCAGCAGCAGCCTGCTGGCCCGGCCGAACCCCCGGCCCTCCCTGGTGAGCTTGCCGGACATGGTCGACGGTTCGGGAAGTTTCTCACCGCGCGGGCCGAAGCCGGCCAGCGAGGCGACGTCCAGCTCGTCGAGCACCGGCACGTGGGACAGGCCCGCGCCGGTGATCCGGGGTGCCAGGTCGGCGGGCGCGGACACCAGCACGTCGTGGCCCCTGGCCTGCAGCACACTGGCCAGCGGCACCATCGGCGCGAAGTGCGACCAGTGCGGCAGGAAGCTGAACAGTACGCGCATCAACGCTCCAGCAGGGGTAGGAGATGGTCGGCGATGGCCGAGACCGTCGGCGACTGCCACAGCAGGGTGGGCGGCAGGGTGGTGTCGAAGCGCTTGTCCAGCCGGCGGCGGACCATGATCGTCAGGATCGAGTCCAGTCCCTGCTCGGCCAGCGACCGCTCCGGGTCGAGGTCGGCCGGGGAGAGCTTCATCTCCCTGGCGATCTGCGCCCGGACCTCCTCGACGAGACCGGCCCGGTCCAGCACGGCGGGTTCCGCTGCCGCCGGCTCACTGTCCGTTTCGGACAGTTCGGACAGCACCGGCGTGGTGGTGTCCAGGCCCGAGGGGCGCAGCACGGTGTAGGCGCCGCTGCCGCGGGCGGCGGCGTGGTCCCACGCGGCGATGACGTCGTCCTCGGTGACCCCGGGCACCAGGCCCAGGACGAGGGTGAGCCCGTCCCCGGCGGCCCGGTGCGCGACGATCGCGTCGACGAACGCCGCCGCCGACCCGTCACCGGCCCGTTCGCTCACCCCGGCGACCTGTTCACCGGAGCTGACCAGCACCAGGAAGTCCAGGTCCGCCGTGCCGAACCGCTCGTGGACCAGCCACGGGCCCAGCGCACGGGTCCGCAGCGCCACCCGCAGGTCGGTGTCGTCGACCTCGGCCAGGCCCGGTTCCTCCGCCGCCGCCGTCACGCACACCACGCCGCGGATCGGCGGCAGGCCGTACCGGTCGGTGTCGCTGAGCAGCGCCGCCTGCGACGGGTCGGTGATGTCGAGGTTGACCACCCGCACGGCGATCCCCGCCGCCTCCAGGCCACGCACGTTGTCGATCTGGGCCAGCATGTGTTCGTCCGTTGTGGACTCCCACTTCGACCGGGCGGGGAACCGCTCGGCCGTGGTGAACAGGATCCGCCGCGCACCGGCCTCGGCCAGCCGCCGCGCCACCCGCAGCCCGAGCGACGTCGGCCCGCCGGTGACCAGGTAGGTGCCGTCCGGCCGGCACCGCGGCGCCTCACTGGCGGGTTCGCGGTCGGCCCGGCGCAGCCTGCCCACCAGCGCCCGGCCGCCGCGCAGCGCCACCACCGGCTCCCCCGGCGCGGCCCGCACCACCGACCGGACCGCCTCGGCTGGCGTGTCCGGTTCGACGTCGACGATGCCGCCCCACAGGCCGGGATGCGACGTCGCGGCGACCCGGCCCAGGCCGGCGATCGCGGCGGCGGCCGGTGCCACCGGCTGCTCGCCGTCGGCGCCGGTGACCACGCCGTTGGTCGTGACGCACCACAGGCGGACGGTGTCGTGGCCGGCGTAGCGGCGCACCGTCCGGGCCAGCAGGCCGGTGTAGGCGGCGGCCGACTCCGGTGCGGCCGGGGCCAGCACCAGCACGACGTCGGCCGGGCCGGTCAGCGTCGCCGGGTCGAACGCGCTCGCGGCGGTGACCGGCCGGTCACCGGCCAGCCGCTGGGCCAGCTCCACGTCCTCGCCGACCACGACCAGCTCGCGGTCCTCGCCCGGGGTCAGCTCGACCGGACGCCACACCAGCTCGTGCACGAGCCTGCGCGGGTCGGCGTCCAGTGCCTGGTCGCCGATCACCGCGTAGACGAGGCCGGTGACGGTGGCGGCGACGTCGCCGGACGGCCCGGTGACCGTCACGTCGACGGCGTCCGGCCGCCCGGCGCACACGGTGATGTCGACGGTCGCGGACTTCGGCGGCTCGCCGGTCACGGCGATCCGGTCGGCCGCGACGACCATGCGCAGTACCGGGTCACCGGGGTAGGTCACCGGCGCGAGCGTGAGCACGGCGTCGAGCAGCGGTGCCCAGGACGGGCGGCCGCCCGGGTCGAAGGTGACCTGGCCGCGCAGCGCGCCCTCGCCGCGGCCCAGTTCCGCGACGGTCCAGTCGAACCCGGTGGACGGCACGCCCACCGCGCTCAGCCGGTCCCCGACCAGCGTGGGCGGCACGGCCGGAAGGCCCGCCGGTGCCGCGCCGGCGCGGTCGAGCACGGCAGGGCCGGGCCCGTCCACCACGGCGTCGGCGTGGGTGATCCACTGGCCGTCCGGGGCGCGGGAGGCCAGCCGGACCGCGTCGCCGTCGGCGACCACCTGCACCTCCCGTGGCTCGGCGGTCATCAGCGGGCGGCGCAGCGCCACGTCCCGCAGCACCGGTGCCGGGCCGTCGGGTGCGGCGGCGTCGAAGAACGAGGTGAGGAACACGGCGGCGGGCACGATCTCGACGCCGTTGATCGTGTGGCTGCCCGGGTAGGGCCTGCTGCTGTCGTCGAGCGTGGTCTGCCACAGCCGCAGCCCGCTGCCCGCGACCGGGGTGACGGCGCCGAGCAGCGTGTGGCTCGCCGGGTCGTGCGGCCGGGGGCCGCCGCCGGACTCGGGCGTCCACCACAGGCGGCGGTGCCGCCACGGGTTGACCGGCAGGTCGGCGGGTCCGGTGGCCGGGAACAGGCGGGACCAGTCGACGGGGACACCGGCGCAGTGCGCCTCGCCGAGCGCGGCGAGCATGGTCTCGTGTTCGGGCCGGTCGCGGCGCAGCGTCGAGCCGACGAACGCGTCGATCCCGTGGTGTGCCAGCGTTTCGCCGATCGAGTGGGTCACCACCGGGTGAGCGGAGATCTCCAGGAACGCGCGGTAGCCGTCCTGTGCCGCGGCCAGCACGGCCGGTGCCAGCCGCACCGGGTTGCGCAGGTTGGCCGCCCAGTAGGCGCCGTCGAACTTCACCTCGGCCCGCGGGTCGTCCAGTGCCGTGGTGTAGACCGGCAGGACCGGGGCGGCGGCCGGCAGGTCCGCGACGGCGGCCAGCTCGGCGGTGAGCGGGTCCATCTGCGGGCTGTGGAACGCCACGTCGGAGGCGACGCGGCGCACCGTGATCCCCTCGGCCTGCCACCCGGCCACCACCTCGCCGACCGCGGCGGGATCGCCGGAGACCACAGTGGACACCGGGGAGGACACGATGGCCGCCTCGACGCCCTCGGTGCCGGCCAGCCGCCGCGTGACCTCGTCGAAGGGCAGGCCGACCATGGCCATCGCCCCGTTGCCGGCCACGCGCTCCAGCAGCCGGGAGCGCCGGCAGATCAGCCGGGCACCGGACTCCAGGTCGAGCGCGCCCGCCGTCACCGCCGCGGCGATCTCCCCCACCGAGTGGCCGATCACCGCGTCCGGGACGACCCCGTGTGCCTTCCACAGCGCGGCCAGCCCCACCTGGACGGCGAAGATCATGGTCTGGACCCTGGCGACGTCGGCACCGTCGCCGAGGTCACCGCCGAGCAGGACCTCCCTCGGGGTGAAGCCGATCTCCTCGGCGAACACCGGCGCCAGCTCGTCGATCACCGACGCGAACACCGGATTCGACCCGATCAGCTCGCGGCCCATGCCCGCCCACTGCGAGCCGTGGCCGGAGAACACCCACACCAGTCCCGCGCCCGCCGGTGCCGCGGTGGCGGTGGCGACGGTGTCCGCGGGCTCGTCGGCCGCGACCGCGTACAGGCCCGCGGCCAGCCCAGCCAGGTCCGCGGCGACCACGGCCGCCCGGTGCGGCAGGTGCGACCGGCGGCAGGCGAGCGTGTGACCGACCGACGCCGGGGTCAGGGCCGCGTCCGGCTCGCCGAGCCGGTCGGCCAGGCGGCCGGCGTGCAGGCGCAGCGCCTCCTCCGAGGCGGCCGACAGCGGGAACACGCGTGGCCTGCCGGTGCCGCCCACCGTGGCGGGCGCCCGGTCGGGTGCCTGCTCGAGCACGACGTGGGCGATGGTGCCGCCGTAGCCGAAACCGGAGACGCACGCGCGGCGCGGGCCGCCGGTGTCCGGCCAGGGCAGTTCCTCGGCGGCGATCCGCAAACCGTTGTCCTGCCACGGAATCGCCGGGTTCGGCCCGGTGGCCAGCGGGCTGGCGGGGATCCGCGCGTGCCCGAGCGCGAGCACCGCCTTGACGACGCTGGCGATGCCGGCGGCACCCTCCAGATGCCCGATGTTGGCCTTGACCGAGCCGACCGGGCAGGCGCTGTCCCGCCCCGCCCCGTAGACGGCGCTCAGCGCCGCCGCCTCCAGCGGGTCGCCGAGCAGCGTGCCGGTGCCGTGTGCCTCGACGAAACCGACCGTGTGCGGCTCGATCCCGGCCGCCCGGCAGGCACGGACCATCACGTGTTCCTGCGCGGCCCCGTTGGGCGCCATGATGCCCGGGGTGTGGCCGTCCTGACTGACCGCGCTGCCGCGGACCACCGCCAGCACCCGGTCACCGTCGCGCTCGGCGTCGGCCAGCAGTTTGAGCACCACCACACCGCAGCCCTCGCCTCGGCCGTAACCGTCGGCCGTGGCGTCGAACGCCTTCGACCGGCCGTCGGCGGCCAGCGCGCCCGCCAGGTCGAGGGTGACCGTCTCCCCCGGTGAGACCAGGATGTTCACCCCGCCGGCCAGCGCCAGCGTGCTCTCGCCCAGGCGCAGGCTCTGGCAGGCCAGGTGCAGCGCGACCAGCGACGCCGAGCAGGCGGTGTCCACTGCCAGGCTCGGCCCGCGCAGGTCCAGCGCGTGCGACACCCGGTTGGCCACCGCGCAGCGGGCGGCGCCGATCCCGCTCCAGGCGTCCATGTTGGCGATGTCCTCGAGCAGGTGCCTGCGGTAGTCGTCGGTGCACGAGCCGACGAACACCCCGGTCTCGCTGCCTGCCAGCGACCGGGGCGGGATGCCGGCGTGCTCCAGCGCCTCCCAGGCGACCTCCAGCAGGATGCGCTGCTGCGGGTCCATCAGTTCGGCCTCGCGGGGCGAGATGCCGAAGAAGTCGGCGTCGAAACCGGCGATGTCGCCGAGGAAACTGCCGCGCCGCACGGTCGCGGCCAGCGCGGCGGCCTGCCGCGGGCCGGCGTCGGCATAGGACTGCCACCGCTGCGCGGGGACGTCGGTGGTGGTGTCGCGGCCCTCCCGCAACAGATCCCAGAACCGCTGCGGGGTGTCGGCGTCGCCGGGGAACCGGCAGCCGATCCCGACGATGGCGACCGGGGCGACCGGGTCGGCGTTCACGCTGTGGTCCCTCTCTTCGGCGTTGCCCAGGACGGAATCCCGGTGATCTGCACGACCGCGCAGGACACGACGACCCCCGGTCCGGAGGCCAGCATCAGCACGTGGTCGCCCGGTTCGAGCTGCCCGGTGGTGAGCAGGTGATTCAGTGCCAGCAGCTGGTCGCTGGCACCGCAGTGCCCGACGGTGCGGCCGAAGTCCCAGGTGGACTTCGACATCGGCAGGCCGAGCGGCACCATGCAGCGCTGCTCGACGATCTCCCGCGAGGTGGTCATGAACGCGACGCGGGTGACGTCGGCCAGGCCGATCGACGCCTCGTCGAGCGCGTGACGCACCACCGAGGGGAACAGGTCCTGCAGCTTGGCCATGGCCGCCGTGCCGTCGCTGATCGCGGCCCTGCGGTGCTGTTCGCCGCGCTGGGCGAAGCTGACCGTGCCGCCGGTGGTGATGCTGGGCGGGAACAGCGGGGTGTCGCCGCGGTGCAGTGCCTCGGCCTCGGGCACGGTGGCCGAGTACACCGACAGCAGCCGGGCGAACCCCTCCTCGCCGGTGGTGAGCACCAGCGCCGTGGCCGCGTCACCGGCGATGTAGCCGGGCCCCAGCCGCCAGCGGTCCATCCGCGGCGTGCCGTAGTTGTCCGCGGCCACCACGAGGGCGCCGCCGCGTGCGGGGTCGGCCAGCAGGTAGCTCGACGCCAGCTCCAGCGCGCTGAAGATCCCGTTGCAGCCCTGGCGGATCTCGGTGGCCAGCAGGTCGCCGCCGGTGAGGTGGCGCTGCAGGTAGGAATGCGGCAGCCAGCCCTCCGGGCCCTGGTGCCACGTGGTGGCGTACAGCAGCAGGTCCACTTCGGACGGTGAACGGCCGCTGCGGCCGAACGCCTCCTTGGCGGCGGACAGCGCCATCTCGAAGGCGGGCACGTCGCCGGCCACCGCCGCCCCGCCGAGCTGGTGCAGCTCGGCCTCCACCGCGGGATAGAGCCCCCGCCGCACCGCGTCCTCGACCGTCTCCGCCGGTGGCAGGTAGACGCCGAGGCCGCTCAGCCGCACCCCGGATGTACGCACAAACCGCTCCCCAGTTTCTCCGGAACCCCCGACGTCAGTCTGGGTGACCCGTCCTTACCTGACAAGGAAATCCGCGATCCGCCAATGCGGATTCCGTATACCTGAAGTACCCCAATGTGGCATTGGGGTACTTGAACTCCCCCAATGCCACATTGGGGGAGTTTTCTCACCCACCGTCACACCAGCGCCGTCAGCGTGCCCACCACGTCGGCAGGCGCCGGCTGCGCCAGCATGCCCGCCCGCAGCGCCCGCGCGCCCGCCCGCACCTCGCCCTCGGCCAGCACGCCGGCGACCTCGTCGCGGATCCGCGCCGGAACCGCGTCCTCGATGCCGACGGTCACGCCCGCGCCGGTCTGCTGCACGCGGGCGGCGTTGAACCGGTAGTGGCCCATGGACACCACCATCACCTGCGGCACAGCGGAGACGCCCGCCGTCAGCAGGGTTCCGGTGCCGCCGTGGTGCACGACGGCGTCGCAGGTGGGCAGCAGCAGGTTCAGCGGCAGGCCCTCGACCAGCCGCACGTCCGGGCCCACCTCGCCGATCAGCTCCCGCTCGGCCTTGCCGATGGCCACCACCACCTCGACGTCCAGTTCGGACAGTCCGGCGAGGACCTCGGGGATGACGAACTCCTCCGGCCCGGTCTTCTCGGTCGCCGTACTCCCCCAGGTCACACACACCCGGGGCCGTTCGCGGGGCTGTTCCAGCCAGTCCGGCACCGTGCCCGAGCCGTTGAACGGCACGTACCGCATCCCGATCCGGTTCGGAATCCCGGGCCGCTGCAGCGCGGCCGAGCAGTTGTCCACGGTGGCCACCGTGTGGTCGCGGGCCGGCCGCACGCCGTAGCGGTCGTAGAGCGCGACCAGCTCGGCGGGCCAGCGTTCGACGGGCGAGTCGCAGCCGGGCAGGCCCATCTCGTGCAGCAGCGCCGGTCCCCACAGGTGTCCCACCAGCGGCGCGTCCACGGCGTGCGCGGCCAGCGGCGCGGCGAGCACCATGTGGTCGGCGATCACCAGGTCGGGCCGCCACCGCCGGGCGGCCTCGACCAGGTCACCGGCCATCGCGACCGCCGTGCCGACGAACGGTTCCAGCCGCATCCGGAACACCTCGTCCTGCTCGGCAGCCGACAGCTCGGCTGCCCCGTCCACCGACACCACCCGGTGGTGCTGCCGGTCCCGCAGCCGCTTGGACAACGCGGCGAACTCGGCGTCGAAGTCGTGCTCGGGCGCGATCGGGACGTGGGTCATGCCGGTGCCGAGGATGGCCCGGTCGGCCGGCGGCTGGGCGGCGACGCGCACGTCGTGCCCGGCGGCGCGGAACGCCCACGCCAGCGGCACCATGTGCAGGTAGTGCGCGGGCAGTCCCCAGGAGGCGAACAGGACCCTCATGCCGACCACCGCACCGGCAGCGCGTGCAGGCCGTAGATGGTGTGGTTCACCTTGAACTCCAGCTCGCCGACCGGCAGCGCCAGGCTCAGCGACGGGATCCGGCGGAACAGGGTCTCCAGCACCACCCTCAGCTCCAGCTTCGCCAGGTGCTGGCCGATGCACTTGTGTGGCCCGAACCCGAACGCCACGTGCCGTTCGGCCCTGCGGCCGATGTCGAAGCGGTGCGGGTCGGCGAACACGGTCTCGTCGCGGTTGGCGGACAGCCCGACGGCGACGATGCCGTCGCCCGGCTCGATGACGGCCCCGCCCAGTTCGATCCGCTCGGTGGCCACCCGCGACGCGATCGAGTCGACGACGGTGAAGTAGCGCAGCAGTTCGTCGACCGCGCCCGGCCACAGCGCCGGGTCGGCCTTCAGCCGGTCCAGCTGCGCCGGGTCGGACAGCAGCGCCACGACGCTGAGCGAGATCAGGTTCGCCGTCGTCTCGTGCCCGCCGAACAGGAACCCGAACGCCAGGCTGATCAGGTGCTCGACGTCGACCTCGCCGTCGGCGCGCTGCCGCTCGATCTGGCGGCTGATCAGATCGTCGGACGGCGTGTGCTGCTTGGTCTCGATCAGCCGGGCGAGGTAGTCGCGCAGTTCCCCGATGGCCGCGGCCCGGGACGGGCCGTCCAGGGTCCGGTCGACCAGCCGCGCCGAGCGCACCTGGAAGAACTCGTTGTCGGCGTAGGGAACGCCGAGCAGGTCGCAGATCACCAGCGACGGCACCGCCAGCGACACGTGCGACACCAGGTCGGCGGGCGAGCCTGCGGCCAGCAGCGCGTCGACGGCGCCGTCGACCAGTGCCCGCACGGTCGGCTCGGCGGCGTCGGCACGGGCCGAGGTGAACTCGGCGGCCAGCGCCCGCCGGACCCGGCCGTGTTCGGGCTGGTCCATGCCGTTGAGCAGCGGCTTGAACTTGGCGAACCCGCCCTGCCCCGGCATGGTCTTGGGGAAGTTGGGGTGCCGCCGGTCGGAGCTGACCCGGGGGTCGGTGAGGATGGCGCGGACGTCGGCGTGCCGGGTGACCAGCCACGCCGTGCCGCCGCCGCCCATGTCCACTTTGCACACCGGCCGCTGCTCGCGCAGCCACCCGTACACCTCGGGCTCGTCGAACGGCGACAGCCGTGACACCGGGTAGGTCAGGGCCTCGCTCGTGGTGCCCGCGGTCATGCCAGCCGCTCGATCATCGCGGCCACCTCGGCGGGCGAGGGCTGGCGCAGCATCTCGTCGCGGACCTCGGCCGAGCGCTGGGCGAATTCCGGTGCGGCCAGGACCTTCGCCGCGGCCCCGGCCACGTCGTCCGGGCCGATGGCGCCGGGCGCCAGCCCGATGCCGACACCGAGCTGGTTGACGCAGTCGGCGTTGATGAACTGGTCCGAGGCGATCGGCATGACGACCTGCGGCACCCCCAGCGCCATCGCCGACAGCGACGAGCCGGACCCGCCGTGGTGCAGCAGCAGGTCGCAGGTCGGCAGCGCCTTGCTCAGCGGCAGCTCGCCGACGTGCAGGACCCGCTCCGGCAGCTCGGGCAGGTCGGCCTTGACGACCTCGCCGACGGCCAGCAGCACCTCGTAGCCCTCCTGCGCCAGCCTGGTCGCCAGGTTCGCCGCCGGGCCCGCCGCCCTCGGGTTGTTGCCGATGATGCCGCCGAAGGTCAGGCACACCCTCGGCGGTTCGCCGCGCCGCAGCAGCTCCAGCGGAACGGTCGCGGCGCCGTTGACCGGGACGAACCGCATGCGCTGGCGGTTCGGGGCCTTCTCCGGCGACAGCACGGCGGGACAGGTCTCGACGGTCATCAGCGGTGACTCGGCGTCGATGCGGGCCAGTTCGTCCTTCAGCTCGGCCCGCAGGGTCAGCGTGGTCTCGTCGGGAATCGGCATGCCCCACTCGTGCATGACCGTCGGGATCCCGCGCCGTGCCGAGCTGATCCGGGCGGCGAACTCCGTCGGGTCGCCGATCACCAGGTCCGGGCGCCAGGTGTCGAAGACCTGCTCCATCGCCTCCAGCGTCGCCAGGCTCGCCCTGGCGAACCCGCGGGCGTTGCGGATCAGCTTGTCGGACAGGTTCGGCGGATCCGGGACCGGGTTGCCGTGCTTGTCGACCCCGATCATCTCGCCGAGGTTCATGTTCTCCACCGTGGGCACGTGGTTCAGCCCGGTGCCGGTCACCATCGCGGCGACGTTGGCCGGTGCCGCCACCATCACGTCGTGGCCCTTCGCCTGCAGGATCCAGGCGACCGGCAGCATCGGCGCCAGATGGGACCAGGTGGGCAGCGGGCTGAGCAGGACACGCATGGAAACTCCCGGAGGGTGCAGGTCTCACGCGACGGCGAGCAGCTTGCCCATCGTCTCGACCGACAGTGGCTGTGGCAGGTTGGCGGGCAGCAGCGCGGTCAGCGCCGAGGCGTCCATCGCGACGTTGCGTGGCCGCTGCCGCCCACCGGGCAGGTCCATCCGCGAGATCTCCTTCAGCCGCGGCGGCTGTCCCAGTGCGACGGCGATTCTGCTCAGAATGTCGTGTGGACTCAACACTTCCGGGCCTGCGGCATGGAACAGCCCGTGTGCCCGGCGCACGCCGAGCTCGACGGCGACGGCCGCGGCGTCCACGAAGGACAGCGGCGTGCGGAACTCGTCGACGCAGGCCGGCAGCGTCTGCCCGGCCCTGATCGCCTCGACCATGCGGGTCCAGGTGGTCGGTCGCGGGCAGACCGGAAGTCCCACCATCAACGGGAACCGCACCACCGCGGCGGCACCGGAGGCCAGCGCCGTCCGCTCACCGGCGGTCTTGTACCGGCCGTACAGCGTGGTCGGGGTCGGCGGGTCCGACGGTGCGTACCGCCCGTCCCGGCGGCCGTCCCAGACGAAGTCCGTCGACGGGTAGAGCAGCCACGCCCCGGTGGCGGCGGCGAACGCGGCGAGCCGCTGGGTCACCGCCACGTGCACCGTCCAGGTGTCCACCTGGTCGCGGTCGGCCTTCGTCGGCGAGGCGATCCCGGCCAGGTGCAGGATGTGCGTCGGCGCGTAGCGGGTCAGGATCCGGTCGAGCTTCTCCGGATGTCCCAGTTCGGTCCGCAGCACCTCGCCGTGGTCACCGGCACACGAGGTGCGGTTGAGGCCCAGCGTCTCCGCTCCCCGGCTGCGCAGCAGCGCGCAGGCGTGCGCGCCGAACTGCCCGCAGGCTCCGGTGACGAGCCAGCGCTGCGTCCCGCTCACGCGTGTCCCTCCAGCCGCCGGTCCAGCCTGCTGGCCAGCCGCTGCCAGCTGTCCGCGTTGTGCCGGGCGAGCGCGACGACCGCGGACAGGCAGTGCTGCGGTACCGTCTCGGCCAGCTCGGCGGGCTCGTTGACGGTGCGCGGCCCGGCGTTGAGCCAGCGCAGCAGCGTGCGGCCGGACTCGGTGTGCCGCAGCGAGGGGTCGGTCCGCAGCCGCCGCACCAGCGCGTCCCAGTCCACGCCCTGTGCCCGTACCACGGGTTCGGCGGGCTCGCGGGCCGGTTCGGCCGCGGCGGCGGTGGGCAGCCGCCGCACGCGCCCGTCCCGGCCGACCCGGGTGGCCGACTGGGGATTTTCCCCAGTTGACTTCCGGCGGACCGCGCCGACCGTCTTGTGGGCCAGCCCGGTGACCTCGGCGATCATCCGGTCCGACCACTGTGGATGCGAGCCGACGATGCGCGCCGCCGCGGCCTTGCGGTCGGCCAGCGACAGTGGCAGCCCGTGTGCGACGTTGGCCCGCACCGACTGGACGAACGCGTCGGCCTCGCTGCCGTCGAAGAACCGCACCCGGATCGTCCGGGCGCCGGTCAGCCGCGCCGCCTCCAGCCGGTGCGCGCCGTCGATCACCCGCATCGTCGCCCGGTGCACCAGGATCGGGTCCAGTTCACCCGCCCGCTCGGCCAGCACCCGCGCGTGTGCCGGGTCGACGCCGCGGCTGCGCGGCGAGTCCGCGCGCGCCACGTTCTCGATCGGCACGTCGGCGATTCCGTCCTCACCGCCGGTGATCACGTACAGGCGATGATCGGACGGATACTCGGCTCTGCGCTGGCTTTCCACTGGCCCCTCCCGGATCCGGCGGTGAACACCCCGGCGAAATCCACGATAGGTCGAGCCGGGCCCGCCGTGGAACGGCCGGCGATTGCGTATGCGTGCCAACGCTCTTACCGACACACCGGCGCGGCGTTAGTGTTCACGGCGGCAGAATCCCTTGTCCGGCCCGAAAGGCGTGAGTATGGACGGCAGCAGGGCCGAGATCCTGGAGCTGGTGCGCAAGTACCACCGGGTGACCGCACGCGACGAGTTCGTCCCCGGGGTGACCCCGGTGCTGTCCTCCGGCGCCGCGCTGGACGAGGACGACCGGGTGGCGCTGGTCGAGGCGGCACTCGACCTGCGGATCGCCGCCGGGGTCAGCTCGCGGCGGTTCGAGCGGGAGTTCGCCGCCGCGCTGGGCCTGCGCAAGGCACACCTGACCAACTCGGGATCGTCGGCCAACCTGCTGGCGCTGTCGGCACTGACCTCCCCCGCGCTGGAGGACCGGCGGCTGCGGCCGGGCGACGAGGTCGTCACCGTCGCCGCGGGCTTTCCCACCACGGTCAACCCGATCCTGCAGAACGGGCTGGTGCCGGTGTTCGTCGACGTCGAACTGGGCACCTACAACGCGACCCCGGAGCGGATCGCCGAGGCCATCGGCCCGCGCACCCGGGCGATCATGATCGCGCACGCGCTGGGAAACCCGTTCGCCGCCGAGGAAATCGCCGCGCTGGCCGAGCAGCACGAGCTGTTCCTGGTCGAGGACAACTGCGACGCGGTCGGGTCCACCTACCGCGGCAGGCTGACCGGGACGTTCGGCGACCTGTGCACCGTGAGCTTCTACCCGGCCCACCACATCACCACCGGCGAGGGCGGCTGCGTGCTCACCGCGAACCTCGCGCTGGCGCGGATCGTCGAGCAGCTACGGGACTGGGGACGGGACTGCTGGTGCGAGCCGGGCGAGGACAACACCTGCTTCAAGCGGTTCGACTACCAGCTCGGGACGCTGCCGCACGGCTACGACCACAAGTACATCTTCTCCCACGTCGGCTACAACCTGAAGTCGACCGACCTGCAGGCGGCGCTGGGCCTGAGCCAGCTGTCCAAACTGGAGGAGTTCGGCGCCGCCCGGCGGCGCAACTGGCGGCGGATGCGGGAGGCGCTGGACGGCGTGCCCGGGCTGCTGCTGCCCGAACCCACCCCGGGCGCCGACCCGAGCTGGTTCGGTTTCGTGCTCACCGTCCTGCCGGACGCGCACTTCAGCAGGGCGGGCCTGGTCTCCTTCCTGGAGTCGCGCCGGATCGGCACCCGCCGGTTCTTCGGCGGCAACCTCACCCGGCACCCGGCCTACCTGGACCGCGAGTTCCGGGTGTCCGGCGACCTGGCCAACTCCGACCTGATCACCGAGAACACCTTCTGGGTCGGGGTGTACCCGGGCCTGTCCACACCGATGATCGACTACGTGGCCGACTCGATCCGGGAGTACGTCGCCGCGGCGGGACGCTGAGTCGCGTGTCCCGCCGGCGGGACCGGTTTCAGAGGATCACGACGACAGCACCGCCATGGTGCGCAGCCCTGGCCACATCCGCGACCACGGTTCCCTCGGCCCGGCGACCAGCAGGAGCGACGCCCTGCCCAGCTCGGTACCCGCGGCCGGCCCGACCTCACCCAGTGGGATCACCTCGGCGAACAGCTCCCTGGCCGTCTCGGGTGCCCAGCCGACCAGGAGCGTGAGCTGTGTGTCGTCGGACGGCGACCCTAGGTAACCGAATCCCCGCGACGGGCTGTACACCGGGTTCGGCAGGTCCCGCCGGGGACCGAGCACCCGCAGCGCCCCGGCTTCCCAGTAGTACCGCGTGACGACCGGGGTGGCCGCCCGCTCCGGCGGCGGGAGTTCGCGCAGGGCCCGCGCCACCGAGTCCGCGAAGGCCGGCCACACGTACTCCTCCCCCGCGGTGTCCTGCATGGCCAGGTCGTCCCGCTGCCCGGCGGCGAACAGTGTGGTGGCGGCCAGCGGAAGCTGGGTGAACGTCAGCACGGCCGACAACGCGATGACCGGCCACGTGGGTACCCAGCGCCACCAGCGCGCTGGGGGCCGCAGCTGCAACTGGACGGCGGCGGCCGCGAAGGTCACCGGGAGGATCCCGAGGACATAGGTGTACCGGCCGCCCGCGATCAGGATGAGCGCGATGACGCCGAGCACCGTCCACCCGAGAAAGCGGTAGTCCCGCAGGTCCGGTGAGGACAACAGCTTCCACAGGCCGAAGCAGAAGAACACGGTGCCCGCCACGAGCCCGGTGACCAGCAGCAGGTGCGGCAGGAACAGCAGCCGTCCGCCGGACAGGATCTCCTGCTCGGCGGCGACGGCCTCGCTCATCGCCAGCTGGGGCCATCCGTTGGCCGCCTGCCACAGCAGTCCGGGTGCGGTGGTGAACAGCGCGAACGCGGCCCCAGCCCACAGCAGGGGCCTGCGCAGCAGATCCCGTGGACCGGCGATCAGGACGCCGATCCCCAGCGCCACCCACAACACGGGGATGAGGAACTTCATCTGCAGCGCGACCGCCGTGGCCACCCCGGCCCACAGCAGCGGCAGGTCGGCGGCCGTCCCGGACGCGCCGTCCCGGCGCAGCCGGACCCAGCGCACCACCAGCCAGGACACGACCGTCCACAGCAGAATGCTGAACGAGTCGGTCTGCAGGGCGCCGCCGTACCAGAGGAAGGCGAGGCCGAACACGGCGGCGGTCATGGCCTGCGCCCGCCGGTGCCCGCCCATCTCCCGGGCCAGCAGCGCGGCCACGATGACACCGGCCAGCACCGCCAGCAGCGAAGGCAACCGCAGTGCGTACACCGATCCCGGGAACCAGGTGTCCATCAGCCAGGCGACGAGCGGCACGAACGGTGGCTGATCGGCGTAGCCCCATTCCAGTTGTGCACCCGCGGCGATGAAGTACAACTCGTCCGGGTCATGACCATGACCACCCAGTGTGATCAACAGTGGTGCCGCGACAGCGGCGACCACCAGGAGCACGGGCCCCCACGCCAGGGGTGCCAGCGCACTCGCACGCGTCCCCATCTCCTTGATTTCGACCATGTTCGAGATGTACCACCGGCAAGAGCGGCATGAACGCGGCCGCCGCGATGTCCATCCCAAGGACGCGGCCGGGCTCACAGCGAGTAGCCGAAAGATCGACTGAGGACGTCCGGTTGCGACGATCGTCGGAGAAGGCAGCGACTTTGGCAGCGGCAGCCGGTACCGACGACCGAGGCGGGGCGTGGTTTCCGGCTCTAGCGTCGTGGGTATGCATCGTGCTATGACGCAGCAGCTGACCGTCCCCCCTTCCCGAGGACAGGATCCGCACGAACCGGGCCGGCCCGGGCGTAGCTGGCGCGACCGGCTGATCTGGTGGGCCCCCGTCGTGGGTCTGCTGTTCCTGGCCCCGTTCTGCGCCGAGTTCCTCAGTGGCTACCAGGGGTCGGTGCTCAACCCGATCGGCCTGCTGATCGGCGTCCTGCTGGTGACGCCGCTCTACGGAAGCGCGGCGCTGCTGATCCGCGAATTCACCCGCCGCGCGGGCCGTGGCTGGCCGACGATGCTGTTGCTGGGCGCGGCGTTCGGTCTGGTCCAAGCCGGACTGATCGACCAGGCGCTGTTCAATCACGGCTCGTTCGCCGACGGGCCCTACTGGCAGACACTGCACACGATCATCCCGGGTGTGGAGATCGACGCCAACCAGCTGATGACGTTCGTGGGCGGGCACATGCTCGTGAGCTTCGCGGCGCCGATCGCCGTGGTGGAGGCCCTGGCGCCGACCCGGGCGGCGAAACCGTGGCTGGGCCGCCGCGGGCTGGTGGTGGTCGTGCTGATGTACCTGGCCGCCGCCGGTTACTACCTGGTGGACTTCGTCATCGCGCCCGAGTTCCGGGCCCGCCCTGTGCAGCTGATCGCGACCGGCGTCACCGCGTTGCTGCTCGCGGCGGCGGCGTTCCTCGTCCCCCGGCTGCGTACCCGCTCACGGGGCCGCGCCCCGTGGCCGGTGCTGGTCGCCCTGCTGGCGACGGCGGCCCACACCGTCTTCATGGTGATCCGTGACCCCGGTAGCCCGGGGAAGTGGGCCTGGTCGAGCATCGCCATCGCGGTCGCGGCACTGGCCCTTCTCGGTGCCGTCACGCTGATCTGCTCCACCCGGCCGGGCTGGACCCCCGCGCACACTCTGGCCGCCGCGGGCCCGGCACTGGTCGTCTACGCCGCCCTCGCCTTCGCCGTGGACCCGAACGGCACCTTCAGCACGACGAAGTACCTGGCCAACGTGCTGAACCTGGCCATCGTGCTGGCGCTGCTGGGCTGGGGCTACCTGCGGACCAGCCGGGCCGCCCGGCACTGAGGCTGTCCGTCACGCACGCGCCGGCGGTACGGTGCCCTGGTGCGCGACATCTCCCGGCGGACCGCCCTCGGCGCCGTCTCCACGATGGCCCTCGGCGGCCTGCTCACCAGCCCGGTGGCACAGGCCGCGCCGGCGCCGAAAGCACCGGGCGGGTTCGACCCGCTGCTGCGGCTGCGCATCGCCGCGGCCGAGCTGTACGCCCGTGGCCGTCCCGGCTTCGCCGGGATGGTGGTGCGTGACCGCGAGACCGGGGCCGTCTGGCGCAACGCCCACTCGGCCACGCTGATCTGGGCGTGCTCGACGCCGAAGCTGGCCATGGTCGTCGACCTGCTGCTGCGCGACGACGCGGGCGCGATCCGGCTCACCGACCTGGACCGGGCGCAGATGCACGCCATGCTGCACACCAGCGACAACGACGCCGCGCACGCGCTGTGGAACCGCTACGGCGGCACCGGCTTCGCCACCCGGTTCCCGTCCTACGGCATGACCGACATGCGGTTCAGCGACGAGCACCCGCACCACTGGGGCTGGATCCTCACCACCGCGAACGACCTGGACCGGCTGATGACCTACGTGCTCGAACGGATGCCGCGGCGGCACCGCGAGTACCTGGTGCGCGAGATGCGGTCGGTGGACGTCAACCAGCAGTGGGGTGTGTGGGGTGCCGGGCCGAAGGCGCGGCCCGGGCTCAAGAACGGCTGGTCCGACGACAACGCCGACGGGTCCTGGCTGGTCAACACGGTCGGCTTCGCCGGTCCCGGTGAGCGCTACACGGTGGCGGTCATGAACAACACCCAGGTGGTCGAGGGCGGCTTCGAGACCGGCCGGGAGACCACCACCCGGATCAGCGAGATCCTGTTCCGCGGCTACTTCGGCTGACCCCGCTCGGCCGCCAGCCGCGCCGGTTTACGCGCGAACAGGTAGGCCGCGATCGTCGCCGGCACGAACATCAGGATGCCGTAGATCGCGCCGGGGACGGCCATCACCTCGTCGCCGAGCACGGTGACCGCGATGGCGATGGCCAGGGTGGCGTTGTGGATGCCGATCTCCATCGCCGAGGCGATGGCCTGCCCGCGTTCCACCCGGAAGGCCCTCGGCACGTAGTAGCCGACCAGCAGGCTGAGCACGCACAGCAGCAGCGCGGCCGGGCCGAGCCTGCCGACGTTGTCCAGGAACGTCTGGAACTCCTGCACCAGCGCACCGGCGATGACCAGCACCAGCACGACCACCGACGCGGTCTTCACCGGGCCGCGCATCCGCTCGGCCCACGCCGTCCACCGCCTGCGCACCAGCATGCCGGCCGCGACCGGGATCAGGACGATCGCGAACACCTGCAGCATCTTCACCGCCTGCAGCCCGACCGACCCGCCGTCGTCCAGGAACGCCGCCATCGACAACCCGACCACCACCGGCAGCGTGAACACGGCCAGTACCGAGTTGACCGCGGTCAGTGTGATGTTCAGCGCGACGTCGCCACCGGCGAGGTGGCTGAATAGGTTCGCCGACGTCCCGCCGGGCGAGGCGGCCAGCAGCATCATCCCGACGGCCAGCGTGCCCTGCAGCCCGAACGCGTACACCAGTCCGAAACAGACCAGCGGCAGCACGACGACCTGGCACACCAGCGCGACCAGTGCCGCTCTCGGCTGGCGCACGACCCTGCCGAAGTCGGCGACCGTCAGGGTCAGGCCGAGCCCGAACATCACCAGTGCGAGCGCGACCGGCAGGAACACCGTGAACACCGTCGATCCCATCGGAGCAGTCAACTCGATCACACGCCGATCGGGAGGTTCGCGACCAAACAGATACGGAATCGCAAAACGGACATCACCACGTGGGATGCTGGGGTGTGCTGTTGCGTCAACTGGAGTACCTGGCGGCCCTGGCCAGGGAGCGGCACTTCGCCCGCGCGGCGGCCGCCTGCCACGTGTCCCAGCCGTCGCTGTCGGTGGCCATCCGCAAGCTCGAACGCGAACTCGGCGTGCCGATCGTCCGGCGTGGACAGCGCTTCGCCGGGCTCACCCCGGAGGGCGAGCGCGTGCTGCTGTGGGCACACCGGATCCTCGGCGAGGTCGACGCGCTGCGGCAGGACCTGTCCACCATGCGGGACAGCCTGTCCGGGGTGCTGCGGCTGGGCGCCATCCCGTCGGCGCTGACCGCGGCGCCGATGCTGACCACGCCGTTCTGCGAACGGCACCCGCACACCCGCGTCTCGCTGGAGTCGTTGTCCTCGCGGGAGATCTCGCACCGGCTCGGCGAGTTCGAACTGGACGTCGCGATGACCTATGTGGACGATGACGAGCTGTCCGGGGTACGGGTGACCGCGCTGTACGAGGAACGCTACCTGCTGCTCACCCCGGCCGACGGCGAGCTGGCCGGCCGCCCGCTCGTGCGCTGGGCCGAGGTCGCGGCGCTGCCGCTGTGCCTGCTGACCCGCCGGATGCGCAACCGGCGCGTCCTGGACGAGTTCTTCGCCGGCGACGGCGTCACCGCGGTGCCCGCGATCGAGACCGACACCGTCGCCTCGCTCTACGCCCACGTCGCCACGCGACGCTGGTCCAGCGTCATCGCCCACGCCTGGCTGCACATGTTCGGGCTGCCCGAGGGCATGCGGGTGGTGCCGCTGGAGATGGCGGCTCGGCCGCCGCAGATCGGCCTGGTCGTCGCCGACCACCATCCCGAGCCGATCCTCGCGCGCGCCCTGCTCGACCTGGCACGCGGGCTGGATCTGCGCGGCACCCTGGACACCCTGCTGCGTGATCACCTCGCACGATAGCCGCGGCCTATCTCCCCATAGCGACTTTCGCTTTGACGGCCGTCACCGGAGGCGAGGAAGGTCAGAAGTACTTACCCCGCAACCATTCTTGGGAGTGACGTCCATGGCGAAGGTGCTGTGTGTGCTCTACGACGACCCGGTCGACGGACCGCCCTCGGGCTATGCCCGCGACGGCCTGCCGCACCTGGAGCGCTACCCCGGCGGCCAGACCCTGCCCACCCCCGGCGGCATCGACTTCACTCCCGGCGAGCTGCTCGGCAGCGTGTCCGGCGAGCTGGGCCTGCGCCGGTTCCTGGAAGGCCAGGGGCACACGCTCGTGGTGACCTCCGACAAGGACGGCGCGGACTCGGAGTTCGACCGGGAACTGGCCGACGCCGACGTGGTGATCTCCCAGCCGTTCTGGCCCGCCTACCTCACCGCGGAACGGTTCGCCAAGGCCCGCAACCTGAAGCTGGCCGTGACGGCGGGCATCGGGTCGGACCACGTCGACCTCGACGCCGCGATCGCGCACGGCGTCACGGTGGCCGAGGTGACCTACTGCAACAGCATCAGCGTCGCCGAGCACGTGGTGATGATGATCCTCGGCCTGGTCCGCAACTACCTGCCGTCCTACCACTGGATCCTCGACGGCGGCTGGAACATCGCCGACTGCGTGGCGCGCTCCTACGACGTGGAGGGTATGCACGTCGGCACCGTCGCCGCCGGCCGGATCGGGCTGGCCGTACTGCGCCGCCTGGCGCCGTTCGACACGCACCTGCACTACACCGACCGGCACCGGCTGCCCGCCGAGGTGGAGCGGGAACTGAACCTGACCTTCCACCCCAGTGCCCAGGACATGGTGCCGCACTGTGACGTGGTGACGATCAACGCACCGCTGCACCCGGAGACCGAGAACCTGTTCGACGAGGCGCTGATCGGGTCGATGAAGCGGGGCGCGTACCTGATCAACACGGCCCGGGCCCGCATCTGCGACCGCGACGCCGTGGTGCGGGCGCTGGAGAGCGGGCAGCTCGCCGGCTACGCGGGCGACGTGTGGTACCCGCAGCCCGCCCCGGCCGACCACCCGTGGCGGAGCATGCCGCACCACGGGATGACGCCACACATCTCCGGCAGCACGCTCTCGGCGCAGGCCCGCTACGCGGCCGGCACCCGGGAGATCCTGGAATCGTGGCTGTCCGGCGCGCCGATCCGCGACGAGTACCTGATCGTCGACGGCGGCAAGCTGGCGGGCACCGGCGCCCACTCCTACTCGGTCACCGCCCGCTGACCCCGCACCGAACGCGTGCCGTGAAGGGGGCCCTCACGGCATCTGGTGCCGTGAGGGCCCCCTTCACGGCACTTCGCCGGACTCGGCCCAGCGGGCCAGGTCGTCACGGCGGATGGCGGCCGCCATCAGGTCGGGGAACCGGTCCGGGGTGCAGGCGAACGCGGGCACACCCAGCTCCGCCAGCGCGGCGGCGTTGTCGCGGTCGTAGGACGGCCTGCCGGAGTCCGACAGCGCCAGCAGCGCGACCACCTGCACCCCGGACGCGGTCAGCTCACCGACCCGGCGCAGCAGCTCGGGCCGTGCCCCGCCCTCGTACAGGTCGCTGATCAGCACCAGCAGCGTGTTCTCCGGCCGGGTGACCAGCCCCTGGCAGTAGGCCAGCGCCCGGTTGATGTCGGTGCCGCCGCCGAGCTGCGTGCCGAACAGCAGGTCGACCGGGTCGGCCAGGTGCTCGGTGAGGTCGGCGACCTCGGTGTCGAACGCGACGTAGCGGGTGGCCAGCGACCGCATCGACGCCAGCACCGCGCCGAACACGCCGGAGTAGACGACCGACTCCGCCATCGACCCCGACTGGTCCACCGCCAGGATCACCTCGCGCTGCACCTGGTGCGTCCGGCGCCCGTACCCGACGAACCGCTCCGGCACCACCGTGCCCAGCTCCGGCGAGTAGTGCCGCAGGTTCAGCCGGATCGTCCGCGCCCAGTCCACATCGGACAGCCGGGGCCGGTGCGTGCGGGCGGCCCGGTCCAGCGCGCCGCGCACGGCCGCCCTGGTGCGCTCGGCCAGCCGCCGCTCCAGCTCGTCGACGACGGTGCGCACCACCTGCCGCGCGGTCTCCCGCGTCTGCTCGGGCAGCACGCCGTTCAGCGACAGCAGCGTGCCGACCAGGTGCACGTCCGGTTCGACCGCGCCCAGCAGCTCGGGTTCCAGCAGCAGCTGGGTCAGCCCGAGCCGCTGCACGGCGTCGCGCTGCATCACCTGGACCACCGTGCTCGGGAAGTACCGGCGGATGTCGCCCAGCCACCTGGCCACCCTCGGCGACGACCCGCCCAGCCCGCCGGTCCGCCTGCCCCGGCCCTGCTCGGGCTGACCGTCATACAGCGACGCCAGCGCCGCGTCCATCGCCGCGTCCTGTTCGGACAGTCCCTGTCCGGTGCCGTCCTCGGCGCCGCCCAGCACCATCCGCCACCGCCGCAGCCGGTCCTCGCTCACGACTCCACCCCCAGCAGCGTCGCCAGCACCGGCAGCACGGCACGGGCCCGCCCGGTGTCGATCCCGGGCTCGCCCCGGACGGCCGGGGCCGTGCCGGTCAGCGCGGCCGCCCGCTCGCCGATCGCCCGCTTCTCCGGCCCGGCGAACGCGCCGAACGTACGGCGCAGCAACGGAAGCACCTCGTCGAACACCCCGGCGGGGATGGTGGCCAGCCAGTCGTCGACGACCCGCAGCAGCCGGTCGTCGTGCACCAGCAGCAACGCGCCACCGGCGAAGAAGCCCTCGACGTAGGCCGCTCCCCTGGCCGGCTCGACACCGGCGGTGAGCACCCGGCCCAGCCGCACCTCGACGTCGGCGGTGCCGAGCCGGTCGGCGTCCAGCAGCAGCCGGGCCAGCCTGCCGCCCAGCAGCGCGGGCAGCCGCGGCGCGTCGACCAGCTCGCCGAGAGTGGCCAGCCACCGCTCCCGTGCGTCGGTGTCCAGCAGCGTGGTGGCGTCCTGCACCCCGTCGACGAGTGTGCTCATCCGCTCGGCCGCCTCGTCGTCGATGCCGCGCACGGCGGGCGGCAGCCCGGCGCAGACCCTGGCCAGCATCCGCTCGGCCACCACCCGCAGCGCGGCCAGGTCGGTGCCCCGGACGTCGCCGTAGCGGGTCGCGCGGGCCAGCGCGGGCAGGGCCGCCATCAGGTGGGCGACGTCGGCGTCGGCCGCCGCGCGCTCGTCCAGCACCCGCAGCACGTCGGTGAGCGCGTCCGCCAGGTCGGCGAGCAGGCAGTCCTCGACGGCGGCGGTGATGTCGGCCAGCGGCGAGGCCGGGGTCACCGCCTGCCGCACGGCCGCGGCCGCCGCGGCTGGCACGGTCGTGCCGTACACCGACGCGGCGATCAGGTCGACCTCCAGCGACGGGTCCCAGGCCAGCTGCCAGGTCTCCCGGAACGTGCCCTTGCCCCGCGTCGCCGACGGTTCCCTGGTGCCCCAGTGGATTCCCAGGATCCGCAGCCGGTGCAGCAGCTTCGACCGCGCCAGCCCGCCGTCGGTGCGCAGGTCCAGGTCCAGCTCGCGGACCAGCGCGTCGCGGCGCAGCCGCAACGTCTTCGCCGTGCCGATCAGGTCGGCGGCCAGCGGCGCCCTGGGCACGGTCTCGGGCACCTCGCCGAGCAGCTCGCCGACCACCAGGCGGCGGGTGACCAGCTCGGCGCGCACCTCGTCGCCGGAACACAGCACGGACAGCGTCGCGTCGCTGACCTCCGCCAGCCCGGCCGACGACCGGTCCCGCAGCGCGGCCAGCGTCTCGGCCAGCCGGACGGCCTCGATCACGTGCGCGGTGGACACCGGCAGATCCTCATCGCGCAGCACCCCGGCGACGGCGGTCAGCCAGCGGGCGGTCACGTCGGACTCGGCGGTGAACAGGTGGTGGTACCACCCGGGCGAGCGGACCCCGGCGCCGTAGCCGCTGGACCCGGCCAGCCTGCCGTGTGTCCACGGCACCCAGGTGCAGGCCACCTTCCGCTTCGGCAGTCCTTTGAGGACGGCCGCGTCCCGGGTGGCCGGCGGCAGCTTCCCGGCCAGCGCGGGCACGTGCCAGGCCCCGCACACCACGGCGATGTTCTCGAAGCCCTCCTTGATCGTGCGGCGCAGCACCGTGCGCATGTACGCCTCGCGCTGCCGTTCCCGCTGCGCGGGCTGCTCCCCCTCGCGCAGCGCGGTCATCGCCTCGGCGATCACCTCGAACGGCGAGGTGTCGCCACGCCGGTGCTCGATGACGTCATCCCACCACCGTTCCGGGTCGTCGTAGCCCGCGACGGCGGCCAGCCGCGCCAGCGGGTCGGCCGAGGCACCGGCCTGGCCGACCGGTTCGTCCGCGGCGAACTGGTGGGTGGCCGGCAGGTCGCAGAAGCGCACCGGCACGTCGTGGGTCACCGCGTGCCGCAGTGCCTGCCACTCCGGGCTGAACACCGCGAACGGCCAGAACGCCGCCCGTGACACGTCGTCGGCCGCGTAGGCCAGCAGCGCCACCGGCGGGCGCAGCCCGTCCTCGGCGGCGTGCCGGACCAGCGCGTCGGCCTCGGGCGGGCCCTCGATGAGCACGACGTCGGGCCGCAGCCGCTCCAGCCGGGCCCGCACGGCCCTGGCCGAGCCGGGCCCGTGGTGGCGGATGCCCAGCAGTGCGACCTCGCTCAACCCAGGATCTCCTGCCCGGCGCGGTAGAAGTCGTCCCAGCCGTCGCGCTCGCGCACCACGGTCTCCAGGTACTCCACCCAGATCGCCCGGTCGGCCACCGGGTCCTTGACCACGGCGCCGTGGATGCCCGCGGCCACGTCGGCGGCCCGCAGCACGCCGTCACCGAAGTGCGCGGCCAGCGCCAGCCCGCTGGTCAGCACGCTGATGGCCTCGGCGGTGGACAGCGTGCCCGACGGTGTCTTGACGGCCGTGCGGCCGTCCTCGGTGCGCCCGGCCCGCAGCTCGCGGAACACGGTGACCACGCGGCGGATCTCGGCGAGGTCGGCGACCTCGGACGGCAGCCGCAGCGACGCCCCGAGCTGCTCCACCCGGCGGCTGACGATCTCCAGCTCGGCCTCGGCGGTGTCCGGCAGCGGCAGCACCACGGTATTGAACCGGCGGCGCAGCGCGCTGGACAGCTCGTTCACGCCGCGGTCGCGGTTGTTGGCGGTGGCGATGAGGTTGAACCCGGGCCGCGCCTGCACCTCGGTGTTCAGCTCCGGTACCGGCAGCGTCTTCTCCGACAGCAGCGTGATCAGCGAGTCCTGCACGTCGGCGGGAATGCGGGTGAGCTCCTCCAGCCGGACGAGCTTCCCGTCCCGCATGGCCCGCAGCACCGGGCTCTCGACCAGCGCCCGCTCGCTGGGCCCCTCGGCGATCAGCCGGGCGTAGTTCCAGCCGTAGCGGATCGCCTCCTCCGCCGTGCCCGCGGTGCCCTGCACCAACAGGGTCGAGTCGCCGCTGATCGCCGCGGCCAGGTGCTCGGACACCCATGTCTTCGCGGTGCCGGGGACGCCGAGCAGCAGCAGGGCCCGGTCGGTGGCCAGCGTCGCGACGGCGACCTCGATCAGCCTGCGCCGCCCGACGTACTTCGGGGTGATCTCGGTGCCGTCGGGCAGGGTGCCGCCCAGCAGGTAGGTCACCACCGCCCACGGCGAGAGCTTCCACGCCGGTGGCCGCGGCCGGTCGTCGGCCGCGGCCAGTGCGGCCAGCTCGGCGGCGTGGTCCTGCTCGGCGTGTGGCCGCAGAACGTCGGTGGTCATGCCAGCTCCTCGTACATCTCCCGGCGGAAGGTCAGGGTCTTGGCCAGTGCGCGCCGCCAGGGCGCGGCACCGGGTTGCAGTGGCTCGACGGCCAGCGGGTGGTCCAGCGACTCCGGCGGCACCGCCCTGGCGATGGTGACCGCGGCGTGCGCGACGAGCCGGTGATCGTCCTGAGTGGACAGCCAGTCGAGCAGGACCGTGCCCAGCTCGGGTGTCCACGGAGCGGGCAGGTCGGGCACCAGCCGCGCGACGGCTCTCGGGTCGGCCTGCCTGCCCAGCCTGCCGACGATCTCCGCCCGGTCGGCGGGGGCCATCACACCGAGCAGCCTGGCCGCGTCCGGGCGTGCCGGGTCGGCCTCGAACAGCGCGCGGGCCCAGCGCGGGTCGCGGTGGCGCAGGGTCGCCACGGTCCAGCCGTCGGCCAGGACCCTGGCCGGGCAGCCTTCGACGTCCATCGCGACCAGCCGCTCGGGCGGCGCCAGCTCGTCCCACACCTCCGGTGGCGCGGCGGCGACGAGCTGACGCAGCCTGCGGGTCCGCTCGCCGCCGTCGTCCTCGGGCAGCGACACGACGAGCACGTCCGGTTCCCGCACCGACAGCAGCGGCCGCAGCCGGTCGGCCTGCCTGCGGCCGTAGGCCGAGCCGGGCAGCCGGGCCAGCAGCGCGGCGGCCTGCTGGCGTACGGAGGCGGCGCGGTCGCCCAGGGCCGACTCCAGGAACGGCTCGTCGCCGGGACGCAAGTGGCCGGCCAGCAGTTCCAGCACGCTGGCGCGGATCTCGGCGGGCTCGCTGGCCCAGGTCGCGGCGACGGCGGCGCGGGCGCCGTCGGGGTCGGCGGCGAGCGCGACCGCCAGCCAGGACCGGCGCTGCGGAGCGGTGCCGAACCGCCAGGCGTCGCCGCCGGCGTCCGGTGCCGCCGCGGTGAGGAAGCGCCACTCCGGGTTGAGCCCGGCCAGCCACCGGCCGCGGGGACCGGCGGCGAGGGCGACGGGACCGCGCAGTGCCGGTTTGGTGCGCGCGGCGTCGGCGAGCGCGGGCAGGCGTTCGGGCGGCACCTGGTAGCCGCGGGCGGCGACCGCGCGCAGCCATTCCTCCAGCAGCTCGGTTCCGGCGGCGCCGAGCAGCCGGGCCAGCCGTTCGCGGGCCGGGCGGGGCAGGCCGGGCCTGCTGTCCGGCTCGACCTCGGGCAGGGTGATCGCGCCGGTGCGGGCGACGCGGCCCGCCCTGCGGTAGGCGGTGAGCGCCGCCGCGGCGGTGAGGGTGGCCGCCGCCGGATCGGTGTCGGTGACCAGCCTGCGCACGTCCGGCGGCAGGGCGTCGAGGCCGGGCTCGCGCCTGCGGGTGCCGAGCAGTGCGGTGCTCACCAGGTCGTCCCACTCCCTCACAGCCGCACCGCCCGGTCGCCGTCCCAGCACAGCAGCGGCCGCAGCCCGGCCGAGGTCCATTCGCCGCCGATGGTGACCGGCCTGCCCGCGGAGACCGCCAGCAGCGGCCACGGGTCGAAGGCGGGGGTGAGCGCCAGCGCCCGTCCGTCCACATCGGACAGGAGGAGTTCGTCGCCCTCGGTGGCGGGCACGAGGTCGGCCAGCAGGGCGGGCCACCGGTCCAGCCACGGGTCGGCCGCCAGCGCCTCGGCGTGGGCGGCCAGCGCGGCGGGCACGGTGTCGCCCCGCGGACACGCGGCAGGAACCGGTTCGCCGCGCTCGGCGACCAGTGCGCGCAGCGGCAGCGCGCCGGGGTGGAAGGCCAGCTCCGCGGTGACCCGGTGCCCCGCCGGCAGGCTGCTGTCCAGCGGGCGGCCGGGCGGCGCGAACGAGAGCACCAGCGCCGGCCGTCCGGTGCGGGTGCCGCGCAGCCAGCAGCGCCGGGTGATCAGCTGGTCGCGTTCCTCGTCGACGACGCCGCAGACCAGCCAGTCGTCGGCGACCCGCTCGCCGGAGGCCAGCACACGGCCGGTGTCGGCGGGGAAGCCGAGCCGGGTGCGGACGGTGTCGGCCAGCGCGTCCGGCAGCTCGTCGACGCGGGTCTGGGCGCCGGCGAGCAGGTAGAGCAGCGACAGTTCCTCCAGCAGCCGCGACGGCCAGTCCCGTCCCCGGCCGGCCAGGCCGGAGGCGCGGCGCAGGCCGGTGGCCAGCCCCGGCGCCTGGGCGTCGATCATCCGGGCGGCCACCCGGCGCAGCTCGTCGGAGCCGGTGCGGTCCAGCCCGGACAGCCCGGCCCGCACCTGGTCGAGCAGCCACTCACGCAGCTCGGCGGCACCGGTGCCGACCCGGCCGGCCCGCCGCTGCGCGCGTTGCGCGGCGGCGGCCTCGTCCTTGGGACCGGCCTCGGCCTTGCGCTGCTCGGCCTTCTCCGCGCGAGCGGCCCGCTCGTGCAGCCAGGCCCGCACCCAGTCCGGCTCGGTGTCCTCGGGCAGCTCGCCCGCCGCCCAGCGCAGCAGCAGGCCCAGGGCGTGCTTGCAGGGGAACTTGCGGCTGGGACAGCTGCAGCGGAACGCGGGCTCGGCCAGCTCGACGCAGGTCTGGTACGGCTTCTTGCCGCTGCCCTGGCAGGCCCCCCAGACGGCAGCCGGCGAGGCGCCCGCGCCCGACCAGCCCACCGCGGCGGCCTGCGCGCGGCCGGCCCGCACCGAAGCCGCGTCCGGCGCCAGCTCCAGCACCCGCTCGGTGCTCCACCGCACCGGCGCCTCCACCACTGGACCTCCCCTGCTCCACCTGCCCGCACAGCATGCCAGTGAGCACCGACACTCCGCCGGGTCCGTGCGCGCCGCTGCCGTGAAGGGGGCCCTCACGGCGTCTGATGCCGTGAAGGGGGCTTTGACGGCATCAGAGGCCAGGGCCCCGGCAAGTCGAGTGGGTCCGGAGCGCGTCATTCGCGTTCCGGAAGACGAGACTCGCGTTCCTGCCCGGCAGCGCCGCGCGAGCGGTCCGTTCGGCCAGCCGAGGACGGGCTGGTCTCGCGATCTGGAATCGACGTGCCGGACAGTGGGACCAGGCAGGCGGGAACGTACAACTCGCGCCCCAGAACGTACGACTCGCGCGAACGGACCGTTCGCGCGGGCGACCGGCACCATCTGAGAACCCGGTCCACATCGTGAGTTCTGCGCTCACGCACGCGAGTTCTGCATTCCGGCCCGCGAGTTCTGCACTCGGGACCACCCACCTGACCCTGCCACACCCCGGACTGTGCCGGGACCTGGCGTCTGATGCCGTGAGGCCCCCTTCACGGCATCCCATTGGCGCCGGTCGACGCCACCCGGGGTTGCGGTGGCGCCACTTTGGTGCCATAGTGGCGTCATGGACCTGACGTCGTATGTCGAGAAGCTCCGCCGGGACCTGGCGGTGGCGGCGGAGGCCGGTGGCGAGGACGCTCGCGCGCTGGCCGACCGGCTGTCCGCCCCGCTGGAGTCGGCGATCCGGCTCGTCCTGCTCGACGCACTGTCCGCCGCGGCCGACGAGATCACCCGTGACCTCGCCCCCGGCTCGGTGGACCTGCGCCTGCGGGGCGGCGAGCCGGGCTTCGTGGTGACTCCCGCACCCGCGGAGCCGGAGGCACGCCACGGTGGCGCCGACGTGGCGCCACCGGCGCCACCCAGTCCCGACGACGGCGCCACGTCCAGGATCAACTTCCGCCTCCCGGAGAGCCTGAAGATCCGGATCGAGGAGGCGGCGGGCCGGGAGGGTCTCTCGGTCAACGCCTGGCTCGTGCGGATCGCGTCCGCGGCACTGGAACCGGGGTCCGCCCCGCGGACGTCCGCGAGCGGGGGCCGCCACTTCACCGGCTGGGTCAGCTAGCCACACGTCCTCGACCTGCGAGGACGCCCGCACACCACCTTTTGAGGGGACAACCATGCCTACTTTCGCCACCACCGGACCCGTCACCGTCTCACTGGCCATCGCCTCCGGTGACGTCCGCGTCGTCGCCGGAGCGCGCGACGAGGCCGTCGCCGAGATCCGCCCGCGCAACGCCGCCTCCGCCGACGACGCCACGCTCGCGGAGAACAGCCGCGTCGACTTCTCCGGCGACACACTGAGCATCAGCGTGCCCAAGCCGCCGACGTCGTGGCGCAACTTCATCGGCTTCGACTACCCGGCCGTCGACATCGTCGTCGAGGTGCCCGAGGGCTCCCGGCTGCGCGGCAAGGTGTCGGCTGGCGACCTCACCTCGGACGGCCGCCTGGGCGAGGTCCGGCTGGAGGCCGGCTACGGCGGCGTCCGGCTCGACGCCACCGGCTCGCTGCACCTGAACTGCTCCTACGGCGACGTCGTGGTGAACAGCACCTCGGGGCACTCCGACATCACCACCGCGTCCGGCACCGTCCGGGTGGCCACGATCGACGGGACGGCCGTCGTCCGCAACAGCAACGGCGACATCACCCTGGGCGAGGTCAGCGGCGACCTGCGGGTCAAGCAGGCCAACGGCGACATCGTCGTCGACCGGACCAGGGCCACGGTCGTGGCCAAGTCCGCCTACGGCGACGTCGTGCTGCGCGAGATCGTCAGCGGCGACGTGGTGCTGGAGACCTCCAGCGGCGACATCGAGATCGGCATCCCGCGTGGCACCGCCGCCTGGATCGACTCGCACACCGACTTCGGCTCGATGCACAACTCGCTCACCACCAACGACGGACCGGCCGAGAACACCGAGAAGGCCAACGTCCGCGCCCGCACCGCCTACGGCGACATCCGCCTCACCCGGTCCTGAACACACTGGAGGGAATCCACATGACCAGCACCGCGATCGCGGTCTCCGGACTGCGCAAGGCATTCGGGGACAAGGTAGTGCTCGACGGCGTCGACCTCGACGTCCGGGCAGGCACCATCTTCTCACTGCTCGGCCCGAACGGCGCCGGCAAGACCACCACCGTCCACATTCTATCCACTTTGGTCACGCCGGACGCCGGCGAGGTCACGGTCGGCGGGCACGACCTGGCACGCGACCCGGACGGCGTCCGCTCGGCGATCGGCGTCACCGGCCAGTTCTCCGCCGTCGACGACCTGCTGACCGCCGAGGAGAACCTGCTGCTGATGGCCGACCTGCACCGGCTCGGCAGGGCCGAGGGCAGGCGGCGGGCCGCCGACCTGCTCGCCCGGTTCGACCTGGCCGGCGTCGCGCAGAAGACGCCCGTGACGTTCTCCGGCGGCATGAAGCGACGGCTCGACCTGGCGATGACCCTGGTCGGCCGGCCGAGGATCATCTTCCTCGACGAGCCGACCACCGGTCTGGACCCACGCAGCAGGCACACCATGTGGCAGATCATCCGCGACCTGGTGGACACCGAGAACGTCACGATCTTCCTCACCACGCAGTACCTGGAGGAAGCCGACGAGCTGGCGGACCGGATCGCGGTGCTCGACGGCGGCAAGCTCGTCGCCGAGGGCACGGCCGCGCAACTCAAGCGGATGATCCCCGGCGGCCACGTCCGGCTGCAGTTCACCAGCGGCGACGACCTGGATCGGGCCGCCCGCCTGCTGGAGACCAGCCTGCGTGATGACGAGGCACTGAGCCTGCAGGTGCCCGGCGACGGCGACGTGCCGGCCCTGCGTTCGCTGCTCAACCTGCTCGACGACCACGCGCTCAAGGTCGACGGCCTGTCCATCCACACCCCCGACCTCGACGACGTCTTCTTCGCCCTCACCGGGCACCCGCAGACCGTGAAGGAAGCCCGCTCATGACCACGCTCGCCGCGACCCTGCACGACTCGAAAACGATGGTGGGGCGCAACATGCGCCACACCCTGCGCAACCCGGTGACGCTGTTCGGCGCGCTGGCCTTCCCCATCATCATGCTGCTGCTGTTCGTCTACGTCATCGGCGGCGCGGTCAACGTCGGCACCGACTACCTGGCCTACATCGCACCGGGAATCCTGATGATGGGACTGTGCCAGGGCGCCGGATCGGTGGCCATCGGCGTGGCCGAGGACATGGAGAAGGGCATCATCAACCGGTTGCGCACCATGGCGATCGCCCGCACGTCGGTGCTGACCGGGCACGTGGTGACCAACGTCGTGCGGTCGGTGGCCTGCGCGGCGCTCATCCTCGGCGTCATGCTGCTGATGGGCCTGCGCCCGAACGCGACGTTCACCGAGTGGCTCGCGGTGGCCGGGCTGCTGGCGCTGGTGTGCTACGCCGTCACCTGGCTGACGGTCGCGCTGGGGCTGGCGGCCAAGACCGTCACCGGCGCCAGCTTCGCCGCGTTCCCGCTGACGTTCCTGCCGTTCGTCAGCAGTGCGTTCGCACCGCCGGGCACGATGCCCGCGGGCGTGCGCTGGTTCACCGACAATCAGCCGTTCACCTCGGTGATCGACACCCTGCGCGGGCTGCTGACCGGCACCGGCATCGGCGCCAGTGGCTGGCTGGCGTTGGGCTGGTGCGCCGTGCTCGCCCTGGCCGGCTACCTCTGGTCCCGGTCGGCGTTCCGCAAGGCCCGCACCAGCTGACCGGCACAGCACGTGAAGGCCACCTTCATTACGTGAGACGTGATGAAGGTGGCCTTCACGTGCTTGGTCAGGAACGCAACGCGCCCCGGGAACGCTGCCAGTCGGTCACCGCGGCCAGGCCGGCGTCAATCTCGGCCGCCAGCAACGCCTCCTGCTGCGCGGCCACCTCCTCCCCCAGCAGCCCGGCGAGCCTGCCGTGGCGCAGCAGCTCCAGCGCCCGCCACGGCGTGGCCGCCAGCTCGCCGGTGACCTCGCCCTCCGGCGGCGGCGACAGCCCGTCGTCGATCCCGGCCAGCCCCGCCGCCAGCAACGCGGCCACCACCAGGTGCGGTTGCGCGTCGGCGCCGGCGAAGCGGAACTCCAGACGCCGCGCGCCGTCCCGCCCGGCCAGGCGCACCGCGGCGGTCCGGTCGTCGGTACCCCAGCGCAGCACCCGGGGGGAGAACGGCGCGGTCCGCAGCCGGACGTAGCTGTTCCAGGTCGGCGCCCAGACCGCGGTCAGCGCGGCCGCGTCGCGCAGCACACCGGCGAGGAACGCCTCCATCCCGGCCCGCGAGCCGTCCATTGTGGACAGCGAGAGGTGCACGTGACAGGAACTGCCCAGGCCGGTGTCCTGCGCGGCGAGGTAGCTCGCCCGCACCCCGTGCCGGGCCGCGGCCTCGCGCACGAGCAGCTGCTGCAGCATCGCGTCGTCGCAGGCCGCCAGCGGGTCGCGGTGGCGCAGCACGCTCTCGAACTGCCCGGGGTGGCACTCCGCCCGCGCCGACTCGACCTCCAGCCCGGCCGCGTCGAGCACCCCGGCCAGCTCCCGGGTCAGCGCCCGGACCGGCTCGGTGCCGCCGACGGCGTAGTCCACCGGCTGCCCGGTCAGCGGGGTGCCGGCGGCGTCGGTGAACGTCACCTCGTGCTCGATCCCCGCCGAGGGCACCAGGCCGTGCCGTTCCAGCGCTGCCAGCGCCGCCGTCAGCGCCGTGCGTGGCGCGGCCGCGACGGCCCCGCCGCCGGGCCACTCCACGTCGCAGACCACGGCGACCGTGCGGTCCGGCAGCCGGGTGACCGTGGCCAGGTCCGGCAGCATCCGCACGTCGCCGAAGCCGGTGACGTACCGCGCCAGCGGACCGTCCGGCACCGAGGCCGGGACGTCGCGGTGCGGGTCCCACGCGAAAACGTAGCTGCAGAGCCCGTAGCCGGCGGAGAGCACCTCGTCGAGCACGAACCGGGCACCCAGCTCCACCGCGGCGAACCGCGCGTGCGGATCGGGCACCAGCAGCAGCACCCGGCCGGCCTCCCCCTCGGCCAGCACCCGCCGCAGCTCCGGCTCGGCCCGCGCGGCCAGCGCGGCGCGGTCGGCGAGCGTACGGGGTCCGAGCGGGCGGACCGCCGTCACCACGCCCCGCCGGGGTCGGGCGCGTGCAGCGGGTTGGGCGCGCGGCCCCAGCGCACGTCGAACTCGTCGTCCCGGTCCACCTTGTCGAACCCGCCACCCGCCAGGTGTTCCCGGTTCAGCGTGACCCGCTCGACGTCCGGCGCGAACAGCAGGCAGGCGTCGAACCGCCGCGCCAGGTCGGGGTTGGCCTCCCGGAACCGGGTGACGACCTCACGCACCAGCGCCCAGAACTCCGCCCGCTCGAACCCCTGCTCGTCGAACAGGATCTCCGCCCAGAACCGCAGCTGACCGGAGAACACCGAGCTGAACAGCGACTGCGCCAGCAGGTGCGGCGGCCAGCGCAGCATGTCCGCGGCGGCGTCCGGCGGCAGTGTCCGGTAACACTCGACGTCCTCGTCGAGCAGGTCGACGCCCTGCGCGAAGTCCTTGATCAGCACCCGCGACGGCGCCCCGGCCCGGTCGAGGACGAGGATCAGGTTCTGGCCGTGCGGGCAGAACCCGACGCCGTAGCGCAGCAGCCACTGCAGCAGCGGCGTCAGCAGCAGGTCGAACACCGAGGCACACCAGCGCCGCGGCCCCAGCCCCGAGGACTCGATCAGCTCGGTGAGCACCGACCGGCCGTCCGGTCCCCGGTAGGGCAGCGCTGCGAACGACAGCGCCCGCTCCCCCTCGGCCAGCCGGGCCGTCAGCGGCTCGCGCCACAGCGCGCCCAGCGTCTCGTGGAACCGGTAGGGCAGCTCCTTGATCGCGCCGAACAACGGGTGACGCACCGACACGCTGGCGACCTCGCCGAGCAGTTCGAAGCGGTACTCCTTGGTCAGCAGCGGGTCGGCGTCGCTGATCTGCCGCAGCCAGGTGGTCACGCCGGGCCCGGCCAGCGTCGCCGCCGACGCCAGCCCCCGGTAGACCAGCGTGTTGCGCACGGAGACGGCCGTCTTGACGTCCCTGCGGTCCGGCCTGCTGACGTTGGCCAGCGTCCGCACCGTCTGGTGTGGACGGTAGTGGTCGAACGAGTCGCCGAGGTCGATCACGGTGCCCCGGGCCAGTTCGGCGGCGTAGAGCGTGCCGACGATCTCGTCGGCCTGCCACGGGTGCACCGGCACCCACAGGTAGTCGGCGGGATCGCCGACCTCGGCCACGACCGCGGTGAACTCGTCCCGGGTGGCCTGGTCCAGCTCCTCGGCGAGCAGGACCTGCTCGCTCAGCTCGGGCACGCACCGGAACTCGGCGTGGTCGCGGTGCACGGCGAACCAGCGCAGCACGACGTCGGCACCCGACTCCGGCGCGTAACGCTCGCGGTCGGCCGCGGAGAAGCCGACCCGGCCCTTGTTCAGCACCAGCCTCGGGTGACCGGTGAGGTGCCCCTCGGCGAAGTTGTAGTCCACTGTGGACAAATGTGCGGCGGTGGGCGCGGTGGCGATCCGGGCGGCCTCGTTGGTCACCGTCGCGGTCAGCTCGGACAGCACGTCGGCCAGCCGCGCGCCGGTCAGCGACAGCGGCCGCCTGGCGTCGACGACGAGCGTGCGCGGGTCGTCGGCCGGGACCGGCTCGCCGTCGCCCGCCCGGCGGACGGCGCTGCCCGGCCGCACCGTCCAGGTGTCGAACGCGCCGCGCCTGGCCTCGAACTCGTAGGTCACCCGCTCCGGCAGGGACAGCCGCCAGCCGCGGTGGCGTCCCGGCTCCTCCGGGCCGGCCGGCTCCGGGCGCAGCAGCCCCTCGTAGGACAGCTCGCCGAGCATCTTGCAGGTGATCAGGCTGCCCGCCGCCCGCCAGGCCTCGGCGGGGCCGGGCCCGTCGGTACTGTCCACTATGGTCACTCGTCCTCCGATGACGTTGCCAGTCCGAACGTGGTGAACGCGGTGCGGTCGGGAAGATCGTAGACGGTGCGGCCGCACACGGTGTTGAGGATCGACGCCGACCGCCACGCCGCCAGCCCCAGGTCCGGCGCGCCGACACCGTGGGTGTGCCGCTCGGCGTTCTGCACGAACAGCGACCCGGTGATCTCAGCGGGCAGTCCCAGCCGGTACTGCCGGTCGACGGTGAGCCTGCCGCTGCGGTCCCGGTGCAGCACCTCGGCCAGCGGGTCGAGCAGGTGCGCGCTGGTCTCGGCGTACCCGGTGGCGGCGACCACGGCGTCGGTGCGCACGGTCACCGTCGCGCGCTGCTGGGAGTGGTGCAGGTCCAGTGCGATCGCGCCGTCGGCCAGGCGGGCGGCGAGCACCTCGGCGCCCGGTGTCATGACCACCTTGGGCCAGCCGCCGCCGATCGAGCGGCGGTACAGCTCGTCGTGGATGGCCGCGATGGTCTCGGCGTCGATGCCCTTGTACAGCTGCCACTGGCTGGGCACCAGCCAGTCCCTGGTCTGCTCGGACAGGCCGAAGAAGAAGTCGGTGTAGTCCGGCGTGAACTGTTCCAGGCCCAGCTTCGAGTACTCCATCGGCGCGAACGACGGCGTACGGGCCACCCAGCGCAGCCCCGCGGTGGTGGGCCGGGCCCGCAGCAGGTCGAGGAACACCTCGGCGCCGGACTGGCCCGAGCCGACCACGGTGACCGTCGGCGCCGCGATCAGCCGGTCCCGCAGTTCCAGGTAGTCCGCCGAGTGGACGGCTGGCACGTCCGGGTCGGCCACCACCTCCCGCAGCGCCTCCGGGATGACCGGCGCGGTGCCGACGCCCAGCACGACGTTGCGGGCCAGCACCCGGCGCCCGCCGGTGAAGGTCAGTTCGAACGCCTCGTCGGGAAAGCTCCAGCCGATCTCGTCGACCTCGTGCGCGAACCGGCAGCTGGGCAGCCGGGTGCTCGCCCACCTGCCGTAGTCGTCGTACTCCGTGCGCGGGATGTGGAAACGCTCGGCGAAGTAGAACGGGAACAGCCTGCCGCGGTCGCGCAGGTAGTTCAGGAACGACAGCGGGCTGGTCGGGTCGACCAGGGACACCAGGTCGGCGAGGAACGGCACCTGCAGCGTGGTGCCCTCGATCAGCAGCCCGGGGTGCCAGCGGAACTCGTCGCGCCGCTCGAAGAACTCCGCGGTCAGCCCCTCGACCGGGGCGGCCAGCGCCGCCAGCGACAGGTTGAACGGCCCGATGCCGACGCCGGCCAGGTCGAGCGTCGCCTGGCTCACGAGGGCACCTGCTCACCCACGGGTGCCGCCGCGGCGGCGATGACGTCGAGCAGCGGCAGGTAGTCCGCGGCCGTGGCGTGCGGGTGCAGCAGGGTGAGCTTGAGCCACAGCTCGTCCGCGCCGTCCGGGCCGGTGGGCAGCGCGGCCCGCCCGACGACCGCCGTACCGGACTCCAGCAGCGTGCGCCGGGCGGTGGCGACCAGCTCGTCCGCGGTGGCCCCGACCGCCGGGCGGAACACCACCGTCGACAGCGCGGGCTCACCCCACAGCCGCAGCGCGGGGTGCGCGGCGACGGCCGCGGCCACCTCGGCGGCCGTGGCGCAGCACCGGCGCACCAGCTCCCCCATCCCCCGCACGCCCAGCGCGCGGAACGTGACCGCCATGCGGAAGGCGTCCGGCCGCCGGGAGGTGCGGATCGACCGGCCGAGCAGGTCGGGCAGGCCGGCCTCGGTGTCGTCGGCGGCGTTGAGGTAGTCGGCCCGCACGGTCAGCGCGTCCAGCCTGCGCGGGTCGCGGCAGGCCAGCAGCCCGGCCGAGATGGGCTGCCAGCCGAACTTGTGCAGGTCCAGTGCCACCGAGTCGGCCTCGCCCATGCCGTCGAGCAGACCGGCCAGCGTGGGCTCACACACGGCCGGCCCGCCGTAGGCGGCGTCGACGTGCAGCTGCGCGCCGTGCTCGCGGCACACCCGCGCCAGGTCCCGCAGCGGGTCGACGGCGCCGGTGTTGGTGGTACCGGCCGTGGCGACCACCACGGCCGGACCATCCACTTCGGACAGACACGCGGCGAGCGCGGACGGGACCATGCGGTCCCGCTCGCAGCCGACGACCACCGGCGCGGGCAGGCCGAGCAGCCAGGCGGCCCTGGCGACGCTGTGGTGGGCGTTGGCACCGCGCACCACCCGCAGTCCGGGCCCGGCGTGCTCGCGGGCCAGCAGCAGCCCGACCAGGTTGGACTCGGTGCCACCGCTGGTCACCACCGCGTCGGCGCCGGGCGCGCCGGGGTAACACAGCCCGGCGACGGCGGTGGTGAGCGCCCGTTCCAGCTCGCTGGCGACCGGAGCCTGGTCCCACGAGTCCATCGACGGGTTCAGCGCGCCGGCGACGACGTCGGCGGCCACGGCGACCGCGAGCGGCGGGCAGTGCAGGTGCGCGGCGCACCACGGCTGGGCCGGGTCGACCGACCCGGCGGCGAGCAGCGTGCTCAGCTCGGACAACGCTGCCCGCTCGCCGACCCCCTCGGCGGGCAGCAGCCCGTCCGGCAGCGCCGCGGCCAGCTGGGCGGCGACGGCGGCGGGGCCGCCCGCCGGGGCGGCGCCGCCCCGTTCCGCCGTCCCCGCCGCCAGCCCGGCCAGTGCCACCGGGACCAGCTCGGCCAGCCGGTCGTGCCCGGCCAGCCCCGCCGTGACCCCCGAGGTGTCCGTTCCGTTCGGTTCGCCCAACACCGACTCCTTCTTAGGTATGCCTACCCTTTGACACACTACGGACACCGTCCGTCCCTCCCATCTTGGGAGTGCGGTCAGGGCAGCAACAGACCCCAGTGGAACGCCCACACCGCGAACACCGCGCCCGCGGCCAGCAGCAGGCCGTGCCGGACGCGACCGCCGGTGCCGCGGCGGTGCAGCAGAACAGCCGTGGCGACACCGGATGCCACCGCGATCACGGCCAACGCCTGCAGCCCCAGCCAGACCAGCGGCCTGCCGGCCAGCAGCGGCGCGGCGTCGATGGTTCCGTTGGTGGTGGGTGTCCCGCCCGCGGTGAACTGCAGCCAGCCGAGGTAGACCGGCGCACCCAGCGCCGCGACGGTTCCGGTCGCCGCCAGCACCCACGCCGGCCACGGCGAGCCGGCCCGGCGCCACAGCGCGGACAACGCGAAGCCGAGGAAGCCGGCGAGCATCAGCAGCAGCGCCGCGATCTGCACGGGCACCGACTCGTACCAGGCCAGTGGCGGCACCTCGACGCTGGTCCTGGTCTGCAGGCCGGTGCCCTCGGCCGACGTCGGGGGCGTGTGGCCGGCGGCGACGTCGCCGACCCAGGAGGCGACCAGTTCCGGGTAGCCGGGTGCCAGGTCCGGGCCCCGGTCGTAGCCGTCGGTGGTGGTGCGCAGGGCGTGCTCGGCGCCGTCGAACGTCCGCAGCGTGTAGCTGGCGGCCAGTAGCGACCGGAACGCCGCGGCGCTTTCCACCGGCGGGCACTGGATGTCCTTGGCTCCCCAGATCCCGAGCACCGGCACGGTCAGCGCCCGCAGGGCCGGGGCGGGATCGTGGTAGGCCTCGGGGAACATGCCCAGGCCGGAGATCAGCCGGTAGAGGGTGCGGGAGAACGCGTCGACGATCGAGCCGTCGAGGCCGCCGTGTTCGGCCTTGACCGCCTCGGCCCAGCTCTGCTGACGTAGCGGGGAGACGCCGCTGGCGCCCACGGTGATGACGAAGGCCGCGTCCGGGTCCCTGGTCGCGGCCATCGGGGCGACCCAGCCGCCCTCGCTGATGCCGAGGAAGCCGATGCCGTCACGCTGGATCTCCGGGCGCCCGCGCAGCACGCCCGCAGCCGCGACGGCGTCGCCGGCGAGCTGGGCGTAGTCCCGCTGGACCATCGAGTAGCCGTCGGTCCGCTTGTCGTAGGCCAGTGTGGCGATCCCCTTCCTGGCGAACGCCTCCGCCTCGGCCCGGTAGTCCTCGCGCGGCCCGGGTCCGGCGCCGTGCACGAGCACGATCGCCGGCGCCGGGCCGGTCGCGCCGGGCGGCAGCCGCAGGGTGGCGGGCAGGACCTGCCCGTCGCTCGTGGTGACGCCGAGTTCCACCTCTCTGAGTGGTTGTTGTGCCTGGGCGGGCACCGCTGTGGCCACGACCGCGACGGCGGCCACCAGCCCGATCCGGATGGCGAGCATGCGTACTCCTTTGCAAAGCTTTGTGCAAAATATTGTGCACATAACTCTGCTAGAGTTGGACGGGTGACGGATCAGGGAAAACCCCGAGAAATCACCGATCCCGCGACCCTGAGGGCGTTACGCCATCCGTTGCGCAGGCAGTTGCTCCGGTTACTGCACCGGGACGGGCCGGCGACCGCGACCGACCTGGCGAAGGCGCTCGGCGAGAACACCGGGGCGACCAGCTACCACCTGCGGCAGCTGGCCGAGCACGGACTGGTCGCCGAGGACCCCGAGCGGGGGCGCGGCCGGGAACGGTGGTGGCAGGCGGTGCCGCACGACCTGCGGTTCCCGCCGCGCAGCCGGATGGACCCGGACCTGCGGGCGGCGTTCGACGCGCTGGAGCGGGTCAGCGTCGACGAGGACGAGGCAGCGCTGGCGCGCTTCGAGCGGCAGCGCGACCAGCTCGGCCCGTGGGGCGACGCGCTGCTGTTCTCCCGCGGCGAGGTGAAGCTGACCCTGGAGCAGGCGAAGCAGTTCTTCGACGACTACCTGGCGCTGCTCACCCGCTATCTGGAGATCTCGGAGCACGCGCCGGACGGCGAGGACGAGGCCCGGCGCATGCACGTGCGCTGGACCGCCTTCCCCGACGTCGACTGACCGCCCGTCGGCGTCGCCAATGCGGCTTCCGTCGCTCCCCCAATGTGGCATTGGGGTACTTCAAGTTCCCCAATGTGGCATTGGGGAACTTCGGCGAAGCGGCCCCGTCAGCGCCGCGGGGCCAGGGCGCGGACCTGCTCGGCCGGGTCGTCGCCGGTGGGCAGCAGCGCGATCACCGGCGTCGTCAGCCCGTTGTCCACATAGGACTGGATCTTCTCCCGGCAGGCGGCCGGGCTGCCGTGCACGATCAGGTCGTCGACGACCTCGTCGGGGATGACCTCGTTGGCCGCCTTGCGGTCCCCCGCCGCCCACAGCGCGTGCATCGGCGCGAGCACCTCCTCGCGGCCCAGCCAGTTGTGGAACTCGGCGTACACCGGCACGGTCAGGTAGCTGCTGATCAGCAGCCGCCCCAGCGCCCGCGCCGACTCGGCGTCCTCGGTGGGACAGACGAAGATCCGGGCGGCCAGTTCCAGATCCGGCCCGATGACCGAGCGGACCGTGCGCACGTCGGCAGGCGAGAGCCAGTTGGTGATGGCGCCGTCGGCCTCGCGCGCGGCCAGCTTCAGCATGCCCGGCCGCAGCGCGGCGAGCATGATCGGCGGCGCCTGCTCCGGCGGGCGCTCCAGCCGGAACTTGCTGACGGAGAAGGTCGGGTAGTCCTCGGTCACCTTCTGCCCGGCCAGTGCGGCCCGCAGAAACCGCAGGGTGTCGCGGGTGCGGCCGAACGGCTCGGCGAACTCGGCGGCGTTCCAACCCTGGACGATCACCGGCGACGACGTGCCGATGCCGAGCACGAACCGGCCCGGCGCGCACTCGGCCAGCGTCGCCGCGCTCATCGCCAGCAGTCCCGGCCCGCGGGTGTACACCGGGACGATCGCCGTGCCCAGCCGCAGCTGCGGTGCCCACTGCGAGGCCAGCAGCAGCGGGGAGAACGCGTCGGTGCCCGCGGTCTCGGCCGACCAGACGTCGGTGTAGCCCAGGTCCGGCAGTTCCTCCACCAGCTCGCGGTGCGCGGCCAGCGGCATCCCGGTGAACGGGATCGTGATTCCCCAACGTGTCATGCCGAGCGCTCCAGTTCGCGTGTCAGCCAGTCGACCTGCATCCGCATCATGTTCTCCGCGACCTCCTCGGCCTGCGGCGTCATGTGTGTCGCACCGGCCAGCGGCAGGAACACGTGTGCCCGGCCCGCGGCCAGCAGCTCCGAGGACAGCCGCAGGGCGTGCGCGACGAACACGTTGTCGTCGGCCAGCCCGTGGATGATCAGCAGCGCCCGCTCCAGCTTCGCGGCGTCGGCGAGCAGCGAGTTGTCCCGGTAGGCGTCCGGCTGCCCGGCCGGGGTGCCCAGGTAGCGCTCGGTGTAGTGGGTGTCGTACAGCGTCCAGTCGGTCACCGGCGCTCCGGCGACGGCGGCGTGGAAGACGTCGGGCCGCCGCAGCACCGCCAGCGCCGACAGGTACCCGCCGTAGGACCAGCCGCGGATGGCCACCCGGCGCAGGTCCAGATCCGGGTACTGCCGCGCGGCCGCGTGCAGGGCGTCGACCTGGTCGGCGAGCGTGACCTCGGCGAGCCGGCCGCCCGCGATCTCCTTCTCCCAGCCGGGACCGCGGCCCGGCGTGCCGCGGCCGTCGGCCACCAGCACGGCGAAGCCCTGGTCGGCCAGCCACTGGGAGGTCAGGAACGCGTTGCGGCTGTGCAGCACCCGCTGCGCGTGCGGTCCGCCGTAGGGGTCGAGCAGCACCGGCAGCTTCTGCCCGGCGACGTGCCCGGACGGCAGCAGCAGTGCCGCGCGCAGCCCGCGTTCGCCGAGCGTGAGCCACTCGGGTTCGGGTACCAGGCCGGGGTCGACGGTGTGCGAACCGACGGTGGCCACCGGCTCGCCGTCACGCAGCACGGCCACCTCCGGCCCGCTGTGCGCCAGGCTCCACGACGACAGCACGGTGACCTCACTGGTCCCGGCACCGACGTGCACGCCGTCCGATGTGGACAGCCGCTGCACGCCGCCGCCCGCGGTGCGGAAGACGTGGATCTGGGTCGGGTCTGTCTCGGAGGCGCTGAACAGGATCTCCGCGCCGACGTCGAGCACCGACCGCACCTGCAGCCCGGGTGGCGTGACCGGCTCGCCGTCGACGATCAGCCGGTAGCTGCCGTCGGCGGCGCTGACCCAGACCAGCCTGCCGTCGGCCGTCCACGCGGGGACGCCCTGGGTGATCTCCACCCAGTGCGGGTCGGTCTCGGTGTGCAGGACCGACAGCTCGCCGGTCGCCACGTCCAGCGACAGCACGCGGGTGGTCCGCTGGTCGCGGGACTGCACGGTGAGCAGCGGCGGCCCGCCTGCCGACCAGTGCACAGCGACCAGATACTCCTCGTCGAGCGGGATGTCGGTCCGGCTGCCGTCCAGCCCGAGCAGTGCCAGCGAGACGTCCACGTTGGACTCCCCCGCCGCCGGGTAGGCGACGGTGTTGACCTCCGCGCCCGGGTTGGCCGGATCGGCGATGTGCCAGCGCGGGACGCCGGTGGTGTCGGCCCGTTCGGCGAGCAGCCACCGGCCGTCCGGCGACCACCAGTACCCGCGGGCGCGGCTCATCTCCTCGGCGGCGACGAACTCGGCCAGCCCCCAGGTGACCTCCGGCGCGGGATCGTCGGCGAGCACGCGGTCGGCGCCGCCCGGCTCGACGACGTGCAGCGCGCCGTCGCGGACGTAGGCCACGTGGGTGCCCTGCGGATTGGGCCGCGGGTCGACGACGGCGCCGTCGACCAGCGTCGCGATCTCGCCGGTCGCCAGGTCGACGGTGTGCAGGCGGCCGGACAGGGTGAACGTCGCCAGCCCGAAGCCGGCGTCGACCGAGTAGCCGACCACGCCGCCGGAGGTCTCCCGGCTGCGCTCGCGCCGGGCGCGCTCCTCCGGCGGCAGGACCTCCTCGCCGGGCAGCAGCTCGGCGGCGTCGACGATCTTCGACTCGGAGCCGGTGGCCAGGTCCAGCGACCAGAGGCTGTGCCGGCGATCCACACCGGACTCCGCACGCAGGAACAGCACCCGGGATCCGTCCGGCGAGACCCGGAACTCCTTGGGTGCGCCGAGGGTGAAGCGCTGGGTACGGGCCTGCTGCCGGAGGAAGGAGACGTCGTCGGTCACGCAGGCACTCTGTCACACGACCGGGCCACACAACAATCGTTCGGTAAACACCGTCAAGTACGCAACGAACGGCGGGTTTGAGCAACGAAACCCGGCTGAACTCACCGCCTCGGACCCCTTAGCCTGAACGCATGACCACGTTCGCCGCCGGAACCACCGACTACATCGCGCTCGACGAGCAGTGGAGCACGCACAACTACCACCCGCTGCCGGTCGTGATCGCCGAGGCGGAGGGCGCCTGGGTGACCGACGTCACCGGCAAGCGCTACCTCGACTTCCTCGCCGGCTACTCGGCGCTGAACTTCGGCCACCGCCATCCCGCGCTGGTCGCCGCCGCCGTCGAGCAGCTGGGCAGGGTCACCCTGACCTCGCGGGCGTTCCACCACGACCAGCTCGGGCTGTTCTGCCGGGAGCTGGCCGAGCTGACCGGCACCGAGCTGGTGCTGCCGATGAACTCCGGCGCCGAGGCGGTCGAGTCGGCGGTCAAGGTCGCGCGCAAGTGGGCCTACCAGGTCAAGGGCATCCCGGACGGGCAGGCGCAGATCGTCGTCGCCGGGTCCAACTTCCACGGCCGCACTACCACGATCGTGTCGTTCTCGACCGACGAGACGGCCCGCGCCGATTTCGGGCCGTTCACCCCGGGTTTTGTCACGGTCAAGTACGGCGACGCCGACGCGCTGGCCGACGCCATCACCGAGCGCACCGCCGCGGTGCTGCTGGAGCCGGTGCAGGGCGAGGCGGGCGTGGTCGTGCCGCCGGAGGGCTACCTGGCGCGGGCCCGGCAGCTGTGTGACGAGGCGGGCGCGCTGCTGATCGCCGACGAGATCCAGTCCGGCCTGGCCCGCACCGGCACGCTGTTCGCGCTGGACCACGAGGGCGTCCGGGCCGACCTGTACACGCTGGGCAAGGCGCTCGGCGGCGGGATCATGCCGGTGTCGGCGGTGGTCGGCCGCCGCGACGTGCTCGGCGTGCTGCGGCCCGGCGAGCACGGCTCGACGTTCGGGGGCAACCCGCTGGCCTGCGCGGTCGGCCGCGCGGTGATCTCGCTGCTGGCCACCGGCGAGTTCCAGGAGCGCTCGGCGACGCTGGGCAGGCACCTGCACGCCCGGCTGGGCGAACTGGTCGGCCACGGGCTGGCCGAGGTCCGCGGCCGCGGCCTGTGGGCCGGTGTCGACATCGCGCCGGGCCGCCTCACCGGCAGGCAGGCCTCGGAGGCGCTGGCCACGCGCGGGGTGCTGTGCAAGGAGACCCACGACAACACGCTGCGGATCGCGCCGCCGCTGGTGGTCACCGCCGAGGAGCTGGACCGCGGGGTCGACGCGCTGGCCGAGGTGATCACCGGGGCCTAGGGGGTTGTGTAAGACTCCCCGGCATGACCGAGGCCGCCAGTCACGACGCCAGTAGCCTGCGCAGGGTCACCGACCCGCGTGAGGTGCATGAACGAGGCAGGGCGCTGCGTGACGCCACCCCGCCGACGGCGCACGACCACGAGGCGGCCGGAGCCGGACGGCCGGCGGTGCTGGACTTCATCGAGGCCAGCAACGCCGGCCGGGTGCCGTCGCTGGTGCCGCTGCGGATGGGCCGCATGCTGGTCTCGCCGTTCGCGTTCTTCCGCGGCGCCGCCGGGCTGATGGCCGCCGACCTGGCCGACGCGCCGGCCAGCGGCCTGCTCGCGCAGATCTGCGGCGACGCGCACGCGGCCAACTTCGGGCTGTACGGCACGCCCGACGGCGAGATCGTCATGGACATCAACGACTTCGACGAGACCGTGCCCGGTCCGTGGGAGTGGGACCTCAAGCGGCTGGCTGCCAGCCTGGTACTGGCCGGGCGCGAGGGCGGGGTGTCCGAGGCGGGCTGCCTGGAGGCGGCCGAGGACGTGGTGAAGTCCTATCGCCGTACCGTGCGCACGCTGGCCGGGTTGCCGTTCCTGCAGTCGTGGAACGCGTTGCCCAACGCCGCCGCGCTGGGCAGGGTGAAGGCCGACGAGCTGATCGACGACTTCGAGCGGGCGGCGTCGAAGGCGCGTAAGAACACCAGCGCCAAGGTGGTGGCGAAGTGGACCCGCGACGGCCGGTTCGTCGAGGACCCGCCGGTGCTCAGCTACGTCGAACCGGCGGTGGCCGAGGCGGTCACCGAGGGCCTGGTGTCCTATGTGGACACGCTGCGGGAGTCGCGGCGCAACCTGATCACCCGCTACGGCGTCGCCGACGTCGCGTTCCGCGTGGTCGGGACGGGCAGCGTCGGGTTGCGCAGCTACGTGGCGCTGCTGCGCGGCAACGGCGACGAGTCGCTGGTGCTGCAGGTCAAGGAGGCGCGGCCGTCGTCGCTGGAGCCGCACCTGGCCGTGCCGCGGGCCGAGCACGAGGGCAAGCGGATCGTGCACGGCGCGCGGCTGGTGCAGGCCGAGACCGACATCCTGCTCGGCTGGACCACGATCGACGGCAGGGACTTCATCGTGCGGCAGTTCCGCAACATGAAGGGCGACATCGACCCGACCGCGCTGCGCGGCGACCACCTCGACGACTACGGCCGCCTGGCAGGCGCCCTGCTCGCCCGCGCACACGCCCGGTCGATCGACCCGCGCCTGCTGGCCGGGTACTTCGACGAGGACGAGGACATGGACGAGGCCGTCGGCCGGTACGCGGTGCGCTACGCCGACCAGACCGAGGCCGACCACGCCGAACTGGTCGCCGCCGTCCGCGCGGGCAAGATCGCCGCCGAGACCGAGGAGGATTGACCCGCGAGTCCCACCTTCGTGCACGCGAGTTCCACGCTCGTGCACGCGAGTTCCACCTTCGCGCCCGGGAGGCCTATGGGCGCGAAGGTGGAGTTCGCGTACCGGAGCGTGGAATTCGCGTACCGGACGGTGGAGTTCGCGTGCACGAAGGTGGAATCCGTCAGGGCCGGAGCGGCTTTAGCGTGCTAAAGCCGCTTCCCGGGGGTCAGCGGGCGCGGGCCACGCGACCCTCGGTCCAGACGGGCTCGTCGGTCTCGGTGACCGTGCCGTCAGCGGTGAACAGCAGGTAGCGGTCGAATGAGCGGGCGAACCAGCGGTCGTGCGTCACCGCGACCACGGTGCCGGTGAAGCCCTCCAGCGCCTCCTGCAGGGCCTCGGCCGAGACCAGGTCCAGGTTGTCGGTCGGCTCGTCGAGCAGCAGCAGGGTCGCCCCGCCCAGTTCCAGCAGCAGCACCTGGAACCTGGCCTGCTGCCCGCCGGACAGCGTCTCGAACCGCTGCTCACCGGCCCGCGCGAGGCCGTAGCGGCTGAGCGCGAACATCGCCGCCTCACGGTCCATTCCGGACCGCAGGCCCTCGCCGCAGCCGAGGATGCCGACCAGCGTGCGGCCCACCCACTCCGGGTGGTGGTGCGTCTGGGCGAACAGCCCGGGAACGACCCGGGCGCCCAGCCGGCACACGCCGGTGTGCGCGACGCCGTCGTCACCGCCCAGCAGCCGCAGGAAGTGGCTCTTGCCCGACCCGTTGGACCCCAGCACGCACACCCGGTCGCCGAAGAACACCTCGGTGTCGAACGGCTTCATCAGCCCGGTCAGCTCCAGCCGTTCGCAGGTGATGGCCCGCACGCCGGTCCGCCCGCCACGCAGCCGCGGCGCGAGCTTCTGCTGCCTGGGCGGCAACGGCGGCGCGCCCGCCTCCTCGAACTTGCGCAGCCGGGTCTGCGCCGCCCGGTAGCGCGAGGCCATGTCGTCGTTGTTGGCCGCCATCTGCCGCATCGTGCGGACCAGCTCGATCAGCTGCTGGTGCTTCTCGTCCCAGCGCCGCCGCAGCTCGGCCATCCGCTCCCAGCGGGCCGCCCGCGCCTGCGCCCAGTTGCCGAACCCGCCGCCGTGCACCCACGCCGTCCCGCCCTCGATGGTGACCACGTGGGTGGCCGCGGCGGCCAGCAGCTCACGGTCGTGGCTGACCAGCAGCACGGCCTTGCCGGTCTCGGCCAGCCTGCTCTCCAGCCACCGCTTGCCGGGGACGTCGAGGTAGTTGTCCGGCTCGTCCAGCAGCAGCACCTGCTCCCGGCCACGCAGCAGCGCCTCCAGCACCAGCCGTTTCTGCTCCCCGCCGGACAGCGTCCGCACCTCGCGGAACCGCGCCCGGTCGTACGGGACGCCCAGCGCCGCGACGGTCACCGTGTCCCACAGCACCTCGGCGGTGTACCCGCCCGCCTCACCCCACTCGGCCAGCGCCGCCGCGTACCGCAGCTGGGTCGGCTCGTCGTCGGTGTCCATCAGCGCCAGCTCGACGGCGTCCAGTTCCGCCGCTGCCGCCCGCAGCCGGGCCGGCGCGACCGCCAGCAGCAGGTCCCGCACGGTCCGCTCGTCCCGGACCGACCCGATGAACTGCGGCATGACGGCGAACCCGCCCTGGACGTGCACGCCACCGGCGGCCGGTTTCAGCTCCTCGCCGAGGATGCGCAGCAACGTCGTCTTGCCCGCGCCGTTGTCCCCGACGAGCGCGACCACCTGTTCGGCACCAACCCGGAACGTGACATCGGAGAACAGCGTCCGCCCGTCGCTCAGGCGGTATTCGAGCCCGGTCACCTCCAGATACCCCATGCCCGCATGCTCGCCCACCACCCGCCGCCGTGGCGAACGGTTTTCCGGCGGTTACCCTCCGCCGGGTGACGAGGTGGGTGGTGGTGGCCGCCGGCATGGCGGTGTTCCTGGCGTTCGGCATCGCGTTCACCGGCGACACCGGGCCGAGCGCGCTCGACACCGCGGTCGCCGCCCTGGTGCCGGAGTCGGTGACGCTGGCGTGGTGGCTGGCCGGGCCGACCGAGCCGTACGTGCTGCTACCGGTCCTCGGCCTGCTCGCGGGGTTCTGCCTGCTGCGCCGCGACTGGCCGGGGCTGGCGCTCACCCTGGCCGCGCCCGCGCTGACCGTGGCCGTCAACACCTGGCTGCTGAAACCGCTGTTCGGCCGCTACTACGGCGGCCACCTCGCCTATCCCAGCGGGCACACGGTGAGCCTGGTCGCCGTGCTGACCGTGCTCGCCCTGCTCACCGCGGGCCGGGCCCGCGCCGCCGTCGTGGTCACCGGCGTGCTGCTGACGGCCGGGGCGGGCGCGGGAATGATCCGGCTCGGCTTCCACTACGCCACCGACGTCGCGGGCGCGGCGGGGTTCGCCGTGGCGGCCGTCACCGCGCTGGCGGCGCTCCCGTGGCCGCGTCGCGGGCCAGCGCCGTCAGCCGGCTGACCGCACGCAGGTACTTCTTGCGGTACCCGCCGCGCAGCATCTCCGCGTCGAACAGGTCCGGCAGCGGCGCGCCGGAGGTGACCACCGGGATGGCCCGGTCGTAGAGCCGGTCGGCCAGTGCGACCAGCCGCAGCGCGACCGTCTGGTCCGGCGCGGGCTTCACCCCGCTCAGATGCACCGCGGTCACGCCGTCGACGAGCTTGCCGTACCGCGAGGGATGCAGGTTCGCCAGGTGCGCGCACAGCTCGGCGAAGTCGTCCACAGTGGACCCCGGCCGTGCCCGGGCGAGCGCGTGCAGCTCGTCGTCGGCGACGGGCGGCGGCGCGTCCGGCAGGCCGCGGTGCCGGTAGTCCGGCCCGTCGACCCGGACCACGTCGAACCGGGCGGACAGGGTCTGGATCTCGCGCAGGAAGTCCTCGGCCGCGAACCGGCCCTCGCCCAGCTTGTCCGGCAGCGTGTTCGACGTCGCCGCGACGAACACCCCGGCCTCGGTCAGCTCCCGCAGCAGGCGGTTGACCAGCATGGTGTCGCCGGGGTCGTCCAGCTCGAACTCGTCGATCGCCAGCAGCCGGTGACCGGCCAGCCGCCGCACCGCCTCGCCGAACCCGAGCACGCCGACCAGGTTGGTCAGCTCCACGAACGTGCCGTACGCCTTCGGGCCCGGGCAGGCGTGCCAGGTCGACGCCAGCAGGTGCGTCTTGCCGACGCCGAATCCCCCGTCCAGGTACAGCCCCGGCCTGCCGGTGCCGGCGCGGCGGCGGCCGAACAGCCCGCGCCTGCCCGTGCGCGCGGTGATCCGGGCGGCGAAGTCCGCGCAGGCCCGCACGGCGGCGGCCTGGCTGGGCTCGTCCGGGTTGGGCACGTAGGTGTCGAAGCGCACGACGTCGAACCGGGGCGGCGGCACCAGGTCCGCGATCAGCTCGTCCGCACCGAGTTCGGGCCGACGGTCGGCAAGCCTGGAAACCATGGGGTCAGCGTAACGAGCCCGATTCGCCGCGCCCGGCGGCCCGTGTTGGGATGAGCACGTGCGGATGCTCCTGCCCGAACCCGGTGACCTGAGCGACGAGGACCTCGAGCGCCTCTACGACTACCCGGCCGGCCTGGACCGGCCGTGGGTCCAGGCCAACTTCGTCTCCTCGGCCGACGGCGCGGTGACCGTCGACGACGTCTCGGAGGGCCTGTCCCACCCGGCGGACAAGCAGATCTTCATGCTCGGCCGCGACCTGGCCGACGTCGTGCTGGTCGGCGCGGGAACGGTGCTCGCCGAGGGTTACCGCGGCGTGCAGCCCAGCAGGCGGCGGGCCGAGCGCAGGCAACGGCTGGGCCTGGCCGAGCTGACGCCGATCGCCGTGGTCAGCGGCCGCTGCACGATCACCCCGGACCTGCCGCTGTTCACCGACACGCAGATCCCGCCGATCGTGTACACCACCGAGGGCGCCCCGGCCGCGCGGCGCGAGGCGCTGGCCGCGGCCGGAGCGGACGTCGTCATCGCGGGCGCGCTGACCGTCGAGCTCACCGAGGCGCTGGCCGACCTGGGCAGGCGCGGGCTGTGCCGGGTCAACTGCGAGGGCGGGCCGCACCTGTTCGGCGCGCTGGTGGCGGAGAACCTCGTCGACGAGCTGTGCCTCACCGTGGCGCCGCTGCTGGCCGGCGCGGGCGCGGGCCGCATCGTCGACGGCCACCTCTCCGACGCCCCCCGGGCGATGGAGCTGTCGTCGGTGCTGCACGAGGACGGCTTCCTGATGACGCGGTACCGCAGGCGCCGGGGCGGATGAACGCCCCGGCCGACGACGTGCTGCTGACCCGCGCGGCCGGCGGCGACCACGTCGCGTTCGACCAGCTGGTGCGCAGGCACACCGGGCGGATGTACCGGGTCGCGCTGCGCATCACCGGCGACAGCGCCGAGGCCGAGGACGTCGTCCAGGACGCCTGGATCGCCGCCTGGCGCGGGCTGTCCGGCTTCCGGCACGAGTCGGCGGTGTCGACCTGGCTGTACCGGGTGGTCACCAACAGCGCGCTGGCACATCTGCGGCGGCGCCGTCCGACGGTGTCGCTGGACGCCGCCTACGACGCCCCGGAGCGCAACTCCGACCCCGAGGGCAAGGCCATCCGCGGCGAGCAGGTCGCGGCGACCCTGCGGGCCATCGCGGACCTGGACGTGGCCCAGCGGGTCCCGCTGGTGCTGCGGGAACTGGAGGGGCTCAGTTACGAGGAGGTTGCCGAAGTGCTCGGCGTCGGCGTGCCCGCCTTGCGTTCCCGGCTGCACCGGGCGAGGGTGGCACTTCTGGCCAGACTCAAGGAAGTGCGATGAGCGACCCACGCCAGGATCCGCACTGGGAGCTGGTCCGCGCGGCGGCGCACCAGGTTGTGCGCACGCCGCCCGGGCTGGTGTCCCGGGTACTGCGGTCGGTGAACGGCCTGCGGGGACGCTTCGGCGACGAGCCCATCGAGATCCCGCAGGAGGGCGGGACGCTGCGGATCGGACGGCGCGCGCTGGTGCTGCTGACCCGCACGCACGGCGCCGACCTGGCCGCGCGGATCGGCGGCATCCACGTCTCGGCGGTGGATTTCGCCGAGGGCGCGCTGGACGTGCTGGTCACCCTGCGCTACGGCGTCACGGGCACCACGGCCACCGCCGAGCTGCGGACCCGGCTGCGTGCCGTGCTGACCGACGTCCTCGGCGTCGACCCGCCACCGGTCAACGTCCACATCGCCGATGTCCACCCGGCCCCGTAACTCACCCGTTCGGGGGACATTGCGGAAGAGCGGAACGGGTCGCGACATCGTAGAACCGTAAGCACCACCACTGAACCGAAGGGGAGAGACTTCATGCCGCAGAGCGAGTCCGGCGCCGCAGTGACCAAGTCGACCAAGGCGGCCGCGGCCCTCAACGAGGACGGCGCGGCCGGCAAGACCACCATTTCCTCCGCCGTGGTGCAGAAGGTCGCGGGGATCGCCGCACGGGAGGTGTCCGGCGTGTACGCGCTGGGCGGCGGGGTGTCCCGCGCGTTCGGCGCCATCAAGGAACGCATCCCCGGCTCCGGCACGGCGACCACGGCCGGTGTCTCGGTCGAGGTCGGCGAGAAACAGGCCGCCGTCGACCTCGACGTCGTCGTCGAGTACGGCGCCCGCATCGTCGACGTCGCGCGGGCGGTGCGGCGCAACGTGATCTCCACCGTCGAGCAGATCACCGGCCTCGAGGTGATCGAGGTGAACATCGCGGTCAACGACATCCACCTGCCCGAGGAGGACGAGGTGGAGGAGTCGTCGCGGGTCGAATGATGACACCGGACCTCACCGACGCCGTGGCCGGCGCGGTCCTCGCGCACCCGTCGGTGGCCCGGCTGGACGGCGGCCCGCTGGGCACCGTCGCCACGCACCTGCCGGGCCGCCGGGTCACCGGCGTGCGGACGACCGGCGAGGGCGTCGAGATCGCGGTCGTGCTGACACTGGACCGGCCGCTGGCCGAGGTGGGCCAGGAACTGCGGGCGCTGGTCCGCGACCTGGCCGGGCCGGTTCCGGTGGACGTCACGGTCACCGACGTGGTGGTCGCGGCGTGAACTCCGAGCAGCGGGCGTTCGTCCGCGCCCATCACCCCGACGTCGGCGGTGACCCGGCCGAGTTCATCGCCGGTCTGGCCCGGCTACGGGCGCAGGCCTCACCGCCGCGACCGGATCGCTTCGACGCGCCGGTCGTGTTCGTCCCCGCCCGGCGCGGGCTGAGCGGCGTTCTCCACCACCTCCGCGAGCGCAGGCGCCGCAAGCCCCGCGTGCAGTGACCGACCAGCAAAGGGAGCGAAAACCCATGAACGCAACCCAGACCGGCATCATCGCCGGGCTCGTGCTCGGCCTGGCCGCGAGCCAGAGCTTCACCGCCTTCCTCATCACCCTGGCCGTCGGCGTGATCGGCCTGGTGGTGGGCCGCGTGCTCGACGGCGAACTCGACCTCGGCGACGTGTTCGGCCGGGGCAGGGACCGGTGACGGCCGTCGACCTGCGCCCCTCGGAGACGCTGCCGGCCGCCGAGGACCGCGGCACGCTGCGGATCGACCAGAGCGTGGTGCGCAAGGTCGCCCAGCGCGCGGCCGACCAGGTGCCGGGGACCGCCCGGGTGGAGCGCAAGCTCGGCCTGGGCACCCACGGCGCGACCGCGCGGATCTCCGGTCACGACAACGACGTCGACATCGCCCTCGACGTCGCACTGCACTACCCCGCCGCCGTGCGCACGGTCGTCGGTGACCTGCGGGCGAAGGTCACCGAGGAGGTCGAGCACATCACCTCCTACCGGGTGCGCGCGCTGCGCGTCACGGTGTCGGCGCTGCTGCCCGACATCCCGCCCCGCGTGCGGTAGAGCCAGAAGGAGACTCTCGTGCGGATTCTCGTCCGTCTGCTGTCGGCGCTGCTCGGCCTCGCCGTCGCGGCGGCCGGTGCGCTGCTGGCCGTCGAGGTGGGCTGGCACTGGTGGCGTCCCGGTGACGCGCCGCTGCTGGTGCCCTGGCCGCAGTGGCGCGACCACCTGGCCGGGCTCGGCTGGGACTCCTACGCCGTGCGGCTGACCGCGGGCATCGTCGCCGGGGCGGGCCTGCTGGTGCTGCTGGCCGCCGCCGTCGCGCGGCGCAGGGCCATCCGGCTGACCGACCCGGCGACCGAGGTCAGCGTGTCCACCTCGCCCAGGGCGCTGGCGCGGCTGGTCGGCCGGACGGTGCGGGCACAGGACAACGTGACCGGCGCGACCGTCACCGCGACCGCCCGCAAGGTGCGGGTGCGGGCGACGAGCAGGCTGTCCACCGAGGCGGAGCTGCGGCCGCGGCTGCGGGAGACGGTGACCGACCTGCTGGCCGACGTCCCGCTGGTGCGCCAGCCCCGGGTCTCCGTCGTCGTCGACTCGCCGAAGGACCGCCGATGAGCCGCAAGTCCGTCTCCGCCAAGGCACTGGCCCGGTCCTACACCGCCGAGCGCACGCTGACCTCGGTGACCGGCGTGCTGGCCCTGCTCGCCGGCGCGCTGGTGCTGGTGATCGGGTTCGGCTGGCTGGGAACGTTCCGCGCCCAGCGGCCGGTGCTCGACCCGCTGGCCGTGCAGTGGCTGGGCCGCGAACCGGTGTGGGCCAAGGTGGCCGCGATCGCGCTCGGCGTGCTGCTGGTGGTGCTGGGGCTGTGGTGGTTCTTCCGCACGCTGCGCCCGGAGGGCAGGCCGGACCTGGAACTGGACCGCACGCCGGGCAGCGAGCTGACCGTCACGGCTGGCGCCATCGCCGACGCCGTGCGGGCCGACGCGGAGTCCGTCGACGGTGTCAGCAAGGCCCGCGCCCGCTGCGTCGGCGACGAGGAGCGCCCCGCGCTGCGGCTGGACCTGTCGCTGCGCGAGGGCGCGGACCTCAAACGCGTGTGGGAGGCCGTCGACACCCACGTGCTGACCCGGGCCCGCGAGTCGCTCGGCGTGGACACCCTGCCCACAGCGGTGCGGATCGAACTGGACGCCGCGGCCCGCCGCCGGGTGCGGTGAGCGCCCCGTTGTGGGGCCACCGGTGTGCGCGGGAGGTGGAGTTCGCGTGCGGGAGCGCAGAACTCGCGTGCACGACGGTGGGACTCGCGCATCCGTGCGGTGGGAGGGTGTCTCACCCGATGAACTCCACGCTCGTGCACGCGAACTCTGCCTTCCGGCGCGCGAACTCCACGGTCCCGCTCGCGCCACGGCACGTGAAGGCCACCTTCACCACGTCTGACGTAATGAAGGTGGCCTTCACGAGCTTTGAGGGGCCGGGCGTCAGGCGGCCCCGCCGATGCGGCGGATGGCGGCCAGGATCTCCGGGTTGGGCGTGCCCTTCACCAGGTATTCGGTGACACCGGCCGAGGTCATCTGCGCGATCGAGCCGGTGTCACCGTGTGCGGAGAACGCCAGCAGCCTCACCTCCGGCATCCGCCGCCGCAGTTCCCGCGCCACCCGTACTCCCCCGCCACCGGGCAGCCGCACGTCCAGCACGGCCACCGACGGCCGGTGCCGCTCGGCCAGCGAGATGGCCTCGTCGGCGTCGACGGCGACGCCCACCACCTCCAGGTCCGGTTCCGGCTCCAGCAGCGCGCACAGCGCGGCACCGATCACCGGGTGATCGTCGGCGATCAGCACCGTCCACTGCCGGCTCTGCTCGCTCATCTCCGCAACCACCGCTGCATGCAGCTCAACAGCTCACCCACGTCCACCGGCTTGGTGACGTAGTCGTTGGAACCGGCGGCCAGCGCCTTCTCCCGGTCACCTTCCATGGCCTTCGCCGTCACGGTGATGATCGGCAGGTCGGCGAACCGCGGCATGTCCCGGATCGCCGCCGTGGTGGCGTAGCCGTCCATCTCCGGCATCATCACGTCCATCAGGATCAGGTCGACGTCCTCGGTCTCCTGCAGCGTCTCGATCCCCCGGCGCCCGTTGGGCGCGTGCAGCACCGACACACCGTGCAACTCCAGCATGCCGCCGATGGCGAACACGTTGCGGGCGTCGTCGTCGATCAGCAGCACCTTGCTGCCCTCCAGCCGGTAACCGTCGGCGACCGGCGACAGGACCGGCACCCGCGGCTGCGCCGGTTCCAGTTCGCTGCCGTCGATCCGGGCCACCGGCAGGTACAGCGTGAACGTGCTCCCGTGCCCCAGCGCGCTCTCCGAGTGGATCTCCCCGCCGAGCAGGTAGGCGACCTCGCGGCAGATCGACAGCCCCAGCCCGGTACCGCCGTACTTGCGGCTGGTCGTGCCGTCGGCCTGCTGGAACGCGCCGAATATCGAGTCGAGGTTCTCCTCGGCGATCCCGATGCCGGTGTCGATCACCGAGAACGCCACCAGCGGCTCGTGCCCGCCCGCCGCGGGCGAGATCATGCTGTTGACCAGGCGCACGTCCAGCCGGACGCTGCCGTTCTCGGTGAACTTCACCGCGTTGGACAGCAGGTTGCGCAGCACCTGCCGCAGCCGCTGCTCGTCGGTGTAGAGCTGCTCGGGGACGTTGGCCTCGACCGAGACGCTGAACTCCAGTCCTTTCTCGACGGTCAGCGGACGGAACGTCGTGCGCACGTACTCCAGCAACTGCCGCAGCGGGAACGACTCCCGCTGGATCTCCATCTTCCCCGCCTCCACTTTGGACAGGTCGAGGATGTCGTTGATCAGCTGCAGCAGGTCCGTTCCGGCGGACTCGATAACCTTGGCGAACTCCACCTGCTTGTCGGTCAGGTTGCGCGTGGAGTTCTGCGCCAGCACCCCGGCCAGGATCAGCAGGCTGGTCAGCGGTGTGCGTAGCTCGTGGGACATGTTGGCGAGGAACTCGGACTTGTACTTCGACGCCAGCGCGACCTGCCGGGCGCGTTCCTGCAGCTCGGTCTGCTGTGCCTGCAGCTCGGCCGCGAGCCGCTGCGACTCGTCGAGCAGCGCGTCGGTACGCGCGTTGGCGATGATCGTGTTCACGTTGACGCCGATGGTCTCCATGACCTGTTCCAGGAACTCCCGCTGCACCGCGGTGAACCGGGAGAACGACGCCAGTTCGATGACACCGAGCACCCGGTCCTCGAACACCACCGACAGCACGATCAGGTTCGCCGGCGCCGCCGCGCCCAGGCTGGACGAGATCCGCACGTAGTCCGGCGGCGTCTGCTCCACGACGATCGGCCGCCGCGTCTGCGCGACCTGACCGACCAGCGCCTGCCCGAGCGCGAACTCCCTGGGCTGCTCGCCGTCGTCGTAGTGGCCGTAGCGGGCGATCTGCCGCAGCCGGGGCGCGCCGTCGCCGCTGTCCAGCAGGTAGAACGTGCCGTACTGCGCGCCGACCAGCGGCGTCAGCTCGTCCACGATCAGCGCGGCCACCGCACGCAGGTCCCGGTGCCCCTGCATCAGGCCGGACACCCGCGCCAGGTTCTTGTTGAGCCAGTCCTGCTCCCGGTTGGCCCGCGTGGTCTCGCGCAGCGACCGGACCATCGCGTTGATGTTGTCCTTCAGCTCGGCGACCTCGCCCTGCGCCTCGACCGAGATCGACCGGGTCAGGTCGCCGGTGGCGACGGCACTGGTCACCTCGGCGATGGCCCGCACCTGACGGGTTAGGTTGCCCGCCAGCTCGTTGACGTTCTCGGTCAGCCGCTTCCAGGTACCCGACACGCCCTCGACCTCGGCCTGGCCGCCCAGCCTGCCCTCGCTGCCCACCTCGCGGGCCACGCGGGTCACCTCGGCGGCGAACGAGGACAGCGTGTCCACCATGGTGTTGATCGTGGTCTTGAGTTCCAGGATCTCGCCGCTGGCGTCGACGTCGATCTTCTTCGACAGGTCGCCCCGCGCCACCGCGGTGGTCACCTGCGCGATGTTGCGCACCTGGCTGGTCAGGTTGTTGGCCATCGAGTTGACGCTGTCGGTCAGGTTCTTCCAGGTGCCCGCGACGTTGGGCACCCTGGCCTGCCCGCCGAGGATGCCGTCGCTGCCGACCTCGCGGGCCACCCGCGTCACCTCGGCGGCGAACGCCGACAGCGTGTCCACCATCGTGTTGATGGTCTGCGCCAGCGCGGCGACCTCGCCCTTGGCCTCGACGGTGATCTTCTGCGACAGGTCGCCGCGGGCCACGGCCGTGGCGACGCTGGCGATGGAGCGGACCTGGTCGGTCAGGTTGTCGGCCATCACGTTCACCGACTCCGTCAGGTTCTTCCAGGTACCCGACACACCCTTCACATCAGCCTGACCACCCAGCCGGCCCTCCGTACCGACCTCCCGCGCCACCCGCGTCACCTCGTCCGCGAACGACGACAACTGGCCGACCATGGTGTTGATCGTGTCCTTCAGCTCCAGGATCTCCCCGCGAGCGTCCACCCGGATCTTCTGCGACAGGTCGCCCTTGGCCACCGCCGTGGTCACCTGGGCGATCGAGCGGACCTGGTCGGTCAGGTTGTCGGCCATCACGTTCACCGACTCCGTCAGGTTCTTCCAGGTACCCGACACACCCTTCACATCAGCCTGACCACCCAGCCGGCCCTCCGTACCGACCTCCCGCGCCACCCGCGTCACCTCGTCCGCGAACGACGACAACTGGTCCACCATGGTGTTGATCGTGTCCTTCAGCTCCAGGACCTCGCCGCGGGCGTTGACCCGGATCTTCTGGGTGAGGTCGCCGGTGGCCACCGCGGTGGCGACCTGGGCGATGGAGCGCACCTGCGCGGTGAGGTTGCCCGCCATGAAGTTCACCGAGTCGGTCAGGTCCCGCCAGGTGCCGCCGACGCCGGGCACCCTGGCCTGCCCGCCGAGGATGCCCTCGGTGCCGACCTCGCGGGCCACCCGCGTCACCTCGTCGGCGAACGACGAGAGCTGGTCGACCATGGTGTTGATGGTGTTCTTCAGCTCCAGGATCTCGCCGCGGGCGTCGACGCTGATCTTCTGCGACAGGTCGCCCTTGGCCACCGCCGTGGTCACCTCGGCGATCGAGCGCACCTGGTCGGTCAGGTTGCCCGCCATGAAGTTCACCGAGTCGGTGAGGTCGCGCCAGGTGCCGGACACGCCCTTGACGTCGGCCTGACCGCCCAGCCTGCCCTCACCGCCGACCTCGCGCGCCACCCGCGTCACCTCGGCCGCGAACGACGAGAGCTGGTCGACCATCGTGTTGATGGTGTCCTTCAGCTCCAGCATCTCGCCCTTGACGTCCACGGTGATCTTCTGCGACAGGTCGCCCCTGGCCACCGCGGTGGCGACCTCGGCGATGTCGCGCACCTGGCCGGTCAGGTTGCCCGCCATCGCGTTCACCGAGTCGGTCAGGTCCTTCCAGGTGCCCGACACCGCGGGCACGGCCGCCTGGCCGCCGAGCTTGCCCTCGGTCCCGACCTCGCGGGCCACCCGGGTCACCTCGGAGGTGAACAGCGCGAGCTGGTCGACCATGCCGTTGAAGACCCCGGCCATCTCGTCCATCAACGGGTCGCCCGACCCGGGCAGCCGCGTGCTGAAATCGCCGTCGCGTACCGCCTTCAAGCCTTCCAGCAGTTGTTGAAGCCCCGCGTCTTTCACTGCAGCCGATCCACCCATGAGGTTCTCCTTCAGCCGGGTGTCGGAACCCAGAAGTCGACCGTTACGCCGTCGCGGCACCAGCCGTCGACGGCCGCCACCCGGGCCGCCGCGAGACCGGCGCCCGCCGGGTCGCCACCACGCACCCGAGTCAGCAGGCCGCCCTCGTGCGGCGTCAACCGGATCTCGGCCGCGGGCAGCAGGCACTGCACCGCGCGGAAGACGGCCAGCGCCACGTCACCGGCCGGTTCGGGCGGGTCCTGCGCGGTCAGCTCGCACTCCGGCGCTACCGCGGCGACGTGCTCGCGCAGTGCCGCCACCAGGCCGTCGTCCAGCGCGGGCGGGCGCAGCCGGGCGATCACCTCGCGCAGCACGTCCAGTGCCCGCGCCGCGGCGGCGGTCACCGTGTCGGCCTCGCCGCGGTGCGGGTCGGGCAGCCTGGCCGCGAGCAGCTGGGTCCGCATGGCCAGTGCGACGAGGTCCTGCACCGGGCGGTCGTGCAGCAGGCCGGCCAGCCACCGGTACTCCGCCTCCACCGGGTCACGGGCCGGTTCGACGGTCATCAGGCCACCCCCGGGTCGACCACCACCCGGCCGGCCGCGGCCTCCCGTACCCCGCTGACCAGCCCGCCCAGCGCACCGGCCTTGAGCAGGACGCCCGCGCCGCCGAGGCGGACCACCCGGTCGGCCAGTGCCGACGTCGCGTCGCCGGTCAGCAGCAGCACCCGGGCACGCGGCGCGGCCGCCAGGAACCGGCTGATGGCCTCGACGCCGTCGCCGTCGGGCAGCCTGCGGTCCAGCAGGACGACGGCGGGCAGCTCCTCGGCCGCGACCCGCACCCCGTCGCCCACCGAGGTGACGGTCGCGACCAGCTCGACGTCGGGGACCTCGGCGAACGCCGACGCCAGCGCGTCCGCGACCATGTCGTGGTCTTCGACGAGCAGTACCCGGACCGGGCCGGTGGGCATGGGCGTCTCCGGGGTCGCTCGGGGTGTCGGGCTCACCCATTGTGGCCCGCCGGAGACAATGAGGCCATGACGCTCCCGCTGTCGCCGCCGGTCAAGCCGATGCTGGCCAAGCCCGCGAAGGCCATTCCCGACTCGGGCAGGCTGCTGTTCGAGCCCAAATGGGACGGTTTCCGCTGCCTGGTGTTCCGCGACGGCGACGAGCTGACCCTGCAGTCGCGGACCGGCAAGCCGCTCAATCGTTACTTTCCCGAGCTGCTGGCCGCCCTGTCCGGAGTGCTGCCCGAGCAGGTGGTGCTCGACGGCGAGCTGGTCATCGGCAGGGGCGGCAAGCTGGACTTCGACGCGCTGACCGAGCGGATCCACCCGGCGGACAGCCGGGTGCGGCTGCTCGCCGAGCAGACGCCGGCCAGCTTCGTCGCGTTCGACCTGCTCGCCCTCGGCGCGGAGTCCTTTGTGGAGGAACCGACCGGGACGCGGCGGGAACGGCTGGAGCGGCTGGCCGCGGACACCGGGCTGTACATCACCCCCGCCACGACCGACCCGGACACCGCGCGGCACTGGTTCACCCTGTTCGAGGGCGCCGGGCTGGACGGCGTCATCGGCAAGCCGCTGGACGCGGGCTACGAGCCGGGCAAGCGGCTGATGTTCAAGTACAAGCACTCGCGGACCGCCGACTGCGTGCTGGCCGGGCTGCGCTGGCACGTCGACGGGGAACCCGGCGAGATGGTCGGGTCGTTCCTGCTCGGCCTGCACGACGAGGCCGGGGTGCTGCACCACGTCGGCGTCGTCGGGTCGTTCCCGGTGGCCCGGCGCAGGGAGCTGGCGGCCGAGCTGGCGCCGTTGATCACCGACGGCCCGCACCCGTGGCTGGGCGAGGCCACCGTCGAGCGGCAGCGGCTGCCCGGCGGGATCAACCGGTGGCGCTCGGCCGAGCAGCCGTGGGTGCCGTTGCGGCCCGAGCGGGTGGTGGAGGTCGGCTACGAGCACACCGAGGGCGGCACGCCGAGCCGGTTCCGGCACACGGCCCAGTTCGTCCGCTGGCGGCCCGACCGGGACCCGTCCTCGTGCGACTACGCCCAGCTGGAGGAACCCGCGCGGTACGACCTGGACGCGGTGTTCCGCGGCGAGGCCGTCCGCACCCGGTGAGGCGTTCACCGGAGCCACACCCGTGGCGTGCAATTCTTGGCGGGTAGGTCGGTGGCAGAAGGTAGGTCTGTGTAGTGGCGCGGCGTGGTACCGCCCGGTGGTCCCGGGCGCCGAAACTCGTGCTCGCCACGCTCGTCCCGGCGATCCTGGCCGGGTGCACGGTCGGGCCGTCGACCCGTCCGCCGGTGGTGGAGAAGGACGGGCCCCCGCCGCAGGTGAAGCCGTCGGCGCCGCCGCCCGCGCCGCTTCCCGAGCTGGTCGAGCCCACCGATCCGCGGGTGTCCTGGAGCCCCTGTGACCCCGACCTGCTGACCCGCATGGAGCCGCCCGCCGTGCCCGCGGGCATGCAGCTGTCCTGCGGCCGCGTCACCACCACGCTCGACTCGCCCGAGCAGCCCGGCCGCGGCGTGGCCAGGGTGTCGGTGCTCAAGGCCGGCACCGGGCCGATCCCGCTGGTCGTGGTCAACGACATCGACAGCGAGCCCGGCACGCTCTACGCCGCCCGGCTGGCCGCGGCGCTGCCGCCCGAGCTGCTGCAGCGGTTCTCCCTGGTCGGCGTCGACCGGCGGGGCAGCGGGCAGTCCGACCCGATCAACTGCATCCCGCACGACGTACGCATGCAGCTGATCGGGTTCGATCCGGGTGCCGAGTCGGTCGAACCGCTGGTGGACAGCGCGCGGCGGGCGGGCCAGCAGTGTGCCGTCACCGAGGAGAACGACCTCGTCGCCTACGACAGCTGGCGCGCCGCGGGGGACCTGGAGGAGATCCGCGAGCAGCTCGGCGTCCCGCACCTGCACGCGCTGGCCAGGGGCGAGGGCACGCGGGTGCTGGCCACCTACGCGGCGCGCTTCACCGACCGGGTGGGCCGGTTCGTCTACGACGGCGCGCCCGACCCGTCCACCGACGTCGCCACCGCCCTGGAGGGTGCCGCGACCGGGGCGAAGGCCGCGCTGGACGCGTTCGGCGCGGACTGCGCCGCCCGCGGCTGCCCGCTCGGCGCCGACGCGGCGGGGGCGGTCGGCGGGCTGCTGGAGACGTTGCGCGGGGCGCCGCTGGTGACCTCGGACGGCACGATCCTGGGGCCGGGGCTGGCGATGTACGCGGTGACCAGCGGCCTGGCGCAGCGGGCCCGGTGGACCGAGCTGGGCAACGCGCTGGTGGCCGCCCGGTCCGGCGACGGCGGTCCGCTGGCGGCGTTCGCGCTGCCGCTGACGTCGGACACGCACGGCAGGCGGTCGCGGCTGGACAGCTGGGTGGCGACGAAGTGCAACGACTCGATGGCCCGGCTCTCGCCCACCCAGATCGACGACATGGTGCGGGCCCTGCGGGCTCGGCAGCCACTGTTCGCCGGGTTCGCCGCGCAGCAGCTGGCCTGGTGCAGCCCGTGGCCGGTACGCCGCGACCCGCTGCCGCCTGCCACCGTGCCGGGCCTGCCGCCGATGCTGCTGGCCAGCACGGCCGCCGACCCCATGACGCCGGAGCAGGGCACCGTCCGCGCGGCCGACCAGATGCCCACCGCGGTGCGGGTGTCCTGGCTGGGCGCCGGCCACGGCGCGGTGGCCGCGTCGCCGTGCGTGGCCGAGACCGTGCGGGCGTTCCTGATGGACGGCAAGGTGCCCAGCGAGAACACCCTCTGCCCCGCCTGAGGCTGGGACACTGGACGGCGTGGACGGCCTTGACGACGCTCGCCGGCACCCGTGGGAGGACTGGCCACCGGTGGACCGGCCAGGCCCCGTCGTGCGGGGCGTCGTCTCGCTCGCCGGGCGCACGCTGACGCTGTACGACAGCGAGTGCCAGCTGATCAGCCTGGAGCTGTGGTCGACGATGCTGGTCCTGAACCTCACCCTGCCGGTCAGGTCGCTGCGGGAGCACCGGCAGCCGTGGACGGCGTGGGACGACCAGGGCACCCAGTACGCGGGCGGCGCGAACGCGGGCGCCGGCTCGCCCGAGCTGTTCGTGGCCAGGGTGACCTTCTCCCCCGGCCCGCCCGCCGGGGCCCGCCGGATCACGCTGGCCGTCGAGGGTCGCACGCTGGCGGTCGACCTGCCCGGCCCAGGCTCGTGAAGGCCACCTTCATTACGTGTGACGTGGTGATGGTGGCCTTCACGTGCTCTGGTGCTCGGTGGGTTGTCTCGTTCGTGGTGGCTGGTGGGGTGGTTGTGGCGTGCGAGGCTGGTGGGGCGGGTGTGCCGGGGTGAGGGCGGATGTGGTGGCGTCTGATGCCGTGAAGGGGGCCCTCACGGCAACCGCCCACGACTCCCGACTTTGCCGGGCCCTGACGTCAGACGTGGTGAAGGTGGCCTTCACGTGCTTTGCGGCACCACTCGCGGCCCAGGTCAGGTGTCGGAGCGGGCGCGGCTGGGCTGCACCCGCTTGGGCTCGCCGGGCATCTTGGGGTAGTCCGGCGGGTAGGGCATCTCGCCCAGGCCGTAGTCGCGCTCGTCGCGGGCGTACCAGTCCAGCAGCGTCTCCAGGCCGAACGCCGTGTCGTCCATGGCCGCGTGGGCGTCGCCGTGCTCGGCCAGCCAGCCCGGCACGGTGAACACGTCGAAGTCGTCCGCGTCGACCTCGCCGAGCTGGTCCCAGGTCAGCGGCGTCGACACGGTGGCCCTGGGCGTCCCGCGCACCGACCAGCTCGACGCCACGGTCCGGTCCCGCGCGGCCTGGTTGTAGTCGAGGAACACCCGGCCGCCGCGTTCCTCCTTCCACCAGGCGATGGTGGCCAGCTCCGGGATCCGCCGCTCCACCTCGCGGCCCAGCGCGATCACCGCGTGCCGGACGTCGATGAAGTCCCACTCCGGCCGGATCCGGACCAGCACGTGCACGCCGCGGCCGCCGGAGGTCTTCGGGTAGCCGGCCAGGCCCGCGTCGTCGAGCACCTCCCGCACGGTCTGCGCCACCCGCACTGCGTCCGCGAACCCGGCGGCCTCCGGCGGGTCGACGTCGATGCGCAGCTCGTCCGGCCGGTCGACCTCGGGCCTGCGCACCGGCCACGGGTGGAAGTCGAACGTGCCCAGGTTGGCCGCCCAGGCGAACACCGCGGGCTCGGTCGGGCACACCTCGTCGGCGGTGCGCCCGGACGGGAACGTGATCCGCGCGGTCTGCACCCAGTCGGGCGCCCCCTTGGGCAGGCGCTTGGCGTAGAACACCTCCCCGGTGACACCGTCGGGAAACCGCTTCAGCGTGGTCGGCCGCTCGCCGATGGCCCGCAGCAGCGGCTCCCCCACCGCGATGTAGTACTCCACGACCTGGCGCTTGGTGATGCCGCGCTCGGGAAAGTACACCTTGTCCGGGCTGGACACCCGCACCGTCCGCTCGCCGACCTGGTACTCGACTGGATCACCGTGTTTGGGCACGGGCCCACCGTAGCCGCGAATCGGTCGCCAGCACGGACATATCGATCGCGTCGACCCACTCGCCGTCCCAGTACAGCGCGTGCCGGCGCACGCCCTCCTGCCGGAAGCCGCACTTGCGGTAGACGTGCGCGGCGCGCGGGTTGAACGCGAAGACCTCCAGCGCGATCCGGTGCAGCCCGACCACGTCGAACCCGAAGTCCAGCACCAGCCGCGTGGCCTCGGTGCCGTACCCCCGGCCCAGCTGGCGGCTGGACAACGCGATCCGGAAACTCATCGACTGGTTCGGCACGTCGAGGTCCTGCAGGACCACCTCGCCGACGTAACCGCCGTCGGTACCGCGTCGCACGGCCCAGCCGGCGCGATCCGGCCGCGACGGCAGCTCCGCCAGGTGCCCACGCACCTGGTCGGGGGTGAACGTGGGGTGCGTCCCGGTCAGCCTGCGCACCTCCGGTTCGGCGACGAGTGCCGCGGTCTCGCCGAGCCAGCGTTCGTCCAGCGGCGTGAGCAGGACGTCCTGCCCCACCAGCTCCGGTGTGTCGACGAGAACGGACGGATTCACGGCGGAAGGCAACCACAACCCGCCCGGCGGCGTCATCCGGTTACCGCCGTACCGTGGAGACCCATGTCCAGCCGGACCAAACTGTTCGCGGCACTCACGCTGCTGGCCGCCCTCGTGGCGGCCGCTTTCGTCCTGCCCATCCCCGGTCCGGCCGACCTGCGCGCCTGGGCCACCGGCGCGGGCCCCGCCGCGCCGGTGCTGTTCCTGCTCGCCTACTCGACGCTCACCGTGGCGCCGGTGCCACGCACCGCGTTCAACCTCGCCGCCGGGCTCCTGCTGGGCAACCTGGTCGGCATCGGCATCGCCCTGGTGGCGACCGCGGTGTCGGCCGCACTCGGGTTCGGGCTGGCCCGGCTGCTCGGCAGGGACCTCGTCGAGCGCAATCTGCACCGGACGTCGCTGCGCACCGTCAACGACCATCTCGCCGGTGGTGGTCTGCTCGCGGTGGCGTCGCTGCGGCTGATTCCTGTCGTGCCGTTCGCGCCGCTGAGCTGGTGTTGCGGAGCGTTGTCGGTCCGCTTCACGCCGTACCTGGCGGGTTCCGCGCTGGGCAGCGTGCCCGGAACGGTCGCCGTGGTCACACTCGGCGACGCCCTCACCGGGACCACACCACCGGCATTGTTGGCTTGCTACGGGGCATTCGCGCTTCTCGGCGCCGCCGGCCTGTGGCGAGTCGTCCGTCACACCAAGCGGAAACCCATGCACCACAACGATTCCACGGAAGACGACGTGGAGTACGTGGTGTCATGACCTCCGTCGTCGCGGCGACCGGTACACTCGGCGAGTGCGCTGAGCCGTCGCTCGCGTACGGCGAACCCAGCCAGTTTTGCCACCAATGCCGGACGTTCTCCAAGGAGTAGGCGCCATCGATACCGGTCAGTTGATCGCAGGGCACTACCGCCTGGTCGAGCACATCGGCAGCGGTGCCATGGGGATCGTATGGCGCGCTGTCGACGAGCGGCTGGAGCGGACGGTCGCCGTCAAGCAGATCCTCCCGCAGCCCGGCCTGTCCGAGGCCGAACGGGAGAACTCCCGCCAGCGGGCGATGCGGGAAGCACGCAACGCCGCCAAGTTCCAGCATCCGAACGCCATCGTCGTGTTCGACATCGCCGAGCACGAGGGCGAACCCTGCCTGGTGATGGAGTACCTGCCCTCGCGCAGTCTCGCCGCCGTCCTCGCCGAGCAGATCACGCTGCCGCTACCCCAGGTGGCGCGCATCGGCGAGCAGGTGGCCTCGGCGCTGGTGGCCGCGCACCGGGCGGGCATCGTGCACCGCGACATCAAGCCGGGCAACATCCTGCTCGACAACGAGACCGGCACCACCAAGATCGTCGACTTCGGCATCTCGCGGGCGGCGGGTGACCTGACGCTCACCGCGACCGGCCTCATCGGCGGCACCCCCGCCTACCTGGCGCCGGAGCTGGCCAGGGGCGCCGACCCGGCACCCAGCTCGGACGTCTTCGCCCTGGGCGCCACGCTCTACCAGGCACTGGAGGGCCAGGCCCCGTACGGCAACTCGACCAACCAGCTGGCCCTGCTGTACAAGGCCGCCAACGGCAAGATCGAGCCGCCCCGCAAGTCCGGCGCCGCGACCGACCTGCTGATGAGCCTGCTCAGAGTCGAGCCGGACGAGCGGCCGACCATGCTCGAAACCCGCGAGCGGTTCGCGGCCCTCGCCTCCGGCGATCGCGTCACCCCCGCCGCCGCGGGCCCGGCCACCCTGGTCGGCCCGCCGCTGAGCGGACCTGTCGGCGGACGCCAGCCCGCCACCCCGGCCTCCGGTGCTCCGGTGGCGCCGTGGAAGCGCTCCACCAACGGTGCCGCCCCCGCCACCACCCAGGCTCCGGCCGCTCCCCCACCGTCCGCCGCCGCACCCGTCCGGCCGGCCGCGCCGCCGACGAAGTCCGCGAACGGCAAGCGGAACGGGATCCTCGCCGGCGCCGGTGTCGCCGCCGTGGCCGTCATCGCCCTGGTGGTCTACCTCGTGCTGTCCTCCGGCAACGACGGCGAGAAGCAGCCGCCTCAGGCCGGCGGCGCCGGCAACTCCCCCGCACCCGCGACGTCCCAGCCCCAGGTGCCGCCCGCCTCCAGCTCGCAGTCCCCGGCGTACCAGGTCGGCCAGACGCCGTCGGAGGGCCCGGTCAACGGCGCCGTCGCCCTGGTGGACGGCTTCCTCCGGGGGCTCACCGAAGGCCCGTCAGGTTGGGACAAGCTCACCCCCGCGGTGCAGAAACTCTTCGGCAGCCAGGCCGACTACAACGCGTTCTGGGCGGGCAAGCTCCCGGGCTACAACTCCATCAAGAACCCCGCCAACGCGGGCGACGGATCCCAGAACGTCCCGGTGAACGTCGACATGGGCAACGGCCCCCAGCCACAGACCATCCGGGTGGTCAACGTCGGCGGCCGGGTCCTCATCGACACCGACATCCGCTTCGGCCGGTCGTCCGCGCCACAGCAGTAACCGGGCGTGATGGCCTACCGTTGGGACATGGCCGACAGACGTTCCGAGGACGAGCCGCATCCGCGGTTCCACGACGACCTGGTCGGGCTCGATCCCCACGACCCCGAGGCCCGCGCGTTCGCCGAACACCTGGACCGCGTGCAGCGCTGCGACCCCGCCTACACGGTGGAGGCCTCGATCGACGGGGTGGGCGACTTCGCCCGCTCCAGCCACCGGGCCGGTGGCCTGCGCTGGTGGGTCGCCGTGGTCGTGGTGGTGCTGATCCTGTTCGGCGTGCTGGTGGCGTCCTGGGACATCCTGGTCCGGATCAGCCAGTGGCTGGCGGGGTAGCCTGGACAGGGTGAAGCACAGCATGAAGCCCGTGGTCGGAGCCACCCCGAAGGTGGTCAAGTCCGAGCAGGAGTGGCGGCGGCAGCTGTCGCCGGAGGAATACGCGGTGCTGCGCGAGGCAGGCACCGAGCGCCCGTTCACCGGCGAGTACACCGACACCAAGACCGAGGGCGTCTACGAGTGCCGGGCCTGCGGCGCCGAGCTGTTCCGCAGCGACACCAAGTTCGAGAGCCACTGCGGCTGGCCGTCGTTCTACGCGCCCAGCGAGTCCGACAACGTCCTGCTGCGGGAGGACCGCAGCATGGGCATGGTCCGCATCGAGGTGCTCTGCGGTACCTGCCACAGCCACCTCGGCCACGTCTTCGAGGGCGAGGGCTACCCGACGCCGACCGACCAGCGGTACTGCATCAACTCGGTGTCCCTGCGCCTGATCCCCAGCCCCTAGGGTTTCTGTTCGATCTCGCCTGGCCCACTGTGACGCTCGCGCCCGTATCGTAACGTCATACGTGCCAGGGGAGGTGCGCGATGAACGGCAATCCGTGGGGCCTGTCCGGTCCCGAATTCCTGTGGATCTACGCGGGACTGCTGATCCTGCCCGCGCTGGCCGGGGCCATCGCCGTGCGGCGGCTCCGGTCGGCGAACCGGCAACCACCGGACCACCTGCCGGTCTACCACCTGGCCTACCTCACCGGCGGGCCGTGGCGGACGGCCGAGACGGCGATCGCCGCCCTGCTGGAAAGCGAGCACCTGCGCATCGACAGCAGCAGCAGGCTGTACAAGACCGGCACCCGCCGCCCGACCGACCCCATCGAGCGGGCGGTCTTCGACACCGTCGGCTCGGCGAGCAGCCGGACGGTGGCCTCCGTCGTGGACGCCGCGATGTACACCGGTTCGATGACCCAGCTGCGGGTGGAACTGGAGAACGCCGGGCTGCTGGCCAGCGAGACCGGCAGACGGCGTATCTGGCGGTTCGTGACCGCCGCCTACGGCGCCGTGCTGGTGCTGGGCATCGTCCGCGCGGTGGCCGGCACCTCGGCCGGGTATCCCATCGGATATCTGGTCCTGATGATGGTCGCGGTGGTCGTGGCCGGTGCGCTGACGCTGTGGCTGACCAGGCGGCGGCCGTCGCGGCCCACCGAGGCGGGGTGGCGCGCCCGGGACGGGGCCGCGGCGCTACCGGAGGGGCCGGTACGGACCGTGCTGATCAGCGGCCTGACCCGGCACCCCGACCGGGAGATCCGGGTGGCGATGCGGCTCAGCAGACCGCGGGTCATCCGGCGGCCCGCGCATCCCGGCGGTGGCTACGCGGCCCACACACCCTTCTTCCTCGCGGGCGGCTCGCAGTGCAGCTCGGTCGGCGGCGACAGCGGGGGCGGCAGCAGCTGCGGCGGCGGCGGTGGTGGTGGCTGCGGCGGCGGGGGCAGCGCCTGATGCGGCTGGGCGTCGGCATCGGCTGGCGGCACGAGATCGACCTCAGCGTCGCCGGGCTGCCCGGGGTGGACTGGGTCGAGGTGGTCGCCGAGAACCTCGACCCCGGCAACCTGCCGGACTCGCTGACGCGGCTGCGCGAGCGGGGCACCCCGGTACTGCCGCATGCCGTGTCGCTGTCGCTGGGCGGTGCCGACCCCCTGGACACCGCACGCGTCGAGCACCTCGCGGCCGTCGCGGCGGCACTGGACGCGCCGCTGGTCAGCGACCACGTGTGCTTCGTCCGGGCGGGTGGACTCGACTCGGGTCATCTGATGCCGCTGCCCCGCACCAGGGCGGCACTGGACGTGCTGGTGGACAACGTCACGCTGGCCCAGTCGATGCTGGACCAGCCGCTGGCGCTGGAGAACATCGCGGCGCTGCTGGAGTGGCCCGGCGCCGAGCTGGACGAGGCACGGTTCCTCGCCGAGCTGACCGACCGGACCGGCTGCCTGCTGATCGTCGACGTGGCCAACCTGTACGCCAACGCCCGCAACCTGGGCACCGACCCGGAGCGGTTCCTCGACGAGCTGCCGCTGGAGCGGGTGGCCTACGTCCACGTGGGCGGCGGCGTCGAGGAGGACGGCGTCTACCACGACACCCACGCCCACCCGGTTCCGCCCGCGGTGCTGGAACTGCTGCGTGAGCTGCGGTCGCGCACCGAGCCACCGGGCGTGCTGCTGGAACGCGACGACCACTACCCCACCGACACCGAACTGGCCGCCGAGCTGGCCGCGATCCGCGCGGCGGTCGGCTGGTGACCGGCCGCGAGCGGCTGGCACGGGAGCAGGCCGGGCTGCTGCGTGCGCTGCTCGCCGGCGGGCCGGCCCCGGCCGGGTTCGACCCGGGCCGGCTGGCCACCGAGGCGAGGTCGCTGCGGGCCAAGCGGCGCCGGGTGACCGCGCTGCTGCGCCCGGACGTCGCGCACTACCTCGGTGAGCGGTTCACGCCGCTGTTCCACCGCTGGGCCGCCGATCACCCGAAGGCCGCCGGGACCCGGGCCCGGCAGGACGCCGAGGACTTCGTGGCGTGGCTGCTGGAGACCGGCGAGCTGCCCCGTCCCCGGCGGAGTCTGCTCAGCCGGGTCTTCAGGGCAGGTTGACTGCGCCTGTGTCACCGCCGGGGGACCGACAGTCGTCGCCAAAGCTCGTGAAGGCCACCTTCACCACGTCTCACGTAGTGAAGGTGGCCTTCACGAGCCCGTTGCGTCCCGTACGGCCCGGATCTCCGCGTTGACCTCCTCACGGGTCAACCCGGAGCTGGGATCACGTTCCCAGGCCGTCAGCACAGCATCGACCGCGGCGTGCTTGCGCGCCCGTCGGACGGCCGCCTCGTCGTTGTCGGCAGGCTCCCCGATCGTCCGGTTGGTGGCCATGGCGCTACCCGTCAGGGCAGATTGAGCACCAGGTCGGCGGCCGGGACGCGGGTGCCGGTGTAGAACGGGATCTCCTCCCGCACGTGCCGCCGCGCCTCGGTGGCCCGCAGGTGACGCATCAGGTCGACGATGCGGTGCAGCTCGTCGGCCTCGAACGCCAGGATCCACTCGTAGTCGCCCAGCGCGAACGACGCGACCGTGTTGGCCCGCACGTCCGGGTAATCGCGGGCCTCCTTGCCGTGGTCGGCCAGCATCTTGCGGCGCTCGTCCTCCGGCAGCAGGTACCACTCGTAGGACCGCACGAACGGATAGACGCAGACGTACTTGCGCGGCTCCTCCCCGGCGAGGAACGCCGGGATGTGGCTGCGGTTGAACTCGGCCGGCCGGTGCAGCGCGACCTGGCTCCAGACCGGCAGCGACGCCCGGCCGAGCGGGGTCCGGCGAAAGCCCGTGTAGGCAGCCTGCACCTGCTCGATCTCCTCGGCGTGCCACCAGATCATGAAGTCGGCGTCGGCCCGCAGCCCGGCCACGTCGTACACGCCGCGCACGACGACGCCCTTGTCGGCCAGCGCGTCGAGGTACTCGGTGGTCTCCTGCGCCGCCGCCCCCCTGTCCTCGGGCAGCACCCCGGGTTCGACCTGGAAGACCGACCAGGCGGTGTAGCGGATCGTGTCGTTGAGTTCCTGGTAGTTCAGCCGCGCCATGCCCCCATCTTGGCACTGCCGGCGAGGTGGGCGGCGGCCGCGTCCGCCGTCGCCACACAGGCCGGGACACCGACCCCGTGCAACGTGGCGCCGGTCACGGCCAGACCCGGCAGCGCGGCCACGGCCGCCTCGACGCGCGCGATCCTGGCGGCGTGGCCGGGGCCGTACTGCGGCAGCCCGCCGCCCCACCGGGTCACCACGGTGTCGACGGGCGCCGCGGTGATACCGGTCAGCTCGGCCAGATCGTCCAGGACCAGGCGGACCAGCTCGTCGTCGTCGGCACGCAGCGCACCCGGCTCGCCGAACCGGCCGACCGAGCCACGCAGCAGCACCGCGTCGCCGGAGTGGTGGGCCCACTTGCGGGCGGAGAAGGTGAACGCCTTGGCGGCGAACGGCCTGCCGTCCGCCCTGCGCTCGGACGCCCCGATGAGCACCCCGGAGGCGTCGGGCAGCTCCGTGCCCGGCGGCAGCGCGATCCCGACGACGGCCATCGACGCCAGCTCGACCTCCCCCAGCGCCGCGGCGGCGTCCGGCGCCACCGGCTCCAGCAGGCGGCGCGCGGCGGGCGCGGGCACGGCCAGGACAACGGCGTCGGCACGCAGCACGGGCTCGGCCGGCGCGTGCGCCGTGGCCGCGGCGCCGAGGTCGAGCGCCCAGCCGTCCGGCTCGCGGCGCAGGCCCCGCACCGTGGTGTCCAGCAGCACCCGTGCGGCCGAGGCCTCGGCCAGCCGGGCGATCAGGGCGCCGAGCCCGCCGGTCAGCGTGCCGAACACCGGCGCACCGCTCGGAGTGGCAGGCACCAGGCCGGCGGCGGCCGCCGTCAGCGACCGCGCGCCGCGCTCGACGGCGGTGGCCAGCGCCGGCAGCACGGCCCGCAGTCCCAGGCCGTCCGCCCCCCCGGCGTACACCCCGCCGAGCAGCGGATCGACCAGCCGGTCCACCAGCTCGTCACCGAAGCGCTCCCGCAGCAGCGTGCCCAGCGCGACGTCGCCGTCGGGCAGCCGCACGGGCGGCAAGCCCGATTCGGCTTCGACGGCCCGCAGCCCCGCACCGGACAGCACCCCGGCCAGGTCTCCTGCGTCGGCGGGGACGCCCATCAGGGTGCGGCGTGGCAGCGCCACCACGCCGGTGCCCGCCCGCACGGTCGCCCTGGCATCGGTGGGATGCGCCAGCTGGTCACCCAGCCCCAGCTCGCGGACCAGGTCGACGGCTTCCGGGCGGCGTGCCAGGAACGCCTCGGCGCCCACGTCGAACGGCCGTCCGGCCAGCTCGCCGGTCCGCAGCTTGCCGCCCAGCGCCGACGTCGACTCCAGCACGGTGATCCGGGCGCCCTCGCCGAGCAGGCGGCGCAGCCGGTAGGCGGCGGCCAGCCCGGAGACACCGCCGCCGACGACGGCGACCCGGGTGGTCATGCGCCCAGGGAGTGCACCAGCTCGACGACCCGCGTCAGCACCTCCGGGTCGGTCTCCGGCAGCACGCCGTGGCCGAGGTTGAACACGTGGCCGTCGGCGGCGCGGCCCTCCCCGACGATGCGCCGCACCTGCGCCTCGATCACCGGCCAGGACGCGAACAGCACCGCCGGGTCCAGATTGCCCTGCACCACCGCACTGCCGCCCAGCCTGCGGACGGCCTCGTCCAGCGGGATCCGCCAGTCCACCCCGACCACGTCGGCGCCCGCCTCGCGCATCGCGGGCAGCAGCTCACCGGTGCCGACGCCGAAGTGGATGCGCGGCACGCCCGCGTCGGCCAGGCCACCGAGCACGGCCGCCGAGTGCGGCAGGACGAACTCGCGGTAGTCGCGTTCGCTCAGCGCGCCGGCCCAGGAGTCGAACAGCTGGACGGCGTCCACCCCGGCGGCGAGCTGCGCGCGCAGGAACGTGAGCGCGACGGTGGCGAGCTTGCCCGCCAGCGCGTGCCAGACGTCCGGCTCGGAGTGCATCAGCGCCTTGGTGCGCTCGTGGTTGCGGCTGGGGCCGCCCTCGATCAGGTAGGACGCGAGGGTGAACGGCGCCCCGGCGAACCCGATCAGCGGCGTCGCGCCGAGCCGGTCGACCAGCAGGCGGATGCCGTCGGCGACCGGGCCGACCTGGGCCGGGTCCAGCTCCGGCAGCGCGTCGACGTCGGCGGCGGTGCGTACCGGCCTGGCCACGACCGGCCCGGTGCCGGCGACGATGTCGATGTCCAGGCCTGCGGCCTTGAGCGGCACCACGATGTCGCTGAACAGGATCGCCGCGTCGACGTCGTGCCTGCGCACCGGCTGGATGGTGATCTCGGCCAGCATCTCCGGGTCGAAGCAGGCGTCGAGCATCGGAACGCCCTCGCGCAGCGAGCGGTACTCCGGCAGCGACCGGCCCGCCTGGCGCATGAACCACACGGGGATCCGGGACGGGGTGCCGCCGCGGGCGGCGACCAGGAACGGCGCGTCGGGCAGGGCGCGACGGGCGGCGACGGGAGCGGGTGAGGAGGACATCACCGGCCATCGTGCCACGGTCACGGCTGCCGCCGATCGGCGCGTCAGCCCACTGCGTACCGGGGTGTCGCCGTAGAGTCGGGTGGTGACCGCGATGACGCACGCACCCGAGCTGTTCCGTGAGGCCGTCGCGGCTCTGCGGTCGGTGCGTACCCGGCCGGAGATCGCCCTGGAGGTGATCCGGCCGCCGCAGCGGCTCGCGCCGTACTCCTTCGCGCTGAGCTGCGAGGTCACCGGTCCCGGCGACGTGGGCGCCTCCGGGCGGCTGGTGCTGCTGCACGATCCGGACGGGCAGCAGTCCTGGGACGGCGTGCTGCGGCTGGTCGCCTACGTGCGGGCCGAGCTGGACCGCGAGCTGGCCACCGACCCGTTCCTGCCGGAGGTCGGCTGGTCCTGGCTGACCGACGCGCTGGAGACGTCGGGGGCGGCGTGGAAGGCGCTGGGCGGCACGGTCACCGAGACGTCGTCGGCGCGGTTCGGCGACATCGCGGGCCCCGCCCACACCGACGACCTGGAGCTGCGGGCGTCCTGGACGCCGGTGGACGCGGCACTGCGGCCGCACGGCAAGGCGTTCTGCCAGATGATGGCCAGCGTGGTGGGCCTGCCGCCGGTGGGCGTGACGCTGTTCGGCTAGTGCCCTGCGCCGGAAGTCCGGTGCCTGAGTCGGCGAGTCCAGGTTTTCGCTGGCAAGGCGCCGGTTCGTCCTCGTACTGGACCGTACTCGGGCGGACCGGCAACGCCGTCGGCGGAAAGCTGGGCCCGGCGAATCAGACAGCGGACTTCCGACGCTGGGCACTGGCGTCAGGGCGAGTGACCAGGCGGCTCTCACGATGCGCGAACGCCGTGCCCCGTTCGTGAGCAGTTGATCATTACCGACGGCTACTACTCCATACGGCCGTTCGGGTCCTGGCGAGCGCTCCAGCGGACTGTTGGCCTACCGTCAACCCTCAAGTGCGAGTAGAGACTTCGCCGCTCGCGATCCCTGCCGTGGCACCGATTTTGATCTTGAAGCGGACTCCGGAGAGCGCACGCGCAGCTGCTGAAAGCGCCTGCACGCACCGAATGCACAACCGGTTCAGACCACTCAACCTCTGTTCATCGCCCCCGCTCAGGCTTCCGTTAGCCACTCGCCACGTACTACCCCGATCGTGTGACAACAACGCCGGTGAGTAACTACTCGATTGGGATACGTACCCGTTCGAACGCCCCATTGACGCTCAGGTCCGGCTACAGTGCCTTCGACGACACCACTTTCGGTCTAAAGCTGGCGCGGCTGATTGGCCGAAGGTCCCGGTGCCGGTCGGGGGGCACGACCGACTCCAGGGAGGTAGTGACGTGGCTACCGTCGGCTTATCTCAGGCCGTCCGTTCCACGCCAGCCGGTGCTTTGCCGGCGAGCATGGTTCCGCATCCGCGGGAGGAGCTGTTTTCCGTGCTGGTGGTCGATGACCACCCGCTGCTGAGGGAGGCAATAGCCGCAAGACTCGCACAGATGGGTGCGGGCACCGTTCACGAGGCCGCATCGGTGGCCGAGGCGAGGGCGAGGGCAACGGCCACCGGGCCGTGCGACCTGGCCATTCTCGACCTCGGGCTGCCCGATGGCAGCGGCATCGAGCTGGTTACGGAGCTCCGTAGCCATGGCTGGCCTCGGGTCGTGGTGCTCGCTTCCTCAGACGATCCGTACGCCGTGCGGTCGGCCTTCCAGGCCGGCGCCCAGGCGTACCTGTTGAAGTCCGCGTCGCCGGTGGTGGTCACCGACGGCGTACGGCGGGTGCTCGAGGGCGGCGTGTACGCCGACCCCAGCGTCGCTCCTGTTCTGGCCACCGGCACGAGGGTCGCCGGCACCGACAACACCCCGCGGGAACTGTCCGCGCGGGAGGTCGAGGTGCTGCAGCTCGTCGCCGACGGCCAGTCCAACAAGGAGATCGGCGAGGAGCTGAGCCTGTCCGCGCTCACGGTGAAGTCTCACCTGTCGCGGATCGGGCGCAAGCTCGGCACCGGCGACCGGGCGCAGATGGTCGCGTTGGCCATGCGCGCGGGCGTCATCCGCTGACAGAGACGACGAACCCGGCGGGACGGGCTGACCAGGCGCGGCTTGCCCGTCCCGTAGGGTTCATCTCCGTGGACGACAACGCGGGTGAGGAGATCGACCCGGCGGAGCCGACACCGCTCACCGAGCCGGTGGAGGGCACACCGCCGGTGATCAGCGATGCCTCGGCGCTGGCCGAGGCATGTCAGCGGCTCGAGGCTGCCCACGGCGCGATCGCCGTGGACACCGAGCGTGCCTCCGGTTACCGGTACTGGCCCAAGGCCTACCTGGTGCAGCTGCGCCGGGACGGCGCCGGCACGTTCCTGGTCGACCCGGTGGCACTCGACGGCGAGCTGGCGCCGCTGGCCGCCGTCGTCAACGACGCCGAGTGGGTGCTGCACGCCGCCTCGCAGGATCTGCCCTGCCTGGCCGAGCTGAACCTGCATCCGCCGTCACTGTTCGACACCGAGCTGGCCGGCCGGCTCGCCGGCTACGACCGGGTCGCCCTGGGCACCCTGGTCGAACGGCTGCTCGGGTACCGCCTGGAGAAGGGCCACAGCGCGGCCGACTGGTCGCGCCGCCCGCTGCCCCAGGACTGGCTCAACTACGCGGCGCTCGACGTCGAGCTGCTGATCCCGCTGCGGGAGAAGCTGGAGGCCGAACTCGACAGCCAGGGCAAGCTCGAATGGGCCCGCCAGGAGTTCGAGGCCGTCCGCACCGCCAAGCCGCCGGGCCCGAGGGCCGAGCCGTGGCGGCGGACGTCCGGCATCCACAAGATCCGCAGCCCCCGCGGGCTCGCCGCGGTGCGCGCGCTGTGGGAGCTGCGTGACGAGATGGCCCGCAAGCGGGACCGGGCGCCCAGCCGGGTCCTGCCCGACAGCGCGATCGTCGCCGCCGTCACGGCCGACCCGAAGACGGCGGCCGACCTGCAGAAGCTGCCCGTGTTCAGTGGCCGGGTCCAGCGCAGGTACGCCTCGACGTGGATGCGCCCGCTGCAGGCCGCCAAGGCCCTGCCCGCCGCGGAGCTGCCCAGCCCGGCGCCGCCCCACGACGGTCCCCCGCCGCCCAACCGCTGGGCCGACAAGGACCCGGACGCGGCGGCCCGGCTGTCGGCCGCGCGGGCCGCGCTGACGAAGATCGCCGAGCACCACCAGTTGCCGGTGGAGAACCTGCTGTTGCCCGATCTGGTGCGGCGCACCTGCTGGCGGCCACCGGCGGAGCCGGGTGCCGAGGGCGTCGCCGAGGCCCTGCGGACCGGTGGCGCGCGCCCGTGGCAGATCGAGCTGACCGCCGCCGCCCTCGCCGCGGCCCTGGCGGCCACCGCCTGAAAACCGGTCGCCCCGGGCCGGACGGGCTGGTTGGCTTGCGGGCGTGACCTCGATCTGGACCGGTGAGAAGGTGCGCCTGCGAGGCGTCGAGCCGGAGGACTGGCGGGCGTTCCAGCGCTTCGACGAGTATTCGGCCGACATGCGCAGCGTCGACATGCTGCACCCGCCACGATCGGCGGCCGGTTACCGGCGGTGGGCGGAGGACACCGAGGCCCGTGAGGGCACCGACGACGAGTTCCTGCTCGTCATCGAGTCCCTTGTGGACAACACGGCGGCCGGTTCGGTGTCGACCCACGACACCGACCAGCGGGCCGGCCGGTTCAGCTACGGCATCGCCGTCGGTCACGAGCACAAACGCCGGGGCTACGCCGCCGACGCGGCCGTGCTCGTCCTGCGGTACATGTTCGGCGAGCGGCGCTTCCACAAGTGCGAGGTCGGCGTGTACGCGTTCAACGAGGCCTCGCTGGCGCTGCACCGCAAGCTCGGCTTCCAGGTGGAGGGCACCCTGCGCGAGCACGAGTTCTTCGCCGGCCGCCGCCACGACCTCGTGCTGCTCGGCCTCACCGCCGGCGAGTTCGCGTCCTACCACGGCATGTGAGCCACTCGACAGGGTAGACCCCCTGGTTACCCATCGGTAACTTCCGCTATGGTCGGCCGTGGAGCACGATTCCACGACCGAAGGAGCACACCCGTGTCAGCAGTGCGCAACGTGGCGTTCGTCGAGGGGGTGCGCACACCGTTCGGCAAGGCCGGCGACAAGGGGATCTACGCGAACACCCGCGCCGACGACCTCGTGGTCAAGGTCATCAGGGAACTGCTGCGCCGCCACCCCGGCCTTCCGCCGGAGCGGATCGACGAGGTCGCCGTCGCGGCCACCACGCAGACCGGCGACCAGGGCCTGACCATCGGCCGCACCGCCGCGCTGCTGTCCGGGCTGCCGAAGTCGGTTCCCGGCTTCGCCATCGACCGGATGTGCGCCGGCGCGATGACCGCCGTCACCACCACCGCGAGCGGCATCGGGTTCGGTGCCTACGACATCGTCGTCGCGGGCGGCGTCGAGCACATGGGCCGCCACCCGATGGGCGAGGGCGTCGACCCCAACCCGCGCATCATCGCCGACAAGCTGGTCGACCCGACCGCGCTGGTGATGGGCCAGACCGCGGAGAACGTGCACGACCGCTACCCGGAGATCACCAAGCAGCGCACCGACGCCTACGCCGCGCGCAGCCAGGAGCGCTACGCCGACGCGGTCAAGGCGGGCAAGATCGGCCCCGAGCTGGTCCCGGTCGCCATCCGCCACCCGGAGCTGGGCTGGGGCCTGGCCACCGAGGACGAGCCGCCGCGCCCGGGCACCACCGTCGAGCAGCTGGCCGGCCTGAAGACACCGTTCCGCCCGCACGGCCGGGTCACCGCGGGCAACGCGGCCGGTCTCAACGATGGCGCGACCGGCGCGATCCTCGCCGAGGAGGGCGTCGCCCGCGAGCTGGGCCTGCCGGTCGGCATGCGGCTGGTCGGCTACGCCTTCGCCGGCGTCGAGCCCGAGGTGATGGGCATCGGCCCGGTCCCGGCGACGGAGAAGGCGCTGCGCCGCGCCGGCCTGTCCATCTCCGACATCGGCCTGTTCGAGATCAACGAGGCGTTCGCCGTGCAGGTGCTGGCGTTCCTCGACCACTTCGGCATCGCCGAGGACGATCCGCGGGTCAACCCGTGGGGCGGCGCGATCGCCTGCGGCCATCCGCTGGCCTCGTCCGGTGTCCGGCTGATGACCCAGCTGTCGCGGCAGTTCGCCGAGCGGCCCGACGTCCGCTACGGCATCACCACCATGTGCATCGGCATCGGCATGGGTGGGACGGTCATCTGGGAGAACCCCGCGTGGGAGGGCGACAAGTGATCACCGCAGAGCAGGCGAAGGCCGCGTTCCCGGACGAGGTCGTGACCAGGGCCGTCACCCGGCTGGTCACCGTGCCGGGGCTGGACGGGCAGGTCGCGCTCATCACCCTGGACAACGGCCACGACCACACCCGGCCCTCGACGTTCGGCCCGCAGAGCCTGGTGAGCCTGAACGCCGCCGTCGACGAGGCGGTCGCGGCCGGGCCGGTGGCCATCGCCGTCACCGGCAAGCCGTTCGTCTTCGCCGTCGGCGCCGACCTGTCCGGTGTGGAGCAGGTGTCCGACCCGGAGCTGGCCCGGCAGATCGCGCAGACCGGGCACGACGTGTTCCGGCGGTTCACCGAGTCGGCCGTGCCGACCTTCGCCTTCGTCAACGGCGCGGTGATGGGTGGCGGGCTGGAGCTGGCGCTGTCGTGCCACTACCGGACGCTGTCGGAGAACGCGGCGGCGATCGCGCTGCCCGAGGTGTTCCTCGGCCTGTTCCCCGGCTGGGGTGGCACGCAGCTGCTGCCCAACCTGATCGGGCCGGACGCCGCGGTGACGGTGATCATCGAGAACGCGCTGAACCAGAACAAGATGCTCAAGCCGGCGCAGGCGGGCGAACTCGGCATCGTCGACGAGGTGTTCGGCTCGGCCGACTACCTGGAGCAGTCGCTGCTGTGGCTGGCGAAGGTGGTCCGCGGCGAGATCACCCCCCAGCGTGCCGAGATCGACCGCGGCGCGGGCTGGGACGCCGCGATCGCCCGCGCCAAGTCCATTGTGGACGGCAAGACGAAGGGCGCCTCCCCCGGCGCGGCCAAGGCCGTCGAGCTGCTGGAGCTGGCGCGGGCCAACGACCTCGACCGCGGCTACGCCGCCGAGACCGACGCGCTGGCGCAGCTGCTGATGGACGACACGCTGCGGGCCGGGCTGTACTCGTTCAACCTGGTCAACAAGCGGGCCAAACGGCCCGCCGGGGCGCCGGACAGGTCGCTGGCGCGGCCGGTGAACAAGGTCGGCATCGTCGGTGCCGGGCTGATGGCCAGCCAGCTCGCGCTGCTGTTCGTGCGCAGGCTCAAGGTGCCGGTGGTGCTCACCGACATCGACCAGGCCAGGATCGACAAGGGCGTGTCCTATGTGCACGGTGAGATCGACAAGCTGCTGGGCAAGGGCAGGCTGTCTGCCGACGAGGCCAACCGGCTGAAGGCGCTGGTGTCCGGTTCGCTGGACAAGGCCGCGTTCGCCGACGCCGACTTCGTCATCGAGGCGGTGTTCGAGGAGCTGTCGGTCAAGCAGCAGGTGTTCGCCGAGGTCGAGCAGCACGTGGGTGAGCACGCCATCCTGGCGACCAACACCTCGTCGCTGTCGATCACCGAGATGGCGTCGAAGCTGGCGCATCCGGAACGGGTGGTCGGGTTCCACTTCTTCAACCCGGTGGCCGTGCTGCCGCTGCTGGAGATCGTGCGGGGCGAGCGCACCGACGACGCCGCGCTGGCGACGGCGTTCGCGGTGGGCAAGCAGCTGAAGAAGTCGAGTGTGCTGGTGTCGGACGCGCCGGCGTTCGTGGTCAACCGGCTGCTGACCCGCTTCCTCGGCGAGGTGCTGGCCGCCGTCGACGAGGGCACGCCGTTCGAGGTGGCGGACAAGGCGCTGGACCCGCTGGGCCTGCCGATGAGCCCGCTCACGCTGCTGCAGCTGGTCGGGCCCGCGGTGGCGCTGCACGTCGCGGAGACCATGCACCAGGCGTTCCCGGACCGGTTCGGCGTCAGCGAGAACCTGACCCGGTTCGTGCAGGCGGGCAAGACCGCCGTGTGGCAGTGGGACGAGAAGGGCAACCAGACGATCGACCCGGAGGTCGCGGCCCTGTGGCAGCAGGGCGACAGCCCGTCGACCGCCGAGCAGCTGCGCGAGCGGGCGCTGGCCGCGCTGGCGCAGGAGGTGCGGATCATGCTCGACGAGGGCGTGGTCGCGCAGGCCCAGGACATCGACCTGTGCCTGATCCTCGGCGCGGGCTGGCCGTTCTGGCTCGGTGGCATCACCCCGTACCTGGACCGCTGCGGTGTGTCCGAGCGGGTCAACGGCAAGGCGTTCCTGGCGCCCGGCGTGGCGAGCGTGCCCGCGGCCTGACGCTCGCGGCCCGGCCGAAGCTCGTGAAGGCCACCTTCATTACGTGAGACGTGGTGAAGGTGGCCTTCACGTGTTCGCGGGGATCAGACCTCGATGATCTCGACCAGCCGCTCCAGACCGGCGAAATCCTTGCCGTTTCGGGTGACCAGCGGCAACGAATGCGCAGCCGCGGTCGCCGCGATCTGCAGGTCCATTCTGCGCGGCCGCGGATCGCGGCCGATCTGGCGTACCAGTGCGCACAGGACGCCGTACAGTTTCGCGGCCTCGGTGGTGAACGGCAGGACGTCGAATGCGTCCAGGATCGCGCGGAAACGCTCGTCACGCCGATGACGCTCCAGCGGATCGCTCGTGTCGAGACCCGAAGCCAGTTCCGCGACCGAGATCGCGCTCAGCAACGGCACCGCGTCGCCCAGAGGTCCCGGGTCGATACGCTCCAGATCGATCACCGTGCACGTGTCGAGCAGCACCTCAGCTTGCCGGGGCACGGCGCTCCCAGGGGTCCACAGGCACGTCAGCGCCGAAGACTTCGTCGTCGGCTTCCCGTTCCTTCCGCCACAACTCGGTATCCACCGGCGGCAATTGCCGGAAAGCCGCTTGAAGTTGGCGAATGGTCAGCCGCGTTCGCCGCCTGTCCGCCTGATGCGGCACCACGTCCGCGATGGGCTTGCCGTTGCGAGTGACCGTGAAGCTCTCGCCGCGTTCGACCCGGCGCATGATCTCCGCGTTGTCGTTGCGCAGCTCGCGCTGCCCGATGGTCTCGGCCATGCTACCAGTGTAGCTAACCATACGGTGAAATGCTACAGATGTGCTACGACCCCATGGTGTCCGGGTCGGGGCCGGTGCGCTCGGCCCGCTCCAGCGCCGCGAAGCCCGCGATGTCGTGCTGGTCAAGCTCGAAGTCGAACACGTCGATGTTGGCCGCGATGCGCTCCGGGGTCACCGACTTCGGGATCACCACGTGCCCCAGCTCGATGTGCCAGCGCAGCACCGCCTGCGCCGGGGTCTTCCCGTGCTTCTCGGCGACGGTGCGCACCACCTCGTGCTCCAGCAGCGCTCCCCCGCGGGCCAGCGGCGCCCACGCCTGGGTGGCGATCCCCTTGCTCTCGTGGAACGCCCGCAGCCGCGCCTGCTGCATCCGCGGGTGCAGCTCGACCTGGTTGACCGCGGGCACCACGCCGGTCTCCGACATCAGCCGCTCCAGGTGCGCCCGGGTGAAGTTGGAGACGCCGATCGCCCGCACCCGGCCGTCGGCCAGCAGCCGTTCCAGCGCCCGCCAGGTCTCGACGTAGCGGTCCAGGGCCGGCTGCGGCCAGTGGATCAGGTACAGGTCGACGTAGTCCAGGCCCAGCTCGCCCAGGCTGGTGTCGAACGCCCGCAGGGCGGCGTCGTGGCCGTGGTCGGTGTTCCACAGCTTCGTGGTGATGAACAGTTCCTCGCGGGGCAGCCCGCTGTTGCGTACCGCCAGGCCGACGCCGCGCTCGTTGCCGTACAGCGTCGCCGTGTCGACCGCGCGGTAGCCGGCCTCGAACGCGGTGTGCACCACCCCGGCGACGTCGGAGTCGGGCACCTTGTACACCCCGAGCCCGAGCACCGGCATGGACACGTCGTTGTTCAGCTTCACCGCAGGGACCATGCCGCGATCGTAACGGCGACACTAGGCCGGGGCAGCGAAGCGCACGAAACCCGCGATACGCGGGGAGATCGTGACCTCACCGACCGCCGAGCGCACGCCGTCGGCCACGTCGGGGTCCGGTTCGCCGAACACCTCGAACGTTTCCACGGTGCAGTACTCCATCACCTCGCGGATGTAGGGGTCGGCGAGCTTCCAGTGCGTGCGGACCGCCTCGGAGTCCCGGTAGAGCTGGAAGCTGTGCGCGAGCATCCGTTCCTCGTCGACGAAGGTCTGCACCATCAGCTGCGGCCCGTGCCGCTGCGCGAAGTCCACCGCCCGTTCGATGGCGGCGCGGAAGCCCTCCAGCTGGCCGTCGTTGATGCGCATGGTGTTCCGGAAGAGCAATGTGTTCATGAGCCCAGCCTGCTACCTCGACCTTGGTTCAGGTCAAGGCCGGCAGGCGCACCGCCACCGACAGCCCGCCGCCGACCACCGGCTCGGCGGTCACCACGCCGCCGTGCGCCTGCACCGCGGCCCGCACGATGGACAGGCCCAGCCCGGCACCGTGCCGGGCGGTGCGGGCGACGCCGGAGCGCCGGAACGGTTCGAACAGCTGCCCGACGGTCTCCGGATCGACCAGCCCGCCGGACGACCGCACGCCCAGCAGTGTCCACTGTGGATCCTGGCGTACCAGGACCTCCAGCCAGCCGCCGTCGACGTTGTGCCGCACGGCGTTCTCCAGCAGGTTGCCGGCCACCCGCTCCAGCAGCGCCGGATCGCCGACGGTACGCGCGGAGGCGACCTGCAGGTCGGTACGCAGCCCGCGCCGCCCGGCTTCGGCCCGCACCGCACGCCACGCGCTGGCCACGACGTCGGCCAGGTCGACCGGCTCCCGGACGACCAGCCCGGCACCGTCGGTGCGGGCGAGCAGCAGCAGCGACGACACCAGCTGCTCGGCACGCTCGGTGGCGTCGCGGACCACCCCGGCCATGCGGCGCAGCTCGGCCTCGTCGGCCTGTTCGTCGGCCAGCGTGACGTCCAGTTCGGTACGGATCACCGCCAGCGGCGTACGCAGCTCGTGCGAGGCGTTGGCGACGAACCGGCGCTGGGCGTCGAACGCCACCTGCAGCCGGTCCAGCATGGCGTCGAACGTCTCGGCCAGCTCGGCGAGTTCGTCGCGTGTGGACACCTCGCCGATGCGCTCCCCCATCGACTCGATCGACAGTCGCCTGGCCGTGCCGGTGATGTCGCGCAGCGGGCGCAGCACCCGGGAGGTGGCCGCCCAGGCCAGGATGGCCGTCGCGGCGACGACGAAGCAGAACGCGGCCGTGCCCGCCAGCAGCACCCGGGTGCGGGCCTGGTCGCGCAGGTGCTCGGCGAGCACCCCGGCGTCGACGTCCAGGCCGTCGACGCGGACCGTGGTGCCCGGCGGCATCTGCGGTACGGCGGCGACCGAGTCGCCGACCAGCCGCCAGGTCAGCCACAGCAACACGAGACTGACCCCGGCGGCGATCCCGGTCGCGAGCAGCGTGATGCGGGCGCGCAGGCTGCGCGCCGGGAGTCCGCCGGCGCGGCCGATCACCCTCGGCCGGCGCCGGGCACGCGATAGCCCGATCCCACCACGGTCTCGATGATCCCAGGTTCGCCGAGCTTCTTGCGCAGGGTCATCACCGTGACCCGCACGGTCGTGGTGAACGGGTCGGCGTTCTCGTCCCACACCCGTTCCAGCAGTTCCTCGCTGCTGACCACCGAGCCACCGGCGGCGAGCAGGACCTCCAGCACACCGAACTCCTTGCGGGTCAGCTCCACCGGGCCGCTGTCGCGTTCCACCGTGCGCTTGGCCGGGTCGAGCCGCACGTCACCCGCGGTCAGCAGCGGGGGCGCGGCCGGCGTGGCCCTGCGGCCCAGCGCCCGCACCCTGGCCACCAGCTCGGGGAAGGCGAACGGCTTGGCCAGGTAGTCGTCGGCACCCAGCGACAGGCCCTCGACGCGGTCGGCGACCGCGCCGCTCGCGGTCAGCATCAGCACCCGGGTCAGCTCGCCGGAGCCGACGATCTCCCGGCACAGGTCGTCGCCGGACATCCCGGGCAGGTCCCGGTCCAGCAGCACCACGTCGTAGCGGGTGACCGTGGCCTTCTCGTGGCCCTCGTCGCCGGTGAGCGCGACGTCGACGGCCATGCCCTCCCGGCGCAGCCCGCGCGCGATCGCCTCGGCGAGTGGTTCTTCGTCTTCGACTACCAGAATCCGCACGGTTCCACGTTCCCACAGTTTTCTGAGAGAACCTGAGAAACGCGCCCTACTCCGACCAGCGCAGGGCGAACCAGAGCTCCATTCTGGACTCCGGGTCGGCCAGGTCCAGCCCGAGCGCCCGCTCGGCCAGCCGGATGCGGTGGCGCACACTGTTGCGGTGGACGCCGAGCGCGGCGGCCGTCCGGTCCCAGCTGCCGTGGTGGGCCAGCCACGTCCGCAGCGTGCGCACCAGCTCGGCGGCCCGCTCCTCGTCCAGCTCCCGCAGCGGTGCCAGCAGCGTGCCGGCGAACTCCGCGGCCCGGCCGGGTTCGACGGCGGCGGCCAGTCCCCCGCCCTCGGCGACCAGCGGCCTGCCCAGTGCCACCGCCCGTTGCTCCAGCGCGGCCAGCTCGGCCCGCGCCGCGGGCAGGCGCCCGGCGGGCGCGGGGCGGCTGGCAACGGTCAGCCAGCCGTGCGCGAGCAGCTGGTCCGTGTCGGGTGCGCGGGTCACCACCGCGGTGAACCGCGGCCCGGGGGACCGCCGCACCAGCGGGGTGCCCAGGCGGTCGCGCAGCCAGTCGTAGCCCGCCGTGACGTCGGTGGGTCCCGCGCCGTGTGCGGTGCCGGACACCACGCGGTAGTCGCCGGGGCCGAGCAGTTCGGCCAGTGGCGCCGGCTGCCCGAGTACCAGCGCGGTCACCGCCGCGCCCAGCCCCGAGGTGTCCGAACCCGCCCGCACGGCCACGCCGAACAACGCGGCCCCCACGGCGAGGATCGCGCGGTCGGTCGCGCCGAACCGCTCGCGCCTGCCGACCACGACGAGCTGCGCGGCGGTGGCCTGCGGGTAGACCGGCTGGGCGAGCACGACGGTCCCGCCGGCCAGTTCGGTGCTGGCACTGCGCGGTCCCCGGCCGCCCCGCAGCCGGGCCAGCAGCGGCTCCAGCTCGGCGGGGAACGGCACCGGGACGTCGTGCTCGGCCAGCAGCGTGCCGTCCCTGGCGACCAGGGCGACCCAGCCGGACAGCCTCCCGCCCAGCCCGCGGGCCAGTGCCGCGAGGCCGTCGGCGGCGGCGTCGGTCAGCTTCTCCCTGGCCTCGGTGACGACCCGCTGCCCGCGCTGCGACTCCTCGGCCAGCGCGACGGCGACCGCGCGGTTGACGGCCAGGAACGGCGTGTGCACCGGGATCACCAGCAGCGGCAGCCCGAACCTGGTGCACGCCTGCCGCAGCGAGTCGGGCAGGCGGTCGTTCAGCGGCGGTGTCACGCCGAACCCGAGCGCGGTGACGCCCGCGGCTCGCAGGCCCCGGACGTAGCTGTCCACCTCGGCCTGCTCGGCAGGCAGGTTGACCCCGGCGGTGAGCAGCAGCTCGTCGCCAAGCAGGTACGGCGCCGGATCCCGCAGCTCGCTGACGTGGGCCCAGCGCACCGGCAGGTCCAGTGCGCCCGGCCGCAGGGTCTCCGGCACCACCTCGACGGCGAGGTCGGCCCGGTCCACCACCGCACTCAACGGAATGGTCATATCGGCCAGAGATTACCTCAATCTGGGACGGAACATCCCATTCAGTTGATCGCGTGGCCGAGCCTACGGTGACCCGAACATCGCCATCTGGCAGGAGACCGCCGTGTTCGCTGACTACGTCGTCATCGCCCTCTACATCGCCGGCATGGTCGGCATCGGCTGGTGGGGCCTGCGCCTGGCCAAGACGAAGAGCGACTACCTGGTCGCCGGCCGCAGGCTCGGCTGGTTCATGTACTCCGGCACGATGTCGGCCGTCGTGCTCGGCGGGGCGTCCACGGTCGGCGGCGTCAAGCTCGGCTACACCTGGGGCCTGTCCGGAGCCTGGCTGGTCGTCTCCATCGGCCTGGGCATCCTGGTGCTGCACGCGTTGTTCGCCCGGCGGCTGGTCAAGCTGCGTGTGTACACCGTCGGCGAGATGCTGCACCTGCGTTACGGCGGCTCCACCTCGGCCATCTCCGGCGTGGTCATGTGGGCCTACACGCTCATGCTCACCGTCACCTCCACGCTGGCCTTCGCCACGGTGTTCAAGGTGCTGCTGAACGTGCCGGAGTGGGTGGGCATCGCCATCGGCGGCTCCATCGTGGTCCTGTACTCGGTGCTGGGCGGCATGTGGTCGATCACGCTGACCGACATCGCCCAGTTCGTCATCAAGACCGTCGGCATCCTGCTCATCCTGCTGCCGGTGGCGGTCAGCTCGGCGGGCGGCTTCGGCGGCATGCGTGAGCGCCTCGACGCCAGCTTCTTCGACTTCACCAGCATCGGCACCGAGCTGATCATCACCTACGTGCTGACCTACGGCTTCGGGCTGCTGATCGGGCAGGACATCTGGCAGCGGGTGTTCACCGCCCGCACGCCGAGGGTCGCCACGGCCGGTGGTATCGGCTCGGGCGTGTACTGCCTGGTCTACGGCGTGGCAGGCGCCCTGATCGGCGCGGCGGCCAAGGCGCTGTACCCGCAGCTGGCCAGCGCGCAGGACGCGTTCGCCACCATCGTCGAGGACCTGCTGCCCGCGGGGGTGCGCGGGCTGGTGCTGGCCGCGGCGCTGTCGGCGATGATGTCGACGGCCAGCGGCGCGCTCATCGCGTGTTCCACGGTCAGCACCACCGACCTGCTGGCCAGGCTGCGCGGGCGCCCGGCCTCCGGTGAGGACGCCGAGGTCAACCGCAACCGGGTCACCACGCTGGTCCTCGGCGTGGTCGCCGTCGGCATCGCGATGGTCGTCAGCGACGTGGTGAACGCGCTGACCATCGCCTACAACATCCTGGTCGGCGGGCTGCTCGTGGCCATCCTCGGCGCGCTGTTCTTCAGGCGGGGCACCCGGCAGGGCGCGCTGGCGTCGATGGTGGTCGGCACCGGCGTGGTGATCGTGCTGATGATCACCGAGGGCATGGAGTCCGTCGCGCCGATCTACCTCGGCCTGGCCGCGAGCCTGGTGGTCTACCTGGTGGTCAGCCTGCTCACCCCGCCCACCCCGGCCGCCGTGATGGCCGAGTGGACCCGGCGCCTGGCCGGACGGGAAACCGAAGAAACCGTTACCGCGTAAGGAGAACCGACCAGTGAACGCGCAGTCCCCGATCGGCCCCGTCGACTCGTCGAAGGTGCCGCGGTTCGCCGGGTTCGCCACCTTCGCCCGGTTGCCCAGGGCCGACGAGGTGGAGCGGGCCGACGTCGCCGTGGTCGGTGTCCCGTTCGACGCCGGAGTGTCCTACCGGCCCGGCGCCCGGTTCGGCCCGGCCGGGCTGCGGGAGGCCAGCAGGCTGCTGCGGCCCTACCACCCGGAGCTGGACGTCTCGCCGTTCGCCGCGGCCCAGGTGGTCGACGCCGGTGACATCGCGGTCAACCCGTTCAACATCGGCGAGGCCATCGAGACACTGCAGCACGAGGCCGAGGCGCTCACCGCCGACGGCACCCGCCTGGTAACCGTCGGCGGCGACCACACCATCGCGCTGCCGCTGCTGCGGGCCGCTGCCCGCAGGCACGGACCGGTGGCGCTGCTGCACTTCGACGCCCACCTGGACACCTGGGACACCTACTTCGGCGAGCCCTACACCCACGGCACGCCGTTCCGGCGGGCGTCCGAGGAAGGCATCCTGGACACCAGCGCGCTGTCGCACGTGGGTACCCGCGGGCCGCTGTACGGCAAGCGTGACCTGGAGGAGGACCGCAGGCTGGGCTTCGGCATCGTCACCTCCGGCGACGTGCTGCGCCGCGGTGTCGAGGAGACGGTGGACGCCCTGCGCCAGCGCATCGGCGACCGGCCGCTGTACGTGTCGGTCGACATCGACGTGCTCGACCCGGCACACGCACCGGGCACCGGCACGCCGGAGGCGGGCGGGATGACCAGCCGCGAACTGCTGGAGATCCTGCGCGGGCTGCGGGGCCTCAACCTCGTCGGCGGCGACGTCGTCGAGCTGGCTCCCGCCTACGATCACGCGGAGATCACCGCCGTGGCCGCCGCCCACGTGGCCTACGACCTGGTGAGCCTGCTGGCGCTGGACGTACAGGAGTGACCGTGGACCGGATCGGGGGCGACCTCGTCGTCGAGACGCTGCGGGCACTGGGCGCCGACACCGTGTTCGGCCTGCCCGGCCAGCACGCGCTCGGGCTGTTCGAGGCACTGCGGCGCGCGCCCGGCCTGACGCTGGTCGGCGCGCGGGTGGAGAACAACCTCGCCTTCGCCGCCGACGGGTTCGCCCGCGCCCGGCTCACCGCCGACCCGCACGGCCCGGTCCCGGTGACCCCGATGATCGTGTCCACCGGTCCCGGCGCGCTGCTGACGCTGGCGTCGTTGCAGGAGGCGCGGGCGGCGTCGGTCCCGGTGCTGGGCATCTCCAGCCAGGTACCGGCGGCGGGCCTGGGCGGCGGACGGCACGGCTACCTCCACGAACTGCCCGACCAGCGGGCCAGTTTCCGCGACGTCGTCAAGTCGACACACGTCGTGCGCACCGCGGCCCAGATCCCCACGGCGCTGCGCGAGGCATGGGAGTCGGCGGCGACGGCACCGTACGGGCCGGTGTGGGTGGAGATCCCGCAGGACGTCCTGCTGGCGCCCGCCACCCTGCCCGAGCTGACCTCGGTGCGGGCCGCGCCGGTGCCGCTGGAGCCGCTGCCGGAGCTGATCGCCGAGGCCGCCCGGCTGCTCGACGCGGCGGAGAACCCGGCGATCCTCGCCGGTGGCGGCGTGCTGCGGGCAGGTGCGGCCGAGCCGTTGCGGGAGCTGGCGGAGGCACTGCGCGCGCCGGTGCTGTCGACGTTCGGCGGCAAGGGCGCGTTCGGCTGGGACCATCCGCTGTCCGGCCAGTCGTGGCTGGAGGACTGGCACAGCACGGAGTTCCTCGCCGCGGCCGACGTGCTGCTGGTGATCGGCTCCGGGCTGGGCGAGCTGTCCAGCAACTACCACCGCTTCCGCCCGCGCGGGCGGATGATCCAGATCGAGGCCGACGCCGGGAAGCTGGCGGCCAACCACCCGGCGCTGGGCATCCACGCCGACGCCGGGCACGCGCTGCGGGCACTGGCCGCCGCGGTGTCCCGGCGGGATCCGGACGGGCGCGCGGAGACCGCGGTCGCGGACCTGCTGGCGGCGGTCACCGCCCGGCTGGACGCCCAGCCGCTCGACCTGGAACGCCGGGTGCTCGGCGAGGTCCGCGCGGCGCTGCCGCAGGACACACCGTCCTACTGGGACATGACGATCCTCGGCTACTGGGCCTGGTCGGCGTGGAACGCCGACGGGGCGCCGATCCACACCGCGCAGGGCGCAGGCGGCCTGGGCTACGGCCTGCCGGGCGCGCTCGGCGCGGCGGCGGCCCGGCGCGGCCCGGTGCTCGCCGTCTCCGGCGACGGCGGCGCCGCCTACGGTTTCGCCGAGCTGGCCACCGCGGTCCAGCACGGGCTGGACGTCACCTGGCTGATCGTGGACGACGGCGGCTACGGCATCCTGCGCGAGTACATGACCGGCCAGTTCGGCCGCGCCCACGCCACCGAGCTGGCCCGGCCGGACCTGGTCGCGCTCGCCCGCGCGTTCGGCGTCCCCGCCACCCTGTCCACTGTGGACACACTGCGTGCGGATCTGGCGGCGGCACTGGCCACCCCGGGGCCGGCTGTCGTGGTGCTGCCCGCGGTCCTGCGCATGTTCGAACCCACCCACCTGGACAAGTGAGGTCAGACGTGACGGTTCTCAACTTCATCGACGGCGCGGCGGTCGCGGCGGCCGGCGGCCGGACCCTGGAGCTGACCGACCCGGCCACCGGGCGGGTGTGCGGCACGAGCGCACTGTCCGGACGGTCCGATGTGGACGCGGCGATGGCTGCCGCCGGGCGGGCGTTCCGGCGGTGGCGCCGCTCGACACCCGCCGAGCGTCAGCTGGCGCTGCTGCGCATCGCCGACGCGCTGGAGGCGCGCGCGGAGGAGTTCGCCGACGCCGAGGTGCGCGAGACCGGCAAGGTCCGGTCGGTGGTGACCGGGGAGGAGATCCCGGAGTGCGTGAGCGCGCTGCGGTTCTTCGCCGGTGCCGCGCGGCACCTGGAGGGCACGGCGTCGGCGGAGTACCTGCCGGGCCACACGTCGGTGATCCGGCGTGAGCCGGTGGGGGTGTGCGCGCAGATCGCGCCGTGGAACTACCCGCTGATGATGGGCGTGTGGAAGATCGCCCCCGCGCTGGCGGCGGGCAACACCGTCGTGCTCAAGCCGGCCGAGACGACGCCGAGCACGGCAGTGCTGCTGGCCGGCGTGGCCGCGGAGTTCCTGCCGGCCGGGGCGTTCAACGTGGTGTGCGGTGACCGCGACACCGGGCGGGCCCTGGTGGCGCATCCGGTTCCGGAGCTGGTGTCGATCACCGGCTCCACCCGGGCCGGCATCGACGTGGCCACCGTCGCGGCCGCCGACCTCAAGCGCACCCACCTGGAGCTGGGCGGCAACGCGCCGCTGCTGGTGTTCGGCGACGCCGACCTGGCGGCCACCGCCGAGGGCATCGCCGGCGCGGCGTTCTACAACGCCGGCCAGGACTGCACGGCGGGCAGCCGGGTGCTGGTCGACGCGCGCGTGCACGACGCGTTCGTCGCCGAGCTGACGGCGGTGGCCGCGCGGCAGCGGCCCGGCACCGACTTCGGCCCGCTGAACAGCGCGGCCCAGCTGGACCGCGTGCGCGGCCTGCTGGAGCGGGTGCCCGCGCACGCGACCGTGCACACCGGCGGCAAGCCGTCCGGCGACCGGGGCTTCTACTTCGAGCCGACCGTCGTGTCCGGGCTGCGGCAGGACGACGAGCTGGTGCGGGAGGAGATCTTCGGGCCGGTCGTCACCGTGCAGCGGTTCGCCGACGAGGCGGAGGCGGTCGAGCTGGCCAACGGGGTGCCCTACGGGCTGGCGTCCTCGGTGTGGACCACCGACCATTCCCGGGCGGTGCGGGTGTCGGGCGAACTGGACTTCGGCTGCGTGTGGGTGAACACGCACGGCCCGCTGGCCGCTGAGATGCCGCACGGCGGCTTCGGCCACTCCGGGCACGGCAAGGATCTGTCGGCTTACTCGTTCGCCGAGTACACCCGAGTCAAGCACGTGATGACCCGGTTCGCCTAGACCGGCAGGAAAGCGGGCCACCAGGGCGGGGCGCCGCCGACGCAGACGGCGGCCGCGTGCTCGGGCAGCCACACGGCCATGCTCACCCAGACCGACCCGGCCAGGACGACGGCCGTCAGCAGGCCGCACGCGATCACGCCCGCCACCGCCGCGATCCGGCTCGCGGCGCCGGTGAACAGCGGGAACACGGCACTGAACAGCACCGTGAAGGCGACGAAGTTGCCCAGCCACAGCAGCGGCTGGACGGTGAACACCACGGTGGCCGACTCGGTCAGCGCCGGCACGCCCGTCTGGCACAGCCGCCGGGCGGCCGACACCAGGTACAGGTCGAGCCAGCACACACCCGTGCCCACGCCCGCGCCCACTACGCCGAGCGTGACGGGCAGGTGTGCGCGTTCCCGCGTCACGACACCGGCCGTCATCGACATTCGCCTCCCAGTGACACCAGCGTGTCAGTGATCAACACGATCGTGGGTCACGGGAGGGTTGCAACGTCACCTGCGGGTGAGGATCTCCAGGGCGTGCCTGCGGTGCTCGGCGAACAGGTCGAGGGCGGCGGCGCGGTCCCGGGCGCGCAGCGCCGCGGCCAGCCCGCGGTGCTCGGCGGGGACACCGGCGAGGTAGTCCGCCGAGCTCACCCCGATCCGGGTCAGCAGGAACAGGTGGACCTGCGACCGGATGGCCTGCCACGCCTCCAGCAGCCGGCGGTGTCCCGCGGCCGCGTAGACGGCGTCGTGGAAGGCGATGTCGCAGCGCACCATCTCGTGCTCGCCCGCGGCACGCTCCATCCGGTCGACGACGGCGTCCAGTGCGGTCAGGTCCTCGTCGGTGGCGACGTCGACCGCCCGCTCCACGGCGAGCCGCTCCAGTGCGGCACGCAGGCTGTCGAGTTCGGCGACGTCGTCGTCGGACAGCGTGGTGACCGTCGCGCCCCGGTGCCACTCGCTGCGCACCAGGCCCTCGCGTTCCAGCCGGAGCAGGGCCTCCCGGACGGGGCCGCGGCTGACGCCCAGCTCCCCCGCCAGTTCGACCTCGCGCAGCTGCGCACCGGGCGCGTAGGCACCGCCGAAGATCGCGTCGCGGACGCGGTCGGCCACCTCGTCGGCCAGCCCGCGCCGCCGTGCGGGTGCCACCCGGCCGGACGTGCTCATCGCCACCCTCCGTTCGCTTGTCTGAATGTTAACATTACGACATGACGATTCCCCGTTTCCACCTCGCGATGCCCGTCGACGACCTGGCCGCCGCCCGGCACTTCTACGGCGAGGTCCTCGGCCTGGCACAGGGCCGCAGCTCCGACACCTGGGTCGACTGGAATCTGCACGGCCACCAGTTCGTCACCCACCTGGCCCCGCGGGGCCCGGAGCGGATCCACAACCCGGTCGACGGCCACGACGTCCCGGTGCCGCACTTCGGCCTGCTGCTCACCGTCGCGGAGTTCCACCGGCTCGCCGACCGGCTGCGGGCGGCGGGCACCGAGTTCGTGATCGAGCCCTACCTGCGCTTCGAGGGCCAGGCGGGCGAGCAGTGGACGATGTTCCTGCTCGACCCGGCCGGCAACGCGCTGGAGTTCAAGGCTTTCGCCGACGACTCCCAGGTCTTCGCCGTCTGACCGGTCAGGCGAAACCGGCCAGCTCGCCGTCCTCCAGCAACACCACGAGCGCGCCGCGGGCGGCGACCAGCACCGGCGGTTCCCGGTGGGCGGGCAGGCACGGCAACCGCCCGGCCGCCGCACCCGTGGCCCGGTCGAACAACGCCACCGCGGCGGCGCGGTCACCGCACGTCCCGAAGTCGACGGCGGCCAGCGTGGCGGGCAGCCACGCGACGTTGACCGCGGGGTAGAGCACGCTCAGCGTGTCCCGCTCGTGTGACCACCGCGGGACGGGCTCGGGCACCTGGTACAGCGAGGCGCGGCGGCCGAACGACAGGACCTGCCCGCTCGCCGGGTCCACCGAGTCGGGTTCGAAGCCCTCCGGCACCGGGCCGAGCGCCCGCCCGGTCCGCGAGTCCACAAAGGACCCATCGACGAGCACGGCACCGGGCGCGGTGGCGGGTGTGCCGATCCGGCCGTCGCGCCGCCACCGCTCGGTTCCGGTCGCCGGGTCGAGCGCGACCAGGGCGACCCGCTCACCGCAGGTCAGTTCCGCGACGACCACGTCGGCACCGCCGACGCCGCGGCGAGCGGCACACCCGGCGGGCACGTCCCATCGCCAGACCTGCTCACCGGAGCGTGCCGACACCGCGGTGTGCGCACGTTCGCCTGCGGTGACCAGCACCGGTCCGGCGGCCTGCCAGCCGGTGTCCCACGGCAGCGCGCCCTCGTCGCGCCACAGCAGCTCGCCGGTGAGCGCGTCGAACCCGTGCAGCCGGGCGCCGATGTCGGCCACCACGACACGACCCTCGTCGAACACCCACAGCCGGTTGCCGTAGTCGGGCAGCGGCGCACGCCCGGCCGGGAGGTCGGTGCGGCGGTAGTGCCAGCGTTCGGTCCCGGTCGTCCCGTCGACGGCGGTCACTCCGGAGCCGGTGAGCACCACGACGCCCGTTCCGGCGGGCTTGAGGTTGATCACCGGCTCGTCCCCGGCCCGCCGCCAGGTCTGCCGGGACGGCAGGTCCGGCACCGGGCCGGGCGCGGCGGAGGCGGCCGTCGTCGCGTCGACCGCGTCGGCCGGGGTCACCGCGACCGCCGTCGCGGCGACGGCCGTCCCCACGGCGAGCCCCGCGAGCAGGGCACGCAGCCGTCCGCCGGGAACCGGCCCGGCACGCCGGGGCAGCGCGACGGCGGCCAGCACCGCACCCGCCACGAGCAGCCCGGCCGCCCAGCCCAGCAACGGGATCCGGTTGCCGAGGTAGGCGGCGTCGGCGGGCAGCCGGCCCCAGGTGCCGAGCATCCGCGGCACGGTGAACGGCAGCGCCAGCGCGAGGAAGACGAGCACCACCCAGGCGAGCCCGCGCCCGGCGGCGCCCCGGCCCGCGTACGCGGCGGACACCGCCAGGGCCAGCAGCACCCCGGCGCAGGCGACCACCAGCGCGACCGCCAGCGCCCGCTGCTCGAGGTCCTGGCCGTCGAGCTGCCAGCGCTGCCACCGGTAGCCGACGTCGGTCCCCAGCAGTGCGCCCACCGCCAGGACCGCGCTCGCCAGTGCCAGGCCAGCCCCCGCGAGGCCCGCGGCTCGCGCCGATGTGTCGGTCATGGGTCACCAGCTCCTCGAAGTCCGCCGCCGATTCGTGAGATGGGACCCCGCAACCCCGGGCCCGGTTCAGGCGGAGGTCCTTACCGGCCTCTTACGGACGCCGAGTTGTGACATTCGCAGGCAACCTGTCAGACCCCAGAAGCGTGTCGCGGATACACCGACAGAGGGGGAACACCATGCGCAGCACCCTCCGCTGGCTCACCGCGCTGGCCGCCTGCCTGTTCGCGGTGGGTTGTTCGACCGCCCCGCAACCGGCGCCGCCGACCACCACCGTCACGCAGCCGCCGCCGGCGCCGCCCGCACCGGATCCCCAGGCCGTCGCCTGGATGGACCAGCTCTGCGGCGCCGTGCACGGCTACCGGATCGCCAACAACGAGCGTTCGAAGCAGTCCGAATCCGGCACCGTCGTCACCAAGAAGGTGCTGACCGAGCACCTCACGCAGCTGGAGGAACTCGCGGGCAAGACCGTGCGCGAACTGGAAGCACTGCCGGCCTCGCCGCTACCCGAGGGCGATGCGGCCAAGCAGCACTTCCTGCAGAAGTACACGACATCGCGGGACATCGCCGCCGAGGGCAAGCGGAAGCTGGCGGCCGCCGGGGGCGAATCCGGCCTCGAGGCGGGGCTGCAGGCGATGCAGGACTCGCAGAACGCGGTCTCGGACGCCTACGACCCGCTGGCACCGCTCAAGCCGGAATCCTCACCCGCGGTGACCGCCGCCGCGGCCGGCGCGAAGAAATGCGCACCGGCCTCGTGAGCTGACCGGCTCATTTCCCGCCGAGGACGGTCACGTGTTCCAGTACGTCTTCGAGTATGTCGACGTCGCCGATGTTCACCGTGATGTTCACCAGGGAATCGGCCGCCGCGGCGGCCGACGGCAGCAGGAGAACGCTCGCGGCGAACGCGGCGACGCACACGCCGAGGACACGAATAGCCGTTCGCATGGGGACGCCCTTTCGTTTCCGGAGAAATGGGACAAAACGGGCGGCGAACAGTCACGGTAACTCACGGCGGCAGTTGTTTTCCTCCGCTTTCCGGGTGGACCGATGTCACGGAGAGTTGCCGGGCTCAGCCGCGGTCGAAGCACGTGAAGGCCACCTTCACCACGTGAGACGTCAGGGTCCGGCAAAGTCCGTGGCCGGGCGATCGTGCGCGAAGGTGGGACTCGCGTACCGGAACGTGGAACTCGCGTGCACCAGCGTGGAGTTCATACCGTGAGACACGCCTCTCACCGCGTGGCCCCGCGAGTCCCACCTTCATGCACGCGAGTCCCACGCTCCCGCACGCGAACTCCACCTTCACGTACACCACCCGACCTTGCCGGGGCCGCGCGGGAACGTACAACTCGCGCGTCAGAACCTACGACTCGCGCCCCAGAACGTACGACTCGCGCGAGCGGGCCGTTCACGCAGGCGACCGGCGCCACGGGAGAACCCGGTCCACCAGGTCGATGACGTGCCGGTGCGTTCCGGTGTCGATCACCATCTCCGGGTCGCCGAACGCGACCTGGCACAGCGGGTTGTCCAGGTGCAGTGCCCCGGCGCCGGCCGGGCGGCCGTCGACGGTGAACGGCCCGGTCCAGTCGAGGGCCAGGTCGGCGCCGTGGCGGGTGCGGTAGGCGACCGAGCCCGGGCCGAACTCCGGTGTCCCGAGCGCGGCGACGAACTCGGCGAACGAGCCGTCGGCCGCCTGCCGCCCGACCACGCACACCCACGCCGTGCCCGGGCCCACCGCCCGCACCTCCTGGTAGGCGTTGGGCCCCGAGGTCAGGACCCGCACCCCGCCCTCGGTGCCGAGCGCGACGTAACCCTGGCCCAGCCGGCCGGCCAGCCACGGCCCTGCGTGCACCCATTCGTCCAGTGTGGACAGCGGGAACCAGCCGTGGGTGAAACCCATCGGGTCGTCGGCGGGAATCCGGTAGACGGCCAGCACGGTGTCGGCGTGCTGCCGCGCCCTGGGCAGGATCCGGTTGCCCGCCCACGCGTTGGGCCGCGACGAGGAGTGGGTGGCGGCGTTGGGCGGGTGCGTCACGTACACCTGCGTCTCCGGCCCCAGCGCCGCGCCCCACACGTGTTCCTGCAGCCCGGGCAGCCCGGACCGGTAGTCCTGCACGCTGGACAGCATCGCGTCCGGGGTGCGGTACACCACCAGGTCCGACTCGTACGGCCGGGACAGCAGGTCGTGCCGCGCCCGGTACTGCCCGGCATACCGCTGCCTGCCCAGCCACTCACCCGGCCGCGGCCTGCCCGCGTCGGCGATGGCGGGCGGCAGCCGGTAACGCCGTGCGGTGGCCAGCGCGGTCGCCGGGAGCATGGCGTGGTTGAGCGCGCCCATCCCCCAGCACAGCCACATGATCGGTGCGGTCTCCTCGAACCTCGCCGACCGCTGGGTCGGCACGTAGGACCGGCCGTGCGCGGCCAGGTGCGCGCCACGCCAGGAGTTGACCGCCAGGGTGAACAAGGTCTTGTCCAGCACCGCACCGGCCAGCCGGGCGATCCGGTCGTCGGCCGCGAACTCGACCAGCGACACCAGCGCGAACACGTCGACGGCGAGGTAGGCGTTCGAGTCGAACTCGCTGAACCCGCCTGTCAGCTTGCGGGTCAGCCACTGCTCGGCCAGTTCCCGCCCGTGCTCGGCGTGCCGCCGCCCGGTCCAGCCCGCGTTGCCGAACACCTCGTCCCCGAACGCCTCCCCGGCGAGCAGTTCCGCGGTGTGCCAGACCAGCTGGTGGTTCTCGGTGAAGAAGCACATCGCGTCCAGGCCGGGCTGGTCGATCCAGTACCGCAGGCCCCGCAGCGCCGCGCCGACCCTCTCGTGCAGCCCGTCCGGCCAGTGCCGCGCCCGGTGCCACAGGTGCAGCAGCCCGAGTGCCTCGAAGTCGGCGCAGTCCGCCCGGTTGTCGATCATCCACAGTGGATGGTCGAGTCCGGACGCCCGGATTTCCTCGCCGAGTTCGGTCCTGGCCAGCTCCGCGGCACAGCCCGAGCCGGTGGTGGCGGCGTGCTCCAGCAGCTCGGCACGCCAGTCCGCGGGGTCGCCTGCCGGCTCGGTCCGGTGCCGGGACGGCAGCACGGCGACCGGCAGGTCCCGGAACACCGGCCCGATCGACACCCGGACGGTCAGCTCACCGGTGACCAGCATCGACGCCGAGCCGGTCGCCCGGTCGGCCTGCCCGTCCAGGTCGACGCTCGCGCGGCCGCCGTCGAGCACCACGGTCCGGTCGGCCGTGCCGCAGCGCACCCGCAGCTCGGCGCCGTCCGGTCCGGTCAGCTCGACCCTCGGCTCGGTCAGTCCCCAGCGCGGGGTGCCCACGGCGTCGAGGATCCGGTCGGCCTGCTCGCCGGTCTCCTCACCGCCGGGCAGCACCACGCGTACGGGCAGGCCGCCCACCCGCAGCCGCAGCACCTGCCTGCACTCGCGGAACCCGGCCTGCCACGAGTGGACCACCAGCTCGGTCCGCCCGGACGGCAGCCACACCCGCACCTCGTGCTCGGCGGGTTCCATGTAGGTCACCTGGCCGGTGTGCAGCACGCATTCGCCGCCGACGTAGAGCCGGACCGGACCGGTCGCGGCGAGCCGAAGCGTGCGCCACTCCGCCTGGTCCACCTCGACCACCGTGCCCGCCAAGGCGACCCGCAGCTGCGGGGTGAAGCAGAACTCGCTGAGGTCGACCAGCCCGTCGGCCGCCGTGTGCACCCGCCGCCACCGGCCCTCGTGGGACTGCCCGGGCCCGGGACAGCGGACCTCGCCGTCCTCGGTCACCTGCGGCGGCTCCAGGTCCGGCAGCGGGAAGCGGCGGTAGAGCTCGGCCTTGAGCGGCGTGGAGTCCGGCCCGTTGGTCAGCACCCAGCGCCCGCCCGGACCCCACGGTGACCCGTCCGCCTCCAGCGTGCCGGTCAGGTCCAGCGGTTCGGGCCAGGCGCCGGCGACGAACCAGTCCAGCACGGTGCCCCGCTCGTCGGTGACGTGCACGCTCATTTGAACCCCGTCTGTGCGATTCCCTTGACGATCTGCCGCTGCATGATCAGGAAGATGAGCACGACCGGGATCATGCTGACCACCGACATCGCCAGGATGTAGTTGAACGGCACGACCTCCTCGCTGCTGAACTGCGCCAGCGCGACCGGAAGCGTGTACAGGTCCTGGGTCTGCGCGATGACCAGTGGCCAGAGGAAGTCGTTCCACCGCCAGATAACCGAGAAGATGGTGACCACGGCCAGCACCGGGCGGCACAGCGGCAGCACCAGCCGCAGGAAGATCCGCAGCTCGCCCGCGCCGTCGATCCTGGCGGCCTCGATCAGCTCGTCCGGGATGGTGAGCATGTACTGGCGGATCAGGAACACGCCGGTCGGCGTGGCCGCGGGCGGGATGATCATGCCCCACAGCGAGTTGGTCATCCCGAGTTCGGAGACCACCTGGTGCAGCGGGATCACGATGATCTGCAGCGGGATCATGATCGTGCCCAGGGTGACCAGGAAGAGCACGTTGCGGCCGCGGAAGTTGTACTTGGCCAGCGCGTAGGCGGCCATCGTGTTGATCACCAGGGTGAGCACGGTGGCGCCGACGGTGACCAGGGTGCTGTTGGTCAGGTAGACGCCGAAGTCGAAGCGCGACAGTGCCTCGGTGTAGTTGGCGGTGTCCAGCGACTCCGGCAGTGGCGCGGGTGGGCGCGCCGCCAGTTCCGCCCGGGTCTTGAACGACGACAGCACCGTCCACACCACCGGCGCCAGGAACACCAGCGCCAGCGCGATCAGCCCGGCGTAGGTCAGGATCCTCCGGGTGGACGGCGGCCGTCCCCCGGCGACCCCGGTCCAGCTGCGCCGGGATCGCGTCGCCGCGGCGGTCACACCGACTCCTTCCGCCGCCCGTACAGGAAGTTCAGCACGGTCAGCGCGAAGATCGTGATGAACAGGACCACCGAGCCCGCTGCGGCGAGGCCGTACTGGATGGGCGGGCGGAACGCGCGCTCGTAGACGTACTGGACCATCAGCGTGGTCGCGCCGAGCGGTCCGCCGCCGGTGAGCGTGTAGATGAAGTCGAACGCCTGGAACCCGGCGATCAGCGACAGGATCACCACGACCAGTGTGGTCGGTCGCAGCAGCGGCAGCGTGACGTGCCGGAACCGCTGCCACGGCGACGCGCCGTCGATCCGCGCGGCCTCGTAGAAGGAGTCGTCGATGCCCTGCAGGCCAGCCATGATGATCAGCGTGTAGAAGCCCACGTGCATCCACACCCCGACGAACACGGTGACTCCCAGCGCCAGCGGCCCGCTGGTCAGCCAGTCGGGTTCGGGCAGTCCCAGCTGGCCGAGCACGGCGTTGACCACACCGGACCGGCCTTCCAGGATCCAGCCCCAGAGCAGCCCGACCACCACCGGCGAGAGCATCACCGGCAGGAAGAACGCCGCGCGGAAGAAGCCCCTGGCGCGGATCGGCTGGGTCAGCAGCACCGCCAGCCCGATCGACGCGGCGGTGCACAGCACCACGAACGCCAGCACGAAGGTCGCCGAGTTGAGCGCGGCCTCCCAGAACTCGTCGTCGGTGAGCAGCTTCTCGTAGTTGTCCGTGCCCACCGGGGTGAACGTGCGGCCGTTGGCGCTGTCGTAGGCGCTGATGTTGAAGCCGTTGAGTGCCGGGTAGATGATGAACACGCCGAACACCAGCATGTTGGGCAGGACGAACAGGTAGGGCGCCAGACGCTGGTTCCACGGCTTGCGGCTGGTCATCGGCTGCTCGCCTCCGCCGCCTCGGCCGCTTCGGCGCGGATCCGCTCCACCGTGTCGGCCGCCGACTGCTGGCCGGCGATGGCCGCGGCGAACTCCTTCACCGCGGCCCGTGCCGCCGTGTCGAACGCCGGGTGGTAGTTGTCGGCGAACGCGTCCGGGTCGGTGCGCGCGACGTCGCCGAGGAACACCGCCATGTCGGCGCCGTGGTCCGGATAGGACACTCCGGAGGCGATCAGGTCCTTGCGGGTGGGCAGGAACTTCGCCTCCCTGGCGTAACGTTCCTGGGCCGCGCGGGAGTTCATGAACGCGACGAACTCGGCGGCGGCCCGCTGATTGGGGCTCTGGTTGAACACGATCATGAACTTCCCGCCCGGGTAGCCGCCGCAGCGCTGCGCGCACGGGTTGGGAATCGCCGCCCAGCCGAACTTCGCGGACTTGGCGAGCTGGCTCACCTGCCAGTTGCCGCTGAAGTACACCGGGGCGTCCTGGCGCAGGAAGATCTCGTTGGCGCCACGGTACTTCGTCCCGGACTCGATCCAGAAGTCCTTGTACATCAGGCCCTGCTGGTTGAGGTCGACGAACAGCCGGACCGCCCGCTCGGCCTTGACCGGGTCGAACGCCACGCCGCCGCCGGGCCCGAAGTAGGTGGTGCCGAACTGGCTGAACAGCCCGGCCAGCCGGTGGCCGGACTTGTCGAACGCGATCGCGTGCGGCGCGCCGACGGCCTGCTGGACGCGCCGGGCGTTGGCCAGCAGCTCGTCCCAGGTCCACGGCCGGTCCGGCGGCGGCAGTGCGACGCCGGCCCTGGCGAACTGGTCGGTGTTGACCAGCGGGCCGTTCATGGTGAGGTCGCTGGGCACGGCCAGCGTCTCGCCGCCGGGACCGCGGATCGCCTGCTGTGCCTGGTCGAGGAACTCCCCGCCGATCGGCCCGAGGTCGGCGAGCTCCCCGCGGTAGGCCCCCAGGTTGTGCACCCTGGCGACGTCCGGCGCGTTGCCGCTGGCCAGCCGCGCCTGCAGCTGCTGTTGCAGCTCGGAGAACGGCACGATCTGCAGGTCGACGCGGACCCCGCGGGTCTTCTCGTACTCGGCGATGAGCGACCGGGTGACCTGTTCGTCCGGGCCGTCGGTGAAGTACACGTAGCTCAGCCGGCCCGGCGTCGGCTCCCGGCCGGCGGTCGGGTCCGAGCTGCCCGGTGCGCAGCCGCCCAGCAGCAGGACGACCGCGGCGGCGATCCCCCATCGTCGCACCGATACCACCTCCGTGGTGGACCGTTCACAGAAAACGCTTTCAGATGGTCGGGACTGTACGGCCGGGCGCGGCTGATCGTCAACGCCTTGACAGGCCGTCAACGCCTACCTAGTTTCCGTTTCATGCGGGTCGGGCTGGCCGGAGTGTCCGGATACGGCCACTGGCATCTGGAGAACATCCGGCGCCTGGCCGCCCTGGACGTGGTCGAGCTGGCCGGGCTCGCCGACCCGGCGGACCTGCCCGGCGATCTCCCTCCGGTCCCCCGCTTCCGCACCCTGGACGCGTTGCTCGACGCGGTCGCGCCCGACATCGTCGTGATCGGCACCCCGATCCACACCCACGCCGACCTCGCGGGTGCCGCCCTGGAGGCCGGCGCGCACGTGCTGCTGGAGAAGCCGCCGGTGGCCGCGATGGCCGACCACGAGCGGCTGCTCGACACGCAAACCCGGACCGGGAAACAGATCCAGGTCGGCCTGCAGGCCATGGGATCGGCCGCGCTGCGGCGGCTGGGCGCACTGATCGCCGCCGGGGAACTGGGTACCGTCCGCGGCGTCGGCGCCGACGGGGCCTGGCGCCGCGACACCGCCTACTTCCGGCGCGCGGACTGGGCCGGGCGCCGCACGCTGGCCGGCAGGCCGGTCACCGACGGTGCGCTGACTAACCCGTTCGCGCACGCCGTGCAGGCGGCGCTGTGGCTTGCCGGGATGGCCGGTACGCGGCCGGAGGTCGAGCTGGAACTGTTCCACGCCAACGACATCGAGTCCGACGACACGTCCTGCCTTCGTGCCACCGGCCCCGGTGTCCCGGTCGTCGTGGCGGCGACGCTGTGTGCCCAGCGGGACCGTCCGCCGCGGGTGGTCGTGCACGGTGACGCCGGGCGCGCCGAGCTGTTCTACGAGTCCGACGAGCTGGTCGTGGACGGGCGGCGGCAGCGGTTCGGCCGGACCGACCTGCTGGCCAACCTGGTCGACCACGCCGGCACCGGCGCCGATCTGCTCTGTCCACTGTGGATGACGACCGGGCTGTCGGCGGTGGTGGAGGCGGTCCGGACCGCGCCCGCCCCGGCCGCGTTGCGGCGGTGGACCGACGACGGCGGCGTCCGCGTGGTGTCCGGTGTGGACGAGTGGGTGGCCGCGGCCGCCGAGCGGCTGCTGTTGTTCTCCGAACTGGGAGCGGGCTGGTGACCACGCTCCGGCTGTGCTTCGGTGGCGACGACGTCGCCGTGCTGGCGGGCGAGGTCACCCTGCTGCGGTACGTCCACCGGCCCCGGCTGACCGCCGATCTGGCGCCCCGGCCGTACGCACATGAGGTGCGGACGCTGTCCGGAACGGTGGTGACCGGCTTCCGGCCCGGCGACCACCCGTGGCACGCCGGGCTCGGCGTGGCGGTGCCGCACGTGTCCGGGGTGAACTTCTGGGGCGGGCCGACCTACGTCCACGGCCGGGGCTACCGCGACCTCGGTGACCACGGCCGGATCAGGCACGACCGCTGGTCCGATGCCCGGGTGACCAGCGGCGCCGTGGAACTGGCCGAGGAGCTGACCTGGCTGGACGGCCAGGGCAGGGCGCTGCTGCGGGAGCGGCGGACGCTGCGGGTCGGCGACGTGGGTTCCGGGTCCTGGGTACTGGGTTTCGGCTTCCACCTGCGGTCGCTGTCGGCGCGCCCGCTGCGGTTCGACAGCCCGGCGACCCGCGGCCGCGCAGGCGCCGGGTACGGCGGGCTGTTCTGGCGGGCGTCCGACGCCTTCCGCGGCGGCCGGGTGCGGACCGGCACCGCCGCCGGCGAGGAGGCGGTGAACGGCACGCGGGCGCCGGAGGTGGTGTTCGAGAGCGCGCAGGGGCCGCCGTGCACCGTGACGTTCACCGCGGACGGGGACCCGTGGTTCGTGCGCAGCGCCGAGTACCCGGGCGTGTGTGCCGCGCTGGCGTCCGACGTCCCGCTGACGCTGCCGCCCGGCGGTGAGCTGAGCCGCCGCCACCACCTCACCGTCACCGGTGAGGCATGACCCGCCAGCCGGAGTCGAAGCCCAGTTCGAAGCGGTCCCGCAGGCCGAACGCGTCGGCCACGGCCAGCGTTCCGGCCGCCCGCACGGCGGAGGCCTCCAGGTCGGTCAGGTACACCCGTGCCTCGACGATCTCGACGGCGTGACCGTCCACGTCGGCTCCGATGCCGTGCAGCAGGCCGAGCCCGTCCCGCACCCCGGCCAGTGCCGCCTCGACGAACTCGGCGTCCACGCCGGGCCGCAGCGACGCCCGGTCGGCCGGCGGCACCGCCCAGGACACCGACGGTGCCGCCGCGGGTACCGCGCGCACCTTCACGTGCCCGAAGTAGCCGCGCCCGTTCTTCTGGCGCTGCAGCCTGAACTCGCCCATACGCACGCGGCTAGTGTCCCGAGTCGGGAATCCGCTGAACAATTCGCCGGCCCAGCTTCCCGCTGGCGGCGTTGCCGGTCGGCCCGAGTACGGTCCAGTACGAGGGCGAACCGGCGCCTTGCCAGCGGAAACCTGGACTCGCCGACTTATGCACCGGACTCCCGACTCAGGACACTAGTCCAGCAGATCCTCGATCAGGATGGGGATGTGCCGCACGCGGATGCCGGTCGCGTTGAAGACGGCGTTGGCGACGGCGGCGGCCATGCCGACCACGCCGATCTCCCCGACACCCTTCGCCCCGACCGGGTTGTGCAGGGTGTCCGGGTGCTGGACGAACTCGACGTCCACCTCGGGGATGTCGGCGTTCACCGGCAGCAGATAGCCGGCGAGGTCGCCGTTGGCGATCCGGCCGTCCGGCTCGAACTCCAGCGCCTCGTGCAGCGCGGCCGACACACCCCAGATCATCCCGCCGGAGATCTGCCCCCTGGCGGTCTTCTCGTTGATGATCCGGCCGGCGTCGAACACGCCGAGCAGGCGCGACACCCGCGCCTCCCGCGTCCACCGGTGCACCCGCACCTCGCAGAACTGGGCGCCGAAGGAGCTGAACGAGTGCTTGGTCCGCTCTTCACCCGGCGCCGACGACCCGGTCGCCGACAGCGACGGGCGGTCCAGCGCCCGCAGCACCTCGCCGAACGTCATCGCCCGGCCGCCTGCCAGCACCCGGCCGTCCTCATAGGACACCTCGGCACCGTCGAACGGCCCGCCGGGAGCCGATGCCAGGGTGAGCAGCTCGTCGACGACCTTGCCCGCTGCCGCCATGATCGCCGAACCGGCGCTGGCCGTCGCGGTCGAACCGCCGGACACGCCACCCGGCGGCAGCGACGAGTCGCCCAGCCGCGGCGTGACCCGTTCCGGTGCGATGTCCAGTGACTCGGCCCCGACCAGCGACAGCACGGTCAGCAGCCCGGTGCCCGGGTCCGACCCGCCGGTGGCGACCACGGCGGTGTCGTCGGCCAGCAGGGTGACCCCGACCGTCGCGGGGAACCGCAGGGCGGGGAACATCGCGGTGGCCGTGCCCATCCCGACCAGCCAGTCGCCGTCGGTGCGCCCGCCCGGCTGTCGGTCGGCCCAGCCGAAACGCCGCGCGCCGATCCGGTAGCAGTCGTCGAGGTGCTTGCTCGACCACTGCAGGTCCACGCCGGGCGGCGCGATCGAGTTGTTGCGCAGGCGCAGCTCGATCGGATCCATGTCCAGTGCCACGGCCAGCTCGTCCATCGCGCACTCCAGCGCGAACGAGCCGGGTGCCTCGCCCGGTGCCCGCATGAACGTGGTCTGCGGGAGGTTCAACGGCACCATCTTCTGGCTGATGGCCAGGTTCGGGGTGGCATACCACTCCCGGGAGGTGCCGTGCGAGGTCGGCTCGACGAACGAGCGGTCCATCGCGGTGCTGCACCACGAGTCGTGGCGCACCGCCACCAGCGTGCCGTCGGTGCTGGCGCCGAGCGCCACCTTCTGCACGGTCGCGGCACGCCCCGCCGTCGCGGTGAAGACCTGCTCCCTGCTCAGCACCGCCTTGACCGGACGGTCCAGTGCCCTGGCGGCGGCCGCCGCCAGGAACGCCGGCACGGACGTGCGAGCCTTGCCGCCGAACGCCCCTCCCACGAACGGGTTCACCGCGCGCACCGTGGCCGGGTCGACGTCCAGCGCGGCCGCCAGATCGGCCATCTGGAGGAAGGCGCCCTGGTTTCCACTGTAGACGGTCAGCTTCCCGGACTCCCACACCGCGACCGCCGAGTGCGGCTCCATCGCCGCGTGGTGCTGGGCCGCCGTGCGGTAGGTCCGCTCGACGACGACCGGGCTGGCGGCCAGCGCGTCCTCGATGGACTCCACGCCCGGTGCGAGCACGGCCAGCGAGGAGGGCGCACCGTCGCGGCCGGGCGCGTCCTCGGCGGTGGCCAGGCCGTCCTCCAGCGACGTCACCGCGGGCCGTTCCCGGTAGGTCACGCCGATCAGGGCCGCGGCGTCACGTGCCTGCTCGTAGGTGCGCGCCACCACGAAGCCGATCGGCTGACCCCGGTAGGCGACCTCCCGGTCCTGCAGCGGCACCCACGTCGGTCCCAGCAGCTCCGACGTCGGCGGATGCAGGACCAGCGGGTCGAACGGCGTGTACACGGCCAGCACGCCCGGGGCGCCCCGCGCCGCCGTGACGTCCATCGCCTCGATCTCGCCGCAGGCGATGGTGCTGTGCACGACGTAGCCGTACGCCATGCCGGGGAAGTTGTGGTCCGCCCCGTACTTCGCCGCTCCGGTGACCTTCAGCGGGGCATCCACCCTGGCGGTCATGCGCGACTCCCCTCGGTCAGCTCCAGCAGCGCGCGGACGACGGTCCGCCGCAGCAGGGACACCTTGAACCCGTTGGCCGGCAACGGCCGGGAACCGGCGGCGGCCAGTTCGGCGGCGGCCAGTTCGGCGGCGGCCTCGAAGGACTCCCGCGTCACCGGCCCGCCGCGCAGCGCCGCCTCGACGGCGTCCAGCCGCCACGGCACGGTGGCCACCCCGCCGGCGGCCACCCGCGCGTCGGCGACCTGCCCGTCCTCGATCCGCAGCGCGACCGCGGCCGAGCAGAGGGCGAACTCGTAGGACGCGCGGTCGCGCACCTTGACGTAGGTGGAGTGCGCCGCCCAGTCCAGCCGGGGGACGACGACCTCGGCGATCAGCTCACCGGGGCGCAGGTCGTTCTCGACCTCGGGCGTGCTGCCCGGCAGGCGGTAGAACTCCGCCAGCGCGACGGTCCGGGTGCCCTCGGCGCTGATCAGCCGCAGCCGCGCGTCCAGTGCGACGAGTGCGACCGCCAGGTCGCTGGCGTGGGTCGCCACGCAGTGCTCGCTCGTGCCCAGCACGGCGTGCATCCGGCCGGCTCCGGAGACCGCCGGGCAGCCGCTACCGGGGTCACGTTTGTTGCACGGCGTGCTGACGTCGCGGAAGTAGGTGCACCGGGTGCGCTGCAACAGGTTCCCGCCGATGGTGGCCATGTTGCGCAGCTGCTGCGACGCGCTGGCCCGCAGCGCGCGGGTGATCACCGGGTAGACGCCGGGGTGCGCGGCGACGTCGCTCATCCGTTCCAGCGCACCGATCCGCAGGCCGTCGCCGGTGCCGATGCCGTGCAACGGCAGGCCGTTGATGTCCACGACCCGCCGGGGCGTGAGGACGTCGAGCTTCATCAGGTCGACGAGTGTGGTCCCGCCCGCCAGGAAGGTGCCCGGTTCGGCGAGTGCGGCGTCGAGTGTGGTGGGTGCGGTCAGGTCAAAGGGACGCATCGGCCCTCCTGGCCTGCTCGACGGCGGCGACGATGTTCGGGTAGGCCGCGCAGCGGCAGAGGTTGCCGGACATGAACTCCCGGACGTCGTCCACCTGCTGCTCGACGGCCGCGACCGCCGACATGATCTGCCCGGAGGTGCAGAAGCCGCACTGCAGGGCGTCCTGCTCGGCGAAGGCCCGCTGGACCGGATGCAGCGTGTCCTCAGTGGACAGGCCTTCCACCGTGGTCACCGGCTGGCGCACGGTGGCGGCCAGGGTGAGGCAGGACAGCACCGGCCGCCCGCCGACGTGGACGGTGCAGGCACCGCACTGGCCACGGTCGCAGCCCTTCTTGGGACCGGTGATGTCGAGCCGTTCCCGTAGCGCGTCCAGCAGTGTCACGCCGGGCTCGACGGTGAGCCGTCGCGAGCTACCATTGATTTCGAGTGAGATGTCCACAGGATCTCTTTCCCGGGTCGCGGAATCCGAACCGGATGTTCATCCGCTTCGTGCTTTCCCACGTTAGCGGATAGATATCCGCTCCGCAATGCGTCGAGTTACTCCAGGTCCGGCCGTGCGTGCATTAGATTCATCGGGGACATCGCAGCGGCCCGGGAGGAGGAACGATGGTCAGCCCGCGACGTGCGGACACCCGGCGCAACCACGAGCGCATCCTGGTCGCCGCCGCGAAATCCCTCGCCAGGACGGGCGAGGTCTCCTTCAACGGCATCGCCAAGCAGGCCGAGGTCGGGGTCGGCACGGTCTACCGGCACTTCCCCACGCCGGAGGCGCTCATCGTCGCGGTCTACGAGCGCGAGGTCCGCCACCTGGTCGACGTGGTGCCGCGGCTGCTCGACGAGCATCCACCCGACAAGGCCTTCCAGGTGTGGACGGCCGACCACCTGGCGCACTACATGATGACCAAGCGGGGCCTGGCCAACGCGCTGCGGACGTCGAAGGGCGAGCTGCCGGCCACCGCGCAGGAGTCCCTGCTCGGCGCGGTCGCCACGCTGCTCGCGGCCAACGTCGAGGCCGGGACCGTCCGGCCGGGCCTGGATCCGGAGACGGTGTACCGCGGGCTTGCGGGGTTGTTCTTCCTCGACCCGCACGGCGACTGGAAGGCCGAGACCGAGCGCCTCACCGACCTGATCTGGCGCGGAATGCGCGCCGACGGGCCACCGTCCCGCCCCGCGGCCGGCGCCGAAGTCGGTGCGCAGCACGACATCCGGATCGAGAACCCGCCGGGCCGGCGAACGTGACACTAGGGTGGCGACATGGCCGTGCCCAACCCGCTGACCCAGCTGTCGGTGGAGCAGCTTCGCCGGCGCAGCAGCATGAAGTGGCGCACCTACCCCGAGGACGTGCTGCCGCTGTGGGTGGCGGAGATGGACGTCCCGCTCGCCGAGCCGGTGGCCCAAGCCGTCCGGGCGGCGGTCGACCTGGGCGACACCGGCTACCCGGCGGGCACCGCGTACGCCGAGGCGCTGGCCGCGTTCGCCCGCGGGCGGTGGGGCTGGGACGGGCTGGCCGTGGAGCGCACCGCGCTCGTGCCCGACGTGATGCTGGGCGTGGTCGAGATGCTGAAGCTGGTGTCCGGCCCCGGCGATCCGGTCGTCGTCAACTGCCCGGTGTACCCGCCGTTCTACCTGTTCCTGCGCAGCCTGGGCCGGCCCGTCGTCGAGGCGCCGCTCGACCCGGCGGGACGGATCGACCTCGCCACGCTGCGCGACGCGTTCGCCCGCGCGGGCGAGCGGGCGGCGTACCTGCTGTGCAGCCCGCACAACCCGACCGGCACCGTGCACACCGCGGCCGAACTGGCCGATGCCGCCCGGCTGGCCCACGACCACGGCGTCCGCGTGGTCGCCGACGAGATCCACGCCCCGGTCGTCGCCACCGGTACCACCTTCACGCCGTACCTCAGCGTGCCCGGCGGGGAGAACGGGCTGTCGCTGATGTCGTCGTCCAAGGCGTGGAACCTCGCCGGGCTGAAGGCCGCGCTCGCCATCGCCGGCCCCGAGGCGGCCGCCGACCTCGCCCGGCTGCCCGAGGAGGTCGGGCACGGCCCGAGCCACGTCGGGATCCTGGCCCACACCGCCGCCCTGCGCGACGGCGGCGACTGGCTCGACGCCCTGCTGACCGGGCTGGACCGCAACCGGGCGCTGCTGGCGGATCTGCTCGCCGAGCACCTGCCGGCCGTGCGCTACCGGCCGGGGCAGGGCACCTACCTGGCCTGGCTGGACTGCCGCGGGCTCGGCCTGCCGGACGATCCGGCCGCGGTGTTCCTGGAGCGCGGCCGCGTCGCGCTCAACTCCGGCGCCGACTTCGGCACCGGCGGCGCCGGGTTCGTCCGGCTGAACCTGGCCACCTCACCGGAAGTGATCACCGAGGCGGTACGCCGGATGGCGGACGCCGTCAGCTGACCGGTTCTCATACTCTGTGAATTTCCCCAGCAACCGAAGGTGCCGATCCGGCCACGAACCGTGCCAGGATGGAGGTGCGACGGCGGTGACGCGCCGGCGTTGCGGGGACGGGGGACTGAGACGGTGGGTGAGACAACCGCGCTCGAAGCACGGTCCGCGGTGGTGGAGGCAGCACACAGCGCCGCGCAGGGATTGCTCTATACCGAACGAATCATCGACATGGCGGCGGAGTTGCTGACCGATGTGTGGACCGCCGCCGGGCGGCACGGTCTGCCACCGGGGGACGTCGACCTCGCCGGCTGGTGCCTGACCGCGGTCGACCGCCGGTCCCGCGCGCGCACCAGGGCCGCCGAGGACGCCCACGCACTGCTCGCCGCGCTGACCGAGGAGTTCACCCAGGCAGGCGTCGAGGCCTTCGTCGCGCCGGGCCGCGGAATGGTGGTACTCCCCCGCGGCCCGCGGACGCCGACCTGGGGCTACCGCGAGCCGCCACAGCTGGCCGTCACGGTACTCACCGACGGCCTGCGTGGCTGGTATCTGGCGACCTACCCGGCCGGCGCGCTGCTGGGCCGGATCGCGGCGCCGAGCGGCCGGGAGGGTGCCGCCGCGGTCGCCCGCCTCGCCATCGCGGTCAACGCGGGCAGGCGTTCCCAGCCGTGGACGGCCCGGGACGTCACGCCACCGACCGGCGAGCGCGGCTGAAGCGGCGTTTCGTCCGCGGCCGGATGCGCCGGACCGGTGCGGCACCACGCCGTCCGCCGGACCGGAACTCCGCGAAACCCGCCGCGAGCAACCCGCTCTCCGCCAGGCGGGAGACCCGGACGGGCAGTGCGTCGCGGCGTGCCGTCCCGTCCGGCGCGGTGACCAGAGTGCAGCCGACCAGTAGCAGAACGGTGCGCTGGGTGGCGGCCAGCCACTGCCAGCGGGCGGGAAAGCCGACCTCGGCCGCGTCGATCAGCGGGCGTGGACGGGGCCACCGGACAGTGAGCCGCGTGCGTGGATACCGCGTGACATCGACGTCGATTCCCCAGCCCGGCACGGGAGCCGACGACAGGTGGTGGAGATCGGTCGTCAGCGGCAGGCCACGCGACTGGGCCGCGAGCAGCAACGCCTCGGGCCCGTCGCGCACCGTGTGCCCGTCCAGCAGCAGAGCCGCCAGTTCGCGGTCGCCGAAGGTCCAGACGACGCCCTGCAGAGTGATCCTGTTGTTGCGCACCAACAGAATATGCACCCGCCGGCACGCCGGCCGGCGGTGAGTCACCTCAACCGACGCAGCGAGGTTAAACGGCGGGCAAAGGACTCCCCACGACAAGCATAGCTCGATCGTGTGATTGTTTCGAACACCTGTTCGTAATACGATGGTGATGTGTTCGAGAAACCTGGCACCCGCCTGTGGCGGCACTCCGACGAGGAGGTAGCCGCCATCATTCAGCGTGGCCAGGAAAAGATGGCCGCGGCCGCCGCCGAAGTGCTGGAGGGCCTGGCGGAGCTGAGCGCCCGCGGGGCCGATTTCGGGTTCCGGGATCTGGTGGCGTTTCAGGTGGACAACCTCAACGTCTCCCGGTCGCTGGCCAAGACCCGGGTGCAGCTGGCCGAGGAACTGTTCGGCTCGCTGGCCGCCACCGGTGCGGCGCTGGCGGCGGGTGAGGTGTCGCTGGAACACGCGGTGGAAATCCACCGCGCTATTACGGCCCTGCCGGTGGAAGCGCGGGAGGGTTTCGAGGACATCCTGCTGACCCTGGCCCGCACCGCCCCACCCACCGCGGTACGCAAAGCCGGGGACAACATCCGGGCCCGCATCGACCAGGACAGCGCACCACCCGACGAGGACGCGCTGGCGCACCCGGTCCGCGAGTTCCGCTCCACAGTGGATCGACGCGGCCGGTACCGGTTCGCCGGAACCTTGGATGCCGAAACTGGCGCCACCCTGGACGGCCTGTTCGATGTGCTGGCCAAACCGTGCCCCGCCGAGGAAGGCCAACCCGACCTGCGCAACCAAGCCGAACGCAAAGGCGACGCACTCGCCGAGATGATCGAACTGGTCGCCCGCACCGACGACCTCAGCACCCAAGGCGGGGAACGAGCCGTGGTCACCGTGACCACCACCCTCGACGACCTGCAACGCCGCGCCGGACCCGCGATACTCGACGGCGCCGGATACCTCAGCGCCTCCGCGCTGTCGCGGCTGTGCTGCGAAGCCAAACTTGTCCCCGCCGTATTCGGATCCGAGGGCGAGGTACTGCACCTGGGCCGCGATGTCCGGCTGGCCACCAAAGCCCAGCGCCGCGCCCTCCGCCTACGGGACCGTGGCTGCTGTTTTCCCGGCTGCACACGCAAACCCCGCTGGTGCGTCGTTCACCACGTGCGGGAATGGCAACACGGCGGACAGACCACAGTGGACGAGATGATCCTGCTCTGCGGCAGACACCACCGCATCGTCCACCACACCGACTGGACCGTCACCATGACCGACGGCAAACCCCAGTTCCACCCACCCGCCTGGCTCACCACACGCCGAAGACCCAGCACCAACCCCTACCACCGAATCCCCGCCTGAAACCGAAGCGCGGGGCAGGTTGTGACGCCCGGGGAGACCGCGCGACCTCTACTGCGCCGTGGTCGCGCCCCCGGGCCGGGCCTGGTCGAGGATGATGTCGCCGGCGCGGGCCCGAACGTCCACACGGGACCGGCCGCCGTGGTCGGTGGCGAGGAAGTGATGGCCGATCGCCAGGCAGAACGCCAGCAGGCTGCGCGCCTCGACCTCGTCGGGATCGTCGCAGAAGGTGCCGATCATGTCGCGCAGCAGGCGCATGCGCTCGTTGTCCACCCGGCGCAGGTACCCGGCCGCGACCTCGTCGCGGCGGGCCCAGTCGCGCACCGCCAGGTCGATGGGGATCAGCTCCTCGGAGTAGGTGAGCTGCCCGGCCAGCCGCACCCGCTTGCGTGGGTCGCGGGTCTCGCGCTCGACGCGGTCGAGCACGTCGCCGATGCTGCGTTGTTCCCAGGTGTCCAGCATCGCCAGCAGCAGGGCGTCCCGGTCGGCGAAGTAGCCGTAGAAACCCCCCTTGGTCACCCCCAGGGACTTGGCCAGCGCCTCCACCCGCACGGCGTCCACGCCGCCGCCGGCCAGGGCCCGCAGACCGGCCTCGACCCACTTCTCCCGCGGCGTCCGCAACGCGCCCATGACCCACCTCACCTCGAATCCGGTTGTACGCACCCGTACAACCAGGTTAGCCTCCTTCGATATACGCCACCGTATAACCGGGGATGGAGGCCAACGATGATCAAGTGGGCTGGCTGGCTCATCACACTGTTCGGCGCCGCGCACACGATCCTCGCGCTGACCCTGATGGGCGCCGGACAGCACGCCGGAACCTGGTTCAGCGGCGGCCTGTGGCAGGAGAACCTCAAGGCGCTGAGCCCGGCTGGCTCGGCGTACTGGTTCAGCATCGACAGCTTCGGCCCGGCGTTCGTCCTGGTCGGGCTGCTGGTGCTGTGGCTGGCACGGCGTGGCATCACGCCACCGGCGTTCGTCGGCTGGGCGCTGATCGTCTGGACGGTGGTCGACGCCGTGGTCATGCCGCTGACCCCGTGGCCGGTCATCCTCGTCGCCGCCATCCTGCTGCTGGTGGGAATCCGCCGCGCCACCGCGACCGAACGCGCCTGAGCGATCCGCCGGGGTATTTCTCCAGCGTTTCTATATTCCATTGCGCTCACTGTAGATACGGCAATTTCGGCAACTGCGGCCGAATGGCTCATTGACCGAAAGTCGGCCTGCCTGATTTCCTTGCCAGGTCAAATTACTTCAGGCAGGGATTCCACCGGCCGTCGGGGCGTTTCATGGTGGAGGAATTCCAGCCGGGCTCGGGTTTGTCACGGCGGGAGTTCTGCATGCGTGTGCGTTCGTGGGTTGGTGCTGCCTGCGTCCTGTTGATGTTGGTGTCGTCGCTGACGCCTGCCGTGATGGCGGAGGAAGTGTCGGCGGATCGGGCCTTGGTGCGGTGGCTGGCGCGGAAGGACCCGCGGTCGACGGTGCGCACCGATGCGGTGGTGGCGCTGGTGAGTCCGCTCGGGGAGCCGGCGGTCTCGGAGTTTCTGGCTACCGGCTACGACTATGCGGTGCGGCGTGCGGCCGACGCGAAGGTGCGGAATCTGGATTTCGCGAAGCGGGTGCTGGCCACGCATCGGCCGGAGTTCTCGCCGGCGGTATTCGAGGCGTCGCGGCGTGCGGTGCAGGGCACCGATGCCGACCGGGAAGCCTTTGTGCGCACCGGATATGCGGCCGCGCAGAACAGTGACCGGTCGGCGCGGGAGGCGGCGGGTGAGCACGCGCGGGCGATCGCGGAGACCGATCGCGCTTTCGTACGGGCGCTGGCGGTGAACGATCCGGGGGCGCAGGTGCGGGGGGCGGCGGTGTGGGCGACACGTCCGGGCGCCGGTGACGGGGACCTGGTGGAATTCTACGTGCACGGCTGGGTTTCGGGTGGCCGGCTGGATCTGGATTCGCATCGGGCACGGGCCGCGGACAACGACATGGCGTGGCGGGCCACGGCCCGTCGCCTGGTGGCCGAGGCGACCGAGGCCGAGCAGGCCGCGCGGGAAGCCGCCGGTGAAGCTGCGGAGCAGGCCAGGCAGGCGGCGGCACGGGCTTGGCGCACCGTGGCCGATCAGACCACCCCGGCGCGCACCGCGTGGGGCGAGGCCGAGCGGGTGGCGCTGGCGCAGGCGGAGAACTGGCGGCTGGTCGCCGCGGCGGCGGCCGGTGCCACCAGCCCGAACTGGCAGGCCATCGCCGGTTCCGCGGCCGGGAACGAATCCGAATGGATGGCTGAGCAGACGACCGCTGCCGAGCAGGCTGCCTATTGGAAAGCGCTGTACGAGCAGGCACTGGCGGGCGAAAAAGAAATGACTCGCTGAAATCTCTTCTTTTGCCGGGTGGGATCTTGTATTAGCGGAGGGAATCCGTCGTGTCTTGGCTCAGAAATTCTTACCGCGGGCTGATACTCGCGCTCGTACTCACGGTGTTCGCCGGGGGGCTGCAACCGGTGACAGCCGCCGCGCCCGGTGCGCCGCCGACGAATCCGGCAGCGCGGCAGATGCCGCAGGGTGGTCATGGTTCGTGGGATGGCAGGCAGGGCCTGTCGGTGTCGGCGATCGATCCGCGGCTGCGGCAGCTGGTGGTCGACATCGCCGAGCTGGACGAGGACATCGAGGTCCGGCAGGCCGCGACTGCGGCGCTGGCCGCGGGCACCGACGCGGCGATCATGGCGTTCCTGGAGAGCGGGCACGAGCAGGCCAAACAGGCCGCGGCGGCGCGCAAGGCCGAGACGGCGCGGCAGCATCGGACCGAGATCGAGGCGTTGCGGGGCACCGGCGGGCCGGTGTTCAACGCCGAGGTCGAACGCGTGCTCGCCGGTACCGACTACGACCGGGCGTGTTTTCTGGCCTACGGCGCCGAGGTCGCCAAGCTCCGCGACCGCGAGGTAGCCGAACGCACCCAGGCCAGGGCTCACGAGTTGCGAGTCCGGGTGACCTTGCTGAGCACCACCGGCGGGTTCGAGGTCCAGAAGGCAGCCAAGGCGGCGCTGGCCGCGGGGGATGCGGCGATCGCGGAGTTCCTGCGTACCGGATATCAGGCCGCGGCCGCGTTGGACGCGCAGGCTTGGGAGCGGTACCTGCGTGAGCAGGAGGAACGCAACAAGGCCGCCGAGGCGGCCTCGGAGCTGGCCAAGAAGGCCGCGCGGGCCTCGCAGGCGCGGCAGGCGCTGCTGGTCGCGCACGGCGAGGGCGTGCGCGCGTTGCAGCGGGCGGCCAACGCGATGGTGCTGGCCGGAAACGAGGGCCGCCGCGCCGCGCAGATCCTCGCGGCGAACGAGGCCGGCGGGGTCCATGCCCCGTTCGACGAGGTCCAGCGCGAGGTCGCCCGCCAGCTCGGCGCGGCCCAGACCGCGTCGAACGCGGCGCAGCAGGCCGCGGCCAGGGCCACGGTCGAGGCGAACGTGCTGGTCGAGATCGGCCTGCCCTACGGCGCCGAGTGGGCCCGCATGGCCCAGGGCATGGCCGAGGCGGCCGGCGCCGCCGTGGGCGCCTCGCAGACCGCGGTACACGCGGTCGAGGCCACCGTGGCCACCGACCGTGCCCAGGAAGGACAGCAGAAAGCCGAAGCCCGCGCCGAGCAGGCCCGCAAATGGCGCGGCCACGCCGAGGAACACGCCCGGTCAGCGGCCGCGATCGCCGAGGCCGCCCGGGTCGAGGCTGCCGCCGCGCAGGACGCCGCCGTACGGGCACGCCAGTCACGGCTGGCGGCCGAGGAAGCCGAACGGCAGGCCTGGGCCGCCGCCGAACGCACCCGCCAGGCCCGGCTCACCGCCGAGGCCGAAGCTCGCACCGCCGCCGCGCAACGCGCCATCGCCGAACGCGAACGAGCCAGCGCCGAAGCCGCCCGCCAGCGAGCCGACCAGGAAGCCGCCCGGGCACGCGCGGCCCGTGGCGTCGCCGAAATGGAAGAAGGCAACGCCAACGCCGCCCTGACCCGGGCGCTGGAACAGGAACGTCTCGCCGGACAGGCCGCGGGGCACGCTCGCACGGAAGAGGGCAAGGCCATCGCCGCCCGGGACGAGGCGTTCCGGGCCGAGCAGGCCCGTGACGCCGCGCAGGCGCGGGCACAGGCGCTGGAGGCGATGGCCGCGCAGGCCCGGGGCACCGAGCACGCGGAAGCGGCCCAGGCGGCCGCGAACCAGGCCCGCACCGAAGCGGGCATCGCATCCACCGCCGCGGCCAACGCCAGGACCGCGGCGAACACGGCCACCGGGGCCGCGGCCAACGCGAGGGCGGCCGCCACCGAGTCGACCCGGGCCGCCGCCCGGGCACGGGCAGCGTCGGACGCGGCGCACGCCGCGGCGAAGCGGGCCGACGCCGCCGCAGGCCAGGCCGAATCCGAGGCGGCCGCCGCGCACCATTTCGCCCTGCAGGCCAACGTGAAGGCCGCCGAAGCGACCGCGTGGGAAACCAAGGCCGCCGAACACGCGCGTAACGCCCAGCGGCTGGCCGAGCAGGCCGCCGACGAAGCGGTCAAGGCACTCTGGGCGGCCGACCGGGTCAAGGCCGAAGCCGAAGCCGCCGCCCGCGAAGCCGTCTCCTCGGCGACACAGGCCGAGGCCGCCGTGCGGGCCTCACTGGCCGCGCGGGCGTCGGCGCAGGGCATCACCCAGCCTGCCAGCAACGCCATCACCATCGTCGCCCCGTTCACCGGCGAGGACCTCGACGCCGACTGGATCGCCGAAATCGCCGCCCAGGCCCAAGCCATCGGCAACGAACAAGCCGAGGCCGCCGCACGGCGCGCCACGGAGGCCACCACCGCCGCCCGGGCCGCCGCCGACGCCGCAGCCCGCGCCGCGGCGGAGGTCAAACCCGCCTACGAAGCCGCGGCCCGCGCCGCGGCCTCGGCCGAAGCCGCCGCCAAATCTTCCGCGGCAGCCCAGCGATCAGCCGCCGACGCCGCACTCGAAGGCGCCGCCGCACGCGCGGCCGCGGCACGGGCCAGCCAGGCCGACGCGCAAGCCCGCGCCGACGCCGCCGCGGCACGCAACGCCGCCAACCAGGCCAACAACGACGCCGCCATCGCAGGTCGTAACGCCACCGCCGCCGAAGCCGCCGCCGAAGCGGCTCGCACGGCCGCCCGCAACGCCGAAGACGACGCTGCCGCGGCACGCGACGCCGCCACCAGAGCCCAGGCCGCGGCCGAGGCAGCCAACGACGCGGCCGAACGCGCCCAAGCCCACGCCGACGAGGCCGCCAAGGCCGCCGAGAACGCCAAGGGCAAGGCCACCGAAGCCCAGCAGGCCGCCGAACGCGCCGAGGAACAGGCCCGGCGCGACGAGGCCGAACGCCGCCGCCAGGCCGCCGCGGAGTCCGGCGGGGACGGGATTCCCGACCTGACACCCGACGAGGAGGAAGTCCTGCGGATGGCGGGCGGCGAGCCACTCGTCCAGGAATTCCGCAACGGCAGGGCCGCGGCGAACAAAACCGTTCTCGACTTCCTCGTCGAAGTCGGCGCCGAGGTCATCCTCGACGTCATCGGCGTGAACGACGCCAAACGCTGTTTCGGCGAAGGCAACATCGAGTCCTGCCTCTGGACCGTCGTCAACGTGGCCTCCCTGGTCGTGATCATCGGCAAGATCGGCCCGATCACCAAGGCCGTCGGGAGAATCATCAGCGGCGTCCAGGGCTACCTCGACGGCACGAAGTGGGGCAGGCAGCTGCTCAAGCGGGTGCAGGACTTCACCGTCTGCAACTGCTTTCCGGCCGGCACCACGGTGGACACCGAGCACGGACCGAAACCCATTGAGCGGGTCGCCGTCGGGGACCGGGTCTGGGCACGGGACACCGGCACCGGGCTGCCGCGGTTGCGCCGGGTCGTCGACCTCTCCAGCAGGACGGCCGAAACGCTGCTCAGCATCACAGCAGGCGGCACCACCGTGCGGGCCACACCGGAGCACCCGTTCTGGGTGGACGGCCGTGGCTGGCGCAGAGCCGACCAGCTCGTGGTGGGCGACCGGCTGGAGACGAAACGCGGCGAGCACCCGGCCGTCACCGGCATCACCCGGGCCGCCGCAGCCGTCACCGTCCACAACTTCGAGGTCGAAGGCGACCACAACTACTACGTCACCGAGTCACAGTTACTGGTCCACAACTGCGAAAGCGTCTGGAACATCATCACGCGCAGGGCCGACGACTGGCCCGGCACACCGATTCCGAAGTCGTTCGAGCTGCCGACCACGAGCGGACAGCGGATCTGGGTGATCGAGTCGGCGACGAAACACATCAACGAGCGGTACCTGAGCCTGAATGTGCGCCCGGAATTCCTCGATCTTCATGCCGAGGCCATGCTGAGCCAGCTGCGGAGTGCGGTCGACCAGGCCGTCACCAACGGTCTTCGCTATGACGGGCCTGTCAGGATAGGCAACTGGCACCTGCAGTTCAGTGAGCCGAGGAACGGGACGCTCCCGGTCCTTCACCACGCTGTATACAGTCCAGGAAGGTCGTGACGTGTCGTTTCGAGTAACCGGAGTTTCGCCGGCGGAGCAGGCCAGGGACGAAAGCGACGACTACATCGCACTCTCCCTCGCCTTCGTGCCGCCCGGCGCCCGGATGGATCCGGTCTACTTCTTCGCCGCCGACTCACGTGGACCCGAGTACGGCTACGTCGAGCTGAAGGCCGATGGCTACCAGGGAATGGTGTTCGAGATCGTCATGGTGACCGTCCCTGTCTCGCCGGGCCCGGTTCCCGGCGCGGCACCGGAGGAACCCGGCCTGGTGCGGCTGGACCTGTCGGAGCGCCCTGGTCCGTCCACAGAGGACTTCGCGATGGAGACGGTCGACCACCGGATGCCACTGTCGGTTGGCGTCGACGGCAACCGTGTCTACGTATCGCTGGGAGAACACCGGATCGCGCGCTGGGTGGTGTCCGCACCGGTGTCGTTCGGCGTGACCGAGGACGACCTGCTCGCCGGGTTCCGCGTCGACGACGCCTCCGGTGAACTGGGCAAGAGGATGATCGCGGAGCAGGAACGACGTCGGGTCGTCCTGGCGAAGAAGGAAGGCCGTTCCGAATGAGATGGAGACCCGTGCTCATCGCCGCCGCCGTGGCGGGCGGGCTGCTGGTGGCCGCGCCGGCACAGGCGCAACCCGTCGCGCCACCACCGGTGGTGGCCGCGGACACGCCGACCGAGGTGCCGCTGGAGGTGGCGGTTCCGCCTGCGACACAGGAGGACAAGTTCCGCGCCGCCGCCGTCCTCGGCATCGTCGCGGGTGACGACCTGCTGGTGCTCAGCGACCGCAACTTCGTCATCGCGCTCTGGCGGCGGGCCACCGGAGCGGAACTGCGGGCATCGGCCGAACTGGCGTTCGCCGGGACCGACCAGGAGTGCTCCCAGTGGATCCGCACCGGAATCCACGAGGCGAAGCGGCGCGACGACCTCAACGAGATCCGCGACGCCGAACGGGCCCGCGAGGCCCGCGAACTGAAGCAGAGCGCGGCGGCGGTCATCGGGATCGTCGCGGAACCGGAACTGCTGATCCGCGGGTACAAGGACTTCGTGTTCGCACTGTGGGAACGGGCGACCGGGCCGAAGGTCAAAGCGGCCGCCCTGGCCGCGTTCGGCGGGACCGAGCAGCAGCAGATCGACTTCCTGCGCACGGGCATCGGCGTCGCCGACGCGCAGGACAAGCAGGACAAGATCGACCAGGACGAGCAGGCCAGTGAGGCGGAGAAGGCGCGGCAGAAGGCCCGCAACGCCAAGGCACGGGCGATGGCGGTGCTCGGCGTCATCGCCACCCCCGGAATGCTGGAGCTGTCCGACGACAACTTCGTCCGCGAGGTGTGGAACCGCGCCACGCAGGGCACCGAAGTCCACGACGCGGCCGTCGACGCCCTGCGCAGCCCGGATCCGGCCGTGTGGAAGTGGTTCATCGACACCGGTATCTACGAGGCCGACGGCCGCGACACCGCCAGCAAACTGCGCAAGGAGGAGGAAGACAACCGGCGGCGCGCACTGGAAATCCAGACCAAGGCGGAGAAGTCCCTCATCCGCCCGGGGCTGGTGTACGCCGCGAAAGCCGCGCTGGCCGGGACCCCCAAGGACGTCGCCGACTTCCTGCGGATCGGCCAGTACCGGTCGTTGATCCAGTCGCTGCGCTCCGACCGCGCGGGCAGGCGCGGTCACCACGTCCGGCCGGTCGGCGCGGGTTACGCCGACATCACCGCCGGACCGCAGATCCCGGGTGGCGGCGCCGGCGCCGACGCGTCCTGGCGGGTCATGCCGGGCCTGGGCAACCCGGACTGCTACTCGTTCGAGTCGATGACACAGCCGGGCGTGTACCTGCGGGTCAGCAACTTCCGTGTCCGGGTCGAGCCGACCGACGGCACCACCGTCTTCCACCGGGACGCCACCTGGTGCCCGAAGCCCGGGCTGATGGGCGTCGGCGTCTCACTGGAGTCGTTCAGCAATCCGGGCCGGTACCTGCGCCAGTTCGGGGGCGCGCTGTTCGCCGCCGACAACAGCCGCAGGCAGAGCTTCGATCACCCGGACTGGTTCACCGTCGACGCGTCCTGGCGGATCAACTGGGCCTACCCGGTCACCACGGCGATCGAGCTGCGCTGGCTCAACGACACCGCCGCGCGCGACTACGTCTGCGAACCGGCCGACACCGAGAAGACCGACGGCATGGTGCGCTACCGCGACTACCGCTGTGCGCGGATGTACTGGGCACCCACGCATCACAACTTCGGACCGAAGATCATGACCGGCCACATCCACGCCGAATATCTCAGGCTAGGCGGGCACACCTCGGCCCGGCTGGGCCTGCCGGTGACCGACGAACTGGACGCACCCGACAAGGTCGGCCGGTACAACACCCTGTCCAACGCCGGGGCGATCTACTGGTCGCCCTCGACCGGCGCGCACGCCATGTTCGGCTCGATCCTGAGCACCTGGTACTCGCTCGGCGGTGTGAAGTCGTCGCTGAAGTACCCGATCAGCGCCGAAACCGACATCCCCGGACTGCCCGGCGGTAAGCGCACGCTGTTCCAGGGCGGCCGTATCGACTACGACCCCGCGACCGGCAAGGCGACCCCCTACCCTGCCTGACGCGGGACCGACCCGGGCCCCTCGCTCACTCCCCGGGCGAGGGGCCCTTCTCGCAGGTCAACCATCTTGCTAAAGTACGCCCGCGTCGGCATCACGATGTTATGGACGGGTGGGGGCACCGTGGTCGAAGACCCGAAGACGTGGGGAGCAGCGCTGCGGACACGGCGCAGGAACGCCGGGCTCACCCAGCGCGACCTGGCGAGCCTGTCCGGGGTGAGCGTCCGCACCATCCGCCACCTGGAACAGGGCCTGACCGGCAAGCCCCGGCAGGAGTCGGTCCGCAGGCTGGTGGCCGCGCTGGACTCCGGCGGTCCCGCGCCCACGGCGCCGGAGGCCACGCTCCGCATCGACATTCTCGGCCCGCTGGCGGTGACACTCGACGGCACCCCGGCCGACCTCGGCCCGATGAAGCAGCGGTCGCTGTTCGCCCTGCTCGCGCTGCGCGCCGGCCAGGTGGTCACCCGCGAGGAACTGGTCGACGCGCTGTGGGGCGACCGGCCGCCGGCCAGCTGTCACAACCTGGTCCATACCTATGTCTCCGGGCTGCGCAAGGCGCTGGCGACCGGTCACGGCGCGGCGGCGGCCATTTCCTCCGCCACCGGCGGCTACCTGCTGACCGCCGACGCGGACGCGATCGACCTTGGCCGGTTCGACCGGCTGGCGACCATGGCCGACCGGCTGTGGCAGGAAAGCCCGGAGGCGGCCCTTGATCTGGCCGAACGGGCGTTGCGCTGCTGGCGCGGGCCGGCACTGGCCGACCTGCCGCCCGGGATCCGGCAGCACCCGGTGGCGCAGGCGGCCGGCACCCGCCGCATCGCCGTCTGTCTTGCCTACGCGGAGACGGCGTCGCGGCTGGGAACACCGGAGCAGGCCGTCGAGTACCTGCGGGCGCTGACCCACGAGGAGCCGTTCCACGAGGGACTGCACGCCCGGCTGATGCTGGCCCTGGCCGGCAGCGGGCAGCAGGCGACCGCCCTGCGGTTGTTCGGCGAGCTGCGCTCGCGGCTGTCCGACGAGCTGGGAATCGCGCCTGGGCAGGAAGTGCGGTCGGCCCATCTGCAGATCGTGCGCGACGAACTGCCAGCGAAGCCGGTCCCGAACTCGCGGCAGCCCGTGCCCGCGCAGCTTCCGGCCGCCGTGTCCGGGTTCGTCGGCAGGCAGGACAGTCTCGGCACGCTCGACGCGCTGCTCGGCGGCGCCGTCAGCCTCGCGGTCATCAGCGGCACGCCCGGCGTCGGGAAGACCTCGCTCGCCGTGCAGTGGGCCCAGCACGTGCGCGGCCGCTTCCCGGACGGCCAGCTGTACGTCAACCTGCGCGGCAACGCCTCCGGGCAGCCCGCGCGGCCGCTGGAGGTGCTGGTCCGGTTCCTGCGCGCGCTCGGCGTGGCCCCCGAGCACACCCCCGGTGACGTCGACGAGGCCGCCGCCCTGTTCCGCACCCGGCTGGCCGGGCGCCGGATGCTGATCCTGCTGGACGACGCCGCGGGCGCCGACCAGGTCCGCCCGCTGCTGCCGGGTAGTCCCGGCTGCCTCGTCGTGGTCACCAGCCGGGACCGGCTGACCGGGCTCACGGCGAAGGAGGGCGCGTCCCGGCTGTGCCTCGGCGTGCTCGACGAGACCGAGGCCGAACTGCTGCTCGGCAGGATGATCGGCACGGACCGGGTGCACGCCGAGGCCGGCGCGGTCCGGGAACTGGCCCGCGCCTGCGCCTACCTGCCGCTGGCGCTGCGGATCGCGGCGGCCAACCTGATGTCGGCGCCGCACACCAGCGTCGCCGCCTACCTCGACGAGCTGCGTGGCGCCGGGACGCTGAGCGGTCTCGCGGTGCAGGGCGAGGACAGCGGCGACGCCGTGCTCCCCGCGTTCGAGATTTCCTACACCAGGCTGGAACCACCGGCCCAGCGGCTGTTCCGGCTACTCGGCCTGGTCCCCGGCAGCGACTTCACCGCCGGGTCGGCGGCCGCGCTCACCGGTGACCCGGTCCCCGTCACGCGGCAGCTGCTGCGCAGGCTGACCGCGGCGAGCCTGCTCGACGAGCACGCGGCCGGCCGCTACCAGTTCCACGACCTGCTCCGCGAGTACGCCGCCGGGCTCGCCCGCCACGCCGAGCCTGCCGAACACCGGCGTGCCGCGGTGCGCGGGCTGTTCGACTACTACCTCGGCCACGCCGAGGCCGCGAGCGCCGTGCTGTACCCGTTCGCCCGCCGGACCGTCCGGCCCGCCGACGTCGAGTTCACCACGTCGTCCGCCGTCGACTGGCTGGACCGGGAGCGCACCAACCTGTTCGCCATGGTGTCGCGGGCGGCCGAGCACGACCTCGCCGACCACGGCTGGAAAGCGGTCGACATCCTCAGCCGCTACCTCTACCACCGGGGCCACAGCGCGGAATGGCTGACCGCCTGCCGTGGCGCGCTGGCCGCGGCGCGGACCCGCGGCGACCAGCGCGCCCAGGCCAGGATGCACAACGTCCTCGGGCTCATCCACTACAACCTCAGCGACTTCCGCGCCTCGCTCAGCGAGCACGCGACCGCGCTGGTGCTGAGCAGGTTCACCGGCGACAAGGCCATGCAGGCCGGCGCGCTGCACAACATGGGCAGGGTGTACTCGCAGACCGGGCAGCACAAGCGCGAGGTCGACTGTTACCAGCAGGCGCTGTCGCTGCGGCAGGAGATCGGCGACCGGGTCGGTGAGGTGGCGGTGCGCCAGCACCTGGCCGTCACCTCCTACACGCTGGCCGAGTTCGACACCTCGATCCGTGAACTCGGCAGGGTGCTGGAGGTGGCGAGGGCGGAGAGCGCCGCCGACATCGAGCAGCGGGCCCTGCACGCGCTCGGGATGAACAACTGGGCGCTCGGCCGGTTCGACGAGGCACTCGGGTTCTACACCCGGTGTGCCCGGATCGTGCACCGCACCGGCAACCGGCACGGCGAGGCACCCGCCCTGGTGTGCATGGCGGAGACGAACTGCGACGCGGGACGGCTGTCCACGGCGGCGGAGCAGGCGCGGGAGGCGGTCCGGCTGGGCCGGTCGCTGGGTGAGCGCAGGCACGAGGCGGGCGGGCTGGAGGTGCTGGCCGCCGTCGAAGCCCGGCTCGGCAGGCACGACGAGGCGATCCGGGGCTACACCGAGGTGCTGCGCCTGGCCGAGGAGATCTCGTTCGACTACGGGCAGCAGTCCGTCCTCATCGGACTCGGTGCCGCCTACCGCGGCGCCGGGCGGACCGAGCAGGCCGTCGAGACCGGGGCCGCGGCGCTGGAAATGGTGCGGGCGTCCGCGACGCTGGTGCTGGAGGTGCGGGCGCTGACCGAACTGGCCAGGTCATTGCTGGCCGCCGGGGACACCGCCGCCGCGGAGCGCCACGCCGAGCAGGCGGTGACCCTCGCGCGCCGGCGTGGCCAGCGGTTCGGCGAGGCCCATGCCCTGCACGTGTCGGGGCAGGCCCTGCGGGCCGAGGGCCGTGCCGAGGCGGGAGCCCGGCGCCTGGACGAGGCACACGCCCTGTTCGCCGAACTGGGGACGCCGGGGGCGGGCGACAGGCCGTCCCTGATCGGCAGAAGCGCGTGAGGTGCGGGGCCGGTGTCGGGGACCGGCCCCGCGGTCCGTTCTCAGCAGGTTCCCTGGTTGTCGATCGTGAAGATCTCGGTGGGCCCCCAGCCCTTGAGCCCGGCCGTCGGCCCCGACTCGATGGCGAAATGCGCGTTGACCGCGTCCCAGGTGAGGATCGCCCCGCGCGTACCCGGCCACACCCGCACCCGCTCACCGCCCGCACCCGGCCCGGCAACCTCGAGGTTGTACTCGATCTCGAAGAATCCCGTGTTCAGGCAGGCGGGCTCGCTGCTCGCGCCGGCCGGCGCCGCCAGCACCACGCCGGCGGCTCCGGCGGCGAGCCCGGCCGCCAACGTCCTGGTGAGCATCTTGACCACTGTGTCGACTCCCTGTGTCGCTTGTTGGTTGATTACCAACGAGACGCTAGGGATCGTTTCTGGAACACCACTGGAACCCGGCTGAACCGGTGCCTGCCCGGTGGACCCGTCAGTCCAGCAGGCCGTGGTGCAGCGCCCGCAGCACCGCCCGGGTGCGGTCGCGCGTGCCGAGCTTGCCCAGCAGGTTCGACACGTGGTTCTTCACCGTTCCCTCGGCCAGGAACAGCGCCTCGCCGATCTCCCGGTTGCTGTACCCGCCGGCGACCAGGCGCAGGACCTCGAGTTCGCGTTCGGTCAGCTCCCGCACCGGCGCGGCGTCGGCCTCGGTCAGCGGGGCGAGTTCGCCGGACCGGACCACCCGCAGCAGCCGGTCGGTGATCGCGGGCCGGACCAGGGTCGCCCCGGCAGCGAGCGTGCGCACGGCTCCGACGAGCTGCTCCAGGGTGACGTCCTTGAGCAGGTACCCCTTCGCCCCCGCCCGCAGTGCCCGCAACGCGAGTTCGTCGTCGTCGAACGTGGTGAGCACCAGCACCGGGACGTCGATTCCGCGCTGCCGCAACGCTTCCAGCGTCCAGATCCCGTCGTGGCGCGGCATGCGCAGGTCCAGCAGGACGACGTCGGGCCGGTGATCGGCGATGGCCGTCACGGCCGCGGCGCCGTCGTCGGCCTCGGCCACCACCTCGACGTCCGGCGACAGGTCGAGCAGGCCGCGGATCCCCTTCCGGACCAGGGTCTGATCGTCGACGACGCACACCCGGATCATGGCGCGGGCACCTGCGCCAGGACGCGGAACCCACCGCCGCCGGCGAATTCCACGCGGCCGCCGAGTTCTTCGACCCGCTCGGTGATGCCGCGCAGCCCGTTGCCGGGGCGGATCGCGGCCGCACCCCGGCCGTCGTCCCACGCGCTGAACCGCACCTCACCGCCGGTCCCGGTGATCTCGATCCACAGCTGGGTCGCCTCGGCATGGCGGATGGCGTTGGTGACGACCTCCTGCACGCAGCGGATCAGCGCCGCGGTGCGGGTCTCGTCGACCCGCACGGTGTCGTCGACGCGCAGGTGCACCGTCGGCTCGGGCAGGTCGGCGACCAGCTCGCGCAGGGTGTCGCGCAGGTCCGGGCTCCGGCGGCGCAGTTCGCCGACGGCCGCGCGGACGTCCCCGAGCAGGCCCCGGGCCGTGGCGCGGGCCTGGGTGACGTGCTCGGCGGCGGGCCCGGACGCGGTGTGCGCGGCGACCTCCAGTTCGAGCGCGAGGACCGTCAGCTGGTGCCCGATCAGGTCGTGCAGCTCGCGGGAGATCCGCAACCGCTCGTCGGCTCTGGTCGATTCGGCCAGCAGTGCGGTGGCCGCACGCAGCTCGACGTGTGCCCCGGCGAGTTCCTGCCGGGTCCGCGCCTCCCGCAGCTGGACCAGTACCCCGAACAACACGCCCAGCTGCAGCAGCAGGTACAGCAGCGGAAGCAGCAGCATCTCCACGAGCCGTCCGGAGGTCATCCAGACCGCGGCGGCCACCACGCCAGTGTGCAGCACGATGATCGCCGCGCTGGTCCTCCTGCCGACCAGATAGCCGCTCGTTGCCGCCGTGTAGACCAGCAGAATCGGCGTCCAGCCGACCTGTGGTGCCAGCAGCACGAGGGCCGCGCCCAGCAGAACCTGCGCGGCGAACACCCGTCGCACGAGCACCGCCGAGGTGAGGTCGACCAGCCAGGTGCAGACCACCAGCGCCGTGGCGTAGCCGGCGAAGCAGATCCACCACAACCAGAAGGGAGCGGCGCCCGTGGCGCCGCCGGACAGCTGGACCACCAGGACCGGCACGGCGACGGTGACACAGACGAGCGTGCCGAAGATTCCGGACCACAGCTCGTCTCGCCGCATCCGTCCACTGTAAACGGCGGACTCCCCCGGTGACCCGTGCCGGAAGTCATGGCCTCCGATCGTGACCGCCGGCACGCGCGCGGCCCGGGGTCGCTGCCTAGCGTCGGTGGGGTGAAAGCGATCGAGATACACCGGCTGCACAAGCGCTACAAGCACGTCGTCGCCGTCGACAACCTGAGCCTGACGGTGGACCAGGGCGAGGTTTTCGGGCTGCTGGGCCACAACGGCGCGGGCAAGACCACGACCGTCGAGATCGTCGCGGGACTGGGCAAGCCCGACCGCGGCCGGGTCCGCGTGCTCGGGCTCGATCCGCTGCGGGAGCGCGCCGCCGTCCGGCGAGTGCTCGGTGTGCAGTTGCAGGACGCCGCCCTGCACCACGCGCTGACGGTGCGCGAACTGGTGCGGCTGTACCGGACGCTGTACCGCGACGGCGCCGACCCGGACGAGCTGATCGGCGCCGTCGGGCTCACCGGAGCAGCTCGCACCCGGTACGACCGGCTCTCCGGCGGTCAGCAGCAGCGGCTGTCCATCGCGCTCGCCCTCGTCGGACGACCCCGCGTGGCGTTGCTCGACGAGCTGACCACCGGCCTGGATCCCCGTGCCCGCAGGGACATCTGGGCCCTGGTGGAGAACCTGCGCGCCGACGGGGTCGCCGTGCTGCTGGTCAGCCACCAGATGGAGGAGGTCGAACGGCTGTGTGACCGCGTCGTCCTGCTCGACCGCGGCAGGGTGATCGCGGCGGGCACGCCCGCCGACCTGGTGACCGAGGCCGGCGCGGTCACGCTCGACGACGCCTTCCTCGCCCTGACCGGCCGTCCCCACCAGGAGCTGTCGTGACACCGGCGAGCCGGCCGGGCCCGCGAGCCTGGGCGGCCCTCATCGGTGCCGAGGCGCGGATGGTCGTCCGGGACACACCGGGCCTGCTCATCCCGTTCGCACTGCCCCTGCTGATCCTGGTGATGAACGCGCTCGGCTCGGCCAAGCAGGTAGTGCCGGGTACCGGCGGCCGTACCACGGTGGACCTCTACGTCGTCCCGCTGGCACTGGCGATCGGCACGGCCACCATCGCCGTGGTCAACCTGCCCAGTTTCCTCGCCTACTACCGCACCGCCGGGGTGTTGCGGCAGCTCGCCGTGACACCGGCACGGCCGATCATGGTGCTGGTGGCGCAACTGGTCGTCAGCGCGGCGCAGACAGCGGCAGGGATCGCGCTGGCGCTGGGGATCGCCACGGTCGCGTTCGACGTGCACCTGCCTGCCGCGCCGGCAGGTGCACTGGGCGTGCTGTGCCTGGCCGCGCTGGCGATGTACGCGGTCGGCCTGCTCGTCGCCGCGGTCGCGCCCACCGGCAACGCCGCCGTGGCGATCGGCATGACGCTGTTCTTCGCCATGGGCGCCGTGGGCGGCATGTTCGGCGGCACCGGCAACCTGCCCGGCGCGCTGGCCGGGATCGGTGAGGCGCTGCCGTTCGGGGCCGCGGTGAAGGCACTCGGGGCGGCCTGGGCCGGCGCCACGCCGCAACCGGCGCAGCTGGTGAGCCTGGCGGTCACCGTGGTGGTCTGCGGCCTGCTCGCCGCCCGGTTGTTCCGCTGGCGGTAGTACGCCGTCAACGCAGGTAGAGGCCGCCGTTGGCGTCCCAGCAGGCACCGGTGACCGAGGCCGCGCCCGGTGAGGCGAGCAGGGCGACCATGTCGGCGATGAACGCCGGGTCGCCGAGCTGCCCGACCGGAATCCGGGCGGTGAAGGAGTCGAGGTCGGCGCCGACGATCGAGCGGACGGCGGGGCTGTCCAGCGGGCCCGGCGAGACGGCGTTGACGGTGACCCCCGAGGAGGCCAGCTCGCGGGCGAAGACCTTGGTGGCCGACAGGATCGCTCCCTTGGATGCCGCGTAGTGGCCGCCGGTCGCGGTGCCGCCGTTCTGCCCGGCCAGCGACGCGAGGTTGACGATCCGGCCGTAGCCCCGCCCGGCGAGGTAGGCGCCGAAGACCTGGCAGGCCGTGAAGGTGCCGGTGAGGTTGACCGCCAGCACCTCCTCCAGTTCGGCCCGCGTGATCTCGAACAGCGGTGTGGCCTGGGTGCGGGCGGCGTTGTTGACCAGGATGTGCACGGTGCCGAAGTCGGCGACGACGTCGGCCAGCAGCCGTTCCAGCGCCGCGCGGTCGCTGACGTCGACGCGGTAACCGCGCGCCGTCGCGCCGGTGTCGTCGAGCCGGCCGGCCAGCGCGGTGGCCCCGGCGCCGTCGAGGTCGGCCACGGCGACCCGGCAGCCACCGGTGTGCAGGCGGCGGACGAGGTACTCCCCCAGGCCGTTCGCGCCGCCGGTGACGACGGCGACCTGCCCGGCGGTCACGGCAGGAACCCCGCCGCCGGCACGGCGTCGTCGCTGTCGACGAGCCGGACGACCTTCAGCGCGATCCGGTCGCCCGCCGGGTCCCCCGCCGACAGGCGGATCCGGTGCACGAGGTCGGCGGCCCAGATGTCGTGCCGCCCCCGTTTGTAGGCGATCAGCACCTGTGCCGACCGCAGCACGACCTCGTCGTCGGCGACCGACTCCGGCACGAACCGCGACACGGTGCGGACGGTGCGCGCGGCGTCCACGGCGGCGATGGCGTAGCCCTCGGTCATCCGGTTCACCCGCAGCCGCCGCATCCGGGCGTCGTCGTAGACCATGTTGAGCGACGCGGCGAAGTCGGTGGCGTCGCGGTCGATCGGGACGACGTAGATCCCGTCTCCGGTGAACAGCTCGTTCCAGGCGGCGTAGTCCGGGCGGTCGAGCAGTTCGGCCTCCCGCCAGACGAGTTCGACCGCCCTGGCCACCCGGCGGTCGGTCAGGGACAGCGCGGTCTCAGGCATCGCTCATCATCCGCTTCCACTCGCCGTAGGCGGCACGCATTCCGGTCTCGTCGGTGACGTGGGAGGTCGGCAGGCCCCGCGGATCCGTTGCCTGCCTGGCCATTCCGCGGTTGACCAGGATCGCCATGTCCGGCGCGGCCCGCACCCCGCGCTGGACCCGGTCCCAGCCTTCGGCGTCGTCGGGTGTGCCGAACCCGAACGGTCCCTGGAAGTGCTCGTGGATGCGCAGCCGTTCCCGGTTGACCACGTCGAGTTCGGGCGGGCCGTCCGGGCCGATCGCGATGTGCTCGATCTCGGTCTCGTCCACCGCGACCGGGCGCAGCACCCGCAGGAACGACGAGGACAGCGACACGTTCGGGAACAGGTTGAGGTTGAACCCGGTGCCGTGCATGGCCCGCACCAGTTTGCGCACGGTGGCCGGATCGAGCGTCTGCGACAGTTCCGCGGCGATGCCCGCGAAGCGGGACGGCAACGGCTCGCTGCCGTCGTCGACGTCCAGATCGGAGTGCCCGGGCACCATCCGCATGACGCTGTGGCCGTTGCCCAGATCGTGGGTGACCGCGGCGGGATCGGTCATGAACGACATCATGTCCGCGGTCTCGGCATCGACCGAGGCCATCCAGGACCGGTGCACGATCGGGAAGTGGTAGCCGTCGGTCGTGTTCTCCAGCTGGATCTTCCAGTTGCCCCGGTAGCGGAACCGGTGCCTGCCCAGGACCTTGACCGGGTAACCGCCGCCCTGCTTGAAGAACCGGTCGATCCACGGAACGGCCTCACCGAGGAAGTCCGCCAGCGGCTCGCCGTCCCCGGCGAGGGTCGCGAACACCATGCCGCCGCAGACCTCGGTGCGCACCCGGTGCAGCGACAGCTCCCGCCGGTCGAACACGCCGTCGTAGCCCTGCGGGTAGGGCACCCCGCGCAGGGTTCCGTCCAGGCCGTAGGACCAGGCGTGGTACGGGCAGGTGAACCCGTTGGCCCGGCCCGAGGGCTTCTCGCACAGGCTCGCGCCGCGGTGCCTGCAGCGGTTGAGCAGCGTGTGCAGGACGCCCTGGCGGTCGCGGGTCACGATCACCGGCTGGCGGCCGATGTGCGCGGTCTTGAAGGTGCCCGGCTCCGGCAGCTCGCTCTCGTGCGCGACCCACACCCAGGTGCGTTCGAAGATGCCGGTGAGCTCACGCTCGAAGATCTCCGGGTCGGTGTAGAGCCGGCCGGCGACCCGGTCCGGGGACACCAGGTCGCCGGGGGAATGCTCGGTCATCGGGTGCTCCCTGCTCAGTCGGGAAGGGTGACGTCCTCGCGGACGGTGAGCGCGCGGCCGATGCGGGCCTCGATCCTGGCGAACTTCCACAGCTTGAACTCGGTGCCGCCGACGCCGGTGGTGCGCAGCAGGTTGCAGGCCGCCTTGACGGTCTCCTGCGTGTCGACGTCGGCGAGCAGGTAGCAGGTCCACGGCCAGCCCTCGGACGGGCCGACCATGTGCGAGTCGTCGTCGAAGTCGCCGATGAAGTCCACCCCGGGCAGGGCCTTGAGCTGGCCGGTCATCGAGACGAACGCCTGCCAGACGTCGCCGGCGGTGATGCCGTCCCTGGGCAGGTCGAAGAAGTTCTGGTTGATGCCGATGCAGAACAGCACCCGCAGTGGCTGGTTCATGGAACTCCCCTCGCTCAACGGAAACCGGGCGTCGTGGGTGGCAGTCCCATGAGGACGGCGCCTGCGGCGTCGTACATCGCGGGACCGAGGAAGGCGTGCTGCTTGGGGACCAGCGCGTCACCGAGCAGCAGCTGCAGCGGGTGGTCGTTGTTGATCGCGGCGGTTCCGGAGACCTCGACCAGCCTGGCGACGACATCGGACGACGTCCGCGCCAGGTGCGCCGCGGCGAGCCGGAGGTGGGCGTTCTGCTCGTCGCTGACGTCGTCGCCGGCGACGACGGTGTCCCACACCTCGTGGCTGAGGTCGTAGAACCAGGACCGGGCCGAGCGCAGCTCCGCCTCGGCGGTGGCGACCGCGGCGCGGTAGTACGCCCGGTCGGCCAGCTTGGGCGCGCCGGTCACCCCGGCGTACCCGGCACCGGTTTCCTCGGCGTGGTTCAGCGCGGCCCGCGCGACACCGGCGCCGACGACGGCGAGAACCTGTGCCGCGTAGGCGATGGTCGGATAGCGGTACAGCGGCTCGTCAACGGTGGGTGCTCCGCCGCGGACGAACGTCCACTCCCTCGGCACCTCGACGCCCCGGACGACCAGGTCGAACGACCCGGTGCCACGCATGCCGACGACGTCCCAGTCCCGCACGATCTCCACCTGCTCCGGCCGCAGCAGCGCGACCCGCGGCTTGCCTGCGGTGGAGTCGTCGCCGGGAATGCCCACGCCGAGCACGTCGGCCGCCATGCAGCCGCTGGCGAACTTCCAGCGGCCCTCGACCAGGAACCCGTCCCCGGTCGGCTCGGCGGGCTGCACCGGGAACAGGCCACCGGCGAAGACGACGTCCGGGCCGTCCCGGTACAGCTCGGCCTGGGTCTGCGGGGGCAGTGCGGCCAGGTAGATCAGGCCCGAGCCGAAGCTGGCCACCCAGCCGGCCGAGCCGTCGACGACCGAGATGCGCTCGATGCGGTCGAGGAACTCCGCGGGTGGCAGCGGTTCGCCGCCGAACTTCGCCGGGGTGGCCGCGCGGTAGAGGCCCGTCTCCTTGAGGCGGTCGACGAAGTCCCTTGGCACGTAACGCTGCTCGCGGAACTCCGCCCGCCGCCGGGCGAGCTCCGCCAGTACGGCGTCCATCTGCTGCTCCTCGCGTCGGGTGTCCCCCGCACGGTACGAATCCGGCGCGGGTCACGGAATCGGTATTGCCTCTGCCCGCGTAGGGGATTCCTTCAGTAGGTGCGGCCCGCGCACCCGCCCTACGCTGACGGGGTGCAGGCCGATCCGCGCGCCCCCGAGCTGATCACGGACGACTTCGTGGCGATGATGAACGCCACCCGGACGTGTGTACTCCTCCACGACGCCGCGACCAAGAACATCCTGTGGGCCAACCCGGCCGCCTGCGAGATGCTCGAGTGGACCGTCACCGAGCTGCGGCCGCTCAAGGCGAACCACATGAGCAGCTCGGCGCAGCAGTACGACCGGGTGATCGGCCGGGCGTGGCTGCAGGAAGCCGTCGACAAGGGCGCCAGCCGGATCGAGTGGCACTACCGCAGCAGGTCCGGCCGGGTGATCCCGACCGACGCGCTGGCCGTCCGCGTCGAACTGGCCCAGGGGCCCGCGGTGATGGTGCAGTTCCGCGACATCGAACGGGAGCAGCGGATCGAACGCGAGCTGCGGCGCACCACGTCCTATGTCGACGCGCTGGCCCACCACACCTCGACGGCCGCGCTCATGCTCGACGCGGACGGCGCGCTGCGGTTCGCCACCGACACGGCCGCCACCCTGCTCGGCGCGGACCCGACCGAGCCGCTCGGGCCGCTGACCGGCTACGGCAGGCTGCGCCTGGACGGCCGTCCGGCGACGTGGGAGCAGGCCGTGACGCGGGCCGACCCGGTGGCCGCGGTCGGGCTGGAGGTTCCCCGCGGCGACGGCGACCCGGTGTGGCTGGAAGGCAGCCTGGAACGGCTGCGGCAGGCCGACGGCGACGCGCTGCTGATGATCCTGCACGACGTCTCCGACCGGGTACACCAGGAAGTGCGCAGGGAACGCGAGCTGCACCGGGAGAACTACCTGGCCCGCTACACCGCGATGGGCGACATGGCGATGGCGATTGCGCACGAGCTCGGCCAGCCGCTGTCGGCAGCGGGCAACTTCCTGGCCGGGCTGCGGGCCCGCGCCGGCGCGCTGGCGGTGGCAGGCGAGCTGGGCTACGGCATCGACAGCGCGGTCCGCCAGATCGAGCGGGCCAGCGCGATCGTCGCGTCGGTGCGGGCGTTCGTCGGTCACCTCGAACACGTCCACCAGGAGGTGGACCTGGGCGAGATCGTCGAGGAATGCCTGTACTTCGTGCGGCTGCGCGCCGAGCCGGCCGGGGTGCTGGTGACGGTCCGGCACGACGGGCCGGTGCGGGTGCGCTGCGAGCGCGTGCTCACCGGGCAGGTCGTGCTCAACCTCTGTTTCAACGCGATCGACGAGCTGGCGGCCTGCGACCCGGCGCGGCGGCGGCTCACGATCACCACCCGGACCGAGGACGGCCGCGGCGTCCTCACCGTCGACGACGAGGGCCGCGGCCTGCCCGCCGACCCGTTCGCCGGGTCGTTCACCGCCAAGGAACACGGCAGCGGCATCGGGCTGGCGCTGAGCTACCGGATCATCACCCGCCAGCACGGCACCATCTGGGCACAGCGGCGCGACGAGGGCGGCTCGCGGTTCGGCTTCACCCTGCCCCTGGCGTAGGGGAAATCCTCAGCCGCGGCGGTGTTACTCACGATGCCCCGGCGCCCGCGCACGCCGTAGGCTTTCCCCGTGCCCGAGCCGACCCGGACCCAGCTGGAGTTCCGCTCCGCGATGGCGAACCTGTCCGCCGCGGTGAACGTGATCACCACCGACGGGCCGCACGGCCGCGCCGGGCTGACCGTCAGCGCGGCCTGCTCGGTGACCGACTCGCCGCCGACGATGCTGGTCTGCGTCAACCGGTCGGCCCGCTCGCACGGCGTCCTGCTGGCCAACGGGCGGGTGTGCGTCAACGTGCTCGGCGCCGAACACGAGGACCTGGCCCGCTACTTCGCGGGCGGGGCGGGCGTGCCACCCGCGCAGCGGTTCACCGACGGCCGGTGGGACCTGGACACCGAGGGCGTCCCGGTGCTGCGGGACGCCCTCGCCTCGGTGGTCGGCCGGATCGTGGCCGAGCAGACCCAGGGGTCGCACTCGGTGCTGTTCGTCGAGGTCGACACGGTGCCCGAGCCGGCAACCGACAGCGGTGCGCTGGTCTACTTCCAGCGCCGGTACCACAACCTGGCGGCGTCGTGAACCGGATGACGCTCACCTGCTACAACGACACCCACGGCTACGGCTGGCGGCACGTCGACCTGTTCGTCCACGACGCCGGGGGACGCGAGCTGAGCTGGGTGCACTGGCAGGTGCCCGAGGACGGCCCGGAGGCCGCCGACGCGGTGACCGCCGAGGTCGAGCCGCTGCTGCGGCGCACGTCCGAGTGGCGGCACGGGGTGAGCGAGAGCGGGATGGACTACTGGGTGGCCGACGCCGAATGGGCGCGGCCGTGACCGGGCCGTGGTCGCTGCGTGAGCTGGCCGGCGAACTCGCCCGCGGCACGATCACGCCGGCCGAGGCCGTCGCCCGGTCCCGCGCCCGCATCGCCGGGACCGACGCCGCGCTGCACGCGTGGGTCGCCCAGGATCCCGGCGCGCCCGGCGGGATCCCGCTCGGCGTGAAGGACATCATCGACCTGGCCGGCCTCCCGACCCGCTGCGGCAGCGTCCTGCGGGCGGACGCCACGCCGGCGCGGGCCGACGCGGCGATCGTCACCGCCTGGCGCCGGGCCGGCGCGGCACCGGTCGGCAAGACCGCCACCACCGAGTTCGCCTACTTCGCCCCCGGGCCCACCGGCAATCCGGCGGCGCCCGGCCACACCCCGGGCGGCTCGTCGAGCGGGTCGGCCGCGGCCGTCGCGGCCGGGCAGGTGCCGCTGGCCCTGGGCACGCAGACCGCCGGCTCGGTGACCAGGCCCGCGGCGTTCTGCGGGGTGGCGTCGCTGGTGTTCAGCCACGGCCGGTTCCCGATGGACGGGGTCACCGCACTCAGCCCGAGCCTGGACAGCCACGGCGTGTTCGCCGCCCGGGTCGCCGATCTCGCCCTGGCGTGGTCGATGCTGACCGGCGAGCCCGAGCCCGGCCCCGGCCGTCCACCCCGGCTGCTGGCCTGGACGGCGGTGCCGCTCGGGGTCGTCGGCACGGAGATGTCCGGCGCGCTGGCCGCCGCCCGGCGGAGGCTGACCGAGGCGGGCGCGGTGGTCGACGACTTCCCCGACGAGCGGCTGATCGCCGAGGTCACCGCCGCCCACGCGGTGGTGATGGCCTACGAGGCCGCCCGCGAGCGGGCCGCCGAGCTGGCCGACCGGGACCGGCTGAGCCCGCAGCTGACCGGGCTGCTGGACACCGGCGCGGCGACCCCGGACGGCGACTACCAGGCCGCGCGGGAGGTCGTCGCCGCGGCCCGGCCCCGGGTGGCGGACCTGCTGGCGTCCTACGACGCCATGCTGGGCCCGGCCGCCCCGGGCCCGGCTCCGGCCGGGCTGGCGGCGACCGGCGACCCGGCGGTCAGCCGGGCGTGGCAGGCGCTGGGGCTGCCCGCGGCGGGCGTGCCGGGCCTGGTCACCGCGGCGGGGCTGCCGCTCGGGCTCCAGCTCGTCGGCCCGGCGGGCGGCGAGCCCGCGCTGCTCGGAGTCGCGTGCTGGGCGGAGGCCGCGCTCGTCAGACCGTGACCTGGTGGACCAGGACGTCCCGGACGAGTGCGCCGAGGCTGTCCGCTCCGGTCTTCGCCTTGATCCGGGCGCGGTGGACGTCGATGGTCTTCACGCTGGCGCTCAGCCGCCGCGCGATGTGCTGGCTGGGCAGTCCCTCGACGACCAGCCGGAGTACCTCGCGTTCCCGTGGTGTCAGCGTGCCGATGCGGCGCTGGACGTCCTGCCTGCGGGCGTGCTCGGCGAACCGCTCGCGGGCCTCGATCAGCTGCTGCTGCACGACTTCGAGCATGCGCTGCGGCTGGTAGGGCTTTTCCAGGAAGTCGGCGGCGCCGCCTGCCATCGCGCGGACCGACATCGGGATGTCGCCGTGTGCCGAGCAGAAGATGACCGGCGCGGGGTGGCCGAGCTGCCGTAACCGCTCCTGCAGCCCGAACCCGCTGATCCCGGGCATGCGCACGTCGACGATGACCACCGCGGGCTCGTCCGGGTCGAACTCGGCGAGGAACGAGGCCGCGTCGGGGTAGGTGAGCGCCTGGACGCCCACGCTGTCGAGCAGGAAGACCAGCGACCGCCGCAGGTCCTCGTCGTCGTCGACGATGTGGACGACCGGCTCTGGCGATCCCGGGGCTGCCATGCGCTCATGGTCTCATCAACACCGACGCCGCCGGGTGATCACCGGGCCATGAGTGCGGCAGCGGCGCGACGAAGACGTTCTCGGTCCGGGTGCGGGTGATCTTCCAGCTGCCGCCGGTCCTGCGGAAGGCGTTGTTCAGCCTGCTCGACCGCAGCAGCGACCGGCCGTCGGAGAACAGCCAGGGCTGGACGTGGATCCACTGGCCGGTCGCCTCCTGCCCGGTGACGTGGATCTGTTCCGAGGTCAGGTAATGCGCGTTGAGCACCAGGGCGGGATCCCGCTTCTCGCCCCAGAACCGCTCGAAGTGCGCGCGGATGGCGGCGGCTCCCTCAGCGCGGCCGAACTGGCCGTCGTAGTACTCCCCCACGCCCTCCCAGACGGCGTCCTCGGTGTAGAGCTCCATGATCAGGTCGATCCGCCGCGCATCGTCCGTGACGCCGTACTCGGGGCAGGGGGTGTCGCACAGGAACACGTACCGGGCCTGCAGGCGGCGGATCTCGGCCTCGGCCTCGAGCACCTCGACCCGGCGCAGCAGGTCGGCAACCGTCGTCTCGATCGTCATGGGAACGGGACGCTACGCGAGCCCTGCGGCGGTCTGCGTGAGGTGCCGGGTGAGCAGGTCCGCGGCGGCGTCGGCGTCCCTGGCCAGTGCGGCTTCCTCCAGCCCGCGGTGCTCGGCGAGGTGGTCCCGGCCGGGGTCGCGGCCGGCGGCCCAGCGGCGGGTCAGCTCGCCCGCGAGCCACATCCGGTCGAACGTCTCCAGCAGCACGTCGTTGCCGCTGCCCTCCAGCAGGGTGCGGTGGAAGACGCGGTGCGCCTCCGACCACTGTGGACTGACGCCGCCGGTTCCCGGCTCGTGCGTCGGCGTGTTCGCCAGCCGGTGGTGTGCCGCGCGGACCCGTGCCTCCCAGTCGAGGTCGCCGCGGGCGATGGACATCCGCAGCGTCGCGGGTTCGATCGTGCTCCGCGCCTCGGCCAGGTCCTGCCACCGCTTGGCCGACTGGAGCGGGACCGCGAAGCCGCGGTTGGTGAGCCGGTCGGCCAGGCCGTCGCCGACCAGGCGGACCAGCGCCTCCCGCACCACCGCGAGGCTCACCCCGTGCGCCCCGGCCAGCTCCTGCGGTTTGAGGGCGTCGCCGGGCGCGAAGTCGCCGCGCAGGATCGCGTCGCGCAGCTCGGCGTACACGCGCCCGGACAGCATCTGCTTGGTCCCCTGAGCCATGCCGACATCGTAGACCATTTGACAGATAATCGATTTTCTGTGCTATCGTCGATCTCGTGAACGATCCTTTCGCCCGCCTTCCCGAGGCAGCCACCTTCACCGTCACCAGTAACTCCGTCACCGACGGCGGCACGCTCGCCGCCGAGCAACTGGCCGGCGCGGACGTCTCGCCGCAGCTGTCCTGGACCGGCGCCCCCGAGGGCACGAAGAGCTACGCCGTCACCGCCTACGACCCGGACGCCCCCACCGGTTCCGGGTTCTGGCACTGGGCCGTCGCCGACATCCCGGCGACGGTGACCGGCCTGCCCGCCGGAGCGGGCGACGCCACCGGCTCGGGCCTGCCGGAGGGCGCCTTCCAGCTGCCCAACGACGCCCGCGAGGCCCGGTTCGTCGGCGCCGCCCCGCCCGCGGGCCACGGCAGGCACCGGTACCTGTTCGTCGTGCACGCGCTCGACGTCGCCACGATCGGCGTCCCGGCCGACGCCACCCCGGCCTACCTCGGCTTCACCATCGCCGGCCACATCCTGGGCCGGGCCGTGCTGACGGCGACGGCGGAAACGCCCGCCTGAGTTCAGCCGGCGCGGCCGTGGCGCAGCAGCGCGGGCAGGGCGACGGCGAGCGCCACCGCCCTGGCCACGCCGGCGAGCTGGTACGGCACGCGGAGACCGAGCCCGTGCGCGACCAGGCCGCCGGCGAGCATGCCGAGCGGGATCAGTCCCCAGCCGAGCAGCTTGTAGACGCTGTTGACCCGGCCGAGCAAAGTGGACGGAACGAGTCGCTGCCGCAGCGTCGCGGTGGCGACGTTCCACATGGTCGTCGCGAAGCCGCCCAGGGCGAGGAAACAGCCGAGGGTGACCGGGCCGGGGCTGAACCCGGCCCCGACGAGCGCGACGACGTTGAGGGCCGCCGCGACGACGAGCGACGAACCGGCCCGCAGCGGGACGTGCGCGCTGATCAGTCCACTCAGGACACTGCCTGCGCCTGCCGCCGTGAGCAGCAGGCCGTAGCCCCCGGCGCTGACCTGCAGGGTCTGGGTGGCGAACAGGACCAGCGTGGCGTTCGCCAGCTGGCCGAAGAAGGTGTTGACACCGAGCAGGACGGCTACGGTGCGCAGCAGGCGATGCCGCGTCAGCCAGCGCAGGCCCTCCGCGACGGCCGTACGCACGGGTTTCCGCTCCCGGCGGCCGGTTTTCGGCAGCCCGGACAGCAGGAAGGCGGCCACGGCGAACGACCCCGCGGTGACCGCGAACGGCAGCCCGGCCGAGACGGCGAACAGAGCGCTGCCCAGCGGCGGCCCGGCGAACTGGTGCCCCGCGGTGATCACCGCCTGCTGGGCCCCGTTGGCCCTGTGCAGCATGGGCCCGGGAACGACGTCGGGCAGCACCGTCTGGACGGCGACGCCGAGCACGACGGTGCAGATTCCCAGCGCGAACGCGAGCACCGCCAGGGTGGCGATGCCGATCCCGTCCAGCGCGGCGAGAATGCCGGTGGCCGCGACGATCGCGGCCGCCACCAGCTGGGTCCGCCACATCAGGCCCGCCCGGTCGAACCGGTCCACCCACGTCCCGGCCGGCAGCGCCACCAGCAACCACGGCAGGTAGGCCATGGTGGAGATCGCCGTGACCAGCCGGGGATCACGCGTGATCGTGATCGCCAGCAGCGGCACCGCGGCGACGCAAGCGCCGCTGCCCATTCCTTCGATTCCGGTGGCCGCGACCAGCCGCCGGTACCCCGCCGCACCCATGGCTTCAGCGTGCGGTGGCCGTTGCCGTTCCGGACACGGTTTAGCCCGGTGCTACATACTCGGGCGATGGCACTCACGGTCGAGGTAGGGGTGGACGACCTTGCCACCACCCGGTTCGCCGTCTCGCCGCTGTCGGAGACGGTGGCCTGCCTGCAGCAGCTGTGCGGACGCGACCGCAACCCGGCCAACCTCCGGTGGCTGCGCTGGGCACGCGACCGGCTGGCCGAATCGCCGCTCGACCTTCCGCGCACCTGGCCGCTGCTGGTGGGAACCCACCGCAGCTGGCCCGAGTTCCTCGTGCCCGCGCCCACCGGCGCCGCCCCGGCGATCGACGACGAACTGGCCACGGTCGCCGGCACCTCCGCCCGCGACATACGCGCCAGCCTGGCCAGGGTCTTCGGCGACAACCCGCCCGCCGCCCTGTGGGCCCGCCCGGTCACGGAGATCCGGGCGGTGGCGCGGGAACTGCGTCAGGCCCACGACCGGCTGGTCGCCCCGCACTGGCCGCGCATCCGGGCGGCACTCGAAGCCGACATCGCCTACCGGGCACGCGGGCTCGCCCTCGGCGGAGCCGGGCAGCTCTTCGCCGGCCTGCACCGGGACCTCAGCTGGCAGGACGGCAGGCTGACGCTGGCCGGAGACCGCTGGCGGGCCCACCGCGCGGTCGGCCGCGGCCCGGGCGGGCTGGTCCTGCTGCCGGTCGCGCTCGGCTCCGCCCACGTCCTGATCAAGAAGCAGACCTCGACCCAGACCACCGTGCGCTACCCGGCCCGCGGCATCGCCACGCTGTGGACGGCGGACACCGGCCCGCCCGCGGACAACGTCGTACGGCTGCTCGGACGACCGCGAGCCGAGATCCTGCGAGCACTACGGTCGCCCGCGACCACCACCGACCTCGCGCGGGCCCTTGGCGTCACGCCGAGCGCGGTGTCCCAGCATCTCGCGGTGCTGCGAGCCAGCGACCTGGTCGCCCGCACCCGCGCCGGACGCAACGTCCTCTACCGGACCACCGCGCTCGGTACCCGGCTACTGGCCGGGATGGCTCACGCCGAGCAGGTCGCCGGGTCCGCGACGACCAGCGGGTCGGTCGCCGGCCTGCCGGTGAACGGGACGGTCTCCCGCACGCTCAGCGCGCCGTCGCGCAGGGTGTAGACCGTACGGGTACCGGAGTAGGTCAGTTCCCCGGCCGGGCTGCCCAGGTTGTCGGCCTCGGCGGCGACGGTGCCGAAGGTTCGGCCGCCGCCCTCGGGCGAGCAGTTGTATCCCAGCCGGGCGGCGATACCGCCACCCTCGGCCAGGGCGACGGGTGTGCCGTCGGGGCCGACGACCTGGCTCAGGTTCCCGCCGTCGAAGTGCAGCGTGGTGAAGTGCGTGGTGTTCGCGCCCACCGACTGCGTGACGATCAGTTCCGCCCGGCCGTCACCGTTGAGGTCGGCCACGCGGGGTGCCTCGAGACCGGCGGCGGAGTCGGCACCGACGCGGATCGAGGCGGGCACCCCCTGCACCGTCGCCGAGATCACCTGGTCGTCACCGGCCGGCGTCGCGGTGACCGTCTCGATCTCGCCGTCTCCGTCCAGGTCCGCGACGGTCGTGACCGGCTCCGTGGCCGGGGCCGCCGTGGCGGTCGCCGTGGCCGTGAGACTCAGCGCCGCGGCGATGCCGGTGAGCGTGGCCGCGCGGACGATTCCCTTGCGGTTCATGAGGTTCTCCCCTTCTCTCCGGACCGTCCGGTGATCTTTTCACCGAAACTGTCTTCGTACGGGGAGACGTCCACCTGGCCGCGAGGTGGGCCACGGGTGTGATGTGCCACACCAGCGCAACCCTGACGCACTTCAAAGTGCCTTTTGTAAGGCTTCTTTTTCTCACTCATGATGGTGTTACGCACTACCAGTGAGGTGAGAAGGACGATGGCGGAACAGGGAACGCGTGGGGACGGGTCACTCTCGCGCCGCGCCGGCCGAAGCCCTGCCCCGGCCGACTCCGGTTCGTTCGCTGACCGCGCGGTTGCCGGCGATCTCACGGTGGTGAGTGGCGGCCCAGTCGGCCATCGCCGACACCGCCTCCAGCAGGGACCGGCCCAGGTCCGTCAGCTCGTACTCCACCCGCGGTGGAACCTCGGCGTACGCGGTCCGCGAGATCAGTCCGTCACGCTCGAGGTGCTTGAGGGTCTGGGTCAGCATCCGCTGGGAGATGCCCGGGATGCTCGCCTGCAGGTCGGAGTAGCGCAGCACCCCGGCGCTCAGGGTGCTGACGACCAGGACCGTCCACTTGTCACCGATGCGATCGAGCACTTCCCGGATGAAGGCGCCGTCCTCCGGCCATGCCTGGCACGGACCGCTGATCTGTCGCGCTGACGCCATCCCGCTCACCTCTCATCCGGTGTGCAACCGCACTACCAGTATGTAACCACCACCGAAAAGGAACACCACCCATGTCGTACCTGCTTCACGTCGACTCGTCCGCTCTCGGCGAGGCCTCGATCTCGCGCCAGGTCGCCCGGTCCTTCCTCGACGGCTGGCAGGGCACGGTCGTCCACCGCGACCTCGCCGCGGCGCCCGTGCCCCACCTCAGCGCGGCCGGCATCACCGCCCGCGTCACCGATCCCGCCCAGCACACCGACGAACAGGCCGCCGCGGCGGCGTTGCAGGACGAGCTGATCGAGGAGTTCCTCGGCGCCAGGGCTTACCTGTTCACGGTGCCGATGTACAACCTGTCGATGCCGTCGGTGTTCAAGGCCTGGCTCGACCAGATCGTCGTGCACGGCCGCACGTTCCGGCCGTCCCCCGTCGCCGGGCGTCCGGCGGTGCTGATCTCCGCCCGGGGTGGCAGCTACGCTCCCGGCGCACCCAACCACGGCTTCGACTACGTCGTGCCCACGACCGAGGCGGTGCTCGGGCGGGAGGAACTGCTGGGACTCGATGTCGCCACCGTGATCCCCGAACTGACCTTGGCTCCCCACACACCGTCCCTGGCGGAGCTTCTGCCGAAGCACAAGGAATCCATGGCCGAGGCCCACGACCGCGCCCGTGAACTCGCCGCGACGATCGCCACCGCGACTGCCGCCTGAGGTCATCCGATCGTGTAATGGTTTCGAACACGTGTTCGTAATACGATGGTGATGTGTTCGAGAGATCTGGCACCCGCTTGTGGCGGCACTCCGACGAGGAGGTAGCCGCCATCATTCAGCGTGGCCAGGAAAAGATGGCCGCGGCCGCCGCTGAGGTGCTGGAGGGCCTGGCGGAGCTGAGCGCCCGCGGGGCCGATTTGGGTTTCCGGGATCTGGTGGCGTTTCAGTTGGACAACCTGAACGTCTCCCGGACGCTGGCCAAGACCCGGGTGCAGCTGGCCGAGGACCTGTTCGGCTCGCTGGCCGCCACCGGCGCGGCGCTGGCCGCGGGCGAGGTGTCACTGGAGCACGCGGTGGAAATCCACCGCGCTATTACGGCCCTGCCGGTAGAGGGCCGGGAGGGTTTCGAGGACATTCTGCTGACCCTGGCCCGCACGGCCCCACCGACCGCGGTCCGCAAGGCCGGGGACAACATCCGGGCCAGGGTCGACCAGGACAGTGCCCCACCCGACGAGGACGCACTGGCGCACCCGGTCCGGGAGTTCCGCTCCAAAGTAGACCGACACGGCCGATACCGCTTCACCGGCGTCCTCGACCCGGAGACCGGCGCCACGCTGGACGGGTTGTTCGACGTGCTGGCCAAACCACACCCCGCCGAGGAAGGCGTGCCCGACCTCCGCGACCAGGCGGAGCGGAAGGGTGACGCGCTGGCCGAGATCGTCGACCTGGTCGCCCGCACCGAAGACCTGCACACCCAAGCCGGGGAACGCGCCGTGGTCACCGTGACGGTGACACTGGAGGACCTGGAACGCCGCGCCGGAGCGGCACTCGACGGCGCCGGATACCTGAGTGCCCCGGCGCTGTCCCGGTTGTGCTGCGAGGCCAAGCTCGTCCCGGCCGTGTTCGGCTCCGACGGCGAGGTCCTGCACCTGGGCCGCGAGGCCCGGCTGGCCACCAAAGGCCAGCGCCGCGCCCTCGCCCTCCGCGACCGTGGCTGCGCCTTCCCCGGCTGCACCCGCAAACCCCGCTGGTGCGTCGTCCACCACGTCCGCGAATGGCAACACGGCGGACGAACCAATGTGGACGAAATGGTCCTGCTCTGCGGACGCCACCACCGCGTCATCCACCACACCGACTGGACCGTCACCATCACCGACGGCAAACCCCGATTCCACCCACCAGCCTGGCTCACCAGGCGCCGAAGACCCAGCAGCAACCCCTACCACCGGATCCCCGCCCAATGGGAGCTACTCCCCCTCGGGCGCGGCGAACGCCTCCTCGTACCGCAGCAGCGTGTCCACGAACAGCCGCCGCTGCGCCGCGCTCAGCGGTGCGAGGGCGTGCCGCCACGCATGAGCCCCCGGTGACAGCCACTGCGCGATCGCGGGACGGCTCTCCGGGCTGATGTCGACGATGCGCCGGCGGCGGTCGGCGTCGTCCTCGCGCCGCACCAGGACGCCCTTGCGGCTGAGGTCGCTCACCAGCAGGCTCACGGTGGTCGGCGCCACGCCCAGCATCCCGGCCAGTTGCGAGACGGTCAGCGGCCCGTCGAGCAGAAGCAGCGACAGCATCGACAGGTGTCTCGGCGCCAGATCCAGCGACCGCAGCTGCTCCGGCAACGGCATCCGCTTGATCCGGCCGACCACCCTGGGCATCACCAGCAGCAGCTCCCTGACCGCGTCGTCGGTGGCATCCGGCGTTGACATCCGCCCAACCTTTCAATAGCTTTGAGATCAAAGATATTTTGTGATCAAACCTGTCAGGGAGTATGTCATGCCCCACCTCACCGTCCATGTGCTGGAAAGCGACCTCGCCGGCCGGGAGACGGCACTGATCGAGAAGCTGACCGACGCGGTCGTCACCGTCTACGGCGAATGGGCCCGCGGCATTGTGGATGTCCGGCTGATCGGCCTGCCGCCCGGCCGGTGGGGAATCGGCGGTACGCCAGCACAGGCGCCCTCGCCGAGCGTGACGTTCGGCATCAGGGAGGCCGCGTTCAGCAGACCGGACGCCGACGAGATCGTCGCCGGCCTGGTCACCGCGGTCACCGAGGCCGTCGTCGGCGTCTTCGGCGAGCGCGTCCGGTCCGATGTCACGGTCGAACTCGTGGGCAGCCCGGCCGGACGCACCGGCGCCGGCGGAGCCGTGGTCACGTCGTAGCCCTGCCGGGCAGGTTCTCCCCCGGCTCCTGGGCGCGTCCGGCGCCGGACTCCGCCGCGAACGTCTCCGCGCCGAGCCGGTCGCGTACCGCCGCGGTGATCCGGTCGACGTCGGGGCGGTGCGGTCCGGGCACCGGCGCCCCGGCACTGTCCCGCAGCGCGGCGGCGGTTCCGAGCAGCCGTGCCGCGCGGACCGGGTGCCCGGCGGCCAGCTGCGCGCCGGCGAGTCCTTCCAGTGCGAGTGCGGCGCTGCGGTGGTTGCCGAGGTCGCGGGCACGCTCGAAGCCCGCGACGTGACAGGCCGTCGCCTCGGCGGCGTCGCCCCGCAGCCGCGCGGTGAATCCCAGCTCGGCCAGCGTGTTCACCACGCCGGGCTCGTGGGCGATCTGCTGATAGGACTTCAACGCCCCGCGCAGCCGGGTCCGCGCCGTGTCGAGGTCGCCTTCCCGGCGCGCGAGGCTGCCGAGGTTCTCCTCCGCCAGGATCTCCCAGAACCGGTTCGACTGTTCGGCCGCGAGCCGCTCCGCCCGCTCGAACGCCTTCCTGGCGCGCGAGAAGTCCCCGGTGAACATGGCGGCACGGCCCAGGCCGACGAGCTTCGCCGGGACTTCCGCCCACAGGCCGAGTTCCTCGGCGGTGCGCAGCCCGTCCCGGTGCCAGCGTCCGGCCCGCGCGTAGTCGCCTGCCAGTTCGGCGAGTTCGGCCAGGCTCGCGGTGGCCTGCATCCGGCCCCAGCGGTCGCCTGCCTCCCGGAACAGCTCGTCGCTGCGCTCGCAGTCCCGCCGCAGGGTGGCCAGATCTCCTTTCAGCACCGAGAAGAACCCGCGGGTCCACAGGGCGGCGGCGACGCCCCAGCTGTCCCCGAGTGACCGGAACATGTCCAGCGCCCGGCTCACCTCGGCCTCGCTGGCGCCCAGGTCCCCGAAGCTGTACAGCGCCGCTCCCCGGAACCACCGTGCCCGGGCCAGCCCGGCGTCCACTTCGGTGTCCGCGATCTCGCCGACGGCGACCGCAGGCTGCTCGCCGAGCATCAGCCGGATGCCCGAGTGCCACGCGCTCGCCTGGGCCCGCAGCCCGTGCGGGGCAGGCCCGGGATGAGCGTGTGCGGCGGCCAGCGCCCGGCCGCCCTCCCGCAGCCTGCCGGAGAGCACCCAGTACCAGCTCAGCGCGGTGACCAGCCGCAGCACCGGCGCTGCCGTGTCCTCGTGCCGGAACGTCTCCAGCGCGGCGCGCAGGTTGGCGTTCTCGGTGTCCAGCGTGCGCAGCCACTGCCGTTGCCCGTGGCCGCGCAGGTGCGGTTCGGCTTCCTCGGCGAGCTCCAGGTAGTACCGGCTGTGCCTGCGCCGGGTCTCGTCGAACTCGCCGGCCGCGCGCAGGCGTTCGGCGCAGTAGGCCGTGACCGGGGCGAGCAGCCGGTAGCGGGGGCCCTCGGTGACGATCACCAGTGAGCGGTCGACCAGGCGGGCGAGCAGCCCGACCACCGCGGCGGGTTCCACGTCGTCGCCCGCGCAGGTCGCCTCGGCGGCGGCGAGCGCGCACCCGTCGACGTGCACGGCCAGCCTGCGCAGCACGGCACGCTCCACATCGGACAGCAGCTCCCAGCTCCAGTCGACGGTCGCCCGCAGGGTGCGCTGCCGTCGCGGCGCTCCGCGGCGGCCCGCGGTGAGCAGGTGGTCGTCGAGCCCGCGGGCCAGCTGGTGCACGCCCATCCCGCGGACCTGGGTGGCGGCCAGTTCCAGTGCCAGGGGGATTCCGTCCAGGCGGCGGCAGATGTTCGCCACCGCGGCGGCGTTGCCGGACTCGAGGGCGAATCCGGGCGAGGCCGCCGCGGCCCGGGCGACGAACAGTTCCACCGCGCCGGGCTCCGCGAGCGGCTCGGCGTAGTACACGTGCTCGCCGGTGAGCCGCAACGGTTCCTGGCTGGTCAGCAGCACGTGCGGGCCGGCGGCGGAGCGCAGCAGCACGTCGGCCAGTTCGGCGGCGGCCTCGACGACGTGCTCGCAGTTGTCCAGCACCAGCAGCATGCGCCTGCCCCGCACCACCTCCACCAGCCGGTCGGCGGCTGCCGTGGCCTGCCCGGTGCGCGCCGAGGCGATCCCGTCCCGGATGCCCAGTGTCGCGGCCACCGCATCGGCCACCGCGGCCACCGGCGCGCCGGGTGCCACGTTCACCAGCGGGACCAGGAAAATCCCGTCCGGGAAGGCGTCCCGCAGGCGGTCGGCCGCGGCCAGCGCGAGCCTCGTCTTGCCGACACCGCCGGTGCCGGTGAGGGTCACCACGCGCCGCGTCCGCACCAGGGCGGACACCGCCTCGACGTCCCCGGCCCGCCCGACCAGCTCGGTCAGCGGCACCGGCAGGTTGCCCGGAGCCGCGTCGAGCGCGGGGCTCTGCTCGAGCATCGCCCGGTGCAGCTCGACGAGTTCCCTGCCCGGATCGGTACCCAGCTCGCCACGCAGCCGGTCACTCAGCCTGGCGTACGCGTGCAGGGCCTCGCCCTGCCGTCCCGACCGGTAGAGCGCCAGCAGGTAGACCGCCTGCAGGCCTTCGCGCAGCGGGTGCCGGGCGGCGGCATCGGCCAGCTCCATCGCCAGCTGGACGTGCTCGCCCAGGTCGAGCCGTGCCCGCGCGTGGTCCTCGACGGCCCCGATGCGCTGTTCGGCCAGCTGGGCGACGACCGGGCGGGCGCACTCCAGGTCGCCGACATCGGCATACGGCTCACCGCGCCACAACGCCATCGCCTCGGCGAACAGCGCGGCCCGCGCCCGCGGATCCGCGGTGGCCCGCGCCCGGCCGGTGAGCGTGCTGAAGAGATCGGCGTCGACCGCGCCGGGTTCGGCTCGCAGGAGGTATCCGTCCTGCTGGTACCCGATCAGGTCACCGGCGCCCGGCTCGGCGGCGTCCAGCTTCCGGCGCAGCTGCCAGACCTTGTTCTGCAGGGTGGCACGCGGGTTGCCGGGCAGCCGCTCGCCCCACACCTGCTCGATCAGCAGATCGGTCGGCACGAACCGGCCCGCACGCACCAGCAGCACGGCCAGCAGCGACCGGAGCTTCGTCGCGGAGACCTCGACCGGGACACCGGCGGAAGTCCAGACCGCCAGTGGACCGAGAACCCCGAACCGCACACGACGACAGTAGTCGACCCGCGACGAGAGTGAGCCGAGAGCAGTACCCGGCACAGTGAGTACGCCGGTTACGGCCGACCCGTGGAGGAGACCACCGATGACCCAGTCCGAGACACGTGCGGGCCCCCGGGCCTGGATCGGCCTCGCCGTCGTGACCGCGGCCAGCGTGCTGATCGCGATGGACAACACCATCCTGTTCCTCAGCCTGCCGCACATCACCGCCGACCTGGGCGCGACCGGGCCGCAGATGCTGTGGATCCAGGACATCTACGGCTTCCTCGTCGCCGGGCTGCTGATCACCATGGGCACGCTCGGCGACCGGATCGGCCGCAGGCGGCTGCTCATGATCGGCGCGGCGGCGTTCGGCGCCGCGTCGCTGCTGGCCGCGTTCTCGGCGAGCGCGGAGATGCTGATCGCCGCCCGCGGCATCCTCGGCGTCGCGGGCGCGGCGCTGGTGCCGACGATCCTGGGCATGGTGCGCGGGCTCTTCCCGGACCCGAAGCAACGCACGCGCGCCATTTCCGTGCTGATGACCTGCTTCACGCTCGGCGGGGCACTCGGGCCGCTCGCCGGCGGCGTGCTGCTGGAGCACTTCTGGTGGGGCGCGGTGTTCATCGTCGCCGTCCCGGTGATGGCGCTGGTCCTGCTGACCGCGCCGCTGCTGCTCACCGGCCAGGAGGACACCCGGCCCGGCAGGCTCGACCTGCCCAGCGTGGGCCTGTCCCTGGTGTCGATCCTGCCGATCACCTACGGCGTCAAGGAACTGGCCAGCTACGGCCCGTCCTGGACGGTGCTCGTCAGCATCGTCGCCGGCGGCGCGTTCACCGTGCTGTTCGCCCGCAGGCAGTACCGGCTGGACAGTCCGCTGCTGGACCTGCGGCTGTTCCGCTCCCGGACGTTCAGCGTGTCGCTGGGCGCGCTGCTGCTCGGGCAGTTCGCGATCGGCGGCATGTTGTTCCTGCTGCCCCAGTTCTTCCAGCTGGTGCTGGGCGAGACGCCGCTGCGGGCCGGGTTGTGGCTGCTGCCGGGCACCGCGGTCTTCGCGCTGGTCGCCATCATCGTCCCGGCTGTCGTCGCCAGGGTCCGGCGCGACCGGCTGCTCACCGGCGCCCTGGTCCTCGCGGCCGCGGGCTACGTCCAGCTCGCCCTGGCCGGTCCCGGCGCCGGCCACGCGCAGCTGGTGGCGGCGATGGTGGTCATGTTCGCCGGGATGGCGCCACTCGTGCTCGTGGTCACCGACCTCGCGGTGGCCGGGGCGCCGCCGGACCGCGCGGGCGCGGCCGCCGCGATGTCCAGTACCGCCACCGAGTTCGGGATCGCCGCCGGTGTCGCCGCGCTCGGCAGCGTCCTGGCCGCCGTGTACACCCGGGTGCTGGGTCCCCTGCCCGAGGGCGTGCCCGCGGCCGCCGGGGAGAGCCTCGCGCGGGCGGGCGACGTGGCCGGGCATCTGCCCGAGCCGGTCGCGGAACAGCTGCTGGCCACGGCCAGGGACGCGTTCGTCACCGGGTTCAACGTCGTCGCCGCCATCAGCGCGGTGGTGGCACTCGGCTCGGCGATCGCGGTGAAGTCGCTGTTGGGCGGACGAAGTGCGAGTCATACGCGCGGGAACGGGTAGCGCTGGTACATGCGCGTGCGACGGACTGTGCTGATGCTGGCGGCGTTCCTCGTCCCGGTCGCGGGGTGCGGACCGTCCCGCGGGGACGGCAACGCCGGAACGCTGGGGACGAGTGCGGAGATCGGGGAGGTGAAACTCCGCAACGTCTACGTCGAGCGGCCGGACGACGGCGCGCACCGGCCAGGGGACAGCGCCCGGGTCGCGTTCACGGTGGTTTCCAGCGAGAACGCCGACGACCGGCTGACCGCGGTCACGACCGGCCACGCCCGCGAGGTGCGGATCAACTGGGACCAGCACTGCGACGGCACCGCCGAGCCGGTCACCGCGCTGCCTCTGCGCAACGGCGGTGTTCCCGGGCCCGCCGACCGGGCGGTCACCGGTCACCTGCCCTACCACCTCACGCTCGTCGGGTTCACCCGCGAGGTCCTCGCGGGCACGACCGTCCCGCTCACCTTCACCTTCGCCCGCGCGGGCACCGTCACCGTGGACGCCATGGTCCAGCCACGCGACCCCAGCGACGCTCCCGGCGCGTACGCCTGCGGCGCAACTCCGCTGTGACAACCCTCATGGGGTACCCGGTTTGCCGTCTATGTCCGTTGCTTGCGGATATGCTGCACAGTCATGAACGACGCGCCCACCCCCTCGGAAGCCTTCGAGCTGCTGCTGGCCGGCAACCAGCGCTTCGTCGACGGGACGCCGCAGCATCCGAACCAGGACGCCGCGCGGCGTGCCGACATCGCCCCCGGCCAGCGCCCGTTCGCAGTGTTGTTCGGCTGCTCGGACTCCCGGCTGGCCGCCGAGATCATCTTCGACCGCGGCCTGGGTGACCTGTTCGTGGTCCGCACCGCGGGTCACGTCGCCGGGCCCGAGGTCCTGGGCAGCATCGAGTACGCCGTGAGCGTGCTGGGCTGCCCGCTGATCGTCGTGCTCGGCCACGACTCGTGCGGCGCCGTCGCCGCCACCCGCGCCGCCCTCACCGACGGCCTGGGCACCAGCGGGTTCGTGCGCGACGTCATCGAGCGGGTCACGCCCAGCGTGCTCGCCGCCCACGCCGCCGGGATCACCGGCGACGACGACATCGTCGCCGAGCACACCCGGCACACCGTCAACCTCCTCGTCGACCGCTCCCGGCTGCTCGCCGAGCGGGTCGCCGCCGGACAGACCGCCGTCGTGGGCATGTGCTACCGGCTGGCCGACGGCAGTGCCCACGTGGTGACCACCCAGGGCCTGGCCACCGAACCCAGCCCCACCTGACGCACGTCCAGGTGACACCCTCTTTACGATATGTCCGTTTTGCCTGATACTCGCGGGTGAGGGGAGTACTTCCCGAAGCCCCTGACCGGTCAGGACGGACACGACCGGGTGTCCCCGGCAGGGCGCCCATCGCGGGCGAAGGAGACCTCGAACGCTGACGGTTCGAGGAGGCTCCCGCCATGACCCAGTCCACGATCGGCTCACCGTGGCTGTGGGGCGTCAGCATCGCGGTCCTGCTGGCCCTGCTGGTGACCGACTTCCTGGTGACCCGGCGCCCGCACGAGGTGTCGCTACGCGAGGCGGCCGGCTGGTCGGTGTTCTACCTGGCCTTGCCGCTGGCGTTCGGCGCCGGGCTGTGGTGGGCCTTCGGCGGTGCGCAGGCACTGGAGTTCGTCACCGGCTTCGTCGTCGAGAAGTCCCTTTCGGTGGACAACCTCTTCGTCTTCCTGCTGCTGCTGACCGCGTTCGCCGTGCCAGCCGAGGTCCAGCAACGGGTTCTGCTCTACGGCATCGTCGGCGCGCTGATCCTGCGCGGCGTCTTCATCGCCGCCGGTGCCGCGTTGCTGCAGGCGGGCACCTGGGCGTTCCTGGTCTTCGGCGCCATCCTGTTCGGCTCAGCGGTCAAGATCCTCCGCGAGGCCGTCACCGGCGCCGGGCTGGAACGGGACGTGGCCCAGCTGCGCTCGGTGCGGCTGCTGCGCAAGCTGATGCCGGTCACCGACGACTACCGCGGCACCCGGCTGATGGCGTACGAGCGGGGACGGCGCGCGCTCACCCCGCTCAGCGTCGTGGTGGTGGCCGTCTTCGCCACCGACGTCGTGTTCGCCGTCGACTCCGTGCCCGCCGTCTACGGCATCACCGAGGACCCCTACCTGGTCTTCGCCACCAACGCCTTCGCGTTGCTGGGGCTGCGGGCGCTGTACTTCGTACTGCGCACCACGCTGGCCAAGCTCGTGCACCTCAACCACGGGCTCGCCGTCATCCTCGCCTTCATCGGGATCAAGCTCGTCCTGCACTGGGCACACGACCTCTGGCCGGCCGTCCCGTCGATCCCCACCCCGGTCTCCCTGGCCGTCATCGTGCTGGTCCTGGTCACCGTCACCCTGACCAGCCTGCATTCCCGTAACCGCACCCGCGCCACCCGGAGCTGACCATGCTCAACACCCTCATCGACGCCGGCCTGATCGCCCTGCTCATCCTCGCCGCCCTCATCACCGCGGCCGTCCTCATCGACCCCCGGCCGCGCCGCTGACCCGGCCCGCTCGTTATGATACCGCTGTATCATAACGAGCATGGGGGCATCGATGGGAGACCGGCGCGGGGTGGTCCTGGCCCTGGCGTGCGCGGCGCAGTTCATGGTGGTGCTCGACATCTCCGTGGTGAACGTCGCGCTGCCGTCGATCCAGCGGTCCCTCGGGTTCGGCGACGCCGTCCAGCAGTGGGTGGTCAACGCCTACGCCCTGACCTTCGCCGGCCTGCTGCTGCTCGGCGGGCGGCTGGCCGACCTCTACGGCCACCGGCGCGTGTTCCTCACCGGCCTGGCGTTGTTCTCCGGCGCGAGCCTGGCCGGTGGCCTGGCCGGCACCGCCGAGTTGCTCGTCGCCGCCCGCGCCGTGCAGGGCATCGGGGCGGCCGTGCTCGCCCCGGCCACCCTGACCGTGCTCACCGGCACGTTCGCCGAAGGACCCCGGCGGACGCGTGCGCTGGCGATGTGGACCGCGGTGGGCGTCGCCGGTGGCACCGCGGGCAACCTGCTCGGCGGGATTCTCACCGAGTACCTGTCCTGGCGGTCCATCCTGCTGATCAACGTCCCGGTCGGGGCGGTCGCCCTGCTGCTCGCCCCGCGTCACCTCGCCGGGCACCACCGGCCCGCCGGACGGCCCCGGCTCGACGTGACCGGGGCGGTGCTGGCGACCCTCGGGCTGTCCGCGCTGACCTTCGGCATCGCCCGGTCGCACACCTCGGGCTGGGCCGCACCCGCCACGGTGGCCGCCCTGGCCGTCGCGGCCGCCGCGCTCGCGGCGTTCGTGGTGGTGGAAGCCCGTTTCGCCGCGGTCCCGGTCATCCCGCCGCGGCTGTTCCGGGCCCGCGCGATCAGCATCGGCAACCTCGCCATGCTCCTGGCAGGCGCCTGCCTCAACCCGATGTGGTTCTTCCTCACCCTGGCCATGCAGAACGTCCTGCACTACAGCCCGCTGCAGACCGGGCTGGCCTTCCTGCCGCACACCGTGGTCACCATCGTCGTGGCCGCCCGCGTCACCCCGTGGCTGATGCGGCACGTCGGCAGCCGCACGCTCGTCGCGCTCGGCTCCCTGCTCGCCGCCGCGGGGTTCGCCTGGCAGGCCCAGCTCACCCCGGACAGCGGTTACCTGACCGGCATCCTCGGCCCCGCCATCGTGTTCTCCCTCGGCGGCGGGCTGCTCAACACCCCGCTGACCACCCTCGTCACCTCCGGCGTCGGCCCCGGTGACGGCGGAGCCGCGTCCGGGCTGATGAACACCACCAAGCAGGTCGGCGGCGCCGTCGGCCTGGCCGCACTGGTCACCCTCGCCGGTCCCGGCTACGCGACCGCCTTCCTCGCCATGGCGGCCCTCATGGCCGTCACCGCGGTCGTCGCCCTCACCCTTCCCCGCGGGCCCGTCATCCGCGCCGGCCGGGGAGAGCGGCGAGGCCGGCCAGCGCCGCCGCGTAACACAGCCCGGCGACCACGGTGCAGCTGATGGTGAGCGCGTCGAGGAACGAGGCCTGGGCCGCGTCGAGCAGGCGCGGGTCGGCTCCGGCCACGGAGAACGCCACGGGCACCGACCGAGCCGCCTCGTGTGCCTGGCCGGTGGCGGCGAAGGCGCTGTCGAGCAGGCGTGCCCCGAACACCGAGGAGAAGACCGAGCCGACCACCGCCACGCCGAGGGTGGAGCCGAGTTCACGGGTCGCGTCGTTGACCGCCGACCCGACTCCGGCCCGGGCGGGCGGGAGCACCCGCATGATCGACTCGGTGGCCGGGGTGGAGATCAGGCCCATGCCCAGGCCCATGAGCACCATCTGCGGCACGATCGTCGACCAGTAGGCGGTGTCGGCGGCGACGCTGCCTGCGATCCAGGCCATCGCGGTGCCGAACGAGACCAGCCCGGCCACCACGACCGATCTCGTGCCCACCCGCGGCGCGAGCATGCCACCGGCGACGGAGGCGACGGCGATCGAGAGGGCCACCGGCAGGATCCGGGCGCCGGTCGAGAGCGGGCCGAATCCGCGCACCACCTGGAAGTACTGGGTGATCAGGAAGATGAAGCCGGCCAGCGCGAAGAACGTCACCGCCACCGCACCGCTGGCGGCGCTGAAGCGGCGGTCGGTGAACAGCCGGATCTCCAGCATCGGATGCTCGGCGACCCGCTCGACCGCCACGAACACCGCGACCAGCAGGGCCGACCCGGCGAAGCCGAGCAGGGTCGCCGTGCTGTCCCAGCCGCGCTCGGGACCCTCGATCACCGTGTAGGTCAGCAGCCCGAGCAAGCCGGCCGACACCAGCAGGCCACGCAGATCCAGCCGCGGCACCGACGGGTCCCGCGACTCCGGCACCAGCGCGAAGCCGAGGACGGCGGCCACCAGCGCGAGCGGAACGAGCGCCAGGAAGACGCTGCCCCAGTAGAAATGCTCCAGCAGCAACCCGCCGGTCACCGGGCCGGACGCCACGCCCACCCCCACGACGGCGCCCCAGCCGCCGAGCGCCGCCGCGCGCTGCCTGCGCTCGCGGAAGGTGTTGGAGATGATCGACAGCGTCGTCGGGAAGATCAGCGCGGCGAACACGCCCATGCCGAATCTGGCGGCGATCAGCGTGCCCGTGCTGGCGGCCAGTGCTCCGGCCACCGAGGTGACCGCGAACCCGGCGAGGCCGAGCAGCAGCGCGGGGCGCCGTCCGTAGCGATCGGACAGTCCGCCCGCGGCCAGGACCAGCGCGGTGAAGGCCAGGTTGTAGCCGTCGACAACCCACTGGAGACCACGGGTCCCGGCACCGAGTTCCGTGGCGACACTCGGCAACGCGACGTTCACGATCGTGACGTCGAGGTTGATCGCGAGCGTCGCCGCGTACACCGCGACCAGGATCCCGGCCCGCCGTCGCAGGGTCAGGTCCGGCATGAGGTTCGGAGAACTCGCGCGCATGTTCTCGTCCTACTGCCTGGAGTTTGAAAAAGTCAAGTGTCCACTCTTGAATATCAAACACCGTGCGGCTAGGTTCGGAGCATGCGTTCCTACGGCCACTACTGCGCGGTCGCGAAGGCTCTGGACGTGATCGGCGACCGCTGGACACTCCTGGTGATCCGGGAGCTCTTCCTGCAGGGCGGGTGCCGCCACGCCGACCTGATGGCCGGGCTGCCCGGCATCGCCACCAACCTGCTCGGCGACCGGCTGCGCAAGCTCGAGGCGAACGGGCTGGTGCGCAGGGAGGCGGCGGCTCCACCGGTGGCCGCGACCCTCTACCACCTCACCGACGCCGGCCGGGACCTGCAGCCGGTACTCCGGGCGCTCGGCCACTTCGGCGCCAGGTACATGCCCAGCCCGACCGGTGACGAGGAGTTCCGCAGCCACTGGGTGGCGTTCCCCGTCTCGGAACTTCTCGACGACGCCGACCCCGGTGGACCCCAGGTCGTCTTCGAGATCCGCACCGGGGACCGGCCCACGTTCGTCGAACTGGCCGACGGCGAGATGCGCACGACGTTCACCGCTCCCCGATCGCCCGACCTCGTCCTGGACGGTCCCGCTCCGCTTGTCCTCGGCGTGCTCACCGGGCAGCTCACGGTGACCAACGCCCGCCGGATGGGGTTGCGCACCGAGGGGTCGACCGCCCCGCTGCGACGCCTGCGCTACCTCGTCCCGGCCGGACCGGAGGCCCAGGCATGACGGCGCGCCGCCCGTCGTGGGTGGACGACGACCTGTTCCCCTTCCCGAGCCGGTTCGCCGACATCGACGGGCACACCGTCCACTACGTGGACGAAGGATCGGGGCCGACGCTGCTGTTCCTGCACGGCAACCCGACCTGGTCGTTCGAGTTCCGCGACGTCATCCGGGCCCTGCGGGCACGGTTCCGCTGCGTCGCCCTGGACTACCCCGGCTTCGGGCTGTCCACGGCCCGCCCCGGCTACCGGTATCTGCCCGAGGACCACGCCCAGGTCGTCACCGCGTTCGTCTGCGCCCTGGGCTTGACTGGAATCACCCTGGTGGGCCACGACTGGGGTGGCCCCATCGGCCTGGCCACCGTCCAGCGGCGGCCCGCCGCCTTCACCGGCCTCGTGCTGGCCAACACCTGGGCCTGGCCCATCGGGGACCTCCACATCAAGGCCGCCTCGCACCTGTTCGGCAACCCGCTGGGGCGGGTGCTGATCAGGCGGCTCAACCTGTTCGTCAACGCGCTGATCCCGGCCGGGCACCGGCTGCGGAAGCCGACCGCCGCCGAGATGGCCCACTACCGCAAGCCGCCCGGCGTTCCCGGCGCGTCGGCGGTACTCCCCGGTCGCATCACCGCCAGCCGCGACTTCCTCGCCGGCGTCGAGGCCGGGCTCGCCGGCCTCGCGTCGCTCCCGGCGCTCATCGTGTGGGGCGACGCCGACTTCGCCTTCCGCGCCAAGGAACGGCGGCGCTGGGAGCAGACCTTCGCCGACCACCACACCGTCGTCATCGAGGGCGCGGGTCACTTCGTGCAGTCCGACGCACCGCGGGAGTTCGCGGCCGCGATCCGCGACTGGCGGTCCGGGTGACCCGTCAGCCGCCTGCGATCTCCTTCTCGATGGCGGCGACCTCGGCCGCGTTGTCCGCTTCCCGCACGAGGTAGGCGTGCCGGGCGGTCTCCAGCTTGTCCGCCAGGTCGGCCGTCGCGGCGCTGCCCTTCTTCAGCAGATCCTTCGCGATCCGGTCGGACAGCGCGTTCAGGGCCGTGGACTGGTTGGCCGTGAAGCTCGGCACCCGGGTGAACATGGCCGGGATCTCCTCGACTCCGGCTGCACGGGTGCCGAGCGCGGACAGTCGCGTGGAGATGTCGTCCCAGAACGCCGCGTGATCGGTGAAGAACCGGGCGTCCATCACCAGCTGGCGCCGGTTACGGCGCCCGTTGTCCGCGCCGGCCACCGCGATCGGGGCGGGCCAGCCGTCGTCCCCCCGGACCTCCCCGGGATCGTTGACCATGACGTTCAGGGACTCGATGTCGAGTAGGTCCTGAATGTTCTTGGTGGCCATTTTCCCGAAGGCGACGTTCTTCTCCGCCTCCACTTCCTTGAGACCGTTCACCGCACTGAAACCCGCGTCGATGAGCTGACCGATGGTCGCCATCGACGGTGGCTCGGCGAATCCGGCGACGTCGGTGACCACCTTCGAGTAGTACTGCTGCAGTCCGGTGGTGATGGCGCCGTAGTCCGCCAGGTTCCCCGCCAGGCTTTCGAGAAACTTGGCGCTGCTGTTCAGCAGTCCCGAGATGACATTCGTCGTGACACTGGCCGCGTTGCTCTGGGAAGCCAGGACCACGCCGTAGGTGCCGGAGGCGATCGGGCTTTCCCATCCGGCCGGAGCTTTCGTCCGGATGTAGGCGGCGTCGGACGGGATCACGACCTCGCGCGCGAGGGTGTCCCGGATTCGCAGCCACGTGATCAGGAACTTGCCGATGGTGATCGGTGTGTTGGCGATGTCGTCGACGTTGAGCTGGAAGTGCTTGTCGTTGGAATTCGCCTTGCCGAGAAGTTCCTCGACCCGCTTCCTCGCCGCCGGCGCCTCCGGGTGGGGCACCTGCTCCTCGGCCAGAACGGCGAACCCGCTCGCGTAGAAGCCCAGTTTCTCGAACCACGACATCTTAACGTCCCGGTAGGTTTCCTCGACGGTTCCCCGCCTGCTCAGGACGTACTTCCACTGCGTGATCCTGCCGATCGAGGTTTCCAGGTCCTCCAGGGCGGGAGCGGCCTGCGCGGCGAGATTCGCGTACGTCGCCCTGAGATCTTCGCAGTTCTGCGTGATCTTCTTTACGATTTCCTCGACCGACATGAGTCGCCGCCTCTCGACAGTGCCGCGCCGCTATCCGGCCAGGTACCGCTCGAACCGGGCGCGATGCTCGTTGATCTCCGCCATTTCCGGAAGGACCGGAGCTCGCTGGTCCAGGTGCACGTCGCGGAGCGCCTCACTGATGAGGGCCGACAGCGATGCCGCGCTCGCGTCGTCGAACACCGCCGGGACGATTCCCATCAGGCAGAACTTGCCGGCCGAGTCGAATTCGACGATCCATCGCCGGCCCGGATCGTCGATGGACGCCGGCGGGCGCCAGACCGGAAGCTCCCCTGCCCGTGCCCGCTCGCGGAGTTTCTCCAGCTTTCGCTGCCACAGCATGAACTCGTTCCAGAAACCGCGAAGCCGGTCCGGTTCGGTCACCGTGACCTCGTCGTCGGCCGGTTCGGGAGCGTCCGGCGGCAGCGCGGCGAGAATCGTCTCCGTGAGGGTCGCGCAGAACTCGACCGGGTCATCGTAGTGCCGCCGCCACGACCGGTCGACGGTCACACCGTCGACGACATCGCCCGTCGTGCGCACGTCGAAAACGCCGTACTCGTCGGTGGCTTCGCCCATTGCGTCCCCCTCCGGCCGCCCGGGACAACTGTATCCCCGGATCGCGGAACCGTTGTCGGTCGAATGCCCGACAACCGCGTACGTCACCGGGCGTAGGTCCAGGTGCCGGTCGTCGGCGGACGACGCTAGGACCGGCAAACCGCGAACCTGTTGCCGTCAGGAGGAACGGTTTCGAAGGAACGGAGCGAACGATGACGATCAAGACAACCCTGACGGGAATCGGGAACTGGCTTGCCCGGCACAGTGTCGGCGCGCTGCGGGTGAGCGTCGGGGTGGTGTTTCTCGGGTTCGGGGTACTGAAGTTCATTCCCGGCGCCAGCCCGGCGCAGGAGCTGGTGATCCGCACGCTGGAGACGCTGTCGTTCGGCGTGCTGTCGCCGCAGGCGGCGCTGCTGGTGACGGCGGTCGCGGAGTGTTTCATCGGCCTCACCCTGATCACCGGCAGGCTGCTGAAGACCGGCCTGGTGGTACTCGGGGCGTCGCTGGTGGGCATCCTGTCGCCGCTGGTGCTGTTCTTCACCGACCTGTTCCCCGGCGCGCCGACGCTGGAGGCCCAGTACGTGTTCAAGGACATCGTGCTGGTCACCGCCGGCCTGGTGATCGCCGCAGGCGCGCTCGGCGCCCGGCTGCGGCCGGTCCCCCACGCAGCATGACGATGCCGGTTGCCCACCGTGCCGGATCGCTCGATGATGGTGCGGTGATCCCAGCCTGGCGGGCAGATCGGTTACGCGATGACGACGAGATCGTCCGGTGGCGGCCTGTGCTCCGCGTTTCCCAGGCCGCCACCTGGGCCGGGCGGGACGTGGACGACCGATGGGTTGTCGGTAAGCCGGGGGCGCACGTCCTGCGGGCGGAGTCGGCGCAGGGGGTGATCGCGTTGCTGCCTCTGCTGGACCGGCCGGTGACGGAGGTCGCGGCCGAACTCGGCACCGGCGTCAGCAGCCTTCCCTGCCATGACCTGGGTTTAGAACGCGTGCTCGGCGCCGCCCTTCACCGTGACAGCAGCGGTCACTGGACCACCCGGGCCATTGCCTGGATCGACGCAGGCTTTCCCTTCGCCGGGTGCCGCGACGCCCTGATCCAGGCGGCATCCGACAGGCGCGTCCCGCAGCGCGCTCGCCAGACAGCCGCCCGGATCCTGACCAGAAACCCCAGATCGTCCACTTAGGACATTCTGCCGCCGGGCTCCACGCTGGTCGTGCTCGTCAGAGCCGGGTCCTCTCCCGGGCGCCGACCGCGAGGCGGGCGTCCTCGGCGGCCAGGTCGGCGTTGATCTGCGTGGCCGCCGCCGAACCGGCCGCGGCGGCCGCGCCGACCTGGGCGGCCAGGTCGGTGACGTTGCCGGCGGCCCACACGCCGGGCACCTCGGTCCGCCCGGCCGCGTCGACCGCGATGTACTCACCCATGGGATGCGCCGTGGGGTACAGCCCGAGCCCGGCGAGGAACCCGGCGCGGGCCACCATCCTCGGCGAGACGGCGACCACCTCGCGTTCGACGACCGTGCCATCGGCCAGCCGGACACCGGCCAGGCGGTCCTCAGTGATCTCCACGGCGGCCACCTCGCCGTCCACCACGCGGATGCCCCGTGCGTCCAGTTGCTCCGCCTGTTCCCCGGCCGGCGCGGTGCCGCGAGCGAAGAACGTCACGTCGTCGCTGAGCTGGCGGAACAGCAACGCCTGGTGCACCGACATCGGACCGGTGGCCAGCACGCCGATCGCCTGGTCGCGGACCTCCCAGCCGTGGCAGTACGGGCAGTGCAGCACATCGCGCCCCCAGCGCTGCCACAGTCCCGGGATGTCCGGCAGCTCGTCGGCCAGCCCCGTGGCGGCCAGCAGCCGGCCCGTGAACGACCTTTCCGCCGGCCAGCGTCGCCGCGAACAGATCACCCCTTCGGGTCACGGTGTCGACCACACCGGACACCACCTCGCCCCCGTAGCCGCGCACCTCCTCGCGGCCTCGCGCCAGTAGCTCGGCGGGCGGCAGCCCGTCCAGGGCGAGCAGCCCGTGCACCCCGTCCGCCGGGGCGTTACGTGGCGTGCCCCCATCGACCACCACCACCGACCGCCGCACCCGCGCCAGCGTCAGCGCCGCGCCCAGGCCGGCGGCACCCCCACCGACGACCACCACGTCGTAGCGGTCTGCCAATTCCTCTGTCACCGTGGATCACCTCCACGGCCACCATCGCACCGCTCACACCAGCTTGCAAATTAAGTTGCCGAACTGGCAAAGTGGTCGGTATGGACGACGTCGACAGCGCACTGGACGCCGTGGGACCTCAGCTACGCGCGTTGCGCCGGGAGCGCGGCACCACACTCGCCGAGCTGTCCGCGGTCACCGGCATCTCCGTGAGCACCCTGTCCCGGCTGGAATCGGGTAGCCGCCGCCCGACCCTGGAACAGCTGCTTCCGCTGGCCAAGGCACACGGCGTCACACTCGACGAGCTGGTCGGCGCCCCGCCCACCGGCGACCCGCGCCTGCATCTGCGGCCGATCAGCTGTCAGGGCGGGATGACGATCCTGCCGCTCACCCGGCGGCCCGGCGGCATCCAGGCGTACAAGTTCGTCCTCTCGGCCAGGGCCCGCCCGAAGGAACCGGATCCGCAGACCCACGAAGGTTACGAATGGCTGTATGTCCTCAACGGACGCCTGCGGCTGGTGCTCGGTGAGCACGATCTCGTCCTGGCTCCCGGCGAGGTGGCCGAGTTCGACACCCACGTCCCCCACTGGTTCGGCGCCGCCGACACGGAATCGGTCGAATTCCTGAGCCTGTTCGGCAAACAGGGTGAACGTGCGCACATCCGGGCGCGCCCAGGGAATTCCCGGTCCCGCTGAGCCACTTGCCACCCTGGCAAAGTTCTTTGACGCCTCCTCGCCGGGCTACCGATACTCCGGTGCGACAGCGGAGGTGGCGAAGTGTTTGTGGACCAGTACTATCTCGAGTGCCTTTCCCAGGCGAGTTACCTGGTGGGCGACCAGGTGGCCGGCGAGGCGATCGTCATCGACCCTCGGCGTGACATACAGGACTACCTCGACGGCGCCCGGCGACGAGGGGTACGGATCACCGGAGTGGTGAACACCCACTTCCACGCCGATTTCGTCGCCGGGCACCTGGAACTGCGGCAGGCGACGGGAGCCTGGATCGCCTACGGTCAGCGCGCCGAAACGGAGTACCCGATCCGGCGACTGCGCACCGGGGACCGGATCACGGTGGGCGCGACGATCCTGGAAGTGCGGGAGACACCCGGTCACACCTGGGAGAGCATCTCGCTGGTGGCCTATGCGGGAACGGATCCCCGGCCTCGCGCGGTCTTCACCGGCGACACACTGTTCGTCGGCGACGTCGGCCGTCCCGACCTGGCGGCCGCGGTCGGCGCGAACCCGGTCGAACTCGCCCACGAGCAGTTCAACAGCGTCCACAATGTCCTGATGACGTTGCCGGACGAGGTCGTCGTCCACCCCGGGCACGGAGCGGGTTCGGCCTGCGGCAAGAACCTCTCCGCGGACCTCCAGTCCACGATCGGCAGGCAACGTCACACGAACGTGGCGGTGCGGGAGACCAACGAGGATCGCTTCGTGGCACGCCTGCTCACCGGCCAGCCTGCGATTCCACGCTACTTCGCCGTCGACGCCGTCCTGAACCGGCGGGAACGGACCGTGCTCGACACGCCGCCGGCTCCGCCGGGCCTGCCGGCCAGGCGGCTGCGGGAACTGGTGAAAGCGGGAGCACGCGTCGTCGACGCCCGGTCACCGGAGGAGTTCGCCGAGGGGCACCTCCAGGGGTCGGTCAATGTCGGCGTCGACGGACGCTTCGCGGAGACGGCGGGCATGGTGTTCGACCCGGCCGACCACCTGGTGATCGTCGCCCCACCCGGCCGGGAGAACGAGGTCGCCCTGAGACTCGCGCGGATCGGACTCGACAATGTCGCCGGGTACCTCGCGCGAGACTTCACCGGGCTGAGCGACCTCGTCCGCCCGGGATTCCGGATCGGCCCACAGGACGTCGCCGGGCGGTTGCCCCGGATCACCGTGGTGGATGTGCGCAATCCCGGCGAGCGAGCAGCCGGGTACATCGCCGGCTCCCTGCCGATCCCGCTGGCCGAACTGGGCCGGCGCATGGACGAGATCCCGGACGACCGCACCGTGCTGGTGCACTGCGCGGGCGGCTGGCGCTCCAGCGTCGCGGCGAGCATGCTGCGCGCCGCCGGGCGTACCGACGTGCTCGATCTCGACGGCGGTTACGACGCCTGGAAGCGGGCCGGAGCGGCATAGCCGGGCGGCGTCAGCCGGCGGCCGGGATGAAGTTGGCGTACTCCTCGATCCGGTCGATGAGTCCGTCCTTGAAGCGGAAGTACATCGCCGCCTGTACCTCGCCGACCGGCCCGTCGGCATTGCTGATGCGCAGGACGTGCTGCTGGAGCACCTCGTCCGCCTCAGCGAGCTGGCGGGTGATGTCGTAACGCAGTGACGCGTCCGCTCCAGGCATGTCCTTGAGCATCGCGAGGTTCTCGTCGATGGTCTGCTCGCCCTTGCCGTCGTTGTGCCAGACGGTCGCGGTGTCCGTGCACAGCGCACGCATCGCGGCGTAGTCACCCTCTTCCAGCCGTCGCAGGTAGCGGACAGCGGTGTCCTTGATGTCGGCGCTCATGGCTTCGCGTGTTCCTTTCGGTTCGTGAACAGGTGCCCGCTCCCCCACCGGCACGGGGACCGGCAGGTGGTTGCCCTCCGGGGGCAACGGGCAGGGATAGATGTGCGAGAAGGTGTGCAGCGGAAGCACGACCTGGTTGAGATCGATGTGGACGGTGTCGCCCTCCACCGGCGGCAGCAGCACCCACCTGCCGATGGCCGGGGTCTCGGTGCCGCTGGTGGAATCGGTGAACACCACCAGCAGGTTGCCGGGGAACGTCTCGATCACCGTCAGCGTGTGCCGCTGCCCCGCCAGGTCGAACACCAGATCGGCGGGCGCGGGCAGGACGTGCTTGGTGGGCGGATCGGTCAGCCGCTCGATCTCGACTTCCCGCCCCGGCGTCCGCCGGTACTCCGCCTCGACCACATACGCCGGATCCACCGGGTACACCGCGATTTCCCGCAGCCCCGTCAGTGCCTCGGCGGCGGGATCCCAGACGACCAGCCCGTACCTCCCCTCCCCTCCGGAGATCGTCGCGGTGCGCCCGCCCGGCAACCGCAGGCTGTCGCCCCCGGCCAGCGTGACGGTGCCGTCCACCGGACTGCCGTCCGTCGACACCTCGTCCGCGGCGGCCGCGGTGAATCTCAACCCGTCCGGGCCGCTCGCGTCCCACTGCCCGGGCACGCCCTCGACGGTCTGGGCCGGCCCGCTGAGGGTGGCGAGCTGAACCACCCCGGCCTTCCCCTGCTGTCCGGCTATCTCTTCCCAGCGGGCATTCCGCCACGCCGTGTAGTCCACTTCTTCGACCATGGTTCGAGTTAGCCGCACAGGCGGGCCAACCGTCAAACTTTGTTGCCAATCTGGCAAGTCACGTCCTCGGCCGGCCATCTGGCAGCCACTGCCAGATGGCAGTTAGGCTTACCGGCCCCGAACCGAGGAAGGTGCCATGACACTGCGCGCGACCAAAATGGAGCGAACCCGGGACCTGATCGCCGAGACAGCCCTGACGCTGTTCCAGGAGCAGGGATACGCCGACACGACCGTCGAGCAGATCGCGGCCGCGGCCGAGGTCGGCGCACGCACGGTGTATCGCTACTACCCGACGAAGGAAGCACTCGTCTTCGGCCTGTACGCGAGGATGCTCGACACCGCACGCCAGGAACTCCGGGCACTGCCCGACGACACCTCCGTTCCGGATTTGCTCCGGGCCGTTCTCGACAGCATCGTGCGCTCACACCTGGACAAGCCGGACCAGATGCTCGCGGCGTTCGCCCTCGCGCAGCAGACCCGGTCGGTCATGGCCTACCTCACGCACCTGCTGTTCACCTGGCGGCAGGAACTGGTCCACGACGTGGCCGCCCGGCTCGACGGGCGGTCCGCAGACCTCGTCGCGGGGCTCGCGGTGGAACAGACGGCGACGGTGTTCACCCTGGCCTTCCGGAAGTGGGCCGACGGCGGTGGCCGGTCCGACCTGCGGAAACTGACCTACACGACGTTGAAGCTGCTGCACTCGGACGCCGTCCCGCTGCCGTCGCTGCGGCGCTGACCACCGGCGGCGACTGAGACGCACGCCACTTTCGCCGCCATGGCGGCAGCTCGCGTCAACCGGCAGACTGTGCCTTGTGGCAGTGACTGCCACGAGAGGGCGAGCGAAGTGGAGACAGCCATGACCGTCGAGTCGGCCGAGCGGGTTCCGGTGCTGATCGTGGGAGGCGCCTACACCGGGCTGAGCACGGCGCTCGGACTGGCCTCGCGTGGGGTGCCGCCGATGCTGGTGGAACGCCGGGCGACGACGTCCACGCTGCCGAAGGCATGGGGACTCAACTCGCGGACCCACGAACTGCTCAGCACCATCCCGGGGGTCGCCGCGGCGCTGCACGACGCGCAGAAGGACGTGCGGCTGCCGCTGGTCAAATCCGGCCCCACCGTGCGCGACGCGCGAGCGGCCGACGTCCCGGAGGACCTGCTCGCCAGGTACCGCATGCTCACCGCGGCGCCCGCGTGCTGGCTCCCGCAGGCGACCATCGAGAGGATCCTGCGCGGGCGAGCCGAGGAACTCGGCGCCGACCTGCGTTTCGGCACCGAACTGGTGTCCTGGACACAGGACGCGGACGGGGTCACCGCGGTGGTGCGTGCCACCGGTGACGGGCGCGAGTACCGCGTCCACGCCGACTACCTGGTCGCCGCCGACGGTTACACCAGTCCGATCCGCACCAGCCTCGGCATCGGGGTGGAGGGCGGCGGGCGGATCGGCCACGTCTACGTGATCACCTTCGAAGCCGACCTCGATGCCTACTTCGAGGAAGGCCGGTTCTGCGTGACCGGGCTACCCGGCAGCGGGATGAGCGTGATCCACGACAGCATGGGCACCCGCACCCTGTGGGTCGACTACTTCCCCGAGCAAGGACAGAGCGAGGCCGATTTCACCGAGGACCTGTGCCGGGACAGGGTCCGCCGGGCCGTCGGCGATCCCGGGCTGGAGTGCCGGATCGTCAACGCCCGCCCGTTCACCCTGAACCACCAGCTCGCCGAACGGTTCCGGGCAGGCCGGGTCATCCTGGCCGGCGACGCGGCACACGCCTGTCCCCCGGTCGGCGGGCAGGGCGGGAACCTCGCCATCCAGGACGGCTACGACCTCGCCTGGCGGCTGGCCCTGGTTCTCGGCGGGCAGGCCGGTGAGGCACTGCTGGACACCTACCAGGCCGAGCGGCGGCCGGTCGTCAACATCACCCTGGAACGTGAGGTCGCGCTCCAGGCGGTGGCCGACGGGCGCGTGCTGTCCACTTTCGACCCGTCGCAGCCGATACCCACACCCCGGGAGATTCTCGGGTTCCGGTACCACTCGCCTGCCGTCCGCACCGAACCCGGCGACGACCACGCTCTCCAGGAGGACCCGGAGAACCCGACCGGGCGGCCCGGCAGCCGCGCCCCGCACGTGCGCCTGGAACGGGACGGGCTGGCACTGTCCACACACGACCTGTTCGGTCCCGGCTTCGTCCTGCTCACCGACGCGGAGGGCACGGCGTGGGCCGACGCGGCCGCGAACGTCGCCCGGTACCTCGGAATCACGCTGACCGCCCACCAGATCGGCGGCCGGATCCGGGACGCCGAGGGAGTCTGGCGGCGCCGCTACGGAATCGAAGCCGGCGGAGCGACGCTCGTCCGCCCGGACGCGATGATCGCCTGGCGCAGCCGGACCGCCGCGGCCGGCCCGGAGCGCGAGCTCGAGAACGCCCTCACCGCGATCCTCGCGCGCTGATGCCGATGTCGCCGACGACGATCCGCCTCGGTGAGCTGACCTTCGACGTCGCGGACTCCGGCCCGGCGGACTCCCCCGTGGTCCTGCTGCTGCACGGTTTCCCGCAGTCCCGCCACTGCTGGGACGAGGTCGCCGGGCAGCTCAACGCGCACGGGTACCGCACCGTCGCCCCCGACCAGCGAGGCTACTCACCGGGCGCGCGGCCGCCCGCGGTCTCCGGCTACGCGATCCCGGAGCTGGTGGCCGACGTCATCGGGCTCCTGGATGCCATCGGCGTGGACACCGCACACATCGTCGGCCACGACTGGGGCGCGATAGTGGCCTGGTACACCGCCGTCCACCATCCCGAGCGCACGCGGACCCTCACCGCGCTGTCCGTGCCGCACCCGGCCGCGTTCGCCTGGGCCCGCGACCACGACCCCGACCAGCGACGGCGCTCGGCCTACATCGACCTGTTCCGTCGCGAGGGAGCAGCGGAGGACCTGTTTTTCGGTGAACAAGGCGGTCTGCGCCGCCTGTTCGTGCCGCCCCTCACCGAGGCGCAGGCCGCGCCCCATCTCGCGCTGCTGTCCACCCGCCCCGCGCTGACCGCGGCACTCAACTGGTACCGGGCACTCGACAGCGGCTTCGGCGACCTGGGCCCGTCGGCCGTGCCGACGACCTACCTCTGGAGCACGGACGATCCGGCGCTGGGCAGGGCCGGTGCCCTGCGCTGCGAGCGACACGTCACCGGCCCGTACCGGTTCGTCCGGCTGGACGGCATCAGCCACTGGATTCCCGAGCAGGCACCGGCCGCGGTCACCCGGGAGATCCTCACGCGCGCGGCGACGGCCTGACACCCTCGGCCCCGGTGCCCTGCCTCAGGACCCCTCGATCCGTTCGACGAGTTCGTCGCGGAACTCCCGCGCCGCCGCGAGCTCCGGTTCGTCGCCGGTCGCCCGCTTCAACGCGCCTTCCAGGATCTTCAGGCCCTGGCGTTCGTCGCCGCGCGCGTCCGCCTGCCTCGCGGCGTTCTCCATGGCTTTGGCGAGCTTGGTCCGTGCCTCGGGTTCGGTGGCCGCCTGGTTGATCCGGATCCAGTTGCCGCCCGGGTCGACGACGGTGAATCCGGTGTACCGGTCGTTGCGCAGCCGCGGCCGGGTCATCCGCGGGATGCCGGAAACAAGCAGCTTTCCGTGCACGGACCGCATTCCCGCCGCGAAGGCCTCGAACAGCTCGCCGGTGTCGGGCACGATGACCAGGCACGTGCTGTACGACTGCGCCGGGTCGTAGCCGTCCATCCCGAAGAAGTGCAGATTGATGTCCTCCCGGCGCACCGCGACGTGCGGGTTCGGCCGCGTCTGCCGGTAGGTGATCTCGAAGCCGAGCATCTCGTAGAACGACGCGGTCTCGTCGATGGACGGGCAGGGCAGGAGCGGAATGGTCAGTTCGTTCGCCATTGCCCGAAGCTAAGCCCGGGCCCGCCGAAACGACACCAAGCTCTTTGCTCAAGCGAACGGCCCGGCGGCCGGTTCACACCGGAGCGGCCTCGAGCAGCGAGAACCCGTCCGGCGCCGCGGGCAGCGGGTGCACGGTCACCGTGAAGCCCGCCGAGCTCAGCAACGCGTGGTACTCCGGCTCGGTTCGAAGCCGCCCGCCGACGTTGACGACGGAACCGACATCGTCGACGTAGACATGCGGCGGTATCGACCCGTCCACGGTGGCGGGCAGCATCTGCTCCACCAGCAGCAGGCGCCCCTTGTCGGTAGCCATGCTCTCGCGGCAGTTGGCCAGGATCATGGCCACCCGCTCGTCCTCCGGCCAGTTGAAGAGCACGCTCTTGCACAGGTAGACGTCCCCGCGCGGGAGGGACTCGAAGAAGTCACCGGTCCGGATCTCGCATCGGTCCGCGACGCCGGCTTCGGCCAGCACGCGAGGCGCGTGCTTCACCCCGTCCTCGCGGTCGAGCAGGATGCCGCGCAGCTGGGGATGGGCGGCGAGGACGGCCGCGATGAACGGCCCGCTGCCACCGCCGATGTCCACGACCGTCGAGAACGGACCGAAGTCGTAACTGTCCACAATGATCGGAGCGATCACGCGGGTGTGCTCGATCATCAAGCGGTCGATGGATTCCCGGAACTCCGAATCCTGGCTCCAGTCGATGTCGCTCCAGAATCCCGGGTCGGAGGTGAACTCACTGGCCTGCTTGCCGGTACGGACAGCCTGGTCCAGCTTGGGCCAGGCTCCCCAGGCCCACTCGCCGACCTGGTACGCCGCCAGCTCGTGCACCGATCCGGGCGCGCCCGGCAGCAGCAACCGTCCGCGTGGGGCGAGCCGGAAGGCGCCCGGCCGCTCCTCGGTGAGGACCTCGAGTGCGGCCAGTGCCCGCAGCACGCGGGTCAGTGTCGGCTCGTGCGTCGACGTGGCGCGGGCCAGATCCCCGGCGGTCACCGTCGAGTCGCCGATCGCGTCCAGCAGCCGCAGTTTCAGCGTGGCGCCGAGCAGGAACGTGAACGTGTAGCCGTCGAGCATCCGCAGCAGCTCAGGGTCTTGCCAGGGTCCTCTGGTCATGCGTCACTCCCTCTTGGCGAACTCCACTAAGGCATGGCTAACCTCATCTTGGGCGTTCAAGCCGGCTTGATGTCAATTCGACACATGACCGGTTCGCGGGGCGCGAACCCTGAGCACGGCGAGGGCTCCGACGAGTGAGATCACCCCGCTGACGACGTACAGGGCCGGGTAGCCGCCGAGCGAGCTGACGATCATCGCGGCGAGGAACGGGGCGACGACCTGTGGCGCGGTGACCGCGATGTGGAAGACGCCGAGATCGCGGCCCGTGTCGCCGGCCGCGGGCATGACCAGTGTCGCCAGCGCGAGATCGACACCGAGGTACAGGCCCATGCTGAAGGCGGTGACGGAACCGCAGATCAGCCAAGCCGTCCAGACCGGCCACACGAACGGGACCAGCGTCGAGACCGCGGCCACGAGCCCGGACCCGAGCACGAACATCCGGTGGTGACCGAACCGGTCGACCAGGGGACCGGCGATGGCGGTGCTGACCACGGTGAGCGGAAGCACCAGCGTCGAGCCGATCGCCGCGGCCTCGGCCGCCGTCATGCCGGGCGGCAGCGTGACGTAGTCCTGCAGGACGTACAGGCTGAAGCTGCTGACCATGGTGAATCCGAGGAAGAGCACCGCACGGGAGATGAAAACCCAGCGGTAGTCGCGGAATCGCAGACTGGAGAGCGTCTGGCGCAGCTCGGCGAGCACCGGCCGGCTCTCCCGGACCTCCGCGGCGGCCTCGCGCGGCTCCCGCGTGAGCCAGGCACCGACCAGCGAGGCGAGCGGCACCAGGATCGCCAGGACCAGATAGCCGGTGGCGATCGCGTCGGCGAAGTACGCGCCGATCTGGACCCCGACGACCCCTCCGATGGGCAGCCCCAGCCCCTGGATCGTGCTGGCCAGACCGTGCCGGTGCGGGGGAATCCGGTCGGGGATCACCGCGAGGATGACGTTGAGCCCGATGTTCACCAGTGCCTGCATCAGAAACCAGCCGACGACGAGTCCGGCGACCGTCGCCGAGGTGCCGAGCATGATCAGCGAACCGGCGGTGCCGAGGCCGCCGAAGAAGATCCACGGTGCCCGCCGGCCCCACCTGCTCCGGGTGCGGTCGGACCGGATCCCGATGAACGGCGGCACGGCGAACGAGGCGATCGCCGCGATCCCGGTCACCAGCGCGAGTGCGGACGGGGCGCCGTCGCCTGCGATGAGCCGCGCCTGGGTGGGCAGCAGTATCTGGAGTGCTCCCGAGATCGCCGCGTAGGCGCAGACGTTGAGCACGAACATCGACAGCATGATCGGCCACACCCGCACCGTCCGGGCGGCCGTGCCGGTGGCTAGTTCTTCCTGCTGGGGAGCTTGCTGGGACACGGGCAGGCCTCCGGGCTCGAAGGCCGCGCCGGCCCTGGCGGCGACATCGCCAGGACGGGCCGGGTACCGGTTCGGGTGAGATTCGTACGTAGCCTCCAAAATCCGAACATAGAAGTTCGATTTCTGAAAAAAGTCTCCGGCCATAGCTTTCACCTGCAAGGCTGGTCACCCAGCCCGGACGGACTGGTGGCCGATTTTCGTCCGAAGCTCCTCAGACCGGTAAGGTGAGGGAATGACTGACCGCTCGCGCTCGCCGCGGATCGAGTCGCCCGCGTCGATCGGGTCCGTGTTCGACCTCATCCGCCGCGGGACCGCACGCACCCGGCGGGAGATCTCCCGGCAGACCGCGCTCGCCCCGTCCACCGTCTCGCTGCGGGTGGATTCCCTCATCGCGGCCGGCCTGGTCGAGGAAGCGGCGAGCGGGCAGGCCACCGGCGGCAGGCAGCCGCGGTTCCTGCGGGTGCGCGGAGACGCCGGGGCGGTCGTCTCGGTCGCTCTCGGCACGCACCACTTCCGCCTCGCGGTCGCCGACCTCGTCGGGCGGGTGCTGCACGTGACCGAGTGCCCGATCGACGTCGCCCTCGGGCCGGCCGCGGCGATGCGCGAGATCTGGGAGCGGACCCTGATCGCGCTCGGGGACGCCCGCGTCGACGCCGGCGCCGTGCGCGGGATGGCGCTGGGCGTCCCGGCTCCGATCGACTCCCGGCTGGGCACCGTGACGTCCTCGGCCCAGTTGCCGGGCTGGGGCCAGCAGAACCTCTATGACCTGATCAAGCGGCACACCGAGCTCCCGGTGTCGATCCAGAACGACGCGAACCTCCTGGCACTCGCGGAATTCCGGGCCGCCGGCCCGGACGTGGGGCACATGCTCGCGGTGAAGGTCGGCAGCCGGATCGGCTCCGGGGTCGTCGTCGGCGGCCGGCTGTACTCGGGCTCGAGCGGTGCCGCAGGAGAGATCAGCCACTCCCGTTCGTCCGGCCGGTCGGCCATTCACTGCTGGTGTGGCACGCCGGACTGCCTCGAGTCGGTCGCCGGCGGCGCGGCGCTGGTCGCCAGGCTCCGGCAGGAGGGCTACGACATCGGCGGAACAGCCGATCTGGTCGCACTCGCCGGCGCGGGTGACGCCCGGGCGGTCGAGCTGCTCCGCGAGGCAGGCGGACTGGTCGGCGAGGTGCTGTCCTACGTCGTCAACTTCCTCAACCCGGACCTGGTCACCTTCGGCGGGCAGCTCTCCGGCGTGCCGCCGTTCGTGGCCGCGATCCGCGCGGCGGTGTTCCAGCAGTGCCTTCCGGTGGTCACCGACGCGCTCGAGGTGCGGGTCGGCACCGTGGGCACCGACGCCGAGATTCTCGGTGGCATCCAGCTGATCCTGGATCGCACGCTGGACGTGAACCGGGTCGACAAGCTCGTGGCGAACGGCTGGACCGGCTGACGCGGGTGGTCAGGTCCGCGTGCGCCCGGCGCGGAAGTGCGCCCGGTACGCGCTGGGCGACATTCCTTTCACCGCGCGAAAACGGCGGTTGAAGTTGGACAGGTTGGTGAACCCCGACTCGGTCGCGATCGTGGCCACCGGCCGGTCGGTCTCCCGCAGCGACCGGCAGGCGGCGTTGAGCCGGACGACGGTGAGGTACCGGGTGACGCTGGAGCCGGTGCAGCGAGCGAAGAGCCGGCTCGCCGCGCTGGCGTTCATGCTCGCCGCGCCGGCGATGTCCTTGAGGGCGAGCGGGGACGCGTAGCCGGCGTGGATCTTCGCCACCATGGCTTCGACCCGGCCGGCCACCGCCCGGCTGACGGCTGGCCGCCGCTGCTCGGTGGCCAGCAGGCGATACGGCACCCGGCTCATCGTGACCAGCAGCCGGAGCAGCTCGACGCTGCGTTCGGCCGCGGGGAGCGTGCCCAGGCCGTCGGGCTGTTCCGGCGGATCCGGGAACCAGATTCCGTTCGCGGCGTCGTCGAGCATGGCGGCGACATTCTCGAATGCCGGTGTATCGAATAGGCCGTCGCCGAGAAAATCCCGGCGGAAATGAATCACGACCGCCTCGTTCACCATGTCCTCGCCGGTCGACACGTAGCAGTGCGGCAGGTCGGGACCGAACAGGGCGAGGTCCCCCGACTGGTACTCCTCGACCGAATCGCCGGCCAGCCGGGTACCCCTTCCCCGGACCATGCGGGTCAGCTCGAACTCGCGGTGGAAGTGCCAGTACGGATCCAGCCTACCCACCATGAAGTGCGCATACCGCCAGGTGAGCGGAGCGGCGGGGGTGAGGTGCTCGAAGGTCGGCCGCATCGCGATCCTCCCGTTCCAGGGTGCAACGATCGTACCAGGATCTGCCACGACAAACGTTGTCCGAATACCCCCGCCCAATCAGGGTTGGGGTATGACCACATCCGTTCCCGACGGTACCGAAACCATTTCCCCGCCGATGACCTGGCAGATTCTCACGCCCGGTACACCGCGCAGCCCGGAATGGTCGCATTCGGGAATCGCGGTCGATCCGGCGGGGACGGTCTACTGGGCCGACCCGGCAGGCGGGGCGATCCTGACCCGGCACCCGGCCGGGCGGCCGGGCCGGATCGAGGTACCGCTGCTCGAAATCCACGGGATCACCCACGAACACCGGGCCGGCCGGGAGGCGCTGTGGCTGGCCGACCCCGGGTTCAAGATGCGGCCACCCCGCTACGAGCCCGAGGTACGCGACGGGACGGCGGGGCGCTTCGACCTCGCGACGCGGGAGTTCCGCCCGCTCCCCCAGCCCGGCCTGCCCGCGTACGCCGGACAGCCGTGGCGGCCCACCGCGGTCGCGATCGCCGGGGAGCTCGTCGTCGTGGCCGACGGCTACGGCGCCGGCCTGGTGCACTTCTTCGACCGTTCGGGCCACCTGCTGACCCTGGACGGGAGCGAGACGGGGACGGGCTTCCGGTGCCCGCACGACCTGACGGTTCTCGGGCACGGCGGGCGGGAGCACCTGGTGGTCGCCGACCGCGGCAACCGCAGGCTCGTCTCGTACGGGCTCGACGGCGCGTACCGGCACAGCCTCACCCACCCCTCGCTGCGCAGCCCGACCGGTCTCGCCGTCCTGGGCGAGACGCTCGTCGTCACCGATCTCGACGGGGCGTTGCTGGCGGTCGACCTCGACGGCGGGCGGGTGGAGGAGATCGTCGCCTTCCCCGCCGGGGCGAAACAGCCGGGGTGGCCCAATCTCGAGCGGCCAGGCGCGACGGTGCGGCCCGAGCTGACCGTGGGGACGCTGAACAGCCCGCACGGGGTGGCCGCAGGACCGGACGGGTCCCTCTATCTCACCGAGTGGGTCATCGGCGGACGCGAGATCCGCCTGACCCCGGCCCATGACCGACACCCGACACCCGACAGGAGATTCCCGTGATTGACCACTCCACGCCGACGGCGGCCACCACCGCCGCCGCGGCCATCCACCGGCTCAGCGGCATTCCCGCCGACGACATCCAGGTCGAGATCGACCCCGGCATCGCCGACGGGTTCCGGGTGCACGCCGCCGACGGCCGGCTGCACGTGGCGGCCTCGGGCGCGGGAGCGGCCGTCGCGGGCTACGCCGCCTTCGCCCGCCGGACCGGAGTCGCGCACGTGTCGCGGTTCGGTACCCGCCCGGTCGACCGCGCCCTGCCCGCCGACGTCGTGGTGGACCGGCGAGCGCGGCTGGACCTGCGCGTCGCCTACAACCTCACGGTCCCGGGGTACACGACGCCGTACTTCGACTGGCCGCAGTGGGAAGCCGAACTCGACCTGCTCGCCGCCGGCGGAATCAACGCCGCACACGTCACGCTCGGCCAGGAACTCGTCTACCTGGAGACGTTCACCCGGTTCGGGTACTCCGAGGAGGAGATCCTCCGGTGGCTCGGGCCGCCGTCGCACCAGCCGTGGCTGTGGCTGAACAGCATCCACAGCTTCGGCGAGGGCACGACACGTGCACTGGTGGACAAGCGTGCCGCGCTGGCCCGCCGGGTGCTCCGGCGAATGCGCGAACTCGACATCACCCCGATCCTGCCGGGCTTCAGCGGATCCGTCCCGCCGGAGTTCGGTGAGCGCAACGACGGCGCCCACGTCGTACCGCAGGGACTCTGGTTCATGGATCTCGCCGGGCCGCAACGGCCGGACTGGCTCGATTCGACCTCCGGGGCCTACGCGGCGGTCGCCGAACGGTTCTACGCCGCGCAGCGTTCCGCGTTCGGCACCTACGGGATGTGGGCGGTGGACCTGCTGCACGAGGGCGGCAAGACCGGCGGGGTCGACCTCGCCGAGGCCGCCCGGGGCGTGCAGCGGGCCATGACCGCCGCCGATCCGGGCTCGACGTGGGTGATGCAGGCCTGGATCGGCAACCCACGCAGGGAACTGCTGGAGGCCGTCGACCTGTCCCGGGTCCTCGTGCTCGACCTGACCGGTGACGCGGCCGACGCCGACGGCGGCTTCCTCGGCGCGAAGTGGGCGCTGGGCATCCTGCCGAACTACGGTGGCCGGACGGTGCTCTACGGCGACCTGGCGACCGTCGCGGCGACGCCGGGGCGCTGGACCCCGGACGCCGGGCCGGCACCGGCCGGCCTGACGAACATGGCGGAAGGGGTCGCCAACAACCCGGTGCTGTGGGATCTGTTCAGCGACCTCGCGTGGGCCGACGGTGAAATCCACATCGGACGCTGGCTGGACGAGTGGACCACCGCCCGGTACGGCACCGCCGACGAGCACGCGCGTGCCGCCTGGACCACCCTGGCCGGCACGGCGTACGCGGCATGGCGGCAGGACGGCGCGGGCAGCACTCCGGTCGAGTCGCAGCAGGCCATGGCGGGAAACACGGTCGACGCCGCCGACCCCGCCAGGGGCCTCGTCCCGGCCGCCGTCGACCCCGCCGGATCGTCGGCGGACGCCTTCACGATGCCCTACAGCAGTACCGACTCGGTGATCGCGGCCGTTCCCAGCATGCGGGCCAACCAGTCGAGCATGGTGGGGCCGCGCGCGCTGCCCTACCCCGAGAACGCACTCATCCCGGCACTGCGGCAGCTGCTGGCCGCCGCGGATTCCGTGCACACCAAGGGTTTCGAGTACGACCTCGTCGACGTCGCCCGCCAGGTGGCCGACGACGTGGCCCGCGCCGCACTGCGGGCCGTCGCCGAGGCGGCCGAGGCGAAGGATCTCGGTGCCTACGACCGGGGCACGGCCGCCTTCCTGGAACTGATCGACGCGCAGGAGACGCTGCTGGGCACCAACGAGCACTTCCTGCTCGGGCGGTGGCTCGACGACGCCAGGGCGTGGGGCTCCACGCAGGACGAGGGCCGTTACCTCGCCGAGGAAGCCAAGCGCCTGCTGACCTCCTGGGGCTACGAGGACTCCACCTTCCTGATCGACTACGCGAACCGGGGCTGGGCCGGCCTCGTCGGCGACTACTACCGCCGCCGCTGGAGCACCTGGCTGACACAGGTACGGAAGGCCCTCACCGGGGAGGCCACGACGCCGGTCGACTGGTACCGGTTCACCGACGACTGGATCAGGAGCGCCACCCCGTACCCGAGCCGGCCGCACGGTGACCCGAGGGCGGCCGCCGCCGCGGTACTCGCGATCGCCGAACGGCTCACCTAGCAACGACAGCAACGGAAAGGGAAACACCATGAAGATCGAGGTCAACGACCCGGCGTGTGTGGGCTCCGGCCAGTGCGCCCTCGTCGCGGAGGACCTGTTCGACCAGGACGACGACGGCATCGTCGTCCTGCTGCGGGACCACGCCGGGCCCGAGCACCAGGACGCCGCCCGGCGCGCGGCCGCGCTGTGCCCGGCCCGCGCGATCACCCTGTCGGACTGAGCTGGCCATGACCAGGCGGCACCGCACCGTGATCGTCGGTGCGTCCATCGGCGGATTCACCACGGCGGAGTCCTTGCGCCACAACGGATACGAGGGCCGGATCACGCTGGTCGGCGAGGAGCGGCACCAGCCCTACCACCGCCCGCCGCTGTCCAAGCAGGTCCTGGCCGGCGACTGGGCGCCCGGGGACGCGGCCATCGCGCCGGCCGGGACGATCGCCACGCTGGGGATCGACCACCTCCCCGGCACGCGGGCGACCGGTCTCGACCCGGTCCGGCGCCTGGTCGAGACCACGAACGGCCCGCTCCCGTTCGACTCGCTGGTGATCGCCACCGGGGTGTCCGCCAGGTGGCCCGGCCGGCGGGCCGCCCTCGCGGGCTGCCACACGCTGCGCACCCTCGACGACGCGGCCGCACTCGCCGCGGACCTCGACGGCGCGGCACGCGTCCTCGTCGTCGGCGCCGGGATTCTCGGCGGTGAGATCGCGGCCGGGCTGGTGAAACGCGGCCTGCCGGTGACACTCGTCGACCGGAGCCGGTCGATGCGGTTCGGCCAGGCAGGGACGCTGCTCTCGGCGCGGCTGGTGGCCCTGCACCAGGCGAACGGGGTGGACCTGCGGCTGGGCTGCCGGGTGGTCCGGTTGCTCGGCACGGACCGGGTCCGCGGCGCGGTGCTGTCCAGCGGAGCGGCGGTCGCCGCCGACGTCGTGGTGGCCGCGGTGGGCAGCCGCCCGCGAGTCGAGTGGCTCGCCGGGACGGGCCTGCGGCTCGCCGACGGGATCGAGTGCGACGCGGCGGGCCGGGCGGCCAGGGACATCCACGCCGTCGGCGACGTCGCGCACTGGCCGGGCGCGCCCCGCGTCGAGCACCAGCAGAACGCGATCGAACAGGCACACGCGGTGGCCGCGACGCTGTCCACCGGCGTCGCGCAGTCGCCGGACATCGTGCCCTTCTTCTGGTCGGAACTCCACGGAACCCGCATTCAGGCGTACGGGCGGTTCACCGGCGCGACCGCCCTCGAGGTGGTCGCCGGGGACCCGGCCGGCGGAAGGTTCGTCGGCGTCGCGACCCGCGGCGGCACGCCGGTGGGCGTCGTGGGATGGAACCTGCCGCGCGCCTTCCGCACCGTGCGGTCCCAGTTCACGTCCGGGTCACCGGACCTCGCAGAAAGGCAGCTCCGCACATGACAAGCCAGCTGAACACGCGGGCCACGGGGTGCCCCTACCCGCACCCGCCGACGATGCCAAGGGACGGCACGCCGTTCCGTCCCTCACCGTCGTTCGCGCGGTGGCGTGCCGAGGCGCCCGCGACCCGGATGACGGCCGAGGACGGCAACGTCGGGTGGTTCGTCACCGGTTACGAGCTGGCCCGCCAGGTACTCCAGGACTCCCGCTTCAGCCAGGCCGACCAGCGGACCCCGCTGGGCTCGGCGCCGGTGCCGGCGGAGACGCCGATCGACGAGGAGACCCTGCACGCCCTGGTCGCCGGCAACGTCCTGGGTCTCGATCCGCCGCAGCACACGAAGATCCGCCGGGTCGCGGTCCGGCGCTTCTCGGTCCGCGCGGTGCGCGGGCAACGGGAGGCGATCGGCGAGTTCATCGAACGGCGGCTGGACGAGATTCTCGCCGCCGGGTCCACCGCCGACCTGTTCGAGGACTTCGCCGTCCCGGTGTCGGTCTTCGCCCACTGCCGGGTCCTGGGCATCCCGGACGGCAAGGCCGACGAGTTCGCCGCCCTCTTCGCCACCGAGGAACCGCGGGCAGGCGACATGGTGCGATTCGCGGCCGAGACCCTGGAGCTGAAGGCAGGCGACCTCGGCGAGGACACGATCAGCGACCTGCTGCGTTCGGAACTCACCGCGGGCGAGCGGCTGGGGATCACCACGGTGCTGATGGGGTCGGGGCGCGACGCGGTCGCGTACATGATCGGGACGATCATGGTCTCGTTGCTGTCGGATCCGGGCCAGCTGGAACTCCTGCGGCGGGAGCCCGGGCGGATCCCCGCCGCCGTCGAGGAGTTCGTGCGGTTCCACGCGATGTTCGTCTCGGCGCATCCACGCACCGTGGCCGAGGACGTCACCCTGGAGGGGATCGACTTCCGCGCGGGCGAACCGGTCTGGGTGTCCACAGTGGCCGCCAACCGGGACGGCGAGCGGTTCCCGGATCCCGACACCTTCGACGTCACCCGGGAGGCGTCCGGGCACCTCGCGTTCGGGCACGGCATCCACGCCTGCATCGGGCAGCAGCTGGCCCGGGTGACGATCGCCGAGGCGATCACCCGGCTGCTGCGGCGCCTGCCGGTGCTGCGCCTGGTCGAGGCGGAGCAGCGGACGCCGATGGCCTTCGCGGGCAACCTGCCGACCTACGCCCCGGGGACCGTCCGGGTCAGCTGGGACGGCTGAGCGGGATTCACGACGTCGCGATGCCCAGCACCGGATGTTCCGGTGTGCTCGACGGCAGTTCGTGGAAGCCGAGGCGGCGGTAGAACGCCAGCGCCCCCGGGTTGCCGGCGTCGACGCCGAGGAACAGCGCCGGCACCCCGCGCGCGGCGAGCGCCTCGCGGAACGTGTCGACCAGGCGCCTGCCGACACCCCTGCCCTGCAGCTCCGGCAGCAGGTTGATGTGCAGGTGCGCGGGGTAGTCGGCGACCTCCGGGATGGTGGTCACCTCGGGATTCAGGCCCGCCCAGACGAGCACTTCCTCGGTGATCACGGGGTGATGGCCGGTCGGAGGCCCGGGCGCCGGATGCCGCTTCGCGAACTCCGGCGCCCAGGACCGCCGCCACCACGCTGTGAACGCCTCGGTGTCGGCGACCCCGATCACGTAACCCAGGACGTTCGTCCCGTCGTCGGCGACGAAGGCGAGGTCGGGGGCGAACTCCAGGTAGGGCAGCGCGGCGACGTCGGCGACGAGCGTGTCGTCGGAGTAGACGCCCGTGGCGTCGGCACCGGCCGCCCCGGTGAGCAGACAGACCCGCGCCACCGCGTCGCGGTCGGCCGGGCGGTACGGGCGGATCGTCAGCTCGCCCGGTTCGCCGGGCCCTGCCAGTGCGATGTCGTTCATGACCTCAGCGTCGGGCAGCCATGATCCACGGGCAACGCCGCGGTTGGCCGGAACCGGTACGTTCTTTGCCCCTCTCCCCCGGACTACGTCACCGGGCGTACCCGGCGAGCCGCCTGACGACGGATGCGCCGGCGACGGCCGCGGGCCATCGTTGGGCGCGAAGGAGAGGTGAGGTCGATGACTCGACACAAGCGGCGGCGACGAGGACTGCTCGCTCCCGCCCTCGCACTGGCGATGCTGGTGAGCACACCGGCGGCACTCGCCGGGCAGCCGCGGCACCCGGTGGCCGGCTGGGTCCGGCACAACGCCGCGCCGCTGGAGCACGTGGACCCCGCGGCCCCGCTGGACGACCTGGCGCCGCTGCGCCGCGCGGTCGGCGACGCGTGGATCGTCGGGCTGGGCGAGTCGGTGCACGGGGCCGCCGAGCAGCAGACCCTCAAGCACCGCACCGTGCGGATGCTCGTCGAGCAGCTCGGGTTCCGCTCCATCGCCTGGGAGGAGCAGTGGACGACCGGGCTGGCGGTCGACGAGTACCTGCGCACCGGCGAGGGTGACCTGGCGGCGCTGGTGCGCGGGCTGGGCCCGCAGTGGCAGTCCCGGGAGATGACCGACACGCTGCGCTGGCTGCGCGACTTCAACGCCGGCCGGGCGGACAAGGTGCGCTTCGTCGGCGTCGAGTACTACCTGACCGGACTTGCCGCCTACACCGGCGTCGACACCTACGTCGCCCACGCCGCCCCCGGCCGGCACGCGGAGCTGCTGCGGCACCTGAAGCCGATCACGCCCCGCACCGGGAACATCGACGACCACATCACCTGGTTCGAGGCCCTGCCCGCCGCGGAGCAGCAGGCGGTCGTCGACGACGCCCGCCGGGTGCACGACCTGGTCGCCGGCCTCCCCGGCCGGCCGGGGCACGCGGTGGCGCTGCGCCACGCCCGGCAGATCCTGTCGTTCTTCGAGCACCTGATTCTGCCCGAGCCGGACACCCACACCTACCGGGACGCGCGCACCGCGCAGACCGTGCGCTGGTGGCAGGAACTGACCGGCGACAAGGTCGCGTACTGGGCGGCCAGCCCGCACACGGCCAACGCGCCGCGGCTGCGGATCGCCCTGCCGCCCGAGCCCGACCTGCGCTTCGCCGCCGCCGGTTCGCACCTGCGCCAGTGGTACGGGCGGCGCTACCTGTCGATCGGGTTCACCTTCGACCACGGCGCCGTCCGGCTGACGCCCGACCTGACGGTCCCCCAGACGCCGCCGAAACCACACTGGTTCGAACGGCCCTTCGGCGAGACCGGAATCGCCCAGTTCACCCTGGACCTGCGCAGGCCGGCACCACCGGCGGTGCGGGAATGGCTGCGGGCACCCGCCACCACCCGGGGCATGGCACACGCCGGTCCGGAGTCCTATGTGGACGGCGGCAGCCTGGGCCAGTGGTTCGACGTGATCGTCCACCGCCAGGAGGTGACCCCCATGCGGCCGGCGCCGGTCAGCCCGGATCGCGGTGCCGGCCGCGCGGCGGCGTGATCGACATAGCGTGGTGGAGCACGTCGCTTGTCACACGATGCTCACACGATGCCGGTGGCCTGCGACCAGACACAGCGCCACCCGTTTCCGCCCGAGACGTACACGTCGGTGTGCCAGGCCTCGTGCCGGGGAATGTCCGTGCCGTCCACGGTGACCTCGATGGCACACCGGTAGCGGAGAACGACGACCCCCTCGCCGGCGACGGCGACCGGGTCACTCAGCAACTCCAGGCTCCGGTAGGCGACCTGCCCGGTGGTGAGCAGGTCGAGGTACTGCGCCTTGGTCCAGACGGCGCCGGTGGGGTTGCACAGCTCGTATTCCGGGGCATGCAACCGGTCGTACGCCTCGGGGTCGACGTCGAGCAGGCTCCGGATCCGGTCCTTCTCGGCCTGGACGACCTCGCCGGCCGGGTCGCCGGTCAGATGGAGGGTCATGCCGAACGATACCAATCTCGTGAACCGGATCGTGCGGTCAGCTGGAAGCGATCTGGTGGCCGTCGGGAAAATCGGTGGAGCGGGACAGCTCCTCCCACTCGCGCAGGTCCTTCTCGACAGCGGAGCGGCCGGCGGCGACCAGGCGCAGCGCGTCGGAGCCCAGTACCAGATGCACGGGTGGCTTCTCGGCCGCCACGACCTTCAGGACGGCCTCGGCCGCTTTGGCCGGGTCCCCCAGCTGGTTGCCGCTGGCCGCCTGCCGGGCCGCGCGGATGGGTTCGAACAACGTGTCGTAGTCCGGAATGGATCGTCGCGCGCGGACCATCGACCGGCCCGCCCAGTCGGTGCGGAACGAGCCCGGTTCGATGATCGTCACGTGCACGCCGAAATCCGCGACCTCCTTGGCGACGGTCTCCAGGATGCCCTCCACGGCGTACTTGCTGCCGCAGTAGTAGGCCAGCCCAGGCACGGTCATCAGCCCGCCCATCGAGCTGACCGCGAACACGTGCCCCGCACGGCGCTCGCGCATGAACGGCAGTACCGCCTGCACCGTGGCGGCAACCCCGAACACGTTGACGGCGAACTGCGCCCGCAACTCGGACAGCGGTGACTCCTCGAACACCCCCTCGTGCCCGTAACCGGCGTTCGCGATGAGCACGTCGATCGGCCCGACCCGCGCCTCGATCTCCTCCACGACGGCGAAAACCGCGTCGTCGTCGGTGACATCCAGCCGGCGCGCGTGCGCACGTCCCGGCGCGAGCGCTTCGAACACCTCGGCGTCCTCCGCCCGGCGGATCGTGCCGACGACGGTGTGCCCGGCGTCGAGCGCCCCGCGGGCGAACGCCCGGCCGAGGCCGCTGCTGACACCGGTGATCAGGAAAAGCATGGTCACCCTTCAGGTAGGACGCGGCACCAGATCTCGACCATCGTCTCGGTCATGCGATCCAGACCGCCGGGTTGTGTTGACGCGTGGTAGAAGTTGCGTTCGGTCATCCAGCACAGCGCTTGGGCGAGCGCCGCCGCGTCCGCCGGGCCGTTCCCGTCGGGCAGACCGGCCGCTACGAGGACACGGGTCATGACCTCGGTGTTGTTGGCGATGGTGTCGCGCCACAGCCGGGCGATCTCGGGCACGTGGGGGCCGAACTCGACCGCCGCCCGCATCACGAGTCCGTGCTCACGCCAGGCGCCGGCCACGTTCTCCACCGCCCTTCGCACGATGTCGCGCGGGAGCGAACCGGGGCCGGCGGACCGTTCGTCCATGTGCAACCCGGCAACCGTGCGTTCGACCAGTGCGGCGAGCACCTCCTGTTTCGATCCGAAGTAGAAGTACAGCGAGCCGCGGGAGATCCCCGCACCCTTGGCGATCGACTCGACGGTCATCGGCTCGGTGTGTTCCCGTTCGAGCAGCACCTCTGCGGCGTCCAGGATCGCCTGTTCGCGCAGGTCACCCTTCCTCGGTGCGTCACGACGCTTCGCTGCCACGACACCACTATGACATGCCGCAGAGAAAAATCTGCACTGTGTCGAAAAATTTCTGCGTGACGTAGAACGCACCGTGCCAGGCCTGCCGACCTAGACTCAGGTCGTGATGTCTCTGCACCAGGACGCCGTGGTGGTGGACTGCCACAACGACCTCATCCTCCTTGTCGACCACTTCGACCAGCGAAATCAGCCCGGCCACTTCAGCGACTTCTGGCTTCCCGAGCTGCGGGCAGGCGGAGTCGACGTCCAGATCCTGCCCATCTGCCTCGAACCGGCCTTCCAGTCCGAGGGCGGCCTGCGCCGCACGCTGCTGCTCGTCGAGCGCATCCACCGCCTCGCCGCCGAGCACAGCGACGACGTGGCGGTGTGCCTGACCGCCGCCGAGATCGACGCGGCCGTGGCCGCGGGCAAGATCGCCCTGGTCATCGCACTCGAGGGAGCACACGGGATCGGGCAGGACGTCGCGCTCGTCCGCACCCTGTACCGGGTGGGCGTCCGGGTCGTGTCCATGGCCCACTTCGGCCGCACGTTCCTCGCCGACGGCAGCGGCCTGGACACCACCTCACGGGGCCGGCTCACCCCGCAGGGCATCGAGGCACTGGCCGAGATGGAGGACCTGGGCATCGTCTTCGACATCAGCCACCTCGGCCTCGGCGGCGTCGACCACGTGCTCGAACTCGCCACCCGGCCGTTCCTGGCCACCCACTCGGCCTGCCTCGGCATCACCGACATCCACCGCAACCTGCACGACGACCACATCAAGCAGATCGCCCAGCTCGGCGGCGTCATCGGGGTGGCCGCGGCGATCCCGTTCTTCATCGACGCCCAGCACCCCACCGCCGACCGGGTCGTCGACCACATCGAACGGATCATCGAGGTGGCCGGCATCGACCACGTCGGGCTCGGCCCCGACTTCATCGACGACTACTACCAGCAGGTCTACGGCGGCTGGATCATCCCGCCCGAGTTCGCGGCCACCACCGCACACGCCGAGATCGCCCGGCCGTCGGACCTGCCCAGGATCACCGACGCACTGGTACGGCGCGGATTCGCCGAGCCGGACATCCGCAAGATCCTGGGCGAGAACGTGCTGCGGGTCCTCCGGGACGTCCTGCGGGGCTCGGTCACCACCTGACGGGCAGCGCGTTGAGGTAGGTGCCGGCGTCGTGGCGGACATCCAGCTCCTCGAACGGCACAGCCAGCCGCAGCCCGGGCAGCCTGCGCAGCAGGGTGGGCAGCCCGATCTGCAGCTCGGCGCGAGCCAGCGGCTGGCCGAGGCACTGGTGGACGCCGTAGCCGAAGGCGAGCTGTCCCCTGACGTTACGGTCGAGGTCGAGCACGCCGGGGTCGGCGACGAACGACGGGTCATGGTTGCCGGCCAGGTAGTTCAGTACGACACCGTCGCCTGCCCGGATGACCTGCTCGCCGACCGTGATGTCGGCGGTCGCCACGCGCGGCAGCATCTCGGCGATGCTGAGGAAGCGCAGCAGTTCCTCGACCGCGCGGGCGACCACGGCCGGGTCGTCGGTGTCCCGGAGCCGGGCGAGCTGGTCCGGATGCTGGAGCAGCACCGCCGTGCCCATGGAGAGCATCCGGGCGGTGGTGTCGTGCCCGGCGATCAGCAGGGCGACACCGTTGATAGCCACCTGCTCGTGGGTGAGTTCGCCGGTCGCGACGTACTCGTGGACCAGGGTGCTGATGATGTCGTCGGCCGGCTCGCGTTCCTTACGGTGCACCAGATCGAGCAGGTAGGCGAACAGGGTCCGCGTGGCCTGCGCCTGCTCGTCGGCAGGCAGGTTCCGGTTCGTCATGGTCTTGCTGTTGCGCTGGAAGAACTCGTGGTCCGAATAGGGCACCCCGAGCATCACCGAGATCACCAGGGACGGGACCGGCAGCGCGAAGTCCGCCACGAGGTCGGCGGGCGGGCCCTTGCTGATCATCTGTTCGACGAACCCGTCCACCACTTCCTGGATCCGGGGCCGCATCGCGTCGATCCGCTTCACCGTGAAGAACTTGGTGATCATGCGCCGCAACCGGGTGTGCGCCGGGGGATCCATCTGCAGGAAGAACAGCGGCACGTCGTCGACTCGCTCGCCCAGCAGCTTCGGCAGGCGCGGGTTGGTGGCGTCCGTGCTGATGGCCGGATTCCTCGCCACCGACCGGATGTCGTCGAACCGGGTCACCGCCCAGGCCGACGAGCCGTCGCGCAACCTGACCCATTGCAGGCCCTCTGCCTGCTGCCAGGTCGCGTAGTCGGCAGGCGGGTGGAACGGGCAGCGCGCGTCGCGTGCGGCGGGCGCGGCGGGCAGGTCGCTCTGGTTCGTCGTCATGGACTGCTCCTGTCATGGCTTCTCCCTTGCCGTGTTCCATAAGGCTACACATGTAGGAAAACCTGCACTAGTAGGCAATCGTGTGCCGGGTTCAGCGAGGTAGGCTCCGCCCATGTCGACGAGCGGAGCCGGCCCGGGACGGCCGGTGGACCGGCGGGTTCGGCGCACGCAGGCCACGCTGCAGAACGCCCTGATCGAGCTGGTGGCGGAGCAGGACCTGACGAAGATCACCGTCGCCGACGTGGCGGAACGCGCGGAGGTCAGCCGCTCGACGTTCTACGACCACTACCGGGACGTCCACGAGCTGGCCGAAGCAGCCTGCACCGCGATGATCGACGATCTGATCGACTCGCTGCCCCAGACGCAGTACGCGGCGGAGGAACTGGAGCGCTCGGCCACCGACGGGTTGCGCCAGTTCTTCGCCAGCCTCGCCGAGCACGCCAACCTGTACCGGAGCCTGCTCGGACCCCACGGCAGCGCACGCATCATCGATCACATCCGCCGCCGCGTCACCGCACGCCTGTACGCCGGCGAGGCGGAGCAGGCCGGGCAACCGGAATCACCGCTTGACGTGCCCACCGCGTTCATCGCCGGGGCGCTGATCGGTGTCGCCGTCGACTGGCTCCAGCACGACCGCCCGCACCCTCCGGCCGACATGGCCGCTCGCACCTGGCCGCTGTTCGCCGCCCTTGTCGCGGTCCTCGCCTAGGCGTGACGCGATGGTGACGGCGGCCGCGCAGACTGCGCGAGCCGTCGATCAGGGGATTTCGCAGATGGAGCACGTACCGAAGACCGGCCGCAGGACAGCCGACAGGCAGGCCGTCGCTGTGCCTGACGGCAGCGGGCGGCCCCTCGAACCGGATGTGCGTGCCTTCATGGAGAGCCGCTTCGGGGAGGACTTCAGCCGGGTGCGGGTCCATGCCGACCGTCCGGCGGCCGAGGCCGTCGCTGCGGTGGACGCGAAGGCGTTCACCTTCGGCGAGGACGTCGTGTTCCGCCCGGGCGAGTACTCACCGCGGACCGGGGAGGGCCGCCGGTCCCTCGCGCACGAGCTGGCTCACGTCGTGCAGCAGCGCCGGGGCGGCGGGCCCGCGCCCGGTTTCGACACCGGTCACGCACTCGAGAGCTCGGCCGACGCGGCCGCGGCCGCGGTCTCCGGCGCCGGTCCCGTGCGCGTGTCCGGCGCCAGTGCGCCGGGCCTGGCCAGGCAGGTGGAGACCAAGCCCGTGTCACCCCTTGTCCTGCCGAAGGAGGGCATCAGCATGCCCTGGGTCGGCAAGGGCGAGGGGATCGACTCCAGCGACCTGGGCTTTCTCCGCGACTCGGAGCGCTACTGGGCGGACTGGGTGAAGAAGTGGGGCAAGAACGGCGCGCTCAGCCAGGCCAACCTCGCCGCCATCGCAGGCGGCCGGTCGCCCGTGGTCGACGCGCAGTGGGTGCAGGTCTATCCACAGCACAAGGCCTACCTGGGACAGGTACTCGAACACCACCACGTCGGCCAGGGCGCGTTCGCCGTGCCGCTGCCGCACGACCTGCACAAGGCCCATTCGGTGTTCCATCCCAAGCGGCAGACCGTCGGCCAGGGCAACCGGCCGCTGAAGCCGGTCAACCCGCTGCAGCCGCGAAGCACCACCGAGGGCAACGTCGCCAAGCACACCGGGTCGGGCCGGATCCGCGGCGAGGGCATCACCCCGAAGAACCCGCCGAAGGTCGGCCGTATCCCGCCCTCGTCCGGGCTCAGCGCGGGGGTCAAGGGAGTGCGTCCGCCCGGCGCGAAGGGCATGGGCAAGTCACTGCTCGGGGTCGTGATCGTCCTCGGCATGTCCGCGCTGGCTTCGAAGGCCCAGGCGGCCACCGAGGACAGCGCGAGAACCCCGGCGCTGAACCGGATCGACGCCGAGATCGAAGCCTCGCTGCTCGCGCAGTTCGACACCTACCTGGTGCTGCAGCTGGACAATCCGGGCGCCTCGGTCTACGCCAACATCACGCTCTCCACGACGACGGCGACCACCCGGATCGTCGCGGGCACGGAGGTCGAGGAAATGACCAGGACGAGTCCGCCCGAACTGGTCTCGGTCGTCATCGCCGCGACCCCCGTCAGCGCCACCGAGACCGTCCTGGGGCCGGAGAACCGCAACGCGTTCTACGAGGAGGACACCGACGTCACCACCTATCCGGCGGAGCTGACGCTGGTCTCCGTCGAGCGGCTGCGGGCCGAGGCCGCCGCCCGAGGGCTCCTGACCCCGGAGCGGGACCAGCGACTCGGCAGGTACGAGGCCACGCTGCTGCAGCGGGCGCGGGCACGCGAGCGGGAGAAGGCGGAGGACGACGAGAAGCGGCGCAGGGCGAAGCTGGCCGAGCTGCGTGCCACCCCGCCGGTCACCCCCTCGCCGGAACTGCTGCCGGGCCCCGGCACGCCGGCGCGCCCGCCGGCCCAGTCCTACGGGCCGTTCCTCTCTCCCCAGCGAGCCGAATGGCGTGCCGGCGACTACGCCGACGCCTTCGAGGCGCTGCAGGCCGACATCGTCGCCAAGGCCAAGGCGGTCGCCGCGAAGAGCAGCGCGAACACGCTGAGCCGGGAGGAACTCACGGCGTTTCGTGCCGAGCGCGACCGGTGGATCAGCGACCTGCGGACCGTGATCAAGCGGCTGGAGGGCCGCGGCGACGAGCAGGGCCTCAACCGGTTGAAGCGGATCAACGACTGGCTGGCCAACGAGGGCCACAACATCGTGATGATCCTCTGAGCGATCACCGCGGCCTTACCAGGCGGCCGCGTACAGCGCGGTCGCGGCGGCGGCTTCGACCAGGAAGTAGAACCAGTTCGCCCCCCGGGACCTCGATCGTCAGCGCGTACCAGGATCCGGCGTCCGGCCGGTCGGGCGCCGGCGGAGCGTTCGCCCACTGGGCCGGTGCCGCAGGCTTCGGTCATCAACACGAAGCGCGGCTCGTGACCTCCCTGCCGGTGCTACCCGGCGAGGCGGCGGCCTGGCTCGACTCGGCAGCGCCGAGCGCGACGCCCGGCATCGATCCCCGGATCGGGCAGATCACGGCAGCTCTCCACGAGAACCCGGCTGCACACCGCGCCGCGGCGGACCTGGCGCACGACGTCGGCCTCTCCGAATCGCGGCTGCCGCATCTGTTCCGTTCCGAAACCGGAACGACGCTGCGGTCGTACCGGACGTGGGCGCGAATGCTGCACGGAGCCAGGTGCGTCGGCAGGGGCGGCAGTCTCACGGCCGCCGCTGCCGAGTCCGGCTTCGCCAGCCCCTCCCACCTCGCCGATCGCTTCAGGCAGACCTTCGGGACGACGGCATCGACGCTGCTTGGCCGCGGCCTCCGGATACACCTGATGGACTGACCCTCAGTAGAGCCGCAGCTCCCAGTCCTCGAACGGCGGTTCGCCGTCCGGCAGGCGACCGGTCATGTACTGGTAGATGTACGCGGCGGCCCGGCGTTCGGCGTACTTGGCGTTCACCGGCTCACCGTCGTCGTCGAGTTCCAGGACGTTCGCGAAGATGGCGAACGGCATCTCCAGGTGGCTCGGCGACTCCCCGAGGGCGTCCCAGTAGTCGATGTCGTCCAGCAGCGGGTGCCCGACGGTGCCGTTCGCGATCCAGAAGGCGAAGGTCCGCAGTGCCCCGGAGGTCCCAGTCGACAGTTTCGTGGTCATGGGTGAACCCTATTCCGCCGCGGAGGCAGCCCCCGACCTGGACTACAGTTCAATTATTTCGTTCGGAGAATCATCTTCCTCATTGAGCCAGATGGTCGCCTTGGCAGGACGATTTCGAAAACTTCTGAGAATGGGTCCTATCGAGGCCATCAACTTGAGAGCATCCGAGCGCCAAATTCGTTTGCCGTCAAAACATCCCCGCAATCCGCTTCTCTTGATTCCGTCCGCAACCTGGTGCCCCCAGCGCGAAAATAGCTTCTCGTTCCTCTTTCTCCCCATACTCTTCGCCGGTCAGCAGCCTCAGCGGCCGGGAGCCGGCGCGGTGAGGACCCCGTCGAGCAGGGCGAGGTAGTTCTCCACCGTGGGCGCGCGACAAGGGCGGAGCGGGCCAGGGACGGGTACTCGTACAGAACGTCACCAACCTCACCGCGACCTGGCCCAACGACTGCGGTCCCCACCTCGAACGCGGCCAAACCCTGTGGGCTTCAGGCTTTCTCCGCTGACACCACGGCCGGCATCCGCTTCAGCCGGTCCAGCAGCAGAACAGCTTCGGCCTCGGTGAGCAGGACCGTGCAGTCGACACGGCTTTCGACCACACCTTCCCGAACGCTGACACCCAGGTTTCGTACGGCGTATCGGCGGCTGTGCAGGAGTGACACGACACGGAGAACCCCGGCGAGACCGCCGACGACGTGCGTCGTCATCGACCGGTACGAGGGAAACTCGGGCGTTTTCGAGACGGTGGAAGCGGAAAGTGTCATTTCGGATCTCCTTGAGCGGTCTCTTCGGTAGATCCGGACCAGGCCCCGGCAGCGCACGACGACTCAGCGCGCCGGCGGCCTGGCTCAGCCGACGCGCCAGGTAATGATGATCCTGCGCATGAACCGGACTGTACACCACAGCATCCTGGCTGGACACGGCGTTACATTGTGGACGGCCCCCAACATGGGCCGCCGGATTCGTCGGCCGCTACGAACGGCGGCCGGACACAACGTCCTAGTGTCGTGAACCGACCCTGGAGGAAGGATCGTCCGGTGACGAATCGCGCGACGAACGCGGAGACTCCGGCCGACGGGGCGGTCTGCGCGGAAGCCGTCGCCGCCGCCCACGCCGCCGCCGCTGCCGCCGGCGTGGACGTCCGGGAGCTCGCCGAGGTGGCGGACCTGGCCGCGGTGAGCGACCTGTTCGAGTCGATCTGGCGCGCCCGGCCGGTCAGCACGGAGCTGCTGCGGGCCATGTCCTCGGCGGGGAACTACGTCGCCGGCGCGTTCGCGAACGGCGTGCTGCTGGGGGCCTGTTTCGGCTTCTTCGGAAGCCCGGGGAAACCGGCGTTGCACAGCCACATCGCCGGAGTCACGGCCGGCGCGGGCCGCGGGATCGGGTACGCGCTCAAGCTTCATCAGCGCGGCTGGGCGCTGGACCGCGGCATCTCGCGGATCACCTGGACCTTCGACCCGCTCGTCCGCCGCAACGCCTACTTCAACCTCGGCAAGCTCGGCGCGCTGCCATTGGCCTACCTGCCCAACTTCTACGGCCCCATGGGGGACGAACTCAACGGATCGGGCGACACCGACCGGCTGCTCGTCGGCTGGGACCTGACCTGCCCGGCCGTACGTGCCGCCGCGTCCGGCACGCCGGTCACGGCCGACGCCGCGGCACTGCGGAACCGGGGTGCCGCGCGGGCGCTGTCGGTCGACTCCCTCGGCGGCCCGGTGGCGGGCCCCGCGGACGGGCCGACCGTGCTCGTCGCGGTCCCGCCGGACATCGAACACCTGCGCCGCACCGATCCGGGCCGCGGCGACGCGTGGCGGGCCGCGTTACGCGAGGTCCTCGGCGGGCTGCTGGCCGACGGTGCCAGGGTCACCGGTTTCGATCGTGCCGGATGGTACGTGATCTCGAAGGAGCAGTCGTGAAACTCAGCGGTGTGGAACTGCGCAGGCTCCGGATGCCGCTCGTGGCGCCGTTCCGGACGTCGTTCGGAACGCAGACCGAACGGGAGCTGCTGCTCGTCCGGGCGGTCACGCCGGCAGGCGAGGGCTGGGGCGAATGCGTCACGATGAGCGCCCCGGTCTACTCCTCGGAGTACAACGACGCCGCCGCCGACGTGCTGCGCAACCATCTCGTGCCCGCGCTGCTGGGGGCGGGTGAGCTGACCGCCCACCGGGTGGCGTCGCTGCTGGCGAGGTTCAAGGGGCACCGGATGGCCAAGGCGGCGCTGGAGATGGCCGTCCTCGACGCCGAACTCCGCACGCACGACCGGTCGTTCGCGGCCGAGCTGGGGTCCGCGCGGGACACGGTGCCCTGCGGCGTCTCGGTCGGGATCATGGACTCGATCCCCGAGCTGCTCGACGTCGTGGGCGGGTACCTCGACGAGGGCTACGTACGGATCAAGCTCAAGATCGAGCCGGGCTGGGACGTCGAGCCGGTCCGGCGGGTGCGCGAACGCTTCGGCGACGACGTGCTGTTGCAGGTCGACGCGAACACCGCGTACACCCTCGGCGACGCGGCGCGGCTGGCCCGGCTCGACCCGTTCGGGCTGCTGCTGATCGAACAGCCGCTCGACGAGGAGGACATGCTCGGGCACGCCGAACTGGCCCGGCGCATCCGGACCCCGATCTGCCTGGACGAGACGATCGTGTCGGCCCGGGCGGCGGCGGACGCCATCAAGCTCGGCGCGTGCCAGGTCGTCAACATCAAACCGGGCCGCGTCGGCGGCTACCTCGAAGCCCGCCGGGTGCACGACGTCTGCGTGGCGCACGGCGTCCCGGTGTGGTGCGGGGGAATGATCGAAACCGGCCTGGGGCGGGCCGCCAACGTCGCGCTGGCGTCGCTGCCCGGCTTCACCCTGCCCGGGGACACCTCGGCCTCCGCCCGCTTCTACCGCACCGACATCACCGAGCCGTTCGTGCTGGTGGACGGCCACCTGCCGGTGCCGTCCGGGCCGGGGCTCGGTGTCACGCCGATTCCCGGGCTGCTGGAGGAGGTCACCACCTCGACGGTGTGGATCGGTTCATAGCTGGGCTAGGCTGGTCTGTGGTGTGCCGGGAAGCCTGGTCGGCGTCGTATGGACCCGTCCCGGATCGGAGCACACGTGAACAACCCCGCCGCCCAGACCGCGCTCGGCCCGATGGTGATCGTCGCGGTCGACCAGCATGAGAACCCGCCGCTGGTCCACGACGGACTCGCCGGCCGGATGTTGCCCCGCGGCGGCAGGCTCGCCGTCGCCGCGGCCCGGTGGCGGCCGGTGCGCCGGGCACTGATCAATGCCACCGAACGCAGGATGCCGGGTCTGTGGGCGAGCATGCTGTGCCGGAAGCGCTACATCGACGACATCGTCGAACGCGTCGCCCCGCACGTGGCGGCGGCGGTGATTCTCGGCGCCGGGTTCGACACCCGGGCCTACCGGCTGCCGGCGCTGGCCGGCATGCCGGTCTACGAGGTGGACCAGCCGCTGAACATCCGCCGCAAACGCGCCGCCCTGGCCGCCGCGGGCCGGCGGCACGGCGGGGTCACCCTCGTGCCGGTCGACTTCCAGACCCAGCAGCTCGCCGGCGTCCTGGCCGGGCACGGCTACCGGGCCACCGAGCCGACGGTCTTCGTCTGGGAGGCGGTCACCCAGTACCTCACCGAGGACGCCGTCCGCGCCACGTTCGACTTCCTCGCCGCGGCCCCGGCCGGAAGCCACCTGGTCTTCACCTACATCCGGCAGGACTTCCTCGACGGAACCGCCCTCTACGGCGCCGAACCGGCCTACCACGAGTTCGTCGTCAAACGCCGCCTGTGGCACTTCGGCATGCACCCCGAACGGGTCGCCGGGTTCCTCGCCGGCTACGGCTGGACCCACACCGAGCAACTCGGCCCCGCCGAGTTCGCCGCCCGCTACGTCACCCCCAGCGGACGCAACCTCCCGGTGTCGGAAATCGAACGCTGCGTCCACGCCACCAAGAACTGACCGTCCGGGCCTAGCTGCTCGTACGGATGAACCTGCGGTAGAGCGGCCAGGCCAGCAGGGCGTGGAACGCGGTTCCGGCGAGCAGGTAGGGCCACCAGGTGCCGCCGTCGCTGGCGGTGAGGAATGCCTGGGCGGGCCAGTAGGTCGGCAGGATGCCGAAGGCGAGGTCCCAGTCCGAGTCGATGAACGCGGGCAGCAGCGGCAGGCCGGCGACGATGATGCCGAGCGCGCGGATCGCCGCGATGCCTTCGACTTTGTTCTTGGCGACGGCGAGGATGGCCAGCGCGATGACGAGCGCGGACAGGCCGGTGAGCAGGCCGATCGGGATCAGTGCGGGGACGAGGTGGCCGGGCAGCAGGCCGCTGACGGTGATGGTGGCGATCACGTAGACGGTGGTGAGGACCACCGCGACGGTCGCACGGTACGCCAGGTAACTGCCCAGTGAGGCCGGGGTGACCCGGACCGCGGTGAGGGTGTGCGCGTCGCGTTCTTCCAGTACGAGCATGCCGGTGACGCCGCCGACGATGATCGCGCTGGTGAGCAGCAGGAACCCGACCAGGATCACCGGGTAGTAGGGCGTGAGGTCGAACTGGTGGTCCTCGGCGAGCAGGCGGGTGACCGGCGGGGTGCCGAAGCGGACCGCGGCGATCCAGACCAGCGGGGCGAGGGTGACTCCGACCAGCAGCGAGTCGCGGCCCACGCCGCGCAGATCGTTGCGGCCGAACGCGGCGAAGGTGTGTGCCATGTCAGGCTCCTCCGGTCTTGGCGATGAGGTACCTGGTGAACAGCCGCTGGGCCAGCAGCCACATTCCGGCGGCGAACAGCACCGGGTACAGCACGCCGTAGGCGGCCTGCCAGAGGGTCAGGGTCTTCTGGTCGAAGGCGGCACCCAGGAACAGCAGTGGCCCGTGGGTGGGCACCAGGTAGAGCCAGGGCGTCTCCCACAGTCCGGAGTAGTGGACGATCGGCAGGTTGAACACGGCGATGGGCACCACCGCGGGCAGGAACCAGTCGCTGACCGAACGGAAGGGCAGTGCGGTGAGGAAACCCAGCAGCAGCATCAGCACCGTGCCCAGTGCGGCGCCGAGCACGAGCAGCGGCAGGTGGTAGTGCACACCGTGGGTCGTGGTCGCCACGAACACCGCCAGCAGCACCGACAGCGCGGTCAGCATGACCACTTTGGACGCGAGGTACTCGTGGAACCGCAACGGGGTCGTGACGACCGCGTTCAGGGTCCGCTCCCCCTTCTCGAAGAACACCGCGGCGGCGACGAAGAAGAATCCGACGATCATCAGGTCGCCGAGGATCACGTACGGTTCCGCGGTGGAGCGCAGCTGAGCGGGGATGGGCAGTAGCAGGGCCAGCCACAGTACGCCGGAGAACACCGCGGCGTGCAGGAACTTGTACCGCCACTGCAGGGTGATCTCCAGGCGCAACGCCACGGCGAGGCGGCTCATGTCAGGCTCCGCCCGGTGGCTTCGACGAACACGTCGTCCAGGCTGGCTTCCTTGCTGTGCAACGTCTCCACGCGTTCGTGGCGGAGCAGGGCGAGGAAGTCCGGGTTGCCTGCCAGGCCGTCGAGCGGGAAGTCCTTGCCGATCAACGTGTCCGCCTCCGATCGGTACTCGACGCGGACCTGCCGCAGGCTGCGGGCGACCTTGAGTTCCCTCGGCGAGCCAAGCACGACGATCCGGCCGTCGACGACGAACGCGACCCGGTCGCAGAGCTGGTCGGCGGTGGCCATGTCGTGGGTGGTCAGGAAGATCGTCTTCCCGCGGGCCTTCGCCCGCAGCACGATGTCGCGGACTTTGCGGGCGTTGACCGGGTCCAGGCCGGAGGTCGGTTCGTCCAGGAACAGCAGGTCCGGGTCGTGCAGCAACGCCCGCACGAACACCAGCCGCATCTGCATTCCCTTGGAGAACTTCGCCACCCGGGTGTCCGCGTCCTCGGCCAGGCCCACCGCGTCGAGCAGTTCCATCGGGTCCAGAGTGGATCCGTCATAGAGTGACGCGAAGAACCGCAGGTTCTCCAGCGCGGTCAGTTTCTGGTAGTGGTTGGGCAGTTCGAAGGACACCCCCACCCGCTGGTAGTAGTCCTGCCCCCACTCGGCGGGTTCCCTGCCCCACACCGACACCGAGCCCCCGTGCCCGGTCAGCAGGCCGATCAGGATCTTCTGCGTGGTGGACTTGCCCGCGCCGCTGGGTCCGAGGAACCCGAAGATCTCGCCCTCGCCGACGGCGAAGTCCATCCCGCGTACGGCGGGTTCGCCGCCGCCGGGGTAGGTGAAGGTGAGGTTGTCCACCTCGATCACGTCCATGGTTCATACGGTATCGAATCTTCGCACTTTTGCGAACATTCGCAAGTGTTAGGATTGCGTCAGGATCCTGGAAGGGAGTTCGATGGGTGACCCGATGGAGCCGGCCGAACGGCTCGCGTTGACGCTGACCAGCGGCGGCATGCAGCGGATGACCGCGCGCGTGCTGTGCGCGCTGCTGTTCGCCGAGCAGGAGACGGTGACCGCGGGCGAGCTGGCGGACTGGCTCACCATCAGCCCGGGCACCGTCTCGACCGCGATCAAGTCCCTGACCTCGGTGGGGCTGATCGAGCGGGTCCCCGCACCGGGCAGCAGGCGCGAGCACTTCCGCTTCCGTGACGGCGCCTGGGCCATCCTGATGTCCAGCCAGAACGAGATGATCAAGATCATGCAGGAGGCCGCCGACGAAGGCATCGACGCCGTCGGCGAAGACAGCATCGCCGGACACCGCCTGGCCGAGATGCGCGACTTCTACACCTACCTGATGGCCGAACTCCCCGCCGTCATCGACCGCTGGCACGCCAGCCGCGACGGACAGCCCCCGCCTGGCGGGTCGTCCCGGTAGCGCGCGCGTCCACTGGACGGAAGACGACGCCAACCCACGCCGGTTACCGTGAGGCCATGAGACCGGAGCCCGGGCAGGTGCTGCACTTCTCCGAGGACCCCACCATCACCCGCTTCGTACCGCACGTGGCCGCGACGGCACGGCAGCCCGGCGCCTACGTCTGGGCCGTGGACCACGACCGGGCCCCGGACTACTGGTTCCCCAGGAACTGCCCCCGGGCAATGGCCTGGACACTGCCCACCACATCGCAGGCAGACGCCGACCGGATCCTCGGCCCCGGCGGCGGCACCCGCGTGCACGCCATCGAGTACCACCGCCTCGGCGAACTCTTCAGCGTCCAGCTGTTCGCCTACCGGCTCCCCGCCGACCGCTTCCGGCCGTTCGGCACACCGACACCCCACGCCATGGTCGCGACCGAACCCGTGCAACCCCTCGGCCCACCAGAGCCGGTCGGTGACCTCCTGCGGCTGCACGCCGACGCCGGCATCCAGCTTCGAGTGCTCGGCAACCTCTGGGACTTCTGGGACGCCGTCACCACGAGCACGCTGGGCCACAGCGGAATCCGGCTGCGCAACGCACTTACCGGGCCTACCCCGACAGGTAGCGATCGCCCGCCCTGATCCACCCGGCTCTTTCGGGCCGATGGATCTGAGTATGTTTCTGATGATCAGTTCCGAACGCAGGAGGAACCGTGGCCAAGGGCTACTGGGTCAGCGTCTACCCCACCAGCACAGACCCTGAGGGTCTTGGTGCCTACAACGAACTGGCAGGTGTGGCCGTCAGGGCCGCAGGCGGCCGGGTGCTCGCCGGCATCGGCAGCCGGGTCGTCGCACACGAAGCCGGAATCGCCGAGCGCGTTGTCCTGATCGAGTTCGACAGCTTCGAACAGGCGGTCGCCGCCTATGAGAGTGCGGCTTACCAGGAGGCGCTGGCCGAACTGCCCGACGGCTTCGAGCGCGACTTCCGCATCATCGAAGGCCTCGACTGACGATCGAGGCCGCGGGGCGACACTGGGCCGCCTTCGGCGACCGATGCCGGGCCGGGTGAGGTCATCGGCCGGTTCCGTACGGACCGGATCGGTCTCCCGGCCAATCGGACCGGCCTCGTGGTGAGGAACGCGGGCTGCCAGATTCCGTAGGAGCCCAGCCTGATCGTCATGTCGCCACCGCAAGGACGAAAAATGCACAAAGTCATCCCTCGCGGCACCGCTCCGGGTCGGTGCCGAATCAAACCGCCGCCGACCCCGCCATTCGCCCTGGTCAGAGCAGCCGAGGACATGCCGTAGTGACCGCGATGCGGTCGGAAAACACCCGCCCTGCGCCGCGGGCGTGAACGCCGGCGATGCGGCCGAAAGACATGCCGAGCGGCTCGCCCGCTCGCCCCCTGTTATCGAGTCGGCATCGTGCCCATACCCGTGGGACCAGCAAAAACACTCACCGACGGGTCGGTTCTGTGCCTGCCACCGTGGCACAGCAAGCAGGCGCGTTCCCCACTGCCGACCCCAGGGGCAGACCAAGAGCCGTCCCGCCGAAACGGGCTCGACTGGTTTCGGCAAGCTGAAGTGGCTCCGGTGCGGCCTCCTGATCTGGCCCTGCTGCCTCGGGGATCTCCTGCAAAGGGTTTGGCCGGGAGCGGTTACTACGCGGTGGTCGCCCCGCTGTCATCAAGTTCGTGGGATATCTCGTGTGCGACCTGGGTGGTAATCGCGATCGTGCGCTCGGTCAGTGGGGAGTGGCTGCGGGCTGACTGCCAGAGCAGGTGGATCTGACGCGGATGGGGCGCGGGCTGCAGGGTGTGCAGACGCAGCGTGGTGTCGTCCCAGAGGCCTGCGGCGTGCACGGCCAAGCGCGGCAGAATGGCCCAACCGAGTCCGGCGCGCACCATGGACAGGAGCGCTTCGTTGCCCGCGGCGCGGAAGACGATCAGCGGATGGACGCCGTGCCGCGCCAGTTCGCGCTCCAGCCGCGGCTGGTCGCAGGTGGGCGGGTAGGCCACCATCGGCGCGCCGTCGAGGCAGGCCAGCGGGACCGGGCCGGCGGGTGCGGCGCCGGGTGTGGCCACCAGCAGGTACGGGTCGTCGAGCAGTTTGAGGTGTTCCAGGTCGCCGCCGACCCGGCAGTCGTAGAACACCAGGTCCAACTCGCTGACCTGCGGTGGGTCCGTTTCCTCCTCGAACAGGCGGATGTCACAGCTGGGGTGCTCGTCGCGCAGCCGCCGCACCACCCGGGGAAGGACCACAGTGGACACACTTTGGAAGGTGCCGATGTCGATGCGGCCATCGCCGGCCTTGAACCGCTCGATCGCGGTCGTCATGGCGGTCGCCTTGGCGAGCAATTCGCGGGCATGGGCCAGGACCACAGCGCCCAACGGGGTGACCTGCACCGGTTTCGGCCCGCCCGGCCGATCGAAGACCGCGCCACCGACGGCCCGCTCCAGGGCGGCGATCTGTTGGCTCACGGTGGATTGTGTGTATCCGAGCCGGGCGGCGGCCCGGGCGAACGTGCCCTCGTCCGCGATGGCGGCGAGCGCGGCCAGGTACCGCAGTCCGATGTCGGTCACGCGGCGCAGGCTACCCACGATGATCGCAAATCTCAATCGAACTAATCGCTTATGTTCGCTATACGCGATGCTGACGCGGCTCTAGCGTGGCTGTGTGCGACGACGTGGTCCTGCGACCGCCCGCGGACCCAACCAGGGAAGGAATGAGCCACGATGACGAGCAGGGACAGCATGAAGGTCGGCATGTACTCCTTCGACTGCCGCGACGCGGCAGCCCTGGCGGGGTTCTGGTCGAGAACGCTTATGCGGCCCGTGGATGACGGCGCGACGGCAGCCTTCGCGACGATCGGCTTCGACGGCAACGGCCCGACCTGGATGTTCCACCAGGCCCAGGGCGAGCTCCCGGCCGGGCAGAACCGCCTGATGCTCGACCTCGGCGGCGAGGCCGACTGGTCCGAGCAAGCCGACCGCGTCGAGGCGCTGGGCGCGGAACGGGTCAGCGACAACGAACAGGACGGCATCCGGTGGGTGGTGTTCCGCGACCCGGAGGGCAACACGTTCCGGATCTTCGCCCCACGACCCGAATAGCCACCCCGAGCACGCCGGGGGATGACGCACGTGACGAATTCCGGAGGGAGTAGCTCTGATGCACGTTGGACCCGTCATCGCCGTGACCGACCTTGATCGGGCACGCGAGTTCTACGAGGGCAAGCTGGGTCTGGCCGGCGAGCCGACACCGGGCGGCTGGCTTGTCCGCGGCGACGACGACACGGTGATCTACCTGCTCGCCGGATTCTCGGACGCCGGAACAGCCAGCTGGCCGGTGGCCAGCTTCCGGGTCACCGACGCCCGGACTTCGGCACGAACCCTCCGCTCGCGCGGGGTCACCTTCCTCGGCCGTGCGGAGTTGCCCTTCCAACTCGACGCCGACGGCATCTCCTCGGACACGCCCGGCCTGCTGGTGGCATGGATGCGCGACCCCGACGGCTCCGTGCTCACCATCTTCAGCCGCACCGCACAGCATTAGCGAAGACATCGACACAAGATCCCGTACACCACCCGGCACGTGGCAGAGCGCCTGAAGCCGAACGGTCCGCACATCCCGCATAGCGCGTTCGCCGGGGACTGGGTGCTCACCCGCCCCCGTGCAGCTGTCACATCCGCTAACCGCGTTTAGCTCGCCCGGGATCCGCGGCGCCGCCTGGTCGTGCGCAGCCGGAAGGATTCGGTACCGGCCGAATTACTCGATTCGGATTACGAACATTGCCCACGGCTACAATTCGGCCATAGTGTGTATTCACCCCTCGCGACAACGGATCGCGCGGGTGTCGAATTCGCTGTCGAAGCGATTCGACTGTGAATTCGACTGACTACGACGACAAAGGAGTCGTTTGTGTTCAGATTTGTGCGCATGGCCGTTCCCGCTCTCGCACTGGCGCTGGCAGCCAGTGTCATACCGACACCGGCGCTGGCCGCGGCGTGGAGTTCGTCCGACCGGTGGGGGACCTGGAACAACGGTGGTTACACCCTCTACAACAACATCTGGGGCCAGGGCTACGGGCCCCAGAGCATCTGGGCGAACTCCTACAGCGACTGGGGCGTCTGGGCCAACCACCCGAATACCGGAGGCATCAAGTCCTACCCGAACTCCAATCGTGACGTGAACCGGCGGCTCAGCTCGCTGAACAGGGTCACCAGCAGTTTCAACGTCACCGTTCCCAGTGCCGGCGCCTACACCAGCACCTACGACATCTGGGCCAACGATCATGCCTACGAGATCATGCTCTGGATGAACAGGACCGGCCCCATCGGACCGATCGGCTCGTTCCAGACCAACGCCTCGGTCGGCGGGCACGACTGGGCTGTCTACCGTGGCTCCAACGGTTCGGCACAGGTCTTCTCGTTCGTCCGCCGGTCCAACACCAACGCGGGCAATGTCGACATCCTGGCCGTCATGAACTGGATTCGTGCCCGTGGCTGGTACGGCGACGTGACGCTGAGCCGGGTGCAGTTCGGCTACGAGATCACCTCGTCCAGCGGCGGGATGAACTTCCGCACCAACAGCTACTCGGTCAGCTACTCCTGACCCGTCTGGTGCCGCCAACCCTCAAAGCACGTGAAGGCCACCTTCATTACGTGAGACGTGGTGAAGGTGGCCTTCACGAGCTTGTCCGGGACTCGCTGGTCTGAACGGCCAACTCGCAGGTCCGGAACGGCCGACTCGTGTGAACGGGGCCAGTCAGCCGAGCCCACCGGCACGGACTGAGAACCGGGTCCACATCGTGAGTTCTGCATTCCGGACCGCGAACTCTGCGCTCACGACCGCGAGTTCCACGCTCGGGACCACCTCGGCCGTCCCGCCGGGCGCCGACTTTGCCGGGACCCTGACATCAGACGTAATGAAGGTGGCCTTCACGAGCTTCGACGGGCCCTCACGGCATCCGCCGGAGCGCGGGTCACCGCCTCAGGGAGAAGGTGCTGATCCGCAGGTCCCCGGTGAACACCAGGTACACGTCGTGCCGCCCGCTCGCCCCGGTCAGCGCGCCGGTGACGGTCGTGTAGGCGTACCGGTCCCCCGTGCTCGGGACGTCCACCCTGCCGGCGGTCCGGCCACGCACCGGGTCGTCCAGCCGGATCTCGACCGAGCCGGACCCGGCGGCGGCCCGCGCCACCCTGGCGGTGACGGTCGCGGCACCGGAACCGAGGTCCACGTCGGCGAACCGGATCCAGTCGCCGGTGCCGCCGGCGACGGCGTCCCCGCGTGCCTTGCTCTCGTCGACGAGGTCGACCCCGGCGTAGTCGTCGAAGTCGATGGCCCTGATGCTTGCGGAGAGGTCCCTGGCCGGGATCCGCTCACCCTGGACGTACACGGCCGCGCGCTGCCGGATGTCCGACGACGAGGCGCCGACGAGGACGTCGTGCATCGACGCCTCGACGACCCACCGGCCGCGGGTGACGTCCCAGTGCCCGAGCTCGGCCGCCGGCACGGTCAGCTCGACGGTCCGGGTCTCCCCCGGCCGCAGGTGCACCCGCTGGAACGCGTGCAGTTCCCGCTTCGGCTGGGGATCACGGGAGAACCGCTGGTGGGTGTAGAGCTGGACGACCTCGTCACCGGCGCGGTCGCCGGTGTTGGTCACCTCGACGCTGGCCCGGACCGTGCCGTCCCCGGCGACCACCGGCGAGGCGAGCCGCAGGCCGTCGTAGCGGAAACCGCTGTAGGACAGTCCGTGGCCGAACGGGTAGAGCGGGTCGCCGTCGAAGTACTGGTAGGTGCGGCCGGTCCGGGCGATGTCGTAGTCGAGCAGATCCGGCAGGTCGCCGTCGGAGCGGTACCAGGTCTGGGTGAGCCGCCCGGCGGGGTTGACGTCGCCGAACAGGACGTCGGCCAGCGCCCGGCCGGTCTCCTGGCCGGCGTGTGAGGTCCACAGGATCGCCGGGACGTTGTCCTGTTCCCAGGTCAACGTCGTCGGATAGCTGTTCTCCACCACCACGATCGTGTTCGGGTTGGCCCGCCGCACCGCCTTGATCAGCTCGGACTGATTCTCGGCCAGCGCCATCGTGGTCCGGTCGTGGACCTCTCGGCCGTTGATGAACGGCATGCTGCCGACCACGACGACGGCCGCGTCGGCGCCGGTGGCGGCGTCCACCGCGCTGTCGATCCCGCCGGTGATCGTCTCCTTGGTGAACCGGGCGGCCCCAGCGGCGTCCGGGGAACCGAGGACGAGCGTGCCGTCCGCGGCCACGGTGAGGTAGTGGTTCGGGCCGTCCCAGTCCTCGGGTGTCTCGTAGCCGACGTACTTGATGACGTGGGTACCGTCGCCGGCGTCCTCGAACGTGAACTGCTGGTGCACGAACCAGTCGCGTGGCTGCGGAGCCTGGTTGACGAACGGGCTGACGGCGGTGAAGTCCGCGCGCTCGACGTACTTGCCGTTGGCCACACTGCGCAGTGTGAGCCTGCCGTGCCCCCAGCCGAAGACGTCGAACTGCCCGGATTCACCCGCGCTCGCGCCGTCGACGGTGAGCTTCGCGCCGCTCTCCCCCGTCCCGGCGGTGACGTACTTCCCGGTACGGACCTCCTTCAGCGCGATCCGGTCGACGGCCTCGGTGCCGGTCACGGTGGCGCCGCTGCCGAGCCGGTCGCGGATGCCGTCCAGCGGGGTGACCTGGTATGGCATCCGGCCCGAGTACCAGTCGGTGTAGAGGGTGTCGGCCAGCGGCCCGATCACCGCGACGTTCCTGGCCCTGCCCGGATCCAGCGGCAGGGTCCGGCCGTCGTTCTTCAGCAGCACCATGGCCTCGGCCGCAGCCTGGCGGGCCAGCCGCTGGTGCTCGGGACGGTTCACCACGTCCCTGGGGATCCCGCCGTACGGACCGCCGCCGGGGTCGAACTCGCCGAGCCGGAACCGGACGTCGAGAATGTGCCGGACGGCGGTGTCCACATCGGACTCCCGGAGGAGCCCGCGACCCAGTGCCTCGTGGATCGACCGGCGGGTCGGTTCCGGGTCGGCACTGTCCACGGTGAGACTGTCCACACCGGCCTTGAGTGTGGCGGCGTTGCCCTCGGCCTTGGTGTCGTAGTAGTCCTGCGAGCCGACCAGGTTGTTCGGGCCGTCGGCGTCGGTGACGTTGAGCAGCGTCTGGTCGGTCCAGGTGCGCACGACGTCGTTGTGGTCGGCGTGCGCGGTCATCGGCCTGCCGTTGACCAGGTTGTACGACGACATCACGCCGGTGGCGGCGTTGGCCGCGATGGCCGGTTTGAACGCCTGGTCGTAGTACTCGTGCCGGAGCCGGGGCCGCACGTTCGACGAGGTCTGGGTGCGGCGGATCTCGTTGTTGTTGGCCAGGTAGTGCTTGAGCGTCGGCGCCGTCTTCAGGTAGTGCGGGTGGTCGCCTCGCATGCCGCCCGCGTACGCGGTGGCCAGCTGCCCGGTCAGGAACGCGTCCTCGGAGTAGCCCTCCTCGTTGCGTCCCCAGCGCGGGTCACGCAGCAGGTTCACCACCGGTGCCCACGTGTTCAGGCCCCACACCACCGGGTTCTCCGCGTGGTAGCCCCTGGTCTCGTCGCCGACGACCGAGCCGACCCGCTTGATCAGCTCCGGGTTCCAGGTCGACCCCAGCCCGATGGCCTGCGGGAACACCGTGGCGGTCGCGGTGCGGACCGCACCGGGCGGTGACGAGGTGATGTCGGTGGACCAGGCCAGCCCGTGCAGTGCCTCGGTCCCGGTCTTGAACGGGCCCACGCCGAGCCGGGGGATCGCCGGCTGGTACTGGTGCAGCAGGGAGACCTTCTCGTCCAGCGTCAGCCGCCCGAGCAGATCGTCGACACGCTGCCCGAGCGGCAGCCGGGGATCGCGGAACGGGTACTCCCCCGCCGTCACCGCCGGGGCGGTCAGCCCGGTGAGCAACAGGATTCCGGCGGTCACCAGGACGAACCGGGCGGATCTGGTGGTGTGCCTTCGGATTCGCATCAGCCCTCCTGACCGATCTGGACGGTGAGTTCGCCCCCGCGGGCCTCGATCAGCACTCCGTGCTCGTGCCGGCTGACCGCGCCGTCGGCCGAAGCCACGGCATCGACGCCGACGAGCAGCAGGCGCCAGGCCGCCGGCGGGTTGTCCACCCGCACCCGGACGACCGAACCGTCGCGGGTGGTGGTGAACGTGGCGGCGACCTCGCCGGTCAGCGCCGGGATCCGGGTGGTCACCTCGCCGTCGGCGAGCTGGTAGGCGTGCAGGGTGACGTCGTCGAGGTAGTCGTAGTCGGGACGGTCGTCCACCGCGCCGAACGGGATCACCGCACCGGGACGGGCCAGCAGCGGCACGCTGTCGAACCCGTGCCGTTCCCTGACCCAGCGCGGCCCGGACACCCGGGCGCCGGTCAGCACGTGGGTCCACTCGCCGTCCGGCACGTAGTACTCGACGGTGCCGTCGGCGGTGAACACCGGCGCGACGAGCAGGTCGTCGCCGAGCAGGTACTGGCGGTCGAGGTGGGTGCATGCCGGGTCGCCGGGGAATTCGACGACCATGGCCCGCATCATCGGGACACCGTCGTGGTGTGCCACCGTGGCCACCCGGTACAGGTAGGGCATCAGCGTCGCCTTGAGCCTGGTGAACCGCCGCAGGACGTCCACCGACTCCTCGTCGAACAGCCACGGGACCCGGTAGGAGAAGTTGCCGTGCAGCCTGCTGTGCGAGGAGAGCAGCCCGAACGGGATCCACCGCTTGAACAGCTCCGCTTTCGGGGTGCCCTCGAACCCGCCGATGTCGTGGCTCCAGAACCCGAATCCGGACATCGCCAGGGACAGCCCGCCGCGCAGGCTCTCGGCCATGGACTCGAACGTCGACAGGTTGTCCCCGCCCCAGTGCACCGGGAACTGCTGTGAACCGGCCGTGGCCGACCGGGCGAACACCACGGCATCACCCTCACCGCGGCGCTTGCGCAGCAGCTCGAAGACGGTCCGGTTGTAGAGGAAGGTGTAGTAGTTGTGCATCAGCTCGGGATCGGAGCCGTCGAAGTAGGCGACGTCGGTCGGGATGCGCTCGCCGAAGTCGGACTTGAAACAGTCCACGCCCATGTCCAGCAACGCGTCCAGCTTCGAGGCGTACCATTCGCGCGCCTCCGGGTTGGTGAAGTCGACGATCGCGAGCCCCGGCTGCCACAGGTCCCACTGCCACACGTCGCCGTTCGGGCGTCTGAGCAGGTAGCCGTTGGCCTTGCCCTCCTCGAACAGCCGTGACCGCTGGGCGATGTAGGGGTTGATCCACACGCACACCCGCAGGCCGCGGTCCCGCAGCCGCGCCAGCATTCCCCGGGGATCCGGGAACGTGCCGGGGTCCCACTCGAAGTCGCACCAGCTGATCTCCCGCATCCAGAAGCAGTCGAAGTGGAACACCGACAGCGGAAGGTCGCGCTCGGCCATGCCGTCGATGAACGAGGACACCGTCTGCTCGTCGTAGGCGGTGTTGAACGACGTCGACAGCCACAGGCCGAACGACCAGGCCGGCGGGAGTGCCGGGCGCCCGGTGAGCGCGGTGTACTTGGCCAGGATCTCCTTGGGCGTGGGCCCGTAGATCACGAAGTACCGCATCGACTGACCCTCGATGCTGAACTGCACCCGGGACACGTCCTCGGAGCCGACCTCGAAGGAGACGAGGCCGGGGTGGTCGACAAAGACCCCGTAGCCGGCGTTGGTGAGGAAGAACGGGACGTTCTTGTAGGCCTGTTCGCTGGTGGTCCCGCCGTCGGCGTTCCAGATGTCGACCACCTGGCCGTTCTTGACCAGCGGGCCGAACCGCTCGCCGAGCCCGTACACCGCGTCGCCGACGCCGAGGTTGAGCCGCTCCCGCAGGTAGTGCCTGCCGGAGTCGGTGACGACGGCCATGTCCCGCGCACCGCTCGTGGTCAGTGTCCGGTCGCCGGCCACGAACTCGACCCGCCACGGCTCGGCGCGGCTGATCCGCACCGACAGCTCGCCTGAGGTCAGCACCGCCGTGTCGTCATCGGCCGACACCACGGCGTCGGCACGGCCGTCCGGGAACAACTCGAACCGCGGCCGCGCGGCGGCCCCGCCGGCGAAGTGGGTGAGCCGGATTCCCACGACGTCCGGCCGCGGCGCGCTGACGTCGAGGGTGAGCACCGGGCCCTTCTGCAGGTCGAGCCGGTGCCGGACCGGGTAGGTCGGCGCGTGGACACGCAACGCCCCCGGTGTGGTCTCCACGTCGAGGACCTCGACCGGGTAGGCCGCCTCCACGCCCTCGCGCAGCAGCCAGTGCCCATCGGTGAACTTCACTTTATCGCTCCCACAGCTATGCCTCGGGTCAATGTCCGTTGGAAGATCAGGAAGAACACCACGGCCGGAACGATGCCGAGCAATGCCGACGCGCTCTGTGCGGTGGCGTCCATCAGCCGCTGCCCCTGCAGCACGCCGAGGGCGACGGGGACCGTCTGGTTGTCGTTGGAGACCAGCATGATCATCGGGATGAAGAACTCGTTCCACGTCCAGATGAAGAAGAAGACCATCAGCACCGACAGCGTCGGCCAGCTGACCGGGACGACCACGCGCCACAGCACCTGCCACCGGCTCGCGCCGTCGATCCGGGCGGCCTCGATGATCTCGCCAGGGAAGGTCCCGAGCACCGACGACAGCAGGTAGGTTCCGAACGCGGCCTGGATCGCGGTGAAGATGATGATCACGGCGATCCGGGTGTCGTAGAGGTCCACCTCCTTGGACAGGTAGTACAGCGGGTACACCAGCGCTTCCTGCGGCATCAGGTTGGCCAGCAGGAACACACCGACGATCCACATGCGACCCCGGACGCGGCCGATGCCGACCGCGTAGGCGGTGACGACCGACACCAGCACCGCCAGCACGGCGACCGAGCCGCTGATGACCACGCTGTTGAACAGCTTCTGCCCGAAGTCGACACGCGTCCAGAAGTCCGCGATGCCGTCGAAGTGGAGGCTTTCCGGCAGGCTGAGCGGCCCGTTGCGGGCATAGTCGGCCGGTGACTTGACGGCGTTGATCACCACCAGCAGGAACGGCACCAGCATCAGCAGTGCGAGCACGGCCAGCACCACCAGCACGACAACGCGGCGGGCCATCAGCGCTCACCCCGGCTCTGCGCCCGCAGGAAGAGGAAGGCCAGCCCGCCGATGATCACCATCAGCACCGTGGCGATCGCCGCGCCGTAGCCGACGTTGGACTTCTCGAAGAAGTTCTGGAACGAGAAGTACGCCGGCACGTTCGTCGCACCGCCCGGCCCGCCCCGGGTCAGCACGAAGATCTTGTCGAACGACTTCAGCGCCGCGATGGTGCAGGTCAGCAGCACCACGAAGATCTCGGGCCGGATCTGCGGCACGGTGATCCGCCACAACCGCTGCCACCACGACGCGCCGTCGAGTTCGGCCGCCTCGTACAGCTCGGGGTCCACGCGTTGCAACCCGGCCAGGAAGATCACCAGCGGATACCCGAGCTGGATCCACACCAGGACACCCATCACCGACAGCAGCGCAGTGTTCTCGTCGCCGAGCCAGTTCTGCGTGAACGACTCCAGCCCGAGTGCCCGCAGCACCGCGTTGGCCGCGCCGTACTCCGGATGCAGGATCCAGCCCCACACCACACCCGCGACCACCGCGGGCAGCACCTGGGGCAGGTAGAACGACGCACGCAGGACGCTGGCCGGCCGCTGGCCGAACCGCTTGGCCACCACGTCGTACAGCGCGACCGACACCAGCAGCCCGAGCAGCGTCGGCAGGATCGCCATCGCCACGATCAGCGCCAGGTTGTTGCCGAAGGACACCCAGAACGTCGTGTCGCTGAACAACTTCTGGTACTGATCGAGACCCGCCCAGTCCGGGCTGCCGACCCCCTGCCAGCGGGTGAAGCTGATCCCGACGTTCATCACGACGGGTACCGCGATCACCGCAGCGAAGAGCACGGCGGCGGGGATCAGGTACGGCAGGTAACCCCTGCGCCCACCCGTCACGGTGGTCAGCGCCATCGCCGGATCCTCAGCTGCCGAGGGTGGCGACGTGCTCCTGATACGGCCTCGCCAGCTCGTCGAGCACCTGGTGGGGTGAGGCGCTGCCGTTGATGAGCTTCTGCGTCGCCGACGCCAGCACGTCGTAGTAGCCCGGCGCCGGCCAGTCCGGGTAGTACGCCAGCCCGTCCCGCCCGACCAGCGTGTGGTAGTTCTGGATCAGGCTCTTGCTCTTCGGGTCGGTGATCGCCGCGACGTCACCGGCGACCGGGACACCACCGGAGTTGCCGAGCAGGTTCTGGTTCTGCTGGCGCATGGTGATCTCGATGAAGTCGTAGGCGAGGTTCTTGTTGTCCGCGCCCTGCGGGACCACCCACAGGTTGCCACTCGACCCCAGCGTCTTCCCGCTCTGCGGCCACAGCGACGAGTCCCACTCGAACGCGGTGATCTCCCGCTGCAGACGGCCGAACCACCAGCTGCCGGACATCATGATCGGGAAGTCGCCCGCCATGAACGCGGTGCCCATGCCCTCGGCGTCGACGCCGGTCGACGCCTTGCCGATGTAGCCCTTGTTCACCCACTCGGCGAAGGTGGTGGCGGCATAGGTCCACGCGTGGTCGTGGAAGTCGGCCTTGCCCTGGTAACGCTGGAAGGCGTCCACCCACGCCGAGTCGGCCCTGGTCAGCGCGAGCTGGTACAGCAGGTGCTGCGCCGGGTATTCCTTCCCGCCCATCGACAACGGGGTCACGCCGGCGCGGACGAAGGCGTCCATGGCGGCGACCAGCTCGTCGAACGTGGCCGGGATCTTGACCCCGTGCTTGGCGAACAGGTTCTTGTTGTAGTAGAGCATGGTGTACTCGGCGTAGTTCGGGACGCCGAACCACTTGCCCCCGCCCATCACGCCGCGCTCGTCGTACTTGCAGGTGGTCTGCACGCCGGGACTGAGCACCTTGTCCCATCCCCTGCTCGCCACCTGCTCGCTGAGGTCGGTCAGCAGGCCCTGCTTCGACAGCAGGCCGGCGGTGGCGTTGCCCTTGTTGTACTCCATCAGGTCCGGCGCCTCGTCGGAGTTGAGCACCATCTGCGCGCTCTTCTGGATCTGTTCGAAGCCCTTCTCCTCGAACCGGACCTTCACCCCCTGGTGAGTGCGTTCGAACTCCTCGATCGCCGCCGCCCAGGCTTTGCCCATGGCACTGTCCGGTGACTCGTAGTGCCACAGCACCAGCTCGTTCGGCGAATCGCCCGCGTCGCCGCCGCAGGCGGCCAGCATCGTGCTCGCCACCGCCAGCACCGCCGCGAAGGCGGTGAGCTTGCCTCGCTTGACCATGTGTCGTCCCTCCAGACCGTCGAAGCGCTTCGACAATGTGCGGCGATCCACCCGTCCGGCAGTCGTGCCGTCAGACCGGTCGCCGGTTGCTCCTGCCAGGGGCGCCGCTGCTCCTGCGCTGAACGAGCCGTGGGCGCAGCAGCGTCGCGTTCGGTACCTGCTCTCCGTTCAGCTTGGCCATCACCAGGTCGACCGCCTGGCGGCCGATCTCGTCGGCCGGGATGGCCACCGAGGTCAGCTCGGGACTGGTGCGCTCGGCGACCTCGTCCGGGCAGATGGCCACGACCGACAGGTCGTCGGGCACCACCCGGCCGGCCTCCCGGAACGCACCGAGCAGCGGTGCGGCGACAGGCTCGTTGTGCACCACGACACCGGTGACGTCCGGGTGATCCCGCAACAGCTCGGTGGCGACCCGCGTGGCCGCGTCCGGCGTGTCCTCACAGGGGTGCACGCTGGTGGCGATGCCGTGCGCGCTCGCCGCCCGGGTGAACCCGGCCAGCGTGCGCCGCGCGAACCCGGTCTTGCGCTCGTACACCTCGGGCGGCGAGCCGACGAGCGCCACCCGCCGGTGCCCCAGTGCGGCCAGGTGGTCGACACAGGCGGCACCGGCAGCGGCGAAGTCGAGGTCTATGCAGGTCAGCCCTTCGGTATCGGCGGGAAAGCCGATCAGTACCGCGGGCCGCTGCAGTTTGCGTAACACCGGGATCCGCGGGTCGTGCAGCTCGACGTCCATCACGATGATCGCGTCGACCAGTGCGGTGCCGGCGACCCGGCGCAGGCCCTTGACGCCCTCGTCCTGGGTGAGGAGCAGGACGTCGTGGTCGTGGCCGCGCGCGGCCGTGACCACCGAGGTGGCGAACTGCATGATCACCGGCACGTGGATGCCCGCGCGCAGCGGGACGACCAGGGCGACCACATTGGACCGGTTGCTGGCCAGCGATCGCGCTCCGGCATGCGGCTGGTACCCGAGTGCCTCCACGCTGCGCAGCACACGCTGCCGGGTGCGCTCGGAAATGGACCGCTTGCCGCTGAGGACGTACGAGACCGTGCTCGGGGCGACCCCCGCGTGCCGCGCAACGTCGTCGATCTTGGCCACGATGCCATCCCAGCGTTGTCGAATCGCTTCGACGAAGCTTAGGAGGCTACCTTCGCACGGAGCAATGCTCTGTCCGGGTGCAAACCCCGCGGCACCGTCCGGGAGACTGTGCGGCGCGGGCTGGGCGTGGCGAAGCTCGTGAAGGCCACCTTCATTACGTCTCACGTGATGAAGGTGGCCTTCACGTGCCCTGCGCCGGCCGGACACCGCCGCGGTCAGCTCGGCACGAAGGTCGCCCGCAGCCGGTCGGCCGCCGTGGGGACGCGCCCCACGGTCAGCCTGCCGTCGTCGTGCCGGACGTACGCGTCCGGATCGCCGTGCGGCTGCAGCGACAGCGACCGGGGATCGGCCAGTCCCGGAACCCGCACGAAGCTGGCGGCCCTGCGAAGGAGTCGCTGCCGGAGTACGGGTCGATGCGCAGCGACGTGCCGTCCACGCGGACGTAGCGGTCGGGAAGTTCACCGACGACAGGGCGACCCGGTCCGGGCCGAGGAAGCCCGGCACGATCCGGAACTGGCTGTCGGCGAGCTCGGTGATGCCGCCGTCCACCCGCAGCTGGTAGGCGTAGTGGCGCACGTACCGTCGTCCCGCGTCCATCGGGGACAGCCGGACGATGGGACCGCCCTTGCCGACCGGGATCCCGAAGTTCGGTGTCCCGTCGTCGTTCCAGTACAGCCGCTGCACGCGGGCGTGCCGGTTCGGGTCGTAGAGCGGGTCACCGGTGATGTCGCGGTAGTCCCTGGCGTGGTAGACGAGCACGTCGGTGGTGCCGTCCCCGGCCACGGTGAACGAGTTGTGGCCCGGCCCGTACTGCCGGGTGCGGTCATGGGTCGTGAAGACCGGGTTCGGCGACTTGGTCCACGAGGCCGGGTTCAGCAGATCGGCCCGGGCGTCGGCTGAGCAGGCCCATGCGTAGCGGTGGTCGGTGGCACTGGCCGAGAAGGTGAGGAACACCCGGCCGTTGCGGATCAGCGCGGCCGGGCCCTCGTTGACCCGGAACCCCTGGATTTCCCACGGGAGGGTGGGCACGGCGATCCGCACCGGGTCGCCGGCGATCGCCAGCGGGGAGGCCATCCGCGCGAGGTAGAGGTTGCTGTTGGTGTCGATCCCCGGCTCACCCTGTGCCCACACAGGTAGCGCGCTCCGGCGTGCTCGAACGTGGTGGCATCCAGCGAGAAGGTGTCCCACGCCGTGGTGATCCTGCCCCGCAGCACCCACGCGTCCGCCCGCGGATCCCGCGCCGAGGACTCCAGCACGTACATCCGGATACGGAACTTCGCGTCGGCGTCGCCCGCCGCGAAGTAGATGTACCAGCGGCCGTCGATGCGGTGCAGTTCCGGTGCCCAGATGTGGCCGCCCATGGTCCCGGACGGCGGGCGCCGCCAGATCACCTGCTCACGAGCCCCGGACAAGCCGTCGATGGTCGGGGCGCCGCGCACGACGATCCGGTCGTATTCGGGCACCGAGCCGGTGAAGTAGTACATGCCGTCGACCGGGCGGGTGATGAACGGGTCCGCCCGCCGCTCGATGAGCGGGTTGCGGGTAGTCAGGGCGGGCGCGGCGAGCGGGCGGCCTGCCGCCGCCCCGGGGAATGCCGCGCCCAGGGCGGCCACCGCCACCGCTCCCCCGCCGGCCCGCAGAACGGCCCGCCTGCTCAACCCTGCTCCGGACATGGGTGTCTCCTCGTTGTTATCGCGGGCTGGTTCTGATACGCAGGAAGTCACCGAGTGGGACGGGAACGTGTGGGTGAAGACGCTGCCGATCCCGCGCAGTGTCTCGGTTCGCGGCTGGATCGGCCGCGAGTCGGCGGTGTCGGTCGCCTCCGGCGCCCCCTGCAGCCTGGTCAGCCGCCGTCCCGAGCAGCAAGGCGAGCCTCGACGGGGTCCGGAACATGGGGCCCCCCGAAGTGTCTCCGTTGCCACAGGCGAAATGTGAGCGCTAACATTGCCAGCGTGTGAAACGGCTGTCAATCAGGCGTGAAGAGTGCCGGACGGTAGCGCCACAGTGGCGGATGGGGCGGATGGGCGTGCACAGGAGTTCCTGGAACTGGGCGGGAAACCAGTGGCCGGACAGCGTCGCGTCACCCAGCGCGCCGGACGGGTTGTGCCCGTTGCGCGGGTTGCCCCGTGGAGCCATCGGACTCCCCCGGCGGCTTCATCCACAGGTAGGCATCGATTCCCGGCTCAGGCGCGCTGCGTGACCGTTCCCCCAGGCCGGCCCCGGACTTGATTACACCAGTTGCCGATGTGGATCCTGCGGTCGAACCGTCCACCGTCGACATAGACGTCCACAGAGGACCGCGGACCGGCCCGGCAGATCGTGCGCTGCCACCCCAGCCGTTGCGCGAGATGGACGCCGCACCGGACGCACGTGACTCACGATCAGCCGCGGTTGCGGGGGCGGCGAGGCCGAGTTTGACGACCCGGCGGTCGTAGGTGAGCAGGCCGTTCACCTCGTTCTCGATGCCGGTGACCTGGGTGTAGATCGCGCCGGCGAAGTCGGTGTGGGTGACTCTCCCCCAATGCCACATTATTGGGGAGTTCGCCGGTGGCCGGGGTGGTCTCCTTCGTGGTGACCGGTGAGGCTGCCGAACCTGCAGTGGTCACTGAGGTCCCCGAGGCCGCGACACCGGAGCCACGACATCACAGGAGACGACAGGAACTCGGCCTTCACCCGAACCCACACGCCCCAGCCACACCAGGCATCACAACGACATCAACGCTCACCTGTCACCTCACGCCGCCGGGGCCCTGGCGTCTGACGCCGTGAGGACCGGGCTCGGCGCCGAACGGATCGACCTCGCCCGGCGCCACGGCGGATGATCGTTTATGCTCGGTTCAAACGTTCAAACGAACAGGGTTGTGCGATGCGAGAGCTGGGTGACGACCGCCGCCGGCGGATACTGGCGGCCGTCGAGGCGCGCGGGGAGGCCCGAGTCGCCGACCTCGCCGGTGAACTCGAGGTCTCCGTGGTCACGGTGCGGCGCGACGTCGAGCAGCTCGCCCAGGAGGGCAAGCTCAGGCGCAGGCATGGCGTCGTACGTTCGCTCGTTCCGGTCGCCCCGGCGCGACCGGAACACGACACCGAAGGCGGCGCCGTCGCACTGGTCGTCCCGGAGCGGCACGCCTACCTGAACGAGGTCGTGCACGGCGCGCGGTCGGCGCTGGACGAAGCCGGGATGCGGGTCGTCCTGCACATCGCGCCCAAGGCCGAAGGTGGTTCCGAACGTCCGATCCTCGAACGCGCTCTGTCGGACGACGTGCGAGGCCTGCTGATCGCGCCTCGCTGGCGCACCGTCGAATCGGAAGAGGCGGACTACGGCTGGATCGCGGACGTGCGGGTGCCCACCGTGGTGATGGAGCGGCGGCCGCGTCCCGGCAGTGTCCTGCACGCGACCGACTCGGTCTGCACAGATCACTGGTATGGCGTCCACCTGGCTGTCGATCACCTCCACTCCCTGGGGCACAAACGGATCGTGCTCGCCGCACGGCACGACAGCCCGACCGCACGCGCGGTGCGGGCAGCCTTCGCCGAGATCACCGCGAACCGGCCGGGGATCGAGGACCACGCGGTGATCCTCAGTGCCCCGGATGCCGGCCCCGACGAGAAGGTGGCCCCGCAAGACCCGGCCGTGCTGGCCGGGCTTGTCGGCGAGCGTGGCTTCACCGGAGCCGTTCTGCACGGCGACGTCGACGCGCTGATGCTGGTCGAGCGCCTCGCCGAGGCCGGGCTTCAGGTTCCGCGGGACTGTTCGGTGGTGGCATACGACGACGTCGTCGCCGCGCTCGGCAGTACTCCGCTGACCGCCATCGCCCCGCCGAAGGCCGAGGTCGGCCGCGTGGCGGCGGAACTGCTGATCCGCCGCCTACTCAGTGCCGGCGAGCAGAGCCGCCGTCCGCAGCGCATCGAGTTGATGCCCGAACTGAAGGTGCGAGGGTCCACACGGCCACTATGACCGTTTGACCGCTTTGAGCGAAGCTATTGACCGTAAAACGCTCAGCCGATCAGAATGCGGTATCCGAACCGCAGGAGGCATCGATGCCCGGTCGACCGAGCCGCCGGTCCGTGCTCGCCGCGAGCCTGGCACTTCCCTTGGGCGCGGCGCTCGGCGGTTGCACTTCGTCCGCGACGACAACGCAGAACACCGGTCGCGCCACCAGGGTCGTCTTCTGGTCCGCGCTGCGTGGCAGTCAGCAGGTCGTCGACGCGTTCAACAAGTCGCAGAACCGGATCCAGGTCGTCTTCCAGCAGATCCCGTCGGCCGACTTCGGCGGTTACGCGAAACTGAGCAACGCGGCCCGCGCGGGGAACTCCCCCGACATCGCCACCATCGAGTATCCGCAGGTGCCCGGCTTCGCTATCGACGGCGTCGCGACGGACATCACCGATCTCGTCAGCGACGGCCTGCGGGCGAAACTGCTGCCCCAGTCCCTGGGACTGACCACGTTTGCGGGCCGGGTGTTCACCATTCCGCTCGACATCGAGCCGATGGTGCTGCACTACCGCAAGGACCTGTTCGACCAGTTCGGTTTTCAGGTTCCGCGTACCTGGGACGACTACGCCGCGCTGGCCCGTTCGGTCCGCCAGAAGATGCCCGCGAGCCGGATCAGCGTGTTCCCCACCGACGGTGCGACGCAGTTCGCCGCGTGGGCGTGGCAGGCGGGTGCCCAGTGGTTCGACACCCGGGACGGGGCGTGGAACGTCTCGATCGCCGACGCCCCGACGCGTAAGGTCGCCGAGTACTGGCAACAGCTGATCGACGACGGCCTCGTGTTCGCGAACGCCGTCTCGGGCAGGCAGTTTGACGCACAGGTCAACCAGAACCTGGTGCTCACCAGGCTCAGCGGCGCCTGGGAGGCCGGCGCGCAGATGAAGTCGCGCCCCGGCCAGAAAGGGCGGTGGGCGATCGCGCCGATGCCCCAGTGGGATCCGGCGGCACCCGCCGTCGGCACCCACGGCGGGTCGACCTTCGCCATCACCAAGGACAGCCAGAATCCCGAAGCCGCCATGGAATTCATCGAATGGCAGGTCTCGCACCCCGACGCCCTGCGTGCCCGGCTTTCCAGCGGTGCCAGCAGCCAGTACCCGGTGGCTCCCGCGCTCGTCGACGTCGGCCGGCAGGCCTTCGACAGCGCGTACTACGGCGGCCAGGACATCTACACCCTCTTCACCGAGGAAACCGCGAAGGTCCGGCATGGCTGGACCTGGGGGCCGCGGATGAGCGCGACCAACCGGATCATGCAGGACGGTTTCGCGCGGGCGATCGGCGGCGCCGGGACGATTCTCGACGCCGTCCGTCAGGCGCACGCCGGCACAGTGCCGGATCTCGAGGCACTCGGCCTCGCCATGACCGAACACAGCTCCTGAACCACCGGAAGAGAAAGGTGGTGACCCATCGATGACCGCGACCATGTCCCCGCCCGCGAAACGCAGCGCCGCGCCCAGTGGCCCGCGCGTGAAATCACGGCGACGTGAGCATGTCGCCTGCGGTGTCCTGATGGCGCCGTTCTTCGTCCTGCTGGTGACGATCTTCCTGATCCCGATCGGAACCGCCGTCTGGCTCAGCTTCTTCGGCGACGACCAGCCCGGCCTCGGCTTCGGCCCGGAATCCACCGTGTTCACCGGAATCCGCAGCTACGCGGCCGTCCTTTCCGATCCGACCTTCCTGAGCGGACTCGGCGTCGTCGTCCTGTACTGCCTGATCTACATCCCGCTGCTGGTGATCGGCTCGCTCGTGCTGGCGCTACTGCTGGACTCCGGCGCCGCCCGGCTGCGTGCGTCCGCGCAGCTCGTGCTGTTCATGCCGCACGCGATCCCCGGCATCATCGCCGCGCTGATCTGGGTGTACCTCTACACGCCCGGCCTCAGCCCGGTCGTGGACCTGTTGAGCAAGGCCGACATCGAGGTGAACTTCCTCGGGGTCCAAGGCGTTGTGCCGTCGATCGTGAACATCGCACTGTGGAGCAACCTCGGCTACAACATGGTGATCTTCTACGCCGCGCTGCAGGCTGTCCCGCGTGACGTGATCGAGGCAGCCGTGGTCGACGGCGCGGGCCCGGTCCGGACGGCGATGCGGGTCAAGACGCCGCTGATCCGGTCGTCCATCGTCATGGTCGTGCTGTTCTCCCTGATCTGGGCGCTGCAGCTGTTCACCGAGCCGATGCTGCTCAGCCAGTCCACACCGGTGGTCGGCGCCCGGTTCTCACCCAGCATGTACATCTACGACGCCGCCTTCACGCGCAACAACTACGGCCTGGCCGCGGCCGCGTCGGTGATCCTCCTGGCCTGCACGATCGCGCTGTCCTACGGCGTGACGCGCTGGACGAACCGAGACCGGGGAGAGACCGTCCGATGAGCGCGTCCGCACTGCGTCCCCGTCTGCTGGGCCGCACCGTCGTCAACGTCGTGGTCGGCGTCTCCGTGCTCTACACCTTGCTGCCCATGTTGTGGCTGGTGCTCGCCGCGTCGAAGGACCGCGACGCGCTCTTCGGCAGCGACCTCTTCTCCCTGCGAGGGTTCTCGTTCCTGCAGAACATGGGTGACCTGTTCGCGATGGACGACGGAATCTACGGCCGCTGGTATCTCAACAGCCTGCTCTATTCCGTCGTCGGCGCGGCGATCAGCGCGCTGGTGAGCATCGGCTGCGGATACGCCTTCGACAAGTACCAGTTCCGCCACAAGGAAAAGCTCTTCGGTCTGGTGCTGGCCGCGGTCATGGTGCCGCAGACCGTGCTCGCCCTACCGCTGTACCTGATGGCGTCGGAGGCCGGTGTGGTCAACACCTTCTGGGCGGTATTCATCCCGGTGCTGTTCAACCCGTTCGGCGTGTACCTCGGCCGGATCTTCAGCCAGGGCTACGTTCCCGGCGAGGTGCTGGAGGCGGCGCGCATGGACGGCGCGGGCGAATTGACGATGTACGGGAAGGTCGCCCTGCGCATGCTGGCGCCGGGTGTGGTCACGATCTTCCTCTTCCAGCTGACCGCGATCTGGAACAACTTCTTCCTGCCGATGGTGATGCTGTCCGACCAGAAGCTGTACCCGGTCAGCCTCGGGCTCTACACGTGGAACAGCTCGGCGTCAGTCTCGCCCGAGTACTATCCGGTGGTGATCATGGGTTCGCTGCTTGCCGTCATCCCGCTGGTAGTGGCTTTCGCGCTGCTCCAACGGTTCTGGCGGTCCGGGCTCACCGCCGGAGCGGTCAAGTGACCGTGCTCCCGCGTACCGCGCTGGCCATGAGCAAGGAGGCCGCGGCCGCCGTGCTCACTCCCGAACCGCTGGCGGAACTGGGGCGGGTCTGCGATCTCGTCGCGGATCCCGTGCTCGACGACTTCACCACTCCCGAGGCTCTCGAAATCCTCGGTGACGTCGAGGTGCTGGTCACCGGCTGGGGCTGCCCGCCGCTCGACTCCGCCGCGCTGGCCGCCGCTCCCCGGCTCCGCGCCGTCGTGCACACCGCCGGTTCGGTGCACGGACATGTCACCGGAGAATGCTGGGACCGGGGAATCGAGGTGGCGTCCGCGGCCGCGGCCAACGCGCTCCCGGTGGCCGAGTACACCGTGGCGATGATCCTGCTGACCGGCAAGCGCGCGTTCGAACGGGCCCGCGACTACCGCGCGACCCGCGACCGGGAGGACTGGCTCTCGACTCCGCCGGACGTCGGCAATTTCGGCCGTACGGTGGGAATCCTGTCGGCCTCGCTGATCGGGCGGCGGGTGATCGAACTGCTGAGTCCGTTCGATCTCGGCGTTCTCCTGCACGACCCCTATGTGACCGGCGCGGAAGCGGCGGAGCTGGGCGTCGAGGCGGTCGGCCTCGACGAGTTGTTCGCGCGTGCCGACGTGGTCAGCGTGCACACCCCGCTCCTGCCCGCCACCCGCGGCCTGGTGAGCCGCGAGCTGCTCGCTTCGATGCGCCCGGACGCCGTCCTCATCAACACCGCGCGTGGCGCCGTCGTGGACCAGGACGCACTCGCGGAGATCACCGCCGCCGGCCGGATCAGAGCGGTGCTCGACGTCACCGATCCCGAGGTACTGCCGCCGGAGCACCCCTTGTGGGCCAGCGACAACGTCCTGATCACGCCGCATCTGGCCGGATCGCAGGGCAACGAGTGGCGACGGCTCGCCGACCTCGCGGTCGCCGAGGTCGTCCGCTGGGCCTCGGGTGCGGGTTTCGCCCACCCGGTCCGGCGGGACACACTGGGAAGGACCGCATGAACGTGCTCGGGATGCCCGACGAAGACCGGCGGCTGAGCCCGTACACGGGGTACACCAGGCAGCACTGGGAGGCGGCCGCCGACGGTCTGCTCGATGCCGCGTGGCGGTGGGCGAGTCCACGCGGCGCCTTCCTCGACCTGCCGGGCAGGCCGTCGCGCAGCGGCGTGCGCTCGGATGGGCTCGAGGCCTACGCACGCACGTTCCTCGCGGCCGCCTTCCGGGTGGCCGGAGCCGGCGGCGACGATCCATACGGCCGGCTCGACCGGTACGCCGAGGGAATCACCGCGGGGACACTCAGCCCCGGCCGCGACGACGCCGAGTCGTGGCCGCTCATCCTCGATCACGACGTCCAGGGTCAGCCGATGGTGGAATCCGCGTCGGTGGCGCTGGGCCTGCGCCTGACCCGGGAGTGGCTGTGGGACCGGCTCGACCCGGCCACCCAGGACCGTGTCGAACACTGGCTGCGGGGCGCGTTGCGGCACGTGCCTGCGCCGAACAACTGGTACCTCTTCCCGTACAGCGTGGCGGGTTTCCTGGAGTCGGTGGGCCGTGGTGACGCGGAGACCGCCCGTGCCAGGGAACGGGCACTGGAGCTGCTGGAGACCTGGTACCGCGGCGAGGGCTGGTACGCCGACGGCGACGGCCGCGCCTTCGACCACTACAACGGCTGGGCGATGCACCTGTACCCGGTGCTCGACGGCCACCTCGCCGGGAAGACCACGGAGTACGGTTCCCGGCTCCACGAACACCTGGAGAGCTTCGGTTACCTCTTCGGCGGCGACGGTGCGCCTGTCTATTTCGGACGGTCGATGACGTACCGGTTCGCCGCGGCGTCGGCGATCGGCCTGGGGGCGGTCACCGGCTACACGCCGCTGGCGCCAGGTGTCTCCAGGCGGTTGATGAGCGGGTCCCTGCGGTACTTCCTCGACCACGGCGCGGTCGGCGACGACGGGTTGCTGAGCCTGGGCTGGCACGGCCCGCACGCGGCGTCCCTGCAGCATTACTCGGGACCCGGTTCACCATACTGGGCCTCGAAGGCGTTCGTCTGCCTGCTGGCCCCGGCCGATGCTCCACTATGGACAGACGTCGAGCAGGCCGCACCGGCCGAGGGACCGGACACGGTGCTGGCCCTGCCGTCGGCCGGGTTACTGGTGCAGACGACCCGGGCCGACGGGATCGTCCGGCTGCACAACCACGGCAGCGACCACGTCCGCCCGCACGAGCCGGACGCGGCAGCGGGCGAGGATCCCCTGTATGCCAGGCTGGCCTACTCGACCCGGACCGGGCCGACGGCGCTGGGCAACGTGCGGGACAACCACGCGGCGGTGGTCGTCGACGGCAGACGGAGTGCGCGGCGGCGCATCCGCCCGCTCGGTGCCGGGCAGGGTGACGGCTGGGGCTGGGCGGCGTCGGAGCACAAGCCGGTGTTCGGGTCCGGGCCGCCGATGGTTCCGGGGCTGCGGGTCGAGAGCCTGACGATCGCCCGAGGCCGGTACGAACTGCGGGTCCACCGCGTGACCGGGGCACCGGACGGGGCGCGGATCGAGCTGACCGGCTGGGCCACCGGCCCCGGAACGGCACCGGAGTCCGCGTTGTGGTCACTGTACGGCTGGACCGGGCAGGACGCGCTCCGCGCACCCCAGGGCACGGCGTTCACCCGCTGGGCCGTGGTCCCCCGGCTTACCGCCGAGGTGAACGGCACGGGGCTCTACGCCGCGCTCGCCACCCTCACCGCCGACCCCGAACCCCAGGCGGACGCCGTCGAGGCGGTCACCGCCGGCCCGGCCGCACTCGAAGTCCGCTGGGCCGACGCCTCCACCACCCACGTCACCTTCGATCCCCTCGCCGTGACCCATGCCTGAGAGCCGGCGGTTCGCCGTGAGCACCTTGGGCATGCCCGGTGTCCCGGTCGCCGAAGCGGTCACGATCGCGACCGAACACGGCTGCCACGGCCTGGAGATCCGCGCACACGAGGACGAAGCGGTCCATATCGGACTGACCGAACGCGAATCCGCCCAGGTGCGAAACCGGATCACCGACGCCGGGCTGGAGGTGGCCTGCCTCGCCGGATACGCGAAGGTGTGCGCCCCGGGACCGGACGGGCCGGTGGTCGCCGAGTTGCGCGCGCTGATCGAGCTGGCACACCGGATCGGCGCCCCGTCGATCCGGGTCTTCCCCGGTGGCGACGGCCGGCCGCATGACCGGATCGCGGCCGTACTCGACGACCTCAGGGCCGCCGGGCTCCGCCTGCTCCTGGAGACCCACGATTCCCACCCCACCGGCGAGGCGGCAGTGGCCGTCGTCGAACCGTTCGGCGAACCGGCCCTGGTGGCCGTGCTGTGGGACGCACTGCATCCGTGGCGTTCCGGCGAAGCTCCGGCCAGGACCCGGGCCGTGCTCGGCGACTACCTCGGCTACTTCCAGGTCAAGGACGCCATCTCGGCCGGAGACACAACGCCCGTCCCGCCGGGGCAAGGCGCTGTCCCGCTCGGCGAATGCGCCGAACTCCTGCGGAGCTGGTCAGGCTGGATCTCCCTGGAATGGGAGAAGGCGTGGTACCCGGATATCCCCGGCGTCGCCACGCCGTTGCGTGCGGCCGCCGCCTGGTTCCACGCCCTCGATGAACCCGGAACCGCCCGGTGCCCCTGACCTGGACAAGCAAAGTGGCACTCGGCCGACGGAGCACCAACCGCTGTGGCGCACGGTCATCAGCTAGCCGATGGTGTCGCCCCAGGCATACCGGATCCGGTCAGCGCCGGAGGTGTTGCGGACGGTCAGGTTGAAATTGGTGCCGCTACCGCTCAGGGCGTACATCGAGTACCAGTCGTAACCGATGTTGCCGGGTTTGCCGCCGAGGGCGGGCCAGTAGGTGCCGCCCATCCGGTTGTCACGCATGACCTGGGCCACGGCGCGGATGTGGCGCACGAAGTTGTCGGAGCTGTTGGCGTTGCCGTAGTTGAGTCCGGTGGACATCGGCCCGCCGAACTCGGTCGCGACGGCGCGGGAGGCGCAGTTGCCCAGTCGCGTCCGGATGTGGCTTCGGAAGGCGTCGTAGCTCATCGGGGGATAGAAGAAGGCGTAGTGGTGGAAGGACAGCAGCGTCGAGTTGAAGCGGCTGTCGTTGCAGATGTCACGCAGGTCCTGGCTGTAGCCGGTACCGCCGATGAGTACCCGGCCGGGCACTGCCGAGGTGTGGTACCGCAGCCAGTTCGCCGCGACGTTGCGCCAGTCCGCCGACGAGTAGCCGTGCGGCTCGTTCATCGGCTCGAAGTAGACGTTGCTGTTCTTGCCATAAGTGCTGATCACGCTGGACCACATCGCGTTCCACGCGCCGACGTTCGTGATCCTGCCGCGGGAGGCGGCACCGTCCTCCCAGTAGGCGAGGATGACCTTGAATCCACGGGCGGTGGCGGCGTCGATGGTGCCGCGGTAGGCATTCCACCAGGTCGGGTGGCCCACGGTATGAGTGTTGATGGGCAACCGGACGGTGTTGACCGCCATGGTGGAGGCCATGTCGTCGTAGAGGGCGCTGGCCTTGGCCCGTACCGTGGCGTAGCTGTCGGACTGGCTCAGGCCATGCAGGACGAGCGGTTTGGTGCTGAAGTTGTCACCCAGCACGGCCCAGTTCATGCCCCGGAACTGGCTGGTGGCCGCGTTGGCCGGCGACGCGGAGACGACGAGGCTCGCCACCGCGGTGAGCGCGGTCACCACGAGGGCGATCAGCAACCGGCGCAACGACCGGGTGCTCCGCGATGGTCTCGATGAGCAGCCGCCAGACGCCATGATCAGTGTCATGAAATGTCCAATCACTAGGTGCCACAAGGGGTGTTACGAGTCGCCGGAGGGACCGGCGATCGAGGTGCCGGTCCGGACCGGCACGCCGAGGTTGGGCGAGCCGTCCGGGTTCCAGTTGATCTTCTGCGCCCGGGTGGTGCGGGTGGTGCCACAGCCCTGGTTGGGGGACGAGTTCGCGTGGTAGACGACCCAGGTCTCGGTGTTGTCCGGCGACCTGACGAAGGACGCGTGCCCCGGGCCGAAGACGCCGCTGGCGTCGTGGCGCTCGAAGATGGGCGTGGGCTTCTTCGTCCATGAGCTGGCCGACATCGGGTCGCCACCGGTCCAGGTCAGCATGCCGAGCTTGTAATCAGGCGTCTGGCAGGAGCTCGCCGAGTACGTCAGGAATGTCTTTCCGGCGTTGTACACGGCGTAAGGGCCCTCGTTGACCGGCGCGCCCCGCCGCTCCCACGGCAGTGCCGGGGAGGAGATCCGGACCCCGTTCCGCGAGACCTGGGTCGGCGACGACATCGGGGCGATGAACAGCCCCTGTTCCCCACCGCGGAACGCGGAGTAGACATAGTGGTTGACGTGGCCGTCGAACCGGACCACGCTGCCATCGATCGCCCACCCGTTGTTGGGCTCCAGGTTGAGGATCCCCCGGTAGGTGTACGGGCCCATCGGGTCCGTGCCGGAGCTTTCCAGCACGCCGGTCCGGCGCTCACCCTGGCCCGGTGACGCCGCCGCCGAGAAGTACAGGTACCACCGGTTGTTGATCCGCTGCAGGTCCGGTGCCCACATCGTGCAGCAGCCGGGCCCAGGGGCCAGGGTGTACACCGTGCGCTCCGGCGCGGTCTTCAAGCCGGCCATCGTGGACGACTTGCGCATGATGATCTTCGAGGACCACGTCGTGGCCACGTAGTACCAGTTTCCGCCGCTGTACACGATCGAAGGGTCCGCGCTGTTGGGCGCGCCCACGAGGGGGTTGGTGAACGACGGGCCGGGCGCCGCCGAGGCGGGAACGGCCGCGCCCAGGACGGACGCGAGCGCGGCCGCGACGGCAAGGGTGAGCAACCGTCGTGCCGTTCTCGCTCTTTTTCGCACGAACATCGGGATTCCTCCGCTGGGGACATGCGGTGGTCGGCGCGAGCGGCCGCTGAGCCCGGGAAGCCGGTCGTTGTGACGGGCACCACTCTGCGTTGTTAACGCTAACATGGCGCTCATTGTCGACTCAAGAGCGAATTCGAGTTTCTGCGGTAAAACCATTTCAGCGACACTGGAGAATGGCAGGTTGAACGTCTCCAGTAGGACTGTTAGCGTTAACACAAGCGAATTGACCCGGTTGTCCAGAGCACGGGAGTCATGTCATGCGCATTCCTTCAGTCCTGGCGGTGCTCGCGCTGTCCGCCGGTCCCCTGACCGTGTCGCCGGGCGTCTCGGCGGCCGCGGCGACGCTGCCCGCCGGTGTCCGGTCCTTCGAGTCGGTCAACCAACCGGGCTCGTACGTACGGCATCAGGAATCCCTCGGCCGTCTCACCCCCGTGACAGCGGGCAGCAGCCAGCAAACCAAACTGGACGCGACCTTCACCGTCGTGAACGGCCTGGCTTCGCCGTCGTGCTACTCGTTGCAGACCAGAAACGGGTTGTTCCTGCGGCACCGGGACTGGCGCCTGCGCGTCGACGCCAACACCGGCGACTCGGCCTTCCGCGCGGACGCCACGTTCTGCCCGCAGGACGGCTCCGTCGCCGGGTCGCTGTCGCTCTCCTCCTACAACTACCCCGCCAGGCGGATCCGGCACCGTGACTCCGGATTATGGCTGGACACCTACCAGGACAGCCCGAACTTCCGGGCCGACAGTTCGTTCCGGCTCAAGTCGCCATGGGCACCCAAGGTGAACAAGGGCCCCGTCGTCCCCGGGCTGTTCGCTGATCCGCACCTCACCAGCTTCAACGGCCGCTACTACCTCTACCCGACCACCGACGGATACGCGAGCTGGAGCGGTACCTACTACAAGGCGTTCTCCTCCACCGACCTCGTGAACTGGACCGACCACGGCGTGATCCTCGACCACGGGCCGGACGTGTCCTGGGCGGACAACTCGGCCTGGGCGCCGGCCGTCGCCGCGAAGAACGGCAGCTACTACCTGTACTTCAGCGGCGGGCTCGCGCGTGGCGACACCAGCAAGCACATCGGGGTGGCGGTCGCCGACTCCCCCACCGGGCCGTTCCGTGACGCGCTGGGCCGGCCGTTGATCCGCAGTGGCCAGTACACCGGTCAGGCGATCGACCCGATGGTGTTCACCGACGACGACGGGCAGTCCTATCTGTACTGGGGGCAGGGCGCGGCCAGGGTCGTGCCGCTGAACCCCGACATGGTGTCGTTCGATCCCGCACGGGTCCGCGTCATCACACCGCCCGGGTACAACGAGGCGGCGTTCGTGCTGAAACGTAACGACATCTACTACTTCATGTGGTCGGAGAACGACACCCGCAGCGAGGACTACCGCGTCGCCTACGCCACCGGACCGACCCCGCTCGGACCGTGGACCAAGCGCGGCATCGTCCTGCAGAAGCGGCTCGGCGCCGGCATCAAGGGCCCCGGCCACCATTCGGTCGTGCGCGCACCGGGAACCGACACCTGGCACATCGCGTACCACCGCTTCGCCATCCCAGCCGGCAACGGCACCAACCGCGAGGTCGCCATCGACCGGATGGAGTTCAACGCGGACGGCACCATCCGCCCAGTCGTGCCCACCCCGTGAAGGACGCACGCGGGACGCACGTGAAGGCCCCCTTCATCACGTGAGACGTGGTGAAGGGTGCCTTCACGAACTTGCCGGCCAGCGCGAGAACTACGACACCCTGACGAGGGAGAGCTGGTCGACGATGACACCGCCCGAGCCGGATGCCCGCACGGTGACGGTGGCGGCGCCGCTGGGCAGCTGGATGCCGGTGAGCTCACGCTTGGCCCAGCCACCCGACGACGGGATAGCGAGAGTGCGCTGGGTGCCGTTGGCGCCGGTGATCACGACCTGCCCGGCACTGCCCCGGGCATGCAGGGCCAGTTTGTAGGTGCCCGCCGGGACGGAGGGAATCCGCTGCTCCACACCGCCGCTGTTGCTCATCTGGAGCGCGAAGCGAGACCCGTTCACACCACCGTTGACGTTGGTCACCCGGCCACCGAGGTTCCGCCATCCCCGCACACTGGACACGATGATCCGGTCGGCCTGGATGTCCGGGTTGAGGATGTAGTTGTTCGCCGGCCCGACCCGCCACTCACCCGTCGTGGCGTTGAACTGCCACTGGCTCACCGAATGGAACTGCGGCCGCGCACCGGTCTTGGTGATCGGCACCCACTGGTTGTAGCCGATACCGTTCCAGGCGAAATCGGCCCACCGGTCGCCGGCGTAGATCACCGTGTTCTGCTTGGTGCCCTTGACCGTCACGAAGAACCCGGTCTGGGTCACGTGGCTGTAGTCCATCTCGGTGCCGGCCAGGACGTACTCGCTGCTGTAGGAGCCCTGGACGTTCCCGCTGGTCGACTCCCTGACGTGGTTGACCGAGGTGTTCCAGCCGTGCAGGTCCGAGGCCGCGTGGTAGTACTTGCCGTCCAGTTTGAACATGGCGTTGCCCTCGCGGCCGGAGGACACGCGGCCGATCTCCACACCGGGCTCCACCCGCAGCGAGTCGGACTCCCTCAGCTTGGCCACGAAGGCGCGAGAGCGGCCTTCACGGTTGGAGAAGATCAGGTAGTCCTTCCCGTTGTCGTCGGTGAAGACGGTCTGATCTCCGGTACCGGTCGTGGGCGAATTCTGGACCTGGGTCTGGAAGTAACCGTAGTCGAAGGTGTCGGTGGGTGAGTCGCCCTGCAGCAGCAGGACGCCGTGCCCGCCCCTGCCCTGGTGCCACATCTGCACGGCCAGCACGTACTTGCCGGTGTTCTCGTTGTAGGAGACACCGAGCCGCCCGACCCAGCCGGCACCGCCCAGGTTGGCGCCGCTGCCGACACCGGTCGAGCGCGTCGCGACGCGGTTCTCGAACTTCCAGTTCACCAGGTCCTTGGACGAGTAGACGGGGATCGAGACGAACCTGACGTCGCCGTCGTACTTTCTCGTCGGATTGGCCCGGTAGAGCTCGGCGCCGGTGTAGTGCACGCCGTACCAGTAATAGGTGTCGCCGAACTTGAAGACCCCGCCACCCTGCGAATAAATGGGGTTGCCGCTGGTGTCGTTCCAGAAAGTGTTGTTCGTGATGGTCTGGAACGTGCCCTCGTCGACAGGCTTGAGCTCGGCGGCGGCCGTCATCAGTGCCGTCTTCGCGGCGGCGACGTCCGACGTCGCGGCGGACACGTCACCGGCGACACCGGCCGCGGTGGTCAGCGCCTTGGCGAAGGGTGCCCAGGTGTCAGGCGTGTACTTCTCCCGAACGCGTGTGCGGTACTCCGACACCAGGTACTCCAGGCCGCGCTCCACCGCCGGTCCGGTGGCGGCGCCCTCGTCCGGCGCCGCCGCCGGCGGCGCCTCCGCCACCGAGGTGCTCGTCGAGAGCGACGCCGTCAGCGTCAGGGACAACACCGCGGCGGCGGCCACCTTCCAGTACTTCGAAGCGACAAGCGATGTGCGTTTCACAAGGTCACCTTCCATCGTTCTCGAAGGCACCGAGGTCCGGTGCCTTCCCGTTGAAGGGCAGTCCGACGTCGGTGCCCTTGTCGATCAGGGCACTGTTCGCCGCGAGACGAAGGTGGGGCAGCACGGGCAGGCTCCCGTCCGCCCCGCGGGGCGCGTCCCAGCCGGACGTCGACACACTCCGGAACTGGGCGTCCGACAGGGGGACGCCCAGGTTCCAGGTGTTGAACGCGGCGTTCGTGCCTGCCATGTACGACGTCGGCGTCCCGGTGTAGGCGATGTTGTTACGCAGGTTGCCCCGGCCGACGGTGGCGCCCTTCGAGTCGACTCCCCGCATGTTGAAGTTGGGGTTGTTTCCGTAGCCGGTGTTGTTGAAGAAGTCGTTGGCCACCGGGTGGTGGTTGGCGTAGAAGCCCGCCGCCTTGTTGAGGAAGGCCACCGAGAAGCGGACGGTGTGCTTCACCGCGTTGGGGTCGTAGTCACCGCCGAAGCCGCCCGCCTTGAAGCCGGCTCCGTTGCCTGCGGGATTCGTCGTCCCCGGCTTGTACCCGTTGCGCCAGGCCCACGAGTGCTCGATGGTCACCGGTGAGTACGTGGAGATGAGGTCGAACCCGTCATCGGCGTTCCACCACGCACGGCAACCGCGGAACACGTTCGCGGGCCTGCCCCGCGGCGTGTAGTGCGAGCCGAACCCGTCGGCGTTCTCGCCGGGCTTGTCGTTGCTGCGCAGGTCGTAGTTGTCGTGTGCGTCCGAGTTGAGGACCAGGTTGCCACCCCCGCCGCTGATGAACAGGCCGGTGCCCATGTGGTGGTGGGTGTCGATCTGCTCGAAGATGTTGTTGCTGCCGGAGATCCAGAGTCCCCAGGACTCGGCGTTCCGGTTGTTGTTCTGCGGAACGCCGGTGACCTCCAGTCCTTTGAGGTGGATCCAGCTGCCGGTGACGTTGAAGCCCTTGATCCGGCAGTCGTCCCTCATGCGCGAGAAGTCGAACACCGGCTTCTCGCCCGGATGGGCCCAGTACCGGATCGGGTTACCCGAGCTACCGCTCTTGTTCAGGGTGATCGCGTCGACCCTGGCGGTCTGGTTCGCGCAGGCGCTGTTCGCACGAGTGTAGGCGTACCTGCCGCCCCGGAAGTAGACCGTGTCACCCGCCTTGGCGGTGGTCTGCGCACGCGCGATCGACGCCCACGGCGCGGCCTGCGTACCCGCCGCACTGTCACTTCCGTCCGGGGCGACGTAGTAGACGCTTCCGGCTGCCGCGTCCGCGGTGGACGCCGGAGCGGCGGCCATCGCGGCGGAACCGGCCGCGATCACCGAGAGCAGGAGGGCACGACCGACGAACCTCATGATTCACCTGCCGTCGTACAGGCGGCGCGTCACCGCGTGAGTCCTGCGGTGGAACGACGACTCACCGGCCGAGTAATGAACCGAAATCATGATTCGCATCTCCTTGGCGGGAATAGAGCTGGACCGGTGCCAGTCGGGCGGGCACCACGGTCTTACACACTGTGTCCACGGATCAGTGACGACCGGCGGCCAGTTCCGCGATCCCGAGGAACCCGTGGGTGGTGCCCGGGGCGCGGCTGGTCAGGTCCAGACGGATCCGGCCGGTGCCGACCGGGGCGAACGTGACGACGGTCGGCTTGCCCGGTTCCTTCGCCCACTCGACCGTCGCGTCGCGGACCGGCACGAACGTCGTCCCGTTCCAGTAGGACACCGAGATCGTCGCGGGCAGGGAATGCGAGCCGTCGACGAGGAACGAGGCCCGCACTGAGCTGATCGGGCCACCTTCCAGGCCGGACAGTGACACCCACTCCGCCGCGTGCGCACGGCTCACCGGCGGGAGCAGGGCGGTGGCCTCCTTGAGGTAGTAGTTCGACCACTTCGTCGACACGTCGCCGTCGAGCATCGCGGCCGGGATCGTGTCCGGCGCACCCGAGTAGCTCGCGTCCGCTGCCGGTGCGGCCGGTGCGGCCGGTGCGGCCGGTGCGGCCGCCTCCGCCACGGGACCGGCCGGCAAACCGGCGTCAGGCCTGCCACCGATCGCCCTGATCGTCGCGGTAGCGATGCGCAGGCCCGGTGCCCGCGCAGTGACCGTGACCGTGGACGTCTGTCCGGAGCGGACTATCGCCAGTGCCTTGCCGTTGAACGCCGTACGCGAGGACGCCTGGTAGTTCTCCGCGCTCTCCTGCCGGCCGTTGTCCAGGCCCGCCAGGCTGCCGCCCCTGACGTGGAACGAGATCCGGTTGTCCGCTCCCGGCACGACCACCCCGGCCCGGTCGACGACCTCCGCGGTGACGAAGGTGTGCGACTTGCCGTCGGCCCTGGTGACCTCGCGGTCGGGCGTCAGCCTGATCGCGTGCGGCGCGCCTGCCGTGACGACCTCGTCGCGGGCGACCTCCACGCCGCCGCGCTTGGCGACCGCGACGAGCCGCCCGGGCTCGAACGGCACCGTCCAGGCCAGGTGCAGCTTGCCCGCGCTGCCGTTGGGACTGGTGTAACTGCCGGGGAAACGCCCAGTGGTCTGCGTCTTGTCGTCCCCGCTCGCCTCGGTGGTCTCCAGGTACCGGGCGCCGTACGTGGTCGTCTTCGTGTCGAACTTCCGCTCCCCCAGCGACCTGCCGTTCAGCGTCAGCTCGACGGTGTCCGCATTGCTGTAGGCCCACACCGACACCGGCTCACCCGGCTTGTGGCCGGTCCAGTTCATCGGCAGCAGGTGCACCATCGGCTCGGTGGTCCACTGGCTGCGGAAGAGGTGGTAGAAGTCCTTGGCGAACCCGGCGGTGTCCACCGCGCCGAAGAACGACGACTTCACCGGGAACACCTCGTTGTAGGGCGTCGGCTCGCCGAGGTAGTCGATGCCGGTCCACAGGAACTGGCCGGCGAACCACTTGCGGTCGCGGTCCTTCTTCAGCCCGTACTCGCCGCTGTAGGTCCACGGAGCCAGGTTGTTGTCGTAGGAGGAGGTGTTGCGCCGGCCCGGCGTGTAGTTCTCGCCGGTGTTGAGCTGTTCGGGGTCCTGGTAGTAGCCGCGCGTCGAGGTGGAGGACGACGACTCGGCCTCGAAGAAGAACTTCCCCGGATAGCGGGCATGCAGCCCGTCGATCGAGGAGGAGTTGTTGTAGTTCACGCCCAGGCCGTCGAGCATCTGCAGGATCTGGTCCTGCGGTGATCCGACGGCCGGGACCTGGCGGTAGCGATCGGAGCCCATCACGATCGGCCGCGTGGTGTCGACCGACCGCACGTCCTCGATCAGCCGCTTGGCCATCGGTACCCCGGCCGGGAAGGAGGAGTCGGGGATCTCGTTGCCGATGGACCACATCACCACCGACGGGGAGTTCTTGGCCGCGTGCACCATCTCACGGACGTCGGCGCTGCTGTGAGCGTCGAAGAACCGGCCGTAGTCGTACCTCACCTTGGGGGTACGCCAGGTGTCGAACGCCTCGATCTGCAGGAGCAGGCCCATTTCCTCACACAGCCGGACGAACTCCGCCGAGGGCGGATTGTGCGAGGTCCGCACGGCGTTCACACCCATGCTCTTCATGATCCGCAACTGGCGGGCGGTCGCGTCCGGCGAGACCGCGGCGCCCAGGGCACCCAGGTCGTGGTGAAGATTGACGCCCTTGAGCTTCATCTCCACACCGTTGAGCGAGAAGCCGTTGTCCGGATGGAAGGCGAAGTACCGCACCCCCGTGCGCGTGCTCACGGTGTCCACCACCGTGCCACCCTGACGGACCTCGGTGTCCACCGTGTACAGATACGGCCGGTCCACCGACCACAGCACCGGCCGGTCGACGCGCACGTCGACCGTCGCCGTGCGTGGTTGCGCGGCCAGCGCGGCCGTCGTCGTCCCGCTGCCGACGACCCGCCCCTCCGCATCCCTCACCGTCGAGACGATCTCCGCCCGGGCGTCACCCCGCTCACTGACCGCGGTGGTCGCCACCCGCATCGTGGCGAACCCGGACCCGATCGTGTTCTCCAGATCCGGGGTCGTCACCTGCACGCCATGACGTGTGACGTGCACCGGTTCGGTGACGACGAGCCGGACGTCGCGGTAGATGCCGCTGCCGGAGTACCACCGGCTGCTCGGCACCTGGTTGCGCACCTTGACCGACAGCACGTTCGGCGCGCCGCCGACGTGCGCGTGCGGGGTGAGGTCGTACGCGAAACCGGTGTATCCGTACGGATGCCGGCCCAGCAGTGTGCCGTTGAGATACACCTCGGAATCCATGTAGACCCCGTCGAACTCGATCGACACCTTCTTGCCCGCCATCGACGACGGCAGCGTGAACGTCTTGCGATACCAGCCGAGGCCGCCCGGAAGGAAGCCCGTCCCCGCATTGGTGTGCGGTCCCTGCTCGGGGTCGAGCCCGATACTCCAGTCGTGCGGCAGGCGCGTGTCACGCCAGCGCCGATCACGCACATCCGGCTGTGGTGCGTCCGCACCGGTCCTGTTGGCCAGCAGGAACTGCCATCCACCGGTGAAATCCACTGCCCGTTCCCCGAAGCCGGCCTGCTCCCCCGGCACGGCCTGCGCCGCAGGCGCACCACACAGCCCCGCCGCGACGACGCAGCCCAGGAGCAATGCCAGCGTTCTTCTCACTACATTCGATCGTCGATTCGGCAAGATCACACCGCCCAGTAGTTCTGTTGGAAGTATTTCTCGGCCTAGCCCAGCCGGAAGTCCGCGACCCGGATGGGGGACGGGGTGGTTCCGGTGGAGCGTTGCTGGTAGAGCACGGACAACACGCCTTCGGTCGCCACGCGGCTGTAGTCGACGTTGACCTCGCCGAAGACGTTCATGCCGGCGCGGTCGAAGACCAGGGTCCAGTCGGTCCAGTTGCTGGCCTTGGACGCGGAGACGATCCGGCCGAACGGCATGATCAGGTAGATGTTGTCGTCGCGGTCGAACACGGCGCGGGTGCGGCCGGTGGCGTTCGGCTGGATCGGTACCTCGCGCTTGACCCACGACCCCGCCGGGGTGCGGAACAGATGGAACGTGCGGCCCCAGCGGGTGCGGTCGGCGGCGTAGCGGGTGACGCACTGGGTGAACCGGCCGGGAACGTAGCTGATCACCGTGTGCGGTGCGCCGGTGCTGTCGACGGCCTGGCTTTCCTGGTTCATCAGGCCGTGGTTGGGGCCGAGCGGGTCGACCACGAGGTTCGCCGCCACCCCGACGGGTGAGCCGCCGGTGGTGCCGGCGACCTGGCCGGTGTTCCGGCGCCAGGTGCGGCCCCGGTCGTCGCTGTAGACGTAGCCGGTGTCGTGGTTGGTCAGCCCGCCCGAATTGCACAGCACACCGGAGTTGCCTTCGCGCCAGGTGAACGCGGCGTGCAGCCGTCCGCCACGGCCGTAGGTCAGACCGTGCAGGTACATGTTGCGGGTCGTGCTGGTCACGCCGTTCGGCCCGGTCCATGAGCCGCCGGCCGATGACCACCTGCCGAGCTTGCGCCACGTCGTGCCGTCGTACTCGGCGAGCTCGTTGGTGCCGTTGCCGGAGCGGCCGGTGCGGTAGCTCAGCTGCAGCCGCCGCTCCGGCGTGACGACGAACTGCGGGTAGCTGATCCCGCCGAGCTCTGCCCCGTCCAGCGTGCGCTGCACCGGGCCGAACCGAGCCGTGGACCACGCACGCGACGCGGGCGCAGATACCAGGCCGGCCTCGGACTTGACATAGAACACCCGGGTGTCGTGGACATCCATGGCCACGTGCAGGCGGCCGTCGGTGGGAGAAATGCCCAGCGAGATGACGTTGTGCGAGTCGTTGACGGTCAGCTTGTGCGGCAGGACCGCCTTCTCCCACGCCCCGGCCGGAAGGTGGCGGCGGGCGACCACGGCGTTCCGGTTCGCGGTGTACCAGGCGGTGTACTGGTAGCCGGCGTGGGTGAGGATCGCATCCGACTGATAGGACTGGTTGTTCACCAGCCCGTCGTAGGACACGAAGTACAACGCCGCCGGATCGAGCTGAGTGTCCCGCAGCAGTGTCACGCCTGGCCCGGCACGTTCGGCCACGGCGGCCGCCGGGGACACCAGTGCGAGGCAGGTGACCAGGAGGATCATCGCGCGGATCATGGGTGAACCCCTTCGCGTGGCGGTTGCGTACACGGAGCGGTTCATCCCCACTGCCGCAGCAGGCGGTCGTACTCGGCCTGGGTGACCGGCAGGACGGTGCCGTGGCGTGGACGGCCTGGCATGGTGTAGCTGGAGACGGGCGCCCACCGCCGCGCGTTCAGGTCGGTGGTCGTGAACGGGACGTAGCCCCGGCCACCGTACTCGTCGATGAACATGTACCAGCGTTCTTCGGTGTTCGACTTGACGACCAGCGGTCCCTCGCCCTGCCTGATCGCGTTGTTGCCGATGCAGTCGGCGACGAACGGGTAGTTGCGGTTGAGGATCGTCGCCGACTTCTCCGCGAGGATGAACTTGCCGCAGGGTGACTGCGAGGAGCCGCGCTCGTCCTTCGTGAACCGGTAGTAGGTGCCGTTGTGCTTGGTGAGCGTCGAGTCGATCGTCGAGTACCCCTTGTCGACCCAGACCTGCGCGGGACTGAAGGTGCGGAAGTCGCGCGTCGTGGCGTACATCATGCGGTTGTAGGTGTTGGCGGTGTGGTTCGGATCGTTGGGGGAATACAGCTTCGACGCCCAGAACACGACGAACTGACCGAGCCCTTCGTCGAAGTAGGCCTCCGGTGCCCACGTGTTCCCGGCGGTGTCCGGCGAGACACGCGCCAGACGCGGCGGGCTCCAGTTCACCAGGTCGGCCGACTCCCAGACCACTAGGGACTTGCTGCCGGTCCGCTGCACCTGGTCCCAGTTGCCGTTGCCGTACATCCGCAGGTCGGTGGCGATCTGGTAGAACTTGCCGCCCTGCGGTGCGCGGATGATGAACGGGTCACGCACGCCACGGGTCCCGAGGGTGGACGTCAGCACCGGGCGTCCGCTGTTGAGCCGGCGCCAGCGCGTCGGGTCGTTGCCCTGGCTGAGTGCGAAGTACACCTGCTCGCCGGCGGCGGAGTTTTCACCGGTGAAGTGGGTGAACAGGTAACCCGCGTACTGCGGGGCCGGGGCGAGCGCGGCCGCGTTCGCCGGCGGCCCCGCGACCATTGCCGCGGCGACGCTCGCGATCAACGCCAGCAGGACCGTGATGCGGCGTCTGGGCCGCCCTCGGGGTGCCGTGTTCGCACGGAAGGACTGTGTCATCGGGACCGTCCAATGTGGTCGAGGAGGAGTGGTCTGTCAGGTCAGCCCAGCTGGGCTTCCCACCTGGTCCTGGGGCCGGCCGCGTCGGCGGGGAGGCGGTCCCGTGCGGCGGTGTCGCCGTACATGGTCCAGCGAGCCCAGTCGACGACGGTCTTGGGGAAGCGCTGGTCGCTCCAGAAGCTGGTGTGGCTGCCGCCGAGGAAGGTGAGGAACGCCTTGGGCCACCTCATCTCCGTGTACGCCTGCCGGGCCGAGGAGTACGACGTGGTGGAGTCACGGTCGCCGTGGACGAACAGGACCTTGGCCGACACCGAGCCGGCCGGGTTGCCCATGTCCACACAGGACTGCGGGTTGGCGGAGATGACCCGGCTGTCCGGCCAGCGGGTGAGCAGGCCGTGGGTGACCATGCCGCCGAGGGAGTGACCGGAGACGCCGACGCCCACGCTGGTGTTGATGTGCCCGGCCAGTGGACCGCTCGTGTTGAGCGCGAGGGTGTTGGTGAGGGCCTGGGAGACGTCCTTGGAGGTGTTGCCGTTGTTGACGTCGGCGAAGCTGTGGTTGAAGTGGGGGGCGGGGACGACGAAGCCGGCCGAGGCCAGGGCCCGGATGATGAACAGCGAGTTCTGCGGGCTGCTGCCGAAGCCGTGGGTGAAGTTGTAGACGGGGAAGACACCCTCGGCGACCGGGGCGTTCGTCACCGGGTTACCGCCGGGATTGCCGGTGGCGGGGTAGTAGACGTAGGTGTTGATCCGGCGGTTACCGCGGGTCCAGCCGTACTGGCGCACACCGACGGCGAACGGCTTGGTCGGCGCGGTTCCCAGAGTCCGGGCGGGGGTGGCGGCACCGGACAGGCCGGTCCCGACCAGGGTCGCGCCGCCCACGGTGGCCGCGGCGACCGTGCTCAGCCTCAGGAACGTGCGTCGTTGCATCGACATGATGACTCCTTGCGGTGGTGGGGACGTGCGGACAGGTGGTCAGCGGACGTGGATGTTCGGCCGGGGCGGGGTGCTCATGCCGTTGCCGAGGAAGAAGCTGGGATGCGGTGGCTGGTTGTAGGCGGTGTTCTGCCATGCGATGGCCACCCGGTACTGCGGATCGTGCAGCAGCGTGTGGATCCGCCGGTCGGTCTGGGTGGTCGTGGCGTAGACGCGCAGTGCGGCGTTGTCGTCGCGGGGCAGGATGACTTCCTCGCGCCAGTCGCCGAACAGGTCACCGGACAGCGACGGGGTGGCCTTGCTTCCGTTGACGGAGTGCGCGCCGGAGCCGGTGAGCAGGCGGGTGTCGCCGCTGGTGCCGTACTTGTCGACGTGGTTGCCGTCCAGCAGTTCGCGCACCGGGTCGGCGTCCCACCAGGCGAGGAAGTTCGCGCTGGCCGGTGTTCGTCCGGCGCTGCCGCCGGAGGAGTTGAACAGGTTGGTCAGGCCGGTGCCCTTGCCCCAGAACTCGGCGCCGGGGTTGCCGGCGTGCACGTCGCCCGCCACGCCCCGTGCCGGGCCTTCACAGCCGCAGGTGTTGTTCTTCTGCATGATGACCGCCCCGCTGTTGGCGTCGCGCAGGGTGGCGGCGGCCCCGGAGCTCTGCTCGTGGATCTGCCAGATCTCCTGACCGGGGCGGCCGGGTACGAAGTCGCTCACGTGCAGCGCGTCACCGTGGGCGTAGAAGCCGGTGGTGTAGCGGCCGGTGCCATTGGAGTTGATGGTCATGCCGCCGTAGATGATCTCGTCGGTGCCGTTGCCGTCGACGTCGGCGATGGACAGCGAGTGGGCGCCCCGGCCGGTCCACTGCCTGCCGGCGCTGTCCGAGTCGAACTTCCAGCGCCTGGTGAGCCGGCCGTCCCGGAAGTCCCAGGCCGCGAGCGTGCTCTTCTCGTAGTAGCCGCGGCCCATGATCAGGCTGGGCCGCTGCCCGTCGAGGTAGGCGGTGCCGGCCAGGAACCGGTCTCCCCTGTTGCCCTTGCAGTCGCCCCAGTCGCAGATGTTGCCGCGGGCGGGTTCGAAGTTCACCGTCGACATGACGGCGCCGGTGAGCCCGTTGAACATGGTCAGGTACTCGGGTCCGGTGATGATGTAGCCGTCACTGTTGCGGTGCAGCGCGTTGCCGTTGCCGATCACCTGCCCGGTGCCGGAGACCGTGCCGTCGCCCGTCTTCACCGCGAGCTCGGCCTTGCCGTCGCCGTCGTAGTCGTACACCTGGAACTGGGTGTAGTGCGCGCCGGCACGGATGTTGCGGCCCAGGTCGATGCGCCACAGGCGCTGCCCGTTGAGCCGGTACGCGTCGAGGTAGACGTTGCTGGTGATCCCGGACTGGGCGTTGTCCTTCTGGTTGCTGGGATCCCATTTGAGGAAGATCTCGTACTGCCCGTCGCCGTCCACGTCACCGACGCTCGCGTCACCGGCGGTGTAGCTGCTGCCGGGCCGGGAGATCGGCACGTCCAGGTGGTTACCCCCGGTGAAGCGCAGGGACGGCTCGGACGGTTCCTGCTCGGTCCCGTTCACGACCGCGCGGACCGTGTACGACGCGTTCGCGGGCGCCCCGGAGTCCAGGAAGTTCGTCGAGTTGGTGATCGGCGAGGCGGTCAGCTTCGTGGTGCCGCGGTACACGTTGAACGCGGTCGAGGCCGGCTCGTGGCCGAACAGCCGCCACGACACCAGGTTGCCGGATCCGGCCCGCACACTGATCAGGCCCCGGTTCAGGTCCTCCAGCTGCCTGCCCTCGCCCGGCGAGTTCCCGCCACCGGCATCGAAACCGAGGTAGTCGATATTGGCCAGGCCGTCGGCGGTGGTCGGGCTCACCCGGATGGTGTTCGCGCCGGCGTTCACCGGCACGGTGAGAGTCTTCGTGGCCCACGCGGTCCAGGCACCGGTCGGCTCGAACGCGACGCCGGGATGCGTGACCGCGCCGTTGACCAGCACATCGGCGGCACGACCTTCGGTCGCGCCGTTGGCATACCGGATGGCGATGGTCGCCGTGCCCTTCTGTGCCCCGGCCACCGTGAACTGCGCTGCCGCGCCGACAGCGTTGTGGCCGTTGCAGAACCCGCTGCCCGAGTAGCCGGTGTGGTTGGACTCGACGACACCGTCACAGGTGGCCGGTGCGCTCTCCACCTCGAACCGGGTGGCCGCCGCCGAAGCCACCGCGATGACGACAACGCTGCCGGCCAGAGTCAGGGCGGCAACGCCGGCGGCGAGCACTGCGGTGCGCCGTCGGTGCGAAAACATGGTTGTCCTCCATCAGCCGAGTCGAGACGGTCAGCGCAGGTAGCCGGCCAGCGGCAGGTTCAGTTCGCGGGCGCCTTGCGCGACGAGGCCGGCCATCTCCGCGCCGCCATGCTCGGAGAAGTGGGTGTTGTCGCCCGTTTCCCTGGTGAGGTACAGCGTCTGGGATGCCGACGGCCCCAGCGATTCGACGAGCGCCTTGCTCTTGGCGGTCAGGTCGATGACCGGAACACCGGCGCTGCGGCCGAGTGCACGCATCACGGCAGGCAGGTCCACGCCCTTGCCGTTGATGTGCAGCGCGGTCCCGGTGAGCTTGCCGCCGCTGAACTGCCTGCGCACCGGTGGCGTCACCAGCACCGGCACGCCGCCGCGCTCGCGCACGCCATTGACCAACCGGGTGAGGTTGTCGCGGAAGGCCGTCGCTGTGGTCTGCTTGTCGTTGTGCCCGAACTGGATGAACACCAGGTCCTTGCTCTTGATCAGCGGCTTCATCGTCGGGAACAGCGCCCGGTTGGACAGGAAACTGCCGGAGCTCTCCCCCGAGTCGCCGTAGTTCGCGATCACGGCGCCTTCGCGAACCCTCGCGGGCAGGAACTGGCCCCAGCCCGCGTAGGGCGCGGTGAGCTGGTCGCAGGTCGTCGAGTCGCCCGCGAGGTAGACCCCCAGCGGGGCCTTCGCCGGTGTGACGGTCAGCGAGGTGATCGCGGGCGCGCTGCCGCGGAACGTGATCTGCAGGCCCGGTGTGCCGATGCCGCCCTGCCCGGTGGGCTGCCCTTCCGGATTGCGGACGTTGACCGTCGCCGTCGTCCGGACGACCTGGCCCGAGGTGGTGGAAACGGCGTTGAAGACCTGCCTGCGGGCTTCCACCGACATCGACGTGTTGGCCGCCTTGGTGGCGCTGCCCAGTTCCACGGTGACGTCGTAGTTGCCCGGCGCGACGTTGAAGCTGCATCTGATCGGGGCCGTGCCGGAGCACTGTGGCGGCAACGCCGCGGCCGCCGCCACAGCGGGGATCGGGGCCAGCACGGCCGCGTTCAGCACGGCCGTGAGAAGCACGAGACGCTTGAGAGACATCGGTTCTCCTGTCAGACGTCGGCTGCGCCGGTGGACCCGGTCAGAAGCGGGCAGCTGCTGCGGTAGGACCGGATGCCGGTCCAGTCCCGCAGGGGGCACAGGAACCGCGGGTACCGCGTGTCCTGGTCGATGAAGATCTTCATCCACGGGATGACCTTGCGTGTCATCACCGAGTTGTTCGAGGTCGGGAAGCCGTGCCCGGCGCCGGCGAGCTCGAGGTACGCCTTCTCGGTCGAAGCCGGGATGGCGTTGTAGTGGTTGATGATGCTCGCCGGGGTGCTCGTCGCGTCGTTCTGCCCCGCCAGCAGCATCGTGGGGACCCGCGTGCCGGACGGGGTTTGCGACGGGCTGTACGGCGCCAGCCCGATGGCGGCCTTCAGTGTCGGCCGGCGCAGGGCCGCCGAGATGGTTCCGCCGCCACCCATCGAGTGCCCCATCACCGCGAGGCGGTTCGGATCCACTCTGGTGCGCACCGAGCTGCGCTGGGTCAGGTAGTCCAGCGCCGCCAGCAGCTGGGTACCCCGCGCGTACTCCCGGTCGTTACGGTTGATGGTGTCGATGCCGACGACGACGAACCCGAACGAGGCAAGCCAGTGCCCCATCCAGGCGCCTTCGGCCGCCCAGGTGGCCGTGTAGCCGGGCGAGACCGCGATCGCGCCGAACGTGCCCTGGCTGGTGTCGGTCGGGTAGTAGATCTTCGCGGCGCCGAAGCCGTGCCCGCCACCCACGCTGGTCTCCGCGGTGGCGAAGGTGCCGCGGTTCGCCGCGATGCTCGCCTGGGTGGGGTTCGGTCCGCGCTGGTACGGGTTGTCCTCCGCGGCAAACGCCGATCCATGGACCACAGTGGACACGAGGATGCCCAGTGCGGCCAGGAACGTGATGGCCGCTCTTCTCGGCGACCCGTTGGAGTAGCCCCTTTTTCGCCGGGCGGATGGATCCGCCGGGCGCAGCTGGATTCGCGACATGGTCATGCGGTACCTCTTCCTCGGCAGGGGGGGCGGTGAAGAGAAAGCCGGTGTATCCGGAGGCTTCAGCGGATGCCGGGAAGAAAGGTGACCTTCCTTGCGCAGCGAATGCCGTAGGCGGTCATTCGATCTCCTTTGATCGAGCGAGGCAGTGGCGCGTACGGGACCAGATTGTTAACGCACACAAGCTTCTTGATCCAACGTCCTCTCTGATGAATACCGCATGTGAGTGATCGTTTCAAGAGACCGTCGTCGATTGATGTGAGCGTTCACAGAACCTGTCGAATTCGACGACACAGTCGATAGCACCACGGCGCCGGTTGACATTTCTTGACAGTCCCTTGACGAGGCTATCGACGCTCCTCGCCTGGGCTTTACCTTTGACTGCCCCGATCGTCTTTCCCGCTCGCATGCGGCAGGTTGCTCAGGAGACGGTAGACAATGCGCAATGCAGCGACAAGAAAATCACGACTGGCCTCGCTGGTCGCGGTGTGGCTCATGCTGGCCTCCACTCTGGTCGTCAACGTCACGGTTGCCGGACCCGCCACGGCGGCCGACACTCCGTCGAACCCACTACAGAAACCGGGCTGGGTCCTCGATCGCCATGACGAGTTCAACGGCAGGCTGGACAACAGCCTTTGGATCACGAACTACCTGGAGTCACGGACTCCGGAGTGGCGGTCCAAGGCACGCTACGGGTTCCGCGACAACGCCCTGGTACTGCGGATCGACGACAGCCAGCCAACCTACTACGACAACAACAAGATGAAGGTCTCCAGCATCCAGACCGGGCAGCGGACGAACCTGCACAAGAACGACCGTTACGACCATCCGATTCCCACGGTCATGAAGTACACGGCCAAACAGGGCTACTTCGAGATCCGCGCCAAGAGCAACGGGCGAAGCGGGATCCACACCGCGTTCTGGATGATCGGCAAGCAGGACACGTGGGCGCAGCGCGGAGAACTCGACATCATGGAACACGCGGGCATCCACGGCCGCAGCCGTTTCAACTACAACCTCTTCCCCTGGTCGGACCCGAACCTGTCGAATTCCGTGCACAGCGTTGGCGTGGGTTTCGACATGACCACGGAGATGCACATCTACGCCGTCGAATGGACCCCGACCCAGCTCAAGCTGTACGTCGACAACAAGCTGACCAAGACCATCAACCAGTCGCTGAACTACCCGGCGGTGTTCCTGCTGGGCGTTTACGAGAACGCCGGCTGGACCGGTGAGGTGGACCCCTCGGACCGGAGGCCGAAGGAGTTCGTCGTTGACTACTTCCGCGCCTACAGGAAAGCCTGAGCCCCGCCGGACCGACGGCCACGAAGCTCGTGAAGGCCACCTTCACCACGTGAGACGTCACGGCTCCGGCAAAGTCCGGGGTGCGGCAGGGCAAGGTGGATGGTCCCGAGCGCAGAACTCGCGTGCGTGAGCGCAGAACTCACCAGCTGGACCGGGTTCTCACCTCGTACCGGTCACCAGCGTGAGCGGTCGCTCGCGCGAGTCGTCCGTTCTCGAGCGCGAGTCGTCCGTTCCGGACCCGCGAGTTGACCGTTCACGCCCGCCTCCTCCCACTCTCCGGCACGGCAGTTCCAGATCACGAGACACCGGCCGGGTAAAGCACGTGAAGGCCACCTTCACCACATCTCACGTAGTGAAGGTGGCCTTCACCACCCTGGCCAGTTCCTCCAGACGGGACACACCTGTCACACCGGCACCGGCAGGCACACCCACCCCAGCCGCCACCACGAACGAGACAACACCGGGGCCCATCCCGCCGCAGCCAACGGCACCCCACTTGCGCCATGCGCAACCAAGGTGCCCTCAGCAACCGCCCCGGGCCCGGCCACACCGACTTTGCCGGGGCCCTGACGTCTCACGTACTGAACGTGGCCTTCACGTGCTTCGGCCGGGACCGTACGACAACGCGTCTGATCGGCCCGCGAGCCGGGCGCGAAGCCGGGCGAGTTCCTTCCGCAGCAGTGTGTTGCCTGCCGACCGCACAGCCGGCATCACCGGTCGTGCCAGCGCGATGGCCGCGTCGAGATCGCCGGTGCAGGCGTGGCTGTCGGCCAGGCGCAGCGTCAGCAGGGGCCGGCTCGGGTGCATCCGGGTGGGGAGGGTCTCCAGCGCGGTCTCGGCGAAGCGCACCGCGCGGGCCGCCATCGTCCGGTCGCCGGTGGTGTCGGCCAGGTCCCGCAGGGCGCCGGCCAGGTGCGAGGCGATGAAGGTCTCTCCCTCGGCACCGAACAACCAGGGCGCTTCGATCCGGTCCCGGTCGCCGAGTCGTTCGGCCATCCGCCGCGCCTCCCCTGCCTGCGTGGTGAACCCCTCGCCGTCACCGAGCAGTGCGTGACCGCGTGCCTGGTACAGCTTGGCCTGCACGACGGTCCACCGACGGCCGCGGTCCACCTCGGCCGCGGCGCGGCTGTGTTCCAATGCCGTGGCGGCGTCGCCTTCCAGCCAGGCGAGCACGCTCATGTTGGTCATCACCTCGCTCGCGGTCGCGAAGTTGCCCGCGGCCATCGCCCACTCGACGGCGCGCTGCAGCCACATCATCCCGACCCCGTGCTGGCCGCGCTTCACCCGGAGCCAGCCGGCCAGGTCGGCATACTGGGCGGCGAGTCGCAGCAGACCGGCCGAGACCGCACCCCGGGCTCGCGGAATCAGCTCCACGAGCCCGCGCAACGCCCGCTCCACCGGAACGGACAGGTCGCCGGTGAGCACTTCGGCATCGGCCTTGAGGTAGGTGGTCAGCAGGACGGCGAAGCCGTGCAGCGTGTCGGTGTCCGCCGTTGGCACGCGGCCCTTCACCAGGAGCAGTTCCGCGAGACCGGTGGCGGGCACCGGCACGCTGCACCCCTCGGTGTCGTGCAGCGGGCAGGTCACGCCGAACGCGGGCAGGTCGATCCGGCGAACCGGTGGCGACGGCGCCGTGCCGGCGCCCGGCGGGGTGCTGGGCAGCGGCAGCCCGCCCGGCGCACTCACTCCGATGGCGGTTCCGCCCGTGGCCAGCCTGAGCAGCGCCCCTGCCGCGTTCAGCAGGTGGTCGGCCTGGCGCGCGAAGGCGATGCGGGGCGCCCGGGCGCCGCTCTCGAGCTTCGACAGGTAGGTGTGGTCGTAGCCGAGTCGCGCCGCCAGCTGCACCTGCGTGAGTCCCGCGAGCTCGCGGAACCGTCGGAGTTCCCTGCCGAAGTGCTCCCGGGTGAGCATCGGCTGCTCTACGGACGCCACGCCTCACCCGCACGCTTCGCCAGCAGGCCGCAGTCTCCCGCGTCCCGGGCACCGTCGGCGATTATCACGTCGTACCGGAGCGACAGCGTGTCATCGGCGGCCACCTCGTGTTCGGTGTCGTAGAACGGCGCGGGACAGACAGCGGCGAAGACCCCGGAGCGCACGAACCATTTCGTCGGATACGAGTAGTTCGATTCGTGTTCGGCGAACACCAGGGTGGAAGCCCCGGCGGCGCCATCGTGCTTCCCCACGAAACCCAGCCAGGCAGCGCGGCAACCCATCAGCTCGTCGCCACCGGTACCGTCGGGACTCACCACCACTCCACCGGAGAACGACCGCGGACCCCGCCAGAACAGGCCGCTGTAACCCGCGTCCGCACGGCCGTTCGTGGTGGGACTGCCGAAAGCCACCGGGCCGCCGCTGGTGTTGCGCATCGCCGTCCAGTACGACAACTGCCACGCGTCCAGGTCCGGGTGGACCCGGACGGAGAAGCCGCGCCGCTCGGTGAACAGTCGAGCACCGGACCGCGAGATCCAGTCGAGCTCCTCTACCACGTCGACACGCTCCGCGCTCGCGTCCAGGCTGGCGAAACCGGTGTGCAGCTGGGTTCCGTTGTTGTCGAGCTGGCGATACCCTTCGCCGCGGACGTAGGTCGGCCCGCCCCAGAAGTTCTGGTCCCCGACGTTGCACAGAGACCAGGAAATGCCCTTGTGCCAGACATGGTCGTGTGGCCGGTACACGCTCACCAGGTCGCCACCGAGAGTCCGCAACGGGTGGAAGTACGGTTTGGGTGACTCCAGCCGAGGTTCCCACGGCCGGTACACGTAGCGGAACAGCTCCGCCCCCTGCCAGCGTACGTGGACCGCACGGTTGTACTCGTGCAGCAGTCCGAGGCCGGTCTCCGCCGATCGCTCCTGGGCCGGAATCGTTTCGACGTCACTGGTCACGATGCTCCTTTCAGCGGTCCTCCGCGAGCTGGACCACGGCGGGCCGTCGCCGCGCATTCGTTCGTAGAACGGAGACCGGGGTCCGAGGTCATCGGGCCGGACGGGCCGGCCTCCGAACGCGGACGCGTAGATCCCGGCGACCAGCCGCAGCGTCGACCTCGCGTCCGATGTGGATACCGGCGGTGCGGTTCCCTCCCGCAGGGACCGCACCACCTCGCGGAACTGCGCCAGGTGCTCGCTGCGCACCCCGGCCGGTCCGGACTCCCACGCCTCGGTTATCCGCCGCTCGTGGCCCGGCGCCGGCGTCACCCGCCAGTCCGCGTCGGTGTAGCCGTACAGATGGGTCAGTTCCACGGTCGCGTACTCGAAATCGAAGCGCAGGTAGCTCTCCTCCCTCGGCGACACGACGCTGTTGACCACCGAGGCGACAGCCCCGCCGGCGAACTCGACGTGCGCCAGCGAGACGTCCTCGGTCTCGGTCACCCGCGCCTGTTTCCGCGCGAGCCCCCGCACCGAGGTCCACTCGCCGAGGATCGACAGCAGCAGGTCGATCTGGTGGATGCCGTGTCCCATCGTCGGCCCACCACCCTCGGTGTCCCAGCGGCCCCGCCATTCGACGTCGAAGTACGCCTGGTCGCGGAACCAGGTGGTGTCGCACCGCGCGAGAAGGGGACGTCCGGCCGCGCCGGACCGCATCAGGTGCTGGAGCCGCCGGGCGCCGGAGCCGAAGCGGTGCTGGGACACGGTGGCGACGAACCTGCCGTACTTCTCCTCGGCATCGATGAGCCGATCGAGATCGGCGAGGCTGAGTGTGGCGGGCTTCTCGACCACCACGTGACTGCCCGCCTCGAGAGCGGCCCGCGCCATCGGCTCGTGAACGCCCGGCGGAGTGCAGATGTGCACGATGTCGGCACCAGCGCCGGCGAGCAACGCCTCGGCGTCCGGGTAGACGGCGGCGACCTCGAACTCGGCCGCGAATACGGAGAGCCTGCCGGGGTCGGTGTCCGCGGCGGCCACCAGCGCCACATCGCCGGTCTCCTCGGCGAGCCGGCGCAGCGCGAGTGCGTGCGTCCGGGCGATTGCCCCGGTGCCGACGATTCCGACACGATACGCGGTCACTGTCCCCGCTCCCCTTCCGTCCGGCGGTGTACGCCGCATCACGTGACCCGCGGCGCGACCGCCTGGTCACGCCGGTACGGGGCGAGATAGCCGCACATACCGAGTGTGTCCTCCGCCGGGTCGGTGAGCCGGGTGACAGCGGCGGCACGGAGGTGGGAGCCATCACCTCGCCGCAGGGCCGCTATCTGCGTGCCCGTCCGCTCGGCGGCGGCCAGTGCCCTGTCCCGCCAAGTCTTCTCCCAGTCCGGCAGCCGGTCGGCCACCAGCGCGACGGCGGCCGCGTAGAACCGTTCGAGTGCCTGCGCGCCGCCCACGACGAGTTCGCCGAAACCCGCGACGGCCAGGTCCCTGCGGCGCCTGGCCCGGTGCTCCCGCTCGCTCGGGTCGCCGTCGCCGATGGCGGCCACGGACGCGTAGGCCCGCGGACTTTCCAGGTACCGGGCGGGAAAGGTGAGGACCGCGTCGCCCGCCTCGGGCAGGCCGTCGTTCTGCATCAGCACCTGCACCCGCAGGCCGCCGTTGTTGACGGCCCGGTGGACAGTGCCCGGTGTGAACCACACCGCGTCGCCCGGTTCCAGCGGTACCCGGCTCAGCCCAGCAGCGGTGACGGTGTGGAGCTCGCCGGTTCCCCCGAGCACCACGTAGCACTCGGTGCACGTCAGGTGCATGTGCGGTGAACCGCCGTACGAGCCGTCGTCGGTGTCCCACGGGTAGACCCGCAACCGCGACATTCCGATACCGCCGGGTAACAGGGGTTGTTCCGGCATGTTCTGCCCTCCTGAAAAAGTCAGATACGTCTGGCCGTGACCGCGTCCGCCGGGTTCACGTAACGCAGGCCCGCGATCAGCAACACGACGGCGAGACCCATGTAGAACACGGCCATCGCCGCGATCAACGGGGGTGGCGGGCCTGCCGGATCGGCGGCAGCGCCGTAGAGCGTCACCACGAGCGTCTGCGACTGCTGGTTGGCGACGAAGAAGGTCAGCTCGAACGAGCCCAGCATGCGTACCATCACCAGCATCGCGGCTGCGAAGATTCCCGGGCGCAGCAGCGGGGCGAGTACCCGCACCAGCAACCGGAACGTGTTCGCGCCGAACACCCGCGCCGCGTTCTCGATCTCCGGTGAGATTCGCTGGACGAACGGGATGGTGATCAGCACGACCAGCGGCACGGTCGGTACCAGGTTGGCGATGATCACGCCGGCCAGCGAACCGCCGAGCCCGATCCGGTAGAGCAGCGCGGTGAGCTGCACGGCATAGGTGAGCGGCGGCAGCATCACCGGCAGCAGGAGAAGCAGTACGACCACGCTCTTGCCGGGAAAGCTCCGCCGGGCCAGGGCATAGCCCGCCGGCACACCGACGGACAACGCGATCACGACCACCGCCACGGCGGCCTGCACCGTCGTGACGAGTGCGTCGCCGACCCCCGCGTGCCAGGCTTCGGCGAACCAGTCGACGGTGAAGCCCGCCGGCCACCAGCCGCCCCGCCACTCGGTGGAGAAGGCCTCGAGCACGACCGAGGCGAACAGTGACACGAGCACGAGGATGAAGCAGGCGGCGGCGCTCCAGGTGATCACCGAGGTGAACGTCAGCTTGCCAAGCCGGGAAATGGTCCGGGACATCGGTTCAGCCCTTTCCCGAGGCGGATGGCCCGGCGTAGAGCCGCGAGCGGATACCGAACAGCACCCCGAGCACCACCAGCTCGACCACCGTCATGACCACCGCGATCGCGGACGCGTTGCCGTAGTCGAACCGCTGCTGCGCCGCCTGGTACAGCGGGATCGACATGACGTGGGTGGCGTTGTCCGGCTGCCCGATCAGCACCGCGGAGGGGAACACGGCGAACGCCTCGACGATCGCCAGCGTCAACGCGGTCATCAGCCCCGGGACCATCAGCGGGAACAGCACGTGCCAGAACCGTGCGGCCGGTCCGGCGCCGAGGGTCGCCGCGGCGTCCTCGATCCGGCGGTCGACGGCGGCGAACATGCCGACGAGCAGCAGGAACGAGAAGGGCACGGTGGACAGCAGCAGCGCGATGAAGGTGCCCGTGTAGTTGTAGAGGAACGAGCCCCGGGGCAGGCCGATCGCGTCGAGCGACAGGTTGATCCAGCCGTTCGGGGCGAAGATCTGGGTCATCCCCGCCGCGAGCAGGACGCTGCCGAACGTCATCGGAAGGACGAACAGGCCGATGATCAGCGTCCGGCCACGGAAGGCCCGGCGCATCCGGTATGCCAGCGGGAACGCGAACGCCACACTGACCACGGCGGCTGGCAGCGCCAGCCGCAACGTGTACCAGATCGTCTCCCGCAGGTACGGGTCGCTGAAGAAGGACTCGTAGTTGGCGAAGGCACTGCCGCCCTCAAGCGGTTGCAGGCTGATCATCAGCCCGTACACGTACGGGTAGAGGAACAGCATCGCGATCACCGCGACGGCAGGGATCAGCAGGAGCAGCACCGTGTCGACGCCCCGTTCGGCGAGCGCCGCGCGCCACGACCGCCTCCTGCTCTCCGCACCGGCGAGCGTCCCGGTGGTCATCCGTCGACCTGACCGAACGCGAGCAGGCGTTCCCGGGGAAGGCGCACCGGCACCGAGTCACCGGGCACGACGTCGCTGCCGGTGCGCAGGAGGAGTACCTGACCATCCCGCATGCGTCCCTGTACCTGGATCTCACGGCCCATGAACTCGACCACCTCGGTCGCGAGCGTGATCTGGTTCGCGCCACCCTCCCCCACGGTCACCTCGTCCGGCCGGATCGCCAGCGTCACCTCCGCACCGGCCTGGACACCCGCCACGGCGGTCGCCTGGAACACGTAACCGTCCCGATGAACGGAAACCGTGTCACCCGGCCCGGCCGCCGCGGTCGCGCGGGCGGTGAAGAGGTTGCGATACCCCATGAACGCCGCGACGTACGGGCTGGCCGGCCTGCTGTACACCGTCGCCGGCGGTCCGCTCTGCTCGACCCGGCCGTCGCGGAGGATGACCACGCGGTCGGCCAGCGACAGGGCTTCCTCCTGATCGTGCGTCACGTAGAGGGTGCTCAGCCCGAGACTCTGATGCAGGCGTTTGATCTCGGTGCGCAGCTCCACGCGGAGACTGGCATCCAAATTGGACAGTGGTTCGTCCATCAGGATGATGTCCGGTTCGATGGCCAGTGCGCGCGCGATCGCCACCCGCTGCTGCTGCCCGCCCGACAGCTCGGCCGGCCGCTTGTGCGCGTGATCGGCCAGCTTCACCGTGCGCAGTGCCTCCGCCGCCCGACTGCGCCGCTGCACCAGCCGCACGCCCCGCATGCGCAGGCCGAACTCGACGTTGCGCTGGATCGTCAGATGCGGGAACAACGCGTAGGACTGGAACACCATGCCGAAGCCCCGCCGCTCGGGCGGCAGGGTGTCGATACGCTGCTCGTCCTTCCAGATCTCACCACCGGTGAGCGGGAGCAATCCGGCCAGGCAGTTCAGCGCCGTCGACTTGCCACATCCGGACGGGCCGAGCAGCGCGACGAACTCTCCCGCGTACAGCGTCAGGTCGAGTTCCTTCAGCGCGATCGCCTTGCCGAACGACCGGCTGACCCCGCGCAACCGCAGCTCCCGGAAGGAGTGCGTGGTCGCCGTCAGGTTCGATTCAGCCACCCGCACGGCTGCCCACCTCCCTCGACCACATGTCGAAGGCCTTCAGCTGATCGGACGGGGCCAGCGGGGGTTTGATCACGCCGTTGGCGAACGCCGCCGGGTAGAAGTCCTTCCTGCCCCACTTCGCCACGAACTCCTTGCCCGCGGCGTCCGCCTGGTCCACCGACGTCCCGGCGATCGCGGTGGTCAGCACCCCCTGCGAGTACGTCAGCACCTGCTGGTCGTGCCGCAGCACCCACTTCATCAGCTCGAGGACGACGTACAAGGTCTGCGGCGAAACCCCGTTCGGCACCATCATGTAGTGGGCGTCGGCGACCCACGCCTGGTTGTCGAACAGCGCCACCTGGGTCGCCGGGCTCCAGGTCCCGTTCTGCCGGTTCGACACGTCGTGGGCCACGATGGTCGGAATCAGCCCGAGGCTGCCGTCACCGAACTGCTTCGCCAGGATCGTCGAGCTCGCCGGGTAGGAACTGACATACCGGCCGAGCTCCTTCAGGTACGCCCAGGTCTTGGCCCATCCACCGACCGGATCAGCGGGGTTGCTGTCGCCGAGCAGGTAGGGCAGCGACATCAGGAAGGTACGGCCCGACCCGGAGTTCGCCGGCTGGGCATAGCTGAACTTGCCGGGGTTGGCCTTCGCCCACTCCAGCAGGGCCTGCGGGGTGCGTGGCGCGGACGTCTTCGCCGGATCGAAGGCGAGCACCGGCCCGGACGGCGTGTAGACGCATTCGACGCCATACCCCTGCGCCATCGTCTGCAACTGCCTGCGCCCGTCGTCCTGCAGACTGTTCAGGTCGGGCAGGTGTGCCGACAACGACGGAAGCAGTTGCCGCACGATCTTCTGCTCGATCGCCCCGCCGAGAACGTCGGTGCCGCCGAGCAGAAGGCCGATATCGACGGCGCCGGCGGCCTGCTGAGCCTTGAGCTTGCCCACCGTGTCGGGTGCCGACGCGGTCTCGTAGCGGACCGACGCCACCAGCTCCGGGCGGGCCTTGACGAAGTTCTCGATGAGCAGCTTGTTGGTGGCGAGATCGCCGCCCCCGTCGAGCACGGTCAGCGTGATCGGTTGCGCCGGCTTCTCCGGAGCCGTGGTGTCCTCGCCACCGCCCCGCGTCGGCGCGGTACACGCACCCGACGTCGCCGCGAGCACCGACGTCACGACCAGGGCCGCCGCGAACCGGATTCTCCTTCGTGCCACCTAGCGCCTCCTCGTCGAAGCGTCACCGGACCGGTGCTCGCGGGTCGCTCGGTAAACGTATTCCGCAGCGAGTGTGGCTTCCGCCGGAACGGGAGTCAAGAGCCGGCCGGGGGCCTCAGCCGGCTGCCGGCCCGCCGGGGAAGGCGTGCGGGGCCGCACGGCCGGCGAGGCGCAGGCTGTCGCGGACCACGAGGCGTCCGCCGACGCGGAGCCTGCCGGTCTCGCCGTCCGCGTCCAGCGCACGGGCGATCGCTTCGGCGCCGACCTGGCCGAACGGCAGGGCCAGCGTGGTCAGCCTGGGCGTGACGTCCGCGGCGAGCGGTATGTCGTCGAACCCGACCACCGACACCTCATCCGGCACCTGGACACCGGCCGAGTTCAGCGCGGCGAGCGCCCCGATCGCCACGACGTCGTTCATTCCGAGAACGACGTCGGGACGCTCCTTCTCCCCGATCAGCCCTGTCATCGCGTCGAACCCGCCCTGCCGGCTGCGCTCGCAGGCGACCGTGCGAATTCTGGAGGTCGCCGAAAGGCCCTCCGTGAAACCGGCGACCCGCTCCTGTCCTGCCGGGTTGCCAGGGGGCCCGGCCAGGATCACCACGTGTTCGTGTCCCTGCTCCGCGACGAACCGGCCGACGGTGCGTGCCGCGCCGCGGTTGTCGAACCCGATGGAGGTGAACGGCAGGTCGGTGTCACCGACCATCACCACCCGGCCGCCGTCCTCCACGTAGGACCGTAGCGCCTCCAGCAGCTTGCCCCCGAGTGCCGACGCGTCGACCCGGCCGGAGGTCAGCACGAGCGCCCGGTGCCGTAACGCCCGGGACACCTCCACCGCGCGTAACTGCCCCTCCTCCGTGCCGCCGGTCGAGGACACGGTCACGTACGATCCGGCCGCCCGCGCAGCACGCTCCATGGCGGCGACAACCAGGGCTATCGTCGGCGTGGTGAGGTCATCGGCCAGCAACGCCACGGCATCGCTGCCCCGCCGCATCGCGCGGGCCGACGCGTCGGCGACGTAACGCAGTTCCGCCGCCGCCGCGAGCACCCGCTCGCGGTACTCGGGGCCGACCAGGCGGCCACTGTCGCCCAGCACGCGTGAGGCAGTCGCCACCGACACGCCCGCACGACGGGCCACGTCGTGCAACGTGACGGTCGGCCGGGCACGGCGAGGCACAGACACCGCTCCTTTCCCACGCCGCCCCTGCCGGGCCGCTGCCCGGACCTTATTCCGCCGGGCACTCCACCTCAAGCGCACCGGCATGGTCCCCTCCTCCGGTACCACCATGAGACGATGCGTTGTGTGGTCACGGACATTCCCGGCGGAGAGGCGAAGGGACGCAAGGCCGGTTCACGCGTCACCCTCCACGACGTCGCACGCGAGGCCGGAGTGTCCTATGCAACCGCTTCCCGGGCCGTCCACCCCGGCACCAGGAAGGTCAAGGAGGCCGCCCGGAACCGGGTGCTCGCGGCAGCGGCGAAGCTGAACTACACGCCCAACCTCCCGGCGCAGGCCGTCGCACGCGGTTCCACGATGACGGTGGCGCTGGTCGTCGGTGATGTGGTCGATCCGTACTTCTCGTCCCTCGCCGCCGGCGCCCGGCGGGCCGCGGACGACGCCGGGCTGACCCTGACGATGGCCGTGACCGGTGGCGACCCCGCACGCGAACTCGAGATCGTGCGCCATCTGCGAGGACAACGCCCGCAGGCGATCGTCGTGACCGGCAGCAGGCTCACCGCAGGCTTGCATCAGGATGAACTGATCGACGAACTGCGCACCTTCGAGCGGACCGGCGGCCGGGTCGTGCTGATCAGCCAGCCCGAACTGCCCTTTCCCACCATCGCCCTGCAGAACCGGGACGGGAGCCGCCGCCTCGCCGCGGCTATCAAGCGCCTCGGCTATCGCCGGCCCGCAGTGCTCCGGGGGCCGCTCCAGCAGCGAACCTCGCAGGAACGGCTGGACGGCGTCGCCGACGAATACGAACTCGCCCCCGCACACGTCATCGAGGCGGCGTTCACCCGCGACGGCGGCTACGCGGCCATGCGCACGCTGATCGAGCGCGGCCTCGGCGACATCGACGTGATCGTCGCTCTCAACGACGTCATGGCGATCGGCGCGATGTCCGCGCTCCGCGACGCGGGTATCGTGCCCGGTCGTCAGATCGGCGTCGCCGGCTTCGACGACCTTCCCACGGCCTCCGATGTCATCCCCACGCTCACCACCGTGGCCGCTCCCCTCACCGTGATGGGCGCGCGGGCCGTCCAACTAGCCCTCACGGACGCGGCCACGTCCGGCCCCGAGAAGGTCACCACCGAGGTCGTCATCCGGGACAGCACCCCACCGCGACCTGCGTAGCGACCTCCGGACGGATCGCACGGCACCGGTCAGCCGACCACGGCGATCACACGGCGACCAGGTGGTTCGCGAACACGAAGGGACCCATGGGCGGCTTCGGTACTATGGCTTGAGAGGCGCCACCGACATGTCGGCTGACCGGCGCAGTCCGCTGCCGACGCGGAGCCTCTGGCGCTTACGCCCTCCCCCTGATTTGGAGGAGCGCGATAGTGAGTACCGAACACCCTTCGACAGGGCGTGGAGCACTTGAGCACGTCCAGCCGCCCATAGTCGGCTACGAGTCGAAGCGGATGTTCTCGAACACAAATCCCATCTTCCCCACGCCAGTACCGCATCTCCATTCCCTGACTGCCGACCCGTCGACGGTGTTTGACATGGCCCGCGTCGACGCGTCAGGCCGCTTCTCCAGCAAAGACGTCGTCGAACACCCGGACTGGCCGCATGATCACCGGTTCGACATCCACGTCGTGCAGGACACCGCTCTTCTCATCCCTGCCCGTCCGGCCAACACCGGGTCTCGCGACACCATCTCATCGGTATCCCAGAACGGGTTCGGCGCATCCTCGGGGTTCAGCCGAGCCACAAGGTGTTACTGATCGGGTTTCCCGAGCACAGGATTCTCCTCGTTCAGGGGCACCGAATCCTCAACGCGATGGCGGTGCGCTACTTCAGGTCGTCCACAGGGCGGGGAGGCTAATGGCCGCGCAGCGGCGGGAGCCGCTCTCACATGGAGCTTCGAGCGCCGAACTGGAAGCCGCACGAGTGCTGCTGAACAAGCTGGGGGTGTCGCCGGCAGCCCTCATTGGCGACCGCGATCACAAACCTGACCGGATCCCGACCTTCGCCGAATACATCCCGAACGTCTTCGACGCCATCAGTGCGTCGCCGGGTCGCCTGCTCGGCACCTGCCTCGCCGTGATCGAGGACGCCTGGGGCCATCGTCGGCTCGACGAACCCACCGTAACCGACCCCTGCAAACCAAGAACCGAGCGCGTTCACGCCCCGGAGCGACGGCGCTCAGCTTCCCGACTTCGGTGCGATGGTGTTGATCTTGCCCCACGTACCCAGCGGTAGTGGTGGTCGAGCCATGGGCCCTCCTCTGTCAAAGGGGAGGGTTTTGTGTGGTTCTGCAGCGATCCTACCCGACCCGAGCGCCGCAGACAGCGCTCTGACCAGGCGTTTCGAGTGCCCCGAGTGAGACTCGAACTCACACTGGACGGTTTTTGAGACCGCTGCCTCTGCCGATTGGGCTACCGGGGCCACCACGTGCTGTGATCGTGGAAACCCGATGCTAGCAAGCTCCGCACCTGGGGCGTTCGACGGCCCGGCAGCGCTACCCGGCGGCGCCGACGTCGTGGGCCAGGAGGGCGAGCTGCACGCGATTGTTGGCCTCCACCTTGGCCAGCGCGCGGGAGACGTAGGTCTTCACCGTGGCCAGGCTCATGTGCAGGTCCTTGCTGATGTCCGCATTGGACTTCCCCATCGCGATGGCGAGCGCCACCTCACGTTCGCGTTCGGTCAGCCTGGCGAACAACGTACGGGCGCGGTCGCCCGCGGTCCGCTGCCCGGTCGCCACATGGGTCACCAGGCGCTTGGTCACCGTGGGAGACAGCATCGCCTCGCCACGCGCGACCAGTTCGATCGCACGCACGATGTCACCCGGCGGCGTGTCCTTGACCAGGAAACCGCTGGCCCCGGCACGCAGCGCGCGCAGCACGTGCTCGTCCGCGTCGAAGGTGGTCAGGATGATCACCTCGGGCGCACCGGGCCGCGAGCGGAGCAGCTCGGTCATGCGCAGTCCGTCGACGCGCTGCATCCGGATGTCCATCAGCACCACGTCGGGCTTCTGCTTGCTCACCGCGTCCGGCACCTCGCCGCCGTCCCTGGCCTCGCCGACGACCTCGATGCCCTGCGCTCCGGCCAGGATCATGGTCAGCCCGCTGAGCACCATGGGATCGTCGTCGACCAGCAGCACCCGGATCGGCGCGGAATCGCTCATGTACCCATCGTAGTCGCGGCGTCCTTACGCCTGGGCGCGTTCTGTGCCCAGGTCCAGAACAGCTCCACCGGGCCCCTGCTGAAGTGTCGCAGCCAGACGACGGCGAACACCGTCAGCACCGCCGAGAGCACGAACCACGCGGCGATCACCCACCAGGGCCGGTATCCCGCCAGCGTCACCGCCAGGCCGAGGCCCCAGCCGTAGGCCAGCGCCGAGCCGAGCAGGTTCTGCAGGATGTAACCGGTCAGCGCCGTCTTGCCGACGGCGGTGAGCCCGCGGCGCAGCACGCCGTGCCTGCCGGGCAGCCGGAGCACCACCGTGACGGCCAGCGCCAGGATGCCGGCGGCCACCATCGGCGCGAACACGTACCGGCTGACGGCGCTGTTGTCCTGGACCAGCGTCATCGCGAAGTTGAGCGGCAGACCGAGCCCCAGGCCGAGGATCATCATCCGGCGGCGCAGCACGCCACCACGCTCGTCGTCGGTGAACACACCTGCCCGCCAGATCCGGACACCGGCCAGGAACAGCGAGATCGCCATCGGGATCATGAAGATCGACTCGGCGCGGTAGACGAACCACAGGTCGATCCGGCTCAGGACCTGCTCCCACCAGGTGCCGTCGGCGAACAGGCCGGGACGGCTGACCGCGATGTTGCCCTGGCCGGTCGCCGTCAGCGCGATGCCGGCCGCCAGCACCAGGTGCAGGCAGCCCGTCCCGTACATCCAGCCGTTGATCACCCGGGTGCTCCTGCCGACCAGGAAGGCCACCACCACCGACGCCACCGCGTAGCCCATCAGCACGTCGAACTCGAAGATCAGCAGGTAGTGCACCAGTCCTTCGACGAACAGCAGCGTGGCCCGCCAGAGGTAACGGCCGGGCCAGGCGGCGCCCCTGCGCACCGCCGACCGGTACTGGATCTCCAGCCCCACGCCGAACAGGATCGTCAGCAGGGAGATGAACTTGCCGTTGGCGAGGAAGCCGAGAAACGCCTCCACCGAGTGGGCCAGCGAATCGTAGGGCGGGGAAGCCGGCCCCCGGGAAGGTCCTTCCGGATTCCCGAACAACCAGATGTTGGTCGCGAGCGATCCCAGGATCGCGATCCCACGCAGCACGTCGAGAGCCTCGACGCGCCGCTCAGCTGCTGCCACCGCGTGGCCTCCCGGCTGGTCGACTCCGTCATTCACCTGGAGGTTATGAACGGGCGTCCCGGCCGGCAGTCAACTTCCGGCTGTGATCGGCCGGTGTGCCGTCCACTTTGGTGGACGGCCATGCGGTCATTCCCGCCAGGGCAGCCACACCTCGACGGCGAACCCACCGTCGCCGGTACCGCCGGCGTGAAACCGTCCCTCCGCGAGCGCGGTGCGTTCCTCCAGCCCGATCAGCCCGGTTCCGCTCCCCCGCGCCCACGACGCCGGACCCGCCCCGCCGCGGGTGTTGCGCACGCTGATGTCCATCCCCTCGCCCGGTTCGCCGGTGATCCGCACCCGCACGGCCGAGCCGGGCGCGTGCTTGGCGGCGTTGGTCAGCGCCTCCTGCACCACGCGGTAGGCGGTCCTGCCGGAACTCCCGCCGACCTCGGCGAACCGCGCCGGGTCGAACTCGGCGATCACCTCGATCCCCGCCTCCGCGGCCTCCGCGATCAGCGCCGGAAGGCCGGCCATGGACGGCCGGCTGAGCAGCCCGCCGTCGAACTCGTCGTGGTCACCGCGCTGCCGCAGAACGCCGATCGCGCCACGCAGCTCGATCATCGCCTGGTGCGCGCTGGTGCGGATCAGCGCCAGTGTGCGGTCGATCGTCTCGCGGTCGAGGTCCTTGCGGAACTCCAGCGCGCCGGCGTGCAGGCTGACCATGGAGATCCGGTGCGCCACGATGTCGTGCATCTCCCTGGCGATGCGGGTGCGCTCGGCCCGGCGAGCCTGGTCGGCGCGGGCCAGAGCGTCTTCCTCCGTGCGGCGGGCCTTGTCCCGCAGCGAGTCCAGCAGCCGGCGTCGCACGCCGATGAACATGCCCCACGACGACAGCGCCGTGGTGATCAGCGCCGCCATCAGCAGCCTGGTCAGGGTCAGCTCCTGACCCCACACCTGGTAGTACAGCGCCGCCGTGACGGTGTGCGCCACGGTGAGCGCGACGGTCATCCACACCGAGGCGTGGACCGCCACGGTGAAGATGGCGATCGAGGTCGACACGATCGCCAGCGGGGAGATCAGGCCGATCGGCAGCATGATCAACGCGACCGGCACCGGCCACTGCCGGCGCACCCAGAGCAGGGCGCAACTGGCCACGCCGAGCACCACGCTGACCACCTCGAGCGGACCGGCGCCGGCGTTCTGGGCGGCGAACCACACGATCAGCGGAACCGCCCAGGCGACGGCCAGCGCGACACAGCCGACGTCGGCCACCCAGTCGCGTGCCGACCGCCCCGACGAGCCGGCGGGTTGCTCGTACACCCGCGCCCGGTCGAGCTCACTGAGCCAGACGAAGGCGGCCCGGGCCGCCCGTCCCACGATCGCCCCCATTCCCCCAGCCTAGACACGAAGCCTGCTTTCGGCGGCGAACTGTCAACCATCGACCGACACGGCAGTGGCGGCGGATCGCCAGGCTGTGGGTCTCACCCAGCAATCGGAGGACGAGAACATGGACGCACCACCACCGCCACCCGCCGACGGTCAGGGTGGCGCCAACATCGCCCAGTCGGTCGCCGCGTTCGCCGGGATCTACCTGGGGGTCATTCCGCTGATCTTCAAGCTGACCGGTGCCACGACCACCGAGTTGCTGCTCACCCTGCGGCTGCCGGACCCGTGGGCGCTGGTCATGGCCATCGTCGCCACCGTGGTGTCCGCGGCGGCGTTCGTCGCGCTCTCGGTGCGCCGGCACTGACCGGCCAGGGAACTCAGGCGGCGACCGGCAGGGTTTCCAGGCCACGCAGCGACATCGCGCGGTACCGGGCCTTGCCGGCGCCGGTGAGGCCGGGCATGCGCTGAGCCAGCGCGCGGAAGACGATCTCGCCCTCCAGCCGCGCCAGCGGTGCGCCGAGACAGTAGTGCGGGCCCGCCGCGAACGCGAGGTGGTCGACCGGCCGCTCCCGTTCGATGTCGAACCGGTCGGGATCGGTGAACACCTCGGGATCGCGGCCGGTGGCACCGAGGAAGACGTAGAGTTCCTCGCCCGCCGCGATCCGCCTGCCGCCGAGTTCCACTTCGGACTGTGCGAAACGCACCGTGGCCTGGGCAGGGGACTCGTACCGCAGCGTCTCCTCCACGACGTTGCCCGCCAGCTCCGGGTCGTCGCGCAGCAGCTCCCACTGGCCGGGGTTGTGCAGCAGGGCCTGCGTGCCGTTGCCGATCAGGTTGACCGTGGTCTCGAAGCCCGCGATCAGCAGGATCCGGCACAGCGCCAGCACCTCGTGCGGCGCGATGCGGGTCTGCTCGAGGTCCGCGGCCAGCGTGCTGATGACGTCCTCGCCGGGATCGGCCGCCCGCTGCCGCAGCAGCCTGGCGAACAGCCCGTCCAGTTCCCTGGTCGCGTGGGCGACCTGCCTGGCGTGGGCCCGCGACCGGACGCCGTCCAGCGAGCCGGCGACGACCTGGCCGTAGCGGCGGAAGGTGCCCGCGTCCTCGTCCGGGATGCCCAGCAGGTCGGCGATCACGGCGACCGGCAGCGGCAGGGCGAGGTCGGCGATCAGGTCGAACCGGCCCGCGCGCAGCGCCTCGCCGAGCAGCCGGTCGGTGACCCGCTCGATGTTGCCGCGGTAGCTTGCCATCCTTTTCGGACTGAACGCGGGCAGGGCGAGCTTGCGGACCCGGCCGTGGTCGGGCGGGTCGAGGGCGAGCAGGGAGTAGTCGTACTCCGCGCCGGGGTGGTAGCCCAGTTCCGCGGTGTCGTCGCGTTCGTAGGGCGTGTCGCGGACGCCGAACCGGCGGTCGCGCAGGATCCTGCCCGCGGCCTCGTGCCCGACCACCGACCAGACGCCCACCGGACTGCGCGACACCGGGCCTCGCTCCCGCAGCCGCCGGTAGAGCGGGTAGGGGTCGCGCAGCCCGCCGGGCAGTTGCAGGCGGCAGAACGGGTCGCGGCCGATCCGGGCGTGCGCCCACAGGCGCAGGTAGCTAACCATGGCCCAGCTCGATCATCAGGACGCCGCCGACGATCAGCGCGATCCCGGCCATCATCGGCGGGGTGAGCGGGTCGCGGAAGAACGCCCGGCCGAGCACGGCGGTGAGCGCGACGCCGGACGCGGCCCAGATCCCGTAGGCGACACCGACGCCCATTCCCATCCCCAGCACGGCGCCGAGCAGCGCGAACGAGGCGGCGTACCCGAGCACCACCGGGAGGATCCACGCCCTGCGGGTGAACCCGTCGGACGCCTTCATGGACAGGGTCGCCGTCGTCTCCAGCCCGATGGCGGCGACCAGCAGCAGCCACACCACGTTCAGCCACCTCCCGCGCGCTGCGCGCCGAACTCGACCAGCAGCACCCCGCCGATGACGAGCACGATGCCCAGGCCGATGACCCAGGTGAGCGAGTCGCCGAAGAGCACCGCGCCGCCCACCGCGGTCAGCGCCACGCCCGACGCGGCCCAGATCCCGTAGGCGACGCCCACCGGCATGCCCAGCCGCAGCACCCGCGCCACGGCGGCGAAGGCGCCCGCGTACCCGGCGACGACCGCGACCAGCCACCACGGGCGGGTGAAGCCCTCCGACGCCCGCAGCGACAGGGTGGCAACCACCTCCAGCGCGATCGCGCCGGTCAGCAGCGTCCACCTGTTCATCGCCGGTCACCCCGCGCCAGCAGGCCGATCCGCCGCAGGACGGCCGCCCGCATCCGGGTGCCGATGCCGCTGGTGCCGGTGGCCTCGGCGAACCACAGCCCGTCGGCCGCCAGCCGGGCGACCACCCGGTCCACCGCCGCGTCGTCCACAGTGGACTTCGGCTCGGCGACCCAGCGGTCGAGCATGGCGCGCCACGGGGCGAGCAGTGCCTCGTTGTGCAGCGAGTCGACCAGGATCTCCATGTCCGCCCTGCTCGCGGAGGCACCGGCGAACACCTGCGTGTAGGCGCGGACCCGCTCACCGGGCGTGGCCTCGTCGAACGGCTTGCCCAGCTCGCGCAGCATCGCCTCCTCCCAGCCGCCGATGATGTGCTCGACCACCGCGAGCATCAGCGCGTCCTTGCCCGCGAAGTGGTAGATCAGCCCGCCCTTGCTCAGCCCCGCCTCCTGCGCGGCCGCCTCCAGCGTCAGGCTGCCCACCCCGTCCCGCTCGGCCAGCCGCACCGCGGCGTCCAGAATGGCCGTCCTCGAACTCGGTCTCATGGGCGTAACTGTACCGACCGGTTGGTGCAGTTACAAGCGCGGTGACAGCCGGATGCTCGTGAAGGCCACCTTCACCACGTGTGACGTAATGAAGGTGGCCTTCACGAGCGTCAGGCGCGGGTCAGGGCCTCCACCAGGAGGTCGGCGAGGGTGGCGGCGAGGCGGCCGTCCGGGTCGAGGTCGGGATCGAAGATGCCCACGTGCATGCCGACGCAGCCGGGCGCGGCGACCAGCGTCGCCAGCAGCTCGGTGAACTCCGGCCCGTCGAGGCCGCCGGGGTCGGGGCTGTCGACGGCGGGCATGATCGCCGGGTCGAGGATGTCGACGTCCAGGTGCAGCCAGAAACCGTCCAACCCGGCCAGGTGCTCGACACCCGCCCTGGCCGCCCGCGCCGGCCCCTCCGCCCGCAGCCTGGCGGTCTCCCACACCGGAATCCCGGCCGCACGCAGCTCTTCGAGGAAGGCGTCGTCGTCACGCACGCCGTAGACGACCGCGTCGGTGTCGCGCACGTACGGCCCGCGGCCCTCCAGGTCGGTCAGGTCGGCCTGGCCGCGGCCGGTGACCAGCGCCAGCGCCTCCCCGCCCGCGGCACCGACCGGGCCGACGGCGCCGACGTTGCCGGGGTGCCGGAAGTCGCCGTGCCCGTCCAGGTAGGCCACGCCGTAGCGGCCCCGGCGCGCCAGCGCCAGTGCCGGGCCGAGCAGGATGCTGCACTCCCCGCCCAGCACCACCGGGAACTCCCCGGCGTCCAGCAGCGCCTCCACCCGGCCGGCGAGCACGCGGCTGTAGCCGGCGATGGCGGCGGCGTTGAACACCCCGTCACCGGGCTGCCAGCCCCCTCGGTCGTAGCGCGGCGGCGTGACGCAGCCGGCGTCGCGCGCGCCCAGCCGGGTCAGCAGTCCCTGGTCCCGCAGCGCACCGGCGAGCTTGTAGCAGCCGGGCACCAGACCGTCACCTGGCGGGCGCAGGCCGAGGTTGGACGGCGCGTCGAGGATGGCAAGCGATCGCATTCCCCGACCCTAACTTTTGTTGGGTATTACCCAAAGTCGCTGATGACTTGGTGAAAGACATGAAGTAAGTTCAAGACCGCCGCCGCCACCCCGCCCAGTGAAGGGATCGTGTCGATGAGGACACCTGCGATGGCCGGCGTCAACGGGAACTCGCCCCGCCTGGCCTCCGCCCGCCGTGTCCGGTGGGCCGCCGCGGGCCTGGCCGTGGCCACCGCGCTGGCCACGCTGACCGGAACCGCGGCGACGGCCGCACCGGCTCCGGCCGCCGACCTGCCCGCCGGCTTCCGCAGCGTCGGCTACATGCCGTCGTGGTCGGGCAGCGTCAACTCCATCCAGTACCGCAAGCTCACCCACATCAACTACGCGTTCGTGCTGCCCAACGCCAACGGCTCCCTGCAGGCCGTTCCCGACCCGAACAAGCTGCGCTCGCTGGTGTCGCAGGGCCACGCCAACGGCGTCAAGGTGTCGCTGGCCGTCGGTGGCTGGAACGACGGCAACGACTCGGCGTTCGAGGCCCTGGCCGCCAACGCGAACAGCCGGACCACCTTCGTCAACGCACTGGTCAACGTCGTGAACCAGTACAACCTCGACGGGGTGGACATCGACTGGGAGTACCCGGATCCCGGGCAGTCGGCGAACAACTTCACCGCGCTGATGCGGCAGCTGAGCACCGCCATGCACAGCAGGGGCAAGCTGCTGACCGCCGCGGTGGTCTCCGGCGGCGGCACGGCCAACGGCGTGCAGCCCGCGGTGTTCGGCCTGGTCGACTTCCTCAACATCATGGCCTACGACGGCGGCAGCCCGCACGCCAACTACGACTGGTCGATCGCCTCGGTCAACGGCTGGAAGCAGCGCGGCCTGCCGGCGAACAAGGCCGTGCTGGGCGTGCCGTTCTACAGCAGGCCCGGCTACCAGACCTACGCCCAGCTGGTCGCCCAGAACCCGGCCAACGCCAACCGCGACTGCGTCACCGTGAGCGGCACCCAGCAGTGCTACAACGGCATCCCCACGATCAAGCGCAAGACCCAGTGGGCCAGGGCGAACGCCGGCGGCATCATGAACTGGGAGCTGTCCCAGGACGCCTCCGGCGCCAACTCGCTGGTCAGCGCGATCTACACCGCCGCGGGCGGCAGCTGACCGACGCACCGGACATGGCCGCTCGCACCCGCGCGAGCGGCCATGTTCTTTATCTACACAACTCCGGTGGTACCGGCGGGCCGTGTCTAGGGTCACAGCGGTCGGCGCGACGAGGCGCCCTGCTGCGAGGAGGTCGACGGTGACCCGACTACGTGCGGCACTGGTCTGCGTGGCGAGCGCGGTCCTGCTGGCCGGGCTCACGCCCGCGGCGGCCGCCGGCGGTGGCGGCCCCTCCCCCGCGGACTGCCCGGAGAAGCTGCCCGCGGGCACCCGCTGCTTCGGCGGCAAGGACGCCGCGGGCGCCTACTACCTGATCGCGTTTCCCCGGTCCTGGAACGGAACGCTGGTCATGCACGCCCACGGCGGGCCCGACCTCGGGGCCGCCTCGCCGGAACGCACCAGCGAGGACCTGAGCCGCTGGGCGGTCATGGTCGACCAGGGCTACGCCTGGGCGGGCAGCTCCTACCGGCGGGGCGGCTACGGCACCCGCATGGGCGCCGAGGACACCGAGAACCTGCGCAGGCTGTTCGGCTCGGCGTTCGGCACACCCCGCCGGACACTGCTGCACGGGCAGTCCTGGGGCGGCAACATCGCCGCCAAGACCGCCGAGCTGTACGGGCGCCACTACGCGGGCGTGCTGCTCACCAACGGTGCCGTCGCGGGCGGCACCCGGGGTTACAACCACCGGGTCGACCTGCGGGTGGTGTACCAGTACTACTGCCGCAACCACCCGCGGCCGGACGAACCGCAGTATCCACTGTGGACGGGCCTGCCCGCGGACTCGGCGATGACCACTGCCGACCTGCGGGCGCGGCTGCAGGAGTGCACCGGCTACCAGTCACCGCCCGAGCGGCGCACGGCCGTCCAGCAGCGCAACCTCAGCGACATCCTCGCGGTGACCCGCATCCCGGAACGCACGCTGGCCTCGCACCTGCAGTTCGCCACGTTCACCTTCCGGGACATGGTGGGAACGCGGCTGGGCGGGCGCAACCCGTTCAGCAACGTCGGCGTGCGCTACACCGGCTCCCACGACGACGCCGCGCTCAACCGCGGCGTGGCCCGGTTCGCGGCCGACCCGGCCGCCCGCCGCGACCTCGCCTACGACAGCGACCTGACCGGCGAGGTGCCGATCCCGGTGCTGAGCCTGCACGCCATCGACGACCCGACCGTGTTCGTCGAGCAGGAGTCGGCCTACCGGGCGACGCTGCGGGCGACCGGCCGGTCCGGGCTGCTGGTCCAGACGTTCACCAGGGAACGCGAGCACAGCGCGCTCAGCCCGTCCGGTTACGCCGCCGCCGTCGACGCGTTGCAGCGGTGGATCGACACCGGCCGGGCGCCGACGCCGGCGTCGGTGGCCGCCGCCTGCCCGGCCTTCGACGCCCGCTACGGCACCGGCTGCCACTTCGACCCCGGCTACCGGCCTGCCGCCTTCGAGGACCGGGTGGCGCCCCGGCCGGGGCAGCGGCACTGGCCGGCGATGAGCGGCCTGGAGTCGTGGCTGTGGAGTCACATCCCCGGTGTGGGCATCAAGCCCTGACCGGGTTCGCCGTCCAGGACGCCGGGTCCGCCGGGTCGGGTACCAGCTCGACCGCGGCGGCCAGGTCCTGGACCACGCCGGGCCCGCCGTAGCCGGCGAGGTCGCCGGGCGGATCGGCCCGCGCGGTCACCGACAGACCCGCGCCGACCCCGAAGACGGTGAACGAGTCGGGCTGGGCCGACACCGCGTGCCCGGCGAGTTCGCCGGTCTGCGGGAGCTTCTCCCCCGGGACGAGTCCACTCCGGACGCCGACGGCGAGTGCGCGCACCGGCTCACCGGGCGGGTCGATCCGCTCACCGGTGGCGTAGAGCAGGACGGGGGCCTCGCCGTCCTGGCCCCGGATCCCGACCGGCCGCAGCCCGCCGCCGGGGGCGGGCACGGTGAACGGGAACCGCGGCCGCTCGCCGCCGGGTGCGACGCTCTCGGCCACCCGCCGCGCCCTGGCGTCCAGGTCGCCGAACGGGCCGTCGAGCACGACATAGCCCCAGGCGCCGGGCTGCCACTCCCAGGCCATGGTCACGACGTCGCCCTGGTGCCGGTAGTACACCGGCGACGGGCCCTGCCCGCCCCTGGTGATCCCGTCCCAGACGAAGCCGTTGCCCGGCGACGGTCCGCGGCCCCGCGCGTAGACGGTGACCGTGCCGCCGCCCACCCCGGACCGCTCCAGGCCGAGCTGGACGGTCTGCCGGTACCGCCCGGTCTCGTAACCGACCGGCGTGTAGCCACCGGCCGATCCGACGACGAGTGCCCGCTGGAACGGGTCGAACTCGCCGAAGCCCGCGGGGGTGACGTCCTCGGGGGCCGATGAGCCACGGAACAGTCCCGGCACCAGGACACCGGCCAGGACCACCAGCACGGCGGCGATCCCGCCGGCGGCGATGCGGGCGCGGCGGCGCGCACGCCCGGCACGCACCGCCGCCTCGACGTCCACAGTGGATTTTTCAGGCGGGGAGACCCGCAGCGGCGCCAGCAGTTCCGCCAGCTCGCGGTCGTGGTCGGTCACCGGTGCACCTCCGTCCATTCCGGCACCCGCGCGCCGAGCAGGTCACGCAGCCGCCGTAGCCCGTGCCGGGTCTGGCCTTTCACACTCGCCTCCGAGCAGCCGACGGCCCTGGCGACCTCGGCCACCGGCAGGTCGCTGAGGAACCGCAGGACCAGGACCGCCCGCTGTTTCGGCGGCAGCCGGTCCAGTGCCGCGCGCAGCACCTGCCGGGTCTCGACGTCCGGCCGCTCGCCCGCGGCCTGCGGCAGCTCGGCGGGCCCGCCCACCAGCCGCACCGCCGCCCACCGGCGGCGCTGCTCGTTGAGGAACGTGCGCACGACGATCCGCCTGCAGTAGGCGTCCAGGTCGCCTGCCCGGCGCGCCCGCCACCAGTGCAGGTACAGCCGGGTGATGGCGACCTGGACGACGTCGTCGGCGCGGTGCGCGTCGCCGCACAGGCCCAGGGCGATCGCCCGCAGCCGGGGCAGCTGCCCGGTCACGTAGGCGGTGAACTCGCGCTCAGTGCTCACCGGCGTGTCTCCTGCCGAGCCAGGCCGCGCCGGCGAGCGCGGCGAGACCGGTGAGCAGGTAGGCGTTGCCTGCGAGGTGCTGCCACGGCGCCCAGGCCAGTTCCCGGTGCTCCGCCGAGGGCAGCCAGGACTGCGGTGGCAGCACGAACACCGGCGCCGCCGCGACCCACCGGGAGCGGCGGGTGATCAGGACCAGCGCGGCAGGCACCACCCACACCCAGTGATGGGACCAGGAGATCGGCGAGAGCACCAGCGCGGCCGTCGCGTTGACCAGCAGCGCCTCCGGCGGGTCCAGCCGTCGCATGGCGGTGACGGCCGCCCAGGCCACCCCCGCCGCCAGCACCAGGGTGACGGCCAGGTGTGCCGCGGGCGGCAGGTCCAGCCGGGCCAGTGCCCCCGGTATCCCCTGGTTGGTGACGAACGGCGAGCCGCTGAGCCCGGACGCGGTGAACAGCTCGCCGAACCAGTACCGCGCCGAGGCCTCCGGCGCGGCCAGCACGCCGGCCAGCACCGTCGCGGCGACCGTGGCCGCCGCCGTCGCGACGGCGCGGAAGTCCTTGCGCAGCAGGAAGAACAGCAGGAACGCGGCCGGGGTGATCTTGATCGCGACGGCGAGGCCGACCAGCAGGCCACGTGGCCACCGGGTGCGCGGCAGCAGGCAGTCCGCGACCACCATGGCCATCAGCCAGAGGTTGACCTGGCCGAACCCCAGCGTGGACCGGACCGGTTCGCACAGCAGCGCCACCGGGACCGCGGCCGCGAGCGGCCCGGCAGGGGCGGCGGGCCACAGCCGGCGCGCCACGACATGGCAGGTCAGCGCCAGCGCGGCGACCGACGCCAGCGTCACCAGCGCCGCGGCCACCGGCCAGGGCAGCGCGGCCAGCGGGGCGAGCACCAGCGCGGCGAACGGCGGGTAGATGAACGGCAGCCAGATCCCCGCCGTGGTGGCGGCCAGCTCGCCGTAGAGGTCCGCGCCGGAGAACAACGCGGCGACGCCGAAGCGGTAGACCTGCAGGTCGATCGCCGCGAGCCCGCCGGTGACCGCGAGAACGGCCACGATCACCGCCGACACGGCCGCGGAGGCCACGACCAGGGCACGCGGCCGTGCGGCCAGCTGAACACTCATGCCCCAGGGACACGGCCCGGCCCGGCCGCGGATACGTGATCCGGGTCACAGGCTGGACGCCGTACAGTCCGGCCCATGCGACACGAGGTGGTCACGACCGTCCAGGCGCCGGCCGAGCTGGTCTGGCGCACGATCAGCACCGTCGAACGGTGGCCCGAGTGGACCCCGACGATGCGGGAGGTGACCCGCGCCGACACCGGTGAGCTGCGGGTGGGCAGCACCGCCGAGGTCCACCAGCCCGGCCAGCCGGTCCGCACCTGGACGGTCACCGAACTGGAGCCCGGCCGGTCGTTCACCTGGACCACGACGGGCCCGGGCCTGCGCCTGTCCGCCGATCACAGCCTGTCCGGCGACGGCTCCGGCGTGGTGGTGACGCTGGGGTTCACCGTCACCGGGATCCTGGCGCCGCTGACCGGCCTGCTCGCCGGGCGCACCATCCGGCGGGCCGTCGAGACCGAGGCGGCCTCGCTCAGGACGTGGTGCGAAGAGCGGTCCTGACCTCCTCGGCGGTCAGGCAGCCCGCGGTGGTCAGCTCCAGGTTGGCCAGCGACACCGCGTGGGTCTCCGGCGTCGCGGCGGCACAGCAGTCCGACACCGGGTGCACGGTGAAGCCGAGGTCGGTGGCGTGCCGGCAGGTCTGCTCCACGGTGAGGTTGGTGGCCACGCCGGTGACCAGCAGGGTGTCGATCCCCCTGGCGGTCAGCCACTCCGGCAGGTCGTTACCGGCCAGGCCGGACAGCTTCTGGTTGTCGACCACCCGCGTGGCCGTGCCGTCCATCGGCTCGATGATCCGCGAGCCGGTCCCGTCCGGGTGAAACGCGGCGCGGCCGGCCTCGACCGACCGCATGAACGCCGTGTTGCCCACCAGCGCGCCGCCGTCGTCGGGGACGGTGAACCGGGTGAACACGAGCGGGACACCGGCCTCGCTCATCCGCTGGTGGAACCGGGTGGCGCGGCCGACGACGCCGTCGCGGGCGACCGGTTCGGCCAGCAGCGGCCCGAAGAAGCCGCCGGGCTCGATGACGTTGTGCTGCCAGTGCAGTGCCAGGACGGCGGCACGGTGGGGACTGATCGACATCCCGGCATCCTGTCACGCACCGGGTTAGGCTTCGCCGGTGTCCACTCCGGAACCGATCGCCCCGATGCTCGCCTCCGACGGCAAGCCGCCGACGGGCGAGTGGGGTTACGAGTTCAAGTGGGACGGTTTCCGGGCCTGCATGACCGTCGCCGCCGACGGCACCACCCGGCTGCACAGCAGGCTGGGCAACGACATCACCGGCAAGTACCCGGAACTGGCCGGGGTGCTCGCCGGGACGCTGGGCGGCAAACCGGCGATCCTCGACGGTGAGCTGGTCGCGCTCGACGCCGAGGGCAGGCCCGAGTTCAACCTCATGCAGACCCGCCACCAGCAGGGCCCCAGCCCGGCGCTGGTGGCCCGGACACCGGTGACCTACTTCGTGTTCGACCTGCTGCGGCTGGGCGAGGAGACGCTGCTGGCCGCGCCGTACGAGCACCGCAGGGCACGGCTGGAGGAACTGGACATCGCCGACTCGCGGCAGCTGGTGCTGCCGCCGTGGTTCAGCGGCCACGACGTCGACCCGGACGACCTGCTCGCGGTGGTCCGGCAGCGGCGGCTGGAGGGCATCGTCGCCAAGCGGCTGTCCTCGCCGTACCAGCCGGGGCGGCGCTCGCCGCACTGGGTCAAGTACGCGCTGACGTCGAAGCAGGAAGTGGTGATCGGCGGCTGGCGGCCCGGTGAGGGGCGCCGCTCGGGTGGCCTGGGCGCGCTGCTGCTGGGCGCGTACGACACCGACGGCAGCCTGGTCTACATCGGCGACGTCGGCACCGGGTTCACCGACCGGGCACTGGACGACCTGCTGGCCAGGCTGGCGCCGCTGGCGCGGCGGACCAGCCCGTTCGGCACCGAGGTGCCCCGGGACCGGGCGCGGCTGGCGCGCTGGGTCGAACCGGAGCTGGTCGGCGAGGTCGAGTACCGCCACTTCACCAAGGACCAGCGGCTGCGGCACACCGCCTGGCGCGGCCTGCGGCACGACAAGACGCCGGCCGACGCCGTGGTGCCCGCGCCCAGCTGAGGTTAAAGAGTCCTCATCAACGGCTCACCGGCGTGTCATCCGCGGCTCGCACAGTGGGGTCATGGCCGCACCACTGACCCTGCTGACCGGCGAGACCGCGGGCGACCTGCTCGGCGCGGTACTCGCCGAGGCAGGCGGTGTCGTCGAGCAGTGGTCGGCCACCCAGGTCGACCACCAGCCCGGCAGGCGCACCACCGTCAGCTACTCGGCCCGCGTGCGCTGGCCGGACGGCACGGTGACCGGCGAGACGTTCGGCGCCTGCTCGGGTGACCTGCCCGGCGGCGTCGCCCGGCTGAGCGACGGCACCACCGAGATCGGCATGTGGCGGTTCCCGTTCGACCCCGCGCTGCCCGGGCTGCCGGTGGCCTGCGACCCCGAGCGGGCCCGGCGGCTGGTGCTGCGCAGCGGCGTGCGGGCCGACGGCCCGGTGCGGGTCCGCGTGCGGGCCTACCGGCCGCGCCGCCGCGCGGTGGTGGAACTCGGCCTGCCCGGCAGGCGCCGGGTGTTCGTCAAGGTGGTGCCGCCCGCGCGGGCCGCCGGCCTGCACCGCAGGCACCGGCTGGCCGAGGGCGCCGCCGTGCCGGAGTCGCTGGGCTGGACCGACGACGGCCTGGTGCTGCTGGCCGGGCTGCCCGGCCGCACCCTGCGCGAGGAACTGCTGGCCGGGGGCGACGGCCCGGTGCCGCTGGACCCGGACAGCGTCACCGCGGCGCTGGACGGCCTGCCGCCCGCGCTGGCAGCCGGGCCACGCCGGCGCACCTGGGGGCAGAAGGCCGGCCACTACGCCGGTGTGCTCGCCGACGCCGTCCCCGGCCTGGCCGGCCGGGTGCACGCGATCGCCCGGGCCGTCGACCACGGTGAACCCGAGGGACCCGGCGTGCCCGTCCACGGCGACTTCTACGAAAGCCAGCTGATGGTCCGCGACGGGCTGGTCACCGGCCTGCTCGACCTGGACACCGCCGGGCGCGGTGAACGACTCGACGACGAGGCCTGCCTGCTGGCCCACCTCGCGGTCCTCGCGCAGACCCGCCCGGCCCTGCGCCCGCGGGTCGACGACCTGCGCGACCGCGTCCACCGCCACCTCACCCGGAGCACCGACCCGGCGGCGCTGGCACGGCGCACCGCGGCGGTGGTGCTCTCGCTGGCCACCGGGCCTCACCGGGTGCAGGAACCCGGCTGGCCCGCCCGCACCGAGCAGCGGGTGGCACTGGCCGAACAGTGGCTCGACCGAGCCTGAACCCCGAGAAGAGGAGAACACATGAACAGCAAGCGTCCCTGGATCGTCGCCGGTGCCACGCTCGCGCTGGCCGGTTTCGGCACCGCGGTGGCTGTCGCCGCCGACAGCGGCCCGGTGCACGACTCGCGGCCGGCGCCGGTGGTCCAGCAGTACGACCCGGCTCCGCAGCAGGCGGCGGCGGTGGACGACTCGCCGGAGTCGGCGGACTCCCCCGCCGCCTCGGTCAACGACTCCGCGGACTCGCCCGCCGCCGCGCCCGCGCCCCCGTCGCCGGACAACACCGCCGACAGCGCCGCCACGGCTGACAGCCCCAACTAGACGGTCAGCACCGTCTTGCCGACGACCGTGCGTGCCTCGATCGCGGCGTGGGCGTCGCGGGCCCGCTCCAGCGGGAACGTGGCGCCCACGCGCGGGCGCACCGCGCCGGACGCGATCCGCTCCATCGCCAGCTTCATCAGCCGGGACCGTTCCTCGCCCGACGGCGAGGACACGATCCCGGACAGCGCCACACCCCGGGCGCGGGCCTCGTCCGCCTCGACGCCCGCGAAGTCACCGCTCGCGGCGCCGTAGGCGCGGAACCGGCCGCCGCGGGCGGTGACGTCGAACGCCGCCCTGCCGATCGCGCCGCCGATGCCGTCGAAAACGACGTCGGCGCTCAGCCCGTCCGTCCACTCCGGACGGCTGTAGTCGACGACCGCGTGCGCGCCCAGTTCCCTGGCGGCGGCGAGCTTGCGTTCCCCGCGGGCGGCCGCGATCACCTCGGCACCGGCGGCCCGGGCGAGCGGGATCAGCCAGGACCCGAGGCTGCCACCGGCGGCCGTCACCAGCACCCGCTCCCCCGGCCGCGGCGCCGCCCCCTCCAGCTCACCCAGCGCGGTGGCGCCGTCGTGCAGTGCCGCCAGCGCCGCCTCGGCCGCCACGCCCTCGGGGACCGGCACCAGATCGGCCACCGCCGCCTCCACCCGCTCGGCGTAGCCGCCGGAGAAGCCGAGGTGCGCGACGACCCGCCGGCCCGCCCAGCTCGCGTCCACCCCGTCACCCAGCGACCGCACCGTGCCCGCGACCCCGGCGCCGAGCACGAACGGCGGCTCGAGCCGGAAGTACTCCCCGCCCCAGCCGGCGCGTAGCTGGGTGTCCAGGAACAACACCTCGGCGTGGGACACGTCGAGCACGACGGTGCCCGGCCCCGCCACCGGATCGGGTGCCTCACGCACCCCGAGCACCTCCGGACCGCCGAACGCCGACGCCGCGATCACCCTCATGAACAACCTCCCGTGTCGTAGTCGCCTCCACCCTGAACCCTGAACCTTTGTTGAGGTCAAGCCTGAGAATCCGGGCGGCCCAGCCGGGCAGCCACCAGTTCCACCGGCCCAGCATCGCCACGGTCGCCGGGAGCAGCACCGACCGGATCAGCGTCGCGTCGAGCAGGATCCCCAGCCCCACCCCGGAGGCGAACACCGCGACGTCCAGCTCCCCGCCGAGTGCCATCGACGCGAACGAGAAGAACAGGATCAGCGCCGCCGCGGTCACCAGCCGCCCGGTGCGGCCGACCCCGGCCACCACGGCGTCCACTGTGGACCCGGTGCGGTCGTACTCCTCCCGCATCCGCGCGAGGATGAACACCTCGTAGTCCATCGACAGCCCGTAGAGGAACGCGAACACGGTGATCGGGACGAACGTGCCGATCACGCCGTCGGGCTGGATTCCCAGCAGCGCCTCGGTTCCCCAGCCCCACTGCCACAGGATCACCAGCACCCCGAGCACGGCGCCGAGCGAGAGCAGGTTGAGCGCGATGGCCTTCAGCGGCAGCAGCAGCGAGCGGAACGCCCGCGCCAGCACCACGAACGTGAGCACGGCCAGCACCGCGAGCATCCACGGGAACGCTCCGTAGGTGACGGTGAGGTAGTCCAGCTGCTGGGTGGCGTTGCCACCGACCGCGACGCCACCGGGCACGGCCGCCCGCACGCGGTGCACGGTGTCCCGCCCGGCCGGCGTGCCCGCCTCGTCGGCGGGCAGCACGGTGAGCAGCGCCGAGCCGTCCCGCCGCCAGGCCGGGCCGGACGGTGCCGCCACCGCGTGCACCCCGGGCACCGCCCGCAGTGTGGCGGCCACCGCGCCGGGGTCGGTGCCCGGCGGGACGTACACGTCGAACGCGGTCAGCGGCCCGGTGGGGACACCGGCGTCGCGCAGTGCGCTCAGCCCGGCGTGGCCGGGGCCGGTGCGGGCCAGGTCCCCGGTGACCGGCAGGTTCAGGTTGATGCCCAGCGCCACCAGCGACAGCGCCGCGAGCAGCCCGGCCGCACCGGCGGCCAGCGGCCTGCGCCACCGCACGACCAGCCGGGCCCACGCCGTCCAGCCGCGCTGCTCCCGGGCGGCTCCGCGGGGCCGGGCACGCGACAGCAGCAGCGGCAGGACGGTCAGCGTGACGGCCGCGCTGGCCGCGGTCACGGCGGCGCCGCCGACGGCGAGGCTGCGCAGCAGCGGGATCGGCAGCACCAGCATGGCCAGCAGGCCGATCCCGACCGCGACGCCGGAGAACACGACGGCCCGCCCGGCGGTGGCCATCGCCCGGTGCACGGCCTCGTCACCGTCGATGCCGCGGGCGCGTTCCTCCCGCCAGCGGGTGACCAGGATCAGCGCGTAGTCGATGGCGATGCCGAGGCCGAACAGCGGCACCATGGTCAGCGTCGTCTCGTGGATGTCCACCACCAGCGCCGCGGCCAGCAGCCCGAGCAGTGACACGGGCAGCGCGATCAGCGCGGTCAGCAACGGCACCAGTGCCAGCGCCGAGCGGAACACCCAGCCCAGCACGAGCACGGCCAGGCCGATGGTGACCAGCAGCTTCACCGAGACGTCGAGCCCGCCGGTGTCGGCGCCGGTGGCCAGCGGGTCCAGGCCGGTCACCCACAGCTGGGCGCCGGGTGGCAGCCGGGGCCGCAGTGCGGCGTCGACGGCGGTGTCCAGCCCGGCGTCCTCGCCCAGGGCGCTGCCGGGCAGGCCGCCCTGCTCGACCGGGCCGCCGAACACCAGGGCGAACGTGGTGCGGCCGCCGTCCCCGGTGAACCCGCGGTCACCAGTGTCCACATAGGACACCACGCGGGCGCCGGTGGCGGCCGCGACCTCGGCGAACCCGCGGCGCAGCGCGGCCGTCACGGCCTCGTCGTCGACCGTGGCGCCCTCGGGCAGGGTGATCACCGGGAGGTAGGGCCGTTCGTAGCCGCCGGTGCCGTAGGTGTCCAGGATGCGCTGGTTGGCCTCGTAGCCGGGCAGGCCGGGGTAGCTGTTGCTCTCCGACACCGTCGGCAGCAGCACGGCGAGCGCGCCACCGCCGCCCAGCGCCAGCAGCAGGGCGACCACGACGGTCAGCCTGCGGTGCCCGAGCACGAACCGGGACAGTCTCTCCAAGTTCTCCATGCCGTCCAGCGCACCAGCCGGCTCTGCGGCCGCCGTGCGAGCGATCTGGGAGTTCTCTGTGAATGCCGGTCCGCGGCGCCGCCTGCGGTCAGACTGTCCCCATGAGCCCACCACCGACCCGCGTGCTCGTCGTCGACGACGAGACCTACCTCGCCGACCTGGTGGCGACCGCGCTGCGTTACGACGGCTTCGACACCGCCATGGCGGGCACCGTCCGGCAGGCCGACGAGCTGGTGACCGCCTACGCGCCGGACCTGGTCGTGCTGGACGTGATGCTGCCCGACGGGTCCGGGTTCGACCTGTGCCGGCGCTGGCGCACCCAGCGCGGCGTCGACGTGCCGGTCGTGTTCCTCACCGCGCGCGACGCCACCGAGGACAAGATCGCCGGGCTGTCCGACCAGCTGGGCGACGACTACGTCACCAAGCCGTTCAGCCTGGAGGAACTGGTGGTGCGGGTGCGGGCGGTGCTGCGGCGCAGCAAGCCCGGCGGCCGGTCGGCGCGGCTGGCCTTCGCCGACCTGGAGATCGACGACGAGGCACACGAGGTCCGCCGGGCAGGCACCCGCATCGAGCTCACGCCGACCGAGTTCGCGCTGCTGCGGTACCTGGTGGCGCACGCCGGCCGGGTACTGACCAAGCGGCAGATCCTCGACCACGTCTGGCAGTACGACTTCGGCGGCAACGACGGTGTCGTGCAGACCTACATCTCCTACCTGCGGCGCAAGGTCGACGCCGCGGGCCAGCCGCTCATCCACACCGTCCCGCGGATCGGCTACGTCGTCCGCCTGCCCGGGTCATGACCCTGCGGACACGGCTGGTCCTCACCGTGCTCGGCCTGCTGAGCGCCGGGCTGGTCGTCGCGCTGGGGGCGACGTTCGGCGCGCTGCAGGACTGGAAGGGCCGCCAGGACGACGACGTGCTCTCGGCCGTGGGCCGCCAGGTGGAGGCGACCGGGCTCGGCGACACCGGCGCGGTGTGGCAGCGGCTGGCCGCCGACGGCGTCGTGCCGTCACTGCTGCAGCTACGTGGTCCGGACGGCCGGCTGCTGCGGTCGTCGGGACCGGGCGGCCTGACGCTGCCCGACCCGCTGCCCGCCGAGCTGTGGCCGGACCGGCCCGGCGGCGAGCGGTTCGCCGAGCCCGCCGACGGCTGGCTGGTCCGGACGAGCTGGGCCGGGCAGGACATTCTCGTGGTCGGCGCCCGCACGGACAGCTCGGACGAGCTGCTCGACCGCACCCGCAACGTCGTGCTGATCTCCGGCGGCGCCGCGTTGCTCGCCGTCGCGCTGCTGTCCTGGCGGCTGGTCCGCCGGGAGCTGCGGCCGCTGGCCGGCATCGCCGAGGCGGCCCGGCACGTCGGCCCGGACGAGCTGTCCAGGCGGGTCCCGCACGCCCGGCCGGGTACCGAGGTGGGCACGGTCGCCACGGCACTGAACGGCATGCTCGACGAACTGCAGGCGGCGTTTCACGCGCGGGAGGCGTCGGAAGAGCGGCTGCGGCGGTTTGTCGGCGACGCCTCGCACGAGCTGCGTACCCCGATCGCCACCATCCGCGGCCACGCCGAGCTGTTCCGCCGCGGCGCCGCCGACCGGCCGGAGGACCTGGCGAAGGTGCTGAGCCGGATCGAGTCGGAGGCGGCGCGGATGGGGGTGCTGGTCGACGAGCTGCTGCTGCTGGCCCGGCTCGACCAGGGCCGCCCGCTGCGGGCCGAGCCGGTCGAGCTGACCGGGCTGGCCGCCGACGCCGTCGCCGACGCGCTGGCCACCGCGCCGGGCAGGGACCTGCGGCTGGAGCACGACGGGCCGGTGACGGTGACCGGCGACGCCGACCGGCTGCGGCAGCTGCTGGCCAACCTGCTGGACAACGTCCTGCGGCACACCCCGCCCGAGGCCTCCGCCGTGGTGCGGGTGCGTGCCGGGGCGTCGGTCGAGGTGGCCGACACCGGCCCCGGCATCGACCCGGACGAGGCGGACCGGGTGTTCGAGCGCTTCCACCGGGGTGTCCACAGTGGACACGGGTCCGGGCTGGGACTGTCGATCGTGGCGGCCGTGGCGGCCGCACACGGCGGTTCGGCGTCGGTCACCGCGACACCGGGCGGCGGGGCTACGGTCCGGGTGCTGCTGCCAGCCGCAGGCCGTGCAGGGTCGTCTCGGGCGGGTTCGGGCCGGTGAGCAGCAGCGTGGTGATGGCGTCGGCGGAGCCCTCGGTGAAGTGCGCGTGCCCGCCGGGCAGCGGGACCACGGTGCCCTCGGCCGCGATCCCGGTCAGCCGGCCCAGCCGGTCATGGCCCTGCCGAACGCCGAACCGGCGAACTCGGCGTGGTCGACGACCGACAGGATCTCGACGTAGCGCTCGTCCGGGCGCCACGCGCCGTTCTGGAAGCCGTCGAACGGTTCGTTGGTGTGCGCGGGCAGCCCGGCCGCGGTGTAGTCGTCCACGGCGGCCGCGACGTCGGCGACGCAGTGCAGCAGGTGGTCGAATCTCACGCTAGTTAGCCTGCCTTACTTACCGGGTTCACTACGATGGGCGGCGAGATGAACACACCCGCACTCGCCCCGCTGGGCACCGGCCCGGTCGCCACCGTCTACGCCGGCGTCACCGAGACGGGCGAGGCGGCGGCGGTGAAGGTCTACCCGGCGCCGCTCGACCGCGACACCCGTGCCGCGCTGGACCGGGAACTGGCCGCACTGGAGGCACTGCGCCCGGTCGCGGCCGTGCTGTCGGCGGACGAGCTGGAACTGCTGCCGGACGGCCGCCCGGCACTGTGGATGCCGCGGGCCGCCCAGTCGCTGGCCGACCTCACCGCCGGCGGGCAGGGCCTGCCGGTGCTCGACGCGCTCGTCATCGCCGAGGCTGTCGCGCTCGCGCTGGCCGCGGCGCACCAGGCCGGTCAGGTGCACGGCGGCGTGACGCCCGGCAACGTGCTGCTGCTGCCGTCCGGCGAACCGGTCCTGGCCGACTTCGGGGTGGTGCTGCGGCAGCGGTTCACCCCCGGGGAGTCCCGGCGGGCCGTCGACTTCGCGGCGCCGGAGGCGGTGCGTGCGGGCACCCTGGACGAGCGCGGCGACGTGTACGGCCTCGGCGCGATCCTGCATCTCGCGCTCACCGGCCGGTCGCCGCATCCGCCGCGGGTCGGCGAGCAGCCGGGTCAGCACATCCTGCGGGTGCTCAACGAGCCGGTGGCGCCGGTGACCCGCGCGGACGTCCCGCAGGCGGCGACCGGGCTGCTGGCCGTCCTGCTGGCCAAGGACCCGGCGCACCGCCCGGACGCGGCCACGGCCGCGCGCAGGCTGAGCGAGCTGGTCAACGGGTCCGCTGAGTCCACTGTGGACACCGCTGGTCCGGCAGCCGCGCGGCCGCCGGTGACCGCGCCGGTGCTGCCCGAGCCGATCGCCGTGGTCGAGCCCCGCGGGCAGCGCCGGCCGGCGTTGTCCCGGCACCGCACGGCGATCCTCGCCGCGGGCGGGCTGGTGCTGGCCGCCGCGCTGGCCGCGGTGTTCCTGCTCGGTGGGCAGGAACAGCCGCCGCCCCCCGCCGAACCGCCGGTGGGGGCCCCGGTCCCGGCGCCCGCACCGCAGCCCGGTACCGGCCGGGTGGACCTGGACCCGCCCGCCGACCACGGCACCGAGGCCGAGCTGCGCTGGCGGGGTCCGGACAACCTGTTCTACGTCGTCATCGTCACCGAGCAGGGCCTTCCGGAGCCGCGGCCGCCGATCCTGGTGCAGCGCAAGACGTCGGCCCGGGTGCCGGTGGAGCCGGGCAAGCAGTACTGCTTCCTGGTGCAGGGCACCGACGCGCGCGGCGTCTACAACAGCCAGTACCAGCCCTTCCGCGGCGCCACCTGCCGCCGCTGACCGCCTCGCCTGTCGCCCCCGCGCACTGCACGTGAAGGCCACCTTCAGCACGTCAGACGTAATGAAGGTGGCCTTCACGTGCTTCGACGCTCAGCCGGGCACGCTCACGATCGCGGGGGCAGCAGGGCGCGGGCGTTGAACGCCGCCCGCAGCCGTGCGCCGGCCGGTCGCCGGGACAGTCCCTTCCGGACCGCCCGCACCGCCTGCCACGCCGGGCCGGCGGGGACCGAGCCGCCCGACCACAGCGCCGCGTCCACGGTCACCGCCAGCGACCGCAGTGCGTCCACTGTGGACTCGTTGGTCAGCGGTGCGGACGCGGCGGCCAGATCGCGCACGGTCATGCCGACCGTCACCGGGACGCCGTGTGCCCGCAACCGGTCCCGGGCCTCGGCCCACGCCGCGACGGCACCACCGCGGCGGCGACGGCGCCACGACCGCACGGCCGTCGCCAGCGGCACCCCGAGCAGCCAGCCGAGGACAACCACGGCCAGCACGGCTCCGGCCACCACGGCGGCCAGCGGCCAGTCCCACGAACCGCCGGGCTCCTCCCCCGCGCCCGGCGGGGCCGGCGGCAGCGGCGGGTCCCGCAGTTCCTGCGGCGGCGGGAGCTGCGCGCGGGCCCGCTCGGTCACCTCGGCCAGGCCGCCGCCGGTGCCCGAGCCGGCGGCGGCGTTGCCGATCGGGTCCAGCGGAACCCAGCCCACCCCGGCCACCGCGACCTCGGGCCAGGCCAGGACGTCGGCGTTGCGCACCACGAACTCGCCGGCCGGCGTCGGCTGCGGCGGCGCGCCGTAGCCGACCGCGACCCGGGCCGGGATACCCAGCAGGCGGGCCAGTACGACGTAGCCGGTGGCGAACTGCTCGCTGGTGCCCTGCTTGGTCTCCAGCAGGAACCGCCGCAGCTGCGGCCAGGCGTGCCCGGTGGGGATGTCCCGCCCGGTGGCCAGTCGGTAGTTGTCGGTGAAGAACCGTTCCAGCGCCAGTGCCGCCTCGAACGACGGCCGCACGCCGACCGCCTCCCTGGCCAGCTTCTCGATCTCCGGCGGCACCCCGCCGAGCGCGCCGAACCCGCCGGGGGCGTGCGGATCCAGTGCCGCGCCGGACAGCCGCGCCGGCTCGGTCTCCCACCAGCTCAGCGTGTAGCTGGCCGCGCGGGCCGGCGGGCCCGCGGTGACCAGGGTGCCGCGGGCCTCGTCGACCAGCGGGTCCACCCCGCCGACCGACGCGGGCAGCGGCTGGCTGGGCAGCCACGGCCCGTCCAGCGCACCGGTCGTGGTCACCGCGGCACTGCGCCGCTGGACCGGCACGGTCACCCCGGTCCCCGGTGGCAGCTCGGCGCCGACCCGGCGGAAGCTCCCGCCCGCGGTCCAGCTGACGCCGTCGAACTGGTCCAGCACGGCGACCGTCCAGTACGCCGGGCGGGCGTCGCTGGTGTAGCGGAACACCTCGACGTCGGGGCGGGTCAGCCTGCTGGCGATCTCGCCGAGCGGGTTGGCCACGGCCGCCGCGGACAGCGGCGCGGTCTCGTCCTGCTTCAGCGACCACGCCGGCCTGCCGAGCGGGTCGGCCATGCCGACGGCCAGCGCCCCCACCACACCGAGCGCGACGGCGGGCGCGGCCAGCAACGCGATCCGCTGCCCGCGCACGCCGACGTGGTCGCCGGTGTCCACCAGCAGCAGCCCGGCCACCGCCGCGACGGCCAGCGCCACGGCCAGCGCGGGACCGGCGCTCAGCGCGGAGTACGCCTGGCTCAGCCCGATCACCGCCAGCCCGGGCAGCAACGCGGGCAGCGGGCTGCGCAGCCGGTGCAGCAGTTCCAGGCCGATCGTGGCCGCGACGACGACGGCCACCGGCACGAACGCCAGCAGCCGCGGTTCGGGCCGGGCGGGCCAGGTCGACTGCAGGGTCAGCTGCCAGCCGTGCAGAACCCCGTCGGCGAGCACGCCGAACGCCTGCCCGGTGGGCACGCCGACCACGGCCACCGCGACCGCGAGCAACCCGGCCACCAGCACCAGCAGCGACCGCCACGGCACCAGGCCGGGCAGGCGCCGGCACAGTTCGGCGACCCCGAACGCGACCAGCACGGCCAGGCCTGCCGGCAGCCAGAGGGCACCGAAGGTGAACACCGGCGCGAACAGCAGCCCGCCCAGCAGCACGAGGGCGAGCACACACGCCTGCGCGACGCGGGACCGGCTGATCACGACACCACCGCGTTCCACTGCCGGATGGCCGACTCGGCGTCGACGGCGCTGATGCTGCGGGCCTTGGCCACCCCGGCGACGCCGTGCACGCCGAGGCCGTCGACCCCGAGCCCGTGGGTGCCCACGCCGATCACGAACAACGACGAGTAGTGCGGCCGCAGCGTGGCCAGGCCGCTGAGGTGCTCCTTGCCCGCACGGCCGGTCACCACCACCAGGCAGCCGCCGCGCAGCCCGGTGCGGCCCGGCTTGGCCAGCTCGTCCGGGATCATCGCCGGCGCGTTGCCCCGGGACGCCTCGCACAGCACGTCCATCAGCTGCCGGACGGCGGGCGGCCCGCCGAAGACCATGCGGTCCTCGCCGTCGGCGGTGAGCAGCCGGCACCGGTGCCCGGCCCGCGCCGCGGCGCTGACCAGTGACGCGGCCACCTCGACGGCCTCCTCGAACTCCTGCGCGGACAGCACGGCGGTGCGGGTGTCCAGCAGCAGCGTGAACCGCGGCTGGTCGGGGTCGACGTAGTCGCGCACCATCAGCTGCCCGGTGCGCGCGGTGGCCTTCCAGTGCAGGTGCCGCACCTCGTCGCCGACGACGTACTCCCGCACATCACGCAGGTCCGACGACCCGCGCAGGGCGTCGTCGGTGGTGGTGCCCTCGTGGTGGTGGCGGGGATGCCCGCCGACCAGGGCGCGGGCGGCGTGCACCCGGGGATGCACCCACAACGTGGCGGTGCTGCCGGTGGACAGCGGGCGGCGGACCAGGCCCAGCGGGTCGGCACGTTCCAGCGTGAGCGGGCCGACCGTCAGCTTGCCGCGTGCCGAGGTGGGCAGCTCGTAGTGGTAGGTCGCGGTGGCACCGGGAGCCAGCGGGCGGACGGTGACGCCCAGCGACAGGTCGCGTTCCAGCCGTTCCCGCGCGGTGAATCCGGCCTGCCGCCTGGTTCCGGGGTTGCCGACGAGCAGCCGGGCCAGTGCCGGCCTGCCCTTCTCCACCCGGTCCGGGTGCACCTCGCGGTGCACGTCGACCCTCGGCCGCCGGAACGTCACGGCCACCCCGGCCAGCAGCGCGCCCAGCGCGGCACCGGCCAGTGCCCTCGGCAGTGGGTGCCCGGCCAGTTCCCCCAGCCCGTACAACACCAACGCGGCGACGCCGACGGCGACGCCCCTGCGGGTCAGCCGCATCCGTCTCAGACCTGGTTGATGGCCGGTGCGGGCGTGGCGGACAGCGCCTCGCCGACGATGTCGGCGGCCTCGCGCTGGTTCAGCTCGGCGTCCGGGGTGAGCACGAGCCGGTGTGCCAGCACCGGGACGGCGACGGTCTTGATGTCGTCGGGGGTCACGAACCGCCTGCCCTCGGTGGCCGCGAGCGCCTGCCCGGCGCGGACCAGCGCGATGCTGCCGCGCGGGCTGGCGCCGTAGCGCACGGCGACGTGCTTGCGGGTGGCGTCGGCCAGGCGCACCGCGTAGGAGCAGATGGCCGGGTCCAGATGTGCCGCGCGCACCTCGGTGATGGCCGCCTGCAACGTCTGCAGGTCGACCACCGGCTGCAGTTCGTCGGGGCTGACCCTGGCGCAGTCGCTCATGATGACCCGCACCTCGGCGTCGTGGTCGGGATAGCCCACCGACACCCGCATCAGGAACCGGTCCAGCTGCGCCTCGGGCAGCCGGTAGGTGCCTTCCATCTCGATCGGGTTCTGGGTGGCGATCACCAGGAACGGGTGCGGCACGTCGTTGGTCACCGAGTCGACGGTGACCCGCCGCTCGGACATGACCTCCAGCAGCGCCGACTGCGTCTTCGGCGTGCCGCGGTTGATCTCGTCGGCCAGCACGACGTTGGCGAAGATCCCGCCGCGGTGGAACTCGAACCGCTCGACGTTCTGGTGGTATACCATCACCCCGGTGACGTCGCCGGGCAGCAGGTCCGGGGTGAACTGGATCCGGTTCCACTCACCGCCGATGCTGCGTGCCAGGCACCGCGCCAGTGTGGTCTTGCCCAGTCCGGGCACGTCCTCGATCAACAGGTGGCCCTCGGCCAGCAACGCCACGACGGCCAGCCGCACGACTTCCGGCTTGCCCCGCATGACCTGCTGGATGTTGTCCGACACCAGCTGATAAACGCGGGTGGACAGCTGCTCGTTCATCCCCGGCATGCGCGTAGCGTACGCCCTGCGATACACAACAGGTCCACGGTTGACGCAACCGCGACAACCATCGACAGGCCGGGGGCACGGTGGCACGGGAGTCCGGGGGGCGGGTACTGCCCGCGGTCCTGCTGGCGGTGCTGGTCGCGCTGCCGGTCGGCGGCTACCTGGTGGCCACCGGGTCGCCCGCGCCGGACGACCCGCCCGCGCCCGCCGTCACCGAACGCCCGGTCCTGGTCGGCACGCTGGCGCTGGAACCGGCCGTGCCCGCCGCGGGCCAGCCGGTCACCGCGCGGGCACAGCTGTCGGCGGACCGGCCGGTGCGGCTGCGCTCGCTGACGGTCAAGGTCACCGACGCGGCAGGCGGCTCGCTCGACTTCCCGGTGCTGCGCGACCTTCCGCTGAGCACCACGCCCCAGGAGGTGACGCTGCACCGGGCACTGCCCGCGCCCGGGCAGTACACCTACTTCCTGGCCTACCAGATGCCCGACGGCACCGAGGTTTCGCTGCCGCCGTGGCAGCGGGTCATGGTGCGCTGACCGGCAGGGCCAGCTCGAAGATCGCGCCGCCCTCGTCGCGGTTGTAGACCCGCAGCGTCCCGCCGTGCACCTGCGCCACCCAGCGCACGATCGACAGCCCGAGCCCGGACGACCCGCCACCGCTGGAAAACCGGTCGAACATGGTCTCCACAACGGACTCCGCGACACCGGGCCCCTGGTCGGCGACGATCACCCGGCCGTCCAGCACGGTGATGTGCACGACCGACAGCGCGCCGGGCTGGTGCCCGTGCCGCAGCGCGTTCTCCAGCAGGTTGGCCACCGCACGGCGCAGCAGCGCCGGCTCGGCGTCGACCATGGTGGGCGCCGCGGTGACGGTGACCGTCGCGCCCCCGGCCGGGGTGTCGTCGACGACGCCCTCGACGAGCTGGTCCAGCCACAGCCGCTGCCGGTCCAGCTTCTCGATACCGGCGACCAGGCGGGCGCGGCGCAGCAGCACCTCGATGATGCTGCCCATGGCGGCGGACAGCCGGACCACCGTGGGCAGCAGCCCGGCCTGCTCGGCCGGGTTGCTCTGCGCGGCCTGCGCGGTGGTGCGCAGGGCACTGACCGGGTTGCGCAGGTCGTGCGCGATGCCGTCGAGCAGTTCCTCCTGCTGCCCCAGCGCGGCGGCGGCCGGGCCGACCGAGCGGCGGGCCAGCAGGAACGCCCCCGCGGCGACGGCGGCCACCACCAGCACGCAGCCGCCGATGACCAGCGTCGCGAAGCCCACGTGGCGGTCCTGCTCGGCCCCGGCGTCGGCCACCGCCACCACGGCGCCGACCGGCTCGCCGCGCTGGTTTTCCAGCGGCAGGGCGGCGGTGTAGACCAGGCTGTCGTCGACCCCGGCGCGGTAGCCGGTGACCAGGTTCCTGGCCCGCACCGCCTCGGTGGCCAGTGCGGACAGCATCGCCGCGTCCGGCGTCCGGTCCGACACGCAGCGCCGGGCACTGCGGTGCCCGACGAACTGCTCGGTCCCGGCAGCGGGCAGCACGGCGAACTCCGGGCAGCGGGTGTTGAGCGGGTCGGCGTTGACGTCGGCGGTGGCGATGGCGTCACCGCCGATGCCGACCTGCCGCGACACCGCGTCGACCACCCGGCGCACCTCGCCGTCGAGGCGGGCCCTGCCTTCCGAGGCGTCGCTGGCGATGGCGACCCAGGCCAGCAGGGTCAGGCCGAGCGCGGTCATCACGGCGAACAGCAGTGCCTGCAGGCGCGGCAGCCTGCGCAGCCGGTCGGCGGAGGACAGTGAGGCGGGCGCGGTGGTCACGACAGCCGGTACCCCACGCCGTGCACCGTGTGGATCAGCTGCGGCTGCCCCAGTTTGCGGCGCAGCCGCTTGATCACCACATCGGCCACATTGGACATCGGATCACTCTCGGCGTCCCAGCAGTGCTCGATCAGGTCGGTGCGGGACACGGCCTGGCCGGTGCGGGTGGCCAGGTACTCCAGCACCGCGAACTCCCGCCCGCTCAGCGTCAGCAGCACCCCGGCCCGCCGGACCTCCCTGCGGGCGCAGTCCAGTTCCAGGTCGTCGTGGCGCAGTACCGAGGGCCGCCCGCCGGCGGCCCGGTGGCACAGGATCTGCACCCGGGCGGCCAGTTCGCCGGTGTCGAACGGTTTGACCAGGTAGTCGTCGCCGCCGTGCTCGAACCCGCTGACCCGGTCGGCGACGCCGTCCAGCGCGGTGAGGAACAGCACCGGCACGGCCCAGCCGGACCGGCGGCGCTCGTGCACGAAGTGGATGGCGTCGCCGTCGGGCAGCATCCGGTCGAACACCACGCAGTCGTAGGTGCTCCCGGCCAGCGCGTCGCCTGCCGCGCCGAGGCTGCCCACCGGCTCGACGTCCAGCGACTCGGCACGCAACGCGGCCGCGACGCCGGTGCGCAGCGCCACGTCGTCCTCGACGACGAGCACCCGGTGCTTCGTTGTCATCAGATCCTCATGTGTCCCGGTGGATCGTTGCCGCATCCGATTCAGGAGGTGTGCGGTGACGTTCCGAGTGCTCGGTCCGCTGGAGGTCCACGACCCGGCCGGCAGGCCCGTCGAGCTGGGCACCGGCAAGTCCGTGACGCTCCTGTCCGCGTTGCTCCGCCACGCTAACCGCTGGGTCAGCATAGAGCAGCTGATCTCCACGATCTGGCATGAACAGGCCGTGCCGGCGTCGGCCGTGCGCAACCTCAAGACCTACGTCTGGCGGTTGCGCCGCACCCTCGGCGCGGCCCGGATCGACAGCCGCGCGGGCGCCTACCGGATCCGGCTGGCCCGCGGTGAGCTGGACAGCGACCGGGCGCGGGCGCTGCTCGCCGCCGCCGGGCACGTCCCGCCCGCCGAGGCGGCTGGGCTGCTCACCGAGGCGGCGGAGCTGTGGCGGGGCCGCCCCTACGCCGAGCTGCCCGAGTCCATGGTGGCCGACCTGGTCACCGAGCTGGACCAGCTGCGCTGGCAGGTCAGGGAACGGCTGGCGGCGGCACTGACCGCCGCCGGTCACCACGACGAGGCCGCCGCGCTGCTGCGGGAACTGACCACGCAGGACCCGTTGCGGGAGGGCCCGCAGGCACGGCTGGTGCTGGCACTGCACCATGCCGGCCGGCGGGCCGAGGCACTGGAGGCCTTCCGGCGTGCGAGGGCCGAGCTGGTCACCGAGCTGGGGGTGGAGCCGGGCCCGGAGCTGGCCGCCGCGCACCGCGCGGTGCTGGGCGCCGCCCCGCAGCTGCCCGCCCCGGCACCGCACTTCACCGGACGGCAGGCGGAGCTGGCCAGGGTGGCCGCCCTGCTGCGGGCCGGGCGGGTGCTGTCGGTCGACGGTGTGCGTGGCGTCGGCAAGACCGCGCTGGCCGTCCGGGCCGCGCACGACCTGGCCGCAGGCTTCCCGGACGGGCGGGTGCTGCTGAACCTGCGTGGCCACGACGTCCGCGGCCCGCTGCCGGTCGCCGAGGCGCTGGCCCGGTTGCTGCGGGCGGTCGGCGCCGACGTTCCTGCCGATCCGGCCGGCCGGGCGGCCGCGTGGGCCGCGGCGCTGGCGGGCAGGCGGGTTCTGGTGGTCCTCGACGACGCGGCCTGCGCCGCGCAGGTGCGGCCCCTGCTGCCGGCCGCGGGACCGGCGGCGGCGCTCGTCACCGGCTCGCACCCGCTGCCGGGCCTGCCGGCGCTGACATTGCGGCCGCTGCCCGACCGCGACGCGTGGCGGCTGCTGCGCGCGGAGGTGGGCGCCGTCGCCGAGACCGAGGCCGCCGCGGCGGCGCTGCGGCGGTGCGAGGGCCTGCCGGCGGCGATCCGCGCGGCCTCCACCCTCCTGCTCAACGGTCTGCTGTGGACAGAAGGCCGACTGGTGACCGCCGGAACGTACGGATCGGCGGCGTGATGACGAACCCGACCACGCTTTCGATCGGAGGTCCGCGATGACCCACACCCTGTCCGAGCGCCCGGCAGGCAGCACCACGTCCCGGCCGGGGGTCGCCGACTTGCTCGCGTCGGCCACCACCGAGATCGTGGTGCTGGCCGCCGATCCGGCCGGTGTGCTGCCCGCCGCGCTGCTGCGTCACCTCTACCGTGCCGATCTGGTGCCCGGTGTGCGTTTCCGCGTGCTGGTGCCGGACAACGCGCGGCTCGCGCCGAAGGCGGCCGCCCGGCTGCGGGCGCTGTCCACGGCGGGTGCGGTGGTGCGCACGGCACCCGAGGTGTTCACCGACGTGCTGGTGGTCGACGGGGCGCTGGCGATCGTGCCTGCCGACCGGGCGCCCGGCGGTGCCGCCGTGCTCGACCTGCCCGGGGTCGTCGGCACGTTCCTGGAGCTGTTCGCGCGGGGCTGGGCGGGCGCCGTCCCGCTGCTGGCCGCGGACCTGCCGCAGACGGAACTGTCGGCGCGGGAACGGGATCTGCTGCTCCTGCTGTCCGAAGGCTGCACCGACGACTCGGCCGCGGCGCGGCTGGACGTGTCGGTGCGGACCGTGCGGCGGATGGTGGCCGACCTGATGCACCGGCTCGGCGCCCGCAGCCGCTTCCAGGCGGGCGCGAAGGCGGCGGGCCGGGGCTGGCTGCTGCCCGCGACGACCTGAGGGTGGGCTACCGTGGGTACTCGTGCGCGTTCTGGTGGTCGAGGATGTCGAGGACCTGCGCAGGGGGATCCACTCGTCGTTGCGGACGGCGGGGTTCGCGGTGGACGCCGCGGCCGACCTGCCGGAGGCCGACGAAGCCTTGCATGTCAACACTTACGACTGTGCGGTGTTCGACCGCATGCTGCCCAGCGGTGACGCGCTCGCCTACGTCGCGCGCAGGCGGCAGGCCGGCTGGGCGGTCCCGGTTCTGTTCCTGACCGGGCTGGGCAGTGTCCCGGAACGCCTGGACGGGCTGCGGCACGCCGACGACTACCTGGTCAAGCCGTTCGACACCGCGGAGCTCGTCGCCCGGGTGCGCAGCCTGTGCCGCCGCGCGGGTGCGGCCGCGTCGCCGCTGCTGCGGGTCGCCGACGTCGAACTGGACACCGCGCGGCACGAGGTCCGCAGGGCCGGTGTGCTGCTGACGCTGACCCGGACCGAGTTCGCGGTACTGGAACGGCTGCTCACCGACGCGGACCGGCCGGTGTCGCGTGCCGAGCTGATCCGGCACGCCTGGGACGAGATGGCCGATCCGGCGTCCAACGTGCTCGACGTCGTCATCGCCCAGCTGCGCCGCAAACTGCGCAAGCCGCCGTTGATCCACACCGTGCGGGGCACCGGTTATCAGGCCGGCGCCCCGCCAGGGTAGGGCCTCTTAGCAGCCGGTGCTGCTGGTGACCGTGGTGTTGCCGAAGTACTTGATGGCCAGCCCGTTGAGCACGACGCGCCGCACGGAGCCGTTGAGCTTCTGCTCATAGTGCAGGTGCGGCCCGCTGGAACCGCCGCTGTTGCCGACCTTGCCGATGATCGTGCCGGTGCTGACCGACCTGCCCACCGAGGTGTTGAAAGCGCTCAGGTGCGCGTACAGCGTCTGCCAGCCGCCGCTGTGGGTGACGACGATGTACTTGCCGTAGCTGGTGTTGCCGAGGTCGCGCACGGTGGTGACCTTGCCGGGCGCGCTGGAGCGCACGTTCTTGCCCTGTGCGCCGGAACGCTGGAAGTCGACGGCGTTCTGCGGGTTGTGGTTGGTGCGGGTGTTGGCGTTCCAGACCTGCCCGCAGTCGAACGGGGTCCGGAAGTTGATCGCCTGCGGTTCGACCTGGGCCGCGGCCGGTGCGACGGCTCCCGCCATCAGCATCGCGCCCGCCGCCAGCCCGGTGAACACCTTGCCGAGCGTTTTCAACATGACGTGCTCCTCCACTGTGCAGGGTGTGGGTGCGCCGCAGACGGTAAGAAACCCACGTACAAATGCCGTACAAAGCACACGATTGCCGTGGCCCTGATGCCGTGAAGGGGGCCCTCACGGCATGCGACACCAGGGGCCTGGCGAAGTCGGGGTGCCGTGTGCCCCCAATGTGGCATTGGGGGAGTTCAAGTTCCCCAATGCCACATTGGGGAACTTTGCTGGATCTCTTTCGTGGTGAC
>NZ_SFCC01000013.1 GCF_004214935.1 Amycolatopsis suaedae
ACCAGACCGATCTTGCCCGCACCGGTGATGTCGGCCGGGATGATGCCCGCGTTCGACTTACCCGGGCTGATCACGCCAGGGCAGTTCGGGCCGATGATCCGCGTCCTGTTGCCCTTGGCCACCGCGTGCGCCCAGAAGTAGGCCGAGTCGTGCACCGGGATGCCCTCGGTGATCACCACCGCCAGGCCGATCTGCGCGTCGATCGCCTCGATCACGGCGTCCTTGGCGAACTTCGGCGGCACGAACACCACCGAGGTGTCCGCGCCGGTGTCGGCCATCGCCTTGCCGACGTCGTCGTACACCGGCAGCGTGGTCTGCCCGATCTCGACGGTCTGGCCGCCGCGTCCGGGGGTGACGCCGCCGACCACGTTGGTGCCCGCGGCGAGCATGCGGGCGGTGTGCTTGCGCCCTTCGGTCCCGGTCATCCCCTGGACGATGACGCGGGAGTTCTCGGTGAGGAAGATGGCCATCGGTTCACGCTCCCGCGGCGAGTGCGGCCGCGCGCCCGGCGGCCTGGTCCATGGTGTCCATGCGGATGAGCCCGGGCAGGGCGGCCTCGTCGAGGATCTTGCGGCCCTGCTCGGCGTTGTTGCCGTCCAGCCGCACCACGATCGGTTTGTCGACGTTGCCCAGCAGTGCGAACGCCTGCACGATCCCGTCGGCCACCGCGTCGCAGGCGGTGATGCCGCCGAACACGTTGACCAGCACGCTGCGCACGTCCGGGTCGGACAGGATGATCCCCAGCCCGGCGGCCATCACCTCGGCCGACGCGCCACCGCCGATGTCGAGGAAGTTCGCCGGCTTCACGCCGCCGTGCTCCTCCCCCGCGTACGCCACCACGTCCAAAGTGGACATAACCAGGCCGGCTCCGTTGCCGATGATGCCGACCTCGCCGTCCAGCTTGACGTAGTTGAGATCCTTCGCCTTGGCCTTGGCCTCCAGCGGATCCTCCGCGTCACGGTCGACCAGGTCGGCGTGCGCGGGATGGCGGAAGGCGGCGTTGCCGTCGAGGGTGACCTTGCCGTCCAGCGCGACGATGGCGCCGTCGCCGTCGCGGATCAGCGGGTTGACCTCGACCAGCGTGGCGTCCTCGGCGACGAAGGTCTCCCACAGCTTCACGATCACCTCGGCAGAGGTCGCCGGAAGGCCCGCGGTGGCGGCGATCCTGGCGGCGGTGTCGAGGTCGACGCCGGTGACCGGGTCGATCGGGATGCGCGCGAGGCTGTCCTGGTTCTCCTCGATGTCGACCCCGCCCTGTGCCGAGACCAGGGCCAGGAAGGTCCGGTTGGCGCGGTCGAGCAGGAACGACAGGTAGTACTCCGCGTCGATCGACGACGCCGGGGTGACCAGCAGCCGCCGCACGACGTGTCCCTTGATGTCCATGCCGAGGATGGCGCCGGCCTTCTCGCGGGCCTCGTCGACGGTGCGGGCCAGCTGCACACCGCCCGCCTTGCCGCGGCCACCGGTCTTGACCTGGGCCTTGAGGACGACGGGTAGTCCGAACTCGGCGGCGGCGTCGGCCGCCTCGGCTGCGCCGGTCACCACGCGTTGTGGGCCGACCGGCACCTGATGCTGGGCGAAGAGCTCTTTGGCTTGGTACTCGTACAGGTCCACCTTGTAGACTGTATGCAGTATGGAGAGTCGTTGTCCAGGGTCTCCCCGCGTGGAAAGTTGCGGTGGGGTCAGTCCAGGGTGTCGGTCCTGGTCTCGCGCAGGGCGAGGACGCAGGCCAGGCTGATCACGGCGACCAGCGCGAGGTAGCCGCCGACGGCCCAGCTGCCGAACTCGGCCTGCAGCGTGGTGGCCAGCAGCGGCGGGACGGCTCCGCCGAGCACGCCGCCGAGGCTGTAGGCCAGCGACGCACCGGTGTAGCGGTAGCGGGTGCGGAACAGTTCGGGCAGGTAGGCGCCCATCGGGCCGTAGCTCAGCCCCATGATGCCCAGCGCGCCGGCCAGCGCGAGGAAGATCAGCACCGGCTCGCGGGTGTCCATCAGCGGGAACATCACCAGGCCCCAGACGATCGCCACCCCGCTGCCCGCGATCAGCACGGCGCGCCTGCCGAAGCGGTCGGACACCACGGCGGAGACGGCGGTGCACACGCCGAGCGCCACGACGGCGAGCAGGGTGAGGGTCAGCATCGTCTCGCGCGGGACCTTCAGCGTGGCCGTGCCGTAGGACAGGCAGTACGCGGTGGCCGTGTAGAACAGCGTGTACTGCACCATCATCGCGCCGGAGCCCAGCAGCAGCTCCCGCCACTGGTTGCGGACCAGCGGGACCAGTGGCGCCTTGGCCACCTGCTGCTCACTGACGACGCGGGCGAACACCGGGGTCTCGGCGATGCGCACGCGGACGTACATGCCGACGCCGACCAGCACGATGCTCAGCAGGAACGGGACGCGCCAGCCCCAGCTGGTGAACTGCTCGTCGGACAGCCACGCGCCCATGGCCAGGAAGATCCCGTTGGCGGCGACGAACCCGACGGCCGGGCCAAGCTGCGGGAACAGCCCGTACAGCCCGCGCTTGCCCGCCGGGGCGTGCTCGGTGGCCAGCAGCGCCGCGCCGCCCCACTCGCCGCCCAGCCCGATGCCCTGCAGGAACCGCAGCAGGACGAGCAGGATCGGGGCGGCGACGCCGATGGTGTCGTAGCCGGGCAGCAGGCCGACGGCGAACGTGGACAGTCCCATGAGAAGCAGGCTGGAGATCAGCATCGCCTTGCGGCCGACCCGGTCGCCCCAGTGGCCGAACAGCGCCGAGCCCAGCGGGCGGGACACGAACGCGACGGCGTAGGTGGAGAACGCGGCGAGCTTGCCCGCGACCGGGTCCAGCTGCGGGAAGAACGCGCTGTCCAGGACGACGGCCGCCGCGAGACTGTAGGCGTAGAAATCGAAGAACTCGATCGCGGTGCCGACGAAGCTCGCCGTCGCGATGCGCCCGATCGGCTCAGTCGCCTGCCCGTCCCGTGTCGTCACGCGGACACGGTAGACGTCAGGGCCGGGGGGCGGATTCGAGGGTGAGCAGTTCCAGGCCGGTGACGGGCTGGAAGCCGGCTTCGGTGTAGAGCGTGCGGGCCGGGAGGTTGTCGGTCTCGGTCTGGAGTGATACCCGCAGTGCACCGGCGGCACGGGCTTCGCGGACGACGTGGTCGAGGAGGGCTCTCGCGATGCCGCGGCGGCGGTCGCGCGGGACGACGTACAGGTCCCGTATCGACCACGCGGTGCCCAGCATGAGGGATGCGGGCATGATCGTGGTCGTGAGGAAGCCGCAGACCTGATCGGCCCGGATGGCGGCGCGCGCCGCCATCCGGCGCTGGGTGAGCTGGGCGTGTAGCCAGGAGCGGGTGGCCTCGGGAGACGAGGCCCGGCCGTAGTGCGCCCGGTAGTCGTCGAACAGCTCTGCTACCTGATCGAAGGCCGGGTCGGCGGCGTCTATCGGCACGATTGTCGTCACCTTGCCAGTGTGGCCACCGGAGGCGGGCCCGGCGTGACGACGGCGGAACCCGCGCGGGCCCGCGGTTGAGCGGGCCCGCGCCCGGTTAGGCGGGGATGCGGTGGAAGAGGTTGCTGCTGGGTCTTCGGCGCCTGGTGAGCCAGGCGGGTGGGTGGAACCGGGGTTTGCCGTCGACCATGGTGACGGTCCAGTCGGTGTGGTGGATGACGCGGTGGTGGCGTCCGCAGAGCAGGACCATTTCGTCCACATTGGTTCGTCCGCCGTGTTGCCATTCGCGGACGTGGTGGACGACGCACCAGCGGGGTTTGCGGGTGCAGCCGGGGAACGCGCAGCCACGATCGCGCAGGGCGAGCGCGCGGCGCTGGGCTTTGGTGGCCAGGCGGGCCTCGCGGCCCAGGTGCAGGACCTCACCGTCGGAGCCGAACACCGCCGGAACGAGCTTGGCCTCGCAGCACAACCGGGACAGCGCCGAGGCACTCAGATATCCGGCGCCGTCGAGTGCCGCTCCGGCGCGGCGTTCCAAGTCCTCCAGCGTCACCGTCACGGTGACCACGGCACGTTCCCCGGCTTGGGTGTGCAGGTCCTCGGTGCGGGCAACCAGGTCGACGATCTCGGCCAGCGCGTCACCCTTCCGCTCAGCCTGATCCCGGAGATCGGGCACGCCTTCCTCGGCGGGGTGTGGTTTGGCCAGCACATCGAACAACCCGTCCAGCGTGGCGCCGGTCTCCGGGTCGAGGACCCCGGCGAAGCGGTATCGGCCGTGTCGGTCTACTTTGGAGCGGAACTCCCGTCTCGGACTCACCTCGGCGTCCTCGGGCGGCGGGCCGTCCTGATCGACCGTGGCCTTGATGTGGGCACCGGCCTTGCGTACCGCGGTCGGCGGTGCGGTGCGGGCCAGGTCCAGCAGGATGTCCTCCAACCCTGCCCGCGCGGCCACCGGCAACGCGGTGATCGCCCGGTGGATCTCGGCCGCGTGTTCCGGGGAGATCTCACCGGCCACCAGGGCGGCACCGGTCGCGGCCAGCTCGGCCGGACCCGCCAGGTCGCCGCGGAACAACGCCTCGGCCAGCTCCACCCGCTGCTTTGCCTGCCGGGGTGAGACGTTCAGGTTGTCCACCTGAAACGCCGCCAGATCCCGGAACCCCAGATCGGCACCCCGCGCACTCAACTCCGCCAAACCTTCCAGCACCTGCGCCGCCGCCGCGGCCAGCCTCTCCTGGCCACGCTGGATCACGGCGGCTACCTCCTGATCGGACAGCCGCCACAACCGGGTACCAGCCTCAGCGAACACACCCCCATTCTAGACGAACATGTGTTCGAAAAAATCACACGATCGAGTTCCCGTGCACCGCAACGTGGAACTCGAGTGCGGGGGTGCAGAACTCGCCCGGCCTGCCGGACACTGGACTTCCCCGGAGCCCAGCCCTGTGAGCGCGTCGGTCACGTGTCGCGGGAGCGCGCCTCCGCGCCGGTATCGCCGGCGAAGCCCTCGTCCTGGCCGGCCACCCGGCCGACGTGGGTGTCGTTCGGGCCGGGGCCGGTGGTGCTCTCGGCGTCGCCACCGCGGCGGCCGGTATCGCCGCCGGAGACCCTGCTGCCGGCGTTGGCCGGGTCGGTGGCCACATCGGACTCGGCGTCCGCCGAGGCCGGGCGGCCCATGAGCTTGCGCAACCAGGAGAACACGGTCGATCACCTCTCCGCTCCGGAGTTCCCCGGCAACCCGGCCACGAAACGCTACGCTCCGCGAGGGATCCGGCTACGCAGCGCAGGACTAGCACTACCAGCGGCGGCGCACGGTCCCCTTGGGCCCGGCCACCAGGCTCGCCGGGGGCACGTCGTCGGCCACGACCGTCCCCGCCGCGACGACGGCGTCCCGGCCGATGGTGACGCCGGGCAGGATCGTCGCGCCGGCGCCGATCCACACGTTCTCCGCCACGTCGATGGGCGCACCGCTGAGGAACCGGCGCCGCTCGCCGGGGTCCACCGGATGGCCCACCGTGACGAACGTGGCCTTCGGGGCGACCATCACGCCCCGGCCCAGCCGGATTCCGGCGTAGTCGAGGAACGTGCAGCCCTGGTTGACGAAGACCCCCTCCGCCAGGTCCAGGCGAAGGCCGTGGTCGGTGTAGAACGGCGGGTAGATCGTCACCCGCGCGGGCAGCGGGCGGCCCAGGATCTGCTCGAACAGGGCCGCCCTGCCCGCCTCGTCGTCGAACGGCAGGACGTTGAGCCGGGAGGTCAGCTCCGTTACCCGCAGCACCCGCTCGCTCATCGCCGTGAACTCGGGCCCCAGGACGCGCTCGCCCCTGGCCAGCAGTTCCGGATCGTGGATGCGCATGAACCGGTCGGCCGGACGGGACACTCCTAGTCCCACTCCCCGCTGCGCCCGGACTCGGCTCCGATCGTGGTGTCCTCGCCGTGCCCGGTGTGCACGACCGTGCTCGCCGGCAGCGCGAACAGCCGCTCGGTGATCGAGCCGACGATCGTGCCGTAGTCGCTGAACGACCGCCCGGTCGCGCCCGGGCCGCCGTGGAACAGCGTGTCGCCGCTGAACACCACGCCGAGGGCGGGCACGTGGAAGCAGCACGCGCCGGGGCTGTGCCCCGGCGTGTGCAGCACGTGCAGCTCCACCCCGGCCACCTCGACGACCTGGCCGTCAGCCAGTTGCCGGTCCGGCGGCAGCTCCGGGTGGGTGAGCCGCCAGACCGGCAGGTCGTCCGGGTGCAGCCACACCGGCGCGCCGGTGGCCTCGGCCAGTTCGGGGGCGACCCGGACGTGGTCGTCGTGGGCGTGGGTGGCCAGGATCGCGGTCACCGCGCGGTCGCCGATCACGTCCAGGATCGGCCGGATGTCGTGCGGGGCGTCGATCACCACGCACTCCCGGTCGTCCCCGAGCACCCACAGGTTGTTGTCCACCTGGTGGATCTCGCCGTCGAGGCTGAACGTGCCGGGCACCACGGCGTGGTCGATGCGTGCGCTCACAGCGCGACCACCGAACGCAGCACGTCACCGTGGTGCATCTTGGCGAACGCCGCCTCGACGTCGTCCAGTGTCACCGTCTCGGTGACGAAGCCGTCGAGATCCAGCCTGCCCTGCCGGTACAGGTCGACCAGCAGCGGGAAGTCGCGTGAGGGCAGGCAGTCGCCGTACCAGGACGACTTGAGCGCGCCGCCGCGGGAGAACACGTCGATCAGCGGCAGTTCGACCTTCATGTCCGGCGTCGGCACGCCGACCAGGACCACCGTGCCTGCCAGGTCGCGGGCGTAGAACGCCTGCTTCCACGTCTCCGGGCGGCCGACCGCGTCGATGACGACGTCGGCGCCGTTGCCGCCGGTCAGCTCCTGGATCGCCGCCACCGGGTCGCCCTGCCTGCTGTCGACGACGTGGGTGGCGCCGAAGCGGCGGGCCCAGTCGAGCTTGCGCGGGTCGATGTCGACGGCGATGACCGTGGTGGCCCCGGCCAGGACCGCGCCGGCGATCGCGGCGTTGCCGACCCCGCCGCAGCCGATGACCGCGACCGAGTCTCCCCTGCTCACGCCGCCGGTGTTGATGGCGGCGCCGATGCCGGCCATCACGCCGCAACCGAGCAGGCCGACCGCGGCGGGCGAGGCCGACGGGTCGACCTTGGTGGCCTGACCGCTGTGGACCAGCGTCTTGTCGGCGAACGCCCCGATGCCCAGTGCCGGGGTGAGCGCGGTGCCGTCGGTCAGCGTCATCGGCTGGGCGGCGTTGTGCGTGTCGAAGCAGTACTGCGGCTGTCCCTTCGCGCACGCCCGGCAGCGGCCGCAGACCGCGCGCCAGTTCAGCACCACGAAGTCGCCGGGCTCGACGTCGGTGACGCCCTCCCCCACCGTCTCCACCGTTCCGGCGGCCTCGTGGCCGAGCAGGAAGGGGAACTCGTCGTTGATCCCACCCTCGCGGTAGTGCAGGTCGGTGTGACAGACCCCGCAGGTCTGCACGGCCACCACGATCTCACCGGGGCCGGGATCGGGCACGACGATCGTCTCGACGCTGACCGGCTCGTTCTTCGCCCGTGCGACGACACCACGAACTTCTTGCGGCATAAGGCGTTCTCCGCTTCCTGGTCGACGTTGACCTTTGTGCCGGATCGTACCCGGCCGCAACCGGGAAGACGACTCACCGGACCCGGCCCGGCCATCCTTCTGACGAACTCGCCTGCTCGCCGACCATGGGGGTCAGCATGGTGGAACACCTGGCCAGCCTCGAACAGCCGAAGCCGCGTGCCCGCACCGGGCTCACGGAGATCGTCATCCCCATCTACAACGAGGAGGAGGTCCTGTCGGCCAGCGTCCACCGGCTCGACGCCTACCTCACCGAGAACTTCCCGTACCCGTACCGCATCACGATCGCCGACAACGGCAGCACCGACGGCAGCTGGGAGGTGGCGACCTCGCTGGTCGCGGCCCTGCCGAACGTGCACGCCCAGCGGCTGGAGCAGAAGGGCCGCGGCCGGGCGCTGCGGCACGTGTGGAGCCGCAGCGAGGCCGACATCGTGTGTTACACGGACGTCGACCTGTCGATCGACCTCGACGCGTTCCTTCCGCTGGTCGCGCCGCTGCTGTCCGGCCACAGCGACCTGGCCATCGGCACCCGCTACGCGCAGGGCTCCAGCGTCGCCCGCAGCGTCAAGCGGGCCGTCCTGTCGCGCGGCTACAACTTCCTGCTGCGCAGCACCATGGGAGCCCGCTTCTCCGACGCCCAGTGCGGCTTCAAGGCAGGGCGGCGGGAGATCATCCAGGCGCTGCTGCCCGCGGTGGACGACAACAAGTGGTTCTTCGACACCGAGCTGCTGCTCGTGGCCCAGCGGCACGGCCTGCGCATCCACGAGGTCCCGGTGGACTGCCTCGACGACCCGAACAGCTCAGTCGACCTGGTCCGCACCGCCTACGACGACGTGCGGGGCATGGCCAGGGTGGCGCGCCGGATGATCGGCAACGCGCTGCACGTGCCGCTGCCGCCCCGGGTCGAACGGGCGACGCTGCCGCCCGGCCTGGCGCGGCAGCTCCCCCGCTTCGCCATCATCGGCGTGCTCAGCACGATCGCCTACGTGCTGCTGTACCTGTGGCTGCGCACGTTCCTGCCGGCGCTGGGCGCCAACGCGGTCGCGCTGATCAGCACCGCCGTGGTCAACACCGCGGCCAACCGCCGGTTCACCTTCGGCGTCCGGGGCGCCGCCGACGCCATCCGCCATCAGCTGGAGGGCGGGGTGGACCTGGTCGTCCGGCTGGCGTTCACCAGCGGCGGGGTGCTGCTGCTGAACGCGCTGTGGCCGGGCGTGTCGGAAACGGTCGAGCTGATCGTGGTGTACGCGGTGGCGGTGCTGGCGACCGGGCTGCGGTTCCTGCTGCTGCGCAACTGGGTGTTCCATCCGAAACGGCTGCGGGCGTGACCGGGCTGCTCATCGTCAACGCCGACGACTACGCGCTCACCGAGGCGATCTCCCGCGGCATCCTGCGGGCGCACCGGGACGGGGTGGTCACCAGTACCTCGGTGCTGGCCGTCGGCCCGGCACTGCGGCGCACCGCGGGCTGGCTCACCGCCGAGCCCGCGCTGGGCGTGGGCGCGCACCTGGCGCTGGTCGGCGAGGACCCGCCCGTGCTGACCGCCGCGGAGATCCCGACCCTGGTGGACCGGCGGGGCCGGTTCCCGTTGAGCTGGCGGGCGTTCCTGGTCAGGGCGGCGACGCCGGGCCGGGTGGATCCGGCCGACGTCGAGCGCGAGTTCACCGCGCAGCTGGACGTGCTGACCCGCGACCACGGACTGCCGCTGACCCACCTGGACACCCACCAGCACCTGCACCTGTGGCCGCCGGTTGCGGCGGTGCTGGTGCGGCTGGCCCGCCGCCACGGCGTCGGCGCGGTGCGGCTGCCGTCCAGCGCGGCCACGGGACCGAAGGGCGCGGGCATCCGGCTGCTGAGCAGGCGGCTCGCCGCCCGGATCCGCGAGGCCGGGCTGGTGGCCCCGGCCGGCTACGGCGGGCTGGACGAGGCGGGCGCGCTGACCCTGCCCCGGTTCCTCGCCACGGTCGGCCGGCTGGCCGCGTCCCGCGCGGCCAGCATCGAGATCAACTGCCATCCTGGCGAGGCCGACGACCCGGACCGGGCCCGCTACGCCTGGGACTTCCGGTGGGACGCCGAACTGGCCGCGCTGACCAGCCGCGAGCTGCGCACGGCCATCGCCGGGCACGGCCTGCGTACCGGCGGCTACGCCGATTTGCCGGGCTGACCGGCGGCGAAGAACTCGGTCAGCACCGGTGCCAGCACCTGCGCCGCAACGCCGTGTCCCTGGCCCTCGAGCACCCGCAACCGGCCGTGCGGCAGGGTGTCGGCGACCTCGGCGGCGACGGCCGACATGCCGTCGAAGGTCTCGCTGCCGGCGAGGACCAGCGTGGGAACGGTGATGCCGGCGATCAGGTCCAGGGGCGGCGCTCCGCCCGTGCCCAGGTCGTCGAGGATGGCCGAGTCGTAGCCGATGGTGTGCGCCCGCGCCACCATGCCGGGGTCGGCCAGCATCTGGTCCAGGACCTCGTCGGGCGTACCGGTGGCGGCGAGGAACAACCGCATGGCGTCCACGGCGCGCCCGCTCTCGATGAGATCGGCGATCCGCCGCCCTTCCGTCCGGGAATGGGCCCGCTGCCGCTCGTCGGCCGAGTACGGCGGCTCGTGGACGACCATCCGCTCGATCGGCAGGCCGCGGCCGGCCGCCAGCAAGGCCAGCGCCGCCCCCGACGACATGCCGTACAGCGACACCGGCTCCCCGGCCTCGGCGATCACCGCGGCGAGATCCTCGATCTCCCGCTCGACGGCGTAGGGCGCGGTATCGCCGCTGTCACCGCGGCCTCGCCGGTCGTAGTTGAACACCGTGAACTCTCCGGCGAGCAACTCGGCCAGCGGTGCGTGGCCACCGCGCTCGGCGACGGCGCCGTACACCAGGACAACCGGCCGGCCGGTGCCGTGCCGGTCGTAGGCGATCACCGTGCCGTCAGCCGAGACCACCGTGCTCATCGTCGCTCCCTCGCTCGTGGTGACCGACATCGTCGCATCCGGGAAGACGCGCGCGCACCGGATGGGGCGCGACGATGACAGATATGTCGGAACCCTTGTACAGCACCGACCTCCTGCTGGTGGACGCGGCGCGGCGGCACGCTGGGTACGCGCGGTTGCGGGACGCCGGCCCGGTTCACCCGATCGTCCTGCAGTCCGGTGAGACCGGGTGGCTGGTGACCGGCTTCGAGACCGCCCGGGTGGCCCTCACCGACCTGCGGCTGCAGGGCCGTACGGCCACCGTCGGCAACGGCAGGCGGATGCCGGAGGACCTGCGCCGCGCCATGAACAGCCACATGCTCAACGTCGGCCCGCCCGACCACACCCGGCTGCGCAAGCTGGTGTCGGCGGCGTTCACCCGCCGGCGCATGGAGCAGATGCGGCCACGCGTCCAGGAACTCACCGACGACCTGCTGGACGCGCTGGACACGTCCGGTCCGGTCGACCTGATCACCGGGCTCGCGCTGCCCCTCCCGGTCCAGGTGCTCACCGACCTGTTCGGCATTCCCGCCGAGGACAGCGCCGAGTTCCACGCGCTGACCAGTGCGCTCACCTCCGGCAGCCTGCCGCTGGGCCGGCTCACGGTCGCCGCCACGGCGATGCTGGACTACGTACGGCCGCTGCTGGACCGCAAGCGCCGGGAACCACGGCCGGACCTGCTCTCGGCGCTGGTGGCCGTGCACGACGGCGAGGACCGGCTGACCGAGGACGAACTGACCTCGATGGTGTTCCTGCTGCTGACGGCCGGCCACGAGACGACGGTGAACCTGATCGGGAACGGGCTGCTGACCCTGCTCAGTACACCGGACGAGCTGGCGCGCCTGCGTGCCGACCGCGGCCTGCTGCCCCGTGCGGTCGAGGAGCTCATGCGGCTGGAGAGCCCGGTGCAGATCGCCCTGCGCTACGCCACCGAACCGGTGGAGCTCGGCGGCGTTGCCATTCCGGCGGGCGCGACGGTCCTCGTGTCGCTGCTGGCCGCCAACCGTGACCCGGGCCGGTTCGACGAACCGGACGAGGTACGGCTGGACCGGGCGGGGAACGCGCAGCTCGCCTTCGGCTACGGCTACCACCACTGCATCGGTGCCCCGCTGGCACGGCTGGAGGCGGTCGTGGCCATCGGCACGGTGCTCGACCGGTTCCCACGGCTGCGGCTGGCCCGCCCCGCCGCGAGCCTGGACTGGCGGCCCAGCCCGGTGATGCACGGAGTGCACGAGCTGCCTGTGCTGTGCTGAGCCGGGCCGCCACACGGCGAAAGGCCACCTCCGTCCGGCGGACGGGGGTGGCCTTCGGCGTCGCGGTGACTACACGGCACGGGCCTCCACGATCGGCAGGCTCTTGGTGCGGATGACCCGCAGCAGCTCGAAGCCGGTGGCGGCCAGCAGCTCGCGGTGCTGGCCCTCGGTGCGGCTGCCCCCGCCGCGCATGGTCAGCAGCAGCAGGTCGTACAGCTTGCCCCAGTCGAACTCGTCGCCCGGCTCGACGACCGGCTCGACGATCAGCAGGCGCCCTCCGGGGCGGATCGCCGCCCGGATCGCGGTCAGCACCGCCTCGGCGTCGCCGTCGCCGAGGTCGTACAGCGCCCGCTTGATCAGGTAACCGTCACCGCCCGGGGGCACCGCCGTCAGGAAGTCGCCGCCGACGACCGTGCACCGGGCGGTGACTCCCCGCTCGTGGAGCACCGGCCCGGCCCCGGAGACGACGTGCGGCTGATCGAACAGCACGCCGCGCAGATCCGGGTGCCGCTGGAGCACCGCCGAGAGGAACGCGCCGTTGCCGCCGCCGACGTCGACCAGGGTGCCGAAGCAACCCCAGTCGTAGGCGGGCAGCAGCACCTTGATCTCCCTCGCGGTGACCGCCCGCTGCGAAGCGTCGAACCGGGCGCTGTCCGCGGGGTGGCGCTGCAGGTAGGACCAGTAGTCGGTGCCGTGTGCCGCGTCGAAGGCGGCGGCCCCGGTGCGCACGCTGTGATCGAACCGGGCCCACGCCTGGATGTCGGGCGCCAGCAACGGGTAGGCCGCACGCAGCGACCGGGGATGGTCCGAGCGCAGCGGTTCGGCCAGCGGCGTCAGCGCGAACACCTCGGGCTCGACCTCGGAGAACACGCCGCGGCACGCCAGTGCCCGGAGCACCCGCAGCAGTGAACGGGCGTGTGTTCCGGTCGCCCGCGCCAGATCGGCAACCGGCACCGGGCCGTCGCCGAGGTGGTCGGCGACCGCCAGGTCGCATACCGCGCGCAAGGCGAACGGCACGGTGTAGTCGGCCATCTCGGTCAGCCGCGCCACCGACTGCACGTCCGAACCAGCGGGTACCACAGACATCTCCAGCTCCTGTCCGGTCGGTGTTCAGGCGTCGCGCGGGGTGTTCTGGTAGGCGGCCAGCCGCCACTGCCCGTCCTGCCTGACGACGATCCACATGGCACGGATGGCCTGGTCGCCCGACACCTCGGTCTCACCGGGGCCGAGCACGCCACCCTGCGTGATGAGCACGACCGAGTCGGGGGTCAGGAACCGCAGGCCGATCGGCTGCCCGGTCACCTGGGTGCCCTGGTACTGCCCGGCGAAGCCGTCGGCCATGTAGGACCGGATCTCGTCGCGCCCCGTGCGGTACACGCCCGGCAGGATCATGGTCCCGTCCTCGGTGAACACCTCGGCGAACGCGTCCGCGTCGTGGGCGGCCCACGCGGCGACGATACGGCCGGGCACCGCGGCGACGGCCGCCTGGTCGGCTTCGGTGGGGCCGGCCTGGGTTACTGCGGTCATCAGCTACTCCTCCAGCGTCAGAGAACCGTTGCGCCCCAACGGTGTCACCGGGTCCCGGCGACGGTCGTCTCATTCCCTGCCGCGGCCGGCCGATGGGCTCGGGCGACCAGGGACACACCGGGCAACCCGGACACCGGCAGGTACCGCTCCGCGGTGATCACCGCCCGCAGCGCGGCGTTGACGACCGGGTGCAGCTCGGTCAGATCGCTGCCGGTGGACCGCTTGCGCCGGAGTGCCACCACCGGGCGCAGCAGAACGTTCCAGCTCCACACCCGGTCCACCACCAGGCCGGCGCCGCGCAGGACGGCGGTGAGCCCGGCCCGGTCGTAGCGGCGCACGTGCCCGACGGCCTCGTCGTGGGCCGACCACAGCGCCATGTCGCACGGCACGCTCACCAGCGCGGTCCCGCCAGGCCGCAGCACCCTGGCGATCTCGGCGGCGGCACGCCGGTCCTCGTCGATGTGCTCCAGGACGTCGAGTGCCGTCACCACACCACAGGACGCCGTGTCCACAGGCAGGTCCCTGGCGTCGGCCCAGCACGCGTCGAGCCCGCGTTCGCGGGCCAGCTCGACCGCGACCTCGGAGGTGTCGGTCGCCAGCGCCCGCCACCCGTGCTCGACCAGCACCCGGGTGTTCCCGCCACCGGCCGCGCCGATGTCGAGTGCCCGCTCGCCGGGCGCGGGCGGTGCCAGCCGGCGCAGCTCGCGGGCGAGCGTGACCCGGCGTTCCCGGTACCACCAGTGGTGGTCCTCCAGCTCGGTCAGCCGGCGGATCTCAGTGGCGTGCATGGCTTCTCCCTCCGGTTCGGGTGATCTCGCCCCGCCGGAAGACCCACCGGTCGAGACCGATGAACCGCAGCACGGTCATCACCAGGTCCGCACCCAGCAACGTCACCACCTCCGCCACGGCACCCGCGCCGGGATCGAGCCACAGCAGTACCTGCACGGCGGCGGTGGTGATCGCGTAGTGGGCGCCGAACAGCACCGCCGCTCGCAGGTGCATGCCGACCCGCGCCACCCGGGCGCGGGTGAACGTCCAGTGCCGGTTGGCCTCGGTGTTGGCCAGCGCGGAGGCCACCAGCGCTCCCAGGTTCGCCACCGCGGGCGGAACCACCTGCCGCAGCAGCAGGTAGAGCAGGACGTAGAGCAGCCCGGACAACGCGCCCACGATCCCGAACATCGCCAGCCGGATCACGGTGACCGCGGGCGGCAGCGGCTGGGTGCCGCCGCTGCCGGTGGCGAGCCGGTAGGCCATGCGCACCAGTCCGGTGAAGTGCGCCCAGGTGGCGGAGGGCACCGGCACGTGGCCGGCCCCGGCGCCTGCCTCGTGCAGGCGCAGGCCGTCCTGGCGGGCGAGCAGCAGGAGCGCGGTGTCGAAGAACCACCCGGTGCCCGCCAGCCTGTCCAGCAGGGGCAGCACGGCGTCGCGGCGGGCCGCTTTCAACGGGAACCGCGGCGTGCCGGCCACGCAGCCGAATCCGCGGCTCAGCACACCGGCGAGCACCCGGGAGCCCCGGTCCGCGACGCCGCTGCCTGCCGAGACGTCGGCCTGCCCGCTCAGCAGCGGCGACACCAGCGCGGTCAGCGCCGCGACCACGGTCCCGGCACCGACGGCGGCGAGGTCGGCGTAGGCGACCACCTCGGCCCTGCTGGCCCGCCACGCGGCGGTCACCGCGGCCGCGTGGCCGTCGCGGTGCCGCTCGACGACGGTGACCAGTGCGGACAGCGCGGACCGCTCACGCAGGCGGTCGTCGAGCAGCCGCAGTGCGGCCTCACCGGTGCCGCCGGCCAGGACGACGAGTTCGACCGTCGTGGGTCGCGCGCAGGACACCGGATCATCGTGGCCGCCTGGCACCGCGCGCGGCATCTCCCCCGCTGCGGCTGCGGCCGTGCGCGGCACGGCAGGAGAAGCATCCGGGTGCCGGCCCCGGCCACGATGACGGCATGTCCGTCACCCCGGGAACCGTCCCCTGGCCCGCAGACACCGCCGCCCGCTACCGCGCCGAAGGGTACTGGCGTGGCCGTCCGCTGGGCACGTTGTTCGCCGAGGCGGTGACCGCGGCCGGGCCCGGCCGGGTGGCCCTCGTCGACGGCGGCCTGCGCCTGACCCACCGGCAGCTGGCGTCCCGTGTGGACGGTGCCGCGCTGCGGTTGCTGGAGCTGGGACTGCGTCCCGGTGACCGGATCGTGGTGCAACTGTCCAACTGCTGGGAGTTCGCCGTGCTGGTGCTCGCGTGCTTCCGGCTGGGCGTCATGCCGGTGATGGCGCTGCCCGCGCACCGGCGGCACGAGCTGTCCCACCTCGTCCGCCAGGCCGCCGCCACGGCCATCGCCGTACCCGCCCGGGCCAGGGATTGCGACCACCAGGCCACGGCGGCGGAGGTGGCGGGCGAGACCGGTCTCGTCGAGCACATCCTGGTCGCGGGCGAGGAAATCCGGCCCGGCGGCGTCGACCTGACCGCGCTGTGCGCACCGGCGGCCGACCCGGCCACCGCGGCGGCGCGGCTGGACGCGATGGCTCCGGACAGCGACTCGGTGGCGTTGTTCCTGCTGTCCGGCGGCACGACCGGCCTGCCCAAGCTGATCGCACGCACCCATGACGACTACGCCTGCGGCATCGCCTGGTCGGCCGCGGCCTGCGACTACGACGCGGGCACCGTCTACCTCGCGGTGCTGCCGATGAGCCACAACTTCACGCTCGGCGGCCCCGGGGTGCTGGGTGCGCTGCTGTGCGGCGGCACGGTGGTGGTGGCCGGCTCACCGGCGCCCGAGCACGTGTTCGCGGCCATCGCGCGGGACGGTGTGACGGTGACCTCGGCCGTGCCCGCCGTCGCGCAGCGATGGCTCGACCACGTGGCGGCCGGGACGGCCGCGCCACCACGGTCGTTGCGGTTGCTGCAGGTCGGCGGGGCCCGCCTGGCCGACCACGTCGCCACCCGGGTGCGCCCGGTCCTGGGCTGTGAGCTCCAGCAGGGCTACGGCATGGCCGAAGGGCTCATCTGCTTCACCCGGCCCGGCGATCCCGACGACGTGGTCTGCCACACCCAGGGCCGTCCGGTCTGCCCCGCCGACGAGTTGCTGGTGGTCGGCGAGGACGGCAATCCGGTGCCGGCCGGTGAGCCGGGTGTGCTGCTCACCCGCGGTCCCTACACGCCCCGCGGCTACTACCGCGCCCCCGGGCACAACGCCACGGCGTTCACGGCCGACGGATGGTTCCGCACCGGTGACGTCGTCCGGCTGCGGCCGGACGGCTACCTCGTCGTCGAGGGCAGGGACAAGGACATGATCAACCGTGGCGGCGAGAAGATCTCCGCGGAGGAGGTGGAGAACTTCGCCTACCGGGTCGGCGCCGTGCGGCAGGCCGCGGCGGTGGCGATGCCGGATCCGGAGCTCGGCGAGCGGGTCTGCCTCTACGTCGTCCCGCACCCCGGCGGGCGGGTGGCGCTGGCCGACGTCGTCGCCGCGATGGAACAGGCGGGGGTGGCCAGGTTCAAGCGGCCGGAACGGCTGGTGGTGGTGGACAGCCTGCCCGTCACGAACATCGGCAAGACCGACAAGAAGGCGTTGCGCGCGGACATCGCCGCGCGCCTCGCCGCCTGAGCGGCACGGCACGGCGGAAGAAGCCCGGGCCCGCGCCCGCACCCTATCGTCGAGGACGTGAACCTCTCGACCGTCACGATCCTCGGCGCGGGAGTCATCGGGACCTCCATCGCGCTGGCCCTGCGCCGTAACGGAATCGGCGTCCGGCTGTCCGATCCGGACAGTGCGGCACGGCAACGCGCGCTGGCGCTGGAGGCCGGCACCGTCCTGTCGCCGGCGGACCCACCCGCCGACGTGGTGGTGGTGGCCTGCCCGCCCTCCGCCGTGGTCGCCGCGCTGGCCGGCGCCATGCGAGCCGGCCTGGGCACCGTGTACACCGACGTCGCCAGCGCCAAGGAGCGGATCGTCGCGGAGGCGGCCGCCGCGGGGCTGGACATGTCCCGCTACGTTCCCGGCCATCCCGTCGCCGCGGGCGACATCGCGGCACCGGCCGCCGTCGACGCGGAGATGTTCGCCGGGCGGCCCTGGTTCCTGTGCGCCTCGACGGAGAGCGCGCCCGCCGCGGTCGACGCCGCGGCCGCCCTCGCCACGGCGTGCGGGGCACGGGTACAGCGGGTCACGCCGAAAGCCCACGACCGGCACATGGCCGGGGTGTCCCATGTCCCGCGGCTCATCGGTGCGGCGCTGGCGGCCCGGTTCGCCGACGTGGACGGCGAGCGCTTCCCGGTGCGGGGATCGCGGTTCCACACGACGCTGGCCGACGCGGCGGCGGCGCCCGCCCTGTGGGGCGACACGCTCGAGCACAACGCCGATCACGTCGCCGACGAGCTGGACTGGATCGTCCGCGAGCTGTCCGTCGTCGCGGACGCCCTCCGCGGCACCGAGGCGAACCCCGTTCCCGAGCTGGAGGGCCTGCTGGCCCGGGGCCGGCTGGGCCACGACCGCGTCGTCCGCCACGGCAGAGCCCGGAGCCCGCGGGGCGACGGCGTGCCCGGTCCCGAGGACGAGTGGTTCTGGACGTGGTGACATGACGGTGCTGGTGACCGGCGGCGCCGGGTACATCGGTGCACACGTCACCGTGGAACTGGCCGCCGCGGGCCGGCGGGTGGTCGTCGTCGACGACCTGTCCACCGGCTCGTCCACCCGGGTACCCGACGGGGTGCCGCTGGTGCGGGCCGACGTGCGCGACACGGCGGCGCTGCGGTCGGTCATCACCCGCCACGGCGTGTCCGGCATCGTGCACCTCGCCGCCCGCAAGGACGTGGCGGAATCGACCGCGTACCCGCTGCGGTACTACGCGGGCAACGTCAACGGGGACCGCTCGGTGCTGACCGCGGCCATCGACGCCCGTGTGGGCTATGTCGTCTACTCCTCCAGCGCCGCGGTCTACGGCGCGGCCGCGCACCGGCCGGTCACCGAGGCGGCACCGACGGAACCGGCGAACGCGTACGGCCGCACGAAACTCGTCGGCGAGTGGATGCTCGCCGACGCCGCCGCGGCGGGTGGTCCGCGGTTCGTGGCGTTGCGGTACTTCAACGTCGCCGGTGCCGGGCGGGCCTGGCTCGGTGATCCCGGCCGGGTCAACCTGCTGCAACGGCTCCTGCACGCCGCCGCAGGCGGTGGACGGGCGACGGTGTACGGCGGCGACCACGACACCCGGGACGGCAGTTGCGAGCGAGACTACGTCCACGTCGCCGATGTCGCGGGGGCACACGCGCGAGCCGTCGAGGCACTCGCCGCAGGCGAGGTGACCGGGGAGGTGCTCAACGTCGGCAGGGGCACCGGGACGACCGTGCTGGAGATGGTGCGCGCGGTGCGTGCGCTGACCGGGTGCGCGCTGCCTGCCGACATCGTCGGCCGCAGGCTCGGCGACCCGGCGAGCGTGGTCGCGTCCGCCGACCTGATCGCCGGGCGCCTGGGCTGGACGGCGCGCTTCGGCCTGGACGACATCGTGTCGTCGGCCTGGGCGGCCCTGCCGCGGGCCGGGGCGGCCGAAGCCGCCTGAGCGGCCGGGAACACAGCAACACAGCGGATGCCGTGGCGGCCGCGCGGAACTGACGATGACTTCGAACCCGTGCGACCTTTGGAGGGATCCGTTGTGACGTTGTCTACCGGGGAGCCCACACGCGCCCGCCCCGAACCCCGGGACCGCGGCACCACCGGGCGCCGCCGCGCCCGGTGGCTGGCGGTCCTCACCGTCGTCGTCGTGGCCTGGCTGGCCGCCTTCGTGGTGCCCGCCTACGTGACGTTCGACCCGGCGCAGGCCAGAATCGGCCTGACCGACGACTTTCCACTGCACTACCCCGTGCTGATCGTGCACATCGCCACCGGGATGATCGCCATGGTCACCGGCTGCGTGCAGCTGTCGGCGCGGGTACGCCGCCGGTATCCGGTGGCGCACCGGATCACCGGCCGCGTCTACGCCTACGCGATCCTGTTCGGCATCCTGTCCGTCGTCGTGCTGATCGTGCTGCGGGCGAGGGAGACCACCGAGTTCCTCGGCGCCGCGACCGGCGTCGGCAACTCGGTGTGGGCGGTGCTGTGGTTCGGCACCACCCTGGCCGGCGTGCGGTTCGCCCGGCAGCGGCGATGGGCCGAGCACCGCAAGATGATGATCTACAGTGTGGCGCTCACGCTGGCGATCATGTGGAGCCGGATCCTGTTCATCGGCGCGCTGTCGATCCCGGACTTCAACCTGGCCTACTTCTTCGCCGCCGTCGCCTGGCTGCCGTGGATCAGCCACCTGCTGATCGCCCGCTGGTGGCTGAGCCGCACCAGCACGCGGCCGCTGGCCCTGCCCGCCTCGGTCACGCCGGCCCGCTGAGCGGCCCGTGACGGCGAAAGGCCCCTTCGTCCCGGCGGGACGAAGGGGCCTTTCGCCGTCACGGGCCGCTCAGATGCGCTTCTTGAAGGCGCGCACAGCCAGCGGGGCGAACACCGCGAGGATGCCGAGACCCCACACCACCGACCACAGCAGCGGCGCGGCGACGTTGCCGCCGACCATCATGCCGCGGCAGGCGTCGGCGAGGATGGACACCGGGTTGACGTCGACGAAAGCCTGCAGCCATCCGGGCATGGTGTCGGTCGGGACGAACACGTTGCTGACGAACGTGAGCGGGAAGACCAGGCTGAAGCCGAACATCTGCACCGACTCCGGGTCCTTCGCCGTGACACCCACCAGCACGGCCACCCAGGAGAACGCGAGCGCGAAGCCCAGCAGCAGCAGTACGGCGCCGAGCAGGCCGAGCACACTCGTGCCGATCCGGAAGCCGAAGATCGTGCCGACGACGAGAACGACCATGATCGACCACAGCTGCTTGACCTGGTCGGCGGCGATCCGGCCGGCGAGCGGTGCCCAGCGGGCGATCGGCAGCGAGCGCAGCCGGTCGTAGACACCCCGGGTGATGTCGGTGTTGAGCCCCTGGCCGACGTACATGGTCACGAACAGCATGTGCATGACCAGACCACCGGGCAGCATGAACTTCAGGTACTCGGTGGCGTCACCGGCGATCGCGCCACCGAAGACGTAGGTGAACAGCAGCGTGAAGATCACCGGCTGGATGCTCATGTCGCTGAGCTCGGACGGGTTGTGCCTGACCTGCACGACCGTGCGCCAGGCCAGGGTCAGCGACTGCCTGATCCCGTTCAGCGGTGACACCCGGGGCGACAGGTCCAGGGGCCGCGGTGCGGTCGCGGTGGTCACTTCGGCACCTCCTCGGTCTCGCCGTCCACAGTGGACTTCTCAGCGTCGTCCGTCCGGTGCCCGGTCAGCGAGAGGAACACCTCGTCGAGGCTGGAGTTGCGCAGGTTCAGCTCGGTGATGACCACGCCGGCCTGGTCCAGTTCGCGCACCGCCGCGGGAAGCACGGCCGGGTCGGTCACCGCCGCGGTGACCAGCTGGCCCGCCACCTCCGGGTCGGAGCCGGTGAGGCCGCGGACCACCGACACCACCGTGCCGACCTCGGCCTCGTCGGCGGGCCGGACCAGCAGCGTCTGGGCCCCGATCCTGGCCTTCAGCTCGTCGGGGGTGCCGTGGGCGATCACCTTGCCGTGGTCGATGACCGAGATCTCGTCGGCCAGCGCGTCGGCCTCCTCCAGGTACTGGGTGGTGAGCAGGATCGTGGTGCCGTCGGCGACGAGGCCGCGCAGGACGTCCCACAGGTCCAGCCGCGCACGGGGATCCAGTCCGGTGGTGGGCTCGTCGAGGAAGAGCAGCCGCGGCCGCCCGATGAGGCTCGCCGCCAGGTCCAGCCGCCTGCGCATACCGCCCGAGTAGGTCTTGGCCGCCCGGTCGGCGGCCTCCTCCAGCCGGAAATCGGCCAGCAGTTCCTTGGCCCTGGCCTTGGCGCCCGCCCTGGACAGGCCGAGCAACCTGGCCACCAGCACCAGGTTCTCGGTGCCGGTGAGTTTCTCGTCGACCGCCGCGTACTGCCCGGTGAGGCCGATCAGCTGACGCACCTGGTGCGACTGCCGCACGACGTCGTACCCGCCGACAGTGGCGTGCCCGCTGTCCGGGTGCATGAGCGTGGCCAGGATGCGCACGGCCGTCGTCTTGCCCGCGCCGTTGGGCCCGAGCAGTCCCAGCACGGACCCCGAACGCACAGCGAGGTCGACGCCGTCCAGTGCGGTGGTGTCGCCGAAGCGTTTGACGAGTCCCTCGGCCAGGATCGCATGGTCGGCCGAGGTTGACGGTGTTGGCGGTGGGCCCTCGGCGGCAGGCACCGCCCCCGCCTCCGAGTCGAGGTGCAACGTCATGACACAGACCTTCCTGTCGCCAGTGGAAATCCGGCGGCGAATACACGAGTACGAGCTACATCATGGGTTCGCACCGCTTCGGGCAGTAGTGAGCGGATAACCGAAACGATGTGCATTTCTCATATCGGGCGAACTCACCCAATACGGGCGGGCATCGTCTTGGCGCCGTTGACGAAGTTCGACTGCAGCCGCGTCACCGGACCGGTCAGCCGCAGCGCGGGCAGGTGCGGCCGCAGCGTGGTCAGCAGCGTCACCACCTCCAGCCGCGCCAGGTGGGCACCGAGGCAGAAGTGCGGGCCGATGCCGAACGCCAGGTGCGGGTTGGGGGTGCGGCCGAGGTCGAGCCGGTCCGCGCCGGCGAACACCGTGGCGTCCCGGTTGGCCGAGGTGTAGTACAGGACCACCTTGTCGCCGGCGGCGACCGGCTGCCCGGCGATCTCGGTGTCGACGGTCGCGGTGCGGCGGAACATCATGATCGGCGTGACCCAGCGCAGCAGTTCCTCTGCCGCGGTGGCGACGCCGACCTCGCCGGACACCAGCCGGTCCCGCTCACCGGGATGGGCCGCCAGCGCCTGCACCGCACCGGAGATCAGGTGCCGCGTGGTCTCGTTGCCCGCGACCACGAGCAGCAGCCACAGGCTGCAGAACTCCCGGTCCGACAGGCGCCTGCCGTCCAGCTCCACGGTGGCCAGCCTGCTCATCAGGTCGCCGCCGGGCTCCTCCTGACGGGTCAGCCGCAGGCTCAGCGCGTACTGGAACGCCTCACCGAAGGCGCGGTTGTACGCCTCGACGTCACCGCCGCCGAACTCCGGGTCGTCGAAGCCGACCAGCGCGTTGCTCCAGCGGTAGAGCAGGTGCCGGTCCGACGGCGGCATGCCCAGCAGGTCGCACAGCACCAGCAGCGGCAGCTCGGCGGCCAGGTCGCTCACCACGTCGAACTCGCCCGCGGCGACCACCCGGCCGACCAGTGCCCGCGCGTGCGCCTCGACGCTGGCGGCCAGGCCCCGCACCGCCTTCGGGGTGAACACGGCGGCGACCAGCCGCCGGATCCGGACGTGGTCGGGGGCGTCCATGTTCACCAGCAGCTGCCGCATCAGGGCCAGATCGGCCCGGGACCGCGGGTCGCGCAGGAACGCGCCGTTGGCGGCCGAGGAGAACTCCCCGGTCCGGCGCGACACCGACACGACGGCGTCGTGGGTGGTCACCGCCCAGTACCCGCTGCCGCGCTCGGCGGTCCGGCCCGCGCTGCTGTGCCGCACCAGCAGCGGCTCGTCCACCCAGGCGACCGGCTCGGTGGCCCGCCTGCGGGCGAACTCGGCGTGCGGCACGCCGTGCCGGAACGTGGCCGGGTCGGCGATGTCGGGCCGCGCGGCCGCCGCGAGCAGGTCCTTGCGCAGCTTGCCGGTTCCCTCCCTCGGCAGCGAGGCGACGACCTGGTAGGCGCGCGGTGTCTTGAACCCGGCCAGCGACCGGCGGCAGTGCGCGTCCAGCGACGCGGCCAGCTCGCCCGTGTCGTCGGCCTCGACGACGGCCACCACCCGTTCGCCGAACTCGTCGTCGGGGGTGCCGACCACGGCGGCGTCCCGCACCGCGGGATGGGTCAGCAGCACGGCCTCCACCTCGGCCGGGTAGACGTTGACCCCGCCGGAGACGATCATGTCCTGCGCGCGGCCGGTCAGGTACAGGAACCCGTCGGCGTCGAGGTGGCCGACGTCGCCGAAGGTGAACGTGCCGGGCTCCAGGTGCGCGGACGCGGTCTTGTCCGGCGCGTTGTGGTAGCTGAACCCGGCACCCGTGCGCCTGCGCACGAAGACCCGCCCCGTCCGGCCGGGCGGCAGTGGCCGGCCGTCCTCGTCGACGACGACGATCTCGTTGGGCGGCACGGCTTTCCCGACGGTGCCGGGCCGGGCCAGCCAGTCGCCGGAGGTCGCCAGGGTGACCGCGCCGCCCTCGGTGGCGCCGTAGTACTCCAGCAGCACCGGCCCCCACCAGTCGATCATGCGGCGCTTGACCTCGGGCGGGCACGGGCCGCCGCCGTGCCACACCCGGCGCAGGCTGGCCCCGGAGAAGCCGGCCCTGGTGGCCTGGTCGAGCCGCAGCAGCCGGACGAACTGGGTCGGCACCAGGTGTGCCGCGGTGATCCGCTGCGCGTCGATGACCGCCAGCGTGGCCGCCGGGTCGAAATGCCCGCGGATCACCAGCCGGGAGCCGAGCAGCAGGCCGAGCAGGGAGAAGAACAGTTGCGAGGAGTGGTACCAGGGCCCGTCCAGCAGGCACCGCTCCCCCGCCGGCACGTCCAGCACGGCGCGGGCGTAGCGGGTCAGCTTGGCCACCCGCCGGAACGGGGCGCCGACGACGAACAGCCCGTTCACCACGCCCTTGGGCGCGCCGGTGGTGCCGGAGGTGTAGAGCATGGTGGCGCCGCAGATCTGCGCCGCGGGCTCGGCCGGATCGGCGCGGGCCAGCAGCGGCTCGGCGGCGTCCAGGCCGGCGATCGCCTCGGTGCCGAGCACCAGCCGCACCGAGCAGGTGCCGGTGGACGCGGCCAGGCCCGCCGCCGCGGTGGCGGCGTAGGCGGGTTCGGTGACCAGCGCGCGGCTGGCCGAGTCGGTCAGGATGTAGGCGATCTCCGGCGCCGTCAGGTGCCAGTTCACCGGTACCAGCGTGATGCCGCGGTGCAGGCAGGCCAGCAGCAGCTCGAAGGTCTCCCGCCGGTTGCCCAGCACGCAGGCCAGCCGGTCGCCCTCACCCAGGCCGCGGGAGGCGAGCAGGTCGCCCCACCTGTTCACCCGCTCGCCCAGTTCCGCCCAGCTCAGCTCGCCCGCCTCGTCGGCGATCGCCGTCTCCGCCTGCCCGGCGGCGATGTGCTCGTTCAGCAGTACCGGCATGGTTGTCCCCCGGGTCTCAGTCGAGCAGGTCCGGCTCGGCACGGACGATGTCGGCGTAGAGCGGCCGGAAGTTCAGCCTGCCCATCTCCGGTGTGCCCATGGTCCGCGCGGTGGCCTCGGCGGCCTCCGGCGCGACGGGAACCGGGGTGCCCGCGGCCTGGGCGAGCAACTGCACGCGGCAGGAGCTGTCCATGGTGATGAACCACCAGGCCGCCTCCTGCACCGATCCGCCGACGGTGAGCAGCCCGTGGTTGCGCAGGATCACCGCCTTGCCGGTGCCCAGCCGCTCGGCGATCCGCCTGCCCTCCTCGGATTCCAGCACGACCCCGTCGAACCCGTCGAACACCGCGTGGTCGCCGTGGAAGGCGCAGGCGTCCTGGGTGATCGGGGCCAGCGGCACGCCGAGCGTCGCGAACGCCCTGCCGTAGGTGGAGTGCGCGTGCGCGACGGCCACCACGTCCGGGCGGGCGTGGTGGATCTGCGAGTGGATGGCGAACCCCGCCGGGTTGACCCGGCCGTCACCCTCGACGACCGTGCCGTCGGCGTCGACCAGCAGCAGGTCGCTGGCCCTGATGTGTCCGAAGTGGACAGCGAAGGGGTTGATCCAGAACCGGTCGGGGTCACCGGGGTCGCGGGCGGTGATGTGGCCGCCCGCGCCCTCGTCGAAGCCGTACCGGGCGAACAGGCGCAGCGCGGCCGCCAGCCGCTGCCTGCGGTACACCCGCTCCTGGGCGACCGGGTGGCTCAGCGTGCCGGTCATCCGCAGCCCCCCGGCGCGTCGATGTCGAAGGCCACCGTCCGGGTGGTGGTTGCCAGCGCCGGTACCGGGCCGGGTTCGGGCCGGTCCGGCCGCCACACGTCGAGGAAGGCGTCCAGCCGGTCGTAGCCCCAGAACCGGTGCCTGCCCCACTTCAGGTACGGGATGCCGAAGATGTCGTCGAGGTAGGCCTGGTACAGGCACTCGACGCCCTCCTCGCGGATGTCCGGGTCGTCGGCCGCGGTGACGGCCAGATCGGGGTCGACACCGGCCTGCTCCGCGGCGGCACGCACCACCTCCGGCACGCAGATGTCCTCGCCGCGGCCCCACCGCGCCTCGGTGAGTGCGTCGTAGAACTGCCAGGCCCTGCCCTCCCGGCGGGCCCGCAGCCAGGCCAGGTGCGGCAGCTCCCACCACGGGTCGACGTCGACCGGCCAGGCCATCCTCAGCCCGTGCCGCTGGGCGACCCGCTTGGTGTCGGACAGCATGTACAGGTGCTTGGCGCGGCTCATCTGCACGTAGTGGAACTCGCCGCCCCGCGCGGTCAGCGCCGCGTCGGTCCTGTCGTCGGGGTCCCAGTACGGCAGGCACTCGATCTCGTCGAGTGCCCCGGGGACCCGGTGCCGCAGTGCGGTGACGGCGAGCCAGCTGTACGGGCTGCGCAGCGAGAAGTACAGCCGGGGTGGCCGCCGCGTCATGACGCCTCCCCGGTCAGTGCCCGGACGACCTCGTCGTCGAGCTGTGCCATCCCGCCCGCGCCCGGGCCTGCGGCGATGGCGTAGCCGTGCAGGATCCGCGCGGTGGCCACCGGGACCAGCTCGTCGCCGCGCCGGACGTAGCAGTCCATCCGGCCGTCGAACAGCGTGCCGCGCAGGATGTCGGTGACGGTGAAGAAGGTGTGCACGGTCTCCTCCATCCGGGCCGCGGCCAGCAGCCGTACCCGCGCCCGGGACACCACCGGTATCCAGGACCGCTCGGCGAGCATCCGGCCCACCGAGATGCCGCGGTCGGCGAGGAACCGGTCGACGACCTCCTCCAGCGCCCGCACGAATCCGGAGTGCTGCACGCGGTCGGAGTAGTGGCAGTAGAAGTACGGCGCCCGCCAGGACCACAGGAACGTGCCGGGCCCGGCGGTGAGCGCCGAGACGGGCAGCGCCTCGCCGCCGCCGGGCAGGTCCGGGACCTCCAGTCCGGCCACGGCCGCCGGGGCGGGCCGGTGGGCGTCGGCGGCGCGTTCCCTGACCAGCGCGACGGTGAGCTTGCCGCGCAGCACGGTGACCTCGGTGCCGTCGCGGGTCACCGACAGCCGCACCGACAACCGGTCGCCGCGCACCCGCGCGACCTCGGCGCGGACCTCGTCGCCGAGTTCGAGCACGGCGGGCAGCTGCACCGCGAAGTCGGTGATCTCCAGGCCGAGCCCGTGGTGCAGGTACAGCTCGCGGGCGGGTGTGCCCTGGTCGGCCAGCCACCTCAGCACCGCCTGCTCGGCGAGGTACATGAAGTGCTTGAAACCGATCCAGGTGCGGATGTTGGCGCCCTCGAACGCGGGGCTGCCGTGCACCACCGTCGGTGCGGGACTGACTGTCGCGGTCACCGGGGTTCACCTACCTTCGTCGTCACCCGGGTCGCGGCGTGCAGGCCGGTGACCTCGGCCGCGATGTCGTGGGCGTGGCGGACATGGAAGAAGTGGTCACGCTCGGCGTGCACCCGCAGCCGGGCACCGGGAATGGCGCCGGCCAGGGCCTGCGCCGAGGCCAGCGGCAGGGTGGGGTCGGCGCCGCCGACCTGGACGCTGGTCGGCACGCCCACCCGGTCCAGCTCCAGCTCGGCGCTGGCCACGTAGGTGTCGAACACCGCGGAGAACCCCAGCGGCCCGGCCCGGTCCAGCACCAGCCGGACCATGGCGTCCACCACGTCCGGTTCGAGCCGCTCCAGCCTGCGGCCCAGGCGTGCGCGGACGCCGTCGGCCAGGTGCCGGACGAAGGTCTCCCTGGACCGTTCGAACATCCGCCAGCTCACCTGGTGCCGCGGCAGCCGGTAGAACGGGCACACCAGCATCACCGCGCGGCCGGGCCGGGGGTCGCCGGTGCACAGCAGCTCCAGTGCCGCGTTGGCACCGAAGGAGTGCGCCACCAGCTGGTCGGGCAGCTCGCCGACGAGGTCGAGCCCGTCGGCGAGCCACTGCCAGGGACGGCGTTCCCGCCAGCGGTAGTCGTTGCCTGCCTGCCACGGCAGCTGCAGCGCCAGCAGGCGCCAGCCCGGGTCGAGGCGGGCCGCGACCGACTCCCAGCTGGCCCAGTGCCCCTCGACGCCGTGCGCGAACACCACCAGCGGGGCGCCCGGCCTGCCCCGCGCCAGGGTCCGTAGCCGCACCTCACCGGTCACCGGGTCACCTCCACGGGCGCGGAGTGCACCGACACGGCGGGCACCCCATCCACAGTGGACCTACCGACGCCGACGACGCCGTGCCGCTCGTCCACGGCCAGGTGCGCCGCCAGTGCCAGCGCGATCACGTCGGCCGCCCCGCCGAAGTCGCCCCAGGCGGCGGCCGGGTCGAACCCGGCCAGTGGCGCCGTGCACAGCGGCCGCGGGTCGAGCTCGGCCACCGCCTGGCCGTCGGTCACCGGCACCCCCGCCCGCCAGTCGGTGAGCACGGCGCACGCCGCACCCGCGCGGACCGGGCCGCCGTGGACTGCGACCGCGGTGGCGTCGCCGGGTTCGGCGCCCACCAGAACCACCCGGCCCGCCCGCCCGGAGCGCAGCAGCAACGCGGCCAGGCGCAGCATCGAGCGGGCGCTGCCGCCCGCGGTCACCAGCAGGTTGGGCCCGCCGAAGCCGAACCACAGGGCGACCCTGCTGGCCACGACGTTGGGTGAGACGTTGGGGGCGTCGAGCACGCTGACCGCCTTGCCGCCCTCCCGCGCGAGGGTGCGGGCCACCGACGCGACCGTGTCCAGGGCGCCCAGCGTGCTGCACGCCAGCACGGCGGTCGCCGGATCCGGCACCGGCTCGCGCCGCCGTCCCGGCTCCAGGCCCAGCGCGGAGTGCACGGCACACAGCGCGAGCCGGGTCGCCGGCTCGGTCGCCAGCAGCCCCTTGCGGCCCAGCACCGACGCCGCGCGCTCGGGCGGCGCCGCCTCGGCCGCTGCCCACCGGCCGCGTGGCCCGCCAGCGACGGCCTCGCCCAGGTCGATCCCGGGCAGGTGCACCGCCCATCCCGTCAGCACCAGCCGGTTCACAGCGCCTCCACCAGGGTCACCGCGTTGACGCCGCCGAAGCCGAACGCGTTGAGCTGAACCAGCCCCAGCGGCAGCCGGGCGGGCGCGCCACGGACGAAGCGCAGGCCGGTGCCCTCGGCCAGCGGCTCGCGCAGCCCCACCACGGGCGGGACCGCCGCGGTGGCCAGGCACTGCAGCGCGACGTCGAGGTTGACCAGCGCCGCCGCGCCCGACGTGTGGCCCAGCGCGCCCTTGACACCGGTGACCAGGGGGTCGCCGCCCGCGCCCAGCACCACCTTGCGCAGTGCCTCGCACTCGACCGGGTCGTTGAGCGCGGTGCCCGTTCCGTGTGCCACCACCAGGTCCACCTGGGACGGATCGCGCCCGGCACGGTGGTAGGCCTCGGCCGTCGCCCGGCAGATGCCCTCGAGGTCCGGTGCGGTGACGTGGAAGGCGTCGCAGGACAGCCCGCTGGCCACCAGCCTGCCCAGCGCGGGGCCGGTCCAGGACTCGTCGGTGACGACCACCGCGGCGGCGCCGTCGCCGAGCAGCACGCCGGCGCGGTCGCGGTCGAACGGGCGGACCCGGTCGGCCCGCTCGCCGCCGACCTGGCCGATCATCGCCAGCATCGACTCGGTCATGCCGTCGGCCGCGGCGACCACCACGACGTCGGCCTCGCCGTGTTCCACCATGTCCTGGGCGAGCCCCAGCGCGTACCCGCCCGCGCTGCAGGCACCGGCGAACGTGATCACCTCGGCCGCACCGGGCAGGACCCCGGCCACGACGCCGGTGAAGTCGAGCCTGCCCACCGGGGGCGGGCTGTGCACGACGGCCCAGGACTCGACGGCGGCCAGCTCGCGCAGCCCGGTGGCGACCAGCACGGTCACCCGCTGCCGCGCGGTGTCCACTCCGGACTCCCGGATCACCTCGCTCAGGCAGGCCTCGAGCAGCCGGCCTGCCAGATAGGCACGGTCGCCGCCGCCCTCGGCGTGATAGCCGGTGGTGACGCCGAGCCGGTCCGGGTCGCCGTGCCGCAGCGGGCCCGCGCCGCACCGGCCGCGCAGCAGCCCGGCGAACGTCCTGTCCCCGTCGCCGAAGCAGGTGCGGACGGCACTAGCCGCGATCAGTGCCGCCATCGGCGTACCTCCTCACCACGGCGGCGCCCACGGCGCCGTCGGCGCCACGCGCGGTCACCAGCCCCACGCCCGGCTCGTCGCCGGTCAGCAGCGCGGCCAGTGCGACGGCACCCGACGCGGCACCGCAGTCACCGAACAACTCGGTCGCCAGCAGCCGCCGCGGCGCGCGCCCGCCCGTGCCCAGCGCCCGCAGCACGGCGCCGTACTCGGTCCGGTCCGCGCTGTCGCGCTCGCCGGTGACCACCGTGGTCACCGTCGCCGGGTCGACGGCCGCGCGCCGCAGCGCCCGCTCGGCGCAGGCGGCCAGTGCCCGGTCCATCCCGGCGGCGCCGGGGCTGTATCCGGTGGCGACGGCCGCCACCTCGGCCCGCGCCCGCCGGCCCGCCCAGCCGCCGGTGCCGGGCCTGGTCAGCACGAACATCCCGGCGGCCTCCCCGGCGACGGTGCCGCCGCCGAGGTGGGCCGCCCACGCCCGGTGCGCGGTGAACTCCTCCGCGGCACCGGCCACGACGGCGTCGGCGTAGCCCCGGTCCAGCACGTTGCCGGCGTAGCGCAGGACGTTGAGCATCGCCAGCGGCCCGCCCGCGATCGTCGCGTTGACCCCGCGCAGCCCGAACCGGATCGCCATCTGGCCGGCGGCGCAGTTCATCACGGTGTTGGGAAACAGCATGGGGTTGACCAGGTACGGCTTGTCCTGGGTCAGGGTCTCCGCGCTGTAGTCGCTGGTGGAGCGGAAGCTGCCGAGCGTGGTGCCGAGCACCACGCCGATCCGGCGCCGGGTGCCGTCGTCGACGGTGGTGCCCGCCTCGCGCAACGCCTCTTGACAGCACACCACGGCCAGTCCGGTGACCCGGTCGTACGTGCTGGTTCCCTTGCGCCCCAGGTGTTCGCGGGCACTGAAGTCGACCAGCGCGTGTGCGGCGGGCACGGGCAGCGGGCCGGGACCGAGGTCGGTGACGTCGGCGGGCCCTGCGGCGCCGGTTCCGGCCAGGGCCAGGTGCTTGCCCACCGCGTCGACGCCGACTCCCGCCGACGTCACCGCGCTCCAGCCGGTGACCAGCAGAGGGCTCATCGGGGTGCTCCCAACATGACGATGGCGTTGTTGCCGCCGAAGGCGAACCCGTCGTTCTGCGCCACGCGCACCCGCGCGGGGCGCGCCCTGCCCGGTACCGGGTCGATGCCGGGCAGCTCCGGGTCCGGGGTCGACCAGGTGACGGTCGGCGGCAGGAACCCGCGGTCGATGGCCAGCACGGACGCGATCGCGCCGAACCCGCAGGCGGCTCCCATCGTGTGGCCGAGCATCGACTTGATGGAGCTGATCGGCGGTGGCGCGCTGCCGAACACCTCCAGGACGGCACGGCTTTCCACCAGGTCGTTGAGCCGGGTTCCGGTGCCGTGGGCGCAGATGTAGTCCACGTCGGCGGGGGTGACGCCGGCGTTGCGGTGTGCCAGCCGCATGCATTCGGCGACGCTGGCCGCGTCGGGCGTCACCGGGTGGCTGGCGTCGCAGTTGAGCCCGTAGCCCAGCAGCTCGGCGTAGACGTGGGCGCCGCGCCTACGCGCGTGATCCAGTGTCTCCAGCGCCAGCACGGCGCCGCCCTCACCGGTGAGGATGCCCGCGCGGTCCCGGTCGAACGGGGTGCAGGCCTCCTTGGCCAGCGCCCCGAGCCGGTAGAACCCGGCGTGTGCCCAGCGGCAGACCGAGTCGGCACCGCCGGCGAACACCACGTCGGCCTCGCCGGACAGCAGCAGGTCGTAGGCGTAGCCGATGGCGTAGTTGCTCGCCGAGCAGGCCGTCGCGATGGTGAGCGACTCCCCATACAGGCCCAGCTCGGTGCTCACCGCGTGGGCCAGCCTGCCCGCGGGCAGCTGGCCGAGCAGCCCGGGATCCTGTGCGGCGAAGCCGTCCTCGACGATCTGCGCGGTCAGCGCCTCGGCGACCTGGGACTCCCCGCTGGTGGTTCCCATGATGGCGTGCGCCCGGCCCGCGGCCACGCTGCCGGGGTCGAGCCGGGCGTCGGCGGCGGCCAGCCGGGCCGCGCTCGCCGCGAACAGGCTGGACCGGCCCCACCGCGCGGGATCCACCGTGCGCAGGTGGCCGGCGGGGTCGAACCCGACGACCTCGCCCCCGTTGCGGTGGGGGAACCCGGAGGCGTCGAACCCGCTGATCGCGGAGATGCCGGAACGCCCCGTGCGCAGGGCGGTGGCGAACTCCTCGACACCGGTTCCGACGCTGGACACCGGGCCCAGCCCGGTCACGACGACGCGGACCACGGCTCAGCCGTTCCGCGGCGCGTGCCGGATCAGGGCGTCGTTGACCGCCCGCAGGTTGCGCAGCTCGGGAAGCTCCGCCTGCGGGATCTCCACCTTGTACCGCTTGTCGATGCGGGCGAGGATCTCGATGGCACGCAGCGAGTCGGCCTCGTAGTCGTCGATGAAGTCGCCGGTGTCGGTCAGCTCCTCCGGCTCGACCTCGAGTACCTCCGCGACGAGTTCGCGAAGCTCCTCCAGCTGCCGGCTTGCGGTGTTGGTCATCATCATCCTCCCTGGGTGTTGCCGTCCATCGGTCTGACTGGGCGCCGGGTGGCGATCAGGGTGTCGACGCTGGCGATCCGCCGGTCGCCGACCCAGGTCTGCCCGGAGGCGATCGCCGTGTCGGCGATCACCGACTCGAGCACGACCTCGTGCCGCAGCACGTCGCCCGGCCGGGCCACGCCGTCGAATCGGAACCCGCGGGCTCCGACGAACATCAGCGTCGCGCCGTCGTCCGCGGCGGGTGCGTTGCCGCCGAACCACAACAGGGCCGCGCTCTGGCCCATCGACTCGACCAGCAGTGAGGCCGGGTAGTCGTACTGGTGTGCCTCGGCACCCTCGGGCAGGGCGGCGTAACACGGCTCGGTTCCGGTGACGGCCTTGATCGTGGTGATCGACCGGCCCGGCTCCAGCCCGAGCACCCTGTCCACGAGCAGCAGCGGGTAACGCTGCGGCAGGATCGTCCTGATCGTGGCGTGGTCAGGCATCGGCGGCTCCGTCGGCGGCGGGGCGGAAGTCCGCGGTGATCCGCGCGGACACGGTGCCGTCGGCGCGGGTGCCGTTCGCCTTGACCGCCCAGCCACCGTCCGGCCGGGGGTGCGCGGTCGCGGTGAGGGTCAGCTCGTCGCCGTCGAGCAGCGGGGCCAGGAAGCGCACCGAGCGCAGCTCGGCCAGTTCCGGCCGGGGCCTGCCGTGTTCCGCGGCCGCGGCGGCCAGCGCCTGGCAGAGGGTCTCCACGACGAACACGCCCGGGTACACCGGCAGGCCGGGAAAGTGCCCGCGCAGGTCCTCGCCCCGGATGCCGACCGACGCGGTCACCGTCAGCACCCCGCCGTCCAGCGACGCGTTCGCGGTGTCCACAGCGGACAGTGGCGCCGCGGTGGCCGGTGCGGGGCTCACAGCGTGATCCCCCCGTCGATCTGGAAGACCTGCCCGGTGATGTAGGAGGCCCGCTCCGACAGCAGGAACGCGACCAGCTCGGCGACGTCGCCGGGGGTGCCGAACCGGCCGGCCGGGATCTGTCCCAGCGCCTGCTCGCGCAGCTTGCCGTCCAGTGCCCCGGTCATGTCGGTCTCGATGAACCCCGGCGCGACCACGTTGACCCGCACGCCGTGCCGCGCGACCTCCTTGGCCAGCGACTTGCTGAACCCGATGATCCCGGCCTTGCTGGCCGAGTAGGCGGTCTGCCCGACGTTGCCGTACACCCCCGCCACCGAGGACAGGTTCACCACCGCGCCGCGGCGGTTCTTCAGGAACCGGAACACCAGGTTGCGGCACAGGTTGCGGGTTCCGGTGAGGTTGGTCGCCAGCACCGCGTCCCAGTCGGCGTCCGAGGACAGCACCAGCGGGCTGTCCCGGGTGATCCCCGCGTTGTTGACCAGCATGTCGATCGGCCCGAGGCGGTCCTGCGCCGCGGCGACGAAGGCGTCGACGGCGCCGGGGTCGGCCACGTCGCACTCGGCGAAGTAGGCGGGCACCCCGAGCGCGAGGACCTCCTTCTCGGTCAGCCGCGCGTCCTCACTGGCCCGGGAGAAGCAGCCGGCCACCGCGTGGCCGTCGGCGGCCAGCCGCAACGCGACCGCGCGGCCGATTCCCCGCGAGGCACCGGTGACCAGTACCCGTCCGCTGTCCGCCACGATGCCTCCATTTGTTGGTACACAACGAAATACCGCTCGGCTCAGTCTAGGAAGCGCGGCGCCGCCCGCTCTTCTCGTGCTTTGCCGCCTGTTCGTCCAGCTCGGCGAACACCGCGCCGGTGTCCGCTCCGGCGACGGGGGCCCCGTGCCGGATCCGGGTCGGGGTACGGGAGAACTTGACCGGCGGGCCGACCAGCGGCGCGCTGGTGCCGTTGGCCAGCACCGTGTCCTGCAGCATGGCGCGCTCGGCGACGTGCGGTTCGGCCACGGCGGCGGCCAGTGACCGCACCGGCGCGGCGACCAGCCCGGCCGCGGTCAGGTCCGCCACGGCGGCGGCCACCGTGCGCCCGGCACACCACCGGCCGACGATCTCGTCGACCGCCGCGCGGTTGGCCAGTCGCTGGGCGCCGGTGGCGAACCCGTCCGCGCGGGCCAGCTCGGGCCTGCCGACGAGTCCGGCGAGCACCCGCCAGTGACGGTTGAGCGCGACGGTCAGGTAGAGGTGGCCGTCGGAGCAGGTGTACACGGTGGACGGAACGACGAAGTCGGTGTCGTTGCCGTGCCGCCGCGGTGGCGCGCCGGTGGCGGCGAGCGTGGGCAGGCCGCTGCTGGCGGCGAGCAGGCAGTCCATCATGGACACGTCGACGTGCTGTCCCTCGCCGGTGCGCCGCCGGTGGGTCAGCGCGGCCAGCGCCCCGATCGCCGCGTGCAGGCCGGCGAACTCGTCGGCGAGGAACGTCGGGGCCCGCACCGGCGGCCCGTCCGGCATGCCGTTGAGCGACATCCAGCCCGCGGCCGCCTGGACGGCCGGGTCGTAGGCGGGCAGGTGCGCGTCCGGCCCGTACTGGCCCCAGCCCGACACCGAGACGTACACCAGGTCCGGCCGCACGGCCCGGCACTGCCGGTAGCCGGCGCCCCAGCGGTCCAGCGTGCCCGGCTTGTAGTTCTCCACCACGATGTCGGCGCTGGCCACCAGGCGCAGAAACCGCGCCACATCCGTCTCCACCCGCAGGTCCAGCCCGACGCTGCGCTTGTTGCGGTGCACCGTCTGGCGGAACCAGGACAGCCCGGTGCCGGGGATGTCCGGCGGCACCTCGCCCTCGGCGCCGCCGGGCAGTTCGACGCGGACGACGTCGGCCCCGAGGTCGGCGAGCACGCAGGAGGCCAGCGGCCCGGACCAGACCCGGGTGACGTCGAGGACCCGCACCCCCTCCAGCGGGCCGGCCGAGCCGGGGTCGGCGTCGCGGTAGAACTCCTCGCGCCGCATCACAGCCGCTCCAGGATCGACGCCGTGCCCAGCGAGCCGCCACAGCACATGGTGACCAGCGCCGTGGCCCCGCCGGTGCGTTCCAGTTCGTGCAGTGCGGTGATCAGCAGCCGGGTGCCGCTGGCGCCGAGCGGATGGCCCAACGAGATCGCGCCGCCGTTGACGTTGACCCGCTCCAGGTCCGCGCCCTGCGCCTTGACCCAGTTGAGCACGACGGCCGCGAACGCCTCGTTGACCTCGCAGAGGTCGATGTCGGACAGCAGCATCCCGGATCTGCCCAGGATGCGCTCGGTCGCCGCGACCGGCCCGTCGAGCAGGTAGTACGGGTCGGCGCCGGTGACGACCTGGTGGGTCAGCCGCGCCCGCGGTGTCAGGCCGAGTGCCCGTGCCCGGCCCAGCGACATCCACAGGATCGCGGCGGCGCCGTCGGACACCTGCGACGTGGTACCGGCGGTGTGCACCCCGGCCTCGACGTTGGGTCGCAGTGCCGCCAGCGCCGCCGCGGTGGTCTCCCGGATTCCTTCGTCCACCGACACTCCGGCGACCGGGGTGGTCTCCCGGTCGAACCGGCCCAGCGCGGTGGCGTGCGCCGCCCGCTGCTGGGACAGCAGGCCGTAGTCGTCGGCGTCGGCGCGGCCGATGCCCTCCCGCGCCGCGATGCGCTCGGCGCCGCCGAACTGCGAGCGGGGCGGGTCGTCCCACGGGTAGTCGGCCGCCTTGTAGTGACCGGGACCGCTGTAGAGGTTGGTGCCGATGGGCACCCGGCTCATCGACTCGACCCCGCAGGCGATGCCGACGTCGAGCGCGCCGGCGGCGATCAGGGCGGCGACCAGGTGGTTGGCCTGCTGGGCCGAGCCGCAGGAAGTGTCCACGGTGGTGCAGCCGACGGCCGGGTCGTGCCCGGAGTTCAGCCACGCGTTGCGGGTGACGTTGAGGCTCTGCTCGCCGGACTGCGTCACACAGCCGCCGATGATCTGCTCGACGTCGCCGGGTTCGATCCCGGCCCTGGCGATCACCTCGAGCTGTACGTGCCGCAGCAGTTCCACGGCTTTCAGCCCGGACAGCACGCCGCCCCGCCTGCCGATCGGGGTGCGCGCGGCGGAGATGATCACCGGCGTCTGGTCGGTCAGCGGTGTGGAGGACATGGCCCCATGCTCGGCGCGCCCCGGCCCGGTCCTCGTCTCCTGCGCTGCTGTGCCCGGTGCCGGTTCTTCGCTCGTGCGCGATGGGGCCGCGGGCATCGGATTCCGGTGCCCGCCGCGGTTACCGTGCTGGCATGCGGTTGGGCGACAACGAGGATCAGGCCCGGTTCCGGGCGGGGCTGCGGCGCTGGCTGGCCGAGCGGGTACCGGCGCCGGGCGAGGGCGCGCCCCGGACCTGGACCGCCGGCGAGCTGCGCTCGTGGACGAAAACCCTCTACGACGCCGGCTACGCGGGACTGACCTGGCCGGCCGAGCACGGCGGGCAGGGGCTTTCCCCCGCGTACCAGGCGATCTACGCCGAGGAGTCGGCGCTGGCCGAGGCACCCGATCACGCCGGGGTGATCGGCCTGAACATGGTCGGCCCGGCGATCGTCGCCTACGGCACCACCGGGCAGAAGGCCGCCCACCTGCCGCGGATCCTGTCCGGGGATTCGGTGTTCTGCCAGGGTTTCTCCGAACCCGGCGCCGGGTCCGACCTGGCCTCGGTGCGCACCAGGGCACGCCGGGACGGCGAGGACTGGGTGCTCGACGGCGAGAAGGTCTGGTCCTCCTACGCCCACCTGGCCGACCACTGCCTGCTGCTGGCCAGGACCGACCCCGCCGCGGCCAAGCACCGCGGGCTGACCTGTTTCCTGCTCGACCTGCGCCAGGCCGGCGTCGAGGTACGCCCGCTGCGCCAGCTGTCCGGCGACACCGACTTCAACCAGATCGTGCTCACCGGCGCCCGGGTGCCCGGCACCGCCGTGCTCGGTGAACCGGGCCAGGGCTGGCGGGTGGCGCTGACCACGCTGGCCCACGAGCGCGGCACCTTCGGGATCACGCTGACCGCGCGGCTGGCCGTCCAGCTGGACCGGCTGGTGGCCACCGCCCGCGCCACCGGCGCGGACACCGACCCGGTCGTCCGGGCGGCGATCGCCGAGCTGCACGTCACCCTGCAGGGCCTGCGGTACACCGGCTACCGCGCCCTGGCCGCGGCCGCCCGCACCGGGGAGCCCGGACCGGAGAGCTCGATCCTGAAACTGCGCTGGTCGGCCGCCAACCAGCGGGTCGCCACGCTGGCACTGCGCCTGCTCGGTGACCGCGCCACCGCCGACGGCCCGGACGCGTTCTGGGGTGGCTACTGGCAGCACCAGCGCCTGCGCAGCCGGGCCAACAGCATCGAAGGCGGCACCTCGGAGATCCTGCGCGGCATCGTCGCCGAGCGAGTCCTCGGCCTGCCGCGTGCTCGCTAGTGTCCCGCACCGGAAAGGACGGCAGATGGACTTCACGCTCACCGACGACCAGGTGTCGCTGGTGACGGCGGCCCGCGACTACCTGACGCGGGCTCACCCGGCCACCGCCGACCGGTCCACTGTGGACACACAGTCCTGGCCGGAGCTGCTCCGGCAGGGCTGGCTCGACCCCGGCCTCGGTGTCGTCGAGCGGGCGCTGCTCGCCGAGGAAGGCGGCCGCGCGCTGCATCCGGCGCCGTGGTGGCCGGCCGCGGCGGCGCTGCCGCTCCACGCGGCGGACGGGCCGGTGGCCCTGGTGGACGCCGTGCCTGCCTGCCGCGCCGTCGTGACGGACGGGCGCTGGTCGCTGTACGGGGCCGCGGCAGGCGTCACCGGCGCCGACACCGCCGCCGAGCTGGTGGTGGCGGCCAGGACCCCGGCCGGTCCCGCCGTGTTCGCGGTGCCGGTACCCGCCGACGGGGTCGCCGTGGTCACCGGGACCGGCATCGACCCGCTGCGCCCGCCCTGCGACGTCGCCTTCGCCGGCGCCGCCGCCCGCCCGCTGGTGACCCCGCCGGACGCGGCCGCGGCGCTGACCGCGGCCCGGCGGCACGCGGCCGTCCTGCTCTGCTGCGAGGCCGTCGGGGTCGCCGACGCCGCGCTGCGGCTGGCCGTGGAGCACGCCGGCGACCGGGTCCAGTTCGACCGGCCCATCGGGTCCTTCCAGGCCGTCGCGCACCAGCTGGCCGAGGCCTACGCCGACGTGGAACTGGCCCGCTCGCTGGCCTACCGGGCCGCCTGCGCGCTGGCCGCCTCGTCGGCCGACCTCGCCGACGCCCTCGCCTGCGCGGCACACGCCTGCCCGCGGGCCGCCGTGTCGGTCGCCGAGACCGCCGTCCAGGTGTGCGGAGGCATGGGCGTCACCTGGGAGTTCCCGCTGCACCGCCGGCTGCGCAGGGCACTGTGGACCGAAGCCACGCTGGCCGGCGAGGCCGCCGGCGTGCTCGACGCGGCGGGGCTGCTGCGATGAGGCTGCACTGGTTCCTGCCCGCGCACGGCGACGGCAGGGAGATCGCCAAGTCCAGTGACGGCACGAGCGTTCCCGGAGCACGCCGGGAACCCGACCTCGACTACCTGGCACAGGTCGCGGCCGCGGCCGACCGCTTCGGCTTCACCGGCATGCTCACCCCGTTCGGGCTGTTCTGCGAGGACCCGTGGGTGGTGGCCGCCGCGCTGACCTCGGTGACCCGCCGGATCAAGTTCATGATCGCGCTGCGGCCGGGCCTGGTCTCGCCGCTGCTGGCGGCGCAGACCGCCGCGACCTTCCAGCGGATCTCCTCGTCGCGGCTGCTGCTCAACATCGTCACCGGCGGCGACCCGGACGAGCAGCGGCGTTACGGCGACTGGCTGGACCACGACCAGCGCTACGAACGCACCGGCGAGTTCCTGCGGGTCTTCCACGACGCCTGGGCGGGCGAGCGGTTCGACTTCACCGGGCGGCACTACCAGCTCACCGGCGGGCTGCTGACCCGGCCGCACCCGGTGCGTCCCACGGTGTTCCTCGGCGGTTCCTCCGACGCGGCACGGCAGACCGCCGCCGAACACGCCGACGTGCTGCTGATGTGGGGCGAACCGCCGGCGGCGATGGCCACCGCGCTGGACCGGGCACGGCAGGCCGCCGCCGGGCACGGCCGCACGCTGCGGTTCGGCACCCGCTTCCACGTCATCAGCCGGGACACCGCCGCCGAGGCGTGGCAGGTCGCGCGGCAACTGCTCGACGGCATGGACCCGGCCCGGATCCGGCAGGCCCAGCAGCGGTTCGCCGCCTCCGAGTCGGAAGGCCAGCGGCGGATGGCGGCACTGCACGGCGGCCGGACCGGCACGCTCGAGGTCTACCCCAACGTGTGGGCGGGCTACGGCCTGGTCCGGCCGGGGGTGGGCACGGCGCTCGTGGGCAGCCACGCCGAGGTCGCCGAGCGCATCGAGGAGTACCACTCGCTCGGCCTGGACCATCTGATCCTGTCGGCACAGCCGCACCTGGAGGAGGCCTACACCTTCGGCGAGGGCGTGCTTCCCCTGCTGCGCAAGCGCGGGGTGGTCCCGGAGTAGCGGCTGGGCCGGCACGGTCGTGCCGGCCCAGCCCCGGTCTCAGGCGAACGAGATGTTGACCCCGTCGCCCTCGCCGGTGTCGTCGCCGATGGTGACGTTGCACTGGACGGCCGCGCAGTCGATCGTGCCGACCGAGGTCCCGTCGAGCAGAATTCCCTCGTAGGTGCGCTGCACCGTGAGCGGCGTGCTCAGAGTTCCGCTCGCGCTCGACGACAGGTGCACGATTGCCGGCTTGTTGCAGGCGAACTGACCGGACGGCAACTCGGTGCACTGACCGACGTGGTAGTTCGCGGAGGCCTTCAGCCCGCTGCTGGAAACCTGCACCACCGCACTGGCACCGAGCCCGGACGACGGCGTCACCGACGACGACGGCGCCGCCATCGCGGCGGGCTGGAACGCCAGAGTCAGGCCGGCGGCCACGGCGACGCCCCCGGCAAACTTCGCGACAAGCTTCGTCGACATTTTTGTACTCCAAGTCAAATGGAAGGGAATTCTACGATCCACCGCGGCGGTTCGAATGTATCCAACCGCTCACAGAAACGATGTTACGGAACCTTAAAAGCGCACGCAACGATTGAACAGAGCACCTTTGAAGTAGCGGGAAAACGCAATTTTCAATACCGTGCGCAACCACAGATTTCCTTATCTCACAACGAGAATGATCTTCCTGCCAACGGGTGAACGACCCTCCGGCGACTTTGATCAGAAATTTGATCACCAACACCCACGCGATGCCCCGAATGGAGCACGCCGTCCTGGACACCGTCCGGTGTGTTCAATACCCTTTGATCGTCCAAGGGACAGAAGGAAACAACCGCCGAGGGGCCCCGAGCGGGTGCGGTGTCCTGCCTGGGTGACTTTTCGGGCCCCGCGAAACCGCCGGAAGGCGAGGATGGGGTGGTCCACGGATGTCCGCAGAATTCGAGGCCGCGTTGCGGGAAGCCGTCGACGAGGTGATCGCTCCCCGAGCGGCCGAGGTCGATTCCTCCGGAAAGTTCCCCGAGGCCTCGGTGGATGCCGTCCGTCGTGCCGGGCTCCTCGGCCTGCTGAGTTCGAGCGATCACGGAGGAGGCGGGCAGTCACTCGCCGAGGGTGCCACCGTGATCGAGACGCTCGCGTCGCACTGCGGCTCGACCGCGATGGTGGTCCTCATGCACTACGCCGCGACGGCGATCATCGAGGCACACGGCCCCGACGACGTGCGCGAGTCGATCGCGTCGGGACGGCACCTGACCACGCTGGCCTTCTCCGAATCCGGTTCCCGCAGCCACTTCTGGGCACCGACGTCGTCCGCCGCCGGCAACGGTGACGGGCGGGTGGTACTCGACGCCGACAAGAGCTGGATCACCTCCGCGGGGTACGCCGACAGCTACGTGTGGTCCAGCAGGCCGCTGGACGCCGACGGCCCGATGACCCTGTGGCTGGTACCCGGCGACACCGCCGGCCTGACCGTGCACGGGCCGTTCGACGGGCTCGGGCTGCGCGGTAACGCCTCGAACCCCGTCACCGGCCGGTCGGTCGAGGTCCCAGCGGACAGCAGGCTCGGAGACGACGGCGCCGGCCTGGACATCGCGCTGCAGACCGCCCTGCCCTGCTTCCTGGTCCTCAACGCCGCGTTCTCCCTCGGCCTGATGCAGGCACTGGTCGGCGAGGCGGGCGAGCACCTCACCCGGACCAGGCTGGCCCACCTCGACCAGTCACTGGCCGAGCAGGAACACCATCGCACCACCTACGCCCGGCTGCTGACCCGCACGGACGAGGTACGGGCCTTCCTGCGGGACACCCTGCAGGCGCTCGGGACCGGGCGTGCCGACGCGACACTGCGTGTGCTGCAGGTCAAGGCGGTCGCCGCCGAGGCGGCGAGCGAGGTCGCCGACGGCGTCATGCGCCTGTGCGGCGGATCGGCCTTCCGCAAGGAACTCGGCGTGGAACGCCGGTTCCGGGACTCGCTCGCCGCACGGGTGATGGCTCCCACCACCGAGGCGCTGCGTGACTTCGTCGGCAAGGCCGCGCTCGGCCTGCCCCTGTTCTGACCCGAAACCGGCCGCACCGACATTCGCGAGGATCGCCGATGACACTGCTGATGGGCGCCGTCGCCTACGACCCTAAGGTCGTCACCATCTGGGGCGGGTTCCGCTCCTGGTTACAGCGCAACGACCTGCCGTTCGACTTCGTGCTCTACTCCCACTACGAACGGCAGGTCGAGGATCTGGTCGAGGGACGGATCCACACCGCGTGGAACTCCCCGCTTGCCTGGATCCGCACGGTACGGCTCGCCAGGGCCGCGGGCCGCTCGGTGTCGCCGCTGGTCATGCGGGACACCGACCGTGACCTCACCTCCGTGGTCCTGGTGCGCTCCGACGCGCCGTACGAGAAGGTCAGCGACCTGGCCGGGCTGACGATCGGCGTCGGTGCGGTCGACTCGCCACAGGCCACCCTGATCCCGTTGTCCTTCCTGCGTTCGGCCGGGATCACCCCCGGCTCCGACGTCACCGTCCGGCGCTATGACGTCGGCGTCGGCCTGCACGGCGACCACATCGGCGGCGAGCGTGACGCGGCGCGGGCGCTGCTCGCGGGCGACGTCGACGCCGCCGTCGTGATCGACGGCAACCACCTGCAGTTCAGCAGGGAGGGCACCCTGCCACCGGGCAGCACCAGGGTGCTGGCGCAGACCCCGGCCTACGACCACTGCAACATGACCGTGGTGGACGGTGCGCCGCGGGAACTCGTGGACCGGTTCGGCAGGCTGCTGCTGTCGATGTCCTACGCCGATCCCGAGGTCCGGCCACTGCTGGACCTGGAGGGCCTGACCCGGTGGCAGGACGGCCGCGACACCGGCTATCGCCTGCTCGACGCCGCCGTGGACGAGGAGTCCTTCTACGACGCCGAAGGCAGGGTGACCGCGAAGGAGTACGTCCCATGACGACCGCGGCGGGTGTACTCGACCTGGAGAACCTCGGGTTCGAGCAGGGCGCCCATCTGCTGGTCCAGCAGGCACTGCGGGATCTGCGGCCCGGTGACGAACTCGGCGTCACCGGCGCCGATCCCGCGCTGACCGTCCATCTGGACGCCTGGTGCCGTCACCACGGGCACCGGGTACGGCGGGCGCTGGACACCGACTTCGGGGTGAAGGCGTGGGTGGTCCGCGGCAGCGCGGACCTGGACCGGTGGGCGGGCGCGCAGCGCGCCGGAGGCCCGGCACCGCAGGGCATCGTCGCGTCGCCACCGTCGGACTGGGGCCTCGCGGCGAGGGGCGCGCTGATCGAGACCGGCGGGCCCGAGACGCCGTTCGACATCACCCACCGGGACCTGGTGTGGGCCGAGATCGCACCCGCCCTCTACGCCAATGCCGCCTCGGCGCAATGGAATCCGGACACCATGGTGGACTGGAAGGCCGACTTCACGCTGGCTCCCGAAGTCGAGCGGGCCGTCGTGCAGGTGATGACCTACCTGATCGAGAACGAACAGGCGGCGCTGGTGATCCCGGCCAAGCTGCTGGCCCGCGTGCATCCCCACTTCCGAGAGGTCCTGCAGCTGCTGGCGGTGCAGGCCGCCGACGAGGCCCGGCACATGGAGGTGTTCACCCGGCGGGCACTGCTGCGGGGTGGCGAGATGGGAACCTCGTCGGTGAGCGGCAGGGAGTCGCTGGCGACGCTGCTCACCGAGGCGGAGTTCTCGATGGCGTCGTTCCTGCTGTCCGTGCTCGGTGAGGGCAGCTTCCTTAATCTGCTGGAGTTCCTGGACCGCAACGCACCGGATCCGGTGACCCGGCAGGTGACCCGGCTGGCCCGCAGGGACGAGGCGAGGCACGTGGCGTTCGGGGTCGCGCACCTTCACCATCAGGCACAGCTCGATCCCGAGGTCCGCCACCGGATGCGGGCCGCGGTGGAGCGTCGTTACGAGTCCCTCGTGGACACCGCGGGACTGAACCAGGACGTCTTCGACTCGCTGGTGATCCTCGCCGCGGGCGAATGGTCGCCCTCGGCGATCGCCAGGGGCTACGACGCGGTCATGAAACTTCAGTCCGAAATGGACGACGGAAGACAACGAAGGCTGGTGCACCTCGGCTTCCCGCCGGACGAAGCAGCCGACCTCTCGGCACTGCACACGAAGAACTTCATGTAGCCCTACTCACCCCGCGGAGTCGACGCGTGAACGCACCAACCGGAACTCCGGTCAAGCTGACCTCACTCTCCCCCGGCGCCGGCTGCGCCTGCAAGCTTCCGCTCGCGAAGCTGGAGACCATGTTCGCCTCGCTGGGCGCCGACCTCCAGCCCGCCGACGGTGATCTGCTGATCGGCGCGGTGGAGGGCGACGACGCCGCGGTGTACCGGCTCGGCGACGAGCAGGCCCTGATCCTCACCACGGACTTCTTCACCCCGATCGTGGACGACCCACGTACCTGGGGCAGGATCGCCGCCACCAACGCCCTGTCCGACGTCTACGCGATGGGCGGCCGGCCGGTCCTGGCCGTCAACCTGACCGCATGGCCGGGCAGCGACCTGCCGATGGATCTGCTCGCCGACGTTCTGCGAGGTGGCGCCGACATCGCCGGGGAAGCCGGCTGCCTGGTGGCAGGCGGGCACACCATCGACGACCCGGTTCCCAAGTACGGCATGGCCGTCGTGGGCCTCGCCCGGCCGGACGAGCTGTTCCGGATCGACCGGCTCGCGGCAGGCGACACCCTGGTGCTGTCCAAGGCGATCGGGACCGGGGTGATCTCCACGGCCATCAAGAACGACGGCGCGGGCGCAGGCTGGGCCGGCGCGGCGGTCGCCTCGATGACGACCCTGAACGCCGGCGCCTGCCGGGTGGCTCGTGCCCACGGCGTCGTCGCCGCGACCGACGTCACCGGATTCGGCCTGCTGGGGCACCTGCACCGGATGGCGCGGGCGAGCGGGGTGGCCGCCGAGATCGACGCGGCGGCGGTACCGGCGCTGCCGGGCGCGCTCGACGCCGTGCGCGCGGGGTTCGTCCCCGGCGGGACCCGGGCCAACACCGCCCACCTGAGCGAGTTCGTGACGGTGGCCGACGGTGTCGCGCCGGAGCTGGCCGTGCTCCTGCACGACGCGCAGACCTCCGGCGGGCTGCTGCTCGCGGTCCCCGGTGGCGGCGACGCCGAGGCCCTCGTGGGTGAGCTGCGGTCGCAGGACCTGCCCGCCGCCGCGGTCGGGCGCGTCGTCGAAGGAGCGCCGGGCAGGCTCACCGTCCTGGCTGGCTGAGCCCCAGCTCGGCCAGCAGCGCGGCCCAGGCCCGCCGCTCGGCTTGCGGGTCCACCATCGGCCGCAGCGCGGCGCACCACTCGCCCAGCCGGGTGCGCAGCCCGTTCTCGTCGCGTTCGAAAGCCAGCAGCAGCTTCGCCAGCGCGGCGGGATCGCCGACCGGGAAGCAGCCCGGATAGCCGTCACCGAGCAGGCCGGTGGACCCCGGGATCGCGGTGGCCAGCACGGGAACCCCGGTCGCCAGCGCTTCGGACACGACGTTCGCGCCGCCCTCGTGCCGGGAGGTCAGCACCAGCGCGCGGGAGCGGGCCAGCAAGGCCAGCGCGTCCGGCCGCGCCAGCTCACCGAGCCAGTCGTAGCGCGGACTGACCGCGCTCTCCCGCTGCGCCCGCGCCGCCAGCGCGGGGTCGAGCCCGGCACCGGCATGGCTGACCACCAGCCGGGAGGACTCCGGCAGCAGCCCGGCCGCGGCCGCGGCCAGCAGCGGATCCTTGACCGGACGCAGGTGTGCCAGCACGACCACCTCGAAGACGTCCTGGCGACGCGGTGCCGGCGCCGGTGGCTCCACCGACTGCACGATCACCCGGACCCGCGACGCGAGCTCGCCGTCGACGGCGGCCACCTGCCGCGTTCCGTGCCGCTGCAGCACCACCAGCCTGGTGGCCAGCCGGAGCACGGCCGGGTCGACACCGGTGGCCGCCAGGTCCGGGTACAGGTCGGTCCCGGTCAGTGCCAGCACGATCGGCGCCGCGGGATGAGCGGACGCGAACGCCCGCACCGCGCCGGCACTCTTGCCCGCGTGCAGTGCCACCAGCGCCGTGTGGTCGCCCGGCTCGTACTGCCGTGCGATCCGCACCCGGTGGCCGAGCGAGCCGAGCAGCGCGGCCCAGCGGCGTGCGGTGACCCCGTTGCCGAGCACGGAGTCCGTGTGCGGAGCCGGGCTGACCAGCAGGATCACGTCATGTCACCGCGCACGTGCGCAGGCCGGCGAGAACATCCCTGCGATCGGGGGTGAAGTAGTTGCGCATCTGCGAGCGCACGTACCTGCCCCTGGTCGCCCAGGCCCCGCCACGCAGGACCTTGCGGCTGCCGAAGAACTGCTCCGAGTTCTCGAAGTAGGCATCACGTTCGAAGTTGGGGTAGCCGGTGAAGTCACTGGCCGTCCACTCCCAGGTGTTGCCGATGAGCTGGCGGCAGCCGTCGGCCGTGTCCCCGGCCGCACAGGCGCCGACGTGCACGGTGCCGCCAGCACGCCAGTCGGTGGCCGCCTGCTGCGCGGTGGGTGGCTCATCGCCCCACGGATAGGTCGGCTTGGGCCACCGGCCCCCGGTGGCCGCGTACTCCCACTCGGCCTCGGTGGGCAGCCTGCGGCCCGCCCACCGGGCGAAGGCGTCAGCCTCCCACCAGCTGACGTTGATGACCGGGTGGTGCGGTTCCAGGTCCGCCCAGGTGTCGAAATGCCGCCGCTGCCAGCCGTCGCCGGCGCGCCGCCAGTAGACCGGGTGCGTGGCCCCGGTGGCCCGCAGCCACGCGCCCCCGTCCGACCACAGGCCCGGCGTGGTGTAGCCGCCGTCGTCGACGAACTCGGCGAACTGCGCCTGGGTGACGGCCGCCCTGGCCATGGCGAACGGCTCGACCTCGACCGGATGTGCCCACTTCTCGTTGTCGTAGACGAACGGGTCGGTCAGGTCCGCTCCCAGCACGAACCGGCCGCCGCCGAACCGCACGTCGCCCTCCCAGTCCCCGGCCGGGTCGAACGCCGTTCCCTGATCGGACAGCCCGTCCAGTTTCGGCAGCGGCAGACCGAGGGTCTGGCGGGTGTAGGTCAGCGCCTCGCTGTGCGTGTCGTGGTGGTGCACCGTGTACCGGGCGAAGTGCCGGGCGGCCGCCGTCGCGCCGGGAGCGGTGACCGCCTGGGCGACCCGTTCGGCCACGGTGGTCAGGTAGGACAGCGTCTCCTGGCGCGACGGCAGCCGCAACCGCCACCGGGTGTCGTGCGGGATCGCCCCGGAGTCGTAGATCGAGTCGGCGAACGGCAGGATCGGTTCCTGGCCGCAGGCCCGGCGCAGCACGAAGATCTCCTGGAACCAGGCGATGTGCCCGAGTTCCCACAGCAGCGGGTTCACGGTCGGCAGCAACGGCCCCATCAGCTGGTCGTCGGTCAGGTCCTCGACCAGTTCGGTGACCCGGTGAGCCGCGTCCACCGCCCAGTCCGCAATTGTCTCGGCATCGGTTGCCATATCGCCTCCTGAGTAGCCGTTCCCGATGTAAACACGGACACCGGCGGTTGTCATCGGGCGTTGGCGGGTAATGGAGTGCGGCCGTCTCACAGCGTCGGCCGAAGCCGGACCGGCAGGCCGCCGCGCGGAACGGCGAACGCCAGCAGGGCGATCACCACCGACACCACGATCAGGCTCGTCATCGCGGTCCGCAGATCGAGCAGGCCGGCCAGCTGACCCACCATGGCCGGGCCGAGCAGTTCACCCGCGTTGGCCATGGAGGCCGCCGAACCGATCACGGCTCCGCGGTCGCGCGCCGGCGCGTCCCTGCCGATCAGTCCGTACGCCGTGGGGGTGGCCACCGAGATCGCCGCTCCCACGATGGCCGTCCCGATCAGGCCCTGCAGCGCCGAGTCCGCGACCGACAGCACCAGCACGCCGGTACCCGAGAGCACTCCGGATCCCAGCAGTACCAGCCGGTCCGGTGCGTGCAGGGAAAGCCAGTGACCACTGGTGCGCCCGAGGATCATCCCGACGGCGAAGACCCCGGGGGCGATCGCCGCCCAGGCGATCGGCGCGCCGACGACGTCGGAAAGCAGAATCGCGCTCCACTGCTGTACGCCGTTGGCCAGCACCATCGCCAGCGTGGCGAGCAGGCAGAGCATGAGCGCCCGGCGGGCGAGCCGGATCCGGCCGCCGCGCTGGGCCCGCTGCCGGACGAGCGTCCGCGGAATCCCCCGCCGCGCGGCGAAGGCCGCCGTACCCAGCACGACCGCCAGCACCACGGCGATCAGCTGTCCCGGCACGCCGTAGCCCCGGGCCGCCCCGGTGGCCAGACTGCAGACCAGCACGGCGACGCTGAAGACCGCGTGGGCCCGGTTCATCACCCGCTTGCCGGTCTCGACCTCCACTGTGGACGCCAGAGCCACCACGACGACATTGCAGGCGCCGGAACCGAAGCCGAACGCGGCAACCGCGAACACCAGCTGCGGTACCGACACCGCCAGCGACGGAAGCGCGGCGAACGGCGCGAACAGGCTCACCGTGGCCACCGCGACCGGGCGGCCGAACCGGTCGAGCAGCCTGCCAACGACCACCATGGCCGGCATCGCGGCCAGCGCGCCGACGAGCAATGCCGCCCCCAGCTCGGCCTCGGTGGCGCCGGTCGCGCGGCGTACCTCCGGCAGCATCGCCATGTACGGACCCCACAGCGCCCCGTAGATGGCGAACGCGCCGAGCACGGTCGCGACCCGGGGTGTAGTGCTGACAATGGCGACCATCGAATCGTTCCCCCCAGACCCGTGTCCGGAAACGGCGGTCACATCGAGTCATACCGCCGACGCATTCCGCGACTTCCACGTTATCGAGTAACCACGGCGATTCATCTCCGATAGTGCGGAGGTCGCCACGTCGCCGGGTCAGCCCAGCCGGGCGGCTCGTGACTCCAGGTAGCGGCGTTCGGGCAGGCTCGTCGCACGCCGGGCGGCCAGCTCGTACTCCTCCCGCGCCCGGGCGAACTCCCCGGCCATCTCCCACAGGTGGGCACGGACGGCGGGCAGGCGGTGATGCTCGCTCATCCGGGCGTCGTCCTCGAGCTCCGCCAGCATCTCCAGACCGGCGGCAGGCCCCCGCACCATCGCCACCGCGATGGCGTGGTTGAGCCGCACCACCGGGTTGTTCGGCCACACCTGCTCCAGCAGCCGGTACAGCATGAGGATCTGCGGCCAGTCGGTGTCCTCGGCCTTGCCGGACTCGCTGTGCACCGCCGCGATCGCGGCCTGCAGCTGGTACGGGCCGATGGGTGCCCAGGTCAGCGTGTCGCTGATCAGCTCGGTTCCCTCACTCAGCAGCGCGCGATCCCACCGGGACCGGTCCTGCTCGGCGAGGGGCACGAGGGCGCCGTCGGGGCCGGTGCGAGCCGTCCTGCGGGCCTCGGTGAGCAGCATGAGCGCCAGCAGGCCCGCGACCTCGCCGTCGCCCGGCAGCCGGCCACGCAGGTCCCTGGTCAGCCGGATGGCCTCCGCCGTCAGATCGGCCCGGTGCAGCCGGGGGCCCGACGACGCCGTGTACCCCTCGTTGAAGATCAGGTACAACACCTGCAGCACCACCGGAAGCCTGGCGGCACGGTCCTCTTCGGACAGTGGCGCGAACCCGGTCCCGCTGGCCTTGATCTTCTGCTTGGCCCTGCTGATGCGCTGTCCCATGGTCGGCTCGGGTACCAGGAAGGCGTTGGCGATCTGAGCCGTGGTCAGCCCGCCGACGGCACGCAGGGTCAGCGCCATCTGGGCCGACGGCGACAACGCGGGATGGCAGCAGAGCAGCAGCAGGGTCAGCGAGTCGTCGGTGTCCGCGGTCCCGTCGTCCTCGCCCGGGCCCGGTGTGGTGAGGCTGTCGGCGGCTTCCCTGACGGCGGCGGTGACCTCCCGGCGCTGCCGGGCCGACTCCCCGCGCCAGGCGTCGGTGAGCCTGCGGCCCGCGACGGTGATCAGCCAGCTGGCGGGGTTGTCCGGGATCCCCTGCTCCGGCCACTGCAGCGCGGCGGCCAGCAACGCCTCCTGCACCGCGTCCTCGCAGGCGTCGAACTGCCCGTGCCGGCGCACGAGCAGGCCGAGGACCCGCGGCGCCAGCCGGCGCAGCAGATCCTCGACCTGCTCGGGCACGCTCACATCTCCAGGCCGGACAGGTCCATGATCGGGCGGACCTCCACCGCGCTGTACCGGGCGTCCGGGAACCGCGCGGCGATCTCGGTGGCCCGCTCGGTGCTGTCGCAGTCGACGATGAAGAACCCGGCCAGGTGCTCCTTGGAGTCCAGGAACGGCCCGTCGGTGGTGGCCGGCACGTCGTCCCGGACCCGGACGGTCTTCGTGTTCAGCGGATCGGCCAGCGGGGCGCTGTCGACCAGTTCGCCCGACTCGGCGATCTCGGTCAGCAGGGCGTTGAACTCGCTCATCCGGGCGTCGCGCTCCTCGGCCCTGGAGTCCACGTGGTTGAGGAACATCGGGTGCTCCCAGCTGACCGGGTTGCTGTAGATCAGGATCATGTACTTCATGGCGTCACCCTTCGACTCGGCCGTGCTTCACGGTGTTCATGACTGAGTCGGAGCCCCGCAGCCGTTTTCGACACCACCGCACCCGGCAACGGTAGCCGGTACGGGCACGGCCTACCGGATTCACCCGATCGTGGATGTCGAAGCCGGCATCGCGGTTCCGACTCCCTGGTGAGAGCGCCCGCCCGGGCGCACCGAGCGGAGAGGACACCGCCATGGCCACCCCGAACCACACCCTCGACGACGTGCGCGAACTCGCCATGGGCCTGCCCCGCACCACCGAGGGCACGCACTTCCGGATGCCGTCCTTCGAGGTCGGCGGCAAGCACTTCGCCGTCGTCCAGAAGGGGAAGAACCGTGCGCTGCTCTACCTGTCCGAGGCCGACGCCCGCACCGCCATCGCCGAGAACCCGGCCTCGGTCAGCGAGTCCCGCAGGCGCGACCGCTACGAGGGCGTCTGGGTCGACCTGGGCACCGTCGCCACCCCGGACCTGAAGAGCCTGCTCACGCTGGCCCACAAGGCGAAGGCCTGAGTGCCGTGAACGTGGCCCTCACGGCATGAGACGCCGTGAGGGCCACCAGCGGCTAACGGCGAGCGGAGCGCCGCAGCAGAAGCAGCGCCAGCGCCAGGCCGGCGGCGGCGAAGACCACGCAGGCGGTGAACGCGGCCGGGAAGGCCGCCGCCGGGTCGGGGCCCGCGGCCTGCGCCACCATCACGGTCGACACGACCGCGACCCCGAGCGCACCACCGATCTGGAAGGCCGCGGTGTTGAAGCCGGACGCGAGCCCGGACTCCCGCTCGGCCACTCCGGCGAGCGCGGCCGCCGAGGCGGCGACCGTGCCGGCACCGAGTCCGGGCCCGAACACCAGCAGGCCGGGCAGGATGTCCTGGACGTAACCGCCGCCGGGCGAGACGCCGGTGAGCAGCAGAGCACCCACGCCCATCAGCACGACACTGATCGCGGCCACCGGGCGGTAGCCCCACCGGGTGACCGCCGCCTGCCCGGCATAGGCGCCGACGAACGCCATCACCGGCATGACGGCCTGCTTGACACCGAACTCCAGCGGTGTGTAGCCCAGTAGCTGCTGCGCGTACTGCGAGATGGTGACCGACAGCCCGACGGCCAGCATGCCGAGCAGCACGGTCACCAGGTTGCCGCCGACGAGCGCGGGCGAACGCAGGATCCGCAGCGGGACCAGCGGTGCGGCCGAACGCCGCTCGACGGCGACGAAGACCACCAGCAGGGCGACCGCGGCCGCGGCGAGACCGATGGTCTGCCCGCTCAGCCAGCCTGCCTTGGGTGCCTCGACGACCGCGTAGACGATCAGCACGAGTGCCGCCGTGCTCGTCACCGCGCCGGCGACGTCGTAGCCGCGCCGCCGCTCGCGGTCGTGGCTCTCGTTCAGCAGCACCGGGGCCAGGGCGAGCATCACCAGCGCCACCGGCACGTTGACGTAGAAGATCCACTCCCAGCCCAGGCCGCTGGTCAGGCCACCACCGACCAGCAGACCGGCCGTGGCGCCGATCCCGCCCACACCCGACCACCCGGCGAGTGCCTTGTTGCGCTCGGCCCCCTCGGGGAACGTGGTGGTCAGGATGGACAGCGCGGTGGGCGCCATCAGCGCGGCGGACACCCCGTGCAGGGCCCGGGCAACCACCATCACCTCGGCGCTCCACGCCAGACCCGACAGCAGGGACACCACGACGAACAGCGCGGTGCCGGCGATGAACATGCGGCGCCTGCCGAGCAGGTCGGAGGCACGTCCGCCGAGCAACAGCAGGCCACCGAAGGTGACCAGGTTCGCGCCGATCACCCACTGCGCGCCCGCCGGCGTCATACCGAGATCACGTGCGATCGACGGCAGTCCCAGGATGACGATCTGCGAGTCGAGGATGACCATGAAGTTGGCGGTGCACAGCAGCACCAGCGCCTTCCAGCGGCGCGGATCGGCCGCGACCGGCGTGCCCGCGCGGACCGCGAGCTGCGTGGTGTCCATGGGAGGTCCTCTCGTCAGCCGGCGGCCGGCCGGGTCAGCCGCACCGGCAGGGTCTGGTACCCGTTCATCACGAACGTCTCCTGCGGCTGAAGGTCCCCGGGCTCGACGGCGAGCTCGAGGTCGGGGAAGCGCTCGAACAACGCGGGCAGCGCGATCGAGGCCTCGAGCCTCGCCAGCGGCGCGCCGAGGCAGTAGTGCACGCCGTGCCCGAACGACAGGTGCGACTTGTCGGCCCTGGTGACGTCGAACTCGTCTGCCGTCGCGCCGTGCACGTCGGGGTCCCTGCCCGCCGAGGCATACCCGAGCAGGACCGCCGAGCCCGCGGGGATCGTGACGCCCGCGATGTCGACGTCCTCGGTGGTGTAGCGGAACGGGAACTGCGCGATGGGCGACTCCAGACGCAGCGTCTCCTCCACCACCTCGTCCCAGCCGACCTCGCCGTCGGTGACCATCCGCCGTTGCCCGGGATGGGTGAGCAGGGCCAGTACCGCCTTGCTCATGGCGTTCATGACGGTCTCCGAGCCCGCACCGAACATCAGATGCAGGGTGCCGACCAGTTCCTCGTCGTTGAGCGTGGATCCCTCGTCCTGCGCGGCGATCAGGCCGCTGGTCAGGTCGTCGGCCGGATCTTTCTTCTTGTTCGCCACCAGTTCGAGCAGCGCCCGGTGCCACTGCTCGACGTTCGCCGCGGCCTCTTCCGGGGTGAGCGAGGTGTTGATGTTCACCTCGCCGCCCTTCAGCGCGTCGGCACGCGCCTCGTCGGGAACACCGAACAGGTCACAGATGACCCTGGCTGGCAAGGGATAGGCGAACCGCGCCTTGAGATCGACGACCTCTCCCGGCGGCACCGCCGCGAGATCGTCGAGCAGCTCGCCGGTGATCTTCTCGATCAGCGGCCGGGTAGCCTCGACCCGGCGCGCGGTGAAGCCCTTGGAGATCAGCTTGCGCAGCCGTTCGTGGTCGGCCCCGTCGTGGGTGGCCATGTTGTCCATGACCACCCAGGTGATCATCGGCCAGTCCGGCGGGATCTCACCGTCGGTGAACGCGGGCCAGTGCCGCGTGGGGTCCTTCGCGAACCGAGGGTCGGTCAGCACCTGCTTGACCAGCTCGTAGCCGGTCACCGACCAGGCGGGCACACCACCGGGAAGTTCGACCTGCGCCACCGGGCCCTCCGCACGAATGCGGGCGCTTTCCGCGTGAACGCCTCCGACGGTGCTGCCCATGACGATGGGACAGCGGCTGCTCATGGGTTACCTCCGATGTCGGGGAGAAAGGCTGCCGGCCGGCCGGTGACGAAATCCGCGTGACGACGGCGGCGGATTTACCATAGCCACGCGATCGGGCAATTCTTACTTCCGTTGTGCTGGACCCCGGAAATCCCTGTGTCGGGTGGTGACCAGGAGCCGTCGCGGCAATATTCTGGGCAGGTCCGAACGAAAGCACGATCGAGGAGTTGCCAATGCCCACCATCGACGACGTACGGGACCTCTCACTCGCGTTGCCGGACACGACCGAGGGAACGCACTTCCGGATGCCCTCGTTCGAGGTCGGTGGCAAGCACTTCGCCGTCGTCCAGAAGGGGAAGAACCGCGTCCTGCTCTACCTCGCCGAGTCCGACGGGCGAAGCGCCATCGCGAAGGATCCGCAAGCGGTGAGCGAGTCCATCAGACGTGACAAGTGGGAGGGCGTGTGGGTCGACCTGTCCAGCGTCAAGGCACCCACGCTGAAGAAACTGGTCACCCTGGCGCACAAGACGAAGAGCGGCTGACCCGCCGCACCCCGCCGGGACGGCCCTCCCCGATGTGGCATTGGGATACTTGAAGTTCCCAATGCCACATCGGGGGGACTCTTTCCTGGTGGCGGCGCCCGCCTCAGCGACCGGGGCGGCGCAGCACGCGGGACACGATGCCCGGGCGCATGAGCGCCTGCGGCGGGTCGACCAGCCCGGCGGCACGCAGGAAGGCGTTGGACAGCACCGGATCGCCGGCCGCGGCCGCCTGCAACCGTGGGATGTAGGCGTTGCCCATCTTGGTCTTCAGGGTCCGGCGCCCCTCCACGGCCGGGAAGCCGAGGTCGGCTCCCGCCGCCATGTCCCACGGCGCGTTGATCACCTTGGCCAGGTCCCGGAAGTAGGCCTTGGGCCGGGGATCACCCGCAGCGACGTGCCTGCCGAGGACGAGAGCCTCCAGCGCGGCCACGGTCATGCCCTGCCCGTAGACCGGGTTGAACACGCACGCCGCGTCCCCCATGATCAGCAGGCCGTCGGGCAGGCGGCTCATCCGCTCGTAACGGCGCCGGATACTCGCCGGGAACCGGAACGACCTGGCCTCGGCCATCGGCTCGGCGTCCCGCACCGCCTTGAAGATCTCCGGCACGGGCAACGTCTTGACGTAGGCGAGGAACCCCTCGTGGTCGGCCGGCGGGCGGTCGCCGGCGATGCCGGTGAGCGACACGGCGTAGCGGTCGGGCAGCCGGGCGAAGATCGCTCCGCGCGGGATGGCGGGCGTGGCGACCGGGATGAGCGCGATGTCGTCACCGATCGGGTCGTAGGACAGCGGTCCGTGGAAGTCGCAGGTGGTGTAGGTCAGGTCCATCTTGACCTGCTCTTCCGGTACCCGGGGATAGCCCAGTTCCTCGAGCCAGCGGGGAGTACGTGTGCCCCTGCCGGTGGTGTCGACGACCAGGTCCGCGGTCAGGATCTCGGGGGAGTCGCCCTGCCTGCCCTGTACCCGGACACCGGTGACGCGCCGGTTCCCGGGGCCGGCGACCAGACCGAGAATGTCGGTCCGGTCCCGGATCACCACGTTGTCCAGCCCACTCACCCGCCGCCGGATCCGCTCCTCCAGCAACGGCCGCCCGGCGGCCACGCAGACCAGGCCGGTCTCGGTCTTGCGGATCATCTCGCCGTCGAAGTACCAGCTCAGGCTCGTCCCGAAGTCGCCGACCGGGACGCCGAGGGACACCAGCTCCTCGGTGAAACCGTCGAACAGCTCGTCAAGGATCTGCTTGCCCCTGGCCAGTAGCGCGTGGATGTGGTGACCCTGCGGAACGGCCCGGCGGGGACCTCCGGTCGCCGTGACATCGTCCCGGTCCACCACCGTGACCCGCGCGTAGGACGGCGAGAGCATCCGGGCCGCGAGCAACCCCGCGATGCTCCCGCCGAGCACCACCGCGTGGTCGCCGACGTTATTGCCCACTGGTACGCCCCTTCGCATTCGATGCGGTTTTCTGGCACATTCCAGAATAGAGACGGCGCCGTATTCCTCTTCTCCTGAAATGGCGCAATACGGAAGACTCCCGGGCGCCGGTTCGCGGCTAACCTGCGAAAACACCGAAATGCCTTCACCAGAGTTCGCGCGCGAGCGAAGGAGCAGTGAATGGAACCCTTCCGCATCGAGATCCCGCAGGCGGATCTCGACGACCTCGACCGCAGGCTCGCGGCCACCCGCTGGCCGGGCGAGACGCCCGACTCCGGCTGGGACCGCGGTGTGCCCGCCGGTTACCTGAAGGAGCTGGCCGAGTACTGGCGGACCGAGTACGACTGGCGGGCCGCCGAGCAGCGGCTCAACAGCTTTCCCCAGTACACCACCGAGATCGACGGAACCAACGTGCACTACCTGCACGTGCGCTCACCCGAGGCCGATGCCACGCCGATGGTCATCACCCACGGCTGGCCCGGATCGTTCGCCGAGTTCCTCGACATCATCGGCCCGCTCACCGATCCGCGTGCCCACGGGGGCGACCCGGCCGACGCGTTCCACCTCGTCATCCCCTCGATTCCCGGTTTCGGCTTCTCCGGCCCCACCCCGGCCAACGGCTGGAACCTGCCCCGGGTCGCCGGCGCGTGGACCGAGCTGATGGGCCGGCTCGGCTACGAGCGGTTCGTCGTGCAGGGCGGCGACCTCGGCGCCTGGATCAGCCTGACGCTGGCCGGCATGGCACCGGAGAAGGTGCTCGGCGCACACGTCAACTTCCTGATCACGCCGCCGCCCGACGACCCCGCGGCCATGGCCGGGCTCGCGGAGTCCGACCTGGCGCGGCTCGGGCTGCTCGGCCGGTTCGCCGCTGAGCTGTCCGGGTACATGAAGATCCAGTCCACCCGGCCGCAGACGCTGTCCTACGGACTGACCGACTCCCCGGTCGGCCAGCTGGCCTGGATCGTCGAGAAGTTCCGCGAGTGGACCGACTCGGCGAAGGTTCCCGAGGACGCGGTCGACCGCGACCAGATGCTGACCAACGTCATGATCTACTGGCTGACCGCCACCGCGGGATCCTCGGCGAACTTCTACTTCGACATCGCCGACGTGCTGCCCACGGCGCCGACTCCCCCGGCCCCGCCGCCACCGCTGCCGGTTCCGCTCGGCGTCGCGGTGTTCCCCGGCGACCCCGCACTGCCGGTGCGCCGCTTCGCCGAACACGGTTTCCCGAACATCGTGCAGTGGACCGAGTACGACCGCGGCGGCCACTTCCCCGCCATGGAGGTTCCCGAGCTGCTGGTCGACGACCTGCGACGGTTCGCCCGCACCCTCACGCGGGGCTGACCGGTCGCACGCCGAAGGGCCCCGGGCGAGTTGTCGCCCGGGGCCCTCTCGCTGACCGGCGTCAGCCGAGAAAACCGTAGCTGCCGACGAGGGTGGCGTCGCTGGCCGTGGGTGCTCCGGCCGCGCGGTCGGCGAACTGTCGCTGGAATTCCCGGAATGCCTCGGTTTCGGTCAACCCGTCACCATCTCCCTCGAACGATCCGATGTGGACGAAGGTGACCCCGTCCGCGAGACGGAACGAGGCATAGTGCAGCCCGCCGGGTGCACGCTCGGCGAGCTCGGCGAAGACACGCTCGACGAGCCGCTGGTTCTCGTCGGCCGTGTCCGGCCGCATCGCGTACTGGACGACGAACGTCTTGGGCATGGGTCCTCCTCGGAAACGTGTTCACTCGCCGAGATAGCGGCGCAGGTGCTCGCCGGTCAGGCTGTTCTCGGCTCTGGCGAGCTTGTCGGGGGTGCCGGTGAACTGGACGCGGCCACCGCGGTGGCCGCCTTCCGGACCGAGGTCGACGACCCAGTCGGCGTGGGCGATGACCGCGGGATCGTGCTCGATGACGATGACCGTGTTGCCCCGGTCGACCATGCCGTCGAGCAGGGCGAGCAGGGTGCCGGTGTCCGCCGGATGCAGGCCGCTGGTCGGTTCGTCGAGCAGGTAGACGCTGCCGGTGGCGGCGAGCTGGTCGGCGAGCTTGAGCCGCTGCCGTTCCCCGCCGGACAATGTGGACAGTGACTGGCCCAGCCCGAGATAGCCGAGCCCGGTGTCGAGCAACGCCTGCAGGCGGGTGCGGATAGGCCGTTCGGTGAAGAATTCCACGGCCTGCTCGGCCGTCATGGCCAGTACGTCGGCGATCGTGGTGCCGCGGACCCGGTGTTCCAGTACGGCGTCGGTGAACCGGCGGCCGTCACAGCGGTCGCAGTGGGTGGTGACCGGGTCGAGAAAGGCGATCTCGGTGATCAGCACGCCCTTGCCCTGGCAGGCTTCGCACGCCCCGGCGGAGTTGAAGCTGAACAGGCCCGCGTCCGCGCCGGTGCTCTTCGCGAACAGCTTGCGCACCCCGTCCCACAGGCCGAGGTAGGTGGCAGGCGTCGACCGCGACGACGCCGCGATCGGCGACTGGTCGACCCACACCGCGTCCGGGTACGCCTGGCGGAACACACCGCCGACCAGGCTGCTCTTGCCCGCCCCGGCCACCCCGGTCACCACCGTGAGCACACCGGCGGGGAAGTCGACCGACACGTCGCGCAGGTTGTGCAGCGACGCGTTGCGCACCGGCAGCGTTCCCGTGTGGCGGCGCGGCGTGCCGTTGACCGCGGCCCGCCGGCGCAGGGCCGCGCCGGTGACCGTCCGTGCCTTGCGCAACCGCGCCACCGTGCCGGTGAACTCCACGTGCCCGCCGTGGCTGCCCGCGCCGGGGCCCAGCTCCACGACGTGATCGGCGACCGCGACCACGTCCGGGTCGTGTTCGACGACCAGTACGGTGTTTCCCTTGTCGCGCAACGCCCGCAGCAGCCCGGTGAGCCGGCCGACGTCGTGTGGGTGCAGGCCGACGCTGGGCTCGTCGAACACGTAGGTCAGCCCGCGCAGGTCGCTGCCGAGGTGGTTGACGAGCTTCAGCCGCTGCGCCTCACCGCCCGACAGGCTCGCCGTCGCCCGGTCCAGTGTCAGGTAGCCCAGGCCGATCCCGTCGATCCGCTCCAGTGCCGCCCGTACCGGTTCCAGCAGCTCCGCCGGCACCGACCGCATCGAGCGCAGCGCCTCGAGCAGGTCGCTGACCTGCATCGCCGCCAGGTCCGCGATGGTGTGGCCGTCGAGCCGGACGGCCAGCGCCTCGGCGTTCAGCCGGGCGCCCGCACACGACGGGCACGGGCCCTCGGCGATGAACCGCTCGGCCGCCGCCCGGGTCTTCTCGCTCAGCGTGCCCACGTCCCGCTTGAGGTTGCGCCGGGTGAAGTTGGCCACCAGGCCCTCGTAGCGCACGCGCTGGGTCCTGCCGTTCTTGAACTTCAGCTCGGTGTGGCCCTCGCTGCCGTGCAGCAAGGTCTCCATCTCCTCGCCGCTGTAGCGGGACAGCTTCTTGCTCGCGTTGAGCCCCGGGTAGTTGGTGTAGAACTGCCACCCGGGGCTGCCCACCGGATAGCCGGGAACCAGGATCGCGCCCTCGGCGAGCGATTTGGACCTGTCCAGCATCAGGTCCGGGTCCGGCCGCAGGGTGCGGCCGAGCCCGTCGCACTCGGGGCACATGCCTTCCGGGTCGTTGAACGAGAACCGCCCGGGACGGCCGAGCACCGGATCGCCGAACCGGGCGTACAGGCCGCGCAGCACCGAGTAGACGTCGGTGATCGTGCCCACGGTGGAGCGGGCGTTGCCCCCGAGCGGCCGCTGGTCCACCACCACCGGCGCGGTCAGGTTCTCGACCGCGTCCACGTGCGGGCGCTCGTAGGCCGGCAGCTGTGAGCGCACCGACCACGGGTAGGTCGCGTTCAGCTGACGCTGGGCCTCCACCGCGATCGTGTCGAACACCAGCGACGACTTCCCCGAACCCGACACCCCCACGAACACCGTGATCCGGTTGACCGGGATCTCCACCGAGACGTCGGCCAGGTTGTTCTCCCTCGCGCCGGCGACACGGATGTAACCCGGGCTCACCGTCTTGTTCGCCGCGACACCCACCGTGAACACCTTCCTGCCCGGCTGGTCGGAACCGGCAGTATGGAACCCGCGCGCGGGGCGCCGGTAGTCGATGGCTCACCTTCCCGACGTGAATTCCTCATACCGGTCAGGCCGAGAAGAACTCCGCCAGCACCGGTGCCAGGGTGGCCTGGTCGAACAGGTGGGTCTGGCCCTCGAGGCGGACGTGGCGGCCGTCGGCGACCTCCCGCGCGACCGTCTCACACGCCTCACGCTGCCACTGGGGGCTCGCGCCGCCGTCGACGACGAGGACCGGCACGGTCGTCCGGGCCAGCTGCCGGTGGGGCAGGGCGGCGTGGTCGTTGCCGATGACGCCGTCGTAGACGATGGTCGGCGCCAGCGCGACGAAGGTGTCCCAGCTCGGGTGGAACCGGAAGTTCGCGATCAGCTCGTCGGGGAAGCGCACGTACTCCCGCCAGAACAGCTCGACCGCGTCCTCGGAGCGGTCCGCCGCCACCAGTTCCTTGACCCGGTCCAGATAGTCCGGAGGCGTGTCCGGTGCCGAGTAGGGCGGCTCGTAGACGGCGAGCTTGGCCATCGGCACGCCCTGGGCCGCGGCCCGCAGCGCGATGATGCCGCCGGTGCAGTTGGCCCATACGTTGCACGGCTCCCCGATCGACCGCACGACGGCTTCCAGGTCCGCGACCTCGTGGTCGATCGTGTAGGTGTCACCGTTGCCGTTGTCGCCGCTGTCGCCGCGCCCGCGGCGGTCGTAGTTGTACACGGTGAAGTTCTCGGCGAGGAAGCGGGCCAGCGGCGCGAACATCGCCTTCTGGGTGAGGCCGCCGCCGAGCATCACCACGGGCGGCCCCTCGCCGGAGCGTTCGTAGGCGATCGACGTGCCGTCGGCCGAGGTCACCTTCTCCACCACGAGATCGCGGCGTTCGACGACGCCGTCCATGTCGACGGGCACCGCTGTCTCCGACACGGGAGTCCCCTTTCCGGTTGCGCTTGTCTGGTTTCGCATCGTGTCAGGCGGCCGCGGCCTCCTGCGTCTTCCGCGTTGCTGGATCCCGGATGGCCATGAAGGACATGCGGTTCGGGTTGTGGCTGAGGTTGGGCAGGTGCCGGTGCGCGGTGAAACCGGCGGCCGCGAGCCGCGCCACCAGACCGGCCTCGTCGTGCCGGCTCAGTCCCAGGCGCCTGCGGACCTTGGTGTACGGCGACATCGCGGTCGCGCAGAGCGAGACCACCGCGGCGAGGAGGAAACCGTGCCTCGCCCCGTACCGCAGCAGTGCGGCGACGTCGCCCGCCAGGCTCGTCCGGACCGGTACGACATCCCCCACGAGCAGGCGGCCGCCCGCCGGCAGCAGCCGGGCGGCGTCGGCGAGCAGCCGGTCCAGCTCGGCGTCGCTGAGGTACTGCAGTACGGAGTTGACGACCATCAGTCCCACCGACCCCGGCTCCAGACCGGACACGTCGCCGACGACGGAGATGCCCGGATGGTCCGCGAAGCGTGCGGCCAGCCTGCGCCGCACACCGTCCGCCAGCTCGCACAGGATCACGTGCCCGGCCGCCGCGGCGATGCGGTCGGCGTGCAGTGCCTCGCCGGCGCCGTAGTCGAGCACCCGGATGGACGGGTCGTCCAGCACCGCGAGGACATCGGTGGCGACCTTGCGGAAATGTGCCTCGCGGTGCCGGTCGTTGACGTAGACGCGCTGTGTTCGGCTCCAGAAGTCCAGCCAGTCGCTCATGCGGCCCCGCGACAGTCCAGCAGAACCGGCACGGGCAGTCCGGGCGGAGGCGCGGCGCCGACCGGGCGGCAGGCCTGCGCCGCCCACTGCACGGCCTCCACCGCGGGCCCGCTGACGAACGCCGCGGTGCCCGGCCCCGGAGGTGGTGCCAGCACGAACCGCAGTTGTCCCGAGCGCACCAGCTCGCGGAACGACCCGGCGGTCGGCACCGGGTCACTACCGTCGAAGCCGCCCATGGCCAGCACCGGGGTGCCGTCGGCCGCCAGGATCAGCGGGGCGGCCGACATCGCCGTCAACGTGGCGACCATCCACCGTTCGGTGCCGTGGTTCTCCCTGAGGAACGCGACCATCCGCGGGTCGACCGGCGGCTGTGACGCGACGGCGAACGCTTCGGCCAGCGGTGGCGGAACCGCCGCCAGCAGGTAGCGGCCCTCCTGGTTGGCCAGCGGGTTGAGACCGGACAGCTGCTGGTCCGCAGTGCGAACCGACCAGGTGAGGGGCGCCGCGAGCACCGCGACCGCCGCCAGCAGTCCGACGCCGGTGACGACCGGTGCGCGGCCGCGGGCGATCCGGATCCCGACCAGGGCCAGCACACCCGCCAGCAGCACGACAGCCAGCAGCCATCCGGGATAGCTGGCACCGGTCTCCCGCAGCACGAGCACCGTCCAGCCGGTGACCGCGACGATCTGCGCGGCCAGCAGCGCGGTGCCGAGGCCTTCGCCGCGCCGCCACGCTCCCCAGGCCGTCACCAGCCCGACGGCCGCCAGCGCGGCGAGCGCGGGCACGAGCATGCCGGTGTAGTACGGGTGCAGCACGCCGCCCATGAAGCTGAACACCGCCCAGCAGCAGGCAGCCCAGCCCGTCCACAGCAGCAGGGCCGCCACGGCCGGGTCGGTGCGCCCGCGGCCCCGCAGAGCGACCGCCGTCGCCCCGGCCGCGACGATGGCCAGCGGGAACCACCACGACACCTGGTCTGCCAGTGCTCCGCTGAACAGCCTTCCGGCGCCGGCCGGGCCACTGTGGAAGACCTCACCGGTCTTGAACGCGGCCATGATCTGCCCGGCCATGTCGTTCCCGGCGGTGGGCGCGTCGAGGTGCACGCCCAGGACGTTGCCGACCCGGCCGAGGATGGTGCCGTCCGGACTGGCGGCCGTCCAGGCCCTGCTTCCCTCGGGGACGAGCGAGACCAGCAGTGGCCACACCGCCGACGTGACCAGCACGGTCACCGCCGCGCCGCCGGCCCCCAGCAGCCGCCTGCCGATCCTGCCGGGGCCGCAGACCAGCCACACCAGCGCGAGTGCCGGAAGAACCAGGTATGCCTGCAGGTACTTCGCGTCGAACGCGAGTCCCACCATCGCCGCCGCTCCCAGCAGCGGCACCAGCCTGCCACGGCGCACGGCCCGCACCGTCAGCCAGGCGGCGACCAGCAGGGCGAGCACCATGATGGCGTCCGGTGTGTTGGCCCGGTCGACGGCGACGTTGACCGGGCTGATCGCCAGGCCCAGACCGGCCAGCAGCGCGGCGATCCGGCCCGCCCGGCTGCCGCCGAACGCCTCGCGCACGGCCAGCGCCAGCACCAGCACCGAGGCCACGCCGGCGATCGCGGTCGGCAGGAACAGCGTCGCCCAGTTCAGCCCGAACAACTTGATCAGCAACGCGGAGGGCCACAGCCACACCGCGGGCTTGTCCATGGAGATGAAGTGGCCGGCGTCCAGGCCGCCGGACAGGAACGCGGTCCAGTCCTGCGACATGGTCAGGGCGGTGGCGGCGTAGTAGGCGTTGCCCCACCCGCCCGCCGACGCCGCACCCCAGATCCGGAGCGCGAGGGCGAGTGCGAGGCAGCCGGCCAGACCCAGCCACCAGAGGGGGACGGTTCTCGTGGTCGTCGGCGACGGTGCCTCGACCGGCGAACGCGTCCCGAGACCGAGCGGCTCAGTTCTCATGCCGAGCAGCATGAGCGGCGGGCACCCGGCCGGACATCTCTCTGGCTGCGCACCCGGTGGCAGCGCTCTCTCGTAGGTCGCTCAGATGCCACCACATCCGCCCTCACCCCGGCACGCCCGCCCCACCTGCCTCGAGCACCACAGCCACCCCACCAGCCACCACGAACGAGACAACCCACCAAGCACCAGAGCACGTGAAGGCCACCATCACCACGTCACACGTAATGAAGGTGGCCTTCACGAGCTTGCGCTCGGGGCGCCGCACCCGGTCAGGCGAACTGACCGGGCCTGCGGCCGGGCCCCGCGGGGCCGCGGTAGGCCTGCGCGATGTCAAGCCACCGGTCCGCCTCGGCGCCGGTCGCGGTGAGTCCCAGGTCGGCCCGGTGCCGCCTGCGCGTGGCGAGCAGGCACAGATCCTCGGCGGTGCCGGTGATCCGGTCCCCCGCGTCCTCCGGGCCGAACGTCCACAGTGCACCGGAGGGCGCGGTGATCTCGAAGCGGAACCGCGTCGCCGGCGGGGTGAGCTGCCGTGCCTGGTAACCGAACTCCCAGGTACGGACGACGAAGCCGACGAGGTGACCGATGCGGTCGGTACGCTGCCGCGTGACTCCGAGCGCGTCGGCGATGTCCTGCCCGTGCCCGAACAGTTCCATCATCCCCGCACTGGCCAGCACCGCGGGGGGCAGCGGGTTGACCAGCCAGGGCACCGGCTGGTCGGCGGGGACGGCGGCGAGCGCCTTGATGCCGGCGTCGCGCTCCGCGCGCCACCGGGCGAGCAGCGCCTCCGGCGGGTCGTCGACGTAGTCGGCCAGCGCCGCGTTGACCGCGGCGTCGAACCCCTGCGTGAGGCCGGCGGTCATCCGCTGGAACGCCGCGGGATCGGCGGCGGCGAGCCCGGCGATGCGGAAGATGAAGGCCAGGTGACCGATCTGGTGCGCCACCGTCCATCCCGCGGCCGGCGTGGGCAGGGCCCACGCGTCGGCGGCGAGCCCGGCGACGAGGCCGTCGACCTCCCGGCCTTCCTCGGTCAGATCGTCGATCACCCTGCGTGGGTCAGTCATGGTAAGGAGTCCTCCCGTCGAACCGGCCGTCGCAGGCCAGTGTCGGCGCCTCCTGGCCGGCCGTCTTCTTCTCGCGCGCCCAGCCGAGAAGGCCCGGACGGAATGTTTCCCACCGGCACCACGGCGTGTTTGTTGTTCGCGCCGCACGCGTCTAGCTTGAGAAACCGCAAAGTCCGCTAGAATTCCCCGCGATTCCGACGTGGCAAGGAGCACTGGGGAGCTCTGCCCGGGGGGAGCACACACGTGTCCGTTGCGGCTGAGCCTGAAGAGGTAACCGACAGACGACCACACTGGGCGTGGCTACTGGCCGTCACCGTCGTCACCATCGTGTTCTGCAGCTTCTGTGTCATCGGGCTGCTCCACGCCATGGCCGCGGGCCTGACCCCGGCCAGGCTCGTTCTGGCGGTGGCCAGCCTCGGCGCCCTCCTGGCGATCCAGTTGCTGTACTTCAGCCGCCCGTCGGTGGACATGCAGGCACTGCGGTCCCGTAACGGGTACCTCATGCTCGGCGCCCAGGCCGCACTCGGCTACCTGCCGCTGCTGGAGTTCGGCCAGGCCTGGATCAACATGCCGAGCTTCCTGGCCGGCAGCGTGCTCCTGGTGCTGCCCCGCCCCGCCGCCTGGGTGCTGTTCGGCACGATCGTCGCCGGGATGGGTGCCATCCAGGCCGCGCTCGGCGGCGAGGTGCTCGACATCTGCTACACGACCGTCGGCGCCGCGCTCGGCGGCCTGTCGGTCTTCCTGCTCACCTCGCTGGCCCGGCTGGTCAACGAGTTGCACCTGGCGCGCCGCGAGCTGGCCGACCGGGCGGTCGCCGACGAGCGGCTGCGGTTCGCCAAGGACCTGCACGACCTGCTGGGACTGAACCTGTCGTCGATCGCGTTCAAGGGCGAGGTGGCCCATCGGCTGGTCCACCGGGACCCGGACCTGGCGAAGACGGCGCTGGCCGACATCACCGCGGTCGCCCGGCGTGCGCTGTCCGACGTCCGGTCCGTGGCCAGCGAGTACCGGGAACGCTCGCTCGAGCAGGAATCGCGGGTCGCCCAGTCGGTGCTGAGCGCCTCCGACGTCGACGTGCGGCTGGACCTGGACCGCCCCGACCTCCCCGCCGAGCCGCTCGGCGTACTCGCCACGGCGCTGCACGAAGCCGTGGCGAACATGCTGCGGCACAGCCGCGTCCGGCGCTGTGACATCACCCTGCGGGCCTCCCCGGACGTCGTGTCGCTCGAGGTGGTCAACGACGGCGCCGGCGACGGCGACGACCCCGCCGCGGCCGGCTGGGGCAACGGCATCCGCCGGCTCGCGGCCCGGGCACAGAACCTGGGCGGCACGGTCACGGCCGGGCCCGAGGCCCCAGGACGCTTCCGCCTGCGGGTGGAGCTACCCCTGCCCGCCCCGGGCGGCGACGCTCCGGTCGCCGAAGCGGCCCCGTCGCCGCAGCTCAGCGGACGGCTGGCGCACGGCCTGCTCACCACCGTGTTCGCCGGCTTCGGGGTCGCCGCGGTCATCCACCTCTTCTACCTCACCGAGTCCGCGGGCCATCTGGCACTGACCGTCGGGGCGCTGGCCGGCATCCTGGCGCTGCAGCTGGGCTACTTCAGCAGGCCCACCACCGTTCTCCGCTCCCGGCGCAGCCAGGCGCTGCTGGTGGCACAGGCCGCGCTGGTCTACCTGCCACTGATCGAGCTGGGACCGAACTGGGTGAGCCTGCCCGGCCTGCTCGCGGGCAGTGCCCTGCTGGTGCTGCGGCCGGCATTCGGGCTGCCGGCGTTCGCCGCCGTGGTGGCCAGCATCGCCGCCGTGCGCGGTGGGTTCACCACCGATCCGGGCGACCTGCCGTTCAACGTCCTCGCCACGATCAACACCGGCACGCTCGTCTTCGGCCTGACCTGGCTCACCCGCCTCACCGGTGAACTGGAGTCGACCCGGCACCGGCTGGCCGAGGTGGCGGTCACCGAGGAACGGCTGCGGTTCGCCAGGGATCTGCACGACCTGCTGGGGCTGAGCCTGTCGGCCATCGCGCTGAAGACCGAGCTCACCGACCGGCTGCTCGTCGTCGACCCGGGCAGGGCGGCCGACGAGCTGGCCGAGATCCTGGTGCTCTGCCGGCACGCGCTGGCCGACGTCCGTTCGGTGGCCAGTGGCCATCAGCAGCTGTCGCTGGACGAGGAGTCGCGGGCGGCACACGCCGCCCTGACCGCGGCCGACGTCGAGGTCGACATGCGAATGCACCACGACAACCTGCCGGTGCAGGTGCGGACCGTGCTCGCCGTGGTCCTGCGCGAGGGGGTGACCAACGTACTGCGGCACAGCAAGGTGGAGCACTGCGAGATCACGCTCCGGCAGCAGGACCGGTCCGTCGTGCTGGAGATCGTCAACGACGGCGTCCGCGCCCCCGGCGAGAGGTCGCGTCCGGCACGGCGGGAGCCGGGTGGCAACGGGATCCGCAATCTCTCCGAGCGGGTGAGCGCGCTCGGCGGTGAGCTGACCGCGGAGTCGCGTCCGGGGGGCCGGTTCCGCCTCCGTGCGGTCGTACCGTCCTGAGTGCCTGCCGCCGGCTACATCCAGCCGGCCTCGCGGGCGATCCGGACCGCGTCGAGACGGTTGCGCCCGCCGACCTTGGTGACCGCCGTGCTGAGATAGTTCCGCACCGTTCCGGCCGACAGGTGCAGCACGGTCGAGATCTCCTCCGGCCCGGCCCCGTCGGCGGCCAGCCGCAGTACCTCGATCTCCCGGTCGGTGAGCGGATTGTCGACCGTGTCGTAGGCCGCCATGGCCAGCTCGCCGTCGAGGACACGCTGCCCCGCGGCGACCCCGCGCACCGCACTGGCGAGCTTGTCCGCGGGAGCGTCCTTGAGCAGGAAGCCGCCCACCTTCGCGGCCATGGCCTTACGCAGTGTTCCGGGCGTGCCGAGGCTGGTGAGGATCAGCGTCCGGCACTGCGGTAACTGCTCGCGCAGCTCGGCGGCCGCGGTGAGGCCGTCCTTGTGTGGCAGGTCGACGTCGATGAGTGCCACATCCGGGCCGGTCTGCTGGGCGACCTCGAGAATCTCGTCGCCGTTGGCCACCTCGGCGACGACTTCGATGTCGGGCTCGAGTTGAAGCAGCGCGACGAGCGCGCCACGAATGATGTGCATGTCCTCGGCCACCAGGACCCTGATCATGAACGCCGGTACCTCCCGTGCCGGGACCTCCCCCCGCCATGTTCTACCAAACGGCGGTTTCCGGCCCGAAGTCACCCGAATGGGCACACCCGGTCAAGGGTAGACCGAACGGGTGACCGGAAGGGTGCGGCCGTCGCCCGGAAGGGGGCATCCCCCGGGGCGACGGCCGGCTGACGGCGTACGGGAAAAGAATTTCCCACCTGACTCCTACGCCGGGTCGGACGCGGTCGGCGCCACGGCGCAGAAGGTCGACGTAGCCTGGCCCTGCGGTCTCGCACCGCGCTCGAACCTGTCGATGTTCAAATCGGCATCCGCACTGGGGACCTCAGCACCCAGCTTGGCGAAGAACGACGAAACGCGGTCGGACGTAATCGTGATCATGTGCCTCTCCCCGGAAATGCTTGGAACTGTTACGAGCAGGAGAATGTTCGCGTCGAACAGAGCTTTCGAACCAGTACGTTTCCGCACGAGACGACTGTGTGTTCCGCATACTCCGGACGGGGTATGCATTGTTCACACCCGGCGCGGTTGATTCCTCCGAACCCACTGGTGAACTGCGCACTTCAACGGCGATACCACGAGAGCCTACCGTGAGAACCGGTGGGAAATCTCCGGTTCGAACGAAGGGCGAGCCCGTGGACGAGATCGTTCGGCGTGCGGTGCAAAGAGCCATCGACACAATGTCGGAAAAATTTGGGGAACAGCTGACGATCGACGACGTCGCGCGCGCCGCCATGTTCAGCAAATTCCATTTCACGCGCATGTTCCAGCAGGCGACCGGGGTCACGCCCGGGCGTTTTCTTTCGGCGCTGCGACTGGCCGAGGCGAAGCGTCTGCTGCTGTCGACTCCGAACAGTGTCGCCGACATCAGCCATCAGGTCGGGTACAACAGCGTCGGCACGTTCAGCACCCGGTTCAGCGCCCGCGTGGGAATCTCGCCCACGCTGTTCCGGCAGCGCGGCGGCGTGGCGCCGGCGAACCAGCTCCCCGGCAACACCGGGTCGCGAGCCGTGGTCCGCGGGCGTCTCACCGCACAGGGACCGGTGTTCGTCGGCCTGTTCCCCGGCCGGATCCCGGAAGGCCGGCCGGTCTGCCACACCGTGCTCGACGGCCCCGGCCCCTACGTGCTGCCCGGCGTACCCGACGGCAGCTGGCATCTGCACGCCTACCCGCACGACCCCGGCGCCCCGACCCGCCAGGTGGCCCACGAGGGGCCGCTGACCATCCGGTCCGGACCTGTCGACCGGCTGCTGGACATCCGGCTGCGGCCGGTGCGGCCGTTCGATCCGCCGGTTCTGCTCGCCCCGCCCGAACGGACCACCGCTCCCGCCGCCGCGGGCAGCGCGGCCTGAACGGACCGGCCGACAGCCCTGTCCTGTGTGGGCTGACGTGGCGTCCACACAGGACAGTTCCATCAGGTGACCTTCGAGGACAGTCATGAGTGCCGCCAAACGCCAGCGCAGCTGCGCCTGCTGCGGGAAAGCCTTCACCGACAACGAGCGGACCGAGGTGGAGCCGCTCATCGACGGGATGATCCGGTACGTGGCCGTCCATCCCGGCCACAGCACCCACCCGCCGCCCCGCCGCCGGCCCGCGGAGCCGCCGCCCGGCACCGCCGAGGCCGCCTGAGCTGTCCCGGTCACGGCAGGGCCGACAGGCGCCAGGCGTCCGGGCCGGGCCGGTCCGGCTCGCCGGGCGCCAGCGCGGGCGAACCCCAGGCCCGCACGGGCACCGGGGGCGCCGGAGCCCGCAGCACGGCACCGAGCATCGCGGCCAGCGCGGCCAGTTCCTCCTCGTCGGGGCAGCCCCGCCGCACGACGAGCCACGCGACCATGGTCCCTCCTACATCGGGTGGTTGCCGTGCTTGCGCCGCGGCGGGTCGGCCCGCTTGCCACGCAGCATGTCCAGCCCGCGGGCCAGTGCCGCGCGGGTGTCCGCCGGGTCGATGACGTCGTCGACGAGCCCGCGCTCGGCGGCGTACTGCGGATGCATGAACTCGTCGGTGTAGCGCGCGGTCAGCGCGTCCCGCAACGCCGACGGGTCCTCCGACGCGGCGAGGTCCTTGCGGAACAACACGTTCACCGCACCCTCGGCGCCCATCACCGCGATCTCGTTGGTCGGCCACGCCAGCGACAGGTCCGAGCCGATCGAGCGCGAGTCCATCACGATGTAGGCGCCGCCGTAGGCCTTGCGCAGGATCACCTGCACCCGCGGCACGGTGGCCTCGCAGTAGGCGTGCAGCAGCTGCGCGCCGTGCCGGATGATCCCGGAGTGCTCCTGGTCGACGCCGGGCAGGAAGCCCGGCACGTCCACCAGCGTCACCAGGGCGATACCGAACGCGTCGCAGAACCGCACGAAGCGCGCGGCCTTCTGCGACGCGGGACCGTCCAGCACCCCGGCGGCGACCACCGGCTGGTTGCCGACCACGCCGACGACGTGACCGTCCAGCCTGCCCAGCGCGCAGATCACGTTGCCGGCCCAGCCCTCGTGCAGCTCGAAGAACTCCCCGTCGTCGAGGATCTCGGCCAGCACGTCGCGCATGTCGTAGGGCTTGCCCGGCTCCACCGGGACGAGCTCGGCCAGCCGCGGCCGGACGTCGGCCGCGGCACCGCACGCCGCGGTGGCCGGCGGCGGTTCGAGGTAGTTGGCCGGCAGCAGCGACACCAGGTACCGCACGTCGGCCAGGCAGCTGTCCTCGTCGTCGTGCACGACGGTGGCCACCCCCGAGTGCGTGCCGTGCACGTCGGCGCCGCCCAGTTCCTCGTGGCTGACCCGCTGCCCGGTCACCGCCTCGACGACGTCGGGCCCGGTCAGGTACATCCGCGCGGTGTCGCGCACCATGAACGTGACGTCGGCCAGCGCCGGCGAGTAGGCCGCTCCCCCGGCACACGGCCCGAGCACCACGCTGATCTGCGGGATCACCCCGGACGCCGCGACCTGCCTGCGGAAGATGCCGCCGTAGCCGTGCAGGGCCAGCACCCCCTCCTGGATGCGGGCGCCGCCGCTGTCGTTCAGGCCGATCAGCGGCGCCCCGGTGGCGACGGCCAGGTCCATCACCTTGTGGATCTTCGCCGCGTGCGCCTCGCCCAGCGAACCGCCGAAGACGGTGAAGTCCTGGGCGTAGACGAACACCCTGCGGCCGTCGATCGTGCCCGAACCAGCGACGACGCCGTCGGTGTGCGGGCGGGTCTCGCCCAGGCCGAACGCGGTGGCGCGGTGCCGCCGGTACGGCTCGACCTCGGTGAACGACCCCTCGTCGAGCAGCAGCTCGAGGCGTTCCCGCGCGGTGCGCTTGCCCAGCTGGTGCTGCCGCCGCACACCCTCGGGACGGCCCCGGGTGATCTCGCCGCGCAGCCGGTCCCGCTGCTCGCGCAGCGCCGCCATCGTCCGTGCCAGCGGGATGACCCGCCCGCCCGCGGTTCGCTGGCGAGCCGCGGGCGGCAGCGGGACGACGGTGGACTCGCCGGCGGCCTCGCCGTGGGACATCACGCCGCCCGCGGGGTACGGCGGGCCAGGCGCTCCCGGTGGTCGGCCTCGATCCGGGCCACCACCTCGCTCCACACCACCCCGGCGCCCAGCTGGGGATGGGTCGAGACGGGCGGCAGGTAGTCGGAGACGGCGGCCGGGCGCGGCCACCGCTGCTCGGCCGGGATCTCGGTGGATGTCTCGCGGTCGTCCTCGGTCATGGTCGGCCTTCCCCGGGCGTCACGCCGTCGCCCGCGTGTGGTCGTCGAACAGGTGGTATCCGCCGGCGTAGAACACCAGCGCGTCGGCGGCGGAGCCGCGGCCCGCGTTCAGCACGGCTCCGACGAAGATCGAGTGGTCGCCTGCCTCGTGGGCCTGCTCCAGGTCGCATTCCAGCCAGGCCAGCGCCCCGTCGAGCAGCGGGGCGCCGGTGCGCGGACCGGGTTCCCAGCCGACGGCGTCGAACTGGGCCATCCCGGCAGGCCGTCGCCAGTCGGCGAAGTGCCGGGCGGTCTCGCGCTGGCCTGCGGCGAGGATGGACACCGCGAACGAGCCCGCGGCGACGATCGACGCGTGCATCCGCGCCGCCCGCGACACGCAGCACAGCACCAGCGGCGGGTCCAGCGACACCGAGCTGAACGCGTTCGCCGTCATGCCGTGCGGGCGCTCCCCGGCGGCGGTGAGCACGGTGATACCGGTGGCGAACCGGGCCATCACCTCACGCAGCCCGGCCTGCCCGGACAACCGGGACGACCGCGCGGGCGGCGTCGGCAGCCGGACCACCGGCGGGTGCTCCTCCTCTGCCGCCACCTCACCGCCCTCCGGTCAGCGCCGCCGACGAGTAGGGCACCAGCGCCGCACGCAGCTGGTCGGGGACGCGGGCGGGCACGGTGGCCGTGTTCGGCCCGCGCATGCAGGCGATGCGCTGGCGGCCGCGGGCGACCAGCCGCTCGCCCTCCGGGGCGAGGTGGACGTAGTCGAAGGCGAACTGGACCTGGGTCTGGGTCAGCTCCTCCAGCCGCATCCGCACCGACAGCTCGTCGAACGCGGTGATCTCGGCGAAGAACTCGCAGTCGACCTTGAGCGTGAACAGCTTCAGGTCGTCGCGGACCTCCTCCAGCACCGCGGGCGCCTTCTCCTTGAGGAACATCTCCCGGCAGCGGCCCTGCCAGCGCAGGTAGTTGACGTAGTAGACGTTGCCGACGAGGTTGGTCTCCTCGAACCCGACGGTGTGGCGGATCTCGTAGTAGTCCGGCATCCTCAGCCCTCCAACGGTTCCGGGTCGGTGTGCAGCACGGCGAACACGACGGGATCGGGCCGGCCGGTGACGGTGGTGGTCCAGGTGGCGACGCGGCTGCTCCCGCCGGACAGCAGCACCCAGCCGTCGGCGTGCACCCGCTGCACGGTCAGGGCCTGGGTCATCGCGCCGGTCTTGCGCAGGCACTCCAGCGCGCACCACACCCTGGTGTTGGCCACGTCGGCGGGCTCACCGGTGTCGGCGGACAGCAGCCTGCCGACGGCGAGCAGGTCCTCGCCGAGCAGCCCGGCCCAGTCCTGCTCGCCCCGCGCGACGGCGGTCTCCACGTCACAGGTCAGCCCGGCGGTGCCGACGACCGCGAGGGTGAGCCCGGCACCGTGCGAGGCGGAGACGGTCACGCCGTCCGCCTCGGGCTTGCCGTCGGGCCGGTAACGCGGCCGCAGCGGCCGGTCCACCGCCCTGCTCACCGCCAGCTCGGTCTGCGCCCGCCGCTGCGCGGTGGTGGCGACCTCGGCACCGGCCGGATCCGGTTCCACGACGACGGCCCGTTGCCCGCCGAGCACCCGCTCGCAGGCCCGTTCCAGGTAGGACCCCAGCATCGCCGGAACCCACGGCCCCGCACCGTCACGCTTGCGCACGGCCCGCAGCCGCAGGCCCTCCCAGCGCTCCACCAGCCTGCCGCCGGGGTCGCGGACGTCGAGGTCGTAGACGTAGGAGTCGCCGTCCTGCGAGCGTTCCCGCGCGTCCAGCACCAGGTGGTCGGCGGCGCCACCGTCCACAGCGGACGGATCGGCGAGGTGGAGCCGGTCCACGCCCTCGGGCAGCAGCGTGGCGTCCGGGACACAGCACTGGATGGCGTGCATCATCGCGTCGCGGGTGCCCGGGTCGGCCAGCAGCCGCTGCTGCGGCAGGAACGGCGCGAACCACGCCACCGCGGCGTCGGTGGCGATCTCGGCCACCGCGTGCCGCGCGGCCGCCCTGCGGTAGGCGAGCACCCGCTGGAACCGCTTGCCCTGGAAGAGCACGTCGCCGTACAGCTCGGTGACCGGGTCGACCGGAACCGGCGGCAGCTGCGGGCGCGGGCCCGGCTCGCCGGCCGGAACGGGCAGGCCGAACCTCAGCCGGGCGCGGAAGTGGTCGGCGGAGAAACCGGTGTCCGCACTGCGCAGCACCACGTCGACGGTGTCCGCGTCGCGGACCAGCGCGGCCAGCCGGACGGTGGTCGACCCGGCGGGCGGCACCACGACCGGCCGCAGGAACCGCACGTCCTCCAGCACCGGCACGCCGGTGTGCCCGGACACGGCGCAGGCCACCTGGGTCATCGCCTCCATGCCGAGCACGGCAGGCAGCAGCAGGTCGCCGTCGAGCAGGTGGTCGGCCAGGTACGGGTCGCTGCCCGCGGACAGGTCCGCCTCGGTGATCAGCTCGATGCCCGGGTAGTGCACGACCGCCCGGTCGACGAACCGGGTCAGCGGCAGCTCCGCGCGCGGGGTGGCCGGCAGGGTGGGCAGTCCCGCGGTGCGGCCGCACACGACCAGCGTGCCCGGGGCGGCGGGATCGGCCAGCACCCTGCGCAGGGTGGCGATGCCGTCCTCGGTGGAGACGGGGGTGATGCCGTCGCGCAGCAGCGCGCCGACCACGCCCAGCTTCTCCCCCATGCCGGTGCCCGACCACACCGACCACTCCAGCGCGACGGCCCGCGCCCGCGGGTGGCGCCGGGCGAACCGGGCGGTCAGCTCGGTCATCCAGTCGTTGGCCGTGGCGTAGTGCGCCTCGCCACGCAGGCCGGCGCGGCCGATGATGCTGCCGAAGGTCACCAGCAGGCGGATGCGGTCCGGGTCGACGGCGGCGAGCACCGCCCGCAGGCCGCCGATCTTGGGCGCGACCGTCCTGGCGAAGACCTCCTCGGTGAGGCTGAACAGGCCGGTCGGCTCGTTGCGGCCCGCGCCGTGCAGCACCGCGGTGACCTCGCCGAGATCGGAGCGGATGCGCCGCACGGCGTCGGCGACCTGCTCGGGCGCGGTGACGTCGGCCCGCTCGTAGCGGTAGCGCACGCCGTGCTCGGCGAAGCGGGCCAGGTTGGCGGCCAGCTCGTCGTCGGCGGCGGGGTCGGCCCGGCCGAGCAGGGCCAGTGCGGCACCGGAGTCGAGCGCGAGCGCGAGCGCGCTCTCCGCGGTGATGCCCTTGCCGCCGCCGGTCACCAGCAGCACGTCGCCGGGCCCCAGTGGCGGTTCGCCGTCCTCCGGTGCGGGCGGCAGCGCGGTGAGCGCCGGGACGGTGCGGACGCCGGCGGCGTCGTAGCGCACCTCGCTGAACTCGCCGGTGGCCGCGGTCTCGGCCAGCACCGTGGCTACGGCGGCAGCGATCCCGGGCTCGCTGCCGGGTGCCGGGTCGGCCAGGTCGACGATCGTGACCCGCACCGACGGGTCCTCCAGGTGCAGTGTCCTGGCCAGTCCCGCGGCGCCGAGGCCGTGCTGCACCACGACGAAGCGGGTGTTGCTGGCCGCGGCCATCGCGGCCCGCCCCGCGTCGAGGAACAACCCCAGGTGCCGCTCGTCGCAGTCGGCGGGCAGGCAGACCAGCACACCGTCGCCGAGACCGGCCCCGGCCAGGCCCGCCCGCAGCGGTTCGGCCAGCGGGTGCCCGTCGGTGGTGAACACCGTCCAGTCGCCGATCGGGCCCTGTCCGGCGACGACCGGCGCGGGAGCCGGGGCGGGCAGGTACTCGACCGCGAACGGGCGCACCCACGGCGCCACCCCGGCGATCTCGTCCCGGCTCTGGCCGCCCGCCTGCCCCTCGGTGCCGGCCAGCTCGTCGATCAGCTCGGCGAGTTCGCCGAGCCCGACGGTGGCGAAGTTGGGCATGGCCTCCAGCGCGGGCCTGCCCAGCGCGCGGGTCACGTCGTTGACCAGCTGGCCCACGGTGATCGAGGACAGGTGCAGGTCGTCGAGCGGGTGGGTGTCCGCGGTGACCGCGTCCAGCGGCAGCTCGACCCGTTCGGCCGCGAGCCTGCGCAGCAGGTCCAGTGTCGCGGTGCCGTCCGTGGCCACCGCCGGTTCGGTCCGCTGTGGACCGTCCGCGGGTGCCGCCGGCTCGGTGGCCAGCCCGGCGTCGATGGCCGGCGCGGCCTCGCACGGGCTGGCCAGGAACGTCATCGACCCGTCCAGCGGCAGCGGCCGGACGACCCGGTCGGCGAACAACGCCGGCAGGTCCACCGGCGCGCCCAGGGTGAACGCGGCGGCGATCACCCGCAGCAGCGCGGTCAGCGACGCGCTCTCGGCGTCGACGGACAGCACCGGGACGTCCGGCGCGATCCGCCCGCACAGCCCGGCGAGGACCCGCCCCGGCCCGACCTCGACGACCAGGTCGCTGCGGCCGGCGACCTCCGCGGCGGCCTCGCGGAACCGCACCGGCAGCACGATCTGGTCGCGCAGCAGCTGGTGCAGGTCCTCGGCGGCGTGCAGGACGTCGCCGGTCACCGTGGACACCACGGGCCGGTCGAGCCGGGTGAAGACGAACTCGCCCAGCCGCTGCGTCATCGCCTCCGCGGCGGGCTCGACACCCGGTGAGTGGAACGCGTGCGACACGGCCAGCCGGGTGGCGGTCACACCTTCGGCCCGGGCCCGCTCGCACACCTGCTCGACGGCGGGCGCGGGTCCGGAGATGACGGTCTGGTCCGGGGCGTTGTACCCGGCGATGACGACGTCGGCGCCGTCGGCGAGCCGTTCCACCCGGCCCGGCTCCGCGCCGAGGCCTGCCATCGCGCCGCCGCCGTCGCCCGCCCGCGCCATGACCGCGCCGCGGACACCGGCCAGCCGCAGCACGTCCTGCTCACCCAGCGCCCCGCCCCAGTGCAGGGCGGTCAGCTCGCCGAGGCTGTGGCCCGCGGCGACGTGGGCGTCGACGCCGAGGTGCCGCAGCACGCGCAGGGCGGCCAGGGACCCGGCCACGATGCGGGGCTGGGCGACCTCGGTGGCCACCTGGTCGCCGCCCGCGGGCAGGCCCGCGGTGTGGAAAACCTCGTCGGCGGCGGGGAACCGGCGGCGCAGCGCACCGGTCGCCCCGGTGCCCGAACCCTGGCCGGGGAACAGGAAACCGATCCGGGGTGCGGTGGTGCGTTCGGCGGCGAACACGCCCTCCCCCGGCGCGAACACGTCCACCGGGCCGTCGGCGTCGCCGAGGCGCTCCAGCAGCCGGGTCAGCCGCCGCCGCGCGTCGGCCGGGTCGGTGGCCACCACGGCGGCCCGTACCGGGCGGCCGGCCAGGTCGCCCGCCAGCGCGGCCGCCAGGTCGGCCAGCTCGGCGAACGACAGCTTCGCCACGACGTCGCACAGCTCGCGGACCCGCTCGCGCAACCTGGCGGCGTCGGCGGCGTCGAGCAGCAGCACCTCGGCGTCCTGGCGGCCGGCGACCAGAGCGGTGGTCCGGCTGTCCAGCCGCCCGCGGCGCACCACGCCCGGGGCCTCGGAGACGGCGACGTGCGAGTTGATGCCGCCGAACCCCATCGCGGACACCCCGGCCCGCATCGGCAGGTCGGACGGCCACGGCTGCGCCCCCGAGGGGACGTAGAGCCGGGCCGAGTCGCCGAGCAGCGCCGGATGCGGGTCCCGCTGGCCGGTGCCCGGCGGGATGACCTGGTTGTGCACGGCGAGGATCGCCTTGATCAGCCCGGCGACCCCGGCCGCGGCCTTGGTGTGCCCGATGTTGCCCTTGATGGTGCTCAGCGCCGCGGGCGGGGCCAGCGGGTCGGCGTCGCGGCGGGCGGTGGACAGCGCGTCGATCTCGGTGGCGTCGCCCAGCGCGGTGCCGGTGCCGTGGCCCTCGAAGTAGGACACGGTCTCCACGCCGTAGCCCGCCCGCCCGTACGCGCGCCGCAGCGCGGTCCGGTGCCCCTCGGCCTCCGGCCGGGTCATGCTGCCCTTGCCGTCGGAGGACACGCCCCAGCCGCTGAGCGTGGCGTAGATGCGCGCACCGCGGGCCAGCGCGTCGTCCTCGCGCATCAGCACCAGCATGCCGGAGCCCTCGCCGGGCCAGAACCCGTTGGAGTCGCGGTCGTAGACCTTCATCTCCCCGGTGGCCAGCGCGCCGGTCTTGGCGAAGCCGATCACCTCGAACGGGTCGATCGACAGGTCGACACCGCCCGCGACGGCGACGTCCAGGTCGCCCGCGACGAGCGCGTTGGCGGCGGTGACCACCGACAGCAGCGACGACGAGCAGGCTCCGTCCACTGTGAACCCGCCGCCGGCCAGGTCGAAGTAGTTGCAGATGCGCCCGGCGATGGTGTTGGCCAGGCCCCCCGCCAGCGCGTCCTCGTCGATCTCCGGGAACGGTGCCTTGTACCGGCTTTCCAGCTCACGCAGGAAGTCCGCGGTGTCGTCGTCGGACCAGCCCTTGCCGGCCAGTGCGGCGGCGACCGTGCGCCGGACGTAGGGCCAGCGCAGCCGCATCACGTTGGCACGGGAGAACTCCCCGGTGAGGCTGTTGCCGAGGACCACGCCGGTGGTCTGCCGGGGAAGGCCCTCGGCGCCGGGGAAACCGGCGTCGGCCAGCGCGGCGGCGGCGACGTCGAGGGCGAGCCAGTGCGTCAGGTCGGTCGACCGGTAGGTACTGCCGGCCACCCGGTAGCCGACCCGGTCGAACTCGAAGTCCCGCAGCACGGCGGCGTTCTCCGTGTAGAACCGGTCGGGGGCATCGGGATCGGCCGAGTAGTAGTCGGCCCGGTTCATCCGCTCGTCGGGCAGCCGGCGAAACGCCCGGCGGCCGGCCAGCACGTTCTCCCAGAGCTCGTCCGGCGATCCGGCGTCCGGGTACCTCAGGCCGATGCCGACGACCGAAATCCGCGCAGCGCTCATGCCACCACCCTCCAGTTGCGAACAACGATTTCGACTGTATGCAAAGGAATCCGGCCGGTCTTCTCCGTTCCGGCCCTCCCCTCGCCGTTGACCACCAGCCGTCGCGTGAAAGCCCAAGCACGTGAAGGCCACCTTCACCACATGAGACGTAATGAAGGGGGCCTTCACGTGCCTTTGCCGGGCTCGAAGCGGGGCGACGCGGCGGCGGCGCGGAGCGGGTCAGGAGTTGTAGGGCATCATGGGCCACCAGGCGCCCGCCAGGCGGGTGGCGATCTTGACGCCCCAGTAGACGACGAAGAACATGCCGACGACCAGGAACGCACCGGCCGCGAACCGGTCCGACCGGCCGGGCCGGGCCGCCAGCCACCGCTGGAACCGGCCCCGGGTCAGCACGGTGACCAGGACGAACAGCACGGCGACACCGACGATGTTGCCCGCCGACTGCAGCGCGAACGTGACGAACCCGAGCAGCGGGTTCTCCGTGCGCACGGCGTAGGAGAACATGTTGCGGAACGGCCCGAACGGCCTGCCGATGAGGAACGCGCCGATCAACCCGCCCAGCAGCACCATCTCCACCCCGGGCCTGCGCCGGAACAGTCCCGCCAGCGGGTTGCGCACGACACCGGCGTAGGCCAGGCCACGCCACACCATGATCAGGCCGATCAGTCCGAACACGACACCGGCCTGCACCGACCGCACCCGCACCCCGGTTTCCGGGTCACCGATCCTGGCGTTGGACAGCTGCGGCATGTCCGGCCCCACCAGCACCGCCACGAAACCGTAGAGCCCGGCGACGACGACGGCCCCGGCCAGCAGCAGCGCGATCGGCCTCGCCAGGGTGGCCAGCACGCCGCGTACCGACTGGCGCTGCGCCGTCATCGGGGCCAGCGCGCAGAACACCGCGACGTTGCAGGCGGTGAACATGCCGGCGACGCCGGTGACGAACGCGAACGCCACAGCCATGCCGGAGCCGGTGATGGCGACGTCACCGATGTTGCCGCCGAACACCGGGTCGGCGATCCCGCCCGCGATCACCCGGTCGACCAGGTGCGGGGACCAGATGACCGCGAGCGCCGCCCCGGCCAGCAGGCTGAACAGCACCAGGCGCCATCGCCTGGCCGGTGGTGCGCCGGAGACGGGCGAGGCGGGCGAGGTCATGAGCTGTCCGGTCGTCATGCCGTTTCCTCCCTGCTGACGGGGGTGAGCCGGGCGCCGAGGACCCTGGCTGCGGCCAGGCTCGCCCAGGCGGTCAGTTCGATCAGGTCGCGGTCGCCGAACCCGTCGACGACCGCCGCGTCCACCTGTGCCGGTGCCAGCGCGGTGAGCAGGGCCAGGCGGGCGGCCGCCCGGTGCGGCCCGGGCACGGTGGCGGCGAGCGGGCCGGCCCAGGACCGGCCCGGCCCGGGCATGACTCCGTCCCATGTGGACAACGTGTCGGCGACCAGCTCCCGCACCGGAGAGGGAACCGACCGCGCCGCTGCCGCATCGACGGCGGCGGCCGCCGCGGCGAACGCCTCGGCGAGCGGGCCGGTGCCCGCCCAGGCCAGGTCCGCGGGCGGCGGCGCCGCCGGGAGCAGGCCGGTGGCCGCCCCGGCCCGCGCCGGAACCAGCCGCATGACCCGCCCGAGCACCGCGCGGGCCGGACCGCGGGCGGACGCGGGTACCCGGTCGGGCAGCGGGGAACGGCCGAGGAACACCGTGACCATCCGGTTGAGGTAGTGGAACGTCACGGCGACGGCGATCAGCTCGGCCAGCCCGCCGGCGGGCAGCGCGGGCGGCGGCCCGGCCCCGCGCACCCAGCGGTCCAGCTCGAAGGTGACCTCCCCGGCGCCCAGCGTGGTCAGCGCCTGGCCGTGCACCTCGGCACAGTAGGAGCATTCGTTGGCCAGCGACACCGCGGTCGCCACCCGCTCCCGGTCCGCCCGGCCGGTGACGCCGGTGGCCACCAGCGACTCCCGCAGCAGCGCCCAGCTCGCCGCCAGCACCTCCGGCGCGGGCGAGTGCAGTGCCACCGGCGGCGCCAGCATGCCGAAGTCGCGTTCCACCTGGCGGTAGACGGCCTCGACGAGCCCGGTGGCCCGGCGCGGCGGGACGGGCCGCACGTAGCGGACCTCCCGCAGCGCGCCGCGCAGCGCCAGCCGCAGCAGGGCCGAGGTCACCGCCGGACCGCCGAGCCGACCACCGGCAGCCCGGCCACCCCGCGCCTGCCGCTGGTGCCGCCGTCGGGCGCGGGCGCGCCGTAGCCGACGTCGATGCCCCGCTCCCTGGCCGCCCGCACGATGCCGGGGACGGCACGTTCGGCGAGCGCGGCGATGGTCATCGCCGGGTTGACCGTGAGCGCGCCCGGTACCGCCGAGCCGTCGGTGACGAAGATGCCCGGGTGGCCGCGCAGCTCGTGGCCGGGGGTCAGCGCGGAGGTCGCCGGGTCGTCGCCGATCCGGCACGACGCCAGCGGGTGCACGGTGTAGGCGCCCACGACGTCGTTGGTCCACGGCTCGACGGTGGCCAGGCCGTCGCGTTCCATGATCTCCTTGCACTCGGCGTCGGCCAGCGCCCAGCCGCGCCGGGTGTTGGGCGTGGGGTCGTACCGCAGGGAGCCGCGGCCGAGCATCTGCTGGGAGATCCGGAAGGCGTTGCCGGTGGCCGGCGGGGCGCCGAAGACGCCCTCGTTGTCGTCCTCGGTCATCAGGAAGATGGTCAGCCAGGACTTCCAGCGGGCCAGCATCTCCTTCTTGCGCGGGCCGAACCAGGCCGGGCTGTCCGCGCCGGGCACCTGAGCGAGGATGGTACCCAGGCCCGGCGGGAAGTACAGCTGCTCCAGCGAGTACCGCTCGTACTCGGGCAGCGAGCCGTCGAGCCGGTCCCAGCAGGCCACCGTCGGCCCCTTGCCGATCTGGTTGGCCTCGTAGGCGATCCCGTCCTCCCGGCTCAGGCCCAGCACCTCGCGCACGCGGTCCTCGTTGAGCACCGCGGTGTTGAGCCGCTCGCCGTTGCCGGAGAAGTACCGCCCGACGGCGTGCGGCAGCTCGCCCAGTGCCTCCGCGGAGCGCTGCAGGATGACCGGCGTCGCACCGGCACCGGCGGCGAGGATGACGATCTTGGCGTCGATGGCGCCCGCGCCGGTGTGCACCCGGTAGTCCTCGGCGTCGATGACGCTGTAGTGCACGCGGTAGCCGCCGTCGTCGGTACGGGCCAGCCGCTGGACCTCGTGCAGCGGCCGGATGGTGGCGCCGTGGGCCAGTGCCGCGGGCAGGTAGTTGGTCAGCAGCGACCGCTTCGCGTCGAAGCGGCAGCCCGCCATCATCCAGTTGCAGTTGACACAGGTCGAGTTGTCGACGGCCACCGGGGCCGGGTTGGCGGTCCGGCCGGAGTGGTGGCAGGCTGCCGCCCACAGCCCGCCGGCGTAGGACACGTCGTTCCAGTCCTGTGTGGACACCGGAAGCGACTCCGACACCCGGTCGTACCACGGGTCCAGCGTGTCGCGGGTCAGCTCGGCCGGCCACATGCGACGGCCGATGCTGCCGTGCCGCTCGAACACGAACCGCGGCGCGCGCGGCATGGCGGCGAAGTACACCACGCTGCCGCCGCCGACGCAGTTGCCGCCGAGGATGCTCATCCCGTCGCCGATGACGAAGTCGAAGGCCCGGGTGTAGGACGAGCCGAGCAGGAAGTCGTGCTCGAACTCGGAGGTTTCCAGCCACGGCCCGCGTTCCAGGATGGTGACCTTCGCGCCGCCCGCCGCGAGGTGGTAGGCGGTGATGGCGCCGCCGAAGCCGCTGCCGACGATCAGGACGTCGGTCTTCTCGGTGGTGTCGGTGCTCATGCCGGGCTCCCTGAGGCGGTCGTGTCCGGGTGCAGTTTGGCCAGCGGGCGGCCGTAGCCGTAGCGCGGGAACCGCCACAGCCCGTCCGCGTCGGGCGGGCCCCAGCCCATGGCCAGCAGGCCCGGGTGGCCCGCGGCGATGGCCTCGGCGGTGTGCAGGTGGGCGGCGCTGTCGTAGGCCATGTTGCTGAACAGGGCCAGGCCCACCCAGCCGTCCTTCTCCGGGTGCCCGGGCGCCACCAGCCGCGCGACGAGCGCGGTGCGGTGCTCGAAGCTCAGCGCCACGAACGGGGGCACGCCGGTGTCCAGGTCGAGCCCGTGCTCGGCGGCGTAGGCCGTGGCGTGGCCGTTGAGCGACTCGGCCAGGAACGGCAGGCCCGCGGTGACGCCGGTGGCGGGCGTGTTGAGCAGCTCCAGCGCGCCGGCCGCCACGGCACCGGGGCCGTCGGCGGCGCCGGCGACCGCGCGGTCGTCCGGCGAGCGCTTCTCGCCGGGGATGATGGTGTCGGCGAATGCCTCCAGGGTCTGCACCTGGTCGCGTTCGCTGTCGGTGGTGTGCACCGGCCTGCCTCCCTGTGGTGTGGTGGTTTCGGTGTTCAGGCCGCCGCGGCGAGCCGTCCGCGGGAGGTGCCGACGGCGTGCACGGTCATCGGCAGCCCGCCCCGCACGCGCAGCGACAGCATGCCCTCTGGCACGACGCGGTAACCGGACACAGTGGACAGTCGCAGTTCGCGGGACACCTGCGCGAGGACGAAGACGGCCTCCATCATCCCGAAGGTGTTGCCCACGCAGAAGCGGGGACCGGCGCCGAACGGGATGTAGGCGTACCGCGGGCGGCCCGCGGCCCGGTCCGGGTGGAACCGCTCCGGGTCGAACCGTCCGGGGTCGGCCCAGAACTCCGGGTGCCGGTGCATCGTGTAGGGCACGACGACCACGTCGGCACCCGCCGGGATGCGGTAGCCGGCGATCTCGTCGGCCTCCTGGGCGACCCTGGGCAACAGCCACACCGGCGGGTAGAGCCGCATGACCTCCTCGACGACCATCGCGGTGTACCGCAGCCGGTGCAGGTCGTCGTAGCCGGGCAGCCGGTCGCCCAGCACCTCGACGGCCTCCTCGTGCAGCCGCTGCGCCACCTCGGGGTGCCGGTCGATCAGGTGGAACGCCCAGCCCAGCGTGCTCGACGTGGTCTCGTGCCCGGCCAGCAGGACGGTGATCAGCTCCGCCCGGGCCTGCGCCCGGTCCGCCCGGTCGCCGCCGGGCACCAGCCTGCGCAGCAGGTCGGCGCCGGGCGGCTCGGCGAGATGGCGGTCGAGCAGTTCGTCGGCGACACGGAACAGGTCGGCCCGCGAGGAGCGGAACCGGCGCTGGATGCGCAGCGGCAGCCACCTGGGCACCATGCCCAGCGTGACCGCCCGGAACATGGCCTGGTCCTGCACGGCCTCGAAGGAGTGGCCGAGCGAGGCGTAGGGCCCGAGGTCGGTCTCCAGCAGGGCCCTGCCCAGCACGCCGAGAGTCAGCCCGGTCAGCTCGTGCCCGATCTCCAGGGCGCCGTGCCCCTCCCGCGCCCGCAGCCTGCGCACCAGTCCGTCCACTTCGGACGCGACGAGGCCGGCGTGCGCGGCGACCCGCTTGGCCTGGAACACCGGGGAAACCCGGCGGCGCTGCTGCCGCCAGACCTCACCGTCGCTGGTCAGCAGACCCTCGCCGAGGACGGCCTTGGCCTCCCGCAGCCCGATTCCCTTGTGGTAGTTGGCGGCGTTGTCGGCGAGCACGTGCTTGGCGTGCTCGGGATGGTTGACCAGGTACAGCGACTTCGGCCCGATGGCTACCCGGACCACGTCGCCGTAGGCGGCGGCGTCGGTCATCAGCGCGAGCCGGTCGGTGAACAGCTTGCGCAGCAGGCTGAACGTGCTGCGGCGCGGGGGCCCGGGTGGCACGGCGGCCCGCGCCACCCGGGTGCGCCGGTCCGGCGTGGTCACGCCGCCACCGCGCCGTTGTGCTCGCCCGGCTTCACCACGGCGGGCTCGGCCGGTGCCGCCAGCGGGGTGGCGGGGACCAGCCTGCGCTGCTCGGCCTCGTACCGCAGGCGGGCCTTGTTCACGAAGTGCAGTGCCCACAGGAACCCACCGCGGATCAGGCAGACGGCCGCCGTGGCGAAGAACAGGCCGTAGGCGATGCCGACGCCGGTGAGGAACCCGTAGACGACCGCCACCCCGGCCCCGAAGGCGAACTGGGACGCCGGCTTCGACGGGGTCGTCCCGGGGTCGGTGATCATGTAGTTGGTGAACAGGACGAACGCGACCCCGGTCATCGTGCCCAGCGCGCCGAGGATGGCGGTGTCGAAGATCCAGCCACGCACCACCGACTGCAGGGCGAAGAAGCTCAGCCAGCCGAAGATCAGCCACATCCGGCCGGTCAGCTTCGCGTTCAGCATGGTGCCGGCCACCAGGATCGCCGCCGGGATGATCCAGTCGATCACGCCGCTGACGTTCTCGGTGAAGTGGTACGGCGGCGCGATGCTCGCCCACGGGAACAGCAGCAGGATGACCGCGATCCCGAAGTTGGACGGGTTCATGTAGTGCCGCAGGTTGCCGCGCACCGGGGCACGCAGGATCCACTTGGCGCCCACGGCCACCACGACCCCGAACATCATCACCAGCAGCTGGTCGTTGGGGTAGGTCAGCATGTTCACCGCGAGGCTGGTGATGTGGGCGGGCATGAGGAACTCGACGAAACCCTTGAACCCGCCGCCGGCGTAGCGGGGCAGCCTGCCCTCGTTACGCGCGGCGATCATCTCCAGCCCCAGCTCGACCGAGTAGCCGGTGGCCAGTGCGACGAACGGCCACAGCCACGGCTGCTCGAACCCGAACCAGGCGTAACCCAGGATGTTGAACACGGTCATCGAGATGGCGAACCGCCGCAGCGCGATGGTCACCTTGGGGTCGTGCCGGGGCGGCCCCGCCGGCTTGAGCGTGGTCTTCTGCTCGGCCATGACTCACCTCTCCTTGGCCTGCGCGCCGAGCGTCAGCGAGTGCCAGCCCGGGGTCAGCTTGAGTTCCTGTTCACGGACCTGGCCGGACCGGTCGCGCCAGGTCAGCTTGACGTCGAGCGGGCCGTTGACGTCCGCGCCGAGTCCGATGTGGACGTCGGTGCTGCGCTTGCCGGAGTGGCCGCTGCCCCCGTCGACGTGACCGAGCAGCGTCCGCCCGTCCGGCGTCCGGACACACACCTGCGCGCCCACCACCGGCGAGCCGGGGCCCGGCTGGGTGCCCGGGGCGAGCGGGGTGTCGTGGGTCAGCCGCAGGCCGAGGAACGACCCGGCCGCCGGCGCGCTGTTCTGGTAGAAGACCGGCTGGTCCCACTGCCGTGCGACGGCCATGTCGATCCGGCCGTCGCCGTCGGCGTCACCGGTGGCGATGCCGCGGGTCGGTACCGGGACGGCGAGCCCGAGCTGCTCGGACAGGTTCTCGTAGCCGCCGCCCTCGCGCTTGACCAGGAACGCCAGGCGCTGGTTGCCCGCGATGTCGTCGCCCTTGACCACGTGCGGCCACCAGGCCGGGTCGGCCACCACGAGGTCGTTGGCGGTGGCCAGCTCCTGCAGCTGCGGCCAGCGGTTGTGCTGGCCCTTGACGAAGCCGGTGGCCTGCGCGATGGCCAGCTCACCGCTGTTGTTGAAGTCCTCCATCTTGATGTCCCACGCCCAGCCGGTCCACGCGGTGTTCTGGTCGGTGCTGCGGTCGACCCACGGCGCCTCGCCGTTCTGCAGCCGGGCCCGCAGTTCGGACGGACTGCTCGCGTCGGCCATGAACTGGAAGTTGCTCTCCTGGATGCCCCACGGGGTGGTGATGTTGCTGACGAACAGGTCGTACAGGCCGTCGCGGTCCAGGTCGCCCCAGTCCACGGCCATGCCCTTGAACGAGTCGGCGCCGATCCGCTTGGACTTGGGCACCGCCGGGTTGCGGGCGGCCTGCACCGGCTCGAACTTGATGTCGCCGGGGGTGGACCGGTTGTGCAGCATGGCGTCCTTGCCGTGGTCCTGGGCCAGGTACAGCTCCGGCAGCGCGTCACCGTCGACGTCGTTGGCACCGGCCCCCAGCACCCAGCCCTTGGACAGGTCCTTCGGCAGCACGTCGTCGAGCTGCTGGAAGGTCACCGGCGCCGGTTCGTCCGGCCCGCCGGGCCTGCCCACGCCGGTGAAGCGGAAGAAGTAGTCCTCACCGCCGTTGGCGGCGTTGGACAGCGAGTCGTTCATCGTCACCCCGCCGGACACCGACGGGTCGAGCACCGGGCCGTGCTGGAAGTAGTTGCCCAGGTAGATGTCGACGTGGCCGTCGCCGTCGAAGTCGTCGACCGCGACCGCGTTGCTGTTCCACTGTGGACCGTTGTATCGCGGTGCCGACGAGCCGGGAACCAGCTCGACGGCGTGGTAGGAACCGGCGCCGAGGCCCCGGCCGTCGGGCCGGGCCAGCTGCAGGATCGGCGTGCGGCCCCAGTAGTAGACCAGCAGGTCCATCCGGCCGTCCTCGTTGAAGTCGCCGGGCGCGCAGCCCATCGGCGCCAGCACGTCGTTCATCGGCAGTGTGCCCGGGCGCAGCGCGAACGGCGCGTACCGGCGGTCGCCCGCCCCCGGGGTGGGGGTGACGACGACCTGGTCGATGCGCGGGTCGGTGATGCACAGGTCGTTGGGCAGCCCGTCGCCGTCGAGGTCGTTCATCGAGATGCCGGCGCCCACCGAGGAGATCCACGCGTCGATGTGCTTGTAGTCCTGGTTGACCTCGCGGATCTCCTGCTGCGGGAACCCGCTGGGCATGGCGATGGACCGCGGCTCGAACCGGTACCCGGCGGCCAGCGAGTCCTGCTCGGCAGCCGACGTCTCGGGCAGGCGGCTGACCAGGAACATCGCCGCGACCAGCGCCAGCGCGACGATCCCGGCCAGCTGCTTGCGCAACCAGCGAACGGTCGCGGTCATGACGTGACACCTCCAAGGGAAACGAACTGGGCGCCGATGTCCCGGCGCCAGGTCTCGAACGCGGGCTCCGCGCCGTCGACCGGGTGGGCGGGCCGGACGTCCTGGGTGACCCGGGCGGCGGTCTCGGCGTCGGTGCCGCAGAGGATCCGGGCGGCCAGCCTGCTGTGCTCGCCCAGCAGCCCGGCCCTGGCCCTGGCCTCGGCGGCGAACGCGCTGCCCTGCGCCAGCGCCGCGCGGTGCTCGCCGGCTCGCTCGCGCAGCTGCTCCAGTTCCCGCTCGGTGACGCCGCCCGCGTAGGTGGCGGCCAGGCCGGTGCCGGCGTACAGGTCGGAGCGCCGGTGCGCGGCGAACCGTTCGATGATCGACGTGACCACGTCGACGTCGGTGCCGCCGATGAACCACAGCGCGCGGCCGATGCCCTGGTCGATGGCGCGGTTGGCGTAGCCGCCGGCCGGACCGCCAGGCCACGGGAACCGCTCCTCCTGGTACTGCTGGTCGATGTAGCGGTGGGTGCGGAAGTAGGCCTGGTGGAACCCGTAGCCGTCCAGGACCAGCCAGCGCAGCAACGGGTCGAACGCCTCCGGCGAGGGCCAGCGGAACCGCGGCAGCCGGGCCATGGCCCAGCCGACCCCGACGTAGATCAGGTAGTTGTGCGGCTCGCCGGGCCCGTTCAGGCTCGCCCGCACCCGGCCGCGGCCGCCGAACGGCAGCCCGTCCAGCATCGCCCAGCCCATTCCCGCGCCCTCGTAGGCGAAGCCGCGGAAACGTTCCTCTATCCGGTCGATCCGCGCCTGGGCGTCGGCGACCGTACGGGCCTCGACGGCGTTGCCGTACCCTTCGAGGAAGATCCTGCCGACCTTTTCCAGCAGTTCGACAGCGGCTGGGCTCTTCTTGTGGAATCCCCGCTTGTCCAGCGAGGTCTCGGAGACGTCCGGCGTCAGGACCCGGCGCCGCAGCGCCCGAAAACCGTAACCCAACTCGCTCTCCCCCTTACGGGTAGAATTGATTTTCCGATATAGGCTCACACGTACTCCGGCGGCCCAGCTACTCCCCCGTTGCGCGCCCGCTTTCTCAATTCCTGCGCAATTCCCGTTACGCCGCGGCCTGGACGGCGCCCGCGGTGAAGTGCCGCCGGATCCGCTCCCGCCACTGCTCGTAGGCGGGCTGTGGCCCCCGCTCGTCCGGCGCGACCGCCGTGCCGTCGGCCAGCTCGCGTGCCGCGTCGACGGTCAGGTCGGCGAGCACGGCGGCCGCGCGGCGGGTGTGCGGCGGCACGAACGACGCGTAGGTGCGGGCCTTGGCGGCGAACACCGTGCCCAGCGCCAGCTCGGCGTGGTGCTCTCCGGCCCGGCGCCGCAACGTGGTCAGGCCGGTGCGGTCGCACCCGCCGGCGAACGTCGCCGCCAGGCCGACACCGCTCCACAGGTCGGGCCGCCGCCGCTCGGCGAAGCGGTCCACGGCGTCGGCGACGGCCACCGGGTCGCCACCGTGGATGAACCACAGCGCCCGGCCGATGCCCTGGTCCACCGCCCGCGGGAAGTAGTCCTCCCGGCCCAGCCACGGGTAGGGCCGGGGCTCCTCCTGGCCGTCGACCCACCGTCCGGTGTGGAAGTAGGCCAGGTCGAAGCCGTACCCGTCGACGGCCAGCCAGCTCATCGTGGGGTGGTAGGGCGATCCGGTCAGGTCCGGCAGGACCTTCTTCCACAGCGGCCTGGGCAGGCGGGCCATGGCGAACCCGATGCCGATGTAGGCGAGGAAGATGTGCTGCGCACCGGGACCGGTCAGCAGTTCGGCGGTGCGGTCGCGCCGCCCGCCCGGCATGACGTCGAGGACGGTGCAGGCCATGGTCGCGCCCTCGTAGGCGAACCCCCGCTGCTCCGGCTCCACGAGCGCGAGCCTGCGTTCCAGCTCCCACAGCGAGGGCGCGTCGATCCCCCATTCGAAGCCGCAGATCACCGCCCTCGGCACGCTCTCCAGCCGCTCGGTGGCCGGCGTCGGCGTGACGGGGAAGCCCCGCCCGGCGAAGCTGACCGACCGCAGCGACGGCGTGAGCAGGCGCCTACGCAGCAGGCCGAACATCGTGCACCTCCCGGATTCCGCCCGGCGCCGCCACGGCCCGCAGCCGGGGCCGCCCGGCGTGCATGTGGTTCGCGGTCGGGTACTGCCGGCCCGCCAGCGTGATGGCGATCGGCGGGTCGGTCGGCCGCGGCGCACGCAGGCTCAGCCTGGTGACCGTTCCGCTGCCGCGCCGCACCACGCAGCGCGCGCTGCCGACGGTGAACGGTGTGACGGCCGGACCCGGGTGCTCGGCCACCGCCATGACCACCCACTCGCCGTCGGGAACGCCCTCGATCACGAAGTCGGTCGAGCCGGCGTCGCTGCGCCCGGTGAAGGCGACCGGCCCACGCTGCGGAACGGCGTCCGGGAACACCCCGATGACCAGGTTCGCGGCCGTGCCCGCCACGTCGACGTGACCGGTGACGACTCCGCCGCCGGAGGGTGCGGGGACACAGCCGACGTTCGACTCGCGCAGCTGGTGCACCGAGGGAACCCGGCGCAGCCGGGGTGACAGCGCGATCAGCAGCTCACCCACCTCCGGGTCACGGAACTGCGTCGGGGTCATGCCGACCGCGCGGGTGAACCGGCTGGTGAACGTGCCGACGCTGCTGTAGCCGACACCGCACACGATGTCGGAGACGGTCAGCGAGGTGGTCAGCAGCAGCCGCTTCGCCTCGAACAGCCGGACGGCGGTGAGATAGCGGCCCGGCGTCACCCCCACCGCCCTGGCGAAGATCCGGGAGAAGTGGAACGGGCTGACGTAGACCTCCGCGGCCAGTTCGGTCAGCGTGAGCGGCTCGAAATAGCGGGCGTGCATCGCCGAGATGGCCTGGTGTACCGCAGGCCGCAGGCAGGGCTCGGGCTCCGTCCGCGCACCGGGGTCGGCCCCCCTGGCCTGGCCGCGATCGGCAACGTGTAGTTTCACCATTTGTCGGATCCTCGAGTCAGACGAATTCTTCCTGTGCCCCCAGCGAAGCCGCGGAATGTTGCGCGGCACTTGACGCTCGATTGAGCCGGCCGGAAAACACCGCATTCGCCGGACAGCACAGCAGGCAAGGAGAAATAAATTCGTTCACCGAGCTTTCTTTTCCGCGACGGTGAAATTACTCCAAATGGCCCCTAGCTTGACCGAACAGATGCACCGGGTAACCGTGCGACCACGGCTACGAACCGTGACCACCTGCGGAGATAATTACCCACAAAGATCCACAATCACCCTCGTCACCCATTCGTCGCATCGCGGCAACGCGGCGAAAATGAGATATTTCACTCACGGAGAATCACGTAGACTCCGCACAATAGCTGGGGCATCTGGGGTTCGGGGAGACAGGAGGAGCAGGATGATTCGCGTCCTGCTTGCCGAAGACATGCACATGGTACGCGGCGCACTCGCCGCGCTGCTGAATCTGGAAAACGACATCGAGGTGGTCGCCGAGGTCGCCGAAGGCGACAAGATCCTTGGTATGGCTAAGGAAACGAAACCGGACGTCGCCATCATCGACATCGACCTGCCCGGAAAGGACGGGCTGACCGCCGCGGCCGAGCTGGGCAGGCACGTGCCCTGCTGCCACATCCTGGTTCTCACCTCACTCGGGCGGCCCGCGACGGTGCGCCGTGCACTGAACGCACGCGTCAACGGTTTTCTGCTCAAAGACGCTCCCTCGAACAAACTGGCGAACGCGGTGCGTTCCGTGGCGATCGGGCAACGTGTCATCGACGGGGAACTGGCCCTGTCGGCATGGGAGGCCGAAGAGTGCCCTCTCACCCCGCGAGAAGTCGAAATTCTCCGCCTCGCCGCAAACGGTAGCCAGGTTTCCGATATCGCCGCCAAACTTTTCCTGTCCACCGGCACAGTACGAAACTACCTGGCGAACGTCGTCACCAAGCTGAACGCCCGTAACCGGGTGGACGCCATCCGGATAGCCAACGACTCGGAATGGCTCTGACGCGGGGCTAGCTTCCGGCGTCCAGAACGCATTCGCCGATGCTGACCTCGGCGGGCCAGGACAGGCGCAGCGCACGGTCGACGCGGTCGCTCGCGTCGGCCGGGACCGGGTGCGCGGACAGTCCCATGGCCTTCGCGGTGAGGTACAGGGTCTGCTGGAACGCGCCGAGGTGCAGCAGCGCCGCGGCGTAGGCGGCGGGCCCGAGGACGTGCGACACCCGTTCCATGCGGACCGTCACGGTGATCACCGCGGCCGGCCTGCGCTGGCCCGCTCCGGCCACCATCGCCATGTCCAGCAGGGCCGCGACGTCGGCGGGATCGTCGTTGACCAGGGTCAGGACGTGCTCGGCAGGGTCGTAGTGGTGAACGGCCCTCGGCACACCGGTGCAGTCGTTCGCGGTCACGTACAGCTCGAGTTCGTAGAGGTTCGCGATGCTCAGGTACGGGCGTTGCGTCGCCAGCCGTCCTGGCCCGGCGACCGGCGAGGCGGTGCCGACCGAGCGGACCCGCGCGGACCGGTACAGCAGCTCGCCCAGCAGCGCTGCCGTGACCGGTGCGCCGGTGAAGGGCGGACAGCGGTGGTCGGACTCCAGCAGTGCCGCCAGGGAGGGTTCGTCGGCCGGGAGGTCACCGAGCGCCGGGACGGGCAGGCCGGTGCGGCTGCCCGCCGGCGGGCGGCGCAGCAGCGGCGGCTCGCCCGGTTCCGACCGCTCGGCGGGCCCGTTCGACGGGCGGGCCCTGCTGTGCACGTGGAACAACAGCTCGTGCGGCTCCCACCTGGTCAGCTCGGGATCGGTGTCCTCGTCGAACCGCGCGCCGCCGTCCCCGACCAGCACCACCCCCGCCGCCGCCAGGTAGGCGACGACGTCGGCGACGACATGCCGGGCCACCCCGGTCCGGCCGGCCAGGTCGGTGATCGAGGCAGGCGTGCTCAGGACGGCGGCCACCCGGGTGGCCGCGCTGCGGGCCAGCTGGACCCGGAAGTGGCTGCGCGGGCATTCCAGCACGAGCAGGCCGCCCACCGGCCGCAGCACGGCGAACCGGGACAGCCGCACCGGCACGTGGTCGGGCACCGGCCGCGGGGCCAGCGGGGGCGCCAGCCCCACCGGCAGCACCGACAGCAGCGGCCCCCGCCCGTCCCGCAGTCCCAGCGAGCGCACGACCGAACCGCTGAGCCGGTCCAGTACCCGGGTCAGCACCGGCGACTCCGGCGGGTCGGTCGCCGCGGGCCTGCGTGCCGGGGAGGTGACATTGCTGAGGCTGATCGGGCCGAGTGCCATGCGGCGCAACGACTCCACCACGACGGGTGCCGCCTCGCCGATCTCGAACTCGGCCTGCCTGGTGACCACGACCAGCCTGCCGTCGTCGCTGACCTCGACGAGGGTGTCTTCGGTGAGCGACCACAGCGGCATGGTCTCCGGCGTCGTCACGGAACGGTGCTCCTCGCGTGTCACAGGAACAGGGGGTAGGGGTTGAGCTGGGCGTACGGCGTCGGCCCGGCGAGCCGGCCCAGCCGCACGGGCACGTCGAACAGGCGGCCGGGGGCAAACCGGGCCCAGAACGACCGCAGGCCGGGCACCAGCACCTTCGCCACGGGCAGCCCGATGTCGGGCCGGGTCTGGTCGAGCACCAGCGTCTCCATGCCGTGCCCGGCGAGCAGGGTGACCAGGCGGCCGACGTCGTCGCGGACGTCGGCGGCGGGCTCGTACCGGAAGTCGGCGGGAACGCGTCCCGGTACCTCCGCCAGCGGGCGGAGGTAGGGCTGCCCGCCCGCGGTGGCGTGCTCCAGCCACCGGTTGGCGTCGGGGTCGTCGAGCGGGCGGCCGTCGTCGAGGACCACCGGCAGCAACTGGTTCAGCTCGCTGACCGCCCGGCGTGCGGCGATCACCGGGTCGAGGTGTGCGCCGAACCCGAACAGGATGCGCTCGGCGCCCGCACCGGTGCGCCGGGAGACCGCGACCATCACCGGCACGCCCAGGTCGGCGGTGACGTCGAGGACCCACAGCTGCCTGCCCAGGCCCGCGTGGTGGCCGGGCATCTCGGCCAGCCAGCCGTCACCGAACGCCGCGAGGTCCACCCCGGGCACCGGCGTGCGGTTGTACCACCACAACGCCACCGCGTCCCGCTCGATCAGCTCCAGCAGGCCCTGCAGGATGGCGTCCTCCAGGCTGCTGCCCGCGGCGGTGCCGTTGGAGTCGGCCCGGACACACCGCAGGCCGCCGTCGTCGGGCGCGCCGTAGTAGAGCAGGCCGGTCGGCAGCAACCGCTGCCGCTGCCGGGTGAGCGACCACAGCGGGGTCCAGTCCAGCTCGGCCCCGGCGTCGAACGGCTCGCACACGTGCTGGAACGCGGCGTGGTCGCGGTTCCACTCGCGGCGGTCGCGGTACTGGCGCTCGGAGTAGAGCAGGCAGTCGTTGGGGTGAACGGCGTCGGCGCCCAGCGACCGCAGCGAGCCCCGGATCCGCAGCTCGTCGCCCTGGAAGTTGCCGGAGTACCGTTCCACGGCTTCGCACAGCGCGCCGACCTCGGCGTCCAGCGCGGTGACGCCCTTGCCCCCGTTGGCACCCCGCAGGCAGGCCCGCAGCTCGTTCATGCCGGTCAGGCCCCGGACCACGTTCGGGCCGGACCGGAACGCGTTGGCGAACGCGGGACTGCGCGGGTCGGCGCCGACCTCGGCGACCACCCCGGTGACCGGGCTGACCAGGTGCCGGTAGCGGTCGAGGACCTGGGCGGGTGTGGACGTCCGGTGCCCGCCGGTGGACCCGGCGATCTTGCGGGCCTGCCGCAGCACCACCGGCTGCCGGGTGCGCTCGGCCACCAGCCCGGGGTCGCCGCATTCCGGGCACTGCGGGCGGCGGCGCAGCTCGTGCACCGTGCCCCGAAGGTCGAGGGAGTCGAGGACCCACACGCAGTCCTGCCCCGGGTAGCGGTACCCGGCCAGCCACTTGGTGATCTCCAGTGCCACGAGGTGGGCCGCCGCGGCCGTCAGCGGGGGTACCGAGGCCACCGGTGCGGGCGCCGGGCCGGTGTGTCCCAGTTCGGCCTGCACACACGCCTCGGCGTGCCGGTGGATCCACAGCCTGGCCGTCAGGCAGTGCCAGCAGGCCGACTCGCCGGGGCGCAGCACGGGGCCGAGCCAGACCTCGGAGCCGACCGGCTTGGCCAGCAGCCACGGGGTGCCCGCGGCCCGCTGCGCCGCGTCGACCTCGGCCAGCCGGGGATCGAGGTAGTCGGCACACAGGACCAGCGTGAGAGCCGGGCCTGCCTGGTGCCGCGGGGCGAGGTCGAGCCCGGCGCCGAGCAGCGCGGTCTTCACGGCACCGGCGTCCACCTCGTCGCCGAGGGAGACGACGTGCACTCCCCCGGCCGGCGCGCCGGCGTCGATCCCGCAGGCGTCCCAGTAGGCGGCCGCGCGCCCGTCGGTGACCTGATCGTCCGGCGCGCGCACCGTCAGCAGGTCGGCTTCGACCAGGCGGGCCAGCAACGCGGCGACCTCGTCGTGTCCCATGCCCGCCGGCCGCGCCCGCACCACGCTCGCGAAGTCCCTGGTGCCGTCCAGCAGGGCCGCGAGGGCGGCGATCTGCGCTCCCCGCATGGCGACGACACCCCGTTCGGAGAACAGGTAGGCCGCCTGGCCCGGATCGACCTCGGCACGCAGGTGGCGCCGGAAATGCAGCACCCGGTCGCTCATGGTCGCACCGCCTCCCCGGCGCACCGCACGCCGCTTGATGGGATCTTGCTGCGCGCGGGCCGCGGCGCCCAGTGTCCGGCTCACCGGTCCGGCATGTGAATTTCACATCCGGCCGGGCGAAACGCACGCGGCCGCTGGTGGCGGACTCACTGTTCGCCGACCGCGGCGCTCTGCCACTGTCGATGCCGAACCACCGTGGCCGGAACCGCAGGGGGCATGCGACATGCACACGGGAGACGCAGCGATCAACTCCGCTCGGCGGCCCCTCACCGGGCCGGACGAGGTCACGTTCACCTTGCTCGGCCCCGTGGAGGTTCTCCGTGACGGCGCCGACCACGCACCCACCACGCCGAAGGTGCGCCAGCTGCTGGCGCTGCTGCTGACCCGGCCCGGTGAGGTGATCCACATCGACTCGATCATCCAGGAGCTGTGGGCGAACCGTCCGCCGCGCAGCGTGCGCACCACGGTGCACACCTACGTCCACCACCTGCGGCGGATCATGGAGCAGCTGGGGTACGCGCCCGACGCCGTGCTCGTCACCAGGACGCCTGGGTACCAGCTGCGGATCGCACCGGCGCAGGTCGACGTGTCCGCCTTCCACCGGGAGTGCCAGCAGGGCCGGGACCTGTTGCGCCGGCAGGAATTCCTGGAGGCCGCCGCCCGGTTCCGGGCGGCGCAGGCGGTCTGGTCGGGCCCCCCGCTCGCCAACGTCCATTGTGGACCGTTGCTGACCGCTTACGGTGTGCAGCTGCTGGAACAGCGCCGGCACGCCCAGGATCTGCGGATCGAGGCGGAGATCAGTGGCGGGGCGCACCGGGAGCTGATCGGCGAGCTGCGTGCGCTCGCCGCGGCCAACCCGCTGGACGAGGGCGTCCACGGCCAGTTGATGCGCGTCCTCGGCCGCAGCGGCCGCCGCTCCGACGCGATGGCGTCCTACCGCCAGCTGCGCGCCCGGCTCAACGAGGAGCTCGGCGTCGAACCCTGCGGGGAACTCCAGCTGCTGCACCGGCAGCTGCTGTCCGACGGCCACCTCAAGGCCAGCTGACCGGCACCACCCGGCAACGACACGGAGGAACGCATGACCGCTCGCACCTACGGACAGTTCTGTGGTCTGGCCCGCGCCATGGAGATCATCGGCGAACGATGGTCGCTGCTGGTGATCAGGGACCTCGTGCTGGGCCCGAAACGCTTCACCGACCTGCAGCGGGGCCTGCCCAAGATCGCGCGGAGCATCCTGTCGGCCCGGCTCAACGAGCTGGAGGAGGCCGGCGTGGTCCGCCGCAGGGTCCTGCCCGACCTCGACGCGGCCGTGGTCTACGAGCTGACCGAGTACGGCAGCGAGCTGGACCGGATCCTGCTGCAGCTCGGCCTGTGGGGCGCGCGGTCACTCGGCGAGCCCGCGGCCGACGACGTGTTCACACCGGACGCCGCGATCCTGTCGCTGTACACGACCTTCCGCCCCGAGGCCGCGCTGGGCACCGCGCTGACCGTGGAGATCCGGCACTCTGCCGAGCTGATCGTGCACGCGCGGATCGACAACGGGGCCATCAAGGCCGACCGGGGCCCGTGCGCGGACGCGGACCTGGTGATCAAGCCGCGGGGCATGGCCATGCTGCTCCTGCTCAACGGCGGCCTGTCCGCCGCCGAGGCGCTGGCCGGCGGGCACGTCGGCATCGAGGGCCCGGCGCAGCACCTGGAAACCTTCACCCGGCTGTTCCACATCGCGGCGGCCCCGGCCCGGCCCGAGGGCCTGGTGGTGCACTGACCCGCTCCCGCGGCGCTGCCGTGAAGGGGGCCTTCACGGCGTCTCATGCCGTGAGGGCCCCCTTCACGGCAATGGTCCGCGGCTCGGTTCGTGCGGGAGGGTGGAGTTCGCGTGCGGGAGCGTGGGACTCGCGTGCACGACGGTGGGACTCGCGCGCCCGTACCCCGAGAGGGACGTCTCACCGTATGAACTCCACGCTCGTGCACGCGAACCCCACCCTCCGGCACGCGAACTCCACCTTCCCGCCCACATCCCGCCGGGCCCCGGCCGGGCGGCGGCGATGCCGTCACGGCGATGACTAGACTGCGGGCATGAGCGCCGAGGTGGACTACCCGCAGATCAAGCCCGAGCCGATCATGGCCGTCGCCGCCGCCGTGGTCGGTGTCGTCTGCCTGATCCTGGGCTTCACGGTGAGTGACGAGATGCTGCTGGCCTCGTTCAAGGACGGCAACGACATCTTCTTCTGGGGCGGCGGCATCCTGCTGGTCCTGTCGGTGCTGGTCGGCACGCTGGCCAAGCTGCCGCTGACCGCCGAGTCGCGCTCCGCGGAGTGACCAGCGCGACGTCGGAAAACCGCGTGAGGACTGTCGTGGCCACCGGCTAGCGTCGGGCCCATGCAGACCGGCTCGCGCAACTGGCCGGCCATCGCGGCCGCCTCCGTCACCGTCGTCCTGTGGGCGTCGGCCTTCGTCTCCATCCGCAGCGCGGGCGAGTCCTACTCGCCGGGCGCGCTGGCGCTGGGCAGGCTGGCGGCCGGGTCGCTCGTGCTGGTCGTGATCTGCCTGATCCGGCGGGTCGGCTTCCCGCCGAAGGCGGCGTGGCCGGGCATCCTCGGCTCCGGCCTGCTCTGGTTCGGCGCCTACATGGTGGCGCTGAACTGGGGTGAGCGCGAGGTCGACGCCGGCACGGCGGCGATGATCGTCAACATCGGGCCGATCCTCATCGCCCTGCTCAGCAGCCGCCTGCTCGGCGAGGGACTGCCGCCGCGGCTGCTCGCCGGGATGGCCGTGTCGTTCGCGGGCGCCGTGGTGGTCGGGTTCTCCATGTCCCAGGGCGCGGACGGGCATTCCTCGGTGCTCGGCGTCGTACTCTGCGTGATCGCCGCGGTGACCTACGCCGGCGGCGTGGTCGCGCAGAAACCGGCACTGCGCCACGCCGGGGCACTGCAGGTGACGACGTTCGGCTGTCTCGTCGGCACGATCGCCTGCCTGCCGTTCGCCGGGACGCTGATCACCGAGGCGGCCACCGCGCCGCTGCCTGCGACGCTGAACATGGTCTACCTCGGGGTGTTCCCGACCGCGCTGGCGTTCACCACGTGGGCGTTCGCGCTGGCCCGCACCACCGCAGGCCGGATGGGCGCCACCACCTACGCCGTGCCGGTCATCGTGGTCGGCCTGTCCTGGCTGGTTCTCGACGAGATCCCCGCCGTGCTGACGCTGGCGGGCGGCGCGCTCTGCCTGGCCGGGGTCGCCGTCTCCCGCGGGCGGGCGCGCAGGCCGGAGGCGGTCAGCGCGGCTCCGGCGGCGGACCACCGGTCGTGAGCGCGGCCAGCGGGCGCTGCACCCAGGCGATGTCGTGCCAGGCGTCCAGCTTCCAGCCGACGCCACGGTAGACGCCCACCTCGGTGAACCCGAGCGCCTTGTGCAGGCCGACGCTGGCGTCGTTGGGCAGGGTCATGCCGGCCACCGCGGTGCGGTAGCCGCGGGCGGCCAGCCGCTCGAACAACGCCTCGTACAGCGCCCGCCCACCGCCGCGGCGGCGCAGGCCCTGCTCCAGGTAGACGCTGACCTCGCAGGTGAACCGGTACGCCTCCCGGGTGCGGAACGGCCCGCCGTAGGCGTAGCCGACGACCCGGTCGTCCTCGGTCAGCACCAGCCAGGCGTGGGTGCGCAGCGCGGCGGCGATGCGGCCGGCCATCTGCTCGGGCGTCGGCGGTTCGGTCTCGAAGCTGATCGCGGTACCGGTGACGTACGGTGCGTAGATCGCCGCACACGCCACCGCGTCCGCTTCCGTCGCGTCGCGGATCACGACGCGAGGATACTCAGGACACTAGGCCAGCTCGAACACGACCGACGCGGCGGGGACGTCGACCGGGCGGACGTTCACGCACCGCCAGCCGCTCTCGGCGAACACACCTTCCCACTCGGCCAGCGTCGGCAGGTACACACCCATCAGGTCGTGTGCGGTCTCGAAGCCGACGGTGAACACCGGTTTGTCCCGGTCGGCGAACCCGTCGGCACGCGCCGTGTCGCCGAGCAGGAACCGCCGCACCTTCGGGAAGGCACCGCGCAGCTTGCGCAGGGTGGCGACGCAGTCCTCCCGCGGCCAGAAGTCGTGTCCCATCATGAAGCAGGTGAGCAGTTCGACCTCGCTGAACCGCGGGTCGGGCTCGAGTGACCGCACGTCGCCGCGGACGAAGTCCAGCCGCCCGGCGAAGCCGAGGCTGCCGGCATACTCGACCGCACTGTCCAAGGTGGACTGCGCGATGTCGACGCCGATCCCGCGGGCGTGCGGGTAGCGGGCGGCGATCTGGGCCAGCCTGCCACCACTGCCGCAGCCGAGGTCCGCGACCGTGGTGACGTCGAAGTCCAGCGCGTCCATGGCCTCCCAGAACACCGGGTCGAACGCCCGCTGGTTGATGTCCCGGCAGGCGAAGCCGATCGCCGCGGCGTCGCGCCGGTAGAACTGGCCCACCCGGTTCTCGTTGCGTACCACGGCCGGCATCTTCGAGAACAGCTCGCCGCAGCCGATGGTGAGCCAGTGGAAGAACGACTTGTCCTGGTAGACCTCGGCGAAGGCCGGTCCCGGCAGCACCATGTCGCCGTCGCGGACGACGACGTCGGCGGCGGCGAGCGCGGTGACCATCGCCCGCACCGACTGCTCGTGCAGGTTCTGCTTCTCGCAGAACTCGGGAAGGTCGAGAAGGCGGCTGTCGTGCAACTCGTCGAGCACGCCCACCTCCCACGCGGTGGCGATGGCGAACCCGGCCACCGTCGAGTTGAAGATGCTCGCGCTCCGTGTGCCCACGCTCTTCCCTTCACCGCGGCCGGAAACACCAGATGGGTCCGGCCCGCGTGACCACCGTCCGGTCACGCGGGCCGGTTGCTCACAGTCGTCGTCAGACGACGTGCACCTCGGGGACGTAGAGGATCCACTTGCCACCGGCGTCGCGGAACGCCTGCTCCTTGGCCATGATCTCCTCGGCGTGGTTCCACGCGAACAGCAGCGCGTAGTCGGGGTAGGGAGCGGAGAACGCCGCCGACTCCTTCACCGGAATGTGCGTACCGGGGCTGAGCCTGCCCTGCTTGGCCGGCGTGCTGTCGCACACGAACTCGACCAGGTCCGGGCCGATGCCGCACAGGTTGGTGACGGTGGCACTCTTGGCCGTGGCGCCGTAGGCGACCACGCGCTTGCCCTCGTCGCGCAGGCGGGTCAGCAGCGCGACCAGGTCCTCGCGGATCTTGAGCACCTTGGCGCCGAAGGCCTCCAGGGTGGCACGGTCGTTGAGCTTGCGGGCCTTCTCCTGTGCGAGCAGGTCCAGCATCTCCTGGGTCGGCTTGCGGGAGCCCTTGGGCGCCAGCGTGTAGCGCACCTCGCCGCCGTGGACGGTGAGCCGCTCGGCGTCCACCAGTTCCAGGCCGTGCCGCGAGGCCATCTCCTGCACCGACTGCAGGGTGAAGAAGTAGAAGTGCTCGTCGTAGATCTGGTCGAACGAGGTGCGCTCGACGATGTCGCCGAGGTAGGGGTCCTCGAAGACGAACACCCCGGTCGGCTTCAGCAGCGCCGCGACGCCGTCGAGGATCGAGTCCATGTACGGGATGTGGCACAGGGTGTTGGCCGCGTAGATCACGTCGGCGTTGCCCTCGGTCTTCACGATGTCCTGCGCGGTCTCCAGCTCGAAGAACGCCGTGCGGACCCGGATTCCCTTCGAGGCCGCGACGTCGGCCACGCTGGCCGAGGGCTCGACGCCGAGGTGCCGGACGCCCGCGTCGGCCAGCGTCTTCAGCATGACGCCGTCGTTGCAGCCCATCTCGACGACGAACGGGTCCGCACCGGTGAGCTCGGTGGTGAGCAGGCGCTTGGCCAGCGACTCGAAGTGGTTACGCATGAAGGTCGAGCCCGACGAGAAGTACGGGTAGGACTCGTTGAACATCAGGTCACGGGGTACCTCCTCCATGAGCTGCACCATGGTGCAGGTCTCGCAGAGGCCGACCGCCAGGCGGAAGAAGAACTCCTTGTCGAAGTCGGTACCGGGCTTGAGGAACGCGTCAGACAGCGGCTGCCGGCCGAAGTCGAAGAACTCCGTAACGGTTCCACCGCACACGCGGCACTGGGACGTGTTGGGCATTGAGACTCCTGAAAGACCGGGCCAGCGACTAGGAAAACAGATTCGCGTCGAAATGGACTTCCGAATGCTTTGCCGCAGCATTCAGTCCGTGCGACCACACGACTACGAGTGTGACCCATGAGCACCTCCGAATGGAAGTGCGCACGACCCCGGATCGGTGTCCCGCTGGCGGTACGGACGCCGAAACGAGGCGAGGCCATCGCCGGAACCGGCGATGGCCTCATGGTGGGCCTGGCAACGTCAGATCTTGATCCGGACCGCCTGCTGCGAGACCTGCTCCATCAGCGCGGCCTGCTCCAGGGTGCCCTCCTGTTCGGCCCGCAGTTCCTCGCCGCTCAGCACGGCGTTGACAAACGACCCGATGATGCTCGCGAACTGGTGATGGGCGGCCAGCGTGATCTCCTCGCGGTGGTCCTGGCGGTCGATGCGCACGACCGGCCGGTGGGTTTCCGGAGGCGTGAACGCCCAGTCCACCAGCAGCCGCCCGGTGCTGCCGAACACGCTGTAGGAATTCTGGTACGAATGCTCCATCCCGAACGACAGCTGCGCCGGAATTCCCTCCGGGCTGGTCAGCAACACGCTGCCCGACATCACCACGCCGGTGTCCGCGGTCTCCCGGAACACCGCGCCGACGACCGAGAGCTCCTTGCCCAGCACGTGCAGGGCGGCGCGGATCGGATAGCCGCCGAAGTCGAGGAAGGCACCCCCGCCCACGTCGGGCTGATAACGGATGTCGCCGTCGGGCTTCGGCGGGATGGTGAAGAACCCGTTGAATCCACGCACTTCGCCGATGTCGCCCTCGGCGATCATCTTACGGACCTCCGCGTGCTGCGTGTGGTGGAGGAACATGTAGTTCTCCAGCAGCAGGAGCCCCCGTGACCGAGCGAGGTCCATCAGCCGGTGCGATTCCTTGTAGCCGTCGGTCATCGGCTTCTCGACCAGTACGTGCTTGCCGGCCTCGAGGCACTTCTCCACCCATTCCGCGTGCATCATCAGCGGCAGCGGGATGTAGACGGCATCCACGCCGGGGTGTTCGGCGACCGCCTGGTAGCTGCCCAGTGGTTCCCCGCCGTAGCGGTCGGTGAACGTCCTGGCGCGCGCCAGGTCGCGGCTGCCGACCGCGACGACGTCGATCGCGGGGTTCGCCACCATCGCCGGCAGGGTCCGCCGCCACGCGATGTCAGCACAGCCGATGACACCGAAACGTACCCGCTGGGCTGTGTTGTCACTCATCATGTGAAAGCTCCGGGTGGTCGGAGGTGGACAGGGGCAGGCAGGTCACTTCGCGGTCAGCCGCGGCGGCCTTCCGGCCTTCAGCGCCGCGTAGTGCGCCACACACTCGTCATAGGTGGGCAACAGACCATCCGCCTCGGCCTGCTTCAGGCTCACCGCCCCGCCGTCCTTGTCGGACATGATCGCCGGTCCGGTCAGCGGCCAGGGGATACCGACATCGGGGTCCATCGGGTTGATCTCGAGCATCGTCCCTGGCACGTACTCCTCGGAGCAGAGGTAGTTCATGCAGGCATTGTCGGTCAACGCGATGAACGCGTGCCCGAGACCGTCGGCCAGGTACACCGCGATGCCCGAGTCCTCGTCCTGGTGGGTGACGTCGTACATACCGTAGGTCGGCGACCCGACCCGCAGGTCCACCACCACGTCCATGACCGCGCCACGCACGCAGGTGACCAGCTTCGCCTGTCCCGGCGGCAAGGCCGTCCCGTGGATCCCGCGCACCGTGTTCTTGCAGCTGGTCGAGTAGTTCGCCTGACCGACGACGAAGGGGTAGCCGATCACTTCCGACAGCGCGTCCGCGCGGAACGCCTCGTGGAACCGGCCACGACGGTCCGGGTACTGCTTCGGCACGATCCGGTAGGCATCGGCGATCGCCGTCTCGGTGATCGTCATCGTGCTCGACATGGTCCACCAACTCCCAAGATTGTCCGTGATGGAGTGCGCATCAGCCCACCAGCTTCCCCAGCAGGTCAACGATTTCGACCGGCGAGAGCTGCCCGGCGATCTCGTCGGAGACCCTACCCGCCGCCGCCGTGAACGTCCGTCCCGCCGAACTCGCGGATCTGCCGCCTCCGGGGTCGTCCTCGAGCAGGGTCCGGCACCGGCTGGTCACCCGCTCGGGGGTGATCTCGTCGAGCGCCAGGCTGAGGCCGGCCCCCGCGCGCACGACGGCGTCGGCGTTGTCGAACTGGTCGTCGATGTGCGGCAGGACGAGCTGCGGGCAGCCGGCCTCCAGCGCCGTCAGGACGGTGCCCTGTCCGCCGTGGTTGACCACCAGATCGCAGGTACGCAGCAACTGCGCCATCGGCAGGCGTCCGATGTGGACGGCGTGCTCGGCCAGTTCCGGCCACTGCGCCAGTACGTCGTCGTCGGCCGCGACACACAGCTCGGCGTCCAGGAGCGCGAGCCGGGCCAGCAGCGGCGCGACGACGTCACGCAGTCCCAGCGCGGCCATCCGGGGCAACAGGGTCCCGAACGTGACGCAGATCCGCCTGCGCGGCGGCTCGCCCAGCAGCCAGTCCGGGACACGGGCGTCGCCGTTGTAGGCGACCGCCCGGATCCCCCGGTGTCCCGCCGCGTACGGCAGTCGCATCCGGCGTGGCCAGGGGTTGAGCGTCTCCATCGGTTCCGGCAGGCCGGCGAGTACGTCGTCGCCGCCGAGCTGCGCCGCCACCTCGGGGGCGTACTCCGCGAGCGGCGCGACCCCCCAGTGGAAGCTCACCCTCGGCACGTCGAGTGCCGCGGCCGCCAGCGGCCCGGCGAACTCGGCCCGCTCACTGATCACGACGTCCGGCTTCCATGCAGCGACGACGGATCGTGCGCCGGGCAGGCAGTCCGCCGCGATCCGGCCGAATGCCCTGCCGTGGGCACGGCGCCGTGCCAGCACCGTGTCCTGCGACGCCGCCGGCTGGTCGGCGACCAGGTCGACGAAACCGGGCGGGTCACCCCACGACACCACCGGGAGCCCGGACCGCAGCACCACCGGCGCGAACCGTTCCGTCGTGGCCACCAGCACGTCGTGCCCGGCGACCCGCGCCGCCCACGCCAGCGGGACCATCGGGAAGAACTGGCCCCCGAGTGGCGCGGTCGTGAACAGCAGTCGCACGCCTGATCCCTTCCTTGCCGTCGTTTCGATGTGCCGGGACCGCCTCCGTCAGGACAGGCTGTGGATGCAGGCCAGCAGGCTGCGTGCCTCGATGTTGAGGTAGTGACCGTGCCGCAGCAGGTCGATCAGCTGCCGCACGGTCATCCAGCAGAAGTTCGGCGGCACGTCGACCGGGAAGTCCTGGCCCACCTCGATCAGCTGGTAGCGGGTCAGCGCGTTGTAGAACCGGCCACCCTCCTCCGACAGCATCCGGTCGTAGTGCGTGGTCCCGCCACCGGAGACGAGCAAGTCCCGCAGGAACGGCTCCTTGATGTCGGACACGGTCTGCCCGGGGTGCAGCTGGATGGTCGGCGACATCTCCACCATATCCATCAGCCCGTACTCCGGCCGGGCCTGCACCAGCAGGTGCAGCACGCCGTCGATGGGCCGGGCGACGAACGCCGCGTGCCCCTCCCCGCGCGGGTAGAGCAGCGGTTGCTGCCAGCTCTTGACCTCCCGCGTGCCTGCCTCGACCTCGACGCCGATGATGCGGAAGCTGCGCTCCTCGTGGTCGGCGATCTCGTGCTCACCACGCGTCCACCCGCTGACCTTGGCCAGCGGAACCAGCCGGGCCGACCAGTCGCAGCGGGTCTTGGCCTCGGTGAACCAGCTCAGGATCTCCCCCGCCGTGTGCCGGGCGGGCGCGGACCGGTCGGGCTGGTACTGGTAGGAGCGGATGAGGGCGTCGCGGAAGTCGTCGCCGGTGGGGGCGTCGGCCTCCCCCGGCAGTGAGAACGGCATGCAGGACAGCACGGTGCGCGCGTCCATGTTCACCAGGTTGTCGACCTGAGTGAGCTCGCCGATCTGCGCGAGGCTGAGCCAGCAGTAGTCCTCGTGCACCTCGACGTCGCCGGTCACCAGCACGACCATGTTGCGGTTGCGCTTGCGCCAGAACCAGGCGCCCTGCTCGGACTGCAGCACGTCGACGAGCACCTGCCCGCGGCCGGGGCCGACGAAGTACTCGAGGTAGCGCGTGGTGCTGCCCTTGTGCACCTGGGTGTAGTTGCTCCTGGTCGCCTGCACGGTCGGCGAGAGCTGCAGCGTGTTGACGTTGCCCGGCTCCATCTTGGCCTGCATCAGGCAGTGCAGCACGCCGTCGAACTCCTTGACGACGATGCCGAGGATGCCGATCTCGGGCTGGTTGATGATCGGCTGCGAACCGGTTTCCACGCCACCGCTGCGGATCTGCAGTCCCTCGATGGTGAAGAACCGCCCGCTGGCGTGCGCGAGGTTGCCGGTGTCGGATTCGAAGTGCCAGTCCTTCAGCGCAGTCAACGGCTTGCGCTCGACCGAGAAGTGGCCCGCTGCCATCCGCTGCGCCCACCAGGCGTGGAAGTCGCTGATGGACATCAGCGTGCTGTCCGGTGCCCAGGGCCGGTTGTCCAGTTCCCCGGGCAGAACCGCGAGTCGTTTCATGCTCGTGAGCCCTCCTGTCGTCCGAAGTGGATTACCGCCGGCCGCGGAGCTGTACTCGCGGTCCCGACCCGAGAAACGAAGACCGTCAGACCTTCTTGAGAATGTCCTGGACGAGGCCGACGACCCGCTCCTGCTCCAGGTCGGACAGCGACGCGTACATGGGCAGCGAGAAGATCTGGTCGGCGACCTCCTCGGTGACCGGCAACGACCCCTTCTGGTAGCCGAGGTGCGCGAACCCGGACTGGGTGTGCACCGGCCACGGGTAGCTGATGTTCAGCGAGACGTCGTGCTCCTTGAGCGCCTCGATGATCGCGTCGCGCTTGGGGTGGCGCACCACGTAGACGTAGTAGACGTGGTCGTTGCCCGGGGCCAGCCGCGGCGTGATCAGCTCGGTTCCGGCGAACGCCTCCTCGTAGCGGGCGGCGATGACCCGGCGCCGGGCGAGGTAGCCGTCGAGACGGGTCAGCTTGCGCCGCAGGATCTCCGCCTGCACCTCGTCGAGCCGGCTGTTGTAGCCGGGGGTCTCGACGACGTAGTAGACCTTCTCCATGCCGTAGTAACGCAGCCTGCGCAGCTTGGCGTCGGTCTCGGCGTCGTCGGTGATGACGGCACCGCCGTCACCGTAGGCACCGAGAACCTTGGTGGGGTAGAAGGAGAACGCGGCGGCCTTGCCCATCGTGCCCGCCATCCGGCCGTGGTGGCGCGCGCCGTGCGACTGGGCGCAGTCCTCCAGGATCGGCAGGCCGTGCTTGGCGGCGATGGCCTCCAGCGGGGCCATGTCGACGCACTGGCCGTACAGGTGCACCGGCAGCAGGGCCTTGGTGCGCTCGGTGATCACCGACTCCACCTGGTCGACCCGCATCAGGTAGGTGTCTGGGTCGATGTCGACGAACACCGGGGTGGCGCCGACGGCGTCGATGGCCAGTACGGTCGGGGCCGCGGTGTTGGACACCGTGATCACCTCGTCGCCCCGGCCGACGCCGAGCGCGCGCAGGCCGAGCACGATGGCGTTGGTCCCGTTGTCGACACCCACGCAGTGCGCGAGGCCGTGGTACTCGGCGTACTCCTCCTCGAACGCCTTCACGCTCGGGCCGAGGACGAGCTTGCCTGAGCGGAAGACGGTGTCGACCGCGTCCAGTATGTCGTCCCTTTCCTTCTCGTACTCGGGCAAATAACCCCAGACATACTGCGTCATCAGGCAGGTCACCTCCGTCAGGGCCAGCCGTAATCCGGCCAACAATGAACTAGTTCAGGGGACATCGAATTGAAATGATCTGCTCGGCAGGACACCGGCGCCCGGAAGCATTTCCGGAGGAAGCACTCGCTTCCGTCCTTATCGGATCACACCGGCCGACCACGCGGCAAGCAACGCTGACCTCGCATTTCCGCCGGCCGCGCAGCGGTCTCGGCCGTCCCATTCCAGCCCAGTTGGCAGCGGCAGGGCAAGGCAGGCCGGCCTTCGGTCCGCGACGGTCATCGGGCGTCCCGCCAGCGGGACGAAAGGAAAGGCGCACGACCTTGACAGCGAGATCCCGGTTATGTATTCGCTCACGCACGGGCCATAATTCACGGACAGCGGATTCATTGACCCGGTACCGGGACTTGGCTACTGTCGGTTCGGGTTCGGGCTGCCCACCTGGCAGACGGTCTCCCACCCACTCGCTCGAGGCGCCGACCCGGCCATCGTATTTCCCTTTCTCCCGCGATGTCGTCGATGTCGTCGCTTCGGTCGCACGAAGGAATGAACAAGAAGGGTCTGGTCCAGACATGTCCGACAACGATCTCGCCACCAAGGTCGATCTGACCGACGTCGACGACGTCGAGGCGATGGTGCGCAACATCGCCAAGATGATCTGCGCCGAGCAGCCCGACATGCCGGAGCCGGAGAGCCTGCGCGACCTGGACTCGTTCTCGGTGGTGCAGGTCCTGCTCGAGGTGGAGAACACCACCAACCGCAAGTTGCTGGAGAAGTTCGAGGACTTCACCGAGGGCGAGGAGTTCCGCGACCTCGCCGAGTTCATCGTCAAGATCGTCGCCGAGGTCGACGCCGAGGAGGCCGCGAAGGCCGAGGGCAACGGCCAGCCTGCCGCCGAGGAGAACGGACAGGCCAAGACCGGGAGCTGACCTCCGCGGTCACCGCGGGTCATGCCTGCGACAGGCCCCGAGGAGGCCACCGCCGTCGCACGGTGACGGCGGTGGCCTTCGTCATGCCGGCGCCACGCGGCACCCGTCCCGAGACGCACCCGAAGGAGAGATCATGCGTGTCCTGTTCGGCACCCAGCCCGCGGAAACCCTGTTCCACTTCATGGTTCCGCTGGCCTGGGCGCTGCGTTCGGCCGGTCACGAGGTGGTCGTCGCCAGCCAGCCGGAGTTCGCCCCGTCGATCCGGCAGGCCGGACTCACCGCCGTGCCCATCGGCAGGCGGTTCGGGCGCAACCCCGCCTTCGCCGAGCAGGAAGAGGTGCTGGAGGAGGACAACACCGGCTTCCCCCCGCCGCACGACGTGGTGGACCACCCGGAGAAGATCGAGTGGGACTACATGCGCTCCGGCTACGCCACGACGATCGCCTGGTGGAAGATCCTCAACGCCTCGGCCATCCACCAGTTGGTCGGGTTCGCCGAGCAGTGGCGGCCGGACCTGGTGATCTGGGAGCCGGGGTACTACGCGGGCCCGATCGCCGCCCAGGTCACCGGCGCGGCCCACGCCCGCCTGCTGTGGAGTGTCGACGTGTTCGGCGCGACCAGGGAGCACTTCCTGCGCCTGAAGGAACAGCGACCCACAGGCGACCGTGCCGATCCGCTGGCCGACTGGATCACCGCCTACACCACCAAGTACGGCGTGGAGTTCGCCGAGGAACTGGTGACCGGGCAGTACACCATCGACCCGCTGCCCAGCTCACTGGGCCTGGCCACCGGCCTTGCCCGGCTGCCGCTGCAGTACGTCCCGTACAACGGCCAGGCGACCGTCGACCCGTGGTTGTGGGACCCGCCGCCGGCCAAGCCGCGGGTCGCGCTGAGCCTGGGCACCAGCATCATCTCCGAGCGCGCCGGCGGCTACATCGTCGACGTCCAGGACCTGCTCGACGAGCTGGGCGGCCTGGACATCGAACTGGTGGCCACCATCGCCGAGGCCGAGCAGAAGAAGCTGCGCCGCGTGCCCGGCAACGCCCGGCTCGTCGCGTTCGCCCCGATGAACCACCTCGTGCCTTCCTGCGCCGCGGTCATCCACCACGCCGGCATCGGCACGCTCGCCACCACGTCGGTGCGCGGCGTGCCGCAGCTGTCCCTTCCCTGGGACGCCGACCAGCCACACCTGGCCAGGGCGCTGGCCGCGCAGGGTGGTGGTCTCACGGTGCCGGCGAAGGAGGCCACCGGCGCGCTGGTGCGGGAGAACCTGCTCCGGCTGCTGGAGGAGAGCTCGTTCCGGGACTCCGCGGCCGCGCTGCGCGAAGAGATGCTCACCATGCCGACACCGAGCCGGCTGGTCGGCACACTGGAGGAACTGGTGGCGGGACGCGGCTGAGCCCCGCCGTCCCGCCAGCGAGACGAAGGGGACCCCACCGCGATGGAAACGACGCCGCCGGACGGGCCACGGTCCGTTGTTGCCGTGGATGAGCTGATGCACGATGGCGACATGACCGAGAGCCCGGGGACCGAGCAGGCGGCCGAGACACCACAGCCGCCGATCGACGCCGAACTGCTCAGGATCCGTTCACCCCGCCACCGGCTGGACCCCAAGTTCATCGTCTGGCGCACGCTCAACACCCTCTTCTGGGGCATCGGCACGCTCGGTGTGCTGCTGTTCCCCTACTTCATGTGGGAGTCGACGAACCGGTGGCTGGGCCCGATCATCTGGGTCATCGCCGGCATCTACGTCGTGAACCTGCTCTTCATGCCGACCTACCGCTACTTCGTCCATCGCTGGGAGACCAGCGACGAGGCCGTCTACTCCCTCACCGGATGGATCACCAGGGAGTGGCGGATCGTGCCGATATCCCGCATCCAGAGCATCGACACCGTCAAGGGGCCGGTGCAGCAGCTGCTCGGCCTGGCGACGGTGAAGGTCACCACCGCCTCGGGCGAGGGCGGCATCACGATCGAGGGACTGTCGGTCGCGGTGGCCGAGGAGACCGTCCGCCACCTCAACGAGATCACCCAGGTCACCCCCGGGGACGCGACATGACCACGGGCCCGGTGACCTCGACGGCGGACGAGCCCGCCACCCTGCCCGCCGAGCCCGAGACGGCAGCGGAGCCGGACATCCCCTGGCTGGGCCTGAACTTCCGGGTGGTCTGGATCAACGCCGCGAAGGGGATCATCTCCTCGATTCCCGGCCTGATCGGCCTGGTCGTGTCCCCCGACGGCCCGATCTGGGAGCTGCTGATCCTCAGCGCGATCGGTCTCATCAGCACGATCCGGGACTTCCTGCGCTGGCTGACCACGAGATACCGCATCACCGACGAGCGGGTCGAACGCCGGACCGGCCTGTTCATCAAGCAGTACCGGCACGTTCCCAGGGAACGCATCCGCAGCGTCGACACCAGCGCGAAACTGCGGCACCGGCTGGTGAAGCTGCGCGTGGTCCACATCGGATCCGCGCAGGCGACCCTGTCCTCGGCGTTCAAGCTGGACGCGCTGTCCCGCGAGGCCGCCGACCAGCTCCGGCACGAGCTGCTGCCCGAACAGGACGTCCAGCCCGCCGACGACAGCGGGGAGACCCTCATCTCCCGCATCCACTGGTACTGGAACTTCTACAACATCCACGTCTGGTCGCTGCTCTACGGCGCGCTGCTGCTGGTCACCAACTACTTCTCCTTCCAGACGTTCGGCATCGACCTGCTGGAGGTCGCGCACGACCTCATCGTGTGGGCCGACCTCGGCGTCGGCTGGACCATCGCGGCCTGCGTCGGCGTGGTGTTCCTGCTCGGTGTCTTCGCCAGCGCCGTGGAGTTCTTCGTCCGGCACTGGAACTTCGAGCTGGTGCGCACCACCAACTCCACCGACGGCACCACGCTGCTCACCCGCCAGGGCCTGCTCAGTACGCGCACGGTCCACCGGGCGGCCCGCCGGATCCGCGGCATCCAGATCCGCGAACCACTGGTGTGGCGGTGGATGAAGCTCGCGGAGACGAAGGTCATCACCACCGGGCTGCAGGCCGCCTCGCAGGGCGAGACGGCGAACATCCTTCCCCGCGGGCCGCTGCACGAGGCACTGCACGCGGCGACCTACGTCATCCCCGGACGGCTCAGACCGCTGGAGGTGCCGCTGAACCGGCACCCGTTCAGTGCCCTGACCCGGCGGCTCTGGTGGGCGACCTGGGTACCGGCCGCGGTGGCCGGGATCCTGTTCTGGCTCGGCGCCATCGACATAGTGCCCGACGACATCTGGGTCATTCCACTGTGGACGTGGCCGTTGATGTGGGTGCTGGCACTGGTGGCCTACCGCGCACTCGGCCACACTCTGGTGGGGCCGTACCTGGTGGTGCGCAGCGGGGTCACCGCGCGGGCGACGTCCGTGCTGCTCTCCCGCGCGGTCATCGGCTGGCGGGTGCGGCAGACCATCTTCCAGCGATTGCGTGGCCGGGTGACCGTGGGGATTCCGACCGCGGCCGGCGACCGCTACTATCGAGCACCGGACGTCAGCACGAAGCAGGCCCTTTCGTTCATCTCCGGCGCCACCCCCGGGCTGGCGGCCGAGTTCATCGAAGAATCGCATTGACGGCCACACCTCGCCGCTCATTTCGGCAGCACTGAATACGTCGTCCGCGCGGCTGTGAAAACGCGATCGATCGCGGTACTTTCAAGACGGAACCTAGATCACCCACCGAGGTAGATTTGGGAGTTGAGTTATGCGGCAGACCACCCTCGCAGACGGATTTTCTGTGAGCGAAATCGGCCTCGGCTGTAGTTCGATGTCACATGGTTACGGCCCCGCGGAGCGCGACGACGAGGAGTCGATCCGGGTGCTCCACCGGGCGGTCGAACTGGGGATCACGATCTTCGACACCGCCGACGTCTACGGCCCCTACAGCAACGAGTACCTGCTGGGGCGCGCGTTGTCGGCGCACCGGGACAAGGTCCGGATCGCGACCAAGTGCGGCCTGGTCCCCCGTCCGGACGGCAAGTTCAGCCGCAACGGCAGTCCTGAGCACCTGCGCGCGGCCTGCGAGGCCTCCCTGCGCAGGCTGCGGGTGGACGCCATCGACCTGTACCAGCTGCACCGGGTCGACCCCGCCGTGCCCCTGGCCGAGTCCTGGGGTGCGCTGGGTGAGCTGGTCACCGAGGGCAAGGTGCGCGGTCTCGGCATCTCGCACGCCACCCCGGAGGAGCTCGAGGAGGTCCACGCGATCTTCCCGATCACGGCCATCCAGTACGAGCTGTCGGTCTGGGTCACCAAGAGCCTCGACGACATCCTGCCGTGGACGCAGAAGAACGGCGTGGGGTTCCTGGCGTTCTGCCCGATCGGCCGCGGCTACCTGTCCGGCCGGGTCAACCAGGACCAGCTCGGCGAGGACGACTCGCGCAAGCGCGATCCCCGCTTCGCCGCCGCGGCGATGGCACGCAACCAGGCCATCGTCGACGGACTGAACCGGATCGCCGCGCGGCACGGCGCCACCCCCGCCCAGGTGGCGATCGCGTGGACCCTCACCCACGGCGACAACGTCGTGCCCATCCCCGGCACCCGGCGGCTGCGCTGGCTGGAGGAGAACGCGGCCGCCGCACGGCTGCGGCTGACCGTCGAGGACCTGCGCGACATCGCCGCGTTGCCCAAGGCGGACGGCGAGATGGTCTGGGACCGCTTCCGGTCCGCGCCCGCACCCACGGGCAGCTGAGCGGCGTCCCGCCAGCGAGACGCCGCCGGAGGGCAAATCGCCGTCCGGCAAACCTTACGTTCGGCGCCCGCACCGACCAGACTGTATTCACCGGAGAAGTGAAACGGGTTGGCCGGGCTCATTCCGGCATTCCCCGAGAAATGCCGTGGTGTCATTCGCACGCGCTGCCGCGGCTACCGGAACGTTTCCCACCCATAGGTGACCGAAGGAGAATCCGTGGGCAAGCAGGCGGCGAAACCACTCATTACCGTTCTCGGCTCGTCGGGCCTGCTCGGGACCGCGATCACCCGGATGCTGGCCTCCCAGCCGGTCCGGCTGCGGCTCGTCGGCCGCCGCGAGACCACGGTGCCCCGCTCGTGCGAAGCCGACGTGGAGGTCCGCACCCTCGACCTCGCGACGCCCGGCGCCGTGGCCGAGGCCGTGACCGGTGCCGACACCGTGTTCCACCTCGTGGCCCACATCAGCGGCGCCAGCACGTGGCGGGTGTCCTCCGGTGACCCGGTCGCCGAGCGGGTCAACACCGGCCTGGTCCACGATCTGGTCGACGCCATTCGCACGGAACGCCGTGCCACTGCGCCGATCGTGCTGTTCGCCGGATCGATGTCGCAGGCGGGCAGGGTCTCCAAGGCCCGGATCGACGGCAGCGAGCCGGACCGCCCGCTGACCACCTACGACAAGCAGAAGCTCGAGGCGGAGAAGGCGATCCTGAACGCCCACGCCGAAGGCCTGATCCGCGGCAGTTCGCTGCGCCTGGCCACGCTGTACACGCAGGGGTCGGACTCCCCCTCGCTGGACCGCGGTGTGGTCGCCGGGATGATGCGGCGCGCGTTCGCCGGCCAGCCGCTGACCATGTGGCACGACGGCACCGTGAAGCGGGACCTGATCTGCGTCGACGACGTGGCGAGCGCGTTCATCACGGCCTACCAGCAGATCGACGTCACCGCGGGGCGCCCGTGGCTGATCGGCAGCGGTCAGGCGACCAGCGTCGCCGAGTTGTTCGGGATGATCTCCAAGACCGTCGCCACCCGCACCGGCGACGCGCCGGTCCCGGTGACCTCGGTGGAGCCTGCCGAGCATTCCATGCCCACCGACCTGCTCGACTTCGTCCTCGACCCGTCGGCCTTCCAGTCCAGCACCGGATGGACCGCGCGGGTGCCGCTGCTCGAAGGCCTGGACCGGCTCGCCGGCGCCATGATCTCGGAGAGCACGGCCACCACCCGCTGACCGCGAACCGACGCAGAGAGGGGGCACCGTGCGCATCCTGGTGGCCGTCAACCCGGAACGAGCCGTCTTCCTTTACCTGGTGCCGATGCTGTGGGCGCTGCGCACGGCCGGTCACGACGTGCGGGTCGCCAGCACCCCCTCGCTGTCGGACACGATCACCCAGGCCGGGCTGACCGCGGTTCCCGTCGGCCGGGACCGCGGTGGCCGGGCAGCCGGCCGCGGCGACGCCGATCACGAAGCCGACCGGGCCGGGATTCCGGCTCCCTACGACGTGTTCACCGACTTCGACCGGGCGAGCTGGGACTATCTCCTGCCCTCGATGACCGAGGCGGTCCGGGGCTGGCACTGGCTCACCAACGCGCCGCTGGTGGCCGGGCTCACCGAGTACGCCAGACGCTGGGAACCCGACCTGGTCATCTGGGACCCGTTCACCTTCGCCGGCGCCGTGGCCGCCAAGGCCAGCGGCGCCGCACATGCGCGGATGCTGTTCGGGGTCGACGTCGTGGGCCCCACCCGCGACCACTTCCTGCGCCGCTGGACCGAGCAGCCGCCCGCCGGGCGGGCGGATCCGTTCGCCGAGTGGCTGGGCGGCTACGGTCGCAAGTACGGTTTCGAGTTCTCCGAGGACATGGTCACCGGCAACTTCACCATCGACCAGTTCCCGCGCAGCCTCGGCGTCGAGGCGAACCTCGACTACGTCCGCACCCAGTACATCCCCTACGGTGGCGCCGCCGTCGTGCCCGGCTGGCTGCGGGAGCCGCCTCGGCGGCCACGGGTGGCACTGACCATGGGACTGAGCGCGACGGAGTCGTTCAACGGCTACACCGTCGGGCTTGCCGACCTGCTGGCCGCACTGTCCGAACTGGACGTCGAGGTGGTCGCCACCGTCGCCGAGTCCGAACAGGACAAGCTCGGCACGATCCCGGACAACACCAGGGTCGTGTCCTACGTGCCCTGGCACGCGCTGGCGCCCACCTGCTCGGTCGTCATCCACCACGGCGGTGCGGCCACCCTGGCCACCACGGCCCGGCACCCGGTCCCCCAGCTCGCCCTGCACTACCACTACGACCAGCCGTTCCTGGCCGGCCGGCTCGCCGAGCAGGGCGCCGGGCTGGAGATCCACACCAGCAAGGCCACCGGCGACACCGTCCGCGACGCCGTCACCCGCCTGCTGTCCGAACCCCGGTTCACCGAGCGAGCCGTCGCACTGCGCGACGAGATGTTCGCCCTGCCGAGCCCGAACGAGGCCGTCGGCCTCGTCGAGGAGCTGACCGTCAAGCACCGCGTCCGGTAACCGCCCACCACCGACCCGAAAGAGACCACACGATGCGCATCCTGCTCGCCACGAGCCCAGAAAAGAGCATCTTTCTGTACCTGGTGCCGATGATGTGGGCGCTGCGCACCGCCGGTCACGAGGTCCGGGTCGCCAGCCAGCCGAGGTTCGCCGACACGATCACCCAGTCGGGACTCACCGCCGTCCCGGTCGGCCGGGACCGCGACCCGTGGCGGATCACCGCCGACATGCCCGAGGAACGCGAGCGCGGCCGCAAGGGCCTGCCCGCCCCGTACGACGCGTTCGACGACTACGAGCGGGCCACGTGGGAGTACCTCGAACCGGAACTGGCCAACGCCGTGCAGGGCTGGCACTGGCTCACCAGCTTCCCGCTCATCGCCGGGCTCACCGAGTACGCCAGGCAGTGGGAACCCGACCTGATCATCTGGGAACCGCTGTGCTTCGCCGGCCCGATCGCGGCCAAGGCCAGCGGCGCGGCACACGCGCGGATGCTGTTCGGTGTCGACGTGTGGGGTCCCACCCGGGAGCACTTCCTGCGCAGGCGGGAGGAGCAGCCGCCGGAGGCACGCACGGACCCCTTCGCCGACTGGCTGGGCAGCTACGCCCGCAAGTACGGTGGCGAGTTCTCCGAGGACATGGTCACCGGTCACTTCACGATCGACCAGTTCCCGCTCAGCCTCTCGGTCGAGGCGGCCGGCCTGAACTACCTGCGCACGCAGTACATCCCCTACGGCGGCACGGCCGTGGTCCCGGACTGGCTGCAGCGGCCGGCCGAGCGGCCCCGGGTGGCACTCACCCTCGGCCTGACCGCGACGGAGATCTTCAACGGGTACAACGTCCCGCTGTCCGACATCCTCGGCTCACTGTCCGAACTGGACATCGAGGTGGTCGCCACCGTCGCCGATTCGGAGCGGCACAAGCTCGGCACGCTGCCCGGCAACGTCCGCATCGTGTCCTACGTGCCCTGGCACGCCATCGTGCCGACCTGCTCGGCCGTGGTACACCACGCCGGAGCCGCCACGCTGGCCACCACCGCACGGCACCCGGTCCCCCAGCTCGCCCTGCACTACCACCACGACCAGCCGACGCTGGCCCGCAAGCTCGCGGAGCAGGGCGCCGGCCTGGAGATCCACACCACCCAGGTCACCGGCGACGGTGTGCGCGACGCGGTGGCACGGCTGCTGACCGAGCCCCGGTTCACCGAGCGGGCCGCCGCGCTGCGCGACGAGATGTTCGCGCTGCCCTCCCCCAACGAGGCCGTCGCCCAGCTGGAGGAGCTGACCACCAAACACCGTTCCCGCTGACCACCAGGATCGACCGAGATCGAGGAAAGACACGACTATGCGCGTCCTGTTCGCCACCTACCCGGAGAAGACGCTCTTCCAGCCGATGGTGCCGCTGGCGTGGGCGCTGCGCACCGCCGGCCACGAGGTCCGGGTCGCCAGCCAGCCGCGGTTCGCCGGCACGATCACCCAGGCCGGGCTCACCGCCGTCCCGGTGGGGCACGACCGGGAGTTCTGGCGCATCATGTCCAGCAAGCCGGACCGGCTGGCCGCGCTGCGGGTGGGCATCATGGAGCCCTACGACGCGTTCGACAACCCGGACAGGGACAACTGGGAGTACCTGAAGCCGGGCATCGCCGAGGCCGTGTGGGGCTGGCACCGCACCAGCAGCTTCCCGATGCTGGGCGGGCTGGTCGAGTTCGCCCGGTCATGGCAGCCCGACCTGGTCATCTGGGACCCGCTCAACTACGCCGGCCCGATCGCCGCCAAGGCGTGCGGAGCGGCGCACGCGCGGCTGCTGTGGAGCGTCGACGTCTGGGGCGGGGTGCGTGACAAGTACCTGCGCCACCTGGCCGCCCAGCCCGACAGTGAGAAGACCGACCCCTTCGCGGACTGGTTCGGCAGCTACGGGCGCAAGTACGGCTTCGAGTTCAGCGAGGACATGGTCACCGGCAACTTCACCATCGACCAGATCCCGCCCAGCCTGCAGATCCCTGCCGACGTGCACAACGTCGGGATGCGCTTCACCCCCTACGGCGGTGCCGCCACCGTGCCGGACTGGCTGCGACGGCCGGCGCAGCGCCCACGGGTCGCGCTGACCATGGGGGTGAGCGCCACCGAGCTGTTCGGCGGATACAGCCTGCCGGCCGGCGAACTACTCGAGTCACTGTCCGAACTGGACGCCGAGATCGTCGCCATCGTCGCCGAGTCCGAACAGGCGAAGCTGGGCACCCTGCCGGACAACGTCCGGATGGAGTCCTACATCCCGCTGCTCGCGCTGGCGCCCACCTGCTCGGCCGCCGTGCACCACGCCGGGTTCGGCACGCTGACCACGTTCGCCCTGCACGGCGTTCCCCAGCTGGCCCTGCCCTACCACTTCGACGAGCCGATCTTCGCCGAGCGGCTGGTCGGCATGGGCGCGGGACTGCAGATCCACAACGACCTCGCCACCGGCCCGGACGTCGCCGCCGCCACCCGGCGGCTGCTCACCGAGCCGGAGTTCCGGCGGGGAGCCGCGACGCTGCGCGAGGAGATCCTGCGCATGCCCACCGCCAACCAGCTCGTACCCGAGGTCGAGCAGCTCGTCACCAAGTACCGCACCCGATAGACCGCGACCCGAGGACGACACCATGCGCGTGCTGTTCACCACCTACCCGGAGCGGACCATCTTCCAGCCGATGGTCCCGTTGGCCTGGGCGCTGCGCACCGCGGGACACGACGTCCGGGTCGCCAGCCAGCCCTCGTTCGCCGGCGAGATCACCCAGGCCGGCCTCACCGCCGTGCCGATCGGCAGGCAGCACACCAACACGCTGCGCAGGCTCGCCGAGGCCAACCCCGAGCTGGCCGAGGCCGAGCGGGTCGGGCTTCCCTCGCCCTACGACGCGGCCGCGCCGGGCGAGCAGCCGATCACCTTCGACCGGATGGTCTCCGGCTACCGCAACGTGCTGGAGATCTGGCACAAGCAGAACAACTTCCCGCTCATCACCGGGCTGGTGGAGTTCGCCAGGCAGTGGGAACCCGACCTGATCATCTGGGAACCGCACACCTACGCCGGTCCCATCGCGGCCAAGGCCTGCGGCGCCGCGCACGGCAGGCTGCTGTGGAGTGTCGACATCTTCGGCGTCACCCGGGAGCGTTTCCTGGACCTGAAGCCGGACCAGGGCCCGGACCCGCTGGCGGACTGGCTGGGCTCCTACGGCCGCCGGTACGGGTTCGAATTCTCCGAGGACATGGCCACCGGCCAGTTCAGCATCGACCCGCTGCCGGAGTCCATCCGGCTGGACTCCGGGCTGGACAAGCTCCCGATGCGGTACGTGCCCTACAACGGCGCCGCGGTGGCGCCGTCGTGGCTGCGAACGCCGCCCGCCAAGCCAAGGGTCGCGCTGACCCTGGGCACCTCGGCCACCGAGATCTTCACCGGCTACACGGTCAGCGTGCAGGACATCCTGGACGCGCTGGCGGGCCTGGACGTCGAGATCGTGGCCACCGTCGCCGAGTCGAAGCAGGGTGAGCTGGAGCGGGTTCCCGACGGCACCCGGCTGGTCTCCTACGTCCCGCTGCACGACCTGGCGCCGACCTGCTCGGTAATCGTCAACCACGCCGGCCCCGGCACGGTACTGACCACCGCGGTCAACGCCACCCCGCAGCTGACCATGCCGTACGAGTTCGACGAGCCCGAGCTGGCCAGGCAGGTCGCCCAGCGCGGCGCCGCACTCACCGTCGTCGGCGACCAGGACGCGGGGCGCGGCATCCGGGACAACGTCCTGCGGCTGCTGTCCGAACCGTCGTTCGCGGCCGACGCGGCCGGGCTGGCCGCCGAGATGGCCGCACTGCCCAGCCCCAACGAGCTGGTCGAGCCGCTGGAACAACTGGCCACCAAGTACCGGGCCTGACCGGCCGGAAGGGATCGTCGATGCGTGTCCTGTTCGCCACCAACCCGCCGCGCAGCGTCCTGCGCTACATGGTGCCGCTGGCGTGGGCGCTGCGCACGGCCGGGCACGAGGTGCGCTTCGCCGCCCAGCCCGCGCTGGCGAGCGAGATCACCCAGGCCGGGCTCACCGCCGTTCCGGTCGGTCACAGCAGGGACATGCCGAAGGTCGCCGAGCGCACCGGCGTCGAGGCCGAACGTGCCGGGCTGCCCGCGCCCTACGACGCCTACGACACCCCGGAGAAGGCGAACTGGGACTACGTGCGCACGGCGCTGGCCGGTCCGGGGATGGAGTCGGTCAAGTACGGCAACTTCCCCGTCGTGGCCGGACTGGTGGACTTCGCCCGCTCGTGGGAGCCCGACCTGGTGGTGTGGGATCCGCTGTGCAACGCGGGTGCCATCGCCGCGGCCGCCTGCGGTGCCGCCAGCGCCCGTCTGCTCATCGGCTACGACGTGACCGGCGGCTTCCGCGAGCTGTACCTGCGGCTGCAGGCGGAGCAGCCGGAGGCCGAACGCGGTGACGCGCTGGCCGACTGGCTGGGTGCCTACGGCCGCAAGTACGGCTTCGCCTTCTCCGAGGAACTGGTCACCGGGCACTTCACCGTCGACCAGTTCCCCGCCAGCCTGCAGGCCGAGACCGGCCTGGACTACGTGCGCACGCAGTTCATCCCCTACGGCGGCGCCTCCGTCGTACCCGGCTGGCTGCACAAGCCCGCCGAGCGGCCGAGGGTGGCGCTCACCCTCGGCCTGAGCGCCACCGAGGTGTACGGCGGGTACACCCTGTCCCTGCCCGACATCTTCGCCGCACTGTCCGAACTGGACGTCGAGGTGGTCGCCACCGTCGCCGAGTCCGAACAGGACAAGCTCGGCACGATCCCGGACAACACCAGGGTCGTGTCCTACGTGCCCTGGCAGGCACTGGTGCCCACCTGCTCGGCGGTCATCCACCACGCCGGCGCGGCCACCCTGGCCACCACCGCCCGCTACCCGGTCCCCCAGCTGTCCCTGCACTACCACTTCGACCAGCCGCTGCTGGCGCACAAGCTCGCCGAGCAGGGCGCCGGGCTGGAGATCCACACCAGCAAGGCCACCGGCGGAGCCGTCCGCGACGCCGTCGCCCGCCTGCTGTCCGAACCCCGGTTCACCGAGCGAGCCGTCGCACTGCGCGACGAGATCCTCGCCCTGCCCACGCCCAACGAGCTCGTCGGCAGGCTGGAAGAACTGACCACGAAGCACCGCGGCCGGTGAGCGGGATGAAGGTACTGATCACCACCTACGCCGAGCGGACCCACTTCCTGCTGCTGGTCCCGCTGGCCTGGGCGCTGCGCACGGCCGGGCACGAAGTCCGGGTCGCGGTACAGCCCAAGCTGGTCGACACGGTCACCCAGGCCGGGCTGACGGCGGTGCCGGTCGGGCACGACCGCGATCTGTGGGACCTGATCCCCCGCACCGGCGCGATGAACTTCTTCGGCAAGGAAACCGGCTGGCCCGCGCCGTACGACTCCGCCGAGCAGGACGCCGCCGAAGTCACCTGGGAACAGCTGCGCACCGGCTACCGCGACGTGGCGGTCCGCTGGCACAAGACCAGCAACGTCCCGATCGTGGCCGACCTGGTCGACTTCGCCCGGTCCTGGGAACCGGACCTGGTGATCTGGGAGCCCACCACCTACGCGGGCGCGATCGCCGCGACGGCCTGCGGGGCCGCCCACGCCAGGATCCTGATCGGCGCCGACGTCTTCGGCATCACCCGCGACCACGCGACGCGGCTGATCCGCGAGCACGCGATCCCCGAGCGGGAGGACCCGCTGGCCCACTGGCTGGGCAGCTACGCGCGCAAGTACGGCGGCGAGTTCACCGAGGCCATGGTCACCGGTCACTTCACCATCGACCAGCTGCCGCCGTCGCTGGCCTTCCACGGTGGCCACCACTACCTGCACGCCCGCTACACGCCCTACGGCGGACCGGCGGTCGTGCCGGGCTGGCTGTCCACTCCGCCGCCGCGGCCCCGGGTCGCGCTGACCATGGGACTGACGGCCAACGACCGCACCGGGGAGTACCCGGTGAACCTGCAGGACGTCCTCGACGCCGTGGCCGACCTCGACGTCGAACTGGTCGCGACCGTCACCGACGCCGGCCGCGAGGCACTGGACCGGATCCCGGACAACGCGCGGCTGGTGCCGTTCGTCCCGCTGCAGGCGCTGATGCCGACCTGTTCGGCGGCCATCCACCACGCCGGAGTGGGCACGCTGGCCACCACGGCACTGGCCGCGGTCCCGCAGCTGACGCTGCCGTGGGACGTCGACCAGCCGATGATCGGGCGGCGGCTGGCCGAGCAGGGGGCGGGGCTGTGCATCCCTGCCACCGAGGTGACCGTGCCCGCGCTGCGGGAGGCGGTGCTGCGGCTGTTGTCCGAACCGTCGTTCGCGCGTGCGGCCGGGGCGCTGCGCGAGGAGATGCTCGCCCAGCCGGCTCCCAACCAGCTCGTCGCCCAGATCGAACAGCTGACCACCAAACACCGAAGCAACGGATGATGTCGATGCGCGTTCTGTTCACCACATACCCGGAGAAGACCCACTTCCTGGCCATGGCACCGCTGGCGTGGGCGCTGCGCACCGCGGGCCACGAGGTCCGCGTGGCCTGCCAGCCGAAGTTCACCGATGTCGTCACCCAGGCCGGGCTCACCGCCGTCCCGATCGGGCCGGACCGCGACCTGTGGCAGCTGATGTCGCGGGACCTGAACTGGTTCAGCCTCGGCCTCAACGGCCTGCCGGTGCCCTACGACACCGTCGACTGGCGGCCGCAGGACGTCACCTGGGACTACCTCAAGGACGGCTACGACATCCACGTGCCCAAGTGGCACAAGATGAGCAACGTCCCGATGATCCCGGACCTGGTGGAGTTCGCCCGGTCCTGGCAGCCGGACCTGGTGGTCTGGGAGCCCTCGACCTACGCCGGCGCGGTGGCGGCCGAGGCCGTGGGCGCCGCACACGCCCGGATCCTGTTCAGCCTCGACACCTACGGGGTGGCCCGCGACCACTTCCTGCGGCTGCGCGAGCAGCAGCCGCCCGAGGACCGGGCCGACCCGCTGGGCGAGTGGCTGGCGCCCTACGCCGACCGCTACGGCTTCGAGTTCAGCGAGTCCCTGATCACCGGGCAGTTCACCATCACCCAGCTGCCCCCGTCGCTCGGGATCGAGGCCGACCTGACCTACGAGCCGCTGCGTTACGTGCCCTACGGCGGGCCCGCGGTGGTCCCGCAGTGGCTGTCCACTCCGCCGGAACGGCCGAGGGTGGCGCTGACCATGGGGCTGAGCGTCGGCGCGACCGCCGCCGACGTGCTCCAGCTGGAGGACGTGTTCGAGGAGATCGCCGACCTGGACGTCGAGGTGGTCGCCACCCTGCCCGAGCAGGCGCAGAAGAGCATCGCCAAGGTGCCGGACAACGTCCGGATGGTGTCCTACGTGCCGCTGCACGCACTGATCCCGACGTGCACGGCGGTCATCCACCATGCCGGGTACGGCACGCTCGCGACCACGGCACTGCACGGCAAGCCGCAGATCATCGTGACGTGGAACGCCGACGGGCCGACGCTGGCCCGTCGCGTCGCCGCCCAGGGCGCCGGGCTGTCGCTGCACGTGGGCCAGGCCGTGGCATGGGGCGTCATGCGCAACCGGCTCACCCGCATCCTCACCGAGCCGAGGTTCACCGAGGCCGCGGGCCGGCTGCGCGACGAGATCCAGGCGATGCCCTCGCCCAACCAGCTGGCCGGCAGGCTGGAGAAGCTGGTGGCCGAGCACCGCCGTCCCGTGGCGGCGGCGAGCTGACATGCGCGTCCTGTTCGTCGCCAACCCGGAGAAGGCGCACTGCTTTCCCATGGTTCCGCTGGCCTGGGCACTACGGACCGAGGGCCACGAGGTCCGCTTCGCCAGCCAGCCGCACTTCTCCGGCGCCCTCACCCAGGCGGGCCTGACCGCGAACCCGGTCGGCCGGGACGCCGACATCTGGAAGCTCATGCCGAGGCACCCGGAGTTCAAGGGACAGCGCTGGGAACCCAAGTACGGGCTGAGCGTGCCCTACGAGGTGGCCGAGTTCCCGGAGAAGGCCGTCTGGGAGTACCTGCCCGAGGCCTACCGGCTGATCCTGAGGTACTGGCACAAACCGGCCTGTTTCCCGATGATCGGCGGGCTGGTCGACTTCGCCAAGGCGTGGCAGCCGGATCTGATCATCTGGGAGCCGCTGGCCATGGCCGGGCCGATCGCGGCCAAGGCGTGCGGTGCCGCGCACGCCCGGATGCTCTGGGGCATCGACGTGTTCGGCGTGACCAGGCAGACCTTCAACCAGGTCAAGAACTCGCTCCCGGCGGAGTACCACGAGGACCCGCTCGGCGAGTGGCTCGGCGCCTACGCCCGCAAGCACGGCGCCGAGTTCGGCGAGGACATGATCACCGGGCACTTCACCATCGACCAGCTCCCCGACTCGCTGCGGCTCGAAGCCGACCTGCATTACCTGTCGATGCGGCACGTGCCCTACGGCGGGCCCGCCGTCGTGCCCCGCTGGCTGTGGGACAAACCCGCCAAGCCGCGGGTCGCGCTGACCATGGGGATCAGCCTCATCGACCACGACGCCGGCTACTTCGTCGACCTGCAGGACATCCTCGACGAGATGGCCGATCTGGACATCGAGCTGGTGGTCACCATTCCCGAGTCCGAACAGCGCAAGCTGGCCAGGGTTCCGGCCAACACCCGGATGGTGTCCTACGTCCCGCTGCACGCACTGGCACCCACCTGCTCGGCGGTGATCACCCACGGCGGGTTCGGCACGTTCCTCACGATGGCACTGCAGGGAGTACCGCAGTTCAGTGCGCCGTGGGACTTCGACGCACCCGAGTTCGCCCGCCGCGCCGCGGCACAGGGCGGGTCGCTGACGATCCGCGCCGACGAAGCCACCGGCCGCCTCATCCGCGACGGCGTGGTGCGGCTGCTGACCGAGGCGTCGTTCACCGAGAAGTCGGCCGAACTGCGGGACGACCTGCTCGCACTGCCCACCCCCAACGAGCTGGTGCCCGAGATCGAGGCTCTCGTCACCAAACACCGCGTCCGCTGACCACCACACCCGACCGAGAGACGACACCATGCGCATCCTGTTCACCGTCAGCCCGGGAACGACCACGTTCAACGCCATGGTGCCGATGGCCTGGGCCCTGCGCACCGCAGGGCACGACGTCCGCGTCGCCAGCCAGCCGCTGTTCGCCGACGAGATCACCCAGGCGGGCCTGACCGCGGTGCCGGTCGGGCGCAGCCTCGGCATCCCCCGGCTGCTGCTGGCGATGGGGCTGGACTCGGCGACGGTCGAGGAGACCCGGGCCGGTTTCCCGCCGCCGTACAACATCTGGGAGGAGTCGGCCGGCGCCCGCTGGGAGGACACGCTGCCGGCGTTCGGCGCGGTGGTGGACGGCGCCAAGTACGAGACCTTCGCCATCGCCACCGCCCTGGTCGAGTTCGCCCGGTCCTGGGAACCGGACCTGGTGGTGTGGGAACCACTCACCCCGGTGGGTGCCATCGCCGCGAAGGCCTGCGGCGCCGCGCACGCCCGGCTGCTCTACGGCATCGACGCGTTCGGCCTGGCCCGGCAGAAGTTCCTGGCCATGAAGAACGAGCAGCCGGAGCCCGAACAGGGCGATCCGGTCGCCGACTGGCTGGGCGGCTACGCCCGCAAGTACGGCGGGGAGTACAGCGAGGACATGGCGGTCGGGCACTTCACCATCGACCAGATCCCGGCCAGCCTGCAGACCGAGGCGGACCTGCACTACCTGCGTACCCCGTACATCCCCTACGGCGGACGGGCCGTGGTGCCCGGCTGGCTGCAGCGCCGGCCCGAGCGGCCGAGGGTGGCGCTGACCATGGGCCTGTCGGCCACCGGCTACTTCTCCGGCTACACGGTCAACGTGCGCGACATCCTCGACGCACTGTCCGATCTGGACGTCGAGGTGGTCGCCACCGTCGCCGAGGAGGAACAGTCCGCGCTGGACCCGTTGCCGGACAACGCCAGGGTGGTGTCGTTCGTGCCGCTGCACGTGCTCGCCCCGACCTGCTCGGTGGCCATCACCCACGCCGGGTTCGGCACCCTCACCTCGTTCGCGCCGCACGGGGTGCCGCAGCTGACCCTGCCGTACCACTTCGACGAGCCGATGCTCGGTCGCAAACTCGCCGAGCAGGGCGCGGGCCTGTACCTCGACCCCACCGAGGCGACCGGCGAGGCGGTGCGGGAGGGCGTCGTGCGGCTGCTGGAGGACCGGGAGCTGCGTGGCGGCGCCGCCCGGCTGGCCGGCGAGATCGCCGAGCTGCCCACCCCCAACGAGCTGGTGCCTCGCATCGAGGAACTCACCCGCAAGCACTGTGCCCGCTAGCCACCCGAGGAACTCTGATGCGCGTTCTGTTCACGGTCAACCCGGAGAAGAGCACCTTCCTGTACCTGGTGCCGATGATGTGGGCGCTGCGCACGGCCGGGCACGAGGTCCGGGTGGCCAGCCAGCCCGGGTTCGCACCGACCATCACCCAGGCCGGTCTCACCGCGGTCGGCGTCGGCCGTGACGTGGACAAGTGGAAGGAGGCGAGGGAGAACCCGGAGCTGCTGGAAGCCTCCCGCGCCGGCCTGCCCTCGCCGTGGAACGCGCTCGACGACCCCGGCGGCACCACGTGGGAGCAGACGCTGGCCGCCCACGTCGCCGCTGTGGAGACCATCCACCACCCGGACAACGAGCCGATGCTGGCCGACCTGGTCGGCTACGCCCGGTCCTGGGAACCGGACCTCGTCGTGTGGGAACCGTTCTGCTACGCGGGTGCCGTCGCCGCGAAGGCGTGCGGCGCCGCTCACGCCCGCATGCTGTTCGGTGTCGACGTGTTCGGCCTGACCCGCGAGTTCTTCCTGCGCCGCCGCGGCGAGCAGCCACCGTCGCGGCGCGCCGACCCGATGGCGGACTGGCTCGGCGGCTACGGGGAGACCTACGGCTTCTCCTTCAGCGAAGACATGGTCGTCGGTCAGTTCACGATCGACCAGTTCCCCGCCAGCCTGCAGACCGAGGCGGACCTGCACTACGTCCGCACGCAGTACATCGCCTACGGCGGGCCCGCCGTGGTCCCCCGCTGGCTGTGGGAGCCGACGCGGCGTCCCCGGGTCGGGCTCACCCTCGGTCTGACCGCGACCGAGGTGTTCAGCGGCTACAACATCCCGCTGTCCGACATCCTCGGCGCACTGTCCGAACTGGACATCGAGGTGGTCGCCACCGTCGCCGAGTCCGAGCAGGCCGGGCTCGGCGCCGTGCCGGCCAACGTCCGGCTGGTCTCCTACGTGCCGTGGCATGCGCTGGCACCGACCTGCTCGGCGGTGATCCACCACGCCGGGGCCGCGACCATGGGGACGACGATGCGGCATCCGGTGCCGCAGCTTGCCCTGCACTACCACTTCGACCAGCCGATACTCGGCCGCGCGCTCGCCGAGCACGGCGCGGGCCTGGAGATCCACACGACCAGAGCGACCGGCACGGGCATCCGCGACGCGGTCGAACGCCTGCTGTCCGAACCGCGGTTCGCCGAGCGGGCCCGCGACCTGCGCGACGAGGTCCTCGCCGCCCCCTCGCCCAACGAGCTCGTCGGCCAGCTCGAAGAACTCACCACCAAGTACCGCGGCCGCTGACCGGCCCAGGAGGAACGACATGCGCATCCTGTTCACCGCGAACCCGGAACCCACCGCGTTCGTCTCGATGGTTCCGCTGGCCTGGGCGCTGCGCACGGCCGGGCACGAGGTGCGGTTCGCCAGCCAGCCCGGCTTCGCCGGCCGGATCACCCAGGCCGGGCTCACCGCCGTCGGGGTCGGCCGGGACGTCGACATGTACCGCCGGATCCAGGCGGTGATGAGCGCGCTGGAGCACAACGAGAAACTGCGCGAGGCCTACGGCGACCTGTCCGACGAAGAGGCACTCGCACTGCTGGACCTCAAGCCCGGCCTGCCCGCGCCGTTCGACGTCGTCGAGTACCCGGAGCGGGCCACCTGGGACCACATGCTGGGTTCCTACGCGGGCACGGTCGAGGGTGACCACAAGCCGGAGAACTTCCCCGTCATCGCCGGGCTGGTCGAGTTCGCCCGCGCCTGGGAGCCGGACCTGGTCGTCTGGGAGCCGTCGAGCTACGCCGGGGCCATCGCGGCCAAGGCCTGCGGAGCCGCGCACGCCCGCCTGCTCGGACGGCTGGACCTGCTGGGGGTCACCCGCGGTCACTTCACCCGGCTGCTCGCCGAGCAGCCCGCCGACCAGGCCTACGACCCGTTCGCGGCCTGGGTGGACGGCTACTGCCGCAAGTACGGCTTCGAGTTCTCCGAGGACATGGTGACCGGCCACTTCACGGTCGACCAGCTCCCCGGTTCGCTGACCATGCACGACCCCGGGCTGCACTACGTGCCGATGCGGTTCGTGCCCTACGGCGGTGCCGCGACCGTCGAGAAGTGGCTGACCCGGCCCGCCGAGCGGCCCCGGGTCGCCCTCACCCTGGGCACCACCGCGGCCGAGCGGTTCGAGGGCTACACGGTCGACGTCGGTGACATCCTCACCGCGCTGGGCGACCTCGACGTCGAGGTGGTCGCCACCATCGCCGACAACGTCCGCGACACTCTGCCCGAGCTGCCCGCCAACGCCAGGGTCGTGTCGTACGCACCACTGCACGCGCTGGCACCGACCTGCTCGGTGGTGATCAACCACGCGGGCGCGGGCACGTTCCTGTCCACCGCGCTCTACGGCGTTCCGCAGCTGACGCTGCCGTGGGACCTCGACGAGCCCGAGCTGGCCCGGCGCGCGACCACCCAGGGCGGCGCACTGACCATCCACGGTGACGCGTGCACCGGCACCGGCGTGCGCGAGAACGTGCTGCGGCTGCTGGACGAACCGCGGTTCGCCGAACGCGCCGGGGTGCTGCGCGACGAGATGCTCGCCATGCCGGCGCCGAACGACGTGGTGGGCACGCTCGAGGAGCTGACCACCAAGTTCCGGATCAGATGACCACCACCGACAGACCCCGGAGGCCCCCATGCGTGTCTTGTTCGCCGTCAACCCCGCCACGAGCATCTTCAACTCGATGGTGCCCCTGGCGTGGGCGTTGCGCACCGCCGGCCACGACGTGCGGGTCGCCAGCCAGCACTACTTCGGCGAGGTGATCACCGCGGCGGGCCTGACGGCCGTTCCGGTCGGCCGCAACTCCGACTTCCTGCGCGCGATGACTGCCAAGGGCATCTCCGGCGAGGTCATGGAGGAGGCCAGAGCCGGCCTGCCCGCGCCGTTCGACATCGTCGACAACCCGGACCTGACCTGGGAGGAGACCCGTGACGCGCACGGCAGCGACATCGAGCGGTACAAGCTGGAGGGCTTCGCCATGCTCGCCGGCACCGTCGAGTTCGCCAGGGCGTGGCAGCCGGACCTGGTGGTGTGGGAGCCGTTCACCCCAGCCGGGGCCATCGCGGCCAAGGCCTGCGGTGCGGCGCACGCCCGCGTGGTGTGGAGCGTCGACGTCTTCGGGATCACCAGGGAACGCTTCCTCGGCAAGCGCAACGCCCAGCCAGTCGCCGAGCGGGAGGACCCGCTCGGCGACTGGCTGGGCGGCTACGCCCGCCGGTACGGCGGCGAGTTCACCGAGGACATGGCCGTCGGGCACTTCACCATCGACCCGGTGCCCGCCCCGCTGGGGATGCGCGCCGCGGACCCGCACTACCTGCCGATGCGCTACATCGCCTACAACGGCCCCGCGGTCGTCCCCGGCTGGCTGCAGAAACCCGCGGCCCGGCCCCGGGTGGCCATCACGCTCGGCGTGACCGCCATCGACCACTTCGCCGGCTACACGGTCAGCATCCAGGACATCCTCGACTCGCTGTCCGATCTGGACATCGAGGTGGTGGCCACCATCGACGAGGAGGAACAGGCCAAGCTGAAGCGGATCCCGGACAACGCGCGCCTGCTGCCCTACGTCCCGCTGAACGCGCTCGCCGCCACCTGCTCCGCCGTCGTCAACCACGCCGGCCCCGGCACGCTGCTCACCAGCGCGCTGCACGGCGTGCCGCAGCTGACCCTGCCGTTCCACTTCGACGAGCCGCTGCTGGCGGGCAAGCTGGCCGAGCAGGGCGCGGGCCTGACCATCGACCCCACGGCGACCAGCGGGCAGAACATCCGGGAGAACCTGCTGCGCCTGCTGGAGGAACCCTCGTTCACCGAGCGCGCGGTGGCGCTGCGCGAGGACATCGCCGCCATGCCCGCCCCCAACGAGCTGGTCGGCGAGATCGAGCGGCTCACCGTCAAGTACCGCACCCGGCAACCCGTTTAGGAAAGTCACATGCGCGTCCTGTTCACCATCATCTCCGAGAAGACCATGTTCCTCTCCATGGTCCCGCTGGCGTGGGCGATGCGTACCGCGGGCCACGAGGTGCGGGTCGCCTGCCAGCCCGCGTTCGCCGAGGTGGTCACCCAGGCCGGGCTGACCGCCGTTCCCGTGGGCAGGGACGCCACGATCTGGCGGATGGAGAGCCTCGACCCGGAACTGCTCGAGGAATCACGCGACGGCCTGCCCAGCCCGTGGAACATCGCCGCGGACCCGGCACTGGCCAGCTGGGACGAGCAGGTGCAGGGTCACATCGGCGCCGTCGACGAGGGCCACAAGCTGGAGAACTTCCCGCTGATCGGCGGCCTGGTCGAGTTCGCCCGTGCCTGGCAACCCGACCTCGTCGTCTGGGAACCACTGAGCTACGCGGGTTCCATCGCCGCCAAGGCGTGCGGGGCCGCGCACGCCCGACTGCTGTGGAGCATCGACGTCTTCGGGGTGACCCGTGAGCACTTCCTGCGGCTCAAGGCCCAGCAGCCCGCCGACGACCGGATCGACCCGCTGGCCGACTGGCTGGGCGGCTACGCCCGCAAGTACGGCGGCGAGTTCACCGAGGACATGACGACCGGGCAGTTCACCATCGACCCGCTGCCCGGCTCGATCGCCATGCGGGCGGGACATCTGGACTACCTGCCGATGCGCTACGTCGCCCACAACGGCGTCGCCGTCGTGCCCGACTGGCTGCAGCGGCAGCCGCGGCGGCCCCGGATCGCGCTGACGCTGGGCACCACCGCCGTCGAGCAGTTCGCCGGATACACCGTCAGCGTGCAGGACATCCTCGACGCACTGTCCGATGTGGACGCGGAGGTGGTCGCCACGGTCGCCGAGGCCGAACAGGCCAAGCTGCGCAGCGTGCCGGACAACGCCCGGATCGTGTCCTACGTACCGCTGGACGCGCTCGCGGCCACCTGCTCGGTGGTGATCAACCACGCCGGGCCGGGAACGCTGCTCACCGCGGCGGCACACGCCGTCCCGCAGCTCACCCTGCCCTGGGAGTTCGACGCGCCCGAGCTGGCCCGCCGGGTCGCCGAGCAGGGCGCGACGCTCAACATCCACGGCAGGCGGATCGACGGCGGCGTGGTCCGCGAAGGCGTGCTGCGGCTGCTGTCCGAACCCGGCTACCGCGACCGCGCGGTGGCGCTGCGCGACGAGATGGCCGCGCTGCCCTCGCCCAACGAGCTGGTCGGCCGGATCGAGGAACTCACCACCAAACACCGAGCCGACGGGTGATGCCGATGCGCGTGCTGTTCACCACCTACCCGGAGAAGACCATCTTCCAGCCGATGGTCCCGCTCGCCTGGGCACTGCGCACCGCGGGACACGACGTCCGGGTCGCCAGCCAGCCCTCGTTCGCCGCCGAGATCACCCAGGCCGGCCTCACCGCCGTCGGCGTCGGCAGGCATCAGGCCAACAACTGGCGCAGGCTGCAGGAGATCGACCCGGACGTCACCGACAGCCGGCGAGCAGGCCTGCCACCGCCGTACGACAGCGCGGTGGCCGACGAGACCACGCTCGACCCGGAGGCCATGCGGGCGGCCTACCGGACCATGGTCGACTCCGGTCACAAGCTGAACAACTTCCCGCTGGTGCCCGGTCTGGTGGAGTTCGCCCGGCAGTGGCAGCCGGACCTGGTCGTCTGGGAGGCCACCACCTACGCCGGCGCGCTCGCCGCCCGCGCCTGCGGTGCGGCCCACGCGCGGATGCTGTGGAGCATCGACGTCTTCGGCGTCACCCGGCAGCGGTTCCTGCGCGCCACCGGCGGGACCGGCCCGGACCCGCTGGCCGGCTGGCTGGGCGGCTACGCCCGCAAGTACGGCTTCGAGTTCGGCGAGGACCTGGTCACCGGGCAGTTCACCGTCGACCAGCTCCCCGGGTCGCTGAGCATGCGGGCCGACGGCCCGCACTACCTGCCGGTGCGGTACGTGCCCTACGGCGGCGCCGCGACGGTGCCGTCCTGGCTGCGCGAACGGCCGGCCCGGCCGCGGATCGGGCTCACGCTGGGCACGTCCGCCGTCGAGCAGTACACCGGGTACTCGGCCAGTGTCGGGGAGATTCTCCACGCACTGTCCGATCTGGACGTCGAGGTGGTCGCCACCGTCGCCGGGTCCGTGCAGGCGAAGCTGGGCACCGTCCCGGGCAACGCCCGGATCGTGTCCTACGTGCCACTGCACGCGCTGGCACCGACCTGTTCGGCCGTCATCAACCACGCCGGACCGGGAACGCTGCTCACCTCGGCGCTGGCCGGGGTGCCACAGCTCGCCCTGCCGAGGGACTTCGACGAGCCCGAGCTGGCCCGCCGGGCCGCCGCGCAGGGCGCTGTGGTGTCGCTGCACGACGGTCCGGTCACCGGCGCGCACATCCGCGAGCAGGTCGTGCGGCTGCTGGACGAGGCCACCTTCGGCGAGCGCGCCGCCGCGCTGCGCGAGGAGATCCTGGACCTGCCCGCCCCTGGCCGGCTGGTCGGGCAACTCGAGGAGCTGACCGTGAAGTTCCGGACCGGGGTGACCCGGTGAAGGTCCTGTTCTGCGCACTGCCGCAGAAGACGCACGTGCTGGGGATGGTGCCGCTGGCGTGGGCGCTGCGTACCGCCGGGCACGAGGTGCGGTTCGCGTGCCTGCCCGGCTTCGCCGCGACGATCACCCAGGCCGGGCTCACCGCCGTCCCGGTCGGCTGGGACCTCGAACCCGAGGACGACTCGCCCGAGGCGGTGGCGGCACTGCAGGAACTGCGCCGCGGGCTTCCCCTGCCCTACGACATCGCCACCACCCTGCCCGGCCCGGTGACCTGGACCGAGGAGCGCCGGGAGGCGTTCGAGGTGATGGTCACCTACGCCTTCGGCGAGGACAACGCCCCGATGCTGCCCGCACTGGTCGACCTGGCCCGCGCGTGGCAGCCGGACCTCGTCGTCTGGGAACCGTTCACCTACGCCGGCCCGATCGCCGCGGCCGCCTGCGGCGCCGCGCACGCCCGGCTGCTGTTCAGCGTCGACTTCCTCGGCGTGCCGCACGACTGGATCGTCCGCAACGTCGCCGGCGATCCGCTGACGGCGTGGCTCACGTCGACCGCGTGCGAGCACGGTGTCGAGTTCACCCCCGACCTGCTGGCCGGCCAGTTCACCATCGACCAGTCCCCCGCGTCCCTGCGGATCACCGCGCCGGACCACGAGTACCTGTCCATGCGGTACAGCCCCTACGGCGGCGCGGCGACGGTCCCGCCGTGGCTGCAGCGGCCCGCCGAACGGCCCCGGGTGGCGCTGACCCTGGGGACCTCGGCGACCGAGGATCTGCCCGGCTACCGGGTCAACGTCGCGGGTATCCTCGACGCACTGTCCGATGTGGACGTGGAGGTGGTCGCCACCCTCGCCGAGCCCGAGCAGGCGAAGCTGGGCACCGTCCCGGACAACGCCCGGATCGTGTCCTACGTGCCGCTGGACGCACTGGCGGCCACCTGCTCGGCGGCCATCAACCACGGCGGCTTCGGGACCCTGAGCACGTTCATCCGGCACGCGGTCCCCCAGCTGACCCTGCCGCACGACTTCGAGGGACCGCTGATCTGCCGCAAGCTCGCCGAGCAGGGCGCGGGGCTCACCGTGCACGCCGACGAGGCGTCCGGCGAGCACGTCCGCGCCGGCCTGCTGCGGCTGCTGACCGAACCGGCTTTCGCCGAGCGGGCGGCCGCACTGCGGGACGAGGTCACCGCACTGCCCACCCCCAACGAGCTCGTCGGCCGGATCGAAGAGCTCACCACCAAGTACCGCACCTAGGAGGACGACGATGAGCATCGTGGAGACAGAACGGCCCGCGGAGCAAGAGAAACCAGCTCTTGCTCCACTCGCCTGGAAGGGCCTGTCGGTGATCACGGCTCTCGTCGCGGTGCCGCTGCTGCTGACCCTGGGCGCCTACGGTTACGACCCGGACGAGCTGTACTTCGTCGCTGCGGGCGGACATCTGGACTGGGGTTACGCCGACCAGCCGCCGTTCGTGCCGTTCGTGGCCTGGCTGATGGACACCCTGTTCCCCGGCTCGGTCTACGCACTGCGGCTGCCGTCGCTGATCGTGGTGCTGATCGGCGTGTTCGTCGCAGGCCAGCTGGCCAGGGAGATGGGCGGCGGCCGCAAGGCGCAGCTCGTCTCGGCCGGTGCCTACTCGATCGCGTTCTTCTCCTTCGCCACCCTGCTGCAGACCGACTCGTTCAACGCCTTCGCCTGGCTGCTGGTCTCCTGGCTGGTGGTCCGGTGGGTGCGACTGCGGCGCGAGGGGCTCACCGGCCGCAGCGCAGACCTGCCGCTGCTGTGGGCAGGTGTGGCCACGGCGGTCGCACTGCAGGTGAAGTTCCTGATCCCGGTGTTCTGGGTGGCGCTGATCGTCAGCGTGCTCATCGTGGGCCCGCGCGCCATGCTGCGGCGGCCGCTGCTGTGGGCGGGCGGCGCGATCGCCGTGCTCACCACCGTACCGGGGCTGATCTGGCAGGCGAGCAACGGCTGGCCGCAGGTGGAGATGGCGCGCGTGCTCACCGCGCAGGACGAGATCCTGTTCGGCGGCAGGCTCATGTTCCTGCCCCGTATGCTGCTGATGACCGGCATCATCGTCGGCCTGGTGTTGTTCTGCTACGGCCTGTGGAAGCTGTTCCGGTCGCCGCTGCTGCGGGACTTCCGCTTCCTCGGGCTCACCGCCGTCGGCGTGATCGCCATCTTCCTGATCTCCGGTGGCCGGTTCACCTACGTGGCCGGGATCTTCCCGGTCGTGTTCGCCGCCGGTGCCGTGCAGCTGGAGCTGGGCAGGCCCGCGGCGTGGTGGCGGTGGCTGACCACCTGGCCGGTGTTCGCGCTCTCGGCCGTTCCGGTGCTGCTGGCCCTGCCGCTGGCGCCGGCGTCGTCGATCGAGCAGCCCACCGCCGAGCAGATGCAGCAGGAGGTCGACCAGAAGGACCTGGTGAGCCAGGTCATCAACTGGAACGACTGGCTCAAGCAGTTCGGCTGGCCGGAGTTCGCCGACTCGGTCGCCAAGGCCTACGCCGAACTGCCCCCGGAGGTCCGCGAGAGCACGATCGTCATCACCATCGACTCGCCGCTGGCCGCCGCGCTGGAAGTCCTGGGCCCCGAGCGGGGACTGCCGGCGCAGGCGTACAGCTTCTCCGGTGGTTTCGGCTACATCTCGACGCCGCCCGCCGAGGCGCAGCACGTGTTGTTCGTCGGCTGGGACGAGCAGGGCCTCAAGGACCTGTTCGGTGAGGTGCACCCGATGGGTGCCGTGGAGGGCGAACGCGGCACGCTGGTCGGCACGCCGATCTTCTTCTGCACGGCGCCGCACTGGCCGCTGTCCGAGCTCTGGCCGGAGATCCGCACCCTGTAAACCTTCGTGGCTGCGGCACCGACGTCCGGTGCCGTGAAGGGGGCCCTCACGGCATCTGATGCCGTGAGGGCCCCCTTCACGGCACAGTCACGTGGTGAGTGTCGTGTTCGGGAACGCGAAACTCGCGGGTCCGGAACGGACGACTCGCGCGAACGGGCCGTTCACCCGGACGACCGGCACCACGTGAGAACCCCGATCCACATCGTGAGTTCTGCGCTCACGCACGCGAGTTCTGCGCTCCGGACCACCCACCTCGCCCTGCCCGGCCACCCGACTTCGCCGGGAGCCTAGCGTCGGGAACGCGAGTCCCACGATCCCGCACGAAAACGGCCCGCGAGTCGCCGGACTCGCGGGCCGCCTTGCCGCGGAGGGGTTCAGGCCCGCTGGGCCACCCAGAGGCCGCGCTCGAACGGCTGCAGCTGTACGTGCTCGGCGACACAGCCCACCTTGGCGAAGGTGGCCTCGTAGTGCTCCCGGGTGAACAGCGTCATGTCGCAGGTCTCGGTGAGGTACTGCATGCCGGACTCGGGATCGGTGTCCACGTAGTGCACGACCATGTGCACCCGGTCCTTACCGTCGGGGTGGTGCATGGAGTGCGACACCCGGTAGACCTTGCGCGGCCCGTCGGTGATCAGGTCGGAGGAAATGTAGCCGGGAATGAACTGCTCCGGATTGTGCCACGGTTCGATGACCAGAACACCATTCGGATTCAGGTGGCGCAGGAAACACGAGATCATCGACTCGAGTTCCGCCACGGACTGCAGCAGCGGGACCGCGAACATGCAGGTGATGACGTCGAACGTCTCTCCCAGGTCGAAATGCCGCATATCGCCCGAACGTGTTTCCAGTCCCGCGATGTGGCCCTGCGCGACGCTGAGCATGTCCTTGGACTGGTCGAACCCGACGGCCCGGTCGAAACGTTCCGCGAAGGAGCGCAGGTGCAGACCGGTCCCGCAGGCGACGTCCAGCAGTGACGAGGCGTTGGGATTCCGCGCACGGACAACCCGTTCCACTTGAGCAGACTCGGTGTCGTAGTCCTTGGCCCGGCTGCGCATGAGAAGGTCGTAGATCTCGGCGAAGCGACTCTGGAACATCTGATACATTTGTCCACTCAAGTTTGTCGAGCCGTCAAAGGCATGGCGGGCAGTTATCTTTCTTTCATGACGCCAATAGAGAGCACTCAGTCGGTTATGGTCACATGAGGCGACGCCCGGCGGGTAGCTATTATCTTACTGGGATTCCACAGAGACCGAGCTCACTCGTGGACGACGATTTGGCCGGCCGGAAATCGATTGATTCTCACCGTGTCCCGCCGGCGGGAGGACACGCCTGGCGGGTTCGCTACGACCGGCCGGCCAGCTCCGAGTACTGCCGGGCCAGCTCGTGGAACGCCTCTTTCCGTTCCCACCGGGTAGGGTCCTCCGCCGATACCTTGACCACACCGAAGGCCGCCATGTCCAGGTCGAACCGCGGATCCTGGTGGTGCGGATAGTCCTTCAGCGAGAACGTGAACACGAAGCAGCCGTGCACCCCCTGGGAGTCGTAGACGTCGATGAGATGCGCGATGTAGGCGGCCTGAATCCGCTCGCTGCGGATGTGCCCCTTGCGGATACGCGGTGGCAGGCTGAACCAGTTGACGATCTTGAACGACCCCGGGCCCTTCTTCGGGGCACCCACGAACGACCCGCAGCCGAACTCGGTGATGACCAGCGGCTTGCCGGACGTCTCCTGCAGCTCACGCAGGTGGTCGGTGAACCGGTGCGCGTTGGACGCCGTCCGGTAGAGGTTGACGCCGACATAGTCGAACCCGGACCAGTCGACCTCCTCCCACGCTGCGGACGCGTAGGTCACCGGTCCGTTGAAGACGCTGCGGACGGTGGCCAGCGCGTCGGAGAGCAGGTCGTTGACCTTGCGGTTGATCCGCCTGCGGAACCGGTGCCGCCACTTCATCGTGAACAGGATCCGGACGGTCTCCGGGCGCCCCGGGATCATCCCGTGCAGGTGCAGCGAGAACTCGCAGCCCAGAATGAAGAACACGCGACCGGGATAGCGGGCACGTAGCCGCTCCGCCGCGGCGGCCGTGACCGCCAGGTTGCTCACGACCTTCACGTAGGGGATGTCGCTGGGGTGAGGCTCGATCCAGACGTCGAGCCCCACCTCGAGCGCGTACTCCGCGGACTCCATCAGCCGCTGGATGTCCATCCCGATCAGGATGACCGCGTTGCAGTGCAGTTCCTCGCGGATCACCCGTAGGTCACGCCGCACCGCGTCGAGGGGGACCTCCTCGACCATGTACGAGATCCCTCTGACGGCCAGGCTCATAGCTTCCCCGTTCCACACTGTCGACCGCGGGAGTCCGCGGAGTCGGTTGCACTCGGACCGCACGGCGCGGTGTCCGAAGGGCTACGCGGACGGCGGCGGAGCCCGGGGAGCGGGCCTCGGTGCTCCCGGATCAGCGGGCCTGCAGCGCGTCCAGCGCGATGGCCTGCGCCAGCACCAGGCGGCGGTCCAGCGACGGGTCGTCGATCCGCAGCAGGTAGTGGTCGCGCAGTCGCGTCTTCTTCTCGAAGAAGCCGACCTTCTGCTCGCCGCGCAGGAAGTCGAAGTGGTACTTGAAGATGAACGGGAAGTCGCCGACGACGGGGATGCTGTCCCAGATCCGCCGGAACAGGGCCAGCGCCATGCTCCGCTCCTGGATCGTGACCGGCTCCTGCCCCGGGTTGTCGAGCTGCCAGGTGGACCGCAGCAGGGACTTGCCGAACTTCTTGCCGAACACACCGACCGCCTGGCCGTCCGGCGTGGTCACGTCGTAGGCGCTGGCGAGGTCGATCGCCTTGCGTGCCTTGAACGAGAACAGCACGTCGCGCTTGTCCTCGTCGGTGTAGACGGTGACCTGTTCCTTGAAGGTCATCCGCTTCTGCTCGGCGAATCCGACCAGCTCGCCCGGACCACCATTGCCGTCGTCGGCGAACAGCTGGTACCGGTTGACCATCATGGTCACCTTCTGGTGCATGTGGAACTGTTGCTGCCGCTGCAGCAGGTTGATGTCCATCGAACCCCCGTCGAACGCACTGTGGTTGCGGCCGGAGACCGGCCGTCTTTCGCGGGGCGAGTGTAGCGTCGCGGTTACCCCGCGCACAGTCGTGGGCGCTGTTGTTCACACTCGATCCCCGCTCACCGATCGGCGTCCGCCAGCGCGCCGGCGGCGTGCTCGCACAGCAGGTCGCGGGCGGCTCGGACCTCCGCCGCCATCGGCCGGTCCGCGTCCAGCGGCGGGCAGATCTCGGCCAGCCGCGCCCAGACGCCCTCGCCGGTGGTGTCGTGTCCGGTCATCACGGCGAGCTGCGCGACACCCAGCGCCAGCGACCCCATCACCAGCCAGCCCAGTTCGAGTGCCTCCGACACCGAATTGGCCCCGTTGAGCGCCATCGGCACGTGATCCTGGTTCCAGCCGTTGGTGGGCAGCGTGGTCAGCGACGACGGCTGCGCCAGCATGCGGATCCGCGACACGAACGACGTCGCGCTGATGTGGACACCCGCCAGGCCGCAGCCGCGGCCTGCCCGCGGGGTGAGCATCGGCGGCAGGTCGCCGTTGGTGGCCGGGCTGAGCAGCAGTCCCAGCTGACGCTCGGCCAGATAGGCCGCCATGTGCAGGGCCAGCCCGATCTGGTCGGACGCCAGCCCCACCGGCATGGCGTGGAAGTTGCCGCCGTGCAGCAACTCCCCCTCGAACGTGATCGGGTTGTCCTGGCAGCCGTCGACCTCGCGGCGCAGCACGTCGCCCGCGGCGTCGAGCTGGTCGAGCACCGCGCCGAGCACCTGGGGCGCGCAGCGCAGGCTGTAGGGCTCCTGCAGCGGCCGCCGTGCGTCGCGCTCCAGCCCGGCCGGGATCTCCTGGCGCATCCATTCCGCGGCGGTCAGCTGGCCGAGCTGGCCACGGGCGATGCCGTGCCCGGCGTCGTAGTGCTCGGCGTTGGCCCGCAACAAGGTCGCCAGTCTGCCGGTGAGGGCGGCTCCGGCCCGCACCAGGCGGACCGCCGACTGGTGGTTGAGCACCGACACGGCGAGGCTGGCGCCGGTGCCGTTGACGAACGCCAGCGCCTCGCGCACCGGCCATTCGAACGGCCGCGCGCCCAGCGCCGCCAGCGCGTCGGCCGCCGGGACGGTCGTCCACCGTCCGCCGGAGTCGCGCTGCCACGCCTCCCCCAGGCCGGTGAACGCCAGCGCGGCGTGGGCCAGTGGCTGGAGGTCACCGCTGGCGCTGACCGTGCCGTGCCGCGGGATGACCGGCGTGAAGCCCTTGTTCCACAGGTCGGCCACGACCTGCCAGAACTCCGGCGAGACGGCCGAGTAGCCCTTGCGCATGTTCTGGATACGCAGCCACAGGATCAGCCGCGACACCTCCGGGCTCAGCGGTTCGCCCTGGCCGGTGCCGAGGTGGGAGATCAGCGAGCTGCCCTGCTCCAGTTCGGACTCGGCGGTGTAGGTCACCAGCGGGCCGAACCCCTGGGTGAGCCCGTAGATCGGCTTGCCGTCGGCGAGCTGCGCCTCGATGGTGCGGGCGCTGGCCGCCATCCTGGCGAGGTCGTCGGCGTCGCAGGGCGCGAGCCGGGCGTCCCAGCCGGCGCTGGCCACGATCCGCCGGAGATACCCGGTGCTGGCCAGTTCCGCCGCCTGGCCTTCGACCACCTGCGTCACGTTGTCACTACCTCCACCTGGTCGTGCCGCAGCTTTCCGAGCGCGGAACGTTCGATCCGGGACACCACATGCAGTTTCTTCGGGCGGACCCCGAGCCGCGCGAAGGCGGCGGCGAGGTCCAGGTCGGCCACGCCGGTACCGGCCGCGGGCACCAGCAGAAGCTCGACGTGCTCGCCGATCCGCTCGTCGTGGACCGGGACCAGGGCGAGGTCCTCGCAGTCCAGCACCGACCGCAGCGTGTACTCGGCCTCGTCGAGGTTGATGCGGCGGCCGTTCACCTTGACCAGCCGGCCACCGCGGCCGACCAGCAGGAACCGGCCGTCGGGCAGGTGGGTGACCCGGTCGTCGGCCTCCCACACCGGCGGCGGCGCCTCACCGGGCCGGAACGCCAGCCTCGGGCTGCGCACCACCAGCGGCACCACTTCGTCCACAGTGGACTTCTCGGCGAACTCGACGTCGGGGAACAGGTTCCACGGCGGCGGCTCGCCCTCCCGCCAGGTCCGCACGCCGACCCCGCCCGCCTCGGTGGAGCCGAGCACCTCGACGATGCGGGCCCGCCGCGGGCCTGCCTCGCGCAGGAACCGGCCGGCGGTCGCGGGCAGCATGGCGCCGCCGTAGAGCACGGTGATCCGCTCGAAGCCGCGGACCCAGTCCAGGTGCTGCAGGAGCAGCTGGAAGATCCACGGCGTCGCCATCACCACCACCCGGGACCGGCCGACCCGCGGCATCGCCCCGACGAACGCCGGGCGGTACCACACCGGGACCCCGAGGTGGGCGGGAACGAGCACGCTGGTGAGCGCGCCGAACAGGTGCGCGGGCGGGACGAACGACACCACCGCGCCGGGCACGTCGTCGGCGACGAACCCGGCGAGCATGCCCGCCTCGTCCCAGACCCGGTGTGCCAGCCTGCGCCAGGTCCGGCTCGGCCCGGTCGTGCCCGAGGTGGAGAAGTCGATCTGCTCGGGCAGCAGGTCCCGGCACAGCCGTTCGCCCTCCGAAGGGCCGAGCCGGTCCCACCGCACGTGCCAGGACGCGTCGACGGTCTCCGGCGCGGACAACCCGCCCTCCAGCAGCCGTCGCGGCTCGCGCTCGGCGTATGCCTCGGTCATTCGAGCGACTGGGCGATCTGCATCAGGTACTGGCCGTACTCGGAGTTCTTCATCTGCGCGCCGATCTTGTGGCAGGCGTCGGCGGTGATGTAGCCCATCCGCAGCGCGATCTCCTCGAGACAGGCGACCCGGATGCCCTGCCGCTTCTCGATGACCTGCACGTACTGGCTGGCCGACAACAGCGAGTCGTGGGTGCCGGCGTCCAGCCAGGTGAACCCGCGGCCCAGGCGGAACAGCCGGGCGCGGCCGTTCTTGAGGTAGTGCTTGTTGACGTCGGTGATCTCCAGCTCGCCACGGGCCGAGGGCTCCAGGCCGCGGGCGATCTCGACGGCGTCGGAGTCGTAGAAGTACAGCCCGGTGATCGCGTTGTCCGAACGCGGGCGCAGCGGCTTCTCCTCGATCGACACCAGCGCGCCATCGCCGTCGGTCTCACCGATGCCGTACCGCTCGGGGTCGGAGACCGGGTAGCCGAACAGGGTGCAGCCGGTCAGCTGCTCACGGGCGTCACGCAGCAGTTTCGGGAATCCGGCGCCGTGGAAGATGTTGTCACCGAGGATCAGCGCCGTCGGACCGCCGTCGATGTGGTCGGCGCCGATGATCAGTGCCTCGGCGATGCCGCGCGGCTGGTCCTGCTCCGCGTAGCTGAAGTTCAGGCCGAGCTGGGAGCCGTCGCCGAGCAGGTTTCGCAGCGAGGGCAGGCTGTCCGGGGTCGAGATGACCAGGATGTCCCGGACGCCGGCGAGCATCAGCACCGAGATCGGGTAATAGACCATCGGCTTGTCGTAGACCGACAGCAGTTGCTTGGAGGTCACCTTGGTGAGTGGATACAGCCGCGTGCCGCTACCACCGGCGAGAACGATGCCCTTCATGAGCTAATCCATTCTGTGAATTTCCTGGGAACGTGATGACCCGTTCAGTTCGAGGAAATCAGCTGATTAGGGGGCTCAATTCCTATTCTCCCCAGAACCCCCGGAACGCAACATCGAGACTAGGCAGCGGCGCGCCGGGCAGTCAATGCGGCGGGGAGGCTGTCTCGCCGGCGGGACGGCCGCGGGACAGGATCTTTACCAGGTCGCGGGCGGGACCGCCAGGCCGTCCCGCGGTGGACCCCGCCCGCCGGGCGAAGTCACACCATATCGGGCACGCTTTTGTATTGGATTTGTACGCGAAGCTGGCACACTCGTTCGTTGCCAGAGGGGACCAATCGAGGAGCGATTCTTGGACGGCACGAACAATGGGGGCGAGGAGTTCGGACCCCCCGAGACGACGCACCGCCCGGCCCCGCCGCCGGGCAAGCAGCTGGAGAGCCGCGCCCAGTCCGGCGCGCTGACCAAGCGCACGAGCCTCAGCCTGCCGCCGCAGATCCCGCTCGACGAGTGGAGCCGGATCGGCCACAAGATCTTCGTCATCTCCGAGTCGTCCACCTGGTGGCTGGGCGACTGGCTGATCTACGGGCAGTCGCACTACCCGGACCGCTACCTGCACGCGGTCGCGGAGACCTCGCTGGACTACCAGACACTGCGCAACTACGCCTGGGTCGCGCGGCGCTATCCGGCGTCGCGGCGGCGTGCCGGGCTGAGCTTCCAGCACCACGCCGAGCTGGCCAGCCTGCCCGAGGACCAGCAGGACAAGTGGCTCGACCGGGCCGAGAAGTTCGGCTGGTCGCGCAACGAGCTGCGCAACCGGCTCAAGGCCAGCCGCAACGCGAGCCCGATCGAGGGTGCCGAGGGCGAGGCCGTGCAGAGCCTGGAGGTCAACGTCCCGGCCGACCAGAAACGGCTGTGGGCCGAGGCGGCGTCGACGACGAAGCAGGATCTGGTCAGCTGGATCATGGACATCCTCGACGACGCCGCGGCGTCCACCCCGCGGCTGACGCAGGGCGAGCACCGCGACCCCACCGCCGAGGACCGCGCCCGCCGCAACTGACCGGCACTGTCCGCCGCCCGCCGCCCGCCGCCCCCAATGTGGCATTGGGGTACTTCAACTCCCCCAATGTGGCATTGGGGAACCTCAGCTCCCCCAATGTGGCATTGGGGGAGCTGAACGCACCGAACTCCACATTGGTGCGCGACAACGGCGCACCTACGCCGGGCCGAGGTCGGTGACGCGGAAGTCGTCCAGCACGAAGTCGGCCTCGGCCGGCGTGTCCACCCGGTGCTTGCGCAGCCCGACCCAGGCGTCCGGCCCCGCGGTGAACTCCTCGGCGAAGGGCGTCGTGGTCAGGGCTCGCGGCATCGGCGTGGCCCGTTCGGCCGCGCCGGTGCCGGTGATCCACGAGTACTGGCCCGCGTGACCGTTCTGGTAGGCGAACTCCACGCGGTACCGCCTGCCCGGCTGCAGCCGGACGGTCTGCGGCACGGTGCGGTAGACCAGCCCGGCGTTCTCCTCGTGGGCCTTCAGCGACCAGCTGCCGGTCAGCACGTCGTCGACCAGCTTGCCGTTCCAGCCGCGCTGGGTGTACGGCGCGTGCCGCTGCGCCAGATGCGTGCGCGGGTCGGTGCTGCCGCCCGCGTCGCCCTTCACGAACGGTCCCCAGCCCTGGTCGACGTGCTCGAAGTCCTCGGCGGCCATCCCCGGCCCGGCCACCCGCTCGGTCCGCACCACGCGCACGTCGTCGACCCGGACCCCGGCCCCGCCGGTGATCCGCAGCACCGGCCGCTGCCCGGACGGCACGTCGAACAGCACCCGCAGCCGCTGGAAGTACGTGCCGTGCTTCTCGTCGGCCGCGACGTAGTTGCGTGCGGTGGACGAGTCGACGTGGTTGCTCGCACCGCCGACGGACAGGGTGGCCCGGCGCGTGGCCCCCGGTTCGACCTCGACCCAGACCGACGCGCTGTAGGTGCCCGGCCGCAGCGGGGCCAGCCGCTGCTCCAGCGTTCCGGGGCCGGTGAACCGGGCGACGGTGTGTCCCTGCGCGGTCCGCTCGGCACGCACGTCGCCGCGCGGGTGCCAGGCCGCCAGGCCGGCGGCGTTGAAGCCGGGATCGTTCAGCCCGCTGCCCTGCCCCCACCCCGGGTCCGGGCTCGGCCGGCCGGCGTCGTCGAGCACGTAGGGCACGCCCGGTTCGGCGTCCAGGGTGATCCGGCCGCCCGCCGGGCGCACCTCGCCGACGGCCCTGCGGCCGGTGTCGGTGAGCCGGTACACGGTCAGCGGCCGGTCCCCCTCGACCGTCCACTCGGTACGGCCGCCCGCGGGGTTGTAGTGGTAGTACTTTCCGTTCCACGGCAACAGGTACCTGTCACCGTCGAGCACCTTGGCCCCGCCGGCGAAGATCTCCCTGCGGCCGGACGCGTCGGTGCCGCGCACGCCGCCGGTGAACGTGATCTCGTGGTCGTCCCAGCGCAGGATCCGCTGCCGCTGCAGGAACTTCGCCGGCAGGTTGTGCGTCCAGATATTGCGGTAGAAGGCGTTCCAGTCGGTTTCCCCGGTCCAGCCCTCGAACTCCTCGATGCGGCTGTTGCCCAGCACCGGATGCGGGTTCCACACGTCACGCTCGTGGTTGCGGACGAACCGGATGATCCGCGAGTTCAGCCCCTTGTTGGTCTGCCCGCCGTAGTCGAGGTCGTTGGCCCAGTGCGACCACACCGACGACCGCTCCAGCTTGTCCGACCACTCGGTGCCGACCGTCCAGCCCTGGCGGCGCAGTTCGGTGAGCATGTGGTCGGCGACGTAGCCGTGGTTGCGGTAGACGTCGACGTAGAGGAAGTCGAGGTTCGGGTGGGCCTGCTCGCGCAGGCGGCGGAACCGTTCGGCCAGCGCGCCGGAGGCGTTGTCGCGCCGCTGGTCGATCTCCCAGGACTGGTCCAGCCAGTTCCAGCCCTTCCGGTTCAGGTCGACCAGCCGCTCGCTGAACGCCTTCGCCTCCGGATAGGACTCGGTGGCGTTGACGTGGACGCCGATGTCGGCGTTCCACCGCTGTCCCTCGGCGGCCAGGGTGTTGATGTCACGCAGTCCGCCCGCGCGCTCGTTGTAGTTGTCCGCGTAGTCGGGATGGGCCGAGTCGTGGCCCTCGCTGCCGTAGCCCTTGAGCACGGCGAGCTGTCCCAGCCCGTCGGTGGCCAGCGAGATGCGCTTGACGTCGTCGAGGGTGCGCAGGAACGGGTGGGTCGCCTGGCTGGCGAAGTTGAACGGGATGTGCGTGATCACCCGCTCGGCCGTGCGGCCGGCACCGGGGGCGGTGACCGCGATGTCGCGGAAGGCGACCGCGCCGTCCTGCCAGTCGACCCGGCCGTCGCCGTTGACCTCCGGGGTCACCACGACCGTGGCCCACGGCGCCTCCTCGGTGGCGTCCGATCCCGCGGCGCGGTGGGTCCACTGCCCGCTCCACAGGCCGACCCGCATACCGTCGCCGTCGGACCGGGCCTGGTGCCACAGCCGCGCGTCGTCGCCGTTGGCCGGGCCGGACGGCTTGTCGTAGGACGAGTTCGTCTCGACGGCCGCCGCCAGCTGTCCGGTGTGGACGATGCCGTAGGACGCGCCGACGGGCGCCGGGTCGGCCGGGGTCGCGCGGGTGAGCGGGCCGATGACGTCGGCCGTGCGGGTGGCGTTGGGGTCGAGCGTGGTGAACGCGGTGCCCGCTCCGGCCTGCTCGCTGGACACCGACACCAGGTCGTGGCCGGGGATGTCGAGCGTGCCCACCCGTGCCCGCGGGGTGTCGGTGACGCGGTCGACGCGGAACGTGGTGGCCCGCCCGGTCACCCGCAGCGAGGCCTCGACCACCACCCCGGGCAGCCCGTCGACGGTGAGCCGGTAACGCGCTACGCCGTCCGCGCCCACCTCGCCCCGGCCGGAGACCCGGCGGGCGACACCGTCGACGGTGATCTCGTCGAGTGCGGTCGTGCGGCCGTCGAGCACCGCGCCGCTGGCCCGGTCGGTGTAGCGGCGCACCAGCGGGAAGTCGGCGCCGACCTCGACCACCAGCTCGGGCGAGCTGATCGTCAGGTGCGCGGGAGCGGCCGCGGCCGGTGGTGTGAAGCCGGCCAGCAGAGCGGCGGCGAGCAGCGAACGGGCGATCATGGCAGACCCTCCATGCGTTCTTTTGTGCAATCTTTAGGTCTACTTCGCACATAAGTCAACAGTTCTGCGCAGATTCGCGCAGTCCGTAGGCTGGCCAGGTGAAGCGAGTCCTGATCACCGGAATGTCCGGAACCGGCAAGTCGACGATCGTGCGGCAGCTGGTCGCCAGGGGCTACAAGGCGGTGGACACCGACGACGGCTGGTGCGAACCCGCACCCGGCGGCCTGCAGCGGTGGCGGGAGGACGCGATCACGACCCTGCTGGACACCGAGGACGCCGAGGTCCTGTTCGTCGCCGGCTGCGAGGAGAACCAGGCGGGCTTCCTTCCCCGGTTCGACCACGTCGTCCTGCTCAGCGCCCCGGCACCGGTCCTGGTCCGCCGGCTGGCCACCCGCACCGGCAACCCGTTCGGCAAGCGGCCGGACGAGCTGCGCCGCGTCCTCGGTGACCTCGCCGAGATCGAGCCGCTGCTGCGCGAGTCGGCGACCCACGAGGTCGACACCACGGCGCCGGTGGACGAGGTGGTGAGCACCCTTCTCCGGCTCGTTAATTAGGGTAGCCTTACCTGCATGGACACCCTGGTCCCCGTCCGCGAGGTCGCCGATCACTTCGGGCTTGCCATCTCGACGCTGCACTACTGGGAGCGCCGCGGGCTGGTCACGCCGTACCGGCGCTCGGGGCAGCGGTTCTACGACACAGAGCAGCTGTACCGCGTCGCGGTGATCAAGCTGTGGCGGCAGACCGGCATGCTCAGCCTCGACCGGATCGCGCGGCTGCTCACCAGCGGCGACGGCTGGCGCGCCACCGTCGCCGCGCAACTGGCCGAGATCGAGGCCGAGCGAGCCAGGCTGGACGCGGCGCACGGCTACCTGAGCAGGCTGGCCACCTGCCGCTACGCCGAGAACGTCGAGCACTGCCCCGAGTTCCGCGCCGGGGTCGAGCTGCCCGGCCGGGCTCAGCGGCGGGGCATGGCCACCGCGGCGACCACCGCGGCCGCGGCGAGGCAGCAGGCCGAGGCGGCGAACGCCGCCGTGTAGCCGTCCGACAACGCGTCCACCGCGCCGGTCCGGCCTGCCACCGCCGCGGCGAGCGTGCCCAGTGCCGCCAGGCCGACCGCACCGCTGGTCTGCCGCACGGTGTTGAGCACGCCGGCCGCCAGCCCGTTGCGCCGAGGCGGAACACCGCTGGTGGCGGACACGGTGATCGGCGTGAACGCCGCGGCCGACCCGAACCCGAACACGATCCCGGGCACCAGCACCGACGCCGGGTAGGACGCGTGCGGCCCGGCCAGTGCGGCCACCCCGCCGAGGCCGGCCGCGGCGAGCACGCAGAACAGCACCGTCGCGCGCCGTGGCCCCATCCGCACCGACAGCCGGCCCGCGCTCTGCGCACCGGCGAACATCGCCACCCCGATCGGCAGATACGCCAGGCCCGCGGCCAGCGGCGGGTAACCGTGCACGTCCTGCAGATACAGCGACAGCAACACCGGGCTGGCGAGAAAACCCAGTCCCAGCAACAGGATCACGACGTTGCCGCTGCTGACCGACCGCAGCCGGAAGATGTCCAGCGCCAGCAGCGGGTCGGCCGCCCACCGGCCCTGGTGGACCACGAAGACCACCAGCAGCGCCAGCCCGGCCAGCAGCGGCAGCACCACCTCGCCGCTGCCCCAGCCCGCCGCCGACGACCGCATCACGGCGTACACCACGCCGACCAGACCCGCCGTCGAGAGCACCGCGCCGAGAACGTCGAGCCTGCCGCGCGGACCGTCGTGGTCCGGTGGCGGCAGTGCCCGCGCCGCCACGGCGACGGCCACGGCACCGATCGGGACGGTGACGAAGAAAACCCACCGCCAGCCCGCCCACTCGGTCAGCAGGCCGCCGACGACCGGGCCGGCCGCGGCACCGATGGCGCCGACCGCGCTCCACGTGCCCAGCACCCGTGCCCGCCGCGCGGGTTCGGTGTAGGTCGAGGTCAGCAGTGCCAGCGTCACCGGCATCAGCAGTGCCGCGCCGAAGCCCTGCACCGCCCGCGCGGCGAGCAGCACCCCTGCCGAACCGGCGAGGCCGGCGACCAGCCTGGCCACGGTGAACAGGCTCAGGCCCAGCACGAACATCCGGCGCCTGCCGAACTCGTCGCAGAGCCTGCCGCCCAGCAGCAGGAATCCGGCGAACGCCAGCGTGTAGGCGTTGACCACCCAGGTCAGCGTCTCGGGGTCCAGCCCCAGCGCGGCGCGGATCGGGGGCAGTGCCACCGACACGATCGTGGCGTCGAGGATGACCACGAAGGACCCGGCGCAGGCCAGCAGGAGGATCACCGGCACACCCGCTCCTCGTGCCAGGCGGTGTGGCGCTGGAAAACCTCGCCCATCCGCAGCAGGGTGGCCTCGCCGTGCGGTTCCGCGGCCAGTTGCAGGGACAGCGGCAGCCCGCCGGCGGTCCGTCCCATCGGGAGAGCGAGCACCGGGTTGCCGACCCCGTTCCAGTACGGCGTGCAGAGCCTGGCGACCAGGCCGCTGTCCAGGTGACCGGCCGCGTCGGCGACCTCGTCCAGCCGCGGCGCGCCGATGACGGCGACCGGGCTCGCCACCACGTCGACGGTCCGGAACAACGCCGCCAGTGCCTGCCGGGCGCGCTGCCGCAGCCGTTGCGCCTCGACGTAGTCGGCGCCGGAGACGACCGCTCCCGGCTCCAGGATCCCGCGGGTGGAGACGAAGAAGTCATCCGGGCGTGCGGTCAGTTCGGCCCGGTACTGGGCCAGTCCCTCGGCGGCGACGGTGAGCAGTACCGCGTCGGTCAGCTCCGCTCGGTAGGGCAGCGTGACGTCGACCAGCCGCGCACCCAGCTCCTCCACAGTGGACAGAGCGGCGCCGAACACCGCGGGCAGCGCCGGATCGGCGCCACCCGGCCAGTCCCGCACCACCCCCACCCGCAGCCCGCGCAGGTGCCCGGCCGGGGCACAGCTCCGGGTGCCGTCGAGGACCGCCAGCAGCTCGGCGCAGTCGCGGGCGGTGCGGGCCAGCGGCCCGATCCGGTCGAGGCTGCGGGCCAGCGGGAGGACGCCGTCGTCCGGGATCAGGCCGTAGGTGGGCATCAGGCCGGTCACGCCGCAGAACGCGGCAGGCATGCGGATGCTGCCCGCGGTGTCGGTGCCCAGCCCGGCCAGGAACATTCCGCTGGCGATGCCGCTCGCGGTGCCGGAACTCGACCCGCCAGCCCAGCGGCCGGTGTCCCAGGGATTGCGCGGGACCGGGAACGGTTTGCCCGGGTCGGGTACGCCGCAGCCGAACTCCATCGTCGTCGTCTTGCCGACGATCACCCCGCCCGCCTCCCGCAGCCGGGTGGTGACGGCGGCGTCGACACCCAGGCCCCAGCCGTCGCCGAGCACCAGGCTCTGCGCGGTGGTCGGGCCCTCCGCGACCGTGATGAGATCCTTGACGCCGAGCGGGATTCCGTGCAGCGGACCACGGTCCACTCCGGACGCCAGCTCCAGGTCGGCGCGCCGCGCCGCCGCCAGCGCCCGCTCGGGAAACCGGGTCAGGAACACGCCGAGTCCGGCGTCGGCGGCGTCGGCGGCCGCCAGCGCGGCCGACACCAGCTCCGTACTGCTCACCTCTCCGCGGCGCAACGCCTTCCCGGCCTCGACCACCGAATCCACCCGGACCACCACAACCTCCACCGGCTCGTCCGGCGGCGTGTCTCGCCGCCGGGGCCAGCGTGCAAACTGAACCCGGGTTGAGTGCAAGACTTGCTCTTGACACCAGTGTCAGGTTCTAGCATCCGGGCATGACGGTGTTGCAGCTGCGCCTCGTGGTCGAGGCCGAGGATTACGAGGAAGCGGTGGCGTTCTACCGCGATGTGCTCGGGTTGCCCGAGCAGGCGGCCTTCCAGGGGGAGGGCGACGCGCGGGTGGCGATCCTGGAGGCCGGCCGGGCCACCCTGGAGATCGCCAACCCCGCACAGAAGGCGCTCATCGACGAGGTCGAGGTGGGCAGGCAGGTCTCGCCGCGCCTGCGGGTGGCCTTCGAGGTGACCGACGCCGAGACGACGACGGCCGCCCTCACCGGCGCGGGTGCGCGGCTGGTGGCTCCGCCCACGGTGACCCCGTGGCGTTCGCGCAACGCGCGGCTCGACGCCCCGGCGGGCTTGCAGATCACCCTGTTCGAGGAGCTGGAGTCGCTGGCCGAGCGCAGCGCCCGGCCCGGCTTCGGCACCGGCGAGCGGGCGTAACGGCTACTTCATGGCGGCGAGCTGGATCAGGTTGCCGCAGGTGTCGTCGAAGACGGCGGTGACGACCGGCCCCAGGTCGGTCGCCTCCTGGGTGAACTCGACCCCCAGCGCCTTGAGCCGCTCGACCTCGGCGTGGACGTCGTCGACGGCGAACTGGGTGAACGGGATGCCGTCGTCGACCAGCGCCTTCTTGAACGGCCCCGCCGCCGGGTGCCCGTCCGGCTCCAGCAGCAGCTCGACGCCGTCCGGGTCGGCCGGGGACACGACGGTCAGCCAGCGGGCACTGCCGGCGGGCTCGTCGGTCTTCTTGATGAAGCCCAGCTTCTCGGTGTAGAACGCCAGCGCCTTGGCCTGGTCGTCGACGAACACGCTGGTGATGTTGACGCGGATCACGGTTCGGGGTCCTCTCGGTTGACGGGCCAGCGCTCGACGATCGAACGCAACGGGCCGGTGTCGATGTGATGGAACTTGTACCGGCCCTGTCGCCGGGTGTGCACCAGACCGGCCTGCTCGAGCACCGCGAGGTGCTGCGAGATGGCCTGGCGTGAGGAAGCCAGGCCGTGCTTCATGGTGAGCCGGCCGCAGATCTCGAACAACGTCTGACCGTCCTTTTCGGTCAGTTCGTCGAGGATGGTTCGGCGGGTCGGATCACCGATGGCCTTGAACAGGTCCGGTTCGGCGTTCACCACCCCACCATAGGCAAGTCATCACTTGCATGTCAAACGGAGCCTCACCGGTAACGCGGGTTGGTGGCGTGCCATTCGAAGCCGCCACCCATCCACGCCCGCAGGCCACGCAGGAACCGGTGCAGCTCGGGGGCCGGCACTGCCTGCAGTTCCCGGTGTGCCGCCTGGAAGTCGCGGACCAGGTCGTTGTGCAGGCCGACGGTGATCTCGGTGGCCTCCCGCACCGAACAGCCCCGGTCGGCCGCGATCTGCAGGACCATGTTGCACGGCGGTGACTCGTCGGCGAGGTCCTTGGTCACCGAGTGCAGGTCGTTCACCAGCACCGACGCGGTTCCCGCCTGGATGGCCGCGCTGCGCACCGGCGGCCCGTAGAACACGTTGGCCGTCAGCTCGTAACCGCCGAGGACGTCGATCAGCGTCATCGAGGTGTAGAAGCTGTCGTGCTGGCGGGCGGCGAGGTACTCCCACGCGGGCGGGCGGCGGTCGGTGTGCCGCCAGGCGGCGTAGGCCGTCCAGGACACGAACATCGCGAACGTCGAGTAGCAGACCCGCTGGACCTGCGCCGGGCTGGCGTACCCGGTCAGGTATTCGACGGCGGACCGCAACGCGACCAGCACCCGGTCGTTCCCCAGCGCCTCGTCCAGTCCGGGGGTGAACTCGCCCGCCGGCGGCACCGGGTCCATCGCCGCCATGGCCAGCGTCAGCTTCGCGGGCAGTTCCTCGGAGACCGCGCCCAGTGCGGTGTCGTCGGCCCAGAGGTCGTCCGCGGCCCACCAGGCCGCGTTGAGTTTCGCCGACACCAGCAGCCGGTCCACGTCGTCGCAGTCGGGGTGGGCCAGCGTCACCAGCCGCCCGAACCGGGTCTTGCGGACCTGGCCGGTCTCCTCCTCGGAGAACCCGCACTCGCCCATCCAGGCGGCCAGCCGGTCGTCGACCTCGGCGGCGAGGACGTCGTCGACGCGTTCGGTGACCGGGCAGTACAGCGGCGGTGCGGATCCGTCGCCCCACGGCCGGTGCGCGTAGGCCGGATCCGCCTCGGCGACGGGGTCCTCCGGTTCCGGGTCCGCCGTCGCCAGCCGGCTCGCCAGGCGGGCGGCCGAGGTCCCGATGCCGGTCGGCCCCGGCAGGAAGGGCGGCAGTACGTCGGTCATCGGTCAGACCCTGTCGGCGGCGATGAGCAGGTAGTGGAAGCTGCCTTCCCGGTACGCGGTGAGGAACGGCTCCTCGATCCCGGTCGCCACCGGCGATTTCGCCCGCAGCTCCCAGTACGGGATGGTCTGCGCGGTCAGGTCGACGACGCTGATCGGGACGAGGCTGTTGGCCGTCATGGCCCGGAAGTACTCGCTGCGCGGATGGATGTTGCAGGTGTAGTGCTGGTCGATCTGGCTGACCGCCTTGGACCGGCCACCGGTCACGTCGTTGTAGCACCCGGTGATGCAGACGTAGCGTCCACCGAACGCCAGCTGCCGCGCGTGCTCGGCGAACAGTTCGGACAGGTCGACGTACATCGTGCTCTCGTTGTTCCAGATCCCGCGCATGCTGCCGGTCTCGAAGCCGGTGTCGAGCATGTTGCGGAAGTGGTAACGCACCTTGCCGGCGACCCCGCGCGCGGCCGCCTGCCCGTTGGCGAACTCGACCTGCTGTTCGGAGATCGACACCCCGTCGACCCGGCACCCGAACCGCAGATGGGCCATGATGCTGCTGCCGCCCCGACCGCATCCGGCGTCCAGCAGGCGGTCGCCGGGCCGGACGTCGCCGAGGTGGTCGAGCAGGACCTCGGCCTGGACCGTCTCCAGGCGGTGCATCTCGGCGATGATCCGTTCGTCCCGGGTGGCCTCGTCACCGTCCAGTACGGACCAGTCGACCTCACCGATGCCGTAGTGATGGTGGTAGAGACCGTCCACATCGCCCAGACGCAGGTTGACCGGATCCTTCTCCTTGTTCCAGTAGGCCGCCACCGCTCGCTGGTAGTCGCTGCGCAACACATTGCCGGGATTGGAACGGGTCATGGTCACGTGGATTAGTCCTTCCCTGCTGTCCGCTGTCGTTCCCCGGGCCACTATGCGCGACACCAACCGCCGGACAACACCCGTCGTTCCGAGGACAACTCGAAAGGCGACAACGGTGCCGGAAATGCACTACCTGCAAGGCATTCCGTTGGGCCAACACGGTGAAAGCCACGTCCGGCAGGCTGACCACACCGCCGCCGGAAATGGAAAGAAAATGACCATGGAATTCGCCAGGCACAATTTCCGGAACAACAGAAGGGCTCACATCATAACGGCACCGAAGGTGTGAGGATTAGTCCATTCCCGACTCCCCCGTTCGGCCGTGCGGCATCACGGCGGGTCGCCCGCGTCCACCCTGTCGGGGAAATCCCGGATCCGCCGGATGGCGATCGCGGCTACCGTCCGGACCCCATGAGACGCTCCTTGATCCTGGCCGCCGCAAGCGCCTGCGCCCTGTCCTTCGTCGCGCTCGGTGTCGTCGTGCCCCACCGGCTGCCCCTGGTCGACCGGTGGGCTCTGGACAACGCGGTCGCCGAGGCGGGCAGCGCACTGGAGGGCACCGCCACCGTCGTGAGCACGGTGGCGGTGCTGTGCGGCTTCGCCGTACTGGTGGCGACGGCGGCGCGGGCAGCGTGGCGCAGGCCGCTGCGCCTGCTGTGGTGCGGCGCACTGCTGGTGGCCTGCGCGGTGCCACTGACGTTGCAGAACGTGTTCGGCCGGCCGGGGCCGCCGGGTCAGCCGGACTCGTTCAGCTACCCGAGCGGGCACGCCACCGTCGCCGGCGCCGTCGCGGCCACCGCCGTGGTCGTCGCGACCGCCTGGCTGCCGACGTGGTTCCGGCCGGTACTGGCCACGCAGACGCTGGCGGTCCTGCTGACGATGGCCAGCCGGGTCCTGCTGACCGAGCACTACGTCACCGACGTGATCGGCGCGGTCCTGGGCGTCGCCGCCGTCGCACTGTTCACCAAGATATTCCTTGACACGAATATTCTGAGTAGTGAATACTTCGGGTCATGGACCAGATCGCAGCGGCGCTCGGCGACGGAGCCCGGTGGCACCTCGTAGAGCTGCTCGCCGAGCGGCCCCGGTCCGTCGGTGAGCTGGCGGAACTGACGGGGTTGCGTCAGCCGCAGACCACCAAGCACCTGCAGACGCTGGCCCGCGCGGGCCTGGTCACGGTCACCCCGCTCGGGCAGCGTCGCGTCTACGCCGTCGAGGCCGGGCCGCTGACGGCGCTGGCGCGGCGGCTGCGGACGCTGGCCGAGACCGCCGAGGCGCACGCCGGCGAGCGGGACGTCATCGCGCGTTACCAGGCGGCCATCGAGGCGGAGTCCGCGATCGCCGACCGGGATCGCTGGGCCGACGGCCGGGCCTTCTCGTTCGAGCGCCTGCTGCCCGCGTCCCGGGATGTCGTCTGGCGGCACTGGACGGAACCGGACCTGCTGGCTTCCTGGTGGGCGCCGCCGTCGCTGACGGTCACCGAGTGCGTCATCGAGCCGAAGCCGGGCGGGCGCGCGGTTCTCGACTACCGCGACGCGGAGGGCCGCTACCGGTCGGCCGGCCGGGTCCACGCCGCGAAGCGGCCGGGGCATCTCGCGTTCGACCTCTCGGTCGACGACGCCGCGGGCGGGATCTCGTTCACCGGTCACTACGACCTCAGCCTCGACGTGGTCCCGGAGGGGACCCGGCTGCGGCTGGGGTTACGCATCACCGGCACCACCGTCGAGGCCGTCCCCTACATCGCCGGGATCGAGACCGGCTGGGGGCAGGTACTCGACAACCTCACCGCTGTCCTCACCACGGAAAGGAAACGATCATGACGAACACGGGTGGCCGCCGGGTGCGCGCCAACATGAGCCTCACTCTGGACGGGCGCTACAGCGGCCCCGGCGGGCCCGGCGACCTCGGCGCGATCGTCGCGTACGCGGCCACCGACGTCGCCCGCGACCACATGGCCCGCATGTGGGAGGGGGCGACGACGGCCCTGCTCGGCCGCCTCAACGCCGAGGGATTCCTGGGCTTCTGGCCGTCGGTCGCGGCCGACGAGAACGCTGATCCCCGTGACCGCGGCTACGCCAAGTGGCTGACCGACGTGGAGAAGGTGGTCCTGTCGAGGACGCTGACCGAGGCGCCGTGGGAGCGCACCCGCGTCGTCGACGCCCCGGCCGCGGACGTCGTCGCCGAGCTGAAGGCGTCCGGCGAGGGCGACATCCTGGTCAACAACAGCGCCAGCGTCATCCGGGCACTGCTGGAGGCCGACCTGCTCGACCGGCTGTACCTGATGATCTGCCCGGAGATCGCGGGCGGCGGCAAGCGTTTGCTGGACGACGGCCTGCCTGCGTCGAAGTGGGAACTCAGCCGCCTCGACACCGGTGACCTCGGCGAGATCGCCATGATCTACGACCGCAAGCGCTGACCTGTCACCTCTCCCGCGTGACCGCCAGCGCGGTGACGGCGGTGGCCAGCAGGCCGCCGGCGCCCGCGATGATCAGGGTGGTCCCCGGGGAGGTGAGGTCGAGCAGCAGCCCACCGGCCAGATAGGACAGTGCCGCGGCGGCACCGAGCGCGCCGTAGAGGTTTCCGAACACCCGGCCGAGCATCGTGGGCGGCACCAGGCGTTGCAGCAGTGTGTTGGCGCCGACGTCGAGTGCGGCGATCCCGATGCCACGGATGGTCTGCAGGACGAACGCGGCCAGCACTGCCCAGGCCAGTCCGCTGAGCAGGTTGCCCGCGCTGCTCACGGCGAGCCCGGCCAGGAACAGCACCGTCATCGACAGCCGGGACGCCCGCCCGGCCAGGACCAGATAGCCGGCCAGCAGCCCGACGCCCACCCCGGCCAGCAGCAGGCTCACCGCCGAGTCGTCCCCGCCGAGGGTGTCCTTGGCGAGGAAGACCAGCGCGACGTCGTCGACGCCGTTGAAGGCGACGACGGCACAGAAGCCGACGGCGATGGCACGCACGGCCGGAACCGAGAGGATGTAGCCGATGCCGGCCCTGGCGTCGCCGAGGAACGACCCGCGCGCCTCCTCGTCCGGCGCGGCCGGCGGCAGCTTCGGCAGCCTGGCCAGCAGCAGCGCGGACAGCACGAAGGTCGCCGCGTCGATCAGCAGCACGCCCCGCACGCCCAGCAATGGGAACAGCGCGGCGGCCACCAGCGGACCGAGTGCCTCGCCGCCGTTGGTGCCGAAGCCGAGCGAGGAGTTCGCGGTCTCCAGGTCGCGGTCGCGCACGAGTGCGGGCACGGCCGCCCGGGAGGCGGGCTGGAACACCTGACCGGCCAGTGCCCGGAACGCGACCAGGACCAGCAGCAGGGGCAGCGGCGGCATGGTCAGCGCGATCACCGCGACCAGTGCGGCCTGCACGAGTTCGCAGGCGACCATGACCCGTTTGAGGTCGAAGCGGTCGCTGATCGTGCCGGTCAGCGGGCTCAGCAGGGACGGCGCGAAGTCGCCCACCAGCAACAGCACGGCGACGGCGACCGCCTGGCCGGTGTTGTCTGCGACGTGGAGCATGAGCGCCACCAGGCTCATCGAGTCGCCGAGGAAGGAGATGGCGCGCGCGGACCACAGGGCGGCGAACGGGCGGTTGCGGCGCAGCAGCCGGACCGCGCCGGAGCGCTCCCCCTCCGGCTGACCGTCCGGCATCCCCGGCTCCCCCCTGTGCGACCGGGGTCAGCCTAGCCTCCGACCAGCCCGGTGACGCCGTCGTAGTCGGCGGTCGGCGCGGCACCGGCGGTCTCGTACTCCAGCAACAGCAGGCCGCTGCCGGTCGCCTCGTGCCGGACCAGCCGCAGGCCGGCCGCCTCGGCGGGCTGGGTGAGCAGGCGCCGTCCGGACCCGAGCACGACCGGCGCCACGACCAGCCGCAGCGCGTCGACGACGCCCGCCGACAGCAGCGCGCCCGCGAGCCGGGCGCTGCCGTGGACCTGCAGCTCCCGGCCCGGCTTGGCCTTCAGGTCGCGCACCGCCCCGGCGGCGTCGCCGCGGAGCACGGTCGCCGGCTGCCACTGGCCGGTTTCCAGGGTGTTCGACACGACGTACTTCGGCAGCGAGTTCATCCGCCCGGTGTACGGGTCGTCCGGGTCGGTGATCGCCGGCCAGTCGCGGGCGAACGCCGTGTATGTGCGCCGGCCGAGCAGCAGGCCGTCGGCGAGGCCGAGCCACTGCGACGTCCGCCGCACGAACAGCTCGTCCATGTGCGGCACCAGCCAGCCGCCCCGGTCGAAGCCGTCACTGGTGTCCTCTGTGGACGAACCCGGCCCCTGGCTCACGCCGTCGAGGGTGACGAACTGCATGACGACGAGCCTCATCGGCGGCTCTCCACCAGGGCGGCGAGCTGGCCGGTGACGGTGCCCCAGCCGTCGGCGAAGCCGAGTTCGGCATGGCGGTCGCGAGCGGCGGGGTCGCCGTGGCGGACGGTGACCCGGTAGTCGGTGCCGTCGGCGTGATCGAGCATGACGATCTCGGCGGTGAGCGGGACCGGCGCGGGATTCGCCGGGCGCCAGCCGCTGTCGACGGCGTTGGTGAACACGATCCGTTCGTACTCGTCCACCACCAGGAAGCAGGCGTCCATGTGCGGGACGAACGCCTCGCCGTCGTCGCTCATCGTCGTGACGAGCCCGCCGCCTGGCCGGACCTCCAGCCGCTCGACGCGGCACCGGGACGGTTCGGGCAGCCACCACCGCGCGAGGTTGGCCGGGTCGGTCCAGGCTTCCCAGACGAGTTTGCGGGGTGCCCGGATGATCCGGTCGATGCCGAGGTCGAGGTCGGGGTTCACGGGTTCTCCTCCGTTGTGGTGACGAACCGCTCCAGGCGGTCGGTGCGGTCGGTCCAGATGCGCCGTTGCTCCGCGAGCCAGTCCTCGACGAGCGCGAACCGCTCGCGGTTGAGCTCGCAGGTGCGGACCCGTCCGGACTTGGCCGTGCGGATCAGGCCGTTCGACTCGAGCATCCGCACGTGCTTCATGAACGACGGCAACGTCATGGGCGCCTCACTGGCGAGGTCGCCGACGCTGGCAGGCCCGCGACCCAGCCTGCGGACCACCGCGCGCCTCGTCGGGTCGGCGAGCGCGATGAACACGCCGTCGAGAACAGCCGAATACTGAGCCATGTGGCTAAGTATTACCCTGGCCCAACACTTAGCGCAAGGGCTAAGTGTCGAGTGCCGTGAAGGTGGCAAGGTCCCGGTGCTGTGCGCCCCCAATGTGGCATTGGGGGAGTTCAAGTTCCCCAATGCCACATTGGGGGAGTTTGCTGGGTCTCTTTCGTGGTGACGGCTGGGTCTGTTGGGCCGGGTGTGACCGGTGAGGCCGCGACGCCGGGGCGTGGAGTTCGTGAAGGCCACCTTCATCACATGAGACGACAGAAACTCGGCCTCCACCCGGAGACCGGGCGATCCGCCCACGTGTCCGCGGCAAGCATGCCGTGAAGGGGCTCCGGAGCACGTCATTCGCGTTCCGGAAGGCGGCACTCGCGTTCCGGCCCGGCAGGCAGCGCGAGCGGCTCGTTCGGCCACGCGAAGACGGATTCGTCCCTGGACCGGCGCGCCAGGCGGTGGGACCAGGCAGGCGGGAACGTACAACTCGCGCGTCAGGACGTACGACTCGCGGGTCGGGAACGGAGGACTCGCGCGAACGGGCCGTTCACACGTCCGACCGGCGCCGGGTGAGAACCCGGTCCACACCGTGAGTTCTGCGCTCACGCACGCGAGTTCTGCGTTCCGGCACGCGAGTTCTACGCTCGGGACCACCCACCTTGCCCTGCCCCACCCCGGACGTTGCCGGGGCCCTCACGGCAGTCAGACCGGCCGCTCGTCGATCAGCCGCAGGGACTTGCCGGTCCTCGGGTTGACGCGGATGCCGTCCTCCCCCACCCACTCCACCGACACCGGCGCGACGACGCCGCGCCGGGCCTGGTCGGCGAAGCGCGGGCTGATCTCGTCCACCAGCGCGCGGATCCGCTCGGCCGCCCGCTCCCGGTCGGGCACCCGGCTCGACACCCGCAGCACCAGCTCGTCCCGGGCGTCCCGGCGGCGCAGCACCACCTGGAACCCGTCGACGTGGTGGGCGCCGGTCGCCATGTCGACAGCGTCACGCAGCTGGTCCAGGTGCAACGTGGCGTGGCCGACACGGGCACCCTCCTCGGCCCGGCCGAGCAGGCGGAACACCCGCTCGCCGGGGTCGGTCCACTCGGCGAGGTCACCGACCGGGTAACGCAGGATCGGCAGCAGCCGCCTGCCCAGGTCGGTCAGCACCAGCCTGCCCGGCCTGCCCGCGTCCTCGATCGGCTCACCGGTCACCGGATCCAGGATCTCCAGCACCCGCGACCCGGTGAAGGCACGGAACACCCGCACGTCCGGCTCCCCCGCCACCGGTGCGCCGAGGATGCCGCCGTCGACGCTGGCATACCCGATGGACCGGACGTCCGCACCGGGGAACGCCGCCTCCACCACGGCCCGCTGGTCGCCGTAGAACGCCTCACCGCTGAACAGGATCAGCCGGATCCCGGGCAGCGTGCCAGCGGTGTCGCGGACGTGCCGCGCCAGGCGCACCAGCGACGTCGGGAACGCGGCGACGACCGTGGCGTCGAAGTCCAGCATCGTCTGGACCGCGAACTCCAGCGGCGCGTTGCCCGCGATGGGCAGCTGCACGGTGTCGACGAGGGCGTCCTGCAGCATGTTGAGCGTGAACACGAACCCCGAGTACAGCTCGCCCGCGTAGTACAGGTTCGCCACCCGGTCCCCGTCGCGCACGCCAGCGGCGCGCAGGCCGGTGCCGAACGTGGCGCTCATCTCCCGCCACTCCTGCCGGGTGTAGACCGACACCCGCGGCGCGCTGGTGGTGCCGCCGGTCTTGAACACGATGCCACCGGTCTGCCGGCCGGTCAGGATCCTGTTGTCCCGCACGGTGTTGGCCGCCCAGAACGCCGCCTGGTCGATCACCGGCAGGTCGGTCAGCCGGTACGGCCCGGTCAGGTCCCGGTACAGCTCGCGGTAGAACGGCGAGTGCTCGCGGACGAAGTCGACGAGCTCGGTCAGCCGGTCGTTCACGCCTCCACCCTCCTGTCCACGACGGAGACGAGCTTGCCGCTGGTCGCGGTGCGGGTGAAGTCGCCGATCGGCAGCGCCACCACCTCCAGGTCCAGCATCCGGCTCGTGGTGACCACATCGGACAGTCCGGGGTAGCCGTCCAGCAGGGCGGTACGCACGGCAGCCGGGTCGGCGCCCGGCTCGACCCGGACGGTGAGCGTGTCGCCGTGCAGCACCAGCTGCAGGGCGCCGGTGTAGCCGAAGGCGTCCTCGATCAGGGTCACGAACCGCCGGTAGTTCAGCGTCTGCGATGGCACACGGAACACGTCGCCGACCCGGCCGAACAGCTCGAACCGCGGGGTACGCCGCCCGCACGGGCACGGTTCGGCCACCCAGCGGCCGAGGTCGCCGACCTCGTAGCGGTCCAGCCGCTGACCACGCCGGGTGTGCGCGGTGAACACCAGCCTGCCGGTCTCCCCCGCCGCGACGGGCTGGTCGGCGGCGTCGAGTATCTCCAGCGTGTGCAGCCCGGTGAACAAATGGTGCACGCGGGCGGGCGAGTCCGGGCACTGGTAGCCCATCGGGCCCGCGTCGACGCCGCCGTAGGCGGCCGAGCGCACCAGCTCGACGCCGAACTCCTCGCGCAGCCACCGGACCTGGCCCTCGGCGAAGTGCTCACCGGCGTAGAACACCTTGCGCACACCGCGGTAGCGGCGCAGGATGTCGCCGCCCTCGGTGAACAGCCGGACGATGAAGCTGGGCACGCTCATCACCGTGTTCACCTGGTTGTCCACAATGGACTGCGCGATCGCGGTGAACCGTCCCCAGTCGCCACCCATCGGGAACTGCACCGCGCCCAGCCGTTCCAGCGCGGAGAAGAAACTGGTGTAGCTGCCGTACATGTGCCCGCCGAAGAACAGGTTCATCACCCGGTCGGTCCGCGGGTCCAGTCCGGTGGCGAGCAGGCTTTCCGCGCCGAAGCGCATGTGCTCGTCGTAGTCGGCCCAGCTGAACGCCGACAGCTTCGGCGCACCGGAGCTGCCGCCGGACAGGAAGAACACCTCAGCCCGGTCGCTGGCGGGCAGGGTGCCGAAGTCCGACTTCGGCGTGACGGCGACGTCGGGGGCGGGCAGCTGCCCGGCGGCGATCAGGTCGTCCAGCGCGGCGTCGGTGCGGAACCGCTCGTCGAGCTGGACGTCGACCCTGCGCGAGTAGCGCTGCAGCGCGTACACGCCGTCGTGCGGCTCGCCGGCGTACCCGGACAGCATCGCGCCCGGCCCGGTGATCCGGGCCGCGCCGAGGCCGACCAGCGTGCGGGCCAGCTCGGCGGTGTCCTGCCGGGACGCGCCGAGGCCGACGGTCTGCAGGTAGCGGCGCATCGGTCGCAGCACGCCGGCCAGTTCGGTCCGCGGCAGCGGTTTCACCCACACCGTCCGGTACAGCGGCGAGGCCCGCAGCGCCGGGCGGGTGTCGGCGATGACCCGCCAGGCGCCGTCGCCCGCGGCGACCACCCTGGTCAGCCCGAGGTGCTGCTCCAGCTCGGCCACCAGCGTGGTGTTGGTGATCTCGGCCCACTCCGCGTCGCCGGGCTCCCCCGGTTCGCCGGAGCGGACGACGTCGTTCAGCACGGCGGAGAACCGGTCGGCGAACGCGAACAGTTCGCCCTCGTCGTCGGTGTCGAGGTAGACGACCTGCGGGCTGGAGCACGCCTGCTGGTCCAGCCGGCAGACGTCAGCGGCGACGCCACGCAGGGTCGCCGGGTCCGACCAGCACGCCGCGGTGAGGTAGGCGAACGACAGCTTCGGTCCCCAGTCGATCAGCCGGGTGCCGGGCCGGACGACGCGCGCGATGCCGGCGAGGGCTTCCTCGCCGCCCCAGGCGGCGACGGCGTCCGCGGGCGCGCACATGCGTTCCAGCCAGTCCTGCCGCGACGACGGGTAACGCAGCACGATGAGCCGCTCGGCGATCGCGCCGGTCGGGTCCTGCCCGGCCAGCGCGGCGAGGACCTCGGCGGTGAACGCCGAGTCGCCGCTGGTCTTGATCACGTTGAGGTTGCCGGACAGCAGGCCCTCGACGGCGCTCAGCACGCCGACCACCGGCGCGTTGCCTGCCGTGACGTGTGCGAGCAGGCCGACCGGCACCCACGCCTCGAACACCGTCTCCCGGAAGTCCACTCTGGACAGCCGGGCCGGGTCGATGCCGCCCAGCTCGCGGGTCAGCTTGCGTTCCAGCTCGGCGCGGTCGAACACGGTGAGCAGGCTGCCGAAGGCGTGGTCGATCTCGCCGGCGGCCACGCCGTCGGCACGCAGCAGCTCGGTCAGCCGGGTCCGCAGCGGGGCGTCCGGCTTGGCCAGTGCCTCGCGCAGGCGTTCGCCGGCGGCCAGCACGGTCAGCGGGTTGAGCCGCGGTGCGGCGAGCACGCGGCGGGTGGTGTCCTCCAGCGTGCCGAGCAGCCGGCCTGCCTCGGCGTCACCGACCCAGGTTCCCTGCCAGAAGTGGTTCACGACTTGTCCTTGAGAAGTTCGGCGGCGGCGATGGCGCAGCTGCGGTTGCGGGTCAGCCCGGCCCTGCCGTGGATCTCGAACCACGGGGTCGGGGTGTCGCACCCGCACTCGGCGTGCGGGTGCAGCGACGCGAGGTCGCCCATGAGGACGCTCTGCGCCGGGGCGGAGGTGATGTAGGGCGAGAGGAACTGCAGGTAGCCGCGTTCGCCGTAGGGCAGCGGCTCCAGCGTGCGCACCGACCGGATCAGCACGCGTGACCAGGTGGGCACGTGCAGCCGGTGGTTGCGGCACTCCAGGTACGGGATCGAGTGCTCGACCGAGCCGAAGCCGTCGCGGATGCGCTCGTCCGGGATGCCGAGCTGGGCGTTGATCCTGCGGTACAGCTCGGGTTTGGCGAGCTGGCGGTCGGCGTTGCCCTTCCAGCCGCCGCCGAACAGGATCAGCGACCGCGGGTTCAGCTCCAGTGGTGGCAGGCCGAGTGCCCGCATGCGGTCCAGGGTGAACGACAGGAACGCCGGGAAGCCGAAGATCCGCACCGGGGCGCCGGTCTCGGCGAACCGGCGCAGCGCGCGGATGCAGCCGAACGCGTCGAACTCGTGCGTGGTGCCGGTGTGGGCCAGGCCGTAGTCGACCGAGGCGACCGGTGCGAAGTCGGTCATGAACTGGCCGGTGAACGAGCTGCCCAGCTTCACGTCGGGCCGCGGCTGGTTGGTGTAGAGGAGGTAGTGGACCGGGGTGGTGTCGTCGATCCAGCCGTAGTGGTCGAAGATCCGGGCCACCATCCGCTGGCCGGCCCGCAGCGTCCAGGCGTCCCAGAACATCTGCGACTTCTGGCCGGTGGTGCCCGACGAGGTGGCGTGCACCGCGACCTCGTCCCGCGGGACGGAGAGGACCTCGTGTGCCTTGAAGAAGTTGGCGTGGATGTAGGGCTGGCCGGCCAGGTCGGCCATCGACGCCAGCGGCGGGCGGCCGTCGTGCAGGCTGGCGAAGAACGGCGAGCGGGCGGCGTGCCAGGCGTTGGCCTCGTTCATCGCGGCCAGGAACAGCGCGTCGGTCCCGGCGTCGTGCCGGTACGGCTCGGCGATGTCGCAGAACCGCTGGACGTCCGCCAGCAGCGCGGGATCGGGTACCAGCGCGGGGCTGGTCAGGTGCGGGTTCACCGGAAGACTCCACTGGTGTCGAGGTGGCGCTGCGTCCACAGGTCGATGTACTGCTCGGCGTAGGGCCGGAAGGCCTCGTCGATGGCCAGGCCGCGGAAGCTGAGCGGCTGGGTGGTGCGGGCCATCACCACGTAGTCGTGGAACAGCTCGCCGTCGCGGCGCATCGCCGGGTACAGCGCGGCGGGCAGGAATCCGTTGGCCAGCAACGCCGAGAGCTCCTCGAAGCAGTGCAGCGGGACGAGGGTCTCGATGTAGTGCGCGCCCGCCCGGCCGAGCAGGTCGAACACGGCTTCCAGGTGCGGGGCCGCCGCGATGGCGGCCGGGGTGACGCCGAGCAGCGTGCAGTAGCCGTCGGAGCGGCTCAGGTGCACGTACACCTCGAACGCCGCGTCCGCGTCGGCAATCAGGACGTTCGGGGTGTGGAAGGGGTAGAAGCGGCGGACCGGATCGGTCACCGCGCGGTCGAAGGACCGCTTGACGAACCGCGGCGCGTCGACGATCTCCAGCTCCGCCGCGGGTTCGGCGGCCCGGTAGTCCGACTCGGCGACCAGCTCGGGCCGCTCGGGCAGGCCGACGGTCCGCTCGGCGGCGTCGAGCAGCCTGCCCAGGCGGGCGGGCACCTTGTGCACGGGGTGCCGCCGGGCCAGCACGCCGTCGCGGTGGCGGGCCAGCAGCGCCATGGTCTCGTGCCGGGCTGCCTTGCGCAGGTTGGGGAACAGGCCGAGCGCGGCGAATCCGTTGCGCAGGCAGATCCGCTGCGGTGCCGTGGCGGTGGTGCGGGCGGTGCCGTAGACCGAGTCGACGGTACCGCTGTCCAGCAGGGTCCGCGCGAGCGTGCCGACCGCGCGGTGCGCGATGCCGGAGCCGCGGCTGGCGGGGTCGACGACCAGGCCCTGGAGCTTGCCCAGGCGGTCGGCGGGTTCGACGGTGGCCAGCACCGACGCCGTGATCGCGCCGCGTTCGCGGGCGATCAGCCAGGTGGTCGTGTCGCCGGTGATCTCGGCGGCCATCACGGCCGGGTCGGTGCCCAGTGGCAGGGCGTAGGTGGCGCCGTAGACGCGCCGGTACAGGCTCAACAGCTCATCGATGTCGTCAAGTCGAGCAGGCTCGAACTCGGCGTTCAACGTGGTTCTCCTCGGGAAATGGGGGTCCCCCGGGCGCGCTGAATTCCCCGGGTTCCCGGGTTCGAAGCTGGCGGAGGAAGCGGCGTGGTGCCGAAAACGAACACTAACTTGTCCCACGATGTGATCGAGCTTGCAGTAACGGGACGACCTGCGTATTAAGGCGCGCCTGTGATGGCCTTCACCTGATCTCGAACCCGAATGCAGTAGCGGGGCAAATCGGTGGCGGGCGTCCGGATAATCGTCAGCGTGTCCGTGCGACTGGCCTTCGGGGTGACCACCGGACCGGGGCTGCGTTGCTGGCTGGCCGCCCCGGGCGGTGCCGCGCGCCCCGCCGACGACCGGACCGGCCCCGCCGGCGCGCCGGTCGTGCTCGGCCCGCACGACGCCGGGCCCGCCGAGCTGCGGGAAGCCGTCCGGCAGCTGACCCTGCTGGTGCACGGCGGAACCGACGTCGCCGCTGGCGCGGGCGTCGACCTCGGCGGCGGGTTCGTCTCGGCCCGCCTGGCCGGTGCCCACGGCGACCGGCGCGACGCCGTGCTCGCCGCGCTGCGGCACCTCGGCACGCGGGAGGCCCACCGCGCAGGCGACCGGGCCAGCGTCCTCGTGTCGCTGTTCGGGCTGTCGGCGACCAAGCGGGTGGGCGCCGCGGCGAACACGGCGATCGACGAGGAACGCTGGGCGGCGCTGCAACTGGCCTCGGCGGCGTCGGATCTGCTGGGCCCTGAGCAGCTGGAGGAGGTCCTCGGCCTGCGTGCCCCGGACGGGATCGACCCGTTCCCGCGGGGCACGGCGTCGACGCTGGCCGGGCACCTGGCCGCGGTGCTGACCCGGTATCCGCGGCCGAGGCGGCTGGCGCTGATCGTCAGCCTGTGGGAGCACGTCTGCACGCGGCTGCGGGACCGCAAGCGGCTCGCCGCGCTGCCGTCGACCCAGGTCCGGTCCGACCGGATCGACCGGCTCCGCGTGCGCTTCCGGGACCACTTCGACGAGCCGATCCTGCGTCAGCTGCACCTGGAGGTCGACAACGATCCGCCACTGGCCACCGCGGCCCGCTGGCGGCCGCCGCGGTGGTGGGCCGCGCGGGAGCTGAGGCGGCTGGTGCACGACGCCATCGCGGCGACCGCGTTGCTGCGGTTCGCCAGAACACTGTCCGACGAGGGGCTGACGGCCGCCGCGCACCGGCACTACGACGAACTGGCCGCGGCCGCCACCTTCCTCAGCGGCAAGGAGCGGTCCGCGGCGGCCCGCCGCAAGCAGGGCGAGTACAGCCATCCGGCGCGGCCGGGCTGCTATGTCGCCGACCTGCTGGGCCCGTTGCGCCCGGGGCGGACGTTCACCGCGAAGACCGAGGTCTACGTCCGGGAGCGGGCCGGGATGGCCCGCAACTACGGCGTCGTCGTGTTCGACCAGGTGGCCACGAGCCTGCGCAACCTCGAGGAGCAGCCGCTGCACAACTGCTGGGACACCTGCAAACCGTGGCGGGTCGCCGGGCTGGACGAGTGGCGTCGCGTGGCGGGTTACGGCAGGGCACCGGGCAGCTGGGAGCAGCCGCCGTTGCGCGACGCCCACACCGACGGTCCGAAGGAGACACTCGCCCAGCGGCTGGCCGCCGACCCCGCCGCGGCCGAGCAGCCACACGACCTGCTCTGGTACGCCGACCTCGCCGACGCGCTGGCGCCGTTCCACGGGCGCGAGACCGCCGGCGTGCGCCACGAGCAGCCCAACCCGTGGCTGACCTACCACCTGACGGACACCGAGCCCGACCGCCTGCGTGCCGACTCGGTGCCGCTGGCGATCGCGGAGGTCGCCCAGCTGGTCGCGTTCGGCGTGACACCGCCGCCGCGCTGCCGTGGCTGGGCCGAGCTGGCCGACGGGGTCGCCGCGGCCGCCGCGGCCACCGAGGCGAGCGTCGCCGCCTTCCCCGTCCCCGCGGAGTTGGCCGCCATGGACGGCAAGCCCGTCCCCGGCACCACGCTCACCGTCGAGGTGGGCCGCGACCCGCGTCAGCTGGCAGGCTGGTCGGCGTACATGGGCAACTGCATCGGCCAGGAGTGGTACGCCGAGCGGGCCCATCGAGGTGAGTGCGTGCTGATGGCGTTACGCGACGGCGACGGCCGCATCGTCGCCAACCTCGACATCCGGCGGCGCACGGCGGGCTGGCAGGTCTACGAGCTGCTCGCGCGGTTCAACAACACCCTGCAGCCGGCGCTCGAGAAGCCGGTGCGGCGCTGGGTCACCAGCCTGGCGCCGCCGAGGCCACCCGAGCCCCCGCCCGCCGTGCCCGTGCCGCCGGTGCGCGCACGTGGCGGTTCGCGGTCGGCTCCACGCCTGCCGGTGAAGCTCGTCGGCGCGCTGACCACCGAGGTCGAACGGGCACTGGCGAGGACCGCGGCCGCCCGCCGGGCCTACGCGACGCTGGCGCGCGGACTCGGCGACTTCGAACCGGAGGCGGCGGTGATCGCGCTGAAGCGGCTCGGCCAGTCCCGGCACGCCGAACTGCTGCGCACGGCGCTGGGCAACGGCCTCGCCGCGGCGACCCTCTGGCGGGCCACCGGCGTCCGGCCGCTCGCCACCGCGGTCGGCGCCCTCGACCCGGCGCTGCGCGAGTACGACCGGCTCACCACGCTGACCGGCGGCGCGCCGCTGCCCCGGACGCTGAGTGCCCTGGTGCGCCGCCCGGAGATCGCCCCTGCCTATGCCATGGACGTGGTGGCGCGGGCCGTCCGCGCGGCCATGGGCACGCTCGTCGGCGAGGACGTGCTGATCCGCTCGGTGGCCCGCAGGCCGTCGCCCGAGCTGCTGTGTGCCGTGCTGATCGCCCGGACCTGCGGCGAGTCCACTGTGGACGGCGAGGTGCGGCTGGTGCGTCCCGGGTCCACGACGGTTCCCGGCTTTCCCGCCACGGACCTGCTCGACGAGGACGGCCCCTGGCAGCGGGCGCTGCCGGCGGCGGCCGAACTGGGCGCGCCGGTGGAGTCGTTCGGCGGCCGCGGCCTGCTCGTCCCGGCCGCGCTGCTCGGCAAGGGCGGCTGGACGGCCCTCTGGAGCCGTGCGCACCGCTGAGGCGTCAGCCGACCATTCGGGCCAGGGCGGCACACGCCTTCTCGGCGACCTCGCAGTCCCGCGTTCCACCGTCGAGGTACGCCTGTACGGCGAACCCGCTCAGCACGGCACGCAACGCCGCCGCCAGCTGCCCGGCCTGCTCGGCCGTGGTGCGGCGGCGAGGCCGGGTATGCGGAATCACCCGCCCGGTCAGCATCCGGGTGAGCCGTTGCAGTTCCTGACGTTTGAGCTCCCGGCAGTGCAGCCGGAAGTCGTCGTCCTCGACCAGCAGCAACATCTCGGACAGCTCGGTGCGGCAGGCCACCGGCCCAGCGGCACTGGCCAGTGCCTGGAACCGCCGGGCGTACGCCACCAGCACGCCGGGCAGGTCCAGGTCGGTCGCGGACACCTCGCGCACGATGTCGATCTGCCCGGCGAACTGGTCCTCGACCGCGGCGGCGAAAAGCTTCTGCTTGCTGCCGAAGATCGAATAGACGGCGCCGGTCGTGAGGCCCGCGTCGTCCGCGATCGCCTCCAGTGTCACCGACGGTCCGGCGGCGGCGAGCATCCTCCGGGCCGACACCACCAACGCCCGGCGGTTGCGCTCCTGCTGTTCCGAACGACTGACGCGCATGAGAATCAGTATAGTCGTCATTATCTGAATAACGGTGACTATCTGAGCGAGGTCGATCATGGACGTCCAGGCACTGCTGGACCGGGTACCCGAACACGACCGGTTCCCTTCGGTCGACCGGATGCACGCCGAGCTCGACGAACTGGCCGCCACCTATCCGGACCTTGTCACCCTGCGCCGGATCGGCACATCGCGGCTCGGCGAGCCGTTGCGGGTCATCACCGTCGGTTCCGGATCGCGGGACGCGGTGATCATCGGCGGTCCGCACCCCAACGAGCCGGTCGGCGCGCTCACCGTCAGCGTGCTGGCCCAGCTCCTGTGCGAGGACGCCACCCTGCGCGACCGGTCCGGCTTCCGCTGGCACCTGCTGCCCTGCGCCGATCCGGACGGCGCCCGGCTCAACGAGACCTGGTATCGCCGGCCTGGTGACCGCTACACCTACAGCCGTCACTTCTATCGTCCCGCGATGGCCGAGCAGGTGGAGTGGACCTTCCCGCTGTTCACCGAGGACTACGTCTTCGACCGGTGCCTCCCGGAGACCCAGGCCCTGATGCGGCTCATCGACGCGACACGGCCCGCATTCGTGTACTCACTGCACAACGGAGAGTTCAACGGCTGCTTCTACTACCTCAGCCGGGACGTTTCCGGACTGGCCGGGCGGCTCGCCGACCTCGCCACGGCGGAAGGCATCCCACTGCACCACGGCGAGCCCGAACTGCCCGGCGCGAGGCTCATGGCGCCCGCTGTGTACGAGACCACGGCCGGCAGCGTCCTGGCCGCGGGCGTCGGCGCCGGTGCCGGCAGCGCCGACTACGCCGCTACCTACGGCGCGCTTCACCTGGTGACCGAGGTGCCGTACTGGACCGATCCCAGGATCGCCGACCAGGCACCGGCCGGAATCACCCGCGGCGCCGTCGCCGCCGCCGAGGCCGAAGAGCACCGGGAGTTGGCGGGCATCGTCACGGCGTCGCTGGCCGCGGTCGAATCCGGCCTGGTCGTGCCCTCCCCGTTCGGCCGCGCGGTGGCCGACACCCTCACCGTCCTCGACTCGGTCGAGGAACTGGCCGTCGCCGCGCCAGGACATGATCGAATCGCCACCGTCGCCGAACTGTTCAGCAGCCGGCAGCGAGTACACCTGTTCCGCCTGCGACTGGCTGGAATGCTGCTGCGTCAGCTCGACGCGGAACTGGCGGCGGGCAACGCCACCCCCGCGATCCGTACCGAGCACGCCCGGCTTTCGCGCCTGTTCGACGACTGGCATGCGCGGGCGCATGAGTTCGCGCCGGGCGAGACCATTCCGCTGCGCACCCTGGCCCGCGTCCAGCTCGGTGCGGCGCTGCTGGCCGTCGATGCCCTCAACCAGGCGTGACGCCGACGGTCCCGGCGAGCTTGCCGAGGTAGCCGGTGACGACGTCCGCCGGTGCGTCCGGCAGTCCGAAGAGGACCTCGGTCACCCCGGCCTCGGCCCACTCGGCCAGCAGGTCCGGCTTCGGTTTACCGGCCAGGGCGATCACCTCCGGCGTGCCGTCGCGGCCCGCCTCGTCCCAGAGCTTGCGCAGCTGCCGGGCCCGCTCGCCGATGTCGCGGTCGGCCGGCGTGGTCATCCAGCCGTCGGCGTGCCGTGCGATCCAGGCCAGGTTGCGGTCGGTGCCGCCCGCGCCGAGGACCACCGGGATCGGCCCGGGTTTCGGCCATGCCCAGCTCGGCCCGAAGCGGACGAACTCGCCGTCGTAGCTGGCTTCCTCCTGTGTCCACAGTGCACGCATGGCGGCCAGGTACTCGCGCAGCGCGGTCCGGCGCCGGTTGCCCGGCACGCCGTGATCGGCCAGCTCGTCGGTGTTCCAGCCGAATCCCGCGCCCAGCTTGACTCGGCCGCCGGACAGGTGATCCAGGGTCGCGATGGTCTTGGCCAGTGCGATCGGGTCGTGCTCGGTCGGCAGGGCGACGGCGGTGCACAAGGTGATCCGCTCGGTCACCGACGCGGCCGTCGCCAGCGCGACCCACGGGTCGAGCGTGCGCAGGTAGCGGTCGTCGGGCAGCTCACCGGTGCCGGTGCCCGGATGCGCCGCGTCCCGCCGGACCGGGATGTGCGTGTGCTCGGGGACGGCGAACGAGGCGAAGCCCGCCTCCTCGGCCGCCCTGGCGGCGGCCGAGGGGGTGATGCCGCGGTCGCTGGTGAACAACACGACGCCATACCGCACCCCACGCTCCTCACGTCGGTGATCCGTAGGGCCACGTTAGAACACGTTCTACTTTTTCGCCAGTGTCAGGCGATGGGCTCGATCCAGATGTTGCGGAACCTCGGATTCTCGCCCGGATCACCGTGGTCCTGCAGCCGGATGGCGCCCGGGTTCGGGTTCTCCGGATTGCCCGCGCCGGTCGGGCCGTCGATGGCGACGTCGTCGTGCACCACGACGCCGTTCCACACCACGGTGACCCTGGCGTTGTCGGTCTTGTTGCCCGCGCCGTCGAACCGTGCGGCGCGGAACGTGATGTCGTAGGTCTGCCAGGTCCCCGGCGGTGCCGCGGCGTTGGCGTCCGGCGCCTTCTTCAGGTAGATGGCGCCCGCCTCGTTGTTCGCGGGCGTGGTGTCACCGAACGATTCCAGCACCTGGACCTCGTAGCGTTCCTGGATGTAGACGCCACTGTTGCCCCTGGCCTGCCCGGTCACCTCCGGCGGGTAGTGCGGCTCGTACCACTCGACGTGCATCCGGAAGTCGCCGAACTGCTTCCTGGTGCGGATGTCACCGCCGAGCGACTCCATCGAGCCGTCCGCGACGGGCCAGGTCGCCGGGCCGCCGGTGCGTTTCTCCCAGGCGTCGAGGCCGGTGCCGTCGAACAGCTGGATCCGCTGGGCCTCGGTGACGGTGAGGTTGTCGAGGTTGACGTGGCCGGTGTCGCCCTCGTCGTGGCGGTAGGTGATCGTGTTCTCGCCCGCGGCGAGCTGGAGGGTTTCCGGCTGGGTCGCCCAGGTGTCCCAGTTGCCGGTACTGGCCAGCCTGATCTGCCGGACCTTCGTGCCGTTGACGTGGACGCTCACCGACTTGGTTCCCATCCCCGGCGGGTTGGGGCCGTTGGAGAACCGCAGGCCGGCGTTGTAGTTCCCGGCCTTGGGCACGGTCACCGTGAAGGCCGTGCCGGCGCCCTGGGTGCCGTAGCCGTCGACGAAACCGGTGCCGGTGTAACCGCTGTGGTCAGTGGCCACCCCGGCGCCGCCGCTGAGGGCGGCCCGCTCGGCCTCGTACGTCGTACCCGCCGGCGGGCCGCCGACCAGGGAGTTGAGCGTGTACCACGCCTCGGTGCTCCACAGCGGCGTGCCGGCCTGCGAGGTGAACGGGCGGGGCGAACGGACGTGCACCACGTGGCCGGCCCGCAGCCCGGCCAGCTTCAGGGTGACCTTCGTGCGGTCGGCGGACAGCTCCGCGGAACTCACCGCGAGCGTCTGCTCGTCGATCTTCGGACCGCCGTAGGCGGCGGTGGGGTGATACCGCCACTGCTGGACCTGGTACCGGGCCGCCAGGTTCCGCGCGGTCTCGGCGGACACCGGCTGGGTGTACTCCAGTTCGAATCCGCCCTCGACGGCCCGCATCGCGCGGATGTCGAAGAACGCGGCACTGTTCGGGGTCAGTTTCTGCAGGCCGTGGTTGAGCTTGCCGGGCTGGCCCCAGTTGCCACCGCCGCCGATGCCGCCGGTGTAGATGGCGCCGTCGGGCCCGATGCTGATCCGGCTGACACCGGACTCCAGCCCCTGGGTCATCCGGAACACCGCGCCCTGGTACTCGCCGTTGACCTTCTCCAGATAGGCCCGCTGCAGACCACCGTAGGTCACGTCGCCGTACACCAGCTGCCCGGCGAACGGACCACGCGCGAGCATGACCGGGTTGCTCGGCGAGTTGGCGATCTCGTTGTGCGGCAACCACAGCACGGGCGCGGTCACCGGCTCGGAGTCGAACGGGCCGGCCGGGTTGGTGTAGTGGTTGAAGAACCGGTCCTGCTTGACCCGCACCAGTTTGTTGGCCGGGAGCCAGCCGCCCTGGTTGTCGGTGACGAACAGGTCGTTCTCCGGTCCCCAGCCGATGCCGTTCGGCGTGCGCAGGCCGCCGGCGATGTAGGACACCTCACCGGTCGCCTTGTTGATCTTGATCGTGGTCCCGCGGTTGGGCGCCGGCTGCGGGTCGGTCGTCGCGCCACCGCGATTGATCGACACCGACAGGTTGGCGTAGAAGAATCCGTCCCGGTACAGCAGGCCGAACGCGAACTCGTGGAAGTTGCCGCCGTAGGGCCAGGTGGCGACGGTGCGGTAGTCGTCGGTCACGCCGTCGCCGTCGGTGTCGTTCAGCTCGACGAGCCGGGTCTTCTCCGACACGTACAGCTTGCCGTCGACCTCCTTGATCCCCATCGGTTCCTTCAGCCCGCTGGCGATGCGCTGGCGGGTCACCTTCGACGAGTCGGTGGTGCTCAGGACGTTGCCCAGCACCCAGACCTCGCCCGCCACCTGCTCGGAGCCGCCCCACGTGGTGATGGCCAGCCGCCCGCCGCGCAGCCACTCCATCCCGGTGACCTGCGGTTCGAAGCCCTCGGGCCGCAGGTCGGTCAGGGTGAGACCGGGGTGCACCCCGGCCAGCGGCAGGCCGTCCCCCGGCGAGTCGGTGGACGCTTCGCACTCCTTGCGGCCCGGCGAGGTGACCCGCACGACGTCGGCATCGGTGCTGAGCACCGAGTTCGGCACGAGCGTGAAGCCCGCGGCACCCGGCGGCCGCCACTCCAGGGTGACCTGCTGACCCCCGCCGTTGTCGAAGTGGTCGATCCGCAACGCGTGGTATCCCGTGCCGAGTTCGGCCGCCCCCGTCGCGGGCGTCGCCCCGTGCAGCCCGTCGTGGTTGATCACGACCTTGTCGTCCAGGCGCAGCCGGGACCCGTCGTCGCTGGTGAGCCGGAACTCGTACCGGCCCGCGGTGGCGATGTTGAGGTTGGCGGTCACCTCGGACACGAACCGGTCGGCGACACCGAAGTCGCTCGTGGCGCTCCAGTCGATCACCGGCATCAGCTTGTCCACGTTGGGCGTCTGGCCCGACTTGATCACGCAGAGCTTCGCCAGGTCGGTCTGCAGGTCGAACACGCGCAGGGTGACACCCGGTTCCTGGGGCGGGATGTCGGCGGCCGCCTGCGCCGGTGCCAGCCCGGCCAGCGCGGTGGACAGCGCGATCGCGGCGACGGCGGAACGGCGCAGGCGTCTGCGGGCAGCGAGAAGCATCGGTGCTCCTAGTGGGGACGGCGGGGACGCACCTCTGTGAGGTCCAGATGAAATCTATGGACCCTTTCGTTTCGAGTCAACGAAAGAACGGCCGCACGGTTCGAAAGTAGGCCGAATGGTCCTACGCCTCCGCGGCCAGTTCGCCCCGCAGCCGCTCACCGGGCGGAAACTCGCCCGTGTCAAGGAAAGTCAGCCAGTCAGCCGAGTCGAAAACACAGTTGCCCGACCGGAGCCTGCCGAACTCGGCGGCGATCCATAGCGGCGCAACGTGGTGTACCTGCCGCCGGACCACCGCGCGCAGAACACACCGTGGTCGGTGGACGGCAACCGGGACAGGGTCTGCAGGAAACAGCCGTCGGCACTCGCCCCGGCCTCGCGCGGCTCCCGGCCGCCGAGAATCCGCCAGACGACCGGAGTTCCCAGCGCCCGGCTCGCCCCGTCGGTCCAGAACCGGGCGTCGTGCGCGGCGCCGGTCACGACGGTGAACTCGTCGCTCACCCACGGCTCGGTCACCCGTCGTTCGGTCACCACGTGTTCCACGGTCACCTCGTCCGCGACCAGCCGGACCACCTCGACCACCGAGACGTCCCCGGGGCGCGGACCGAACCGCAGGTAGTTCTCCAGGACGAGCGTGACCGCGCCCCCGGGCGACCGCTCGGCCCGTGCCAGGTGCCCGTCCTCGAAGCCGTTGCGCTCGCCGAGCCACGCCTCGAGCGCGGCAGGGTCCGAGATTCTGAGCACCGGGCAAGTATGTCGCGGCTTGACAACGCGAGTCACCGACCGGACTGTGTACCTTCGGCCGAACCGAGGGGGTCACGTTGTCCGGGCAGCGCGCAGCTCTGGCCGCGGCCGCTCTTCCAGGGAGACCTTGACCGTGGCCTTCGCGGTGCCCTTGGCCAGGATCGCGGTCAGCTTGCCGCTCTCGATCCCGAGTTCGCAGCCGAACTCGACGGCGACCTTGTCCGGTTTCACCGTGCCCAGGCCGCTCAGCACGGCATCCGTGACGGATTTGGTCACCGACCCCACGGCCTCGGTGAACTCGCGGAACACCAGCAGCCGGGCGGCGACCTCCTCGTCCTCTCCGCCACCGACCACAGCAGCCTCGACGTAGACCTGCCGGCCTTCGACGTCGACCGGCACGTAGACGGAACCGCCGCGCACCACAGGGCCTTCGATAGTCACATGTCCTCCGCTCGGGCCGAGACCGTCGCCGCCGTGGCGGCTCACCCGCTATCCAAGCGGACGGGGCCGACCGGCGAAAGAACCGCGGCCCCGGGCGGCCCGAGCGTGAGACAATCCCCGCGTGAGGGCACCAGCCGACCCCTGCCGTAGGTGACCATGGACCTGTGCTTCGCCGGTGTGCGTGATCAGCTGACGGCGTTGCGGCGCGGGCAGGTGACCTCCACCGCCCTTGTTGAGTCCTATTTGGACCGTATTGCGCGGCTGGACGGCGAACTGAACGCGTTCCGCGTGGTGTTCGGCGATGCCGCGCGCCGGGCCGCCGAGGATGCCGACGCGCGGCGGGCGGCAGGCGACCGGTCTCCGCTTCTGGGAATCCCGGTCGCGGTCAAGGAGGAGACCGACCTGGCCGGGCTGCCGACGACGAACGGCACCGACGCCGTCACCCGTGTCGCGGACCACGACGCGGAGGTCGTCACCCGGCTCCGGCGGGCCGGAGCGATCATCCTGGGGCGGACGCGGGCGCCCGAGCTGTGCCTGTGGCCGTTCACCCAGACCTCTTTCGCGGGCCCGACACGCAATCCCTGGTCGCTTGCCTACTCGCCCGGCGGGTCCAGCGGCGGTGCCGCGGCAGCCGTCGCGGCCGGTCTCGTCTCCGCGGCGCTGGGCAGCGACGGCGGCGGGTCGATCCGGATGCCGGCCGCCGCGACGGGGCTGTTCGGCCTGAAGCCGCAGCGTGGCCGACGCGGCGCTCCTGCTGGACGTGCTGCACGGGCCGGCGCCAGGCGACCGCCACACGGCGGCACCACCGGCCGTCCCGTTCGCCGAGGCGGCAGGCACGCCACCAGATCGGCTACGGGTCGGGGTGTCGCTGCGCCCCTGGCCGGTCGGTGGCCGCCTCGATCCGCAGGTCGTCCGGGCCGTGCACGAAACGGCTCGCGTGATCGAGAAGCTGGGGCACGACGTCGTCCGCATCGAGCCGCCGCTGACCGACCGGACGGGCATGTTCAGCTACGCACCCCGTTACGTGCACTCGGCCGCCGTGACCGCGGCAGCCGTCGACGAGCCGCGACGGTTGTCGCCGTCGACCCGCCGGCTGGCCGCGTTCGGCAGGCTGCACCCGCAGGTCATGGTCTCGGCCGCCCGCCGGTACAGCGATCGCGTGGCCGAGCGCGCGAACCGCGTGTTCGACACGGTCGACGTGCTGCTCACCCCGGTGACCCCGCGCCCGGCGCTGCGGGTGGGTGAGCTGTTCGAACGCGGCTGGTTCGCCACCGCGCTGGGGGCGCAGCGCCACACGGCGTTCATGACCCTGTGGAACCTGGCGGGCAACCCGGCCGCCGCGGTGCCTGCCGGGCGTACCGGTGACGGTCTCCCCATCGGTGTGCAACTCGTCGGCCGGCCACACGACGAAACCACCCTCCTGGCGCTGTCCGCCCAGCTGGAGGCCGAACGCCCCTGGGCGCAGCTACGGCCTCCGGTGGGCTGATCACGCCGATTCCGGATCAGGCAAGGGACGGGAAGAGAGCCAGGGCGTTGCGGCGGTTGATCGAGTCGAGCAGCCGCCGGTCCAGCTGGGGATCTCGATCGAGCGCTCCGGCGGCTGCCGCGACCTCCTTCGCCGGTGCGGCGGGCCAGTCCGATCCGTACAACAGGTGCGTCGACGGCACGGCAGTCAGGAGCGTGGGGGTGGCGTACGGTGAGGTCGGCTGCGCCGTGTCGTAGTAGAACCGGTTCAGCGCCGCGCGGACACTCCGCACGTCGGGGCCTTCGCCAAGCCTGCCCGCGAGTTCGAGCCGGCCACCGATGTAGGGCAGGAAGCCGCCACCGTGGCTGAGGATGATCGACAGATCGCGGTTGTGGTCGAGGGTCTTCGAGGTCATCAGGCTCAGCGCGGTGCGGGTGGTCGCGACCATGTACTCGGCGACGTAGTTGTCCACCCCGCGAATCACGGGTTCGTGTTCTCCCGGCAGGTTGTCCGGATGGACGAGGACCACGGCCCTTCGCTCGTTCAGCGCACCGAAGACGCGGGCGAACGACGGATCACCGAGATAACGGGCCGTCTTCGGCGTCTGCCCGACATGGCTCATCATCAGCACCCCGTCCGCGCCGAGCTGGTCGAACGCGTAGTCCACCTCGGACAGTGCGACATCGACGTGCGGCAGCGGAACGTAAGCCAGGAAACCGAATCGCGTCGGCCGGTCGCGGGCCAGCTCGGCGAGCGCCTCGTTGATCACCCGTGCCGCCTGCCGAGCCACCGCCGGGTCACCTTCGACGACCGCGGTCGGCAGCGGTGCCGACGCGACGCCCACGGCGATCCCGTTCGCGTCCATTGTCGCCAGCGTTTCGGCGAGATCCCAGTCCGCCCAGCGTGGCCACTGGTCGCGGCCGGGAGGGAGAAGGCCTTGCCGTACCGCCCATTCCTGTACTGCGGGCGGAGTCGCGTGGTGATGTGTGTCGATCCGCCCGCGGTGCCTGGTGTCGTCCGCGGCGACCGCACCCGGCGCCGGTAGTGCGAGGCTGCCGGCAGCGGCCGACGTCGCCACCAGGAATCCTCGTCGGCTGACGTTGTTTACCATGCGGGGACACTGTCGTACGCCGACGACCCGGCGCAGTGCCGCCAGCACCCGTGTCCGGCCTCGGGTTGTCCCTACCTTCCCGGTTGCCGTCGTTACTGCCGTCTCCGCCCGGCGCAGCCCGCGAGCGACCGCACGCCTTCCCTGATCTGGTCCGGGCTGAGGTGGCCGTAGCCGAGGACGAGTGCCTCGGCCACCCGTGCCGTCCCGGACGAGTAGGCCGACAGGGGCCGCAGGTCGAGACCTGCCCGCCTGCCGTGCCGGGCGACCGCCTCGGCTGAGCAGCCGGTCAGCTCGGCGATCAGGTGCATGCCCACGGCAGGCTGGTGAATCCGCACCCGGTCGCCGAGCTGATCGTGTAGCTCGGCGATCAGGGTGTCCTGGCGGTGCCGGTAGAGGGTCCGGGCTCTGGTGACGTGGTGGGCCAGGTGGCCGTCTGCGACGAACTCGGCGAACGCGGACTGCACGGGCACCGGCGGGGTGGCCGCGGCCGCGGCGGCTACCCCGGCGAAACTACCGGCCGCCGAGGGCGGGGCCACCACGAAACCGAGTTGGAAGCCCGGGTACGTGATCTTGTTGAACGTTCCGATGTAGACGACGGACTCGCCCCGGTCGATGCCCTGCAGGGCGGGCAACGGTCTGCCGGCGTAGGAGAACTCGCTGTCGTAGTCGTCCTCGAACAACCAGGCGCCGGCGCGCTCGGCCCAGCTCAGCAGCTCCAGGCGGCGGCGAAGGCCCATCACCACGCCGGTCGGGTACTGGTGCGACGGCGTCAGGTACGCGGCGCGGGCATCGGGTGCGAGCCGTTGTCCCTCGGTGATGTTCAGGCCGTCGGCGTCGAGCGGGACGCCGACCGGTTCGAGACCGGCGAGTGCGAGCCCAGCTCGGCCGGTGGGGTAGCCGGGGTCTTCGAACCAGACCCGGTCGCCTCGTGCGAGCACAGCGTGGGCCGCGAGAAGGATCGCCTGCTGGGCGCCGGTCACGACGAAGATCCGGTCCGGGGCGGTGTTCACCCCGCGGGCCAGCGTCAGGTACGAGGCGAGCGCCTGTCGTAGCCCGGGCAGGCCGGCCGGGTCGAAGCCGGTGGTCCGCCGGCGGGTGTGCCGGGCCAGAATCCGGGCCCACAGCTGATGCGGGAACAGATCGCCGTCCGGCTCGCACGGCGTGAACGCCGTCGGCGGCTCCGTCGTCCGCCCGGCGTCGGGCACCGGCGGTGCGGGTCGCCGCGGGGTGGTCGCGGGACGCAGGGCGTGGAGTTGCTCGCCGACGTAGCTGCCCGATCCCGCCCTGCGGTCGAGGAAGCCCTCGGCCGCCAGCTGATCGAAAGCCTCGACGACGGTGGAGCGGGACACGCCGAGCGACTCGGCGAGCGCTCTGGTCGAGGGCAGGCGGGTGCCCGGTGCCAGCTGGCCACCGAGGATCGCGGCCTTGAGCCCCTGATGCAACCGCCACCGCAGCGGCCGGTCGCTCTCACCGGCCAGCGGCAGCACGGACGGGGGCAGGGAGGCGCTGCGGCGAGCCATGAAGTGGTCTGCTCCAGAGTTCGAAAGTGGATCTGTCGTGCATACCAGTATGTGTCTACGGTCGCCGCATGTCTTTCGCGCTCGACTCGCAGATCGCTGTCCAGGCCGATACGGTCGCCGGCCTTCTCCGGCAGAAGACACCGGCCCTCGACCCCGGCCGGCCACTGGTGTTCAGCGGAATCGGTACCTCGCTGCACGCCGCGAGGATCGCGGCGGCATGGACCTGGCTGGTTACCGGCGGTGCTGTGCGTGCCAGCGCCGTCGACGCCCACGACCTGGCCCTCGGCTACCCACTCGGGCCCGCTGACCAGGTCGTGGTGATCAGCCACCGGGGCTACAAGCGGTACCCGCGTGCGGTGCTGGACGTGGCGCGTCAGGCCGGCGCGACCACCTTCGCGGTCGTCGGCGCGGACGCGCCCGAGCAGAACGCCGAGTACGTCCTGCGGACCTGCCCGAACGAGACGGCGGGCACCTTCACCGTGTCCTACCTGGCGTCGCTGACGGTCCTGGCCAGGCTGGTCGCCACGCTGCCAGGGCCCGGCGCGGACCGGTTCGGAGGCAGGCTGAGCTGCGTGCCGGAGATCCTCCAGCAGACGCTCGCCCAACCGGCGCCGACAGAGGTCGCGCAGGAGTGTGCGGCCAGTGAGCCGCTGCTGATCGTCGGGTCCGACCTGGACGCGGTCACCGCGGCCGAGGGCGCGTTGAAGCTCAAGGAGGGCACCCGGCTGTGGGCCGAGGCGATGTCGACGGAGTTCGCCCTGCACGGCACCCCAGCGGCGTTCCGGCCGGGAATGGACGTGCTGACACTGACCCCCGGCACGGACGACGGCGGCAGAATGGCGACGCTACGTGAGCTGCTGGCCGGGCTCGGCGCTCGCGTGTGGACGGTCGGGGACGACGATGAGCCCCTGCGGTTCGGGCACATCGACCCGTGGCTGCGACCGTTCGTGGCCATCGTCCCGTTCCAGCGCCTCACCGCGGAGCTGGCCAGAGTGCGTGACACCGACCCGGATTCGCTGCACGGTGACGTGGAACCGTGGCGGTCGCTGATGACCGGACTGGAGCTGTAAAACCATGACCGACTCCCTGGCGGTGGCGGCCTACCGACCGCGCCGGACCCGCACCGAGGGCCTGACACACCGCGACGGCTGGGCGGTGAAGCGGATCGGCATCACCGTCGACGACAAGTTACCCGGGGAGGCCGAGCTGGCGGCGGCCATGGATGCCGCCGCCGGCCTGCTGCCGCCGGTGAACGAGACCGGCGCGGCATTCCTGGTGGTGCACCGGGGCGAGGAGGCGCTGTGGGCGCTGATGGGCTGGTGGGAGCTGGACATCCTCTACCAGCGGCTGTTCCGGGCCGAGCTGGGAACGACCCGGTTCGAACGGGTCGGGCCGGACGGCCCGACCGCCTGCGTGTGGGAACTGGTGGCCGTCGCACACGAGCGCGACGCGTGGGTGCGGCACGTACTCGGCAGGCCCGAGGAGCCCGACCTCGCGGGCTATCTCGCCGCCGGGCTGTGCATCGAACCGGCGTAGCCAGCGGTCAGGGGCATGTGGTGCCCGAAGGGGGCGGTGTGCCGTCGAGGAGGTATCGGTCGGTGTGGGCGTCGACGCAGCCGAAGCCCTCGCCGTAGGCGCCGTGGCCGTCGGCGTGGTTGACCAGCAGCCGTGCCGAGAGCAGCAGGCCGGCCACCTGGGTCACCGAGTGCAGCGGTGCTTCCGGGTCTCCGGTGTTGCCCAGCACGAGCACGGGTGGGACGCCGGGGGTGCCGGTGATCGCCACCCGGCCTGTGCCGGGTGGCCATCGTGAGCATTCCAGCAGGCGGGTGGCGACGCGCACGCCGAACCTGGGTGAGACGGCGGCGAACTCCTTGGCTGCTGTCTCGACGTCGGCGAGCCGGTGGCGGTCGGGGGTGTCGGTGCAGTTGATGACGGAGTTGGCGGCGAGGAAGTTGCCCGCCCCGGCGAGCAGTGCTTCCGCTTGCGCGGCCAGCATGGTGCCGTCGCCGGTGAGGGCGGCGCCGAGGCCGTCGAGCAGCGCGGGCCATGTCGGTGGTGCGGGTAGCGCGGTGGTGATGGCGAGTTCGGCAAGGCCCCTGGTGAGCGGACCTGCGGGAGCGCTTTCCAGCCGCCGCAACAACTCGTCGATCGACCGCAGGGCGGCGGCGCGGTCGGTGCCGAGACGGCACCTGTCCTGGGTGAGGCAGAAGTCGGCGAGGCTGGCCAGCGATCGTTCGAGGCCCGCGGCCTGGTCCAGCAGGACCTGGCGGTGGGTCTTGGTGGGGTTGCCTGGCGAGTTGAGCACCATCCGGCCGACGGAGGCGGGGAACAGCTGTGCGTAGGTCACCGCGACCTGTCCGCCGTAGGAGGTCGCCACCGTGTTGAGCTTGGCGTCGCCCAGCGCGGTGCGCAGGACGTCGAGGTCACGGGCCGCGTTCGCGGCTCCGGCCAGTGATGCCATCCGGCCCGCGCCGGCGCGGCATGCCTCGGCGAACCGGGTGATCCGGGTGTCGGCGGCGGCCCAGTCCGCCGGCGTCCGTGGCGGATTCAGGCGGGCGACCGCGTCGCCTGCCTCGTCACGGCACGTGATCGGTTCGCTCTCGCCGACGCCGCGGGGGTCGTAGGCAATCCAGTCGTAGCGTTCGACCAGCCTGGGGTGTGCCAGCGCGAACGGGACCGTCAGGTCCCTGCCGCCGCCCGGGCCACCGGGGATCACCACGAGCGACCCGAGGCGGTTCGCCCGGTCGGCGGCCGGGATCCGGGAGACCGAGATCTCGATTTTCTCGCCGCCCGGATCGGCGTGGTCCAGCGGAACACTGACCTCGGCACACTCCATTCTGTCCAATGGGGAGGGTGCGGACGGACATGGTGTCCAGCGTGGTCCCGCGTCGGGAGCGGGGGTCGCGCACGCGGTCAGCGACATCAGCGCTGCCAGCACAGCGATCCGGCGACGAGTGAACATGACCCGAAGACAACCAGGTGACCGGCGAGCCGCGAGTCCGCCAGAGGAAGGATTCCGGGCGACGAGAAGGTATGACGTGACATCGGGGCAAGTTCAAGGTTGTCGCAAGGTCGTTGCAGCAAGCCCGTAGTAGCCCGTCGACGGGGTGGGCGCAGGTGGCAAGATCACTCCCATGGATGGGGGAACGACCACCCGGGCCGTGGCGGCCGCGGTGGAGGCCGCCGTCCGGTTCGGCCTGCCCGCGGCTGAACCGGTGGTGCTGGCGGAGAAGTCGAACGTCCTGGTCCGGCTGGGCAACGTGGTGGCACGAGTGCCCGGCACGACGGCTCTGACCAGGCCAGCCCCCACCGCCGCACTGGCCAGGGACGTGGCACTGTGCACGTTCCTCGCTGAGCGCGGTGCCCCAGTGGTGCCGCCCTGTTCCGACCCGCCGGCCGGACCTCATCTCGTCGATGATCTACCGGTGACGCTGTGGCGGTACGTAGAGCACGACCCGTCCGCGCTGCCCGAGCCGGCTCTGGTGGGCCGCTCACTGGCCGAGCTGCACGCGGTGCTGCGTGACTACCCGGGTGATCTGCCCGCGAACGGCCCGTTGACGGAAGTGGAGCGGATCATCGGGCAGCTCGCGGCGGATCCCGAGTGGTCATCCGCGGTTCCGAGGCTGCGCGCGGAGGCGGACCGGGTGACGGCGATGCTCGACGGACTGGATCCGCCCCGGCAGGCGCTGCACGGCGACGCCCACCCCGGCAACCTGCTGGTCACGCCGGAAGGCTTGCGCTGGATCGACTTCGAAGACACCTGGCTTGGGCCGGTCGAATACGACATGGCGACCGTGGTGCACACCATGCGGCCGGACGGCGTCGCCGCCCTCGCTGCCTACCCGGACTCACCAGATGTGTCGCGATTGCAGCCGTGGCTGGATTTGCGCCGCCTGTTCGGCCTGTGCTGGCGCTTCGTCATCGCCCGACGCACTCCCTCCCGTACCCCGGAGGCCTGGGCAGCGCTGTCCAGCGCCCTCGGCGGGCGGTGAAATTCCACCAGGTGTCATGCGGGGACGAAACCACGGACTACCAGCGGCGTGCAAGGTTCCTGCAACGTGGTCTCGATAGCGTGACCGAGGTGTCCTCGGCCGGGGTCACCCAGGGCTCGACCAAGGAGATCACTTGAGCAACGTCGCACGGGTCGTGGGCGCCGTGGCCATCGCACTCAGCACAGTCGCCGGCGTCGTGGCGGTAACGGTTCTGCTCCCGTCCCACGAACTGGCCAATCCCACTGAAATGCATGCGCCGAAGCCAACCTCCCCAACCGACGTCAAGGCCGCCAAGCCGACGTCGCCCACCGATCACGCGCGGATGCCCTGACGCGACACCCGGTTCCACGGTGGCTGCGCCGACCGCCGGTCAATGGACAGAACCATGGACAAGGCCCGAAGGCGTGCTCTTGTGGGGAGGTTTGCCTGATCAGACTGGGTGGGGCGGGCGGGGCTCGAACCCGCGGCCAAGGGATTATGAGGGAGTAGATCTTCAACACTGTGCCGACCTGCGCAAACCCAGCCCGCCGAGGAACATCTGCCGCCGAATCCCTTGGCCTTCAAAGTCGCTTCCGGTTTGGGGCCGCACCGATACCCCACGGGCCAGACTTAGCTCGATGGCCTCACGCAAAAACGCAGGTCAAGAGCTCGAGTGTCGTACGTCACAGCAACCGCCCTGGCGACTTTGCGTCACGGCCCCCCAGAGGTCGACCCTCTGACAACAGGCCGACTCGTCGACAACGACACCCTTGACTCGCCATCTCCCGTGGCACCTACCGCCGCAGAACCCTCGACTCGAACCACGGACTCCGTCAGCCGACACGTGCCCCCGCGCATTGCGGACTCGCGAAGGCAACACAGTGTAGCGATCGTCGGCCCGTCGGCATCGTTCTACCTTGCCAAAGTGGATCACCACCGCGGCGAACATGACATGAAGTAGTCAATTTCTGGCCTGTTTTCCCTGCTTGATGCCACGACAGCCCATTGTCACGTAATCATTACTACTGAGCGTGAGCTACTTAAGTTGATCTTTCGCTTGTGTCACGCTGTTGCAGTGAGTCACAAGAGAACCGCTCGATAACAGACCTACATGTCGCCTGATTGAACGACACCGTGCCGTCCTACGTCTTGCCATGGTGGTGACAGAACATGACGAGCAAACCTGATGACGCACTCGGCGAGGTGCAATGGGGCGATCTGAAGCCGTTCATGTCGGTCATCGTGCTCCAGTGCGCTGGCAACCCTACTCATGCGTTTGGCGCCCTCGTTCGGCTTCTGAAAAAGCCAGGAAGGGCTCGCCAAGGCGCGAACGTATGGACTGTGGCCGAAAGTGAACTGACTGCAGCTAGTAACGGTGTCATTCCCGGTCTGGGCGATTTGGAATCACTACAGGTCGATCAATTGTTCGGCTGCGTTAAGCGGCAGCAGGGCCGGCCAGGCTGGGCCTTGGCGACTTCAGACTACGTGAATGTGTCACATGAACTTACGGTGGCCCTTCGCCGGGAAGAGCTAATTGCGGTGCGCGCGGAGCGTAATGTGCTCGACCGCCTCCAGAGGCAGTTGGACACGGTGCCGCGGCCACCACTACGCCGCCTTGGGTCAAGCATCCTTGAAGAAGCTTTTATGCAAGGGGCTGCGAAGAACATTTGGATGCGCTCAATACAACGCCGAAGTGCCCTCCGGCCAGCCAGTAAAGCGGTGGGCGGCGACGATGTCGGAGTTGCTCTCGACCCGGTAGAGGACGGGTTCTTTGCTTGGGATGCGGCCCGCTGCGCGATGCCAGACGACCCCGAGATCGTCTACCTCAAGGGCAAGATCGGTGTAACAATCAGCAACTCGCAAATCTGGTTCAAGGACTCCCCTGACTTTCAAACCTATGTCCTTACAATGGGCGAGATTCTAGACATCATCGCAGAGGTGAACAAGAAACCAACGGGCTTCTCCGCCTTCCCCGTCACTGCTCGCGAGGTGTTCGACCTTACCGGTGTCTCCGAAGCATACGAAGTAATCCCAGTAGACCTGGAAGCGTTGCCGGAGTCGTTGCGCGGCGGCGAGGAACTGGAGAATGCCGCAACATTGCTCCAAGACTCTTTTCTCAACGTCCAGGAAGGGGCGAAAGGAACCAAATTCAAGCTCGATGTCGGAACCAACGGGGTGGTGGGCGGCCAATTAGCCGCGAGCCTCAATCGACTTGATGACCGGTTTGAACTTGACGTCGGGTTCGACCGCAGCGCCCGCGAGCCTTTGCCCTCAGCTCGCGAGATTTGCACCGCTTTAAACAACGGCCAACTACTCGAGGTCTATTTCGCCTCAGGCCATAAGTACTCGTCGGGCCGACTCTGGAAACAAGACTTCACGCCGACGCCGTTCCCAGGCTGGGCTTGGGAGGACTTCACTGGATTTGACATCACCAAAGAAAAGCCAGAAAGGTCGCAATCAACAGGAACAATTCACGATGGAATCGCCAAACCAGGTGATGATTCACTGTTCGCTTGGGTGGTTGACTACTGCAACGAGGGCTGGCTCATTTGCGATGACAGCTCAGGGGAGGCTGCTGACTTTTTCCATATCGACCACGAAAATCTGTTGCGCGTATTTCATGTGAAGGCTTCAACTAATAAGTCAGACCACCGGGGCGTGAAGGTCACCGACTACGACGTCGTACTCGGCCAAGCACAGAAGAACATGTTGTACCTCGACAAAGAGAGGCTAGCACACCGGCTGGCGAGCACGAAGCTCGCGGAGCCAGCTTGCTGGCTCGACGGAGAACGCATTAAGGATCGACGACGAAGTTTTCTCGATAAACTAAAGGCAACCCGATCCAAAGGGGTAACCGAAGTGGTGGTTGTACAACCCAATATGAGACGGGAACTGTACTTCAAACTGTCGCAGGATATTGATAACGGCCTCGTCAGTCAAGACACACTGCGCCTTCAGTTGCTTGAGATGCAGCTCAAAATGGCCCGGATTGCCGCAGTGAAATACGTGACCGACCTAACAGTGATTGGCAGCGGCTAGCGACACCTAAGTATTAATGACGCCTCAGCGGCGGAAGTTCCTTAGACTTAGCGAACGGTCGGGTTGCCTGCCGTTGTACAGGCGACGCATCGATCCGGTCTAGGTCAACGCGCAGCAGTTCCAGCTGGGCCATTACGCGCGCCAGCGTGAGCTGCGAGCGATGTGCTGCCTGCGCGGCCTCGATCAACTCCAACGGCCCGTCACCCGGCCGCTCGGGCAGAGGGCAGTCAGGAACCCGGCAGTACCACCGGACGAACGACCGCAGCACGGCCAGCGGGTGCATCGACAAGCTCAGGCAGGCGGCTTCGAAAGAGTCCCTCAGCTCCTCGTCGACCTTCAGCCGGAAGACGTGCTTGTTCTCGGCGTACCCCATCGGGTTTGGCTCCTTCGTTGGTGCAAATCTGCCGGTCATGCCGAGCGACGAGGGAAGGGACAGACGGAGCATCGCGTCGTGCCGGGAAAGCACACGGGACACCAAGCACGTGACCGCCGGTCAGCAGGTTCTCGCGGGTAGCAGGGCTCGCCGCACGTGCCCCGCGCCAACCGTCGGGGATCCGCTCTCCTGGCTGCCAGACTCTCCTCGGTCGGATCATGTAGCGCGGCGCTGCCGAAGACACCTGGCCAGCCGATCGTCAGCGCGATCCCTGCCGACGTATCGGTTACCGGTTCATCCACCAGTTCGGACGCTGCATCTGCCAGTTCTCGGCTCAGTCTGCGAAGTGTCGCGGCACACGTCCGCCGGTCACGACAGCGGCGAATGGCATCCGAATGGACGGCGAGCAGGTCAGCGACGAGTGTCTGAGGGTTCACGTGACCGGGCTCCGTTCCTGGCCAGGCGACTAGTGGGTCTGGCCTGTTCAGGACGGTAGGACGCTCGTCAGGCTACAAGCTGTACAAAATGTGTGACTCACTGTTCCGTTAGGCTGGGTGTGGCGACCGGGGCAGGTGAGAACGACATGGACGAGCAGGCCAGAGCGGTCGGTAGGCGGGTGCGCTACTGGCGGCTCCGACGCGGGTTCGACCGCAAACACTTCGCGGACTTAGTCGGCCGGTCAGTGTCGTGGCTGGACAAGATCGAGTCCGGCGAACGCAGTCTGTTACGACTGCCCCTGCTCGAACGAGTAGCCGAGGCCCTCGGCGTCGACCCGCCGGCCCTCCTCGACGAGCCGGCCGCGCAACGGGCGACACAGTGTGTCGACGCGGCCGAAGTTCGCGCGATCCGCGCCGCGCTCGGGACCTACCCAACTCTTCGAATCTCACCGGACGCGACCGTCCCGGGCATTGCCGAGCTGAGTCGGCGTGCCATGCACCTGGAGCATGCCTGGGCCGCGTCACGGTTTACCGTCGTCGCCCAGCACCTGCCCGGCCTGGTGACCTCCGCCCAGCTCGCCGTCTCCGAACTACCGGCTGAACACCAGCTCGAAGCCCAGCGGGTTCTCGTCACCGGCTACCGACTCGCCTCGTCGATGTTGCTGAAGTTCGGGACCAACCACATCGCCTGGCTGGCCGCAGACAGAGCGATGCAGACGGCGCTGACCGCCGACGACACATGGGCACTCGCGCGGGCGACCCGGAGTGTCGCCCGCGCGATGACGGACAGCGGCCAGCGCCCGCAGGCGATCGAGACACTGCTCGGGATGGCCGACCGAATGCGGCCCGACGTCGCACGGCAGTCGAGCCACCTGCTGGCGTTGCACGGCATGTTGTTCCTGGCCGCGTCGATCGCCGCCGCCCAGGAAGGAGACCAGGCGCTGGCGTTGTCCATGCATGAGGAGGCCACGGCAGCAGCACGACGGCTTGAACCGGGGCACGACAGGCATCACACGTTCTTCGGTCAGGCCAACGTCGACATCCACCGGGTGGCCTCGCTCGTCCGGTTGCACGAGGGTGGCCGCGCGCTGGAGTACGCCAGGCGCGTCGACCAGACAGAGGTGGCCGCGCTCTCGGCTGAGCGTCGGTCGAACTACCTCCTTGACCTCACCGAGGCGAACACGATCACCGGCGACTTCAAGACCGCGGTCCGCACCTTGAGCGAAGCCGAACGCGTCGCGCCCGAAGAAGTCCGCTGCCGCCCGCTCGCGCACGGCCTGCTCCGCAGGCTGCGGAACAACACACGAGGCGGGGACGCCCGTGTCGTCCGGACGATGGCCGAACGAGCGGGAGTCGAGGCGTGAGCCAACGTGTCCTCTACGTCGTCATCACCGGCGCGGGTCCGGCACGCCATGTCGACCGGCTCGTGCGCCTCGCCCAGGAAGCCGGATGGAGTGTGCACAGCATCGCCACACCCGCAGCCGTCGAACACTTCCTGGACCTGCCCGCGCTCACCGAGCTGACCGGCCACCCGGTGCGCACCGGTCACCGCAAGCCGGGTGACGCCAACCTTCCCAAGGCCGACGCGGTCGTCGTCGCACCTGCCACGTACAACACGATCAACAAGTTCGCCGCCGGGATCGCCGACACCTACGTCACTACTCAGCTCGCCGAACTCAACGGCATGGGCGTGCCCATCGTCGTGCTCCCATTCGTGAACCAGGGACTGGCCAACAACCGGCCGTTCAGGCGCGCCGTCGAAGAACTGCGCCTCGCCGGGGTCCGCGTCCTCCTCGGCCCCGGCGAGTTCGAACCCCACCCGCCGCGAACCGGTGACACGGTGATCGACCAGTACCCGTGGGCACTCGCGCTTGCCGAGGCAGAGAGGATGGCGGCCGACGACGCGGCACGGTAGCCAGGTCGCCAGCACGAGGTCGGACCACGGGGACCTTCACTCCTCGCCAATCCACCTCACGCCCCACACATCACCTTCACGCCCACTATCACCCACCTTCTGGGCACCACAACAACCTCACGCACACACACCACCACGCCCCACCCCATACCAATCACCCACATCACACGGAGCACTTCTTGCAGATCGTCTGAACCGGGAAGCGTTGTGACGAAACGCTGAGTCAGGCAAGCGCTCGGTGGGAAGTTGATCGCCACTGACGTACCGTCGGTTGGAGAGCACCGGGGAGGGTGATCAACGTGGTTGATAAGGCACGTGTCCACACGCGACTGGTCAGCATCGACTGCTCGGTGTGCGGGACGACCGTTCACTACCGGGGCACCGGCAGACGGCCGCGGTACTGCAGCCACACGTGCCGTAGCCGCGCCTGGGAGTTACGCCGAGCCGCACAACGGCTCGGCGAGCCGGAGCCAGTGCCGACGATGGTCCGCGAGGTCGTCGTGCGCGAGCGCGTCATCGAGCGAGAACGGCGGGTGTCCGTGACTCCGCAACTGGTCGCCGACTGGCTCCCGCTCCTCAAGCAACTGGAGCGGAAAGTTCGCTACAGACCGGACATGCTCGCGCGCCGTCCCGGCGAGCTTCACGATTTGGCAAGGGCCGTGCGCAACCTCCACGAAGCCGCGTCTCAGCGGGCGCCGACGTCGCCCACGACTCTTACCGAGGGCACCGCACCGTCACCAAAGTCCGAAGGCTACCAGCTGTCACGACAGCAACGCCGCGCATTAGCTCGGGAACAACACAAGAACCGCCGTTATCGGACGGAGATCTGACGCCTCAACGACCTGAAGCCGTGTTGCGCTTGGAAGATTGCCTTTTTCGGCGACGAGCCAGTGAGCTCAGGTAGGCCATCCGCTGGAAGTGCGCGCGGCGTGCCGACTCGGCTCGTTGACGGCGAGTGGTCGGGTCGAGTTCATTTCGCGGGTCCACCTGCCGCTCGAAACGAGTGGCCGCCGCTTCCCGGGCGCGCCGCGTTCGCTCGGCGCGATCGACGGTATTCGCCCACGACGTGTAGGCGGCGAGTCTGGCGAGTGAGGACCTCTGCTCCGGCGTGAGCCTGCGCGAGCCACCTGGCATGTCGTAGTCCTCCCCTGTCAACGTCGGGGAGGACTGGATCAACGCTAACAACGGCCGGCGAGATCGCCAAAGAGCCACTACAGGCGGTCACCGAGTGCGGCTCGACGGTGAGCGGCGCGAGCTCGCTCGTCGGCAGCGGAGGCACCGTAACGGGCGATCATCTCGCGCGACCGCCAGCCGGCCAGGCGCATGAGGTCCTGTTCCTGCCCGCCGTCGGCGAGCCAGCGGTGGGCGAACGTATGGCGGAACAGGTGCGGGTGGACGTCGGGAACGTCCGCGTCGGCGGCACGGCGGGTGAGCATGTGCCGGATGCCCCACTCGGTGAGCGGACCCTTGCGGCCGATCCACAGAGCATCGGTCGTGTCAGCAGCTGCGTGGCGGGCTCTGGCTCGCAGATACCGGCGCAGCGCCTCCCCGGTCCTCGCACCGAAGGGCACGTCGCGCGCTCTGCGGCCCTTGCCCATTACCCGGGCTACGTCGACCTCGAAGTCCAGGTCGTCCACCGTGAGCGGGGCGAGTTCGCCGCAACGGGAGCCGGAGTCGATGAACAGGCGGATGATCGCGGTGTCGCGCAGGTTCTCGAACGTCCGGCCCTTCGCCGTCGCCAGCAGATCCCTCAATTGGCCTTCGGTCAACACCGGAACCGGCTGTTCCGGCACCGCCGGTGGGGACAACTTGGCGAACGGATTGACGGTCACCTCGCCCTCGACCTCCTCCAGCCAGCGGTACAGCTGCTGCAGGCTGCGGTAGTGCTTGGCCACCGTCGCCGGAGCCAGCGGCTTGCCCGTGCGCTTGTGCGGGCGCTCCTGGAGGTGGACGAGGTAGTGCTCGACGTGCTCACGCGTTGTCGCGCTCGCGGCGGTGGGCATGCCCTGTGCGATCAGGAAGGCGATGAACTCTTCCGCCACCACGGTGTAGCTGTCGATGGTGTTGCGCGACTTGTTCTGCGACCGCAGGTGCCGCGCGAAGTCCGGGAGCAACTCCCGGAGATCGTCCAGTGCGATCGTTCGAACAACCATGCGCCCTCCCCGTCGATCCGTCTTGAAGTCGACGGTACCTACGGAAGGCCAGGGCACAAATCCCTTGGCCTGGCAGCGCTGTACGGGATCGAATCCCTTGGTTTGGGCTGGTTGTGGGGCGGGCGGGGCTCGAACCCGCGGCCAAGGGATTATGAGTCCCCTGCTCTAACCAGCTGAGCTACCGCCCCCGGCGACGCGGCCCGACCGCGCGCGGCCGCTTTTCGCGAACCTACCGTATGCGGCCGCCGGTGCCGTCACACGGCCACTTCACGCCGGCGGGCCCATACCGGGCTGTCGACGTAGTGGTTGTCGAAGCGCTCCCCGACGCGCCGATCTCGGCTGGGTCGGCCTCGCCGAGGTTGACCCGGTGCAGCAGGCGGTAGTAGTCGAAGCGTGCCATGCCCGGGGTGAACGTGACCAGCACGTCGGCGGCGCTGCCGGGAGCCGGGGCGAAGGCGTGCGGGGTACCCGGCGGGACGACCAGGTGGTCACCCTTGCCCAGGGTGACCACCTCCTCGCCCACCAGCACCTCCAGCGTGCCGTCCAGGACGAAGAACACCTCGCTCGCCTTGGTGTGGAAGTGGGCGGGCGCACCCGCCGCCCCGGGCGCGAGCGTGGCGCGGTTGCTGGTCAGCGCCGCGTCGTCGGTGAGCAGCGTGATCACGCTGCCGGGGCCGTCGGTGAGCACTTCCGCCTCGGCGCCGCGGACGATCGTCATGGTTCCTCCCTGTGGTCTCGTTGACACCCATGGTCGGCTCGGCCGGGAGCCGGAACAACGGCCGATCCCGACACGATCGATAACCTCTGGGTTATCGTTGCGCGGTGGAGTGGCGTGAGATCGAGATCTTCTTGACGCTGGCCGACGAACTGCACTTCGGCCGCACCGCCGAGCGGCTGCGGGTGTCGCAGGCGCGGGTCAGCCAGTCGATCCGGAAGGTCGAACGCCGCATCGGCGCTCCGCTGTTCGACCGCACCAGCCGCCGGGTCGCGCTGACGCCGATCGGCGCGCGGCTGCGGGACGACCTGCTGCCCGGCTACCGGGCCATCCTGGCCGGGATCGACCGGGCCGTCGCCGCCGGGCGGGGTGTCACCGGCGTGCTCCGCGCCGGGTTCGAGGCACCCGGGGTCGCCGATCTGGTGGCGCTGGACCGCTTCCGCGCCCGCCACCCCGGCTGCGTCCTGGAGATCCGCGAAGTCGACTTCGCCGACCCGTTCGCCATGCTGCGGGACGGCGAGGTCGACGTCCTGGTCACGCTGCTGCCGGTGGACGAACCCGGCCTCACCGCCGGACCGGCGGTGTACACCGAGCCGATGGTGCTCGCCGTTCCCGCCCGGCACCGGCTGGCCGGCCGGGCCAGCGTGACGCTCGACGACCTCGCCCACGATCCGGTGCTGCGCGCGGCCCACCCGCCCCGGCCGTACTGGGAGCCAGACGACCCGTGGCACACGCCCGGCGGCGAGCCGGTACGCCGCGGTGAGCCCGTCGCCACGTTCCAGGAACTGCTGGCGAGTGTGGCCGCGGGCAAGGGAATCTGCCCGCTCGCCGCACACGCCGCCGCCTACTTCGCCCGGCCCACCATCGCCTACGTCCCGTTCACCGGCGCACCGTCCGTCCACTGGGGACTGGTCTGGCGGACGGCCGGGGAAACCGCGCTGGTCCGGGCGTTCGCCGCCGCGCTCGGCGAGGACACGCCGTGCTGATCGGGCGCGACCGCCCGGTCGCGCAACTGCGGGCGCGGATCGCCACGACGGCCGGCGGACTCGTGCTGATCGGCGGTGAGGCGGGCATCGGCAAGAGCGCGCTGGTCGCCGAGGTGACCGCGGGCGCCGCCGTGCCCGTCGTCAACGCGGCGTGCTGGTCCGGGGGCGCGCCCGACCTGTGGCCGTGGCGGCAGGTGGTGCGCACCCTCTCCCCCGGCAGCACCGCCCTCGGCGAGCCCGGATTCGCCCTCGGCGAGGCCGTCACGTCGCTGCTGACGGCCGCCGCGCCGCTGGTGGTCGTCGTCGAAGACCTGCACTGGGCCGACGACGCCTCGTTGCGGCTGCTGGAGTTCGTCGTCCAGCACACCCGCCACGACCGCGTGCTGGTGCTGGGCACCTACCGCGACGGCGAGGCCGGCGCCGGTCTCACCCCGTTGCTGGCCACGGCGTTCCCGGTACCGCTGACCGGGCTGGACCGCGCGGGTGTCGCCGAGCTGGTCCGCGAGGTCACCGGATTCTCGCCCGGCGAGGACACCGTCGACGTGATCAGCCGCCGCAGCGGCGGCAACCCGTTCTTCGTCGAGCAGCTGGCCCGCCTGTGGCAGGGCGGCAGCGCGCTCGGCTCGATCCCGCCCGGCGCCAGGGCGGTCGTCGAGCGGCGGCTGTCCCGGCTGCCCGCCGCCACCGTGGACGTGCTGCGCACCGCCGCGCTGCTGGGCGGCGAGTTCACCGCGCCGCTGCTGGCCGCCGTCACCGGGACCGGTCCGGCGGCGCTGGACGCGGCCGTCGCGGCGCGCCTGGTGGTGGAACTGCCCGGTGACCGGTACGCGTTCGTCCACGACCTCGTCCGCGAGTCACTCCACAATGGACTCGACGCCGCTGCCCGGCACGCCGCGGTGGTGCGGGCGGCCGAAGCCGATCCCACGCTCGCGGTGCTGCCCACCGAACGCGCCGCACACGCGCTCGCGGCGGGCACCGCGCTGCCGCCAGGGGACGTGGTGCGCCAGCTCGTGGCCGCCGCCGAGGACGCCGCCGGCCGGCTGGCCCCGGCCGAAGCCGCCCGGCACTACCGGCACGCACTGGACCGCGTACCCGCCGACGCCCTGGACCGCCACGCCGCACTCGGCGTGGAACTGGGCAGCGCCCTGCATTCGGCCGGCGACTTCGACGGCAGCAGGAACGCCCTGCGTACCGCCATGGCCGCGGCGCGGCGGACCGGCGACCCCGCCGTGCTCGCCCGCACCGCGCTCACCCTGCTCCTGCTGGACAAGCGAGGACCGGTCGAAGCCGACCAGGAGGCGTTCATCCAGCACGCCCACGCCCGCCTCGGCGGCGGGGACCACGCGGCCCCGCCCGCCGGACGCCCGCACCGGCTGGACCCGGCCGCCCGCGAGCTGAGCGACTCTGCGGTGGAACTGGCCCGGCGCACGGGCGACGGCGACGAGCTGGAGTTCGCCCTGCTGTCCCGGCTCGCGTCGGTCTGGGGACTGGGCACGGCCGCGGAACGGCTGGCCGTCACCGACGAACTCCTGACGCTGACCGGGCAGCCGGCACGGGTGGCGCCCTGGCGGATCGGCGCGCTGCTGGAGCTGGGCGACCCGCGGTACCTGGCCGAGCATCGCGCCTTCACCGCCGCGGCCGGTTCCGGGCCCGCGGCTCACCGCCACGACGCCGCCGTCACCGAGACGCTGGTGGCCGCGTTCACCGGGCGGTTCGACGACGCCCGCGCCGCCGCCGACACCGCCAGGGAACTCGGTGAGCAGCCGCATTTCGACCGCGATCACCTGTGGGGCCTGCAACGGTGGTCGATCGCGTTGCGGCAGGGCCGCACCGGCGAGGCCGTCGGCCTGCTCGCCGGCCTGCGGGCCGATCCGCCAGCGTTCCTGCCGTTGCTGGAAGGCATGTCCGCGGTCGCGGCGGGCGACCTTCCCGGTGCGCTGTCCCGGCTGGCGGAGCTGTCCGTTGCCGGGGACGACATTCCGCGCTGGCTGGCCCCGCTGTGGCTGCGGTTGCGAGCCGAGACGGCCGCGCTGTCCGGTGATCCCGGGCTGTGCGCGGCGGTCCGCGAGCAGGTGGCGCCGTTCTCCGGGCAGTGGGCGGTGACCGCGACCGTCGTCGTCGACGGGCCGGTCGACGGGTGGCTGGCCCGGCTCGACGCCGCCGAGGGCGAGTGGGACGCGGCCGTCGGCCGGTGGTCCACCGTCGTCGCGGCCGCCGACCGGCTGGGTGCCCTGCCGTGGGCGGTGGAGGCCAGGGACGGACTGGCCGCCGCGCTGACGGCCCGTGGCGGGCCGGGCGACGACGCCGCGGCGGAGTCGCTGCGTGCCGCCGCGTCCCGGATCGCGCACGATTGCGGGATGTCCCCGGCAAGCCCGCCGACGTTCCGGTTCACCGGCGAGGTGTGGGAACTGGGATTCGGCGGCCGGACGGCGCACCTGCCCGACGCCAAGGGACTGCGCGACCTGCACACGCTGCTCGGCCAGCCCGGCCGCGACATTCCGGCCGTCCGGCTGGCCGGTGGCGCCCGCCCGCCGGGGGCGGACCCGGTGCTCGACGAGCGGGCCCGTGCCGCGTACCGGCGGCGGCTCGCCGAGCTGGACTCGGACATCGAGGCCGCCACCGGCCGCGGTGCCGACGAGCGGGCGGCCGGACTCGACCGGGAACGGCAGGCCCTGCTCGACGAACTGCGTACCGCCACCGGGCTGGGTGGCAGGCCACGCCGCCTCGGCGACGACGCCGAGCGGGCCCGCAAGGCGGTGACCAACCGGATCCACGACACGCTGCGCAGGCTGGACAGCCAGCATCCCGAGCTGGCCCGGCACCTGCGGGAATCGGTGACCACCGGCACCGCGTGCCGGTACCAGCCCGCGACGCCGCTCAGCTGGCGCCGCTGATCAGGGCCGGAACTCCGCGGCGTGCTCGCTCGCCCACTGGGCGAAGGTCCGGGGCGGGCGGCCGGTGACCTCCCGCACGGTCGGCGTCACGGCCGCGCCTTCCGCGGGCGGGTCGAGGGCGAGCTGGATGCCGAACTCGACGTAGTCCGGCGGCCAGCCCATGGCCGCCAGCCGGGCCCGTTCCTGGTCCTCGGTCAGCGGCTCGAACCGGATCGGCCGGCCGGCGGCCTCGGCCAGGATCGCCACCCGCTGCCGCGGCGAGAGCGGCTCCGGCCCGGTGATCGGGTACTCGCTGCCGCCCGCGGTGGCCAGGCCGCCGGTGGTGAGCACGGCCACCGCGACCGCGGCGATGTCGGCCTCGTGCACCACCGAACCGGGCTTGTCGCCGAAGACCCGCACCACACCCTCGGTCCGGGCGGATTCCGCCCACTCCAGGGCGTTGGCCATGAACTCCACCGGCTGCAGGTGCGCCCACGGCAGCGTGCTGTCCGCGAGCGCGGCCTCCACCCCGCCCCGGTCGAACCCGGACAGCACGCTCACCCGCCGCACCCCGGCGCGGGTGGCCAGCTCCACCAGCCGCGGTCCGGTCGCCAGCGGCTCGCCGTCGTCGCCGCCGAAGGTGATCAGGTGCAGCCCGGTGACGCCGTCCAGTGCCGGTGCGACGCTGTCCGGCTCGGTGAGGTCGCCGCGGGCGACCTCGACCCCCTCGGGCAACCGTGCCTTCGCCGGGTCGCGGGTCAGCGCGCGCACCGGGTGTCCCGCGGCGGCGAGCTGGGCCACCACCTGGCGGCCGACGGTTCCGGTGGCTCCGGTGACGAGAACGGTCATGCGCTGATCTCCCTCAGGTTCGGTGTCGTTGTCACCCCTGAGGCGCCAGATCGGTTCTAGCGGCCGCCAGATTCACGCAGGAGGCCGGTGAGCGCGTCCCGCAGGCCGGGGCAGACGGCGATGGTCGCCGCGGAGTCGGTGGTGTGGTCGGTGCCGTCGAGGTCGGCCACCACGCCGCCGGCCTCGCGCACCAGCAGGACGCCAGCCGCGGTGTCCCACGGCAGGTTGGCCAGGATGACCGTCGCGTCCAGCCTGCCGTGCGCGACCCAGGCCAGGTCGATGGCGGCGCTGCCGAGCATCCGCACGCGGTGCGCCCGCGCGCCCAGCCGGGCCAGCAGTTCCAGCCGCAGCCGGTTCTTCGGCTCCGCACCCTCGCCGACGGCGAAGTCGCCCAGCGAGACCGCGGCGTCGGGCAGCGCCGCGGTGCCGGCCACGCGGATGGGCTCGTCATCGCAGAAGGCGCCGCCGCCGGCCGTGGCGGTGTAGCCGGTGCCGAGGAACGGCATGTCGATGGCGGCCAGCACGGCCCGCCGGCCGGCGACCAGGCCCAGCGACACCGCGCAGAGCGGGCTGCCGCGGGCCAGGTTGGCGGTGCCGTCCACCGGGTCGAGCACCCACCACAGGGTGTCGTCGCCGGGACCGCTCCGGCCGTGTTCCTCGCCGAGCAGGCCGATACCGGGCGTCTCGCGGGCGAGGAAGCCGCGCACGGCGTCCTCGACGGCGAGGTCGACGTCGGTCACCAGGTCGCGGTCGCCCTTGGCGGTGACCGACCGGGGCGCGCGCTCGGCCACGATCCGGGTGCCGAGCGCGACGGCCGCGCGAGCCACCGGGAGCAGCCCGGCCCAGTCGCCGGTCACGTCTCCGCCGCGGGCGAGTGCCCGCGGCCGAACAGGTCGACCTGGGGCAGGTCGTGGCCGAGACGGTCGCGTTTGGCGGACAGGTAACGGATGTTGTGGTCGTTGGGGGGCGCGAGCAGCGGGACCTTCTCGGTCACCTGGATGCCGTGCGACTCCAGCGCCGCGACCTTGTCCGGGTTGTTCGACAGCAGCCGCACCGACCGCACGCCGAGGTGGCGCAGGACGCGGACCGCGGGCGTGTAGTCCCGCACGTCGACGGGCAGGCCGAGCGAGGTCGCCGAGTCGAGGGTGTCCAGGCCGGCCTCGTCCTGCAGGACGTGTGTGCGGACCTTGGCGACCAGGCCGATCCCGCGGCCCTCGTGGCCACGCAGGTACACCAGGATCCCGCCGCCCTCACGGACGATCGTGTCCAGCGCGGCGTCGAGCTGTTCGCCGCATTCGCAGCGCAGGGCGCCGAAGATGTCGCCGGTCATGCACTCGGAGTGCACACGCACGAGCACGTCGTCCCGGAGCCCCTGGCCGAAGACGAGCGCCATGTGCTCGTGCCCGCCCGCGCGGAACGCCACCGCCCGGAAGGTGCCCCTGCGGGTGACCAGCGCGGACTCGGCAACATCGGCCTCGCTCAGTGTGTCGTCGGTGTGCTCACGCATCCGGTCCCCTCGCTGCCAACACGGCCGGGCGTGATTACGCTCGGCCGGACGCACACCGTAGCCCGCTCCTCCCGTGGAGGTCACCCTGTTCAGCATCACCGTTCGCGATCACATGATGATCGCCCACAGCTTCCGCGGGGAGGTCTTCGGACCGGCGCAGCGTCTGCATGGAGCCACGTACGTGGTGGACGCGCGGTTCACCCGGACCGAGCTGGACGCCGACAACATCGTGGTCGACATCGGGCTGGCCACCACCCAGCTGGGCGAGGTGCTGGCCGGCCTGAACTACCGCAACCTCGACGAGGATCCCGCGTTCGCCGGGGTGAACACGTCCACCGAGTTCCTCGCCAAGGTGGTGGCCGATCGCCTCGCCGACCGGATCGCCGCGGGCGAGCTGGGTGAGGCTGCCCGCGGGCTCGCCGCCGTGGAGGTCACCCTGCGCGAGTCCCATGTCGCCTGGGCCAGTTACGAACGCCGCCTCTGACCGCCGGGTGCACTTCGTCCTTCCCGGTGACGTCGACGATCCGGCGGCGGCCAGCGGTGGCAACGTCTACGACCGCCGGATCAGCGCCGGACTGGCCGCGCTCGGCGCCGACGTGCGTGAGCACGCCGTGCCGGGGTCCTGGCCGCGGCCGGACGCCCGTGCCCGCGCGCGGCTGGCGGAGTCGCTGGCCGGTATTCCCGACGGCGCGGTGGTGCTGCTCGACGGACTGGTCGCGGGTGGTGTGCCGGACGTGGTCGTCCCGCACGCCGGGCGCCTGCGGCTGGCCGTGCTCGTGCACCTGCCGCTGGCCGAGGAGACCGGGCTGGATCCGGCGACGGCGGCGGAGCTGGACGCGGCCGAGCGGGCCTGCCTGCGGGCGGCGGCCGCGGTGGTGGCCACCGGTCCCGCCGCGGCGGGCCGGCTGGCGCGGCGGCACCGGCTGAGCCGGGTGCACACCGTCGTGCCCGGGACCGATCCGGCGCCGCTCGCGCCGGGCACCGACGGGGTGTCCGGGTTGCTGTGCGTGGCGTCGGTGACGCCCCGCAAGGGCCACGACGTGCTGGTGGCGGCGCTCGCGGAGGTCGCCGGCCTGCCGTGGACGTGTACCTGTGCCGGCCCGCCCCGCGATGCCGGGCAGGCCGCGCGGGTGGCGGCGCTCGCCCGGCGGGCGGGCATCGGTGACCGGGTGCTGTTTCCCGGGCCGCTCACCGGCGTCCCGCTGGAGCGCGCCTACGCCGCCGCCGACCTGTTCGTGCTGGCGTCGCGGGCGGAGACCTACGGCATGGTGGTGACCGAGGCGCTGGCCAGGGGAATCCCGGTCGTCGCCAGCGGGGTCGCGGACGCGCTGGGCGAGGCCGGGCTGCTGGTCCCGCCCGGCGACGCGGCGGCGCTGGCGGCGGCGCTGCGCCGCTGGTTCACCGACGAACCGTGGCGCAAACGGTTGCGGTCGGCGGCCCGCGAGCGGCGTTCCCGGCTGCCCGGCTGGGACGTGTCCGCCGGGAACCTGGCGGCGATCCTGGTTAGCCTGCGCGCATGAGTGGCTTCTCGCCGGACTGGCTCGCCCTGCGCGAGCCCGCCGACGCGGCCGCCAGGGCCGACGACCTGGCCGGCCTGCTCCGGGACAACGTCGGTGAACCGGATCGGGCCGTGATCCGTGATCTGGGGTGTGGCACGGGATCGATGGGACGCTGGCTGCGCGAGCGCTGGCCGGGCGCGCGGCACTGGATTCTGCAGGACCGGGACCCCGGCCTGCTGGCACTGGCCGGTGCGAGCATGACCGGGCAGGGGGTGACCGTCGAGACGCGGCTGGGTGACCTCACCGGGCTGCGCCCCGCCGACCTCGAGGGGACGTCGGCGGTGACCGCGTCGGCACTGCTGGACTTGCTCACCACGAGCGAGGTGGAGGCACTGGCCGCGACCTGCGTGGCAGCCGGGGTGCCCGCGTTGTTCACGCTGTCGGTGACCGGCCGGGTCGACCTCGACCCCGCCGATCCGCTCGACGCGGAGTTCGAGGCGGCGTTCAACGCACACCAGCGGCGGGAGACCGGCGGCAGGCACCTGCTCGGGCCGGACGCGGTCGAGGCCGCCACCGTGGCGTTCCGCCGCCGCGGGGCCGAGGTGGTGACCAGGCCCAGTCCCTGGCGGCTCGGGCCCGATCAGGCCGCGCTGACCGCCGAGTGGCTGCGTGGCTGGGTGGGCGCGGCCTGTGAGCAGGAACCGGCGCTGGCCGAGGCGGGTGAGCGGTATCTGCGCGGGCGCCTGGCCGCCGGTGTCCGGGTGACGGTCGGCCACGCCGACCTGCTCGCGCTGCCGGGTGCGGCGGCATGACGCGGCGGATCTGGCGGTGGGTACGGCCGTTGCTGGCAGTGGGAATCCTGGCCGCACTGGTGTGGCGGCTGGGCACCGACGCCGTCGCCGACGGGCTGGCCGCGGTGGACGTCCGGTCGGTGACCGCCGCGGTCGGCATCGGGCTGGTGACGACGGTGGCCAGCGCCTGGCGCTGGCGTGTGGTTGCGCGGGGGCTTGGGTTGTCGCTTCCACTGTGGACAGCCGTCGCGGACTACTACCGGGGCCTGCTGCTCAACGCGGTGCTGCCGGCCGGGGTGCTCGGCGACGTGCACCGTGCCGTCGACCACGGGCGGCGCTGCGGCGACCTCGGCCGCGGGGTGCGGGCGGTGGTGTTCGAACGGTTCGCCGGGCAGGCGGTCCTGGTGGCCGCGGCGGTGGCCGTGCTGGTCGCGCGGCCGCTGCCCGGGGTGGCCGTGGACGGCACCGTGGCGGCGATGGTGGTCACGGCGATGGTGGCCGGGTGCGGGCTGGCCGCGGTGGCGTCGGCCCGGGTACGCCGGGTGGCGCGGACGACCTGGGCCGACGCCCGGGCGGGGCTGCTGTCGGCGTACGCGCTGCCCAGGGTGACCCTGGCGTCGGCCGCCGTGCTGGCCGGGCACCTGGCGTTGTTCGTCGTGGCCGCACGGGCTGCGGGGGTGGCCGCGCCGGTGGGGCACCTGGTGGCACTGGCCCTGCCCGCGTTGCTGGTGATGGCGGTGCCGGTCAGTATCGGCGGCTGGGGGCCGCGGGAGGCGTTTCTCGCCGTGGCGTTCGGCGCGACCGGACTGGGCGCCGGGCAGGGACTGACGACGGCGGTGGTGTACGGCGTTCTGGCGCTGGCGGCCGCGGCGCCGGGGGTGCTGGTGCTATCCCGGCGTCCCCAGCACGGTGAGGTACTCGCCGAACGCGTCGGTCAGCGCAGCCAGCAGCGCCTCGCCCTTGCCGGCCGTGGCGCGTGAGGGCAGGCCGACGACACCGGACTCGGTGTAGGGCCGCAGGCCGAGGGTGAGCAGGTGCGGCCGGTCGTCGGCGAGGTGGTCGGACGTCTCGGCGCCGGGGCGGACCAGCTCGGGATGGGCGTGCAGCAGGATCGAGGTCTCCAGTTCACCGGCGTGCATGTCGCTGTCGGCGGGGGTCTCGATCCCCGCGGCCGCCCGTGCCCGCTCCCAGTCCGCCTGGCCGGGGAACAGGGCCATCCCTTCGGATTCCTGCACCACGTTGGCCAGGACGTAGTTGCCGCCGTGGCCGTTGACCAGCACCAGGTTCGGCACGCCGGAGCGGCGCAGCGAGCCCGCGACGTCCCGCACGACGGCGTAGAGCGTGGCCGCCGAGATGCTGACCGTGCCAGGCCAGGCGGCGTGCTCGTGTGAGCAGGAGATGGTCACCGGCGGCAGCAGCCGGACCGGATGTGCCCGCGCGATCCGCGCGGCGATGGCGCAGGCGATCGCGGTGTCGGTGGCCAGCGGCAGGTACGGCCCGTGCTGCTCGAAGCTGCCGACCGGCAGGACGGCCACGGTCGCGCCGCGGTCGCGCACGTCGGTGGTGGTGTCACCGGGAAGCATGCGCCGCACCGTAGTCGACCAGATGGCACAGCTGCGCCGACGGCCCGGCGGCCAGCCGGGACAGGACCGCGGGCAGCTCCTCGAACGGGCTCCGCCCGGTGATCAGCACGTCGAACACCGGGTCGGCGAGCAGGTCCAGCGCCAGCGCCATCCGCTCGGCGAACGTGCGCCGCGGGTGCGCGACCGTCCCCACCTGGCTGCTGCGCAGGACGAGCCGGCGGGAGTGGAAGTACTCCCCCAGCGGCACGCCGACCCGCCGGTCGCCGAACCAGCTCAGCTCGACCACCGGGCACCCCGGGGCCGCCAGTTCCAGCGCACGGGCCAGCCCGGCCTCGGTCGCGCTGGCGTGCACGACCAGGTCGCGGCCGCCGTCGGCCCGCTCGGGCGAGGCGAAACCGACGCCGAGGGCCTCTGCCACCTCGGCCCGGGCCGGGTCGGTGTCGACCAGCTGGACCCGGACGCCCGGGATCCTGCCCAGCACGGCCGCAACACAGCAGCCGACCATGCCACCGCCGACCACGGCGATCCGGTCCCCCACCAGCGGCGCGGCGTCCCACACGACGTTGACCGCGGTCTCGACCGTTCCGGCCAGCACCGCCCGGGAGGCGGGCACAGTGCCGGGGACCGGGGTGACCGCCGCCGCGGGCACGACGTAGCGGGTCTGGTGCGGGTACAGGCAGAACACCGTGCGGCCGAGCAGTTCGGGCGGGCCGGTCTCGACGACTCCCACGTTGAGGTAGCCGTACTTGACCGGGAACGGGAAGTCACCGTCCTGGAACGGAGCCCGCATCAGCTCGTGCTGGCGGGCAGGCACCCCGCCGCGCAGCACCAGCGTCTCGGTGCCCCGGCTGACGCCGGACCACAGCGTGCGGACCTCGACCTCGCCCGGCCCCGGCTCGGCGACTGTGACCCAGCCGACCGCACTTTCTCCGGGAGCGTTGAACCACAACGCCCGTGCCTCACGTGTCATACAGCGAGCCTCCACCGAGCCGTCGCGAGGAGCAGCATGAGCACACTTCAGCACACCGTCCGCGGTGCGGCACCGCCCGGACCGGACGCGGCCGCCTGGGCACCGTGGCTCACGGTCCAGGTCCTGCTGCTGGCCGCGCTGGCCACGACCACGGGCCTCGGCCCGTGGGGCTGGCTCACCGGCGTCGCCGTCGGCGCCACCGCGTGCGTCCTGCTCCACCGCGCGATGCGGCACGCGGGAAGGCTCGCGCTCGGCCCGGCCGACCACGTCACCCTGGCCCGCACGACCCTGGCCGGCGGGGTGACCGCCCTGGTCGCCGACCCGGGTGGGCCCCCGGCCGCGCTGCTCGCCACGCTGGCCGCCGTGGCGCTGGCCCTCGACTTCGTCGACGGCCGGGTCGCCCGCCGCACCGGAACCAGTTCGGCGCTGGGCGCCCGCTTCGACATGGAAGTCGACGCGTTCCTGATCCTCGTGCTCAGCGTGCACGTGGCGGCCACGCTGGGCCCGTGGGTGCTGGCCGTCGGCGCCCTGCGGTACCTGTTCGTGGCGGCGGCCTGGGTGTGGCCGTGGCTGTCCGCGCCGCTGCCGCCGAGCCTGGCCCGCAAGGCGGTCGCCGCCGCGCAGGGGATCGTGCTCGTGGCCGCCGCGTCCGGCGCCGTCCCGTTGCCCGCCGTCGCGGTCGGCCTGGCGCTGGCGGCGCTGCTCTGGTCGTTCGGCCGCGACGTCGTGTGGCTGTACCGTCAGCCGACATCAGAAAGGTGCTGCCATGTCTGACCGGACCAGTCCGCTCCGTCTCACCGGCGAGATCGTGTTGTGGGTGGTGCAGGTGGCGCTGGCCGCCTACTTCGTCTACAGCGGTTTCCTCCTCTTCGGTGACGGTGTGGTGCGCAAGTTCGACGAGATCGGCCTGGGCCAGTGGCTGCGCTACACCACCGGCGTGCTGGAGATCGCCGGCGCGATCGGCCTGCTGATCCCGCGCCTGTGCGGGCTGGCGGCACTCGGGCTGACCGGCGTCATGGTCGGCGCGGTCGGCACCGAACTGTTCCTGCTCGCCAACGGTGACGCGCTGTTGCCCGCGCTCCTCGGCGTGGTCGCGGCCCTGATCGCGTGGCTGCGCCGGGACACGATCCGCGCGCTCGTCCGGCGGTGACGCGGGGGCGCGCGGCCACGGCGCTGGCCGCACTGCTCGTGTTCGCCGCGCTGGTCCTGCCCGCCACCGAGGAGAACCTGAATCCGCTGGCGTTCCTGCGGCTCCCCGTCGAGGGGCTGCTCGCGGCCGTGCTCGTCCTGGTGCTGCCGGAACGGGTGCGGCGGGTCGCGGTGGTGGCCTGCGGGGTGCTGGCCGGGGTCGTGGCGATCCTGAAGATCGCCGACCTCGGCTTCGACGCGGTGCTCAACCGGCCGTTCGACCTCGTGCTCGACTGGTACCTGCTCGGCCCCGCCGTCGACTATCTCGACGTGACCCTCGGCGCGGCGGCCGCCGTCGGCGCCGTGGTCGCGGCCGTGCTGCTCGCCGCGGGACTGCTGGTGCTCACGACGTGGGCGGCACTGCGGCTGAGCCGGGTCGCCGTCCGGCACCGCACGACGACCGCGCGGGCCGTGCTCCTGCTCGCCGTGGTGTCGATTCTCGTCACCGTGCCAGGCCTGCCGCTCGTGTCCACCTCCTCGGCCACGGTGGCCGCCGATCACGTCCGCCAGGTCCAGGCCGGGCTGCACGACCAGCGGGTGTTCGCCGAGCAGGCCGCGGGCGATCCCTTCCGCGACGTCGCGGGCGAGCGGCTGCTGACCGCGTTGCGCGGCAAGGACGTGCTGATCACGTTCGTGGAGAGCTACGGCCGGTCGGCGCTGGAACACCCCGAGCTGGCACCGCGGATCGGCCCCGCGCTCGACGCCGGGACCACGCGGCTGCGCGCGGCCGGGTACGGATCGCGCAGCGGCTTTCTCACCTCGCCGGTGGCCGGTGCGGGCAGCTGGCTGGCGCAGGCGACCCTGTTGTCCGGGCTGTGGATCGACAACCAGCTGCGCTACCACACCCTGCTGGCCAGCGACCGGCTCACGCTGGGCGGCGCGTTCCGGCGGGCGCGGTGGCGGGCGGTCGGCGTGCTGCCGGGCATCACCGAGGCGTGGCCGGAAGGCCGGTTCTTCGACTACGACCGCATCTACGCCGCCGGCGACCTCGGCTACCGCGGCCCGCGGTTCGGCTACGCCACCATGCCCGACCAGTACACCCTGGCCACGTTCCAGCGCACCGAACGCCAGGCGCCCGGCCGCGGTCCGCTGATGGCGGCGATCCCGCTGGTGACCAGCCATTCGCCGTGGCCGGCCGCGCCCCGCCCGGTGCCGTGGGACGCCGTGGGTGACGGCGCCGTCTTCCACAGCATGCCGGCAAGCGACAACCAGCGGATGGACTCCATCTTCGGCAGTGAGCCGGCCGCGGTGCGCGCGGACTACGCCCAGTCGCTGCGGTACTCGCTGGACACCGTGGTGTCCTATGTGGAGACCCACGGCGACGACAACCTGGTCGTCGTCATGGTCGGCGACCACCAGCCCGCCCAGTTCGTGACCGGCGACAACGCGGGCAAGGACGTGCCGGTCAGCATCATCACCCGGGACCGTGAGGTGCTCGACCGGATCTCGGGCTGGGCCTGGGAGGACGGCCTGAAACCCGGCCCGCGGGCACCCGTCTGGCCGATGAGCGCCTTCCGCGACCGGTTCCTGACCGCCTTCGGCCCGCCCGCCGCCTGAACTCAACCACTGTTTCTCGTACACACAGCCACAGTAGAATCGAACACGCGAGCGAAACATCAATCGAAAGTCTATGCCCGCCGTATCTTTCGATACACAGGCTCAGGACAGCCGGAACGCCCGCCGGTAGGCACCCGGGCTCGTTCCCACCAGGGCACGGAAGCGACGGCGCAGGTTGACCGCCGAGGCGAGCCCGACCCTGGCCGCGATCGCCTCCACCGGCAGGTCCGTCTCCTCCAGCAGGGTGCGGGCCGCGGCGACCCGGCGGGCCAGCAGCCACGCGCCCGGGCTCGTGCCGAGCTGGTCGGCGAACCGTCGCGCCAGGGTGCGTGACGACACACCGAGGCGGGCCGCCAGGTCGCTCACCGACAGGGCGGTGCCCAGCCGCGCGTCCACCCAGTCGACGAGGCCGTCCAGCAGGTCGGCGGGCTGGTGGGGCGGCGCGTACTGCACCTGGCCGCCTTCCCGGTGCGGCGGCATCACCATGTGGCGCGCGAGAAGCGCGGCGTGGGCGGCGCCGTGGTCACGCCGGACCAGGTGCAGGCACAGGTCGATTCCCGCACCCGCGCCGGCACTCGTGGCGACGTCGCCGTGGTCGACGTAGAGCCGGTCCGGTTCGACCTGGACCAGGGGGAACTCGCGCCGCAGTTGTCCGGCGCGCGCCCAGTGCGTGGTGGCGGCGCGGCCGTCGAGCAGGCCGGTACGGGCCAGCGCGAACACCCCGGAACAGATGGTGACCAGCCGGGCCCCGCGGGCGTGTGCCCGCAGCAGCGCCCGGCGCACACGCGGGGACAGCGGTTGCTCCACCGGCTGCCAGCCCGGGATGAGCACGGTGTCCGCCGAGTCCAGTGCCCGCAGGCCGAGTGGCACGGACATCGCGTACCCGGCGGTCGTCGGCACGGGGCCCGGGGTCTCCGTGCACACCTCGAACTCGTAGTACTGCGGCACCTCGGCCCGCGTGGTGCCGAAGACCTCGGCGCCGCAGCCGAGTTCGAACGTCGACTGGACCGGCCGCACCAGAGCCACCACACGATGCATGGCAGAAAAGTACCCCATGATGTCTTCACGGACACTGTTCCGTGACGGCCCGCACGCGGCACCGTGGTGGCATGCACCCCGAGATCCTCACCCAGGACGGCTACACCTCGGTGTCCGTCGCCGAATCCCCTGTCCGCGAACTGTTCCCCGGCATCCGCCTGCGTCCACTGTGGACCGGACCGGACGGTGCGCACGCCAACGTGCTGGAGATGGACCCGGGTACGTCCTGGCCGCACCGCGACGTCCACGAGCCCGGGCCGGAGGAGGTCTACGTGGTCGCCGGCACGTTCAACGACGGCGCGCGGGACTACCCGGCGGGCACGTTCCTGCACGCCCCGGCCGGGTCGTGGCACGTGCCCGCGAGCGCCACCGGCTGCACGCTGTTCGTGTTCTACCCGCAGGGCTAGAATCGCGGACATGCCAGGTTGACGCGCCCGCGCGCCTCCTCGTCCCGGACCGGCACCCGACCACCCGAGACGAGGAGACACTGATGGTGAACGTTCGACGTATCCACGCGGACGAGGCCCCCGCCGTCGCGCGGCTGTGGGACGGCATGGGATGCGAGCTGCCGGATGGCGATCGCATGACCCCCGGCGAGCTGGCGTCGATCGAGCGATTGCTGGCGGCGGGCGCCGCAGACGAGCGGGACTTCTGCCTGGTGGCACTGCGCGACGGCCGGATCGTCGGCTTCGTCAACGGCTCGCTGCGGGGCGAGGACGGTCTCACCGGCGAGATCGAAACCTGTTACGTGGTCCCGGATGCCCGCCGCGGCGGGGTCGGCTCCGCACTCGCCAGGGCCGCCATGCGGTGGCTGCGCGACCGCGGCGCCGACCCGCTGCACCTGGAGACCTGGCTGGACCGCGAGGACGTCGCGGCGTTCTGGTCGTCGCTCGGCTTCGAGCCCGAGTCGATCCGGATGGCGCTCTACGCCTGAGGCCTCGGCCGCGCCCGCGTGTGTGACAGCACGGCCGCGGCGAACTCCGCGGCGTGCGTCAGGTGTGGCGCGTGCCCCGCCCCGGTGATCAGGTGCGGCCGCACCGCGGGCGCGGCCGCGGCGAGTGACCGCATCACCGGCGGATACCAGGGCAGCCCGGCGTCGCCGTGGGTGAGCAGCGTCGGCACGGCGAGCGCGGCGAGGTCACCGGCACCCAGCGCCAGCCGGTCCGGGTCGCGGGCCTGGTCGAGCCAGGTGTCCGCGTGCGCGACGAAGGTCTCCCGCAGCCGCGGCGTGAGCACCCGCTCCCAGGTCCCGGGGCCGAACCCGACCTCGTCGACGAACAGCCGTGTGGCCTCGGCAGGCCTGCCCGCGGTGATCAGCCCGGCCACGCGGTCCATCCGCCCGCGCACCGTGTCCAGCAGGCCGGCGTCGGGGGTGCCGGCGAGCAGGGCGAACAGCGGCGGCTCGTGGACGGTCAGCGTCCGGCACAGCCGCGGGTGACGCAGGGCGAGCAGCAGCGCCACGGTGGCGCCGTAGGAATGGCCGACGACGTGGGCCGGCGCGACGCCGAGTCCATTCAGGACACCGGCGAGGTCGTCGACGTCCTCGCCGATCCGCCCCTGCCCCGGCACGCTGTCACTGCCGCCGTGCCCGCGCCGGTCATAGCGCACGACCCGGTGAGCGCCGGTCAGATGCGGTACCAGCCGGTCCCAGCCGTGCAGGTCGTCCCACGACCCGTGCACGAGCACCACCGGCGGCCCGGCACCGTCGGACCGGTGGCGCAGCCGGATCCCGTCAACGTCCAGGAGCGTCATCGCGTTCCTCCCGCGAGGTCAGCAGCTGGACCGCGAGGCTGTCCACCGCCCAGTCCTCCCACCGGGCCGAGGACCAGCCCCGGGTCGTGGTGAGCACTCCGAACAGCTCGGGGCCGAGTACGGCGAACAGGATGTCCGCGGCGGTGTCCACGTCGTGCCGCAGGCGGGTCTTGCCAGCCAGTGCCGCCGCCAGCCGCCGCTGGACGGTGAGCCGCTGCTCCTGGTTGACCCGCCACAGCGCGGCGACCTCGTCGTCCGCCGGCGCCGCGGCCCGGACGACCTCCAGCACGGCGGCGGCCCGCTCGAGGATCCGCCGCGCGGCCCGCACCTGCAGGCGCAGTTGCGCGGCCGGATCGGGTTCGGCCAGTGCCTCGGCGAACCAGGGACGCTCCATCGTCGGCACCGCGCTGTCGTCACCGGCGACGCTGACGTCGAGCACCTCCTTGAGCAGCACACGCTTGCTGCCGAACGTGAAGTAGATCGTCGGCGTGGCGACGCCCGCGGCAGCGGCCACGGCCTCCACCGACGTGCCGGCGTAGCCGCGTTCGACGAACAGCGCCCTCGCGGCGTCCAGCATCCGCGCCCGGGTGCGGCGGGTGCGCTCGGCCCGGCCGATCTTCTCCGTCACGATCTCACTATAGCGCCACTATAGTGAGATCGTTCAGCCGCCGGACACGCACACGGCGTAGGCCAGCATGTAGGACTTGCCGCCGGTGACCGCCCAGCCGGACAGGTCGTCCGCCGGCTTGCTGTAGTAGGTCGACAGCTCCACGTTGGGCACGCCGTCGGAGCCGCCTCCGGTGACGGTGTAGCCGGCCGGGCACCGGGCGAACGCGCCATACGGGCCGCCGGCGGTGACCACCTTGTACTGCGGTGCCGACGGCGCCGCCAGCGCGGGCGCGGCCAGCGCCGTCCCGGCCCCCACCAGACACCCGGCTCCCGCGACCGCGGCCCACTTCACGATCCGCATACCCGTTTCTCCCTCGTGCTCGGCGACGATGCCGGGGCCAGTATCGGCAGCCACCGGGACGCGACGGCCCCCGCTTGGCAGGGAGCTGCCATGGCCGGGCGAGAATCCGTCGGAGCCTGGCAGTCCAGCCACTCCCGCGGTCCGGTGGCCACTTCTAGCGTCGGCGCCATGATCGTTGTCTCGGCCGTCCTGATCGGCGTCGTCTATGTCGTGCTCAACTCGTTCATCCGGGAACCGCACCGGCGCAAGTTCAACGCCGTCATGATCGCCGGGGCCGGCGCCGCGTACCTCAGCGGTGGTGGGCTGGGCGGCTGGGAGTTCGTCTTCACCGCCGCGGTCACCTACTGCGCCTACCGCGGCCTCGAGTCGTGGGCGTTCATCGGAATCGGCTGGCTGCTGCACACCGCCTGGGACCTCGTGCACCACCTGCGGGGTGAGCCGATCGTCCCGTTCGCCGACCATTCCTCGCTGGGCTGCGCGATCTGCGACCCGGTGATCGCCGTGTGGTGCCTGACCGGCGGACGGTCCGTCGTCAGCCGGATTCCCAGAAAGCCAGCCGGTGATCGGTGACGACGTCGGCCGGGCCGACCGCTCCGGGGGCCAGCGACTGCACGTGTGGCGCGGCGGCGGTGAACGCCGGCCACGGCGGCAGGCCGGGACCGTTCGGATCACCGGTCGCGGCGAACCGCGTCCAGTACCCGGCGAGCGTGCCGGTCAGCTCCACCTGCCGCGGGGTGAACGCGGCCCGCTCGCCCGCGAGGTCGAACAGGTACGGCACGTCGGAGCCGTGGAAGGCCCCGTAGGGGTACCCGACGGCGGGCATCCGGTCGTACCGCGGGGCGTCCCGGTCGGCGAACTCGTAGGCGAAGGTGGGCACGGCGCGGGCGAACTCGAACTGGGCGCGGCGGGTGGTCAGCGCCCAGCTGCGATCCGTGGCGAGCTGGGCGTAACGCTGGCCGTTGTCGCCGTCGACCGGCGGGTACTCGCTGAGGATCCCGGCGGCGCGCCCGGGGAACTCGCCCTCGATCCGGCCCACGTAGTCCGCTGTGGACAGTGGGCTGGGCACCGGCCCGGCGAAGGGCAGGCGCGCCTCGTCCCTCGTGTGGCCGACGAGCACCGGAACCCGGTGGAACCGCCCCTGCCGGAACGCCTCCGCCGGGTGGACGGGCAGCACGCTGTTGCCGTAGGACGGGGAGAACCGCGCCATCCACCCGCCGAACCGGTCGGCGGGCAGGCCCCGCAGGCACTCGACGTCCGGGCACCCGAGCTCCGCGGACATCTCGCCGGCCTGCCGCCGGTAGTCGTCCGGCGGCTCGTACGGCGTGAATCCCCTGCCGCCACGCGGATACGGCGGCCACTCCACCAGGCACGTCCCGCTCTGCAGGATCGCCCGGTGGAACAGCCCCGCCGAGCCGGGAGAGGTCAGGTGGGCGCAGACGCTCATCGCTCCGGCGGACTGGCCGGCCAGTGTGACGTTGCCGGGGTCACCGCCGAACGCGGCGATGTTGTCCCGCACCCACCGCAGCGCCGCGTGCTGGTCGGCCAGCCCGAACGCACCGGAGTCGGGAAGACCGGCGTGGGTGAGGAAGCCGAACACCCCGAGCCGGTAGCCCGGCGTCACCACCACCGTGCCGTCGCCGCTGCCCGCGAGCCTGGCGGCGTGGTACTCGGCGGCGTTGCCCTGGTAGAAACCGCCGCCGTAGAGCCAGACGAGCACCGGCCGTGGGCGGTCGAGCCCGGCGGCCGGCGTGGTCACGTTGAGGTACAGGCAGTCCTCGGACTGCGGCCCCGGCACCGGGTCGTGCGGCGACTGGACGCAGGCGGGCGCCGGACGGCGGGCGTCGCGGGTTCCCGTCCACGGCGCGGCCGGCTCCGGCGGCCGCCAGCGCCGCTGTCCCGTCGGCGGTGCGGCGAACGGGATCCCCTGGAAGGTGCGGATGTCCCCGGTCACCGAGCCGATGAGCCGGCCGCCGCCGGTGTCCACCGTGTCGACGGCCCGCGGCGCCGAGCACCCCGTGACCAGCAGGACAACCGCCACGACCGCCGCCACCACACGCATGATCGGACCCCCACCAGCTCGTAGTACAACTGTGCTACACGGCGACCGTAGCACAACTGTGCTAAGAACGTGCCGTGGGTAAACCAGTCGACCCGGCCCGGCGCCGGGCGGACCTCGCCGAGGCCGTGTTGCGGATCGTGCACCGCGACGGCGTGGCCAAGGTGTCGGTACGCAACGTGGCCAAGGAAGCGGGCCTGGTCCAGGGATCGGTGCGGCACTACTTCGCCTCGCAGCACGACCTGCTGGCGTTCTCGCTCCAGGTGGCCGGTGAGCGCATCCGCGGCCGGATGGGCGCGATCGACCCGGGCCCCGACCTGCGTGCCGCCGTCGAGCAGGCCGTGCTCAACGTGCTGCCGCTGGACGAGGACCGTCGCGCCGAGTCCGAGGTCTGGCTGGCGTTCACCGGCGCCGCGCTGAGCGACCCGCGGCTGCGCGAGGTCAACGACAGCAGCTTCGACGGGCTACGGGAACTGTCGGCGATGCTGGTGACCGGCCTCGCCGAAGCCGGCCTCGTACCGTCCACAGTGGACGTCGAATTCGAGGCGGACCGCCTGCACGCCCTGCTGGACGGGCTCGCCGTTCACGGCGTCACCCGCCCGGAGCGGATGACCGCCGAGCGGATGACGGCGGTGATCACCAGGCACCTGGACGAGCTGTGCCGGCAGCCTCGGTGACGTCCTGCCCGGCAGGCAGGTGGACGACCAGGCGGTCCCCTTCCTCCCCGGGCAGCAGCAGGCTTTCGTAGGCCAGCGTCAGCACGCCCGCGTCCGGGTGCGCCCACCGCAGCACACCGGTCGGCGCGGGCAGCGTCGCCGACACCGCGAACCGGCCGGCGAACCCGGCGCCCGCGGTGATCGACAGCTCCTCGGCGAGCACGGCCGCGGTGGGATCGCCGAGGTCGGCGGCCGCGCGCAGGGCGGCGGCCTGCTCGTCGGCGACCCGCTCCCAGTCCGGGAACACCGTGCGCGCCCTGCCGTCGGCGAACACGAACCGGGCCAGGTTGGGCGGCTCGTCGCCGAGCAGGCCGGACGGCTCGGCCAGCCAGCGGAAGCCGTTCGTCCAGCCCAGCAGGTCGCCCGCCGAGCCTGCGACGTAGGCGGGCGTGGTGTCGAGCCGGTCCAGCAGGGCACGCACCGTCGGGCGCAGCTGCCTCGGCACGCGGGCGGCCTGGGCGCACACCGCGCCGCTCTCGGCCTTGACCAGCCGGTACAGGTGGATCCGCTCGTCCGGGGAGAGCCCGAGCGCGTCGGCGAGCGCGCCGAGGACCTGCCCGGACGGGTTACGGTCGCGGCCACGCTCCAGGCGGGTCAGGTACTCGACGCTGATCCCCGCCCGGTCGGCCAGTTCGGACCGCCGCAGGCCGGGCGTGCGCCTGCCCGGGCCGGCGGGCAGCCCGACGTCGCCGGGACCGGTCGCCTCCCGCCGGGTCCGCAGGAATCCGCCGAGTGGGTTGTCCGCCATGCCGACGACAGTAGGCCATGGGGGTCCCTGTCAGGGCCTCCCTCACCCGGCGGCGGCCGGAGAGGCTGTGCGGCATGCGATACCGCCTTTTCGGCCGGACCGGTCTGCGAGTCTCCGAACTGCTCCTCGGCACCATGGCGTTCACCGACGCGGACCAGGCCCGGCGCATCATCGACACCTACGCCGACGCGGGCGGCAACGTCCTGGACACCGCGTCGGCCTACGGCGACGGGGAGAGCCTTCTCGGTTCCGTCATCGACCGGCGGGACCGGTTCGTCGTGGCCACCAAGTACACGCTGTCCCGCGACGCCGCCGACCCCAACGGCGCGGGCAACCACCGCAAGAACCTGGTGCACTCGCTGGACCGCAGCCTGCGCAGGCTGCGTACCGACTACATCGACATCTACTGGGTGCACATCTGGGACCGGCACACCCCGGTCGAGGAGACCATGCGCGCACTGGACGACGCCGTCCGCGCGGGCAAGGTGCTCTACGTCGGCATCTCCGACGCCCCGGCCTGGCTGGTCGCGCACGCGAACACGCTGGCGCAGTGGCGGGGCTGGACCCCGTTCGCCGGCCTGCAGGTGCCCTACAACCTGCTGCGCAGGGACGTCGAGCGGGAACTGCTGCCCATGGCCGAGGCGTTCGGGATGAGCGTGGCCGCCTGGGCGCCGCTCGCGGCCGGGAAGCTGTCCGGGCCCGGTTCCACCCGGGTCGACCCGGACTCCCTCACCGCCCGCGACCACGCGGCGGCCGCGGCCGTGCGGGCCGTCGCCGGTGAACTCGGGGCGACCCCGGCGCAGGTGGCGCTGGCGTGGACCCGTGCCAAGTCGCGCGCGGTGCTGCCGCTGGTCGGGGTGAGCAGGCCCGAGCAGCTGACCGAGAACCTGGGGGCACTCGGCCTCGACCTGCCCGCCGAGGCGGTGCGCCGGCTGGACGGCGCGGTGGACTTCGAGCCGGGGTTCCCGTCGGACTTCATCGCCGAGTGCGAGCCCAGCTCGTTCGTGTTCGGCGACATGGCGACCACTGTGGACGGTCGTTAGCCCAGGTCCCGCCCGAGCACCCTGGCGGCCTTGCGGGCCGCGGCGGCCGCCTCGATCGGGCGGCCCGCCTGGCGCAGTACGGCGACCAGGCGCCGCCAGGTGTCCTCGCGGCCGGGCGGCTCGGCCGCCGCCGACCGCAGGGCCGCCACGGCGTCGGCGGCCCGGTCGGCCAGGACCAGCGCGTCGACCAGGCTGCCGAGCGCGTCCCACCGCAGATCCGCCAGCCGCTGTGCCTCCAGGCGGCTGTAGTTGGTGTCCAGCAGGGTGAACGGGACGCCGCGCCACAGCCGCAGCGCGCCGCCGAGGTAGTCGGCCGCCAGCGGCGCGTCGCTGTCGAGCAGGTCCCTGCCGATGTCGATCAGTTCCTCGAACAGCAGGCTGTCGAGCTCGTTCTCGCCGATGTTGACCCGGTGGTGGTGCGGGCGGCTGTCGATGCGGGCCGCGGTGTCGTCGAAGAACGGCGTGCGCCGCCGCAGGTCGTGCACGCAGTCCCAGAGCAGCCGGTCGGCCCGGGCCACGACCCGGTCCGGCCAGACCACCTCGGCGAGGCTGTCCGCGTCGACCCACCTGTTGGGCCGCAGCAGCAACGCCGACAGCACCCGCGGGTGGATTCCGTCGCCGATCTCGGCCGGCCGCCCGTCCGGATACCGGACGTCGAGCGGGCCCAGTACGCCGAACAACATGGCTCAGGGTGTGGGCACGGTGAACGACGGCATGGGAATGACCAGGGAGGTCGGCGGCGGCCCGGCCTTTCCGGCGACGAGCCGCAGTACGGCGGTGCCGCCGTCGACGCCGACCACCTGCATGGCCAGGATCCCGTCCTCGGGGTAGATCGCCGGAGGTTCGCCGGTGGTGCTGCACGCCGACCCGCCGCCGGTCGACCAGATCCGCGCCACGCAGCCGGTGGACAGCGATCCGGAGCCGCTGCGCTTGCCCTGCCGCTGGTACTTGATCCCGCGGCCCTCCACGGCGTCGACCGCGAGCGTGTCGGCACCGCCGTGGCCGCCCAGCGCGATCCGCGTGCCCGCGCTGACCTGCACCTCGCAGTTGCCGTCGGCGCAGGCCGCGTAGTCGCGCCCGTCGGCCGCGACCGGTGCGACCGGCGGGGCGGGTGCGGCCGACGGCTGCGCGGCGGGGGCCTGCTCGCCACCCGGCTGGCAGGCCGCCAGGGCGAGTACGCCCAGAAGCACCCCCAGTGTCCTCACCACCATGACCCGGCCTCCCGCTCGCACATCCCGACTCCACCGACGTTAGCCCGCGCCACCGTGCCCACTTGGCTCTTGACACCTTCCTGCCACCGGGGTGGACGATGATCCGGTGAAGCGCAACTGGCTGGGACTGGCCGCCGTGACGGTGGCGACGGCACTGATCGGCGTACCGGCACCACCCGCGGCGGCGGCGCAGGCGACCTACGTGGCACTGGGCAGTTCCTTCGCCGCGGGCCCCGGTATCCCGCCGCCGAAGCCGGGTGGCCCGGCCGCGTGCGGCAGGTCGGCGAACAACTACGCCACCCTCGTCGCGGCCCGCTTCGGCCTCCGGCTCGTCGACGCGACGTGCAGCGGGGCCACCACGGCGGACATCCTCACCCGGTCCCAGCACGGGCAGGGCCCGCAGATCGACGCCGTCACCGCGAGCACGGACCTGGTCACGGTCACCATCGGCGGCAACGACGTGAACTACGTCGGCAGCCTGTTCGCCTACGCCTGCCAGAACACCGGCGCCCCGAACTGCCCGGACGTCGATCAGGACGCGATGAACACCGCGCTGGCCGGGGTCGCGGGCAAGATCGGCGACGTCATCGCCGCCGTGCACCGAAAGGCGCCGCGGGCCAGGGTTCTCGTCGTCAACTACCAGACGATCCTGCCCCGGACCGGCCCCGCCTGCGAGGGGGTGCCGCTGACACCGGCCCAGCTGCGGTTCGAGCGCACCGTGGCCCTGCGCCTGGCGGCCGCGACCCGGCTCGCCGCGGTCAGCGGCCGGGCCACCCTGGTCGACGCCGCGGCCGCCAGCGCGGCACACGACGCCTGCGCGGCGCAGCCGTGGATGGAACGGTTCACCACCTCCCCCGGCCGGGTTCCCTATCACCCCAACGCGGCGGGAATGGCGGCCGTGGCGGACCTGGTCGGGCGCGCGCTCAGCTGACCGAGTCGTGGTCGGCGAGCACCTCGTCGATGATCCGGTGCTGCTCGGCGGCGTTCACCGGGTCGCTGTCGATACAGCCGGCCAGGACGAACAGCGCCTTCCACAGCGTCCAGCCGCGGGCGCGGGCCCACGTGCCGTCGTCCTGGCCGACGGCGTCCCGGAAGGCCTCGCGGGTGCGGCCGGTGAACGTGTTCCAGGCGATGATCAGGTCGCAGGCCGGGTCGCCGACGCCGGAGGTGCCGAAGTCGATGACCGCGGCCAGTTTCCCGTCGGCGACCAGCAGGTTGCCCACGGAGATGTCGCCGTGGAACCACACCGGCCGTCCGGTCCACTCGGCCGCCAGCGCGGCCTCCCAGACGGCGGTCGCCCTGCCGGTGTCGACCCGTCCGGCGAGCTGGGCCAGGCAGCGGCGGGTTTCCGCGTCGTAGTGGGCGGGCGAGCCACCGCGGTACCAGGAGTGCGCCCCCGCCGCGGGACCGCCCGTGGTGTCGCAGCGCCACAGCGCGCGGACGAACTCCGCGACGTCGACGGCGAAGCGCACCGGGTCGTCGATCCGGGCCCGGTTCGCCTGCTCGCCGGGCAGCCACCGCCGCACCGACCACGGGTACGGGTAGCCCTCCCCCGGCACGCCGTCGGCGAGGATCTCCGGCACCGGGACCGGCAGCCGCGGTGCCAGCCGGGGTAGCCAGGTGCTTTCCTTGGCCACGGCGGGAACGTAGCCCTCGGCGGTGGGCAGCCGCACCGTCATGTCCGCGCCCAGCCGGTAGGTGCGGTTGTCCCAGCCGTCGAACTCCACCGGGGTGACCGGCAGATCGCGCCAGCGCGGGAACTGCGTGGCGATCAGGCGGCGGACCAGGCCGGCGTCGATCCCGGCCCGGCCGTCCGGCGGTGCGGCAACCATGCCGTGATCATCGAGCGCCGGCGTGCCGGTGGCAAACGGTTTTCACCGGCCGTCGAGGTGGCCGGTCTCGCCGAGGCAGGCCAGCGCACGGCCGCCGAACCGGTCGTCCGCACGCAGCACCGTGATGCTGCCGGAGGCGACCGGGAACGCGACGACACCGGTCGACTCGACGGGCATCCCGATCCAGTGCGCCACGACGTAGGTGAGGGCGAATCCGTGGGTCACCACGATCTGGTTCTCGCACGGGCGCGCCAGGATGTCGTCCATCGCCGCGTAGATCCGTTTCGCCAGCGCAGCGACGGACTCCACGCCCGGCACACCGTCGTGCCCCATCCGGTCCCGTCCCGGCGCGGGCCGGACGTAACGCTCGTCGAGCCACGCCTTCGGCCTGCCCTCGGCCTCCCCGAACGACTTCTCCCGCAGCCGGGAGTCCGCGACCGGCTCGATGCCGAACAGCTCGGCCACCGCGGCGGCCGTCTGCGCCGTGCGCAGCAGGTCGGAGGTGAACAGCTCGACGTCCGCGCCCTCGGCGATCCGGGCGCGCAGCGACCGGGCGACGGCGGCGGCCGCGCGGTGCCCGGCCGGGGTGAGCGCCGAGTCGTACCAGCCGCCGACCAGCCCGTCGACGTGGTGCGTCGCCTCGGGATGGGTGACGACGTGCAGCGTTCGCATGCGCCCACCGTATCGAGTCCGGAGTGGACCCGCCTTGAGGCTGCTGGTGGCCACAGCAGCCCGGGTACGTGGTGGCGCCCGAGCCGCTCGGCGCCCGGCACGAACCAGCCGACCGGCTCTCCGCCGCCTACCTGATCGCGCTGGCCGCCAGGGTGGTCCGGGAGGTGGGCCGGCTGCGCACGGATGTGCCCTACCCCGGCCTGTTCGCCATCTCCAGTTTCCCGATGGAGGCCGCCACGTTGTCGGTCAACGTGGCCGGGCGTCTGTCGCTCAACGTCACCTGCGGCGCGGTCACCGACTGAGGCCGGCGGGGTTTTGCGGTGTGGTGCAAACCCGTTGCTCCGCCGGATCCGCTTCGACGACGGTAGGTGCATGAAAACCACCATCACCCGGCTCGCGGCGGGAGCAGTTCTCACACTGGGCGTTCTCGCTCCGGCCGGTGCCGCCTCCGCGGCACCGGCGCTCACCGACGGGGCCGTCGCACCCGCGGGAGTGACCGACTGCCAGACCTACCTGCGCAAGCAGGGCTACACGGTCGGGCCGAAGGTTACGAAGGCCTGCCGGCAGGGGTCTACCGGCACCGGAGCGGGCAACGCGGCCTGCCGCGATGGGCTCAGGGCCATCGGCGTCAAGCGCCAGCATGCCGACGCCGCCTGCCACCTCGCCACCCGGCCGTAGGCTGCCGTCACGTGTTCCGGTCCACCGCCAGGATCTCGGCCCGCAGGCCGTCACGGGGACGCATCGCGGCGAAGCCGACCGGGCGGGGACGGCCGGGCAGCAGCCGCACCGACACACGGGCGAGCAGCCGGGCGAGCATGACCGCCAGCTCGGTCGTCGCCATCACCGCGCCGATGCACCGGTGCGGCCCGCCGCCGAACGGCAGGAACTCGTGTGGCCCCGGCTTGCGGTAGCCCGGATCCGCCGGGTCCCAGCGCTGCGGCCGGAAGCTCAGCGGATCGGTCCACAGCTCGGGCAGGCGGTGCGTGACGTACGGACTGAACAGCAGCGTCCGTCCGGCCCGGACACGCCTGCCCGCGAAGGTGAACTCCTCGGCGACGCTGCGGACGGACACCACCGCCGGCGGGTAGAGCCGCAGCGTTTCCTGCACGACGCCGTTGAGGTAGGGCATCTTCCGCAGATCGCCACGGTCGGGAATCCGCGGGCCGGCGACCGACTCCACCTCGGCCCTGGCCCGCTCCCACGCGCCGGGCGTGGTGAGCAGTGCGTAGATCGCCCAGCTCATCGCCGCGCTGGTGGTCTCGTATCCGGCCGCGATCAGCGACACCGTCTGGTCGCGGATCTCCTGGTCGCTCAGCCGGCCGCCGTCCTCGTCGTGCCCGTGCACCAGCGTGGCGAGCACGTTGTCCCCGCCGCCGTCGGCCCGCACCCGGCCGATCTCGGCGAACACCCGCTCGTCGACCCGCGCCCTGGCGGCCATCGCCCGCCGCCACGCGGGCAGGCGCAGCCGCCGCTGCAGCGCGATGACCTGCGGCACGTTGTCGACCAGGTCGAGCAACGGCTGCAGGGACTCACCGAAGAACGCCTCGTCGGCCGCCATCCGCTCGCCGAACAGCGACGCGATCGTGCTGCGCCGGATGGCGGAGCGGAACTGCGCGTAGAGGTCGACGACCTGCCCCGCCCGCCAGGCGCCGATCTTCTCGTCGGCGCTGTCGGCCATGGTCTTGAGGTAGCCGTCGACCTGCCGGTGGTGCATCGCCGGCTGCACCAGGCGCCTGCGCCGGGTGTGGTCGGCGCCGTCGCTGACGATCAGCGCCGTCTCGCCGTCGACCGGGACGAGCGCCTCGAACGCCTCCCGCCACCGGAACAGGCCGGAATTGGCCAGGACGAACCGGTTGGCCTCCGGGCCCAGCAACATCACCGTCAGCCCGGTGTCGACGACCGGCCCGCGCCGCCGGTGCAGCGCCGCCATCGCCTCGGCGGGCAGGTAACGGATGGTCATACACCGAATTTACCGGGAAACGCCCGTACCGGGCCGACGAGATCTGGATTGACCTATTCAATTAGACCTAGTCTAATAGGTCGAATGAGCATGGACGACCGGACGTTCTGGCAGCACGCGGCCGATCACCTGGTCCGCTACGGCGGCGACTTCACCCCGCGCATCATCGAGCGCGCGGCCGGTTCGTACGTCTACGACGCGGACGGGAAGGCCATCCTGGACTTCACGTCCGGGCAGATGAGCGCGCTGCTCGGCCATGCGCATCCCGACGTCGTCCGGACCGTCGGCGAGTCGGTGGCGACACTGGATCACCTCTACTCCGGGATGCTGAGCAGGCCGGTGGTCGACCTGGCCACGCGGCTGGCGGGCACACTGCCGGACCCGCTGAGCCGGATGTTGCTGCTCAGCACGGGAGCGGAGTCGAACGAGGCCGCCATCAAGATGGCCAAGACCTACACCGGCGGGTACGAGATCGTCGCGTTCGACCGGTCCTGGCACGGGATGACCTCCGGCGCGGGCGCGGCCACCTTCTCCGCAGGCCGCCGTGGCAGCGGACCGCCGATGCCGGGCAGCCTCACCCTGCCCACTCCCAACGCCTACCGCTCCCCGTTCCGTAACGCCGACGGCTCCTACGACTGGGAGGCCGAACTCGACTACGGATTCCGGCTCCTCGACCAGCAGTCCTCGGGCAGCCTCGCGGCCTGCCTGGTCGAGCCGATCCTGTCCTCCGGCGGGATCATCGAGCTTCCCGAGGGCTACCTCGCCCGGCTCAAACAGCACTGCGTGGAACGCGGGATGCTGCTCATCGTCGACGAGGCGCAGACCGGCCTCGGCCGTACCGGGACCCTGTACGCCCACCAGCGCGACGGCGTCGTCCCGGACCTGCTGACCCTGTCCAAGACGCTCGGCGCGGGCCTGCCGGTCGCCGCGGTGCTGACCTCGCCGGAGATCGAGCAGGTCTGCCACGACCGCGGGTTCCTGTTCTTCACCACCCACGTCTCGGACCCGCTGGCGGCGTCGGTGGCACTGACGGTGCTGGACGTGCTGGAACGCGACGACCTGGTGCACCGCGCCCGCACGCTCGGCAAGGAACTACACGACCGCCTGCTCGGCCTGCGGGACCGCTTCGACGTCGTCGGCGACGTGCGCGGACGCGGCCTGCTCCAGGGCATCGAGCTGGTGACCGACAAGCAGAGCAAGGCCCCCGCCGACCGGCTCGGCCGCGCGGTCACCGCCGCCTGCCTCGACCGGGGCCTGCACGTCAACATCGTGCAGTTGCCCGGTATGGGCGGAATCTTCCGGATCGCACCGCCGCTGACCATCGAACCGTCCGATCTGCACACCGGTGTGGACATCCTGGAGGCAGCGCTGCGCGCCTGCGTGCACTAACGTCCGGCACCATGGCGGACGCACCCGAGGGGCTGCGGCCCACACTGCACCAGCGGCACGTCCGGATGATCGCGCTCGGCGGGATCATCGGCGCGAGCCTGTTCATCGGCAGCGGGGCGGTGATCCACACCGTCGGCCCGGCCGCGGTGCTGTCCTACGCCATCGGCGGGCTGCTCGTCGTGCTGGTCATGCGGATGCTCGGCGAGATGGCGACCGCGGCGCCGGCACTCGGCTCCTTCATGGAGTACGCGCGGGACGCGCTCGGCGGCTGGGCAGGCTTCACCATCGGCTGGCTGTACTGGTACTTCTGGGTCGGCGTGGTGGCGTTCGAGGCCGTCGCCGGGGCGAAGATCCTGCAGGGCTGGTTCCCCGGCGTGCCACAGTGGGTGTTCTCCCTGGCACTGATGCTGCTGCTCACCGGCACCAACCTGGCCTCGGCCCGCTCGTTCGGGGAAACCGAGTTCTGGCTGGCGTCGGTCAAGGTCGCCACCATCGTCGTGTTCCTGGTCCTGGGTGCGTTGTTCGTGCTGGGACTGTGGCCCGGCGCGCGGTTCTCGGTCGGCAACATCGGGCTCGACGGGTTCGTCGCCAACGGCGGGTTCTCCGTGGTACACGGTGTGGTCATCGTGATCTTCTCCTACTTCGGCGCGGAGATCGTCACCATCGCCGCCGCGGAGTCACGTGAGCCGGAGACCGCCGTCCGCAAGGCGACCTCGACGATCGTGTGGCGGGTGATCGTCTTCTACGTCGGCTCGGTCGCGCTGCTGGTGATGATCACGCCGTGGCGGGAGATACCGAGCGAGACCAGCCCGTTCGCCGCGGCCTTCGGCCGGTTCGGCATCCCGGCCGCCGAGACCATCGTGTCGGTGGTGGTGCTCACCGCGGCACTGTCGGTGCTGAACTCCGGGCTCTACACGGCATCCCGCATGCTGTTCGCGTTGCGCAGGCACGGCTGGGCACCGCGCTGGATCTCCGACACCAGCAAGCGCGGCGTGCCGTGGAAGGCGATCCTGGTGTCCACGTCGGTCGGCTACGTCGCCGTGGTGATGAGCTACGTCTCCCCCGACCGGATCTTCTACTTCATCATCAACTCCGCTGGCGCGGTCGCGTTGTTCGTCTACGCCATCATCGCCGGCTCCCAGCTGCGCAGCCGCCGGAGACTGGAAGCCGAGCAGCCCGGGCAGCTGAAACTACGCATGTGGGGCTACCCCTGGCTGAGCTGGCTCACGCTGGCGCTCATCCTCGCCGTGCTCGCCTCCATGCTGTTCGTCGACGCGACCGCCCGCGCGCAGCTCTACCTCAGCGTGATCAGCCTCGCGGTGATCCTCGGCGTGTACACGCTGTTCGTGCGCCGCCGGGCCCCGGTACCGTGACCGGGTGTCGACCGCTCGCTGGCTCACCGCTCCACTGGGGCCCCGAGGTTCACGGTGGCGAACGATCGCTCCACAACGGACGGTGCTGGTCGTCGTCCACACGGTGACGGCGATGAACCGGTTCGCCGACATCCTGCCGGTGTTCGACTCCGACCGCAGGATCCAGCTGGTGTTCACGTTTCCCGCCGCGTCGGCGGTGTCCGCGGACGTCGAGCGGTTCCTCGCCGACGCGGGAGCCGTTGTGCTGCCGTGGGAACAGGCACTGCACACCCGGTTCGACCTGGCACTGTCGGCACACCACAGTGGGAACCTGCACGAGATCAGCGCGTCGCTCGTGTTGCTGTCACACGGAATTGGCTACACTAAGTATTCTGCGGGAACCGGGAACCGGGAACCGGAAACCGGAAACCGGGTCGGGTCGGTGTACGGCCTTTCCGCCCAGTGGCTGGAACGCGACGGCGCGCTGGTGCCCGCCTCGATCGTTCTGTCCCACCCGGAGCAGCTGGACCGGCTGGCCACGGCCGTTCCCGGTGCCGTGGACGCCGCGGTACTGGCCGGGGATCCCTGCCACGACCGGATCGCGGCCAGCCTCGCCGAGCGCGACCGGTACCGGGCCCGTCTCGGCGCGGACGACGACACCACCGTCGTGGCGGTCACCTCGACGTGGGGTGAGCGTTCGCTGTTCGGCAGCAGGCCGGGCCTCATCGCGGACCTGCTGGCCGAACTCGGCGAGGGCCACGTCGTCGCGGCGATCCTGCACCCGAACACCTGGTACGCCCACGGGCCCGCGCAGATCCGGCTCTGGCTGGCCGACTGCCTGCGGGCGGGGCTGCGGCTGATCCCGCCGCTGGCCGGCTGGCAGCAGACGATCATCGCGGCCGACGTGGTGATCGGCGACAACGGCGCCGTGACCGGCTACGCCGCGGCCGCCGGGCGTCCGGTGCTGCTCGCGGCGTTCCCGGAGGACGCCGTGGTACCGGGAACGGCGATCGACGCCCTCGGCGCACACGCGCCCCGGCTCGATCCGGGCAGCCGGTTCGCCGCCCAGCTCGACGCGGCACGCCGGGCGCCGCTGGGGGCGGTGCGGGAGCTGGCGACCTCGACGCCAGGGCAAAGCGCCGGCCTGCTGCGCCGGGAGTTCTACCGGCTGCTCGGCCTGTCCGAACCGGACACCGGCCCCGTGCTCACCCGCTACCGCGCCGGCGACCTCGTGCCCGAGCGAGCGGCTGCCCGCGCCTGGTGGGTCGCGGTCGAGGCCGCGGACGACGGTGTCACCGTGCGCCGGTGGCCTGCCGACGTGGTCGCCCGCCCCGGTCACGGTCCGCGGGCCGCCGCGTGTCATCTGGTGGTGGCCGCGGATCACCCGCGCCGCGACCTGCTCAGCAACGCGACCGTGGTCCTGCTGGAACGGGGCAGCGACGCGGCGGAGGTGTTCCGTGACGTCCCGGCCGCCGCCGTCGCCGTGTCGCCCACGGCCGGCGGCTGCCTGGTACAGCACCGGGACGGCGCCGTCAGCGCCTGGCACGCGAGCGGGCCCGCGGCCGAGGTGGCCGGATCGGTGGTCCACGTGCTGGGCGAGTCCGAGGTGTTCGAGGTGACGCTCGGCCGACGCGGCCTGGTGCTCACTCGCCGGTAGGCGGGTCACCGAGTTCCCGGCGCAGGTCCCGTGCCTGCCCGCGCCGCTGTGCTGCCTCCTCGGCCCTGCCGAGGGCGTCGAGCGCGTCGGCCAGCCGCTCCAGCGTCCGAGCCTGCGGGCGGCGCAGCCCGTCCTCGCCGAACAGGGCCGCCGCGGCCGTGAACGGCTCGATCGCGTCGGCGGCGCGTCCCGCACCGGCGATCGCGCGGCCGAACTCGTACCGGGCCTTGGCGTGGTTCTCCCGCTCGTCCTGTGCGGCGAAATACTCCACCGCCGCTGCGGCGTGCCGCTCGGCGTCGGCCCACCGCCGTGCCCGCAGCAGGGCACGAGCGCGGTGCAGCGCCAGCAGGGCCCGCATCCGGTCCCGCTGCCCCGGCGCGATCCGCTCCCCCGCGTCGTCGATCACCCGCTCCGACTCGTCGTACAGCGCCAGCGCCCCGGCGACGTCGTCCCGCTCGGCGCGGATCTTGCCCTGCCATTCGAGCGCGCTCTGCACACCGTTCGGCTTGTCCGCGGTCGTCGCGGCCTCCAGCGACCGGGCGAACGCCTCCTCGGCCTCGTCCAGCCTGCCCGCCGCCAGACAGCCCGAGCCCAGTTGCGAACTCACCTGCATGATCAGGCCGTGGTCACCGAGCTGGCGAGCGGCCCGCAGGCCGTACCGGTGGCTGTCCAGCCAGGCGTCGATGTGCCGGTGCATGTGCAGGTACTTGAAGACCGCGACACACAACTGGGCGGCGACCTCGTACTCCCCGGCCTGGTGCGCGAGCCGCACGGACTCGGCCACGGCCCGCCACTCGGCCTCGAACCACGCCAGCGCCGCCGCCCGGGACACGGGCCGGCCGGTCTCGTCGAACTTCCGGAACACCGGGCCTTCCCGCCAGCGCCCGCTCAGCCCGGCGTCCATCGGCACGGCCTGGTCCAGGTACCACCGGACGAACCGGCGGGTTGCCGCCCGCCCCGCCTCCAGTCCGATCCGGCGGCGGGCGTCGGCCCGGACGAACGGATGAAAGGAGTACCGCTCGCCGTCACGGACCAGCAGGTTACGGGCCACCAGCCCGCCGAGTAGGGCGCGAACGTCTGGGGAGTCCACAGTGGACGCCGCTGCGCGTTCGCAGAAGTCCGGCCCCGGCAGCAGTGCCAGCGCACCGTAGGCCTCGGTCAGCTCCGGTGACAGCCCCTCGACCAGCACACCGATGGCCCTGGTCAGCCGCTCGGCTTCCTCCTCCTGGCCGAGTTCCCCGACCGACGACCGCAGCCGGGCCAGCGTGTCCGCGACCGGGTACTCCTCGGTGGCGAGTCGGGCGGCGAGGATTTTCAGCGTCAGCGGGTGACCGCCGCACAGTGCCGCGAGTTCGTCCAGGACACCGGCGGGAAGCTCGTCCGCCGCCGGCCCGAGGGTGTCGGCGAGCAGTTCCCGTGCCTCCCGCGGGGGAAGCGGGGCCACCGCGAACACGGTGTAGCCGTCGGCGACCATGCTCAGCCGGTTCGGCGAGGTCACCACGACAGTCGTCTCGGCGCCCACGTCCCGCAGCATCCGCCGCAGCACCGCGGCGTCGGTGGCGTCCCGGACGACCACCAGCAACCGGAGCCCCGCGGCCTTGCGGCGGAACATGTCGAGACGTTCCTGGTCGGCGTCGGGAAGCTCGCGGGGATCGACCTGCAGCCAGCCCAGTGCCTGGCCCAGCATGTCGCCCAGCGACGCCGGCTGCCCGTCCGGCTTCTCGGCGTCGATCTCGACGTAGCGGTCGAACAGCTCCCGGTGCTCGTGGCCGAACTCCGCCGCGAGGCTGAAGCAGCCGGACCCGGTGAGTCCATGCAGGACGATCCCGCAGAACCGGCCCTCCGACCGCCGCCTGCGGACGAGCGCCGCCAGGTCGCGCCGCAGCTTCGTCCGGTTGAGAAACGGCACGGTCCTGCGTGGCAGATGTACCAGGCTCATGGCGTCCCCCTACCAGCCCGCGGTCGGCACAGCACCCTCAGTGACCCGATCCTAGGGCACCGTGCCGTCGCCGCCGGACGGGATCAGCCGGAGCTGGTGGGGAAGCTGAACGCCGCCGTGTGCCCGCCGGTGTCCGGCCAGCGGGTGGTGACGACCTTGGCCCGCGTGTAGAACCGGACGCCCTCGGGCCCGTGGATCGGGCTGTCGCCGATGAGGGAGTCCTTCCAGCCACCGAAGGAGTAGTACGACATCGGGACGGGGATCGGCACGTTGACGCCGATCATGCCGACCTTGACCTCACGCTGGAACCTGCGGGCGGCCTCACCGCTGCCGGTGAAGATCGCGGTGCCGTTGCCGTAGGGGTTGGCGTTGATGATGCCGATCGCCTCGTCCACGGTGTCGGCTCGCAGGATCACCAGCACCGGGCCGAAGATCTCCTCGCGGTAGGCACGCATGTCCGTGGTGACCCGGTCCAGCAGCGACGGCCCGACGAAGAAGCCGTCCTCGTGGCCCGCCACGGTCAGCTCCCGGCCGTCGACGACCACCGTGGCGCCCTGCCCAGCCGCGTCGGTGACGGTGTCGACGACCCGGTCGCGGGCGGCCGCGGTGACCACCGGCCCCATGTCGCTGGCCGGGTCGGACCCCGGCCCGACCGTGACCTCGCGGGCCTTGCGCTCCAGGATCTCGACCAGCCGGTCGCCCGCCGAGCCGACGGCGACGCCGACCGAGATCGCCATGCACCGCTGCCCGGCCGAGCCGAAGGCGGCCGCGGTGAGGTGGTTCGCGGCGTACTCCAGGTCGGCGTCGGGCAGGACCACGGCGTGGTTCTTCGCGCCGCCGAGGGCCTGCACCCGCTTGCCGGCCGCGGTGCCGCGCTCGTGCACGTACCTGGCGATGGGGGTCGAGCCGACGAACGAGACCGCCGCGATGTCCGGGTGGTCGAGAATGGCGTCGACCGCGGTCTTGTCGCCGTTGACGACGTTGAACACGCCGTCGGGCAGGCCTGCCTCGGCGTACAGCTTGGCGACCAGTGCGGAGGCCGACGGGTCACGCTCGCTCGGCTTGAGCACGAAGGTGTTGCCGGTGGCGATCGCGATCGGGTGCATCCACAACGGCACCATGATCGGGAAGTTGAACGGGGTGATGCCGGCGACGACCCCCAGCGGCGTGCGGAAGTTGTGGACGTCGACGTCGCGGGAGACCTGGTCGGAGAAGCTTCCCTTGAGCGCGTCGGCGATGCCGCAGGCGTACTCGACGACCTCGCGGCCACGCACGATCTCGCCACGGGCGTCGTCGACCACCTTGCCGTGCTCGGCGGAGATGACGCGGGCCAGCTCGTCCTCGTGCTTCACCAGCAGCTCGCGGAACGCGAACATGACCTTGACGCGCTGGGACAGCGACGAGTCGCCCCACGACGCGAACGCCTTGCTCGCGGCCGCGACGGCGCTGTCGACGTCGGCGGGCCCGGCGAGCAGGACCTGCGCCCGCTGCTGCCCGGTGGCCGGGTCGTGGACCGCCGCCGTGCGGGTCGAGCCCGCTGCCGTGGCGGTGCCGCCGATCCAGTGCTGGATGGTCTTCATGCTGATCCTCCGAAGGGCAGGCGGGGGTCGACGTCCTGCGACTCCCAGGTCTGGCGCACCCAGCCGTGGGCCGGGTCGTCGCAGATCAGCCACGCCCGTTCCTGGCCAGGCCCGGCCATCACGTTGAGGTAGTAGAGGTCGTAGCCGGGGGTGGCCATCGACGGGCCGTGCCAGCCGTGCGGGATCAGCACGACGTCGCCCGAGCGGACCTCGGCCAGCACGTCGATCGGGCGCTCGTCGGTGCCGTAGACGCGCTGGTAGCCCATGCCGCCGCCGGAGACCTCGAAGTAGTAGATCTCCTCCAGCTCGCTCTCGCCCTCGCGGGCCTCGTCGTGCTTGTGCGGCGGGTAGGACGACCAGTTCCCTCCCGGTGTCAGCACCTCGCACACCAGCAGCTGGTCGGCGTCGAAGGTGTGCGGCAGGCAGTAGTTGTTGACCTGACGGCTGCAGTTTCCCGCGCCGCGCAGCTCGACCGGGACGCCCTCGGCGGGGCCGTAGCGTGCCGGCAGGCGGCGGGAGGTCTTCGCCGACGGCAGGGCGAACCGCCCGCTGCCGGTGATCGTCGCCTCCGCATCGCATGGCAGGTAGGCGAAGTCGGTGACCGAGTCGAACACGCCGGTGCGGCCGGTGAGTTCGAAGGTCTCGCCGTCGACCTGCACCCGGCAATCACCCGAGAGCGGCAGTACGAGTGCCTCGGCGTCGCCGGTCGTGACGGTGCGCGTCCCGTCGAGTTCGAGGACCCGCAGGCCGGAGTAGCCCCAGCCGGCGGACTCGGGGGTGACGACGAGACTGAACGGTCCTTCGGCGGTGCTGCCCGCCGGGCGGTAGAGGTTCACAGCAGCCCCACAGCGGTGTCGACGGCTTTCGTTACGTCCCCGTCCCGGGGATAGAGCAGCGAACGCCCGACCAGCAGGCCCTGGACGGTGGGCTGGCTGAGCGCGTGCTGCCAGGAGGCGAACGCGGCGTCGGGGTCGGTGACCTCGCCGCCGAGCAGCACGGCAGGCAACGTCGAGGACGCGAGCACGCGTTCCATGTCGTCGACCACCGGCAGTTTGAGCCAGGTGTAGGCGGAGGTGCTGCCCAGGCCGGACGCGATCGTGATCGAGCGGATCACGGCGTCGGGCGAGAGATCGTTGCGCAGCCTGCCGTCGGTCCAGGTGGACAGGAACGGCTCGACCATGGCGATGAGCCTGCGCGCGGCCAGCTCGTCGATCGCCCTCGCCGTGTTCTCCAGCACGCCGGGCGTGGCCGGGTCGGTGAGGCAGATCCGGGTGAGCGTCTTGCCACCGTCGAAACGCATCCGGTCGATCGTCTCGGCGTCGTAGCTGGCGAACCGGTCGTCGACCTCGAAGCTCGACCCGGCCAGGCCGGTCCGGTTCATCGACCCGATCACCGTCTTGCCGTCGAGCACCCCGAGCAGCAGCAGATCGTCGAGGACGTCCGGGGTCGCCATCACGCCGGTGACCCCGGGGCGCTCCAGTGCCAGGCACAGCCGTTCCAGCAGCTCGCCCCGGTTCGCCATGGCCGCCGGGTCGGCACCCACCGCGTTGGCCCCGCGTGCCGGATGGTCCGCGGCGATGATCATCACGCGGCCCTTGTCGTTGAACGGCGACGTGGCACGCACCCGGCTCGCCGCCGCCTCGGCGATCGCCCCCGGATCGTGCACCCGTTTGGCGACGATGCGCCGCACGATGTCGGTCACTGTTCCCCTCCCAGCTCGGTACCGGTCCACGATGGCATCGTGCCGAATACTTTGTCAAGACATATGGACATCAGGTCATCTCGACGCGAGGATGGTAGGCTTCCGGCGATGAGCGCACGTCGTCCGGACATCGTGTTCCCGTCCTGGGACCCGGCCCGGGAGATCGAGATCGACCCGGGCAGCCCCGAGCCGCTGTACTTCCAGGTCTCGCGGCAGCTGCACGCGGCGATCGAGGACGGGCGGCTGCCCGCCGGTGCCCGCCTGGGCAACGAGGTCGACCTCGCGGCGAGCCTGCGCCTGTCGCGGCCGACCGTCCGCCAGGCGATCCAGTCGCTGGTCAACCAGGGGCTGCTGGTGCGCAGGCGGGGCGTGGGGACCCAGGTCGTGCGTACCCGGGTGGCGCGGCCGCTGCGGCTGAGCAGCCTGTTCGACGACCTCGCCGGGCTCGGCGGCACGCCCGGCTCGGTCGTCCTGATCAACCGCCTGGAGCCGGCCGGCGCGGACACGGCCGAGCTGCTCGAGGCACCCGGCCTCGGTCATGTCCGGCGGCTGAAGCGGATCCGCTCGGTCGACGGCGAGCCACTCGCGGTGATGAACAACTACCTGCCCGACGGGATCATCGACCCGGACGACGACGAGCTGCGGGACAAGGGCCTCTACCAGCTCCTGCGCTCGGCCGGGGTGCGCCTGCACGCGGCCGAGCAGAACATCGGCGCGCGGCAGGCGACCGAGGAGGACGCGGAACTGCTGGACGAGCAGCCGGGAGCGGCCCTGCTCACGATGCGGCGCACCACCTACGACGACACCGGCCGCGTGGTCGAACACGGCTGGCACGTCTACCGCGCGTCCCGCTACACGTTCAACCTCTCCCTGACCAACGGCCCCCAGTAGGCAGCCCGCGGTGGATGGGCCTCACGCCGTCTCATGCCGGGGCCCGGCAGGTCCGCGCGGTCGGGCGTCCGGCGGTGCCACCAAGGGCACTGTGGTTGCGTGTTGCGCTACCAAGGTGCCGTTCGTAGCGGTGACGTTGACCCGGTGTGGTCTCGTTCGGCGTGGCCGGTGGGGCTCCGGGATGGATCCTGACGTGATCAGCCGGGCCGTAACCGCCAGGTCCTGCTGGCACTGGACCGAGCCCGGCTCCGGCTGGACGGCGCCGGGGTCGCACGGGTGGTCAACGCGAACAATCTGGCCGACGCCCGTCGGTAGTCACGCAGGCTCACCAGTGTTCATCGAGAGCGGCGAGGCGCCTGCGGAGGCACCGTGCGTCCTGCTGTGGCAGGGCGTTGGCGACCACGAGCAGGACCCATCGCACCTCTGTGTAGTCCGTGCAGCAGCCCCAGAATCCGCAACCGCTGCAGGGATCCCAGAGGCGATGGCCCGGATCATGAACGAAGCCCTCCCAGATACGGAGCGCTTCGACGGCCGCTCCCGGCCACAGGCGGGTGTGTTCGAGGCGAGCGAGGGCGGCCTGGCCACGTGGGGACAGTCCCGGAAGAGCCGGGACGCGTTGAGGCGGCTTACGACGGAGTAGGTCCGCTCGGACACGAGCTGGCGGTCTACGCGCCATGGCTCCTTCGAGTCGTCGACATGGATCGATGATCCCACACCGCGGGCCCCTTGTCGGCGTGGATTCGGTTGGGCTTGGGGCGGCGAATCTTCCGCGTCCTTCTCCGAGTCCACGGCGTCCCTACCCGACATCCCACCGGGCTGAACCCACGAAACCGCAGGTCTGGCACCCAAACTCAGCACCATGACTGTGAACCTAAGTGGCAAGGGAGCTTTACTACCCTTCTTCGCCAGTAAAGCTCCCTTGCTCTCACGCCGACGTCCGACTTCGCGGCGGCCCTGGCGTCTGATGCCGTGAGGGCCCCCTTCACGAGCCGCCGGGGCGCCGGAGCGTCAGCCGACGGCCGCGGCGAACATGCCCGCCTCGTAGGAACCGCCCTTCTGGTGCACGATGACGGCCATCCGGTTGGCCGCGTTGATCAACGCGACGAGCGCCACCAGCGCGGCGACCTGGTCGTCGTCGTAGTGCTCGCGCACCAGTGCCCAGGTCTCGTCCGAGACGCCCTGGTGGGCGTCGGCGAGCCGGGTGCCCTCCTCGGCCAGCGCCAGCGCGGCCCGCTCGGCCTCGGTGAACACCGTCGACTCCCGCCAGGCCGCGACCAGGTTGAGCCGCACCGCCGACTCCCCCGCCGCGGCCGCCTCCTTGGTGTGCATGTCGATGCACCAGCCGCAGCCGTTGATCTGGCTGGCACGCAACGAGACCAGTTCCTGGGTGGACGCGGGCAGCGGCGACTGGTGGATCACCAGCCCGGCATTGGCGAAGCGCTTGGCGAACTTGGCGGCGATCTCGTTGTCGAACATGTTGAACCGGGTGTCCATGACCTCGTCCTCACTCGTGGAGTTACGTGAACGAACACCAGATGCCGGCGAACGCCTCCCCGTGACACCCCGGCGCTGTGGGGCAGGCCACTGTCACGAACCGGCGGCGTCCGGAGTCTGGTGGGTGTGACGACACCGGATCCCGCCACCGAAGCGTTCCTGACCCACCGCAACCTGCTGTTCACCGTCGCCTACGAGATGCTCGGCTCGGCCGCCGACGCGGAGGACGTGCTGCAGGAGACCTGGCTGCGCTGGGCTGGCGTCGACCTCGGCACGGTCCGCGACCAGCGTGCCTACCTGGTCCGGATCACCACGCGGCAGGCGCTCACCCGGCTGCGCACGCTCGGCAGGCGCAAGGAGTCCTATGTCGGGTCGTGGCTGCCCGAACCGCTGCTGACCGCGCCAGACGTGGCCGAGGACGTCGAACTGGCCGAGAACGTCTCGATGGCGATGCTGCTGGTGCTGGAGACGCTCGCGCCGACCGAACGGGCGGTGTTCGTGCTGCGGGAGGTGTTCGACCTCGGCTACGACGAGATCGCCGATGCCGTCGGCAAGAGCCCGGCCGCGGTCCGGCAGATCGCGCACCGCGCGCGGAACCACGTCGCGGCGCGGCGGCCGCGCGGCACGGTGTCCGCGGCACAGGCCCGGTCCGCGCTGGAGGCGTTCCGGCAGGTGATCGAAACCGGTGACCTGCAACGGTTGCTGGACATCCTCGCGCCCGACGTGGTCATGCTCGGCGACGGCGGCGGGATCAAGCAGGCCGTGCCACGGCCGATCGTGGGCGCCGACAAGGTGGCCCGCCTGCTGGCCGCCGGGATGGCCAGGGTCGCCGGCCGGATGACGGTGCGGTCGGCGCAGGTCAACGGCTACCCGGCGCTGATCCTCGCGCTGGACGGGGAACTCGACACCGTGGTGGCGGTGCGCATGGACGACGGCCTCGTCACCGGCCTGTACGCCGTGCGCAACCCGGAGAAGCTGTCGCACATGGAGCGGGAGACGGTCCTGAGCCGGTGAGTGTCAGACGTCGGCGTTGCCACCGGTGCAGACGACGGCGACCGTGCGGCCGGCGAAGCGGTCCCGGTGCGCCAGCACGGCCGCGAGCGCGGCGGCGCCGGCACCCTCGGCGAGGGTGTGCGCGTCCCGCATCAGCACCCGCTGCGCTTCGGCGATGGCGTCGTCGCCGACCAGCAGGAAGTCGGCCAGGTGCGCACGCATGAGCCGCTGGGTCAGCTCGAACCCGGACCCGGTGGCCAGTCCCCCGACCACCGTCCTGTTCGGACGTTCGACGACGCCGCCCGCACGCCACGAGTCGTGGGCGGCCGGTGACGCGGCCGACTGCACGCCGATCACCTCGCAGCCGGGTGCCAGCGCCGCCGCGACCACGCCGGCCGCGGCGGCACCGCTGCCGCCGCCGACCGGCACGACGATCACGTCGATGTCCGGCGAATGGGTGAACATCTCCACGTACAGCGTCCCCACCCCGGCCACCAGCTCCGGGTCGTCGGCGGCGGTCACCAGCCGCATTCCCCGCTCCCGCGCGAGGTTCACCGCGTACGGCCGGGCCTCGTCGAACGTCGCCCCGTACTCGACCAGCTCCGCCCCCAGCGCCCGCACCGCCCGCGCCTTGACCGGGCTGGGATCGCGGGGCATGACGATCGTGCACGGCGCGCCGAACCGGGCGGCCGCGTAGGCCAGGGACTGGGCGTGGTTGCCGGTGGAGTACCCGAGCACCCCGCGCGCCCGCTGCGCCGGCGACATCGCGGTCAGCAGCGTCAGCCCGCCACGCACCTTGAACGCGCCCGTCGGCTGCGTGTTCTCGTGCTTGACCAGCACGGTCGTGCCCGCCGCCCGGTCGATCAGCGGGTAGTTCCACATCGGGGTGGGCGGCAGGTGCCCGGCGACCACGCGGTGCGCTCGCAGCACGTCGGTGATGTCCATGCCCACACTGTCGCCCAGTTCGAGCCATAGCTCCAATGTCGGTTTTCTCGGCAAGCATCGATATGGTCTATCGATGGATCTCACCCGCCTGCGGGTCCTGGTGGCGGTCGCCAGGACCGGCTCGGTCACCGCCGCGGCAGAGGCACTGCACTACGCCCAGCCGTCGGTCAGCCACCATCTGGCCAGGCTGGAGGCCGAGGCCGGGGTACCGCTGGTGCAGCGCGCCGGCCGCGGCATCCGGCTCACCGACGCGGGCCGTCTCCTCGTGGAGCGGGCCGAGGAGATCCTCGGCCAGGTGGAGTCCGTCCGCACCGAACTGGCCGCGCACGCCGGTCTGCGGGTGGGCCGGGTCCGGCTCGCCGCCTTCCCGTCCGCGCTGGCCACGCTGGTGCCGGAGGCGGCGGCCCGGCTGGCGTCCGCCCACCCCGGCATCGAGCTGGCCCTGTCCGAGGCCGAACCGCCCGAGGCCCTGGCCGCGCTGCGGGGCGGGGAGGCCGACGCGGCGCTGGTCTTCGAGCACGACACCCCGGTGCGGGGCGACCACCGCAACACCACGCTCGTCCCGGTGCTGGAGGACCCGCTGTACGTGGTCACGCCTGCCGGCCGGGCGCCGGAGTCCACTCTGGACTCCTACCGCGCCGACCGGTGGATCGCCGGGTGCACACGCTGCCGCGCCCACCTGCTGTCGCTGTGCGACTTCACGCCGGACATCCGGTTCGAGACCGACGACTACGTCGCCGTCCAGGCGCTGGTCGCCGCCGGTCTCGGCGTCAGTGTCCTGCCCGGGCTGGCGCTGCGTGCCCACCGCCATCCCGGTGTCCGGACCGCCGAACTGCCCGGAACCCGGCGGCTGGTCTCGGTCGCGGTCTACGGCAGGCCGCCCGCGCCGCTGCCCGTGCAGGCGTTCCTGGAGGCGCTCGACGGTCGCCGGCCACGGCTACCATGACCGCTCCGGAACGGGAGACGCGGTGGAACGACGACAGCTGGAGTACTTCATCGCCGTGGTCGAGCACGGCGGGTTCACGCCGGCCGCGGCGGCGCTGCACGTGTCGCAACCCGCCCTGTCGCACTCGATCCGGGCCCTGGAACGGGAGCTGGGCGGCAGCCTGTTCCACCGGCTGCCCCACGGTGTCACCCTCACCGCCGCCGGTGAGGCACTGGTCCCGCCCGCGCAGCAGGTGCTGCGTGACCTGGTCACGGCGAGGTCGCTGGTCCGCGACGTCCTCGGGCTCGGCGGCGGCAGGCTCGACATCGTCTCGCAGACGACGCTGTCCGTCGATCCGCTGGCCGGGATGCTCGGCCGCTTCCGGCGGGTCCACCCCAGGGTCAGCGTGCGGGTGACCGACCCGGAACGCGGGTCCGCGGTGGTGCACATGGTCGGGGCCGGCGAGTGCGAGCTCGGCCTGGTGGACGCCTCGGTGCCCAGCGGTGACCTGTCCGGAATGGACCTGCCCGAACACGAGATGCACGTCGTGCTGCCCCCGGACCACCCGCATCCGGCCGGGGACACGATCACCGCGCGGGAGCTGTCCGGCCTGGACCTGATCGTCACCCCGCCGGGTACCGAGACCCGGGCGGCGGTGGACGAGGTCTGTGCCGCACTCGGCGTCGAACCCCGGATCGTCGTGGAGACCGCGCACCGGGCCATGATCCTGCCGCTGGTGCTGGCCGGGGTGGGGGCGTCGGTGCTGCCGACCGCCATGGCGTCGGGGGCGGTGCCGCACGGTGCCCGCATGGTGTCGGCCCGGCCGCGGCTGCTGCGCCGCGGCCGGCTGGTGTGGCGGCAGGGCCCGCTGTCCCCCGCCGCCAGGGCGTTCGTCGACATGGCGGTATAGGCACTCCTTATCGCCGTCATACAGAAGTCGTTCGGCCCACTTCCTGGACCCCTGTTGACCGGACGGGCATCCGCTGCCCAGGCTGCGCACATGGCTGACTTCGACGCCGGACGGCACATCCTCCCGCGCCCGGACCCCCGCGTGTCGGCGCCGGCCGCCATGGACGTCCACGACCAGGACACCGCGTTCACCCCGGTCAGGCCGGTCCCGCCGCCGGAGTCCGCGCCGAACGTGGTCATCGTGCTGGTCGACGATCTCGGGTACGGCACGTCCAGCGCGTTCGGCGGGCCGTGCGCGATGCCGACGGCGGACCGCCTGGCGGACAACGGATTGCGCTACACCCGTTTCCACGTGACGGCGTTGTGCTCGCCGACCCGGCAGGCCCTGCTGACCGGGCGCAACCACCACTCGGTCGGCATGGGCGGGACCACCGAGATGGCCACCGCCGCGCCGGGGTACAACGGGTTCCGGCCGCGCAGCGCGGCGACACTGGCCCAGATCCTGCAGGGAAACGGCTACAGCACGGCGGCGTTCGGGAAGTGGCACCAGACCCCGCCGCGGGAGATCAGCGCCGTCGGGCCGTTCGACCGGTGGCCCACCGGGGAGGGCTTCGACACCTTCTACGGGTTCATGGGCGCCGAGATGAACCACTGGTATCCGTTGCTGTATCAGGGAACCACGCCGGTCGAGCCGGACCGGGGCCCCGAGGACGGCTATCACCTCACCGAGGACCTCGTCGACCACGCCATCGACTGGGTCCGCACCCAGCGGACGCTGACGCCGGACCGGCCGTTCTTCACCTACCTCGCGCTCGGCGCCGCGCACGCGCCGCTGCACGTCGGCAGGCAATGGCGGGACCGCTACCGCGGGCGCTTCGACCACGGCTGGGACCGTCAGCGGGAGCTGACCCTGCGGCGGCAGAAGGAACTCGGCGTCGTGCCAGCCGATACCGAGCTGGCGCCGTGGGCCGAGGGCGTTCCGCACTGGGACGAGCTCACCGCCAACCAGCGCCGCCTGGCGGCGCGGTTCATGGAGACGTTCGCGGGGTTCACCGAGCACGCCGACGTCCAGGTGGGCAGGTTCACCGCCGCGCTGGAGGAACTCGGCGAGCTGGACAACACCCTGTTCCTCTACATCCTCGGCGACAACGGCGCGTCCGGCGAGGGCGGCGTCGAGGGCACGATCGTCGAGCACCGGCTCGGGCACGGCGTGGTGGACGACCCGGACGAGATGATCGCGCACATCGACGACATCGGCGGACCGGACAGCTACGCGATCGCCCCCGCCGGCTGGGCACTGGCGCTGAACACCCCGTTCCAGTGGACCAAGCAGGTGGCGTCCCACCTCGGCGGAACCCGGGACGGCATGATCCTGCACTGGCCGCGTGGCGTCGCCGACCGCGGCGGCCTGCGGCACCAGTTCACGCACGTGATCGACGTGCTGCCGACGATCCTGGACTGCGTGGGGGTTCCGGCGCCGTTCAGCGTCGACGGTGTGCCCCAGCAGCCGATCGAGGGCACGAGCATGTGGCCCACGCTCGCCGATCCGCAGGCACCGGAACGGCACCGCACGCAGTACTTCGAGATGTGCGGCAACCGCGGGATCTACCACGACGGCTGGATGGCGGTCACCCGGCACGGCGTGCCCTGGGAGATGGTGCCGACGGCGGACCGCCGGTTCGCCGACGACGTCTGGGAGCTCTACAACCTGCGCAGCGACTGGAGCCAGGCCCGCGACCTGGCCGCCGAGCACCCCGAGACGCTGCGCCGCCTGCGGGACCTGTTCCTGATCGAGGCCGCGAAGTACCAGGTCTTCCCGTTGGACGACCGGGTCACCGAACGCGAGAACCCCGCCCTGGCCGGGCGCGTCGACCTGCTCGGTGAGCGGACGTCGGTGACCTACCGCGGAGGGATGCGGCGATTCACCGAGGAGACCACGCTCAACGTCAAGAACCGCTCCCACAGCATCACCGCGGACATCGAGGTGCCGGAGACGGCCGAGGGCGTGCTGATCGCGCAGGGTGGCCGGTTCGGCGGCTGGTCGGTCTACTTCGCCGGCGGGCGGCCGTCCTACACCTACAACTACTTCGGCCTGGAGCTGTTCACCGTCCGAAGCGGACGGACGCTGGCGCCGGGGCGGCACGAGGTCCGGCTGGAGTTCGGTTACGACGGCGGGGGTTTCGGCAAGGGTGGCACCGCCACGCTCGTCGTCGACGGTGAGAAGCACGCCTCCGGGCGGGTCGAACGGACCATTCCCTACTACTTCTCCTTCGACGAGACCCTGGACGTCGGCGTCGACCTGGGCACCCCGGTGACCGACGACTACCCCGTCGGCGCCAACGAGTTCACCGGGACCGTGCACACGGTCCGCGTCGACGTGGATCCCGAGACCGCGCCGCCGGAGCCCGACGGCGGGCTGCACCGGCGGGTCATGGGAGCCCAGTGAGCTGCTGCGTACCGTCCGGCCCCGGCGACACCGCCCAGCGGCCGGCTCCGGCACCTGCCCGCCCGGCGGCGACCGAGGGCATGGTGCTCGTCCCGCCGGGCGAGTTCCGCATGGGCAGCGAGGACGCGTTCGCCTACCCGGCCGACGGTGAGGGGCCCGTTCGGACGGTGCGGCTCGAGGCGTTCCTGATCGACGCCCGCGCGGTGACCAACGCGGACTTCGCCCGCTTCACGGCCGAGACCGGTTACCGCACCACCGCGGAACGGGCGGGTTGGTCGTTCGTCTTCGCCGGCCTGCTCCCGGACGACTTCCCGCCCACCCGGGGCGTCGCGGCCGCGCCGTGGTGGCGCCAGGTCGAGGGTGCGGACTGGCGCAGGCCGGACGGCCCGCACTCCGGCTGGGAGGACCGGCCGGACCATCCGGTCGTGCACGTCGACTGGCACGACGCCCTGGCCTACCGCGCCTGGGCGGGCACCCGTCTGCCCACCGAGGCGCAGTGGGAACGGGCCGCGCGCGGCGGGCTGGAGTCGAAGGTGTTCCCGTGGGGCGACGAGCGGGAACCGGACGGGCACCATCGCATGAACGTGTGGCAGGGCAGCTTCCCGTCCCGCAACACCGTGGCCGACGGCTGGTACGGCACCTGCCCGGTGGACGCGTTCCAGCCCAACGGTTTCGGCCTGTACAACACCACCGGCAACGTGTGGGAGTGGTGCGCGGACCCGTTCCGTCCCGGTACCGGCGGACAGCGGGTCGCCAAGGGTGGTTCGTACCTGTGCCACGAGTCCTACTGCCGCCGCTACCGGGTGGCGGCACGGCAGGGCCTGGCCCCGGACTCGACGGCGGGCAACGTCGGGTTCCGCTGCGCCGCGATTCCCTAGAAGCTCAGGAATCCGGCCAGCCGGTCCAGCGCGCCGGGCACGACCCAGTAGTAGACCCAGGTTCCCCGGCGTTCGCAGTCGATGAGCCCGGCCTGCCGCAACAGCTTGAGGTGGTGGGAGATCGTCGGCTGGGACAGGTCGAACGCCGGGGTCAGCTCGCAGACGCAGATCTCGCCGTCGCGCTGCGAGGCGATCATCGACAGCAGCCGCAGCCGTACCGGGTCTCCCAGGGCCTTGAAGGCGACGGCCAGTTCGGCGGCCTGACCTGCCTCCAGCGAGGTGGTGGCCACGTTGTGGCAGCACTTCGTGTCCGGGCCGAGGACCTCCAGCTGTTTCGACACACTTCTATATTGACAGTCTTCAAACCAGCATGCAAGCCTTGTATCGACAACCATCGATACAAGGAGGCGTCATGGCCGACCTGCGAGAGACCGTCCGGGAGCGCTACGCCGCGGCCGCGCTGAAGGTCACCGGCGGCGAAACGGCTTGCTGCGGACCGACGGAGACCGACGAGAACTTCGGCTCCACCCTGTACGCCACCGACGAGCGGGACGCCCTGCCCGCCGACGCCGTCGCCGCCTCGCTGGGCTGCGGCAACCCGACCGCCGTCGCCGAACTCCGGGAGGGCGAGCGGGTGCTCGATCTCGGTTCCGGCGGCGGGATCGACGTGCTGCTGTCGGCGCGCCGGGTCGGCCCGTCGGGCAAGGCGTACGGGCTGGACATGACCGACGAGATGCTCGCGCTGGCCGTGGCCAACGCGGAGCAGGCGGGCGCCACCAACGTCGAGTTCCTCAAGGGCACCATCGAGGCCATCCCGCTGCCCGCGGGCACGATCGACGTGGTGATCTCCAACTGCGTGATCAACCTGTCGGTGGACAAGCCCGCGGTGTTCGCCGAGATGTTCCGCGTCCTCACCCCCGGCGGCCGGATCGGCGTCACCGACGTCGTCGCCGAGGACCACCTCAGCAGCGCGCAGCGGGCCGAGCGCGGTGACCACGTGGGCTGCATCGCCGGTGCCCTGTCCTTCGCCGAGTACCGCGCCGGCCTGCTGGCCGCCGGGTTCACCGGCGTCGAGATCACCGCGACTCACCCGGTCGCCGACGCCATGCACTCGGCGATCGTCCGCGCCGTCAAGCCTGCCGGGGACACGGCGTGACCGACGTGGTGATCATCGGCGGCGGGCAGTCCGGGCTGTCCGCCGCCCGTGCCCTCAACGGGCACGGTATCCGGCCCCTGCTGCTGGAGGCCGGGCCGGAACCGACCGGGTCGTGGGGCGACTACTACGACAGCCTCACCCTGTTCTCGCCCGCCCGCTACAGCGCCATGCCCGGCCAGCCCTTCCCCGGCGATCCGGACGGCTACCCGCGACGGGACGAGGTGGTTGCCTACCTGCGCCGCTACGCCGGCACGGTCGACGCCGACATCCGCACCGGCACCACCGTGACGGCGGTCGAGCCGGGCCCGCGTGGCGGTTTCACCGTCCGCACGGCGGCCGGCGAGCTGATTCCCGCGGCCGGGGTGGTGGCCGCGACCGGGTCGTTCGGCAACCCGCACCTGCCGGTCCTGCCCGGCCAGGCCGGGTTCCCCGGGCGGCTGCTGCACGTGGCGGGCTACCGCGATCCCAAGCCGCACCACGGCGAACGCGTCGTCGTGGTCGGCGGCGGCAACTCCGGCGTGCAGGTCGGCTACGAACTCGCCGAGGTCGCCGACGTCACGCTCGCCACCCGTGCGCCGGTCACCTTCGTCGCCCAGCGCCGGGACGGCAAGGACCTCCACCGGTGGGCGGACGAGAGCGGCTTCGACCACCTTCCGCCACAGTGGCTGATCCACTACCTCGGCGGGCCCGCGGTGCTGGACACCGGCGACTACCGCGCCGCCGTCGAGGACGGCAGGCTCCCCCGCCGCGAGATGTTCACCGCCTTCGACGGCGAGCACGTCGTCTGGCCCGGTGGGCGGCGTGAACCGGTCGACACCGTCCTGTTCGCCACCGGCTACCGGCCCGATCTGGCCTACCTCGAACCCCTCGGCGCGCTGGCCGACGGGCTGCCACTGCACAGCGGTGGGCTGTCCGCCACCCATCCCGGTCTGGCCTACGTAGGCCTGGAGTTCCAGCGTGCCTTCTCCTCCAACACCCTGCGCGGGGCACACCGCGACGCCGAGTTCGTCGCCGCCGCGCTCGCCGCACACGTCCGCGACGCGCCCGCGCTGGTCGGGGTTCGCTAGGCGGCGCGGGTGAGCACGAGCGGGCCGTCCTCGGTGACGGCGACGGTGTGCTCCGAGTGGGCAGTTCGTGAACCGTCGGCCGACCGGATGGTCCAGCCGTCCGGGTCGAAGACGATCCGGTCGGTCGTGCGGGCGAACCACGGTTCGAGCGCGAGGGTCAGCCCGGGCCGCAGCGTCAGGCCGCGGCCGGGGCGGCCCTTGTTGGGCACGTGCAGGTCCTCGTGCATGGTGCGGCCGATGCCGTGACCGCCGAACTCGGTGTTGACCGGGTAGCCGTAGTCGCGGGCCACCGCCCAGATCGCCGCCGAGATGTCGCCGAGGCGGTTGCCCGGGCGCGCCGCCTCGATCGCGGCCTCCAGTGCTTCCTCGGTGGCGCGGATGATCCGGAGATCCTCCTCGGCGGCGGTCCCGACGACGACCGTGCGTGCCGCGTCGGCCGACCAGCCGTCGATGCTGACCGCGAGGTCCGCGGTGAGCACGTCGCCGTCGCGCAGCGTGTAGTCGTGCGGCAGGCCGTGCAGGACGGCGTCGTTGACCGACAGGCAGATGACGTTGCGGAACGGGCCCTTGCCGAACGACGGCGCGTAGTCCCAGTAGCACGACTGCGCACCCCGTCGGTTGATCATGCCGCGCACGTGGTGTTCCAGGTCCAGCAGGTTGACGCCCACGTCGGCGAGCGCGCCTACCTCGGCGAGCACCTCGGCCACGAAGCGGCCGGCCACGTGCATGCGGTCGATTTCCGCGGGCGTCTTCAGTTCGATCACGAGTACCTCGCGTCCTCCGTACCGGTATAGTTATACCAGTACGGTAGCAGGCGCCGGTATATAAATACCACTCGGCTTTCCTGGGAGGATGTCGGATCGGGACGCGCCCGTTCGTAGTAGGGGTACGGACACCCGAACCGAGAACGTCAGGAGACGAGCATGCAGTACCTGGTTTCCGTGCTTCACGACCAGCCCACCACCGCCACCGCGGCGGAGATGGCCGCCATCGACGTGTTCAACGAGCGGCTCATCGCGGACGGCAACTGGGTCTTCGCCGGCGGTCTCGCCTCGCCCGACACGGCCACGGTCATCGACAACCGGGGTGACGAGGCGGTGTTCACCGACGGGCCGTTCATCGAGTCCAAGGAGTACCTCGCCGGCTTCTGGGTTCTCGAGGCCCCCGACCTCGACGTCGCACTGAAGCTGGCGGCCGAGGGGTCGAAGGCCTGCAACCGCAGGGTCGAGGTTCGGCCGTTCCGGTGAGCCCGGCCGACGTCCGCGAGGCGATCACCCGCGTTCACCACGAGGAGTGGGCGCGGGTGGTCGCCACGCTGACCAAGCGTTTCGGTGATCTCGACATCGCCGAGGAGGCGGCGGCCGAGGCCTTCGCCACCGCCGTCGAGCGGTGGCCGGCCGGCGGAGTCCCGCCCAACCCCGGTGCCTGGCTGACCACCACCGCCCACCGCAAGGCGATCGACCGGATCCGGCGGGAGAACAAGCGCGAGGACAAGCAGAAGGAGGCGCGGATGCTGCACGACGAGCGCGCGGAGCCGCCGGACCTCGGCGCCATCGACGACGCACGGCTGCGGCTGGTCTTCACCTGCTGTCATCCGGCGCTCGCGGCGCAGACCCGCGTGGCGCTGACGCTGCGCATGGTCGGCGGCCTGACCGTGCCCGAGATCGCCCGCGCCTTCCTGGTGCAGGAAACCGCCATGGCACAGCGGATCACCCGCGCCAAGGCCAAGATCAAGGCGGCGCGTATCCCCTACCGGGTGCCCTCGGCGGAGGACCTCCCGGCACGTGTCTCGGGTGTGCTCGCCGTCCTCTACCTCGTCTTCAACGAGGGCTACCTGGCGACCGGTCCCGGCACCGATCCGGTGCGGCACGACCTGACCGCCGAGGCGATCCGGCTCACCCGCCTGGTCCGGACCCTCCTGCCCGGCGACGGTGAGGTGGCCGGGCTGCTGGCGCTGATGCTGCTCAGCGAGGCCCGCCGCGCCGCGCGGGTCTCCGCGAGCGGCGAGCTGGTCCCGCTCGGCGAGCAGGACCGGGGAGCCTGGGACACGGCGCTGATCGCCGAGGGACATCAGCTGGTCCGCGAACGTCTCGCGGCCGGCGTGGCGCCCGGCCGGTACCAGATCCTCGCCGCGATCAACGCCGTGCACACCTCGGCCCGCGACGTGCGGGACACCGACTGGTCGCAGGTCCTCGCCCTCTACGACCAGCTCGTCCGGCTCGACCCGTCGCCGATCGTCGCCCTCAACCGGGCCATCGCGGTCGCCGAACTCGACGGCGCCGAGGTGGCGCTGGCGGCCGTCGACCGCCTCGACGGCACGCTGGCCGGCTACCACGCCTACCACGCGACCCGCGCCGACCTGCTGCGCAGGCTGGGCCGCAGCGAGCAGTCCCGGGCCGCCTACGACAGGGCGATCGAACTGGCAGGCAACACCGCCGAGACCGCGTACCTGGCCCGCCGCCGCGATCAGCTGCACTAGCCCGTGCCGGAAGCTGCCATCGGGCGTCCGGGCCTCGCGAACCCGCCTACGTTGGGGACAGGCCCCGTCCCGGAGGAAAATCATGGGTTATCAGCAACGACGAGCCGAACTGGTCGCCAAGCGAGCCGCACCCCACCTGGAGCCCGGTGAGCGGATCCAGACGGGGTTCATCGCGGTCACCGGCTCCGGAATCTTCACCGTGCCCGCGGCGACGATCGTGGTCACCGACCGGGCGATCCTGGTGGTGACCCGCGACGGCGCGCGGCGCTTCCCCCGCGACATCCGCTTCGGCACGCCGTCCGGCCTGTACCACCGGATCGAACTCGACCGGCCGTACAAGGTGCACCGGCAGTTCTTCGCGGAGGTCGTCGCCGCCGACGAGGCACTGCCCGGCTGAGCGCGGGCCCGGCCCGCGCCGTCACAGCCAGCCGCGTTCGTCGGCCACCCGCAGCGCCTCCATCCGGTTGCGGGTGCCGGTCTTGGTGGTGGCCCCGGACAGGTAGTTGCGCACGGTGCCCTCGGCGAGGTACAGCCGGGCGGCGATCTCGGCGACGGTGGCGCCGGAGCGGGCCGCGATGAGCACGTCACGTTCGCGGGCGGTGAGCGGCGACTCGCCCGCCGCCAGGGTGGCCGCGGCAAGGGCCGGGTCCACCACCCGTTCCCCGGCCGCCACCCGCCGGATGGCGTCGGCGAGGGTGTCGGCAGGGGCGTCCTTGACGACGAACCCGACCGCGCCGGCCTCCATCGCCCGGCGCAGGTAGCCGGTCCGGCCGAAGGTGGTCAGGATGACCACCCGGCAGGCGGGCACCTGCGCGGTGAGCACGGCCGCCGCGGCCAGCCCGTCCAGGCCAGGCATGTCGATGTCCAGCAGCGCCACGTCCGGACGGTGGTCCAGTGCCGCGGCCGCCACCTCGTCGCCCCGGCCGACCGAGGCCACCACCTCGAAGTCCGGCTCCAGGTCGAGCAGGACACGCAAAGCCTGCCGGACCAGCTCCTGGTCGTCGGCGAGCAGCAGCCGGATCGTCATGCCGGGAACTCCACGCGCAGCGACCACCCGCGTGGTGGCACCGGGCCGGCGGTCAGCACACCGCCCGCCGCTGCCACGCGGGTACGCAGTCCGTCCAACCCGGACCCGGTGCCGGCCGGGCCGCCGGCCCCGTCGTCCCGGATCTCCACGGACGACACGGTCAGCTCGACCGTGCACCGGCCGGCCCGTGCGTGCCGCACCACGTTCGTCACCCCTTCCCGCACGATCCAGCCGAACAGTTCCTGCCGCTCGGGCGGTACCCCGTCGGACGCGGTCGGCAGGTCGGCGGCGACACCCGCCGCCCTCAGCAGTTCCCGGCCGCGGGCGAGCTCGCCTGCCAGCGTCACCTCCCGGTATCCGGACACCGCGGCCCGCACGTCGGCCAGCGTCTGGCGGGACAACCGTTCCACCGACTCGATCTCCGCCAGCGCGGCGGCGGGCGCGCCGGCGGCGAGCCGCCTGGCCAGGCCGCTCTTCACGGTGATGGCGGTGAGCGAGTGGCCGAGCAGGTCGTGCAGGTCACGGGCGATCCGGTTGCGTTCGGCCTCCGAAGCCAGCCTGGCCACCTCCGCTCTGGCCTCGCGCAGCTGCCGGTTGGCCGTGGCGGTGCCGCTGAAGGCATGGACCAGCAGCGCGGTGAACACGACGGCGACCGCGTGGTACCAGCCGGGACCGGTGTCCCAGCCGGGCACCAGCATCGGCACCACGACGCACGCCGTGGCCCCCAGCACGACGAGAGCTGGCCCCGTCCGGCGACCGGCGCGTACCGCCGCCGCCGGCACGATCACCGCGAGGAGGATCAGCGCGGTCTCGCGGGCCAGCAGCGCCACCGGCACGGCCAGTGCCGTCATCACCGCCAGCAGCCCCCAGTAGGCCTGCCACGCCGACCGCATCGAGGCGACCACGACGGCGAGGTAGCACGCGGCGATCCCCGCCAGCAGCAGGTAGCCGGCGACGAGCCCGGCGCCGCGTGAGTACTGGGCGACCCCGGCGCCCGCCAGGAACGGGTAGCAGAGCATGCCCAGCGACAGCAGCAGCCGGCGCCGTTCGTCCAAGCCGCCCGGTTGCCCGGACTCCGCCCTTCCTGCCACGCCGCCGACCGTACCGCCGCCCGGGCGGACCTGCGCGGACGCCGTGATCACCGTGCCGCGAACGTGGTGCGCACGCTCCGCGCGAAGGTCAGCAGGACGACGATGACCAGCAGTGCGCCGCACACCCCGTTCTCGATCTTGAACCAGACCGGGAAGGCGCCGGGAACGGACTCGATCACGACGATCGCCACCACCTGGGCGCCCGCGATGAGCCGCACCCTGCGGTAGTCACGCCGCGAGCCCCTTGCCATGGACACACCGATGGCGAAGGTGACCAGCGAGGCGACGGCCAGGATCGAGCCGCGGATCCACACCGCCTCGGTGACCATGGCGGCGTTGCCGCTGAACACCACGATCGCCAGCAGGGTCAGCACGCTCACGGCCGCGTATCCGCCAAGCAGTGAACGAGCGATGTGCAGCTTCTCGCGGGCGTCGGGATCGGTCACGCTCGTGGGCGAGTTCGGTTGTTTCGTCATGCCCCCATGCTGATCAGCGCCCGTTGACGCTGGTAGCGACGTTGTCCATCACCTCCTCGTGAGGTTTGTCAGAAACCGGGCATACGACACCGCGCCGGGCGCCGTTCATCTGCTCCGCAGCGCGAGCTGGGTGCGGTTGCGCACGCCGAGCTTGGCCATCGCGCCGGTGAGGTGCTTCTTGACCGTGTCGACGCTGACGTAGAGTTGGTCCGCGATCTCCCGGTTGGTCAGCCCCGCCGCGACGAGGTCGGCCACCTGCCGTTCCCGTGGCGACAACATCGACCTGTCCGGCGCGGGCGGCGCCCGGTGGTTGGCCAGCCACGGACCCAGGTGACGGCACAGCAGCGACAGCAGCAACTGGTCGCGCCGGCTCACCCCGGCCGTCTCACCGTGGTAGACGACCAGCAGTGCCCTGCCGCCGGTGCCGCCGTCGACGACCCCCTGCATCAGGTTCGCGGCGCCGTCACCGGCCGGATGCCTGTCGACGGCACTGACCGGCAGGTTGCCGTGGACATCCACGATCAGGCTGTTCCGCCAGCCCAGATGACACGCCACGGCCTGCCGCACCTCGTCGAAGAAGCACTCCCGGTGCGCGCACGCGGCCGCGACCTCCAGAACCTGGAACAGTGACCGAAAATCCTCCGCTGGCAACATCGTGACCCCCTACACCCGGCAACGTTTCCGCACCGAGGATGCGACGCGGACCGGGGCCCGGACATCGGTCGATGTGCGAAACCGGCTGTCACTTAAGTAGGGGGTGGCCGCCGACTTTCGCCGGATGCGGGGACGCCGTGCTCCCAGACCGTCCAGCGCTCCACGATGTCCTGAACCACCACGGACCCGACCCGGTAGGCGTTCTCGGCCGCGAGGTCCCAGCAGTCGTTCGCACCGAACGCGTCCTGCGGGCGCCCGCCCGGTGGTGCCTGGTCGAAGTTCGACCCCACGCGCAGGATCGCGACCCGGGCGGCGTCGACCAGTCCGGCCGCCGCGGCCCGCCACAGGACCAGCAGCGTGGCGTTGTCCTCCATCTGCGTCGTGCAGTACTGGCCGCGTCCCCCGGTGAAGACGCTGACCCAGCGCCGGGCCCGCTGGCTCAGCAGCGGCCCGGACCAGAAGGTGTTCTCCGACATGGTCGAACCGATCCGCACCATCGGCGCGGCGTTCGCCGGGGCCTCGGGATAGCGGGCGCGCAGCGCGGCGGCCTGTTCGCTGTCGGCCAGGTCCACGTCCGCGGTGAGCCGGTACGCCGCACGCAGGAACCGGGGGTCCAGCTCGAACACCTCGTGGCCCAGGCCCCAGGCCGGTGGTGCGCCCGGACGGTCCGCGCCGAGCGCGACGTAGCCGGAGTCCCAGCCGTCAGGTAGTTCCCTGGCGTCGATGTGGTGGGCCGCACCGCCGTGGACGGCGAAGTCGGTCCACACGGCGGTGCCGAGTGTGCCCTGTGCGGGGTCGATCCCGCTGATACCGGCCACCAGGATGTAGGTGCCGCGCAGATCGAAGTGACCACTGTGGACCAGCGCGGTCAGCGAGGCCGCCGCGTTCGCCTCCCCGGCACCGGTCACCACGAGCCCCACGCCCCGTTCGTCGTAGCGGACGACGGGCGATTCGGCGGGCAACCCGGACACGGCGACCTCGCGGTCGAACCGGCCCCCGGCGAGCCACAACCGGGACTCCAGTCTCCTGGCCGGATCCGGCCCGTCGTACATGGTCACCACCAGCACCCGCAGCGGCAGCGCCTTCTTCGTCTCCGTGGTGACCGACACGGCTGTCAGCCCATCACGAAGGCGACCCAGCCGGGTATTACCCGAAGGTGGAACCGGTCACCGGACACAGGCATCCGGGCGTTTGATCGGGGCCCAGACACCGTTGATGGCGCCGCCGCCGTCGCTGAGGTTGAAGAACTCGTCCTGGTTGGCGAGTGGTTCACGGGTGTCCCAGGTCCAGAACAGCCATCCCCGGACCCCCTCGGCGCAGGAGGCGACCTGCGCGTCGCGCATGCCCCACGCCGCCTTGATCAGGTCCTGGTCCCACTCCCGGTGATGTGCGCCGAACTCCCCGGCGATGACCGGTTTGCGCAGTGCCCGGTGTTCCATGGTCGCCAGGTCCTCGGCCACCGTGTAGCCGCGTACCTTCGGGTAGAGGTGGATGTCGAGCAGGTCGACGGCCGTGCCGCCGAGCGCCGAGGGCCGGCCGGGTGCCCAGTCGTGCCGGTGGGACAGCCCATCGAATCCGGTCCGGTTGACCGCGCGGTTGGTGAAGAAGCCGATGGCCAGCTCGGCGGCCGGGTCGACCGAGGTGAGCGCGTCCTTGAGCCCGTTGACGTAGACGGCCAGGCTGGCGTCGGCGGACCGCTGGCGCTCGGCCGGGTTCGCCATGTCGTAGACGACCCCGTCGAGCCCGGTCACGGTGCCGCGGTACTCGTGGTAGGGCGCCTCGCGTACCCGGAAGTGCTGCTCGTTGTCGGCCTGGTAGGCGAGAACCGCGGTGCCGTAGCGCGGTCCCAGCCGCTCCAGCAGGCGCGCCGAGAACTGGGTGAGGTACTCCTGTTTGGCCCGCAGGAAACCGGTGTGCAGGAAATGCAGGTTGTGCCCGGCGACGTTGTGCACGGGGTACTGCCTGATGATGTCGGAGTAGTACCTGTTGGGTGGCACGCCGTCCAGTGAGGGAAGGGTGTAGACGCCGTGGTCGGCGGCCAGCCGGACGAAATCGGTCACGTTGGCCAGGTACTCGGCCTTGATCGGCTCGACACTGTCCCCGCCCGTGGAGATGCCGTGGGAGACCGGCCAGCCGCCGCCGTGGTCGATGAACACCCGCACGGTGTTGTAGCCGTCGTGTTTCATCTGCGCCAGCGCCGCCCGTACCGCGGCCTGGTCGTACCGTCCTGGTTCGAACGTCGACGAGTACACGTACTTCGCGGCGCCGGGTGGCGCGAACTCCGCCAGCCGCACGTAGTTCGCTCCCCGCGGGACGAACGGCCGCCCGGTGGCGGTGTCGGTGAGGCCACCGTCGTCGATGGCGATCCGGGGCAGCACCGGCGCGGTGGCCTCCGCCGGGGTCGCCATCGCCGCTGCCAGCGCGACGACGGCGGTCAGAATTCTGGTGTACACGGTCCCTCCAGGACTCAGCGGCTCAGCCAGGCCGCAGTGGGTCTGACAGCGCACGTGATACCCGGCGTCGTCACAGACTGCCGACGATCACGGTCGCGCGCCCGGCGGGCCTGCGGGCGAACAGCAGGATTCCGCCGGGAGCAGCGTCCCGATCAGCACGAGGTAGCGGAACAGTACGAACAAGACAGCACCGGCGCCGCTGGTAGCCCGGGTACCCGTACGGATACCGCGGCATGCCCGGTTTCCCATCTGCACTCCCCCGCTCGCGCCCCTCCTGCGCGGGCCACCGTAGCGGCGCCGCGCTGACAGATCGCTTTCATTCCACGCACCGCGGGGCAGGATCGTCGCCACATTGCGACGGCCGCCGGACCGTGGCTAGTGTCGCCCCGGTCCGGCGTCGAGGGAGGATCGTGGAAGGGCTCACAGCGGGCGATCCCGTCGCCGTCGGCCGTTACCGGCTGGTCGGCTCACTGGGTGAGGGGGGCATGGGCCGGGTGTGGCTCGGTGTCGCTCCCGACGGGAGGCTGGCCGCGGTCAAGCTGGTCCACCCGCATCTCGCGCGGGACGAGGGTTTCCGTTCCCGGTTCCGCCGGGAGGTCGAGGTGTCCCGCGCGGTGTCCGGTGCGTACACCGCGGCCGTGCTGGACGCCGACACCGAAGCCGCCGCGCCCTGGCTGGCCTCGGTGTACGTACCGGGGCCGTCGCTGCGGCAGGCGGTCGACCTGGTGGGTCCGCTGCCGGTGCACACCCTGCGCGTCCTCACCGCCGGGCTGGCCTCCGCACTGATCGACATCCACCGGGCCGGACTCATCCACCGCGACCTCAAGCCGTCCAACGTGTTGCTCACCGACGACGGCCCGCGGGTCATCGACTTCGGCATCGCCCGCGCGATCGAGGGCAACCACGAACTGACGTCGACGGGCTCGATCATCGGCTCACCGGGTTTCATGTCGCCCGAGCAGGCACTCGGCGCCGATCTCACCCCGGCCAGCGACGTGTTCTCGCTGGGCGCGATGCTGGTCATGGCCGCGGGCGGGCGCAGTCCGTTCGACGGGAACTCCACACCGCAGATCCTGTACAACGTCGTGCACGCCACGCCCCGGCTCGACGCCGTTCCCCTGCCGTTGCGTGCACTTCTCGCCGCCTGCCTGGACAAGACCCCGTCCCGCAGGCCGGCACCGCGGCAGATCCTGGACGCGGTGGCCGGGGCGGCCACCGCACACGGCTGGCTGCCACCGCCCGTCGTGGCCGCCGCCGACCGGCACCGGGCGCAGGCTCGCGCGCTGGTGACCGGAACCCCGATCCCGAAACGCCGGTCCCGCGCCAGAAAGTGGCTGCTCGCGGCCCTGGTCACGGTGGTGGTGCTGACCGCCGGAGTGATCACCGCCGTCCAGCTCGGGTCACCGGGCGAGCTTCCCGCCGCCTCCTACGACCAGCTACCGAAATGGTGCCGCAAGTTCACCCCGGACGCGCTGCGTACCGTGTCGGTGGCCTACCCGTATCCGGAAGCCAGCAGCCAGTACGGGTCCGTGGTCAGTTGCGAGTGGGTCGGCGATCCCAACGTGAACCACTTCTACGTCTCCCGCGACGCCACCGGCGACCCGGCCGAGACCTTCCGGCGCACGGCATCCGGCAAGGGGTACTACCAGGCGCCGGACGTCACCGTCGGCCTGGCCGCACTGTGGAAGCACAGTGGCCGCGTCGGTGAGCTGACGGTGGAGCTACTCGCCCACGACGCCACGGCCGTGGTCAGCATCAAGCTGGGTACCGACCGCCTCGACATGAGCAACGAGGCGGACATCGACACGGCGCGCCGGCTTCTCGTTCCGCTGGCGAACACCGCACTGGCCGGCGCCTGACCGTCAGGCGGACGAAAGCGATCTGTCAGAGGTCTTTCGTTACCGTCGCCGCGGTTGACGGTCCGTGGGGTTCCAGAGGGGGCAGGAGCTGCAGGACAGGATGCGCAGAGTGAGTTCACGAAGCTGATGGCCGACCACCGGGTGCTGCTGGGCCGCGGTCCCGCCCCGGGCCGCCAATGGCACGTCCCGCCGGCCGCCCAGTAAGGACGGACATGTTCGCCACCAACAACCACGAGGCATTCCTCGATTCGCTGAGCTGGCTTTCCGATCTCCTCCACGATGTCCTGGTGATGGACGGAGCCGACGATCTGAACAAGAGTCCGCAGTTCCTGCTTGATTTCCCGAAGAAGGCCTACGCGCCGCCGAGCCGCAGTGGCTGCAAGTACGTGGTCAAGGCTCCGGCATTCCTGAGCATTCGCAATGACGGAACCAACGCGTATGCGGAGTTCGAACAGGCACTGACCACCGTCAGCGCCGCCGCCGAGGGCAGGGCGGCCGCGGTGGTCCAGGAAGTCAGGGACACACTGGAGCCGGTCATGCTGCTCGACTCCGCCCATGTCCGGGACGCCCATCGCCTGCTCACCGAGGCGTGGGAGATCTCCCGCTATCCACCGGAGGACTTCGCGGACCTGAAAACCCACCACGACGTCTGGGACGGCGACGCGGCGGACGAGTTCTTCGGCAACTTCTACCAGCCGCTCCACGGGGTCCGGCTGCACCACGGCAAGGTGGTCCACGAACTCGCCAAGCTCCTGGGCGCCACCAACGTGGCCATCGACCGGATCCAGAGCCAGGTGCTGGCCTGGCTAGACGTGGAAGCCGCGACGTTGAAGGCGCTGCTCGCGCAGACTGTCGCCACGGCCGGCGCCACACCCGCGGCGAAACAACTGAAGCGCCTCGGCGCGATCACCTCTGTTGTCGGGCCGGTCCTGGCGAGCCCCACGAACCTGGGCGCGGGCGTGCTTCAGGCTGTGGCGGCCCTTCCGTCCGCCATCGGCGAGTTGATCGAACCGGAAGTCGTGGCCGGCCAGGCAAGCCCGGCACCCAAGGCTGTCGTCGAGTACATACCGAGGCAGGCCGCCGAACTGCGCCGGGAGTTCTTCGACGCCGGTGAGTCGATCACCGCCGCGGCAACCACGATCATCACCGAGATCGACGGCCACCAGGGGTACAACAACTTCGCCGTCCGGCGGCCGAGCATGGCGGACGGCGTGGACGGGCCCGGCTTTCATCACAAGTCGGTCGCCGGGTCATACGACTGACACGCCGGCCGCGGGCAGCCCGATGTCCGCGGCGAGACGCTCCGCCTCGCGGCGGTAGGCCGCCGCCGCGGCGGAGTCGGCCCGCTGCCGCGCGATCCTGGAGAGCAGGTCCAGCGCGTCCACCCGCACCACCCGCTGCCCGGTCTCCTCGCTGAGCGAGAGGGCCTGCTCCGCATGCTCGCGTGCCGCGGCTTCCCCCGTGGCGAAGCCGATCTCGGCGAGCTCGATCAGCGCACGCACCTCGAACCCGCGGCAGCCGATCTCCCCGGCGGCCCGCAACGCCTCGGCCACGCTGGACCGTGCCACGTCCGGATCGCCCAGACAGCGGTCGACCGCGGCGAGGCCGATCAACGTTTCCACCCTGGCCTGGGCGATTCCACTCCGGTCCGCCACCCGCAGCGCCTGCCGGAAACGCTCCCGCGCCGCGGCCAGGTCACCACAGCGCAGGTCGATCGAGGCACGCGCGTTGAGTGCGCGAACCTCCCGTGGCCGGTCGCCGCTGTGCACGGCCAGCGCGACGCCGGTGTCGGCGTACTCACGTGCCCGCGCGTACCGGCCGCGATCCCGGTACAGCCGCGACAGGGCGATCGTCGACATCATGCGGCCGATGCTGTAGGACAGCTCGGCGGACAGGCGGGCCGCCTCGGTCAGGTTCTCGCCAGCCTCGGCGAAGTGGCCCCGCTGGTGTTCGGCCGTTCCGATGCTGAACAGCGACAGGGCCCTGCCGGCATCGTCGCCGTGTTCGGTGGCGATGACCAGCGCGCGCCGCGCGTAGCCGACCGAGCCGGCCAGGTCGCCGAGCAGTTCGGACACCGTGGCGAGGTTGTGCAGGCAGCCCGCTTCCAGCAGTGCCCGCCCGGATCCGGCCGCGAGTTCGAGCGCCTCCCGGTGGTATCCGGCGGCGGCGCGCAGCTTCCCGGCGTGCTGGCTGGCCAGCCCGACGACGACCAGCACCACCAGCTCCCCCAGCGACCAGCCGGACTGCCTGAGCAGGGGCAGCGCCCGCTCGGCGAAGGCGGCCGACTGGTCGAGCTCACCGGTACACAGATGCAGGTGGGCCAGATTGGTCATCGCCGCGCCGAGCGGCAGGGGGTCGCCGATCACCGAGGCCGCGGCGAGCACCGCCTGCGCCGACTCCAGCCAGACCACGACCTGCGGCTCGCGCTGCAGATAGGCCCGCAGGGTGAACCCGATCCGCCAGGCGTGGTCGTTGAACCCGCCGTTCTGTCCGCTAAGGACTATGGCGACGAGGTTGTCCCGTTCCGCGTCCAGCCAGCTTCTGGCTTCGGTGTGGCTGTCGAATTCGGCGGGACGGACCGGATCCCCCACCACGGTGGGCGCCCGGACGGCAGCAGGGTCCATTCTGGACACGGCGTTGTCGGCGGACTCCAGGTACCAGTCGAGCAGGCCACGGAGGGCCTGGTCCCGCGCGGCCGGTGTCTCGTCGGCGTAGGCGCACTCGTCGGCATAGGCACGCAGGAGGTCGTGAAAGCAGAAACGGCCGGGAACGTGTTCGGTGAGGAGGTGTGCCTGGACCAGGGTGCGCAACAGCTCCAGCACACGGCCCGGGGACGAACCGGTCAGCGCGGCGGCGGCGGCCGCGGTCAGGTCGGCACCGGGGACCAGTCCGAGCAGGCGGAACAGTCGTTGCGCCGCAGGCGGAAGCCGTGCGTAGGAGTGTTCGAACAGAGTGCGCACCGCCGTGGCCGGGTCGTCGCCGGAGGTCAGTGTGGACAACGCCCTGTGGCGGCTGAGCCGGGCGAGGTAGTCGTCCAGGCGCAGGCCCGGTTCGCCGGCCAGATCGGCCGCCGCGATGCGCAACGCGAGCGGCAACCCGGCGCACCGGGCGGCCAGCGGAGCGAGGTGCGCGGTGTGCCCGCCGCGCTCGCCCAGCCCCATGGCCAGCAGATCGACGGCGTCGCCCGCGGGGAGCATGCCGACGTCGATCCGGTGCGCCGCATGGGTGACGACCAGGCCGCGCAGGCGTGATCGGCTGGTGACCAGCACCAGCGCCTGCGGATGACCGGGCAGCAACGGCCGGACCTGTTCGGGATCGGCGGCGTTGTCCAGCACCACCAGCACCCGCCGGCCGGTGAGCAGTGAACGGTACAGCGCCGCGGCCTGATCCTGGTCGGTGGGAACGGCGTCCGGCCGCACACCGAGCGCACCGAGAAAACCCGCGAGCGCCTCGATCGGGCGCAGCGGGTCCGACGGCCCCCAGCCACGCAGGTTGACGTACAGCTGACCGTCCGGGAACCGGTGTACATGCTGATGCGCCCAGTGCACAGCCAGTGCCGTCTTGCCCGCACCGGGCGTACCCGCGAGCACGACGACGGTCACGCCTGCCTCGCCCAGGCCCGCCAGCTGTTCGTCCAGCTGGGCGAGTTCGGCCGTCCTGCCGGTGAACCGGCCCGGAGCGGCCGGCAGCTGCGCAGGCACCGTGGCGGCGGGCACTTCTGCCTCCGGCGCGTCGGCGAGAATCGCCTCGTGCAGCCGCTGCACGCCCGGGCTGGGATCCAGTCCCTGGGCCTCGGCCAGGGCATGGGCGAGCCTGCGGTACTCGGCCAGCGCGTCGGGCCTGCGACCGGCACGGTAGAGGGCCCGGATCAGCATTTCGCTCAGGCTCTCCCGCACGGGATGCTCGCTGACCAGCCTGCTCAGCGTGGTGGTGACGAGGTCGTACTGACCTAGCCTGCACCGCACGTCGGCCCAGAACTGGCCGGCACGCAAGCGTTCCTCGTCCAGATGCGGTGCTTCCTCCTGACGCAGGACCGGCGATTCGACGTCGGCGTAGGCAGGTCCGCGCCAGAGTCCCAGGGCCGTCTCCAGCAGACCGGCCGCCTCGTCCAGCCGCCCGGCGGCGTCCGCGCGGTGTGCCGCTTCGACGAGTTCGCGGAACCGCAGGACGTCCAGCGACTCCGCGGTGACCGCCAGCGTGTAACCTCCTTGCCCGGTGCGGACGGTCGCGGTGCCGACGAGATCGCGCAGCCGCCGGACGTTGGTCTGGATCGCCGAGCGCGGGTCGCGAGGGCCGTCCTCGTCCCACATCCAGTGCGCCAGCTGCCTGATCGGTACCAGTTCGCCGGGGCGCGCCAGCAACGCGGCCAGCAGGGCCGCGACCTTTCCGCCCGGCACCGGGACCGCTTCCCCGCCGACCTCGACGCGCAGCGGTCCCAGCACGAAGAACTCCACCCTCACCGCCTGCACGATACTGGCTCCCATGACCGTGCGAATCGAAGTTCTGGGCCCGGTTCGCGTCCTGGTCGACGGCACAGTGGTGCCCCTGCGTGGCCTGGCACGGACCCTTCTCGCGGGCTTGTCCTCTCGCGCGGGCGACATGGTGCCGGTCCCGGTACTGGTGCGCTGGCTGTGGTCCGGCGGCCCGCCACCGCGTAAGCCGCGGCAGGCCGTGCACGCCCTGGTGCACCGGCTCCGGGAGGTCGTCGGCGACCTGCTGCGTACCACCCCTGGCGGCTATGTCCTCGCCGCCGACGCGGACAGCCTCGACCTGGCCGGCTTCCGCCGCCTGGTCACCGAGTCCGAGCGGCACGAGGCCGCCGGCCGGACCGCCGACGCGGGCACGTGCCTGGACGACGCCCTGGCACTGTGGCAGAGCAGCGCGTTCGTCGACGTCGACTCGGACACCTTCCGGCACGACGAGGCCGAACCGCTGAACGCCGAGCGAATCGCGGCCGCGCGGCGGTGGGCGAACCTGCGGCTCCAGCTGGGCCTGCTCGACGGCGTCGCCCCCGAGCTGACCAGGCTGGTCCGCGAGCACCCGTCCGGCCGGCGGCTGCACGAGCTGCTGATCACGGTGCTGCTCCGGTCGGGCAGGCGGGCCGAGGCACTGGCCGAGTACGACCGGCTCGGCGTCCCGTCGCCGGGGTTGCGTGCCCTGCTCGACGAGCAGGGCACGGCGGCCGAGGTGCCACGGCAACTGCCGTCCGCGATCCCTCATTTCGTCGGGCGGTCCGCCGAACTGCGACGGCTCGCCGAGCTGGCGGCCGGACCCGCGACCGTGGTCGTCGAAGGGACCGCCGGTGTCGGGAAGACCGCCCTCGCCGTGACCTTCGCGCACCGGTCCGCGGAGAAGTACCCGGGCGGGCAGATCTTTCTCAACCTGCGTGGCTACGAGCCGGACGCGGCACTGGACGCGACGTCGGCCCTGCTCGTTCTGCTGCACTCGATCGGTGTCCCCGGCGACACGGTCCCGGCCGCCGTCGACGAGCGGGTCGCGCTGTGGCGTGCCCGGACCGCCTACCGGCGGTTGCTGGTGATCCTGGACAACGTGCGCGACCGCGAGCTGCTCGCCCCGCTGCTGCCGGGGCCCGGCTGCACGACGCTGGTCACCACCAGGGACCGGCAGGCCGGACCGGGCCTCGCCATGGTCACGGTCGAGCCGATGCCACCCGGCGACGGGGTGCGCCTGCTGTCCCGGATCCTCGGCGAGGAGAGGGTGACGCACGACCCGGAAGCCGGCAGGCGGTTCGTCGCCCGGTGCGCGGGACTGCCACTGGCGATCCGGATCCTGAGTGAGAACGCCGGCCTGCATCCCGGGCTGTCACTGCGGGACTTCCTCGGTGCGCTGGACGGACCGGACGACCTGACGGCGTTCGCCGTCGACGACGACCCGGCCGCCGACCTGCGCTCGGTGTTCGCCCATTCCTACCGCGCGCTCGACCAGGACACCGCGCGGCTGTTCCGGCTGCTCGGCCTGCATCCCGGGGTGGACTTCACCGCACGGGCCGCCGCCGCCCTCGCCGGCATCGAGGACGCCACCGCGCAGCGTCGACTGAGCCAGCTCACGGCCGCTCATCTCGTCGAGGAGCCCGAACCCGGCCGCTTCCGGTTCCACGACCTGCTGCGTGCCTACGCGAAGGACCTGTGCGGGCAACAGGACACCGCCGCCGAACGCGACGCGGCAACCGGCCGGCTGCTCGACTGGTTCCTCGCCGCCACGGCCGAGGCGGGTGCGCTGCTGCTACCACACCGCCGAGTCCACCTGGCGACCATCACGACGACGGCCCGCCCGCCCGCACTGGCAGACCTGACGCAGGCACGCGAGTGGTGCCGGGCCGAATACCCGAACCTGCTCGCCGCGATCCGGCTCGCCGCGGCGACAGCCCGGCACCGCTACGCCTGGCAGCTGCCCTGGGCACTCCAGTCCTACCTGCTCAACCAGACCCTGCTGCACGACGGGCTCGCCGTGCACGACCTCGCGCTCACGGCGGCGCGTCACCTCGGAGACCAGCGGGCGCAGGCGTGGATCCTGACCTGCCGGGGCTTCCTGTACACCTACCTGCTCGACGACCGGCGTGCCCTGGACAGCCATCGCGGCGCGCTGGACCTGCGCAGAGCCGTCGGCGACCGGATGCTCGAAGGTGAGAGCCTGCTCAACCTCGCCCTGGTCCACCAGCGGACCGGCGAGCAGGACCAGGCTCTGCGCGACTGCCTCGGCGCCCTCGCCATCGCCCGCGAACTGGGTCTCCGCTATGCCGAACTCGCCTGCCTGAGCACGCTCGCCGGCATCGAGATCGCACTCGGCCGGTACGCCGGCGCGCTGGGACACCTGCACGAGTCGATCGCGATCCAGGACAAGCTCCAGGACCGCCACCACGACGGGTTACGGCTGACCAACCTGGGGCTGGCGACCGCCGGCCTGGGCAAGCTGGACGAGAGTGCAGGCTGGCTGCGCCGCGCGGTGGAAGCGTTCCGGGACAACGACGAGTCGTTCGAGGAATCCAGCAGGCTGGTGCTGCTCGGCGAGGTGCACCGGCGGCGTGGTGCCGGCGAGGCCGCCCAGGCCTGCTTCGACCGGGCGCGGCGGCTGGTCGGCGAACTCGTCGACCAGCAGGTCATCACCCCGGCCAAGGCCGCCCGGTGGTTCGACGAGGCGATGGCGCTGTTCGGCCCCGGAACGGCGTAGGTTTGAGACAGCCGCCGAAGGGGTATCCGTCACCGTGGACTCTGAACCTCCCAGTTCCGGCCCCGGGTGGGCCGGCGCCCCGGCCTGGCACGGGCCCGGACCCGAGGACGCCTTCACCCACCCGGCGCTGTTCTACCGCACACCGGCGGACTACCTGGCCGCCACGGTGCCGTTCGTGGTCGGCGGCCTGGCGCGGGACGAGCCGGTCGCCGTCTCCGTACCCAGGGACAACCTGGTGGCGCTGCGGGACGCGGTCGCCGCCTCCGGGGCGCCGGCCGACCAGGTGCGCTGGCTGGACATGACCGAGGCCGGCCGCAATCCCGGCCGCATCATCCCCGGTGTCCTGCGGGCCTTCGCCGACCAGCACCCGCGACGGCGGGTGCGGATCATCGGCGAGCCGATCTGGGCCGGGCGCAGCGCCGACGAGTACCCGGCCTGCGCCCAGCACGAAGCCCTGATCAACGCGGCGTTCCGGGGCCGGGAGGTGACCATCCTGTGCCCGTACGACACGCATCGGCTCACCTCGGCGGTGCTGACCGAGGCCGAGCTGACGCATCCCGTGATCGTCGAGGGCGACCGGCACTGGACCAGCACCGGTTACGCGCCCGACGCCGTGGTCGACACGCACAACCAGCCACTCCCCGAACCGGAACAGGTCTCCGCCTACCCCGCGGACGGCATCACCGCGTCCGGCCTGGCGGCCATCCGGCGCTGGGCAGCCGACCACAGCGCCCGGGCGGGGCTCGATCCGCAACGGCAGGACGACGTCGTGCTCGCGGTCAACGAGCTGGCGGCCAACTGCATCGACCACGGGCACGCCAGCCGCCTGGCGTGCTGGACGACCGGGTCGGCGCTGGTCTTCCAGGCCACCAACGCCAGTCCCGGCCCGCTGTCCCCACTGGCCGGCAGGCTCCCCGTTCCCGTAGACCACCGGCGCGGACGCGGCCTGCTCATGATCAACCAGATCGCCGACCTCGTCCGGCTGCACACCGGTGACGGCCACATCACCGTCCGCGTGTACGTCGATCTGCCCGCTCGCGACGGGAAACCGGCGCAGGCAGGTTGACTATCCTCGACGGGTGTCGATCGAGCTGAGGCTGCTGGCGACGGTGGCCTTCCGGGGGCGGGAGGTGACCGCGCCCCGGCTGCGGAACCTGATCGCCCTGCTGGCCGACGACCTGCGCCGCGGCTGCGGCACGGACCGCCTGGTCGAGGGACTCTGGCCGGACGAACAGCCGGAGAACCCGGCGAAGGCACTACGGGTCCTGGTCTCCCGGGTACGTGCCCAGCTCGCCGCCGACCTGATCGAGAACACCGCGTCGGGCTATCGCCTGACGCTGGACCCGGGCGCGGTCGACACCGGCGTGGCCCGGGAACTGGCCGCGCGGGGCGCGGAGGCCCTGCGCCGGGGCGACCACCACGGCGCCCTGACCGCCGCGGACGACGGCCTCGCGCTGTGGGACGGCGGCGACGGCGACGAGTACGGCCCGGTGGCCGAGCTCCGCTCCCGGTTGACCGGGACGCACCGGTCGCTGACCAGGACCCGGGCGCTCGCGTTGTCCCTGGCCGGGAGACCCGCCGAAGCCCTGGAGGCGTTACGCCTGCTGGCGGCGGAGGACGGCCACGACGAGGAGGTCCTGCTGGAGCTGCTGCGCAGCGAGGCGGCCACCGCGGGGGCGGCCACGGCGCTGGCCAGCTACGAGCGGTACCGGCGGCGGCTGCGCGACGAACTCGGCACCGACCCGGGACCGGCGCTGCGGGCACTGCACCGCCGGCTGCTGCGCGGCGAGGTGGTCCGCAAGGGCGTCGAACACGAGCCGAACGCCCTGCTCGGCAGGGCGAACGACCTCGCGGCCGTCACGGGCATGCTGACGACGTCCCGGGTCGTGACGATTCTGGGCCCCGGCGGCCTGGGCAAGACACGGCTGGCGCAGGCGGTGAGCCTGGACTCGGCCTGCGACGTCTACTTCGTCCCGCTGGCCGGGGTCACCGGCCACGTGGCCCACGAGGTCGCCTCCGTGGTGGGAGCCGGGGATCCGCTCCACTTCCGGCGGCCGGCCGACGTGGTGTCCGGCATCGTCAACGCGATCGGGCAGGCACCGGCGCTGCTGGTGCTGGACAACTGTGAGCACGTGCTCGACTCGGTGGCCGAGCTGGTCCGTGTCCTGGTGTCCGCGACCCGCGAGGTACGGGTCCTCACCACGAGCCGTGCGCCACTCGGGTTGTCCTCCGAGGCGGTCTACCGGCTGCCCGAACTGCCCCTCGCCACGGCGGTCGAGTTGTTCGGGCAACGGGCGCGGTCCGCACGTCCCGGCGTCGAGCTGCCCGCGGACGTCGTGGCGGGCCTGTGCCGGCAGCTGGACGGCCTGCCGCTGGCGATCGAACTCGCCGCGGCCCGGGCGCGGATCATGTCGGTACCCGAGATCGCCGCACGGCTGGACGACCGGTTCGCCTTGCTGCGCGGTGGTTCCCGGGACACGCCCAGCCGGCACCGGACGCTGCACGGTGTCGTCGAGTGGAGCTGGAACCTCCTGACCGAGTCCAGCCGGAGCGCGATGGGGCCGCTGTCCGTCTTTCCCGGCGGGTTCACGCTGTCGGCCGCCGAACACGTGCTCGGCGCCGAGGCGAGGGACATCCTGGAGCATCTCACCGACCAGTCGCTGCTCAAGGCCGTCGACACACCGGCAGGCGTCCGGTTCCAGATGCTGGAGACCGTCCGGGAGTTCTGCGCGAACCGGCGCGACGACACGGCGGTGGACGCCTTCCTCGCCTGGGCACGGCAGTTCGGCCTGGCCCACCACGAGGCGGTGTTCGGCGCGGACCCGATCGCCTCCGCCGTCCTGATCGAAGCCGAACAGGACAACCTGGTGCGGGCACTGCGGTACGGCATCGAGCGGCACGACGGGGCGACGGTCGCGTCCGCGGCCTCGGTGCTGACCAGCATGTGGCTGCTGGCGTCGAACTACGACATGACCGAGGCCCACGTGGACGACATCGGCTACGTGCTCGCGCACTACCGGCCCGATCCGGAGTTCGTGGAGGTGACCAGGACGACCGCCGCGATCTGCGCCACCACCAGGTTCATGATCCAGGGCCCTCGCGCGGTCCGCAGTCTTGTCGTGCTCAAGCGTCTGCCACCGGCCAAGCCGGACACCCTGGCCAGAGCCGCGGCCGCGCTGCTGTGCGGCGAAGCGGACACCGGTGAGCCGTTGCTGATCGCCGCGGCGAACTTTCTGGAAAGCCACATCAGGGAAAGCGAACTCGACCTGCCCGGGGCGCTGGCGGCAGCCAGGACGGCACAGGAACAGGCCGAGCGGGCTGCCCCGTGGGTGCAGTTGTCCACACGTGTCCGGCTCGGCGAACTGTGCCTGCACGAGGGCGAGATCGACGAAGCCAGGCACCATTTCACGGCGGCGTACGAGCTGTTCCCGGACGACATCGCCCACGTCGCCGTGTCCCTCGTCCACACTCACCTGCAGGCGGGCGACCTGGACGCCGCCGAGTGGTGGCTGGACTCGCTGCTGGGCGGCGCCGGGGCGGGACTCGACACCGACGGCGGCACGCCACCGCTCGGTGTCCAGGCCGAGATCCTGCTGGCGCGTGGCGAGATCGAAGCGGGCCTGCGGGTCTGGCGGGACGCGCTGCGGGTGCTCGATTCGCACGGTGGCACGCCGTACCGGGTGCGGTCGTCGGGGATCGACCCGTGGCTCAACGAGGTCGAGGCGACCGTCGTGGTCGCGCACGCCCAGCACGGCCGCCTGGACCTGGTGGCGGACCTGGTCGGCCGGTTGCCGGACCGGCTGGTTTCGCTGCTGCGGCATCCGACGGCCGACCCGTCGCCGTTCCTGCGCGAGTTCCGCGTGTGGGGTGCGCTGCTGCTGGCGGCCGGGATGGCCGAGCTGGCGCACCGGCCGCGGCACGCCGTCCGGCTGATCGCACTGGCCGAGCGGTGCTGTTTCCTGCGCGGGCACCAGCCGACGATGTCCCCGGAACGTGCCCGCCAGGCGGCCCGCGACGCGGACAGGGTGGCCTACGACGACGCCGTGTCGTCGTACGCCACCCTGAGCCGTGCCGAACTGCGGATCGCGGCGCTGGAGGAGCTAACTCACCCGGACCGGTAGGTGCCGGGCCCCGCACATGTCCAGCGCCGGGTGGAACACGGGCGGATCGTCCGGGATCGTCCGCAGGTCGCCGAACCGGTCGAGCAGGATGTTCAGCGCGATCCTGCCCTCCAGCCGGGCCAGCGGCGCCCCGAGGCAGAAGTGCGCACCGCGGCCGAAACCCAGGTGCGGGTTGGGGTCGCGGGTGAGGTCGTAGGTCGCGGGGTCGGCGAACCGGCGCGGGTCGCGGTTGGCCGCGCCGACCAGCGCGGTCACCAGCTGCCCGCCGGGGAGGGCTCGGCCGCCGATCTCGGTGTCGCGGGTGGTGGCCCGCCAGACCCCGGGGACCGGGCTGATCAGCCGCAGCGACTCCTCCAGCGCCGCGGGTACCAGCGACCTGTCCCGGCGCACGGCGGCGGCCGCGTCCCGGTAGCGGTCCAGGCACATGATGGTGCTGCCGAGCAGGAGGGTCGTCGTGACGTGCCCGGCGATGAGCAGCAGTGCGCCGAAGCTGGTGATCTCGGCGTCGGTGAGCCGTTCACCGTCCACTTCGGCGTGCACGAGCCTGCTGAGCAGGTCCTCGCCCGGCCGGCGCCGCCGGCCGGCCGCGTGTTCGGCCAGGTAGTCCATCATCGGCAGGTACTCGGCCACGGCTGCCCGCGCGGCGGCCTGGACGTCCACGCCGGGATCGGTCTCGTAGTGGACGATCTTGCTCTCCATGAGCTTGTCCGCCCAGTAGGCGAACAGTTTCCGGTCGGTGGCGGGAATGCCGAGCAGTTCGGCGATCACCGTCACCGGCAGCGGGTAGGCGATCTCCTCGACGAAGTCGAACTCGTCCCGGCCGGCCAGGCCGTCGGCCAGTTCGGTGACGATCTCCGTGATCCGGGGTTCCAGGTCGGCCACCACCCTGGGGGTGAAGGCCTGGCTGAGCACCTTGCGGCGCTGCCGGTGGAACGCGCCGTCCATCAGCAGCAGGTTCCCCGCGTTCAGGTCCTCGGCGGCCTGGTCGCGGTCGGCATGCGGGAAGTACGGGCTGATGTCGGAGGAGAACGTCCCCGGGTCGCCGAGAACCTGTTGTGCCTCGGGGTATCCGGTGACGAACCACGCGCCCATCCGCTCGTCGAACTCGACGGGATCGGCGGGCAGCGGGCCGTTCATCCAGAAGTGGGCGGGGTTGGTGTTCCACGCTGTCACGGCTTGTGTCCCTTCTCGAAGGCCCGGCGCGACCACAGGTAGCCGACGGCCGCGAGGCCGGCACACCAGGCGATCGCGATCGCGGCCGTGCCGCCGACCGGGGTGCCCATCAGCAGGCCGCGCACGGCTTCGGTGATCGGGGTGAACGGCTGGTGCTCGGCGAACCAGTGCAGCCAGCCGGGAAGTGAGTCCGTCGGGACGAACCCGCTGCCCAGCATGGGCAGGAACGTCAGCGGCAGCGGCAGGTTGCTCGCCGACTCCGGTCCCCGTGCCACCAGCCCGACGGCGGCGGCGATCCAGGACAGCGCGAACATCAGCGACAGCAGGATTCCGGCGGCGGCCAGCCAGCCGAGGACGTCGACGTGCGGCCGGAAACCCAGCAGCAGCGCCACCGCGATCACCAGCGCGGTGCTGAAGGCCGTCTGGATGACACCGCCGAGGACGTGCCCGTTCAGCACCGCCGCACGGGAGATCGCCATGGTGCGCAAGCGTTTCATGATGCCGGCGACCTTGTCCGAGCTGACGCTCACCGCCGTGATGATGCAGCAGGACGTCACGGACACGATGAGAATCCCCGGCGTGACGTAGTCGACGTAGTCGGTGCCGTCCAGGCCCGCGGTCAGCGTGCGGCCGAAGACTCCCACGAACAGCAGCAGCATCAGCACCGGCATCGCCACGCCGCCGATGGTCAGCGACGGATAGCGCATCGAGTGTTTCACCTTGCGCCGCAACATGGTTATCGAGTCACCGGTCATGTGGTCACCTCCGTGGCGGTGAGTGCGAGGAAGACGTCGTCGAGGTCCGGGGTGTGCACCGTCAGCGTCTCCACGTCGATGCGGGCGTGCTCCAGCCGGTCGAGCAGGTCGTGCAGCGACCTGACGCCGCCGTCGCTGGGCACGTGCAGGGTCAGGGCGTCGTCGTCGCGGGCCGCGTCCCCGAGCAGGCGGGCCGCGTCGTCCAGCTGGTGCGGGCCGGCGAACCGCAGCAGGATGTGCCCGCCCGGAACCCGTCGTTTGAGCTCGGCCGGGGTTCCCTCGGCGACGAGCCTGCCGCCGTCCAGCACCGCGATGCGGTCGGCGAGCTGGTCGGCTTCCTCCAGGTACTGGGTGGTGAGGAAGATCGTGACGCCGTCGGCGACGAGGTTCCGGATGATCTCCCACATCATCCTGCGGCTGCGCGGGTCCAGACCGGTGGTCGGCTCGTCGAGGAAGATGATGCGCGGATCGCCCACCAGCGTCATGGCGAGATCGAGCCGCCTTCGCATGCCGCCCGAGTAGGTTCCCGGGAGCTTCCCGCCCGCCTCGGCCAGGTCGAAGCGGCGGAGCAGCCGCTCGGTGAGCTGCCTGCCCTCGCCGCGCGGGATCTGGCGCAGGTCCGCCATCAGCTGGAGGTTCTCCGCGCCGGTGAGCAGATCGTCGATGGCCGCGAACTGCCCGGTGACCCCGATCGCGTGCCGCACGCCGGTGGTCTCGGTCCGCACGTCGAACCCCGCCACCCTGGCGGTTCCGTCGTCGGCGTCGATCAGTGTGGACAGGATCTGGACGGTCGTCGTCTTGCCCGCTCCGTTCGGCCCGAGCAGGGAGAAGACGGTCCCCGCCCGCACGGTCAGGTCGATGCCGTCCAGTACGACCTTGTCGCCGTAAGACTTCCGCAGCCCTCTCGCCGCGATCGCCGGTGTTGTCATGCCGCAGACCCTGCCCGCGGACCGGATCAACGGGGTTTCAGCGCGGCTTCATGCCCTGAAACCGCAGGCCCCGGACTTCATCCCGGCAAGGGTTGGGTCGCAGGTAGGCGGGGTGGCTGGTCTCGAGCGTGGAACTCGTGTGCAGGAACGTAGAACTCGCGTGCGTGAGCGCAGAACTCACGATGTGGAGCGGTTCTCCCGTGGCGCCGGTCGCCCGGCTGGTTCCACTGTCCGGCATGCCGGTTCCGGATTGCGATACGTGGGCGTGAGGTCAAGCTGCTTGGTGGGGTTGTCTCGTTCGTGGTGGCTGGTGGGGCGGGTGTGCCGGGGTGAGGGCGGATGTGGTGGCGTCTGATGCCGTGAAGGGGGCCTTCACGGCAATTCGCCCCGGACTCTGGACTTTGCCGGAGCCCTGGCATCTCATGCCGTGAGGGCGTAGACCGTTTCCGTGGGTGGCGCGGGCTGGGACCAGGCTGCCATGCCGTTGGCGAAGAGCGTGTGCCGGGCGGAGAGCACCAGACCGGCGCCGAGGGCCAGCGCGATGTCGGTGTCCCGCAGGTATCCGCAGGCCACGACGCGCTGCGGCGGCGCCTCGACGGTGGTGTTGCCCAGCTTGCCCTCGACCGTGACGGGGAAGCCCGGCACCGCACCCGCGGCCGGTCGCCCATCGTCGGAGGTACCGGAGCCGCAGCCGGCGAGCAGCAGGCCCGCTCCGGCCGTCCCGTACAGGAGTCCGCGGCGTGACAGTCTGCCCGTGCTCACCGTCGACTCCTCAGTGCCTAGGCTTGCTTTATCACGCTACCTACCCGGAGATCCGGGCGTCGATCGAGTCGAGGACGAGTTCGAGGCCGAAGTCGAAGCGGTCGAGAGCTCGTTGCAGCGTGTAGGGCAGCGCGGTGTCCTGCACCTCGAACGCTCCGGCCTCGGCCAGCGCGGTCAGCCGGGGGAAGCGGCCGTTGACGCGTTCGTCCAGGAGCGGGGCGCGTTGTTCCCACCATTCGTCGTCACTGTGCCCGGTGTGCCTGTGTGCCTGCTCGGCCTCGACGACGGCGGAGGCCGCGCCGCGCGTGTAGGACTCGACCGCGGCGTGGCTGTCGACGATGTCGCTCGCCGCCAGGCCGCAGCCGTCGAACAGGGCCAGCGCGGCGTCGTACCGGCTCAGGACGTGCGGGCCGAAGACCGTGCGTGAGCTCGCCACGCGGACAAGCCAGGGATGGGCCCGGAATGCGGCGAGATCGGACAACGCCAGGTCGCGCAGCCCGGCCCGCAGCCCGCGATCGGCCACCGGCAGGGGCTGCGTGCCCGCGATCCGGTCCACCATGAGTTCGAGCAGCTCCGCCTTGCCGGGCACGTAGGTGTAGAGCGACGCCGTGCCGATGCCGAGCGCCTGGGCCAGCGCCCGCAGCGACAACGCCGCCGGGCCCGCGCTGTCGGCCTGGCTGATCGCGATGTCGACGATCCGGGTCAGCTCCAGGCGCTGGCGCGGGCCCCGCCGTGGCGTGGGTGCGCCGTCCCAGAGCAGCGCCATGGTGCGTCGTGCGTCGCCGCGTCCCGCGTACTCCATCCGGCTCCTATTCCTCTTGGCCAAATACCCCGAACACCGTATGGTGTTTTGGTGATCCGCGAAAGAGCCATCCCCGGCCTGCCCTGCCGCCAGCTCGACGACGTCCTGCCCTTCTACACCGCGCTCGGGTTCGCGGTGACCTTCCGGCAGGACCGGCCCAACCCGTACGCCTCGGTGCGCCGCGGCGGGATCGAGTTGCACTTCTTCGGTGTCCCCGGCTTCGATCCCGCCCAATCCATGGGAAGCACCGTGGTGATCGTCCCGGACACGGCCGCCCTGCACGCGGACTTCGCCGCGGGCCTGCGCGCCGCGTTCGGAAAGGTGCCGGTGTCCGGCATTCCCCGGATGACCCGGCCACGCAGGAAGTCGGGGGCTCCCGGCGGTTTCTCGGTGGTCGATCCGGGCGGCAACTGGCTGCGCATCAGTTCCCGCAGCGACGACGAGGCCGTCGACACCCCACCGGAGAGCAGGCTGGCGCGGGTGGTGGCCACCGCCGCACGCCAGGGCGACTCGCACGGCGACGTCGACCGGGCGATCGACGTACTCCGAACGGGACTGGCCCGCCACGCCGGCGCGCCGCCCGCCGAGCGGCTGCCCGCCCTGGTCTACCTCGCCGAACTGCAGGTGCGCGCGGGCGACCGGGACGCCGCGGCCGGACTGCTCGCCGAGGTGCGCGCACTCGAACTGACCGGCGCCGAACGCGAGGCGGTCGCCACCGATCTGGCGACCGCCGCCGAGCTGGCCGCCGACCTGGACCACTGATCCGGCCGCGCCACACGCAGTGGGAGCGCCTGGCCAGGTTTGTACCGTGATGCAAAGGTGTTGTCCGTCTGTCCCCGGGTCCACGACGTTGAGCCAACGACGCCGCGACGCCGTGGCGCGTTCGACTCGCGATGGAGGATTCGACCAGATGAGGACTGCACTCGCCCGGTTCGCCACAGCGGCGGTCGTGACGCTGGGAGTTGTTGCCCCGCTCGGGATCGCGGGTGGTGTCGCCAGCGCCGCTCCGGCGACCGGCAGCACCGTCCAGGCGGACACGATCTCGCCGGCCAGCGTCGCGGACTGCCAGGGGTTCCTGCGCAAGGTGGGCTACAAGGTCGGCCCGAAGGTCACCAACGCCTGCAAGGTCGGAAGTAGCCCCTACACTAACTGGGCCTGCCCTTCCATGCTCATCGCGATCAAGGTTCACAAGATCCACGCCGCGGAAGCGTGCAAGCGGGCCCTGCGCTAGCCGCTGATCGGAGCCGGCCGGTCAGCGGTCATGCACGGCCGACTTGGCGTTTCCTCACTGGACGCGAGGCCTTCGAAGAAGTCGCGGGGTTCTGTGCACTTTTTATGCACCCTCAGGCCCTAGGCTGCACCTCTGAAAGGGCTCTGACCTGGAAAGATGCTCCCAATTGGACTCGAACCAATAACCTGCCGGTTAACTGTTCGAGCCCAATCGTCTCGTTCTCAGTATGCCCAGCTGGGTATTTCGCGAAGCCAGTGCTCTCAGTCGGCCCCGGTCGACCTGGTTCGAAGGAGTTTCGGCTCCATTAGTGCACCCTGTCGGTTCGGTTGAACCTGACTTGCCCGGTGAACGATCATGAAGCGTTGACAGCCGGCCAGTCAACGGCAGGAGACGTCGGTCACCGCGGCCTTCGGCTTGACGGAGTTCCTGGCAGTACTGATCATCGTACGGTTTACCCGCCACGTTCCAGGGCCTTGCGCGTCGGCAGTCTCCACGACGTCCCCGCTCTCGTCGCCGCTAATCGTGTAGGTGAGGTCACAGCGGTACATCGACGCTGCGGGGTTACCGCTCGACACCGACGGCTCTACCTCCACATTGCACCCGGCCGAGCCATAGCACTTCTTGCTTTGAATCTTAAGTTCGATCGCGTAGTCAGACGCGACAGGCTCCGCCAGCGCCGGCATCGTCCTGGTCGAGGACGGCGGAGACGACCGAAGAAGGTCGGGGAGCTGGAAGTTCACCGCGGGGGAGGTCGCCACCGTTGGACTCGGAAGTCGCGGTTCCGACGGCCTTCCGCCGCCGATCAACGATACCGCCACGACGACGCTGCCTGCCATAAGGATTACGCCGATCACCAAGAGCACAGCCCGTCGTCCAACCATGATGCGTCTCCCGTCAAGGAACTCGATGCACCGTGGTCGTTCCCGAACGTAGGCACGTTACGGGTCGTGACCAGACTGAGTTCATTACGAATAGCCTCACTCACGAGGGCTTCGGCTCGTCGCCGGTCTACTCGCGTGTTCCCGGATCTTGCCTCCATTCTGACCTGTTGCCGCAGAGGGAGGAGCAGATGTGCTGGCAGGAGAACGGGACACCGATCCGTTGCGAACGACCACGAGCTTGATCGACTTTCTCGCCGACCTCACCGACGTATCGAGCCGGAATCCAGTACGGGATATCACCGACGGCTCGTCCCGGGCACCGGATCCCGTGCTCTGGCTGGACGACCTGCCGGACGGAGTGACCTTCCACCCGGACGCGGCCGATGTACTACTCCAGATGCGGCCCGTCCAGCGGATACCAGCCCCCATGCCACCGGCCGACCTGGCCGGCTGGGTGCATCCACCGGAGCCACCGGGCCCGGGCGAACCCGAACCGGAGTTCCGCGTGCCAGCCGACCGGGCTGAGGAGGAAGCCGAGCCACTGAAACCGGTCTTCCTGCGGTGGCTGGCCCGCTGGCGGGTTTGGACGGAGGACGAGCGCAGGCGGCAACGGCGACGCCGGTTCTACGACGCCCTCGAAGCCGCGGCGAAGCGGATAGAGCAACTCGACGACGAGTACGAGTTCGTGCTCGGCGTCGGTCTGGTGTGCTGGCAAGCACCGGACGGCCAGATCATCCGCCGCCACCTGCTAACCGAGCAGGCCGTTCCCTCGCTCGACCGGACCGGTGTCGTGACCGTCCGCATGCTGGTCGGCCAGCGGCGACTCGAAGATCGGGAACTCTTCGAGGGACAGGAGGTCTACCGGCCTGATCGGGGCCGGGCACACAAGAGCACGATCGTCGAGAACGACTCGCCGGCACTCGGGCCGCACACCATGGCGGCACTGAGGGAGTGGCTCGGCCTCGCACTGGACCTGGCCTGCGAAGAGGAGACCGGGAATCCTACCGGTGCGCCAGGGACGACACCGACGTTCGCAGCAGCCCCGGCCCTGCTGCTGCGCCCGCGGAGCCGGGTCCAGATTCGCGACGCGTACCGGCACATCGCAGAGGCGCTGCGTCAGCCCGGGGCACCGATTCCGGTCGCGTTGTCTCAGATCGTCGTCGACACGAATCGAGAGCAGCGCGAACGGTGGCTCACCGGGCAGGGCGCCGACCCCGGCGATGTGCTCGGCACCGATCCCCTGTTTCCGTTGCCGGCCAACGCCGAACAGACACGTGTCATCGAGTTGATGCGCACCGAGACCGGCGTCGTCGTCCAGGGCCCACCCGGCACCGGCAAGACGCACACGATCGCCAATCTGATCTCGGCACTGCTGGCGCGCGGCCAGCGCGTCCTGGTGACCAGCCAGAAGGATCAGGCCCTGAAGGTGTTGCGTGAGCGGATCCCTCCGGAGATTCGCAAGCTCTGTGTGCTGCTCACCGGCGGCAGCAAGAACGCCTCGATCGAGCTGCAGCTCAGCCTCGACGCGCTTTCCGCCGCTCTGGCCACCACCAACGAGGCGGAGCTAAGCGACCAATCACGTGCGTACTCGGCGGAACGCGACCGGCTCCGCGCGACGAGCGCCTCACTCAACGACCGCATCCGAAGCCTGCGAGAGGTCGAACTCGTCAAGCACAAGCCGGTAGTGCCGGGCTACAGCACCGAGGCCTACCGCGGCACGCTGGCGGAGATCGTCCACGAGGTCCGGCGTGGCGCGGACGAACACGGCTGGATGCCACCCGTGCCTGACAACGACCAGGTGCGTGAGGTGCCCCCTCTGTCGACCGAGCAGTTCGCCGAGCTGATCCGGCTGCTGTCCACCGCGTCACCGGACCGCTCGGCCCGGGCCGAGCAATGCATTCCCGGCCCGGATCAGCTGCCCCCGACGAGCGAGCTCGCCAACCTCATCCAGGTGGAGCACACCGCGCGGGAGATCGCTTCGCAGGCCGATGACGGGCGAGCAGCTGCACTCCGGTCCAGAACTCGAAGGGAAGCACACACACCACCGCCGCGGCCACCGTCACCAGCCACACGACCGCGGTCGTCCACATCGCCCGCGACCGCACGAACCGGGCGATCTCCACCGGGAGGCGCCCCCGCACGGGCATCATGTCGGACACTTGCGCTGGATCGTCTCGTGCAGCTGACGCAACCCGGCGAACCCCGCGGGCGACGGCAATCCCCCCTGCAGGCGCTCGAGGTCGTCCGCGACGGCGAACGCGGCGGCACGCAACTCCTCGTCGGTCACGGTGTTCGCCCCGGCACGGATGTTCGCCCCCATCCGCCGGATCCGCTCACTCAGCTGGCCGACGTCCGTCGCCGCGCCCGCAGCCTGCTGGAACTCCTCGATCGCCCGCTGGACGATCCCGGTGAGGTCGCCGCAGTTCTGGGCCTGCTCCGCAGACTGTGGAAAGCAAGCACACAGCGAGAAACAGGCCGCGATCGTGACGGGCACCATGGTCCATTTGACCGAGATCATCGCAGTCTCCGATCACGCCGGCTTGCGCGTGGCGGAGGGAGCGAGCGGGACATCGCCCCGTGCGGAGCGGCGCACCAACGTCACACCGCCAGGCGCCACCTTCCGCAGCGCGGCGGCAAGCTTTCGTTCGTCGACACGGTCGCGGTTCATCCGGGACACGATCACCGGCTGACCGGCCTCGGTGACGTCGAGGCTGTCGGCGGGCACGCCGGCCAGCACCATGTCCGCGGACCCGACCTGAACCCCGGCGCGTGCCCCGCTCGGCCCGGCCTCCTCGTAGAGGACGATCTTCCGTACCGAGTCCCACGGCACCGTCCACTGCCCGATCATCACTCCTTTCGCCGAGATCCACAGCGCGTTGATCTGCGTGACGAAGATCCTGACCGCCCAGGCCGGTCCGCCGATCAGCAGCGCGGTACCGATCGCCGTGATCCAGCCCTGACCGGTCAGCACACCGACCGCGCCGATCGCGAACACGACACCCAGTACGAGAACGATTCGCAGCAGGAGGAACAGCAGAGCCCGAGCCGAGAACGGCCGGAAGGTCCGATAGCGCCCAAACATCAGATTCACCTCGAGTCGTGAAGGCCAGTACGCCTGACCAGACCCGGATCCGGCCCCAATGGTTGGGGCAGCCGCTGTCGGAGCCAACCTGCTCGCCACCGACCAGTGCGACCTGCTCCGGCGGGACGCGGCAGCGCCGCGAGCGGCGGTACCCCATCCGAGCGCGGTGGCGCCCTGAGCCGCACCGATCACGCTACACAATGGACACTCCACTTCAGACGCTGCCGGGCTCAACACCGTGCTCGGATAAATTCGCACGTGGCCAGCGCGGCCGCGTGGGGCAATCCACGCCATCGCCGCGGCACGCGGGAGCCGCAATCACGCGTGCGAGTGCCTGTCCGCAGGACGCCGGTCACATCGCCAGGCGCGCATAGGAGTCCAGTGTGTCCGGTCTTCTCCTGGTGGACGCTGCCGCCGCGGTGACCGGTGGCATGATCCTGGTGTGCGAGTTCTCCTGGTGGAAGACGACGAGCCGGTCGCGGAGTCGCTGCGGCGTGGCCTGAGCCGGTACGGCTACGAGGTGGACTGGGTGCGGACCGGGGCCGCGGCGCTGGCCGCCCAACCGGCCGGGCTGGTGCTGCTCGACCTCGGCCTGCCCGACACCGACGGCCTGGACATCTGTCGGGAGCTGCGGGCGCGCAGCGACGTGCCGATCATCGTGATCAGCGCCCGCGCCGACGAGGTGGACCGGGTGGTCGGCCTGGAGATCGGCGCGGACGACTACGTGTCGAAGCCGTTCGGCGTCCGGGAGGTGATCGCGCGGATGCGGGCGGTGCTGCGCCGGATGCGGCCGCCCGAGCCGGCCGCGGAAGCTGATTCCTACGCCGGTGGCCGGGTGGTGATCGACCGCCGCGCCCGCCGCGTGCACCTCGACGGCACCGAGCTGGCCCTGCCGCCGAAGGAGTACGACCTGCTGTCGTTCCTGGCCGAGGAGCCGGGTGCGGTGTTCACCAGGGAACAGATCATGGAAGCGGTCTGGGACGCGAACTGGTTCGGGCCGACCAAGACCCTCGACGTGCACATCGGCGCGCTGCGCCGCAAGCTCGGTGACGCGGTGAGTATCGAGACGGTCCGCGGGGTCGGCTTCCGGCTGGTCTTCGCATGAACCGCAGGCTGGTCGTCAGCTACATCGTGCTGGTCGCGGTGGCGATCGCGGCGTTCACCGTGCCGGTCGCCTTTGTGCTGGTCGACCAGCTCCGCGGCGACATCGAGGTCTCGGTGCGGCGTGAAGCCGACACCGCCGCGCTCCTGCTGGCCGGTGACGACGTCCCGTCCCGGCAGGCGCTGGCCCGGCTGGCCGAGGCCTACGACCGGGAAACCCCTGGCCGCCTCGACGCCCTGCTGGCCGGAGGTGCGGCGGCCACGCCGATGCCGCTGCCCCCGGCCGCCGATGACGACGCGTTCCGCCGGGCGCTGGCCGGGGAGGCGACCTCGGAATGGGGGACCGCCGAAGCGCTGGGCACCGAGGGGCTGGTGCTGACTCGCCCGGCACGCAACGACGCCGGTCAGGTGGTCGGCGCGATCCGGGTGAGCTACCCGTCGGCGCCGCTGAACGAACGCCAGGTGCAGATCTGGGGCTTCCGCGCCGTGCTCGCGGTGGCCGTGCTGATCGTCGCGGCCTTCCTCGGGGTGCTGCTGGCGCGGCGGCTGACGCGGCCGTTCCGCGAGCTGAACCGGATGGCGAACCGGCTGCGCGACGGCGATCTCACCGCCAGGGCGGAGGAGGCCGGGCCGAGCGAGACCCGCACGCTGGCCGCGACGTTGAACAAGGCCACCGAAACCATCGACACGCTGGTGCGCTCGCAGCGCGCGTTCATCGCCGACGCCTCCCACCAGCTGCGCACCCCGCTCACCGCACTGCGGTTGTCGCTGGACAACATCGCCGACGGCACGGACGACCCGATGGTGCGCGAGGACGTCGAGCTGGCCACCGCCGAGGTGGTGCGGATGAGCAGGCTGGTCAACGGCTTGCTGGCGCTGGCGAAAGCCGAAGCCGCGGTCGCCGCGTCCGAACCGGTCCGGCTCCGCGAGGTGGTGGCGGAGCGGTTCGACACCTGGCGCGGGGTGGCCGCGGAGCGGGGTGTCGAGCTGCGGGTCGAGCACACCGATCCGGGGATCGTCGCGCTGGCCACCGCCGGGCACCTGGACCAGGTGCTGGACAACGTGCTGTCCAACGCCATCGAGGTATCCCCTGACGGCGGCACGGTCACCGTGGCCACCCGCGCCCAGCGCGACCGCGCCGTGCTGGTGGTCACCGACGAGGGCCCCGGGATGTCCGAAAAGGACCGGAGCAGGGCGTTCGACCGGTTCTGGCGCGGCCAGGGGCTGACCGGCGCCGGCGGTTCGGGGCTGGGGCTGGCGATCGTGCGGCAGCTGGTCACCGACGACGGCGGCACCGTGGTGCTCGGAACCGCCGGCGCCGGTGGGCTGGTGGTGCGGATCGAGCTACCCCTCGGGCATGGCTGAGGAGTGGTGGTTGACGATCAGCCACTTCCCGTCGATGCGCTCGTACACGTAGGTATAGCGGGCTTTGACCTGCGTGGGCTGGCCATTCTTGGTCAGGTCGAAGGTGTAGACGCCGGTGTTGATCGCGGTGTTGTCGTCGAGCACCCCGACGATCTCCTGGTTGATCGTGCCCTGGGGCTTGTCCTGGAGGAACTTGGTGAAGTAGTCGACGATTCCGGCCCGGTCCGAGCGCACCTGGTTGGACACGGTGGGCAACAACACCGCGTCGGGCGCGTAGAGGTCGGCGACCCGCTGCGGGTCACCGGTGGCCAGCGCGGTGTTCCAGGTGGTGAACAGCCCGGCGATTTCCTGCTCACTCGGCGACGCGGGGGCGGGGGCGGACGGGGCCGCGGCAGCCGAGCAGGCGGTGAGCGCGACGGCGGTCAGCGCCAGTCCGGCTCCAGCCAGTATGCGGTTCTTCGTTCGCATCGGTGATCTCCTTGCCCTGTCGGGTGATTACACCGTCCACAATGAACACGGACGGTGCAGGAGCCGGACAGGAGAAGGACAGGAGAGAACCAAGAGTTCGCCAAGACCTTTGATTGAGACTTCAATCACCTTGCCCAAGGTTGGCAAGGCTTGCCTTATAGGCTGCGCCCTGCCCCGCCGCCACCGAACCGGGCGGGTTGGACCCCTTGAGCAAGACAGGACTCATCGTGCGTTCGTCCCGTGGACTCGTTGCCGCCCTTGCCGTCGTGCCGCTGCTGGGCGGTTGTTTCGCCGCGGACGGCTCGGCCGGGGCGGAGACCGCGACCGGCAGGCTGCGGGTCGCGCTGGCAGTACCGCCGGTGCAGGCCTTGTCTCCCTACAGCAACGACGCCACCGCGCTGGGCAAGCTGTCGGTGGCCGAGGGCCTGACCGCGCTGGATCGCGACGGGGCCGCGGTGCCCGCACTGGCCACCTCCTGGACCCACCCGGACGCCACAACCTGGGTCTTCGAACTGCGCAAGGCGAAGTTCCACGACGGCACCGAGTTCACCGCCGACTCCGTCGTCGGCGCGCTCGAGCACGCCAACGCGGCCACCACCAAGCCCCGCGTGCTCAGCGACGTGTCGCTGACCGCGAAGGCCGACGACGCCGACACCGTCACGATCAACACGAAGACCCCTGACCCGGTGCTCCCGCTCAGGCTCGCCAGCCCCGCGCTGGGCATCTTCTCCGCGAAGGCCTACGCCCCGGACGGCACCGTCAACCCGGTCGGCACCGGAACCGGCCCCTTCAAAATCACCGGGCTCACCGGGAAAACCCAGGCGAGCCTGGACCGCTTCGACGACTACTGGGGAGGCAAGGCCAAGGCATCCGGCATCGACGTGACCTGGATCGCCGACGGCGCCGCCCGCACCAACTCCCTGCGGGCCGGCGAAGCCGACATCGCCGAGTGGATCCCGACCGCTCAGGCACCGCTGCTGGACGAGAACACCCGCCACGAGGTGCCCTCCGTGCGTGCCGACAGCCTGATCCTCAACACCGCCGACGGGATATTCACCGACCCGGCGCTGCGGGCGGCGGCACGCAGCGCGGTGGACGGCTCCGCCCTGGTCGGCTCGGTCTTCAGCGGCTACGCCGACGCCGGGCCGGGCCTGTTCGGACCGGCCATCCCCTGGGCGGCCGGCCAGCGCGCCGAGGTGAACGGACGACCGCAGCCCGCGACCGTCGCCGAAACCCAGGCGAAAACGCAGGGCAAGGCCCTGCGCCTGGCCACCTACACCAACCGCGCCGAACTGCCCGAGGCCGCGACCGTCGTGCAACAGCAGCTGGAGCGAGCCGGTTTCACCGTGCAGCAGGACGTGCGCGAGTACACGCAGATGGAAGCCGACCTCCTCGCGGGCAAGTACGACGCGCTGATCCTGTCCCGGGTCACCCTCCTCGACACCGGCGACGCGGTCGCCTACCTCGCCAGCGACTACGCCAGCAACGGCGCCTACAACATCGCCGGGCTCAAGGACCCCGCGGTCGACCAGGCCATCACCGCGGCCGCCGAAGAGGGCGACATCGCACTGCGGCGGCAGAAGATCATGCGCGCGGAGGCGGAGATCCTGCGCACCGACGCCGTCGTCCCGCTGGTCCACGAGAAGGTCGTGCAAGGCATCAGCACCGGCGTGGAAGGCCTGCTGCTCGACCCGCGCGAGCGCTCGCTGATCAACCTCGACACCCACCGCAAGTAGTGCCGGGCACACCCCGGTGGCACGCGGGCGCGGGCCGCCTCGCCGCCGGAGGCACCCTGGTCGCGGCCGTCGCGCTCCTGCCGTGGCTGTCCGGGACCGACCCCGCGCTGACGGTCCTGCGTGCCCGCTCCGCCGACCAGGCCCCCACGCCCGAACAGCTGACCACGGTCCGCGAGGAGCTGGGCCTGGACCAGGGGCCGCTCCCCCATCTCCTGCACTGGCTCGGCGGGCTGCCCCGCGGCGACGCGGGCACGTCCTGGGTGTCGGGCACCCCGGTCCTACCCGAGGTGCTCAACGCCCTGGGCGTCTCCGTCACGCTGATGCTCGCCACGCTCGTGGTCACCATCGCCGTGGCCGCGCTGGTCAGCGCCCGCACCCTGCACCTCGGCACCAGGCGGCTGCTGCACGAGCACCGCACCGGCACGGTCGCCGCGCCGGTCGCCGCGCTGCCCAAGTTCCTGCTCGCGTCACTGCTCTCCACCGTGTTCGGCGTGTGGCTGGGCTGGTTCCCGCCCGGCGGCTGGACCGGGCCAGCGTCCATGGTGCTGCCCGCGCTCGCCCTCGGGGTGCCCTCCGGGGCGATCATCGGCGGCCTGCTCGACCACGCCCTGCCCGCCACCTTCGGCGAACCGTGGGTCAGGACCTGGCACGCCGCCGGCTTCCGGCCGGGCCGGATCGCCCGGCCCGCGCTGCGCCGCGCACTGGCCGGCGTGCTCCCCCAGCTCGTGCCCAGCGTGGTCAGCCTCGTCGGCGGCGCGGTCGCGGTGGAGAAGATCTTCAACATCCCGGGGCTCGGCCGGCTCGCCCTGGACTCGGCACTGGCCCAGGACCTCCCGCTGCTGCAGACCGCGACCCTGCTGCTGGCCCTGCTCGGCGTCGCCGCCGGTCTGCTCATCAAGGCCCTCCGCCGCGGCCTGCTCGGCCCGGCACTGCGCGACGGCGAGCTGGCCGCCGCACCGGCACTCCGGCACCATCGCTCCACCGGCCGGCTGCTCGGCGGCTGCGCGGTCGCCCTGCTGACGATCGTCTTCATCGGACTGCTCCGGGATCCGTTGCAAGTGGACACCGCGGCACGCCTGGTACCGCCCTCGGTCGCGCACCCGCTGGGCACGGACGCACTCGGCCGCGACATGCTGGCCCGGCTGGGCCACGGCGCCCTGCGCACGGCAGGCGTCGCGTTCGCCGTGACCGCGGTCAGCGTCGTTCTCGGGATACTGCTCGGCATGGCGGGCCAGGCCGGGGCCGGACTGACCGAGGTGATGTCGACCCTGCCCGCCGTGCTGACCGGGTTGCTGACGACCGCCGTGACCGGGCCGTCGGTCTGGGGTGCCGCGTGCGCGGTGTGCCTGGTCGGCTGGACGCCCTACGCCGCCCAGACCGCGGCACTGCTAGAACAGGAACGGGCCACCGGCTATCTGCAGGCCTCGATCTCGTTCGGCGCCGGCCCGGCACACCTGCTCCGCCACCATCTGCTGCCCGCGATCCTGCCCGCCGTGGTGCGCAACGCGCTCCTGCGCCTGCCCACCACCGTCCTCGTGCTGGCCTCCCTCGGCTTCCTCGGCCTCGGCGAACAACCACCCACCCCGGAATGGGGGCGCCTCCTCTCGGAGAACCAGCCCTATCTCGAACTGGCGCCGTGGGCGACACTCGGGCCAGCCGGCGCGCTCATCCTGCTCTCCGTGCTCGCCGCAGCCGCTTCGCCCACTCGCTGGAAGACCGATCGGCGCGAGCGGTGACGATGTACTGCTGCGGCTGGCTCGCCGCTTCGAGGCTCCGCGTTCGGTCCAGTTCGTCACCGCGCTGCCTCGGGCCTCCGCCGATGCGTCCGCTCATCCAGCGCAGCTTTGTCCGGGCACCATTCATGCACCCCTCAGGCCCTTGGCCGCACTCCTGAAAGGGTTCTGACCAGGGAAGATGCTCCCCCGATTGGACTCGAACCAATAACCTGCCGGTTAACTGGTCTGAGTCCAATCTCATCGAGGTCATTCGGTCTAGCTGGGGTTTTCGCAGACACAAACGCGCTCGGTCGACGTCGACCGCCTGATTCGACGGAGTTTCTGCACCATAAATGCACCCTCGTAGCTGATCTTGCCGCGAAGAAACTCGAGGCGCTCCGAGCTAACCCGTATCACCTACTCTCAGCATGGGTTCGTACCCCTGACCTGGTACGACTCCCACCACAGCGGGTCCGGCAGGTAGTCCGTTGTCGGCGAGCCGGTGCCCGCTGTCCGGGCAAGCCTGTAGTGGAATGGCTACATGCTGAGTGTGTGGGTGCGGCGGGCGGTCGTGACAGTGCTGGCCGGCGGCGGCTTCTTGGGCTTCGTGTGGCTGCTGCTGGGACCGGTGTCAACGTCGATTGCCGGGCAGTGGGTCGGTCCGGTGTCGGCGGCCGAGCGGCTCGCGGCGGTCGGGTCCGTGCGCGGCCTCTGCGTTCAACTGGTCCTGGTGGTCGGCGGCCTGGTGACCGCGTCCGTCGCCGTGCGGCGATATTTCGTGGATCGGGACAAGCAGCGGCTGGAGGAGGATAAGCACGTCACGGACCGGTTGAACAACGCCATCGGGCACCTGGGGTCGGAGGACGAGACAGTTCGGGCCGGCGGGATACGTACGCTGGCCAGGATCATGGCCGACTCACCGCGCGACCACAGGCCGGTCGTCGACACACTCGCCGGCGCGTTGCGTGGCTGGTCTGCCCGGTCGCGGCAGGAGAACCGGCTCCCCGACGACGTGGCGGCAGCACTGATGGCCTTACGAACGCGACCGTCCCGCCCTGAGGACGGCCTGCTGGACCTCGCCGGAGTTCGTCTGAACGGGGCGAACCTGGCGCAGGCGCGGCTGGTCGCCGCGGATTTGTCCGGAGCGACGCTCGATGACGCCGATCTGCGGAGGGCCGACCTGACCGATGCCTCGCTGAGCGGTACCCGCATGACCCGGGCACGGCTGACGAATACCCTGCTTCGTGGTGCCGACGCCGAGGAGGCCGACTTCGCACTGGCCGATTTGACCGAGACAGATATGGCGGGCGCGAAGCTGATCAATGTCTTCGCCGAGCAGGCCAAACTCGGCAAGGCGAACCTGTCCGGCGCCTGTCTGCGGCGCGCGCGGTTACGCGGGGCGATCATGACCGGAGTCAGGTTGGACGGCGCGGACCTTGCCGAGGCCGACCTGCGCGGCGTGGACCTTCGTGACGCGACCGGTCTCACCGCCGCGATGCTCGCCGAGGCGGTGACCGACCGGGATACCCAGCTACCGGACTCGGTCGGGGGAGCCGACCGGTCGTGACATCGCGCCCCACGGTCGTGGTGGCGATCCACGACGGCTTCTACGGCTGTGGCACCGGCGCTGGCTACGCCAACCTCGGCTTCCTGGAAGCACTCATCCTTCTCCTGCCGCGGAACGTCCGGCTGGTGGTGATGCCGGTCTGGCTCAGCGAAGCAGGAGCGGAGCGGCACCCGGAGTGGCACGCTGAAGCACGGCTCTTGCTGGACGGGGTGGATGCCGACGTACTGCCGGTCGACAACGGCACGGCAGGCCAGGACCGCTGGGGCGGGCTGGCACATTTCCGCGTGCTCTGCGCCCACACTGCCCGACGCCTCCGCGAGGAGGTCCTGCCGACGGCCGGCCCGCTGCTGGTGATCGCGTTCGACATCCCGTTCTGTGGGCTGCCGGCGGAACTACCTCCAGACGTACGGGCACGGACGGTTCTCGTGCCCCGGTCGAGCGGGATCTTGCACACCCCGTGGGACCGCCCTCGGATCGGCTGGGAGAAGGCGAGCCTGCACGCCGCTATCGCCGGCGGCACACGGATCGGTGCCGTCTCCGACTACATGGACACGCACCTGCGCGCGGCCTACGGCGTACCTCGACGTGCGATGGTGCCGTTACGAGACGGCCTGTCACACCGAGAATGGCAGCGATACCGGCAGCGCGGGCGCTCCCCCGCGTTCACGAATTTGCCCGCGGAATTCTTGCTGGCGATGGGACGCGCCCAGCCCTACAAAGGCTTCGACGATCTACTCGACGCACTGGCCCTGCTTCGGGCCGAGAACACGCCGGTACCGTCCCTGGTGCTGGCAGCGAGCGACGAGTCCGCCACGATCACCGACTACCAGCAGAAACTCGAGGATCGGCTGCGCGAGTTGGACATCCCGGCGACGATGCTGCACAGGTTCAGTCCCCGCGTGGCCGACCTCCTGGGACATCCGGGATTGCGTGGCGTTGTCGTGCCGTCGCGGGTGGAACCGTTCGGCCGGATCCCGCTCGAGGCGTTCGCCGCCGGCGCGGCACCGGTGGTCGCCACCACCGCCGGCGGACTGGCGGAGCAGGTCACTGACGGCGTGACCGGCTTCCAGTGCGCACCTGACTCGCCGGTACACCTGGCCGACGCGATCCGCCGCGCACTGGCGCTCGACGACACAGGACGGACGCGGATGCGCCGGCTCGGTTTTCACCGCGCGGTGCGCACACACGACCAGGTCGACACGGTCCGTTGCTTCCTGGCTCACGCCGCGCCTTGGCTGGACCTGCCCGATCCCGACGATCGGCTACGGTTGCTGGGCAGCACCGCACCGCCTCGTCCCGCAGGGAGTCCCGTGTCCACCGTGCCCCCGGTCAAGGTCCCGATCGGCCTTCAGGCCCGGCACTGGAACACCATCCAACCGCAGCGCCTGGTCCTCGTCGTCGCGCACCACGTGACCTCGTTGCTGCGGCTGCTGGACGTCGTGACGGTGTTCGACTCCGATCCCCGGGTGCAGGTGTTGTTCAGCTGGAACGGTTCCGACCCCTTCCGGCACGGACTGCACTCGTTCCTCGACCAGCTGGGCGTGGTGACCATCCCCTGGCATCAGGCGATCGACACCCGATTCGATCTCGCCATCGCCGCCAACTTCGGCGGCCTCACCGAGCTGAATGCCCCGATCGTGATCTTGCCCCATGGCGCTGGATACGCTAAATACTCGCCCGGAACCCGGAACCCGGAACCCGGAACCCGGAACCCGGAACCCGGAACCCGGAACCCGGAACCCGGAACCCGGAACCCGTTCGGGTTCGGGCCGGAGTGGCTGCTCTACGACGGGCGTCCTGTCGCCGACTCGCTCGTGCTGTCCCACGACGACCAGCTTTTGTTGCTGCGTAAGGCCACACCGGCCGCGCTGCCGACCGCGGTCATCGCGGGTGATCCCTGTTTCGATCGCATGCTGCGCAGCGCGCATCTGCGGGACAGCTACCGGGCGGCCCTGGGAGTGCAGCCGGGTCAGAAGCTGATCACGATCACCAGCACTTGGTCGACGAGGTCGCTGCTGGGCAGCTGGCCGTCGTTGTTCCGTGAGACCCTGGCCGGCCTAGATGCCGAGACCTACCGGGTCTGCGCGCTGCTGCACCCGAACATCTGGCATGGCCACGGCCCCTGGCAGGTACACACCTGGCTTGCCGACTGCGTCCGTGCAGGCCTGATCGTGGTTCCACCGACCGAGGGCTGGCAGGCGCCGCTCATCGCCGCCGACCTGATCCTGGGCGATCACGGCGCGACCACCTGCTACGGCGCGGCAGTCGGCACCAAGGTCGTGCTCGCCGCATTCCCGGACACCGACGTGGTTCCCGGTTCCGCGGCCGGCGTGCTCGGCGACACGGCGGACCGGCTGCACCGGCACGCGCCCCTGAACACCCAGATAGCCAACGCGCTGGCGGGTGATCCCGTCGCCGGTGATCGGGTCGCTGCGGTGCTGAGCTCGTGCCCCGGCGAGACTGCCACCCGGTTGAGGGCGCTGTTCTACCGCCACCTGCGCTTGGACGAACCGTCCGGCGCCGCCCTCGTGCCACCGATCGCGCCAGATGTGATCGCCGTGCCCCCACGGCAGCAGGCCACCGCTGACCACGTCGTCTGCACGATCAGAACCGATGACGTCGAAGCCGCCCGCTACCCGGCGGAGATCACCGGTACCGGCGCGATCGAGGCGCAGTGGGACACGGGCTGCCTGGTTGTCCACGAAGACCACGCCCAGCAGGAGCTGGTCACCAAGGCGGCCGTGGTTCTCGTCTCGGGAGATTCGGACCTCACCCAGGCGCGCCGACGTCACCCTGCCGCAACCCTGCTGGCCACCGCCGCTCCAGGAGACTGCGAGATCCTGGTCCGGGACCGCTGGCGAGTGAGGCTGCGCACCGACACCCCCGCCCTGGCCGCGGCCGTCGTCCACACCTGGCTCGCGACCCGCGGTGACCTCGACACGTTGCCGGCCCGGTTCACGGTCACCACCGGCAGCAGAGTGCTCCTTGCCGACTCAGTCACCGTCCGGCGGCTGGTCTGACCCCTCCCGAAGCTGTCGCGCCTCGTCCGCTCGGCCGGTCCGTTCCAGCAGACCGGCAAGCACCTCGGTGGTATGGGCCCGCCAGGACGTCAGCCGCAGCCGGGTCTCCTGGGCGAGGGCGTCACGAAGGAGGCGTTCGGCCTCGACGAGGTACTCACCGCCGGCCAGCGTCAACGCCTCGCCCAGGTTGGCGGTCGCCTTGGCGACGTTGTGCAGCTCAGGGCCACCGGAGAAGAAGTCCACCGCCTGGCGGCCCACGTCCACGGCCTCGGCGTGGCGGCCGGCGCGGGCGAGCATCGTCGCGCCGTTGAGCCCCACCAACGCCAGCTCCCGGGCGCGGTGCTCCTCGGGAAAGCCGGGCGCCAGAACCAGTTCGCGTGCTTCGAGGATCCGGGCCACGGCGCGGTCGTTCTCACCGAGCCGCTGGTGCACGAACGATCGCCACTGGCACAGCTTGGCCCGGGTGAACACCACGACAGCGTCCGCAGGCAGCTCCTCGGCCAGCTCGGCGGCGAGCTCGAACTCGCGCGCGGCCTGACTGTTGTCCTTCAGGCCGAAGTAGGCGGTGCCCCGCTGCAAGCGCGTCGTCAACAAGGGCCGCGCGTCGCCGGTGGTCCGTGCGATGCGCTCCGCCGCCGCGAACCCAGCCGCACACACGCTCAACGCCGTGTTGTGCAGATCCAGCTGGAACAGGTAGGTCGACAGTGCGGCACACAGTTGCCAGCACAGCGAGTCAAGCCGCTCCTGCTCGGCCAGTTCGACGGCACGGCGCAGGTTCGCCTGCTCCAGTTCCAGATCGGCCACCGCCGACTGCCAGGCATCCGGGCCGGTGTAGGCGGCGGTCACCCGGTCGAAGTACTCGCCGAACATCAGCCGTTCACTCAGCGAGCGCGCGCGGGAAACCGCGAACTCCAGGTAGTACTCGACCACGCCCATCACCGCTTGCCGGCAGTCAGCGGCATGGTCCTGTTCGGCGCGCAGGCCCGCCGCGTGATCCCTGAGCAGGCTGTGCTGCTCGTACCTGCCGGTGTCGACACGGGTGAGCAGGTTGGCCTGGACCAGACCGTCCAGCACCCGTTCCGCCGTGGGCCGCTCACTGCCGAGCAGCGCGGCCGCAGCCGCGAGCCCGAACCGAGCTCCGGGATGCAAGCTGAGCAGCCGATGGGCACCCTGCGTCTCGCCAGACAGTTCCGCGTAACACACGTCGAACAGATCGGCGACCGGCTGGCTGTCATCGACCGTCAACGCGCGGGTCAACGACGGTGCGGCACGGAGATCCTCGACAAAATCGGCGATCGACTGGTGGCGGCGCGCTCGCAGACGGGCATTCGCCACCCGCAGGGCCAACGGCAAGTGGCCGCACAGCTCCGCGAGCACCGGCAGGTGCTCGGTCGCCGCGGCCAGCCGCTCCCCGGAGAGCTTGGCCGACAGCATCTTCACAGAGCTGCCGCGATCGAACGGCTCGACCCGGATCACGGTGAAGTCCTCCACCTCGAAGCCCTCCGCCCACTTGCGGCTGGTAGCCAGCACCAGGCTGTGCGGCGAGTTCGGCAGCAGGTTCTTCAGCTGAGCCGGCGACTCGACGTCGTCGAGCACCACCACCAGCTTCTTGCCAGCCGTGAGATCCTGGTACGCCGCGATCAGGTCGGCCAACAGTTCCGGCGGCTTGTCCATTCCAAGCCGCCACAGGAACCGACGCAGCACCTCCTCCTGCGACACCGTCTCACTGGAGGCACCGAGCGTGGCGAACAGCACCCCATCGGGGAAACCGTCCTTCTTCTGCTGAGCGAACGACGCGACAACCGCGGTCTTGCCAACCCCAGGAGGCCCCGTCACCACCACGACCGCCTGATGACCGCCAGCATGGGCCGCGGCAAGCTCATCGCCCAGCCAGCCGAACTCGAACACCCGGTTCACCACGTCACGCGGCACCGGCAACACCGCAGACGGCACCCGACCCACACCCGTCACTCCGCGTCCCCCATCACCCTCGACCCGGCAACACGCCCGCCACTGTACCCAGCGCGTCCAACCGACCGCTGCCTGTCAAACACGGGCAAGCACCGCCTGATCAAGCGGTGGCGACGTCTGGGGCCCTGGAAGGGGTTCTCACAGAAGCGGCGCCCTATCGCTGCGGGTGCAGGGGGCTGTACTGCGTGCGGGCGAACACGCCGTGCTCGACCAGTTTGCGCAGCCTCGCGGTGAGGATGTGGCGCGGGGCGCGGGTATTGCGGGCGATCTCGGTGAAGCGGCGCTGCGCGTAGAACAGCTCGCGCACGACGAGCAGGCTCCACCGGTCCCCGACGACCTCCAGGGCGTCGGCGATGGTGCAGTCCCTGGGGGTGTTGTCCGCGGGTGCTGTCGGCATGTCCACATCATCCCCAGCGAGTTGCGTTTTCAAACCAACTGGCCAGGCACTCAACCCCGGGCAGCAACAGCCCGCGCCCGGCACCAAACCTCCGGCACAGAACCCCGGCCAGCAGCCGGGCAACCCGGGAACCCAGCCCAGCAGCCGTTGATCCCTGGCCCGAACAGCCCAGTCCTCGGCGGCAGCGCGCCCACGTTCGCCGGGCTGCCGTGACTGCACCCGGTGCAGCGGTATCGGCGGAGGTTGACCTCCAACACCGTGGGCCGCCACCCGAACGGCTCGTGCGCCAACCGCCGGACCACCGTGGCCCTGGCCGCGCCCTGGCATCCGCAGCGACGACACCATCTGTCGGGCTGGACAGCCCGGCACCGGAGAATCGCCCGATCGGGCTCCAACCGCTGCCCGAGCACTTCGAGCCCGAGATCATAGTCACCTCCATCCTCGGGAGACCTCGACCCCTACCCGGCCACCGACGCGCCGACCGGACTACACCCTCAACTGCGACTGCGAAGAGCCCAAATAGCCCCGGTGCGAGGGTCGGCCCGCGTGCTACGTTCGGGCATGACTAGACCCAGTGAGATCCTCGGCAGCGTGGTCGCCGCCAGCGAGCGCGAGCAGCTCGAGACGTTCCTGGATTACCTGCGCGACGCCGTCGTGCGCAAGGCCCGCGGGGTGTCGGAGGAGGACGCCCGGCGCAGCCCGGTGCCGACCGGCACCAACCTCGGCGGCCTGATCAAACACCTGCGGTGGGTGGAACTGGGCGGGTTCGCCGAGCAGATCGGGCAGATCCCCGCCGCGGAGCTGCCCACGCCGCCGTGGACCGACGCAGACCCGGAGGCCGACCTGCGGCTGGAGCCGAACGAAAAGCTCGACGACGTCATCCGCGCCTACCAGGAGGAGTGCGACCGCTCCCGCGAGATCGCCGCCCAGCACAGCCTCGACTACGCACCGCGGGGCAGGGAGCTGACGTTGCGGTGGGTGTACCTGCACGTGATCCTGGAGACCAGCCGGCACGCGGGCCACGCGGACATCCTGCGCGAGATGATCGACGGCAGCGCCGGCGACTGACGGCTCGCGGCGCGTCGTCGGTCCGTGTTCCGGTCGTCGGAGGAGGCGTTACACCGGTATCGGCGGAGGCTGACCTCCAACACCGTGCGCCGCCACCCGAACGGCTCGTACGCCAACCGCCGGACCACCGTGTCCCTGGCCGCGCCCTGGCATCCGCAGCGACGACACCATCTGACGGGCTCGACAACCCGGCACCGGAGAATCGCCCGATCGCGCTCCAACCGCTGCCCGAGCACTTCGAGCCCGAGATCATAGTCACCTCCATCCTCGGGAGACCTCGACCCCTACCCGGCCACCGACGCGCCGACCGGACTACACCCTCAACTGCGAA
>NZ_SFCC01000014.1 GCF_004214935.1 Amycolatopsis suaedae
CGGATGCTCACCTCCGCCGCCGAACTCCACGTCCACGGTGTCCCTGTCGACTGGACCACCGCCGTGGACGGCGGCCGTCTCGTCGACCTGCCCACCTATCCCTTCCAGCGCCAGCACTTCTGGCTCACCGGCACACCCGCGGGCAACCTCGGCCACCCCCTGCTCGACACCGCCGTCACCCTGCCCGACGGCGTCCTGTTCACCGGCAGGCTCAGCACCGCCGCCCAGCCGTGGCTGGCCGACCACACCGTCCTCGGCGCCGTTCTGCTCCCCGGCGCCGCCGTCGCCGAACTCGCCGCCCACGCCGGGGCTCACCTCGGCTCTCCCCGGGTCGCCGACCTCACCCTCGAACACCCCGTCGAACTGTCCGGCGAGGTCCAGCTGCGCCTGCACGCCGCCGGACCCGACCCCACCGGGCACCGGGCGTTCACCATCCACACCGACGCCGGCGGCACCTGGCAGCGCACCGCCACCGGCACCCTCACCCCCGCCACCGCGCCCGCCGAACCCCTCGCCCTGCCGGACGCCGAACCCGTCGACATCACCGGCCTCTACACCGACCTGGCCGCCGCCGGACTCGGCTACGGCCCCGCCTTCCAGGGCCTGCGCGCCGCCTGGCGGCACGGCCGCGACCTGCACGCCGAAATCGAACCACCCGCCGGACCGCACGGCTTCGGCCTCCACCCCGCCCAGCTCGACGCCGCCCTGCACGCCGTCGCACTTCTCGGGCCCGCCCGCGCGCTGCTCCCGTTCTCCTGGACCGGCATCACCGTCCACGACGGCGGCACCACCGGCATCCTGCGCGCCCGGCTCACCCCGCTCGGCGACGACACCGTGGCACTGCGGATCGCCGACACCCAGGGCCGCCCGGTCCTGACCGTCGACACGCTCCGGCTACGGCCCGCCACCGGACACGGCGGCCTGTTCCACCTCGACTGGACCCCGCTGACAGACCCGCCCAGCGGCGAACCCGGCGAAGTGCTCACCGTCCCCACGGGCACCCTGCGGGAAACCCTCGCCTGGACACTGCAACGCTGCCAGGACTGGCTCACCCGGCCGGACGGCCGCCTGGTGTTCGTCACCTCCGGCGCCGTCGCCACCGACACCCCGGACCCCGTCCAGGCCGCCGTGTGGGGCTTCGTCCGCGCCGCCCAGACCGAATCGCCCGGCCGCTTCGCCCTGATAGACACCGACACCGGTGACCTGGCCGCCGCACTGGCCACCGGCGAACCCCAGCTCGCCGTCCGCGGCGGCACCGTGCTGGTACCCCGACTCACCCGCCGCACACCGTCCACAGTGGAACCGGCTTCGCTCGGCGGCACCGTGCTCATCACCGGCGGCACCGGCGGCATCGGCACCCTGCTGGCCCGGCACCTCGCCGCCGAACACGGCGTGACCAAGCTGATCCTGCTCTCCCGCCGGGGCAGCGACGAGCCGGCACCGCCCGGCGTCACCGTCGTCGCCTGCGACGCCGCCGACCGCGACGCACTCGCCGCCGTCCTCGCCGAGCACACACCGGCCACCGTGATCCACGCGGCGGGCGTCCTCGACGACGGCGTGGTGACCTCGCTGACCCCCGATCGCGTCGACCGCGTCCTGCGGCCCAAGGCCGACGCCGCACAGCACCTGCACGACCTGCTCGACGAGCACACTGAGCTGATCGTGTTCTCCTCCGCCGCCGGGGTTCTCGGCGGAGCAGGCCAGGCCGGGTACGCCGCCGCCAACGCCTACCTCGACGCCCTCGTCACCCGGCGCCGCGCCGCCGGACTGCCCGGACGGTCGCTGGCCTGGGGCTTCTGGGACTCCGACGGCGCGATGACCGCACACCTCACCGCCGCCGACCGGCGGCGCCTGGCCCGCTCCGGCGTCGGCGCCCTGCCACCCGCCGAAGGCCTGGCCCTGTTCGACGCCGCACTGCGCGACCCGGAACCGGTCCTCGTGCCGATGCGGCTGGACACCCGCGAGCTGACCGACGTCCCGCCCGTGCTGTCCACCCTGCTCGGCGCGCCCGCCCGCGACCGGCGCCCGGCGGAGCTGCCCGCGGCGGACCGGGAACGCGTGCTCACCGAACTGGTCCGCACCCACGCCGCCGCCGTGCTGGGCTTCGACACCACCACCCCGATCACGCACGGCACCGGCTTCGGCGATCTCGGATTCGACTCGCTGACCGCCGTCGAACTCCGCAACCGGCTCGCCGCCGCCACCGGCCTCACCCTGCCCGCGACGCTGGTGTTCGACCACCCCACCCCGGCCGCGCTCGCCGAGCACCTCGCCGCCGAACTGGGCACACCCGCACCCGCCCCCGCCGTCCAGCGGGTGGCCCGCGACGGGGATCCGGTGGCCATTGTCGGCATGGCCTGCCGGTTCCCCGGGGGCGTCACCAGTCCCGAACAGCTCTGGGACCTGGTGGCTTCCGGTGGTGACGCCGTCGGGCCACCGCCGGCCGACCGCGGCTGGGAACCCGGCGTGGCCCGCGACGGCGGATTCCTGCACGACGCCGCCGACTTCGACGCCGCCTTCTTCGGCATCTCCCCGCGCGAGGCACTGGCCATGGACCCGCAGCAGCGGCTCCTGCTGGAAACCTCCTGGGAGGCACTGGAACGCGCCGGCATCGACCCCGCCTCGCTGCGCGGCAGCGACACCGGTGTGTTCGCCGGCGTGATGTACCACGACTACGGCTCCTGGCTGACCGAGCCGCCCGCCGACCTGGAGGGCTACCTCGGCACCGGCAGCGCCGGCAGCGTGGCGTCCGGCCGGGTGGCCTACACCCTCGGCCTGCGCGGCCCGGCGCTGTCGGTCGACACCGCGTGCTCCTCCTCGCTGGTCGCGCTGCACCTCGCCGCACGGGCACTGCGGGACGGCGACTGCACACTGGCGCTGGCCGGCGGCGTCACCGTCATGTCCACCACCGCCACCTTCGCCGAGTTCACCCGGCAGGGCGGGCTGTCCCCGGACGGCCGGTGCCGGTCGTTCTCCGCCGACGCCGACGGCACCGGCTGGTCCGAAGGCGCCGGCATGATCGTCCTGGAACGGCTGTCCGACGCCCGGCGCAACGGCCACCGCGTCCTGGCGGTCGTCGCCGGGACGGCGGTCAACTCCGACGGCGCCAGCAGCGGCCTGACCGCCCCCAACGGGCCGTCCCAGCAACGCGTCATCCGCGCCGCGCTGGCCGACGCCGGCCTCGAACCGTCCGATGTGGACGCGGTGGAGGCACACGGCACCGGCACCCGGCTCGGCGATCCGATCGAAGCCCAGGCCCTGATCGCGACCTACGGGCAGGGCCGGGACCGGCCGCTGTGGCTGGGGTCGCTGAAGTCCAACCTCGGCCATACCCAGGCCGCCGCAGGGGTCGCCGGGGTGATCAAGACCGTGCTGGCCATGCGGCACGGCGTCCTCCCGCCGACCCTGCACGTCGCTGAGCCGACAGACCAGGTCGACTGGTCGGCGGGCGACGTGCGGCTGCTCACCGAAGCCCGCGACTGGCCCGGTGGAGGCCCGCGCCGCGCCGGGGTGTCCTCCTTCGGCATCTCCGGCACGAACGCCCACGTGATCCTCGAACAGGGCCACCACGAACCCGTCACACGCGACGGTGACCGTCCCGGGCCCGTGCCCTGGCTGCTGTCCGGACGCACCGAGGCGGCGCTGCGGGACGCGGCCCGGCGGCTGATGTCCACCACGGACAACCCGGCCGACGTCGCGTACTCGCTGGCCACCACCCGCGGCCGGTTCGAGCACCGGGCCGTGATCGTGAGCACCGACCCGCACGAGGGACTGGCCGCGCTGGCCGCGGGACGCGAGTCGGCGGCCGTCGTCCGCGGGGTCGCAGCACCACGCGGCCGCGTGGTGTTCGTGTTCCCCGGGCAGGGCACCCAGTGGGCCGGCATGGCAGCCGGCCTGCTCGGCGAGCCGGTGTTCGCCGAGTCGATGGCCGAGTGCGCCGCCGCGCTGGAGCCCCACCTCGGCCGGCCGCTGCCGGAGGTCCCGGAACCCGCCGACCTGGACCGCGCCGACGTCGTGCAGCCGCTGCTGTTCGCCGTCATGGTGTCGCTGGCGCGGCTGTGGCGCAGCCTCGGCGTCGTCCCCGACGCCGTCGTCGGCCACTCCCAGGGCGAGATCGCCGCCGCCTGCGTCGCCGGTGCCCTGTCGCTGGACGACGCCGCCCGCGTCGTGGCCCTGCGCAGCCGGGCGCTGACCGCACTGGCCGGGCAGGGCGGCATGGTGTCGGTCGCCGCAGGCCGGGACCGGCTCGCCGGGTGGGCCGAGCACGTCGCCGTGGTCAACAGCCCGTCGTCCACCGTCGTCGCCGCCGATCCCGTCACACTGGACCGGCTGCTGGCCTGGTGCGCGACCGAGGGGCTGCGAGCCCGCCACCTCGCCGTCGACTACGCCTCCCACTCGGCACAGGTGGAACGGCTGCGCGAGACGATCCTCGACGACCTCGCCCCGATCACCCCCGCCACACCGGCGATCCCGCTGTACTCCACCGTCACCGGCGCCCGGCTGGACGAGCCGCTGGACGCCGGGCACTGGTACCGGAGCCTGCGGCAGCCGGTCGAGTTCGAAGCCGCCACCCGCGCGCTGGTCGCCGACGGTCACGACGTCTTCGTCGAGGTCAGCCCGCACCCGGTGCTCACCACCGCGGTGCAGGAGACCGCAGGCGACGTCCTCGCCGTGGGCACACTGCGCCGCGACGACGGCGGCCGGGACCGGCTGCTGCGCTCGGCCGCCGAACTGCACGCCGGTGGCGGCACCGTCGACTGGCCCGCCGTACTGCCCGGCGGACGTGTCGTCGACCTGCCCACCTATCCGTTCCAGCGCACCAGGTTCTGGCTCGGCCGGCCCGCCGCGGCACCCGGCGACCTCCGATCGGCCGGCCTGGAGACGGCCGGGCACCCCCTGCTGGCCGCCGAGCTGACCCTGCCCAACGGCGGCACGATGTTCACCGGCCGGGCGAGCCTGGACGCCCACCCGTGGCTGGCCGACCACGCCGTCCACGGCACCGTCCTGCTGCCCGGCACCGCCTACCTGGACCTGGCCGCCGCCGCGGGCCGTCAGCTGGGCTGCGGCCGGGTCGACGAGCTGACGCTGGAGCAGCCACTCCTGCTCTCCGGCGACGCCGTCCGGATCGGCGTGCACGCAGGCGAGCCCGACGGGACCGGGCGCCGCCCGGTGCGCGTGCTGTCCCAGCCGGACACCGGCGGGCAGTGGCGCGAACACGCCACCGGCACCCTCGCGCCGGAGCAACCGCCACCGCCGCCGCTGGACGTTCCCGCTGGCGCCGAACCACTGGACACCGGCGGCCTGTACGACACGCTCGGCGCCGCCGGCCTCGACTACGGCCCCGCGTTCCAGGGCGTGCGCGCGGCCTGGCGGCACGGCGGCGACGTCTACGCGGAGGTCGAACTGCCCGGCGGCACCGCGACCGCCGGGTACGGCATCCACCCGGCGCTGCTCGACGCCGCCCTGCACCCACTGGGCCTGGTCGAGCACATCGACCAGCCGAGGCTGCCGTTCACCTGGACCGGCGCGACCGTGTGGCCCGCGCCCGCCACCGCCGCCCGCGTCCGGCTGTCCCGGGCAGCCGACGCCCTGACGCTGACCGTCGCCGGTCTCGACGGCACGCCGCTGGTGTCGGTCGCCGCGCTGGCACTGCGGCCGATGCCGGAGGGCAGGCTCGCCGGCGGCTGCTTCGACGTCGCCCGCGTCCCGCTGCCGCCCGGCACCCCGCGCCCGGCGGCGGCACGGTGGGCCGTGCTGGGCCTGGAACTGGACATCAAGACCGCCGAGGTCCAGCTCGACCACTACGCCGACGCAGGGGAACTGCTGGCCGCGGCGCAAGTACCGGAGGTGGTGCTCCTGCCGTGCCCCGCCGGCACCGTGCGCGAGGTGCTCGCCGCGCTGCTGCCACCCGTGCGGACCTGGCTGTCCGACGAACGCTGCGCCGCCTCCCGGCTGGTCCTGGTCACCTCCGGCGCGGAACACGACCCGGCACAGGCCGCCGCGCGGGGCCTGCTGCGCTCGGCACAGGCCGAGGCACCCGGCCGGTTCACGCTGCTCGACCTGGACGGCGACCCGCCGGGCCGCGACGTCGTCACCGCCGTCGCCTCCGGCGAACCCGAGGTCACCGCGGGCGAAGCCGTCACCGTCCCCCGGCTCACCCGCCTGCCCGCGACGGAGGCACCGGCCGTGCGGGGCACCGTGCTGATCACCGGCGGGACCGGCACGCTCGGCACGCTCGTCGCGCGGCACCTGATCACCGAGCACGGCGCCCGCGACGTCGTGCTGCTGTCCCGCAGCGGCAACGGCGGGCAGGAACTGTCCTCGCTCGGCGCCACCGTGACCGTGGCCGCCTGCGACGCCGCCGACCGTGCCGCGCTGGCCGCCGTACTCGCCGAGCACCGCCCCTCGGTCGTCGTGCACGCCGCGGCCGTCCTCGACGACGGTGTGCTCACCTCGCTGACCCCGGACCGGTTCGACGCCGTGCTGCGGTCCAAGGTGGACGCCGCGGTGAACCTGCACGAACTGGCCGGTGACGTCGACGAGTTCATCGTGTTCTCCTCGGCCGCCGGTGTCCTCGGCGGCGCGGGCCAGGCCAGCTACGCGGCCGCCAACGCCGCCGCCGACGCACTCGTCCGGCAGCGGCGCGCCGCCGGACTGCCCGGGGTGTCGATCGCCTGGGGCCTGTGGGAACCACCCAGCGGGCTGACCGGCGACCTCGCCGCGGCCGACCGGCTGCGGATCGCCCGCTCCGGCCTCGCCCCGCTGTCCACAGCGGACGGACTCGCGTTGTTCGACGCCGCGCGGGGCGGCTCGGCGCCGGTCGTCGTGGCCGCCCGGCTGGACACCGCCGCGCTGCGGACCGCCGCCGCCGTGCCCGCCGCGCTGCGTGGCCTCGTCCCGGCCCGCCGGGACCGGGTCGCGCTCGGCCCGGACGACCTGCTCGACCTCGTCCGCGACACCGCCGCCGCCGTCCTCGGCCACGCCGGACGCGACGCCGTCGGGCCGCGAACCGGCTTCCTGGACCAGGGGTTCGACTCGCTCACCGCCGTCGAACTACGCAACCGGCTGGCCGCCGCCACGGGCCTGCGGCTGCCCGCGACGCTGGTGTTCGACCACGGCACGCCCCGCGCACTGGCCGAGCACCTGCGCGAGCGGATGTTCCCCGGCCGGAGCGAGGCCAACACTATCGACCAACTTGGCGTGGACGACCTGATCCGGCTCGCCACCGAACTGGGGGAGTCGCCGTGACCGACGTCGACAAGCTGGTCGGTGCCCTGCGCACCGCGCTGAAGGAGAACGAGCGGCTGCGCAGGCTCGCCGCACCACCCGAGCCGGTCGCGATCGTCGGCATGGCCTGCCGGTTCCCCGGCGGCGTGAGCACGCCCGAGCAGCTCTGGGACCTCGTCGCCACCGGCGGCGACGCCATCTCCGGGTTCCCCGCCGACCGCGGCTGGGACCTCGACACCCTCTACGACCCGGACCCCGGGCGGGCAGGCCACACCTACGCCCGCGGCGGCGGCTTCCTGCACGACGCCGGCGACTTCGACGCCGAACTGTTCGGCATCTCGCCCCGCGAGGCACTGGCCATGGACCCGCAGCAGCGGCTGCTGCTGGAGACGTCCTGGGAGGCCGTCGAACGCGCCGGCATCGACCCGCTGTCCCTGCGTGGCAGCCGCACCGGCGTCTACGCCGGCCTGATGTACCACGACTACGGCACCGGGGCCGCCGACCCGGACCTGGAGGGCTACCTCGGAACGGGCAGCGCGGGCAGCGTCGTCTCCGGCCGGGTCGCCTACACCCTCGGCCTGGAGGGCCCGGCGGTCACCGTCGACACCGCCTGCTCGTCGTCATTGGTCGCCCTGCACCTGGCCACCCGCGCGCTGCGCTCGGGCGAGTGCACCCTGGCACTGGCCGGCGGCGTGACCGTGATGGCGACACCGGCCGCGTTCGTCGAGTTCTCCCGCCAGCGCGGCCTGTCCGCCGACGGCCGCTGCCGCTCGTTCGCCGCCGGGGCCGACGGCGCCGGCTGGTCCGAGGGCGCCGGGATGCTGGTGCTGGAGCGGCTGTCCGACGCCCGCCGCAACGGCCACCCGGTGCTCGCCGTCGTGCGTGGGTCGGCGGTCAACTCCGACGGCGCCAGCAGCGGGCTCACCGCGCCGAGCGGGCCGTCCCAGCAACGGGTGATCCGCGCCGCGCTGGCCGACGCCGGGCTCGCACCGTCCGATGTGGACGCCATCGAAGCGCACGGCACCGGTACCGCGCTGGGCGACCCGATCGAGGCGCAGGCCCTGCTGGAGACCTACGGGCAGGAGCGGGACGAGCCCGCCTGGCTGGGATCGGTGAAGTCCAACCTCGGCCACACCCAGGCCGCCGCCGGGGTGGCCGGGGTGATCAAGACCGTGCTCGCCCTGCGCGAAGGGACCCTGCCGGCGACGCTGCACGCCGACGAGCCGACCCCCCGCGTCGACTGGGACGCCGGTGCCGTCCGGCTGCTTACCCGGCCGCGTCCCTGGCCGGAGACCGGACGGCCGCGCCGGGCCGCGGTGTCCTCGTTCGGCATCAGCGGCACCAACGCCCACGTGATCGTCGAGCAGGTCCCTGCCGAACCCGCGCAACCGGGCTCCGCGGGGCCCGCACTGCTGCCGCTCGCGGCGAGGACGGAACCCGCCCTGCGGGCACTGACCGCACGGTATGAGTCCACTGTGGACTCGGACGTGGGGTTCTCGCTGGCCACCACCCGCGCCGCGCTCGAGCACCGCGCGGTCGTCGTGGACGGCGAGGTCCGGGTCACCGGCCGGGTCACCGACGGCCGGACCGCCCACGTGTTCTCCGGCCAGGGCACCCAGCGGGCCGGGATGGGACGGCGGCTGTACGAGCGGTTCCCGGTGTTCGCCGCGGCGTTCGACGAGGCCTGCCGGTACCTGCCGGACGGCCTGCGCGACGCCGTGTTCGGCGACGACGGCCCGCTGGAGCGCACCGAATGGGCCCAGCCGGGCCTGTTCGCCGTGCAGGTGGCGCTGTACCGGCTGTTCGAACACTGGGGCCTGCGGCCCGGCTTCGTCACCGGGCACTCGATCGGCGAGGTCGCCGCCGCGCACGTCGCCGGTGTGCTGTCCCTGCCCGACGCCGCCACGCTGATCTCCGCGCGGGGCCGCCTGATGGGCGCACTGCCCGGCGGCGGCGGCATGCTGTCGGCCCGGCTGCCCGAAGCCGACGCGGCGGCGTTCACCGGACCCGGCGTGGAGATCGCCGCCGTCAACGGCCCGGACTCCGTGGTCTTCTCCGGCGACCGCGCCGCCCTCGGCGAACTGGCGTCCCGGCTGGACGTGCCCACCCGGTGGCTGGCCGTGTCCCACGCGTTCCACTCCCGCCTGATGGAGCCGATGCTGGCCGAGTTCCGCACGGTGCTCGACGGCCTGACCTTCCACGCCCCGGACATCCCGTTCGTCTCCACCCTGACCGGCGAGCGCACCGACCCCGGCAGCCCCGGCTACTGGGTGCGGCACGCCCGCGAGCCGGTCCGCTTCGCCGCCGCACTGGACACGCTGCACGACGCCGGTGTCCGGTCGCTGGTGGAATCGGCGCCGGTGCTGCGTGCCGACGACGAGGTGCGGGCGGCACTGACCGCACTCGGCGGCGCCTGGGTGCACGGCGCCGAACCGGACTGGGCCGCCGTGTTCCCCGGCGCCCGCACGGTGCCGCTGCCGACCTACCCGTTCCAGCGCACGCGGTACTGGCTGACCGCGGGCGACGCCGGCACCGGCGGCCTGCGGTACCGCGTCACCTGGCAGCCGGTCACCGCCGGACCGGCCACGCTGAGCGGCACCTGGCTGGAACTCGTGCCGCCAGGCCACGACGGCGACCCGCTGACCGGCGAGCACGGCGTGTGCCTCGTCGTCGACGAGACGGCGACCCGGGCCGGGCTGGCCGCGCGGATCGCCGGGATCGCCCCGGACGGCGTGGTGTCGCGGCTCGGGTTCACCGCGACCGTGCTCGCGCTGCAGGCGCTGGGCGACGCCGGGAGCACCGCGCCGTGCTGGCTGATCACCCGCGGCGCGGCCGCCGTCGACGACCCCGATCCGGACCAGGCGATGATCTGGGGGCTGGGCCGGGTCGCCGCGCTGGAGAACCCCGGCCGCCCGCTGGGCCTGCTCGACCTGGACACCCACGCCCCGGAGTCGCTGGAGCACGTCCTGGCCGGGCCGGTCACCGAGGACCAGCTCGCCCTGCGTGACGGCGGCCTGCTGGCCCGGCGGCTGGAACCCGCGCCCCGCGCCGGGACGCCGGGGCAGCGCTGGCAGCCCCGCGGCACGATCCTGATCACCGGTGGCCTGGGCGCGCTGGGCTCCGCCGTCGCCCGGTGGCTGGCCCGCGAGGGCGCCGAGCACCTGGTGCTCACCGGCCGCCGCGGCGCCGCCACCCCCGGCGCCGGTGACCTGACCGCCGAGCTGACCGCGGCCGGCTGCCGGGTCACCGTCGCCGCCTGCGACGTCGCCGACGGCGAGGCACTGGCCGCACTGCTGCGGAAACACCCGGTGTCCGCCGTCGTGCACGCCGCGGGCACCGACCGCCCCGGGCCACTCGCCGGCGCGGACCCGGCCGACGTCGACGCCGTCCTCGCGGCCAAGGTCCGCGGCGCCGCCCACCTCGACCGGCTGCTCGCCGGCACGCCGCTGGACGCGTTCGTGTTGTTCTCCTCGGTGGCAGGCGTGTGGGGCGGCGGCAACCAGGCGGCGTACGCGGCCGCCAACGCCTACCTCGACGCGCTCGCGCGGCGCCGCCGCGCCCGCGGCCTGCCCGCCACCGCCGTCGCCTGGGGGCCGTGGGCCGGTGAGGGCCTGGCCGCCGGTGCCGCCGACCGGCTGCGCCGTGCCGGCCTGGAGCCGCTGCCGGTGCGGCGCGCGCTGACCGCGCTGCGGGAGATGCTCGACGACGGCGAGTCCGGCCTGGTCGTCGCGGACGTGCGCTGGGACGACTTCGGTCCCGCGTTCACCGCCGCCCGTCCCAGCCCGCTGCTGTCACCGGTGTGGCGTCCGGCGCCCGCCGCCGTGCCGCGGGGGGACACCCCGGTGGAACTGGTGCGCGGGCACGTGGCCGCCGTGCTCGGGCACGACGACGCCGCGGGCGTCGACCCGGACACCGCGCTGCGCGACCTCGGCGTCGACTCGCTGGCCGCGGTGAACCTGCGCAACCGGCTGGCCGCCGACCTGGGCAGGCCGCTGCCGGCCACGATCGTCTTCGACCACCCCACGGTCACCGCGCTCGCCACGGCACTGTCCGGGCCGGAGCAGGACACGGCCGCCGTCACCGCACGCTCGGAGGAGCCCGTCGCGATCGTCGGCATGGGCTGCCGCTTCCCCGGCGGCGTACGGACCCCCGGGCAGCTGTGGGACCTGCTCGCCGAGGGACGCGACGCGATCACCGGGTTCCCCGGCGACCGCGGCTGGGACCTCGGCCCGCTGCGCGGGCACACCGCGGGCGGCGGATTCCTCGACTCCGCCGCCGAGTTCGACCCGGAGTTCTTCGGCATCTCGCCCCGCGAGGCCCGCGCGATGGACCCCCAGCAGCGGCTGCTGCTGGAAACCGCGTGGGAGGCACTGGAACGTGCCGGCATCGTCCCGGCGACCCTGCGCGGCAGCGCCACCGGCGTGTTCGCCGGGGTGACCCACCAGGGCTACGGCCCGCCGCCGCACGAGGGCGCTCCCGGCGTGGAAGGGCACCTGCTCGCCGGCGGCACCACCAGCGTCGCCTCCGGCAGGGTCGCCTACGCACTCGGCCTGGAAGGCCCGGCGCTGACCGTCGACACCGCCTGCTCGTCGTCGCTGGTCGCCCTGCACCTGGCCGTCCGGGCGCTGCGGGCGGGGGAGTGCACGCTGGCACTGGCCGGCGGCACGACCGTGATGGCTACCCCTGGCGCGTTCGTCGAGTTCGCCCACCAGGGCGGGCTCGCGGCCGACGGCCGCTGCAAGGCCTTCGCCGCCACGGCCGACGGCACCGCCTGGGCCGAGGGCGCCGGGATGCTGGTGCTGGAGCGGCTGTCCGACGCCCGCCGCAACGGCCACCCGGTGCTGGCCGTGGTGCGCGGGTCGGCGGTCAACTCCGACGGCGCCTCCAACGGCCTGACCGCCCCCAACGGGCCGTCCCAGCAACGGGTCATCCGCGCCGCGCTGGCCGACGCCGGGCTCGCACCGTCCGATGTGGACGCCATCGAAGCGCACGGCACCGGTACCGCGCTGGGGGACCCGATCGAGGCACACGCCCTGCAGGCCACCTACGGGCAGGACCGCGACCGGCCGCTCTGGCTGGGCTCGGTCAAGTCCAACCTCGGCCACACCCAGGCCGCCGCGGGCGTCGCCGGGGTGATCAAGACCGTGCTCGCCCTGCGCGCGGGTGTCCTGCCCGCCACTCTGCACGCCGGTGAACCCAGTCCGCACGTGGACTGGGACGCCGGGGCGGTGACGCTGGCGACCGAACCGGTGCCCTGGCCGGACACCGGGCGGCCGCGGCGGGCCGCCGTGTCGGCCTTCGGCATGAGCGGCACCAACGCACACGTCGTTGTGGAGGCCGTGGACACGGTGGAGGGCCCGGCACCGGACCCCCGCCCCGCTCCGTGGGTGATCAGCGCGCGGACACCGGAGGAACTGGACCGGCAACGGGACCAGCTGTCCGATATGGACGGTGTGGACGGACGGAACCCGGTCGACGTCGGCTTCTCCCTGGCCACCACCCGGACCGCGTTCGACCACCGGGCCGTTCTGCTGGACGGCGAGGAGATCGCCCGCGGCCGGGTCACCGGCGGCGAGGTGGGCGTGCTGTTTCCCGGCCAGGGCTCCCAGCTGGCCGGCATGGGCAGCCGCCTGTACGAGGCCTACCCGGTGTTCGCCGAGGCGTTCGACGCCGCCCGCGCCGCGCTGGGCCCGCTGCCGGACGGCCCGCTCGACGACACCGCGGTCACCCAGCCCGCCCTGTTCGCCGTCGAGGTCGCCTGGTTCCGGCTGCTGGAGTCCTGGGGGGTGCGGCCCGCGCTGCTGGCCGGGCACTCGGTGGGCGAGCTGGCCGCCGCGCACGTCGCCGGGATCCTCTCGCTGACCGACGCCGCAACCGTCGTGGCCGCCCGCGGCCGCCTGATGGGCGCCCTGCCCTCCGGCGGTGTCATGGTCGCCGTCCAGGCGAGCGAGGCCGAGGCCCGCGAGCTGCTCGACGGGACCCGGGCCGGGATCGCGGCGGTCAACGGGCCGGAGTCGGTGGTGCTGTCCGGCGAGGCCGGCGCCGTCACCGCCGCCGCGGACCGGCTGGCCGCACGGGGCCGCCGTACCCGGCGGCTGCCGGTGAGCCACGCGTTCCACTCGCCGCTGATGGAGCCGATGCTCGACGGGTTCCGCGACGTCCTCGCCGGGGTGCGCTTCGCACCCGCCCGCATCCCGGTCGTGTCCACCGTGGAACCCGGCGCTGACCTGTCCACAGTGGACTACTGGGTGCGGCATGCCCGCGACACCGTCCGCTTCGCCGGCGCGGTCGCCGAGATGTCGGCGCGGGGAGTCACCACGTTCGTCGAAGCCGGACCCGGCAGTGCGCTGTCGGCCGCCGGACCGGACTCCGCCGGTGACGCCGTGTTCGTCCCGGTGTCCCGGCGCGACCGCGACGAGGTGACCAGCACGCTGACCGCGGCGGCCACCCTGCACGTCCGCGGCGCCGCCGTCGACTGGCCCGCCGTGCTCGGCGGCGGCCGCCGGGTGGACCTGCCCACCTACCCGTTCCGCCGCGACCGGTTCTGGCTGAACTCCACCGGCGGCACCGTCACCGCGGCCGGCCTGGACCGGCTGGACCACCCGCTGCTGGCCGCCGCGACCCCGCGGCCGGACGGCGGGCTGCTGCTCACTGGCACGGTCTCGGCCACCGGCTGGCCGGCCGACCACGTCCTGCACGGCACCGTCGTGTTCCCCGGCACCGGGTTCGCCGACCTGGCACTGGAGGCCGCCGCGCACACCGGCACCGGCGGGGTCGCCGAACTGACCCTGCACACGCCGCTGCCGCTGCCCCCGGCCGGTGCGGTCACCGTCCAGGTCGAGGTGGAGCCACCCGACGACACCGGACGCCGCCCGGTCAGCGTGCACTCCCGCGCCGGCGGCGAGTGGACCCGGCACGCCACCGGCCTGCTCGGCCCGGTCCCGCCACCGGAGGCGGCACCGGCCGCGTGGCCGCCGGCCGGTGCCGTCCCCGTCGACGTCGCCACGCTGTACGACGGCCTCGCCGGGCAGGGCTACCGCTACGGCCCCGCCTTCCGCGGCGCCGTGGCCGCCTGGCGGCTCGGTGACGAGACGTTCGCCGAGATCCGCGGCACCGGGCCGTTCGCCGCCGTGCTCGACACCGCACTGCACCCGGCCGCCGCGGGCGGTGTCAGCGGACAGGTCCCGTACCGGTGGAGCGGCGTCGGCCGGTGGCAGGCCCCCGGCGGCACCCTGCGGGTACGGCTCGCCCCGGCGGGCGAGGACGCGCTGACGCTCACCGTCTCCGGTACCGACGGCAGGCCGGTGGCCGCCGTCGAGCGGCTCGAGCTGCGGGTGCCCGGCACCGCCCCACGCGGGGCGCTGCACCGCGAGGAGTGGACGGAGATCACCCTGCCCGAACCGGCCGGGGCACCGAGGGCCGTGGTCGTCCCGGCCGCCGACGTGTACAGCGCGCTCGACGAGATCCAGCGCTTCCTGCGCACCGGCGGCGACGCGACGCTGGTCCTGCTCACCCGGGACGCCGCCACCGACCCGGCCGCCGCGGCGGTGCGCGGCCTGACCCGGTCGGTGCAGGCCGAGCACCCCGGCCGGGTCGTGCTCGTCGACACCGACCACGACCCGTCGCCGCGGACCGTCGCGGCGATCCTCGCCTCCGGCGAACCCCAGGTCACGCTGCGCGGGGACACCGCCCGGGTGCCCCGGCTCACCCGGCTGTCGCCTGTGGACGGACGCCCGGGCGGGTTCGGCGCCGGGCCGGTGCTGATCACCGGCGGCACCGGAACCCTCGGCGGCCTGCTCGCCCGGCACCTGGTCACCCGGCACGGCGTCACCCGGCTGCTGCTGGTGTCCCGCCGTGGACCCGGCGCACCGGGTGCCGGGGAGCTGACCGCGGAGCTGACCGGGCTCGGCGCCGAGGTCACCGTCGCCGCCTGCGACGTCACCGACCGGGCCGCCGTGGCGGCGCTGCTGGCCGGGCACCCGGTCACCGCGGTCGTGCACGCCGCCGGGATCACCGACGACGGCGTCGTCGAGGCACAGACCCGCGACCGGGTCGGCAGGGTTCTCGCCGCCAAGGCCACCGCCGCCGCACACCTCGACGAGCTGACCCGCGACGCCGGGCCGGCCGCGTTTGTGTTGTTCTCCTCGGCGGCCGGGGTGCTGGGCACGCCGGGGCAGAGCGGCTACGCCGCCGCGAACGCCGCACTCGACGCCCTGGCGCGGCGCAGGCACGCCGCCGGCCTGCCTGCCACGTCGCTTGCCTGGGGGCTGTGGGAGGCCGACAGCGAGCTGTCCCGCGACGCCCGCCGCGACCGCGCCGAGGCGCTGTCCGACGCCGCCGGGCTCGCCTTGTTCGACGCCGCACTGGCCACCGGGGAACCCGTGCTCGTGCCGCTGGCCGGCCCGGTGCCCGTCCGCCGCCTGCCCGCCGCCGCGGGCACCGTCACCACCGACCGGCTCGACGAGCTGGTCCGCGCGGAGACCGCCGCCGTGCTCGGCTTCGGCTCGCCCGCGCGGATCGGCTACGACCGCGGGTTCGGCGACCTCGGCATCGACTCGCTGACCGCCGTCGAGCTGCGCAACCGGCTGGAGGCCGCCACCGGCCTGCGGCTGCCGCCGACCCTGGTGTTCGACCACCCCACCCCGGCCGCCGTCGTCGCCCACCTGCGTGCCGGGCTGGCCCCGGCCGCGCCCGAGCAGACCGTGCTCGACCAGCTGACCGCCGCGCTGCCCGGCCTGGCCGCCGACGCCGAGCTGCGTACGCTCGCGGTGAAACGGCTGCGGGAAGCACTGTCCACACTGGACGCACCCGAGGCGTCCGGTGACGTCGAGGACGCCACCGACGAGGAACTGTTCGCCCTGATCGACCGCGACTTCCCGGAAGGGCGGTGACGTCGTGGCCGACGAGGAGACACTGCGCCGCTACCTCAAGCGGGCCGTGACCGAGGCACAGCAGGCCCGCGAGCTGCTGCGCACCGAACGCGACCGCGCCCACGAACCGCTCGCCGTCGTCGGCATGGCCTGCCGCTACCCGGGCGCCGACTCGCCGGAGGCGCTGTGGCGGCTCGTCGCCGACGGGCGGGACGCGACCGGGCCGTTCCCCGCCGACCGCGGCTGGGACCTCGCCGCGCTCGCCGGCGACCCGGACCGGCCGGGAACCTCGGCCGCCACCCGCGGCGGTTTCCTCGCCGGTGCCGCCGACTTCGACAACGGCCTGTTCGGGATCAGCCCGCGCGAGGCACTGGCCACCGACCCGCAGCAGCGGCTGCTGCTGGAGACCACCTGGGAGCTGTTCGAACGGTCCCGGCTGGACCCCCGGTCGCTGCGGGGCAGCGCCACCGGCGTGTTCGTCGGCGTCATGTACGCCGACTACGGCGGCCGGTTCGCCACCGCACCCGACGGCTTCGAAGGCCTGCTCGGCAACGGCAGCGCCGCCAGCGTGGCCTCGGGCCGGGTGGCCTACACGTTCGGGCTGGAAGGTCCGACGCTGACCGTCGACACCGCCTGCTCCTCGTCCCTGGTCGGCCTGCACCTGGCCGGCCAGGCGCTGCGCCGGGGCGAGTGCTCGCTGGCCGTCGCCGGCGGGGTGACGGTCATGGCCACGCCCCGGGTGTTCCAGGAGTTCAGCAGGCAGGGCGGGCTGGCCCCGGACGGGCGCTGCAAGTCGTTCGCCGCCGCGGCCGACGGCACCGGCTGGTCCGAGGGCGTCGGCCTGCTGCTGCTGGAGCGGCTGTCCGACGCCGAGCGCAACGGCCACCCGGTGCTCGCGCTCGTGCGCGGCTCGGCGGTCAACTCCGACGGTGCCAGCAGCGCGCTCACCGCGCCCAACGGCCTGGCCCAGCAGCGGGTCATCCGCGCCGCGCTGGCCGACGCGGGCTTGGAACCGTCCGATGTGGACGCGGTGGAGGCACACGGTACGGGCACCCGGCTCGGCGACCCGATCGAGGCGCGGGCGCTGATCGCGGCCTACGGGCAGGGCCGGGACCGGCCGTTGTGGCTGGGATCGCTGAAGTCCAACCTCGGGCACACCCAGGCCGCCGCCGGGGTCGGCGGGGTGATCAAGATGGTGCAGGCCATGCGGCACGGCACGCTGCCCGCGACCCTGCACGCGGACGAGCCGACAGACCAGGTCGACTGGTCGGCAGGCGAGGTGCGGCTGCTCACCGAGCCCCGCGACTGGCCTGGTCCCCGCCGGGCCGCCGTGTCGTCCTTCGGCGTCTCCGGCACGAACGCGCACGTGATCCTCGAAGCACGTGACGGTGACACCACGAGTGGTGAAGGCTGTCCCGACCCAGTGCCCTGGGTGCTGTCCGGACACACCGAGGCGGCACTGCGGGAGGCCGCCGGACGCTTGGCGTCCTTTGTGGACACATCAGCGGCGGACCCGGCGGACCTCGCGCTGTCGCTGGCCACCACCAGGGCCGCGCTGGGACGGCGTGCGGCCGTCGTCGGCGACCGCGACCGTGCCGTCGCCGCCCTGCGGGCACTGGCCGCCGGTGAACCGGCCCCCGGCCTGGTCACCGGCAGCCCGGTTCCCGGCAGGCTCGCCCTGCTGTGCACCGGGCAGGGCGCCCAGCGGGCCGGGATGGGCCGCGAGCTGTACGCCGCGTCCGACGTGTTCGCCACGGCGTTCGACGAGGTCTGCGACCGCCTCGACGCCGAACTGGACCGGCCGCTGCGCCCGGTGATCCACGGCGAACCCGCCGGGCTGCTGGACCGCACCGGCTACGCCCAGCCCGCCCTGTTCGCCTACCAGGTCGCCCTGCACCGCCTGCTCGACCACTGGGGCATCCGGCCGGATCTGCTGGCCGGGCACTCGGTCGGCGAGATCACCGCCGCGCACCTGGCCGGGGTGTTCAGTCTCGGCGACGCGGTCACGCTGGTCGCCGCACGGGCCCGGCTGATGGACCGGCTGCCGGAGGGCGGCGCGATGCTCGCCGTCCGCGCCACCGAGGCCGAGGTCCTGCCACTGCTGGACGGCACCCGGGTCGCGGTCGCGGCTGTCAACGGCCCCCGCTCGGTCGTGCTGTCCGGGGACGCCGCCGCACTGTCCGAAGTGGAGCAGGCACTGGCCGCGCACACGCCGCGACGGCTGCGGGTCAGCCACGCCTTCCACTCCCCGCTGATCGACCCGGCACTGGACGAACTGCGCCGGGTCGCGGCCAAACTCGACCCGCGCCCACCGCGGATCCCTGTCGTGTCCACCGTGACCGGCCGCCCCGAGCACCTGTTCGACCCCGAGCACTGGGTCCGCAACGCACGCGAACCGGTGCGCTTCGCCGACGCCGTCCGGGCACTGGAACGCGAGGGCGCCACCGGGTTCCTGGAGCTGGGACCGGACGCCACCCTCACCACCGCGGCCGCCGAGAACCTCACCGCCACCGCCGTACTGGCCCCGGCCGGACGCCGCGACCAGCCGGAACGCGAGGCCCTGCTGACCGCCGTGGCCACCCTGCACACCGGCGGCTTCACCCCGGACTGGCCCGCGGTGCTGCCCGGCGCCCGCCCGGCCGACCTGCCCGTCTACCCGTTCCAGCGCACCCGGTTCTGGCTGGAGGACACCCCCGCCGTCCCGCCGGCGGGACACCGGGTCACCCTGCCCGGCGGCGACCGGACGGTGCTCACCGGCACCGTGTCCGCCGACAGCCAGCCGTGGCTGGCCGACCACCGCGTCGCAGGCACCGTGATCCTGCCCGGCACGGCACTGCTCGACCTCGCCGCCGCCGCGGGCGCCCAGGTCGGCGCGCCACACGTCGAGGAACTGACCCTCACCACACCACTGGCCCCGCCCGCCCGGCTGCAGATCGTCGCCGACGCGCTCGGCGACGGCAGGCACACGGTGACCGTCCACTCCCAGCCCGACGGCGCGGCGCCGGGGGAGTGGACCGAACACGCCGCCGGCACCCTCGGCCCGGCGCCCGGGCCCGCCGCCGTCGCGTCCTGGACCCCTGGCGAAGCCCTGCCCGTCGACGGGCTGTACGACCGGCTGGCCGCCGCGGGCCTGGACTACGGCCCGCACCTGCGCGGCCTGCGGGCCGCCTGGCGCGACGGCGCCGACCTGCTCGCCGAGATCGAGACCCCACCGGCCACCCCGGGCTGGCACGGCCTGCACCCGGCGGCGGCCGACGCCGCCCTGCACGCGCTCGCCCTGACCGCCACCGGCGAGCAGGCGCTGGTGCCGTTCGCCTGGCACGGCGTCACCACCGCGGCGGCCGGCGGGTCGCGGCTGCGGGTCCGGCTGAGCCCGGCCGGTGACCGCGCCTGCTCGGTCCAGGTCACCGACGAGTCCGGCACCCCGGTGCTGACCGTGCGGCGGCTGATGCTGCGCCCCGTCCGTACCGCGCCCGCGGCCCAGGACTGCCTGTACCGCCTCGACTGGGTGCCTGCCACCCCGGCGGCCGGGCCCGGCGCCACCGTGATGCACGCCGGTGGTGACGCCGCCGCGCTGCTGCCGGTGCTGCGGGACACGCTGGCCCACCTGGACACCCGGCTCGCCGTCGTCACCACCGGCGCCGTCGCCGCGGCCGAGGGCGACACCGTGCCCGGCCTGGCACACGCCTCGGTGTGGGGGCTGGTGCGCTCCGCGCAGTCCGAGCACCCCGGCCGGTTCACGCTCGTCGACACCGACGGCACCGCCGAGTCCGCCGCCGCGCTGGACGCCGCGATCGCGTCCGGCGAACCGCAGGTCGCCCTGCGGGCCGGGCGGCCGCTCGTGCCCCGGCTGGTCCGCACCACGGCGGGCACCGCGGCCACGCTCGCGCCCGGCGGCACCGTGCTGATCACCGGCGGCACCGGCGGGCTCGGCGCGCTGCTGGCCGGCCACCTGGTGCGCGAACACGGCGTCCGGCACCTGCTGCTGGTCAGCCGGAGCGGACCGGACGCCCCCGACGCCCCGGAGCTGGCCGCCGGGCTGCGGGCCGAGGGCGCCACCGTGACCGTGGCCGCCTGCGACGTCGCCGACCGGGACGCGCTCACCCGGCTGCTGGAGTCGCTGGAGCGGCCGCTGACCGCCGTCGTGCACGCCGCCGGGGTCCTCGACGACGGCATGCTCACCTCGCTGACCCCGGAGCGGGTCGCCGCCGTGCTGCGCCCCAAGGCCCGCGCCGCGTGGCTGCTGCACGAGCTGACCCGCGACGCCGGGCTGGCGGCGTTCGTGTTGTTCTCCTCGGCAGCCGGTGTCCTGGGCACGCCGGGGCAGGCCGCCTACGCCGCCGCCAACAGCTACCTGGACGCACTGGCACACCACCGGCACGCACTCGGCCTGCCCGCCGTGTCGCTGGCCTGGGGACTGTGGGACTCGGCCGGCATGGCGCGGGGAACGCAGGCCCGGCCGGGCATGTTGCCGCTGGCCGGATCCACCGGGCTCGCGGTGTTCGACGCCGCGCTCGCCGGTGGCCGGCCACACCTGGTGCCCGCACGGCTGGACCTGCCCGCGGTGCGGGCCGCCGGGCCGGTGCCGCCGGTGCTGCGGAAGCTGATCCCGCACGCCGAGCCCGCGCCCGCGGCGCCCGGAGCGCCGCTGGAGCTGGTCCGCCACCACGTGGCCGCGGCACTCGGCCACCCCGGCGCGGCGGCGATCGACCCGGACGCTCCGCTGGCCGAACTGGGTTTCGACTCGCTGACCGCCGTCGACGTCCGCAACCGGCTGGCCGCGGCCACCGGTGCCGCACTGCCGCCGACCCTGGTGTTCGACCACCCCACCGCGCGGGCGCTGGCCGACCACCTCACCGGCCGGACCGCGGTGGCCACAGTGGACACCACCGACACCGTGGACGCCCTGTACCGCGCCGCCTGCGCCGAGGGCAGGCACGCCGAGGCCCACGAGTTCGTCGTGGCCGCCTCCCGCCTGCGGCCGGTGTTCACCACCGCCGACGCGCCACCGGCCGGCCCGGTCCGCCTGGCGACCGGGCAGGCCTCGCCCCGGCTGCTGTGCTTCCCCACGGTGGTCGCGTCGTCGAGCCCGCTGCAGTACGCGCGGTTCGCGGCGGCACTGCGGGGCAGGCGGGAGGTCACCGTGCTGCCGGTGCCCGGCTTCACCGGTGACGAGCGGGTGCCCGCCGACCTGGACACCCTCGTCCGGACCCGGGCGGACGCCGTGCTGCGCTGCGCGGACGGCGAACCGTTCGCGCTGGCCGGGTACTCGGCGGGCGGCTGGCTCGCCAGCGCCGTCGCCACACACCTGGAAGATCGCGGCGCCCCGGCGTCGGCGCTGGTGCTGCTGGACACCTACTTCGGCGCCGAGCGCACCGCCGCGCTGCGGCCCGCGCTCGTGGCCGGGATGTTCGAGCGGGAGGACGAGCTCGGCCACATCGGACACGTCCGCTGGACCGCGATGGGCGCCTATCTGCGGATGTTCGCCGGTTTCGTCCCCGAACCCGGTGCCGCGCCGGCGTTGCTGGTGCGCGCGTCGGGCGAACTCGCCGGTGCCGGACCGGAATTCGCCGTCGAGGAAAGGACCGTTCCCGGCGACCACTTCACGATGATGGAGGCACACGCGGGGGCGACCGCGGCGGCGGTACACGACTGGCTTTCCACGACCCTGCAACGACGACGAGGTGATGTGTCATGACCGGAACGCGAGAGGTCGTCGACTTCCCGATCCCGCGCGAATGCCCGTACCACCCGCCCGCGGTCTACGCCGAGGCCAGGGCGGAAGGCCCGCTGTTCCGGGTGCGGCTCTACGACGGCAGGGTCGCCTGGCTGGTCACCCGCTACGCCGACGTGCGCGCGCTGTTCGCCGACGCCGACCGGTTCTCGTCCAACCGGGACAACCCCGACTTCCCGATCCCGGCCGAGCGGGAACGGCACTTCCGCGAGTTCTTCCGCACCCTGGCCGGCCTGGACGGCGAGGCACACAAGACACGGCGGTCGATGCTGGTCGGGCGCTTCACCGTGCGCCAGGTCGACCGGCTGCGCCCCTACATCCAGCGCACCACCGACCTGCTCATCGACCGGATGCTCGACGCCGGGCCGCCCGCCGACCTGATCTCCGCACTGGGCAGGCCGCTGCCGTCGATGGTGATCTCCGAACTGCTCGGCGTTCCCTACGCCGACCACGAGCGGTTCGAGAAGTGGTCGCAGGGGCTCATGCACGCGCCGACCGCGGAGGAGGCGTGGGAGTCCGGCCAGCAGCTCGTCGCCTACATGGACGCGCTGATCAAGGAGAAGGAAGCCGAGCCGACCGACGACCTGCTCGGCACGCTGATCACCGAGCGGATGCACACCGGCGAGCTGACCCGCGAGGAACTGGTGCGGCTCGCGCTGGCGGTGCTGGCCGCCGGCCACGAGACCACCGCCAGCATGATCGGCCTGGGCACGCTGACGCTGCTCGAACACCCCGACCAGCTCGACGTCCTCAAGGCCGACCCCGGCGCGGCACTGCGGGTGGTCGACGAGCTGTCCCGGTTCCTGTCCGTCGCCGACCTCACCACGCTGCGCGTGGTCACCGAGGACGTCGAGGTGGGCGGGCAGCTCGTGCGTGCCGGTGAGGGCGTCATCCTGTCCACCGCGGCCGCCAACCGCGACCCGGACGTCTATCCCGAACCCGACCGGCTCGACGTCAGCCGCCAGGCCCGCAACAACCTCGCGTTCGGCTTCGGCCCGCACCGCTGTGTCGGCGAGAACCTGGCCCGCGCCGAACTGGAGATCGTGTTCGGCACGCTGTTCCGGCGGGTGCCGAAGCTGCGGCTGGCCATGCCGCTGGACGAGATCCCGCGCAAGGTCGGCATGACCCTGGAGGGCATGCTGGAACTGCCCGTCACCTGGACCTGACGTGCGCACACCGGATCTCTACTTCGGGGGCATCGGCTCCTTCCTGCCGCCCAGCGTCCCGGTCGGGCAGGCCGTCGCCGACGGGCGTTACCCGGCCGAGGAAGCCGAGGCACACGGCTACGCCGGCGCCGCGGTCGCGGGCGACCGGCCGGCGCCGGAGATGGCACTGGAAGCCGCACACACCGCGGTGAAGCGCGCCGGGCAGCAGCCCGGGGAGCTGGACCTGTTGCTGTACACCAACACCTGGCACCAGGGGCCGGACGGCTGGCCGCCGCAGGCCTACCTGCAACGGCACCTGACCGGTGGCACCGTCCCGGCCATGGAGGTCCGGCAGGGCTGCAACGGCATGTTCGGCGCGCTGGAGCTGGCCGCGTCCTACCTGCGGGCCGACCCCGCGCGGCAGGCCGCGTTACTGGTGGCCGCCGACAACTACGGCACCCCGCTGATCGACCGCTGGCGGCTGGGTTTCGGCCTGGTCGTCGGCGACGCCGCGGCGGCCGTCGTGCTGACCACCCGGCCCGGGTTCGCGCGGTTGCTGTCGGTCTGCTCGGTCACCGCCCCGGAGGGGGAGGACCTGCACCGCAGCGGCGAGCCGCTGTTCCCGCCGTCGGCGACCGTCGGCCGCACCCAGGACTTCGGCGCCCGCCTGGACCACTACCGGGCCAACCCGCCGGAGGGCGCCCGGGTGCTGATGCGCATGCCCGACTACACGCTCGACGTCGCCAGGCAGGCGGCCGGCGAGGCCGGGATCGAGCTGGAGGACCTGGCCAGGGTGGCCTACGTCAACCACTCCCGCGAGGTCGTCGAGTACCGCTGCATGGAACTGCTCGGCCTGCCCATGTCCAAGTCCACCTGGGAGTTCGGCAGGACCATCGGCCACTGCGGCGCCGCCGACCAGATCCTCGCGCTGGAGCACCTGGTGACCACGGGCCAGCTGGCGCCGGGCGACCACGTGCTCATGCTGGGTCAGGCGCCCGGGGTGCTGCTCTCGGCCGCCGTGGTGCGCATCGTCGACGTCCCCGACTGGACCGGCTGACCGGCGGCCAGCGCGGGCAGGCGGGCGGCGACGTCGTCCGCGGACGGCATCGCCGCGATCTCCTCGGCCAGTTTCCTGGCCGCCGCGGCGTAACCGGGTCCGGCGAGCACCCGCGCCGCCGCGTCGGCGACCGCGTCGCCGTCGGCCGTGTCCGGTGGCAGGTGCTCCACCGCGCCGCTGGCGGCGATCCGGTCCAGCCCGTCGAACGCGTTGGCCCGCGACGGCAGCACCACCTGCGGCACGGCGGCGGCCAGCGCGGTCAGCGTCGTGTTGAACCCGCCGTGGTGGACCACGAGATCGGCCAGCGGGATCACGTCGGCCTGCGGCACCCACGGTTGCACCGTGACGTTCGGCGGCAGGTCGCCCAGCACGTCGGCGGACACCGACGGTCCCGTCGCGACGAGGATGTCGGCGTCCAGTGCGGACAGTCCGTCGGCGGCCGCGCGCAGCACGTCGGCGGCACCGATGACCGTGCCCAGCGTCAGGTACACCAGCGGCCGCCCGGGAACCCGGTCGCGGACCACGGCGGGCAGCTGCGCTGGCGGCGCGAACGGCGCCGGGCGCAGCGCGACGGCGGGCACGGCTTCGGCGAGTTCGGTGCGCTGCAAGGACGGCGGGCACAGGTCGAGGTAGGGGTCACCCGCGGTGCCCAGCGCCGGGCCCGACGGCAGGGTGACCCCGGCGTCGGCCGCCACGGCGTGCAGTGCCTCGGCGAAGCCCGGCCCCAGCTCGATCGGGGCGAGCCCGAACGCGTGGCACACCGTCGGCACACCGGCGTGCTTTCCGGCCAGCGCCGCACCCGGGTTGCCCGCCTCGTGCACGACCAGGTCCGGGCGGTCCCGCTCGATCAGCGGCAGCAGGCCGGCCAGGAAGGCACGCGGCAGGACGTCGCCGAACGCCTTGGCGTACAACAGCTCGCGCTCGGTGTCCGGCAGGGTCGGCGGCGGCTGGGGCGACCGGCCGAGATGGCTGCCGAACGTGGTGAAGAACGCCTCCCGCAGCCCTTCGCCCGCCTCGGCGACGGCGCAGCCGGCGTCGGCGAGCACCGGATGCAGCTCGGCCGAGGTGGCGAAGAGGACCTCGTGTCCCGCCGCCACGGCCGCCCGTGCCAGCGGGATCAGCGGATAGGTGTGGCCGGGCGAACCGAGGCTGGAGAACAGGATGCGCACACACCCGATGCTAGATCCGCGATCCGCGCTCGCGAGGCGTCGCCAGCGGCCAATCCCGTTCGTATAGTGGGGTGTCGTGCGGATCCTGTTCTCCAGCCTGCCCGTCCACGGTCACACCTACCCGCTGATCCCGCTCGCGCTCGCGGCACGCGAGGCCGGGCACGAGGTCGTGTACGCCACCGGTGAGGAAATGCTGCCGTCGCTGCGCACGGCCGGCCTGACCGTCGAACCGGTGGCGCTGGACATGCGCGAGGCGTTCGGCCGCGCACTGGCCGGCCTGCGCGTCGCCGTGCCCAGGGACATCCCGGAGGACCAGCGCGACGACGCCACCGTCGAGGTGTTCAGCTCGATCGCGCCGAGGGCGTTCGTCGACGGTCTCGCACCGCTGATCGGCCGGTTCCGGCCCGACCTGGTGATCCACGAGTCCGGCAACCCCGGCGCGGGGCTGGCCGCGATCCTGGCCGGTGTGCCCAACGTCGTGCACTCCTACGGCCGCGGCACCCCGTCCACCGGCGACGGGCTGCGCGGCCGGATCCGGCAGCGGCTGCTGGAGCTGGCCGCCGAGCTGGGCGCGGCGGGCGCGACCGCGCACCCCGGTGGCCTGCTGTCCAAGGGCTATCTCGACATCTACCCGAGGTCGATGCAGGACGAGACGTTCCTCGCCGAGGTGGACCGGACACCGCTGCGGCCGGTGTCCTACGGCGAACCAGCCGAGCTGCCCGCCACCGTGGTGAACCGGACCGATCCGCGGCCGCTGGTGTACCTGACCCTGGGCACGGCGTTCGGCTCGCCCGACGTGCTGCGCGACGCCATCGCCGGACTGTCCCAATTGGACTGTGAGGTGCTGGTGGCTGCCGGGCCCACGGTCGACGTGCACGAGCTGGGGGACTGGCCGGGCAACGTCACCGTCGAGACCTGGGTGCCGCAGGCGCGGCTGCTGCCGCACGTGGACCTGGCCGTGCACCACGGCAGCGCGGGCACGGTGCTGAGCGTGCTCGCCGCCGGGGTGCCGCAGCTGATCCTCCCGCAGGGAGGCGACGGGTTCATCAACGCCGCGGCCGTGGCGCAGGCCGGTGCGGGCGACTGGCTGCCGCCCGCCGAGTGCGACGCCGCCGCCGTCACCGAGAAGGCGGGGAAGCTGCTGGCCGACCCGGCCTGCCGGGAGGCGGCAGGCCGGGTCGGCAGGGAGATCGCGGCGATGCCCACGCCCGCCGAGGTGGCGGCCCGGCTGGAGCGGTTCACGGCGAGCTGACCGCGCCGAACCAGCGGGCGAGGTGCCCGGCCAGCTCCCGCTGGTCCTGCCCGGCCCAGGCCACGTGGCCGTCCGGCCGCAGCAGCACGGCGGGCACGTCCAGTTCCTCGCTGACGTCGGCGACGTGGTCGACCCGGTCCGCCCAGCCCTCGACCGACAGCCGGCCGGTCTGGTCGAGCAGCAGCCCGCGGCCGCCGTGCATCAGCTCGTAGAGGCTGCCCCGCTTCAGCCGCAGGTCTCGCAGCCGCCTGCCGAGCAGCTCGTGGCCGTCGCCGAAGTCGTAGCGCACGCGCAAGGCGGTGATCTTCTCGGTCAGGTACCGGTTGACCTCGTCGAAGTCCATCAGCTCCGCCACCAGCTTGCGCAGCGCTCGCGGTCCCGGCTCCAGCGACATCAGTTCCGTCTGCGCGCGGGTGTTGTCCAGCACGTCGGCGGCCACCGGGTGACGTTCGGCGTGGTAGGTGTCCAGTAATCCCTCCGGTGCCCAGCCCGCGACCGCGGCGGCCAGCTTCCAGCCGAGGTTGAACGCGTCCTGGACGCCGAGGTTGAGCCCCTGCCCGCCCAGCGGCGGGTGGATGTGCGCCGCGTCGCCCGCCAGGAAGACCCGGCCGTCCCGGTAGCGCTCGGCCAGCCGCGTGGCGTCGCCGAAGCGGGACAGCCAGCGCGGGGAGTGCACGCCGAAGTCCGTGCCCGCGTAAGTCCGCAGCTGTTGCCGGATCTCCTCCAGCGTCGGCGGCACGGTGCGGTCCTCGGCGACGGTCGCGGCCGGCACGACCAGGCGGTACAGCCCGTCGCCGATGGCGCCCATGCCGAACCGCCGGTTGGTTTCGCGGATCTCGGCCGCCGTGGCGGCGATCGTCTCCGCCGGGGCGGTGGCCGCCAGCTCGCCCAGCAGCATGTCGACCCTGGACGGCTCGCCGGGAAAGCCGATGCCGAGCAGCTTGCGGACCGTGCTGCGGCCGCCGTCGCAGCCGACGAGGTAGCGCCCGCGCACGCGCGAGCCGTCGGCGAGTTCGGCGGTCACCCCCTCGTCGTCCTGGCGCAGCCCGGTCAGTTCGCGGCCCCGCCGCAGTTCCGCCCCGGACTCGACCGCGTACTCCAGCAGCAGCCGGTCGGTGACGTTCTGCGGAATGCCGAGCACGTAGGGGTGTGCGGTGTCCAGGCCGCCCGGTGACGGCTTGGAGATCCCGGCGAAGAACCCGCCGAGCGGATACTGGGTGCCGTGCGCGAGGAAGCGGTCGAGCAGGCCGCGCTGGGCCAGCACCTCGATGCTGCGTGCGTGCAGGCCGAGGCCCCGGATGATCGGGCTCGGCTCGGGGTCGCGCTCCAGCACGACCACCCGCACACCGTGCAGCCGTAGCTCGCCGGCCAGCATCGACCCGGTCGGCCCGCCGCCGGCGATGATCACATCGAACATGAGTCCCCGTTTCCGCCTGGTTGGAGTTCCGGCCGGGAAGTGTGCGGCATGACCGGGGTCTTGCGGCAAGCCCCGGGGTGGGCTATACGTTGAGAGTGGCGGGGAAGGTTCCCCGCCTTTGTCATGTCCGGCGTTGCTGACGGTGGAAAGCACGTGAAGGCCACCGTCACCACGTCTACGTCAGGCCTCGGCAAAGTCCGGTGACCGCGGCCGCGGCGCTGTTGCGAAGGGCACCTTGGTGGCGAGATTCGCCAGGATGGTGCCGTTGGCTGCGAGTGTGGGGTCTCGTTCGTGTGACCGGCGGTGCCGTTGTGGTGGCCGGGTCAGCTGGGTTGGTGTGAAGGCCGAGTTCCTGTCGTCTGGCTTGATGAAGGTGGCCTTCACGAGCCCCAGGCCGACGTCTCGCGACCTGGAACCGATGTCCCGGCCAGTGGGAGCAGGCGGGCGGGAACGTGCAACTCGCGGGTCGGGAACGGTCGACTCGCGGGTCGGGAACGGAGGACTCGCGCGAGCGGGCCGCACACGCGGGCGACCGGCACTACGTGAGAATCGTTCTGCGCTCGGGACCGCACACCTCGCACAGCCGGGCATCGGAGCGCGCTGGCGGTAAAGCACGTGAAGGCCACCTTCACCACGTCTCACGTAATGAAGGTGGCCTTCACGAGCTGGGGAGTCGCTAACGCCGCTTGCGGGTGGTCTTGCGCGGTGGCGTCTTCTGCTGCTTGGGGGCCGAGCCGTTGGTGCCGCTCGCGCCGCTGCCGTTCTGGCTGGACTTCGGTTCGCCGTCCGGCTTGGCCACGGTGCTGCCCGGCTTGCCGTCCCCGGACTTGTCGCCGTCGGACGCGGGCGCGGTCTGGGCGAAGCCGTGGGCCGAACCGGCCTTGGTCACCTTGCGCTTGCCCTGCTGTCCTTGCTGCCCCTGCTTGGCGCCGGAGCCGGACGCCGGGTTCTTCTTCTGCTGCACCGGCTTCTGGCCGGGCTTCGGCGCGGTCGGCTTCTGGCCCGGCTTGGGGGCGAGGTTGTTGCGCTTCTCCCGCGCCGCGACCTTCTTCTCTTCCTCTTCCTTGTCGATCTTCTTGTAGACCAGCATCTGCTGCATGAAGGTCCAGCCGTTGTTGGCGACCCAGTAGATCAGCAGGCCGATCGGGAAGAGTGCACCGAAGACGAGCACGCCCAGCGGGAAGACGTACATCGTCAGCTTCTGCATCATCGCCGTCTGCGGCGTCATGGTCGCCGGGTTCTGGCGAGCGGCCGAGTGACGGGCGTTGAGGTGGGTGGTGACGCTGGAGATGATCATCAGCGGGATCGCCACCGGCGCGACGTACCAGAGCCACTGGGCCCCGGCCTGGCCGCCGACCAGCCCGACACCGTTGTAGATGGCCTCGCTGAGGTGGACCCCGAAGAGCTTGGCGTGGGTGTAGGACTCGACGCCAGCCTGGTCGAAGAAGTAGTTCTCGGTCTTCGGCCCGCCGCCGGGCGGCGGCACGGTGAACGCCCGCAGGACCCAGTTCAGGCCGATGAACACCGGGATCTGCAGCAGCATCGGCAGGCAGCTGCCCAGCGGGTTGACGCCGTGCTCGCGCTGGAGCTTCTGCATCTCCATCGCCTGGCGCTGCTTGTCGTTCGCGTAGCGCTTCTGGACCTTCTTCAGCTCCGGCGCGAAGTCCTGCATCTTCTTCATCGACCGGACCTGGTTCACGAACGGCTTGAACATGATGCCGCGGACGGTGAAGGTCAGGAAGACGATGGCGATCACCCAGGAGGCCGCCGAGGCTTCGCCGAAGATGAAGCCGAACACCTTGTGCCAGCACCACAGGATGAACGACACAGGGTAATAGACGAAATCGAGCACCCGGAAACTCCTCGGCGACAGGCAGGCGACGGCGGACAGCAGCCGCGCAGCGTTCATTCACCAGCGTACGCACGTCCGCCGTCGCCCACTGTAACACCCGGGTACCCGGGTGCTTGCCCGGCGTCGGTCAGGGCCGGGGCGGGGTGAGCGAGATGTCGTCCAGCTGCTCGGCGGCGGGCCGCACCGGGTACAGATCGCCGCCCGGCGGCACCGGCACGCGCGGCAGCGCCGCCCGGGCCGCGCGGCTGCCCGCGTCGGCCGCGGCGTGCAGCACGTCGAGCGCCGCGTACTGGTGGAAGTCCATCTCCGGATACGGCCAGTGCGACTGGCCGCCGACGGCCGTGGGGATCAGGAAGTCGGTGGCCTTGAACAGGCTGCCGCCGCTGGAGGCCCGGTACCGCCACAGGTCGACGCCGACCCGTTCGCCGATCTGCGCGAGCCGGGTCAGTGCGACCAGGTTGAACGTGAAGTAGTGCCAGCTGCGGGTCCGCGTGCGTTCCTTCGGCTGGCTGCCCTCGGCGTCGATCTGCGGCGCGATGCGCTTCTCCCTGGCGTCGAGCACGATCTGCCTGGCCAGCTGCCGCTTGCCGGTGTAGAGCGCGAGACCGGCGCTGAGCATGTCGTAGAAGCTGCCGTGGTTGTTGTCCTCGGCTGCCTCCTCCCTGCCGTTCTTGCTCGTCAGCAGCCAGTCGTGGAACTGGCCGAGCCAGGTCTTCATGCCGCGGGTGTCGGCGGGGTTCCAGCCGGGCGCGCCGGTGTCGAGGATGGCGACGGCGTCGACCACCTCGGTGAGCGTGTAGGCGAACTCGATGATCCCGATCCCGCGACCGTCCACCCGGCACGGAATGCCCTGGGCGAAGTTCAGGTTCGGGTTCATCCTCGTTGCCGCGTCGAGGAACCAGGTCCGCAGGACCAGCGCGGCGTGCCGGGCGTAGGCGGGGTCGCGGGTGTAGTACCAGGCCAGGCTCAGCCGGTAGATCGCGCCGAACGCGGCCAGCCGCTCGGCCTTGTCCGGGATGGCGTCGGCGGCCGGGTTGCGCACGCCGTCACGCTGGACGTACGGGCAGCCCCGCGGATTGTCCGGAGTGGACGGTTGGCTGGGCCACCAGTACGGCGCCAGGCTCAGGTAGTCGTGCTTGTCACCGCTGGGCGGCGTCTGCGGCTTGTCCACCACCGTCCACGGCCCCTTGGACAGGTCGGCCCTGGCCTGGACGAGCAGGTTGTCCAGGGAGGTGCGCAGCGTCCGGTCGCCGGCGAGCAGCCGGACGCGGTTGCGGACCAGGTCGGCGCCGTCGAGCACGACCGTTCCCGGCTTGCACCACCGGCAGTGGTCCGCGGCGGCCGGGGTCGCGGTCACCAGGCTCGCCAGCACACCGATCACGGCGACTCCGGCGACGAGTCTCCTCAGTGAGAACACGGGTCACTCCGTTCATATTCATGAACAGCAGGTGAAATGGTGAACAAGTCTTACATATGTGAAGTCGGCTGACCAGGGCTTCTCTGGCTTCAGCCCGCGTCGACGAACGACTCCGGGTCGGCCAGGATCGCCCGGACCGCGGCGCCCGCCGCGCCCCGCGCCGCCGCCTCGCCGCCCAGGGCGGAGCGCAGCACGCGCACCGGCGCGAACGACGCGCTCATCACCCGTGCCCGCAGCCGCTCGGCGAGCGGGCCGGCCAGCCAGGGGTGCAGCCGCGCGTACGCGCCGCCGAGCACCACGGTCGGCACGTCCAGCAGATTGACCACGTCGGCCAGTGCCACGCCGAGCCAGTGGCCGGCGTCGGCCGTCGCCTCGAGCGCCGCCGGCTGTCCCGCCTCCAGCCTGCGGATCAGCTCGTCGAGCAGCTGCGACGGCCTGCCCTCCAGCGGGACCCCGGCCCGGCGCAGGACGGCCTCCTGTCCGGCCAGCCGCTCCAGGCAGCCGCGTGCGCCGCACGGGCACTCCGGCCCGCCGGGGTCGACCGCGAAGTGGCCGAGTTCGCCGCCGAACCCGCGCACGCCCTCGAACAGCGTCCCGTCGATGACGATCCCCGCGCCGATGCCGATCTCGCCGGACACGTGCACGTAGTCGTGCGGGCCGCCGGCCCACAGTTCGGCCAGCGCGGCGAAGTTGGCCTCGTTGCCGGGCAGGACCGGCAGCGTGCCCAGGTCGACCCTGGCGCGTAGCGCGGCGGGGATGTCGATGTCGTGCCAGCCCAGGTTGGGTGCCACGCGCAGGGTGCCGGTGCCCGCCTCGACCAGGCCGGGCAGTGCCACGCCGACCCCGCCTGCCCGCACGCCCAGCCGCGCCGCCTCGGCCAGGCACGCACGTACGGCCCCGGCCGCCCGGTCGAGGACGGCGGCGGCCGGCTCGGTGCGGTTGTCGGCCTCGCTGACCCACTGGCCGCGTGGCGTGCCGGTGAGGTCGACGAGGCAGGTCGCCAGGTAGTCGACGCCGATCTCCACCCCGAGCCCGTGCGGCCCGGCGGGCGACAGCGAGAGCGCGGCGCCGCGGCGGCCGGGGCCGTTGCGCGGCGCGGGCCCGGCCTCGGCCACCAGGCCGCCGTTCATCAGCCGTTCCACCAGGCTGGACACCGTCGCCTTGGTCAGGCCCGTGCGCGTGGCGACCTCGGCGCGGGACAGGCCGGGGGTGTCGGCGATGGCCCGCAGCACGAGTGCCGCGTTGTGCCTGCGCACCGTGCGCTGCCCGGCCGGGGCGGCGGGGTGGGAGGACGTCATGCGGGGAGAGGGTAGACGGCAGCCCCGTCGGCCGGATAAGTTCAGTCGTCAAACTAATTGGATCTGGAGGTCGCCTGGTGAACCGGCCCGCTCGCGAGGACAAGTTCAGCTTCGGTCTGTGGACGGTCGGCTGGCAGGCCGCCGACCCGTTCGGCGCCGCGACCCGCCCGGCCCTGGACGCGGTGGAGGCCGTCAACCGGCTCGCCGAACTCGGCGCCTGGGGGATCACCTTCCACGACGACGACCTCATCCCGTTCGGCGCGGACGTCGTCGACCGGGACCGCCGCATCACCCGCTTCCGCGCGGCGCTGGACGCGACCGGGCTCGTCGTGCCGATGGTGACGACCAACCTGTTCGGCCACCCCGTCTTCAAGGACGGCGCGCTCACCAGCAACGACCGCGACATCCGCCGGTTCGCCCTGCGCAAGGTCATGCGCAACATGGACCTCGCCGCCGAACTGGGCGCGTCGACCTACGTGCTGTGGGGCGGCAGGGAGGGCTCGGAGACCGACGCGGCCAAGGACGTCGGCGCCGCGCTGGACCGCTACCGGGAGGGCGTCGACACGCTCGCCCAGTACGTCCTCGACCAGGGCTACGGCCTGCGGCTGGCACTGGAGCCCAAGCCCAACGAGCCCAGGGGCGACATCTTCCTGCCCACGATCGGCCACGCGCTGGCGTTCATCGCCACCCTGGAGCACCACGAGATGGTGGGCGTGAACCCCGAGGTCGGCCACGAGCAGATGGCCGGGCTGAACTTCACCCACGGGATCGGGCAGGCGCTGTGGCAGGGCAAGCTGTTCCACCTCGACCTCAACGGCCAGCGGGGCCCGCGGTACGACCAGGACCTGATCTTCGGCCACGGCGACCTGCTGTCCGCGTTCTTCCTGGTGGACCTGCTGGAGCACGGTGGTTACGACGGGCCGCGGCACTTCGACTACAAGCCGCTGCGCACCGAGGACGCCGACGGCGTCTGGGCCAGCGCGGCCGCGAACATGCGCAGCTACCTGCTGCTGCGCGAGCGGGCGCGGGCCTACCGCGCGGACCCGGAGGTCCAGGAGGCGCTGGCGGCGGCCCGGGTCCCCGAGCTGGCGACGCCGACGCTCGCGCCCGGCGAGACCCCGGCCGACCTGCGGGCCGACACCAGCGCGTTCGAGGACTTCGACACCGACGCCGCGGCCGTCCGCGGCTACGGCTTCGTCCGGCTGTCCCAGCTGGCGCTGGAGCACGTCCTGGGTGCCCGGTCCTGAGCTGTGCCGTGCCGGTCGTGCCCCCGGGCACGTGAAGGCCACCTTCATTACGTGAGACGTCAGGGCCTCGGCAAAGTCGTGGGCAGCGACGGCCTGGGTCCGTCGGCAGGGGCGCTGTGGTTGCGTGTCGCGCAAGTATGGTGCCGTTGGTGGCGGCGGGGTGCCGGGGGTGTTGTCTCGTTCGTGGTGGCTGGTGGGGTGGGTGTGCTGGCTGGTGCCGGTGTGGCAGGTGTGCCCGCGTGGCGGGTTCGCGTCGGGTACGTGAAGGCCACCTTCATCACGTCTGGCGAGAGGAACTCGGCCTTCACACGCTCCCAGGTGTCCCGCTGGCATCGCAGGCCACGGCAGTCCCACCAGTCACACCCGTAAGGCAGCGAGGGAGCTTTACTACCCTTCTTCGCCAGTAAAGCTCCCTTGCTCACGCCCGACGCCCGACTTCGCCGGGACCCTGAGGTGAGATGTGGTGAAGGTGGCTTTCACGTGCTTTACCCAGGCCTGTTGTCTCGTGATCTGGAACCCGACGTGCCGGACAGTGGGACCAGGCGGGCGGGAACGTGCAACTCGCGGGTCCGGAACGGACAACTCGCGCGTGAGAACGTACGACTCGCGCCCCGGAACGTACGACTCGCGCGTGAGAACGTACGACTCGCGCGTGCGGGCCGGTCACGCGGGCTACCGGCGCCGCGTGAGAACCGGCGTCCACATCGTGAGTTCTGCGTTCCGGACCGCGAGTTCTGCGCTCGGGACCACCGATCTCGCCCTGCCCGAGGCCCGACTTTGCCGGGGCCCTGGCACGAAATGCCGTGAGGGCCCCCTTCACGGCATCCGGAACGCTTCTATCCTCGGGCGGTGACCAGCGATCTTGCCGCGGCCTTCGACGCCGCCGCCGAGCACTACGACGACGACTCCCACGGCCGGATCGCCGAGCGGCTGCTGGACGGGCTGCCGCCAGCCGGTGACGTTCTCGACGTCGCCACCGGCACCGGTGCCGCCGCGTTCGCGGCGCTACGCCTGCTCGGCGCGCGGCGGGTGGTGGCGGTGGACATCGCGCCCGCGATGATCGCCAGGGCCCGCGAGCGGGCCGCCGCCGGTGATCCCGGCGGGCGGATCGAGTGGTGGGTGGCACCGGCGGTCCCGGCCCCGGTGCCGGACGCGTCGGCCGACGCCGTGCTGTGTGCCTCGTCGCTGCACTTCCTCGGCGCGGGCGCACTGGCCGACTGGCTGCGGGTGCTGCGGCCCGGCGGGTCGGTGGCCTACACCCTGCCGGGTGCGGACACCTTCAACCCCAGCCCCGCGTTCGCCCGGCTGGTCGCCGCAGACCTGGTCATCCCGGCGACCGGGGAGCAGGCCGCCGAACCCGCTGTCGCCGCCGGGTTCACCGGCGTGCGGGCCACCCGGGCCGGCATCGGCGGCCGGACCGTGTACGTCGTCCACGGGGTCAGGCCGTGACGCGGGTGGCGGCGCGGGCCGGGCGGACGGTCAGGTAACGGGGCGGGCGCGCACCGGCGGCGTGGAACGCGGCCGAGACCGCCGCCCGCACGGCGGGGACGCGGTCCGGGGGCACCAGCGCGACGACCGGCCGCCCCGGATCGTCGACCAGCATCGACGCGCCGTAGGCACCGGCGTCCAGCGCGGTGCGTACGGCGAGGTCCTGCTCCGGCTCACTGGGCCGCGCCCGGTGGTACGCGGTCAGGCACCGCCCGACCTCCGCCGCCGACGTCCCGTCCGGGGCGGGAAAGTCCACAGGCGACACCGGGGTGTCCCGGCGGATCCGGGTGTCGGCCACCAGCACCACGGCTTCGGCCAGGTCGACGCCCTGCGCCTGCCCCGCGAACGGCGCGGGATCCGGCACCAGCGCGGCGACGTCGGCCAGCGACGGCCGGGTCAGATCACGCAGGGCGAGCGCGGCGGCGCAGGCCAGCGCGTTGCCGGCGGACAGCCCGGAGCCTGCGGGCAGGTCGACGCTGCACATCAGCGTGGCGCCCCCGGGCTCCAGCCGCCGCGCCACCTCCAGCACCGGCCGCGCCCACGCCGGGGCGTCGCCGGACAGCCCGCTCACCGGCTCGGCCGGCCGGTTGATGGACACCAGCTCGAACCGGCCGTCGGTGCGCCGCTCCCCGGCGACGATCGCGCCCCACCGGGCGCACACCGCCACCCCGGGCAGCAGGCGGACCAGGCCCGGCGCGTACCAGACGCCCTCGGCCGAGCGGCCGAACGCCTCCCGGAAGGCATGCGGCACCAGGCGGAGTTCGGGGGCGACGTCCGGGCGGTCGGCGAGGTCGATCACGCGGCCTCCTTGCGGGCCAGCACCCGGTAGGCGTTGCCCCGGTCGTGCTTGCGGACCATCCGCCGGTTGACCGTCCGGTCCAGCAGCGAGGCCAGGACCAGCCACGGGATGCCGACCGTCCACACCGCGGCCCCGCGCAGGCCGGCCAGCCGCGCCTTGCGTGGCCGCCACGGGGTGGGGGAGCGGGGTGCGAGCGTGGCCAGGAACAGGTAGCTGGACAGCGTGAGGTCGTTGCCCTGGTCGGCTTCCGCGCGCTGCTCGGCCACCGGTGTCAGGCCGCGGTCGGCGAGTGCCTTCTTCAGGTTGCCGATGGGCATCATGTGCTGGTGCTGCGGCTGGAACCACGGCATCCAGTACCGGCCCAGCCGCCTGCCCAGGCGGCATTCCGGGTCGGGCAGCTCGATCAGCAGGAAACCGCCGTCGGGCAGGACGTCGGCGGCCAGGTCCAGCTCGGCCCACGGGTCCCGGGTGTGCTCCAGGTAGTGGTGCATGCTGAGCACGTCGTACTGACCACGCAGCTCGGCGGCGAACTCGGGGAACTCGCCGCGGTAGGCGCGGTCGATCCAGCCGAGCGTGGCCGCGTCCTCGATGGCCGCGCCCTGGTCCAGTCCGTCGAACGTGGTGTCCGGCAGGATTTCCCTGGCGCCCCGGCAGAAGTGCGCGTGCCCGGAGCCGACGTCGAGCCACCGCTTCGGCGTGGTGAACGGCCGCACCATCCTGGCCCGGTCGTGGTAGGGCTCGGCCTTCCCTGCGAACACGGCCTCGGCGGCGCCCGCGCCGTGGCCGTCGTAGAAGTCGCGGTAGTAGAAACCGAGCCCTTCCGGGGTGAGCCTCGGGTTCTGGAACACGTGGCCGCACCCGGCGCAGCGCTCCAGGGTGAACTCGCCCGGCTTGAGCTGCACCAGATCCGCGCCGGTGACCCAGACCTCCAGCCGGTCGCCCTCGCAGGCCGGGCAGGTGTCCCGGCGCGGCTCGAAGAACCGGTCGGTGCCCCGCGCGATCTCGGCCTGGTAGTCCGGGGTGAGCGCGGCGACCTCGGCGTCACGTTCCCGCTCGGCGGCCGAGCGCCACCGGCCGGTCAGCGTGCGCACCCACACGTACGGCGTGTGCACGGCCCGCAGCAGCGACGCGACCGCGAGATCCCTGGGCCGCAACGGGGTTCCGGCGAACGCGAGCACCGGCTGCAGGCAGTACAGCCCGGCGGCGACCAGGCCCCACGGCCAGTTCCACACGGTGACGCCCGCGACGGCGAGGTAGCCGATCGCCGAGGCGACAGTGGCCAGGCCGGGCCGCCTGCCCAGCTGCCGCAGCCGGGCGGCCCGGGTGGACAGGTCGTAGGGCCGCGCGGGCAGCTCACGGGAGACCGCCAGGTCGACGCTGACCCCCTCGCGGTCCTTGACCCGGCGGGCGACCGCGACGAACCCGGTCGGGTCGGCCGGTTCGGTGACGCCGAGCCGGTCGATGGCCTTGCGCCCGCACACCAGTGCCTCACCGGCGCTGATGCCGCGCACCCAGCGTTCGCCGCGGTATCTGGCGGGCTCGACGCCGCGGAGCAGGTCGGTCGCGGCGGTCACCGTCAGGTTCGCCGGGACGATGTCGACCAGGCCGAGGTCCTCGGTCCTGGCGTACTCGACGGCCGAGGCCCGCACCGGGGCGGGCAGATCGGCCGGATAGGACAGGTAGTCGTCGGAGTCGCCAGCGGCCGGTTCGAGGGTACGCAGCTGACCGGCCCGCGCCCGCAACTTCAGCGCGTCCAGCAGGACGAACGCCACCACCAGGCCGAACAGGATCCACGAGATCACGCTGACACCGCCTCCAGATGATCGGCCGCGGCGGCCGCGCCGCCGCCGAGCCGGAACGACTGCTGGACGCGGCGCGCGGCCGCCGCGTAACCGGGATCGTCGAGCACGGTGTCCAGTGCCGCGCGGATCTCGTCCGCCTTGACCCGTGCGTACTTCAGCCGGACACCGGCACCGGCGTCGACCACCTGCTGGGCGACGATCGGCTGGTCGTCCCGGATCGGGGCGACCACCAGCGGCAGCCCGTGGGCCAGCGCCTCGCAGACGGTGTTGTGGCCGCCGTGGGAAATCACCGCGTCGACGTGGTTCATCAGGGCCAGCTGCGGAACCCGCTCGCGCACCAGCACATGGTCCGGCGCGGTCACCGCGTCCGGCGGCGCCACCATCACCACCTGGATCCCGGGCAGGTCCGCGACGGCGGCGGCCACCTCGCCGAAGAACCGGTGCCCGGCCGCGCCGTTGAGCGTGCCCAGCGACACCAGCACCCGCCGCCGCCCCTCGGCCAGCCAGTCCCACGGGAACTCGCCGTTGTCCGGGCGGCTCAGTGCCGGGCCGGTGAACACGTAGTGTGCCGGGAAGTCCTGCTTGCCCACCAGTTCGGCGGTGGTGAACGCGAGCACCAGCGTGCCGGAGAACCGGATGTCCACATCGGACCCGGACAGCTCGGCGAGCTGCTCGCGGACCCAGGCGTCCACCTTCGGCATCGTCCGCAGTGGATCGATCAGCTCGGCCGACGTGCTGGCCGAGGTCACCCACGGCAGCCCGGTCTCCCGGGCCACCACCGGACCGGCCAGTGCCTGCTGGTCGGCGATCAGCACGTCGGGTGCGAACTGGCCGACGGCCTCCCGCACGCCGGGCAGCATGGCGTACGCCAGCGGGATGAGGAACTCCTCCCAGAGGAACTTCAGCACCGCGATGCCCTTGAGTTCCAGCCAGCGCCGCCGCGCGGCCTGGATGTCGCGTTCCAGGGCGTCGTCCAGCGCGGGGAAGATCACCGCGCCCTCCGGCAGCAGGGGGCCGAGGGTGGGCGGGTGGCCGACCCAGGCGACCTCGTGCCCCCGGCGCAGCAGTTCGCCGCCGACGGCGGCGGTCGGGTTGATGTGCCCGGTCAGCGGCGGGACGACGAACAGGAACCGGCTCACTCGTGGGTTCCCATCCACTTGAGGACGAGGTCGAGCAGCTCGCCGGTCGCCTCCCGCAGCACCGTGTGCCCGAGTCCGGGCAGCACGTGCAGCTCGCAGTCCGGCACGTGCGCGCCGAGTTCCTCGGCCGCACCGGCCAGCTCCGACTCGGCGCCGAACACCCCCAGCACCGGGCACGCCACCCGCCGCAGGTCCACTTCGGACAGCAGCGCGCCGGTGGCCAGATCGTCGATCAGCGTGGTGCCGTTGAGCAGGGCGTCGGCGTTGCCGGCCAGCCGGGCGACCTTGCGCTGTCTCATCGCCCGCAGCTGCTCGTGGGTCCGGTCGAACTCCAGGCCGAGCGCGGTCACGCTGAGCGTGTTGACGATGTCCTCGATCCACAGCGTGCCGGTGGCCCCCGCGACGGCGGCCTCCACCAGCACCACCCCGGCCACCCGGTGCGGTGCCCGCAGCGCGGTGTGCATGGCGACCATGCCGCCGTAGCTGTTGCCGAGCACGTGCACCGGCTCGGTGACGCCCAGCTCGTCCAGGATGGCGAGCAGGTCCGCGGCGCTCTCGCCCGGCGAGTAGCCGGTCTCCGGCCGGGTGGACAGCCCGTGCCCGCGCAGGTCGAACAGGATCGTGCGGATCCCGGCGCGGGCCAGCGGTGCGGCCAGCGTGTAGTAGAAGCTGGACAGGTTGTCCATCACCAGGCCGTGCGCGAACACCAGCGCCGGCCCGTCACCGGGGCCGAGCTGCTGGACGTGGAACCGCAGACCGCGGGCGTCGACCTCGGCCATCTACCGGGTGCTCACCGCGGGCTGGGCCTCGATGTGCTCGACCAGCCTGCCGATGGTCATCGCCATGATCTCGTCGATGTCCATGTCGCCGAGGAACGCCACCAGGTCGACCCGGTCGCCGTAGCGGGCGCGCAGCTTGTCGGCCAGTGCGACGAACTCGATGCTCTCCAGGCCGAGGTCGTCGCTGAACGTGGTGTCCCGGGTGATCTCCAGGTCGAGCAGCACGTCCTGCCCGACCACTTCCACGATCATCCGGACGACGTCATCGAAAACGCTCGTCTCGCTCATTGCCGTATTCCTCTCGTGCCGATGTCGATCACGTAGCCGGTGTCGCCGGGCCGCACGCTGATCGCCGCGTCCTCGCCGACGACCGCCACCGCGCAGCCGCCGCCGGAGGGCTTGTCCGGGTCGGCGCAGTGCGCCACCGTGACCGGCGGCGTCCGCAGGGCGCCACCCACCCGCAGCGTCCCGTCCGTCTCGGACACGGTGATCTCCGCGGGGAACACCGCGCCCGCGCCGTGCTCCCACAGCCACTGCCGGACGGCGTCCTTCGCGGCCACGGCACGCACCAGCCACTGGCGTTGCGCACGCAGGTCCAGCCGGGCGTAGGCGGCCCGCTCGGCGGCGGTGAAGTACCGCCGCATCATCAGGTCCCTGGTGGCGCTGTCGGCCCACCGCTCGGTCACCTTCATCACCCCGCCGGGCTGGGGTTCGCCGAGCGTGCTGTGGCCCGCGTCGAGCTTGACCCGCCAGATGCGTTCGTCGGTGGTGAACCGGCGGGTGGTCCAGCCGTCCAGGCGGCACCACAGCCGCCCGTCGACGCGTAGTTCGGCGTCGGCCCGCAGCTGCCCGGCGGTGACCTCGGTGATCCACGCCGTGCACCGCACGCTCACCCCCGGTTCCGGTGCGGGGCCGTAGAACCGCACGGCGTCGATGCCGGTGGGCAGGACGTTCTGGTCGACCTCGCGGCTGACCTGGATCCAGTGGCCGATGAGCTGCCCGGCGTTGTCGAGCAGGGCACCCAGTGCGGGCAGGGTGGTGATCGTGCCGGAGATCCCGTTGTCCGCCAGCGTGTCGATCTCGGTGACGCCGGCGTAGGCCGGGCCGTGGAACATCCAGCCGTCTGTGTAGAGCCGGTCCGCGGCCACCGGTGCGGGGCGTGGCCCGGTGAACTCCGGCTGGGTGCGCTCGCCGGCTTCCGGATAGGCCGGCGCGATCCGGACCAGGCCCTCGGCGTAGTCGCCGACCCGGACCCGGACGCCGCCTGCTTCCCGGCGCACGGTGATCCTGGCCCGGGTGGCCGGTTCGACGATCAGCCACTGCATGGCCCGCACCTGCTCGACGCCGGTGACCACGCCCTCGGGCGCGACCCGGCGGGCGGCGTCGGTGATCACGTCGAGCAGGCCGGTGATCGGCACGGTGGGGAACCCGTCGGACAGGTCGGTCCAGCCGTCGGCCTGCGGGAAGATCGAGTGGTCGACCAGCTCGGGCAGGGTGGCGAAGGAGAACTCCCTGGTGAACTCGGCGGACTCGGGCACGGCCGGTTTCGTCAGCGCCTCGACCACCTGCCGCGATGCCGCGGTGGTTTCGGCCAGCAACGCGTTCAACGCCGATCCCAGCGGCGAACCGTCGTCGACCACCGGCGCCGCCGTGGTGACCGGCTCCAGCCGCATCCGGGGCAGGCCCAGCGAGAGCCGCCTGCCGCCGGTGCCGCGGTCCAGGCCGAACGCCCACAGCGCCGCCGCGGTGCGCTCTGCCGACTCGCCCGCGACGGTCAGGTGCTCACGCTCGCCAAGGGTGTCGTCGACGAACCCGGTCAGGCTCCCGGTGCCGACCTGGACGAACGCGCGGATCCCGGCCTCGTGCAGGCGCTCGATCATCGGCCGGAACCGCACCGGCTCGACCAGGTGCCGCAGCACCAGGTCGCGGATCTCGGCGGGGTCGGACGGCATCGGGGCCAGCGACGTCGCCGACCAGACCGGTACCGACGGCGGGTGCACGGCGAGGCCGTCGACCGTGGAGCGGGCGTTGTCCAGGAACGGTGCCAGCGCGGGCGTGTGGAAGCCGGTGCGAAACGGCATGACCTGGGCGAGGACGTCCTGCGCGCGCAGGGTCTCCAGCACCGTCTCCAGCTGGTCGGCGGGGCCGCAGATGACCGACTGGTGCGGGCAGTTGTCGTGGCTGAGCACCACGTCGCCGGTCAGCGCCGCCCGGGCCTTGTCGGCCGGGCAGCCGAGTGCGGCGTAGACGACGTCGGCGACGGCGACCATGCCGGGGCGCAGGGATTCGACGAACTCGTCGATGGTCGGGTAGATCCCGGCCACCACCATCGCCGTCCACTCGCCCATGGAGTGCCCGGCCAGCGCGGCGGGTACGACGCCGGCTGCCCGCAGCCGCCGGGCCTGTTCCCGGCCCGCCCGCAGCAGCGTGACGGCGTGGTCGACGACGGACTCCTCACCGGCCAGCTCGCCGGTGCCGCGGTGTTCGAAGCCGGGGAACAGCAACGCGACCTGGCCCTGGCCGGTCAGCAGCGGTTCGGGGGAGAACCAGATGTCGTGCCGCCCGGTCCACTTCCGGCCGCGGCCGACGATCTTGCGGGCCAGCGCCAGTTTGCGGGCGTCCGGAGCCCAGACGGTCAGCCGGCACGGCCGGTCCCCGGCCGGGGTTCGGCGGGCTGCCCTTGCCAGCAGGTCGGCGTCGTCGGCGATGAGGTCGCGTTCCAGCTCCTGCGCGCTGTCCGCGGACAGCGTCAGCACCGGGACCGGCGGCGGCGGGGCGACGGCGGCGGTGCCGCCTGCCGGTTCGAGTACGACGTGGGCGTTGATGCCACCGAACCCGAACGCGTTGACCACCGCGCGGCGCGGCGTATCCCAGTCGCGGGCCGAGCGCACCGGGTCGAACCGGGTGCCGCGCAGGGCCGCGTGCGGCTCGGTGATGTGCAGGGTCGGCGGCAGCGTCGCGTGGTGCACGGCGAGCGCGGCCTTGATCAGCCCGGCCATGCCCGCGGCCGGCATGGCGTGACCGATCATCGACTTGACCGTGCCGATGCCGACCAAATCACCGCCGGTCCCGAACGCCTCGGCCATGGTGCGCAGCTCGGCCGCGTCACCGGCCGGGGTGGCGGTGCCGTGGGCCTCGATCAGCCCCAGCTCCGCCCCGGGTTCCAGGCCCGCCTCCGCCCAGGCCCGCCGGACCGCCAGCAGCTGGCCGTCCGGGTTGGGCGTCATCATGCTCGTCGACCGGCCGTCGCTGGCCGTGCCGACACCGCGGATCACCGCGTAGATCCGGTCACCGCAGGCGATCGCGTCGGCCGCGCGCTTGAGCACCACCATGCCGACGCCCTCGGACAGCAGCGTGCCGTCGGCGGCCGCGTCGAACGGGCGGATCCGCTCACTCCGGCTCAACGCCTTGAGCTGGGTGAACACGCTCCACAGCGTCGGGTGGTGGGACACGTGCACGGCACCGGCGACCATGGCGTCACAGCGTCCGGCCGCCAGCTCGCGCACCGCGTGCTCGACGGCGACCAGGCCGGACGCGCAGGCGGCGTCCACCGTGTAGGCGGGCCCGCGCAGGTCGAACCGGTTGGCGATGCGGGACGCGGCCAGGTTCGGCACCAGCCCGATCGAGGCCTCCGGCTGTTCGGGAGCCAGCCGGGCCCGCAGCGCCCCGCGTAGCTCGGCCTCGTCCAGGCCGGGCACCAGGTCCCGCACCACCGAGACCAGTTGGTTGACCTGCACCCGCTGGTCCAGGCGTGCGCAGCCGGGCGTGAGGTAGCCGCCGCGGCCGACCACGACGCCGACCCGCGACCGGTCCGGCAGCGTCTGCTCGCCACCGGCGTCGGCAACGGCGTCCGCGGCCACCCGCAGTGCCAGCAGCTGGTCCGGCTCCGCGTCGTCCACAGTGGACGGCATGATGCCGAACCGGCTCGCGTCGAAAGTGGCCAGCTCGTCCAGGAAACCGCCGCGGCGGCAGTAGAACCGGTCACTGGCACCGGCCGCGGCCGGGTCGTAGTACAGCTCCGGATCCCAGCGCTGCGCGGGAATGGTGCCGATCGCGTCGACGCCGCCGGTGATGTTGCGCCAGAACTGCGCCGCGTCGCCCGCCCCGGGGAACAGCGCCCCCAGGCCGACGATCGCGATGTCTACCCCTCGCACTGGTAGACCACCTGCACGTCGCGGCCCGTGGCGATCTCGGCCAGCAGGCAGTCCACGCCCTCGACCGGGTCGATGAGCCGGATGCCCCGGCGCGCGTACTCCGCGGCCAGGTCGGCGGCCATGCCGCTGCCCGCCCAGGGACCCCAGTCGACGCTGAGCACCCGCGCGCTGGTCCGGGTGGCCCACAGCCGGGCCAGCCGGTCCAGGGTGTCGTTGGCCGCCGAGTAGTCGGCCTGCCCCCGGTTGCCGAAGACGCCGCTGATGCTGCCGAACAGCACCAGGAAAGCCGGATCGTGCTCCAGCGCGGCTTCCAGCGCCAGCGCGCCGCCGACCTTCGTGTCGTAGACGCGGGCGAACGCCTCCTGCGTCTTGTCCGCCATCAGCTTGTCGTCGAGGATCCCGGCCCCGTGCACAACGCCGTCGAGCCTGCCGAACCGGGCGGTGATGTCGGCGATCACGGCGTGTACCGCGGCGGTGTCGGCGACGTCGCAGGCGTGATAACGCACCGACGACGCCGTCTCGCGCAGGGCGTCCATGGTCGCGCGGATCTCGCGTTCGGCCAGCAGCGCACGGCTGCGGCGGGCGACCTCGTCGAGGTCGCGCACACCGGACTCGGCCAGTGCCCGCCGGATCGACGGTTCGTCGGGGGCGGCCGCCGTCCGCGGGTCCTCCGGGCCGCGCGGCAGCGGGGTGCGGCCGATCAGCTCGATGCGGCAGCCGGTGCGCCGCGCCAGCTCCCTGGCCACCAGCGCGGTGATGCCCCGGGCGCCGCCGGTGAGCAGCACGACGCCGTCGGCGTCCAGTGCCAGCTCGCCCGTGCCGTCCAGTTCGGCCGGCCGCAGTTCGATGGCGTGCCGCACGCCCTGCGTGTGGCCCACCACCGCCGGACCGTCCACTGTGGTCAGCTCGGTGACCAGCGCCCCGGCGATCTGCCGGTGGCTGTCCTTCGGGTCGACGTCCACGGCCCGCACGTGGACGTCCGGGTACTCGCGGGCTGCGGTCCGGATCAGGCCGTGCATGCCCAGATCGGGGGAGGCGGTGGTCCGGCTGAACCCGAACGTCCCGCCGCCCGCCGTGGCCACGACCAGGCCGCGCACACCTTCGGCCAGGCAGGCCCGGATCTCGGCGTACACCCCGGGCAGCAGCGTCTGGTTCTCCTCGGCCCGCAGGCCGCCGAGGTGGATGACATGGTCGGCGCCGGTGACCGGCCCGGTCAGCTCGCGGGTGTTGCGGGGCGTGCCGCCGAACCGCTCGACCAGGTCGGCGACCTCCAGCCCGATGTCGTCGCCGTTGTCGACGATGAGCACGCTGCGCCCGGCCAGTGCGTCCGCGGGGGTGGGCGGGCACGGGGTGAGGGTGACCAGTTCCGGCACCTGCCGGGACGGCCGCGCCCCGCCTGCCTCCGGTGCGGGCTCGCCGGCCGGCACCGTGACGGGCTCGGTGGGCTCGGCGGGACCGGTGCCGAACCAGTCGACTATCCCGGCGATGGTCTTGATCTTGGCGAGGGTTTCGATGGTGGTGGTGTCGCCGGTGATGCCGAGGGTGGTGGCGAGTTCGCCGATGATCTCGGTGCGTTTGATGGAGTCGATGGACAGGTCGGCTTCCAGGTCCAGCCCCGGGTCGAGCATCTCGGCCGGGTAGCCGGTGCGGGCGCTGATCGTGTCCAGCACCAGTGTCCCGACGTCGACACCCGGCTTCGCCGGCGCGGGCGCGGCGGTGGACCGCTGCCCGAACCAGTCGACGATGCCCGCGATGGTTTTGATCTTGGCGAGGGTTTCGATGGTGGTGGTGTCGCCGGTGATGCCGAGGGTGGTGGCGAGTTCGCCGATGATCTCGGTGCGTTTGATGGAGTCGATGGACAGGTCGGCTTCCAGGTCCAGCCCCGGGTCGAGCATGTCCGCCGGGTAGCCGGTGCGGGCGCTGATCGTGTCCAGGATCAGGCTGCCGACGTCGGCCACCGGTGCCGGCCCGGCCTCCACCACCACGGGAGCCGGCTGCTCGACGACGACCGGCGCCGGAGGCGGCGCCGCCGGGGCGGAGCCGAGGTAGCCGAGCAGGACGTCCCGCTGCGCCGCGACGGCCTCCCGCATACCGTCCAGGTACTCCTTGACGACCTGGTCACGCGACAGCGCGGCCGCGCCGCCCGCCAGCGGGCGGGGTGCTTCGGTCGCCGGGCGCAGGCCACCGGGCAACGCGTTTCCGGCGGAGTCACGCACGAGTCCTCCATCGACGTACCACTGGGGTTTGGCCGGAATCTCCTCCGGCTGGACGGGATCGGCCCGGCCGGTGAACAACGCGCCGGTGTCCAGCGGCACGCCCGCGGCAGCCAGCGCCCCCAGGGCGTCCAGCAGCGCCGGGATCCCCGGCTCGCCGGGCGCGTCCAGGCGGACCGCGGTGTGCGGCCGGTCGCCGAGGGTCTTGCGGACGAACGAGGTGAGCACCCCGCCCGGCCCGGCCTCGACGAACACCCGCGCACCGGCGGCGTACATCGACTCGATCTGCTCGACGAACCGCACTCCGCTGCCGAGCTGCCCGGCCAGCGGCTCGCGGATCTCCGCGCCGTACGGGGCGGCGTCGCGGTTGGACCACACCGGGAACGCCGGCTCACCGAGGTCCTCGGAGTCGAGCACACCGGCGAACGCCGTGGCCGCCGCGGCCACCACCGGGCTGTGGAACGCCGCGGCCACCGGCAGTGCGCGGACGGACAGGCCCGCGGCCTTCAGCGCCTCCGTCGCCTCGGCCACCGCCGCCGTGGGACCGGAGATCACCACCTGCCGCGGGGAGTTGTGGTTGGCCACCACCACACCGCTGGGCAGCAGCGGCAGCACAGAGTCCACGGCCGCCGACACCGCGGCCATGGCACCGGGATCCTCGCCGGCCGCGGCCACGATGGCGTCGGCGCGGGCCGCGCTCAGCGCGATCAGTCGCTCGGGGGAGAAGACCCCGGCACTGGCCAGGGCGACCAGCTCGCCGTAGCTGTGCCCGCCTGCCAGCGACGGCCGCACGCCCAGCGAGGCGAGCAGCTCGGTCGCCGCGAGACCGGCGATGCCCAGTGTGGGCTGGGCGACGGTGGTGTCGGTGATCGCGGCCCGCTGCCGCGCGGCCTCCGCCTCGTCCAGCGGCGCGGGCGGGAACATGACGTCCTCGTAGCGGCCGCCGGCCAGCCGCAGGCAGGACTGCAGCCGGGGGAACGCGGTGAACAGGTCCAGCAGCATGCCCGGCCGCTGGCTGCCCTGACCCGGGTAGAGGAACGCGACCGCCGGCTCGCCGGTGGTCTCCCGTAGTCTCACGCCGTCCGATGCCCGCCAGGCGCCGACCGCGTCCAGCACGGCGGGCAGCTCGTCCAGGCTCGCCACCACGGCGGTGGCCTGGATCGGCTGACCGCCCGCGGCGGCCGTCGCGGCCAGGGCACGCAGCGGCAGGGGACGTCCGGCGTCGTCGTTGGCCCGCACCAGCCGGGCCAGCCGCTGCGCCGACTTCCGCGCCGCGTCGGCGGTCTCGCCGCGGAAGACGAACAGCTCCGCGGGCCACTCACGCAGGCCGTGCCGGGGTTCCTCGGCGCCGTCGTAGCCGCTGATCACCGCGTGGAAGTTGGTGCCGCCGAACCCGAACGCGCTGATCCCGGCCACCCGCCTGCCCGCGGGCGCGGACCAGGTGCGGCTGCCGAAGGCGAACGGGCTGGTCTGCCGGTCCCAGAACGCGTTCGGCTCGCTGACGTGCAGGGTTCCCGGCCGGATCCCGGTGTGCACGGCGGTGGCCGCCTTGATCATCCCGGCCAGGCCCGCGGTGCACTTCGTGTGCCCGATCTGGGACTTCACCGACCCGATCGTGCAGCTGCCCGCCGGCAGCCCGGCGAACATCTCGGTCAGCGCGGCCAGCTCGGTCCGGTCGCCGACGACCGTGCCGGTGCCGTGTGCCTCGACCAGCCCGACCGCGCCGACCGGCACGCCCGCCTCGCCGTAGGCCCGGTGCAGTGCCCGCCGCTGGCCGTCGGCCCGCGGGGCGGTCAGGCCGAGCGAGCGGCCGTCGCTGGACGAGCCGATGCCCTTGATCACCGCGTAGACCCGGTCGCCGTCGCGTTCGGCGTCGGCCAGCCGCTTGAGCACCACGCAGGCCACGCCCTCGCCCAGCGCGATCCCGTCGGCCGACGAGTCGAACGTGGCACAGCGGCCGCTGGCCGACAGGGCGCCGACGGAGGCGAACATCAGGTAGTCGTGCGCGCTGTTGTGCAGGTCGACCGCGCCGCACAGCACCAGGTCGCTGGAGCCCGCGGTGAGTTCCTTGCACGCCACGTCCAGCGCGGCCAGGCTCGACGCGCACGCGGCGTCGACGGTGTAGTTCGCGCCGCCCAGGTCGAGCCGGTTGGCGATCCGGCCGGAGATCACGTTGCCCAGCACGCCGGGGAAGGAGTCCTCGGTCAGCCGGGGGAGGAACTCGTCCAGCTCCGGCGGTGTGCTGCCGTGCAGGGCGGGCAGTGCCGACCGCACGGTGTAGGCGTTGGCCAGGTCGGCACCCGCCTCCGCGCCGAAGATCACCGACGCGCGGTCGCGGTCGAACTCACGGTGGGCGTATCCGGCGTCGGACAGCGCCCGTGCCGCGGCCTCCAGCGCCAGCAGCTGGGCCGGCTCGATCGAGGTCAGCGACGCGGGCGGGATGCCGTAGGCCAGCGGGTCGAAGCCGACGGGGGACAGGAAGCCGCCCCAGCGGGACGGGGACTCCGGGTAGCGCTCCGGGTCCCAGCGGTCGGCCGGGACCTCGGTGACCGCGTCGACCCCGGCCACGATGTTGGCCCAGTAGGAGGCCACGTCGCCCGCGCCGGGCAGCATCGCCGCCATGCCGACGATGGCGATGTCCAGCGGTTCGGCGCTGGTGGGTTCCTCGTCCTCGGTCAGCTCGCCGTGGCGGGCGGTCAGCAGCCCGGTCCGGCAGACCTGCTCGTGCAGCGAGGCGATGTCGGTCAGCTCCCGGCGCAGGGTGGCGACCTGGCCGATCATGAACATCCCGTCGGCGCGCTGCTCGTCCTCACCCACCCGCTCCAGCACGTCCCCGGACCGGCGCAGCCCGCGGCTGGCGATCCGCAGCCTGCCGAGGTTGAGCCGTTCCAGCTCCGCCCAGGCGTCCTGGCGGGTCACCCCGTCTGCCGACAGCCGCTCCCGGGCAGCGGAGAAGGTGTCCACATAGGACGTGTCGGCGCAGCGGACGCTGTGCCCGGGCGAGGTTTCCAGCAGGACGGTCTGCTCGCACTCCACCGCGACCTGCTGGAAGACCGGCAGGATGGCGCCGTGCTCGACGGCCTCGGTGGTGAACAGGTACGCCGTGCCCATCAGCGCGCCGACGGCCGCCCCGCGGTCGGCCAGCCGCGCGCTGAGTGCGGAGACCATGGCGGCGGAGCGTTCGTCGTGGATGCCGCCGGCGAACAGCACGCTGACCTCGTCCAGCGACGGCTGCGCGAGCAGGACCTCGACCTGCTGCTCCCACAGGGTGAAGCTGGACCGCGGGCCGGTGTGCCCGCCGCATTCCCAGCCCTCGAAGACGAACTTGCGCGCGCCCTCGTCGAGGAACCGGCTCAGCAGGGCGGGGGAGGGCACGTGCAGGAACGCCGAGATCCCGGACTGCTCCAGGTCGCGGGCCTGCGCGGGGTTGCCGCCCGCGACGATCGCGTACCGCGGCCGCACCGCGTGCACGGCTTCCAGCTGGGCCTGCCGGATCTCCGGGTCGGCGAACCCGAGCACGCCCACCCCCCACGGCCGTTCGCCGAGCCGCTGGTCGGTGGCGTCGAGCAGCTTGCGGGTCTGCGCGCCGTCCATCAGCGCCAGCGCCAGGAACGGCAGCCCGCCGGCGTCGGCGACGGCCTCGGCGAACGCCGGCTGGTCGCTCACCCGGGTCATCGGCCCCTGCGCCAGCGGGTACCGCGGGCCGGGATTGCGCTCGCAGAATGTCCCGCCCGGGCGCAGCGGCGGATTCGCGGCGGCGGCCCGGAGATTGTTCCGCACCGCTTTACGGATTATTTGCAGCACGCCGCCCGCGGTGACGCCGTTATGCGCCAGTGATCGGGCGAGAGCGCCATCTTGGCCGACCGGCGGCGTGCTGTCCAGCCCGGGCCGGGACAGAATTCGGTGGCCTTCCTCGACAATCGTGTCGGCCCCGTCCATCGCGGCAATCGCGGTGGCGACACCGGCCGGCAAACAATCGCGGACCTCGCGCACGAGCGCCAGCTGGCTGTCCAGGACGACCCCGTGCGCGCCGCCGGCGACGGCCGCCGCGGCGGTGTGCGGGCCGATTCCGCCCGCCGCCCAGACCGGCACGTCGAACTCGGCGAGCAGCCGCTGCAGGAGCACGAACGTCGTCAGCTCGCCGACGCGGCCGCCGGCCTCGCAGCCGCGGGCGATCAGCCCGTCCGCGCCGGCCAGCACCGCGTCGCGCGCCTCACCCACCGAGGTGACCTCGACGAGCACCCGCCTACCGGGCGCCGGAACATGGTGGGGGACAACGATTGTGTCCACCAGGCCGGGCAGCTCCGCCGCGGTCAGCGGGCAGCCGGCGCCGATGCGCACGCCGAAGTGCCGCCCGAGCCTGCGCTCGACAACGGCGAGCTGGTCGCGTGCGGACACCGGGTCGGTGCCCAGGTCGAGCACCCCGAGCCCGCCCGCGCGCTCGACCGCGATCACCAGCGCCGCGTTGGGCAGGCCCAGCGGGCTCACACCGAGGAGGAGGTCACGACCCGAAAGAATACTCAATTGATTCTCCTACACATCGACAAGGAAGGAGATGTGAAAGGAATCGTTGGCGAACAACCGTAGGCGTTGCCCCCACAGGAAACGCTTACGTGCCGTTTACAACCGTTTCATCCTGACGCAACAGAAGCTTCGCAACACGAGTGCGGCGCACCGGAACGAATGGCCACCCCGGCCCGGCGCTTCGCTCGGCGCTCACCGTACACACACGAATACGACAGTGTCCACACCAGTGTGAAAATCCCTTACTCGATACGGGTGGTCCGCCGCAGGGCCGGTGGCCGACCGTGAGCGCCATTAGCCGAGATGGGTGGCCGATTCCGCGCGCGACCTCGGGCACCGGCGGGGTACTCATGAGTAATGAAAGTGCCAGTTGACGGCGGTGGCCCCAGGTCCACATGTTAGGAACCAACGAGTCAGCGGCGTACCCGGGTGGCGGCGAGCGGTCGCGGTACGACGCGGAGGCAGGCGGCCATGCCGGTGACGTCGACCAGCGTTTGGGTGACGATGATCACGGACGCCGCCAATGCACGTGAAGGCCACCTTCACCACGTCTCACGTAATGAAGGTGGCCTTCACGTGCTTGGGGTCAGCCGGTGAAGTCGGCCAGGCTGCGCGGCTTGGGCAGGACGGCCCCGGCCGAGACCGGGTTCTGCACCGGGCAGTGCGTGTTGGCCGGCGGGACGTCGCCCTTGAACAGGTAGTTGTGGATGTGCTCGCGCGAGCAGGAGTCCACGAAGTACATGCCGTGGCCACCACCGTCGTAGGTCACCAGCGGCATGCCGCTCTGCTCCGAGACGGCCTGCGCCCACGGGTAGACCGTGGCCGGGTCGTAGCGGGAGTTGGTGATCAGGATCGGCGGGACCTCGTCGCTCAGCGTCAGCTTGTGCGGCGGGTTGACCGGCTTGCCCTCCCAGCCCAGGCACACCACGGCCCAGGTGTCGTAGGAGCTGAACCGGACGTTCGGCGAGGCCTCGGCGAGTTTGTCGGTCAGCTCCCGCAGTTCGCCGAAGCTGCTGATCCGGTAGTCCCAGTCGTTGCACCAGATGGCCCGGGACGGGTCCGGACGCTGCGCCGCGGGGGCGGCGGCCAGGCTCGCCGGTGCGCCCTGCCCGAACGACTTGATGTAGTCGGCCAGCTCGGCCCACCGCTCGCTGAGCACCCGGGGTTCCAGGCTCAGCGCGAAGTCGACCGGGTTGAGCTTGCGGGCAGGGTCCTTCGGGTCGGCCAGCTCGCCCTTGGCGGCCTTGTCGTAGAGCTGCTTCATCAGCGCGGGGACGTCCCTGCCGTGCAGCGAGCAGGTGGCCTCTTTTTCACACCATTGGGTGAAAATGCCGAACAGTTCCTCGCGCAGGTGGGTCTCCGTGCGCATGAAGTCCCACGTGTTGTCGATGCTGTGGTCCATCGTGGAGTCCAGCACGAGACGGCCGACCCTGGTGGGGAAGTTCTCGGCGTACTGCTGGCCGCGCAGGGTTCCGTAGGAGACGCCGTAGTAGTTGAGCTTCTCCTCGCCGAGCGCGGCGCGGATGGCGTCCATGTCCTTGACGTCGCTGATGGTGTCGACGTGGTCGAACACCGGGCCGGTGCGCTTGCGGCAGTCCTCGATGTAGGCCTTGTTCTGCGCGACCTGCTTGGTGAACTGCTCCTCGGTCGAGGGCCACGCCCGGGTCTGGTTGGCGGTGTCGCACTGGACCGGGCTGCTCTCGCCGATGCCGCGCGAGTCGTAGCTGATGACGTCGTAGCGCTGGTAGACGGGGGTCTCGAAGATCGGATCGGACTTCAGATCCCTGGCTCCGGCGCCGCCGGGCCCGCCCGGTCCGTACATCAGGGTGCCGAGCTTGTCCCCGCCCTCGGCGCCCTTGCGCCGGGCCAGCGACAACTCGATCTTGTCACCGTCCGGCTTGTCCCAGTCGACCGGCACGGCGAGCCTGGCGCACTCCACCTCCGGCTTGTCCGCACACGGTTTCCAGTCGATCCCGGCACTCGCCTGCGCGGCCGGAACGGCCGTCAGCAACGGTCCGAGGACCGCCACCGCGGACGCTACCGACAGTAGTGAGCGTTTCACTATCGTCCCCTTGTCGTGGTCAAGATCCACCTGAACGGGGCGAGTCTTGCGTGGGTTTTCCACAAGGGGCTACCGCCGAAGGTATGAGCGAGGGTCGGCCATCTGGCCATTTCGACCGCCGGATCAGGCCGCAGCGCAGGAGTTCCGGCCCGCCGAGGCCACCGGGGCGGTGAACGCGCCGTCGCGGACCAGAGCGGTCGCCTTCTCGACGTCCGGGGTCAGGTGCCGGTCGTCCACCAGCGGCGTGACCCGCTGCCGGACGACGCCGTGCACCGCGGCGGTGCCCTCGCCCAGCCGCAGCGGGCCCATCGTGCCCCTGATCAGGTCGATTCCCTGCGCGCCCAGCATCACCTGCACGCCCAGCACGGTGTCCAGCCGGTCCAGGTTGGCCGCCAGCCCGCGCATCGACGCCATCGCCATCGTGTTGTGGTCCTCCTGCCCGCCCTTGACCGGACGCGACAGCGTTCCCGCCGGGGTCGCGGCGGCCTGCATCTCCGGGATCAGCGCGGCGGCCATGCTCTGCGCCTGCACCATGCCCGAGTTCAGCCCGACCGGGCCGCCGGCGAGGTTGGACGGCAGCCCGTAGCTCCACTTCGGATCGAGCAGCCGCCCGGACAGCCCCTCGGACAGCACACCGAGGTCGGCGATCTGCGCGTTCAGCGAGTCGATCTCGTGCCCGATCCGCGCGCCGTCCCAGTTGCCGCCCATCACGAACTCGTACCCGCCGCCGGGCCGTTCGAAGATCAGCGGGTTGGACGTCGACGCGTTCGCCTCCCGCACCACGGTCTCCCGCGCCGTGCCGAGCGTCTGCCGTAGCGCCCCGAGGATGTGCGGGGTGGCCCGCACCGAGGTCGCGTCCTGGATCCGTGGGTCGGCCTCGCCGGAACGGCGCCGCCCGTCGTCGGTCATCCACTGGGTCCCGCACACCATGGCCCGGATCTGCCGTGCCGCCTCGGTCTCCTCGGGGATCCGCCGCTCCTCGTGGGTGCGCGGGTCGAACGCGCCCTGCTCGGCCCTGGTCGCCTCCAGGAACAACGCGAACCCGGCGGTGAACGAGTCCAGCGCGCGGCCGGACCGGTCGATCGCGTCGGCGTAGCGGGCGGTGAGCACACTGCTGCCACTGATCAGCGGCAGCGCCTCGCCCGCCTCCAGGGTGAACGTCTCCGGCAGTTTCGCCGCCCGCAACGCCATCCGCGCCGCGACCTGCCTGCCGTCACGCAGCACCGGGTTGTCCTCGCCGATCAGGCTCAGCCCGGCCGCCGCCATCGGCTGCAGGTCACCCGTGCCCAGCGACCCGATCTCCGGCATCACCGGGGCGATCCCGGCGTTGACCATCGACAGCAGCCGGTCCACCAGCTCGGGCCGCACGCCCATCGCCCCGCGCGCCATCGTGTTGGCCCGCAGGACGAGCGCGAGCCGCGCGACGTTCGGCGGCAGCGCGGGACCGGTGCCCGCGGCGTGCGAGCGCAGCACCCGCTTCTGGAACTCCACCTGCTCGTCCGTCGTGAGTGGACGGTCCTTGTTCGGCCCGAGCGCCTGGTTCCAGCCGTAGACCCGCTCACCGGCCGCGACGGTCCGCAGCGCACCGGCACGGGTGGCCGCCATCTTCTGCCGCGCACCCGGCGCCAGGCGCACCGACACCGAATCGGCATGCAGGACCCGGGTCAGCGTCGGCCAGTCGAGGTGATCGCCGTCGAGCTGGACCGTGACGGTCTCACTCGAGGCCGGCGCGGGAGCTCCGCCTGCGACCTGTGTCGTCGCCGCGAGCAGCACGGCCGCCAGCGCGAGCCGGGTCGGTTTCAGCATGGGCAACCTCCTCGATCTGCCGGAACAGCGCCGGCGCGCAGGCGAGGCAGGCGACGACGCCGATCGCCACCCACAGGGCCGGGGCGTACACCGTGAGCTCCGCCGTGGCCCAGGTCATCAGTGCCGGGGTGAATCCGGCGAAGAAGATCGCCGCGATGTTGTAGCTCAGCGCGAGACCGGTCGTGCGCACCGCCGCGGGGAAGATCCGCGGCAGCAGCGACGGGGCCACGCCGACGAACGCCGCGACGTTCGCGCACAGCAGCGTGTGCACGACCACCAGCACCACCGTCGACGGCCAGTGGTGCAGGACCAGCAGGCTGAGCAGTGGCACGACCAGCATGGCCGCCGAGGACCGCAGCACCAGCGGCCGCGGGCCGATCCGGTCGGCCACCCGGCCGGCGACGAGGCAGCCGATCACCAGCACCACGTTGCCGACCAGCGACGCGAGAAACGCCTGCTGCGCGGTGAACCCGAGCCCGGAGCTACCGGCCCGGTAGTAGGTCGGCAGGTAGATCACGAACGCGTACACGCAGACGGTCCACAGCACGGAGAACAGGAACCCGGTGACCAGCTGCCTCGGGTACTCGGTCACGATCCGCAGCAGCGGGTTGCGGCCACCGGCCGCGGTGACCCGGTGCCGTTCGAACGTCTCCGTCTCCGGCAGCCGTCCCCGGATGTATACGCCGATCGGGATGATCAGCAGGCCGATGACGAACGGGATGCGCCAGGCCCATTCCTTGACCGTGGAGTCGGGAAGCGCCGTGGTGATGGCGACGCCGACGACGGCGGAGATGAGGTTCGAGATCCCCATCGATGCCTGCAGCCACGCGGCGTAGCGGGCCTTGCGGTCGTGCGGCGCGTGCTCGATCAGGAACGCCGCCGCGCCACCGATCTCGCCGCCCGCCGAGAATCCCTGCAGCAGCCTGCCGATCAGCAGCAGGATCGGTGCGCCGATCCCGATCACCGAGGCCGGCGGTGTCGCGGCCAGCACCAGCGTGCCCAGGCCCATGGTGGCGATCGACAGCATCAGTGCCGCCTTGCGGCCTTTGCGGTCGCCGTAGATCCCGACCACGACCGCCCCGAGCGGGCGGGCGACGAAACCGGCGCCGAACACGATGAACGTGTTGAACAACGCCATCGTCGGGTCCTGCGAGGTGAAGAAGCTGCCCGCGACGTAGCTGGCGAAGAAGGCGTAGACGGAGAAGTCGTACCACTCCATCGCGTTGCCGAGTGCCGCCGCGGCGACCGAGCGCCTGGCGACCGGATTGCTGGCCATGATCGGGCTCCGCTCTATGAGGCTCTACGAGTGGCGCACACCGTCGCGCCGGTCGAGGGACATCAGGGTGGCGGCCAGGACGTGCGCCCCCCGCGCGATGTCCTCGGTCGCGGTCAGTTCCTCGGGGCAGTGGCTCCTGCCGCCTGCCGAGGGGACGAAGATCATGCCCATCGGGCCCAGCCGGGCCAGGTGAGCGGCGTCGTGCCCGGCGCCGGAGGGCACCGCCGTCCAGGACAGCCCCAGCCCGCCTGCCGCCTCGGCGACGACGTCCTGCAGCAGTGGCGAGGTCGGCACCGGGTCCTGGTCGGAGATCCAGTCGACGTCGATGTCCACCCCGCGGGCGCGGGTCTCCGCGGTGATCTCGTCGACGATCCGCCGCCGGGCACCGCGCAGCCAGTCCCCGTCGACGCTGCGGATCTCCGCCCACAGCCGCGCGCGGTCGGTGATCACGCCCATCGAACCGGGGGAGGACTCGATGTGCCCGGTCGTGGCGACGCCGTGCACCGGCGCGCCGCAGCCCACCCGTTCCACGGCGAGTACCGCGGCCGCGGCGGACACCAGCGCGTCGTGCCGGTCCGGCATGGGCGTGGTGCCCGCGTGCCCGGCCAGCCCGGCGAAGTGCACCAGCATCCGGTCGATGCCCGCGATCGCGGTGACCACCCCGATGCTCGTGCCGGACCGCTCCAGCAGCGGCCCCTGCTCCACGTGCAGTTCGACGTAGGCGTGCACGTCCGCCGGATCCCACGCCTGCCGCAGCGCCGCCTGCGGGTCGAGGCCGAACGCCGCCATCGCGTCTCCGAGCCGCTGCCCGCTGCCGTCGACACGGTCCAGGTGCTCGGGCAGCAGCACCCCGGCGACCGACCGCGAGCCCATGCAGGAGATACCGAACTCGTTGGCTTCCTCGCCGAGGAAGTCGGCCACCACCAGGTCGTGGGCGAGCCGGACGCCGGTCTCCCGCAGCCGCTGGGCCACCTCGATCCCGGCCAGCACGCCGACGATGCCGTCGAACCGGCCGCCCTGGCGGACGGTGTCGGTGTGCGAGCCGGTGACCAGCGCCGGTCCGCCGTGGGTGCCGGGCAGGCGGCCGACGATGTTGCCGGCGGCGTCGGCCGTCACCTCCAGGCCGGCCTCGGCCATCCGCCCGCGGACCCAGTCGCGGGAGGCGCGGTAGGGCTCGGAGAACACCTCGCGGCTCCAGCCCGGCAGCGACGAGTCGTGGAACCGGGCGATCTCGGCGATCCCGTCCGCGAGCCGTTCCGCGTCCGGTTCGGGCACGTCGATCATGCCGCGCTCGGCAGGTAGCGCAGGAAGTCGATGCCCATGAGCTGCTCGCACTCGCCGACGGCGACCGGGTCGAGTGCCGAGGTGGACAGCGGCAGCGTGGCCGCGTCGGCGATGAGCAGCACGACCTCCATGCCGGCCACCGCGTCCTTGACCGCCAGCGGGAAACCGTCGTCGGCCCGCAGGATGGCGATCGTGTCGGGATAGCTGGCGACGCGCTCGCCGCCGGAGTCGACCGCCATGTACTCGTTGAGGTAGGGCACGGTGAACTCACCGATCCGGAACGTGCCGTGGTCCCAGCCGCCGGTGGTGACCAGCTCGCTCTCGTGCCCCAGCGGCCCGCGCGCCAGCTCCCTGGCGCCGATCGTGGCGCACACCGCCTCGACGACCGCGTCGCCCTTGCCCTGGCACGCCTCCATGGCCGCGCCGAGGTCGAGTGCGAGCGAGATCGAGCCGAGTGCCGCGTGCTCGCGGACCCAGGACAGTTCCACCGGGTTGCGGGCCGAGGCGATGAACCCGCCGGTGCGCACCGAGATGTCGCGCAGCACGTCGTCGCAGGTGGCCACGCTGCCCTGGTTGACCGACAGGAAGTGGCCGTGCAGCTCGCGGTTGCCGCCGGATACGACCTGGGTGGACACGTACCCGGGCCGGGTGGTCAGGCCCAGCGAGCCGAGCTTGCCGGTGGGGTGGGCGCGGACGTCGCCCGCCGCGTCGAGCACCTTGACGCCGAGCACGGCCGACTGGATCCAGCCGTTGTGGGTGGTCGAGTAGCCGTTCTGCGCGGTCATCACCGCCGAGATCGGGTGCTCGCAGACCTCGATCAGCTTCTGCAGCGCGTGCACGTAGTCGACCGGCTGGATCTCCCAGTTCTTCGACGCCGGTGCGCCGATCGCGGTCACCGTGGCCACCCACGAGTCGGCTGGCAGCTCGTCGACCGAGGCCAGCACCGGCCTGCCGACCGACGTCGCCAGGCCGCCCATCAGCTCGCCGTGGTGCTGCCATCCGCCGCCCCCGCAGGCGAACACGCCGCCGCCGAGCACACCCCGGCGGGCGTCGTCGCTGGTCAGAACCCGCATCAGCGTTCCTCTCCGTGTACGTCGATCCAGTGCAGTGGTGGACAGTCGTGGGGCCGCTTGGCCGACCGTTCGACCTCGTCGGCGGCCTCCTCGTAGCCGGCGGTGGCGTGCCGCAGCACGCCGAGGCCGGAGTCGAGGTCGAGCGCGAGCCGCAGCCGCGACGCCGCACCGGTGCTGCCGTCGGCCACCACCGACACCCCGGCCGACTGCATCCAGCCGCTGTAGCCCGCGCCGCCGGAGTGGACGGCGACCAGGTCGGCGCCGCCGGTGGCGAGCAGCATCGCGTCCAGCAGCGGCCAGTCGGTCACGCCGTCGGAGCCGTCGCGCATCCCCTCGGTGCCGATGCGCGGATGGGTCATGCCCGCGGAGTCGAGGTGGTCCCGGCTGAACAGCACCGGCGCGCTGATCCGGCCCGCCCGCACGGCGTCGTTCACGGCGGCGGCGAGCCGGGAGCGCTCGCCGTAGCCGAGCCAGCACGAGCGGGCCGGAAGTCCTTGCGCGGGAACGTGTTCCCGGGCGAGCCGGATCCACTCGGCGACCTCGGGACGGTCCGGGAACATCGTCGCGGCCAGCTCGTCGACCACCGCCAGGTCGGCCTCGTCGCCGGACAGGGCCACCCAGCGGAACGGGCCGATGCCGCGGCAGAACAGCGGCCGCAGGTAGCCCTCCATGAAGCCGGGGATGCCCAGCACCCGTCCGGCGCGTTCGGGGTCGAGCGCCGAGGCCGCCTGGACCCGCAGGTTGTTGCCGTTCTCGAACACGACCGCGCCCCGCTCGGCGAGGTCGAGCATCGCCAGCGTCTGCCTGGCCATGCTCTCGCGGGCCAGCCGTTCGACCCGCTCCGGCTCGGCCTGCCGCCAGGTGCCGAGGTCCATGCCCTCCGGGACGTAGCCGTGCCGGGCGTCGTGCGCGGCGGTCTGGTCGGTCACGACGGCTGGCAGCACGTCCCCGGCCGCGATCTCGGCGAACACGGTGGCGGCGTTGCCCAGCAGGCCGACGGCGACCGGGCCGGGACCGTCCACCAGGGACAGTGCCGCGCGAAGGTCGTCGGTGACGTGGTCCAGCCCGCCCGCGGCGCGCAGCTTGTCCAGCTTGGCTGGGTCGACCTCGACGGTGAGCGAGCTGATGCCCAGCATCCGGGCGCTGATCGGCTGGGCCGAGCCCATGCCGCCGAGGCCGGAGGTGAGCAGCCAGCCGGGCACCCGGCCGTCGAAGTGGCGGCGCAGCACGGCGCGCAGCAGTTCGTAGGTGCCGCCGAGGACGCCCTGCCGTCCGATGTACTGCCACGCGGCCGCGGTCAGCCCGCCCCAGATCGTCTGTCCGGAGTGGACTCTGCGGTAGAAGGTCTCCTCGGTGGCCCAGTTGCCGACGGTGTTGTTCACCGCGGAGACGACCATCGGCGCCGACACGTGGGTTTGCAGCACCCCGACCGGGCGGCCGGACTGCAGGACGAGCGTCTGGTCCTCCTCCAGTTCGGTCAGCGCGCGCACGATCGCGTGGTAGGACGGCCAGTCGCGGGCGGCCTTGCCCTGCGCGGCGTAGACGACGAGGTCCCCGGGCCGTTCGCCGACGGCAAGGACATTCTCCAGCATGCGCAGCAGCGCCTCGGCCCGCCAGGTCCGGCAGCGCAGTGTCGGGTCAGCGGTCATCGGCCGGCCTTTCGATGTCGGGGGAGGTCCACACGGTCGCGGGATGGCTGGGCAGGTTCGCGGTCAGCTCGGCGACGGCGTCACGCAGCAGGGCGACCGGCCGGGTGACCTCGGCCAGTTCACCGTCCGTGCCGATCAGCGACAGCGCGCACAGGCAGTGGCCTGCCACGATGACCGGCATGCCGACCGCGGTCATGCCGGGGGTGAGCCAGCCGCGGGAGACGTGGTAGCCCAGGCGTTCGGCCGTTTCCAGCTCGACCCGCAGCGTCGCGGCGTCGGGCGTGGCGGCGGTGAACCGCTGCAGCTTGCCGCGCAGCACCTGCCTGCGCACCGACGCGGGCGCGGCGGCGAGCAGCGGGGTGGCGCTGGCACCGGCGTGCAGCGCCAGGATCTCGCCGGGGTGGAACGCCATGCTGCCGGTGCGGGCCCGGCGCGTGTCCAGGCACAGCGCCGCGGTGTGCACCCGCACGGCGAGGGCGACGTTGAGACCGGACCGCCCGCGTAGCCGGGTGAGTACCGGCCGTGCGGTGTCGACCAGGTGTTCCGCGGGCTGCTCGGACGGGTCGGCGAGGCGTTCGCTGGGCATCAGCACGCCGTCGACCTCGGTGAGGAAGCCGGCCGTGCGCAGCAGCCGCACGTAGCGGTAGGCCGACGAGGACGGGATGTCCAGGCCCGCGATGATCTCGGCCGTGCCGACCCGCCCGTTGTCCTGCACGAACGCGAGAATGCGTAAGCCGCGTTCCAATGAGGACAGTTCAGCGGCCAGTCTGCGTTCCAGCGCCATCGTCACCTCCGGTACACCTGCCGTCCACGGCCGGGGGAGGCGCTCAGGCCCGTGCCCGCGTCCCAGACGACGGTGCCCCGGCTGAGGGTGAGTGTGACCCGGGCACCGGGCAGGTGCCGGTGGTAGGGGCTCCAGCCCGCGTTGGAGTGCAGTGCCGACCCGTCGATCCGCCAGTCCTCGTCCGGGGTCAGCACCAGGATGTCGGCGTCATGGCCGGGCGCGAGCCTGCCCTTGCGGTGGCCGATGCCGTACCGGTCGGCCGGGGCCGCGGTGAGCGCGTCGACCGTGCGGGCGAACTCCGGGCCGGGGCCGTAGCGGCGCAGGCACTCACCGAGGGTGGTGGCGACCATCGTCTCCGTGCCCGGTACGCCGGAGTGGTTGGCCAGAATCCGGTCGTGGTCCTTCAGCGCGGCCGGCCACGGAGCGTGGTCGGACGAGATCACTCCGGCCAGGCCGGTGGTGACCGCCGCCCACATGGCCTCGCGTTCGGCCGCGCCCCGCAGCGGCGGGTTGATCTTGAGCCGGCCGTCGCGCATGTCCGCCGCGGTGAGCAGCAGGTAGTGCGGGCAGGTCTCGAACGTGACGTCGGCGCCCTGGCCCTGGTACCAGGCGACCAGGTCCGCCGAGCGGCCGAGCGAGAGGTGGCACAGGTGCAGCGCGTTGCCCTGGTGGGCGGCGATCTCCATCGCGGTGAGCACGCCGAGGGTCTCCGACACCGGCGGCCGGGTGGCGGCGTGCACGGCGGGGTCGGTCGAGGCCTGGTTCGCCGCGTCGGCCAGCAGCGCCTTGATGATCTCGTTGTTCTCGGCGTGCGTGCACAGCGTCGACCCGCTCTCGCCGACGGCCTTCATCACGTCGAGCAGCTCGGCGTCGCCGATGCGGGGGAAGCGGAACGGGTCGGTGTCGAACAGCGACACCTTGAACCCGACCACCCCGCCGTCGGCCAGTTCCCCGGCCCGCCGCCAGCCGCCGCCCGGTTCGAGCGTGCCCAGCAGCGCGACGTCCACGACGGCCTCGTCGGCGACCCGCTGCTGCTTGGCCTTGAGCCGGTCGAGCGAGTTGACCGGCCCGGTGGCGTCGAAGGGCATCTCGACGATCGTCGTGACCCCGCCGGCCGCGGCGGCCGAGGTGGAGGCCAGCAGGCCCTCACCGGCGTGGGAGTAGGAGTGGACGTGGGCGTCGACCGCGCCGGGCAGCACGAACGCCTCGCCGACGTCGATCGTGGTGTGCGGGCTCGGGGTGTCGCTCACCTCGGTGATCACGCCGCCGGCGATCGACACCGAGCCGCGGCCGAACGAGCCGTCCGGTTTGCCCAGCCTGCCCGTGATGACCTGCGCCGTTTCCATGGCGAGGAAACGTAAGCAGCGTCACGGCACGGGCAAACGGTCTTCCCGTGGATCGGGAAGGCCTACCTCATGCTCCGTAGCCCGGGTTGAGCTTGCGGGCCAGCCGGGCCGGCTTCGGCCAGCGCACCTGCGTCGCCCAGCCGAGCTTCTCGAACAGCCAGATGAGGCGGGCGGAGATGTCGAGCTGGCCCCTGCGGACGCCGTGCCGGGCGCCGGTGGGGTCGGCGTGATGGGAGTTGTGCCACGACTCGCCCAGCGACATGATCGCCAGCGGCCAGAAGTTGGCCGACCGGTCCCGCGCGGCGTACGGGCGGTCGCCGATCATGTGACACAGCGAGTTGACCGACCAGGTGACGTGGTGCAGGAGGGCGACGCGGACCAGGCCGGCCCAGAAGAACGCGGTCAGCGCGCCCCACCAGGACATCGTGATCAGGCCGCCGAGCAGGGCCGGGGCCAGCAGGGTGACCACGGTGAGGACGGGGAACAGGCGGTCGATCCTGGCGATGTCGCGGTCCGCGAGCAGGTCGGGGGCGAAGCGCTTGGCGTTGGTCTTCTCCCGCTCGAACAGCCAGCCCATGTGGGCGTGCCAGAAGCCCTTGGCCAGCGCCGCCGGGGTGCTGCCGAACCGCCAGGGGGAGTGCGGGTCGCCGTCACGGTCCGCGTACGCGTGGTGACGCCGGTGGTCGGCCACCCAGCCGATGACCGGGCCCTGCATGGCCATGCTGCCCGCGACGGCGAGCGCGACCCGCAGGCCGCGGCTGGCCTTGAAGGCGCCGTGGGTGAAGTACCGGTGGAAGCCGATGGTGACCCCGAGGCCGGTGAGGAGGTAGAACCCCACGGCGAGGCCGATGTCGACCCAGCCCAGGCCCCAGCCCCAGGCGAACGGCACGGCGGCGGCAAGTGCCACCAGCGGTACCACGGCGAACAGCTTGACCAGGAAGTTCTCGGTCCGGGTCTTGGCGCCCGACAGCATCGGTTCCGCGCCCGGGCGTGGCTGTGCGGACGGGCGTTCCAGGGTTGTTGTCATGTTCGTGTTCTCTCGGGTTACGACTGCCTGGTCCTTGGGTGACCGCGGCAGCGGGTTCCAAACGTGCGGGCTGCGATCGGCGTTGTTCCGTGCGACCGTGCAGCGAGAACACGAACACTCAAGAGCTTCGACGACTACTCTGGACAACGGCGCAGGCTGCCCGGGAGTTCCCGGGCCGGGTGGGCAGATCCATCTCTCGGCGCGCGGCTGATCCGCCGCGTGACACGTGGCCGCACAACGGCCCAGCATTCCGGAGGATTCATGACCACACGGCGTCATTCGGGTAGTGAACGGCTGGCGAACGCCCGCGCCTCCCAGGAACGGCGGGAACTCGACCAGCACGCGAAGGCGCTCTGCACGGTCGACGAGCACGCCACCGACCCGCGCGACCGGGCCATGCTGATCGCCATGCTCGGCCTGGACGAGGCCTCGTCACCCGCGCCGGTGCGTGACGTCGGCCCGCTCAGCTGACCGGCGCCCCGGCCACCCGGCAAGGCCGGGGTCTCGGAGGCAGGCGAGTGGCTGGTCTCGAACGCAGAACTCGCGTGCGTGAGCGCAGAACTCACGATGTGGACCGGGTTCTCACCTGGTGCCGGTCGCCCGCGTGAACGGGCCGTGACCGTGGCAAGGAGGGTGGCAGGAACGTGCCACCGGGACCCGGTGACCGGCCGGGCGGGCTAGCGTCCGATCCGTCTCGACAGTGGCGGTATCGGCCGGTCGGAGGGGTTGCCTTTCATGGATGCCACGGCAAAGACGGTAAGCAGAGTCCTGTTGTACACGTTGTCCGGTGGTGCGTTGTCGGTGTTTTTCGTGCTGGCGGCGGCGCAGCAGGCGCATGCCGAGCCGAGGGACACCGCCGGTGGGCGGATCGGGGTGTCGGCGAAGAACACCAGTGGGTCGGCGAATGCCGCGGAGCGGCGGCAGGGCAATGAGGAAAAAGGCAAGCGGCAGGCCAAAGCCACTGAGGACCGGCGGCAGGCGGAGAACCGGCGGCGGGTCGACAGTGGGCCGTCAGGGCGTAACGAGCAGACCGAACGGCGGTCGCGGAAGGCACGCTCGGACCCCGAGCGCCAGAAGCAGGAACGGCGCAAGGTCGACGATGGGCCGTCGGGGAACAAGGATCAGCGGGAGCGGCTGGCTCGTAAGCGGCAAGGGGAGAAGAAGGCCGAGGAAGGTCGTAAGCAGGAGGAGAACCGGCGGCGGGTGGACAGCGGTCCCTCGGGGCGCAACGAGCAGACGGGTAAGCGGGCTCGGCAGGCGCGGTGGGAGAAGAGTTCACCGGAGGACAAGCGGCGGGCCGTGGAGGCCGAGCAGGGGCGGCGTAAGGCCGAGGAGGAACGCCGCCAGGTCGAGAACCGCGATCGGGTCGACCGTGGTCCGTCCGGGCGTAATGAGCAGACGGGTAAGCGGGCTCGGCAGGCGCGGTGGGAGAACCTGTCGCCGGAGAACAAGCGGCAGGCCGAGCTGGGTCGCCAGGCGGCTGAGCAGGGGCGGCGCAAGGCCGAGGAGGCCAACCGGCGCCGCGCCGAGGACCTGCGCCGCCAGGTGGAGGAACGCAAGCGGATCGACAGCGGCCCGTCCGGGCGTAACGAGCAGACGGGTAAGCGGGCGCGGCAGGCGCGGTGGGAGAACCTCTCGCCGGAGAACAAGCGGCAGGCCGAACTCGGGCGGCAGGCCGCCGCGGAAGCACGGCGCAAGGCCGAGGAAGCCCGGCAACGCGAAGAGAACAAGAGCTGGCGCGAGAAGGTCGGCGACACCCTGCGTGGCGCCGAGGAGGCGTTCGAGCGGAAGCTGGCCGAGGACCGCGCCTGGGCCGAAGACCAGATCAACCAGGAACGCAACGCCCCGGACAAGTCCACCGACCTCGCCACCGGAGCGAGGCGGTTCTCCGCCGGTGTCTACAAGTCCGTGTACGACAACGTCCACGCGGCCGGTGAGTACATGGAGAAGCTCGACCGGGCCAGCAAGGGCGACCAGCAGGCCCAGCGGGAAGTCGAGCAGGACGCCAGAAACGCCGTCGAAGGCGTGAAACGCACCGCCACCGACGCGTGGAACGACCCCAAGGGCTCGTTCGACAAGGTGGTCGAGGCGGGCCGCAAGGCCGTCGACAACTTCCGCCGCGCGCCGATCTCGGGTGCCGGGGAACTCGTCGGCGACCTCGTCGGGGCCGGCAAGGTGACCAAGTCCGCGAAGGCGGTCGCCGGCGGGGACAGCGGGCGCTCGCCCGAGCCGGGTTCCGGCCCCGACGCCGGGCGCCCGGACACCCCGGCGCCGCAGGGCTCGCCGGATCCTCCCGGCGGCTCCGCCGGGCGGGCCGGTGGCGAGGGGAGCGGGACTGCGGCCGGTGGAGGTGACCGGGGTGCTCCGCCCGCCGGGACGGGCGCGAACCGCGGTGGAGATCGTGGTGGTGAATCCGGTCGGGGCGCCGCTGACAACGCCGGGCCCCGGGGCGATGCGGGGTCGCGGGGTGGTGGTGAGTCCCGGCGCGGAACGGCTGGTAGCACCGGGGACCGTGCGCCCCGGGGTGACGCGGATCGGGATGGTGAGTCTCGTCGCGGGGGTGCTGGTGATGCGGGGTCGCGGGGTGACGGCCAGTCCCGGCGCGGAGCCGCCGGTAGCCGTGCCTCCCGGGATGACTCGCGTGACTCGGACGACGCCCGTGAGGCGTCCGGGCGCCGCGACGACGACTCACGGCGCGCCGCGCCCGCGAACCCCGCACGGGAACGCGCCCGCACTGCGGACAACGACGACAACGACAGGCCGCGGGGAGCCATCCCGTACCACGGTGGCGACTCCGACTTCCGCCCGCTTCCGGTCAGGCTCGGCGACGAGCCGGTCGGGCCGCCGGCGTGGACGCTCTCGGAAACCGTCCACCCGGGGGCCGGCGCGGAATTCCTGGGCGTGGGCGGGCCCCGGGCCGTGCGGTGGGACGTCGAGCCGATGCACCGGGCCGACGACCCGGACAGCAGCCTCGTCCGCTACGAAGGCGGTGCGACGGCCGGTCACAAGGAACACAAGAAACCCGGCGGCAAGTTCAGCGCCGAGAGGAAGTTCGCCGTCGACGGCAGCGCGTCGGCCGGTGTGAGCCACGGGTTCTTCGTGAAGCCGCTCGGCCAGGACGTCAAGCCCAACACCGCCGGCTGGAGCGCCGAGGCGAGCGTCAAGGGCGGCATCGGGCAGAAGGGTTCCGTGTCCTACGACACCGGGAAGGACAAGCCGGTCCGGGCCCGGGTCAAGGGTGACGGATTCGCCGGCGCCGAAGCCAAGGCGACGGCGAGGTCCAACCGGGATGCGTTGCTGCTCCTCGGGGAGTTCTTCGCCGGCCTCAAGGCCGGGCTCCGTGGCGGGGTCGACTTCCGCGGGATCGGGATCAGCGCCAACGTCGAGGGGATGGCCGGGGTCGGCGGGCTGGCCAAGTTCGGCTTCGAGCGGGGACCCAACGGCATGCACCTGGGTGGCTACCTCGGTGGCTCGCTCGGTCTCGGCGGCGGCGCCGGGGTCGACATCACGTTCGACCGCAAGAAGGGCAAGCAGACCGTGCAGGACGGCGCCGAGGCGATCAACCGGATCGGCAACCGTGCCGCACTGGCCAACGCCGTCGACCGCGCCGACGCCGGCAACAAGACCACCCCGCGGAAGAAGGGGGTCCCGGTCAAGAAACCGAACAAGGGCAAGCACGCCACCAAGGGCAACAAGAAGAGGAAGGGCTAGGGTCACGATGCCGACCGAGACACAGTACCGAGAGGACGAGGCCGTGCCCGCCGAGCTGCCGATCCCGATCTCCTTCCGGCTGCCCGAGGGCTGGCATCCGGTGTCGCCGGACGACGTCGGCTCACCCGGCGCGGCGTTCGTGGCGCTGAACGTGGCCACCGTCGGGTCCGGGTTCACCGCCAACATCACGCTGGAGGGCGAGTACCGGCCGGACGACGCGACGCTGACCCAGCTCGCCGACGCCTCGCTGCGTCAGATCGCCGAGGGCACCACGGCGTGCCGCCTGCTCGACCGGGAGGAGGTCGGCGGCCCGGACGCACCGGGGCTCACCCAGTTCGTCGGGATGACGGCCACCGTCAACGACACCGAGCAGCAGGTCATCCAGGCGGAGTTCTATCTCAGCCTGCACGACGTCGACGACCCGCGCGAACGAGTGGTGCTGCGGACGGTCCTGACCGCGACCGAGGCGCAGTTCCCGGAACTCGTCGACGACTACCAGTCGTTCGTCGGCTCCCTGGAGCCCGACGGCGGCGAGTAGGCCTCCAGCCGCAGCAGGATCGCGGCGATCGACTTGACGCCGGTCAGGAACCGGTCCAGGTCCAGGTTCTCGTCGGGCGCGTGGTTGTTCTCGTCCACGTTCGCACACGGCACGCCGAAGGTGGGCAGGCCCAGCTCGTCGGTCAGTGGCGAGATCGGCAGCGTTCCCCCTTGCGGTGGCAGGAGAACGGGCGGCTCACCCTGCGCGTCCCGCATGCCCGCGGCGATCGGCGCGGTCCACGGGCTGTCCATCGGCGTACCGGACGCCTCGGCCGACATCAGCAGCCGCGCGGTGATCCCGGGCTGCCGCTGCAGGTGGTCGCGGATCAGCGGCCACACCGTGCCGGCCCGCTGGCCGGGGACGAGGCGGATGTCGCAGCGCGCCACCGCCCGGTGCGGGATGACCGTGCGGATCCCGGGACCGGTGTGGCCCGACGACAGCCCGTTGACGGAGAGCGTCGGGTAGGCGGCCAGCCGGTCGCCGATGCTGCGGCCGGGCGGCCCGTCGAGTGCGTCGGCGCCGATGCCGGCGAGCAGCGCGGCCGGGTCGGGCTCGTGCTCGGCCAGCGTGGCCCGCTCCAGTTCGCCAAGCTCCGGGACGGTGTCGTCCCAGCCGTCGACCAGGATCCGGCCGTCGGCGTCGCGCAGCGAGCCCAGCGCGTGGACCAGCCGCCACGCGGCGTTCGGTGCGACGCCACCCCAGTTGCCGGAGTGCAGGTCGGAGGCCGCGCCGGACGCCTCCACCTCGAAGGTGAGCGCGCCCCGGACGCCGAACACCAGCGCCCAGCGCCCGCTCTCGTGCACCGGCCCGTCGGCCCAGATCGCCAGGTCGGCCGTCAGCAGCTCGCGGTGGGCTTCGGCGATGGCGGCCAGGTGCGGGCTGCAGATCTCCTCCTCGCCGTCCAGCAGGACCTTGACGTGACAGCCGACGCCGCCGGTCACCCTGGCCACCGCGTCCACGGCGAGCAGCGCGGCCAGGTGCTGGCCCTTGTTGTCGGCGGTGCCCCTGCCGTAGATCCGGCCGTCGCGGACCTCCGCCTGGAACGGCGGGCTGGTCCACTCGGCCGGATCACCGGGCGGCTGGACGTCGTAATGGCCGTAGAGCAGCACGGTCGGCCCCGGCCGGTCCGCCGGGCGGTCGCCGAACACGGCAGGCCAGCCCGCACCCGCGTCGAGCGGCCGGGCGGCGAACCCGAGCTCGCCCAGCAGGCCGGCCGCCGCGGCCGGTGCCCTGTCCATGCCCTCGCCGGTCGAACTGATGCTCGGCACGGCCACCCACCGGCGCAGCCGGTCGATGTACTCGTCACGCCTGCCGTCGATGTGGTCGAACAACTCGCTCAGCACGCCATCGACAATACGGTCACCGGCCGGTGCGCTGGCGGTCCTTCCCGCCGTCGTCGGTCAGCAGGTCCTCGAACACGGTGCGGTACTGGACCATCGCCTCGCGTAGCTGCTCGGTGGAGGTCTCGGTCCGCTGCTGACCGCGCAGGGTGTCGTGGGCCCTGCGGTAGTTCTCCAGCGTGCGGGAGTGCTCGACCGACAGGTCGGCGGCCTGCTGTTCGTACCCGTCGGTGGGGTAGCCGCGCTCGGCCATCAGCTCCACCAGGACCCGGTCGGCCTCGGCGAGGGCGGAGGACGGGCGGTCGACGAACGTCTCCTGGATCAGCGCCCACCGCTGCGTGTAGCGCTCCCGTGCCGACGGCGGCAGCGGCTTGATGTCCAGCTCGGAATGCCGCTTCTCCCGCTCGGACAGGTCCTTGTGCGCGGCGCGGGGATCGTCGTGCTCGTGGACCGCGCGGTCGTACTCGGGGCCGAACTTCTCGCGCAGGCGTTTGCGCCGCAGCTCCCGCAGCACCAGCCAGCCGACCGCGGCGACGACCACGATCGCGACGATGACGATGAGAACAACCAGCCACGTGGGCATTTCGACTACTCCTCGAATCGTTGCCGGGCAGCGCCCCCCGACAACGTCGGTGTGCCCCGCACGGCGGGCGCGAAACGACGGACGGCCCAGGTTGGGCCGACCGGACGCACGTTCACCGGCCCGTCCGGCAGCGCCACGTGGTAGGCAGGCAGCAGGCCCGGTACCGGACACGACGGGAGCGACAGTGACGATCACGCGAGAGCTGTTCATCGGCGGCGAGGACGTGCCTGCGCTGGACGGCGGGACGACCGAGGACCTGAACCCCTACACCGGCCAGGTGTACGCGGCGGTCGCGGCGGGCGGCCCCGCCGACGTCACCCGCGCCGTGGACGCGGCGGCCGAGGCGTTCCCGGAATGGGCGGCCACCGCGCCCGGACAGCGCAGGCGCATCCTGCTGCGGGCCGCGGACATCCTGGAGGACAGGGCCGAGCAGGTGCGGGCGCTGATGGCCGCCGAGGTCGGCGAGGTCGCGGGCTTCGCCGCCTTCAACGTCGGCCTGGCGGCCGGAATCCTCCGCGAGGCCGCCGCGGCGGCGGGCGGGCCGGTGGGCGAGGTGCTGGCCACCGACGCCGGGGACCGGATGTCGCTGGCGCTGCGCGAGCCGGCGGGCGTCGTGGCGGCGTTCGCGCCGTGGAACGCGCCGCTCATCCTGGGCACCCGGTCGCTGGCCGTGCCGCTGGCCGTCGGCAACACCGTGGTGCTCAAGCCGAGCGAGGCCGCCCCGATCGCGTGCGGGCTGTTCATCGCCGACGTGCTGCGCGAGGCCGGGCTGCCCGCGGGCGCGCTGAACGTGGTGACCAACGCGCCCGCCGGCGCCGCCGCGGTGGCCCGCACCCTGATCGCCGACGCCCGGGTAAGGATCGTCAACTTCACCGGGTCCACCGAGGTCGGCCGGATCATCGGCACCACCGCCGCCGAGCACCTCAAGCCGGCGCTGCTGGAACTGGGCGGCAAGAACGCGCTGCTGGTACTCGACGACGCCGACGTCGGCTACGCGGTGAACGCCGCGACGTTCGGCTCGTTCAACAACGCGGGCCAGATCTGCATGTCGACCGACCGGGTGCTGGTCCACCGGTCGCTCGCGGACGAGTTCACCGAGAAGCTGGCCGCGAGGGCCGCGTCGCTGCCGCACGGTGACCCGGCCGACCCCGGCACCGTGATCGGCCCGCTGATCAGCGCGGACGCGGCGCGGCGGGTGGCGAAGCTGGTGGACGAGGCGGTCGCGGCAGGCGCGTCGCTGCGGGCGGGCGGCGGCGAGGCCGACGGTGCCCGTTATCCGGCGACGGTGCTGGCCGGGGTCACCCCGGCGATGCGGATCTTCACCGAGGAGATCTTCGGCCCCGCGGTCACCGTGATCACCGTGGACGACGACGAGGAGGCCCTCGCCGTCGCCAACGGCACCGACTACGGCCTGACCGCCGGGGTCATCACCGAGGACTCCCGCCGCGGCCTGGCGATCGCGCGGCGCCTGCGCACCGGCATCGTGCACGTCAACAACCAGACCGTCGACGACGAGCCGCAGGTGCCGTTCGGGGGCGTGAAGAACAGCGGCTACGGCCGGTTCGGCGGCCGGTGGGGCGTCGAGGCGTTCACCACGACCAAGTGGGTGACGGTCGCCGGGGAGCACGCCGTCTTCCCATACTGACAGGGCAGGGAAGGAGCAGCCGATGACCGAAGCCGACGGTGAGCGTCCGGCCACCGACTACACCGACGACGGGGTGCCGAACTTCGACTACGTCCGCGACCGCATCGACCAGCGGTTCGCCACCGCGACCGGGGCGACCGAGCTGGCCGGGCTGGGCGGCGGGGAGACCGTCGAGTCGCTGGACAAGAAACTGGCCGAGCGGGACGAGGCCGCGAAATCGAAACTGGACGAGATCCGCCGGTCCCTGCGGGAGGACCGCGGGTGAGCTACGAGTCCCGCGCCACGGCCAGCATCATCGGCCTGGCCGTCGGTGACGCGTTCGGCTCGCAGTTCCTGCTGCCGGGCGACCATCCGGCGATCCTCGGACGGCGGACCCCGCCGGGGCCGTGGTCGTGGTCGGACGACACCGAGATGGCCTGCTCGGTCTACTCGGTGCTGGACCGCTACGGCCGGATCGACCAGGACGCGCTGGCCGCCTCCTTCGCCGGGCACATGGATCCCGACCGCGGCTACGGCTCGGGCGTCGAACGGCGGCTGCTGCGGCTGCGGGCGGGGGAGCACTGGCGCGACGTCGCGGCGCAGGGCGGCGGCTCGTGGGGCAACGGCGGCGCCATGCGCGTCGCACCGCTGGGCGCCTGGCTCGCCGACGACCTCGGCGTGGTGATCGACCAGGCAGCCCGCTCGGCGGAGATCACCCACGCCCACCCCGACGGCATCGCGGGCGCGGTGGCCGTGGCTCTGGCCGCCGCGCTCGCGTCGACCCGCCTGGAACTCGGCCCGGCCGGTCTGCTCGACGAGGTGCTGCGGCACCTGCCCGCCGGCGAGGTGCGGCAGCGTGTCCGGCTCGCCCGGGACCTGCCCGGGGACACCGACGTCCGCGACGCGGCTGGGCGGCTCGGCAATGGCCGCGAGGTCAGCGCGCTGGACACCGTGCCGCTGTCGCTCTGGCTGGCGGCCTGGCACCTCGACGCCTACGCCGACGCGCTGTGGCAGGCCGTCCGGGTCGCCGAGGACGTCGACACCGTCTGCGCGATCACCGGCGGCATCATCGCCGCCCGCACCGGCAGCGCCGCCATCCCGGCGGACTGGCGTGCCGCCACCGAGCCGTTCCCCGGTTGGGCGGACGTCCGCTGACCTCCGGCGTCGCTGAGCGGGGGTGTCGGTGCGGCGGGGTAGCGTTGCGCCGTGGACGCACGGGAGCGCATCGAGGAGCTCGCTGACCAGGTCGTGGTGCTGCGCGACGCCTACTACCGGGGCTCGCCCATGGTGGCCGACGCGGAGTACGACGCGATCGAGGACGAGCTGCGGGAGCTGATCCGGGCCAACCCCGGGCTGGCGCCGGACCCGAACCCGCTGGACCAGGTGGGCGGGCCCGCCGTGCTGCACGCGCCGGTCCGGCACTCCCGCCCGATGCTGTCGCTGGAGAAGGCGACCCAGCCCGAGCAGGTCGTGGCGTTCTTCGACCGCTTCCCCGGGCAGCCGGTCGCCGTGATGCCCAAGCTGGACGGCCTGTCGCTGGCCGTGGTGTACGAGAACGGCAGGCTCGCGCGGGCGGTCACCCGGGGCGACGGCACCACCGGCGACGACGTGACCATGCTGGTGCGGGCCCTCACCGACGGGATCCCGGACCGGGTCGACGCGCCGGGCCGGGTGGAGGTCCGCGGCGAGGCGGTCATGCTGCGGTCCACGTTCGCCGCCTACAACACCGCGCACCCGGACCGGCCGCTGATCAACCCGCGCAACGCCGCCGCGGGCACCCTGCGTGCCAAGGACCCGGCCACCGTCGCCGAGCGCAGGCTGCGGTTCTTCGCCTTCGACCTGGACACCGACCCGGACAGTGTGGAGACCGATCTCGACCTGGCGCTGCGCACACTCGGGTTCACCGCGGCCGACATGCGCCGCTGCACCGACGCGGCGGCGGCCCAGGACGTGATCGCGACGATCGAACGGCAGCGCGACGACCTCGACTACGACCTCGACGGCGCCGTGCTGCGGCTGGCCGACCGCGACGCGTTCGCCGCCGCCGGAACCCGGTCCAGCTCGCCGCGCGGCGCGCTGGCGTACAAGTTCGCCGCCGAGGAGAAGACCACGGTGCTGTCCGATGTGGTCTGGGACGTCGGCAAGACGGGCAAGATCGCCCCGGTCGCCTGGCTGGAGCCGGTGTTCGTCGGCGGGACGACGGTCAGCCGCGCCACGCTGGCCAACCAGGAGGTGATCCGCGCCCGCGGGATCAAGATCGGCGACACCGTGCTGGTGCGCCGGGCGGGCGACGTGATCCCGTTCGTCGCCGGGGTGCTGGACGCGTCCAAGCGCACCGGCGCGGAACGCGAGATCGTGCCGCCCACCGTGTGCCCGTCCTGCGGGCAGCCGCTGACCGAGCAGGGCAACAGCCGGGAACTGTTCTGCACCAACGTGTCCTGTCCCGCCCAGACCGTGCGCAGGCTGATCCACTGGGCCTCGCGGGCGGCGGCCGACATCGACGCCATCGGCGGCGTGTGGATCGAACGGCTGGCCGAGACGGGGATCCTGGAACACCCGTCGGACTTCTACACGCTGACCAGGGAGCGGTTGCTGGAGTTCGACCGCATCGGCGAGGTCTCGGCCACCCGTATGATCGAGTCGATCGACGCGAGCCGTTCGGTCGGCCTGCGCCGCGCGCTGATCGGGCTGGCGATCCCGATGGCCTCGGAAGGCACCGCGGCCCGGCTGTGCCGGGCGGGTTTCGGTTCGCTGGAGGAGGTCGCCGACGCCGGGGTCGACGGGCTGGTGGCCGTCGACGACATCGGGCCGAAGGTCGCCGCGTCGCTGATCGAGCACCTCACCCGGCTGCGGCCCGAGCTGGAGCGCCTGCGGGAGCGCGGGGTGTCGCTGGACGTGCGCGAGGAGGACCTGCCGCCGGTCGTCGCGGCCGGTGCGCCGCTGGCCGGGAAGACGGTCGTGATCACCGGCACGATCAGCGATCCGCGCTCCGGCGAGAAGGTCGCCCGGCCGGCCTTCCAGCGACTGTGCGAGAAGGCCGGCGCGACCGCGGCGTCGTCGGTCTCGGCGAACACCGACATGCTCATCACCGGCGCGGGCGTCGGGGACAGCAAGCTGGCCAAGGCCGAGAAGCTCGGCGTCGAGGTGGTCGACCAGGGCGAGATCTGGCAGCGGCTGATCGCCGCCGGCGTCGCCTGACGAACCGGCCGTGCGGCCGGCTCACTTGCCGACGGTGTAGGCGGCGGTGACGGTCTGGGTGACCGAGTTGCCTGCGGCGTCGGTCGCGCTGGTGCGCACGGCGACGTCCTGGCGCGCCGCGGAACGCGGGTTGAACCAGTGTGCCCGGTAGCGGCCGTCGCCGAGCGGCACCAGCGCGGTCTTCTGCCAGGTCGCGCCGTCGTCGAAGGACACCTCGACGGCGGCCTGCGTGACGGCTTGCTCCGGCGCGCCGGGCGCGGGGCCGAAGGCGACCGTCAGGCGTGCCGGGCCGACCGGCATCGTGCCGTCGAGCGCGGTGTCCAGGCGGGGTGCCACGGTCAGCAGCGGCAGCGCCGAGCACGCCGCCGGGGTGTCGTCGGAGCAGCGCCAGTTGTCCGGGACGGTCTGCTCGGCGGAATGGCCCGAGGTGAACGTCCACTCGGTACGGCTGGCCGTGGAGTGGTGGAACCACGGACCGCTGCGCCGCAGCTCCATCACCGCCCGGTACCGGCCTCGCGCGGCGGGCACGGTGGCCTGGCCGCCGTAGAAGCCGGTGACGTCCAGCAGGCTGGTGCCGTCGGCGGTGAGCAGCCGCAGGCGCGCACTGGTCGTCGTGCCGCCGGACGGGCTGTCCCAGAAGTACACCTTGCCGTCGGGATCCAGCAGCGGTGCCAGGTGGAACCGCATCGAGTCACCCTGCCGGCAGCCCGCGCAGATCCAGGAACTGTTGTCCGGCGCGGGTTCGGCGATGCCCGGCACCATCGGGCCGTGGAAGTAGTCCCTGGGCACCGTCGTGCCCGGCCGGTAGGTCTGCGCATAGCCGATGTGCCTGCCGTCGCCCATCCGGTTGGCGATGACGTTGTCCTGGTACCACAGCCCGGGTGAGCCGACCACGTACTCGGTCCGCCGCACCGGGGTGTCGAAGTAGCGGAAGAAGGCGGCGCCCGCGCTCTCGTGAGCGAAGCGGGACACCCGGGCCACGCCGGTCTGGTGGGCGACGTCGCCGTGGTAACCCACCCGCAGCGCGGCGAGATCCGCGGGCCGGTAGGTGTGGCGCAGGTTGTCGCCGAGGGCGCCGTCGGCCCGGAACTTCAGGTCGTAGGTGTAGGGCTCGGCGGCGCCGGCGGGGGACCGCTTGTGTTCGCCGACGGCGATGTGCCGGTTGCCCACCTCGGCGGCGGGCGCCGGGTTGAACAGGAACTCCGCGGGCTGCTGCGAGTGGAAGTTGAACGCGACGCCGGTGGCACCTTTGGCGTCGGCGGCCTGGTAGTGGACGGAGTTGCCGACCAGTTCGGCCGGTCGCGGGGTGGTGCTTCCTGCGGGCACCGTCGCCGTGCGCGCGTCCAGGGTCACGCTCGTCCCGGCGGTGACGGTGAAGTTCTTGATCACGGTCCGGACCCACCACTTGCCCCCGGTGAAGTCGGGCACGAACGCGGCGGCCTCGTAGTGCCCGCCAGGGACGTCGACGGATGCCGCGCCGTCCACAGTGGACACGAAGCGGGTGTAGCTGGTCTTGTCGTCGAGGTTGGTGACGGCCACCGTCCCGTTGTTCGGCCCGCCGGTTTCGTCGAGGACCGTCAGCCGCAGCGGGTGGGTGGCGGCCACGGGCGGGCTGTCGCCGTGGCCCGGGGCCGTGACGGTGAACAGCGAGCGGTCGAGGCCGGGTGGTGCGCTCGCCGGAATCACGTACAGCCCGCCGTCCGCGTCCCGCTGGGTGACGAACGCGTCCGCCGAGCCGGCCCGGGGCCGCAGCACCGCGGTCTCCTGGCCGCGCGGGCCGTGTACGTCCACCCGGTCGCCGGTCGCCAGCAGCACCGAGCGAACGCCGTCGGCGGGCTCGGCGGCGGCGACCGCCGGGGCGGGCGCGGCCAGCACGCTCAGCCCGCTCAGTGCGGCGGCGATGACACCGGTCCTTCGTCGCATGCAACGACCTCCTCGTCGTCCAGACCCTGACGAGGATGCAATAAACAGAAGATCGATTGCAAGATGTTGACTTACTCTCGAAAGTTCGCGACTGTTGCGGTGTCAGGGGCAGCCGAGCCCGCTCAGGTCCCTGGCCCCGCCGTCGGCGAGGCTGCGACAGATGTCTTCCACGGCGCGGTCCGGCCGCACCCGCCAGACCGCGACGTCGGTGTCCTGCCCGCCGGCGGCGAGGAGGCTGCCGTCGGGGGAGAACACGACGTCGTTGGGTGCGCCGAGCAGCCCGGTGGCGTTGGCCTGCAGGCTGCCGTCGGCGACGTTCCACAGCCGGACGGTCGCGTCGTCGGTGGCCCCGGAAGCCAGCGTCGAGCCGTCGGGGGAGAAGGCCAGGTCCCGGATGGTGGACGGATGCCGGGCACCGAGGTCGCGCAGCACCCGGCCGTCGGCGGGATCGCGCAGCTGGATCTGGCGGTTGCCGCCCGCGGTGGCCAGCAGCGTGCCGTCCGGGCTGACGGCCAGGCCGGTCATGAGTTCCGGGCCGGTCGGAACCGACCACGTCTCGGTGAAGTCGGCGGTGCGCCAGTTCCGCAGCGTGCCGGTGGTGGCGAACCCGCCCGCGGCGTCGGCCGCCGACGCGGTGGTGGCGACGAGATTCGCCCCGTCGGGGGAGAACACCACGCTGTGGGCGGATTCCGGGCCGAGTTCGATCGTCGTGCGTTCGGTCAGCGTCGCGGTCTCCAGGATGTGGATGCGGTAGTCGTCCGGCGTCTCGTCGCCCGCCGTGACCGGGAGGCCCGAGATCACCGCGATCAGGCGGCCGTCCGGGGACAGCGCCATGTCGGTGCGCAGCTGCCGTCCCGGCAGCGGGTGCCTGCGTGGCGGACCGCCGTCCGGGGCGGTGACCTCGACGGTGCCGTCCTGCAGGGCGGTCACCCGGGTGCCGTCCGGGCCGTAGCGGACGGTGGTGGTGATGCTGTCGCCTGCCGACGGCGGTCCGGCCGCCCGGCCGGTGTCCGGGTCCCAGGTGTGCACCGCGCGGTCGCCGTCGGAGGCGGTGACCGTCTTCCCGTCCGGCGCGAACGCGATGCTGATGACCGAGCCGGTGGGGCGGGAGTACCAGGAGGTGTTGCGCTGCCAGCGGGTGACGGTGCCGGTGGTGGTCGCCACCGCCACGGTCGTGGCGTCGGAGGACACGGCGAGGTCGGTGATCGGACCCGAGTCCCACGGGTAGTTGCCCAGCCGCTGACGGCTGGCCATGTCCCAGCGCTGGACCTCGGCCCCGGTGCCCGCGAACAGGCGCAGCCCGTCGGCGCTGAACGCCAGTGCCACCGGGCCGAACCCGCCGCCCATCCGGACCGGGTCCTCCCGCCGGCCGGTTTCGCTGTCCCACAGCCGGATGAGGGTGTCGCCCTGGCTGCTGGTGGCCAGCAGACCCGGGCCGAAGGCGACCCGCATGCCGCCCTCGGCCGGATGCTCGGCCAGCCGGGTGACCAGGGTGGCGTCCGCCGTCCGCCACAGCTCCACGGTCCTGCCCGCGCGGGCGACGGCCAGCCGGGCCGAATCCCCGCTGAAGCCGAGGTCGTGGACGACCGCGCCGTCGCCGGGCAGGCGCCGCGTTTCCTGACCGCTGCGCGGATCCCAGCCGATCACCGGATAGCCGCGGTCGAGCCCGATCGCGGCGATCTCCCGGCCGTCCGGGCGCCAGGCGAGCTGGAAGACACCGGGCAGGGTGCGGACGAGGCGGCCGCTGGGAATCTCCCAGATTCGCACCCCATCGGCCTCCGCGGACGCGGTGGCCAGCAGCGTGCCGTCGGGGGAGAACTCCGTGTCGGACACCGGCTCGGTGTGCCCGGCGAAGCCGGCGGGCAGCGGCCGGCCGGCGCGGACGTCCCACACCACGACCTTGCCGTCGGCCCCGCCGACGGCGGCCAGGCGGCCGTCCGGGCTGAGATCGAGGCTGTAGGCCGTTTTCAGCCCGGAGTCGAACGCCGCCGGGGCGGCCAGCGTGCCCGCCGACAGCAGCGCGCCACGGGCCTCGGCGGTGGGGGCGGCCTGCCACGCCGCCAATGCCTTGCGCATCGACTCCCCGGGGTCGGCGTCGGTGTTGAGCAGGGACTCCGCGGCGAGCTGGCGGGACAGCGCCGCCCGGCGGTCGCGCTCGGCGTCGTCGCGGGCGACGAGCGCGACCACGCCCGCGGTCAGTGCGGCCACGAGCAGGACGGCGAGCCCGGCGACCAGTCCGCGCAGCCGCCGCGTCGAGCGCTGCTGGGCGCGTTCGCTGGCCCGCAGGAAGTCGCGCTCGACGCTGCTCAGATCGGTCCGCCCTTCGGCCCAGTCCTGGGCGGAGGCCAGCCGGACGCCCCGGTACAGCGCGCTCTCGTCGCGGTTGGTGCCCGCCCAGTACCGCGCCGCCTCGTCGAGCTGCTGGCGCACCAGCAGGCCCTGCCGGTCGCGTTCGACCCAGCCCCGCAGCCGGGGCCACGCGGTCAGCAGCGCCTCGTGGCTGAGCTGGGCGCCGTCCTGGCCCGCGGTCACCAGCCGGGCGTCCACCAGCGGTGCCAGCACGGCGGTGTCGACCTCGTCCCGTCCGGCACGGCGGCGGACCACCCCGCCGTCGACGACGGTGACCATCCGCAGCAGCGTGCGCCGCAGTGCCTCCCTGCCCGGGTCGTCCAGTGCGGCGAAGATCCGTTCGGCGGTGGCGGCGACGGCGTTGTCGATGCCGCCGGTCTCGGCGTATCCCCGTGCGGTGAGGGTGTTCCCGCTCCGGTTGCGCCAGGTGGCCAGCAGGGCGTGGGCCAGCAGCGGCAGTGCGCCGGGGTCGTAGTCGGCGCCGTCGCGGACGCCGAGATCGGCCAGCAGCCGGTCGGCCAGTCCGGTCTCGACCGTCAGGCCCGCTGTCGTGGCGGGCTCGGTCACCACCCGGCGCAGTTCGGCCGGTGTCATCGGGCCGAGGACGTACTGCTCGCGCAGCGCGGGCACCAGCGGCTCCAGCCGGGTGCACTGCTCGTAGAAGTCCGCCCGGACGGCGAGCACGACGACGGCGGGTCCCGCGTGCGCCAGCGCCGTGGCGAAGGCCAGCCGCTCACCGGCGTCGGCGCACTGGGTGAACAGCTCCTCGAACTGGTCGACCACGATCACCAGCCGCGCCCGGTCCCCGCCCCGGGCGAGTGCGGCCTGCCTGGTGAGCGCGCCGAACCCGGCGGGTGACTCGCGTAGCTGGCCGGCCGCGGCGACGGCGGGCACACCGGCCAGCGTCGCCACCCGCGCGGCCAGTTCGGTGACCGGCGTGGCGCCCGGCGTCAGCACCAGCCGTGGCCAGTGCGCGGAGTCGGCGGCGGGCAGGTCACCGGCGGCCAGGGCAGGCAGCAGGCCCGCGCGCAGCAGCGAGGACTTGCCCGCGCCGGACGCGCCCACCAGCACCAGCGGCCCACCGGGCCGTTCGGCGAGCCTGGTCAGCAGTTCGGCCACGGCGTTCTCCCTGCCGTGGAACCATTCGGCGTCGCCGGGCTGGAAACTGGCCAGGCCGGGGTAGGGGCAGGGACCGTCGGCGGGCGGTTCGGTCTCGCGGCGCTCGCCGGGCCGCAGCCACTGCCGCACCCTGGTCACCGCGACCAGGAACCGGTGGGTGACGTCGCTCTGCTCGCGTTGCTCGGTGCGGGCCAGCAGCAGCTCGCGCTGGACGCCGGCCAGCGCGGTGGCCGAGTCGGACAGGGCCTGGCGCAGCTCGGTGAGCATCCACCGGAACTCGTCGAAGTCGCTGCCCAGCACCGCGATCGCGCCGACCAGTTCCTGGTGCAGTTCCTGGGCGTGGGCCGCCGATTCGGTCAGTGCCGCGCCGATGCCGTCGACGGCCCGCAGCAGCCTGCCCACCTCGTCCCGCAGCTGCTCGCTGTCCTCGTCCGCGGATTCCAGGCGTGCCAGCAGTTCCTCGGCGACCGCGTCGCGCCACTGCTCGGCCGAGGGCTCGATGCCCTTGCCGCGCATCCGGTCGGCGGTGTCGGCGAGCACGCCGGCCAGGTAGTTGCCGCCCATGCCGCCGAGCTGGTCGAGCGCGGCGGCGAACGCGTCCGCGCCGCCCAGCGCCGCCCCGGCGACCGGTGCCACGGCCGAGGCGGTGAGGAAGGCGTACATCCCGTACGGGGTGGCTTTGCGCAGGCCACGCCCGGTACCCCGGCCCGCCGCCCGCACCCACTCACGGACTCCCCGTCGTGCTGCTGTCCCCGGATCACCGTCGGATGCCGGCGGCATGGCTCAACCCCCTTTGTCGGACAGGGTCAAACCAACCACGCCACGGGGCGTGCGATCACGGTAGTTCTGCCGACAAGCCGTCCAGCCTGGCGATCGCGGTGCCGACCAGGCTGCCGAACCAGAGCGTGCCGTGGTGTTCCCGGACGCCGGTGAGCACCTGGAAGCCGGCCAGCTCCCCGCTCAGGTCGTGCACCACCTCGCCGTCCGGCCGTACGCCCAGCACCCCGCACCGGCGTGCCGGGGACGGCTGGGCCCACGTCGGCAGCGCCCGCACGGCCGCGCGCAGCGGCGCGGGCAGGGCACGGACGATCCTCAGTGCGGCCACCGTGGGGCTGGCCTGGGTGATCCAGAGCAGGCCGTCGGTTCCGGTCGAGCTGTTGTCCGGGTGCCCGGGCAGCCCGTCCAGGAACGTCCGCGCGGTGCCGCCGCTCAGCTCGACCGCGCGGACCCGGCAGGCGCCGGTCTCGGCGACCGTCACGAAGGACTCGTCCGGGGCCAGTGCCACGCCGTTGGCGAACTGCAGGCCGTCGAGCAGCAGGTCGATCGCGCCGTCCGGCGTCCGGCGCAGCAGCCGCCCGGTCCCGGTCTGCTCGATCAGGTCCTCGCGCCAGCGCGGGATGGGGAACCTGGTGGAGGAGTCGGAGAAGTAGACGGTGCCGTCCGCGGCGACCGCGGCGTTGTTGCACGCCAGCAGCTTCCGCCCGCCTGCCCGGTCGGCGAGCTGCCGGACCCGCCCCGAGGCCGGGGTCACCACGAGCAGCCCGCGGTCCTGGTCGCACACCAGCAGCTCGCCCGGCCCGTACAGCTCGATGCCCAGTGGCCGCCCGCCGGTGTCGGCGACGGTCCGGATCAGCGCTCCGCCCTCGGACACCGCGATGATCCGGCCGTCGGCGAGTCCGGTGTAGACGGTCCCGTCCGCGTCGACGACGACGTCCTCCGGGCCGGAGCCGTTGACCGGGACGACGGTGGTGCGGGCGAAGTCGGGGTAGCCAGCCATTCCCCGACACTAGCGCCGTGGGCGGGGAAACAGCAGCGCGGGCACGATCGCCACGGCGGACAGCGCGATCGCCCACCAGAACGTGGTGCCGTAGGCCGCTTCCGGTGCCGTGTCCTGGCCGAGCAGGACCATGGTCAGCACGGCCGTCCCGACGGATCCGCCGATGCGGTTGAGCACGTTGACCGCACTGGCCGCGCGGGCCGTCTGGTCGGTTTCGACGCTCGCGTAGGCCGCCCCCATCGTCGGCCCCATCACCGCGCCGAGCCCGGCGCCGCGGACGAACAGGGCCAACGACAGCAGCCACCCGGGCAGTGCCCCGAGCGCGAACGGGACCGTGCCGGCGAGCGCGAGCACGATCCCGGCCGTCACCACCACGCGGAACCCCCGCCGGTCCGCCTGCGTGCCCGCGACGAGCGCGCCCGCCGCGGCGCCGAGTGCCTGCGGCACGAGCAGCAGGCCGACCTGGAGGTCGTCGGCGTGGTGGATCTGCTGGTAGTACAGCGGAAGCAGGACCATCGAGCTGTACAGCGACGCACCGGCGACGAACGAGGTGGCGGCGGCGACGGCGAACCCGCGCCGCGCGAACAGCCGGACGTCGATCAGCGGCGGCGTCTTCTTGCGCAACGCGTGCAGCACGTACCAGCCGATCAGCGCCGCGCCCGCGGCCAGCGCGGTCGTTCCCGCCGGGCTGAGCCCGCCGCCGTCGACGGCGGTCAGGCCGTAGACCACGGCCGCGAGCCCCGGCGACAGCAGCGCGAGACCGAGCACGTCGAACCGGTCGCCGCGGCGGGTGTCGCCGTCGGCGGGCACCAGCCGGGCCGCCAGCGGCAGCGCGACCAGGCAGATCGGCAGGTTCAGGAAGAAGATCCACCGCCACCCGGCGTTCTCGACGAGCACCCCGCCGAGGATCGGTCCCAGCACCGGGGCGAACGTGACCGGCGCGGACAGCAGGCTCATCAGCCTGCCGATGACGGCGGGCCCGGCCGCCTTGGCCACGATGATCTGGCCGACCGGGTTCATCAGGCCGCCGCCGACGGCCTGCAGCGTGCGGAACGCCAGCAGCGACGGCAGCGACCAGGCCAGGCCGCACAGCACCGAGCCGAGGGTGAACAGACCGACCGCGGCCAGCCACGTCCGGCGGGCTCCGAAGCGTTCGCTCACCCAGCCCGACACCGGCATCACCAGCGCGATCCCGAGCAGGTAGCCGGTCGCCACCCACTGCACGTCGGCGAGCGAGGCCTGGAAACCGGCGGCCATGTCGCCGAGGGCGATGCCGACGGCGGTCGCGTCGATCCCGGCGAGGACCGGTGCGCTGCCGAGCACCAGCCCCATCCTGAGCAGGCGCGGGTCGAGGCGGGGAGTTGTCGATGTGGTCACGAGCTAGAAATTAGGTCACGCCTAATCAATGGGTCAAGTACATTAACTGGGTCCTGCTCAGTCAGGGGGTACAGTGACGCGGGTGACGGCAGAACGGCTCCGGGAGCGCACCAAACGCCAGACGCGGCAGCTGATCTCGGACGTGGCGACCCGCCTGTTCGAGGAGAAGGGCTTCGGCAACGTGACGATCGCGGAGATCGCCGCCGCGGCCGGGGTCGCCAGGATGACGGTCACCAACCACTTCCCGCTCAAGGAGGATCTGGTCTTCGACCGGGCCGAGCAGCTGCGCACCAGCCTGGCCCGCACGGTCGCGGCCCGTGCGCCCGGGACGTCGGCGCTGGAGGCGCTGCGCCGGGAGTACGCGGAGCGGGTCGACTGTGGCGACGGCATGCTCGGCGGCACCGACGCGGCGTGGGCGCGCATGGTGTGCGACAGCCCGGTGCTGCTGGCCAGGCTGCGTGAGCTGTACGACCAGGCGGAGGCGGAGCTGGCGGCACAGCTGGCCGCGGAGTCCGGCGACGACGGCATCGTGCCGAAGATCGTCGCCGCGCAGCTGGCCGCGGTGCAGCGCCTGCTGTTCCACCACGCCCTGCGCCGCAGCGTGGCGGGGGACAGCCACGACGAGATCCTGCGGTCGCTCGGGCGGGCCGCCGAGGAGGCCTACGCCGTACTGGCCCCGGCGATCGGCGACTACGGACGCGCCTGACCTGGTGCGTCCGGGTGAACTATCGCGGTACGTGTCCGTATCGCGACCGTCCGGGCATACCGTGCTCCTTCAGGGGAGGGGCCGGATGGGTGTATTGCCGATGGCGGACAGACCCAGGGGCCACGCGGGCTGGACCGTGTGGTCGCACAGTGTGCCGTCGAAACTGTTGATCGTCTCGGTCGAGGTGGCGGCGGCGGTCTCGCTGGCCGCGAGCGTCGCGGTGTTCCGCGGAACGTGGCGGGACGCCGTCACCTGCGGTCTCGTGGTGGCCTGCGGCCTCGCCGCCGCGGAGGTCTCCCGCCGGGCCGAGCTTCGCCGCCGGCTGTTCGCCGACACCCCGCACGTCAACTTCTCCTCGGTGTGGACGCTGGCCGGCGCGCTCGTGCTGCCGCCCGCGCTGGCCGCGGTGGTGACCGTCGTGCTGTACGCCCACCTGTGGTGGCGCAGCGCCACCGCGGACGGTTACGTCTCGCGGTTCACCTTCAACGCCTGCAACGTGATCCTGTCCTGCCACGGCACCGCCTGGGTCGCCGGTGAACTGGGCCTGCTCCCGCTCGACCCGGCGGTCACCGTTCACGAGGCCGCGCTGCTCGTCGCCACCATCGCCGTCTACTTCCTGGTCAACTCGGCGATTGCGGCCGTGTCGATCGCGCTCGTGCGCGACGACCACAGTCCCCGCCAGCTGCTGGGGTCGCTGACGGAGAACCTGCTGGAACTGGCGACCCTGTGCCTGGGCGCGATCACCGCGCTGCTGCTGGCCTGGCAGCCCGCCCTGATCGTGCTGATCTTCGTGCCGCTCTACGCCGTGCACCGGACCGTGCTGCCCCGCCAGCTCGAACACGCCGCGACCACCGACGTCAAAACCGGTCTGCTCAACGCGGTGGCCTGGCGGGCCCTCGCCGAGGCCGAACTCGAACGAGTGGACCGGCGGGGCGGCGAGGCCGGGATCCTGATGATCGACCTGGACCACTTCCGGCGGATCAACAACGACTTCGGGCACCTCGCGGGTGACGCCGCCCTGCGGGCCGTCGCCGACGCGATCCGCGGCGAGGTCCCCGACTGCGAGCGGCTGTGTGGCCGGTTCGGCGGCGAGGAGTTCGTGGTGACTGTCCCCGGCGCCTCCGCTGAGACGCTGGAACGGGTCGCCGGCCGCATCTGCCGGGCGATCACCCGGCTGCGGGTGACCGGAATCCACGACCGGCCGGGCGCCCGCCCGCTCAGCGCGTCCATCGGCGGCGCGCTGTATCCGGCGGTGGGCCCGACGCTCCAGGAAGTCCTGCTCGCCGCCGACGCGGCGTTGCTCGCCGCCAAGTACGCCGGCCGCAACCGGGTGCGGGTCAGGGCTTCGGCCTGACCGTCAGGGGAACTCCACGACGATCTTGCCGCGCACGCCGCCCCGCTCCAGCGCCCGGTGGGCCTCGGCGACCTGGCCGAGCGGGAACACCCGGTCGACCAGCGGGCGGATCGCCCCGGACTCGACCCAGCGGCCCAGCTCGGCCAGCAGCGGGGTGGTCGGGTTACCGCTGAAGAAGCGCACCCAGCGTCGGCGGCGCACGGCGTTGGCCGCGATGTAGCCCAGTGACCGGACCGGGTGATCGAGGTCGAACGCGATCGCCACCATCCGGCCGTCCCGGGTGAGCAGCCGGCGGAAGGCGGGCAGCCCGGTGCCGACGGTGTCGAGCACGACGTCGAACCGGCCCAGCTCCCCGGGTGCCCGGTAGTCGGCCGCCTCGTCCGCGCCGAGTTCCTTCACCAGGTCCACATTGGACGAACTGACCAGCCCGGTGACGTGCGCGCCCATCGCCTTCCCGAGCTGCACCGCGACGTAGCCGACGCCGCCGGTGGCGCCGCGGACCAGCAGCCGCTCGCCGGGGGCGAGCGCGGCCAGGTCGCGCAGCGCGGTGATCGCCGTCGTCCCGACGGGCAGGGCGGCGGCCCGCACCGCGTCGAGCCCGGCGGGGACGTGGTCGAGCCGGCCGGCGGGGACCGCGACGTACTCCGCCGCCGATCCCATCCGCCGTCCGAGCAGCCCCCAGACCAGGTCGCCTTCGGCGAACCGGCCCGTGGCGGTGACGACCTCGCCGACCAGGTCGATGCCGACGCGCTTGGGGAAGCGGTTGCCGCTGAACGGGCGCAGCCGCCCGGCTCGCAGCGCCGGCTCGCCGCCGTTGACCGACACCGCCCGGACCCGGACCAGGACCTCGCCGGGACCCGGCCGCGGAACCGGCCCGGTGGACACCGACAGGACATCCGGTGGCCCGTACCGGTCGAAGGTGACGAGCCGCATCGAAGTGGAGACCATGCTCCACTTGTAGCAACGGAACGCGTCCGGGTGGGGCAAGTGAGAAGAACGCGCCGGGCCGTATCCCAGTTGGCAATCGCACAGCGAATCCAACATTGTCCAACATCAATCTGTTGATTATTGACTTCTTCCGTTTGAAGTTGAAATATGGCTGAGAGTTGCTCACGTCCTCGAACTCCCCCTGCCGCCCCGAGACGACGAGGTCCGCGATGAAGCGAGAGCCCGAATTCACGTCAGTTCCCGTTGGCAGACGGCGGTTTCTCGGCGGGCTCGCGCTCGCCGGTGCCGCGCTCGCGCTGCCCTGGCAGGCACATGCCGCCCCCGAGGGGATGCGTGGCGGGCCCCGGCCGTCCCGGGGCGGGCACTACGTGCCCAACCGCGCGCCGCTGCAGCCGGTGCCGTTCCAGAAGCTCCCGCCCGGCGCGGTCCGCCCACGCGGCTGGCTGCGTCAGCAGCTCGACCTGCAGATCCACGGCCTGGCCGGGCGGTTCGACGAGGTGTCCGGTTTCCTGGTCTACGACACCAACGGCTGGGTCAACCCCCGGCTGGGAGCCTGGGAGGAACTGCCGTACTGGCTGCGTGGTCTCGGCGATCTCGGCTACGTCACCGGCGACCAGGGCATTCTCGGCAAGGCCGAACGCTGGATCCAGGGCATCATGGCGACGCAGGCCGCCGACGGCTGGTTCGGCCCGGAGGGCCTGCGGACCTCGCTGGAGGGCGGCCCGGACTTCTGGCCCGGTATGCCGTTGCTGGGCGCGTTGCGGTCGTGGCAGGAGTACTCCGGCGACGACCGCGTGGTTCCGTTCATGACCCGCTACTTCGACTTCCAGAACCGTCAGCCTGCCGAGGTGTTCAACCGCTCGTGGGGCGCTTTCCGCTGGGGCGACAACATCGACAGCGTGTACTGGCTGTACAACCGCACGGGCGAGGGCTGGCTGCTCGACCTGGCGACGAAGATGCACCGCGGCTCGGCCGACTACACCACCGGAATCCCCACCTGGCACAACGTCAACCTGGCCCAGGGTTTCCGGGAACCGTTGCAGTACGGCCTGCTCGCCGGCGACGCCCGGTTCCGCGAGGCCACCTACCGCAACTACGGCACCGTGATGTCGCGCTACGGCCAGTTCGCCGGGGGAGGGTTCGCCGGCGACGAGAACTGCCGTCCCGGGTTCGGCGATCCGCGGCAGGGTTTCGAGACGTGCGGGATCGTCGAGTTCATGCACAGTTTCCAGCTGCTCACCCGGTTCACCGCGGACACCTCGTGGGCCGACCGGTGCGAGGATCTGGCGTTCAACCTGCTTCCGGCGTCCTACGACGCGGAGCAGCGCGTGCTGCACTACGTCACCAGCGCCAACAGCGTCCAGCTCGACGACGGGCTCAAGCACGGCCAGTTCCAGAACGGGTTTCCCATGCAGGCCTACAAACCCGGCATCCACGAGTACCGCTGCTGCCCGCACAACTACGGGATGGGCTGGCCGTACTTCACCGAGGAACTGTGGCTGGCGACCTGCGACGGCGGCCTGGCCGCGTCGATGTACTCGCCAAGCGAGGTCCGTGCGGTGGTCGGCGAGGGCACCGAGGTCGTGATCACCGAGGACACCGAGTACCCGTTCGACGAGCAGGTCCGGCTGACCGTCACCACGCCGAAACCGGTGGCCTTCCCGCTGTACCTGCGCATCCCGCACTGGGCGAGGGGAGCGACCGTGCAGGCACCCGGGGCCGCGCCCGTCCCCGCCGCCGCCGGACAGTGGTCCACAGTGGACCGGACCTGGCACAGCGGGGACGTGCTCACCCTGCGGCTGCCGATGCGGATCACGACCCGCCGCTGGCACGACAACCACGACTCGGTGTCGGTCGACCGTGGACCACTGACGTACTCGCTGGAGATCGGCGAACGCGTCGAACGGTTCGGCGGCACGCCGGAGTGGCCGGCGCTGGCGGTGTATCCGACCTCGCCGTGGAACTACGGGCTGGTCACCCCCGGCGGTTTCGACGTGGAGCGGCGGCCGGTGAGCGGGAACCCGTTCACCCACGACGGCGCACCGGTGCGGCTGCGGGCCCAGGCCAAGCGCATCGCCGAGTGGGAAGCCGACAGCGAGAACGTCGTCGGCCTGCTGCAGCCCAGCCCCGCCCGCTCCGACGCCCCGGCCGAGACGGTGACGCTGATCCCGATGGGGGCCGCGCGGCTGCGGATCACCTCGTTCCCGACGACACCGGCCGGGGGCGGCGGCCACCGCTGGCAGCGGCGGCCGCACATCACGGCGTCGCACGTCTACCAGCACGATTCCTACGAGGCCGTCAACGACGGCAGGACCCCGGCGGGTTCCGGTGACCAGTCGATCCCGCGCTTCACCTGGTGGGACCGGCGCGGCAGCACCGAGTGGATCCAGTGGGACCTGCGTGAGCCGCGCACGATCGGGCAGGCCGCGGTGTACTGGTTCGACGACACCGGCGTGGGGCAGTGCCGCGTGCCCGCGTCGTGGCGGGTGCTCTGGCTGGACGGCGAGACCTGGCGCCCGGTTCCCGGCGCCGGCCCGTACGGGACGGACCGGGACCGGGACAACGTCGTCCGCTTCGACCCGGTGCACGCACGGTTCCTGCGGGTCGAGGCGGTGCTCCGGCCCGGTTTCTCCGGCGGCATCCTGGAGATGTCCTTCACCCCGTGACCAGGCCCGCGGGCCCTGGCGACTCGCCGGATACCGACCGTTCTGTCTGTTACATTGTGTTCCGATGGCGCGCAACGCTCGAGGTCAGGTGTCCGAAGCACGGTCGCGGCTGCTGGCGACGGCCACGCAGCTCTTCTACGCGGAGGGGCTGCACGCCGTGGGGATCGACCGGATCGTCGCGGAGGCGAAGGTCACCCGTGCCACGTTGTACCGGCATTTCCCCAGCAAGGAAGACCTCGTCGTCGCCTATCTACGGGGCGTCCACGACATGGAGCGTGACGGAGTCGGCGAGGCTCTCGCCAGTGGCCTGCCGCCGGTCGAGGTCCTGCGGGCGGTCGCCAAGTCGATCGCGCAGGGAATCCAGTCGCCGCACTTCCGCGGATGTGCCTTCCTCAACGCGGCAGCGGAGTACCCGGATCCCCGGCATCCCGTGCATGCCGCCGTCCTCGCTCACCGGGAGTGGTTCCTCGGCACCATCACGGACTTGTTCGAGCAGGCCGGCGAGACGCCGCCGGATCCCGCCGGGCGGCTCTTCGTGATGCTGCGAGACGGTGCGATGGCGTCGGGCTGCCTGGCGGACCCGGTGGAGGTCTGCGACACCTTTCTCCGTGGCGTAGACGGAATCCTGCGATCCACGCGGTCCAAGTAGTCGACGGCCGCGCCCGGCGATCGATGATGAGGTAGAACGTTCGGTCTTGACACAGGGTGGGTGAGTCGGCCACTCTGAAAGAGATAGAACGTTCGGTCTTGTTATTCGAGAGGACTACCGTGACCACCGTTGACTCACCCGCGGGCGGGATCGCGCCGACGTTGCGCCGGCTGTACTTCGTGCGGTTCGCGTTCGCCATCGTCTGGGCCGGCTTGCTGTTCGTCACCAAGTCGCAGCTCGGGCCGCTGGCTGTGACCCTGCTGGTTCTGTATCCCCTGTTCGACGTGGTCGCGGCTGTCGTGGACGCTCGTTCGTCCCGCGCCGCCGGGCCGGTTCGTGGCCTGCTCGTCAACATCGCGATCAGCTTGCTCGCGGCCGTCGGCTTGGCTGTTGCCTGCACGTCCGGGCTGCCTGCCGTACTGCGGGTGTGGGGCGCCTGGGCGATCGTCGCCGGGCTCGTCCAGCTGATCGTTGCCGTGGCCCGCCGCGCGCTGGGAGGTCAGTGGCCGATGATCCTCAGCGGCGGTCTTTCCGTGCTGGCCGGAACGACGTTCGTCATCGGAGCGTCCGCCCCTGATCCGGTATTGACCAACGTGGCCGGCTACGCGGTCCTCGGCGGAATCTTCTTCCTTGTCTCGGCGATTCGCCTCGGCCGGACGGTCGGGCTGAAGGCGGACACCGTCCACTCCTGACTGTCGGGGTGGTGGGTCGTGTGCGGTGTTGCGGATGGGTCTTCGTTTCGGGTCGTACCAGGTGGGTGGGATCCATTCGATGGCGCCGTTGTGCAGGCGCATGGTCCAGCCGCCGTGGTGGAGCAGGTGGTGGTCGCGTTCGCAGGTGAAGCCGAGCCCAGCGAGGTTGGTGGGGCCGCCGTCGGCCCAGTGCACCGTATGGTGGGGCACGCACCATTTCGGCCCCCGGGTACACCCCGGCGCCGTACACCCCTTGTCCCGCAGGGCCAGTGCCCGCCGCTGGGCCGGGGTGGCGGTCCGCACGGCGCGCCCCAGGTCGAGGACCTCGCCTTGGCTTCCGAGGACGGCGGGCACGACGCGGGCGTCGCAGCACATCTTGCGTAGCTGGTCCACGGTGACCGCGCCGTAGCCGTCCAGGAACGCGGTCCCGGCCCGCCGCTGGAGTTCGTCCAGGCCGACTGTCACGGTGACCACGGCTCGTTCGGCGGCTTTGACCGGGAGGTCGGGGGCGCGGGCGGCCAGGTCGAACACCGCCGCCACCGCGTCGCCGTGGCGTTCCGCCGTGGTGCGCTGATCCGGCAGGCCCTGCACGGCGGCGTCGGGTTTGGCCAGCGGGACCAGCAACGCTTCGGCCAGCGCGGCGGTCTCCGGATCGAACTCCCCGGTGAACCGCATCCGGCCTTCCCGGGTGAACGTGTACCGGAACTCCCGCCGCGGCCGCGCCAAATCCCGATCGACATCCGCCGGTGGCTTGTCCTCCAGATCCCAATGGGCCAGCAACCGACGGCCCGCTTTGCGCACGTTCGCCGGCGGGGCTTGCTTCGCCAACTCCACCAAGGTCTGTTCGCTCGCCGACAACTGCTCCGGTGTCACCGAACCCGGAGCCTTGGACAGCACCTGCTCAATCTCCCGCACATGCTCAAAACTGATCTCCCCCGCCGCCAACGCGGCCCGCAGTACGGGGAGGTCCGCGGTGGCGGCGGCGACCCGGGCGCGGGCTTCCCGGCGGGAGACCCGCATCCCCCGCTCCAACAGCGCCGCCGTATCCCGAAACCCATTACTCCCCGCCAGACCGCGTTTGTCCGCCTCGGCCACCAGTTCAAGGTTGCGGGCGTACTCCCGCGCCAACCCGGCCTCGGACGCGACCAGAGCGGCCGACAACTCCCCCTCCGAGAGCTGCCACGCCGGAATCACCCCGTCAACGTCCACACACCCATTCTAAACGAACACCTGTTCGAATAAACCACTCTCCCGTGGGACAAATTGGCGATTTTTACCCGGCGGCGCGGTTCCGCGCCACTCCCGGCGCGCCGCGAACGCGATGGCCGAGCCTGCCGTCTCCTGGACACTCGTCGTCAGCCCGGCGGGCCAACCGGGCATGGCGGGACTAGGCCGCCGGGGCGAACAACATCGCGTGCAGCATCGCGGCGATATCGGCCAGTGCGTCGGCCGACGACGTCGCGGTGCCCGCCTCCACGGCCCGCTCGTGGTCGGCCAGCAGGGCGAACTCGGTGGTCGCCAGCGCGGACAGCCGGCGCGCCCGCAACGCGGCCGGTATCGGCTTCAGTGCACGCTCCAGCCGCGCCAGGATGATCCGGATCGCCGGCGGCTGGGTGTCCGGCGCGCCCAGCGCACGCATCGCCGGATGGGCGCGAACCTGTTCGAGGAACCGCGCGTGATGGGTCGCGCCGTCTCGCCGGGCGACGGTGAAGATCGGCTCGACCAGCGTGGCGATCAGCCGCCGCGGATCGGCGCCGTCACCGGCGGCCTCCAGTTCGGCCAGGCGGCGCAACCGCTCGTCCTCCTCGGGACCGAGCCGGTGGCCGACGATCGCCGCGATCAGCCCGTCGCGGTCGCCGAAGTGGTACTGCACGGCGGAGTTGTTGCGCTGCCCGGCCGCCACGCAGATCTCGCGCAGCGGCACGTCCGGCCCGCGCTCGGCGATCAGCCGTTCGGCGGCCAGCATGATCTGCTCACGGGGACTGGACACGGGCATATTTTAATACACACACCTTGACCTATTAAGCATTGACGCTTAACACTGGAGCCATGGTTCCCGACATGTTCCGGCTGACCGGCCGGGTCGCCGTGGTGACCGGTGCGGGCCGGGGGATCGGGGCCGCCGTCGCGGTGGCGTTCGCCGAGGCCGGAGCTGACGTGGTGATCGCCGCCCGCACCGGGACCGACCTCGCCGACGTGGCCGGGCGGGTGGCCGAAACCGGCCGCCGGGCCCACGTGGTGGCGGCCGATCTGTCCGAACCGGACACCGCCGCCGGGCTCGCCGGGACCGCGCGGGCGGAGTTCGGCAGGCTCGACATCGTGGTGAACAACGTCGGCGGCACCTACCCGATGCCGTTCCTGGACACCACGCCGGAGTTCCTCGACGAGGCCTTCCGGTTCAACGTCGGCACCGCCCACGCGCTGACCAGAGCCGCCGTGCCGGTCATGCTCGACGGCGGCGCGGGCGCGGTCGTCAACATCTGTTCGACCATGTCGTGGGCGGCAGGCCGCGGGTTTCTCGGCTACGGCACGGCGAAAGCCGCCCTGGCCCACTACACCCGGCTGGCCGCGGCCGACCTGGCGCCGAGGATCCGGGTCAACGCCATCGCCGTCGGCTCCACGCTGACCTCCGCACTCCAGGTCGTCGCGGGCAACCCGGAGATCCGGGCGCGCATGGAGAACGCGACGCCGCTGCGCAGGCTCGGCACCCCCGAGGAGATCGCCGCCACCGCGCTGTACCTGGCCAGCGACGCGGGCGGTTACGTCACCGGCAAGATCCTGGAGGTCGACGGCGGAGTCCAGGCACCCAACCTCGAACTCGGGCTACCGGATCTGTGAGGGAGAACGATGACCTATCGCGTGGTGCAGTGGAGCACCGGCAACGTCGGCAGGCACGCCATCGCGGGCATCGACGCCCGCCCGGACCTGGAACTGGCCGGCGTCTGGGTGTCCAGCGAGGCCAAGGCGGGCAGGGACGCCGGTGACCTGGCCGGTCTCGGCCGCACCCTCGGCGTCACGGCCACCACCGACGCCGACGCGCTGCTGGCCCTGCGCCCGGACTGCGTCGTGCACTGCGCCATGGCCGACGACCGGCTGACCGAGGCCGTCGAGGACCTGCAACGGTTCCTGCGCGCCGGCATCAACGTCGTCTCCTCCGGCCCGGTGTTCCTGCAGTACCCCTACGGCCTGCTGCCACCGGACTCCATTGCCGCCATCGAGCAGGCCGCCACCGAGGGCGGCGCGTCGCTGTGGGTCAACGGCATCGACCCCGGCTTCGCCAACGACTGGCTGCCGCTGGCGCTGACGTCGGTGTCCGAGCGCATCGACCAGGTCCGCTGCCTGGAGATCCTGGACTACTCGACCTACGACAACGCCAAGGTCCTGTTCGACATCATGGGATTCGGCAAGCCACTGGACGAGAAACCGCTGCTGCTGCAGCCGGGCGTGCTGACCCTGGCGTGGGGCAGCGTCGTGCGCCAGCTCGCCGCCGGGCTCGACGTCGAACTGGACGGCGTGGAGGAACAGGTCGAGCGGATCCCCGCGCCGGAGTCGTTCGACATCGCCAGCGGCCGCGTCGAGGAGGGCACCGCCGCGGCGCTGCGCTTCGAGGTCCGCGGCATGCGGGGCGGCAGGGCGGTGACCGTGCTGGAACACATCACCCGCCTGCGTGGCGACCTCGGGCCGGACTGGCCGCAGCCCACCGGCCAGGGCGGCTACCGGGTGGTCGTCACCGGCGAACCGAACTACACGCTGGACCTGCGGATGCTCGGCACCGACGGCGACCACAACACCGCCGGGCTCAAGGCCACCGCCATGCGCCTGGTCAACGCCGTCCCCGCCGTCGTGGAGGCCCGGCCGGGCCTGCTCACGGCACTGGACCTGCCGCTGGTCACCGGGCGCGGGCTGGTCAGCTGAGCGGTTCGCCTGCCACCTCCGCGCCCACGGGGACGCGCCTGCTGGACAATGCCGGGATGGAGATCTGGCACAACCCGCGCTGCAGCAAGTCCAGGGCGGCGAAGCAGGCCCTGGACGAGGCGGGTACCGAGTACACCGAGCGGCGTTACCTCGACACCCCGCCCACGGCCGCCGAGCTGACCGAGGTGCTCGCCAAGCTGGGCCTGGAACCGTGGGACATCACGCGTACCGGGGACCCGGCCGCCCGGGACCTCGGCGTCGCGGACCTGCCCCGCGACGCCGCGAACCGCGACCGCTGGATCCGGCTGCTCGCCGGCAACCCGGCGCTCATCCAGCGCCCGATCGTGATCGACGGCCCGCGCGCCGTCGTGGCCCGGACCGAGGAATCCCTGCGCGAGATCCGGTAACTTCGGCGCGTGAAGGGGCGAGCGGGGGTGGCCCGACCGGGAGGACAACCGTGATCGCACGCATCTGGCGCGCGTCCGCCACGGCGGACAACGCGGCGCGGTACCGCGAGCATTTCACCAGCGCCGTGCTGCCGGAACTGCGGACCGTCGACGGATTCCTCGACGCCGTGCTGCTGGAACGCGATCGCGGCACGGACGTCGAGATCCAGGTGATCACCCGGTGGAGTTCGCTGGACGTGATCGGGAGTTTCGCCGGTGCCGACGTCACCGCCGCCAACGTCGCGCCGGACGCCGTCGCGGTGCTGACCGAGTTCGACTCGACCGTCACGCATCACACGGTGACGGCCGAGTCGAACTGACGGTTCAGCCGCGGACGGCCCGGCGCAGCCGCAGCCCGGCCACGCCGGCCGCGACCAGGCCCAGCCCGCCGAGGGCCAGCGGCAGGACCGGGGAGTCCTCTTCGGACGAAGGCCCGTAGCCGCCCGCCTTCCCGTCGGCGGCGTAGCCGGACCCGGCCTGCTTGTCGCCGTAGCGCTCGCCGACCGCCCGCTGGTAGTCCGCCACCGTCACGACGTCGCCCGCGGCCCGGCCGCTGCCGCCGGGGTCGAGGACGGTCAGCCGGCCGGACTCCGTGGCGTACCAGGCGTCCACCTGCGGCTCGTGCAGCAGGACCGCGCCGCCGGGCAGCTTCCCGGCGAGCCGGAACTCCTCGTCACCGGAGGCCAGGTTGCCGACCGTCCAGCCGCCGCCGTCGCGCACGACCTGGACCGTCGCGGTCCGGCCGTCACCGGCGACGGCGGGCACGGCCAGGTAGGCGAGCCTGCCCGGCTCGGCCCCGGCGGCACCGGCGACGAACTCCGCCGACAGCGTGTACACCGGCAGCACCGTCTCGCCGACGGTCACGGCCGTCGCGGCTGCCGGGGCGCCCTCGCGGACCCGCAGGTCGCCGAGGAAACCGGCCAGGGCGTGGACGGTCGACGGCGCCGCGGCGGCGGACCGCGCGGCGTCGGCGTCGGCGGGGACCGGCGCGGCTCCTGCCGCGCCCGCCGTGGCGAACATGCCCGCCGTCAGCACGGCACCGGCGATCAGGACACGGGTCATCATGGCCGCGTTCACCTCGCGATTCCGGTCAGGGTGTGGGTCCAGGAGAACTGGTTGTTGCTGATGTAGTTGCGGTAGGTCGAACGGTTGTAGCGGGGGTTGCTGCCCCACGGATCGGCCCAGTCGACGTACTGCCCGCCGCTGTCGCTGTAGCCGTAGATGGCGTGCATGTGCCCGCCGCCGGACGACCACAGGATCCGGGTCTCGATCGGCTGCCTGCGGTCGATCTGGGTGCGGATCGCGCTGTAGCTGAGGTAGTTCGACAGGTAGTTGCCCGGATCGGAGTAACCGAGCCGCTGGAACGCGTACCGGACCTCGCCGAGGTGGCCCTGGTTGTTGTAGCAGTCGCGGCCGGACTCGTCGTGGGCCAGCTGGCAGAACCGCGTCTGGTTGACCGACGTGCCGTGGTAGACGGCGATGCTGGTGCCCGCGGCGGCCCAGCACCAGTTGCTCTTCTGCTGGGCCTGCATGGTGAAGTCCAGGCGGGCGTCCGGCTCCGCGGTGGCCGGCAGCTGCGCGAGCAGCATGCTGCCCAGGACCGTCCCGATGGCGATGGCGGCGCGTGAACGCAGGGTGCTCACAGGCGCTCCTTCCATGGTGACTCGAGGTGGGGGAGCGCCACCGTGGCCGGACGCGCGGACCTGCCGCAAGAGCCCCGGTTTCACGCCGGGACCGTTCCGCCCGGCAGTGCGTCGTGCGGTACCCGCCGTCCGCCGGTTGTGTGAACGTTCCGCCCTGTTCACACTGGCCGAAAGTCACAATCCAGCCGGAGGGCGACGATGCCCGATCACGCGACCGAGGAACTGCCGCCCGGTCTGGCCAGCGCTCTCCGTTACGGAACGTTCCACGACGCCCTGCGCCTGGCGATCACCCACCGCGGCCTGTCGCTGTCCCGGCTGCGTGCCCACCTCGTGCGCCACCACGTCGCGGTCGGCCAGTCGACGCTGAGCTACTGGCAGCGGGGCCTGCGCAGGCCCGAGGTGCCGCACGCCCTGCCGACGGTCCGCGCGCTGGAGAGCGTGCTGCACCTGCCCGCCGACTCCCTGGTGACCCTGCTCGGCCCGCGGCGGGCCCGCACCCCGTGCCTGTCGCTGAAGACCTCGTTCTCCCAGCTGCGCCCGGCCACCACCGGCCCGGTGGTGGACGACCTGCTGGCCGAGCTGGGTGCCTACCCGGCGCCGACCCGCTACAACGCCGACGTCGACCTGCTCACCGTGCACACCGAGGTGACCCTGAACAGCCGCGGCGCCATGGCCGAGGTCGCCTCCCGGCTGGTGGTCCGCGGCAGGGCGGGCAGGCCCGACCGGTACACGATCGTCCACACCGCGGACCCGGGGCAGCGCAGCGGACCGGTCGAGCTGCGTGCCGCCGACGGCTGCCGGGCCGGGCGCATCCGCAGGCACGGCGACGGGATCCTCGCCGCCGAGCTGCTGTTCGACCGCAGGCTCGCCGAAGGCGAGGTGCACGTGTTCGGCTACGCCGTGCGCGACACCTGCGAGACGACCTCGCCCGGCTACTTCCGCATGCTGCGCGATCCGGTGTCCAGTTACCTGCTGCAGATCAGGTTCTCGCCGGCGACCCTGCCCGCGCGCTGCGTCCGCGAGTTCCGGGCCTACGAACACAGCGCCCCCACCGAGGAGGAGGACCTGGTCTGCGGCCTCGGCGCCGTGGCCAGCGCCTACTTCGACGGCGCCGGCCCCGGCATCGCCGGAATCGGCCTGGAGTGGAACCAGACTCCCTGACCCGTGTCAGCGCCGTGGCGGCCCGGTGTCAGCAACGCCGGTGATCGTGGTCCTCGTCAACGGGGATCAACGACAAGGAGACAGGCAATGACTGGCACGAACGGTGTCGAGGACGGCTGGGGCAAGGTCGCCGACGTGTTCCGCGCCAACTTCGACCGGGGCGACGAGCTGGGTGCGGCGTGTGCGGTCTACGTGGACGGCCGCCCGGTCGTCGACCTGTGGGACGGCGTGGCCGACCGCGCGGCGAACCGGCCGTGGGGGCGGGACACCATCGCACTGGTCGCGTCCACGACGAAGGGCGCCGTCGCGATCTGCGCGCACCTGCTGGCGCAGCGCGGTGAGCTGGACCTGGACGCGCCGGTGACCCGCTACTGGCCGGAGTTCGGTGCGGCGGGCAAGCAGGACATCCCGGTGCGCCTGCTGCTGTCGCACCAGGCCGGCCTGCCGGTCGTCGACGGGCCGCTGACGTTCGACGACGTCGTCGCGTGGGACCCGGTGATCCGCGCGATCGAGGCGCAGAAGCCGTTGTGGCAGCCGGGAACCGAACACGTCTACCACAGCGTGACCTTCGGTTTCCTGGTCGGCGAGGTGATCCGGCGGATCTCCGGGAAGTCGGTCGGCCGGTTCTTCGCCGACGAGGTGGCCGCCCCGCTGGGGCTGAGTGCCTGGATCGGGCTGCCGGAGGAGCAGGAGCACCGGGTGGCGCACATCGAGAACGCCGCCCCGCTCAGCCTGGAGGACATGATCGCCGGGCTGATCGAGGTGACCGGGCTCGACGCGGACACGGTCACCGCCTGGATCAACACCATGTGGGGACCGGACTCGGTCCAGGCCCGTGCCAACGTGCTCGGCGGCGCCTTCACCGACCCGGAGGCACACAACACGCGGGCCTGGCGGGCCGCCGAGATCCCGGCGGGCAACATGCTCACCGACGCGCGGTCGCTGGCCCGGATGTACGCCGCCACGGTCAGCGACGTCGACGGCGTGCGGTTGCTCGATCAGGCGACGGTCGAGCGGGCGACGGTCGTCCAGACCGACCGGACGCCGATGCACGGCCTGCCGCCGGAGCTGGACGTCCCGGCCGACCGGTCCTTCTACATGTCGCTGGGGTTCTGGCGGGCGTGCGCGCCGATGCCGATGCTCGGCCCCGGGTCGTTCGGTCACCCCGGCGCCGGCGGGTCGATCGCGTTCGCCGACCCCGACGCCAAGGTGGGCTTCGGCTACCTCACCAACCTGTGGAACTACCGCAGCGACGACCCGAGGGCGCTGGAGCTGATCAAGGCCGTCCGGGCCTGCCTGGGCTGACCGCTGGGGTCAGGGCTTGTACCCGACGCCGCCGGTCATGAAGCGGACGCCGACGGTGGTCGCGTCGGTGATCACCTTCTCCGGGCGCCACAACGGAAGCGGGACGATGCCCGGCGGGATCAGCTCGAGGCCGGTGAAGAACCGGGCGAGTTCCTCCGGGCTGCGGACGCGGCCGGTGCCCAGCTGGGAGAGCAGGACGCGCTCCAGTTCCTGGCTCTGCGGCGAGTCGCCGAGCTTGGTGAAGTTGGTGATGAACAGGTACGAGCCCGACGGGACGGCCTCGCGCAGGGTGTCGACGATGTTCTGCGGATCCTCCTCGTCGAGGATGTGGTGCAGGATGCCGCAGAGCATCACGCAGACCGGCTTGGAGAAGTCGATCAGCCCGCGCACCTCCGGGTTGTCGAGGACCTCCCTCGGCTTGCGGATGTCCGCGGTGATGATGCCGACGTTGTCGTTGTCCTGCAGGCGTGCGCGGCCGTGGGCGAGGACGATCGGGTCGATGTCGACGTAGGCCACGCGGGCGTCCGGGTTGGCCTCCTGGGCGACCTCGTGGGTGTTGCGCACGGTCGGCAGACCGGACCCGAGGTCGAGGAACTGGGTGATGCCGGCCTCGGTGGCCAGGTGCCTCACCACGCGGTGCAGGATCTCGCGGTTGTGCCGGGCGATCTCCTTCAGCTCCGGCATGACCGCGAGACTGGCCTCGGCGACCTGCCGGTCGATGGCGTAGTTGTCCTTGCCGTCCAGCATCACGTCGTAGACGCGGGCGGCGGTGGGGACGCCATCGTCCAGGATCACCGGCTCCGGCTGTTCTGTGGCTGACATCGGTGTCAGATCCTCCTCGCGGCCCCGACTGCAAACTCGGTGCCCGAGGATAGCGGTTCGGTCACGTGGTGTCACCAGCGGCACCACCGGGCCGGATGACGAGGCTGACCCCGGCGGCGAGCCGGTACGGCCGGGTGGCCACGACGGCGCCCAGCAGCCTGCGCAACCGGGACACCTCGGCCCGCGCGGTCACCACGTGCCCGGCGTCGCCGAACAGCGCCCGGCTCAGTGCCTCCGCGGACAGCCCGGCCGGACCCGCCTTGTGCAGCAGGGTCAGGATCTCCGCGTGGCGCCGGGTGATGGCCCGGCGCCAGCCGGTGTCCCCGGTGCGCACCCGCAGCAGCGGGGTGGCGCCCAGTTCCAGGTCGAGCAGCAGGGTGCGGCCGTCACCGGCCGGCCGGATCAGCCAGCCGTGCGCCAGGCGCTCGGGCAGGCAGGCCCCGACGCCGGGGACCGCGACCGGCCGGTCCGCCCGGGGCGCGGCGACGCGGTCGCCGACCGCGACACCGCTGCTGTGCGCGACCCAGCCGTCGTCGTCGACGACGAGCGCGGCGCCGGAAATACCGGCCAGCACCGGCTCGGCGCTGCGCCGCAACCGGTCCAGCCGCTGCTGGTGGGCCCGCCACAGCTCGGCCTCGGCCAGCCGCCTGCCCGTCTCGACCAGCGCGCCGACCGCCGGGTGCAGCGCCAGCGCCGGGCCGCTGACGTCGATGATGCCGAGCAGGTCGCCGGTACGCGGGTCGTGGATCGGGCAGGCACTGCAGTACCAGGGATGCTGGCCCTGCTCGAAGTGCTCGCCCGCGAGCAGCTCGACCGGGGCGGCCTCGGCCAGCGCCGTGCCGATCGCGTTGGTCCCGACCCGGGCCTCGGTCCAGTCGGTGCCCTCGATGAAGCCGAGGTCGTCGGCGCGGCGGCGGACCGCGGCGGTGCCCGAGCGCCACAGGATGACGCCGTCGGCGTCGGTCACCACGAACAGCATGTGGGCGGCGTCGGAGGTGGCGCCGATGATCTGCCCGAGGCCGTCCACGACCTCCCGCAGCGGTGAGTCGTTGCGGCGCCGCGCGAGCTCGTCCTCGCCGAGCGAGTCGCGTTCGTTCATGCCGTCCGCGGTGAGCCCGAGCCGCAGCATCCGCGACCACGACTGGGACACGACGTCGCGCGGGCGCACCGGCGGGCGGCCGCCACCCAGCACGGCCTCGTGCATGCGGACCAGGTCCCTGGCGTAGGCGGGCAGATGCCGCCCCGGCGGGAGAGCGCCGTGCACCGACCTCACCTCCCGCGTCATCGCGTCAGCCGTCCCAGGATAGGTGCGGTGCCGGACCGGTCGCCAGGCCACCGGCGTGCAATTCCGTGCAACCCTTTCGGCGCCCCTCCCGCCGCGGGTGTGATCGGCGCTACACCACGATCGCCGTTGCTGGAGGAGTTGCGATGTCCCAAACGCTGGACCGGGTGCAGGTGGAGCCGTCCGCCCAGGCCCGGGTGGACGCCTGGCTGGCCCGCTTCGAGTCGGCGCTCGCGGCCCGCGATGCCGAGGCCGCCTCGGCGCTGTTCGCCGTCGACAGTTACTGGCGGGATCTGGTGGCGTTCACCTGGAACCTCAAGACGGTGGAGGGCCGGGCCGGGGTGGCCCACCTGCTCACCGCGTGCCTGGACGCCGTCGACCCGTCCGGGTTCCGCACCACGGAGCCGCCCGCGGAAGCCGACGGCGTCGTCGAGGCGTGGATCGAGTTCGAGACGGCGGCCGGCCGCGGCAGGGGACACCTGCGGCTGACCGACGAGGGTGCCTGGACGCTCCTGACCAGCCTGCGTGAGCTGAAGGACTTCCCGGAACCACGCGGAGACCGCAGGCCCAAGGGCGTGCGGCACGGCGCGCTCGAGGACCGCAGTTCCTGGGCCGAGGAACGGGACCGCGAGCGCGCGGAGCTGGGCTACACCCGGCAGCCGTTCGTGGTGGTCGTCGGCGGCGGGCAGGGCGGTATCGCGCTGGGGGCGCGGCTGCGCCAGCTCGGCGTGCCCGCGCTGGTCGTCGAGCGCAACGACCGTCCCGGCGACTCCTGGCGCAAGCGTTACAAGAGCCTCTGCCTGCACGACCCGGTCTGGTACGACCACCTTCCGTACCTGCCCTTCCCGGACAACTGGCCGGTCTTCGCGCCGAAGGACAAGATCGCGGACTGGCTGGAGATGTACACCCGGGTCATGGAGGTGCCCTACTGGACGCGGTCGACGGTCACCTCGGCCGCGTTCGACGAGCAGGCGGGGCGCTGGCGGGTCGTCGTCGACCGCGACGGCGAGCAGGTCGTGCTCACCCCGGAGCACCTGGTGTTCGCCACCGGCATGTCCGGCAAGCCGAACCTGCCCTCGTTCCCCGGCATGGACGTGTTCGAGGGAGACCAGCACCATTCCTCGCAGCACCCCGGCCCGGACGCCTACGCGGGCAAGAAGGCCGTCGTCATCGGCTCCAACAACTCCGCGCACGACATCTGCGCCGCGCTGTGGGAGCACGGCGCCGACGTGACCATGGTGCAGCGCTCGTCCACCCACGTCGTGAAGTCGGACTCGCTGATGGAACTCGGCCTCGGCGACCTGTACTCGGAACGGGCCGTGCGCGCGGGCATGACCACCGAGAAGGCCGACATGGTGTTCGCCTCGCTGCCGTACCGGATCCTGCACGAGTTCCAGATCCCCATCTACGACAAGATCAGGGAACGGGACGCGGAGTTCTACCAGCGGCTGGAGAAGGCCGGTTTCCGGCACGACTGGGGTGACGACGGGTCCGGGCTGTTCCTGAAGTACCTGCGCCGCGGCTCCGGCTACTACATCGACGTCGGCGCGTCGGAACTGGTGGCGGACGGCAAGATCGCGCTGGCGCACGGCCAGGTCGACCACCTCACCCGGACCGGAGTGGTCCTCGCCGACGGCACCGAACTCGACGCCGACCTCGTCGTCTACGCCACCGGCTACGGCTCGATGAACGGCTGGGTCGCCGACCTGTGCGGGCAGGAGATGGCCGATCGGGTCGGCAAGTGCTGGGGCCTGGGCTCGGGCACCACCAAGGACCCGGGGCCGTGGGAGGGCGAGCAGCGCAACATGTGGAAGCCGACCCAGCAGCCCGGGCTGTGGTTCCACGGCGGGAACCTGCACCAGTCCCGGCACTACTCGCTCTACCTCGCCCTGCAGTTGAAGGCACGGTACGAGGGGCTGCCGACCCCGGTGTACGGCCTGCAGGAGGTGCACCACCTGTCCTGAGGCGCACCGTCAGGTAGTTTAGATATTGACTATCTGAGTGGACGGCGGGGCGTGAACATGGCCGAGGGCGAGCTCGACTTCTGGTCCTTCATCGAGCTCGCCCACCGCCGGCTCGCCGGTGAGTTCGGCTTCGAGCACCAGCTGGCCACCGAGGTGCTGCTGACCCTCAACCGCGCCTCCAGCGTCGTCACCTACGACCTGGAGGCCAGCGTCCACCGGCCGAGCGGCCGGTCGTGGTCGGCGTTCCGGCTGCTGTTCGTCACCTGGCTCGCCGGGCCGCTGGAGGCGAAGAAGGCGGCCGAACTCACCGGGATGAGCCGCGCCGCGGTGTCCAACCTGGCCAAGCCGCTGGTCGCGGACGGGCTGCTGGACCGGTCGCCGAGCCGCAGTGACGGGCGCTCGGTCCTGCTGGCCCTCACCGCGCGCGGCCACCGGGAGATGGTCGAGGTGTTCGGGCGGCAGAACCGCCGCGAGCACGAGTGGACCAGCGTGCTCACCGAGGCCGAGCAGCGCATCCTGGTCCTGCTGCTGAACAAGCTCATCACCAACCGCGACCAGTTCGACGTGCGGGGCCGTAGCTGAGGCGGCGCGGGGGCCGGCGGGCCCTTGCGCCCGCATAGGGTAGTAAATACCTTGACTACATTGGCCCGAGCCGGAGGAAGGAACTGCGGGATGAGCGTCTTCGCCCGGTTGCTCGACGACGCGGCGGTGTTCCCGCCGGGACTCACCCCGCTGCCCGAGGCCGTGCCCGCCCACGCCCGGCACCGGCGGTCCCGTTACCGCGACATGGTCGGCCCGCTCGTCCTGGCGGCACCCGCGCTGGACGAGCTGGGCGCGCTCCTGGACGGCCCGCTCGAGCTGAGTGTGACGGCGCCGGGCGGGCCCGCGCAGCTGCCCGGCGTCATGGCCGCCGCGGCGGCGCTGCCCGTCCGGCTGCAGAGCCTGGAGGTCGCGGCGCCGGAGGGCATGAGCGCCACCGGGTTCTTCGGCGCGCTCGGCCCGGCGGGGGAGGTGCCCGTGTTCGTCGAGATTCCCCGCGACGAGCGGCGCGCGGACTTCCTCGCGGCCTGCGCGGACACCGGCCGTCAGGCGAAGTTCCGCACCGGCGGGGTCCGTGCCGAGCTGTACCCGGACGAGGCCGAGCTGGCCGCGGCGGTCGGCGCGGCCGTGCGGGCCGGGGTGGCGTTCAAGGCGACCGCCGGGCTGCACCACGCGATCCGCAACACCGACCCGGAGACCGGTTTCGAGCAACACGGTTTCCTGAACCTGCTGCTGGCCACCGCGGCGGCGATGTCCGGCGCGGGCGACGCCGAACTGGCCGCCGTGCTCGCCGAGCGGGACGGCGCGGCGGTCGCCGCCCAAGTGTCCACTGTGGACGAGTCGGTGCGCGAGCGGTTCCGGTCGTTCGGCACCTGCAGTGTCATCGAACCCGTCACCGAGCTGGCGGCACTCGGCCTGGTACCGGCCGGGCTGGCCGAGGAAGAGGGAGAGACCGCGTGACCAGGATCGACATCCCCCGGGATTCGCTGTTCGGCAAGGACAATCTGCCCTACGGCGTGTTCTCCGTGGCAGGCGGCGAGCCGCGGGTGGGCGTGCGGGCGGGCGACCACGTCGTCGACCTCGCCGCCGCGCTCGGCGACGACGTCTTCGCGCGGTCGTCGCTGAACGCGTTCATGGCACGGGGATACGACTTCTGGACCGGGACCCGCCGCCGGATCGGCGACCTGATCGCCGGGGACGTCCCGGACGCCGCCGTGCACCCGGTGAGCGAGGTGCGCCTGCACCTGCCGGTGGAGATCGCGGACTACGTCGACTTCTACGCCTCCGAACACCACGCGAGCAACCTCGGCAGGCTGTTCCGGCCGGACGCCGAACCGTTGCTGCCCAACTGGAAGCACCTGCCCGTGGGCTACCACGGCCGGGCCGCGACGGTGGTGGTCTCCGGCACCGACATCGTGCGCCCGAAGGGCCAGCGCAAGGCCCCGGCCGAGACCGAGCCGACGTTCGGCGAGTGCCGCCGGCTCGACATCGAGGCCGAACTGGGCTTCCTCGTCGGCACCGGCTCGCCGCTGGGATCGGCCGTGCCCGCCGCGGAGTTCTCCCGCCGGGTGTTCGGCGCGGTTCTGGTCAACGACTGGTCGGCCCGCGACATCCAGGCGTGGGAGTACGTGCCGCTGGGCCCGTTCCTCGGCAAGAGCTTCGCCACCTCGATCTCGCCGTGGGTGGTGCCGCTGCAGGCGCTCCAGGCTGCCCGCGTGCCCACCCCCGTCCAGGACCCGCGGCCGTTGCCGTACCTGCGCGAGGACGAGCCGTGGGGACTGGACATCGACCTGTCGGTGTCCTGGAACGGCGAGGAGGTCTCCCGGCCCCCGTACCGCACGATGTACTGGTCGCCCGCCCAGATGCTGGCGCACCTGACGGTGAACGGCGCGTCGACGCGGACCGGCGACCTGTACGCCTCGGGCACCATCTCCGGGCCGGAGAAGGCGCAGCGTGGCGCGTTCATCGAGCTGACCTGGGGCGGCAAGGAGCCGGTCCGCGTCGGCGGCGAGGAACGCACGTTCCTGGAGGACGGCGACGAGGTCGTCATCTCGGCCACCGCGCCGGGCGCGGACGGCGGCCGGATCGGCTTCGGCGAGGTGCGTGGCCGGATCCTCCCGGCGGTCAGCTGAGCCCCTTTCCTGTGGTCGGACCGTGAAGACCGGCCGGGCCCGCGCGGTCAGGATTGACGACGGCCGCGCGATCCCGAGGGAAGGTGGCAACACATGGGAACACACCGGTTCAGAACCCTGGTGCCGGTCGCCGTGCTGGCGATGGCGGGACTGCTGGTGCCCTCGGCCGGGGCGTCCGGCGGGAGCCCGGTGGTGGCCGATCCGCCGTCGGCGTTCACCGACGCGCCACCCGCGCCCAGTGCCGGAGCCGCCGCGACCATCTGCGAGGGCGACGGCGTCAGCGGCCGCCGCGTGCAGGCCATCTACGTGCGGGGCGACCAGCAGCCGGACCGGCACGGTCAGCTGCGCGAGCAGTTCCAGTCCTACGCCGACCAGATCGACCAGGCTTTCGTCGAGGCCGCCGCGCGCACCGGCGGCGTCCGGCACGTGCGGTTCGTGCACGACTCCGCCTGCCGGGCGGTGATCGGCAACGTCGTGATCCCGCAGTCGTCGATGACCGACTGGCGGACCATCACCGACGCGCTCAAGGCACGCGGCTACGACCGGTCCGACCGCAAGTACCTGTTCTGGTACGAGAACTCCGGCTGCGGCCTGGCCTACGGCAACGGCGGCGACGACCGGCCAGGCGCGGACAACCCCTACAACGCCGGCCCGCACTACGCCGCGCTCGGCACCGGCTGCTGGTCGTGGCAGGCCAGCGCACACGAACTGCTGCACACGCTCGGCGCCGTGCGTGCCAGCGCGCCGCACGCCAGCAAGCACGGCCACTGCTGGGACGACGAGGACATCATGTGCTACGACGACGGCGGCCTGCCGAACCCGCCGGGCGGCCTGGTCAAGGTGTGCCAGGGTGCGCCGGAGAACCAGATCGACTGCGGCAACGACGACTACTTCCACCTCAACCCGCCGGCCGGCAGCTACCTGGCCACCCACTGGAACGTGGCCAACAGCCTGTATCTCACCGGCTCCACCGGCGGCTCGGGACGCATCATCGGTGTCGGCGGCAGATGCCTGGACGTCCAGCAGAGCAACACCGCCGACGGCACACCGGTGCAGCTGTGGAACTGCAACTGGACCGGTGCGCAGCAGTGGACGGTCCGCGGCGGCACCGTCTCCGCGCTGGGCAAGTGCCTCGACGTCGCCGAGAGCGGCACCGCCAACGGAACCCCGGTGCGGCTGTGGACCTGCAACGGCACCGGCGCCCAGGTGTGGGAAACCGGCTCCGGTGGCGCACTGCGCAACCCGCAGTCGGGCCGGTGCCTGGACACCAGCGGCGGCGCCTCCGCCGAGGGCACCCGCGTGGTCATCTGGGACTGCACCGGCGCGGCCACCCAGAACTGGGGCCCGCACGCCTGACGAAGCACGTGAAGGCCACCTTCACCACGTCAGACGTCAGGGCCGCGGCAAAGTCCGGGTGCTGTGCGCCCCCAATGTGGCATTGGGGGAGTTGAAGTTCCCCAATGCCACATTGGGGGAGGTTGCTGGGTCTCTTTCGTGGTGACGGCTGGGTCTGCTGGGACGGGTGTGACTGGTGAGGCCGCGACCGCCGGGCGGGATGGTCGTGAAGGCCACCTTCATCACATGAGACGACAGAAACTCGGCCTTCACACCGAACAACGACGCTGCCCGCCCACGTGTCCAGGCCAACATGCCGTGAAGGGGGCACTCACGGCATGAGACGCCGTGAGTGCCCCCTTCACGGCAACGTCACCTCGGGCGTCACCTCGGGCAGGGCGAGGTGGGTGGTCCCGAGCGCAGAACTCGCGTGCCGGAATGCAGAACTCGCGTACGTGAGCGCAGAACTCACGATGTGGAGCGGGTTCTCACTCGGTGCCGGTCACCCGCGTGAACGGGCCGTTCGCGCGAGTCCTCCTTTCCCGACCCGCGAGTCGACCGTTCCCGACCCGCGAATTCCACGCTCCCGCCGTGCCACCGGGCCACTCGCCGCGAGTCACGCGCTCAGGAACGCGAGTGTCGGCTTCCGGAACGCGAATGACGCGCTCCGGACCACCCGACTTTGCCGGGCCCTGGCGTCTCATGCCGTGAGGGCCCCTTCGCGTGCCTCAGGCCAGGTCGAACCGGTCCAGTTCCATGACCTTCGTCCACGCCGCGACGAAGTCGGCGACGAACTTCTCGTGCGCGCCCCGGCCGGAGTAGACCTCGGACAGGGCCCGCAGCTGGGAGTTGGAGCCGAACACGAGGTCCACCGCGGTGGCGGTCCACTTCACCTCGTCGGTGGCCGCGTCGCGGATCTCGTAGACGTTCTCCTCCGACTCCGACACCTTCCACCGGGTACCCGGCGAGAGCAGGTTGGTGAAGAAGTCGTTGGTGAGCACGCCGGGCCGGTCGGTGAGCACGCCGTGCCGGGTGCCGCCGAAGTTGGTTCCCAGGCCGCGCAGGCCGCCGACGAGGACGGTCATCTCGGGCGCGGTCAGGCCGAGCATGTAGGCGCGGTCGACCAGCAGTACCTCGGGCTGGAGCTTCTCCCCGGCCCGCAGGTAGTTGCGGAACCCGTCGGCGTGCGGCTCGAGCACGGCGAACGACTCGACGTCGGTCTGCTCCTGGGTGGCGTCGGTGCGGCCGGGGTGGAACGGCACGGTCACCTCGGCACCGGCCTCACGTGCCGCCTTCTCCACGGCCGCCGAACCGGCCAGCACGATCAGGTCGGCCAGCGAGATCTTCGCGCCGCCCGCCGCGTTGAACTCGCGCTGGATGCCTTCCAGGGTCTCCAGGACCCGCGCGAGTTGCTCAGGCTGGTTGACCTCCCAGTCGCGCTGCGGCTCGAGCCGGATCCGGGCGCCGTTGGCCCCGCCACGCTTGTCGGTGGACCGGAAGCTGGCGGCGGAGGCCCAGGCCGTGGTGACCAGCTGCGCCACCGAGAGACCGGAGTCGAGCACCTTCGCCTTCAGGGCGGCGATGTCGGCCTCGCCGACGAGTTCGTGGTCGACGGCGGGAACCGGGTCCTGCCACAGCTGTGGCTCGGGCACCCACGGGCCGAGGAAGCGGCTGACCGGGCCCATGTCCCGGTGCAACAGCTTGTACCAGGCCTTGGCGAACGCCAGCGCGAACTCGTCGGGGTTGTCCAGGAAGCGGCGGGAGATCTTCTCGTAGACCGGGTCGAAGCGCAGCGACAGGTCGGTGGTGAGCATGGTCGGCTTGTGCTTCTTGGCCGGGTCGTACGGGTCCGGGATGATCTCCGGCGCGTCCTTGGCGACGTACTGCTTGCCGCCACCGGGGCTGGTGGTCAGTTCCCACTCGTAGCCGAACAGGATCTCGAAGAACCGGTTGCTCCACTCGGTCGGCCGGTCGGTCCAGGTCACTTCCAGGCCGCTGGTGATCGTGTCCGGGCCCCCGCCGCTGCCGTGGGTGCTCAGCCAGCCCAGGCCCTGCGCCTCCAGCGGCGCGGCCTCGGGTTCGGGGCCGACGTGGTCGTCGGCGACACCGGCGCCGTGCGTCTTGCCGAAGGTGTGGCCGCCGGCGATAAGGGCCACGGTCTCCTCGTCGTTCATCGCCATCCGGGCGAAGGTCTCCCGGATGAAGTGGGCCGCCGCCCGGAAGTCCGCGCTGCCGCGCGGCCCCTCGGGGTTGACGTAGATCAGGCCCATCTCCGTCGCGCCGACGTCGGGCACCATCTCGGTGTCACTGGCGTAGCGCTCGTCTCCGAGCCAGTCGTCCTCCGGGCCCCAGAAGATCTCCTCGGGTTCCCAGATGTCCTCGCGGCCGAAGCCGAACCCGAACGTCCGGAAGCCCATCGACTCCAGCGCGACGTTTCCCGCGAACACGAGCAGGTCGGCCCAGGAGATCCGCTGGCCGTACTTCTCCTTGACCGGCCACAGCAGCCTGCGTGCCTTGTCCAGGTTGGCGTTGTCCGGCCAGCTGTTGAGCGGGGCGAACCGCTGGGTGCCGTCGCCGGCCCCGCCGCGGCCGTCGTGGATGCGGTAGGTGCCCGCGGCGTGCCAGCTCATCCGGATCATCAGGCCGCCGTAGTGGCCGAAGTCGGCGGGCCACCAGTCCTGCGAGGTGGTGAGCACCTCGGTGATGTCCCGCTTGAGCGCCTCGACGTCGAGCTTGGCGAACTCCTTGGCATAGCTGAAGTTCTCGCCCAGCGGGCTGGCCTTCGGCGAGGGGGCGTGCAGGACCGAGAGGTCGAGCTGGTTGGGCCACCAGTCCCGGTTGGTGCGCGGACGGCCGCCGGTCTTGGCCGTCGGCGAGTCGATCGCCGGGTTCTCGCTCTCGCTGCCGTGTGCGGTGACCGAGTCGTGTGCCACCGGGCAGCCCGCCGCGGCCTTCTTGTCCACACCCTGTGCGCTGGACGGTGTGTTGTCCGGGATGTCGCTCATTTACGTCCTTCCGGGTTCGTGGTGGGTGGGCAGGGCCGCGCAACCGGGGCAGGTGCCCCAGTAGACGACCTCGGCCTCGTCGATCAGGAAACCGTGGTCTGCCGAGGCGGCCAGACACGGAGCGGGACCGGCCGCGCAGTCGACGTCCTCGATCGCACCGCAGGAACGGCAGACGACGTGGTGGTGGTTGTCGCCCACCCGGGTCTCGTACCGGGCGAGCGCGCCGGCGGGCTGGATGCGCCGCACCAGGCCGGCGTCGGTCAGCGCGCGCAGCACGTCGTAGACAGCCTGGTGTGACACGCTGGGAAGCTCCGCCCGTACCAGCGTGAGAACAGTCTCGGTGTCGGCATGCGGGTGGTCACGCAGTGCGGCGAGCACGGCCAGCCGGGGCCGGGTCACCCGCAACGAGGCCGCCCGCAGCTGCGCCTCGAATCCGGACATCACCCAGGACCCTAGGACGGTATCTGGAACCGGTCAAATTAAGCGCGGTCTACAGGGCGCCGGGCAGCACGAAGACACCCCACGCCACGGCCGGGCCGAAACCGACGATCGCGCAGGTGTACCCGACCACCTGCCGGTAGAAGCGCTGCCGGTCGACGCCCTTGGCGTTGCTGAGCACGAGTGCCCCGTTGGTGGAGAACGGGGAGACGTCGACGATGGTGGTCGAGATCGACAGCGCGGCGATCAGTCCGGCGGCGTTCAGGTGGCTGGACAGCAGCAGGGGGACCGCGATCGGGATGATCGCGGTGAGGATCGCGGTCGACGAGGCGAACGCCGAGGTGACCGCGACCGTGAGGCACAGCAGGAAGGCGACGAGCAGCGGGGCACCCATGCCGGCGGCGTGCTCGGAGATGGCGTCGATGGTTCCCGCCTTCTCCAGGATGCCCACGTAGGTGACCATTCCGGCGACGAGCAGGATGGTGGACCAGCTGATGCCCTCGACCGCCTTCGCCTGGTTCTTCATGTCGGTCAGCGCGAGCAGGGCACCGGCCGCCAGCGCCAGGAAGCCGATCTGCAGGTGGAAACCGAGCGCGCCGACGATGAGGCCGGCGAGCGCGGCCAGGGTGAGCCACTGCCGCCAGGAGACACCGTCGTGCTCCGGCCCGGCGCCGCCGTCCGCGTCCGTGCCGGCCGGCCCGGGCCGGTTTCTATTGCGCAGCCACAGGAACGTCACCGCCGAGAGCAGGGCGTTGAACCCGAAGCTGGCGAGGAACAACACCACCGGCGCCACCTGCAGCTGGGTGTCGGCGATCATCCCGTTCACCAGGACGCCGGACACCGCGATCGGGGAGAAGGCGCCCGCGTGCCCGCCGCAGATGATCATCATGCCCATCATCAGCGGGCTCATCCCGTGCCGGAACGCGATGTTCATGCCGACCGGGACGAGCAGCGCGACCGCGGCCGGGGTGAACGTGCCGAACGCGGTCAGCACGGCGGCGACGGTGAACAGCACCCACGGGATCAGCGCGACCTTGCCGCGGACCAGCCGCACGCCGTAGCTGACGATCAGATCGACGGTCCCGTTGCGCTGCGCGACCGAGAACAGGTAGGTGACCCCGACGATCGTCACGAACAGCGAGACCGGGAAGCCTTCGAAGATCTGTTCCTCGTCCAGGCCCAGCGCCGCCGTTCCGATGACGAACGCGGCGACGAAGGCCAGGATTCCGATGTTGATCGGGAGCAGCGTCCCGACCACGAACATCACGGCGAGTGCGCCGATGGAGATCAGCTCTGGAGACATCGTTGTCCTTGGGGTCAGTGGGTGGACGAGACTAACCGGGGGAGTGGGCCAGGGTCCGGCGCCGCGGGTCCGGGACGAGGATGCGGGCCTCGCAGATGACCCGCGCGGCACGCCGGACGGTGACCCGCCGCGGATATCCGCCTTCGGTGTCCGCGCAGGCGACGTCGACGACACCGGCCGGCGTGCCGATCCGCACCCGCGGCAGACCGGCCGCGGTGGACGCGCGGTGGACCACGGACCCGTCGATCAGGTTGGCCAGCGCGATGCCGACCGCCGAGGTCAGCCCGATCGCCGGATGCGGTGCGTTCATCGACAGCATCCGCACCGTGACGTCGTGGTCGCGGGCGGAGACCGGCTCGCCGGTGGAACTGAGGTAGCCGGCCGGCGGGCCGACCAGGCCCACCTTGGGAACGGCGTCGGTGTGCGCGGCTCCCGCCGGGCGAAGCCCCATGACGTCGGCGGCGGCATGCCGGATCGCCCGCAGCCACGGCACGTCGGCTCCGAGAACGGCCGGGGACTCGGCGCCGGTGCGTCCCACCGAACCGGCGTCGACGAGGCTCATCGGTGCCCCGGCGTCGAGCAGGCTCACCCGCGCGCGCCTGCCGCCCGCGTCCAGCCGCTCGGCGGCGGCGCCGGTGGGCAGCAGTGAGCCGGTGGTCCCGCCCGCCGGGTCGAGGAACGTCAGGCCCACCGCGACGCCACCGGAGCGGGTGCCCGGCACGGTCACGTCGCCGAACTCGTGCACCACGCCACCCGCGGTGTCCACCGTGGCCTCCAGGACGGCGCCGGTGTTGACGTTGCGCAGCACCACGGTCGTCCGGTCGCCGGTAACCGGCACCAGGCCGCGGCCGACCGTCCACAGTGCGATGGCCGTGGCGCAGTTGCCGCAGTTGCTGCCCCACTCGACCGCGGGAACCCCGATGCCGACCTGGCCGAAGAGGTACTCGACGTCGATGCCCGGGGCGTGGCTGGGCCGGACGACGGCCGCCTTCGATGTGGTCGGGGTGGCTCCGCCGACCCCGTTCAGTTGCACCGGGTCGTCGGCGCCGTAGGCGTTGACGAGCAGTTCCTCGATGCCGGCCAGGGACGCGGGAACGTGCTGCTGGTCGAACAGCCAGCACTTGCTGGTGCCGCCACGGACCAGCGTCGCGGGAACGTGCACTCCGGACACCTCACTCTCGCCTGCCGGACGCAGTTCACCCTGACGACACCGAGGGTTGAGCACAATGCCCGTTCTCTTACACTGGCTTAAGCACGGCTAAAGTCGAAGGGGTGCCGATGCCGGACGTCCGCCGGATCCTGCTGCTCGCCGAGGTCGCCACGCACGGCTCGCTCACGGCGGCGGCCGAGGCCTCGGGAATGACCACCTCCGCCGCTTCCCAGCAGATGTCGCGCCTGGAAGCCGAGGCGGGCCAGCCGCTGCTGGTCCGCCTTCCCCGGGGCATCCGGCTGACCGACGCCGGTGCCGCCCTCGCCGAACGGGGGCGGGCCATCCGGCGGCAGCTGCGCGCGGCGCAGGCGGACCTCGACGCGTTCGCCCGGCTGGACAGCGGAACGCTGCGGCTCGGCTCGTTCCCGACGGCCAGTGCGAGCCTGCTCCCGCTGGCGCTGACCCGGTTCTCCCGCAAGTTCCCCGGCACGCACACGACCGTCCGCGCCGCGATGCTGGCGCAGCTGCTGGATTTCCTGCACACCGGCGAGGTCGAGCTGGCCCTGCTGTGGGAGTACGACTGGCGCCGGGTCGAGGACGACCAGCTGAGCCTGACCCGCCTGCTGGACGATCCGACGGTGCTCGTCGTGCCCGCCAACTCCGAGTTGCTGGAGCGGGCCGAGGTCAGCCTCACCGCGCTGGCAGGCCAGTCGTGGATCATCCGCGCCGACAATCACCCGGTCGCCGAGGTGCTGCGCCGCAGTTGCCGTCTCGCCGGCTTCGAACCGGTCATCGCCTACGAATCACACGACTACCAGGAGGCGCAGGCGATGGTCGCGGCCGGGCTCGGCATCGCGCTGGCCCCGCGGCTGGCACTGACCAACCGCCGCAACGACGTGCGGCTGGTCCCGTTCGGCTCGGACGTCCCGGCGCCCACCCGGCGCATCCTGCTCGCCCGCCCCGAGGGGCGCGAGCCCACCCCCGCGGCCGCGGCGATGACCACGATCCTTCAGGCCGTGGCGGCCAAGTTCAGCGAACCCGACCTGCGCCGCAACCAGCTCGGCACCGTCCACACGCGATAGTCCGGCTCAGTCGAGCAGTTCGGCGAGCAGCCGGCGGACCCGGCGGTCGATGTCGTCGCGGATCGGGCGGACGGCGTCCACGGCCCGGCCCGCCGGGTCGTCGAGCTGCCAGTCCAGGTAGCGCTTGCCGGGGAACACGGGGCAGGTGTCGCCGCAGCCCATGGTGATCACCACGTCGGACGCCTCGACCCCCTCGGCCGACAGCTTCGCGGGGATCTCGCCGGTGATGTCCAGGCCCCATTCGGCCAGCGCCTGCGCGGCGGCAGGGTTGACCCGGTCGGCGGGCTCGGAGCCGGCCGAGCGGACGGCGACGCGGCCCAGGGCGTAATGCCGCAGCAGCGCCGCGGCCATCTGCGAGCGGCCCGCGTTGTGCACGCAGACGAACAACACTTCCGGAACGGCGGGCACGGCGTTCTCCTTCGTGAGCGCTGACTACGCTTGAGTGTAACCTGATACCATCGGAGAATGAATTCAGTGTCACCTGATGTGTTGCCGGTGGAGCTGCTGCGGCTGGTGGCCGATCCGCTGCGTGCCCGGATCATCGGCCTGCTCGCCAGGGAGACCCTGTGCGCCAGTCACCTGGTCGAGGAGACCGGGGCGAGCCAGACCAACGTGTCCAACCACCTCAAGCTGCTGCGCGAGGCCGGTCTGGTGACCACCGAGCCCTGCGGCCGCTACACCTACTTCACCCTGCGGCCGGCCGTGCTGCGTACCCTCGGCGAATCCTTCACCCGGCTGGCCGAGATCGCCGAAACCCACGCCGGCACCAAGCGGGCCTGCCCGTGAACGCCGGGGCCCCAGCCAGGCTGTCCTTTGTGGACCGGTTCCTGCCGGTATGGATCATCGCCGCCATGGGCGGCGGGCTGCTGCTCGGCAGCGCGGTTCCGGGCCTGCAGGGCCTGCTGGAGTCGGTGAAGGTCGGGAGCATCTCGGTGCCGATCGCGCTCGGGCTGCTGCTGATGATGTACCCGGTGCTGGCCAAGGTGCGCTACGACCGGCTCGGCACCGTCACCCGCGACCGGCGCACCCTGCTGCTGTCGCTGGTGCTGAACTGGGTCGCCGGGCCCGCCCTGATGTTCGCCCTGGCCTGGCTGATGCTGCCCGACCTGCCCGAGTACCGCACCGGCCTGATCATCGTCGGCCTGGCCCGGTGCATCGCCATGGTCGTCATCTGGAACGACCTCGCCTGCGGCGACCGCGAGGCCGCCGCCGTGCTGGTGGCGCTGAACTCGGTGTTCCAGGTGCTGATGTTCGGTGTGCTCGGCTGGTTCTACCTCGACCTGCTGCCCGGCTGGCTCGGCCTGCACAGCGAAGCCGTCGCGTTCTCGTTCTGGGAGATCGTGCTCAACGTCGCGGTGTTCCTCGGCATCCCGCTGCTGGCCGGCTACCTCACCCGCCGCTCCGGCGAGAAGGCCAGGGGCCGCGCCTGGTACGAGGCGGAGTTCCTGCCCCGGATCGGCCCGGTCGCCCTGTACGGCCTGCTGTTCACCATCGTCGTGCTGTTCGCGCTGCAGGGCGAGACCATCACCGCCCAGCCGTTCGACGTCGCCCGCATCGCCCTGCCGCTGCTGGTCTACTTCGCCGTGATGTGGGGCGGCGCCTACGCCCTCGGCAAGGCCGCCGGGCTGACCTACGAACGCACCACCACGCTGGCGTTCACCGCCGCGGGCAACAACTTCGAGCTGGCCATCGCCGTGGCCATCGGCGTCTTCGGCGTCACCTCCGGCCAGGCGCTGGCCGGCGTCGTCGGCCCGCTGATCGAGGTGCCCGTTCTCGTCGCGCTGGTCTACGTGAGCCTCCGGCTGCGCGGGCGCTGGGCTGCCCGCGAGGGGGGCGCTGCCCGGGCCGGCACGTCCTGATCCGGCGCACGGCGTCAGTCGCCGAAGGCCACCCGGTGTGCCGCGACGCAGGCAGCCGGAAGGTCGTCCGGCACGGCGACACTTCCGGTGATCGTCGTGCGCGGTGCGAGCGGGAGCGCGCGCACCCGGGTGGAGCGGATCTCGGCCGCCTGATCGGCTGGCAGCACCGTCCAGCCGCGGGGGTCGGAGCCGACCTCCACGATCGTGTCCTGGACGGTCCCCGTCCGGCGGGCGGGCAGCGCCTGGACCCCGGCCTCCCGCAGCGCGGTGACCACGGCGGGGTCGTGGTCCTGGGAGATCCGGAGAGGTCCGCCGGCCAGCTCCGCCACGCCGACCTCCGCCGCGGCGGCGGCCGGATGCCGCGTGGACACCACCGCCAGCAGCGGCTCGGTCCACGCCGACAGGACCCGCACCCCGGCCGCCGAACGCACCCCGCGCGCCAGCGCCAAGTCGATCTCCCCGTGCCGCAGGGCGCTCAGCCGGGCGGGCAGCGGCAGGTCGACGAGCACGACGTCGAACGCCGGAGCACGCTCCCGCAGTACGTCGATCCCGCGTTCCAGGCGGGCGGTGAACTGCCCGGCGCCGGTGCCGATGCGCATGACACCCGCCTGCGCCCGCGCCACGACCCGGACCCGGTCGGCGGCCGCGAGCGCGGCCCGCGCCGCGTCGAGCACCCCGTGCCCGGCGGGGGTGAGCCGGACCCGTCGGGGTGAGCGGTCGAACAGCTGGACGCCGAGCTCGCGTTCCAGCCGCGCGATCTGCCTGCTGACCGCCGGCTGGGCGATATGCAGCCGCTCGGCGGCACGGCCGAAGTGCAGTTCGTCGGCGACCGTGACGAAGTACCGCAGTGCCCGTAGTTCCACCGGCCCTCCCTGCGACGATGCCGCCAGGTTATCGCAGCGCGTCGGCCCTGGCGCTGGTTCACCGCGGGCTGCCGTGCTGGAGTCCAGGCATGACAGTCGACCTCGGCCTGCTCGGCGCCCATCTGCGTGAGCATCAGGTGAACCCGGAAGTGGCGGCGGAAATGGAGCGGGCCGGATACGGCACGCTGTGGCTGGACGCCTCCCCGGCGGCCGACCTCGCCCTCGCGGAGCGGCTGCTCGACGTGACCACCCGGCTGGCCGTCGCGACGAGCGCGGTGAACGTCTGGACCGCCGACGCGGACACGGTCGCCGCCGCGTACCACCGGATCGAAGCCAAGCATCCCGGCCGGTTCCTGCTCGGGGTCGGGATCGGCCACCGCGAGGTTCACGCCGAGTACGCCTCACCGTACGACACGCTGGCGTCCTATCTGGACAGACTGGCCGGTGCGGGGGTCCCGGCCGGCCGCACGGTGGTGGCCGCGCTCGGGCCGAGGATGTTGCGCCTGGCCCGGGACCGCACCGCGGGAGCCGTTCCGTGCATGGTGCCTCCGGCGCACACCCGGCGGGCACGCTCGATCCTCGGCGCGGGCAGACTGCTGCTGCCCGGGCATTTCGCGCTCGCCGAGCCCGACGCCGGACGGGCTCGCGCGGTCGCCCGGTCCGCACCGCCGGGAACAGCACTGCGGGTCACCAACTACGCGAACAACCTCAGGCGGCTCGGCTTCACCGAGGACGACCTCTCCGGCGCGGGCAGCGACCGCCTCATCGACGCGCTCGTCGCCCACGGCGACCCGGCCACCACCGCGACGCGGCTGCTGGCCCACCGGGACGCCGGCGCGGACCACGTCGGCGTCTACCCCCTCGGTGACGACCCGGTCGGAACCCTTCGCACGGTCGCCGAAGCGGTGCCGCTTCCGGCTCGCCGGGTTACCGCGGACCGTTCCGGGTAACACCGGGGGCATGGACACGTTGCTCGGGATCTACCTCAACGACCAGCTGGCCATGGGACTGGTATGGCGTGAGCTGGCGCGCCGGGCCGCCCGCAACAACCGCGACACCGGGTTCGAGGCACCGTTGCGGGAGGTGGCGTCGGCGATCGCGGAGGACGTGGAAACCTACCGGGACATCATGCGCGCGGTGGCGGTGCGGGTGAACCCGGTCAAGGCAGGCGCCGCGGTCGTCGCCGAACGGCTGGGCCGGTTGAAGCCGAACGGCCGGCTGACCTCGTACTCGCCGTTGAGCCGGTTCTGGGAACTCGAGGCCCTGGTCATGGGGATCGAGGGCAAGAAGGTCCTGTGGACCACCCTGCGCGACGCGGCGGGGCTGGGTGCGCGGTTGCCCGAGGTGGACTTCGACCGGCTCATCACGCGTGCGGACCGGCAGCGTTCGCTGCTGGAGCCGGCACGGCTGCGCGCCGGCGAGGAGGCCTTCGCGGCTGCGGGCCGCTGACCGGCGCCCGGCCGTTGTCACCCGTGCAGGTGGTGGTTCCCGGGGGTGAAGCCGCGCCCGTGGCTGCCCGCGAGCGGAGGCTCTAGATTCGACGCAGCTGGCGAGGAGGCGGTGTGTCGTGCCGGAGGTACTGGTCGCCGGAGGCTGGGGACTGCTGGCCGGTTCCGCTCTGGTCGTCGGTGCTCTCGCCGGCTACCTCGCCCGGATCCCTGGCGTGGTCGTCGCGGGGGTGATGGCCTTCGGCAGCGGCGTGCTGCTGTCCGCGGTGTCGTTCGAGTTGATCGCCGAGGCCCACGAACGCGGTGGCCTGCTGCCGACCGCCGGGGGAGCGGTGGCCGGCGCCGTCGTGTACACGCTGGCGAACATCGCCCTGGCCCGCAGGGGCGCCCGCCATCGCAAGCGGTCCGGTGACCAGCAGCCCTCCGAATCCGAGCAGTCCGGTTCCGGAACCGCGATCGCGCTGGGGGCGCTGCTGGACGGGGTGCCCGAGTCGATCGTGATCGGCGCCAGCCTGCTCGGCGGTGGCGGGGTCAGCGTCGTCACGGTGGCCGCGGTGTTCGTCAGCAACGTCCCGGAAGGGCTGTCGAGCGCGTCCGGGATGCGCAACGCCGGCCGGAGCCGCCGGTACGTCTTCACCCTGTGGGGCGGCATCGCGGTGGCGAGCGCGCTGGCGGCGATGGCGGGCTACGGCGTGCTCGGCGGCGCGCCCGGCGAGGTCCTCGCGGCGATCACCGCACTCGCGGGCGGTGCGATCCTGGCCATGGTCGCCGACACCATGATCCCCGAGGCGTTCTCCGACGCCCGGCTGTGGACCGGGCTGATCACCGTCACCGGCTTCCTGACCGCCTTCTGGCTGTCCAGTCTCCAGGCGTGAGGGCCAGCGGCTACCTCGGCGGCGTGGTGCCGGCCATGCCGACCCGGCCGCGAGTCACTCCAGGACGGCGAGCAGGTCGACGATCGCGTCCCGGACGGCGTTCGGGTGTTCCTGCGGAATGGCGTGCCCGATGCCCTCGACGACGATGACGTCGCCTCGCGGGACGGCGGCCATGAGTTCGGCCGCCGTCCGGTTGAACAGCGGGCGGACCTTGGCGGTGCCCCGGTCCAGGCGCCCGGCCTGCAGGCAGACGGTCGGCACGTCGGGTGTCCCGGCGGCCTGGAGGCGGCGCAGCAGCGGCAGGCTGGGCACGATCTGCCTGGCCTCCCGCCTGCCCGCCCGCATGGCCCGGACGCACGCGTGGTCGCGCAGCAGGATGGCGCGGTCCTCTGCGCTGATGTCCGGGGAGAACCCCTGGGGCAGGGTCGCCCGCTCGATCAGCCGGGTCGCACCGATCCTCGCCAGCCCCGCGTGGAGCCGGAACGAGGCCGCGACCACGCGCGCGAGCGCGGGGGACATGACCTCGGCGAGCGTCGCGTCGACGAAAACCAGGCCGGCGACGCGCCGCGGATGGTGGTGGGCGAAAGTCCGCAGGATCGGCCCGCCCCAGCTGTGGCCGACGAGGACCACGGGTTCGGTCTCGCCCAGCGCGTCGAGCAGGGCGGCCAGGTCGCCTGCGAGGTGGTCGAGTGAGCGGTCGTCGTCGGCGTCATCGCTGCCGCCGTAGCCGGCGCGGTCGTAGCTGAGCGTGCGGGCGCGCTCGCTGATCTGCCGCTGGGTGTGCACCCATTCCGCGGCGGGCGCGCTCATGCCTGCCTCGAAGACGACGAGCGGACCGGGTGCGTCACCGGCCACGACCGCACGCAGGCGCCGTCCGCCGGGAAGCTCGACCAGCCGCTCGGTCAGGCCGGCGCCCGGGTCGAGCCGCGGGGGCACGCCGCGGGGGAATCCGTTGACTGCCATGATGATCGGCCTTTCACTGGTGCCAGCAGGGCGGGTGGGCGTCGGCCCACAGGCCGGCGCGTTCGAGCTGGGCGGCGAGCGCGAGCAGCGGGCCGTCGTGCCGGGGACGCCCGACGAGCTGCACCCCGACGGGCAGCCCGCCGCTGTCCTGGTGCGACGGGAGCGCGACGGCCGGGGCCCCGGTGAAGTTCGCCCACGGCGTGTGACAGGACCAGGCCAGCATCCGGTCGGGAACCTGCTCGACACCGTCCGAGAGATAGTGGCCGATCGGCACGGCCGGACCGTTGGTCGTCGGCGTCAGTGCGACGTCGAACCCGGCGAGTGCGTCGAGGAAGGTGCTGGCGTACTGGGCGAGGGCCGCCTGCCCGAGTTCGACGTCGGTGCCGGAGCGCGTCCGGCCGGCCGCGAGCAGATACCGCGTGTACGGCATGAGCAGGTCCTGTCGCCCGGGCGGGACGAGAGCGGGAACCATGGCCGCGGTGCGCACCTCGAACCACAGCACGATCGCCCGCCGCACCGGCTCGGTGTAGCGGGCCGGGATCGGGATCTCCTGTACGTCGTGCCCGAGTTCGCGGAGCAGGTTCGCGGCGCGCTCGGCGGCCCGGACCGCCTCCGGATGCGGGTCGATCCCGTCCATCCCGGTCTCTGTCCACATCGCGATCCGCAGCCCCCCGGACGGGCTGCGCCGGATCGTGTCGGCGAAGCTCTGCCCGGGATGCCAGCCGTGCAGATCGCCCGGCCACGGCTGAGCCATGACGTCCAGCAGCAAGGCCGCGTCGGGCACCGTACGCGCGATCGGTGTCTCGATGCCGGGGCTGAAGAAGGACGTCACCGGGGCCAGGCTCACCAGTCCCCGGCTCGGCTTCACCGCGACGAGATGGCAGGTGGCGGCAGGCGTCCGGCCCGAGCCGGCACCGTCGCTTCCGTGCGCGACGGGCAGCATCCCGGCCGCCACGGCGGTGGCCGCACCGCCGCTGGAGCCGCTCGAGTACCGGCTCGGGTCGTACGGCGTGACCGCGGGCCGGCCGGTGACGTTGTTCTCGGTGAAACAGGTGACGCCGAACTCCGGCACGTTGGTCTTGCCGACGACGACCGCGCCGGCCCGCCGCAGCAGCCCCACGGTCCACGCGTCCTGGGCGGGCACGTGGTCGTCGAGCGCGGCCGAGCCCGACGTGGTCCGGATACCCGCGGTCGCGTTGAGGTCCTTGATACCGAGGGGCAGCCCGAGCAGCGGTGACCGGTCGCCGCGGGCGAGCAGCCGATCGGCGCGGGCGGCTTCGCCGATGGCGAGTTCCGGGGTGACGGTGACGAAGGCGCCGAGCGCGCCGTCGAGTTCGCCGATGCGGGTCAGGTAGTGCCGCGTCAGTTCGAGCGAGGAGATCTCCCCGCTGCGTAACGCACGCAGCTGCTCGGCCGCGGACAGTTCGTGTGGCTCGGTCATGGGACGACCAGCGTCCTGGTGAGCAACCGGTACGCGGACAGCGCGATGAGGTCGAGATCCTCGGACGTGATCGGCCGCCGCGCGATCATCTGGCGGTGCATCAGCGGACCCTCCAGCAGATCACCGGGAAGGTACGGATTGACCGGCTCGGTGATCTCACCGCGTCGCACGGCACGGTCGATCGCCGCCGCGAGAATCCGCCGCCTCCTGCTCGCCATGGCCTGGAACGCCGCGTCGGCCTCGGGGTCGCGGCGCAGGTCTGCCAGCAGGCCCAGCAGCCCGTCCATCCACGGCGCCGACCACGACGTCGCCAGGCCGTCCAGGTTCGCCCGCAGATCGTGGTAGAGCGAGCCGGTGTCCGTCTCCGGGATCGGCGGCAGATGCTGGGCCAGCGCCGCCGTGACCAGTTGTGCCTTGGTCTGCCATCGCCGGTAGACGTCGCTGCGGTGGGCGTTCGCCTCGGCAGCGACCCGGGCCATGGTGAGCGCGTCGTAGCCGGAACTGGTCAGCAGCAGCCATGTCGCGGAGAGCAGCCGCTGCTCGAGTTCCGGATCGCGTGGGCGTCCTGCCATGGCACCGTCCCTAGTTACGCATCAGCTTGTAGCGATATACGCTAGCCCGACGGTGCTGCGACGGCAAGCACGTCTTTCGTGTTCGCACCGAATATCGGGGTCCCAGGTGGACTCGCGCCCATCACGGTCAGCGCGACAGGGTGTCGTCGAAAACCGGGACGGCATCGCTGGCCCCGGCTGGCAGCGGCGGCGGATGGAGAACTTCCTCAACATCGTTGCCGGCGGTCCGGACCCCGGCCCCTGCATGGCTTCTACAGCGATGGCTTCCCGAACAACCTTCTGACCCGCGGCATCTAGTTGTACTGACCACGGAGGTTGAGTCTGGGGCGACACGGGATCGGATGATCTTGGTATGAGGGAGGGCCTCCGAGTTCGGTGTGGATTGCGACGTCTACCCCGAACCGCCGGAGGCCCTCATGCCCCACCGTAATGCTCCGTTGACCGAGGCGGGCAGGCTGCGCCTGGCTCGCTGTGTCGTTGAGGACGGGTGGTCACCCGGACGTGCCGCGGAGCGGTTCCAGGTCGCGGTCACCACAGCCCGACGCTGGGCCCAGCGGTATCGCGCCGAGGGCGAGGCGGGTATGGCCGACCGGTCCAGCCGCCCGCACCACAGCCCGCGACGGACCCCGACCCGCACCGAACGACGGATCATCAAACTCCGCGTGGTGCGCCGTTGGGGACCAGCGCGTATCGCCGGCCTGCTGGGCCTGCACGCCTCTACTGTGCATCGCGTCCTGCCGGTATCGGCCAGCCGGTCGGCTGGAAGCACCCGCCGACAGGACGGGCACGAACCAGCGGCTCGGCTGGCTAGTCCTGCATGACGCGGTTTTCCCATGCCCAGGCGGCGATCCCGACCCGGTTGCGTACCCCGAGTTTCGTCTGGATCCCGGACAGGTGGCTCTTGACGGTGCTCAGCGAGATGAACAGCCCGGCGGCGATCTCGGCGTTGGTGAGGCCCCTGGCGATGGCCCGGACGACCTCGAGTTCCCGTTTGGACAGTGGCCGGGCCGGTGCGCCGGCGGCCGGTTCCGCGTGGGTTTCGGTCAGGTGGCGGAGCAGCCGCATGGTGATCGACGGGGAGACCAGGGAGTCGCCGGCGTTCGCCGCCCGGACGGCTTCGGCGAGCAGGGCGGGGCCGGCGTCCTTGAGGACGAAGCCTGCCGCGCCGCCGCGGAGTGCGCCGTAGACGTACTCGTCGAGGTCGAAGGTGGTGACAACGACCACCCGCAGCGGGTCCCGCACGCCGGGGCCGGCCAGCGCCCTGGTGACCTCGATGCCGTCGAGGCGGGGCATGCGGATGTCCACGAGGCACACGTCCGGGCGAATCCGGCGGGCCAGCTCGACCGCCTCGACGCCGTCCGACGCTTCCGCGACCACGCTGATGTCGGGCTCGCCGGACAGGACGAGCCGCAGGCCGCTGCGGACCATGGCCTGGTCGTCGGCCAGCAGCACGCTGATCGTCACCGGCGCTCCTCGATGGGCAGGGTCGCGTGCACCGTCCAGCCGGCGCCGGTGCGGGGACCGGCCCGCAGTGTGCCACCGAGCGCCTCGACGCGTTCACGCATGCCGACCAGGCCGTATCCGCCGCGGCGGTGGTACCTGGCCGGGGCCGGCGGGGCGTCGTCGGTCACCGCGACGGTGACGGCGTGCCGGTCCTGGGTGACCTCGACGGTGACCGAGCCCGCGTGCGCGGCGTGCCGGGCGATGTTGGTCAGCGACTCCTGGACGATCCGGTAGACGGTGCTGGTCACCTCTTGCGGCCAGCCGGGTTCGCCATCGGGCAGCCACAGCTTCACCGGTGGACCGGTGAAGCGGGCGACCAGTTCGCCGAGCTGCTCCGGTCCGGGGGTGGCGGGTGCCGCGTCCTCGGCGTCACGCAGCAGGCCGACGACGCGGCGCATCGCGGTCAGCGCTTCGGAGCTGGCGGTCTCGATGCCGTCCAGCGACTCGTCGAGCTGGTCCGGGTCCCTGCGCCGGACGATCCGGGCGGCCTGTGCGTGGAGCACGATGCCGGTGATGTGGTGGGCGACGATGTCGTGCAGTTCCCTGGCCAGCTCCAGCCGCTCGTCGCGGCGTACCTGTTCGGCCACCACGCGACGGCGGAGGTCGAGCAGCCGCAGGCCAAGCCCGGTCCCGATGGCGGCGAGCCAGGCCATGCTGTTCAGCACCGCGACGGTCGTGCCCGTGCCGGTGAGCCAGGTGCCGGCGACCACGGCGAGCCCGCCGGCCGCGGCAGCGACCGCCCACGGAGGCGGGAGGGTTCTGGTCGCGGAGCCGACGAGCACGGACAGGCCCAACGCCGTGGCGGGGCTGGGCTCGGCGGGAAGATGGCCGATCTGGGCGACGAGAACGGTGATGGCCGCGATGCCCAGTCCCGCGGCCACGGCCCAGACCCGGTGCCGGGCGGTCACGGCGAGTCCGGCCACGACAGCTCCGGTGACGCAGCCGAACACCCAGTAACCACCGCCCCAGGTGTCCGCGATCGCGTACGCCGTGACGGCGAGCACCGCGGCGAACACGACACCGAGAACGGCGTTGACCGCGATGCCGACCGGACGGTCTCGCATGGACAGGGTGTTCAGGTTAAGCATCCTTCCCGCCGGCCAGCCGTGGCCACAACCCGATCACGAGTGCGGCGAGCCAGCCGACACTGTTCAGCATCGCCACGGCCGTGGCGCCGTCGGTGAGCCAGGTGCCGGCAACTATGGCAAGGCCGCCGGCCGCGACGGCGGTGGCCCCGGGGGCGCCGAGGGTTCTGATCGCGGAGCCGACGAGGACGGACAGGCCCAGCGCCGTGCCGGGGCCTGGCTCGGCCGGAAGCCCGGCGACCGAGGCGACCGGGATCGCGGTCGCCGCGACCACCAGGCCCGCCGGCGCCGCCCACATCCGGTGCCGCCACGTCATGGCGAGCACACACACCACCGCTCCCGTGGTGCAGCCGAACACCCAGTAGCCGCCGCCCCAGCTGTCCGCGAGCAGGTACGCCGTGACGGCGAGCGCCATGGCGAACACGACACCCATACCGACGTCGACGGGCCGGGTGGCGATCTTCGCGCTGTTCATGCGGGTCAGGCTAGGAAGCATCGTCCACGCGGAGAATCGGTCAAAAGTACGGTAGTCGCGGGCATGAACCGTTCTTCTGTCCGATGAGGGCACCGCGGGCAGCCGCACAGGATGAGCCCCATGCCATTTCACGTCCTGCGTCGCGGCCTGGCCGTCGCGACCGTGCTGCTCACCGCCGGGATCGCCGCTCCACGCGCGGCCGCGGCCGAGACCGCCGCGCCGTACCTGCCAGCGCCCACCGGTGCGCACCCGGTCGGCACCACATCCCTGTACCTGAAGGACGTTTCCCGCCCAGATCCCTGGGTGCCTTCGGCGAACGCGCGGGAGGTGATGGTCTCCCTCTGGTACCCGGCGACGTCAGCGGGATCGCAGCGGGCGCGGTACCTGACACCGAAGGAGTCGGAGCTGCTCCTGACCAGCTCGGAGATCACCAGCGTGCCGCCGGACATCCTGAGCAGGACCCGGACCAACGCGTACACCGATGCGGAGCCGGCGGGCGGCAGGCGGCCGCTCGTGGTGCTCTCGCCTGGGTTCCCCTGGCCGCGCAGCTCGCTCACCGCGCTGGCCGAGGAACTCGCGAGCCACGGTCACCTGGTGGCCGCGATCGACCACACCTACGAGAACCACGGCATGACCTTCCCCGACGGGCGGGTCGTCACCTGCGCCGCGTGCGGGCGGCCCGATGCCGGCGACTTCGAGAAGACGGTCGTGCAGAGCCGGGCACGTGACGTCCCCTTCGTGCTCGACGAACTGACCAGGAAATATCCGACGCGGATCGACCGGTCCCGGATCGCGATGGCGGGTATGTCCATGGGCGGCGCGAGCGTCGGCGAGACCATGCTGGCCGACCCGCGGGTGCGGGCCGGGATCAACCTCGACGGCAGGATGTTCAAGGACCTGCCCGGGAGCGGCCTGTCGCGGCCGTTCCTGATATTCGGCGCCGAAGGTGCCGAAGCCTCCTGGGACCGCAACTGGCCACACCTGACCGGGTGGAAGCGGCGGCTCACGGTGGCCGGGTCGATACACCCGTCCTTCACCGACTACGACATGTTGACCCGGCAGATCGGCGTCCCCTTCGGCGGCAAGCTCGCGGGAACCCGCTCCGTGGAGATCACCCGCCGCTACGTCCGCGCCTTCCTCGACCTGCACCTGCGCGGCGGACCACAGCCCCTGCTGGACCGGCCGTCGCGGCGGTACCCCGAAGTCAGGTTCTGCGCACCGGAGACCTGCCGATGAGAAAGGAACCGCCGATGACTCCGGTGCTGCGAGCCGACAACCTGACCAAGCGGTACGGCAAGCGCGCGGCCCTGACCGGCTGCACGCTGAGTGTTCCCCGTGGCCGGGTCATCGGCCTGGTCGGTCCCAACGGGGCAGGCAAGTCCACCCTGCTGCAGCTGGCCTGTGGGCTGATCACACCGACCGCGGGCACGCTCACCGTGCTCGGATCCCGGCCCGCCGCGAACGCGACCCATCTGGCCAAGGTCGGCTTCGTCGCCCAGGACACCCCCGTCTACGCCTCGCTGACCGTCGCCGACCACCTCCGCATGGGCGCCCGGCTCAACCCGTCCTGGGACGCGGACCTCGCGCACAGGCGGCTCGCGGAGACCGGCCTGGATCCCACCCAGAAGGCCGGCCGGCTCTCCGGCGGGCAGCGCGCCCAGCTCGCCATGACCGTCGCCGCCGCGAAACGGCCGGAGCTGCTCATCTTCGACGAACCGGCGGCCGCCCTCGATCCGCTGGCGCGCAAAGGGTTCCTGCAGAACCTGGTGGCGTTCATCGCCGAGCTCGGCGCCAGCGCCGTGCTTTCCTCGCACCTTCTCGCCGACGTCGAACGGGTCTGCGACTACCTCATCGTGCTGTGCGCATCCCGCATCCAGCTCGCCGGCGACGTCAACCACCTGCTCGCCACCCACCACCGCCTGGTCACACACGGCGGGCTACCACCGGGGGTCGAGGTCATCTCCACCGAACACGGCACCGCGATCGTCCGGGCCGACGGTCCACTTCCCGCCGGCCCATGGAGGGTCGAGCCCATCCGGCTCGAGGAACTGGTTCTGGGCTACCTGACCCGGGCGGCCGCGCGATGATCTGGATGAGCTGGCGGCAGTTCCGTGCCCAGGCACTGGTCGCCGCGGCGGGCCTGGTCGTGATCGCGGCCGGACTGGTCGTCCTGGGAATGGACATCCGCGACACCTACGACAGCTATCTCGCGCGGTGCCAGGGCGACTGTGCCGACGCGATGAGACAGTTCACGAACGAGTACCGGAACCTGCTCCTGTTCCTCGACGCCGGGTTCATCCTCGTCCCCGGACTGCTCGGGATGTTCTGGGGCGCGCCACTGGTCGCGCGGGAACTGGAGAGCGGCACACACCGGCTGGTGTGGAACCAGAGCGTCCCCCGGCGCCGGTGGCTGGTGGTCAAGCTGCTGTTCGCCGGGCTGGCCGCGATGGCCGCGGCCGGCGTGGTCAGCCTTCTGCTGACGTGGGCGGCCGGCCCGGCCGACCAGATGGCGAACGACCGGTTCGAGGCCATCGTGTTCAGCGCACGCCACGTCGCACCCGTTGCCTACGCGGCCTTCGCCGTCGTGCTCGGCGCGGTCATCGGGCTGCTGATCCGCCGCACCCTGCCGGCCATGGCCCTCACCCTCCTGGTCTTCATCGCGATCCAGGTCGCGGTGCCGAACCTGGTGCGCCCGTATCTGATGCCGCCGATCACCATCTCGACACCGATGACCAGCGAGGCGATCAACGAGCTACGCAACCTCGGCGGCCTGACGGACCGGCCGACGATCGGCGGCCTGACCATTCCGGACGCCTGGGTGACCGACACCAGCGAACTGCTCACCGCCGACGGCCGGCCACTCGACGTCGCCCAGTTCAACAAATGCATCGAGCCGGGCGGGTCCCACGATTCGCGGCGGGAGGGCGGCGGGACGTTCGGCGCGGCGGCACAGTGCCTCGGCGACCTCGACCTGCACGTCACAGCGTCCTACCAACCGAACCACCGCTACTGGCCGTTCCAGTGGCTCGAGTCGGCGATCTACCTCACCCTCAGTGCCCTGCTCGCGGTACTCGGCAGATGGCGGATCCAGCGCCGTATCACCTAGTGACCTGCACCGGAAGTCCGGAGCACAAGTCGGCGGGTCCAGGTTTCCGCTGGCAAGGCCCCTCGCCGGGGCGCCCGTGCGTCACGCGGTGTGCCGAGACGCATAGAGTCGCGGTATGCCGGGCGCTGAGCGGGTTGACATGGACGTGTGGCGGGGGCTGACCGCGGAGGAGGTGTCGCTGCGGGTCGCCGAGGGCAGGACCAACGACGTGCCGAGCCGGGCGAGCCGGAGTGCCTGGGACATCGTCCGGGGCAACGTGTTCACCCGGATCAACGCGCTGCTGGGCATCCTGTTCCTGATCATTCTGTCCACGGGCTACCTGCTGGACGGGCTGTTCGGCCTGCTCATCGTGGCGAACAGCCTGACCGGCATGGTGCAGGAACTGCGGGCGAAGCGGACCCTGGACCAGCTGTCCATCGTCGGGCAGGCGAAGCCGAGGGTCCGCCGGGACGGCGAGAGCCGGGAGGTCGCGCCGAACGAGGTGGTGGCCGACGACGTCATCGAGATGGGCGCGGGCGACCAGATCGTGGTCGATGGCGAGGCGCTCGCGGGCGAGGCACTGGAGGTGGACGAGTCGCTGCTGACCGGCGAGTCGGACCCGATCGTGAAGCAACCGGGTGACGCGGTGCTGTCCGGTAGTTTCGTGGTCGCCGGTACCGGCGTCTACCGGGCCACCAGGGTGGGGCGTGAGGCGTACGCGGCGCAGCTCGCCGAGGAGGCGAGCAAGTTCACCCTGGTCAACTCCGAGCTGCGTAACGGCATCGACAAGATCCTCAAGCTCATCACCTATCTGCTGATCCCCGCGGGTGCGCTGTCGATCTACAACCAGCTCTCCGGAAACCAGGAGTTGCCCGAGGCGCTGCGTGGCATGGTGGCGGCGTTGGTGCCGATGGTGCCGGAGGGACTTGTACTGCTCACCTCGATCGCGTTCGCGGTCGGCGTGATCCGGCTCGGTAAGCGGCAGTGCCTGGTCAACGAACTGCCGGCGATCGAGGGACTGGCCCGGGTGGACGTGGTGTGCGCCGACAAGACGGGCACGCTCACCGAGAACGCGATGCGGGTGGCCGAGGTGCGTTCCCTCGGCGACGGGCAGCGTAGTCCCGAGCAGGTGCTGGCGGCGCTGGCGGCTGCCGACGAGCGGCCGAACGCGAGTCTGCAGGCGATCGCCGAGGCCTGTCCGGACGCCCCCGGGTGGCGGGTCACGGCGGTGGCGCCGTTCTCCTCGGCGCGCAAGTGGAGCGGCGCGAGCTTCGCAGGCGAGGGCAACTGGGTGCTCGGCGCGCCGGACGTGCTGCTGGCCGCCGGCAGCGCGGAGCGCGCCGAGGCCGAGCGGATCGGCTCGGCGGGTCTGCGGGTGCTGCTGCTCGGCCACAGCGAACACCCCGTCGACGCGCCGGATGCGCCTGGCGAGGTCACCCCGGCGGCGCTGGTCGTGCTGGAGCAGCGGATCCGTCCGGACGCCAGGGACACCCTGGACTACTTCGCCGCGCAGGATGTGACGGTGAAGGTGATCTCCGGGGACAACGCGGTCTCGGTCGGCGCGGTCGCGAGAACGCTGGAACTGCCCCAGGCCGGCAATCCGGTGGACGCGCGGACGCTGCCGGAGGACCGCGAACAGCTGGCGGAAACCCTGCGGACCGCTTCGGTGTTCGGCCGGGTCACCCCCGCGCAGAAGCGGTCGATGGTCGGTGCGCTGCAGTCACGGGGGCACACCGTGGCGATGACCGGTGACGGCGTGAACGACGTACTCGCGCTCAAGGACGCCGACATCGGCGTGGCGATGGGAGCGGGCAGCCCGGCGACCCGGTCGGTGGCGCAGATCGTGTTGCTGGACAACAAGTTCGCCACTCTGCCGCACGTGGTGGGCGAGGGCAGGCGGGTGATCGGCAACATCGAGCGGGTCGCCAACCTGTTTCTCACCAAGACGGTGTACTCGGTGCTGCTGGCGCTGCTGGTCGGGATTCCGGGGCTGATCGGCTTCGACGCACTGCCGTACCCGTTCCTGCCCCGCCACGTGACGATCGTCGGCTGGTTCACCATCGGCGTGCCGGCGTTCGTGCTGTCCCTGGCGCCGAACAACGAACGGGCGCGAACGGGATTCGTCGGCAGAGTGATGCGGATGGCGATCCCGGCGGGGATCGTGATCTCGGTGGCGAGTTTCGTGTCGTACCTGCTCGTCTACGACGGCCACCTGTCCAGCCAGACCGAGCAGGTGCAGGCCAGCACGACGGCCCTGATCACCCTGATCGCCATCGCACTCTGGGTGCTCGCCATCGTCGCCCGTCCCTACACCTGGTGGCGCCTGGCGCTGCTGGCGGTCATGGTCGCGCTGTCCGCCCTGATGTTCGTGGTACCGCTGACCCAGGAGCTGTTCCTGCTCGACCCCGGCAACACCGCGTTCACCCTCACCGGCCTCACCTGCGCCGCCGTCGGCATCGCCCTGGTCGAACTGGCCCACCGCCTGACGAGCAAGCGCCGGACCCCGCTGAACGCACCGGCGCACGTGGCCTGATCCTCGGTTGACTGGCGTCAGGGTGGGTGTGGCATGCCCAGGTACCGTACGGCCTGGTTGTGTCGTCGTGTGGTGCCGATCATGGAGAAAACACCATGATCGGATAAATGGACGATGAAGCACACTAGGCGCGGCTTCGGTGCGATCGCCATCGCGAGCGGTCTGGTACTCGGGAGCACGAGCACCGCGGCCGCGACCAGGCAAGCGCCCGTGAAGACGACGGGTGACGTGGTCGTCGCCCAGTTCACCGGTGACGCTGTGGCTCTGGACGGGCTGCCTTACCGCAACGATTACTGCTGGGTCCTCACCTTCCGCCGGGGCCTGGTTGTCCGAGCGCACGCCTATCTGGACATGGTGGCGGTCGGTGAGCTTGTCGACAGGGTAGGCCGGCCGTCGTGATCCTGGGGTTGCTGACCTCGGCCAAATGAGTTGCCGGGACGACCGGTGCAGGCAAAGATGTCGCTGCTCCGATGCAAGGTCGAGGATGGGCGGGATCGTGTTTGTCGTGAACTTGGCTGAACGGCCGGATCTACTGGAGCCGGCGCTCGCGCTGGGTGACATCGGGGCCGAGTTCATGCGGCACGACCAGATCGGTGCGCTGACAAGGGCTCGCCGGCTCGCCGCCCGCTGGCCCGAGTACTTCCTGGTCGTTCTCGACGGCGACGTTCCTGTCGCCCGGGCGGTGAGCGTGCCGCTCGTCTTTCCCGACGCCGAGCGGCCGGAGCTCCCGGATCAGGGCTGGGACGGGATCATCATCTGGGCGATCGAGGACGCACTGGATGAACGACCCCCGACGTGTGTGGCGGCGCTCGACGTGCAGGTCGCCAGTGACCGGCGAGGCGAAGGGATCGCCGCGCAAGCGCTGACGTTCCTGCGGCAGTCGGTTCGCGAGCGTGGTCTGAGCCGGCTTGTCATCCCGGTTCGCCCGACGACGAAGGATCAGCTCCCGTCGTTGCCGATGGAGCGGTTTCTCGCCAGGCGGCGTCCGGACGGGGCATCGGCCGACCCGTGGGTTCGTGTTCATGAACGTCTGGGCGGGCAATTCGTCAAGGTGGCGCCGTTTTCCATGACCATCGTCGGCTCTCTCGCCCAGTGGCAGTCGTGGACAGGCAGCTCGCTGGATGACGGGGCGAACGTGGTCGACGGCGCTTTGGTGCCGGTGCTGGCGTCGACGGAGTTGGATGTCGGTGTCTATGTGGAACCGAACGTCTGGATGGAGCACGCGGTTGGCCGGCCGGAAGCAGCTGATGATGGGTCATGAGTCCGATCTGTCACGTTCGTTGCGGGGAAGCTGACAGAGTGTTAGCGGGTCCGCAGGCCGTTGTTCCTGATGACGGCCGCGTACTGGCGTGCGCTCAGTTTCGGTGTCCGGCGCTGGGTCGGGTAGTCGATGTGAACGAGGCCGAACCGTTTGGCGTAGCCCTCGGCCCATTCGAAGTTGTCCAGCAGTGACCAGTAGAAGTAGCCACGCAGGTCGACGCCGCGGGTGATGGCCTCGTGTGCCGCCGCCAGATGGCTCAGCAGGAAGTTCACCCGGTCGTGGTCGTCGACCGCGCCGTCGGGGCCGACCACGTCGGGGTAGGCGGCGCCGTTCTCGGTGACGTACAGCGGCAGCCCCGGGTAGCGGTGGTGCAGGTCGAGCAGCAGCGCGGTGAGCTGGCCGGGGTTGGTCTCCCAGCCGGAGTCGGTGCGCGGCAGCCCGCGGGCGGGGAAGGAGGTGTGCTCGGCGCCGACCCACTCCGAGGGCGGGCCGGAGTTCTCGTCGGGGTGCCCGGACACGTGGTGGTCGCGGTAGTAGTTGACGCCCAGCATGTCCAGCGGGGCGGCGATGGTGGCCAGGTCGTCCGCGCCGATCAGCTCGCCGAGCCCGTAGGGGGCGAGGTCGGCCAGTACGTCCGCGGGGTAGTGCCCGCGCAGCAGCGGTTCGAGGAAGATCCGGTTCTGCAGGCCGTCCACCCGTCGCGCGGCCTCGACGTCGGCGGGGTCGGCGGGGTCGGCCGGGTGCACGGGGAACAGGTTGAGCGTGATGCCCGCGGTGTGCCTGCCGTGGGCCCGGATCGCCTGCGTGGCCAGGCCGTGCCCGAGCAGCAGGTGGTGGGTGGCGGCGACGGCCGCGGCCGGCTCGGTGCGTCCCGGTGCGTGCCTGCCGGAGGCGTAGCCGGCGAAGGCGGTGCACCACGGCTCGTTCAGCGTCGTCCAGGTGTGCACCCGGTCGGCGAGGGCGCCTGCGACGGCGTCGGCGTAGTCGGCGAACCGGTACGCCGTCTCCCGTGCCGCCCAGCCGCCCCGGTCCTCCAGCGACTGCGGCAGATCCCAGTGGTAGAGCGTCGGCCACGGGGTGATGCCGTGTTCCAGCAGGGTGTCCACGAGGCGCCGGTAGAAGTCCAGTCCGGCCTGATTCGGTGCCGACGGGTCGGTGCCGATCCGGGGCCAGGCGACCGAGAACCGGTAGGCACCCAGCCCCAGCTCCGCCATCAGGGCGACGTCGGACTCCATGCGACGGTAGTGGTCGGCTGCCGGTTCCCCGGTGTCGCCGCCGCGGACGGCACCGGGGCGGGCGCAGAAGGTGTCCCAGATGGACGGAACCCGCCCGTCGGCGGCGACGGAGCCCTCCACCTGGAACGCCGCCGTCGCCGCGCCCCACAGGAAACCCTCGGGGAAGCGCAGCGCCGGCCCGGTGGCGAGTTCACGGGGAATGGTCGACATGGATCACCCTTTCACAGCACCCTGCATGATCCCGGCCACGATCTGGCGGCCGAGGAGAAGGAAGACGATCAAGATGGGAATGGTCGCCAGCGTCGTGCCGGCCAGGACCAGCGAGTAGTCGACGTAGTAGCCGCTCTGCAGCTTCTCCAGCGCCAGCTGGACGGTCGGGTTGCCCGCGTCCAGCACGATCAGCGGCCAGAGGAAGTCGTTCCACGACGTCATGAACGTGAACATCGCCAGCACCGCCGCCGCGGGCCGGACCGCGGGAAGGCAGACGTGCCAGAAGATGCGGATCATGCTGCACCCGTCGATCCTGGCGGCCTCGATCAGCTCGTACGGCAGTGCGTCCACTGTGTACTGACGCATCCAGAACACGCCGAAGGCGGTGACCAGGTTCGGCACGATGACCGCGGCCAGCCCGCCTGCCCAGCCGAGTTCGGACATGGCGATGAACAGCGGGATCACGCCGAGCTGGGTCGGCACGGCCAGCGTCACCACGATGAACACGAACAGTGGATCACGGCCGCGGAAGCGCAGCTTGGCGAACGCGAACCCGGCCAGCGCGGAGAACAGCACGGTGGTCAGCGTGACCGTGCCCGCCACGACGACGCTGTTGCCCAGCGCCTTCCAGAACGGCACCGAGTCGAACACCCTGGCCGCGTTGGCGAGGAAGTTCCCGCCGGGCAGCAGCGGCGGCACGCCCTCGGCGAGGATGCCGCTGTCCCTGCTGGCGACCAGGAACGACCAGTAGAAGGGAAACAGCGACCCCAGCACGAACGCGATCAGCGTGGCGTAGCCGAAGAACCCGGGCCGGCCGCGTGCCCTCATCGTGGACCTCCGCCGGTGCCGGCGAGGCGGCGGGTGATCAGGAAGTTGACGAACGCGAACACCAGGATGATCACGAACAGCACCCAGGCGATCGCCGAGGCGTACCCGAGTTCGAAGTTCTCGAAGCCGGACTGGTACAGGTACAGCGTCACGGTCTGGAACTGGCTGGTGGAACCGCCGTTGTTCGAGCCCTGCATGGTGTCGAACAGCTTGGGTTCGGTGAAGATCTGCAGGCCGCCGATGGTCGAGGTGATCACCACGAAGATCAGCGTCGGCCGCAGCAGCGGCAGCGTGACGCTGACGAACCGGCGCACCGGTCCCGCGCCGTCGACGACGGCGGCCTCGTTGATCTCCTTCGGGATGGCCTGCATGGCCGCGAGCACGATCAGCGCGTTGTAGCCGGTCCACCGCCAGTTGACCATCACGGCGATCGCCAGGTGACTGGCGAACCGGTCGGCCTGCCAGTCGACCCGGTCCAGCCCGAGCAGTTCGAGTACCGAGTTGACCAGCCCGTACTGCGGGCCGAACAGGTTGGCGAAGATGATGCCGAGCGCGACCAGGCTGGCGGCGTAGGGCAGCAGGATCCCCACCCGCCAGCCCGTCGGGCCGCGCAGCCTGGTGTTGAGCAGTGCGGCCAGCAGCACGGCGATGACGATCTGCGGGCCGCTGGACAGCACGAAGATCGACAGGGTGTTGACCAGTGCGTTCCAGAACCGGTCGTCACCGAAGAGGCGGACGTAGTTGCCGAATCCGGCGAAGCCGGGCTGGTCGTCGCCGATCTCCCAGTCGAACAGCGACACGTAGCCGGTGTAGAGCAGGGGAAACAACCCGACCAGGCCGAACACCAGGAAGAACGGCGCGATGTAGAGATAGGGCGAGATCTTGACGTCCCATGTGGACAGTCGCTGGCGGAGGGTCGGCCTGGCCATCTGGGGTTACCGGACGATGGTCTTCGCCGTGGTGACCAGTTGCTGCCAGCCCGCCTCCGGCGAGGTGCCCTGCTCGACGGCCTGCAGTGCGGGAGCCGCGGCGTTCTCCTGGATCTGACCGTCACCGGGGCCCTTGTACTGCGGCTGCTTGACCTTGCGGGCCTGGGCGACGAACAGTTCGCCGATCCGGGCGCCGCCGAAGTACGGGTCGGTCTGGCCGAGCAGCTGCGGGGACTCCAGCGCCTTGGTCTGGCTGGGGAAGTTGCCCTTCGCCACGAACGCCTTGAGCTGCTGCTCGGGCGCGGTCAGCCAGGCAGCCAGCTCGGCCGCCTCCTTCGGGTGCTTGCTCTGGGTGGGCACGGTCAGGTACGAGCCGCCCCAGTTGCCGCCGCCACCGGGGAAGGCGTCGGTGACGGCCCACTTGCCGGCGTTCTCCGGGCCGCTGTGCTCCTTGATCACCCCGAGCATCCAGGCCGGGCAGACCTTGGTGGCGAACGCGCCCTGCTTGAACCCGGTGTTCCACTCGTTGCTGAACGGGCTGAGTTTGGCGGACTGCCCCTGCGTGACCGCCGCGGTGACCTGGTTCCAGCTGTCGCGGATGGCGGCGTTGTTCTCCAGGGTCAGCTTGTCGTCCCGGCCGACGTAGCCCAGTTCGAGCTGGTTGACCATGGAGTTGAAGTTCTGCGAGGCGGAGTCGAACCACGCCTTGCCGCCGGAGCGGGCGACGTAGTCGCGGCCCGCGGCGAAATAGGACTCCCAGGTGGCGAACAGCGGCTTCACGCTCTGCGGGTCCGCCGGCATGCCGGCGGCCTCCAGCAGGTCCTTGCGGTAGCACATGGCCAGCGGGCCGCTGTCGGTGCCGTAACCGATCAGCTTGCCGTCCTTGCTCCTGGCCGCCTCGTACTTCCACGGCAGCCACCGGTCGGCCGTGACGCCGGCCGGGCCGATCTGGGACAGGTCGTTGAACCGGGACGCCTTGTCCAGCACGTTGGACAGGTGGCCCTCCTCGACCGCCTCGATGTCGGCCAGGCCGGAACCGGCGCCGAGCTTGGCGATGAGGTTCTGGTGGTGCGGGCCGCCCTTGCCGGTCTTGCGGTGGGTGATCTTGATGCCGGGGTGGGCTGACTCGTACTCGCGCAGCAGGTCCTCGTAGCCGAACTCGGTGAAGGTGGCGATGGTCAGCTCGATCGGCCCGGACTGCCCGGCCGGCTGTTCCCCGCCGGAGGCGCCGCAGGCGCCGGCGAGCAGCCCCGCGGCCGCCAGCAGTGCGCCGAGTGCGAGGCGGTGTCGTCGGTGTCGTCCTGGTCTGCCCGGTGTTCCCACTGATCGGTTTCGCACGTGAAGCCCCTCGGGTCGGAGACGGACTGTATGGGAGCGCTCCCAGATTGGGCGAGTCTGTCCCTCGGCCGGGTGAGTGTCAAGAAGCCGTTTCTGGAGCGTTACCAGCGCTCAGGCGGATTCGCGGACGACCAGCTCGGTGGGCAGCACGACCGGATCGAGGACGGTGCCCGGCTCGCGGATCCGCGCGACGAGCAGCCGCGCGAGCTCGCGGCCCATCCGCTGGACGGGCTGGCTGACGCTGGTCAGCGCGGGGTCGGTGTGCTGCGCGACCGCCGAGTCGTCGAAGCCGATCACCGCGACGTCGTCGGGTACCCGGCGGCCGGCGGCCCGCAACGCCCGCAGCGCGCCCGCGGCCATCAGGTCGCTCGCGGCGAACACGGCGTCGACCGCGGGATCGGCGGCGAGCAGCTCCCGCATCGCCACCTCGCCGCTGGCCTGCCCGAAGTCTCCCTGTGCCACCAGCCGGGCCCCGCCGCGCCTGCCGCGCAACGCCCGGCGGTAGCCCTCCAGCCGGTCGATGCCCGGTGCCATGTCCTGCGGGCCGGTGATCGTGGCGATCCGGCGCCTGCCCTGCCGGTGCAGGTACTCGGTCGCCGACTTCGCGCCGGCCAGGTTGTCCGCGTCGACGTAGGGCACGCCGCCCAGGTCGGAGATCGGCCGTCCGCCGAGGACCACCGGCGAACCCGCCGCCGCGAGGTTGCGCGGCAGCGGGTCGTCGCCGTGCAGCGAGATCAGGACGACGCCGTCGACGTGGCCGTTGCGGACCAGCTGCTCCACCCGGTCGTGCTGGCGGGCCGTGCTGGCCATCATCAGGTTGAGCTGCAGCGGAGTAGCCGACAGCTCCTGGCTGATGCCGCGCACGAGACTGCCGAAGAACGGCTCGCTGAACACCCTCGCCTCGGACTCGGACACCACCAGCAGCACCGTGTCGCTGCGCCGGGTCACCAGGCTGCGGGCAGCCTGGTTGGGCACGTACCCGAGCTTGCGGATCGCCTCCTGGACGGCCTTGAGCGCGCGCGGGCTGACCTCCAGGGATCCGTTGACCACGCGAGAAACCGTGCCGCGGGAGACACCGGCCTCCGCGGCCACCTGCTCCAGCGTGGGGCGCCTGGCGCGGCCCGTGCTCGTCATGCCGGCAAGCATACTGGGAACCCTCCCAGGAACGCGGCGGCGCGGTCCTGTGGCAGGTTCGGCGAGCCCGCTCAGCCCGCGTGGCGCGGGGTGCCCACCGTGCTCTGCCTGATGACCAGTTCGGCGGGCACGAGCGCGGCGGGCTCGGGCCGGGTGCCGTTGATCTGGTCCAGGAGCAGGTCGATGCTGCGTCGTCCGACGGTGTCGAAATCCTGGCGGACGGTGGTCAGCGGCGGGGTGAAGTAGGCGGATTCGGGGATGTCGTCGAACCCGGCGATGAGGACGTCGTGCGGGACCCGGACGCCGCGTTCGTGGAACGCGCGCAGCACGCCGAGGGCCATCTGGTCGTTGGCGACGAACACCGCACGCACGTCGGAGCGTTCGGCGAGCACCTGCCCCTGGGCGTAGCCGGAGGCCGGGCTCCAGTCGCCGCGCAGTAGTTCCGGCTCGGCGGCACCGGCGTCGCGCAGGACCGACCGCCAGCCGTCGACCCGGCTCTGCGCCTCCAGCCAGTCGGCGGGCCCGGCGACGTGCCAGACCGTGGGTGCTCCCTGGTCGAGCAGGTGCCGGGTGACCAGGCGGGCGCCCCCGGCCTGGTCGACGCACACGACCGGGCGGCCGTCGCCGTCGCCGCCCTCGACCACCACCATCGGCAGGCCGGACGGCGCGCCACGCAGTGCCTCGACCGTCGCGCGGCGCGGCGCGATGATGACGATTCCCTCGACGAACTGCCGGGAGAGCCGTTCCAGCGCTTGCTGGACGGCCTCGCCGTCGCGGTCCTTGGCGCTGGCGATGCTCACGAAGTAGCCGGCCCGCCGGGCGGCCTGCTCGATGCCGGACAGCGTGCTGGCCGGCCCGTACAGCGTGGTGTCGAAGCTGACCACGCCGATGACCTTCGACCGCCGGGTGACCAGCGTACGGGCGGCGGAGTTGGGCCGGTAGTCCAGTTCCTCGATGGCCGCGACCACGCGGGTCCTGGTCGCCCGTGACACCGAGGGGTGATCGTTGAGCACCCGCGACACCGTCTGGTGCGAGACCCCGGCGAGCCGTGCGACGTCCGCCATCACGGCGGGCCGCCGTGCCGGGCTGGTCTTCCGGTTCAATCCTGCCTCCGCGGTGACCTCCGTCTGGGAACGGATGTCAACGCTAACACCGCGCGGTGACTTCGGCTTTCCGACACTCTTGACCGCAGGGATGTTATCGCTAACATTGGCCACCACGTTCCATCCCGGCCGGACCTGTCCGGCCGGTCGATGTGAACGCTAACCCCGGACGGAAGGGATCGACGGTGTCAGCCATACCCGCGCAACCGCTGGTGGTGGGTGTCGACTTCGGCACGCTGTCCGGCCGCGCCGTCGTCGTCCGGGTCCGCGACGGCGCGGAACTCGGGACCGCGGTGTGGGAGTACCGGCACGGGGTGATCGACCGCAGGCTGCCCGCCACCGGCGAGTCCCTCCCGCCGGGCTGGGCACTGCAGGTGCCCGAGGACTACGTCGACGTGCTGGCCCACGCCGTGCCCGGCGCGATCCGCGCCGCCGGGGCCGATCCGGCGGACGTGGTCGGCATCGGCACCGACTTCACCGCCTGCACCATGGTTCCGGTCACCGCGGACGGCACGCCGCTGTGCGAGTTGCCGGAGTTCGCGGGCAACCCGCACGCCTACGTGAAGCTGTGGCGCCATCACGCGGCACAGCCGCAGGCCGACCGGATCAACGACCTGGCCCGGTCGCGCGGGGAGAGCTGGCTGGCCCGCTACGGCGGCATGATCTCCTCGGAGTGGGAGTTCGCCAAGGCGCTGCAGATCTTCGAGGAGGCTCCGGAGGTCTACGCCGCGATGCGGCACTGGGTCGAGCTGGCCGACTGGATCGTCTGGCGGCTCACCGGCCGTTACGTCCGCAACGCCTGCACCGCCGGGTACAAGGGAATCCTGCAGGACGGGCGGTATCCGAGCGCGGAGTTCCTCGGCGCACTGGCACCCGGGTTCGAGTCCTTTGTGGATACCAAGCTCGCCCATCCGCTCGGCGCGCTCGGCTCGCCCGCGGGCACGCTGACCGCCGGGGCCGCCGCGCTGACCGGGCTGCGGCCGGGGATCGCGGTCGCGGTCGGCAACGTCGACGCGCACGTCACCGCACCGGCCGCGCAGGCGGTGGAGCCGGGCCAGATGGTCGCCATCATGGGCACCTCGACCTGTCATGTCATGAACGGCGCGGCACTGCGTGAGGTGCCGGGCATGTGCGGGGTCGTCGACGGCGGCATCGTGGCAGGCCTGTGGGGTTACGAGGCCGGGCAGAGCGGCGTCGGCGACATCTTCGGCTGGTTCGCCGAACACGGCGTCCCGCCCGCCTACCACGACCGGGCCCGCGTCCGCGGCATCTCGGTGCACGAGCTGCTCACCGAGCTCGCGGCGCGGCAGCGGATCGGGGAGCACGGCCTGCTCGCGCTCGACTGGCACAGCGGCAACCGCTCGGTGCTGGTCGACCACGAACTGTCCGGGGTGATCGCCGGGCAGACGCTGGCCACCCGCGCCGAGGACACCTACCGGGCCCTGCTGGAGGCGACGGCGTTCGGCACCCGGATGATCATCGACGCCTTCACCGGCGCGGGGCTGCCGGTGACCGAGCTGATCATCGCAGGCGGGCTGCTCAAGAACCCGCTGCTGATGCAGATCTACGCCGACGTCACCGGGCTGCCGCTGTCGGTCATCGGATCGGCGCAGGGCCCGGCACTCGGCTCGGCCATCCACGCCGCGGTCGCCGCCGGGTGCTACGCCGACGTCGGTACCGCGGCGAAGGCGATGGGCTCGGTACACCGGGCCGCCTACCGGCCGGTGCCGGCCAACGTCGAGGCATACCAGGAGCTCTACGCGGACTACGTCGCGCTGCACGACCACTTCGGCCGCGGTGGCGACGACGTGCTGCACCGGCTGGCGGCGCGGCGGAAGGGACGGCCGTAGATGTCACTCACCGACGAGATCGCCACCACCGTGGCGCAGCTGCGCCGCACCGTCGCCGACCTGCACGGCGAACTGACCCGCAACGAGCTGGTGATCTGGACGGCGGGCAACGTGTCCGCGCGGGTACCGGGCCGCGACCTGATGGTCATCAAGCCGTCCGGCGTCGCCTACGACGAGCTGTCCGCCGACTCGATGGTGGTGACCGACCTGCACGGCTCACTGGTGCACGGCGAGTTCGCGCCGTCCTCGGACACCGCGGCACACGCCTACGTCTACCGGCACATGCCCGAGGTCGGGGGAGTGGTGCACACCCACTCGACCTACGCCACCGCGTGGGCGGCGCGCGGGGAGCCGATCCCGTGCGTGCTCACCATGATCGCCGACGAGTTCGGCGGCGACATCCCGGTCGGGCCGTTCGCGCTCATCGGCGACGACTCGATCGGCCGCGGCATCGTCGAGACCCTGCGGTCCAGCCGCTCGCCCGCGGTGCTGATGCGCAACCACGGGCCGTTCACCGTCGGGCGGACGGCACGCGACGCGGTGAAGGCGGCGGTGATGGTGGAGGACGTGGCCCGCACCGTCCACATCGCACACCAGCTCGGCCGGCCGCCCGCGCTGGCCGCCGACGACGTGGACCGCCTCTACGCCCGCTACCAGAACGTCTACGGCCAGCAATGAGGGAGAACATGACGGCAGGTAAACCGCAGGTCTGGTTCCTCACCGGCAGCCAGGCGCTCTACGGCGAGCAGGCGCTGGCCGTGGTCGCCGACCAGTCGGCGCGGATCCGGCGCATGCTCGCCGAGACCGGCCGCGTCCCGGCGGAGATCGTCGAGAAGCCCGTGCTCACCGACGCGCGGGCCATCCGCGCGGTCCTGGCGGCCGCCAACGCCGATCCGGCCTGTGTCGGGGTGATCGCGTGGATGCACACGTTCTCCCCGGCCAAGATGTGGATCGCCGGGCTGGACGCGCTGCGCAAACCGTTGCTGCACCTGCACACCCAGCTCAACGAGGCGCTGCCGTGGCGGACCATCGACATGGACTTCATGAACCTCAACCAGGCCGCGCACGGTGACCGCGAGTTCGGGCACATCCAGACCAGGGTCGGCACGGCCCGCAAGACCGTGGCCGGCCACGTCGCCGACCCGGCCGTCGTCGCCCGTATCGAGGCGTGGGCCCGTGCCGCGATCGGCGCCGATCACCTGCGCACGCTGCGGCTGGCGCGGTTCGGCGACAACATGCGCGACGTCGCGGTGACCGAGGGGGACAAGGTCGAGGCCGAGCTGCGGTTCGGCGTCTCGGTGAACACCTACGGCGTGGGCGACCTGGTCGAACGGGTCGACGGCGCCGCGGGCGAGCGGGTGGACCTGCTCGTCGAGCAGTACGCCGAGGACTACGCGCTGGCGCCCGGGCTGGAACGCGGGGGAGCCAGGCACGAGGCGCTGCGGTACGCGGCGCGGATCGAACTGGGTCTGCGGAGTTTCCTCACCGATGGCGGATTCGGCGCGTTCACCACCAACTTCGAGGATCTCGGCGGCCTGCGCCAGCTCCCCGGGCTGGCCGTGCAGCGGCTGATGGGCGACGGGTACGGCTTCGGCGGCGAGGGGGACTGGAAGACCTCCGCGCTGCTGGCCGCGGTCAAGGCGATGGGCGCGGGAACCGGCCGGGGCACGTCGTTCATGGAGGACTACACCTACCACTTCGGCCCCGGTGAGCCGAAGATCCTCGGCGCCCACATGCTGGAGGTCTGCCCGAGCATCGCGGCGGCGACGCCGTCGTGCGAGATCCATCCGCTGGCCATCGGCGGCCGGGAGGACCCGGTGCGGCTGGTCTTCGACGCCGCGCCCGGCCCCGGCGTCGTGGTCGGGCTGGCCGATCTCGGTGACCGGTTCCGCCTGGTCGCCAACGAGGTCGAGGTCGTCGCGCCGGACGAGCCGCTGCCGAACCTGCCGGTGGCCAGGGCGGTCTGGAAGCCCGCTCCCACGCTGGCCACCTCGGCGGAGTCGTGGATCACCGCGGGCGCGCCCCACCACACGGTGCTCACCCAGGCCGTGGGGGTCGAGGCCGTCCGGGACCTCGCCCACCTGCTCGGTGTCGAGCTGCTGGTCATCGACGACACGACGACGACGGCCGGGTTCGCCGACCGCATTCGCTGGAACCAGGCCTACTACCGCCTCGCCCGAGGCTTCTGAAAGGCCGATCGAGAAAGGGTGAAACGATGAGGTTTCCCAGAACGGCCGTCGTCGCCGGTGCGGCGATGCTGGTACTCGCGGGCTGCGGGTCGGCGGAGAAGACCGTCGACCAGCAGGCCGGCGCCGCGGGCGCGGGCTCGCTGGTGGGCGTGACCATGCCGACCAGGGCGTCGGAACGCTGGATCCACGACGGCAACAACATCAAGAAGGGGCTGGAGGACCTCGGCTACCAGGTCGACCTGCAGTACGCCGAGAACGACATCCCCACGCAGGCCAACCAGATCGAGAACCAGATCACCAAGGGCGCGAAGCTGCTCGTGGTCGCCCCGATCGACGGAACGGCGCTGACCAGCCAGCTGCAGCAGGCCGAGGACGGCAACATCCCGGTCATCTCCTACGACCGGCTGATCCGCAACAGCCCCAGCGTCGACTACTACGCCACCTTCGACAACTTCAAGGTCGGCGTCGAGCAGGCGAACTCGCTGCTCAAGGGCCTGGGCACCGGGCCGGGGCCGTTCAACATCGAGCTGTTCGGCGGCTCGCCCGACGACAACAACGCGACGTTCTTCTTCAACGGCGCGATGTCGGTGCTCAAACCGCTGATGGACAGCGGGAAGCTGGTCGTGCCCAGCGGGCAGACCGACTTCGCGCCCACCGCCATCCTGCGCTGGGACCCGGCGACCGCGCAGCGGCGCATGGAGGACCTGATCACCAAGACCTACACCGGCGGCAGGAAGGTCAACGGCATCCTCTCGCCCTACGACGGCCTGTCCATCGGCATCCTGTCCGCGCTGAGGAGCAGCGGCTACGGCACCCCGGCCCAGCCGTATCCGATCGTCACCGGCCAGGACGCCGAGGTGGCGTCGGTCAAGTCGATCATCGCGGGGGAGCAGTACTCCACGGTCTTCAAGGACACCCGCCAGCTCGCCGGGGTGACGGTGAAGATGGCCGACGCGGTACTCAAGGGCGGCCAGCCGGAGGTCAACAACACCACCGACTACAACAACGGCAACAAGGTCGTGCCCGCTCATCTGCTGCAGCCGGTGACCGTGGACAGGAACAACTACCAGGCCGCGCTCGTCGACTCCGGCTACTACACGGCGGATCAGCTGAAATGACCGGCACGCTGCTGCGGATGCGGGGGATCACCAAGGGTTTCCCCGGGGTCACCGCACTCGCCGACGTGGACCTCGCCGTGCGGCGCGGTGAGGTCCACGGGATCTGCGGTGAGAACGGCGCGGGCAAGTCGACGCTGATGAAGATCCTGTCCGGGGTGTACCCGCACGGGTCCTACGACGGCGAGATCGAGTTCGACGGCGAACCGTGCGCGTTCGGCTCGATCCGCGACAGCGAGCGCCGCGGGATCGTGATCATCCACCAGGAACTCGCGCTGTGCCCGCAGTTGTCGGTCGCGGAGAACATCTTCCTCGGCAACGAGCGGGCCCGGCGCGGCCTCGTCGACTGGAACCGCACCAACCACGAGGCGGCGGAGCTGCTGCGCCGGGTCGGGTTGCGGGAGTCGCCGGTGACCCCGGTCGCCGACCTCGGCGTCGGCAAGCAGCAGCTCGTCGAGATCGCCAAGGCACTGTCGAAGAAGGTCCGGCTGCTGGTGCTCGACGAGCCGACCGCGGCGCTCAACGACGAGGACTCCGCGCACCTGCTCGACCTGCTGCGCGGCCTGCGCGACGACGGCGTCACCTCGGTGATCATCTCGCACAAGCTCGGCGAGGTCACCGCCATCGCCGACACGGTCACCATCCTGCGCGACGGCCGGACCGTCGGGACGCTGGCCGGCGGCGAGCTCACCGAGCAGCGGATCATCACCGGCATGGTCGGCCGCGACCTCGACCACCGGTTCCCCGAACGGGAACCCGACATCGGCCCGGAGGTACTGCGGATCGAGGACTGGACCGTGCACAGCCCCACCCAGCCCGGCCGGGTGGTGGTCGACAACGTCAGCATGACCCTGCGGCGCGGCGAGATCGTCGGGCTCGCCGGGCTGATGGGAGCGGGCCGCACCGAACTCGCGATGAGCGTGTTCGGCCGCTCCTACGGCACCGGCATCTCCGGGCGGCTGGTCAAGGACGGCAGGGAGATCACCGTCCGCTCGGTCGGCGACGCCATCCGGCACGGGATCGCCTACGCCACCGAGGACCGCAAACGGTACGGGCTCAACCTCATCGACGACATCGCCCGCAACGTCTCGCTGGCCAATCTGTCCACAGTGGCCAGACGGGGCTGGGTGAACAGGTACGAGGAACACCGGGTGGCCGAGGGATTCCGGGACTCCCTGCGGATCAAGGCACCCGGGGTGGCCAGCGTGGCCGGGCAGCTGTCCGGCGGCAACCAGCAGAAGGTGGTGCTGGCCAAGTGGATCTTCACCGACCCGGACGTGCTGATCCTCGACGAGCCGACCCGCGGGATCGACGTCGGGGCGAAGTACGAGATCTACACGATCATCAACAAGCTGGCCGCGCAGGGCAAGGCGATCCTGGTGATCTCCTCGGAGCTGCCGGAACTGCTCGGCCTGTGTGACCGGATCTACGCGCTGTCCGCGGGGCGGCTGACCGGCGAGGTCGGCAGGGAGCGGGCGGACCAGGAACTTCTCATGCGGTACATGACCGCACAGGACAACGGAACGGGAGCAGCACGATGACGTCCACGGAGGAGGCGGCCCCGCCCCGCGCCGGCACCGCGTCCGCGGCCAAGCCGGGCCGACGGCTTCCGATCAACCCGCGGCAGAGCGGCATCTTCGTCGCGTTCGCCCTGATCGTGGTGCTGTTCGAGGTGCTGACCGGCGGAGCCCTGCTGGAACCGCAGAACATCTCCAACATCATCGTGCAGAACTCCTACGTGCTGATTCTGGCGGTCGGGATGATGCTGGTCATCATCTCCGGGCACATCGACCTGTCGGCCGGCTCGCTGGTCGCCGTGACCGGCGCGGTCGCCGCCGTGCTGATGGTCGATCTCCAGGTCCCCTGGCCGCTCGCGGTGCTCGCCACGCTGGGTGTCGGCGCCGCGGTCGGTGCCTGGCAGGGATACTGGGTCGCCTACTTCGGGATCCCGGCGTTCATCGTCACGCTCGCCGGGATGCTCGTGTTCCGCGCGCTGTCGCTGACGGTGCTGGGAAACCAGGGCATCGGGCCGTTCCCGGACGCGATCCGGACCCTGTCCAACGGGTTCACCGGCGGCTACCTCGGCAACGTCGGCCTCGGCCCGCTCGGCGGCGCGGACCTGTTCAGCCTGCTCGCCGGTGTCGCCACGGTCGCCGGGATCGCGGTCACCCGGTGGCGGCAGCGCATCGCGCGGCTCGGCTACGGCCAGCAGGTCGACCCGTATCCGCTGTTCCTGCTCAAGATCGCCGCGGCCGGGATCCTGGTGCTGGCGATCGTCGTCCAGCTGGCCCGGTTCCGGAACCTGCCGTGGGTGCTGATCCTGCTCGCGGTCCTGGTGCTGGGTTACTCGCTGGTGGCGGGCAGGTCGGTGTTCGGCCGGCACGTCTACGCCATCGGCGGCAACCTGCAGGCGGCGACGCTGTCCGGCGTCAAGGTCAAGGCGGTCACCTTCTGGGTCTTCGTGAACATGGGCGTGCTCGCCGCACTGGCCGGGGTGATCTTCGCGGGCAGGCTCAACCAGGCCGGCCCGACCGCCGGGATCAACTTCGAACTGGACGCGATCGCGGCCGCGTTCATCGGCGGTGCGGCGGTGCAGGGCGGTGTGGGCCGGATCGTCGGCGCGATCACCGGCGGCCTGATCATGGCCGTCATCAACAACGGCATGTCCCTGATCGGGGCACCCAGCGAGCAGGTCATGCTGGTCAAAGGCCTGGTCCTGCTCGCCGCCGTCGCCTACGACGTCTGGACCAAACGCCGCGCAGGCGTCGCGGCCCGGACGTAGGCCACCGTCACGGCGTGCTCCTTCGTGAGCGCGGGCCGGACGCTGATGTACCGCTACCCGCCGTCCTAGCCGGTCCGCTGAGTGGACCGGACCCTTCGCCGGACCGGGTTCCACGCGGAAACTGTTGGTATGAAACGAAGAATCACCCTGCCGCTCGTCGCACTGCTGTCGGCGACCGGCCCGCCGTGCACGCGAGCCAGGACCGGCCGGTACCGCACCGCACGGCGGACCGTGCAGAGCGGGTGACCGCGCTGTGGGTGGACCCGCTGACCGCCGACGACCTGGTGTACACCAATTCGCCCTGGGACGAAGCCGCCAGGGACATGGGGGTTGCCATTCAGCAGTGAGGCCCTGTCCTCGTGAGTGAGAACAGGGCCGCTGACCTGGGAAAACAGGTGGTGCGCGATACTGGGATCGAACCACTGACCTCTACCGTGTCAACGTAGCCGCTACCCGGTCGCTGACCTGCGAAAACTGGGATCCAGCAGGTCAGGGCGGTACGGTCGAACGACGCTCACTGCCGTTCGCGGCGGTCCAGCGTAGGTCGGTCCTCCCAGATTCCTCCCAGGTCGCGCTCCCAGCGGAAGCGACAGCCGATGGCTGCCCGAACGTCCCCGCACGACCTACCCTGTCGTTGGCGGTCGTGTCCAGAGGGGTAACGCCTCTGCCATTGCCGGACTGGGTCGGATCGGTAGTACTGTACGACGTGGTTCTGCCGCGTGATCTGCCTTCTATAGATAGCATCGTTTTGCCGCAGGTTCTGCCGGTCTTCCACCTGTCTGTTGACAGCAACTTGGTCGGTAACATTGATATGGCCAGGTTTGGACTGTTCGATGGCGAGATTACCGGCAGTTCTCTGCTGGAGGATTATAGTTTTTCTCGCACTGTGACAAGGTTCGAGATGTTCCTCGTCGGCAACTTGTATTCTCGATTGATCAAATGCTTGGCAGTCCATTTCCGGTGTGCTCACTCTGACTTCGGGGGTTGAACATCTTCGATCTTCGAGGGGAGGGATATTAAAGACCTGTTGGTGAACGCCGCAACAAGGTCATCAAGTGTCGTGAAACTCCGTTCAACGATTACGTTCCGGCGCCTCTTGGTGGAGTATTGTTGACCCTGCAGATGATCCGAGTCGATCAGGGTTTGATTGTTATTTGTAACGACACTTGATGTGTGGGCTGGTTGAAGTCATTTACTTAGTCAAACCGGAGGTTTCAATGGTGGCAATTTTGAAGCAGCGGGTAACCGTTTCTCGGCAGCCCGCAGTGGTTATCCTATGGGTTGGGGTTCAGTAGCTTTTGCTGCCATTCTTTCGCCTGCTCGGCATCGGATAGGCTGACCCGCTCTGCTATCTGCTGCCACGATGTTCCCTTGCGCACTTCTTGTGCGACAAGTGCAGCATCCGATTGATTTGCCATGATTCGGCACATTTCGATTAGCCGTTTCCATCGGTCGATCACCTCTGCGGGGAAGTCTGTTGGACGATGTCGCAGGGATAAGGTTGTAAGTGCGACAAGCTGGTTGCCCTCAAACTGTGACACTGCTTCTCGGTCGGCAAAAGTGAGAAGCCACTCGTCAATTATCGGATCCTGGTTTTGCTCGTTTGAGATCATGTGCCAATTGTTCGCGGCCACGTTGGTGCTGTCAATCGGAACGTGCTGGCCGTGGATGTTGTTCCTAAGAGAGGGTGGTTGACGTTCCGTGCTGTGTTGAAATGGCGACGCTGGCTCATAGGTCCGTATCTTCGTACGATCACAGGTCGATGCCCTCGTGTCGAGGTGCTGCCGTCCGGGCCACCGTCGCGGACCTTGATGTGGATGGTGTCCACATACAGGATCGGGTAGACCTCGTCCACGGGCCGGTTCTGCCAGGTGCGGATCTCATCAGCGACCACGTCGCTGACGTTGGCGATGGCCGGCGACGCACTGGGCTCGCTCTGGACCCGGGCCCGGGCAGCGGCGCGCCGCGTTGTTGCCCGGCCGCCACCGAGGGCCGCCCGGTCGAAGAGCTGGCGACAGTGATCACGTGTGTGCTGATGCCCCCGGCCTCGACGGCTGTACGACCGGCACAGCGGTTCGCCCCGCCACCGGCGGCCAAGCATACCCCGCCACCACTCGCGCGGTCCGACCGTAACCATATTGCCTCTTGCCAGGCGAATCTCCTCGTCGCCGCCGTCCGTCTTGCGGCTCTGATGACTTACAAGGCAGCTCCAAGTGCGTCGGCCACAGTGGCGTATGTCCGGATACCGTCGCGGCCGATTCCCAGGGTTACGAGTGTGAGTGCGAGGTCCGGGCGAATGCCACGCAGGATGCTGGTGGCGCCGAGCAGCCGGGCCGCGTCGCTTACCCGGATGAGGTAGCCGTTGGCCGCGGTGTCCACCCACCGCTGTCCCGTCGGCGTCTTCGTCCGTCTCTTCTTGCCCCGCTGCATGTCGTTGTTCTGTGGCGAGACGATGACCGTGTGGTCGAACTCGTCACAGGAGGGCACGTCCGCGCACCATCAGGCAGTACTGGCCACGCCCTGGCTTTGTCAGGGCTGCTCCCATCCTCTCCGACACCACCCGCCCGGATCAGGCTGCCTTCAGCTACACCGCGCGGCTGCGCCAGGACAGCGGCGAAGGTTTCTCGCCTCCACTCGAACCCACAGCGCCTCACGGCGCGCAAACCGATCACGGGATAGACCCCACCCCGGGTGGCTTGATGACCTGGGACGGCGAAAATCCCGGTGGGTTTCGCCGATGTTTTCTCCTGGGCGGGGCGGCGTTGGGGGTGGATGATGCCCTGTGCCGGGCGGCCGCCTGGCCTGTCGGTTTTGGGGAGGCCCGCATGCGGCTTACCACGGTGCTTGCCAGACCTTTCGTGCGTGGTGGGGTTGTGCCGTGGCCTGTCGCGGTGTTGGCGGGCATGCTGGGATTGCTCCTGCTGTTGACCAGTGGACGTTACGGCTATCACGGGGACGAGCTGTACTTCCTCTCGGCTGGGCGGCATCTGGACTGGTCGTATGTGGACCAGCCGCCGCTCACGCCACTGCTCGCGCGGCTCATGGATACCTTGTTTCCCGGTTCTGTGGTTGCGTTGCGGGTGCCCGCTGTCGCTTGTGCGGTCGCCGGCGTCCTGTTCGCGGCAGTTACGGCCAAGGAACTGGGAGGTTCACTACGTGCCCAGGTACTGACCGCCGCGGCTGTTGCTGGGGCGCCGGGGGTGGCGGCAGGTGGGCATGTGCTTACGACCAGTGTCGTCGACACCTTTCTGTGGATTGTCTGCACCTGGTTGCTGGTTCGGTGGGGCCGACGCCGTGACGACCGTTTGTTGTTGTGGCTCGGGTTGGTGACGGCGGTAGCCTTACAGGTGAAGTACCTGATTGTCTTCTTCTGGGTGGTCGCGGGTGCGGCGATAATCGTCGCCGGGCCCCGGGGGTTGTTGCGCCGCAAGACGTTCTGGTTGGGCGCCTGTATCGCGGCTGTTACGTCGGCGCCTGCGCTGTGGTGGCAGGCGCGGCACGGGTGGCCGCAACTGGAGATGGGTGAGGCGCTGGTGGCGCAGGCCGATCCCGGTGGTGGCGGCGTGGTCGGCTACCTGGTGGAGGTGGTGGTTCCCCTCGGCGTGCTTGGCGTGTTGCTACTGGGTGGCGGGCTGTGTCGCGCTTTTCGATCTCCGGAACTCCGCTTCCTTGGCTGCACGTTCGCAGGGCTTCTACTGGTTTTCTGGTTCACCTTCGGGCATGGCTACTACATGACGGGGATGTACGCCGGGTTGGTGGCGATCGGCGCAGTCGGCTCGGACCACGTTTCCGGTCGCTGGCTGCCGTGGGTCGCGTGGCCCGCCGGCGTGCTGTCGATCGCGATGCTTGTCATGGCACTTCCGATCAGGCCGGTCGAGAGCCTGGCGGGTGAGGACCCTGACCAGAACGCGATGAACTTCGAGAGTGTCGGCTGGCCCCAGCTTGCCGACACCGTGGCCACCGTTCACGGCGCCGACGCCGGCGCGACGATTGTCGCTCACGACTATTGGGTGGCCAGCGCTCTTGCCCGCTATGGGCCCGAACGTGGTTTGCCCACGGCGTACAGCCCGCACCGTGGCTACTGGTACTTCGGCATGCCATCGGAGGATGCGACGACCGTGGTGTACGTGGGCGGTTCAGAGGCCCAGTTGCGCCGGTACTTCACCGATGTCCGCCATGCCGGTGTGGTGGACAACGGGCTCGGGATCGAAAACTCGGCGCAGGGCACGACGATCTGGTTGTGCCGCGGTCCGCGACAGCCGTGGTCCGCGCTGTGGCCGGAACTTCGCTATCTGTAGGCACATCGGTGATTCTGCCGCCGAATCCACATGGACCCGGAACCCCCGGCCCGTTGATCCTACGGGTACCGGGCGGGTCGTTCCGGGCCGAAGGAGGGGCAGCGGTGAGTGAAGAGGACAGGTACCTCGGGTATCTCCGGCGCGCCACCGCCGAATTACAGGACGTACGCGAACAGTTGCGTGCCGTGGAGAACCGGCGTAGGGAGCCGATCGCCATCGTGGGAATGAGCTGCCGGTATCCCGGTGGGCTCGACACACCGGAAGACCTGTGGGCGGCCGTCGCCGACGGGCGTGACCTGATCTCGGAGTTCCCGCGGGACCGGGGCTGGGACGTCGCGGGCGTATACGACCCGGTGCCCGGAACGCCTGGTCGGACCTATTCGCGGCACGGCGGCTTCCTGACGCATGCCGCATCGTTCGACGCGGACCACTTCGGCATCAGCCCGAGGGAGGCCGCGTCGATGGACCCGCAGCACCGGCTGCTGCTGGAGTGCGCGGCGGAGGCGTTCGAGCGCGCCGGGCTGACCGAGGAGTTGTTGCGGGGCAGCAGAACGGGCGTGTTCACCGGGGTCATGAGCAATGACTGGCCCGGCCAGCTCGGCTACCTCGCGTCTGGGCGGGTGGCGTACGCGTTCGGGCTGGAAGGTCCCACACTCACCGTTGACACGGCCTGCTCCTCTTCGCTGGTCGCGTTGCACCTGGCCGTTCAGGCCCTGCGTAACGACGAATGCTCGCTCGCGGTTCTGGGTGGCGCCACGGTGATCGTCCGCCCGGACATGTTCGTCGAGTTCAGCAGGCAGCGCGGGCTGTCGCCCGACGGCCGGTGCAAGTCGTTCGCCGCGGCGGCGGACGGTACCGGGTTCGCCGAGGGCGCCGGTGTGCTGCTTGTCGAGCGGTTGTCCGACGCGGTGCGGAACGGCCGCACCGTGCTGGCGGTCGTGCGGGGGTCCGCGGTCAACTCCGACGGACGGTCCAACGGGCTCACCGCGCCCAACGGCCCATCGCAGCAACGAGTCATTCGGCAGGCGCTGACCAACGCCGGCCTCGAACCGTCGGATGTGGACGTCCTGGAGGCACATGGCACCGGTACCACGCTCGGTGATCCGATCGAGGCGCAGGCGATCATCGCGACCTACGGCGTGGACCGTCCGGCGGACCGGCCGGCGCTGCTCGGCTCGGTCAAATCGAACATCGGGCACACGCAGGCGGCCGCCGGGGTGGCCGGGGTGATGAAGATGGTGCTGGCAATGCGGCACGGGGTCGTCCCACGCACGCTGCATGTCGACGCCCCATCGGACCAGGTGGACTGGTCGGAAGGTGCGGTCCGCCTGCTGACCGAACAGACTTCGTGGCCGGACACCGGAAGGCAACGCCGAGCGGCGGTGTCGTCGTTCGGGCTCAGCGGCACCAACGCACACGTTGTCCTGGAACAGGCGCCCGCCGTGCGAGACGAACCGGCTACTCAGGACACCACGACGTTGCCGCTCATGCTTTCCGCGCGCACGCACGAGGCTGTGCGCGCCTACGCGGGTAATCTCAAGTCCTATATGGACACACATTCCGAGGTGTCCGCCGCCGAGATCGCCGTGGCGCTCTCACGACGCGCCACACTGCCGCACCGTGCCGCGGTGCTGGGCGGCGGGCGCGCCGAACTCACCGCCGGGCTGGCCGCGCTGGCAGCGGGTGAGCGGGTGCCCGGCGTGGTGACAGGGCGGGAGAACCACGGGCACCAGGCGCTGATGTTCACCGGCCAGGGCGCGCAGCGGGCAAGGATGGGCAAGGAGCTGTACACGGCGTTCCCCGTGTTCGCCGAGGCGTTCGACGAGGTGTGCGCGGCGCTCGGCGAGCACGCGGATCGCTCGGTGCGGTCGGTGGCCTTCGCGCGGCAGGAGACGGCGGACGCCCGTCTGCTGGACCGGACCGACTACACCCAGATGGCCACGTTCGCACTCGAGGTCGCGCTGTACCGGCTGGTGACGAGCTGGGGTGTCCGGCCGGACTTCCTCATCGGCCACTCGGTCGGCGAGCTGACCGCCGCGCATGTCGCGGGCGTGCTCTCCCTGCCTGACGCGGCACGGGTCGTGGCGGTTCGCGGCGCACTGATGCGTGACCTGCCCGCCGGTGGTGCGATGGTGGCGGTCGCCGCGCCGGAGGAGTGGACCCGCGAACGGGTCGCCGGACTCGACGTTGACGTCGCGGCGGTCAACGGGCCCGCCGCGGTCGTGTTGTCGGGGGCGGCTGCGCTGGTCGACGAGGCAGCCGCGGCCTGTCGCGCGCACGGTGTGCGCACTCGGCCGCTTCGGGTCTCGCATGCCTTCCACTCCGCGCTCGTCGAGCCGATGCTGCCCGCCTACGCGGAGGTGCTGGGCTCGGTAACCCTTGCCCCACCCCGAATTCCGATTGTATCCACGGTGACCGGCGCTCGACTCGACGAGAAGCAGGCGTGCTCGGTGGACTACTGGCTCGGGCAGGCCCGGCACACCGTTCGGTTCGACGCCGGTGTGCGATGCCTGCGCGAACAGAACGTGAGCCGGTTCCTCGAACTCGGTCCGGACAGTGGGCTGGCGATCGCGGCCCGCGAGGTTATCGCCGGTGAACCGGCGGTGTCGGTTGCGGCGTTGCGCGGGGGACGACCGGAGCTCGAGACCCTCACGGGTGCGCTCGCGGCGTTCCACACGTACGGCGCGACCGTCCACTGGAACACCGTGTTCGCCGGTCGGCAGGGCCGGGCGCCGGGCCTACCCACGACGGCGTTCCAGCGACAGCGGTACTGGCTCGACGGTGTGGCGGCGGCCAACGACGTCGCCGGTCTCGGCCTGGATCCGATGCGGCACCCGTTGTTGCGTGCCGTCACCGAGCTTCCCGGCACCGGCGACCTCGTGCTGACCGGGCGGCTGTCGCTCGACACCCACGGGTGGCTCGCGGATCACCGGGTATGGGACGTCGCGGTGTTGCCTGGTGCGGCAATCGTCGAGGCCGTCGTCGCGGCGGGCGAACGGGCGGGTCGAACTCGCGTGCGCGAGCTGATTCTGCGGTCGCCGCTGGTGCTACCGGAACAGGCCGGGGTGGATCTGTCCGTGGTCGTCGCCCCGCCGGACGCGGACGGCGACCGCGCGGTCGCCGTGCACTCCAGGGCGGCAGGCAGACCGGGGGAGTGGGCGTGTCACGCCACCGGTCTGCTGACCGACGAGGACGTGACCGGTGAGCCGGGGGGTGCGTGGCCACCGCCCGGTGCGGAGCCGGTGGCGATCGACGACGCGTACGAGCGGATGGCCGCCGCCGGGTACGGCTACGGTCCCGCGTTCCGGCGACTCGACCAGGTGTGGCGGCTGGGCGACGACGTCTACGCCGAGGTATCGCTCCCCGACGGGCAGGATGTCGATGCGTTCGTCGTGCACCCGGTGCTGCTGGACGCCGCGCTGCAGGCCGCGGCCGTCGCGAACCAGGCCGACGGTGATGGTGCGGCCAGGTTGCCCTTCTCCTGGGAGGGGGTCTCGGTGCACTCCACCGGCGCACGCGCGCTGAGGGTGCGGATGACGCCGTCCGACGGTGGCACGGTGTCGATAACCGCGTCCGATCCGGCGGGTACACCGGTGCTGACCGTGACCGGCCTGGCCCTGCGGGCCGTGTCTCCGGAGCAGGTCATCGCGCCCGGCGACGACTCCTTGTTCGCGGTCGACTGGGTGGCTCCCGAATTCACACCCCGTGCCGTCGGCGAGGAGCTGCGCGGCCGGTGGGCCGTCGTGGGTGAGGACGCCGTGAACGCGACCGGCGCTCTGCGGTCGGCGTGGGGCGACGGCTACTGGTACTCCGACATCACGGCGCTGCGGGCGGCGGCCCCGACCCTCGCGGCACCGCTGGCGACGGTCGTGGTCTGTTCGCCGCGGGGGAGCGGTGACGTCCCGGAACGGGTGCTGGCCACCGCGGGGGAGACGCTGGAGCTGGTGCGGTCGTGGCTGGCGGACGAGCTGCTCGCCGATGCCCGGCTGGTTGTCGTCACCGAGGGCGCGACGGAAGTGCACGGCCCGGTCACCGACCTGGCGGGCGCCGCGTTGTGGGGCATGCTGCGGTCAGCGCAGACCGAGCACCCCGGGCGGTTCGTCCTCGTCGATGTCGACGGAACCGAGGAGTCCAGCCGTGTGCTTCCCGCGGTGGCCGTCGTCGATGAGCCACAGCTCGCCATCAGGCGCGGTGAGCTGCTCGTGCCGCGGCTGGCTCACGTCCAGAGCCCGGCGCCGGTGCCGATGCGGCTCGACCCGGACGGCACGGTGCTGATCACGGGCGGGACGGGCGCGCTCGGCACAGCCGTGGCCAGGCACCTGGTGGCCGAGTACGGCGCCAGGAGACTGCTGTTGCTCAGCCGGCGCGGTGTGCTGGCCGACGATGTCCGCGCGGAGCTGGCCGCTCACGGTGCGCACGTCGACGTCGTGGCGTGCGACGCGGCCGACCGCGCGGCCCTGGCGGGAGTGCTCACCACGATCCCGGAGGAGCATCCACTGACGGCCGTCGTGCACGCGGCCGGCGTGCTTTCCAACGGCCTTGTCGAGAAGCTGGCCCCCCGTCAGCTCGCCGAGGTGTTCCGGGCGAAGGTCGACGCGGCGTGGCATCTCCACGAGCTGACCCGCGACGTGGCGCCGGATCTGTTCGTCCTGTTCTCGTCGCTGTCCGGCACGATCGGTGCACCCGGGCAAGCCAACTACGCGGCAGCCAACGGATTCCTGGACGGTCTGGCCTGCGCCGCCACGGCCGGCCTGCCGGTCCGATCGATTGCCTGGGGCGCTTGGGAAGGCGAGGGCATGGCCGGGACGGCCGATCACGAGTGGGCGGCGCAGGCCGGGATCGGTGTCCTGTCCGTCAAGGACAGTCTGACCCTGTTCGACCGCGCACTGGCCGCGGACCGGCCCACGGTGGTCGCTGCCCGGCTGGAACTCACCGGGTTGCGCGCCGAGACCGTGCGCCGCGACCAGGTGCCGCTGCTGTTGCGCGGGCTCGTGCGCAAGCCGAGGCCGAGGGTGGCCGCTTCCGATGCGGCGACGGCACTGCGTGGCCGGCTGGCCGAACTGTCCGAGACGGACCGTTCGCGGCACGTGCTGGACATCGTACGCGAGCACCTGGGCGCCATCCTCGGCCACGGCGGGGCGGCGGGTGTCGACCCGGACCGCGGATTCCTCGATCTCGGGCTCGACTCCCTGATGGCCGTGGAACTGCGGAACCGGCTGGACGCGGCCACCGGACTGCGGCTGCCCTCCACGCTGGTCTTCGACCATCCGACACCGCAGGGCGTCGCGAACCACCTGTTGTCGAAGTTGTCGCCGGGGCTGGTCGCCGACCCCGGCGCGACCGAGGACGCCGCGATCCGGCGGGCGCTCGGCGCGGTGCCGATCGACCGGCTTCGCGCGTCCGGGCTGCTGGACGTGGTGCTGGGTCTGGCGGACGACCCGGCAGGCCAGTTGCCCGACGAAGGCGCCGAGCACGACATCAGACAGATGGCGGTCGCGGATCTCGTGCGCCGGGCGCGCGAGATGAGCGCCAGCTGACCGCGCGGCTCGTACCCGAAGGGACGGAACACGACATGCAGCACGACTCCGGCACACCCCCGTGTGGTCTGTCCGCCACGGGCGAGCGCGCGTTGCGCGCCAGGGCGGGTCGCCTGCTCGGCCGGCTCACCACCGAGCGGGACTGGCGTCCCGTGGACATCGGCTGGTCGCTGGCCGCCGCCGGATCCGTCGGTGCCACGCGGGCCGCTCTCACCGCGGAAGGCCAGGACGGCTTTCTCGCCGGACTGCGGGCGCTGGCCGCTGGTGAGGACACCTCCTCGCTGGTGACCGGTGACGTGCACGACGGCCGGGTGGCCTTCGTGTTCCCCGGCAACGGTTCGCAGTGGCAAGGCATGGCGGTCGAGCTGCTCGGCTCGTCGCCGGTGTTCCTGACGCGGATGACCGAGTGCGCGGAAGCGTTCCGCCCGTACCTGCCGTGGCCGCTGCTCGACGTGTTGCGTGGTGCGCCGGGCCTGCCGCTGCTCGACCGTACCGACGTGGTGCAGCCGGCGCTGTTCTCGACGATGGTGTCGCTCACGGCCCTGTGGAGTGCCCACGGCGTCACACCCGCCGCGGTCCTCGGGCACAGCCTCGGGGAGATCGCCGCTGCCGTCGTCGCCGGCGCACTGTCACTCGAGGACGGTGCGCGGGTGGTCGCGACGTGGAGCCAGGCCATGCACACCATGGCCGACCGGGCAGAGATGGTGTCGATTCTCGCGTCGCGGGAGGAGGTCGCGGAGTGGCTCACGCCGTACGGTGACCAGCTGGAGATCGCGGTGGTGAACGGACCCCGCTCCGTGGTGATCTCCGGCGAACCCGGTGCCGCGCGGCGACTTCTCGGCGAACTGACCGCGGCCGGTGTGCGTGCGAGGTCGAGTGCGAACGTGCCTGCCCACTGCGCGGGCATCGACCGTATCATGCCAAGGCTGCGGCACGCGCTCGACGACCTGAGGCCCCAGCGGCCACGACTTGCTTTCTACTCCTCGGTTCTTGGTGGGCTTCTGCCCGCCGACGTGCCGCTGAACGGCGACTACTGGTGCCGGAACCTGCGTCAGGAAGTCCACTTCGGACGGGCTACCGCGGCCACCATCGTGGACGGGCACGATGTCCTGCTGGAGGTCAGCGTGCACCCCGTGCTGACCGCGGCCATCCAGCAGACAGCGGACGCGGCGGGTGCCGACACCACTGTCCTTGGCTCGCTGCGCCGCGACGACGCGGGCACGGGGCGGGTCATGCGTACGCTGGGTGAGCTGTACGTCGCAGGCGCCGACCTGAACTGGGACACCGTCTACGCGGGTCATGAGCCTCGGCTCGTGCCCCTGCCCGACGGTGACGACGACGATGGCATCGGTGTCACCACGGAGCCGTCTGCCCGGGAGCGGCTGGCCCGGCTGCCCGAGGCAGACTTGCGGGCCGCGGTGCTGGACCTCGTCCGCCGCGAGGTGGCCGCTCGGCTCGGATTGGCGGACCCGGTGCCGGCCGAGGCCCGCTTCGCCGACCTCGGTTTCGATTCGGCGGCGGCACTGGAGGTCGGTGCACGCGTCGGCAGGCTGACAGGCGTGCGGCTGCCCGTGACAAGCCTCTTCGACCACCCGACACCGAGCGAGCTGGCGGAGTTCGTCTGTCTGATGGTGGCCGACGCTGGCCGGGCGCCGGTCGCCGAGGTCACGGTGCTGGACGGCACGGTGGAAGACCCGCGGGAAGACCCAGTGGTCATCGTGGGCATCGGCTGCCGCTACCCCGGTGACGTGCGTGGCCCGGACAACCTGTGGCGCCTCGTCGCCGACGGGGTGGACGCCGTCGGGGACCTTCCTGTCAACCGGGGCTGGGACATCGCGGATGCCTTCGACGACGTCAGCAGGAGGCCCGGCACGTTCTACCAACGGGAGGGCGGGTTCCTGCACGACGCGGACCTGTTCGACGCCGGCTTCTTCGGCATCAGCCCGCGAGAAGCGCTCGCGATGGAGCCCCAGCAGCGGCTGCTCCTGGAGACGTCGTGGGAGGCGTTCGAACACGCGGGCATCGTCCCGAACACGCTGCGTGGCAGCAGGACCGGCGTGTTCGTTGGTGCCATGACCGTGGACTACGCCGTCGGTGCGGCACGCAGGCCGGAGCTGGAAGGTTACGTGCTGACCGGAAGCACCGGCAGCGTGCTGTCCGGCCGGCTGTCCTATCACTACGGCTTCGCTGGGCCATCGGTCACGGTCGACACCGCGTGCTCCTCGTCGCTGGTGGCACTGCATCTCGCGGTACGGGCCGTGCGACGCGGTGAGTGCGACCTGGCTGTCGCGGCCGGTGCCGGGGTGTCGCCGACGCTCGGTGTCTTCGTGGAGTTCTCCCGGCTCGGCAGCCTGGCACCGGACGGCCGGTGCAAGGCGTTCTCCTCGGAGGCGGACGGCTTCGGCATCGCCGAGGGCGTCGGCGTACTGGTCATCGAGCGTCTTTCCGCCGCTCGACGGCAGGGGCACGAGGTGCTGGCCATCGTCCGTGGCACCGCGATCAACTCCGACGGTGCGTCCAACGGCCTCACCGCACCCAGCGGTCCCGCTCAGCAGCGAGTGATCCGGTCCGCGCTCGTGGACTCCGGGTTCGAACCGTCTGATGTGGACGTGGTGGAGGCACACGGCACCGGAACGCGGCTCGGCGACCCGATCGAGGCCCAGGCGATCATCGCGACGTACGGGCAGGACCGGGAACGGCCGTTGTGGCTGGGGTCGGTGAAGTCGAACCTCGGGCACACGCAGGCGGCGGCGGGCATCACCGGTGTCATCAAGATGGTCGAGGCGATTCGTCACGGTGTGCTGCCGAAGACGTTGCACGCCGGTGAGCCGACCGAGCACGTGGACTGGTCGGCGGGCTCTGTGTCGCTGCTGACCGAGCGGATGGAGTGGCCCGCGACCGGCCGGCCGCGGCGGGCCGGCGTGTCGTCGTTCGGGATCAGTGGCACCAACGCGCACGTGGTGCTCGAACAGGCGCCGGAGGCACCGGTCGCCGAAGTGGCAGGGGGCGTGCCACTGGTCCTGTCCGCCCGCGACGATGCCGTGTTACGCACCCAAGCGGCGAATCTGGCGACCTTCCTCACCGAGCGGCCGGATGTTCCGCTTGGTGACGTCGCGGCGGAACTGGCCGTTACGCGAGAGGCGATGGTCGAGCGGGCGGCCGTGGTCGAGACCGGACGCGACGGTGCCGTGTGCGCGTTGCGAGCCATCGCGGCGGGTGAACCACACCCCGGTGTCGTGCCGGGGACGGCCTCCGGCGGTGGCGCTGTCTTCGTGTTTCCCGGCCAGGGAACGCAATGGGACGGTATGGGCGCGGAACTCCTGCGTTCGTCGCCGGTGTTCGCGGCGGCGGTCGCCGAGTGCGACGAGGCACTCGCTCCGTGGACGGGCTTCTCCGTGACCGATGTGCTGACCGGCGTACCGGGTGCACCCGACCTGGAGCGCGTCGACGTGGTGCAGCCAACCCTGTGGGCGATGATGGTGTCCCTCGCCCAGGTGTGGCGGCATCACGGGGTGGACCCCGTGGCGGTGGTGGGGCACTCACAGGGTGAGATCGCCGCGGCCTGTGTCGCCGGTGCGCTGTCTCTTTCGGACGGTGCGAAGGTGATCGCCCTACGCAGCCGGCTACTGCGGTCGGTGGCTGGATCCGGTGGTATGGCCTTGGTCGCCGCCAGTGCGGAGATTGTCGCGGAACGGTTGCCGGAGTCGGTCTCGGTGGCGGCCCTCAACGGTCCGCTGTCGACGGTCGTGTCCGGAGACGCTCCGGCGATCAAGGAGTTCGTCGGCAAGTGCGTCTCCGACGGGCTGCGGGCACGGACTATTCCCGTCAACTACGCGTCGCACTCCGAACAGGTGGCGCGGATACGTGACGAACTGGTGGCGGAGCTGGCCGGTATCGAACCGCGGGCCGCCACCGTGCCGTTCTACTCGACCGTCACCGCCGACCGGATCGACACCACCGAACTCGATGCCCCGTACTGGTACCGGAACCTGCGTGAGCCGGTGCGCTTCGCCGACGTGACCCGGCGCCTGCTGGCACAGGGGCACCGGAAGTTCGTCGAGTGCGGCACCCACCCGGTCCTGGCCGTGCCGGTTCAGGAGAGTGCCGAACAGGTGGGAGTCGGCGCGGTGGTCGTGCCGACCTTGCGCCGGGACCACGGCGAGATTACCGGCGCACTCGCTCAGGCGTGGGTTCACGGTGTTCCCGTCGACTGGCGGTGCGACCGACCCACACACCGCGTGGGGCTGCCCACGTACCCGTTCCAGCGGACCCGTTTCTGGGTCGAGCCCGCCGCCGGAACCGGTGACGTGACCGCATTGGGGCTCACCGCGACCCGGCACCCACTGCTCGGAGCCGCGACCGAGCTGGCCGACGGCGGTGTGCTGTTGTCCGGCCGGTTGTCGGTCCGGGATCAGCCGTGGCTTGCCGACCATGTTGCGGCCGGCACGGTTCTCTTTCCCGGTACGGGCTTTGTCGAACTCGCCGCGCGAGCGGGCCGCGAGGTCGGTTGCCCGCTGGTCGAGGAGCTGACGCTGGAGTCGCCGCTCGTGATCGACGGCGAGGTGCGGTTGCAGGTCCGGGTCGATGAAGAGCACACCGTCGCGGTGTACGCGGTGGGTGCGGACGGCAAGTGGCAGCGGCACGCCACGGGGACGCTCGGGTCCGTCTCGCGGCAACCTGATCAGCTCGCCGCATGGCCGCCGGAGGGGGCTACCCGGGTGCCGGTGGACGAGCTGTACGACTCGCTCGCGGCACGCGGTCATGACTACGGGCCGGCCTTCCGTGGTCTGCGGGCGGCCTGGCGGCGTGGTGACGCAGTGTTCGTGGAGGCGGCGTTACCCGAGCGGGCAGACGGCTTCCTCGTGCATCCGGCGCTGGCGGACGCCGTGCTGCATGGCCTGTTCGCCGGTGACTTCTTCGACGGTGACGGGACGTGGCTGCCGTTCTCGTGGCGCGGGGTCACCGTCGCCGCTTCGGAGGCAACACAGGTGCGGGCCCGCCTCGCACCGGACGGCTCCGGCGGCGTGCGGGTGACCGTGGTGGACACCGCCGCGAATCCGGTCCTGTCCGTCGACTCGGTCGTCGCACGCCCGCTGCCCGCCATGAGACCGCACCCCGACGCGCTGTACACGGTGGACTGGGCGCCGATCGTGCCTCGACCCGCCGCGGATCTCACCTGGACGGTTCTGGGACCGGATCCGTTCGGCCTGGCCACAGCTCTCGGCATCACCGGCGAACTCACGTCCTCACCGGATGTCGTGCTGCTGCCATGGGCCGGGGCGGCCACCACCGACGAGATCGGCGCGGACCTGCTGGCACTGTTGGACCAGGCACGGTCCTGGCTCGGCGCCGGTCATCCCGCGCACACCCGGCTCGTCGTGCTCACCCGTGGCGCCGTGGCGGTGGACGGGGATCTACCGTCCCTTACCGTCGCGCCGGACTGGGGCTTCCTGCGTGCCGCTCGCGAGGAGCACCCCGGCCGGTTCGTGTTGGGTGACCTGGGCGGCGACGTCGACGCCACCGCGTTGCGTGCCGCGGTCGCGTCGGGCGAGCCGGAGTTCGCCATCCGGGCCGGTGCGATCCACGTGCCCCGGCTGACCCGGCTCGCCGGAGTCGCCGCCGAGGATGCCGCGATCGTCCCGCCGGACGGCGACCTGCCGTGGCGGCTCGAAGTCACCGGCGCCGGCGGCACATTGGCGGACCTCGTCGCGGTCCCGTGCCAGGAGGTGACTCGCGAGCTGGCACCGGGCGAGGTCCGGGTCGAGCTCCGCGCCGCTGGGGTGAACTTCCGGGATGTGGCGATCGGGTTGAACATGGTGCCCGACCAGACCGGGATCGGCTCCGAGGGTGCGGGGGTCGTCGTCGACGTCGGGTCCGAGGTCACCGATCTGACCCCCGGCGATCGGGTGATGGGGCTGATCGACGGCTCGTTCGGGCCGCTGGCGATCGTCGACCGGAGATGCGTGGTCCGGATGCCGCCCGGCTGGTCGTTCGCCCGCGGTGCGTCGGTGCCCGGTGCTTACCTGACGGCGCTGTACGCGTTGCGGGACGTGGCCGGGTTGTCCGCGGGCGAGACCGTGCTGGTGCACGCCGCCGCGGGTGGGGTCGGCATGGCCGCCGTGCGGTTGGCTCGGGCACTCGGTGCACGCGTGCTGGCGACGGCCAGTGAGGCCAAGTGGGACGCGGTGGAAGTCGAGCCCGAGTGCCTCAGCTCGTCCCGATCGGGTGTGTTCGAGGCCAAGTTCCGCGATCGGACCGTCGACGTGGTGCTCAATTCGCTGACGGGCGAGCTGGTGGACGCATCGCTGCGACTACTCCGGCCAGGGGGCCGGTTCGTCGAGCTTGGCAAGACCGATGTGCGTGACCCCGTGCGGATGGCGGATATCCACCGCGGAGTCCGCTACGACGTGGTCGACCTGAGCCGTGCCGAGCCGGATCTCGTGCGGCGATTGCTGGTCGAGCTGGTGGATATGTTCGAACGCGGGGTGCTGGCTCCGCTGCCCGTCCGGTGCTGGGACGTGCGCAGGGCGCGGGAGGCGTTCCGGTTCATGAGCCGGGCCCGGCACGTCGGCAAGATCGTGCTCACCGTCCCCCGTGCGTGGGACCCGGCGGGCACCGTGTTGATCACGGGTGCCACCGGTGTCGTCGGCAGCGCGGTGGCGCGGCACCTGGTGGTCGCCAGGGGTGCCCGGCACGTGGTGCTCACGGGCAGGCGGGGCGCGGCCGCGCCCGGCATGGCCGATCTGGTCGCCGAGCTGACCGGGCACGGCGCCACCGTAGCCGTCGAGGCCTGCGATGTGGCCGAGCGGGACGAGGTGGCGGCGGTGCTGGCGGGGATCCCGGCGGCACACCCGCTCACGGCCGTCGTTCACGCGGCTGGCGTGCTCTCCGACGCGGTTCTGGACACCATGACCGGCGAGCAGATCACCGAGGTGCTACGTCCCAAGGTGTCCGGCGCCCTGGTGTTGCATGAGCTCACCGCGGACCTGGACCTCGCCGGGTTCGTGCTGTTCTCCTCGGTCGCCGGGGTGACCGGCAGCGCGGGCCAGGCCAACTACGCGGCGGCGAGCACGTTCCTCGACGCACTCGCCCACCACCGGCAGGCGGCGGGTGCGGTGGCGACCTCGGTGGCGTGGGGCCTGTGGGCGGAACGCAGTGACATGACCGCGGGCGCCGACCTGACCCGGCTCGCCCGCGGCGGCGTTCTGCCGATGCCGACCGACCTCGCGTTGCGGCTGTTCGACACGGTGTCGTCCGCCTGCGGACCGCACATCGTCGCCACCCGCGTCGACATGAACGGACTACGCGCGCAGGCGGAGAGCGGCACGTTGTCCCCGTTGTGGCGGGCACTGGTCCGCGTCCCGGCACCGCAGGCGGCGGCTGAACCCGGTGAGCGACTGGCCGACCGGCTCGCCGTACTCCCCGTCGCCGAGCGGCGCAGGATGATGCTCGATACGGTCCGGTCCCACACCGCCACCGTGCTCGGGCACACGTCGGCGGCCGCGGTCCACGCGGAGCGCGGGTTCACCGACCTCGGATTCGACTCGCTGACGGCTGTGGAGCTGCGCAACCGGCTTAACACGGCGACCGGGCTGCGGCTGCCGTCCACGCTCGTCTTCGACTTCCCGAACCCGCTCGCGCTCGCCAGGCACGTGCTGGCAGAGTTGACCGGCGGCACCGAAGAAGCGTCCGAAGTGGACGGCCGGTCGCCGGATGACCTCGCGGACCTTGGCGCCATCGACACGATGAGCGTCACGGACCTCCTCAAACTGGCGTCCGACTCGGCGCCGTGACCAGTCACGAGGATCGGAACGTTCGATGACAACATCCCATGAGGAGATCGTTGCCGCGCTGCGCACGTCCCTGAAGGAGACCGAACGGCTGCGCGCCGAGAACCGCAGGCTCCTCGACCGGGCCGGCGAGCCGATCGCGATCGTCGGGATGGCCTGTCGCCTGCCTGGCGGTGTGGGTACGCCCGACGAGTTCTGGACGCTGCTGTCCGAGGGGCGGGACGCGATCTCGCCCTTCCCTGAAGACCGTGGCTGGGACGTCGCCGGCCAGTTCGACCCCGATCCGGACCGGCCGGGGCGCACGTACGTGACCGGCGGTGGGTTCCTGGACGACGCCGCCGGTTTCGACGCGCGGTTCTTCGGCATCGCACCGCGTGAGGCGCTGGCCATGGACCCGCAGCAGCGGCTGCTGCTCGAATCGTCGTGGGAGGCGCTGGAGCACGCCGGCATCGACGCCACGACGTTGCGTGGCAGCCGGACGGGTGTCTACTTCGGAGTGTTGCCCGCGGAGTACCTGGCCGACCCGATGGGGACACCGGCGGACGTGCAGGGCTTCGCGGCGACCGGAGGTTCGCTCGGTGTCGCCTCCGGCCGTCTCGCCTACGTTCTGGGCCTCGAAGGGCCCGCCTTGACGGTGGACACCGCGTGTTCGTCGTCGCTCGTGGCACTGCACCTCGCGGTCCAGGCGCTGCGGCGGGGGGAGTGCGGCCTTGCCGTGACCGGTGGCGCGACGGTGCTGTCGAGTCCCGCGACCATCGTCACCTTTTCCCGGCAGCGGGCGTTCGCACCGGACGGGCGTTCGAAGGCGTTCGGCGCGGGCGCGGATGGTTTCGGCCCGGCCGAGGGGGCGGGCGTGCTCGTGCTGGAACGGTTGTCCGACGCGCGCCGCAACGGGCATCGCGTGCTGGCCCTGGTGCGTGGCACCGCCGTCAACTCCGACGGTGCCAGCAGTGGCCTGACTACTCCGAACGGGCCGTCGCAGCAGCGGGTTATTCGTGCCGCGCTCGCGGATGCGGGTCTGTCTCCATCCGATGTGGACGCGGTGGAGGCCCATGGCACCGGTACGACGCTGGGTGACCCGATCGAGGCGCAGGCGATTCTGGCCACCTACGGACAGGATCGCACGGATCCGTTGTGGCTGGGGTCGGTGAAGTCCAACATCGGCCACACGGTCGCGGCGGCCGGGGTCGCCGGGGTGCTGAAGATGGTCCTCGCGATGCGGCACGGGGCTTTGCCGAGGACATTGCACGCGGACTCCCCGACGCCACACGTCGACTGGTCCGGCGGTGCGGTCCGGTTGCTGTCGGAGGGCAGGGAGTGGCCGACGGGGGCGCGGCCGCGCCGTGCCGGTGTGTCCTCCTTCGGTTTCAGTGGCACGAACGCGCATGTGGTGATCGAGGAGGCACCGGCCTCACCCGCGCCGGATGACGTGGTGGTGCCGGGGCCGCAGGCGTTCGTGGTGTCCGGTGCGGACGATTCGGGGTTGCGGGCGCAGGCCGCTCGACTGCGGGACTTCGCCGCTGACCCACGGGTGCCGGTTGGCGGGGTCGCCGCGGCTTCGGCGCGCCGGGCCGCCCTGTCACACCGGGCCGTCGTGGTGGCCTCGGACCGGGCCGAGCTGCTGGCCGGGTTGTCGGCGGTGGCGGACGGTTGCCCGGACATCGCCGGTCTGGTGCGGACCGGGCCGGCCGGGGTTGTGTTCGTGTTTCCTGGTCAGGGTTCGCAGTGGGTCGGGATGGCGTCGGAGTTGCTGGCGTCCTCACCGGTGTTCGCGGCGCGGCTGGCCGAGTGTGACGCGGCGCTGGCTTCGGTTGTCGACTGGTCGTTGGTGGACGTGCTCGCTGACACCGAGGCGTTGGCGCGGGTTGAGGTTGTTCAGCCGGTGTTGTGGGCGGTGTTGGTGTCGTTGGCGGAGCTGTGGCGGTGGCATGGGGTCGAGCCGGTCGCCGTGGTGGGGCATTCGCAGGGTGAGATCGCTGCCGCGTGTGTCGCGGGTGCGTTGTCTTTGACCGATGCCGCGCGGATCGTGGTGACGCGGAGTCAGGTCATCGCGCGGTCGCTGGCCGGCCGTGGCGGGATGGCTTCTGTTCCCTCGCCCGCCGCTGAGGTTCGGGGTCTGTTGGGGTCCGGTGTCGAGGTCGCCGCGGTGAACGGCCCCGCGGCGACGGTGGTGTCCGGTGAGCCGGATGCCGTGCGAGAGGTCGCGGAACTCACCGGTGGGAAGGTGATATCCGTTGATTACGCGTCGCATTCGGCTCAGGTGGAGTCGGTGCGGGAGGAGCTACTGGATCTGCTCGGCGAGGTCGTGCCGGGGGAGCTGACCGTCCCGATGTTCTCGACCGTGACCGGTGGGTTCATCGACGGTGCGGCGTTGACCGCAGAGTACTGGTACGACAACCTGCGCCGGCCCGTCCGGTTCGACGAGGCTGTCCGCTACTTCGACGGGCACGTGTTCGTCGAATGCTCACCGCATCCGGTGCTGGTGCCAGGGATCGATGGGTCTGCGGTCGGGTCGTTGCGGCGGGACGACGGTGGGCTGCGCCGGTTCCTCACCTCACTGGCCGAGGCGCACGTGGCCGGCCTGCCGATCGACTGGCGAGCCCAGGGCCGCCCGGTGGACCTGCCGACCTACGCCTTCCAGCACCAGCGGTTCTGGCTCGGCGGCCCGGCACGGAAGGGGGACGCCACCGAACTGGGGTTGTCCGCGCCGGAACACCCGTTGCTCGGCGCGTCGGTCGCTCACCCGGACACCGGCGGACACGTGTTCACCGCCATGATCGGCCCGGCCACCCAGGACTGGCTCGCCGACCACTCCGTGCGTGAGGTCATCACGTTGCCGGGCACGGCGTTTCTGGAGCTGGCGCTCCACGCGGGCAGCGCCCTCGACTGTGGTCTCGTCGAGGAACTGGTACTGCACACCCCGCTCACCTTCGTGGCGCGTGGCAACGCCCGGCTACAGTTGTCCGTCGGCGCCGCGGATGGAACGGGCCGCCGCCGGTTCACCGTGTACGCATTCGACGAGACCGAGTGGACCACACACGCCTCGGGCGTGCTCGCCGCCGGCATGCCACCCGGCAAGGTGCTGACCGAGTGGCCACCCCCGGGCGCCACCGAGGCCGGCGACCCGTACCAGCGGCTCGACGACCTCGGCTACCACTACGGGCCCGCGTTCCAGGGCCTTCGCCGGGTGTGGCGACGTGGCGCGGACGTCTTCGCCGAGGTCGCGTTGCCCGCGGCGGTCACGAGCGACGGCTACGGCATCCAGCCCGCCCTCCTCGACGCGGCCCTGCACGCACTCGTCGGCGAGACCGTCGAGTTGCCGTTCTCCTGGCGGAACGTCGCGTTGCACCGCACCGGAGCCACCGCTCTGCGAGTGCACCTGGCACCCGCCGGCGACGGCTGGTCCGTCGTCGCCTCCGACACCGCGGGCAGTCCCGTCCTCACCGCCGACTCCCTTGTCCTGCGCCCGATGGGCGGCCCTGCCGACCGACCCTACCTGCTGCGCCCCGAGCCACTCACCGTGCCCGAGCCCGAACCGGCCCCGGACGCCGTTGTGGTCACCCCGGACACCGCCGAGGACGCGTTGCGGATGCTGCGGGAATGGCTGGCCGACGAACGCGACACGTCGCCCCGGCTCGTGGTCGTCACCAGGAACGCCGCCGCCGACCCGGAGCAGGCCGCGATCCTCGGGCTCGGCCGGTCAGCGAGCACCGAGCATCCCGGCCGGATCGTGCTCGTGGACACCGATGCGCCGGCGTCCGTGCCGGTGGCCGAGGTGCTCTCGACGGGGGAGCGCGAGGTGTGGGTGTACGACGGTGCGCTCACCGCGCCCCGGCTGCGCCAGCTCGAGTCCGAAGTGCACGAGTTGCCGTGGCGAGCGGACGACTGTGTGCTGATCACCGGCGGCACCGGCACGATCGGGCTCGCCGTGGCCCGGCACCTGGCCGAGGTCCACGGGGTGCGCGACCTGGTGCTGGTGAGCCGACGCGGTCCGGACGCGACGGGTGACGTGCCGGCTGGCGCCACGGTGCTCGCGTGTGACGTGACCGACCGGGACGCGCTCGCCGCCGTACTCCGCGACCACCCCGTCACCGCCGTGGTGCACGCGGCCGCCGTGCTCGACGACGGTGTGATCGAAGCACTCACCCCTGACCGGCTCGCTGCCGTGCGCGCGCCGAAGGTCCTCGCCGCGCAGCACCTCGACGAGCTCACCCGCGACCGGGAGATGACCGCGTTCGTGCTCTTCTCCTCGGTTGCCGGGATCTTCGGCGCCCCGGGCCAGGGCAGTTACGCGGCGGCGAACGCCGCACTGGACGCCATCGCCGTGGCCCGGCGTGCCGCCGGACTGCCCGCGACCTCGATCGCGTGGGGTCTGTGGGCCGAGGACAGCGCGATGACCGGCCACCGCACCGGCACCGACCGGGCGAGGCAAACCAGGTTCGGCATCAGCAGTCTGGCCACCCAGGACGCGTTGGCGCTGTTCGACACCTGCGTGCGGACCGGTGCCGCCACTCCCGTTGCGCTCCGCCTCGACCGGCCCGCCGTAAGGGAACTGGCGTCGGCGGGCGAACTCCCCGCCGCACTGCGCGGAACCGTGCCGATGCCGGTCCCTCGTGCGGTCGTCGCCGACGAGGCCGTCGCGGAGCTGCCCGCCGAGGAACGGCTGGACGTCGTGCTGCGGGCCGTGCGTGACCTCGTCGCGAGCGTTCTCGGACACGGCTCGGCCGATGCGGTCGACACCAGGACAGCGTTCAAGGACATGGGTTTCGACTCGCTCACCGCCGTCGAACTGCGCAACCGAGTGGGATCCCGGTTCGACCTGCGGCTCCCGGCGACGCTGGTCTTCGACCACCCGACCCCGCAGGCGGTCGCCGAGTACCTGGTCGCCAAACTGTCCGGCTCGGTGGCACCGGCCGCCGTGACCACCGGGTCCGCCGCCCGCGACGACGACCCGATCGTGATCGTCGGCATGAGCTGCCGCTACCCGGGCGGGGTCGACACGCCGGAGGACCTGTGGCGGCTGGTCGCGGGTGGTGGCGACGCGATCACCGGCTTTCCCGGAGACCGAGGCTGGGACCTGGCCAACCTGTTCGACGACGATCCCGAGAAGCCCGGCCGCAGTTACGTGCGGGAGGGCGGGTTCCTGCTCGACGCGACCCGGTTCGACGCGGAGTTCTTCGGCATCTCACCCCGGGAGGCCGCGGCCATGGACCCGCAGCAGCGGGTCCTGCTGGAGGTCGCGTGGGAGGCGTTCGAGCGCGCGGGCATCGCCCCGGACGCGGTGCGAGGCAGCCGGACCGGAGTGTTCGCCGGGGTCATGAACAGTGGCTACGGCATGTCGCGGCTCACCGCACCCGAAGGGGCAGGGGAGTACGAGGGGTACCTCGCCAGCGGGTTCGCGGTCAGCGTCGCGTCGGGGCGGATCGCGTACGCGCTCGGCCTCGAGGGACCGGCGCTGACGGTGGACACGGCGTGCTCGTCGTCGCTGGTCGCCGTGCACCTCGCGGCGGCAGCCCTGCGTCGTGGTGAGTGTTCCCTCGCGTTGGCCGGTGGGGCCACGGTCATGTCGGAGCCCATGCTGTTCGTGGAGTTCAGCAGGCAACGTGGGCTGGCGCCGGATGGGCGGTGCAAGTCGTTCGCGGGTGCGGCCGACGGCACCGGCTGGGCCGAGGGTGCCGGGATGCTGTTACTGGAACGGCTGTCGGACGCGCGGCGCAACGGGCACCGGGTACTGGCCGTCGTGCGGGGCACGGCGATGAACTCCGATGGCGCGTCGAACGGTCTCGCCTCGCCGAACGGGCCGGCGCAGCAGCGGGTGATCCGGGCCGCGCTGGCGGACGCCGGGTTGACACCATCCGAGGTGGACGTGGTGGAGGCCCACGGGACCGGGACCACGCTGGGTGATCCCATCGAGGCGCAGGCGTTGCTGGCCACCTACGGGCAGGACCGGGAGCGGCCGCTGCTGCTGGGGTCGTTCAAGTCGAACGTCGGGCACACACAGGCGGCGGCCGGTGTCGGCGGGATCATCAAGATGGTCGAGGCCATGCGGCAGGGCGAGGTGCCCCGGACTCTGCATGTGGACGAGCCGACGCCGAACGTCGACTGGTCCTCGGGCGCGGTCGAGTTGTCGACCGAGCATGTGGCCTGGCCCGAGACGGGCCGTCCGCGCCGGGCGGGCGTATCCGCGTTCGGGGTGAGCGGCACCAACGCGCATGTCGTCGTGGAGCAGGGCGAATCTGTCGACGCCGTAGCCGGCCGGGACGAGCCGTCGGTGGTGCCGTGGGTGGTGAGTGCCGGTAGCGCTTCGGCGCTGGACGCTCAGGTGGCACGGCTGACCGAGTATGTCGCGGCCCATCCGGAGCTTTTCGCCGGGGACATCGGGTTCTCGCTGGCGACGACGCGTGCTCGGCTGCCGTACCGGGCCGTGCTGGTTGGCGAGACCCTGGTTCGGGGCAACGGAAGTGCTCCTCGGCGGCCGGTCATGGTTTTTCCCGGGCAGGGTTCGCAATGGGTCGGGATGGCGGTGGAGCTGGCGGCGGCGTCACCGGTTTTCGCGTCGCGGCTGGCCGAGTGTGACGAGGCGTTGTCGTCCTACGTGGACTGGTCGCTGATGGACGCGGCGGCCGATCCCGATGCGCTGGCCAGGGTCGAGGTCGTTCAGCCGGTGTTGTGGGCGGTGCTGGTTTCGCTCGCCGCGTTGTGGCGGTCGTACGGGGTCGAACCGGCGGCCGTGGTGGGACATTCGCAGGGCGAGATCGCAGCCGCCTGCGTAGCGGGGGCGCTGTCGCTGACCGATGCCGCGCGGATCGTGGTGACCCGGAGTCGGATCATCGCGCGGTCGCTGGCCGGCCGCGGCGGGATGGCATCGATTCCCCTGCCGGACTCGGAGGTGCGGGGCCTGCTGGGACCCCACGTCGAGGTCGCCGCGGTGAACGGCCCCGCGGCAACGGTGGTGTCCGGTGATCCTGACGCGGTGCGCGAGGTCGCGGAACGCACCGGCGGGAAGGTGATTTCCGTTGACTACGCGTCGCATTCGGTTCAGGTGGAGTCGGTGCGGGAGGAGTTGCTGGACCTGCTCGGCGAGGTCGTGCCGGGTGCGTTGAGCATCCCGATGTTCTCGACCGTGACCGGCGGATTCGTAGCGGGTGCGGAGCTTTCGGCAACGTACTGGTACGAGAACCTGCGGCGGCCGGTTCGGTTCGACGAGGCGGTCGATACCTTTGACGGACATGTGTTCGTGGAGTGCTCCCCGCATCCGGTGCTGGTGCCGGGGATCGACGGGTTCGCGGTCGGGTCGTTGCGGCGGGATGACGGCGGGCCGCAACGGTTCCTGACGTCCCTGGCCGAGGCGCATGTGGCCGGTGTCCCCGTCGACTGGCGGATCGCGGGCCGGGTGGTGGACCTGCCGACGTATGCCTTCCAGCGTGAGCACTTCTGGCTCGCCGCCCCCGAACCGGCCGGCGAAGCCTCCACGGTGGACGGCTGGCGGTACGCCATCGACTGGCGGGCCGTACCGTCGGCCGTGGCACCCAGGTTGAGTGGAACCTGGCTCGTCGTGGGCGATGCCGAGACACCAGCCGCCGCCGCGCTGGCAACCGCAGGCGCCCACGTGGTGACGTCCCCGGCCGACGCGACGGACGGCCTCGCGGGCGTGCTGTCCCTCGTCGCACTCACCGACCCGGACCCACTCGCCGCCACGCTGGCCCTGATCCAGGCGGGGATCGACGCACCACTGTGGACGGTCACTCGCGAAGCGGTCGCGGTGGACGCGCCGCGGCCCGACCAGGCCGCGGTCTGGGGCCTTGGCGTCACCGCCGCACTCGAACACCCCGACCGCTGGGGCGGCCTGGTGGATCTCCCCGGCGACGCCGACGAGACCACCTACCGAATGCTGGCGGCGGTGCTCGCGAACGGCAGCGAGGACCAGGTGGCGATTCGCGGCACCGGGGTGCTCGCCAGGCGGCTCGTGCGGGCCCGGCGTGCCGGCGGACGGAACTGGCGGCCGCGGGGCACGGTCCTGATCACCGGCGGCACCGGCCACGTCGGCGCCGTCGTCGCGCGCCGGTTCGCCCGTGACGGCGCCGAACACCTCGTGCTGACCGGGCGCAGGGGACCCGACGCGCCCGGTGCGAGGGAACTCGCCGCCGAACTGACCGAACTCGGCACCCGGGTCACGCTCGTCGCCTGTGACGCCGCCGACCGGGCCGCGCTCGCGGACCTGGTCACCCGGATCGAGGCGGAAGACCCCATCCGGACCGTCGTGCACGCGGCGGGCGTGCCGCACTGGCGGGACCTGACGGACCTGACGCCCGAAGACGTTACCGAGGTGTTCGCTGGCAAGGCGCTCGGCGCCGCGCACCTCGACGAACTGTTCGACCACGACCTCGACGCGTTCGTCCTGATCTCGTCGAACGCCGGGGTGTGGGGTGGCGCCGGGCAGGGCGCCTACGCCGCCGCGAACGCCGCACTCGACGCCATCGCCGCCCGCCGGCGAGCGGGCGGACGGCACGCCGTCTCGCTGGCCTGGGGCGCCTGGGCGGGCAGCGACCACGCACCCGCCGGTGTGAGCGCCCGGTTCACCCGCCTCGGGCTCAACCCGATGGCCGCCGAGGACGCGATGACCGCCTGCTACCAGGCACTCGCCGACGACGAGACGTTCCTGTCGGTCGCGGACGTGGACTGGCACAGCTTCGCACCACTGTTCACCGCCACCAGACCCAGCCCGCTGCTGTCGGAGATCCCCGAGGTGCGGCGCGCGCTGACGGCCGTGCCCGGCGGGCCGGCACCGACGGGCCTCGCCGACCGGCGGGCCATCCGCGAGCTGGTACTCGACACGGTGGCCGCCGTGCTCGGGCACACCGACGCGCGCCGGGTCACCGACCGCACCTTCAAGGAACTGGGTTTCGACTCGCTCACCGCCGTGGACGTGCGCAACCGGCTGTCCGCCGCGACCGGCCTGAACCTGCCGTCGAGCCTCGTGTTCGACCACCCGACGCCGGACGCGCTGATCGCCCATCTGCACACCAGGATCCACGGCGGCACCGCACCGGCGCAGGTCGCGACCACCCGTACCGTCGCGGACGACGACCCGGTCGTCATCGTCGGGATGAGCTGTCGCTACCCCGGCGGCGTGCGGTCACCCGAGGACCTGTGGCGGGTGGTGACCGACGAGGTCGACGCGGTCGGCGACTTCCCGGCCGACCGCGGCTGGGATCTCGACGGGATCTACCACCCCGATCCCGACCACCCCGGCACGACCTACACCAGGCGCGGTGGCTTCCTCGACGACGTCGCCGGCTTCGACGCCGCGTTCTTCCGGATCTCGCCCCGCGAGGCGCTGGTGATGGACCCGAAGCAGCGGATCCTGCTGGAGAGCTCGTGGGAGGCACTGGAACGCGCGGGCATCGACCCGACCGCGTTGCGTGGCAGCAGCACGGGGGTGTTCGTCGGCTCCAGCAGCCAGGAGTACGGCCCACGACTCGGTGACGTGCCCGCCGACCTGGAAGGTCACGTCGCCACCGGCAATCTGGACGCGGTGCTTTCGGGCCGGGTCGCCTACGAACTGGGGCTGGAGGGGCCTGCGCTGACCGTGGACACGGCGTGCTCGTCGTCGCTCGTGGCCATGCACCTGGCGATGCGGTCGTTGCGGGCGGGGGAATGTTCGCTCGCGCTCGCCAGTGGCGTCGCGGTCCTGGCGAACCCCGGGATCTTCGTGGAGTTCAGCCGCCTGCGGGGGCTGGCCGTCGACGGCCGGTGCCGATCGTTCGACACGGCCGCCGACGGCACGGGCTGGGCGGAGGGCGTCGGTGTGCTCGTGCTGGAGCGGCTGTCCGACGCGCGCCGCAACGGGCACCCCATCCTGGCCGTCGTGCGTGGCTCGGCGGTGAACTCCGACGGAGCGTCGAACGGGCTCACCGCGCCGAACGGGCCGGCGCAGCAGCGGGTGATCCGGGCCGCGCTGGCGGACGCCGGCCTTTCACCGTCCGATGTGGACTTCGTGGAGGCGCACGGCAGCGGTACCGCCCTCGGCGACCCGATCGAGGCGCAGGCCGTGCTCGAAACCTATGGGCAGGACCGGGATCAGCCGTTGTGGCTGGGCTCGTTGAAGTCCAACATCGGTCACTCGCAGTCGGCCTCCGGTGTCGGCGGGATCATCAAGGCGGTCGAGTCGATCCGCCACGGAGTGCTGCCGAAGACGTTGCACGTCGAGACCCCGACCCCGCACGTCGACTGGTCGGCGGGTTCGGTGTCGTTGTTGACTGAGGGGGTGGTGTGGCCGGTGACGGGTGCGCCGCGGCGGGCTGGTGTGTCGGCGTTCGGGGTGAGTGGGACGAATGCGCATGTGGTTTTGGAGGAGCCGCCTGCGGCGGTGGTCGGTCCGGTGCGGGAGTGGGACGGGCCGGTGCCGCTGCTTCTGTCGGGTCGTGGCACGGAGGCTGTGCGTGAGCAGGCGGCGCGGTTGCGTTCGTTCATGGTCGCCGATCCCGCGGTGACGGTTGCCGATGTCGCGGTGTCGCTGACTCATCGGGCCGTGTTGGAGGATCGGGCGGTGGTGGTGGCGGATGACCGGGAGGAGGTGTTGGCCGGGTTGGCGGCGTTGGTGGGGGGTTCGTCGCATTCGGCTGTGGTGTGTGGTTCTGGCGATCCAGTGGGTGTGGTGTTCGTGTTTCCTGGGCAGGGGTCGCAGTGGGCGGGTATGGCGGTGGAGTTGTTGGGGTCGTCGCCGGTGTTTGCCGGGGTGATGGCTGAGTGTGATGCGGTGTTGCGGGGGTATGTGGACTGGTCGTTGTCTGAGGTGTTGTCGGACAAGGAGGCCCTTGGGCGGGTTGAGGTTGTGCAGCCTGCGTTGTTGGCGGTGATGGTGTCGTTGGCGGCGTTGTGGCGGTCGTATGGGGTCGAACCGGCGGCCGTGGTGGGGCATTCGCAGGGTGAGTTGGCGGCGGCGTGTGTTGGTGGGGCGCTGTCGATCGAGGTGGCGATGCGGATTGCGGTGTTGCGTAGTCGGGTGATTGGCCGGAGGTTGTCGGGGCGCGGTGGGATGGTGTCGGTTCCGGCGCCGTTGGCCGAGGTCGAGGCTGAGCTGTCACGTTGGCGCGGGGTGTCGGTCGGCGCGGTGACCGGGCCGGAGTCCACCGTCGTTTCCGGGGACCTGGCCGACCTGGACGAGGTTCTCGCACGTTGGCCGGGTGCTCGTCGGGTGTTGATCGACTACGCGTCCCACTCGGCTCAGGTCGAGTCCATCGAGGACGAACTGCGTGCCGTGCTGGGTGAGGTTGTGCCGGGTGAGTTGTCGGTGCCGATGTTCTCCACGGTGACCGGTGAGTTCATCGACGGGTCGGCGTTGACGGCCGAGTACTGGTACCAGAACCTGCGGCAGTCCGTGCGGTTCGCTGATGCGGTCGACGCACTGGATGACCATCTGTTCGTCGAGTGCAGCGCGCATCCCGTGGTGACGCCGGGGATCGACGCGACCTCGGTCGGGTCGTTGCGGCGTGGCGACGGCAGCCCGCGGCGGTTCCTCACCTCGGTGGCCGAAGCACACGTCGCGGGGGCGACCGTGGACTGGCGGCGGCTTCTCGACGGCACCGGCAACCGGGTGGACCTGCCCACTTACGCCTTCCAACATCAGCGTTACTGGCTCGAGGGGACTGTGCGCGACCAGTCACTCGTGACCGACGTGACCAGGCTCGCCGACACCGGCGGCGTCGTGCTCACCGGCCGGGCGTCGACTCGGGACCGGCAGTGGATCGCCGACCACCGGGTGCTCGGCTCGGTCCTGTTGCCCGGCACCGCGTATGTCGAACTGGCGCTGCGTGCGGCCGACGAGTCCGGGTGCGCACTCGTCGACGAGCTGACGCTCGAGAACCCCTTGGTGTTCAACGACTCCGGCACGGTAGAACTGCAGACCGTCGTCGGCGCGCGGGACGAGTCCGGCCGCCGCCCGGTCGCCGTCTATTCCCGCGCCGCGGGTGAACCGGACTGGACCCGGCACGCGACCGGCACACTCAGCGAGGAGAGCGGCGCGGCCGAATCGATGCCCTGGCCGCCGCCGGACTCGACGCCGGTGGCGCTCGACGACGTTCATGCCGTGCTCGCCGACCTGGGCTACGAATACGGCCACGCCTTCGACGGCCTGCACGCGGCCTGGCGCCGCGGCGAGGAATGGTTCGCCGAGGCCGCACTTCCCGGCGGGGTGTCCGCAGACGGGTTCGTCCTGCATCCAGCCCTGCTGGACACGGTGTTGCAGCCCGCGGTGCTCACGCTCGCGGGCGAGGCCAGGCTGCCGTTCGCGTGGCGGCGGGTGTCCGTGCACGCCAGCGGTGCCACGGCCATCCGGGCACGGCTGTCCCCGGCGGCCGACGGCACCTACTCGGTGCTGGTCACCGACGCCAGTGACCAGCCGGTGCTCGCCGCAGGCTCGGTGGTCATGCGGCCGGCGCCGAAGCGGGCGGGGGCCACCACGTTGCTGCGCCTCGACTACGTCCAGGTGGAACTACCCGTCGCGGCCGAGCCCGACGTCACCGTGACATCCGATGTGGAAGGTGTGCTCGGGACCGTGCAGGCGTGGCTCGCGGAAGAGCGGCCGGGGCAACTGGTTGTGGTGACGGAGGACGCCGAACGTGATCCGGTCGCCGCGGCCGCCGCCGGGCTGGTCCGGTCCGCGCAGGCGGAGCACCCCGGCAGGTTCGTCCTCGTCGACGGCTGGGCCGACGGACTGCTGCCAGGTGTCGTCGCGTTGGGCGAGCCCGAGGTCGTGGTCCGTGACGGGCGAGCGCACGTACCCCGCCTACGGCGGGTCTCGGCGAGTGGCGCGGTCTGGTCGCCGGATGACTGTGTACTGATCACCGGCGGCACCGGGACGCTCGGCCGGCTGGTGGCCCGGCACCTCGTCACCACCCATGGCGTGGGCAGGATCGTACTGGCCGGGCGGCGCGGACTCGACGCGCCGGGCATGGGGGAACTGGCTGACGAGTTGCCCGCCGAGGTGACGGTCGTGGCCTGCGACGTGACGGACCGCGACGCCTTGGCCCGGCTGCTGGCCGACCATCCGGTCACCGCCGTCGTCCACACCGCGGGAGTGACCGACGACGGAATGATCACTTCGCTCTCGCCCGATCGGCTCGCCGCCGTGCAGGGGCCAAAGGTCGTTGCTGCACGACATCTCGACGAGCTGACCCGCGACCGGCAACTGACGGCGTTCGTGTTGTTCTCCTCCGCCGCGGGAGTCTTCGGCGCGGCCGGGCAGGCGTCCTACGCCGCGGCCAACGCAGCACTCGACGCGCTCGCGCGGCGCAGGCACGCGGACGGGCTGGTGGCGACCTCGATCGCATGGGGTCTCTGGGCACAGGACAGCGGGATGACCGAGCGGCTCACCGCGACCGACCGCGCCAGGCTGGCCGCCTCCGGCCTCACCCCCCTGTCCACAGCGGACGGGTTGACGATGTTCGACGCGGCCGTGGCGGGCGGCGAGCCCGACTACGTCGGCGCCCGGGTCGACCTAACGGCCCGGAGCACGCACCCGCTTCTGCGTGAGTTCACCAGCCCGCCGGTCCGCCGGGTGGCGGCAGCGCCGGAGAGCGGCGCGGCCACGTCGTCCGCCCAGGAGCTGCTGCGGGTGGTGCGGGGCCTGATCGCCGAGGTGCTCCGGCACGACGGGGCGACCGCCGTGAAAGCGAGCAAACCGTTCGACCAACTCGGCTTCGACTCACTGACCGCGGTCGAGTTGCGTAACCGGCTGAGTGCGGAGCTGGGCATGACGCTGCCCGCTACCGTCGTGTTCGACCACCCCACCCCGGAGGCACTCGCCGAGTACCTCGCCACCGTACTGGCCGGATCGACCGCGCCGGACGACGCCGACGAAACGCGGGCGGAGAGCGACGACCCAATCGCGATCGTCGGCATGAGCTGCCGCTACCCCGGCGGTGTCACAAGCCCCTCGGACCTGTGGCGGCTGGTGTACGAGGGACGGGACGGCATCACCGAGTTCCCGACGGACCGGGCGTGGGACCTCACGGACCTGTTCGACGACGACCCGGACAGCCACGGCCACAGCTACGTCCGCCGGGCCGGGTTCCTGTCCGGGGCCACCGACTTCGACGCGGCGTTCTTCGACATCTCACCACGCGAGGCCCTGGCCATGGACCCGCAGCAGCGGCTGCTGCTGGAGGTCGCGTGGGAGGCCGTCGAGCAGGCCGGGTTGGACCCGGCCTCGTTGCGGGGCAGCCGGACCGGCGTGTACGCGGGCGTCATGTCCGGTGACTACGGCATGTGGGTGCGGCGCGCGGCCAAGGAGGTCGAGGGGTACCTGGGCAACGGGATCACCGGAAGCGTCGCCTCCGGCCGGGTCGCCTACGCGCTCGGGCTGGAGGGACCCGTGATGACGGTGGACACGGCATGTTCGTCGTCGCTCGTCGCCATGCACCTCGCCGCCCGGTCGTTGCGTTCGGGGGAGTGCTCACTCGCACTCGCCGGTGGCGTCACGGTGATGTCCAGCCCGGCCGTGTTCGTCGAGTACAGCAGGCAACGCGGGCTGGCGGCGGACGGCCGGTGCAAGTCATTCAGTGACGACGCCGACGGTACGGCGTGGGCGGAGGGCGCCGGAATGGTCGTGCTGGAGCGGCTTTCCGACGCCGTCGCGAACGGCCACCAGGTCCTCGCGGTGCTGAAGGGTTCCGCGATGAACTCCGACGGAGCGTCGAACGGGCTCACCGCACCCAACGGGTTGGCGCAGCAGCGGGTGATCCGGGCCGCGCTGGCGGACGCTGGCCTGTCACCGTCGGATGTGGACGTGCTGGAGGCGCATGGCACCGGGACGAAGCTCGGCGATCCCATCGAGGCGCAGGCCGTGCTCGCGACCTACGGGCAGGATCGGGATCGGCCTCTCCTGCTGGGGGCGTTGAAGTCCAATCTCGGCCACACGCAAGCGGCCGCCGGTGTCGGTGGCGTGATCAAGATGATCGAAGCCATGCGGCACGGCATCGCGCCGAGGACGTTGAACATCACCGAACCAAGCTCCTATGTGGACTGGTCGGCGGGTTCGGTGTCGTTGTTGACGGAGGGGGTGTCGTGGCCGGTGACGGGTGCGCCGCGGCGGGCTGGTGTGTCGGCGTTCGGGGTGAGTGGGACGAATGCGCATGTGGTTTTGGAGGAGCCGCCTGCGGCCGTGGTTGGGCCGGTGCGGGAGTGGGACGGGCCGGTGCCACTGCTTCTGTCGGGCCGTGGTGCGGTCGGCGGCCAGGCGGCGCGGTTGCGTTCGTTCCTGGTGTCGCGGCCGGACGTGTCGTTGACCGATGTCGGGGTGTCCTTGACCCGCCGGGCCGTGCTTGAGGATCGGGCGGTGGTGCTGGCGGATGACCGGGAGGAGGTGTTGGCCGGGTTGACGGCGCTGGCGGAGAGTTCGTCGCACCCCGCTGTGGTGTGTGGTTCCGGTGATCCTGCCGGTGCGGTGTTCGTGTTCCCCGGGCAGGGGTCGCAGTGGGCGGGTATGGCGGTGGAACTGTTGGGCTCGTCGCCGGTGTTCGCCCAGGTGATGACCGAGTGTGACGCGGTGTTGCGGGAGTACGTGGACTGGTCGTTGTCCGAGGTGCTGTCGGACAAGGAGGCCCTTGAGCGGGTTGAGGTCGTGCAGCCCGCGTTGCTCGCGGTGATGGTGTCGTTGGCGGCGTTGTGGCGTTCGTATGGGGTTGAACCCGCTGTTGTGGTGGGGCATTCGCAGGGTGAGTTGGCCGCCGCGTGTGTTGGCGGGGCGTTGCCGCTTGATGTGGCGATGCGGGTCGCGGTGTTGCGTAGTCAGGTGATTGGCCGGAGGTTGTCGGGACGCGGTGGGATGGTGTCGGTTCCGGCGTCGTTGGCTGAGGTCGAGGCCGAACTGCACCGTTGGGACGGGCTCTCCGTTGGAGCGGTGACCGGGCCGGGATCCACTGTTGTGTCGGGGGATCTTGGCGATCTGGACGAGGTTCTCGCGTATTGGCCGGGTGCTCGTCGGGTGTTGATCGATTACGCGTCCCACTCGGCTCAGGTGGAGTCCATCGAGGACGAACTGCGTGCCGTGCTGGGTGAGGTTGTGCCGGGTGAGTTGTCGGTGCCGATGTTCTCCACGGTGACCGGTGAGTTCATCGACGGGTCGGCGTTGACGGCCGAGTACTGGTACCAGAACCTGCGCCAACCGGTCCGGTTCGCCGACGCCGTGCTGGAGTTGGCTGATCACGTGTTCGTGGAGTGTAGTGCGCATCCGGTGGTGACGCCGGGGATCGACGCGGTTTCGGTCGGGTCGTTGCGGCGTGGCGATGGCAGCCCGCGGCGGTTCCTGACCTCGGTGGCCGAAGCACACGTCGCGGGGGTGGCAGTGGACTGGCGGCGGCTTCTCGATGGCACCGGCCACCGGGTGGACCTACCCACCTACGCCTTCCAACATCGACGTTTCTGGCTCACACCGCAGGCGGACGCCGATGTCGCGTCCGCGGGGCTCGACGCGGCCGATCACCCGATGCTCGGGGCCGCCGTGCCTTTGGCCGCGTCCGGCGGGCATGTGTTCACCGCCACGCTGTCCACCCGCCAGCACCCGTGGCTCGCCGACCACGTCGTGCACGGCGCGGTCATCGTGCCTGCCACGGCGTGGGTCACCTGGGCCAGCCATGCGGGCGAGGTAACCGGCTGCCCTGTCGTGGAAGAACTCACAGTCGTCGCACCGCTCACGCTGACCGACGGCGTGCGGGTACAGGTCACCGCGGGCACCGAGGACGGCGATGGCCGCCGGACCGTCACCATCCACGCACGTCACGACGACGACTGGGCACTGCACGCCACCGGCGTCCTCGCACCGGGACCCGAGGCCGACCCGGACGACCTCGCGGCATGGCCGCCACCCGGCAGCGAACCGGTCGACGCCGACGACCTCTACCCGGCGTTCGCCGCCACCGGCATCGAGTACGGGCCCACGTTCCGCGGCGTGCGTGCCGTGTGGCGGCGGGGCAACGAGATGTTCGCCGAGATCGGCGCGGCCGACGGCCCGCTGCCGTTCCCGGCGCTGCTCGACTCTGCACTGCATCCGGCCGCGCTGCTCGGCGACCAGGACTCGGCACGGTTGCCGTTCAGCTGGTCGGGCGTCGTGCAGCACGCCGCCGCCGCGCCCGCGCTCCGGGTGCGGATCACGCCGACCGGCTCGGACACCTTCGCCCTGCTGGCCACCGACGTCTTCGGCTCACCGGTGCTCTCCGTGGCGGAGCTGCTCGTCCGGCCGGTCGCCCGTGGCACGACCGAACCGCTCTACCGGCCCGCCTGGGTCGAACTCGGCGCGGCGGACACACCCGCCGGACCACACGCGTGGATCGGCGGACCGGACGGATACCCGGACCTGGCCGCCTTGAGCGCCGCCGGCACCCCTGCCCCGGAGCTGGTGTTCGTGGCAGTGCACCACCACGGTGGGCCGGACCGGGCCGCTGTGCGAGGCGCGACGGCCCACGTGCTGGGTCTCATCCAGGCGTGGCTGGCGGACACCACGTTCGACCGGTCCCGGCTGGTGTTCGTCGTCCGGGACACCGACGACGATCTCGCGGGCGCCGCGGCCGCCGGGCTCGTGCGTTCCGCACAGGCCGAACACCCCGGCCGGTTCCAGCTCATCGCGGGCGAGCCGGACAGCGCGGTCCTCGCCGCCGGACACGACGAACCCCAACTGACCGTGCGTGCGGGCACCGCGTACACACGCCGCCTGGAGCGGGTCACGGACGCGCCGGCCGAAGTGTGGCGGCCGGACGGCACGGTGCTGATCACCGGCGGCACCGGGACACTCGGGCGCCTGGTCGCCAGGCATCTCGCCGAGGCGCACGGCGTCCGGCGGCTCGTACTGGCGAGCCGCCGAGGCGGCGCCGACGAACTCGTGGCGGAACTGTCGGCGCTGGGCGCGGACGTGACGGTGGTTGCCGTCGACCTCGCGGACCGGCAGGCGGTGGCGGACCTACTCGCGGCCCACCCGGTCACAGCCGTCGTGCACGCGGCGGGTGTGGTCGACGACGGGCTGGTGTCCGCCATGACGCCGGAGCGGATCGACACCGTGTTCCGGTCCAAGGTGGACGGTGCGATTCACCTGCACGAGCTGGCCGGAGACCTCGACGCGTTCGTGTTGTTCTCCTCCGCGGCCGGAGTTCTCGGCACGCCGGGACAGGGCAACTACGCGGCGGCCAACGCCTTCCTCGACGCACTGGCCACCTACCGCCGGGCCCACGGACTGCCCGCGACTTCGGTGGTGTGGGGCATGTGGGAGGAGACGAGCGAACTCACCGACGGCCTCACCGACCAGGACCGTGACCGTATGGCCGGGGCCGGGATGATCCCGCTCGACGCGGCACGGGGCACGGCACTGCTCGACGCCGCCGTCGGCCTCGCCGAACCGGTCGTGGTGGCCGCTCGGTGGGACATCGGGGTGCTGCGGCGCCGCGCGGAACGCGGTGAGCTGCCCGCACCGCTGCGCTCTCTCGTGCCCGTGTCGAGCCGGCAGGCCCGTGCGCACACCCAGGATCTCCGGCGCAGGCTCGACCGGGTGCCCGTGGCACAACGCGAACAGGTCGCGGTCGCGGCCGTGCTCGCGGAGACCGCGGCGGTCCTGGGGCACCGCGCGGACGACCTGGTGAAGGCCGGGCGGGAGTTCCGGGAGCTCGGGTTCGACTCACTCACGGCGGTCGAGCTGCGGAACCGGCTCAGCGCGGCGACCGGGCTGACGCTGCCCGCCAGCCTGGTGTTCGACCATCCGACCCCCCGCGCGGTGGCTGGTCACCTGCTTGAGGTGCTGGCGCCCGAGGAACAGACGGGCGACGACGTGCGGGCCGCGATCGCGGCCATACCACTGGAACTGCTGCGTGACAACGGTCTGCTCGACCGGTTGCTCGTTCTCGCGGGACGAGCACCGGCAGGCGCGAACGGACACATCGACGGCATGGACGCGGAGTCGCTCATCGCCATGGCGCACGGAGGGGGAGAGGCGTGACGGAGCAGGACACCAGGCTTCTGGAGGCGCTGCGAACGTCGCTGAAGGAGACCGAACGGCTGCGGCAGCAGGTCGCCGCCGGCCGGGAACCCATCGCGATCATCGGCATGAACTGCCGGTACCCGGGTGGCGTCACCAGCTCAGAGGAGCTGTGGCGCCTCGTCGTCGACGGTACCGACGCCATCGGTCCGTTCCCGGACGACCGGGGCTGGGACCTCGCGAACCTGTTCGACGACGACCCGGACAGCCACGGGCACAGCTATGCCCGCGAAGGCGGGTTCCTCCGCGACGCCACGCTGTTCGACCCGGAGTTCTTCGGCATCTCGCCGAGGGAGGCCGTCACGCTCGACCCCCAGCAACGGCTGCTGCTGGAGACCTCGTGGGAGACCTTAGAACGGGCGGGCATCGACCCGGTCTCGTTGCGGGGCAGCCGGACCGGCGTGTTCACCGGGATCATGTACAACGACTACGCCATGCGGGCGCTGCCGGTGCCTAGAGAGGTCGAGGGGCACATCGGCAACGGGAGTGCTGCCAGCCTCGCGTCCGGCCGGGTGGCCTACACCTTCGGTTTCGAAGGGCCTGCGGTCAGCCTCGACACCGCCTGCTCGTCGTCGCTGGTGGCGATTCACCTCGCGGTGCAGGCACTGCGCCGTGGCGAGTGCACCCTCGCGCTCGCCGGCGGGGTCACGGTCATGTCGACACCCGGGTTCTTCGTCGAGTACAGCAGGCAGCGGGCCCTGTCGCCGGGTGCGCGGTGCCGGTCGTTCGGTGAGGGCGCCGACGGCACCACCGGTGGTGAGGGCATCGGGCTCGTCCTGCTCGCCCGGTTGTCCGACGCGGTGCGGGCCGGGCACCGGGTGCTCGCTGTGATCAGAGGGACCGCGGTCAACTCCGACGGCGCGTCGAACGGGCTGACCGCACCCAACGGACCCGCACAGCAGCGGCTGATCCGGGCAGCACTCGCTGATGCGGGACTCGGACCATCCGATGTGGACCTCGTGGAGGCACACGGAACCGGGACGCCGCTGGGTGACCCGATCGAGGCCCAAGCGCTGCTCGCCACGTACGGTCAGGGGCGTTCGCAGCCGTTGTATCTCGGTTCGGTCAAGTCGAACATCGGGCACGCCCAGGCCGCGGCGGGAGTCGCGGGCGTGGTGAAGACGGTCGAGGCCATCCGGCGCGGGGTGCTGCCGAGGACACTGCACGCCGAGCCGTCAACGTCCCGAGTGGACTGGTCGTCCGGCGGCATCGCGTTGCTCACGTCGGAGAAGCCGTGGCCGGAGGTGAACAGGCCGAGGCGCGCGGGGGTGTCGTCGTTCGGCATCAGTGGCACCAATGCGCACGTGATCATCGAGCAGGCCACCGAGGACGAACCTGTGGCCGGGAGTCCCGACGAGCCGGGGACGCTGGTGGCCTGGCCGATCTCGGCGCAGGACGGGACCGCGTTGCGGGCGCAGGCCGCTCGACTCACGCGCTTCTTGTCGGGATCGGATGTCGCGGCCGTCGACGTCGGGTGGTCGCTCGCCACCACGCGTTCCGCGTTGGAGCACCGGGCCGTAGTGCTGGGCGAGTCTCGGGACCAGTTGCTGGCCGGGCTCACGGCGCTCGCAGAGGACCGGCCATCGCGTGACGTGGTGCGGGGCCGGACACGCGAGGGCGGTGTCGTTTTCGTGTTTCCGGGTCAGGGGCAGCAGTGGTGTGGGATGGCGGTGTCGTTGTTGGGGTCGTCGCCGGTGTTTGCGGCGAAGGTCGCTGAGTGTGTGGCGGCTTTTGAGCCGTTTGTGGGTTTTTCGTTGTGGGATGTGTTGTGGGGTCGTGCGGGTGCGCGGGGTTTGGATTGTGATGAGGTTGTTCAGCCGGTTTTGTTTACGGTGATGGTGTCGTTGGCGGGGTTGTGGCGGTCGTGGGGTGTGGTGCCGTCTGCTGTGGTGGGGCATTCGCAGGGGGAGATCGCGGCGGCGTGTGTGGCGGGTGTGTTGTCGGTGGAGGATGCTGCTCGTTTGGTGGCGGTGCGTGCGGGGTTGTTGGGGTCGTTGGCTGGACGTGGCGGGATGGTGTCGCTCGCGTGCTCGGCGGCGGATGCGGAGAGTGTGCTGGAGCGGTGGCGTGGGCGGTTGGGGGTTGCGGCGGTGAATGGGCCGGTGTCGACCTCGGTGTCGGGTGATGTGGGCGCGGTGGAGGAGTTGCTGGCGTGGTGTGAGGTGGAGGGTGTTCGGGCGCGGCGGATTCCGATCGAGTACGCCTCGCATTCGGTGCAGGTGGATGTGATCGAAGAGGATCTGGTGGCGGGGTTGGGTTGGTTGTCGCCGTCGGTTGGTGAGGTGTCGTTCTACTCGACTGTGACCGGTGGGCTGATGGACGGGGCTGAGCTAGGGGCGCGGTATTGGTTTGAGAATGTGCGGCGGCCGGTGGATTTTGTGGGTGCGGTGTCGTCGTTGGTGGCTGATGGCTATCGGTCCTTCGTGGAATGCGGCGCGCACCCCGTGCTGTCCATGGGACTGCAGGGGCTGATCGACGAGGCCGGGGTGGATGCCGCCGTGGTCGGCACCCTTCGCCGCGACGCCGGGGACCGCTTCCCGATCGCGGCGGCGGAAGCGTACGTGCAAGGCCTGCCCGTGGACGCCACGTGCTGGGTCCCCGAGGGCAACCGGGTCGACCTGCCCACATACGCGTTCCAGCGCCGTGCCTTCTGGCTTGACGTGCCCACGCGGGTCGACCACGGCCCGGAACATCCGCTCGCGGGTGCGGGGGTGCCGTTGCCCGCGACGGATGGGTTCGTGTGCACCGGAGTCCTGTCCACGGCCACCTCATGGCTCGCTGACCACGAGTTGGGGGAGACGTGCCTGCTGCCGGGAACGGCGTTCGTCGAGATGGCGTTGCACGCGGGTTCGCGGGTCGGCTACGGCGTGCTCGACGAACTGACGATCAACACGCCCCTGGCCGTGTCTCCGGACACGCTACGGACCCAGGTCGCGGTCGGCGCGCCGGACGAGACCGGGCGCCGTCCCGTGCAGGTGTACTCCCAGTCGGCCGAGGAGTGGACGTGCCATGCGTCGGGTCTGCTCACGGACGGCACACCGGACCCGGCCGTGCTGAGCGAGTGGCCACCGACGTCGGCCGAAGTGGACGTCTCGGATCTGTACGACCGGCTCGCCGACTCGGGGTTCCACTACGGGCCCGCGTTCCGCGGTCTGCGGCGGGCGTGGCGGTCAGGCGAACAGGTCTTCGCCGAGGTGGGACTGCCGCCGGACATCGCCACCGACGGTTACGGTCTCCACCCCGCGCTGTTCGACGCCGCGCTCCACGCCGCACTGCTCGGCGCGGACCAACGGTCGGTGCTGCCGTTCTCCTGGGGCGAGGTTGCCATCCACGCCCCACACGCGACCGTTCTGCGGGTCCGGATCACCCGCACCGGCGACGACTCCTGCGCGCTGGACTTCTGGGACGAGCACGGCGCGCCGGTCGCCTCCGTCGGACGGCTCGTCTGCAGGCCGTTCGCCCCGGACCAACTCGCCGGCGACGGCGCGCTGTACCGGACGGACTGGACGCCGTTGCCGGCGCCGGACACCACCGCGGCCGTCACCGCGGTCGAGGTGTCCACATCTGACATCCGGACGGCCACCCACGACGTGCTCACCCGGCTGCGTGACTGGCTGGCCGAGGAGCGCGACGGGACGCTGGCCGTCATCACCCGCCCCGCGTCGGAACCCGCCGCCGCCGCGGTGCACGGCCTCGTCCGGGCCGCACAGGCGGAACACCCCGGCCGTTTCGTGCTCGTCGACGCCGACACCGGTGCGCCGGACGTCGCGGCGGCGGTGGCCACCGGGGAACCCCACGTCTCGATGCGAGGCGGTGTGCCGCACATGCCGAGACTGACGAAGACCACCGGGCAGCCACGAACCATCGACCCCGACGGCACCGTCCTGGTCGTCGGCGGCACCGGCGGGCTCGGCAGCCACGTGGCCCGGCACCTCGTCGCCGCACACGGCGTGCGGCGTCTGCTGCTGGTGTCCAGGGGAGGCGCGGCCGCCCCCGGCCTGACCGCGGAACTCACCGAAGCGGGCGCCGAGGTGACCGTCGCGGCCTGTGACGCGGCCGATCCCGTTGCCCTGCGCGGAGTCCTAGGCGGGGTGGAGCGCCTCACCGCCGTCGTGCACGCCGCGGGCGTCCTCGACGACGGGCTCGTCGAAACCATGACACCCGAGCGCGTCGAGACCGTGCTGAGGTCCAAGGTGGATGTCGCGGTCGCGTTACGGGAAGCGACCGCCGGTCACGACCTCGACGCGTTCGTGTTGTTCTCCTCCGCCGCGGGCACCCTCGGCTCGCCGGGCCAGGCCAACTACGCCGCGGCCAACGCCGCACTGGACGCGCTCGCCGCGCACTGGCGAAGGACCGGCCTGCCCGTGACCTCCATCGGCTGGGGTCCCTGGGCCACCGGTGGCATGACCGACCAGCTGGCGGACGGCTGGGAACGCCGGATGGCCAGGAGCGGAATGCTTCCGCTGTCCGTCGACCAGGGGCTCGCCCTGTTCGACCTGGCCATCGGCGGCGACGACGCGGTCGTGCTGGCCGCCCGCTTCGGTCCCGCCGGACCGCCGCGACGGCGGCGTACCGCGTCCCGTGGCGACGGGACTCCTGCGCTGGCGCAACTCCCCGCCGCACGGCGGGACGCGGCGGTCGGCGAACTGGTCCGTGCCGAGGTGGCCGTGGTGCTCGGCTACGCCCCAGGGGCCGTCGTCGATCCGGCGCGTCCGTTCAAGGACCTCGGGTTCGACTCGCTCCTGGCGGTGGAACTACGCAACCGGCTGAGCGCGGCGACCGGCCTGCGGCTGCCCGCGACGCTGGTGTTCGACCACCCCACCACGGCCGACCTCGTCGAGTACCTGCGGGCGGAACTCACCGGTGACGAACCCGCAGGCGACGCGCTCCACGCCCACGTCGACCGGCTCGACGAGGCACTCGGCCTGCTCGAAGGGGACGACGGCACCCGGGCGGCCCTCGTTGCCCGGTTGCGGGCACTCGTCACCAGACACACCGCCGGGACGGCGGGTGCGGACAAGCTCGCGACCACAACGGACGACGAGATGTTCGCCCTCATCGACGGCGCACTCGGCTGACCGGATAGGAGATCTCGGTGCGAGTCCTGTTCACCTCGTTCGCGCTCGACGCGCACTTCCTCGGCTCCGTGCCGCTGGCGTGGGCGCTACGGGCCGCGGGCCACGACGTGCGGGTGGCGAGCCAGCCCGCGCTCACCGTGACCATCACCCAGGCCGGGCTGAGCGCCGTGCCGGTCGGCGACAACACCTCACTCGGCGGCGCGCTGACCGCGAAGACCGGCGCGTCCGGCGCGTCCTGGCACTCCGTCGACTTCGACCCCGGACGCCCCGAGGTGCACACGTGGGAGTTCGCCTCCGCATTGCACGCGGTGTTGCCCGCCGAGCTGTTCGCCGGGCTCAACGACGACACGATGATCGACGACCTGGTGCGGTTCGCCCGGTACTGGCGGCCGGATCTGGTGATCTGGGAACCGTTCACGTTCGCGGGCGGTATCGCGGCCAAGGCGGCGGGCGCCGCCCACGCACGCCTGCTGTGGGGGGCGGATCTGTTCGGGGACCAGCGAACGGCGTTCCTGTCGCACCTGGCCGACCGCCCCGAGGCTGAGGACCCGATGGCGGCCTGGCTGTCACCCGTGCTCGACCGGTACGGCCTGGTGTTCGATGAGACCTCCGTGCGTGGGCAGTGGACGATCGACCAGATGCCCGCGAGTATCCGCCTGCCACTCGGCGAGCACACGGTGCCGATGCGGTACGTCCCCTACAACGGTGCCGCGGTCGTGCCCGGCTGGCTACGTGAGCCGCCCGGACGCCCGCGGGTGTGCGTGACCGTCGGGCTCACCGCCAGGGACGGCGCGGACTACCTCGTCGGCTCGCTCGCCGGGCTCTTCGACGCGCTCGGTGACCTGGACGTCGAGGTGATCGCCACCCTGAACGCCGAGCAGCGGGCCCAGGCGGAGCCGTTGCCGCCGAATGTCCGCGCGGTGGACTTCGTGCCACTGCAGGCACTGCTGCCAACCTGTTCCGCCATCGCCAACCACGGCGGAGCGGGCACCTGGTCCACGGCCGTCGCCTGCGGGGTGCCACAGTTGATCTCGCCGTCCACCTGGGACAACTTCTACCGTGCTCGCCGCACGGCGGAGCTCGGCGCCGGAATCGTGACACCACGGGACGAACTGACCCCGGACGCGTTGCGGGACGGACTACGCCGGCTGCTCGACGACGAGCGGTTCGCCGATGGCGCGGACCGGCTCCGCGCCGAGATGACGAACGAACCGGACCCCGCCGGCGTCGTGCCCGCGCTGGAGAAGCTGACGGCCACGCACCAGGACCTGCCGCTGTGAACGTGTTGATCGTCGCCGTGGGGTCGATGGGCGACCTCGTCCCCTACACCGGCCTGGCCACCCGGCTGCGGGAAGCCGGACACGCCGTCGCTGTCGCCACGTACGAACGGTTCGCGGCCGTCGTCCGGCGGACCGGTGCGGAGGTTCGGGTGATTCCCGGTGATCCGGCGGCCGAGGGGGAGTGGACCCAGGCGCCGAACTCCGCGGGAGCCATGCGCAGGATCACCTCGGGCACCGTCGCGCTGGGGGAGCACATCTATGCCGTCGCCGAGCCGTCGGACGATCTGATCCTCCTGTGCCAGTCCGCGATCTGCGGGGTGCATGCCGCGGACCGCCTCGGCATCCCCAGCGCAGGTGTGTTCTTCGAGCCCATGCATCCGACAGCGGCGCACCCGCCGTCCTACCTCGGTACCGGGCGTTCGCTCGGCGCCGTGGGTAACCGGCTCACGGGCAGGCTGGTGCTCGCGCTGGGGGGACGGCTGATGCGCGGCCCGGTGCGGGTGCTACGCCGCAGGCTCGGACTGCCGGCACAGTCCGGACGCGCGCTCGCGGCGCGGATGGCCGACTGGCCGATCCTCCACGCCTACAGCCCGAGCGTGCTGCCCCGGCCGTCGGACTGGCCGTCCGCGCTGGACGTCACCGGCTACCTGTGGCCGTCCATCACGTCCCCGGGGTGGACACCACCCGCCGACCTCGCGGACTTCCTGGACGCGGGCGAGCCCCCGGTGTTCGTCGGGTTCGGCAGCCGGGCCATGTCGGACACGGAGTCCCGGCGCGTCGTCGGGATCGTCGAGGAGGCGCTGTCGCGTGCGGGGGTACGTGGCGTGATCCAGGCCGGGTGGGCGCGGCTCGCGGGCCGGTCGGCACACACGTTCACCATCCGGGAGACGTTGACGCCACACGACTGGCTGTTCCCCCGGATGGCCGCGGTGGTGCACCACATGGGCGCGGGCACCGCCGCCGCCGGCCTGCGTGCCGGGGTGCCCAGCGTCGGTGTCCCGATCCTGGGCGCCCAGCCGTTCTGGGCGGCCAGGATCGCGGGCCTCGGCGCGGGACCCGCACCGGTGCCCTACCGGAAACTCTCCACGACACGGCTGGCGGACGCGATCACGGCCGCGGTGTCCTACCGGTCCTATCGGGACACCGCCGCCGCGCTGAGCGAACGTATCGCCGGTGAGGACGGTGCGGGGGCCATCGTCACCGTGCTCGACCGCCTGGTGGACGGCGATCCGACCGGGATTCCACCATCGTTTCCGCCTGGTGCGGCGGCGAAGGAGCCGTGATCCTTCCACCATGTGCGGATCCGATCGACCCCTGGAGTGCACGTGACCTACGACGTCGAGACCCTGCGGGCGCAGTTCCCTGCACTCGCAGCGGGAAACGCCCATTTCGACGCGCCGGGCGGGCCGCAGGTGCCCCGGCCAGTCATCGATGCGATCGCCGAAGCTCTCGCGAACCCGACCGCCAACCGGGGCGAGAACACCGCGGGTGGGCGCAACGCTGAGGAGATCGTCGTACAGGCGAGGCAGGCGCTCGCCGACTTCCTTGGCGCATATCCGGCCGGCGTGGTGTTCGGGCGCAACGCGACACATCTCGCGTACGAGTTCTCCCGAACACTCGCCAAGACATGGATGCCCGGCGACGAGGTGGTGGTGACCCGCCTCGACCACGAGTCCAACATCAGGCCGTGGGTGCTGGCCGCGGAGCGCGCGGGCGCGGTCGTCCGGTGGGCCGACTTCGACCCGGCAACCGGTGAACTGACCGTGGACCACATCCGCGCCGTACTATCGGACCGTACCAGGGTCGTCGCGGTGACGGCGGCGTCCAACCTGATCGGCACCCGGCCGCCGGTGCCGGAGATCAGCAAGCTCGCGCACGAGGCGGGTGCGCTGTGCTATGTGGACGCCGCCCACTACAGCGCGCACGCGAGCGTCGACTTCGACCGGTTGGGCGCGGACTTCGTGGCGTGTTCGGCGTACAAGTTCCTCGGGCCGCATCTCGGGGTGCTGGCCGCGCGGCCGGGGCTGCTGCACTATCTGGGGCCCGACAAGCTGGTCGCGGCGACGAATGTGGTACCGGAACGCTTCGAGTTGGGCATCCTGCCGTATGAGGCGCTGGCCGGAGTTCGCGCCACGGTCGACTTCCTCGCCTCGCTGGGCCAGGGCGGCACCCGCAGGCAACGGCTGGTGTCCGCGATGGGCGCCGTCGCGGCACACGAGGACGCGCTGCGGAGGCGGATAGAGGAGGGGCTCGCCGGGCTGCCCGGGGTGACCGTGTGGTCGAGAGCGGCGGACCGGACGCCGACATTGCTGCTGACGATCGACGGGCGCGACCCCCTTGACGCGGCCAGGTTCCTGTCAGTCCGCGACGTCGACACGGAGGCTGGGTGCTTCTACGCCGTCGACGCCGCGGCCCGGCTGGGGCTGGACCGCCGCGGTGGCCTGCGGATCGGGCTAGCCCCTTACACCAACGACGACGACGTCGACCGCCTGCTGGAAGGCCTTGCCGCGTTCGTCGACAGCCCACTGGCGCAGACGCGGATGTTGATCTCGACGAGAGGAATTCCGTCATGACGACGTCCACGCTGGACGAGATCTGGGTCCGGCAGTTCCACCAGGATTCCGGTGCGCGGGGGAATCTGGTGTGCTTCCCGCACGCGGGCGGCTCCGCGAGCTACTTCACGCCGCTGTCGGACCTGCTGCGGTCGGAGCTGCGGGTGCTGTCGTTGCAGTACCCCGGGCGGCAGGACCGGTTGCACCACCCGATGCTGACGACGATCCCCGACCTGGCAGAGGGCGCGTACACCGCGCTGGAGCCGATCCTGGACGAGCCGGTCGCGTTCTTCGGGCACAGCATGGGGGCGATGGTGGCGTTCGAGGTCGCGACGAGAATGGCGGCCAGGCGTGGCACGGCCCCGGTGGCGCTGTTCGTGTCCGGCCGGCGGGCGCCGTCACGCAGTCGTGCCGGGGAGGTCGTGCACCAGCGCGACGACGCGGGGGTCGTCGCGGAGCTGAAGGCGTTGAGCGGTACCGACAACCGGTTGCTCGACGATCCCGACGTGGTACGGATGATCCTTCCCGCTCTGCGCGGGGACTACACCGCGGTGGAGACGTACCGGCATGAGCCGGGTCCGCCGCTCACCTGCCCGGTCGTCGGACTGCTCGGTGAGGACGACGACAAGGCCGACCAGGACGAGGTTCGGGCGTGGGAGACGCACACCACGGCGACGTTCCGGCTGCACATGTTCCCCGGTGGGCATTTCTACCTCGATGACACGGCGAACCGGCGCGCGGTGGTGGAGATCATCACCCGCCAGCTCGCCGGAACCGCCTGACTCGTGAAGGCCACCTTCACCACGTGATACGTCAGGGCCCGGCAAAGTCTGGTGGCCGGAGCGCGTAACTCGCGTTCCGGAGCCCGTAACTCATACTGCGAGAGGTGGTTCTCACTCTGTGGTGATCGTGCCTGAGCGGTGCTTTGGCCGAGCCAGGCGCTGGGCGGCTCAGCCACCCCACTCGTCCAGTTCCACCGCGGGCGAGCGCAGGCCGTTGAGGGTCTCGCGGTCGAAGTCCGGACGGTCCGGGACTCCGGTGACCCGGCCCTCGATGTCATAGGCCCAGTTGTGCCAGCGGCAAGTGAAACGCCTGGCGCCGGTGCCGCTCTCGGGCACGATCCGGGCGCCCCGGTGCTGGCAGACATTGTGGAAACCGGCCAGGCCGCCGTCCTGGCGCCTTGTTATGACGATGTTCTCGCCGTTGCCCGACCACGCGTGGAAGTCGCCGGGGTTCGCGATCTGGCTCGACCGGCAGATGATCTGCCAGCTGCGGTTGAGCACGCGGATACGTTCCAGCTCATACCGCTGCGGGTCCCGGTAGACGTCCGCGTCCAGTGTGGATGGGCCGATCGGCGGCACGCTCGGTATGCCAGGCCCGAAGCGGGCGGGCAGATCACCACGGTTGGCTGGAAAACCACTGTCGACCTCCGTCGAGTTTCGTTCACTCTCTGCTTACGCGCACCCGATGATCTGCCCGCGGTCCGGTGGGCGTCCATGTGGAACCGGCGGCAGAGGTGAAGGTGGACCGGGTTTCGCCGCCGTTTCCACATGGACGGGGCCGGGGCAGAACACCGACGATTCGCGGGGCGGGGAACTGTCGTGTGTGAGTGAAGGACGGGGATGCCAGGTGGGCGCTGAGACCGAGGAACGGCTCCGCGGCTATCTCAAGCGGGTGACGGCCGAGCTGCTCGCGGCGCGGGAACAGCTCGCGGACGGTGACGAGCCGATCGCCATCGTCGGCATGTCGTGCCGGTTTCCGGGCGACGTGCGGAATCCGGATGACCTGTGGCGGCTGGTGTCCCGGGGCGGTAGCGGCATCTCCGGGCTCCCCACCGACCGAGGGTGGCGGATCGACGACGGCGCGGAGGGACAGGAGAACGGCCGTCCGCTGCCACGACAAGGCGGGTTCCTCACCGACGCCACCTCCTTCGACGCCGACTTCTTCGAGATCTCCCCGCGCGAGGCTGTCGCGATGGATCCACAGCACCGGTTGCTGCTGGAGATCGTGTGGGAGGCGCTCGAACATGCCTCGATAGCGCCGGATTCGGTGCGTGGCAGCGCGACGGGCACCTATATCGGGATGATGTCCGGCGACTACGCGATGCCACTGACCGCCGCCGGACAGTCAGACAACTTCGGCGGGTTCCTGGTCAGCGGCAACACGAACGCGATCGCGTCCGGCCGGATCGCCTACACGCTCGGCCTGACCGGGCCCGCGGTCACCATCGACACGGCCTGTTCCTCCGGGCTGGTCGCCGTGCACGACGCGTGTCAGGCTCTGCGTCGTGGCGACGTGTCGCTGGCGCTGGCCGGCGGGGTCGCGGTGATGTCGACGCCCACACTGCTCGTGGAGTTCAACCGGCAGGGCGGCCTCGCGGCGGACGGCCGGTGCAAGCCGTTCGCCGCCGCGGCGGACGGGACCGCGTTCGCCGACGGCGCGGGTATGCTTGTACTGCAACGGCTTTCGGACGCCCTGCGGGACGGGCGCGACGTGCTCGCGGTGATCCGGGGCAGCGCGGTGAACCAGGACGGGACGTCGAACGGGCTGCTCGCGCCGAACGGTGCCGCGCAACGTCAGGTGATCGCACGGGCACTCGACGCGGCCGGACTGACCGCGGACCAGGTCGATGCCGTGGAGGCACACGGAACCGGGACGCCGCTGGGCGATCCGATCGAGGCGCAGGCGTTGATCGCCACCTACGGGCAGCGACGGGCGCGGCCGTTGTACCTCGGGTCGGTCAAGTCGAACATCGGCCACACCCAGGCCGCGGCCGGCATCGCCGGGGTGATCAAGATGGTGCTCGCGATGCGGCACGGTGTGCTGCCGCCGAGTATCGGGGTCGACGAGCCGACGCCGCACGTGGACTGGTCCGCGGGGGAAGTCCGGCTGGTGACCGGGACGACCCCGTGGCCGGCGACGGACGCACCCCGCCGGGCCGGTGTGTCGTCGTTCAGCCTGAGTGGCACCAATGCGCACGCGGTGCTCGAGGAAGCGCCCACGCCGGACGAGCCCGATGCGCCCGGGACGGCGCTGCCCGCGGTGCCCTGGGTGCTGTCCGCGAAGTCCGCGACCGCACTGCGCGCGCAGGCCCGCCGGCTGTTGTCCATCGACGAGTCCGCCGCGGACGTCGGGTTGTCCCTCGCAACCGGCCGGGCCGCGCTGCGGCATCGTGCGGTGGTTGTGGGCTCGGACCAGGCCGAGCTGCACGCCGGGCTCACGGCCCTGGTCGAGAGTTCCTCCGCGGTGAACCTCGTTGAGGGCACTGTGCCCGCCTCGGACGGTCCCGGACCGGTGTTCGTGTTTCCGGGTCAGGGGCAGCAGTGGTGTGGGATGGCGGTGTCGTTGTTGGGGTCGTCGCCGGTGTTTGCGGCGAAGGTCGCTGAGTGTGTGGCGGCTTTTGAGCCGTTTGTGGGTTTTTCGTTGTGGGATGTGTTGTGGGGTCGTGCGGGTGCGCGGGGTTTGGATTGTGATGAGGTTGTTCAGCCGGTTTTGTTTACGGTGATGGTGTCGTTGGCGGGGTTGTGGCGGTCGTGGGGTGTGGTGCCGTCTGCTGTGGTGGGGCATTCGCAGGGGGAGATCGCGGCGGCGTGTGTGGCGGGTGTGTTGTCGGTGGAGGATGCTGCTCGTTTGGTGGCGGTGCGTGCGGGGTTGTTGGGGTCGTTGGCTGGACGTGGCGGGATGGTGTCGCTCGCGTGCTCGGCGGCGGATGCGGAGAGTGTGCTGGAGCGGTGGCGTGGGCGGTTGGGGGTTGCGGCGGGGAATGGGCCGGTGTCGACCTCGGTGTCGGGTGATGTGGGCGCGGTGGAGGAGTTGCTGGCGTGGTGTGAGGTGGAGGGTGTTCGGGCGCGGCGGATTCCGATCGAGTACGCCTCGCATTCGGTGCAGGTGGATGTGATCGAAGAGGATCTGGTGGCGGGGTTGGGTTGGTTGTCGCCGTCGGTTGGTGAGGTGTCGTTCTACTCGACTGTGACCGGTGGGCTGATGGACGGGGCTGAGCTAGGGGCGCGGTATTGGTTTGAGAATGTGCGGCGGCCGGTGGATTTTGTGGGTGCGGTGTCGTCGTTGGTGGCTGATGGCTATCGGTCCTTCGTGGAATGCGGCGCGCACCCCGTGCTGTCCATGGGACTGCAGGGGCTGATCGACGAGGCCGGGGTGGATGCCGCCGTGGTCGGCACCCTTCGCCGTGGCGACGGCACCCTCACCCGCGCGCTCACCTCGCTAGCCGAGGCCTACGTCCAGGGCCTTCCCGCCGACTGGCCTGCGGTGTTCGCGGGCACCGGCGCGCGGCGGGTACCGCTGCCGACCTATCCCTTCCAGCGCAACAGATTCTGGATCGACCAGCCCGCCCCCAGGACGGCCTCGGCCGGACACCCACTGCTCGGTGTCGCCATGGCCCTGGCCAACGGCGACGGTCACGTGCTGGCCGGACGGATCTCCCGCGCCGACCACCCATGGCTCGCCGACCACGCCATCGCGGACACCGTCCTCCTGCCCGGCACGGTGTGGGTGGAGCTCGCCGCACACATCGGCGGGGTCGAGGAGCTGACGCTGCGGGCGCCGCTGGTGCTCCAGGACGACGGCGTCCACGCCCTCCAGGTGATCGTGGGTGCGCCGGACGAGACCGGGCGCCGGGCCGTGACCATGCACTCACGGCCCGAGAACACCGACGAACCATGGACAGTCCACGCGGAAGGCATCCTGACGGCGGCACCGGCGGACACCTGGCGAGAAGGACCCTGGCCACCACCGGACGCCACGCCTGTCGACATCGCCGACGCCTACACCGACCTGGCGGACGCGGGCTACAGCTACGGGCCCGCCTTTCACGGGTTGCGGGCGGTGTGGCGGGACGGCGACGTGCTCTACGCGAACGTGACGCTCCCGGAGACCGTCTCGCCCAGCGGCTACGGCGTGCACCCGGCATTGTTCGACGCCGTGTTGCACCCGATGCTGGTGGCCGCGGGCGGCGGGCGGGACGAGATGCGCCTGCCGTTCGCCTGGCGTGGCGTCACCGTTCACACGAAGGGTGCCACGGAACTACGCGTCCGGCTGGCCCGGGACGGTGACGGCGTCGCGATCCGGGCGACCGACACCAGCGGTACGCCGGTGCTGTCCGTCGAATCGCTCGACACCCGGCCGGTCGCGGTGGCGGGACTCCGCGTCGCGCGCCGTGCCGGCCTGTTCCGGCTTGACTGGCCGGTGCTGACGGGCGCAGGCGCGGCACCCCCGGCGGACCACGTGTTCGCCCGACTGTCGACGTCGGACGACACCGGAACGGGTCCGACCGCCGTCCGTGCTCTGCTCGGCGAACTGCTCCCCCTCTTGCAGGAGTGGCTCGCCGCTGAGCACGGGGCCAGCGCGCGGCTGGTGGTCGTGACCACGAACGCGGTCGCCGTGGACGGGGCTACCCCCAACCCGGTCGCGGCGACCGCGTTCGGCCTTGTGCGGTCCGCGCAGGCCGAACACCCCGGCCAGTTCGTGCTGGTGGACACGGATGGAACCCTCGAATCCGACGACCGGTTGCACGCCGCGGTGGAAACCGGCGAACCGCAACTCGTGCTGCGGAAGGGCACGATCCACGCCGCGCGGCTCGTCCGCGAGCCGTGGCCGTCGGCGGCGTCCGTGCCACCGATAGACGGCACGGTGCTGATCACCGGTGGCCTCGGCGCACTCGGCGGTCATGTGGCCCGGCACCTGGTGGCGAGCCACGGCGTCCACCGGTTGCTCCTCGTCGGCCGCAGAGGTGTGGACACCCCCGGGGCCACCGAACTCCTCGCCGAGCTCACCGCCGCCGGCGCGGACGTCACCGTGGCGCGCTGCGACGTGTCCGACCGGGCCGCGCTCGCGGCCGTGCTCGACGCGATCCCGGACGAACACCCGCTGACGGCGGTCATGCACACCGCCGGTGTCCTCGCGGACGGTGTGGTCACGGCGCTCACGCCGGAACGGCTCGACGACGTGTTGCGTGCCAAGGTCGACGCCGCCTGGCACCTGCACGAGCTGACCGACGGCCTCGCGGAGTTCGTGCTGTTCTCGTCGGTCGCGGGCACGTTGGGCGCCGCGGGGCAGGGCAACTACGCGGCCGCGAATGCCTTTCTGGACGCACTCGCCCAGCAACGGCGCGACGCCGGCCTACCGGGACTGTCCATCGCGTGGGGGCAGTGGGCTCAGGACAGCGGCATGACCGCCGCGCTCGGCGACGTCGACCGCGGCAGGCTTGCGGGGGCCGGACTGACACCGATGCCCGCCCCGGACGCGCTGACGCTGTTCGACGCCGCTCGCGCGGCCGGTCCGGCGAACCTGGTCGCCGCGCACGTCGACCTGGCCGCGGTGCGGGCCACGATCGGGACGGACCACGCTCCCCACGTGCTGCGGACCCTCGTCCCCGCACGCGACAGGGAAACGCCGTCCTGGCGACATGAACTGACCGGGCTGTCGCCGGCGGACCAGCTCGACCGGCTGACGGAGCTGGTCCGGTCCCGGGTGGCCGTCGTGCTGGGACACCAGGGCACCACGATCGACGTGGACCGGCCGTTCCGTGAGCTGGGCTTCGACTCGCTCACCGCCGTGGACCTGCGCAACCGGCTGGCGTCGGCGACCGGTCTGCGGCTGCCCGCGACGCTGGTCTTCGACTACCCGACGCCCGCCGCACTCGCGGCGCGGCTGCACACCGAGCTGGCCGCCGTCGCGGAAGAACCTGACCCGGTGCACGCCGCCGTCACGCGGCTCCGCACCGAGATGTCCAACTGGGACGACACGGCACGCGAGCAACTGGTGGACCGGCTGAAGGACCTGGTGCGTGAGTGGACGCCCGCCGCCACACCGGCTGCCCAGCTGGCGTCGGCGAGCCCGGACGAAGTGCTCGCGCTGCTGGACGCGCAGCTGGAACGGCACTGACGGTTCCAGGTCCGGACGTTCAGTGTCGCTGGGCCTGCAACCGGGCCTGATCCGGCCGCCAGGCCAGGCAGTCAAAGCTCGTGAAGGCCACCTTCAGCACGCCAGACGACAGAAACTCGGCGTTCATCCAGGCTCGTGTGTCTCACCGGCGCCCCGCACCACGGCAGCATCAACGGTCACCACGAACGAGACCACCGCCAGGCCAGCAACGGTCCCATGCTTGCGCAACACTGAACCAAGGGACCGTTACACGCGGCCCAGCACACCCAGCCCGCAGCACGCCACTCACGTACCCGCACCCGGGTACCGGGCCGGCCTCACCCACAACAGCCAGGGATGAAAGGCTCAGTGCAGGGTGGCGGAATCCCGCGCATGCTTCGGTTCGAGTCCTAGTCCGTTGCCGCCGGCGAGCATGTCGTCGCAGACGCGGTGGAAGTGCGTGATGAGACACTCGCGTTCGTTGAAGATGTTCTGCCGGTAGGCGGAGGATCCGGCGACCGCCGCGACGTTCGTCCACTCGTCGACGTCCTCCTGAACGATCGCCTTGACCACTTCCCAGTGCATCTCGGCGGAGTCGTTGTACTCCTCGTCGTCGGTGTCGTACTGCAGTTCCCAAGCCTCGAACCGTGTTTTGTCGACGGCGAGCGGGACCGCGCGGAACAACTGGGTGTGCACTCGGTGGCAGTTGAACACCGCGGTGGGGAACAGGTTGTAGTTGCAGATCGCCAGTGCGTTGTGGTCGAGCGTGCTACGCAGGTCGTCAAGTGCGCCCTGGAGCGGCACGACCATCATGCCGTTGCGACCGAAGACATCCATTGTGGACTGACGGGCATCCTTGACGTCGGCTGCCGGAATTCTGTGCAGTGCTTGAGCGTGGTAGTACTCGCTGAAGGCGTCGACGCAGACCTTCCAGTTGACATCGACTTCCCACTCGACCTTGTCGGCGAGCCGCATCTCCTCCATACGGTAGGCGGACAGCTCGCCCGCGATCTCCGAGCCGAGCCAGTCGAGTAGCGGCCCGGCCACCCCGGGGCCGGCCAGTACCGCCCACACCCAGCCACCCCACTCTTCGAGATCAATCGTGGGGGAACTGAGCCCTTTGAGGGCCTCGCGGTCGAAGTCCGGCCGGTCGGGTACGCCGGTCACCCGGCCGTGGATGTCGTACGCCCAGTTGTGCCAGCGGCAGGTGAACCGGCGCGCGCCGGTCCCGCTCTCCGGCACGATCCGCGTGCCTCGGTGCTGGCAGACGTTGTGGAAACCGGCCAGGCCACCGTCCGGTCGCCTGGTGATGACGACGTTCTCACCATTGCCTGACCACACATGGAAATCGCCCGGGTTCGCGATCTGGCTGGACCGGCAGATGATTTGCCAACTGTTGTTGAGCACGCTCGTACGCTCCAGCTCGTACCGCTGCGGGTCCCGGTAGACGTCCGCATCCAGCGTGGACGGCCCGATCGGCGGCACGTTCGGGATGCCGGGGCCGAAGCGGGCGGGCAGCTCACCACGGGTTGGTTGGAAAACCACAGTTGACCTCCGTCGGCTTTCGTTCGCGATTCGACGCGCCCCCGATGATCAGCCTCTCGCTGGCGGCAGTCCATGTGAAAACGGCGGCGATTCGTCGGGTGCCGAGCACTCGGCCGGCTTTCGCCGCCAGTTCCGCATGGACCTGGCTGAGTGCCGCCGCTGACGATGTGTGCGGGATTGGTGTGGTGCGAGCGGAGGACGGATGCCAGATGGGCGCTGACGACGGGGCACGGCTGGGGGAGTTGGTCGCCAGGGTGGGGGACATGTCGGGAGCTCCTGCGGAGGACACATCGCCTGCCTCGGTGGTCGAGGCGCTGCGGGCGGCGTTGCTTGAGAACGAGCGGCTGCGTGCCGGCAACCGCAGCCTCACCGCCGCCGTCCGGGAACCAATTGCCGTGGTCGGCATGGCCTGCCGGTTGCCGGGTGGTATCGCCACCCCGGACGATCTGTGGTTGGCGCTGGCCGACGGGGTGGACAAGGTAGGTCCGTTCCCGCCGGACCGTGGCTGGGATCTGGAGAACCTTTACCACCCCGATCCGGACCATCCCGGTACGTCCTACGTCCGTGAGGGCGGGTTCCTGTCGGGTGCCGCGGACTTCGACGCGGCGTTCTTCGGCATCTCACCCCGTGAGGCGCTGGCCACCGACCCGCAGCAGCGCCTGCTGCTGGAGTGCTCGTGGGAGGCACTCGAAAGCGCCCGGATCGCGCCGAAGTCCCTGGCGGGCAGCCGGACCGGTGTGTTCATGGGACTGATGCACCACGACTACCTCGGTAACACGAGCTCCGGCAGCATGGTGTCCGGCCGGATCTCCTACACGTTCGGCCTTGAGGGCCCGGCAATGACCGTGGACACCGCGTGTTCGTCCTCGCTGGTAGCTTTGCACTCCGGCATGAGCGCTCTGCGGCAGGGCGAGTGCTCGCTGGCCCTGGTCGGCGGCGCGACGGTGATGGCGAGCCCGCACGTGTTCGTCGAGCTGTCCCGGCAACGGGTGTGTGCGCCGGATGGCCGGTGTAAGCCGTTCGCGGCGGGCGCCGATGGCTCCGGGTGGTCGGAGGGCGCGGTCGTCGTCGCCATCGAGCGACTGTCGGACGCACGCCGGGCCGGACATCGGATTCTGGCTGTGCTTCGTGGCTCCGCGGTGAACCAGGACGGGGCAAGCAGCAGGTTCACCGCGCCGAACGGCTCCGCCCAGCAGCGACTCATCCAGCAGGCACTGGTGAACGCCGGGGTTTCCGCCAGTGAGATCGACGTCGTCGAGGCACACGGCACAGGCACCGCCCTCGGTGATCCCATCGAGGCGCAAGCGTTGCTGGAGACCTACGGGCAGGACCGTGAGCGCCCAGTACTTGTCAGCGCGCTCAAGTCCAATCTCGGTCACACGCAGGCCGCTGCGGGTGTCGCCGGTTTGATCAAGGTCATTCTGGCGCTGCGTAAGGGCGCGGTGCCAGGCACGCTGCACCTGGATGCGCCGAGCCAGCACGTCGACTGGGCCCAGGGAAGGGTCGAGTTGGTGACCAAGACCCGGCCGTGGCCCGCCACGGCGGGACCACGACGGGCCGCGGTGTCATCGTTCGGCCTCAGCGGCACCAACGCACACGTGATTGTCGAGCAGGCGCCTGAGCCGGAGCCCGAGCCGCCCGCGACCGGCGGACCGGTGCCGTGGGTGGTGTCCGCCCGGACCGAACGTGCGTTGCGGGCGCAGGCGGACCGGGTCGCCACGCACGTCGCCGCGCATCCGGAAGCGACACCCCACGATGTGGCGGCCGCGCTCGCGACCCGCACGTCGTTCGAACACCGCGCCGTGGTGGTCGGCACTACCACTGAGGAGCTGACCGCTGGACTTCGGACGGTGGCCGAGGGCGTTGTCGCACCCGAGCTCGCACGAGCGGGTCGCCGGGTGGTTCTCATGTTCCCCGGCCACGGCACGCACTGGGCGGGCATGGGCGCCGAGCTCCTCGACACGGAACCGGCATTCGCCGCCGAGATGGCGACGTGCGACGCGGCATTGCGTGAGTACGTCGATTGGTCGGTCGTGGATGTCCTGCGAGGCGAGCCGGGGGCGCCCGCTCTCGATGGTGAGGAGGTCGTCCAGCCCGCGGTGTTCGCCGTGATGGCCTCACTCGCGGCGGTCTGGCGCGCGTACGGCGTGGTGCCCGCGGCGGTGGTGGGACAGAGCCAGGGCGAGATCGCCGCCGCGTACGTTGCCGGCGCGCTTACGCTCGCCGACGCGGCGCGGGTCGTGGTGATGCGGAGCCGGATCATCGCGCGGACCATGGTCGGCCGGGGCGCGATGGCGACCGTGAACGCAGGGGAAGCCGAGGTCACGGAGCTCGTCGGCGCGTGGCCGGGCAAGCTGTTCGTCGGCGCGGTCAACGGCCCGGCATTCACCTTGGTCAGTGGAGACGACCACGCGATCGACGAACTGATCGCGCGGTGCGCGGACCGTGGCGTCCGGGTGCGCCGGACCGTGTCGTACGCGTCGCACTCGCCACACGTTGAGGTCGTACGTGACGTCCTGATGTCGGATCTGGAGCCGGTGCGGCCCCGGGCCGCGAGCATCCCGCTCTACTCGCCGGTGAGCGGGGACTGGGTCGACGGCGACGACCTCGACTCTGCCTACTGGTATCGCGCGATGCGTGGACAGGTCCGGCTCTCGGACGGCGTCACCGAGCTCGCCGAGCAGGGATACGACTGTTTCGTCGAAGTCGGCCCGCACACGGTGCTCGCCCCCGGGATTCAGCAGACCTTGGAACGGGTGGGCGCTCGGGGCGTGGTCGTGGGCACGCTACGGCGTGACGGTGGTGACCGGGCCCAGCTGCTCGGCGCACTGGGTGCGGCGTGGGCCGCGGGTGTACCGGTCGACTGGCGCCTTGGCGGCACCACCGTCGACCTACCCACGTATGCCTTCCAGCGCAAGCGGTTCTGGCTGGACACCCGGATGCCGGATAGCAACGCGCGCGAGGAGGAACTTCTCGCCGCGTTGCCCGAGCCGGACTCCGACATAGCAGGTACCCGGGCGACCTTGTTGTCCGGCACAGCCGCCGACCGCGCGGCCGCCGTGGTCGATCTGGTCGTCGGTGCCGTCGCGGGAGTGCTCGGACACGGCACGCCAGACGCGATCGCCCCCGACGATGCACTCGTCGAGCTGGGCTTCGACTCGCTCAGCGCAATGGAACTCCGCAACCGGCTCAACCGGGTGACAGGGTTGCTGTTGCCGATGAGCACGGCGTTCGACCACCCGACGCCGCGTGCGCTCGCCCGGTACGTGCTCGACGAGCTGACCGCCGCGCCGCAGGCCGACGACAGCGACGACCTCCTGCGGGTCGCCGCCGAGCGGGCCGCGGGCCGCGGGCCCGAGCGGCCGCCGCTCTCCTTCGCGCAGCAACGACTCTGGTCGCTGGACCAGGTCGTGCCCGACAGTCCCGCCTACAACCTGACCATGGCCATCGGCGTCCGTGGCGAGGTACGGCCGGAACCGCTGGAGCAGGCGGTCAACGAGCTCGTCCGGCGGCACGAGGTGCTGCGCACGAGTTTCCCGAGCGCCGACGGCACGGCATGGCAGGAGATCCGGCCTAGCTTGACGATCACGCTACCGTTCGTCGATCTGACCGACAGCGTCGAACCACGGGCCGAGTTCGACCGGCTCGCCGACGACATGGCCACCACCCCCTACGACCTCGCAGGAGGACCGCTGCTGCGGGTGACCCTGGTGCGGTTCGGTCCGGAGCAACACCGGCTGCTGCTGGGTATGCACCACATCGTGTCCGACGTGTGGTCCGGTGGGGTGCTCGCCAGTGAGCTGGCTGAGGCGTACGCGGCGTTCGCCCGGGGGGAACGCCCCGACCTGCCGAACCTGCCGGTGCAGTACGCCGACTACGCAGTCTGGGAACGCTGCCGACAGAGCGATGAGGGGCTCGCCGCCTGGCGGGAGGTGCTCGGCGACCACCCCGCCGGGGTCGAGCTGCGCACCGACCGGCCTCGGCCCACCACCCAGCGGTTCCGCGGCGGCACGACGGCCGTCGAGGTGGATGGTGTGCTGACCGAACGGCTCCGCTCGTTCAGCCGCGACCGTGGGGTCACGTTGTTCACCACGTTGCTGTCCGCGCTGAAGGCGACGCTCTACCGGTATGCGGGCGACGTGGACGGCACCGGTGACGTGCTGGTCGGTACCGCGATGGCGAACCGCCAGCACGACACGACGGAGCCACTGGTCGGGTTCTTCGTCAACATGGTCGCGTTGCGCACCGGTCTCGGTGACGACCCGACGGTCGCCGAGCTGGTCGACCGCGTCAGCGGCGTGGTCAAGCACGGCTACGACCACCAGGACGTGCCGTACGACGCGGTCGTCACCGAGCTGGCGCCGGACCGGGGGACCGCGAACCCGCTGTTCCAGGTCGTGTTCGACATGAAGCGGCACCGGGGCGACGCCGACCCCACCGGACTGTCTTTTGTGGACGTCGAGGAGATCCACAACGGCACCGCCAAGTTCGACGTCGAGGTCTCGGTGACCGAGTCGCCGGACTCGCTGCTCATCGACGTCGAGTACAACAGCGACGTCTTCGACCACGGCACGATCGACCGGTTCCTCGCGGGCTATCGCGTACTGCTCACCGATTTCGCCGACCGGCTCGACCGGCGCGTGTCCGGCCTGCCGGTGCTGCCGGAGGCGGTCGAGGACGAGATCCTGTCGGCTCGCAACGACACGGTCGTCGACTACCCACCAGAGCGGATGCGCTGTCTCCACACGCTGATCGAGCAGACCGTCGACGAACGGCCGGACGAGATCGCGGTGGTCTTCGGCGACGAGCACGTGTCCTTCGCCGAACTGGACCGCAGGGCCAACCAGGTGGCGCACCGGTTGCGTGCCATGGGTGTCGTGCCCGGTCAGCCGGTCGGCATCTGCGTCGAGCGGTCGACGGAGATGGTCGTCGGCCTGCTGGGCATCATCAAGGCCGGCGGTGCGTACGTGCCGATCGACCCGACCTATCCGCGCAAGCGGGTCGCGTTCATGCTCGCCGACGCGGCGCCCCGCATCCTGCTCGTCCAGCAGCACCTCGCCGCCACGCTGCCCGAGCACGACGCGGAGGTGGTCCCGCTCGATCGCCCTGGTGAGTTCGGCGACCAGCCCGTCGCCCGGCCGGAGAACGTCACCGGACTCGACGATCTCGTATACCTGATCTACACGTCCGGGTCCACCGGCAGGCCGAAGGCCGCGATGATGACGCACCGCGGCGTGGTCAACCGGCTGCACTGGCAGCAGGACTACTTCCGCCTCACGCCGGAGGACCGGGTGCTGCAGAAGACCCCGTTCAGCTTCGACGTGTCGGTGTGGGAGTTCTTCTGGCCCTTGCTGGTCGGCGCACCGATGATCGTGGCGCGTCCGGAAGGACACAAGGACCCCGAGTACCTCGCGGCCGTGATCCAGGAACACGGCGTGACGACACTGCACTTCGTGCCGTCGATGCTGCGGATCTTCCTGCAACACCCCGGCATCGGGGCCTGCACGACGGTCACCCGGGTCATCGCGAGCGGTGAGGCGCTGCCGGCCTCGTCGATCCGGTCGCTCTACGAGCAGCTACCCGGCGCGACCCTCTATAACCTGTGGGGCGCGACGGAATGTTCCGTCGACAGCACCTGCTGGGAGTGCCCGCGTGACCCGGAGCTGGTGTCGATCGGCACCCCGATCGCCAACACGCAGATCTACGTGCTGGACGCGAACATGCGGCCGGTCCCGTACGGCACGCCGGGTGAGGCCTACATCGGTGGCGTCGGCGTCGGTCGTGGCTACTACGGCCGCCCGGAGCTGACCGAACAACGTTTCGTCCCCGACCCGTTCCGCACCGAGGAGGACGCGCGGCTCTACCGCACCGGCGACCTGGCCACGTTCCTGCCCGACGGCATCATGTTGTTCCTGGGCCGCACCGACTTCCAGGTGAAGGTGCGTGGTATGCGCATCGAGCCGGGGGAGATCGAGGCCGCACTCGCCGACCACCCGGCCGTCCGGGACGTCGCGGTCATCGCGCGGGAGCTGCCGCACGACAGCGAGGGCCGGCAGCTCGTCGCGTATGTCGTGCCGGAGGACGGGGTGACCGCGCCCGACACGGGCGGCGTGCCGGAGTGGGAGACCCTGTTCGACCAGAGCTACCAGCGTGCGGGAGACGCGGCCGCCGACTTCGACACGACAGGCTGGAACAGCAGCTACACCAACGAACGGCTGCCCGACGACGAGATGCGGGTCTGGGTCGAGTCCACCGTGGCGCGGATCGCAGCGCTGCGACCCCGGCGGGTGCTGGAGATCGGCAGTGGTACCGGCATGCTGCTGGCCCGCCTGGCGCCGGACACCGACGCCTACTGGGGCACCGACCTGTCCGCCACGGCCATCGACTTCGTGCGGGAGAACCTGTTGCCGGGACTGCCGGACACGGTCGACGCACGCCTGTTCCACCGCGAGGCCAACGACTTCACCGGATTGACCGGTGAGCGGTTCGACGTGGTCGTGATCAACTCCGTGGCGCAGTACTTCCCAGGCCCTGGTTACCTGCGCGAGGTCATCGACAAGGCGGTGACCTGTCTGCGGCCCGGTGGCGCGTTGTTCCTGGGGGACCTGCGTGAGCTGCGGTTGCTCGACACACTCCAGACGGAGATCGAGCTGGCGCGGGCCGAACCGGGACTCACGGCGGGTGCGTTGCGGGAACGGGTTCGCCAGCGTGTCGCCCACGAGCGGGAACTCCTCGTGGCACCGGAGTACTTCACCGCGTTGCGGGCGGAGATCCCCGCGATCTCCCGCGTCGAGGTGATGGTCAAACGCGGCGACCACCACAACGAGCTGACCCGCTACCGGTACGACGTCGTCGTGCACGTCGGTGCGACCGGAGGCCGGGTGGTCGAGCCGGCCCGGGTGCCGCTCGCCGACGTGCGCTCGGTCCTCGGCACACGACCGGAGGCGGTGCGGGTCGACGATGTGCCCAACGCGCGGCTCGCGGCGGTCAACGGGTTCGCGTCGGCCCTGGCCGCCGCGAATGACCACGCCGTGGTCGCCGACCTCATGGAAACCACCGCACACCGGGGGATCGAGCCCGAGGTGTGGTGGCGGCTCGGCGACGAGCTGGGCTACGACGTCGACGTCGCCTGGTCCCCGGGCGCGAAGGACGGCCGGTACGGGGTGACGTTGCGCCGCCGCGACGCGAACCTGCTGCCCGACTGGGCCGGGCCCGCCGAGCCGGGCGCCGCGTACGTCAACGATCCGGGGCTGCTCACGATCAGCCGGTGGCTCACCACCGACGCCGCGCGCTTCCTGCGGGACCGGGTGCCGGAGTTCATGGTGCCGGCCGCCGTGGTCGCCGTGCCGGCCTTGCCGGTCAACGCGAACGGCAAGCTCGACCGCGACGCGCTGCCGCCGCCGGTACGCGGCGTCGAACAGACCGGCCAGGTCGTCGCGCCGCGCACCGAAACCGAACGTCGCATCGCCGAGATCTGGCGGGATGTGCTCGGGCTGGACGAGATCAGCGTCGACCGCGGCTTCTTCGCCATCGGTGGTGACTCACTGCTCGGCATCCAGATGGTGGGGCGGGCGAAGGCACTCGGCATGGCGTTGAGCCCGCAGGATGTCTTCTCCAGCCACACGATCGCGGAACTGGCCGCACTCGCCGAGTCCCGTGGGCCGACCGCTACCGCGACCACCGGCCAGCGAGATCAGAACCTGTTGATGTGGGCGCGATCGAGGTACGCCGACGCCGAGGACGCCTACCCATTGACCGGCATGCAGCGGATCGCGCTGGATCGCATCCGGCGCGAGCCGGACTCCGGTGGGTACATCACGCACCAGCGGTTCCGGCTGGCAGGCCAGGGGCTCGACCCGGCCGCGCTGGACCGGGCGTGGCAGCACGTCGCCGTCCGGTTTCCCGCGCTGCGGTCGAGCTACGTGCGCGACGACGACGGCCGGTGGGTTCAGGTGGTCCACAAGGACGTGGGCGTGGACTTCAGCGTGCACGACCTGCGTGGCCTGCGGCCGGTCGAACAGGACCGGCGGATGAACGCACACGTCGAGGCCGAGCGGCGCCGTGGTTTCCTGAGCGGACCGCCGCAGACCCGGCTCACCCTGTTCTGGCTGGAGGACGACGTGTACGAGTACGTGCACATGTTCAGCCTCGTCGCCCAGGACGGCTGGAGCTACCAGATCATGGCCCCGGTTCTCGTCGAGGCATACAACGCGTTCCGGGAAGGGCGCACCCCGGCCGCGCTGCCGCCGTTGACCGCATACGGCGACTTCTGCGTCGAGCAGGCGGTTCGCGACAACAGCGCGGCGGAAGCGTTCTGGCAGCGGGAGCTGGCCCGCACGTCGTTCCCAGCTCCGTCGATCACACTGCCCATCGCGGAGCGGCGGTCAGCCGTGGTGACCCCGCTGCTCCAGGAGACCCACGTGCTCGCGCCCGATGTGGTGACGCGACTGTTCGCGGTGGCGTCGGTCAACGACCTGAGCGTCAACACGATCATGCACGGCGCGTGGACACTCATGCTCGGCGCGCTCACCAAGGCGCCCGAGGTGGTGTGCGGGTCGGTGTTCTCCGGCCGCGGCACCACGTCGGTCGACGTCGACCAGGCGTTTGGTCTGATGTACAACATCCTGCCGGTGGTGACCGCGCTCGACCCCGAGACGGAACTGCTGCCGTGGCTCGCTGGGGTGCAGACGTCGATCTCCGACATCACCGACTACGAGTACCTGCCGCTGGAGCGGGTGTACGAACTGGCAGGCGTCGCCGCGGACGCGCAGTTGTTCGACAGCTACCTCGTCAGCGAGAACCTGCCGGGCATCGCGGGCAACATGGCGCGATTCATGTCCGTCCTCGGCGCCATGCCCGTTCAGGTGCTGGCCCAGACCGACCACCCGCTCCGGGTCGAGATCGCCGTGGCGGGCGACTTCGTCCAGGTGTCGTTCAACCATCGGGCGGGGCACTTCGCGGACGGGCAGGTCGCCGTGTGGCTGGCAGCTTACGTCCGGCTGGTGGCCGACATCGCGGCGGCGCCTTGGCGCACCGTCGGCGACTTCCTGTCCGGTATCGATTCCTGACGCACCAACAGATAAGGAGGCACCGACATGGGTGTGGTTACCGGCTCCATCGTCGTCAACGCGCGGGCAGCAACGGTCCTCGACATCCTGCTCAACCTGGAGGCGTATCCGACCTGGCAGGGTGGGATCGACCGGATCGACGTCAAGGAGGTCGACGACCAGGGGAGGCCGACCCTGACCCAGTGGCACGTGCGGGCGATGGGACATCGCGCGACGCACGCCGTGCGGTACGAGTACCCGGAGCGGGAAGCGTTCGAGTACCACCTCGTCGAGAGCGAGGTGTTGACGAAGTACGACTTCAGTTGTGCGGTCACCACTAACGACGACGGCACGAGCGAGGTCACGCTCAGCCAGGAACTCGGCATCAAGTGGAAGATGCCGGAGCGGATTCTCGACAAGCACGCGAAGAAGGGGATCAACTCAATGCTGACCGCGCTCAAGGAGAAGGTGGACCAGAGGTCGTGATCCCGTCGTCGTCCGCCTCACGCGGATGCGGCGAAGGCCACCTTGATTACGTGAGACGTCAGCAAGGTGGCCTTCACGATCTTCCGCCGGGCGTACGGTGCCGCGTTCTGCTGGTGTTCTCGCATGGAAAGCGGTGGGTTGGTTCGAGATCATGTTTACCGGCCCCACAACGCGGAGGTAGCCAACCTTGTTTCCTCTTGTGACACCCGACCCGGACGCTCTCACCGAACCGTTTCCGCTCAACGACACCCAACAGGTGCAATGGCTGGGCAGGCACGGGGCTTTCGAAGGCGGCAACTTCGACGGTGACGCCATCGTGCACGTCTACTGGGAGATCGACGCGCGGGACATCGACCTGGTCCGGTTGGAGGAAAGCTGGCAACAGGTGATGCGGCGCCACGGCATGCTGCGGGCGGTGCTGCTGCCCGATGGCCGCCAGCAGGTTCTGCCCGAGGTCGGGCACTACCACATCGAGGTCCTCGACCTGCGCGAGCTGTCACCGGACCAGCTCGTCTGCCGGCTCGGCGAGGTGCGTGCGGAGTTGACGAGCCATACCCGGGGCGCGGACGTGTGGCCGTTGTTCGACATCAAGGCAGCGCTGATGCCGGACGGTGGAACCCGGGTGTGTCTCGGTTTCGACCTGCTCATGGTGGACATCGGCAGTGTCCGGTTGATCTCGCGGGACTGGCGGCGACTGTACGCGGGGGAGGAGCTGCCGCCCCTCGAGCTGTCGTACCGCGACTACGTCCTGGCCGTGGCGAGGGCCAAGGACACACCGGAGTACGCCAAGGCGCGTGACTACTGGCGGGAGCGGGTCCGGCACCTGCCCGCCAGGCCGGAACTGCCACTGGCCGTGACCACGGCCGAGGAAGGGCGCGAGTCCGTCTCGTTCGAGCACTGGCTGGACGACGCAGGGTGGCACCGGATCACCGAACGGGCAGACGCGCTCGGGCTACCCCCTGCCACGGTGCTGCTGGCCGCATACGCCGTCGCGCTGGGGCGGTGGAGCAGGACCGCCGAATTCACCATCAACGCGACCGTTGTCAACCGGCTGCCCATGCACCCCGCGATCGATGACCTGGTGGGTGAGTTCATCTCCTTCGACCTGTTGTCCGTGGATCTGGCCGGTGCCAAGGACATCATCGACGTGGCGCGAAGTCTGCGTGAGCAGGGTGACGCGGCGGCGGAACACCGGATGTTCAGCGGGGCCGAGGTGCTCCGCGAGCTCGCGGAGGTGCAGGGTGGCATCGGCCGGGTGGCGTTCCCCGTGGTGTTCACCAGCACGATCCTGCGGGGCACCGAACCCGGCGACGTCACGTGGTTCGGCTGGCTCGGAGACATCGTCGACGTGCTCGCGCAGACACCGCAGGTGTGGCTCGACTTCGCGTTGCTGGAAACCCCCGTGGGGGCACACCTTGCTTGGCACGGCGCCCGAAAGCGGTTTCCGGACGGTGTGCTGGACGCCATGTTCGACGCCTTCCGCGCCCTGGTCGACGATCTGGCCGCCGAGGAGGACCGGTGGTCCGCGCCGTTGACCGCGGGCGTCGCGACCGCGCCGGAGGAGGACGAGGCTCCCGAGGGACTCCTGTGCGACGGCGTGATGGCGTGCGCCCGCCGGACGCCCGAGCGTGTGGCCGTGGTGTCCGGTGACGGCGAGGAACTGACCTTCGGCGCCCTGGGTTCCTGGGCCACGGGTGTGGCGGGGGAACTGCGTGCACTGGGCGTGCGGCCGGGCGAGCTGGTGGCCGTGGCCGTCCCGAAGTCGGGGGCGCAAATCGCGGCGGTGCTGGGGGTGCACCTGGCGGGCGCAGGATACCTGCCGGTGGACCTCGACCTGCCTGCCCGGCGGCGTGCGGAACTGATCGAGGCCGGTGGTTGCGACGTCGTGCTGGTGCGGTGCGCCGACGACACGGTGACCTGGCCGGACGGGGTCCGTACGGTGGTGGTCGACGACCGCCGCGACCACGTCGGCGAACTGGCGGAATCACCGGCGGCGCCGTCCGACGTGGCCTACGTGATCTTCACGTCCGGTTCGACCGGCGTACCGAAGGGCGTCGCGGTGTCGCACCGGGCCGCGCTGAACACGTGCGTGGACGTGTGCGCGCGGTTCGCCGTGACAGCCGACGACGTCGTGCTCGGCCTGTCGTCGTTGAGTTTCGACCTGAGCGTGTTCGACATCTTCGGGATCCTCGGCGCGGGCGGGCGGCTCGTGCTGCCACGCCCGGACGCGCGCCGCGAACCCCGGCATTGGCTGGAGCTGGCCCGCGACCACGGGGTGACGTTGTGGAACAGCGTGCCCGCGCTGGCCGAACTCGCGCTGTCACAGGCGGTCGCGAGCGGCGAGACGACCGCGTTGTCCGGTGTCCGGCTGGCGTTGTGGTCGGGCGACTGGATTCCGGTCGACCTGCCGGACCGGTGGCGCGAGGTCGCGCGTTCCTGCCAGGTGGTGTCCCTCGGCGGCGCGACAGAGGCGGCGGTGTGGTCGGTCTGCTACGAGGTCGGCCGGGTGGACGAGTCGTGGGACTCGATCCCGTACGGCCGGGCGCTGGGCAACCAGCGGTGTCACGTGTTGAACGACCGGCTGGCGGATTGTCCCGTGTGGACGGTGGGGGAGCTGTACATCGGCGGGGCCGGGCTGGCCGACGGGTACTGGCGTGACCCGGACCGGACCGGCGAGCGGTTCGTCGTTCATCCGGTCTCCGGGGAACGCCTCTACCGGACCGGAGATCTGGGCCGGTGGCTGCCGGATGGGAACATCGAGTTCCTCGGTCGTGAGGACCTCCAGGTGAAGGTCGGCGGCTATCGCATCGAGCTCGGCGAGATCGAGGCCGCGCTCATCCGGCACGAGCGGGTCGCGTCGGCGGTCGTCGTGGCGGCGGGCGAGCGGCAGCACCGGCGGTTGGCGGCATTCCTGCTGCCCGAAGCCCCGGTGACCGACGAGGACGCCCTCGTGGCGGAGTGCACGGAGTCGCTGCGGGCGTCCCTGCCCGGCTACATGGTGCCCGGTGTGATCACGGTGGTCGACCGGATGCCGTTGACCAGCAACGGAAAAGTCGACAGGGGCCGACTCGCCGCACTCGTCGGCGGGGTGGACGGCGACGTGGCGGCCATACCCGGTCGCGGTGACGTGGTCGCGGTACTGGCACGCATCTTCCGCGACGTGCTCGGCGTCGAGGCGGTCGGCCCCGGTGACAGCCTGTTCGCGCTGGGCGGCGATTCCATTGCCGGGATCCAGATCGTCATCAGGGCGATCGCCGAGGGTCTGGACGTGACGCCGTCCGATCTCTTCGCGAACTACACGCTCGATGAGCTGGCCATGACCGTGACGGTTCGTGGAGCCGGGGCCGCCCGCGCGACGGCGGAGTGGCCGCTGAGCCAGTACCAGACCACGGTCCTGGAACGAGCCGGCGGTCCCGAGCACGTCGGTGTCCACCGGATCGTCCTGCCGGTGTCCGATCCCGAGGCCGCGGCACGGGCCGCCGGCCGGTTGCTCGACGAGGAACCGGCGCCACGGCTGCGCCTGGCGGCCGAACCGGACGGCTGGGGGCAACGGATCGTCACCCCCGCCACCGAGGACGCGGCCGGTGTCCCGGTCGTCGACCTGACCACCCTCCCGCGGGCACGCAGGGCCGTCGCACTGGCGGAGATGGTGGACGAGCTGGCCGGCGAGCTGGACCTGGTGCATGGCCCGGCCGGCAGGGCGTCCGTGTTCACCCTCGGCGAGGACGACCATCGGGTCGCCGTCGTGCTGAGCGTGCTCGTCGCCGACGCGGCCTCGTTGCCGGTACTCGTCGGCGCACTCGGCGGGAATGACCAGGTCGTCCACCATGCGAACGCCGCCGGGACGGTGCTGCGACTGGACGCCGACCGCACCGACCTGCTGCTCAGGACATGCGCACGGCCTGAATGGCCCGCGCCGGACGAGCTCGCGGTGGCGGCCGTCGCCCTCGCGCTGGGACGGGTCGAGGCGCCGGGCCCGGTCGTGCTGGACGTCGAGCGCGACCGGCGGCGGCAGGGCACGGTCGACGTCGACGGCCAGGTGGGCCCGTTCGCGGCCATCGTCCCGGTTTCGGTGGACGTGGGCCCCGGCATGTCGGTGACCCGGATCGGTGAGGCGTGCCGTGCCGCCACCCGACCCGCGCGGGGTGACCGGACGGCGAGGGTGCTGGTGCGGCACGCCGGCGACCTCGGTGCGGCGCTCGGCGACGACACCGTTCGCGGGCTGGCCGGAGACCTGCCGTACCCGGTAGCCGTCACATCGCTGATCACCGGCGGGCAGCTGGTCCTCGTCGTCCACCAGGACGCACCGGACGACGAGCTGGTGAGCGCGCTGGACCAGGCCGTGCACGAGTTGTGCGAGCTGGCCGTCCGGTGACGCCACCACTGCCGGTGACGCGGCTACCGGTCGCTGACGAGACCTGGCGGGCCTCGGTGCGCGCGTTCGCACGCGACGCCGTCGCACCACGCGTACGTGCCATGGACGAGGCGGCGACGCTGGACGGGGCCCTGCTGCGCGAACTGTTCGACGCCGGGCTGATGGGCGTGGAGGTCCCGGAGTCCTACGGCGGCACCGGTGGCGACCTGTTCCGGGTCATGCTCGTCATCGAGGAACTCGCCACGGTGGATCCCGCGGTCGCCGTGCTGGTGGATGTCCAGAACGCGCTCGTGGTCAGTGCGGTGCTGCGGCACGGGGACGGGGACACGCGGCGCCGCCTGCTGCCCCGGCTGGCGACCGGAACGGTGGGCGCGTACGCGATCTCGGAGGCGGACGCGGGCAGTGACGCGTTCGCGATGACCACCACCGCGCATCAGGACGGCGCCGGTTTCGTACTCAGTGGCGCGAAGCGCTGGACGACGAACGCCGCCGAAGCCGGGCTGTTCCTGGTATTCGCCAGAACGGCCGGCGCGGGCATGACCGCGTGCCTTGTCGATCGGGACGCCGCAGGTGTGCGGGTCGGCGAGCCGGTGTCGAAACTGGGCATCCGGGCGACCTCCACGTGCGACGTGACCTTCGACGACGTCCGGGTCCGGAAGCAGGACGTGCTGGGACGGCCCGGCGGTGGCGAGGTCATCGCGGTGGAGACACTGAACATCGGCAGGCTCGGTATCGCGGCGCAGCTCGTCGGCCTCGCGGAAGGAGCGCTGGGTGCCGCCGTCGCCCACGCACGTGACCGCCGTCAGTTCGACCGGCCGATCCTGGAGTTCCAGGGCGTGGCCTTCCCCCTGGCGGACCGGTCGGCGGAACTGGCGGCGGCACGCACGTACCTGTACGACGCGACCAGACTGTTCCAGCACGGCGGCGACGCGGCCGAACGCGTAAGGGCGAGCGCCGTAGCGAAACACCTCGCCGCGAACGTCGCCGAACGTGCGGCGGCACAGGCGGTCGAAATCTTCGGTGGAGCGGGCGTCCTGCCGGAGAACGGTGCGGAGAAGCGTTACCGTGATGCGAAGATCGGCAAGATCTACGAGGGCACGACGAACATGCAGCTCCGTGCGATCGCCGGTTTGCTCGCCAGGGAGTAGCTGCGGGCAGCCGGCCCGTCCAGCGCCCGGTCAGGCGAATGCGCGGAGGTTCACAGTCCATACGTTGTCCCCGAGGGCGAGCTCGTGCGGGGCGATCACGACGAGCACACTGCCACTACCCGTCGTCAGCAGGGGACGAACCGCGCTGGCGTCCGTCACGTTGTCCAGCACGAGCAGCGCACGGCGGGTGTGTAGTGCGGAGCGGAGCCGCTCGACCAGAGCGGAAGACTTGTCCTCGATGCCGAACATGTCGCCGAGTCGGGGGAGAAGCGTGCCGTCCGCAGCGTCCACATAGTACCGGCCGTCGGGGAAGGACGTGCGGAATCGTGCCGATGCCCGTGCCACGAGCGCTGCCCGATTCTCAGTCGGGCGCGCGATCACCTGCAGCACCCGCTGCTGCCGTGTCGGCTCGTCGACCAGCACGCGGCACATCCACTGCGCGAGTTCAGTCGTGCCACCGACCTCCAGCTCATCCGGCGCGTGCGGTGTGGATGAAACCGCCGCGATCCTGGCGATGCGCCGGAACCGCTCCGACTCGATGTCGCCCATGCCCAGCGCGGCTGACAACAACGCCACCGACTTGCGGTGTGGTTTGCGGGTCCGCCCACGCTCCAGATCCGAGATCGTCCGGATGCTCACGCCCGAGCGCTCCGCGAGCTCCTCCTGCGTCAGGCACGCCTGCTCCCTCAGCTCGCGCAACAACGAGCCCACGTATTCCGTCCGTGGCGCGCGTACCTCGTCAGCGCGATCACGATCAACGATGTAGGCCGTCATTGAATCCCCCACAATCCCTCTAGCGAAGATCGATCCTGAATGCCTCCACTAACTCGTCCGACGCTAGAACTGTCCGCTATCAGGCTGCTCTCTGTCCTGACTCCTCTCGCCGAGAGCCGTTCCCGGCTTTGGATAGGCGGCCGGAGAATCCAGGCCGGTGCGGGCCTCCGTTGCCCGCGGGCGCCCCGCTCCTGCGCAGACGATGGCCCACAGACCCGCCATGGTCATGGCGAATGTCGTGAAGCCCATCAGAAGCGCGATCGCCCCGTGCATGCTGACCGCGAGTGCCCATCCCGTCCTACGGACACGTCCCGAGCCGAAAAGGCACAGGGCCAAGGTCAGTTCGACCGCCAGGGCGCCCCAGGTCACGACCGAAACGCCGATCCGGTCATGCAGGACGGTTCCGAGCGGTGGTTGGACAGCGAGGGCCGAGCCGTAATGCTGGTGCACCAGCCAGTAGTAGCCGGCCGTGCCGTCCCGCCACGCCGGCACTGCGAGTTTGCTGAGCGATGCCTCCGCGTAGATCGTCACTCCGAGCACGCGGACGAACAGTTGAGCCGCGTAGGCCCGGCCCCGCCAGGCGGCGGGCAGCGGACGGGCGGGTCGTCGCCACTGCCACCGCCGGTCGTCGGCCAGGCAGATCGGGATGAGCAACAGGGTGAGGATGCGGATCACCTGCTCACCCGCATCGGGCAGGGCCATTGTCACACTGAGGCTGTAGGTCACGTACCAGTGCGGGACGCAGGTCCATCGGGGCCGGTAACCGAGTGCGACGAGCGTCAGCACGACAAGCGCGATTACCCGGCAGACAAGAAGGTTCACGCCGCCGGACTCGGCCAGGCACCACATCGAGAGCCGGCCGATCCCGTCGCAGACCGGCCCATCGGTGACACCCGCCGTACGCGGGAACAACGCCTGGTCCGGACTGAGTGCCAGCAGGCATCCACTGGCCAGGGCGAGCAAGGTCCGGCCCGCCGCCAGCGGCCTGCCGCGCGGCTCGAACTCGTCCGCCGTGCGGGTCAGGTCCGCCCACAGCCGCCTCACCGGCCGCATGTCACGTCCAGCAGTGTGACGGAATCTATCCGGCGGGTCCGGCCGGTGGCCGGCTCGGCGTCTCGCCAGGCAATCGGAGTTTCCCGCGAGAACACGACCCGGCCGCACATCGTCGCGTCGAGGGTGGGATTCGCCACCGCGACGGCTGGGATCGACGCCAGCACTGGCTGGCACTCCTGGATCACGTCGGCCACGCAGACGTGCCACCGATTCGCGGGCACGACGTCGTCCAGCGCCGCGGTCTCCATCCACAGCGTGTAGGCGTTCCGGCTGAGCCCCCAGCGGTTGCCGGCGCTGGTGGCGTACATGGTGATCGAGGTCAGGTCCCGTGCGTCGTAGACGACCGTGTCCGGTCCGATCGGCGCGCGCGTGAAGACTCTCCAGTCCTGGTGCCAGATCAGGCTGGCCGTCTGAACCTGCCGTGCCCACCAGGCGGAGGTGGATTGTGGAGCCCCGACCTGGAGCAGCAAGGTAACTGCGAAGACTACCGACAGAGCGACCAGCATCGAAACGAAGCCCTTGGTGCTCCGGGCTCGGGGAGGCGAATCGGTCATTTAGGGCGAACTAGCCCTCGCATGGAGGCCCGCAGATCGGCCCCTTCATGTTGACCAGCATCGGGTCAGCCGGGGGCCGGATCGGTGAGGGGCCCTCGGTGGTGCCTGTCAGGCCCAGCGCCAGGCCCAGGCCCGTGACTACCACGGCCAGGCTGGTCACGATGACTTTCCGCATGCGCACACTCCTTCTTCGAACGACGCGCGGCATGCCGTCCTGCGTGACAAGCCGCGAGTGGTGGTTCCTCGGCGTCCCGATGATCGCAACAGCTCCTCTCCGTTTGCTATCGAGTCTCTTCGAGGCACCCTCGAGGGATTCGTTCATTGGGTACTCTGTGTCGGGTCGGCGACGCGGAGGGGGTATTGCCGCATGGATTTTCGGATCCTGGGGCCGCTCGAAGCAAGGACCGGGGAGGAAGTCGTACGCCTCGGCGGTCGCCGCCAGCAGAGGCTGCTGGCGATGCTGTTGATCTACGCGAACGAGGTAGTCACCCTTGACCGCCTGGTGGAGGGGCTGTGGGACGACGCGGCGCCCCCGACCGCCCAGGCGCAGTTACATAACGCGGTCTGGGCACTGCGCCGCGTGTTCTCCGCCGCGGGCGGGGACGGTGATTCGCTCGTCACCGAGCCCGCGGGCTATCGGCTGGTCGTACCCGGGAACAGTCTCGACGTGCACAGATTCTGGGCGGACGTCCAGGCCGCGGACAAGGCCGAGGCGGCTGGGCAGCCAGGTGACGCAATACAGGCGTTGTCGGCCGCCACTGCGCTGTGGCGGGGCCCCGCGATCGCCGGCCTGCGGATGGGCCGCGCACTCGATGCCGCGGCAGCCGGACTGGACGAGCAGTATCTGGTGGTGGTGGAACGGCTGAGCGGGCTCCGGTTGAAGCTTGGGCAGACCGAGGAGCTCGTGGTCCAGCTGAGGGGTCTGGTGGGCGAGCACCCGTTCCGGGAGTCGCTGCGCGCGTTGCTCATGCTCACGCTCGCCGCTCTGGGCCGGCAGTCCGAGGCTCTGACTGTGTATGAGGAGGGCCGTCGGCTGCTCGCCGACGAGCTGGGCGTGGATCCGGGTGCGCAGCTCCGTGAAGCACACGACCAGGTCCTGCGCGGCGCCGTCCCTGAACCCGCACCCGTGGCACCGTCCCGGCCCTCCCATCTACCCGCCGGCGCGAGCGACTTCGTCGGGCGCTCGGCCGACATCGATCGGGCGTTGACCGACGTACGCCGCGGTCCCACCGGGCCGCTGATCATCACCGCGATCGACGGCATGGGGGGCGTTGGCAAGACTGCGCTCGCGGTCCGCCTGTCCGAGCTCTTGGCCCACGACTACCCTGATGGGCTGTATTTCATCGACCTGCATGGTTTCTCGCTCGACGAGAGGCCGCGGACCCCGGAGGCTGCGCTGGACGTGCTGCTCCGCCAGGCGGGTATGCCGGTGGAGCTGATCCCGTCCGGATCTACCGAACGTGCCGAGCAGTGGCGGTCGATGACGGTGGGCAGGCGGATCATCGTCGTGCTCGACAATGCCGCCGACGCGGCACAGGTGAGGCCACTGCTGCCGGACACGACGGAGTGCCTGGTTCTAGTGACCAGCCGTCGCCGGATGACTGCGCTGGATGGCAGCCAGCCGATCTCACTGGATGTGCTGCCTCCCGCTGAAGCGGTGGCGCTGTTCCGACGGATCGCGGACCGGGGCATCGAGGACTCGGACGCGGTGGCCGATGTGACCGAACTCTGTGGCCGGTTGCCTCTCGCCATTCGGATCGCCGGTGCCCGTCTACGGCACAGACCCGCCTGGACCGTCGCGGACTTGGCTGAACGACTTCGGGAAACCCGACGTCGGGTCCACACCCTGGCTGTGGACGATCTCAGCGTGTACGTGACGCTGCGGCTGTCCTACGAATCGTTGCCGGAGCATCAACAGCGGACGTTCCGTCTGCTGGGTGTGCATCCGGGCCAGGACTTCGATCGGTACGCCATCGCCGCGCTGGTGGGGCTTCCGGTGGACGAGGCTGAGGAGCAGCTGGAAAGCCTTTGCGACTGCAACCTCCTCATGCAGCCTGCCGCGGGGCGTTATCAACTGCACGATCTGGTCCGTGATTGTGCGAAACAACTTGTGGAGGTGATGGAGCCCGAGTCCAGCCGTCGTGACGCGGCCGCCCGGCTCTTCGACTACTACCTTTACCTGGCCCACCTGCACTGTAGTCCGATGGCGCGCAAGATCTCCCGCTTCGAGCCGGAAGTCCCAGCCGACCCAATAGCAGTCCCACCAGCGCGGAACGAGGTAGAAGCGATCGGCCTGCTGGAGGCCGAATACCAGAACCTGCTCGCAGTGGCCACCCTTGCCCAGGCAACCGGTTGGCCCACGCACGCATGGCAGCTGCCCTGCGTACTGCGACCGTTCCTGGAGCTGATGAACTTCCGGGTCGCCTGGTTGCACCTGTTCGAGGGCGCCCTCGGCATGGCGCGGCAGCTGAAGCATCGCCGCGGTGAGTCCGCCGCGCTGGCTAACATCGCCGTGATCCGCCGTGAGCTCGGCCAACTCGCCGACGCGGTCGAGTTGCTGAAGCAGGCTCTGCTGATCAGCCAGGAGACCGGTGATCAGGCCGGCGAGGCGTATCAGACTTCGGACTTGGGCATCGCCTATGTGCGGATGGCCCGGTATTGGGAAGCGCAGGAGTGTTTCGAGATCGCCCGCGACCTGTCGGAGAAGCTGGGCAGCACGCGTGACGTTGGCGCACTCGTCAACAATCTCGGTTTCGTGGCAGCGGACCTCGGCGAGTATTCCGAGGCGCAGGAGCAATTCGTGCGGGCGCTCGCCATCAATCGGAAAACCGGCTTTCGGCAGGGCGAGGTGCTGGCGTTGGCCAACATCGGCAGGCTGCACGGCCGCTTCCACCGGTATCCAGCGGCCCGGTCCAATCTGACGCAGGCGTTGGAGCTCAGCCGCGAGATCGGCTACCGGTTCGGGGAGGGATGGGCGCTGGCATGGCTAGCGACGCTGCATCGCCGAGAAGGAAACCTCCAGTCAGCGATTGAACTCGGCCGGCTGGCGCTCGAGGTGGGGACGGTGGCGGGGCTCACCGACGTCGAGTGCGAGGCGCTCAACTGCCTCGGTGAGACGTACCTGACGATGGGGGACGTCAATATAGCGATCGACTTGCACCAACGCGCCGAAGAACTGGCCATGAGCCATCAGCTCACTCTGGCGATCGCACGTGCCGTCGAGGGTCGGGCCCACGTCGCACAGCGCCGTGGTGAACTGGCCGAGGCCCGCCGACTCTGGGAGCGGGCCTTGATGTTGTACCCCGAGTCTCTGGCCGACCGGGCCCACCCGCGTGCGCATCTGACCACCGATGATGCCAGATGCGAACGGTGCGTGGTCAGCTGAAACGCCAAGGGCTTGGTAGGACTCACTCGTAGGGTAGCCCTGATGGCAGAACACGAGCGACCAAGCGACCCCACGGACTCGGCTAGCTGGGCGGCGACACCGCACCGAAACGCAATCCTATCGCGTTACACGGCCGCACAAGCCGGAAGACAGTCCGGCAAGGGGCCTGTCCTGGCATGGCTCCGCAAATCAAGATCCGGGAAAGTGGCCACCACGATCGCGTTGGCGGCGATCCTCATCGTCGTCGACACGGACCTGGTGGCCGGCCCGTTCAGCCTTCTCACCTACGCGGCCGGCGCGGGATTGGGTGGTGGCTGAGCAGCGCGACGGGTCGTAGTGGTCACCGAAGGCCCAGGCGAGGCCGAAGCCGTGGAAGTGAGCAATGACCGGCCGTCAGCGCCGGGTCAGGCGAAGGCGCGGAGATTGACCGTCCAGACGCTGTCGCCGAGGTCGAGTCCGTGCGGGGCGATCACGACGAGCGCACTGCCACCGCTCGTCGTCAGCAGGGGACGAATCGCGTTGGCGTCCGTCACGTTGTCCAGTACGAGCAGCGTCTGGCGGGTGTGTAGTGCGGAGCGGAGCCGCTCGACCCGAGTCGAGGGCCTGTCCTCGATGCCGAAGATGTTGCCAAGTCGGGGGAGAAGTGTGCCGTCTGCGGCGTCCAGGTAGTAGTGGCCGTCGGGGAAGGACGTGCGGAACCGTGCCGATGCTCGTGCCATGAGTGCGGCCCGATTCTTGGCCGGGCGCGCGACCACCTGCAGTAACCGCAACTGCCGCGTCGGCTCATCGACCAGCACGTGGCCCATCCACCGCACGAGTTCTGCGGTGTCATCGACTTCCAGCTCATCCGGCGTATGCGGTGTGGATGAAACACCCGCGACCCGGGCGATGCGCCGGAACCACTCCGACTCGATGTCCCCCATGCCTAGCGCGGCTGCCAACAACGCTACCGACTTGCGGTGTGGTTTGCGTGTCCGCCCACGCTCCAGGTCCGAGATCGTCCGGATGCTCACTCCTGAGCGCTCCGCGAGCTCCTCCTGTGTCAGGCACGCGTGCTCTCTCAGGTCGCGCAACAACGAGCCCACGTATTCAGTGTGTGGCCGTCGCACCTCGTCAGCGCGGTCACGATTACCGATGTAGACCGTCATGAATCCCCTTACCGTTCCTCTCGTGAGGACCACCCTAAGAGGCCTCCACCAACTCGTCCGACCCTAGAACGTCGGATCGATACGTCGGATACCGCGCCAATATGGCGGGTTGATAACAGAGTCGGTGGCGACAGAAGTCCGAGCAACACCTTTTCGCTGGAGCGCAAAGGGTATGAATACCTGTTCCGACACTAGGTCATTCGAGTGGCTGTGACGGTGGGGCTGCGGCGATGTCGGCGCACAGGGATAGGGCGACGCCGAAGGTGAAGGCGAGCCAGGCTATCCAGCGGGCGGCTCGGTCATCCTGGGTCTTCCCTGGTACCAGTTCGGGCCACGGCGGTGCGGTCCGCACACCCGGATCAAGGGCCGCTACCCGGCCGGTGCCTCCACCGCGTGGGGACCGGGTGTGGAGGACGCGATGGCGGCCTGAGCCGGCGCCGCGGGTGCGGTACTGGGCCGCGACATCGGCGCGGCGATCCGGGTCGGCGTCGTGTTCGGCGACCCGGCCGCGCTGCCCGTCGTGCCCGCCGACTGGGTCCCGTTGATGGAGCTCGGCGGCCCCCGACATCAGCGTTTCACCCCGCGATCGGTCGCCTGAGGCGTCTGGAGGTACCCCATGAGACTGGTGAGCACGCGCCGCGACAGAACCGTGCTGACGATCCGGTTGAACAACCCGCCGTTCAACTTCCTCACCATGGACATGCTGATCGAACCGGAGAAACTCCTCGGCGAGATCCACCGGGACCTCGGCCTGCGGGCCGTGGTGCTGACCAGCCACGTGCCCGGCGTGTTCGTCAGCCACTACGACGTCGGCGAGTTTTCCCTGTTCAAGGGATGCGCGAGCGCAACTGGGCAAGAGGCGGTGTGGCCGGGGGTGACGCTGTTTGTTCGACGGAGCGCGGTGCTGTTGATGCCGTGGTCGCGGGCCGGCCTGGGGTGGTCTCGGTCAGTTAGTGTGCTCCCCGCGCACGCGGGGATGATCCGCATCAACATCGACGTGGCCGCCCGGCCGAACCGTCTGCCATTGATGCCGTGGTGCCGTCGTCGGTCGTTGCCGGCGTGTCCAGGTGGTGATGAAGCGGACCCAGCGGCCGGCTCGGCGGTGACGCGGTGCGGCTGCTCGATGGCGGAACACGGTCAGTGCGCGCAGCGTATCGAGATGGGCGATGCACGCACGGCACGGTGGCCGTGGTGGTGCGGTCATCGCTGCTGGCTGGAAAGCCGTGCCGCACAGCCCGACGAACCGGCAGCGGCCGGCGAGGGCGTTCGACAAGCGTTCGTCGGTGACCGCGTGATCGGCCGGCTCGCTCGCACTGGTCATCCAGACGGTCCGGAAAGCTCTTGACCCAGGAGTTGCCATTGCGAATACACCTCGATGTGGACGACTGAGTGCCGTCGCCGCTCAGCTCAGAGGCGCCCGGTGACGTACTCGACCGTGCGCTTCAGAGCCTCCTCGCGGTCGCCGGACGGCAGGAGCTGGTGCGGGAGTTCGAGATCGGTGAGCACTCGCGCGACGTGGTGATCCGCGAGCTGGCGGAACCGCTGGTCCTGGTCACGGGGTTTGGCTGTTCCCAGCGGGATCGTGTCGTCGAGTTCGCTGCGGAGAAGCAGGTCGTAGTGCCGGCTGTGGTTTCGGACGAGCGTTTCCAGCTGGCTCGTCAAGTGCGGATCCGCTTGCTCGTCCCGGTAGGCGAGGGCCGCGCGGTAGTAGCCGAGGGCGTCGGGTACGGCGCGATCGACAAGCACGACCTCGGTGTGCGGCCAGGTCCCGAGCTCGTTGCTGATCCCTCGGGTGACGATCCAGAAGGTTGACGTCCAGGTGTGGGCATGCAGGATCGGCAGCCCGTGGTGCTGCGCCTGCTCACCGAGGTCGGCGACGGTGGCCACCTGTACGTCCTGACGACGTAGCGCGCTCGCCAGCTGGGCGAGGAAGGTGGTCTTGCCGGTCGAGTGTGCGCCGACGATCCCGACGGTCACGGGACGATCCACCTCGGGGTGCGCGGTGCTCACCACAGGCCGCCTTCGATCGCCTGGGTACCGATCCCCGGTAGCGCCGCCATGTCGGCGACCTGGGCGAGCCGCAGCGAGTCGAGTACGAGCGCCGGCTCCCAGGCCGGAAGGTGGCTGGTGAGCACCTTGTATTCGACGGAAGCGTTGTGGGCCACCAGGATCCGGTCGGCCAGGAGCGACCTCACCTGGTCGGCCACTGCCGACCAGGGCGGCACACGGGCGACGTCTTCGTTGGTGATCCCGTGCACGCGGCGGGTCACGAACGTCGTGATCGGCTCGCTGGGGCGAACCAGCCAACCGAGGATGTCCTCGCCGCGTGCCTCTCCAGGGCTGGAGATGGGGAGCAGACCGAGCTCGACGATCTCCGGAGGGTGCTGGCCGTTGCCTTCCACATCGACGACCGCGAGCCGCCGGCCGTCGAAGGCCGGGGGAATGGTGCTGTTCACAGTGACTCCGATCCTGTGGTCGGCCAGCCGAGGTCCGCGCGGCCGTGGCGGTAGCGACGATGTGGCTTGGCGACATCGTGCACCTGGTAGCCGAAATGGTGCTGCAGGCGGTACCGGCGTTGCTCGTCCAACCCGGACACGACGATGGCTCGGGAGTTGGTCTCGACGAGCTCTCCGCCGAGGTCGGCGACCATTGTCCGCACGACCGCGGCCTCGGGCTGGTTCCAATGCCTGGAACAACGACGTTGTTGTACGGCAGGACAGATGTCGCACAGCTCCCGGATCCCGTAGTGACCTGAGTAGTCCGGCCCACGGTGGACATACGACACCGCACACGACGTCTTGCGGAAAAGCGGGCCACCATGTGGCTGGTCCGCCGCGGCCGCGAGCACTCGCTGCTCGAGATGCTGCGGGAACACCTTTCTGCGGGCACCGACCCCGTACGGCTCCGGGAGCCCGTTCGCCCGGTAGTAGTCGCGGATCTGGTCCTTGTAGAACAGTCCGGTGTAGACACAGGCATGTGCGTGCCGCCGCAGAGCGAGCGCTTGAGCCCGGGCACCAGCGGCCGCCAGTACAACACCACCCGGAAACGCTCGGCGTTCTCGAAGTGACGCGGACTTCGAGGCCGAACGCCGGGAGAAGGCACGCAAGGCAGCCGAACTGGCGAAGGTGCTCAAACACCTCATTCCCGACTTCGAAGAGTTCGAGTACGTCGGCGGCGGAAGCTGTACCACGGCGTGCGTGGGCCTCCGGATCAGCGGGGGCGCGTTCACCAGCTGCAAACTCGACGATGGGGCCGACACGACCTCCGATCGAGTCGGCATAAACGCCCAGCCAATCCTGTCGGTTTCCGAAATCGCCCGCTATCAGCGAAAAGGTACCCAGGCATCCGTTGTCACGCCGGGGATCTACTATCGTGGCTCGATAGCGAGTGATGGACGGGCCATTGCCTTCGTGGCCCAGGTGACAGTCGACGGCAGTAGCTTCTCGATAAGCCTGGGGGAGTCGTGAAATACAAGACGGCCGGCACGAATCCAGCTCGGAAGCCGAAATGGGGACCCGAGATGGGAATGGTCATGACCTACCGGCATTACCCCGGACGGCCAGTTGGTGGCCCAGCGGACACCGGTCCGGGCCTGCTGCGGGAACTTCGGGAAATGCGGGAACGTCGCTGACACTTCCCGCGCGTACGCCCAATGCGGTGTGCTGAAGACTCGATGGTGACGGACGACGAGGTGCGGTCCATGCGAGTGTTGCTGGTGGAGGACGACGATGGTGTGGTGGCGGCGCTGGTGGATGCGTTGACCGCGCGTGGCCACCACACCCATCGGGTAGCACGCGGTGCCGACGCGCTCACCGCCCGCGCGGGCGCCGACCTGGTTCTGCTCGATCTGGGCCTGCCGGACCTCGACGGCCTGGAGGTGCTACGCATGTTGCGCCGGGTGGCGCGGACGCCGGTACTGGTGCTGACCGCCTGCGGTGACGAGCGCTCGGTCGTGCGGGCTCTGCGGTTGGGTGCCGACGATTACGTCGTCGAGCCCGTCCGGCTGGCTCAACTGATGGCCCGGATGGATGCGATCATCCGGCGGGTGACTCCCATGCAGAGTCAGGACGGGAGGTGGTCCGGGTGGCCGATCTGACAATCGACCTCGCGGCACGGCGAGTCCAGGCGCACGATACCGACATCGCGCTGACCCCGAAGGAGTTCGACCTGCTGGCGATCCTGGCCCGCCGGGTGGGCGTCGCGGTGAGCCGGCAGCAGTTGATGGACGAGATCTGGGGGACGCCTACCTTGCGGTGGAGCAATGATCAGAACCTGTGGATGGTCCTCGGCGGGGAGAGGTGAGGGGCCGTACCTTCCCGAGGAAGATCTGAAAGCCGAAAGAGTTCTGATCAGGGCTGGCGTTGGCGCGCCGGTTCGGGAGGGTACGCCCATGCTCAAGGTAGTTCATGACGAGTCCGCAACCAACGACAGCCCAGGTGGCTCGTCGGCGTCGTTGATCGACGAGATCGTCCGTGAAGGTGCCCGGCGGATGCTCGCTGAGGCGCTGCGGGCCGAGGTGGACGCCTACATCGCCGCGTTCGCTGGCGAGCGCGACGAGCATGGCCACCGGCTGGTGGTGCGTAACGGCTCGCATCAGCCGCGGGAGGTGCTCACCAGCGCCGGTGCGGTCCAGGTAACCGTGCCGCGGGTTAACGACAAGCGGATCGACCCTGATACGGCCGAGCGGATGAGGTTCTCCTCGGCGATCCTGCCGCCGTGGGCGCGCAAGACGCCGAAGGTGACCGAGGTGCTGCCGCTGTTATATCTGCACGGCCTGTCCTCGGGCGACTTCGTGCCCGCTCTGGGCCAGTTCCTCGGCTCGACCAAGGGCCTGTCGCCGGCGGTGATCACCAGGCTCACCGAGACGTGGAAGGCCGAGCAGCGCGCCTTCGCCGAGCGTGACTTGTCCGAGGTGGACTACGTGTACCTGTGGGCCGACGGGATCCACGTCAACATTCGCCTGGAGGAGCACAAGCTGTGCCTGCTGGTGCTGATCGGAGTGCGTGCCGACGGCCGCAAGGAACTCGTCGCGCTGACCGATGGCTACCGCGAATCCGCCGAGTCGTGGGCCGACCTGCTGCGTGACTGTCGCCGGCACGGCATGCGCGCCCCGGTCCTAGCCGTCGGGGACGGCGCGCTCGGGTTCTGGGGCGGCCTGCGCGAGGTGTTCCCCGAAACGCGGGAACAGCGCTGCTGGTTCCACAAGTCGGCGAACGTCCTTGCCGCGCTGCCGAAGTCCGCGCGTCCCAGCGCGAAGAAGGCACTCGCCGAGATCTGGGGCGCGGAAGACAAGCGGCACGCCCAGGACGCGGTGCAGGCGTTCGCGGCCGCCTACGGCGCCAAGTTCCCCAAGGCCGTCGCCAAAATCACCGACGACGTCGACGAGCTGCTCGCGTTCTACGACTACCCCGCGGAGCACTGGGTCCATCTCCGCACCACCAACCCCATCGAATCTACTTTCGCCACCGTTCGGCATCGGACAAAGGTGACGAAAGGACCGGGGTCGCGGGCGGCTGGGCTGGCCATGGCGTTCAAGCTCATCGAGGCCGCCCAGTCACGCTGGCGCGCGGTGAACGCACCCCACCTCGTCGCCCTCGTCCGCGCGGGCGCACGCTTTGAGAACGGCCAACTTGTCGAGCGCCCCGACGAATCGGCAGACCATGACCAAGCCGCGTGACACTCCGATCGACAGGTGTTGACATTCCTCGACGCGGCCGTTTGACACGCTGCGCGACACTGGAAGCAGTGGACCACGGCACACCGCCCCCGTGGAGCGAGGACGAGATCAACGACCTCGTGTTGCTGATCCACGATCTTGACCGGGATTCACGGGTAGGCCACAACTACGAGCCTGATACCCGTCGAGACGATCCGTATGAGGACGAGATCGCAGATCGCGGCGCGTGCCCAGTCCTCAACCTCGGCGATCGGCCGGGCTGGCTGACCGAGGACGAGGACCTCACAGACGGATTCCTGCTGGAGTAAGCCGACACGCCGATCCACAGTTCTTGACTATTCCTCCTTGCGGTGTCCCGTTCGCTGGATGTCCATCTGACCCAGCTTCGGGCCAAGCTCGGTCGCCCTGGTCTGCTGACCACGATTCGCGGCTTCGGATATCGCCTGGGCGGCTGACTCGTGACAGCGGAGGGAAGAAGTCGAGAAGACCGGCGCACCGACGCGTTCCTTCCTCGTGGCGGTGCTACCTCAACCCGTATTTCAGTGAGGAGTTCTGAGACGGACTCCGGCTTGGCGAGATCCGGCATACGGCGTGGCGGGCGAAGCGGGCGAGTACCCAGGGCGAGAACAGGCTGGTCGGCGGCGATGTCATGGACATGACTTGGAAGTACCGGTTCGCCAGGGCGCTGTCGTGCACGGCGACGCTGAGCACGAGATCGATGTAGCGGCGTATGGTGCCCAGCCCGCGAGGCGGTTCTGCGCCGTGCAGGCGTACGGCAGGCCAACGCAGGTCTTCGATGGTGGTCACCATCCACGCGGTGGATACGACACGCGCCGCGAGACGGTGGTAGCGCACTTCAAGCGATGTCTCTCGGCCGGACTCTTGGCGCAGGCAGTCGCGTAGTGCGAGGGCTTGGATCGCGGCGACGGTCATGCCTTGCGCGTACACGGGGTTGAACGAGCACACGGCGTCGCCGATGGCGATCAGACCGGAGGGGCGGCGGGGCATGTGTTCGAAGTGTCGCCATCGGCTGGTGGGGGTGCGCCAGCCTCGGATCGGACTCACGGGGCGAGCACTGCGGATCGCTTGGTGGACGCTGGGGTCGGGCAGCGCCTGGGCCCAGCTCAGGAAGCCGTCCTCGTCGGTGGGAACTCGCTGCCCGTTCCCCCCGCCGAGGGTGACGTGCCAGTGATCGTTCTCGATCTCGATGATTGACCCGACGCGGGGGTTGTCCGGTGCCCGGCTCTGGACCACAAGGCTCTTGAAGTCCTCCGGGACGCCGCCTGGGCGCTGATAGATACGTGAGGCGTAGGAGAGCTCAGATGTGAGGATTTCCTCGTCGACCGGGCCGTAGCCGAGGTCGGTCAGCCAGGTCTGGAGGCGGGATTGACGTCCTGAGGCGTCGACGATGAGGTCACCGAATAGAGTCCGGTCGTCGTGCGGTCCGGCGGCGCCGCCTCGGCGTCGTACCCGTACCCCGCGGACCTGGCTGGTGTCGTCCTCGCGAGCCAGCAGCCCTACGACGTTGGCGGAGGCGACGAACTCGACCCGCGGGTGGCGGGAGAGGATGTCACGTAGGTGCCATTCGAGCAGGGCCCGGCTGAAGAACAACGCGCCGACGTCGATCTGCTGGGTCAGGGGCAGCAGGCCTTTCGGTGTCACGAACCGGGCTTGGGCGATGGTGGTGGCGTGGGCGGCGCCGTCGCGGGCGAGCCGTTCGCGCAGCTCGGGGAACAGCTCGTGGAGGATCTTCGCGCCGCGCGGCAGCAGGGCGTGGGCATGGTGGGATTGCGGTGCACCGCTGCGGTGGCCGGGTGTGGCGGGGAAACGGTCGCGGTCGAGAACGAGGACCTCGGTGAACTGTTCGGACAGCACCCGGGCGGCAAGCAGCCCGCTGATGCCCGCACCGACCACGATCGCGCGTGTTCGGCTATGCGGCGCCCCAGAGGTGCCGGTCATGGGGGTCTCCGAGGGATTCGAGGCCGTCGTCGGAGTGGCCCTGGTCATCAGGTGGGCAGCCAGTTGCCGTGGAAGCCGTGCGGTACCCGGGCGGGCAGCAGGACTTCGGCGACGGTGTCCAGGGACGCGGCGTCGAGCAGCGTCAGCCGGGACCGGTCACGGTCGGCGTCGTAGACGAACCCCATGAGCACGCCATCGTGCTCGGCGGCGTCGGAGCTGGAGGGGACGAACACGAACTCGCCGGCCTGGGCGTGAGTGCCGAGGCGGCGGCGGGTGATGGTGCCGGCGTCGAGGTCGTGCCGCAGCACCGCGTCACCGACCGGGTCGCCGATCGGGTTCGGGCCGTTGCGCACGTAGCGCCCCTCGAGGTGGGTCGGGATCGTCCCGGCCACCTCGAGCTCGACCAGAGTCTTCTCCTCGCTGACCGGGGCGTAGTTGCCGGTCAGATAGGGGTTACTCATGTCGTCCTCCCGCCACCCGCGTTCCGTAACAGCGTTACAGAACAGGTGGATTCAAGCACGGTTGTAGCGACTGGGCAAGGGTGTGGCTACCGCGGACGTGCGGGATCGGTTAGTGGAAGCCGCGCCGCTGCCGGACGTCGAGAGCCAGCAGCGGCGCGGGTGCGCCAGCCCTGGAGATTGACGCGTCGACGATGGTGGTCTACCACTGCTTTGGAGGCACACCCGCGCTGCTGTGCGGCGTTAGTGGTCGTCGTCCGGAAGCTGCCGTAGAAGCCCTGCAGGCGTCGATAGGAATCCCAACGTGCGCGGCTATTCACGAATCGCCCTCGCTTTTTTGGCTCGTATTTATTGATCGCTGATCGCGAAGATTAAAAATAAGATGAAACGCGCGTGAGAAGGTCTTTAGAAATGGGCTAATTCTGTTAGGATCGGGCGTTTCGCTCGCTGTTGATGTGCACTATGCTCGTTTTGTTGGAGCGGCGCCGAGAAATCACCGGTGGTCTCGTGTATTTGTCAACTCTACTTTTAGGAGGAACCATGCGTAGGCTAGCCAAGCTCTGCGATCGGCGCGGCGGCGCTAGGTGTAGTGATGCTGTTCGGAACCAGTATCGCCAACGCCGAGGGCGACACTGTCGCGGGCCCTCTGGTCGGCGAGTCTCAGGCGGCCCAGCTGCCCCCGCTGCCCGAGCTGCCGCAGCCGTAACGATGGCCGTGGTGGCGCGGCGATTCTTCTCGCCGCGCCACCGCGGAACACTTCTGTCGGCGCCTTCGATGAGATTCGTGCTGGCGTCATCCAGAACCGACACGTTGACGTACTCAAGTACGTCGCCTTACGCCGCTGGCGATAGCTGGCGGACTTGTACTTGTTTCCGCATTCCGCCATGCCACACCACCGGCGTGCGCCGGATCGGGAAAGTTCGACGAACAGTCGTGTGCATTCCGGGTTCGAGCATTCCTTGACTCGGTCGAGTTGGGATGAGCCCAGCAGTTCGACAGCGTCACGGGCGACGTAGCCGAGCACCTCGTCGACACCGCCTGCCCGGGGCAGCCTCAGGTTGCGGTTCACTTGCACCCGGGGAAGCGGAAGACGCGCGGCGTCGTTGATCCGGGCGAGGTCATCTTCGGCGCTGCGAAGACCTTGTACAGGCTTTCCCGCAGGTCGCGCACGCGGGCCAGGTCGTGCGCACTCAGCGTGCCGACTCGGTCCAGGATCGCAGCCTCGAAGATCCACTGGGCGAGGGCAACCGGTGATTCCAGCAAGTCCGTGCGGCGGTCCGGCGCCACTGCATTGTGCCGATGAAGCCGAGGCACGGGCGGCCGCTGACGAACACGAACTCAGCCACGTCAGCATGTTGACAGGTGACAGTTTGGATGTCACGGGCGCATCGCCGCGCGGAGAAGGTACCGCAGCTGACGCTGGGTCCCGCCGACCGTCATGTCATCCCGAAGCAGTGGACTTATGAACACACTCCCGTCGTACGCCGGCGGGGCGACGAAACTACTTCTGTTTGATTCGCGAAGGGGTCGTCGGGGTTTCCACCTTTAGGTAATACCGCCGTCGTCGGATCCATGCTCAAATCGAGGGGTCGTTGAATTCCCTGCATAACGGAAGATCTGGAGCTACCGTGAAAAAGCAATACGCGTCGCTGTCACTGATTGCGGCAGCCGTCGGAGTGCTCGCCGTGGCGTCGCCGTTGTCGGCTACTGCGTCGACGGACCGGACGGGAGCGGCGTCACAGGTCGTGGTGTCCGATGTGCCGTGCGGCTATGACCCGACGCCCAATGCGACGTGGAACAACTGCAGCGGTGGCCGTGAAGAGATCCGGATCACCTGGATCGACCACCGCGGCCGAGGCGGACACACGGACTACTGCGCCAATCCGGGAGTGACTTACCTCAGCAACGCTATCGGCGGGATCGGCTACCCGACCGGTGCTTTCAAGATACGCGATCGGTGCTGAGCGCGGTGTGCTGCATACCGCTTTCCGCTTGACGTGCGGTGGTGACGATCCCGAGTGATGGTTGAGCTGATCGGTGTTCCGTTCGACGGCTACGGCCGCGACGGCCATCAAGCAGGCGCCGCCAGGACGCTACGCGAGTCTGGTCTCTCGACGGCTCTCGGGCCGCATCAGGTCGTCGACGGTGAGGACCTGATGCGGCCGTCCGACACCTCGGCACGGGGGTCGAGACGTCGTTGATCAACGAGCCGGCGTTGCTGGTGATGACCGAACAGCTCGGAGCCCGTGTCGGGGCCGCGGTGAACGCGGGGCGGTTTCCGCTGGTGTATGGCGCTGACTGTTCGACTCTGCTCGGGATGGTCCCCCGCGTTGCGTGAACGCGGGCGGGTGGGCCTGTTGTTCGTCGACGGCCACGAGGACACGATGCCTCTGGGTGTCTCCGAGGACGGTGAGGCCGCCAACTCCACGCTCGGTCTGCTGCTCGGACTGACCGGCCGCCTCCTGCGTGGCCGGTTGGCCGGGAGACTTCCGTGCTTGGGACTGGACGATCTGGCTGTGCTCGGGCCGCGCGATGCCGAGTGGCGTCGGCGGTTCAACGTCGGCTCGCTGCGTGACAGCGGGGTATGGCTGCGCGACTGGACCGAGGTCGCCGCAGAGCTCGAAGCATGTGGCGCGACGGCAGCCGCGTACCTCCGGAAGGGGCCGGGGCGCTGGTGGCTTCATGTCGACCTCGACGTCCTCGACCCCGGCGTGTTTCCCGCGCAGGGCTTGCCGGGGATCGAGGATGAGCCGGATGGCCTGACGTGGAACCAGCTCACCGCCGTCCTCACCAGCGCCGTGCCCCTTGGCGGATGCCTGGGCATGAGCGTGGCCGTCTACGATCCTGATCAAGATCCGGACCGTGCGGGCGCACATCGTGTCGTGCGGCTTATCGGTGCTGTGCTGGGAGCGTGGGGTGACCGGAGGTGATCGGGGGGCCTGGGCGTGACCGCTGCGCGTCGCCTGGCCGAGCTGGGGGCTGTGAGATCGCTCCGGGGCTGACCGGCGCGGAGTTCGCCCGGATCGAGGGCGAGTACGGTTTCGAGTTCGCGGACGATCATCGGGCGTTCCTGGCGGCGGGCCTGCCGTTGAACGGCCCGTTCGAGCCGGAACCCGGGGCCAGCTATGCCTGGCAGAAGCCCTGGCCGCAGTGGCGTGACGGAGACCGCCGAGCTTCGGGAGCAGCTCGGCTGGCCGGTCGCCGCCGTGGTGCGGGCGGTCGAGCACGACGGGCACTGGAACACGGCCTGGGGTGTGCGGCCGAGCGGCGTCGAGGCAGCTGTGGCGTTGGCTCGACGGTTGCTGGCGAGCGCACCCAGGATGATCCCGGTCTACGCGCGCCGGTTCCTGCCGGGAGGGCGTGGCACGTTCGGGCACCCGGTTGTGTCTCGTTCTGGCGTGACTACCTGTGACACCGACCTGGGTCGCCGGCACCGAGATTCCACGGCAAGGGTTTTCCCCGTTTCCTCCTGGTTTGCCGGACGTTAGCCTGGATCCTGGTTGCTGGCGGCTGTCGGGAGATCGAAGTGGATCTGGGTCCGCAACATCTGCGCATGATCGATGCCGTCGCCACGGCCGGTTCCATCAGCAAGGCGGCCGCGCGGCTGGACCTGACCCAGCCGGCGGTCAGCACCATGTTGCGCCGGGTCGAGCGACACCTCGGTGTCCGGCTGTTCAACCGCTCGTCGGAAGGTGTCGAACTGACGGCGGTCGGCGCCGAGGTGGCCTATCGGGCCCGGGCCATTCTGGCCGGCGTCGACGATCTCACCGCCACTCTGCGCGGCGTGCAGCCGGGAGCGGTGGCGGTGCTGCGGGTCGGGGGGCAGATGGCGCCCGCGCTGATCCGGTTGTGCGCCCGGATCGGCGCGTTGTGGCCGAGAGCGCGGATCCAGCTGCGCTTGGACGCGGGCAGTGGCCGGATACTGGCGTTGCTGGCTTCCGGCGCGCTCGACATCGCGCTGGTGTATGAACCGGTGCCCGAGCCGGTGACGGTGCCGTTCAATGTGGACCGCTGTGTACTGGTCGACGCCGAGCCGCTGTTCGCGGGGGTGCCTGCCGACAGCGCACTCGCGAGCAGGGAGACGCTGGCCCTGGCGGATCTCGCCGGCCAGGAGTGGGTCGACGACCCGCTCGACGACGGTCCCTGGCCTACCTACCTGCGGCGTCGCTGCGCCGAAGCGGGGTTCGTGCCTTCGGTGAGTTACTGGACCGGCAGCTGGGACGTCGGCGCGTCACTGATCCGGTCGGGCAGGGCGGTCGGCATCTACCACGCGACCGCCCCGCCGCGTGAGGGGATCGTGTTCCGCCGGTTGCGTGGTGATCCGCTGGCGCACCGGGTCGTGCTGCTCTCGCGGCGGGAGCGGCGTGACGCCTCGCTGCGGTTACGCGCCGAGATCGGCCGGATCTACCAGGGTCTGGTCGCGGACAACCCGTTGTACGCGCGGTGGTGGGACGAGAACCCCCAGGCACACCCGGCGATGCCCGCGGCGAGCATCGCGCACGCGGGATGAACGGCGCCGAGCCTGCCTGTGTCGGTCGCGACGAGGTGATCGCCGGTGTTGTCGCGGCCCTGCGCCGGCACGGCCGGGTCACGGTCTGCGGCCCGGCGGGTATCGGCAAGACGGTGGTGCTCGACCGGGTCGCCGGTGCCGCGGCCGAGGACGGCGTGCGGGTACTGGTTACCCGGCCGGTGGACGGCGACGTCCCCTACAGCGGGTTGGTCGAGCTGCTGTCCGCGGTCGACCCCGAGGTGCTCGAACGGGGTCCGCCACCGCAGCGAGAGGCGTTGTGCGGCGTGCTACGCCGGTGTCCGCTGCCCGAGGGTGGTATCGACTCGCTGGGTGTCCGCGTGGCCCTGGCAGGGCTGCTGGACCGGCTGGCCGCCGTCGCACCGGTGCTGGTGGTGCTGGACAACCTCCAGTGGCTGGATCGGACGAGCCTCGCGGCGGTGGACGGTGCGCTGCGGGTCGTACGATCGGACTCGGTGCGAGTGCTCACGGCGGAGCGCGGCCCGGCCCCGGCTACCGACGGTCCGCTGATCCGGCTGGAGCCCTTGGCATTCGAGGAGGTCGCCGAACTCATCGTCGGCCTGGGCCTGCCCTTCCGGTGGCTCGGCCAGGTGTACTCGCAGGCCGGTGGCAACCCGGCAGCCGTGGTCGCGACCGTCGATGCCATCCTGGCCATGGGCCGGAGGGCAGGGCCGCCGGAATCCGTGCCGGTGACCGGGGCTCTGCGGCGGGTGGTCGGTGCCTGGCTGGCCGACGTGGGTCCCATGGTGCTCGAGACGCTGCTGCTGGCCGGACTGGCACGCAAGCCCACGGTCACGGTGCTGAATCGGATCCGGCCGGGCCGGGCCGAGGACGACCTCGCCGTGGCGGCCTCGGCCGGCCTGGTGACCGTCAGCGGGGAGGTCCTCCGGTTCGCCGCGGGCGCCATCCCCGCGGTGCTCGCGGAACAGGCGGGTGAGGCGGCCCGCCGAGCAGCCCACGAACTTCTGGCGGACGCCGTCGACGACTCGGTCGAGGCCGTGTGGCACCGGGCACTGGCCACGCGCGAGACCAGCGAGCGGCTGGGCTCCACCCTGCGGGCGGCCGCGGTGACCTGCCGCGAGTGCGGCGACCACACGTTCGCCGCCGAGCTGGGCTTGCTCGCTGTCCGCAGAATGCCCGGTGGCAACCGGGCCGAGGTCCTGGCCTTACTCGTCGACGTCGCCGAGAACGCCGGCCTGGCCGGGCACGCCGACCTCGCCAGGCGAGCTGCCGTCCAGGTGCTGGCCGGCTCGCGGCACCCGGCCGACCGGGTCCGGGTGCGGCTCGCCCTGATCGACAGCGCCGGGCAGGACCTCGCCGGTACCGACGAACTGTTCATCCGGGCGGACATCGAGGCCGCCGGTGATCAGGAGTTGCTGGCCGCGGTGCGGCTGCGTGCCGCGTTGAAGGCCCACCTGACCGGGCAGCCCCTGCGCGCCGCCGAGGAAGCGGGACGGGCGGCACGCTTGTCCCGCGACGACGGCGTGCGTGCGGCCGCGCTCACCATGCGGGCACGCATGGAGCGGGGGCTGGGAGATCCGGCGGCAGAGGACACGCTCGCCGAGGCGTCCGCCCTGGGATCGCCGATGATCGCCCGGTTTCTCGCGGCACGGCACGCGTTGTTCGACGACCGGCTCGCCGAGGCGCTGGAGGAACTACTCGGCTTGCTGCCCGCGGTGGAGACGGCCGGCGCCACTGACGAAATCGGTGAGGTGCTGCGGTGCCTGGTGGAGGTCGAGGCTCGCCTGGGGCACAGCGGCGCCTGCCTGGAACACGCCGCACGGCTCGCCCAGGTGCGCACCGACGCCGGCATGTCGCCGGGGCTGTCGTGGTACGTACTGGCGCTGGCCGAGTCCGTGGCCGGCGACTTCGATCGCGCCGCAAGACTGGCCCGGCTCGGCGCCGCCGCGACCGAAGAGGACCACGACGTCGTCTTCCTTCCCCGTAACCTCTCCGTGCTGGGACTGGTTTCGATGGTGACCGGCGATGCCGCCGCGGCGGTGCCGGTGCTGCGCCGTGTCCAGCGACTGGAGGTGGCCCAGGGCATCGTCGACCCTTCGATCCTGCGCTGGCATGGGGACCTGGCCGAGGCGCTGGCCGCGGTCGGCGAGGATAGGGAGGCGGCCGAGCTCGTCGCGGCCGCCCGGCCCGCCGCGTCGGACCGGCCGGGTGTGCTCGCGGCACTGGACAGGGCACAGGCCGCGGTGTGCGTGGCGGGCAGGGATCTGGCCGGCGCCACCACGCTGCTCGAGAAGGCCGCCGCCCGGTTCGCCGAGCTGGGTTTGCGGGTCGAGCACGGTCGCACGCTGCTGACGCTGGGACGGCTGTTGCGCAGCAGGCGGCGGGGCACGGCCGCACGGGCTGCGGTGAGCGATGCCCTCGGCGAGTTCACCGCGCTCGGTGCGCGGCCGTGGATTCGGCTGGCCCGGTACGAGCTGGAGCGGCTGGGTGTTCGCTCCGACCACGCGGTGTCCACGCTGACCGAGGCGGAGGCCGAGCTGGCCGGGCTTGTCGCCGCCGGCCTGACCAACCGGGAAGCGGCGAGCCGTCTCGTGCTCAGCGTGAAAACCGTTGAGGGCCGGCTGACCCGCGTCTACCGCAAGCTCGGGGTCGCCTCCCGGGCGCAGCTGGTCGGCCTGCTGCGCGGAACGGATCCGGTACGGATAACCCGCGGGAATGACCCGGCGACATAGCCGCGGGGTGGCTTCACGGGTGATCGTGGAAGGCGGCGCGGTGGTCCAGACCACTCGCGTTCCCGTCCCCTGAAGGAGAGCTGCATGAGATCCCCCGCAACGAGGCGCCGGATCGTCTTGGCCGCCACGGCGTCCGCCGCGGTCACCGTGGCCGGGCTAGTCGCACCGGCGACCTCCGGCGCGACCGGCGTCCCCGCCGCGAACGAGACGTCCGCGCAGAACTACCACGTCGTGAACTACTACCCGCAATGGGCGGTCTACGGCCGCAACGTCTACCTCGGTGACATTGAGCGCAACGGGTCGGCGAACGGGCTCACCGTGCTCAACTACGCCTTCGCCAACATTCACGCCACCGACCTGACCTGCTTCGAGAACACCTCGTCCGTCGGCAACCCCGGTGATCCGGATTACCCCAGGGACAACGCGGGAGACGCGCATGCCAATTACCAGCGCGACATCACCGCGGCGCAGTCCGTCGACGGCGTGGCGGACGTGCCGACCTCGCGGCTGCGCGGCAACTTCGGGCAGCTGAAGAAACTCAAGGCGAAGCACCCGGGCATGAAGGTCCTGATGTCGATCGGCGGCTGGTCGTTCTCCAAGTACTTTGCCGACGTGGCCAAGACCGACGCGGCCCGCAAGAAGTTCGTCCGCTCGTGCATCGACCTCTACATCCGCGGCAACCTTCCGGTACGCGACGACTGGGGCACGGGCAGGCCCGGTGGCGGGCCCGGCACTGCCGCCGGGATCTTCGACGGCTTCGACCTCGACTGGGAGTACCCGGGCGGCGGCGGGCTGGAGGGTAACCACGTCGACCCCAACGACAAGCAGAACTTCACCCTCCTGCTGCAGGAGTTCCGCACCCAGCTCGACGCCGTTCGCTCCGGCATGCTGCTGACGGCCTTCACCGCGTCGGACCCGGCGAAGATCCAGAACGGCCTGGAGCTGGACAAGATCTTCAACTACCTGGACTTCGCCAACCTGCAGGGCTACGACTTCCACGGCTCGTCGTGGGAGCCCCACCGCACCGGGCACCAGGCCAACATCCATGACGACCCGAAGGACCCGAACCCGCCCGCCAGCCAGTTCAGCGTGCAGAAGGCGGTCGACATCTACACCGCGGCAGGGGTGGATCCGCGCAAGATCGTGGTCGGGATACCGTTCTACGGTCGTGGCTGGACCGGTGTACCGGACGGCGGGACGAAGGGCGTCTACCAGCCGGCGACCGGTCCGGCACCGGGCGACTTCCCCGAGGAGCCGGGGGTCCGTGGCTACCGCAACCTCAAACGGCAGATACCGGCGAACCAGATCCACCGCGACGAGAACCTGCTCACGGCGTGGGGCCACACCGGAACCGAGTTCTGGTCCTTCGACGACCCTCAGACGGTGACGGCCAAGACCAGCTACATCAAGGAGAAGGGCCTCGGGGGCGCGTTCGCGTGGAACCTCGCCGAGGACGACGGCACCCTGTCCGCCGCGATGCGAACGGGGCTGGGCGGATGAGGACCCCGATGAAACGAACCCGGGCCCTGCTGATCGCGGTGCTCACGGCAGTCACGGGCATCGCGGCGAGTGTGATGCCCGTCGCCGCTGCCACGCAGGCCAACGAGGAATGCCGTCCCGACGGGCTGTACCGCCCCGCGGGGCTGAATGTGCCGTACTGCCAGGTCTATGACACGGCGGGGCGGGAGAAGCTGGGCGGTGAGCGCACGCGGCGGGCCATCGGCTACTTCACCAGCTGGCGTACCGGCCGCAACGGTGCACCGGCCTACCTGGCGCACAACATCCCGTGGGACAAGGTCACCCACATCAACTACGCGTTCGGTCACGTCGGCACCGACAACAGGGTGTCGGTCGGTCCGGACGGCCCGGACAACCCGTCGACCGGGATGGAGTGGCCGGGGGTGCCCGGTGCCGAGATGGACCCGACCCTGCCGTACAAGGGCCATTTCAACCAGCTGACCAAGTTCAAGAAGCAGCATCCGCACGTCAAGACGCTGATCTCGGTCGGCGGCTGGGCGGAGTCCGGCGGCATTCTCAACCCCGACGGCACTCGTAATCCCACCGGCGGGTTCTACAAGCTGGCCCAGAGCCAGGCCGCGATCGACACCTTCGCCGACTCCATGGTGCAGTTCCTGCGCACCTACGGGTTCGACGGGGCCGACATCGACTACGAGTACGCGACGTCGGCGCCCTATGCCGGGCATCCCGAGGACTACTGGATCTCCAACCCCAACCGGGGTCAGCTGATGCGGGGCTATGTCAACCTGATGAAGACCCTGCGCGACAAGCTCGACGCGGCCAGTGCCGCTGACGGCAAGTACTACCAGCTGACCGCGGCGGTGTCGGCCTCCGGCTGGATCCTGCGGGGAGCGGAAACCTACCAGGTGACCCAGTACCTGGACTTCGTGAACATGATGACCTACGACCTGCACGGTTCGTGGAATCAGTACGCCGGCCCCAACGCGGCGCTCTACGACGACGGCAAGGACGCCGAGCTGGATTTCTGGGACGTCTACACGACACCGCAGTACGAGGGCATCGGCCATCTCAACACCGACTGGGCCTATCACTACTTCCGTGGTGCCATGCCCGCGGGGCGCATCAATATCGGTGTGCCGTTCTACACCCGTGGCTGGCAGGGCGTGACCGGTGGCACCAACGGTCTGTGGGGCACCGCACCGTTGCCCGACCAGACCCAGTGTCCACCGGGGACCGGAGGGAACGTCGGTTCGCAGGTGCCGTGCGGTAACGGCGCTGTTGGTATCGACAACTTGTGGCATGACGAGACCGCGGCCGGTGACGAGGTCCCGTCCGGGGTGAATCCGATGTGGCACGCGAAAAACCTCGAGAAGGGCATCACGCCGGACTATCTCGACGACTACGGGCTGGACCCGAACGATCCGAAGAACCAGCTCACCGGCACCTACACCCGGCACTACGACCAGACGCTGACCGCGCCGTGGTTGTGGAACGAGCGGAAGAAGGTGTTCTTGTCCACAGAGGACGAACAGTCGCTCGCGGCGAAGATGCGGTACGTCGCGGACAAGGGCCTCGGTGGCGTGATGATCTGGGAACTGGCCGGCGACTACGCCTTCGACCAGACCACCGGCCAGTACTTCATGGGCCAGACACTGATCAACACGATCACCGACGGCCTGCGCGGTGCCGCGCCGTACGGCAACACCAAGGGATCCGGACCGGCGCCGGCCCAGGTGCTCGACGTCGGCGTGGAACTGACCGGCTTCGCGCTCGGCGACGCGAACTACCCGATCAACCCGAAGATGCGGTTCACCAACCGGTCCACCCGGACGATCCCCGGTGGCGCACGCATCGAGTTCGACTACGGCACCAGCGCTCCGGGCAGCATGGCCGACCAGTCCGGCATGGGGCTACGGGTCACCTCGAAAGGCCACAGCGGACCCAACGTCGGCGGCCTGAAGGGCGACTTCCAGCGTGCGAGCTTCACCGTGCCGTCCTGGAGCTCGATCCCGGCCGGCGGATCACTGGAGATGCAGGTGCGCTACTACCTGCCGATCGCCACACCCTCCAACTTCCGAGTCACCTTCGGCGGTACCACCTACGGGCTCACCGCCGACCACCCACGGAGGACACCATGACATCGAGATCCAGCCGGAAGCTGGTCACGCTCGTGGCGACGATCGCCGCGGCGTTGACCGCCGCGGTCGCGCCGGCGACCGCGGCGACCGATCTCCCCGAGGGCATGCTGGCCGCCATGCAACGCGATCTCGGCCTGACCGCCGAACAGGCACGCGATCGCGTCGACCGCGACCTACGGGCCAGTGCGTTGGAACGCGAGCTGGCGCCGCGCCTCGGCGACGCCTTCGCCGGCGCCTGGCTGGACCCGGGCGCCGATCGGCTCACCGTCGCGGTCACCGATCCCGCCACGGCGGCGCGGGCCAGTGCGGCCGGCGCGGCCCCGCGCCTGGTCGGCCGGAGTCAGCGGGAGCTGGACGAGACCAAGCGGCGGCTGGACAGCGCGGCGGCCACCGTTCCGCGCACGGTGCCGGGCTGGTACGTCGACGTGCGGGCCAACACCGTTACCGTGCTGACCCACCCGGCCGGCCGGGAGGCGGCGCGCCGGTTCGTCGAGTCCGCTGGTGTGGACCCCGCCACGGTGCGGCTGACCGAATCCGACCTCGAGCCCCGTCCGCTCTACGACGTGCGCGGCGGGGACGAGTACGGCATCGACGGCAGGTCCCTGTGCTCGATCGGCTTCTCGGTCAACGGCGGCTTCGTCACCGCCGGGCACTGCGGGCGTGTCGGCTCCCAGACCGTCGGAGCCAACGGCGTCGCCCAGGGCACCTTCCAGTCCTCGGTCTTCCCCGGCAGCGACTACGCCTACGTGGCGGTGAACTCGCAGTGGACACCGCGCGGCGTGGTCAACCGCTACAACGGCACCACGGTGCCTGTCGCGGGTTCGCAAGAGGCGGCCGTCGGCGCGGCCGTCTGCCGGTCCGGGCGCACCACGGGCTGGCGGTGCGGCACGATCCTCGGCAAGAACGAGTCGGTGACCTACCCCGAGGGCACCATCACCGGGATGACCCGCACCAACGCCTGTGCCGAGCCGGGCGACTCCGGCGGTTCGTGGCTGACCGGCCAGCAGGGCCAGGGCGTCACCTCCGGCGGATCGGGAGACTGCACCCGGGGCGGAACCATCTGGTTCTACCCGCTGACAACGATCCTCAGCAGACTGGGCCTGACGCTGGTCACCGACGGCGGCGGTGAGCCGGGCCAGCCCTGTGAGGGCCTGTCCGCCTGGGACGGCGCCACGGCGTACGGCCCCGGCGACGTGGTCGCGTACAACGGGCAGCGGTGGGAGGCGACCCACTGGTCCACCGGTGCCGTACCCGATGATCCTCGCTCGTGGGCTGTTTGGCGTTCCGTAGGCGCCTGCTGACCCCCGCGAGCAAAACAGGGTCCCGCCGGGTGCGATCCCGGCGGGACCCGCCCTGTGAGGGCTTGCTGGGAATCTTCGCCGTTCTCGACAAGGGATTCGTTGTCCGGCGCGCAACGCGCGGCGTCCGGATCCGGATCTCCTCGACGGCGTCGGTCTTCGCGATCGGCGTGATGTTCCTGCTCACCGACGCGACCGCGAGCATCGGCGGCTTCGCCGACGTGGACAGCCAGTTCTCCCTCCAGGTGTGGTTGCGCGCCGTCAGCGACAACGTGCCCGACGTCGCCATCGTCGTGCTGGTGGCCGCACTGGTCGCGGCGGCGTGGCGTCGCGTGCGACAGCGTCGACGCCGGGCCCGGTCAGACCGCGGTCAGCGCGACACGTGACTATCCCAAGCCCGGCATCACACCGCCGACGAGTGAGCGCGGAAGTCGCCGGCGTGATCCTCGGCCCAGCGGGCGAAGGTCAGTGCTGGTCTGCCGAGGATCCGTTCGACGGTGGGGTACACCGGTTCGGGTGCGGTGTCGGCTTCGGCCCACAGTTCGAGCATCATGTCCGCGACGAAGTCGGGCATGAAGCGTACGGCGTCCTCGCGCCACTGTGCCGGCGAGATCTTCGCGAAGCGGATGGGCCTGCCGATGGCCTTGCCGATCGCCGTCGCCTGATCCAATTTGGTGATGGCCTCGGGGCCGGTCATCAGGTGGGTCTGGCCGATGTGGACGTCGTGGAGGAGGGCCTGTGTGGCGACCGAGGCGATGTCTGCCTCGTGGATGAGTGCCTGGGCGGCGCCGGGGTAGGGCGTGCGGACCACGCCCTCGGCGAGGATGGCCAGGGCCCATTCGAGGGTGTTGGCGGCGAACCCGCTGGGCCGCAGGAAGGTCCATTCGACCCCGGCGTTCTCGACCGCGCGCTCGACCGACCTGTGGTACTCGACGCTGAACAGGTTGGCCTGCCGTGGATGTCCCGCTGCCTCCGAGGACAGCACCACGACTCGTCGTACCCCAGCTCCCGTCGCCAGCTCCATGAATTCAGTGGCGGCCTCGGCGACGGCGGGGAACAGGAACACCCGGTCGACCCCGTCGAGTACCGGCCGCAGCGTGGTGGGGCGAGTCAGGTCGGCTCTGCGGACGTCCACCGCGGCGGGCAGTCGGTGGCGGCGGGGTCGCGGGTGGTGGTGGCGCGGACGTTCTCGCCCGCCGCGAGCAGCTCGGCCACGACATGGCGGCCGACGGTGCCGGTGGCTCCTGTCACCAGGATGGTCATCAGTACTCCTCTTCTCGTGGGGAACCCTTGGGGAGCAAAGGGGTCAGTGCGAGGGCGAGCAGCAGGACGCCGACGTGTGGCGTATGCATTGGGAACATACGACTGTCGTACGGATGAACTGGGAGATCGCACAGGTCAACATCGCTCTGCCGGCGGTGCCATTGACGGAGCCAGAGCTCGAATGGTTCGTGGAGGCGTTGGATCCGGTAAATGCTGTGGCCGAGACCGCACCTGGCTTTAGGTGGCGGTTGCAGACCGAGGACGGTGACGCGACGGCGGTTCGTGCGTTCGGGGATGATCGGATCATTGTGAACATGTCGGTGTGGGCATCGATTGAGGCGCTGGCCGACTTCGCATACCGCAATCCGGACCACCTTGCCGTGCTGAGGCGTCGGCGGGAGGGGTTCGAGCGGATCGGGCAGGCACACATGGTGCTGTGGTGGGTGCCCGAGGGGCATCGCCCGACGGTAGTGGAGGCCGAGGAGCGTCTGGACCACTTGCGTATTCACGGACCGACGGGTCGGGCGTTCACATTCAAGGTGCCGTTCCCCGCGCCGGGATACGACGTTGCGAGATCCGCACGGTGACGCCGGGCTCGCAGATGTCGGTGTGAGAGGCGCGGCTGCGAAACTGGTCCCGGACGGGGGCGAAGCCGGCGATCATGAATGCGCCGATGACGACAATACGGGCGGCTCGGTCCGTGTCCAGGGTCAGCTCAGCGTGGTTTCGGCGATGCGCTGTGCGGCGGTCCGGAGCCGGTGTGGTGAGTGGGCGGCGTAGCCGAGCACCAGGCCCGGAGGGCCTGGCTTCACGCGGTACCAGGACAGTGGGTGCACGTTGACGGCCGCCTGGCGGATTCGCTCGGCGACCGCGGTGTCGGTGCCGAGTCCGGCGTCGTCGGGCAGGGTGAGCTGGACGTGCAGGCCAGCGGCCACCCCGTGCACTCGTGCCTGGGGAAGGTGCTGGTGCAGGGAGGTGAGCAGGGCGTCGCGCCGGGTTCGGTGGCGGGCCCGCATGAGCCGGATGTGCCGGTCGAGTTCACCTGTGGCGATGAGGTGGGCGAGGACGAGCTGGGGCAGAGCGGGGCTACCCAGGTCACTGGCATGCCGTGCGACGACGAGGTCGGCGTACATGTGCCGGGGCGGGATCAGCCAGCCGAGTCGCATGCCAGGGGCGAGGCTCTTGGACGTGCTGCCGGTGTAGGCGACGTGGTCGGGCGCGGAGGCCTGTAGCGCGGGGACCGGCGCGCGGTCGTAGCGGTAGTCGGCGTCGTAGTCGTCCTCGACGATCAGCGCGTTCTCCTTCGCGGCCCAATCGAGCAGGGTGTGACGGCGGTACGGGGCGAGCGCGGCTCCGGTGGGGAACTGGTGTGCCGGTGTCAGCAGGACGGCCGGCGGACCGCTGGCGGCGAGTTCGCCGGTCCGCATGCCGTCGCTGTCGACGGGCACCGGAACGGGATCGAGTCCCCAGTGGACGAGTTCATCGCGGGCGCCACGAGACCCCGGGTCCTCCACGCCGATCGCGGTGCTGCCGCGGCCACGCAGCCACTGGGCGAGCAGGGCAAGGGCCTGGGCCACGCCGGCGACGACGATGATGTCGTCGGCCGTGGCCCGGATGCCGCGGGTGCGGGTCAGCCAGTCGGCGAGTTCCTGCCGTAGTTTGCCCGAGCCGCGCGGGTCGCCGTAGCCAAAGTTGGACGCGGTCGCGTTGTCGAGCACTGCCCGTTCGGCCCGCAGCCAGACAGATCGCGGGAACGCCGACAGGTCGGGCACGCCCGGCGAGAGGTCGACGGCGACGCCGGGGCGCGGCGGCAGCGGCAGCAGCGGCGCCGCGGTGTCGCGCCAGTCGGGCGGAGGCGGCCGCCGGGCAGGCGGGCCCAGGGAGGTCACGACCGTGCCGACACCGGTGCGCCCGCCGACCAGTCCCTCGTCGCCGAGTCGCCGGTAGGCCTCGACGACGACGCCTCGGGAGACACGCAGGTCCTCGGCCAGGGCGCGGGTGGCGGGCAGCCTGGCCCCGTCGCGGAGCCGCCCGTCGGTGATCGCCTGCCGGAGAGCGTCCACCAGCCAGCTGGTCAGCCCCTTCGCGGGCGCGGAAGCGGGTCGCAGCTGCAGGAAGTCCGCTCCGAGGCCGGAGTCCGATCCCACGATGCCTCCCGGATTGGTCCACGTCGATGGTCGTCGCGTGGTACTGGTCGTCGGACCATTGGGCTATCACGATGGTAGCCATGACAGGGGAGATCGGCCGATTCGACCGGTGGCTCAGACACGAGTTCGTCGATGTCAACACCGAACTGGAGGAAGCCTATTTCGCGGAGCGCAGCGAGATCATCCACGGCGTTCCCGCGCTCGAGTCAGCGAAGGGGGCCCTCGAGCGCGACGGTGCGGACCACATCGCCGCGATCCTGGACAACGCGTCGCTGCCCGCCGGTGATCAGGCGCGGTACCAGCTTCTCGGCAAGATCGGTCTCTACCTCGCGGCCTGCCGCAGGCACGAGTATCTGACGTTCACGTCGTTGCCCGACGAGCTCCTTTTCGTCGTGCGCAACGGGCTCGCGGTCCTGGCCTACCAGCGGGCGGCCGACGCGCTCCGGCGTATTCCGCCGATGGGCGTGTCGAGCCCGCTGGCGACCTACCTGCTGGAGACGGCTCGCGCGGCACTGGACGATGTGCTCGAGTTCAACCGCGGACTCGCTGAGGCGCTGGACGTCGACCGGTTCTTCCTGAACGTGCGCCCGTACTTCAAGCCCTACCTGGTAGGCACCACCGAGTACCGTGGCGCGAACGCGGGCGACTTCGCCGCGGTCAACGAGGTCGATCTCCTGCTCGGCCTGTGCGCGGCCACGGACCCGTTCTACGCCGGGGTCATCCGGGAGAAGACCCCCTTCACACCACCGGAGGACCAGGCGGCGCTACGTGCCGCCGTCACCGGGGATTTACTGCTGGACATGTTCCTCCGGGAGACGGCACTCGACCCCGTGCCGCCACGGTTGCGGCGCAACACCGAGCTGTTCCTGGAGGTCTGCCGGGCACACGGAGCTGCCTACATTTTCCACCACCACCGGCTGGTCCGCCCGTTCCTCGAAGCACCGGCGAAGTGGACTCCGCCGGAACGGCTCGCCACGCTGACCGCCAGCGGCCCGCCGCTGGACGTCGTGATCGCCCAGCTGGAACGGCTGAGTGACCTGCAGGCCGGCCGGGACCGGCCCGGCCTGTCCACCGCGCGAGCGTCGCTGAACTGCCTGCTGGAACGGATCGTCCCGGTCAGCCTCACCGGCTGACCGACGTACCACCCGAAAGCAGGGAGTCGTGTTGTTGAGCCCCGAGGATTACCGATCGATGTTCGAGGTCCTGGAGACAGCGGCGAGATCGGTGCACAAGGAAACCTTCTTCGACGAGCTGCGGGAGGCGATGGCGCGCTGGCTGGGCTGGCGAGACAGCGTGGTGGTCGAGCTGCCCGCGAGAGGAGCCCCGTTTCCGTCGAGAGCGGATCTGCTGAGCTATGTGTACAGCAACCGCCCGTCCAGCTTCCTCCAGGAGTATGCCGAAAAGTGGCATGCCGACAACCCGTTCAAGACACCGTTCGTCGAACGAGCCTTACGTGCAAACGGCGTGGTCACCCTGGCAGAGACCTGTCCTGAGGCGTCACCACTCGGACTGCCGTTCGTCGAACAGTATCTGGCCAGACATGGGATCACCGACGTGGCGGAGGCCATGATCGGTGGAGTCGCGGGAAGCGGGATGCTCGTCTGCGTCTACTTCGACGACAGACGTCACCTCGACCGCCGGGACAGGTGGCTGCTCCGGTCAGTGTCCCGCCAGTTGGCACCATGGGTAACTCTCCACCACGGGCAGGAACCGGCCGTACTGACCCAGCTGTCCGGCCGAGAGCGGCAGGTGGCCGACCTCGTCGCCCACGGACTCACTAACCGGGAAATCGCCGAGGACCTCCACGTCAGTGTGGAGACGGTGAAGAAACACCTCACCAACTCCATGGCGAAGCTAGACGTGCGCAACCGAACCCAACTCGCCCTGCTGAGACGGTCGAGCGCCCCGGAAGCGGATACCGCCGTCAGCGGTCAGGAGCACCGCCACCGGCCAGCTACTCAGCTATCCACCGGGAAATGTTGAACGGTGTCGGCCAGCTATGAGTCCTGTAGATTCTTCGCCCCAACCGCTGGAGAAGGTGACTTCGTCGATCGCGCCGGTCAGGAGGTGCAGGGCCCAATTGCGTACACGCAGTCGGATCGCCCTCATCGATGCGACCTCGCAGCCGTTCCAACTTCGCCGGCTGGTCACCGCGACCTGACCGGAGGAGATCCGAGGGCGCCGTCCATACTGGACCCCGAGGACCCCGGAAACGGCTTCCCGGAACGGTTCTGGCGGTGGTTCGCCCGGAACCGGTCAGCGGGCCCGTTCCGTCCCGGACGTGGCGCTGCCCGTTGTGCGGGCCGTGGTCGACGTCGGTGCTTGCCGTGGTGCTGCGGTGCCGACCACATCGCTGTGAACTGGCCCGAGGCGGGCCCTCCTGAGCCGGCCGGTGATCCGCCGCCACCCCCACCATCCCGCCGCCGGCGAACTGACCCTGGGACAGCTGGCACTGCGGGTGCCCGGCCTGTCCCGGCCCAGCCTCGGGCACCGGCTGCGCCGGCTCACCACCGTTCTCCGGGACATAACCACATTTGGTTATCGAATGACATCGACCAGGTCTTGGAAATCGTTTGTTGGCGTCAGGCGGAGTCAACAGTGACTGTGATGCGCTCGCGTAGCTCGTGAGTTCCCGGGCGCCTTGACAGGCAGCGGCCCGATCGATAGCGCGCAAGAGGCTGTTTATGCGTTCGGAGCGGATGGGTTCGGTCGCATCGAGGGCGGTAGTGGCGACACTGGCAGCTTCAACCGGGTCGCCGGTCGCCATCGTGAATGACGCAAACTTAAGTTCGGCTACTATCCGTGCACGTGGGTACTTGGTGCCAAATCCTTCGCGCACAATGATAAATCTTGAGCGAATATCAGCCTTGCCAAGGTTCTTCGCTCGCAGCGTTGCTAGCACTTCAGCGGTGTCACCGGCGTGGTGAGCACTGGTGTACAGATCCGTCCACAATGGGGAATACTTGTCTTCGGGTGCCCGAAAGAACGAGTCGTCTGCGGCGCTGACGGCATGCGCTGAGGCTGATGGTGCCCGTGCCGCCGGCGACGGTGACCGTGGTGCTGAGGAAGCCGCCCGGCGATACGGTGCCGGAGCTCGGTGTGGCGGACGGTTTCGGGCCGTCGGTGGAGCTCCATCATCGACCGTGAGCGTGTAGTCCGCGGTCCGGCTGCCGGATGCCCCTTGGCCGTGACGGTGACCTTGTACGTGCCCTTCGGCGTGTTCGACGACGTTTCGATGGGAATTTGGCGACCTCGTCGGCGGTGATCGAGGTGGGCTGGAACGTGGCGGTGGCGCCAGTGGGCAGGCGCGCGGCGGTGAGGTCCAGTTTCTCCGGTTCCTGGTCGCCGGCCTTGCTCGTGACGCTCGTGGAGATGTGCTGGCCGGGTTCGACCTTGCCGGAGGGCGGTGACAGGGCCACCGTGAACTTGCCGTCGCCGGGCTGCTGGTTACCGATCTCGCTCATGGCCCAGTCGCCCATCTCGTTGGTCAGCCGCGCCATGATGCTGTACCGGTCACAGCCGCTGGCGCCCCACGAGACGACCCCGGCAACCATTCCGTCCACAATGTACGGACCGCTGCTGTCGCCACTGCAAGGTGGCGGTGCGACCCGTCGTTGTAACCGGTGCACACCATGACGTCCGGGTTGACCCGTACGTTGAAGACCTGGCAGTTGTTGGCATCGTTGACCGGCAGAGTGGTCTTGTAAAGCACACCCGAACCACCGTTCGCGGCTGTCCGGCCGTAACCGAACACGGTGCCGGACTTACCCGCTTGCGTGAAGCCGTTGTCCTTCGACCCGGCTACCTTCTCCCACTGGTTCTCCGGCACGGGAAGGTCGTCCGCGGTGGTGATCACTGCGACGTCGTAGCCGGTTTGCCAGGAGTTCGGGCCGGTGTAGCGCGGGTGGACTTTGTAGGAGGCGACGTTGGTGCGGAAGGTCTCGTCGGCGGGAGTGTTGAGATCGTCGTCGCCGTAGATGTAGCTCTTGGCGCCGCCGACGTCGATCATGCAGTGGGCCCGCGGTGAGGATCTTGCGTTCGTCCGCGGCCTTCGCGAGGTGCTGCGACAGCTGCTGGCCCGGGGCGGCGGCCGGAGCGGATCTGCTGCTCGCGCCGACGATCGGCTTCCTGGGCGCCCACCTCGGTGTGCTCGACGTCCAGTTCCGTTTCCAGTTCAGCGTGCCCACGCGGGCCTTCCCGGACCCGCTGCTGCCCGCGGCCGGCGCCTCGGCCCTGGCGGACGGTGGCTGAGCTTCGGTCTGGCCGACCTGCTGGCCTGGCAGGTGCTCCGGCTGGACCTGGAAGGCTGGCGGGTGGAGACACTCGGACTGCCTGCGGCGGGTCCGCGTGGCCCTCGCCGGCGGGGACCGGTGCTGTGCGGGTTCGGCGAGGCCGTCGTCCCCCGGCCGCCGGACTGGCCGCGACGGGTACATGTCACTGGCTACTGGTACCTGGAAGCCGATGCGGGCTGGCGGCCCGATCCGGTACTCACCGGCTTTCTCGACGCGGGCCCGCCGCCGGTGTTCGACGTGGTCCGGGCCGCCGTGCGGCTGGCCGGATGCCGTGCCGTGCTCGGCGGTGTCACGGCCGCCAACACCGACGACGTGCTGACCGTCCGGGACGTACCGCACGAGTGGCTGTTCGAACGGATGGCCGCCACGGTGCACCATGGCGGCGCAGGTACCACCGGATCCTCCCTGCGTGCCGGGCTGCCCACGCTGGTCTGCCCGGTGTTCTCCGACCAGCCCTTCTGGGGTTCGCGGGTCGCCCGGCTGGGGGCCGGCCCGGACCCGGTCCCGATGCGTGAGCTGACCGCCGAGCCGCTGCTCGACAGCCTGGAGCGGGACCTCGCGGACTCCGACGAGGTGATGGGCAGCAGTCGAGGCCTGTACCA
>NZ_SFCC01000015.1 GCF_004214935.1 Amycolatopsis suaedae
CCACCTTCATCACATGAGACGACAGAAACTCGGCCTTCATCCGGACAGCGGGCTATCCGCCCACGTGTCCGCGGCAAGCATGCCGTGAAGGGGGCACTCACGGCATGAGACGCCGTGAGGGCCCCCTTCACGGCATCGGCGCCACACCGGCGCCGTCCTGGCGGCACGAACGGGCAGGTCACGGGCCTCCGCTCGCCGAGCGGGCCGTTCGCACGCGGCGGGGTGGCGCGCTGTCGGGGTGGTCGGGCACGGTGGGCGCATGCGACTCTTCGAACACCTGAGCGACATCGTTCTCCCCTCCACCTGTCCCGGCTGCGGCCGGTGGAGCAGGCCGTGCTGCGCGGACTGCGTCAGCCTGCTGCGCAGGCTCGAACCGGTGGAGCGCGGGCCGACCGGGCGGCTGCGGCTGTACGCGCTCGGCACCTACGCCGGGCCGGCGCGGCAGCTGGTCCTGGCCTACAAGGAGCGCGGCAGGCGCGACCTGGCCGCCCCGCTGGCGGCAGTCCTCGCCGAGGCGCTGCTCGAGCTGGCGATCGTCCCGGGGCCGGGCCGCTGGTGGCTCGTGCCCGCGCCGTCGCGCGCGGCGGCGTCCAGGTTGCGCGGCGGACCGCACATGGAGCTGCTGGCCCGCCGGTGCGCGGCCGCACTGACGGCGGTTGGCAGGCGGGCAGCGGTCGCACCGGCGCTGCGGCTGGCCCGCGGGGTGCGCGACGCGGCGGGCCTGACCGCGGCGGCGCGGGCCGACAACCTGGCGGGCCGGGTCGGCGTGGTCCGGGCGCGGCTGCCGCCGCGAGGGGAGGCCGTCGTGCTGGTCGACGACGTCGTGACGACCGGGGTCACGGCGGCGGCGTGTGCACGTGCACTGAGGGAGGCGGGGGTGCGAGTGAGAGCGTTCGTGGCGCTGACCGCGGCTACCTGAGCGCCGCCGCCTGTTCAACGGCTTGTCACCCACACGAGTGATACTCGTCGGGAACCTTGGGTCGTATTCGAGACGTTACCCAGGTATGCGGCGCAGCTGTGTGGGTACTACTCCTTCGGGTCGCCGGGGAGATGCGGTGACGGCAGCACGCGGCGTCGTGACGCGTACGGGAGGCGAGACGGCCTTGATGCGCCGTCCGCGTGAAATGTGCTGCCCCGATGTGCTCCATTCGAGGGAGAAACTGTCGGTGGTTCCGTTTTCCCGGATGCGGGCAGTGATGGGGGCTCACCACTTGACATCCCCCGGCTCGGGGGCTGTTGTTCCGAACCAAGGCGGGCTAACGTGCTCCGCTATCAGCAATCCCGGTCAGCAGGGAGGTGAGAAGCCCATGTCCCTGGCACCGGAGGCGCGCTGATTCGTTCTCGGTGACCGCCACGAGACGTCGTGTCCCGGAATCCGAATGCGTTTCTCGTCGGGTCGTTCCCGGTCATCCCGGGAGTCCGGCCGAACCCGTTTTCACCGGTGCCGCAGTTCACCAGCTCGCAGTTCGAACAGCGAGGGAGGTCGTGTATGGACATCGTTGTGAAGGGCCGCAATGTCGAGGTGCCCGAGCATTACCGGGCGCACGTGAGGGACAAGCTGGCCCGGCTTGAGCGCTATGACAGGAAGGTCATCCGGTTCGACGTGGAGCTGTTCCACGAACCCAACCGCAGGCAGATGAAGACCTGTCAGAAGGTTGAGATCACCGGAGTGGGCAAGGGCCCCGCCGTTCGCGCGGAGGCATGTGCCGGTGACTTCTACGCGGCGCTCGATTCCGCCGTCAACAAGCTGGAGAATCGTCTGCGCCGGTCGCACGACCGCAGGCGGGTCCACTACGGGCGGCGCCGCTCCGAATCCGTCGCCGAGGCGACGGCGAGCGGCACGGTCGCGGGCACCCCGGGCTTCGGCTCGGTGGCGACGGCCGTGATGGAAGCACCGGAGGCCACCGAGTTCGAGCCGGTCACCAACGGCTCGGCCGATCCGGAGAGCATCGACGTCCCCGCGCAGCGTTGGGACGACGGCGTGGTCGAACGCCAGCCCGGGCGAATCGCCAGGGAGAAGCAGCATTCGGCCAAGCCCATGACGATCGACCAGGCCCTCTACGAGATGGAACTGGTCGGACACGACTTCTACCTCTACAACGACTCCGACGCCGGCTGCCCGAGCGTCGTGTATCGCAGGAAGGGCTTCGACTACGGAGTGATCCGGCTGACCGAATAGCCGCTTAATCGCTCACGTCCAATTCCCTCGGTGGCCCGCGCTCATGTCGAGCGCGGGCCACCGTATCTTCTGCCCTTGCTTCGCGGCGGGCGCGGTCGGGCCCTTCAGTCGGCGTCTTCCCTCCTCGCCGTCGCTCGCTGCGCGAGCTTTGGGCTCGTCAGTCCAGACGCCGACGGCCCGACCGGTGCGGGTCAGCCGGGGCCGCAACGCGAGCGCAGTGCGCACCACTGGACTGGTTCCCTACGATGGGGGCGAGCGACCCGTTACCACGGGCTCGCTCGAGGCTGCCCGGGGTGAGCCCGGGTTCGATCACGATCAGCTAGTGAGGTCGACCGGATGGTTCTGAACCGCCTGCTTCGCGCGGGTGAGGGCAAGATGCTCAAGCGGCTGCGCAACATCGCCGACCACATCAACACCCTCGAAGACGATGTGAAGGGCCTCACGGACGCCGAGCTGCAGGCCAAGACGGCCGAGTTCCGCAAGCGCTACGGCGACGGGGAGGACCTCGACGACCTGCTTCCCGAGGCGTTCGCGGTGGCCAGGGAGGCCGCCTGGCGGGTGATCGGCCAGCGGCCCTTCGACGTCCAGCTCATGGGCGGGGCCGCGCTGCACCTCGGCTGGGTCGCCGAGATGAAGACCGGTGAGGGCAAGACGCTGAGCTGTGTGCTGCCGGCCTACCTCAACGGCATCTCCGGCGAGGGCGTCCACATCGTCACCACCAACGACTACCTCGCCCGGCGTGACGCCGAGTGGATGGGCCGTATCCACCGCTTCCTCGGCCTCGAGGTCGGCGTGATCCTGTCCGAGATGACGCCGGACGCCCGCCGCGAGTCCTACGGCGCCGACATCACCTACGGCACGAACAACGAGTTCGGCTTCGACTACCTGCGCGACAACATGGCCTGGAGCCTGGACGACTGCGTCCAGCGCGGCCACAACTTCGCCATCGTCGACGAGGTCGACTCGATCCTGATCGACGAGGCCCGTACGCCGCTGATCATCTCCGGTCCGGCCGACCAGTCGTCGCGCTGGTACATGGAGTTCGCGCGCCTGGCCCCGCTGATGTCGGGCATGGACACCACCACGATGACGCCGCGGGAACGCCAGGAGAAGGCGAACCTGATCAACGCGAAGTACCACTACGAGGTGGACGTCCGGAAGCGGACGGTCGCGGTCACCGAGAAGGGCGTGCGGTTCGTCGAGGACCAGCTCGGCATCGACAACCTGTACGAGGCCGCCAACACGCCGCTGGTCGGCTACCTGAACAACGCCATCAAGGTGAAGGAGTTGTTCAAGCGCGACAAGGACTACATCGTCCGCAACGGCGAGGTCCTGATCGTCGACGAGTTCACCGGCCGCATCCTGGCCGGCCGCCGCTACAACGAGGGCCTGCACCAGGCGATCGAGGCCAAGGAAGGCGTCGAGATCAAGGCCGAGAACCAGACGCTGGCCACGATCACGCTGCAGAACTACTTCCGGCTCTACAACAAGCTCGCCGGCACCACCGGTACCGCGGAGACCGAGGCCGCCGAGTTCCACCAGACCTACAAGCTGGGTGTGGTGCCGATCCCGACGAACCGGCCGATGGTCCGCGTGGACCAGGGCGACCTGATCTACAAGACCGAGGAGGCGAAGTTCGAGGCCGTCGCCGAGGACATCGCCGAGCGCCACGAGAAGGGGCAGCCGGTCCTGGTCGGTACGACCAGCGTGGAGAAGTCCGAGTACCTGTCGAAGCTGCTGCTCAAGCTGAACGTGCCGCACCAGGTGCTGAACGCGAAGCAGCACGACAAGGAAGCCCTGGTGGTCGCGCGGGCCGGCCGCAAGGGCGCGGTCACGGTCGCCACCAACATGGCCGGCCGCGGTACCGACATCGTGCTCGGTGGCAACCCGGACATCATCGCCGACGAGGAGCTGCGCGACCGCGGCCTCGACCCGGTGGAGAACCCCGAGGAGTACGAGCGGGAGTGGCCCGCCGTCCTGGAGAAGGTGAAGGCGGAGGCCAAGGAGGAGGCCGAGGCCGTCATCGAGGCAGGCGGTCTGTACGTCCTGGGTACCGAGCGGCACGAGTCGCGCCGGATCGACAACCAGCTGCGTGGTCGTTCCGGTCGTCAGGGTGACCCCGGCGAGTCGCGCTTCTACCTTTCGCTGGGCGACGACCTGATGCGCCGCTTCAACGCCGCACTGGTCGAGCGGGTCATGGTGACCATGCGCCTGCCCGACGACACACCGATCGAGGCCAAGATGGTCTCCAAGGCGATCAAGAGCGCGCAGACCCAGGTCGAGCAGATCAACATGGAGCAGCGCAAGAACGTCCTCAAGTACGACGAGGTGATGAACGAGCAGCGCAAGGTCGTCTACGCCGAGCGCCGCCGCATCCTGGAGGGCGAGGACCTCAGCGACCAGGTCGAGAACATGCTCACCGACGTCGTCACGGCCTACGTCGACGCCGAGACGTCCGCGGGCTACGCCGAGGACTGGGACCACGAGAAGCTGTGGAACGCGCTGAAGACGCTGTACCCGGTGAGCATCAGCTGGGACGAGCTCGCCGAGGACGAGGAGGACCTGGAGGCCGAGCGGCTGCGTGACGTGCTGCTCGAGGACGCCAGGGCCGCCTACGCCCGGCGGGAGGCCGAGATCGACGGCCTGGTCGGCGAGGGCGCGATGCGGCAGCTCGAGCGGCAGGTCATGATGCAGGTCCTCGACCGCAAGTGGCGTGAGCACCTCTACGAGATGGACTATCTCAAGGAGGGCATCGGGATGCGGGCGCTGGCGCAGCGCGATCCGCTGATCGAGTACCAGCGCGAGGGCTACGACATGTTCACGGCCATGCTGGAGTCACTGAAGGAGGAGGCTGTCGGCTTCCTGTTCAACCTGCAGATCGAGGCTGCCGAACCGCCCGCACCCGCTCCGGAGCAGGCCACCGAGCTGCCGGTCGGCAACGGCGTCACCCCGCCGGCGAGCGGTAACGGCGGCCGCCGCCGGGCCGCCCAGCCCGCGCAGACCGCCGAGCCGCAGTCGACGGTCTCCAACGAGCCGCCGGCGCCCGCCGCACCGGCTGCCCTGCGGGGCAAGGGCCTCGACGGCGGTGGCCCGCAACAGGGGCTGACCTACTCCGGTCCGGCCGAGGACGGTGGCGTCCAGTCCCGTGGCAAGAGCCCCCAGGGTTCCGGCGGCGGTGGCGCGGCCGGTTCCCGGCGGGAGCGCCGGGCGGCTGCCCGCGAGCAGGCGAAGAAGGCCAAGCGGGGCCGCTGAGCCCTCTCACGACGCCGTGCCGGTCCGGGACTGTTCCTGGGCCGGCACGTTGTCGATGACCTCGAAACGCACGCACGTCCAGCCGTCGGTCGCCGCGTGCAGGCGGGCGGTGAGCGCCAGCGTCAGGTGGCCCGTGCGGACGGTCCCGGACGCCTCGACGACGCCGTCCCCGACGTACTGCGCGTGCAGCGTCGACAGCCGGTAGCCCAGGTGCCTGCCGTCCGGGAGCGTGGCGAGCCTGCGGTGCAGCCGGGTGTCGGTGATCACGCGGGCCTGGCCGGGCGGCCTCCTGCCGCTGTGGACCTCCAGCACCGTGGTGACCAGCCCGCGCAGGTGCCGCAGGGTGGCCGCGCCGACCGGCGCGGGCCAGCGCGGTCCGGCCGGCTCGGTGTCCAGCCGCAGGTCGAGGGCCAGCTGGCGGCCCCTATGGGGCGCCGGGTGACGCGAACCGTCGGGCTCGGTCACGGGCAGCGGTTCGAAGTGGATCTCGGACATGTCGGGTTCCCCCGGGTGTGCGTGGAGCGGTCCGGCCGACCGCTCGCCCACCCGGTACTGCGCCTGACACGCCGGATCGGGACGAGGTTTACCCGTTCGGGTGTCACTCTCCGGGGGAAAATCGCCGGACCAGGTCGAAGCAGAGCACGGCGGCGGCCGCGGCGACGTTGAGCGACTCGACGTCGCCGGGCATGGGGATGGACAGCCAGCCGGTCGCCAGCTCGGCCACCTCCTCGCTGACGCCCGCGGTCTCCCCACCGAGCACGAACGCCGCCCGCCGCGGCAGCTCGGCCTCGAACAGCGACTGGCCGGACGCGCCGAGTGCGAACATCGCGTAGCCGGACTCGGTCAGCCGCTCGGCGGCCTCGGCCGCCGTCGCGCACCGCAGCACGGGCGCCCGGAACGCCACTCCCGCCGACGCCTTCACCACCAGCGGGTCGAGCGCGGCGACACCCCGCCTCGGTACGACGATGCCGCCCAGCCCGGCCGCGGTGGCCGTCCGCAGGATCATGCCGACGTTGGCGGGGGTGGTGATGCCGTCGAGCACCAGCACCCGCTCCGGCGGCCTGCGCCCGGCCAGTACGTCGGCGAGCGGCCGCATCCGCGGGGCGACGACGTCGGCCAGCACGCCCTGGTCCTGCTTGCCGTTGCCGGCCAGCACTTTGACCCGGTGTGCGCTGGCCCGCTGTACGGCCACGCCGCTCGCCCTGGCGGCCCGCAGGATCTCCGTGGCGGCCGGCCCGCGGGCGGTGTCGGCGAGGATGACCTTGTCGACCTCGAGGTCGGGGTCGGCCAGCGCCTCCAGCACCGGCTTGCGTCCGTAGACGGTCAGGAACCGGTCCTTCGGGGAAACCATTCCCGCATTACACACATGCCCCGCCTGACATGTTCATCCGGCTCTGTCAGGATCACGGACATGCCCGACCGCCTGTCCGCCCTGGACGCCTCCTTCCTCTACATGGAGGATCCGGCGACGCCGATGCACGTCGGTGGCGTCGCCGTGTTCGAGCGGCCGAGGGAGGGCTTCGACTACGAGGAGTTCCTCGCGCTGGTCGCGCAGCGGCTCGCCTACCTGCCGCGCTACCGCCAGCGGGTGCTGCGGGTGCCGGGAAACCTGGCACGGCCGGTGTGGGTGGACGACGTCGACTTCGACCTCAACTACCACGTCCGCCGCTCCGCGCTGCCCGCTCCCGGGCACGACGAGCAGCTGTTCGACCTGGTCGCGCGGCTGCTGTCGCGGCCACTCGACGCCGAGCGGCCGCTGTGGGAGGCCTACTTCGTGGAGGGCCTGCGCGACGACCGGGTGGCGTTGATCACGAAGACGCACCAGGCCGTCGTCGACGGGGTCGGCACGATCGAGCTGGGGCAGCTCATCCTGGACACCGCCCCGCAGGACCCGGAGCAGGTCGAGGACACCTGGACGGCCCGACGGCAGCCGGGCAGGACCCAGCTGGTCCTGGACGCGGTCAGTGAGGCGGTCCAGCGGCCCGGCGAGGTCGTGGAGAACGTGCGGTCGGTGGCGCGGGACGCGTCGGCGACGATGGGCAAGTTCGCCGACGCTCTCGGCGGGGTGGCGTCGGCGCTGCGGGTGGTGGCCAGGCCGTCCGGCCCGCTGAACGTGCCGGTGTCGGGTGGCCGGGTCTTCTCGGTGGTCCGGACCCGCCTGGAGGACTTCCGCAAGGTGCGGGCCGAGCACGGCGGCACGGTGAACGACGTGGTGCTGGCGGCCATCACCGGTGCGCTGCGGGAGTGGCTGCTGTCCAGGGGCGCGGGCCCGGGGCCGGAGTCGACCGTCCGCGCGCTGGTCCCGCTGGCCGTGCGGGACGCGGAGTCGGCCGAGTTCTCCTCGGCGTCGCTGGTCGGCAACGAAGTTGCCGCCTACCTGGTGGATCTGCCGGTCGGTGAGCCCAACCCGGTGCTGCGGCTACAGCACATCAGCCACGAGATGGCCGCTCATCTCGACTCCGGCCGCTCGGTGGCCGCCCGTGCGCTGCTGCGGGTCGGCGGGTTCGCGCCGGCGACGCTGCACTCGCTGGGCGCCCGGGCCGCGGGGTCGTTCTCCGGGCGGTTCTTCAACCTGGTGGTCACCAACTCGCCAGGGCCCCAGGTACCGCTCTACGCTGGTCGGGCGAGGATGGCCGAGATGTTCCCGGTGATGCCCCTGGTCCGCAACCAGGCGCTGGCGATCGGCGTCACCTCCTATCACGGGGGCGTCTACTTCGGACTGAACGGCGACCGCAAGGCCGCCTACGACGTCGACGTGCTCGGCCGGATGATCGAGGATTCGCTGGAAGAGCTCAAGGGAGCGCAGTGGTGAGGGTCTACCTGCCCGCGACGATCGGCATGCTGCGCAGGCTGGTCGCGGAGGGAAAGTTCAGCCCGGTCAGCGGCACCGGATTCGCGCTCACCCCGATGCTGCGGGAGGCGTACACCAGTGGCTCGACCGAGGAACTGGAGTACGCCGCGCTGCTGGACGCCGCGCGGGCGTCGCTGCGGCTGATCGCGGCGGACAGCGAGACGGCCGACGCCGCCGACCCGCCGCGGCGGGTGGTGATCTCCGCCGACGTCGACGCCGCGGCTCCGCGACCGGACCTGGACGCCGCCGTGGTGCGGCTGGACGGGCCGGTCGCGCTCGACCAGATCGCCGCCGTGCACGTCGACTCTCCCGAGGCCGAGGCGGCCGTCACGGCGGCCGCCGCCGTGATCGACGCCGCGGATCTCGGTGACCCTGACGCGGAGTTCACGCTCGGTGACGCGGAGGACCACGAACTGGCGTGGTACGCGCCGCAGGAGCTGCCGTTCCTGCTCGAACTACTCTAGAGGCGTCCGCCCACAAGGCGGTCCATCGGCAATACAACCCCCAGGAGGCGGAGCAAGACATGGACGCGGTGACATCCGTCCCGGCACCGGTCAACGAGCCGGTCCACACCTACGCACCGGGCAGCGCGGAACGGGAGTCGCTGCAGCGGCGCGTGGCCGAGCTGGAGTCGGAGAAGCACGAACTGCCGCAGACCATCGGCGGCCGTCGCAGGCTGGCCGGCGGTGACGCGTTCGACGTGGTGCAGCCGCACGACCACGCACACGTGCTGGGTGTGTCGGCCAACGCCACCCGGGAGGACGTCGCCGACGCCGTCACCGCGGCGAAGGACGCCGCACGGGAGTGGCGCGAGATGCCGTTCGACGAGCGGGCCGCCGTGTTCCTGCGGGCAGCCGACCTCATCGCGGGCCCGTACCGGGACACGCTGAACGCGGCCACGATCCTCGGCCAGTCGAAGTCGGTGCAGCAGGCCGAGATCGACGCGGCCTGTGAGCTGATCGACTTCCTGCGGTTCAACGTCCACTTCGCCCGCCGGATCCTCGCCGAGCAGCCGCTGTCGGTGCCCGGCGTGTGGAACCGGATGGAGTACCGCCCGCTGGACGGTTTCGTGGTGGCGATCACGCCGTTCAACTTCACCGCGATCGCCGGTAACCTGCCCAGCTCGCCCGCGCTGATGGGTAACACGGTGGTGTGGAAGCCGACGCCGACCCAGCAGCTGGCCGCGCACTACACGATGCAGGCGTTCGAGGAGGCAGGACTGCCTCCAGGCGTGATCAACATGGTGACCGGCAACGGGCTCGCGGTGAGCGAGGTCGCGCTGTCCGACCCCGGGTTCGCCGGGCTGCACTTCACCGGTTCCACCGCGACGTTCAAGCTGCTCTGGCGCACGATCGCGGAGAACCTGGACGTCTACGGCAGCTACCCGCGCATCGTCGGCGAGACCGGCGGCAAGGACTTCGTCGTCGCCCACTCCAGTGCCCGTGCCGACAAGCTGGTGCCCGCGCTGGTGCGTGGTGCGTTCGAGTACCAGGGCCAGAAGTGCTCGGCCGCCTCGCGTGCCTACATCCCGCGTTCGCTGTGGGAGGGCGGTGTCCGCGAGGAACTGGCGGACGCGGTCCGTTCGGTCAAGTACGGCGACGTGACCGACCTTTCGGTGTTCGGCGGTGCGGTCATCGACGCGCGGGCGTTCGCCAAGCACAAGGAGCTGCTGTCCAGTGTGGACGGTGACTCGTCGCTGGAGCTGTTGGTGGGCGGCAACTGTGACGACCAGATCGGCTACTTCGTCGAGCCGACCGTCCTGCTGTCCGACGACCCGGCGCACGCCGTGTTCGCCACCGAGTACTTCGGCCCGATCCTGGCCGTGCACGTCTACGAGGACGCGGAGTACGAGCGGATCCTGGAGGTCGTCGACTCGACCGCGTCCTACGGCCTGACCGGTGCGGTGTTCGCCGACGACCGTGCGGCCGTGCAGCAGGCGCACCGGGCGCTGCGGTTCGCCGCGGGCAACTTCTACGTCAACGACCGGCCGACCGGTTCGATCGTCGGCCAGCAGCCGTTCGGTGGTTCCCGCGCGTCGGGCACCAACGACAAGGCGGGTTCGATGTTCAACCTGCTGCGCTGGACGAGCCCGCGGTCGATCAAGGAGACGTTCGACGCGCCCACCGCGATCGGTTACCCGCACATGGGCTGACCCCGCGGGCGGGGCCGGCCTGTGCCACGGTGGAGCGGTGTTGCGGATCGCCCTGGTCGTGGTCGGGCTGGCCCTGCTGGTGGGGTTCGACACCCGGCAGTTGAGTGTGTTCGGCCTGCCCTGGCCGGGTGCGCTCGCGGTGGCCGCGGTCGTCGGCGTACCGGTGGTGCTGATCGAGCGTGCGCCGCTGCGGGCCTGGCAGGTGATGGCGTCGGCGTTGCTGTGCTCGACGTTCGTGTTCGGCGGGCTGATCGGGCCCGGTTACAACGACGTCGGCTGGCCGTGGCCGGTGCTGGGCATGGTGGCGTTCGGGACGGTGCTGTTCGCGGTCGCCGCGCGGTACGAGCGGGCGTTGACGGTGACGGTCGGCGCGCTCACGGTGCTCGCGGTGCCGGTCCCGGCCTGGTGGCTGGCCGGGCTGTCGCTGTCCAGTCTCGGTGTGTTGGCGTTCCTGGTGGTGGCGGTGCTGGCGTGGGGCGACAGTGTCCGGGTGCGCAGGGCTGCGCAACTCGCGCTGGCCGAGGAGACGGAGCGGCACGCGGTACTGCGCGAACGGGCCCGGATCGCCAGGGAGATGCACGACGTTGTGGCGCACCACGTGTCGGTGATCGCCATCCAGGCGGAGGCAGGGCGGCTGGCCGGCGGGGAGCCGCGGTTCGCGGCCATCCGTTCCACGGCCGCTGAGGCGCTCACCGAGATGCGCAGGGTGCTTGGGCTTCTCAACGACGCTGAGGCCGGACCGCCGCCCGGTCTCGAAAGCCTGCCCGCGCTGGTGGAACGGACCGGACGGGCCGGTGTGGACGTCCGGCTGTCGGCGACGGACGAGCCGGTCGAGGCGCCGGTGTCGGTCGCGGCGTACCGGATGGTCCAGGAGGCGTTGAGCAACGCGGTGCGGCACGCGCCGGGGTCCACTGTGGACGTCGAGGTGCGGCGCACGGGCGGGTCGCTGACCGTCCGGGTCACCGACACGGGTGGCGATGGTCCGGCGATCGGTGGTGGTGCCGGTCTGGGGCTGGCCGGGATGCGGGAGCGGGTGCGCCTGCTCGGCGGGACGCTGCGGGCGGGCCGGTTGCGTCATGGTGGCTTCGAGGTGCGTGCGGAGCTGCCGCTCGGCCAGGATGGGCGTTCGTGATCACCGTCTTGCTCGCCGACGACCAGCCGCTCGCCAGGGAGGGGCTGGCCGTTCTGCTGAGGTCGGCTCCGGACATCGAGGTGGTCGGCCAGGCCGCCGACGGTGCGGCGGCCGTGCGGTTGGCGGCGGAGCTGCGGCCGGATGTGGTGGTGATGGACGTGCGGATGCCGGGGATGGACGGGCTGGCGGCGACCGCCCGGATCGCCGCTGAGGCCGAGCACCCCGCGGTGCTGGTGCTGACGACGTTCGACCTGGACGAGTACGTGTTCGAGGCGCTGGAGGCGGGGGCGAGCGGCTTTCTGCTGAAGGACGCGTCGGCGGACGCGCTGGTGGCGGCCGTTCGCGTGGTGGCGTCGGGTGATGCCCTGCTGGCTCCCGCGGTGACCCGGAGGCTGATCGCGGAGTTCCGGCGGCGCAGGCCGCCCGTGCGGAGGGTGCCGTCGGCCGACCTGACCGAGCGGGAGCTGGACGTCGTCCGGCAGGTGGCCGCGGGCAAGGCCAACCGGGAGATCGCGGCGGAGCTGGTGCTGGCCGAGCAGACGGTGAAAACCTATGTGAGCCGGATCCTGACGAAGCTCGGGTTGAGTGAGCGCACGCAGATCGTGGTCTACGCGTACGAGCACGACCTCGTCTGAGGTACCACGGTTGACACCCACCTGAGTACTGCCGTAGGCAGACGACCGCGCACCGGGTCTCTAACGTCGTCCCCATGCGAAAAGTCCTGTCCGTGACCGCGGTGGTTGCCGCGATCGCGGCGGTGGCGGCCACCGTGGTGGCCGGGGTGTCGTCACCGCCGGGGTCGCACGAGTGCGCCGAGGCGACGCAGCGTTGTGAAGGACGGGTCGACGTGCCGCTGGATCACGCCGATCCGGGCAGGGGAACGATCTCGGTGGCGTTCGCCTGGTTCCCGCGCCGCGACCGGTCGAAGCCGGCCGAGGGCACGGTGCTGGCGGTGTCGGGCGGGCCGGCCCCGGCGTTGCCGATGGCCGAGGTGTACCAACGGGCATTGGGTCCGGTGCTGGACCGGCAGGACCTGCTGATGATCGATCCGCGAGGGCTGGGGCAGTCGAGTCCGCTGCTCTGTCCCGGTCTCGACCTGGCCGTGCAGGGCACGATCGCCGAATGCGGGCGGACGCTGGGGCAGCGGGTGGGCTACTTCGGCACCGACCAGGCGGTGGCCGATTTCGACGCGGTTCGCGCGGCACTGGGTGTCGAGCGGGTCAGTGTGTACGGGACGTCCTACGGGACGGTCTGGGGGCACGCCTACGCGGTGCGGTTCCCCAGCAGGGTGAGGTCGGTGCTGCTGGACAGCGTGGTGCGGTTCGGTGACGACGGCTACGTGCGGTGGCCGCTGGGCAGGCCGGTGTGGCCGGGTATGGAGAACCTGGACGCCGTCTGCCGGCCCTCCCGTGACTGCCGTGCGCTGCCGGGGACGCCGCCGCGGGTCTGGGGTGAGCTGGTGGAGCGGCTGCGGTCCGTGCCGGACCGGGCGGTGCCCTTGGCTGCCCTGCTGCGGGTGCCGCAGGCGACGGTCGAGCCTGCCGTGGGCGCCGAGGTGAACGCGGCCGCGGTCGCCTACCTGGCGGGCGACCCGCTGCCCCTGCGGCGGCTGGTGCGCACCTTCGTCCAGGTCGGCGGCCGCGAACACGGTGGCGGCGGTGGGGGAGGGGGAGGGGGCCCTGATCCGTCGGCGGCCGGCTACCTGGCCTACCTGTGTGCCGACGCCGCCTACCCGTACGACCGGGCGGCCGCGCCGGAGCGGAAACGGCGTCAGCTGGCGGAGGCCTACGCCACGCAGCGGCCGTTCCGGCCCTTCACCGCCGACGAGGTGCAGGCGGCGACGGGCGGGGACCAGCATCAGTGGTGCGTGGATTGGCCGACGTCTCGGCCGAGCCCGCCGCTTCCGGCGGGTGCCGTGTATCCGGCGGTGCCGATGCTGGCCGTCGGCGGGGAACTGGACGTCGCCACCACCGGTGCCGACGCGGAGGCGATGGCCCGGCGTTTCCCGCGTGGGCGGGCCGTGGTGGTTCCGTTCGGCGGCCACAATCCGGCTCTGGGGCCCGCCGCGGGCATGACGGGGCCGTACTGGGCGTGTGCGCAGGAGGTGGTGCGTGGTTTCCTCACCGACCCGCAGCGTCCGGTGGAGAGGTGCAGCGCGGCCAACTACCGGGCGTCCGGCGGCTTCGCCCGCAGAGCGACGCAGGTGCGAGGCGACGTCGCCGGGGTCCGGGGTGCGGACCGCCGGCTGGTGGCGGCGACGGTGGCGACCGCGGCCGACGCGGCGGCCCGCCGTAATCCGAACGGGGCCATGACCGGCAGGCTCACCGGCGAGCCGGGACTGCGCGGCGGCAGGCTCACCCTGCCCGCACCCGGCCGGGCCGACCTGGACCAGGTCCGGTACGTGGAGGACGTCGCCGTGTCGGGTTCGGTGACGATCGACCCCGGCGGGACGGCCCGCGCCGATCTGACCGCGGTAGGTCCCGACGGCCACTCTCGGGCCCTGACGCTCACCTGGGAGGCGTTCCGGCACGGCGGCCCCGCGGAGGCCACCGGCACCCTGGACGCCCGCCCCTTCCGCGTTCGCCTCTGACGGCTTCGAAAATCCCGAAAACGAGAGCAAGGGAGCTTTACTACCCAAAGACGGTAGTAAAGCTCCCTTGCTCCGCTTTCAGCGTGTTACTTGGGGATCTTGATCTCGCCGACCTGGTCGGCGGGCGGTGCCTCGACGGTGACCGGGGCGCCCCAGTCGGTGTACTTCATGGTCACCTTGCCCTCGGCGGCGTTACCGGGGGCGCTGGCGGGAGCCCCACCGCTCTCGGCGATCGCCTGGGAGACCGCACCCATGTCCATCGTGACCTGGACCGGCAGCTTCTCCGCGTTCAGCCACAGCTCCATCGGGATGACCACGGACTTGCCCTGCATGCTCTCCTTGGCCTTCCCGGCGACCTCGGCGGGCATGCCCTCGAGCATCATGTCGACCATCTTGACCAGGTCGAGGTCGACCCAGTAGTGGTCGGCGGGCTGGCCGTCGAGCTGGGTCTGCTCGCTCTTGGTGATCTTGCCGGCCTTCTGGATCATCTCCAGCGAACGGCGCGGGTCACTCTGCTCCGTCGACTTCGTCATGATGGCGCCGAAGGTCTTGGAGATCGGGTCGTCGCCGCCGAGGCTCAGCTTGATCCACGGCTTGTCGGTGCCGAGAGCGGCACCCTGCCCTTCGGGCATCTTCATATAGACGTCCGTGCCGATGGTGCGCATCTCCATGGCGTCGGGAGCGCCCGGCATCGACATGGTCATCGACATGGCGGTGTTCGGACCGTCGAAGCGGCCCTCGCCCTTGGCGGTGACGTTCTGCCCCTCGGCAGTCATCTCCATGGTGAACTTCGCGGTCTTCGCCGTGTCGGCCTTGAACGACGCCGCGCGCACCAGCTCCTGCGCGTCGCCGAACAGGGCGTTCAGGCCACCGGAGTCACCGGGCGCCGGAGCCGCGCCGTTGTCGGCCGGCTTGTCACCGCACGCACCGAGCACCAGGGCAAGAGCCAGGCCGGCGACCGCGGCAGCAGTCTTTCTCATCTGTTTCCTTCGGGTTCATTCACGCCTATTGCATTAGTCAATAGGCAGGGGGGCAAACGACACCGGCGTCCCCCAGCGGTGTTTCTTCGTCGTAAGCATGCCACCACCGTCAACGGGCTTTACGCGGAACCCACGTTGTTGGCTGCTGTTCGGTTGTTCGAAATTATCCACCGGGATCAGCGCGGCATCTTGAATTCCCCCACCTCGGCGGCGGGCGGCGCCTCGACGGTCACCGGAGCGCCCCACTCCGAGAACTTCATCGTCATCTTGCCGCCGCCACCGGCCTGGTCGGGCGACATGCCCTGCTGCTCGAGTGCGGCCTTCATCACGCTCGACAGGTCCATCGTCACCTGCACCGGCAGCTGGTCGCCGTTGAGCCACAGCTCCATCGGCACGACGCCGAGCTTGCCCTTCATCTGCTCGAACATGTCCTTCGTCATGCCTGGGGGCAGCTGGTCGCCGGCCTTGGCCATGTCGATGTCGATCCAGTAGTGGCTGACCTCCTGGCCGTCCAGCTGGGTCTTCTCGCTGCGCGTGATGGTGCCGGCCTGCTGCACGTACTCCAGCATCTTGCGCGGGTCGCTCTGTTTGGCCGACATGTCCAGCATCTCGCCGATGGACTTCGACATCGGGTCGGTGCCGTCGGCGGAGACCTTCACCCAGGGCTTGTCGGACGCACCCGCGCCGGGCGGCAGCTTCATGTACATGACCCGGTCGACGACCCGCATCTCCATGGTCTGCCCCATGACCTGCATGGTCATCGACATCGCCACGTCGGCCTGGCCGAACCGGCCCTGGCCGCTGCCGGTGAACTGCTGGCCGAGCATGGACATTTCGAACGTGTACTTGGCCGACGACACTTCCTGCGTCTTGCCCGACGCCACCCGCACCAGTTCCTGGGTGTCGCCGAACAGTGCCTGGCCCTCCGTGCCGATGTTACCGCACCCGGTCAGTGTGACGGCGAGTGCGAGCGCGCCCGCGGCCGCGATCTTCCGCATGAGATCTCCCCTCGATTGCTGGGCTCGTGGGGTCAAGAATGCCCGGCGAACAGGAAATTCACGCCTGAACGGGTGAAAAGGTTTGCCAACCGGACGTCACGGTTCGATACCGGCGTGGGAGGCGAGCAGCCTGCGCAGCGACTCCAGCCTGCTCGCGCCGGCCTGGCCTGCGGAAACGACGTCGTCCAGCGCGCAGTCCGGGTCCTCGGGCGGGCCGAGGTGCCCGCAGCCGGACGGGCATTCCTCCGCGGCCTCGGCGAACTCCTCGAAAGCCTCGACGATGTCGTCGGCCGTGACGTGCGCCAGCCCGAACGACCGCACCCCCGGCGTGTCGACCACCCAGCCGCCGTCGGCGAGGGGAAGTGCGATCGCCGCGACCGACGTGTGCCTGCCCTTGCCGACGGCACTCACCTCACCCGTCGCCAGTGCGGCGTCCGGGATCAGCTGGTTCACCAGTGTCGACTTGCCGACACCGGAGTGTCCGACGAGGGCAGACACCCGTCCGGTCAGCCGTTCGGCCAGCGCCCCGGGCGGCTGATCGTGCCGGGTGACCACCGCCGGGACGGCCAGATCCGCGTAGCCGGCCAGCAGCTCGTCCGGGCTGGCCAGGTCGGCCTTGGTCAGGCACAGCACCGGCTCGAGGCCACCCGCGTAGCAGGCGACCAGGCAACGGTCGATGAACCCGGTACGCGGCGGCGGATCGGCCAGCGCGGTGACGATGACCAGCTGCTCGGCGTTGGCGACGACGACCCGCTCGTAGGGGTCGGTGTCGTCGGCGGTCCGCCGCAGCACGCTGGACCGTTCGGCCACGCGCACGATCCTGGCCAGGGTGTCCGGCTTGCCGCTCACGTCGCCGACCAGATCCACCGCGTCGCCGACGACCACCGGGGTACGGCCGAGTTCGCGTGCCCGCATCGCGGTCACCTGCCGCGCGGGGTCGCCCGCGACGGCGCAGGTCCACCGTCCACGGTCGACACCGGTCACCATGGCGCTGACGGCGTCGGAATGCTCGGGCCTGCGCTTGGTGCGGGGCCGCGAGCCACGGCCGGGGCGCACGCGGACGTCGGACTCGTCCAGCCTGCGCCAGTCCCGCTTGCTCAACCCACCACGACCCTTCGTCTGCCCGTGCATGATCCCCCATGCGGTACCAAACCGTGAAACGATGGTCCGAACCAGACCCCGAGCGAACGGAGTGCCGACCATGTGTGGCCGCTACGCCGCCACGAAGAACCCGGCCGCGCTGGCCGCCGAGTTCGACGCGGTCGACGAGACCGGTGACGAGCAGGTCCGCGTCGACCACAACGTGGCGCCCACCAAGAAGGTCGTCGCGGTCGTCCAGCGCCACCCGCGCGACGCCGAGGGCAACGTGCTCGACGAGGAACCGGCCGTGCGCAGCCTGCGGCTGATGAAGTGGGGCCTGGTGCCGTTCTGGGCGAAGGACCCCAGCGTCGGCAACCGCATGATCAACACCCGCGCCGAGACGGCCACCGAGAAGCCCGCCTTCCGCAAGGCGCTGGCCAAGCGCCGCTGCCTGCTGCCGGCCGACGGCTGGTTCGAGTGGCGCCGCAACGGCAAGGAGAAGGAACCCTTCTTCATGACCGGCGCCGACGGCGCGTCGCTGAGCTTCGCCGGCATCTGGGAGACCTGGCGGGACCCGAAGGCCGAGGCCGACGCGCCGCCGCTGGTCACCTGCTCGATCATCACCACCGACGCGATCGGTCAGCTCACCGACGTCCACCACCGCATGCCGCTGCTGGTGCCGAAGTCCGGCTGGAACGACTGGCTGGACCCGGACCGCGAGGACGTCGGCGACTTCCTCGCCAACCCGCCCCGCGACCTGGTCGACGCGCTGGAGCTGCGCCCGGTGTCGAGCAAGGTCAACAACGTCCGCAACAACGGCCCCGAGCTGATCGAACGGGTCGAGCCGGCGGCCGACCTCGACGACAGCGCCCTCTTCGACCTGCCGAAATGACGAACCTGCTGATCGACACCCCGCACGGCCCGGCCCGGGTCGAGCTGCACTGCGCCGAGGAGGGCAGGGCGGCGCTGCTGCTCGGCCACGGCGCGGGCGGCGGGTTCGGCGCCAAGGACCTGATCGCCGTCACCAGGGCGGCCCAGGGCGCGGGGGTCCACGTGGCGCTGGTCGAGCAGCCCTACCGGGTGGCGGGCAGGCGGGCTCCCGCACCGGCCCGGCAGCTGGACGCCGCCTGGCTCGCCGTGGCCGAGGAGCTGGCGGGCACCCGGTTCGACGGCATGCCGCTGGTGTTCGGCGGCCGGTCCTCCGGCGCCCGGGTGGCGTGCCGCACGGCCGCCGAGGGCCAGGCGGCCGCCGTGCTCTGCCTGGCGTTCCCGACCCACCCGCCGGGCAAGCCGGAGAAGACCCGCCAGCCCGAACTCGACGCCGTCGAGGTGCCCACGCTGGTCATCCAGGGCGAGACCGACCCGTTCGGCAGGCCGCAGGCCGGCCCGCACCACGAGGTCGTGCTGCTCAAGGGCGACCACAGCCTGTCGGCCGACCTGCAGGGCATCGCCCGCTCGGCGACCGAGTGGCTGGAGAAGGTCCTCCGGCCGCTAAGCAGCTGAAATGTCAGCTACCACGGCGCCGGTGAGCCGGACCAGGTCGTCCGGCGCCAGCTCCACCTCGAGGCCACGACGGCCGGCCGAGCAGTGCACGGTGGCGAACCCGGTGGCGGTGGCGTCGATCACCACCGGCAGCCTGCTGCGGTGCCCCAGCGGCGAGATGCCGCCCACCACGTACCCGGTGGCCCGCTGGGCGGCGACCGGGTCGGCCATCTTCGCCTTCTTGCCGCCGACGGCGGCCGCCAGCGCCTTGAGGTCCAGCTGGCCGGTGACCGGAACCACACCGACCGTCAGCTTGCCGTCGACGTCGGCGACCAGGGTCTTGAACACCCGCGCCGGGTCCAGGCCGAGCACCTCGGCCGCCTCCGTGCCGTAGGACTCCGACCTGGGGTCGTGCTCGTAGCTGTGCAGCGTGAACGCGACCTTCCGCTTGCTCAGCAACGCCGTCGCCGGGGTTCCCTTGCCTGCCATGGGCGGAGTTTACGGCGGGGAATGTTGACGGCCGGAGCGACGTTGACGCTCACGTGTCGACGAACCTGATGACAACCAGGCGTGCCCAGCGGCGTGGAACCATCCGCGTATCCTCGGGGACGTATGCGCACTCCGCTACGGGTGCGCGCGCCACCGGCGAAGGGATCGGTTTGCCGAGCACGCAAGACTCCACGGCTGCCACCGAGCAGGAACGCGCCGAGCGGTTCGAGCGCGACGCCATGCCACTGCTCGACCAGCTGTACGCCGCGGCCATGCGGATGACCCGCAACCCGGCCGACGCCGAGGACCTGGTCCAGGAGACCTACCTCAAGGCCTACGCCGCGTTCGCCTCCTTCAAGGAGGGCACGAACCTCAAGGCGTGGCTGTACCGGATCCTGACCAACACCTACATCAACGGCTACCGCAAGCGGCAGCGCCAGCCCGTCCAGCAGCCCACCGAGGAAATCACCGACTGGCAGCTGGCGAAAGCGGAGAGTCACACCTCCTCCGGGCTGCGGTCGGCCGAGGTCGAGGCACTGGACAAGCTGCCCGACAGCGACGTGAAGGCGGCGCTGCAGCGTCTGCCGGAGGACTTCCGGCTGGCGGTGTACCTTGCCGACGTCGAAGGCTTCGCGTACAAGGAGATCGCCGAGATCATGGACACGCCCATCGGGACCGTGATGTCGCGGCTGCACCGCGGTCGTGGACAGCTCAGGGAGCTGCTGGCCGACGTGGCGCGTGACCGGGGATTCATCCGGGGGGCCAAACAGGAGGTGGCTGGCCGATGAACGGCTGCGACGACTCCGGCAAGGTCAACTGCGAGGAAGCGCTGGCCGAGATCTACCTGCTGCTCGACAAGGAGTGCACCGCCGAGCACGAGGTGGAGCTGCGCAAGCACCTCGACGACTGCCCGCCGTGCCTGGAGGAGTACGGGATCGACGAGCAGCTCAAGCAGCTGCTGGCACGCAAGTGCGGCGGCGATCAGGCGCCGAAGGACCTCAAGGAGCGGCTGCGGGCGTCGATCCGGCACACGGTGGCCGAGCGCGGCAACGTGACGATCGAGGAGGCCGAGGTGCGCATCCAGCGCACCTCCGAATAGCCCGGAAACGCGCGGAGGGCCCGTCCAGCACCTGGACGGGCCCTCCGCGCGTTCGCACTCAGGCGTTGGGCTTCTTGCCGTGGTTCGCGCCGTTCTTCTTGCGGTCACGACGCTTGCGCGCGCGCTTCGACATGTCGACTCCTCGATCGCGGTGCGGCCTCCGCCCTGAGCGGGGCGCTGACGTGCTCTCTAGTGTGGCACGTGACGACCACCCGATCGCAGGAGGGCTGACGCTCGTGACCATCCTCTCGGACCTGCTCGCCGAGAACACCGGGCTCTCCGGGGAGGCGGCCGACCACCTCCAGGCGGTCGTCGCGGAATGGCAGCTACTGGCCGACCTGTCCTTCGCCGACTTCCTCATGTGGGCCCCGGTGCTGGAGTCGCTGCAGCCCGACGGCGGCGACTTCGTCTGCGTCGCGCAGGCCCGCCCGACCACCGCGCCCACCGCGCACCCGGAGGACGTCGTCGGCTCCCGGTTCACCGTCGACGACCACCCGCAGCTGGCCAGGGCCATGCGTGAGGTCAAGATCTGCCGCGAGGAGGACCCGCACTGGTACCAGGACCTGCCGATGCGCAGGGAGGCCATCCCGGTGACGTTCGACGGCAAGGTGATCGCGGTGCTCAGCCGGGAGACCAACCTGGCGGCGCCGCGGGTGCCCAGCCCGCTGGAGATCGCCTACCTCGGCAGCGCGGCCGACCTGTGCCAGATGATCGCCGACGGCACGTTCCCCAGCATCGACACCCGCACCGACGTCCACACCAGCCCCCGGGTCGGGGACGGCCTGATCCGGCTCGACGGCACCGGCGCGGTCGTGTTCGCCAGCCCCAACGGCCTGTCCGCCTATCACCGGATGGGCTACGAGTCCGACCTCGTCGGCGTGCGGCTCGCGCCGCTGACCAGGTCGCTGATCCGCGATCCGTTCGACGCCACCGAGGTCTCGCACCGCATTCTCGACGCGCTGGACGGCAAGCCCGGCAGCCGCACCGAGGCCGACTCCCGCCGTGGCGCGGTGGTCCTGTTCCGCGCGCTGCCGCTGCGTCCCGCCGGTAAGGCCGCCGGCGCGCTGGTGCTCGTGCGCGACGTCACCGAGGTCAAGCGACGCGACCGCGCGCTGCTGTCGAAGGACGCCACCATCCGCGAGATCCACCACCGGGTGAAGAACAACCTGCAGACGGTCGCCGCGTTGCTGCGGCTGCAGTCCCGGCGGACGGCCAGCGACGAGGCACGCCAGGCACTCGAGGAGTCGGTGCGCCGGGTGTCCTCGATCGCCATGGTCCACGAAGCACTGTCCATTTCGGTCGACGAGCGGGTCGATCTGGACAAGCTGCTGGACAACGTCCTGCCGATGGTGGGTGAGGTGGCCACCGCCGAGCCGCACGTCACGCTGAAGCGCAGCGGATCGTTCGGCGTGGTGGTCGCGGAAATCGCCACCCCGCTGGTGATGGTGGTCGCGGAGCTGGTGCAGAACGCCGTGGAGCACGCGTTCCCCGGCGGCAGGCCGGGCACCGTGGAGCTCGTCGTCGAGCGAACGGCCCGTTGGCTGGACGTGGTGATCCGCGACGACGGCAAGGGACTGCCGTCCGGATTCTCCCTCGAACGCAGCGACGGGCTCGGGCTGCAGATCGTCCGCACGCTCGCCGAGTCCGAGCTGCGTGGCTCACTTTCCTTGCGGGGCAGGAAAACCGGCACCGAAGCCGCCCTGCGGATCCCGCTCAGCCGTCGCATGTAGAGGTCGCGTGGAAACGTCAAGAGCCGGCACCCTTGCCGGGTGCCGGCTCTCAGACGTTTGCGAGGGATTCGCTGATCCCTGAGGTGCGGTCGAAATGGGTCCTGCTGCGGCGGACGCCGACCGCGGGTGTTGCCTTTTTGATCAGGCGGTGGAGCGCATGCCGATGTGCGTACGACGACGCTTGAGCGCGCGCCGCTCGTCTTCGCTCATCCCGCCCCAGACACCGGCGTCCTGACCGCTGGCCAGAGCCCAGGCCAGGCAGTCGGAAGCTACGGTGCAGCGGTGGCATACGGCCTTCGCCTGCGCTACCTGCGACAGAGCAGGCCCACTGGTTCCCACCGGGAAGAACAGCTCGGGGTCCTCGTCTCGGCAGGCCGCGTCGTGGCGCCAGTCCATTTCTCTGAGCTCCTTTAGTGGTGGCGTAGCAGTCAACGCCACAGTCGTCATGGCGGTCGTTTTTTGGGGTGCTTGTGAATGCTTTCACGAAGCACGCAGTTCGACAAGGGTTTTCTGAAGATCGGTGAGTCAGCTCACCCGGCCGAGCTACCCGTCTGACCTGCGGTTTCCGTCCGAAACGGCCACTGCTGGGGAAGGGCCGTGCGGTGAGTGGAGCCTTCTGATCGACGAACGGTAGTTGGTGCATCGCTCGTACGATCAGTGTGCTGTGACGCTCCCGGCAGTGTTGTAACGCCGGTCACACGAACACGGTCAGCGCCGAAGGGACGCTGATGAACTCCACACTGGTCCGCTGTCCGACCAGGTCGCCGTCCACCTGGAAGTTTACCGGTTCCGGCGCGTCGATGCGCACGATCGGCAGGTCGTCGTGGCGGACCAACCGCTTACCGCGGTGCCTGCCGTTCGCCCGCAGAGCCTGGCGGGCCTGGTTCAGCACGGTGGGCAGCGGCATCGACCGCAGCGCGAACAGACCGAGACCGGTGTCGAAGGACGTGTCGCTGTTCAGATGCACGGCCCGGTTGCCGAGGTAGGTCCACGGGTCGGTGTTGGAGACGAACGCGCACCGCACGTTCACCGGCTCGCCGCCTGGGTACTGGACGGTCAGCTCGCAGCGGCCCAGCGGCGGGTGCAGGTAGCTGGCCACCGCCGTCCGTAGATAGAGCACCTGGCCCGCGCGCTTGCCGCGCCTGCGGTCGACGCCGGCGACGACGTCGGCGTCCCAGCCCAGTCCGGAGTTGAAGGTGAACCAGCGGCCGTCGGCCTGCCCGAGGCCGACCCGGCGGGAGGTGTCGCGCTCGACGGCCTGCAGCAGCCGGTGCGTCGCCTCGACCGGATCGCGGGGCAGGCCCAGTGCGCGGGCGAAGACGTTGGCGGACCCGCCGGGCACGACGCCGAGCCGCGGTGCGCCCTCGGGGCCGTCGGCGAGCAGGCCGTTGACGACCTCGTTGACCGTGCCGTCGCCGCCGTGGGCGACCACGAGGTCGATGCCGTCCCTGGCCGCCGACCGGGCGACCGCCATCGCGTGGCCGCGGTAGTCGGTCTCCACGACGTCCAGCTTCACCTGGCTCGCCAGCGCGTGCGCGAGCACGTCACGGCCACCGGCGGTGGTGGCCGTGGCCTGCGGGTTCACGACCAGGACAGCGCGCACTACCGCAGGGTAAGTGACACAACGGCCTCCACGGGGCCGATGTGGCGTTGCCCTCCTCCGGCCTCCTTCTCGTCCGCTCGCGTCGTGACGAGTGCACCCCGGGGACCGCCCGGCTCATCGACGACAACCGAATCTTGACTCGACCGGCGGCCGGACGAAAACGGCCGACCGGGTGGCATACCATCGAAAGTGTTCACGCACGGTCATCCGCCCAGGCCGACCCCGGGGCGGGTCCGAACAGCAGAGGTCATCCGTGCCACTAGCCGACAAGATCTCCCCGGCGCCGCGTGAGGTCCGCCTCGCCGGTGCGCTCACCGCGCTCCCCGGTCTGACGTTGATGGTCATGGCCGTCATGCTGCTCATCGGCGGCCTGACCGGCCGGACCAGCCTCGGCAACAGCAACGTCTACGCCGAGGCGGGCTTCTACGCCGTGCTCGGCATCGGCGTGCTGTTCTGCGCGGGCGGGCTGCTGTTCGGGCAGACGTGGGCGCGCTCGCCGTCCGTCGTGGTGGCGCTGACCCTGGCCGGCGTGGGCTGGTACACGGCGGGGCCGTCCGGCTTCCCGGTGCTGGGGGTGCCGATCATCGTCGTCGGGCTGGCCGTGGTCGTGCTGCTGTTCCGCAGGCCGTCCCGGGCGTGGGTGCTCGACCTGCGCGACGGCGAGACCGAGGAGGAGGCGGCCGAGCGCGACGGCGCCGAGGGCCGCGCCGCCCGCCGCGGCCAGGACGAGAGCCAAGGCACGTGAAGGCCACCTTCATTACGTCTCACGTCAGGGGCCCGGCGAAGTCGGGCGTGGGTGCGTGAGCGAGGGAGGTTTACTAGCGAAGAAGGGTAGTAAAGCTCCCTTGCTGCCTTACGGGTGTGGCTGGTGGGGCTGCCGTGGCCGGCGATGCCAGCGGGGCACCTGGGCTCGCGTGAAGGCCGAGTTCCTGTCGCCAGACGTGGTGAAGGTGGCCTTCACGTGCTTGGGGCGAACCCGCGCCGCTACGCCGTCCGGGAGAACTCCGCCAGCGCGTGGAGCGGGCCGTCGGTGAGGCGGCAGGTCTCCCACTCGTCCATCGTGGCCGCGCCGAGCGCCCGGTAGAACTCCGTCGCCGGGTTCCACTTCAGGACCGCCCACTCCAGCCGCGCGTAGCCGCGGTCGGCGCACTCCTCGGCCAGCGCCGCCAGTAGCGCCTTGCCGAGGCCGCTGCCGCGCAGCGACGGCTGCACGTAGAGGTCCTCGAGGTAGATGCCGTGCACGCCACGCCAGGTGGAGAAGTTGAGGAACCACAGCGCGCAGCCGACCACCTCGCCGTCGACCTCCGCGACGTGACCGAACAACGCCGGTGCGGGGCCGAACAGGGCGAGCCGCAGGTGGTCGGAGGTCAGGTGGCACTCCTGCGGTGCCCGCTCGTACTCGGCCAGCTCGTGGACCAGGCCGACCACGGCGTCCACATCGGATTCCTGGATTCGACGGATCCGCTTGTCGGGCAACGAAACCTCACTCTGTGATCGGGGGAAGGTTGAGGTGGCGCAGCTGTGGCTCGCCGCGTTCGTCGCCGAGCACGCTCAGGCCTGCCGCGCTGAGTCCGAAGTGGACGCCCGCTGCCGGGGGCAGGCGGAGCCAGGTGGCGATCAGCACGCGGCTGAAGTGGCCGTGACCGACCAGTACGACGTCGCCGCCGGACATGGCCTCGGTGGCGCGGTCGAGTACGCGGCGGGCGCGGGCGCCGACCTCCTCGGCGGATTCGCCGCCGGTCATCGGGTGGGTCCACACGGTCCAGCCGGGGACGGTCTCCCTGATCTCCGGCGTCGTGCGGCCCTCGTAGTCGCCGTAGTCCCACTCGGCGAGGTCCTCGGTGGTCTCGCTGACGGTCAGGCCGGCGAGTTCGGCGGTGCGAACGGCCCGCTCGCGCGGACTCGTCACCACCAGCGCCGGGCCGGAGCCGGCCCGTAGCCGGGCCAGCGTCACACCGGCGTCGCGTGCCTGCCGTTCGCCCTCGGCGGTCAGCGGGACGTCGGTGCGGCCGGTGTGCCTGCCGGTGGCCGACCACTCGGTCTCGCCGTGCCGTAGGAGGTAGAGCACATGATCCACGTTTGCGAATATAGCCCCCGCTCTGGTTTGCTACTCGTCAGTAACACGAGGAGGGACAATGGCGGCGAACTCGACCTACGGGATGTGGCGCACGCTGGCGGGCAAGCCGGGCGGAAGCAGGCTGTTCTCACTGGCGATGTGCCTGCGGGTGCCCTACTTCGCCACCGTGCTGCCGCACGTCCGCGAGCTGCGGCCCGGCCGGTGTGAGGTCACCTCGCCCAAGTGGTGGGGTGTGCACAACCACATCGGCACGTTCCACGCGATCGCGGCCTGCAACATGGCCGAGATCGCCATGGGCATGCTCGCCGAGGCCACCGTGCCGCCGACCCACCGATGGCTGCCCAAGGGCATGGAGGTGGCCTACGTGGCCAAGGCCACGACCGGCCTGCGTGCCGTCGCCGAGGTGGGGGACCTCCCGGAGTTCGGCGATGAGGGCGTGGACCTCGCGGTGCCGGTCACCGTGTCCGACAAGACGGGCAAGCCGGTGGTGACCGGCACCATCACGATCTGGGTGACCCCCCGTAAGAGTCAGTAGCCCCGCATCTTCACGTAGACGGTCTGCAGGTGGACGGCGGGCGAGGGCAGGCCGAGGTAGCGGTCCAGCAGCCGTCCCAGCGGGCCGCAGCCGGTGGTCGCCGGCACGGTGAGCTGGCGGTCCACCAGCCCGAACTTCGCCACTCCGGGGTGACCGGGCACCGGGCCTGCCGGGCCGTGCTCCTGCACGACCGAGTGAACGGGCGTGCTCGCGCAGGTCCGCGGCAGCATCGGCCCCTCCAGCGCGAACGCGAGGTCGATCTCGCCCTTGCGCTGCTCGTTCTCGTGGAAGTCGAAGTGGCCCGCGTACCGCGGCCGCAGCGCCACCGGGAGCGGTCCCGGCAGCGGCGTGGGTTCGGCCCGTAGCGCGCCGAACACCTGCGCGTGCCTGCCGTCGAGCGTGCCCTCGGCGAACGTGGTCCGCATCGTGCGAACGGGCATCTCGTGAAACCTGCCGAACGTGAGCGTGCCGGTGGACACCAGCACCTCACAGCGCCACAGCGCCGGGTCGGCCCCGGCCGGCAGTGCCGGGCAGTCGGCGAAGTCGAACTCGGGGACCGGCTCGGCGGCGGCGCCGGTGGCACCGGCCACGAGCAGTGCCGCGGCAGCGAAGGCCGTGGTGAGGAGTCGTCTCATGCCGACGATCCTGCTGGCCGGAGCCCAGTTCCGGATCCGGGCAATTCACCTAGTGGCTTGCCGTACGCAGTTTGTCGTAGTACGCGAGGCAGTCGTCGTAGTGCGGCAGCAGGCCGGCGTCCTTGGCCTCGGCCAGCGTCGGCGCGTCGATGTCCTTCTGCGAGAGCACCGGCTCCAGGTCGGCAGGCCAGGGCAGGTTCAGTGCCGGGTCCATCGGGCTGATGCCGTGCTCGCGGCCGGGGTTGTAACCGGTCGAGCACAGGTACGACATCAGGGTGTCGTCCTCCAGCGCCATGAAGGCGTGCCCGAGGCCCTCCGCCAGGTACATCGCGCGGTACTCGGTCGAGTCGAGGCGGACGACGTCCCATTCGCCGAACGTGGGCGAGCCGACCCTGATGTCCACCACCACGTCGAGCAGCGAGCCCTTGGGGCAGTAGACGTACTTCGCCTGACCGGGCGGGATGTCGGCGAAGTGCACGCCGCGGATCGTGCCCTTCACGGACACGCTGTGGTTGGACTGCGCCAGGTGCAGCCGGTGGCCGACGGTCTCGACGAAGACGGACTCCTGGAAGGGGGCGGTGAACATTCCGCGTTGGTCGGGGAACATGGCGGGAATGAATTCGTAGGAGTCCCGCACGGCGAGCTGGCGTACCTGCATGGCCAAACTCTATTCGACGCACACAACCGCCTCTCAATCCGGACGGTCGTCTTGTAATAGATCATTTGTGACGTCAGCCGCACCTGGGGTCCAAGTCCGTCGGGGACCCTGGCACACTGTCACGACCGCAGCGTTCGCGGTCGTCGCCCCACCACGGTGCCGATGGCCGGCCGGAACGCCTCGCCGGCAGGCGGCGCTACCGCGTTGGAACAGCCGTGCTGGAGATCAGCCTCAGCTCGAACTCAGGAGAATTCCAGTGTCTTCCGCCCAAGTCGGGACAGGAAATACCGTCAACGGCAAGATCCAGAGCGACCAGCCGGTAACCGACGCCGAGATCTTCGGCGGGCACGAGGGCGGCAAGCTCTCGGTGGCCGCCGCGCGCCCCATCGAGCACGCGCGCGACCTGTCCATCGCCTACACCCCCGGGGTGGCGAAGGTCAGCCGCGCCATCGCCGCCGACGCCGCGCTCGCGCAGCGGTACACCTGGGCCGACCGCCTGGTCGCCGTGGTCAGCGACGGCACCGCCGTCCTCGGTCTCGGCGACATCGGCCCGAGCGCCTCGCTGCCGGTGATGGAGGGCAAGTCGGTCCTGTTCAAGACGTTCGCCGGGCTGGACTCGATCCCGCTGGTGCTGAACACCACCGACGTCGACGAGATCGTCGAGACGCTGGTGCGGCTGCGGCCGTCGTTCGGCGCCGTCAACCTCGAGGACATCTCCGCGCCGCGCTGCTTCGAGCTGGAGGAGAAGGTCAAGGCCGCGCTGGACTGCCCGGTCATGCACGACGACCAGCACGGCACGGCCATCGTGGTGCTGGCCGCGCTGCGCGGCGCCAACCTGGTGCTGGACCGCTCCATCGGCGACCAGCGGGTGGTCATCTCCGGTGCGGGCGCGGCGGGTGTGGCGTGTGCGCGCATCCTGCGGGCCGCCGGCGTCGGCGACATCACGCTGCTGGACTCCAAGGGCATCATCCACCCCGGCCGGGACGCGCTGAACCCGGTCAAGGAGGAGCTGGCCGGGCAGACCAACTCCGCCGGGCTGACCGGCGGCCTGCCGGAGGCGATCCGCGGCGCCGACGTGTTCATCGGCCTGTCCAGTGCCACGATCGACGAGGACCTGCTCAGCACCATGGCGCCCGGCTCGGTCGTGTTCGCACTGTCCAATCCGGACCCGGAGGTGCACCCGGACGTCGCCGCGAAGTACGCGTCGGTGGTGGCGACCGGGCGCAGCGACTTCCCCAACCAGATCAACAACGTGCTCGCGTTCCCCGGCGTCTTCCGCGGCGCGCTCGACGCGGGCGCGAAGGCGATCACCGAGAACATGAAGCTGGCCGCGGCCGACGCCATCGTCGGGGTGGCCGAGGAGGACCTGGCCGCCGACCGCATCGTGCCCAGTCCGCTCGACCCGCGGGTGGCGCCGGAGGTCGCGGCAGCCGTCGCCAAGGCGGCCGCCGCCGACGGGGTGGCGTCAGGCCAGTAACTCGGCCAGCCGGTGGCGCGGCACGTCGATGAGGCGGTGGTCGCCGTCGGTGCCGGGCAGCAGGTTGCGTAGCCGGGCGTGGACCTTGAGCAGCCGGGGATCGGCGTCGGGGACCGCCTCGGCCAGCACCACGGCGTGCCTGCTGTCCGGGTTGCTGCGCAGGTAACGCAGCCGGTACTTGCCCGCGACCAGCCCGGACAGCGATGCCTGCGCGGCGGCGTCGCCGATGTCCGGATGGTTGTTGGCGACCAGCACGGCCAGCCGCTCCGCGTTCGTGCCGAGCAGGACGCGGAGCAGCCACGGGCCGGGATCGGCGGTGAGGTCGACCGCGACCACCCGGCCCGGCCGTGCCGTCGACCAGTCCGCCTGCCGTAGTTCGGCGCCGTCGCCTGCCAGCTCACGCAGCCGGTCCAGCAGTTCGGGCGGCGTGCCCGCCGACTCGACCGACTGCGGGCCGTGGGTGTAGATGCCGCGTTTGCGCCCGCCCGCCTTGCGGGCCTTGGCGGTGGGCTGCAGCACGTACTGGTCGGCCGCGCTGCCGATGGCCTGCGCGCCCGTGTAGCGGGAGAACCCCGGCAGCACGGCCTCGAAGGTCAGTCCCAGCTCCAGCAGCTCGCGCTGCACCTGCAGGCCCAGCGCCGGGTGCCGGGGGCTGTAGCCGTAGGCGAGGACGACGGCCCCGCGCGGCGGGTCGGCGAGCGCCTCCAGCGCACGCTGGGCGAACAGGCCCATGCCCTCGGGGGTGTACGGCGGATCGCTGAACACCACGCCCGCCCAGCCCGTCACGGCGGGCGGCAGGCCGATCCGCAGGTCGGCGTGCAGGGTCCGGACGGCACCGCCGCTGTGCCGGTCGACGTACTCCAGTACCCGCTCGTCGAGGTCGACCACGGTGAGGTCGGCGTCGGGTCGCAGGCTGTGCACGGCCAGCGACGTGACGTCGTGGTCGCCGAGGAACAGCACCGGCGTGCGGCGCAGGTCGTACTCCTCGTCCAGCCACAGCGCCCGGCGCAGCACGGTGTCCGATGTGGCCTGGACGTGGTCCAGTGCGGCAAGTGGTGGCGGCACCGCGTCGACCAGTCGCTCGACCGCGGTGCGCTGTTCGGCGCCCGGTTCGGCCGGAACGGGCTGCGCCCACGGTCGCAGGTCCGCGACGGACTTCGGGTGGATCCGCAGGCCGCGCGGGCCGCGTTCCACGGCGTCGCCGAGCGCGTCGAGCAGTTCCTGCGTGCTGCGCCGGGGCGCGGCCGATCGCCGTACCAGGTCGTCGAAACGCAGCCAGCCGGCGCACAACAGCGCGATGGCGGTCCGCAACGGACGCACGCGGACGCCGTGCGCGGTGAACAGTTCGTCCAATGAACTCACTCGGTGAGATTAGTGGTCGCTTCCGTGCCATTGTCGTACCCGTCGGCTAGGGTCGATTTCCTCTTCAGCGACGCCGGACGGGAGTGGGGTACCACGTGGCGATCGAGTTCCAGGGCGTGACCAAGAAGTATCCGGACGGAACCGTCGCGGTCGACGACCTCAGCCTCACGGTCGAGGACGGCACGATCACCGTTTTCGTCGGACCGTCCGGCTGCGGCAAGACGACGTCACTGCGCATGATCAACCGGATGGTCGAGCCGACGTCCGGCACCGTGCTGCTGGACGGCAAGGACATCAGGGAGACCGACCCGCCGACGCTGCGGCGGGGCATCGGTTACGTCATCCAGCATGCCGGCCTCTTTCCACATAGGACGGTGCTGTCCAACGTCGCCACCGTGCCGCTGCTGTCCGGATGGGACAAGGCGCGGGCACGCAAGCGGGCGGCCGAGCTGCTGGAGACCGTCGGCCTGCCCGCCGAGCTGGGCAAGCGTTATCCGGCCCAGCTGTCCGGCGGTCAGCAGCAGCGGGTCGGGGTGGCCAGGGCGCTCGCCGCGGACTCGCCGGTGCTGCTGATGGACGAACCGTTTTCCGCGGTCGACCCGGTGGTCCGCGAGGGCCTGCAGGACGAGCTGCTGCGGCTGCAGTCGCAGCTGGGCAAGACGATCGTGTTCGTCACCCACGACATCGACGAGGCCGTACGGCTCGGCGACAAGGTCGCGGTGCTGCGGGTCGGTGGCAGGCTCGCCCAGTACGGCACGCCGTCCGACGTGCTGCGTCATCCGGTCGACGACTTCGTCGCCGGTTTCGTCGGCAAGGACCGCGGCTACCGGGGACTGTCCTTCCTGTCCGCCGACGGGGTCGAGGTCAATCCGATCGCGACGGTGGACGTCGGCAAGCCGGTCACCGCGAGCGACGACTGGCGGCTCGCGGTGAACGCCAACCGCGAGCCGAGGGGCTGGCTGCCGCCCGGGTCCACTGTGGAGGGTGAGCTGGCGGAGACAGACCTGCGGGCGGGCGGTTCGCTGTACCAGGAGGGCACCCCGATCCGCGGTGCGCTCGACGCGGCGCTGTCCTCGCCTGCCAGCCTCGGGGTCGTCGTCAACGCCGACGGCCAGGTGGTCGGTGCGGTCACCGCCGGCCAGGTTCTCGACGTCATCGAGAACCATCCGGGCAGCGTGGCGGCCGACCATGGGTGAGTTCTTCGACGAACTCGGCCGGTACCTGGGCAGCGCGAACAACCGTTCGCAGCTGATGCAGATCACGCTCGAGCACGTCTACCTCGCCCTGCTGCCGCTGGTGCTGGGCGTGGTGCTGGCGATCGCCATCGGCAGGCTCGGCAAGCGCTGGCAGGTCGCCCGCAACATCGCCCTGGTGCTGTCCAACCTGCTGTACACGATCCCCTCGCTGGCGTTGTTCGTGGTCATTCCCGGCATCATCGGCACGAAGATCCTGGACAGCGTCAACGTCGTGGTGGCGTTGACCATCTACAGCGCCGCGCTGCTGGTGCGGCCGGTGCTCGACGCGCTGGATTCCGTACCACCACACGTGATCGCCGCCGCGACCGCCGTCGGCTACCGGCCGGCCCGCCGGTTTTTCGCGGTCGAGCTGCCGCTGTCGGTGCCGGTGTTCGCAGCCGGGGTCCGGGTGGCGTCGGTGAGCAACATCAGCCTGGTCAGCGTCGGCGCGTTGATCGGTACCGGCGGGCTGGGTGTGCTGTTCACCGACGGCTTCCAGCGGGAGTACTTCTCGCCGATCGTCGTCGGCATCGTGCTGACGCTGGTGCTGGCGCTGGTGGTCGATCTGGTGCTGGTGTTGCTGCTGCGGTTGCTGACGCCGTGGCGGCGTAGTGCCAAGCCGGTGGGGGTGAGCGGGGAATGAACGAGCTGTTCGACTGGTTCGGCATGGCCGCCAACTGGTCCGGGGAGGACGGTGTTCCGGTCCGGCTGGGTGAGCACCTCTGGTACGTCTTCCAGTCACTGGTGATCGCGCTGGTGATCGCCGTCCCGCTGGGACTGTTCGTCGGGCACACCGGCCGCGGTTCGGTGGTCATCGTGGCCGTCGGCAACGCGATCAGGGCGTTGCCGACGCTCGGTCTGGTCACCTTTCTGTTCCTGCTGCTCACCGAGAGCGAGCTGGCCACGGTCATCGGCCTGGTGATCCTGGCGATCCCGCCGATCCTGGCCGGTACCTACGCGGGCCTGCGTGCCACCGACCGCGGGGTCGTCGACGCGGCGGTCGGGGTCGGGATGACCGGCTGGCAGCAGTTGTGGAAGGTCGAAGTGCCGATCGCGTTGCCGCTGGTCCTCGGCGGTGTGCGTAACGCCGTGCTGCAGCTGGTGGCCACCGCGGCCGTCGCCTCCTACGTCGGGCTCGGCGGCCTCGGCCGGTACCTGCTCGACGGTCTGGCCATCCTGGACTACGCCGAGGTGATGGCGGGCGCGATCCTGACCGCGTTGCTGGCGATCGTGCTGGACCTGCTGTTCGCGGGGCTCCAGCGGGCAGTGGTGCCGCGTGGGGTGCGGCTGGCGGCCGTGGCCGCGGGCAAGGGCGGAGTCAACGCCGGAGGTGCCGAGTGAAGCGCAAGGTGTTCGGGTTCCTCGCCGCGCTGGTGTTGCTCGCCGGCTGCGGCAACCCGCTGGAGGGCGGGGCCGAAGGCGGGCCGACCGGCGAGATCATCATCGGCGCGTCCGACGTCGGCGAGTCGTTGCTGCTGGCCCAGATCTACGCGGGGGCGCTGCGTAACGCCGGGGCGGACAACGTGACGGTGCGCCCGCCGGTCGGCGGCCGCGAGGTCGTCGTGAAGGCGCTGCAGGACCGGTCGCTCTCGGTCGTGCCCGACTACAGCGGCAACCTGTTGCGGTACTTCGACAAGGAGACCGAGGCGACCACGCCGCGGGACGTCTACGCCGAGCTCACCAAGGTGCTGCCGCCCGCGTTCGAGGTGCTGGACCAGGCGCCTGCCGAGGACAAGGACCTGCTCGTCGTGCGCAGAGAGCTGGCCGACTCCGGGGTCCGGACGTTCTCCGACCTCGGGCCGCGCTGCAAGGATCTGGTGTTCGGCGGGCCAGGCCAGTGGGCCGACCGCTGGAAGGAGAAGATCAAGACGCTCTACGGGTGCGAGTTCAAGGAGATCCGGACGACCGACACCGGCGGGCCGGTGACCGTGGCCGCGTTGCGGTCCGGCGACATCCAGGTCGCCGACCTGTTCAGCACGTCGTCCACGATCGAGGCCAACGGGTTCGTTCCGCTGGAGGACGACAAGAACATGTTCCCCGCGCAGAACATCGTTCCGGTGGTGGCGAAGGGGACGCTGTCGCAGCGCGAGCGTGACGCGCTGAACCGCGTTTCGGCCGTGCTGACCACGGAGAAGCTCACCGACCTGAACGTCGAGTTCACCGAGGAGAAGCGCAACCCGCTGGATATCGCGGAGGATTTCCTGAAGGCGAACGGGCTGGCCTAGAGGCGTTCGAAGGCGGGGGCGTAGTGGAAGGTGCCGCGCAGTTCCGGTGAATAGGCGGACAGTGGCCGCAGCTGGAACGCGGGAGCCCAGGCCGGCACCGTCGGGCTGATGCCGTGGGTGTCGGCGAGGACGAAGCCGAACCGGCCGAAGTACCGCGGGTCGCCGAGCAGGACGACCGCGGGGACGCCGAGGACGTCGGCGGCAGCCAGCACGGCGTGCATGAGCGCGCTGCCGACGCCCACGCCCCACCGTTTCGGGCTGACGCCCAGCGGACCCAGTGCCACCACGCCGTCGCGGGTGCCGACCCGCGCGCGGCTGCAGCAGACGTGCCCGACGATCTCGCCGTCGATCTCCGCGACCAGCGACAGGCCGGCGATCAGGTCGCCGTCGGCACGCAGGGCGTCGACCAGCCATGCCTCCGACGGCTCGATGCCGGGCGTGTCCGGCCTGGTGAACGCGGCAGCGTGCACGGCACGGACATCGGTCCGGTCGGCGGCGGTCTCACGGCGGACGAGCAGGTACCGGCCGTGCCGGAACGGGCGTCGTACGGGCAACGGAATTACCTCACACGCGGGCTCAGCGGGAGGGCCTACTTTAGTAGGCGGCCGTTCGGCCCAACAGCGCCGGGTCGCGTGTCGAAAAACTTCATACTTTGGTATTCGGCCGTTGGAGTGGCGGAAGCGGCCGAAATGAGACATACGGCCGGATGTTCGACTGTGAAAAGGTCGGATTATCAACAGTCTAGGACACTGCGTCGCCGACGACTGTCGTCCGGTCGGTTACTTTCCGTCAGTCGGATGGCGGCTTGCCGCGGTCTGGTTGACGTGGGATTTGCCTGTTCCAGCAGGGTTTCACCTCGTCACTCATCGTCGCTGGCGACGCGTCAACCGGGTGGCGATACCGCTGTTGAACTGCGATTTCAAGGTCTACCTTCGGGGGAATCCGGGTTCTAGTCTTTCACTGTGTGTTCATTTCTGAACACATTTCACTTTCCTTGTTTCGCTCCTTTGTCCAGGAGGGACGACACCGTGCACAACATCTCGAAGAACAGGCGCAGACCGCTGATGGCGGCAGGTCTCGCGGTGGGCGTCGCAGTGCTCACCGCGCTCGGGGGCAACATGCCGGCATCGGCAGCGGAGGGTGCCATCCAGGGCGCTGGAGATGCCGACGCGATCAAGGACAGCTACATCGTCGTGTTGAAGGACGGCATGTCGGTCCAGTCCGCGCAGGACGTCGCCGGCAGGCACGGCGGTGTCGTGAAGCGGACGTTCTCGGCCGCGCTGCGGGGTTTCTCGGCGACGATGAGCGAGCAGCAGGCCAGGCGTGCGGCGGCGGATCCCGCCGTCGCGTATGTCGAGCAGAACCGCGTGGTACGCGCGAGCGCTGACCAGCTCAACCCGCCCTCCTGGGGTCTGGACCGGGTCGACCAGCGTGATCTGCCGCTGGACTCGAAGTACAGCTACGCGACGACGGCGTCGAACGTCACCGCCTACATCATCGACACCGGCATCCTGATCAGCCACAACGACTTCGGTGGCAGAGCGAGCCACGGCTACGACTTCGTGGACAACGACGCCGACGCGACCGACTGCAACGGGCACGGCACGCACGTCGCGGGCACCGTCGCCGGGACGGCGCACGGCGTGGCCAAGGAGGCCAAGCTGGTCGGCGTCCGGGTGCTGAACTGTGGTGGCTCGGGCAGCTACGAGGGTGTCATCGCCGGTATCGACTGGGTCACCCAGAACGCCGTGAAGCCCGCGGTGGCGAACATGAGCCTCGGTGGCGGCGCGTCGCAGGCGGTGGACGACGCGGTGCGCCGGTCGCTCGCGGCAGGTATCACCTACTCGCTCGCGGCCGGTAACAACTACGGTGCCAACGCCTGCAACACCTCGCCGGCGCGGACGAAGGAAGCCATCACCGTCGGATCCACGACGAACACCGACGCGAAGTCCGACTTCTCCAACATCGGCGACTGCCTCGACCTCTTCGCGCCGGGCAGCAACATCACCTCGGCGTGGATCGGCGGCAACACGGCCACCCGGTCGATCAGCGGTACGTCGATGGCGGCCCCGCACGTGGCGGGTGCGGCCGCGTTGTACCTGTCGGCCAACCCGGGTGCCACGCCCGCGCAGGTGTCGTCGGCGCTGGTGACCAACGGCACCAAGAACAAGGTGACCAGCCCTGGCGCCGGCTCGCCGAACGTCCTGGTCTACACCGGCAGCGGCGGCACCGATCCGGAGCCGACGCCGTGTGCCACCACGATCAACGCCGACGACGTGGCGATCCCGGACGCCGGTGCTGCGGTGACCAGCACGATCAACGTCTCCGCGTGTAACCGCAACGCTTCGGCGACCACCAAGGTCGAGGTGCACATCAAGCACACCTACCGCGGTGACCTGAAGATCGACCTGGTCGCGCCGGACGGCACGGCGTACCCGCTGAAGGCGGCCAACAGCGACTCGCGGCCCAACGTCGACGAGACCTACACGGTCAACGCGTCGGCCGAGTCGGCCAACGGTGCTTGGAAGCTGCGGGTGCAGGACGTGTACCGCATCGACACCGGCAACATCGACAGCTGGTCGATCACGGTCTGAGTGATCGCTGACTGAACGGGCCCCTCCGGTGTTTCCGGAGGGGCCCGTTCTCAGTTCTGCTTGGGCGGTTTGATCTCGCCGATCACCGCGGGAGTCGTCTGGTCGAGTCCCTGGGTGCCGAAGTACTCGTTGGGGTCGTTTTCCTGGAGGTAGTCGGCGCGCTTGTGCTCCTTGTCCTCCTCGCGCTGCTGGCCCTGGCCCGCGCCAGCCATACCGCCGGGTACGCCGGTGGCCCTGGACCCGGCCGCTGCGGCGCCGCCGCGGAGCACTTCACCGGCGCTGCGTCCGCCAGGCACTCCGGCGCCGGTGCCCTTCCCGGCGCCTGGCTGGTTGCCCGGCCCGCCCGTCGCGCTCCCGGGTGCGCCACCACGGGGGCCGCCCGCTCCCGTGCCCGTGCCGCCGGGCCCGCCGGCTTTGCCGGACACGAAGCTCCCGGCGCGGCCGGGAAAGCCGCTGCGGTTTGGGCTGTTGCGTACCGTCTCGCTGCCGTACCGGCCGAGCCCCTGCCCGCCGGGCACCGTCGTCCCGCCGAACGCGGCCGGGCTCAGTCCCGGCCCCGGAGTCCTGCCGACGTTCGGCGCCGGCCCGCCGGGTGCGCCCGGCGGAGGAACCGAACCCGCACCGGTGTGTGGCCCGGCCGGCCCGGACATGGGGCTGCCGGGCCCGCCCGGCCCGACCGGCGGTGCACCACCCGACGAGCCGACCGGGCTGCCGGTGTTACCGCCGGTGAAGCCTGCCGCGGACGTGCTGTCCTGGCCCAACTGTGGCGGCGGCGCGAACATCGGCTGCGTGGAGCCGGTGCGGAAGAGTTCACGGTCGCGCTGCGCCAGCACTTCGGCGGCCTGCGCGTGTGCCTCCTGCTGGCGCCGCGCCTCCGCCTGCATGGCTTCCATGCTCGCCCGGGCCGCATCGAAGTCGCCGCTGGAGATGTTGCGTGCGACCTCCTTCATCGACTCGTCGACGCTCCTGCCCGCCGGCTCGGGCATGTTGTTCTTGGCATTCGTCACGGCTCCGGCTTGCTGGGAGAGCCGGTTGGAGGTGAGATGGGTCGCGTTGCCCGAAGATTCGGCCCAGCTGGCGAGCTTGCCAAAGAAGGCGTGTGCTCCAGCAGCACCCTTCCCCTGCCACTCGGTCTCTTCCTTGGCGGCGGCCTGCCGGAATGCGGAGGCGAGCTGGAGCTGAGTGTTGCCGATATTGTTCGCTATCGTGCCCTGCTCATCAATGCCGCCAGGGTTGACTCCGTCGTTGACGAGGTGCTGAAGCCGATCATGTGGGAGACTGCGGTAGTCGTGATCCGAGCCGTTGAGGCCAGCGCGAAACTGCTGACCCTGCTCTAGGTGTAGACCTTGGTCCCGGGAGTAGTCGATCGCGGCCTGGTTGTGGCCAGTGATCATCGTGCCGATGTCCTGCGTCTCGGCATATCTTTGACCTTCGTACTTGCGCGGCTGGTAGCCGGCATTTTCGGTCATTTGCGACTTCCTCCCTGCGTCACTGAACCTTCGGCAGCAGCGGCTCAAGTTTTTCGGCTAACCGCCGTGAATCCGGGCAACTGTCGTTGCGCGGATCTTCGAGGGCGATCCCGGCGACGGCTCTCGCGGTCGAAGACACTTCAAGGGCTATCGCGCAGCCGCCGAAACTTTCGACTGCCTCGAGTGCGGGTCGGCCGTTGATCGTGAGCTCGGAGGCATTTGGGTCAGTCTTTCTGAATTCTGCGAGTCCTTGGGCTGGATCCAATGCGATAGACGCTGAACCGTATCGGATTTTCGAGGCAACGCACTCGTTTCGTTGACTTATGTTCTTGCCTGGTTCAAAGCTTTGACTGGCAAGGAGTTGGTTCAAGACGTCGCAAGCGTTCATTCCGTTGAACACGTCTGGTGGACTGCTTGAGCTAGAAGGCGGGGTGGTTGCGCTTATTCCTGTTGCTCGTGGGGTGCCAGCCTGCGTGTCCGAGCAGCCGCCGAGTACGCCTGCTGCAATAACAGTGACCAGTATGGCCCTGTGGGAGTAAGACAGTCGCATGGTCTAGCTTTCCAGGCTCTTTAGGAATGGGCCGAGGCTCTGCTTGGACTCGTCGTCGGCGGCATCGTAGTTACTTCTTGCAATTTTAATGGCTTCGTGCATGTCGTTTAGGCTGATTTGGAAATTCTTGAAGGTCAATGCCAAGGACTGATCGTCAGAGTCCAACGATGCTAGAACGTGGCCAGCAACTTCACGTGCATAGGGGTCGTTGCCAAGCTCGGGTGATCGGAGCAGGTTCGGTAGCTGCTTTGCTGCTTCGGTTAGGTCTTGTTTCGCCTGTTCAAGGGCCTCTATAAAAGCCTGGCCGCCTGCCTCGCTGATGGCCCAGTCGCCGTTCTTGGCTTCGGCGAGCAGCTTCTGGGCTCCGCCTGCGAACTCTTCGACCTTCTCCTCGTCGGTGAAGACCGACATGAGGAAGTTGTTCCCCGCGTCGCCTGCTGCCGTCATGCTGCCCCTCCCGTTACCGGCCGTGTGCACACGGTATCAACGCTGGCCAGGGGTTGTCCCGGCCTTCAGGCCAACTCACACCCCGAGGGCGACGTTGAGGCGGTCGCGCAGCCACTGGGCGATCCGGCGGCCGTCGGCGGGGGTGTAGGTCTGCCGCTGCGCGCCGTCGCCGAGCTGCTCGGTGACTGTGAAGAACCGGCCGTCGGCGGTGTCGAACCAGGTCATCGTGCCCAGCTGGACCTCACGGCCACGGCGGGCGACGGAGTCGGCCTCACGGGCGGAGCAGGTGATGATGCCGTAGCGCAGCATGGGCGCGGTGAAGTAGTGCTCGGCGGCACGCAGGCCGGTGGGGGAGCCGGGGTCGTCGCCGGTGTCGTAGATCTGCGGCAGGTCGTCCTCGGCCGAGGGCTTGGGGGGCTCGGTCACCGTGGTGACCGGCGGGTGGGGGATGGGACGCCAGTCGGGCAGGAAGCTGATCATTTCCGGGACCACGTACTCGGGTCTCAGTCCTTCGATCACCATCCGGTCGCCGTCCTGACGGCTCAGGAACCCCAGCTGCCCCTGCCAGCCGCCGCGGTAGCGGTACCTGGTGTCGGTCTCGGTGGTGGCCGCGACCTGGGTGATCAGGATCTCCGGCGACGCCCACGCGCGCAGCAGGTCCTCCAGCTCGGGCTGTAGTCGTTCGTCGCGGGCCAGGCCGTCGGATTCGAGCCGTCGCCACGTCCTGGCACGCTGCTCCGCCCGCTCGGTGAACGTCGGGCTCACGTACGGGATCTCGTACGGGTACACCCACCGGCCGAGCTTCAGATCCTCGTCGAGGATGTCCAGCTCTTCCATCCGCGCGCTGAACGACGTTGCCATCCCATGTGCCCCCTACGACCATCCGCAACCCTCGCTACGGTAGCGCACCGTCCCGACAGCCTCACCCATCGATCCCGCGGTCGGTCGACACGGAGTCGTAGGTTGCTGACGCTGTGTGTTAGCGTTCGCTCCAACGGGTTGTGTCATCTCAGGGGAGGGCAGATGGCACCCCATTTTCGCTGTCCTTGGCGTGCACGTAGTGCGGTCGCAGCACCGCCGGCACGAGCGCTGATGGCCTCCCTCTGAGCTCCGGCATCGACCGGTTCAGCATCGGCAGACCCACCGAATGGAGGGCTGACATGCTTCTGCGACGCCTGGCCGCCTGTGCGGCAGTCGCCTTGCTGCTCGCCGGCTGCGGCAGCCGGCTGGTCTCAGGCACGGCCGTACCCGCTACCGCCGTGCCGACGATGTCCTCACCTGCCGCCACTCCGACCGCGAAGAGCAGAACTAACGCACCGAGGTCCACCGGGCAGCAGAAGACCGCGCCCGCCGCACTCGAGTCGATGTCGATCAGCCTCCAGTCGAACCTGAACTACAAGAACATCCAGGGCCTGCTGATCAGCGTCTGTGAGAGCGGCAGGTCCGGCGGGGCGGAGCAGGACCTGGTCGGCATGTTCCCGGCGCTGGATCCCAGTCATCCCGAGCACCGGATCAAGGTCCACTTCGAACCGCCGGAGATGCGGGCGGCCAAGGACGAGGGCTACTACCTGCTCTTCACCGGCGGCTATCCGACCCAGCCGGGACGCACCATCAAGGTGGGGTTCAAGGCCTACGTCGACAACGGCGACGCCAACTGGTGCGGGACCGTCAAGTTCTAGTCGCTACACCACGCACTTGATCCTTGACATTCTGTGCTAGCTTGTGCGCAGCGTGATCGAGGGATGACCGGGGAGGGTCAAATGGGCGCGCTGTCCAACGTGCAATCGCGACTTCCGAGACGTCTCGCCGCGGGAGCGGCACTTGCCGTGCTGCTTGCCGGGTGCGGCGGCGACGACGGCAACTGGCTGGACAACGCCAGTCCGTTCATCACCAGCTCAGCCGGTACCACCGTCGCGGCGAGCCCGCCGAACGTCGTGCCGGACGACAAGCTCGAGAAGCTGGCCAACGACATCCAGTCCAACCTGAACTACAAGAACCTCGACGGCCTGCTCCGCACGGTCTGCGAGAGCGGCAGGTCGGGACAGGCCAAGCAGGACCTGCTGGCCGCGTTTCCCGCACTCGACCCCGGCCATCCCGAACACGGCGTCAAGGTCCACTTCGACCGGCCGGAGGTCAAGGCCGCGCAGAAGGAGGGCTACCTGCTGCGGTTCACCGGCGGCTACCCGACCCAGCCGGGGCGCAGTGTCCAGCTCGTCCTCAAGGCCTACCTCGACGCCGGCGTAGCCAGCTGGTGCGGCATGTCCAGCCTGAGCTGAACACGACGAGGGCCCCTCCCGCGGGAGGGGCCCTCGTTCGTAACCGTCAGCTGAACGCCTTGGCGATGATCGCCTTCTGCTCGACCTCGTGGACCTTCGACGAGCCCGCCGACGGCGCGGCCATCGGACGCCGGGCCGCGACCTGCAGGCCGCCGAAGACCTCCGGGAACTTGCGCGGCAGGTTGAGCCCGAAGAACGGCCAGGCACCCTGGTTCTCCGGCTCCTCCTGCACCCAGACGATCTCCTTCGCGGCCGTGTACCGCTCGACGGCCGCCAGCAGCTTCTTCTTCGGCAGCGGGTAGTACTGCTCGACACGGACCAGGGCGATGTCGTCGACGCCCTGCTTCTCGCGCTCGGCCAGCAACTCCCAGTACATCTTGCCGGAGGTCAGCAGCACCTTGCGGACCTTCGCCGGATCGACGGTGTCGTCGATGACCGACATGAACTTCGACTGCTCGGTGAACTCCTCGATGGAGGACTTGACCGCCTTGTCGCGCAGCAGCCGCTTCGGGGTGAACACCACCAGCGGCCGGTTGACGCCGTCGAGCGCGTGGCGGCGCAGCAGGTGGAAGTAGTTCGCGGGCGTCGACGGCACGGCGACGGTCATCGAGCCCTCCGCGCACAGCTGCAGGAAGCGCTCGATGCGCCCGGACGTGTGGTCCGGCCCCTGACCCTCGTGGCCGTGCGGCAGCAGGAGGACGACGTCGGAGCGCTGACCCCACTTCGCCTCACCGGACGAGATGTACTCGTCGATCACGGTCTGCGCGCCGTTGACGAAGTCGCCGAACTGCGCCTCCCACATGACCAGCGCCTCGGCGTTGGCCACCGAGTAGCCGTACTCGAAGCCGACGGCCGCGTACTCCGACAGCGCCGAGTCGTAGATCATGACCCGGCCCTGGCCGTCGCTCAGGTTCTGCAGCGGCTGGTACTCCTGGCCGTTCTTGCGGTCGATGTACACCGAGTGCCGCTGGGTGAACGTCCCGCGGCGGGAGTCCTGCCCGGACAGCCGCACCAGGCGGCCCTCCAGCGCCAGCGACCCGAACGCCAGCATCTCGCCGAACGCCCAGTCGATGCCGCCCTCGCGGGACATCTTCTGCCGCCGCTCCATGACCGGCTTGACCCTGGGGTGCGGGGTGAAGCCCTCCGGGACGTTGGCGAACGCGTCGCCGACGCGCTCGACGACCTCGCGGGAGATCGCGGTCGGCACCTTCGCCGGCACCTGCTGCTCCTCCTCGACCGACGGGCTCGCCTTGACCGGGTGCTTCTCCAGCTCACGCACCTCGTTGAAGACGTGCTCCAGCTGGCTGGAGAAGTCCCGCAACGCGGCCTCGGCCTCGTCGACGGAGATGTCGCCCCTGCCGATCAGCGACTCGGTGTAGGTCTTCCGCACGCTGCGCTTCGTGTCGATGATGTCGTACATCGCCGGCTGCGTCATCGACGGGTCGTCGCCCTCGTTGTGGCCGCGGCGCCGGTAGCAGATCATGTCGATCACGACGTCCTTGTTGAACGCCTGCCGGTAGTCCACCGCCAGCTTGGCCACCCAGTGCGCGGCCTCCGGGTCGTCACCGTTGACGTGGAACACCGGCGCGCCGATCATCTTCGCCACGTCGGTCGCGTACTGCGACGAGCGCGAGTGCTCCGGCGCGGTGGTGAAGCCGACCTGGTTGTTGATAATGATGTGCACGGTGCCGCCGGTGCGGTACCCGCGCAGCAGCGCCAGGTTCAGCGTCTCGGCGACGACGCCCTGCCCGGCGAACGCCGCGTCGCCGTGCAGCAGCACCGGCAGCACGGTGAAGCCGGAACCGCCCTTGTCGAGGATGTCCTGCTTGGCGCGGACGATGCCCTCGAGCACCGGGTCGACGGTCTCCAGGTGCGACGGGTTCGCGGTCAGCGACACCCTGGTCTCGCCGTCGCCGAACATCCGGAAGTACTTGCCCTCGGCACCCAGGTGGTACTTCACGTCGCCCGAGCCGTGTGCCTGGCCGGGGTCGAGGTTGCCCTCGAACTCCTGGAAGATCTGCGAGATCGGCTTGCCGACGATGTTGGCCAGCACGTTCAGCCTGCCGCGGTGCGGCATGCCGATGACGACCTCGTCCAGCTCGTGCTCGGCGGCCTTGTCCAGCACGGTGTCCAGCAGCGGGATGACGGTCTCGCCGCCCTCCAGCGAGAACCGCTTCTGCCCGACGTACTTGGTCTGCAGGAACGTCTCGAACGCCTCGGCGGCGTTCAGCTTGGACAGCACGTACTTCTGGACGGCGGGGTCCGGCTTCTCGTGCGGGATCTCCACGCGGTCCTGGATCCAGCGGCGCTCGTCCGGGTCGAGGATGTGGGTGTACTCGACGCCGACGGTGCGGCAGTACGAGTCGCGCAGCACGCCGAGCACGTCCCGCAGCTTCATCCGCTGCTTGCCGGCGAAGCCGCCGACGGCGAACTCGCGGTCGAGGTCCCACAGGGTCAGGCCGTGCGACAGGATGTCGAGGTCCTCGTGCCGCCGCTGCCGGTAGTTCAGCGGGTCGGTGTCGGCCATCAGGTGGCCGCGCATCCGGTACGCGTCGATCAGCTCCAGCACGCGGGCGGTCTTGTCGATCTCGCCCTCGGGGATGTCCTCGACCCAGCGCACCGGCTCGTAGGGCAGGCGCAGCGACGTGAAGATGTCGTCGTAGAACCCGTCCGCGCCGAGCAGGTACTCGTGGATCCGCTTGAGGTACTCGCCGGACTCGGCGCCCTGGATGATGCGGTGGTCGTAGGTCGACGTCAGCGTCATGATCTTGCTGACGCCCAGCCCGACGAGGGTGCGCTCGTTGGTGCCCTCGAAGTGCGCCGGGTACTGCATCGCGCCGACGCCGATGATCGCGCCCTGGCCCTGCTGCAGCCTCGGCACCGAGTGGTTGGTGCCGATGCCGCCGGGGTTGGTCAGCGAGATCGTGGTGCCCGCGAAGTCGTCGGCCGTCAGCTTGTTGTTGCGGGCCTTCTTGACGATGTCCTCGTACGCCTGCCAGAACTGCAGGAACGTCATGTTCTCGGTGTTCTTGATGGAGGCCACCACGAGGTTGCGGGCGCCGTCCTTGCCCTTCATGTCGATGGCGAGACCGAGGTTGACGTGCTCGGGCGTGACGGCGTGCGGCTTGCCGTCGATCATCTGGTAGTGCCGGTTCATGTTCGGGAACTGGTGCAGCGCCCGGATCATGGCGTAACCGATGAGGTGAGTGAACGAGATCTTGCCACCGCGGGTGCGCTTGAGGTGGTTGTTGATCACGATGCGGTTGTCGGCCATCAGCTTGGCCGGGACCGCGCGCACGCTGGTCGCCGTCGGCACGGACAGCGACGCGTCCATGTTCTTGGCGATCGCCGCCGCGGCGCCACGCAGCTGCTTGCTGTCCTGCTCGGCGTCGGGCTTCGGCGTCGTCGCGGCGGGCTTGGGCGCGGGCTGCGCCGGGGCGGGCTTGGCGGGCTCGGCCGGCTTCGCGGAGGGCTGCGGCTTGGTCGCGGCCGACTGCTTGGCGGCGGACTCGGCGTTGCGGACCGTCTTCGCCGAGGGTGCGGTCGCCTGACCGTTCGACGGGTCGGTCGGCGTTCCCGTGGACTCGCGTGCGCTGTCCGCCTTGCTCTGCGCCTCCTGCGTGGGCTTGAAGTCGGCGAAGAACTCATGCCACGCGGCGTCTACTGAGGAGGGGTCGGCAAGGAACTGGTCGTACATCTCCTCGACCAGCCACTCGTTGGGGCCGAACTGTGACGCAGGGCTACTGCTGGACACGGCTGAGACTCGCCTCTATCCATACTCGATCTTGGGTCGGGGTTACGCGCCTACCAGGCTAACCCCCTTGCGTATCGCGGTGTGATCGATGTGGCTCAACTCAGGGGTCGGATGGTTGGGATTCGTCACTGAATCGATACCGACTCACCTTGCCGACCCTGACGGGCGGGAACCGGCATGCTGAGGTGATCGTCTGTGCGGGAAAGCGAGGAGGTACCCGGGTGGCCGACCTGCCTGACGTCGAGCGCATGGTGAGCGACTGGCAGCGGGACGTGACCGAGAAGGCGAGACGGTACGACGAGCTGCGTGCGCGCGTCGAGGAGATCTCGGTCACCGAGTCCGCCGCCGGGGGCGCCGTGACGGTCACCGTCGGGCCGAACGGCGCGGCGACCGACGTGCGCATGACGCAGGCTGTCACCCGGATGTCGCCGGACGACCTGGCCGCCGGGGTGCTGTGGGCGTTGCGGAAGGCCCAGTCGCGCTATCCGGAACGGCTGGCGGAGATCGCCGAGGACGTCGTCGGCGACGACCCGACCGCGCGGCAGCTGGTGGACACCGCGGCCGCGGCCTTCCCGCCGGTGGTGGGCGAGGAGCCCGCAGCGCCCGAGCCGATGGGCCGTGAGCTGCGGGTGGAGCAGGAGGCCGAGGACCGCCCGGCCCCGCCCGCTCCGGTGCGCACGCCCCGCCGTCGCCGTCCGGATGAGGACGACGCGTTCGAGCACCAGACCTTCATGCGCAGGCAATGAACATCGACCAGCTGGCCACCTGGCTGCTGGCCGAGGGGCGGGCCGTTCCGGACACGCTCGTGCCGTGCACGCCCGCCGAGATCGACGAGGTGCGCGAGGCGCAACAGATCCGTCTGCCCGCCGAGTACGAGCGCTTCCTGGGCACGATGGGCCGTCGCGCGGGGAACCTGCTGCGTGGTACCGACGTGTTCTACCCGGCGATCGTCGAGCTGGCCGACGAGTTCCGGGCCGCGGCCGATGAGTTCGGTGTCGCGTCCGGGTCGGTCCTGCTGGGCATGCACCAGGGGTACGTCCTGTACTGGCTGGACGTGGACGGGCGGGTGTGCTCGTTCACCGAGGGCGACAGCGAAGCCGGCCCGACATGGCCGTCGCTACCGGGCTTCCTGGCCGATCAGGCCGGTGCCGAGCTGCGGCTGCTCCAGGGCGGGGATCCGGTGTTCGCCGTGCTCGGCCCCGCGGTGCCCGACGCCGGCGGGGTGCGGGTCCCGGGGCGCTGTCATGCCGGGCCGGTGCGGGTCGGTGACCGCTTCGCCTACGCCGACGGGCTCGCCGTGTCGTTACGGGTGGAGTCGATCAGCTGCTACGGCAGGTCTGTACCGGAGCTGGACGCCGGGGTCAGCGCCGAGCTGGTGCTGTCCGGCGACGGCGAGCTGGCCCCCGGCGTCCACCTGCGCTCCTAGGCCCGCTCCCAGAGGCGTGCGTACGGGCCGTTCGCGGCCAGCAGGTCGGCATGTGTGCCGTGCTCGACGATCCGCCCGTGGTCCAGCACCGCGATCCGGTCCGCCCGCGCGGCGGTGGCCAGCCGGTGTGCCACGACGAACGTCGTGCGCCTGCGGGTGAGCTGGTCGGTCGCCCGCAGCACGGTCGCCTCCGTCGCCGGGTCGAGCGCCGCGGTGGCCTCGTCGAGCAGCAGCACGTCCGGATCGACCAGCTCGGCCCTGGCCAGCGCCACCAGCTGCCGCTGGCCCGCCGACAGCGACCGCCCGCGCTCGCCGACCGGCTGCCGGAAGCCCGCGGGCAGCGCGGCGACGGCCGTCAGCGCGCCGACCGCCCGTGCCGCGGCCTCGACCTCGGCGTCGGTGGCCGAGGGCCTGCCGTAGCGGATGTTGTCGGCCACCGTCCCGGAGAACAGGTGTGCCTCCTGCGGCACGACGCCGAGCCGGTGCCGCAGGCCGGCCAGCTCGTACCTGCGAACGTCCACCCCGTCGACACGGACCACGCCGTCGGTCACGTCGTAGAACCGCGCCACCAGCTTCACGACGGTCGACTTGCCGGCCCCGGTGGCACCGACCAGCGCCACCGTCTCGCCGGCGGCCACGTCCAGCGAGACGCCGGCGAGGGCACGTTCGTCCGTACCGGCGTAGCTGAAGTCGACGTCGTCCAGCCGCACCTCGCCACGCAGCCGCTCCGGCACCGCGACCGGGTCGGCCGGTTCGGGTACCGACGTCGGGGTGTGCAGCAGGTCGGCGATGCGCCGCAAGCCCACGCGGGCCTGCTGGTAGCCGTCGAAGATCGTCGACAGCTGCTGGATCGGCGCGAAGAACAGGCCCAGGTACAGCAGGAACGCCAGCAGCACACCGGCGCCGAGGGTCCCGTCGGCGACCCGCTGGGCGCCCACCAGCAGCACCACCGCCTCGGCCAGGCCGGACAGCAGCGTGACGAACGGGAAGTACGTGGCGATGTAGCGTTGCGCCCGCAGCCGCGATCGGCGGTAGGCATCGCTGCGAGAGGCGAACCGCTGGGCCGTTCGCTCCTCCCTGGTGTACGCCTGTGCCACTCGCAGACCGCTGACGTTCTCCTGCATGTCGGCGTTGACCAGGCTGACCCTCTCCCTTGCCTCGGTGTAGGCGGCCGAGGACAGCCTGCGGAAGACGACCGTGGCCACGACCAGCACCGGCAGCACCGCCAGTGCGTACAACGCCAGCGACGGGTCGATGACCAGCAGCGCGACGGAGATCCCGCCCAGCGTCAGCGCACTCACCACGGCCGTGGCCAGACCGGTCTGCAGGAACGTCGACAGCGCGTCGACGTCGGTGGTCATCCGGGTCATGATCTTGCCGGACAGCTCGCGCTCGTAGTAGTCCAGCCCGAGCCGTTGCAGGTGGGCGTAGCTGCGGACACGAAGCGTGTAGAGCACCGTCTCGCCGGTACGGGCGGTCAGCCGGGTGTACAGGTGGACGGCGACCCAGTTGGCCACGATCACCACCGCGCCGATACCCGCCACCAGCCACACCACGTGTTCCGCGCCGGTGCGCACGCCGTTGTCGACGCCCTGCTGGTACAGCGCGGGCAACGCGATCGCCGCGACGGCGTCCAGCCCGACCAGCCCGATCACCAGCGCGAGCAGGCCGCGGACCGGCCGCAGCATCCGGGACAGCCGGAACCGCGGGTCGGGTTCGGCCGCCTGGCCGGGCGTCACCGGCGGGGTGTCGACGGCGGGGGGAAGCTGCCGGACGGCTTCCATGAGGTTCTCGTCAGGCGGAAGCGCCAGTGTCCCGTTCGCGTCCTGGCTCGCCCGATACTGGACAGGCTCGTCGACGGGAGGCGGCCACAGGCGCGGCGTCACGCCGGTCTCGTCGCGCTCCAGCGGGTCACAGCAGCCCCTGGTCTCGACGTCGTCGCCGGACACCAGCTCCCGGTACAGCTCGCAGCGCTGCTCCAGTTCCTCGGCGGTGCCGACGTCGACCACTCCGCCCGCGTCCAGCACGGCGATCCGGTCGGCCAGCGCCAGCGTCGACCGCCGGTGCGCGATCAGGATCGTCGTCCGGCTCGCGGTGACCTCGCGCAACGTGTCGTGAATGGTCGCCTCGGTGACCGTGTCGACGGCCGACGTCGCGTCGTCGAGCAGGAGCACCCTCGGGTCGGTGATCAGTGCCCTGGCCAGGCCCAGCCGCTGCCGCTGGCCGCCGGACAGGGTGAGCCCGCGCTCGCCGACGACCGTGTCGTAGCCGTCCGGCAGCGCGGTGATGAACTCGTGGGCTGCCGCGGCCTTCGCCGCCGCGACGACCTCTGCGTCGGAGGCGTCCGGCCTGCCGTAGGCGATGTTGTCGCGGATCGACGAGGAGAACAGGAACGCCTCCTCGAACACCACGCCGATGGCCTGCCGCAGCTCGGTGAGCCGCAGGTCGCGGACGTCGATGCCGCCCACCGCGACCGAGCCGGCGTGGACGTCGTAGAACCGCGGCAGCAGCAGCGAGATCGTCGACTTGCCGGACCCCGCCGTGCCGACCAGCGCCAGGGTCTCGCCGGGCCGGGCCCGCAGGGACAGCCCGTCGAGCACGGGCTCGCTGCGCGTGTAGCCGAACCTGACGTCGGTCAGCTCGACCTCGAGCGGCCCGTCGGGCAGGCCGACCGCGTCCGGGCGCTCGGTCACTTCGGGCTGGGCGTCGATCAGCTCGTGCACCCGGTCGGCCCCGGCGCGGGAGAGCTGGGCCTGCACGATGAGGCTGGTGATCATCCTGGCCGGGCCGACCAGGCCACCGACGTAGGTGGCGAACGCCAGGAACGTCCCGAGGCTGACCTGGCCGTGCAGCGCGAGGAGCCCGCCCGCTGCCAGCACCGCCACCTGACCGGCAGCGGGAAGTGCCGCCGTGGTGGCGGCGGGCACCGACGTCAGCCTCGCCGCCCGCATCCGCTCGCCGAACAGCCGCCGCGCGGCCCGTTCCAGCCGGGCGACCTCCCTGGCCTCCTGGCCGAAGCCCTTCACCACCCGCACGCCGGTGACGGTCTCCTCGACGTGCTGGGCCAGGTCGGCAGCCCGCTGCTGGGCCGACCACGTCGCGGGCAGCAGGCGTTTGCGGCTGACGGCCAGCGCGATCGCCACCGCGGGCGTCACCACCAGCGCGATGAGCGTGAGCGCCGGGGACATCCACAGCATCGCGCCCAGCGAGAGCACGGCGAACACCAGCGAGCCGGCCGACAGCGGTACCTGCATGAGGATGGCGGTCACCAGTTGCAGGTCGCTGATGGCGCGGGCGGCGATCTGGCCGGTACGCAGGCTGTCCTGCTTGCCGCCGTCGAGCCGGGACACCGAGCCGAACACGGCCTGCCGCAGGTCGTGCTGGACGTCCAGGGCGAGCCTGCCGCCCACGTACCGGCGCACGAACGCCGTGGCGAACGACAGCAGCTGCAGCCCGGCGAGCCCGGCGACGAGCCAGCCGAGGACGTCCGTCCGGCCGACGACGGCGCCGTCGACGGCCTCCCGGACCAGCAGGGGCGCGACGGCCTGCAGCCCGACGCCGAACACGGCGGCGCCGAGCGCCAGCACGACCAGCACGGGGTGCCGCCAGCAGGCGGCGGCGAGGCGCCTGATCCAGCCCTGCCGGGCGGGTGGTGTGGTGGGTGGCGGCGCGAGCGGCAGCCGGGGTCTCGGTGGAGCGGTGGTCACTCAGCCAGGTTATGCGCAGCCACCGACGAGCCCGGGTACACGCCGTCAGCGCCTCCACATCGCTGAGGCAGAAGCCTCGGAGGCGCTGACGGCAGCGAAGCCGCCTGGGGGAGTGTGGGGTCTCACAACGGCTTCGCTTGCGGTGAACTTACTTGTTTCACCTTCGAAAAACCTTGCAGTCCGCTTGCAGCGCTGGTCAAGAGCTGCCGGTCGGGCCGATCAGGTGATGTCCCGCCGCTGGTTGGCGGCCCAGCCCCCGACGAAGAACGCCAGCGTCCAGCCGAGGAACACCAGCGCGGATGCCCACCAGCTGATGACGCCGGGTGCGCCGGCGGCCAGTTGCAGGCCGAGTTTGTCGAACACGTCCACGGTACCCGGAATGTTGAGTGAATCGAAACCGAAAGCGTCCGCCGCGATCCCGCCGACGATGCCGTTGGCCGTTCCGTTGGGCAGCAGTGCGCCGAGGACGTCGATCTCGGCACTCGTCCACATGATCAGGACCAGGACGTTCTCGACGATCAGCATGTAGATGGTCAGCAGCACGACGGCCAGCACGACGTTGTTCAGCACGGCTCCCACGCCGATGCCGAACAACGTGACCAGCACGTAGGCCAGCAGCGTCCCGCCCAGCGCGCCCAGCCACTGGCCCGCGCTGGGCAGCCGCGCCGAGTCCACGGTCATCACGGTGGCCAGCGCCGCGACGGCGAAGCTGACCAGGCCGTACAGCAGGCCCCAGACCAGGTAGGTGAGCATCTTCGCGCCGAGCGCGGATACCCGGTTCGGTGCGGTGAGGAACGTCGTCGTGATGGTCTTGCTCCGGTACTCGCCCGCCAGCGCGAACACACCGAAGATCATCGGGACCAGCTGGGCGATGTTCACGCCGTGCGCCAGCGACAGCATGCCGACCGGCAATTCCTCGACGTCGAGCCCGATGCCCGAGGCGATCTCCCTGGCCGGGCCCCTGCCGATGAAGTCGACGAAGTCGTTGGTGATCTGGCCCCAGGCGAACGACATCCAGAACCCGGCCAGCACCAGCGGGATCAGCAGCACCCACCAGCTGTTCAGCGTGAGCGTCTTGCGGAACTCCGCCTTGATCAGGCCGCCCATCAACGCTGCCCTCCCCAGCCCTGCGGGGGCTGCTGGTAGTACTGCTGTTGTTGCTGGTAGTACTGCTGCCGGGGTGGCGGTGGCGGCCCGTGCTGGGCCGTGAACTGGCCGGCGGTGAGGCCGAAGTACATCTTCTCCAGGTCCGCCTTGTCCTCGTGCATGCCGTAGACGGCGACGCCGGTGGTCAGCGCGAGGTCACCGACCTGCTCGACGGTGGCCCCGGCGACGGCGAGGTGGCCGTCCGGCATCGACTCCAGCTGGGTCAGCCCGGCCTCCTGCAGCGCGGTCGCCAGCTTCGCCGCGTCGGAGACCCGCACGAACACCCTGGGCTGCTGCCGCTTGCGCAGCTCGTCGATCGTGCCGAAGTACCTGGTCATGCCCGCGCTGATGATCACGACCTGGTCGATGGTCTGCTCGACCTCGGCCAGCAGGTGGCTGGACACCAGCACCGTGCGGCCCTGCTGGGCGAACGAGCGCAGGAACTTCCGCAGCCAGGCGATGCCCTCCGGGTCGAGGCCGTTGGCCGGTTCGTCCAGCACGAGCACCTGCGGGTCGCCGAGCAGCGCGGTCGCCAGTGCGAGCCGCTGCCGCATGCCAAGGGAGAACTCGCCCGCTCTGCGGTCGGCGGCCGGGCTCAGCCCGACCAGGCCGAGGACCTCGTCGGCCCTGCGGTCGGGGACGCCGATGGCCGCGGCGTAGACGAGCAGGTGGTTGCGCGCGGTACGGCGCGGGTGGAAGCCCTCGTTCTCCAGCACCGAGCCGACGACCCGTGCCGGGTTGCCCAGCTGGTCGTGTGGCCTGCCGTTGATCGTGGCGATGCCCGCGCTCGGTGTCACCAGGCCCAGCAGCATGCGCAGGGTGGTCGTCTTGCCGGCGCCGTTCGGGCCGAGGAAGCCGGTCACCGAGCCCGGTTCCACCGTGAAGCTGAGGTTCTGGACCGCCGCGATGCTGCCGAACCGCTTGCTGAGGTTCTGCACCGCGATGCGGCCACTGCCGTCGTGCATGCGTGCCCCTTGGGTCGTCCTGCCGATCAGGTCGCTCATCCTGCCGCACACACCGGGGTCGCGGCGCGGCGAGGCACGCCGGCGCGGGAAGCGACGTTCGTCACGCTCCGCTGTGAAAACCCTCCTGTGGGACCACGGGGGAAACGGGTGGTTTTCCGTTGAACCCCCAGGTCAGGGCGTAGTTGTTGAAGCAGTAACTAGATTAAGCGCGGATTCGTGGACAACTATTTGTCGCAACTTGGGCACCCTGGCGAGCGAACTCGGCCAAAGTTGCCTAAGCTATGTGGTGGCGGCCCGCTCCCAGTGACCCCCAGGCTGGTTGAGCGGGCCGCCCTTTTGTGTCCGTCGCCCGGACCCCACAAGCACGTGGAGGCCACCTTCACTACGTCAGACGTAGTGAAGGTGGCCTTCACGTGCTTGGCGCCGGGCTAGAGCACCTCGGACAGCGGGGTGTGGGTCAGGCCGTGGGCGACGGCGACCGGCTCGTTGGTCAGCGCGCCCGCGTGCGTGTTGAGGCCCTTCGCCAGGCTCTCGTCCGCGGTCAGCGCCGCGTTCCAGCCCTTGTCCGCCAGCGCCACGGCGTAGGGCAGCGTGACGTTGGTTAGCGCGTAGGTCGACGTCCTCGGTACCGCGCCCGGCATGTTCGCCACGCAGTAGAACACCGAGTCGTGCACCTGGTAGGTCGGGTCGTCGTGGGTGGTCGGCCGGGTGTCGGCGAAGCAGCCACCCTGGTCGACGGAGATGTCGACCAGCACGCTGCCCGGCTTCATCCGCGAGACCAGGTCGTTGGACACCAGCTTCGGCGCCTTGGCACCCGGCACCAGCACGGCGCCGATCACCAGGTCGGCCTCCAGCACGGCCTGCTCCAGCGACAGCGCGTTGGAGGTCACCGTGCGGATCCGGCCGGCGAAGTCGTTGTCGATCTGCCGCAGCCGGTCGACGTTGGTGTCCAGGATCTCCACGTCCGACCCCATGCCGGCGGCGATCCGCGCGGCGTTCAGGCCGGCCACGCCACCGCCGATGACGACGACCCGCGCCGGGTGCACACCCGGGACGCCGCCGGGCAGTACGCCCCGGCCGCCGCTGGGCTTCATCAGCGCGAACGCGCCGACCTGCGGGGCCAGCCTGCCCGCGACCTCGGACATCGGCGCCAGCAGCGGCAGCGCGCGGTTCGGGGTCTGGACGGTCTCGTAGGCGACGGCCGTGGTGCCCGCGGCCAGCAGCGCCTCGGTCAGCGGCTGGTCGGCGGCCAGGTGCAGGTAGGTGAACAGCACCTGGTCACGGCGAAGGCGCGGGTACTCCTCGGCGATCGGCTCCTTGACCTTGAGAACCATCTCGCCCTCGGCCCAGGTCTCCTCGGCGTTGGCCAGGACCTTGGCACCCGCGGCCAGGTACTCCTCGTCGGTGATGGCGGACCCGGTGCCCGCCCCGGTCTCGACGAACACCTCGTGGCCGCGCTGGGTCAGCTCGTGGACGCCGGCCGGCGTCAGCGCCACCCGGTACTCGTGCTTCTTGATCTCGCGGGGAACGGCGATGCGCATGGCTTTCTCCTGGCCTCCTGTGCCGCTGGGCATTCGGTGTTGTAGCCCACGGTGAACCACTCGGACGGCGGTGTCATCGTTCCACGAGAACAGTATTGGGCACCAAACATCGTCCCGCCAGAACAATGGCTGGTTACGCCCAGCGCAGGGCCACCAGCTGGCTCAGCAGCGCGAGCCGGACGTCGGGATCGTCCAGGTCCAGTGGCGAGAGTTCCTGGATCTTGCGCATCCGGTACCGCAGCGTGTTCGGGTGGATGCGCAGTGCCCTGGCGGCGGCGCGCGGGTCGCCGGGGTGCCGCAGCGACTCGTAGAGCGTCTCGACGTACTCGGTGCCGCCCGCCTCGTCGTGTGCCCGCAGGGTGCCCAGCGGACCTAGCTCGGCGATCTTCGCCGTGGCCGCCGCCGTCGCCGCGCGATGCAGCGTGACGGCCGTCCAGACCTCGTCGAAGTCGAGCACCCGGCCGTCGACGAGGCCAGCTCGGACCAGGCCGAGCGTCTCCTCGGCCTGCGCGCGTGACCGTCCCAGTTCGCTCAGCTCGCCCGGCCCGCCCGCCGCCGCGCGGGTGCGTTCGGACTGCCGCAGCGCCGCCCGCAGTTCCGCCCACGAGCCCGGACCGTCGTCGTCGGGCACCACCGCGTACAGCAGCCCGCCCAGCTCGGTGACCACCGGGCGCCTGCCGACGCCCTGCGAGATGCGTTCCTCCAGGGTCAGCCGCAGCCCCTCGGCGCCGGCCGGGTCGCTGGCCGGGACGTCGATGACCACCACCCGGTGGGGCTCGTCGGACAGCTCCAGCTCGGCGGCCGCCCGCCGCGGGCCGACCCGCCCGTCGAGCAGGGCCCGCAGCAGCTCGGCGCTGGCCCGCCTGCGGCCGTCGGCGTGGGCCCGCCTGCGCAGCAGATGCAGTGCGACGACCGGAGCGGCGTCGGCGAACGCGGCGGACCGCTCGTCGGACACCGGGCCGGCAACCACCGCCCACATCGACCCGAGCAGCTCACCGCCCATCCGGATCGGCACGATCAGCCGCGGCAGCGTGCCGTCCTTCTGCGCGGGCACGAAGATCGTCTGCCTGCCCCTGGACAGGTCGCGGAACACGCCCCGCGAGCGGAAGCGGGCCAGCACGTCGTCCGGGATGCGCCTGCCCATGATCGTCGACACCCTGGCCGGGTCGGTCAGGTCCTGCCGCGCCGAGTAGGCCAGCACCCGGGAGTTGGTGTCCTCGATGGTGACCGGGGCGTCCACGACCGACGCCACCGCGTCGGCCAGCCGGAACAGGTCGCCCGCGCTGGGATCGCCGCCGGACTCCAGCGACTCGGTCTCGTCGGCGATGGCGTCGAGCACCGTGCGCAACAGCCACACCAGCTGGGCCCACGACGTCGCGGCCCGCACCTCGACCAGCCCAATGCCCGCGGAACCGGCGGCCCTGCGGACGGCGGGCTTGTTCGCCAGCGGCGGTTTGAGCAGTACCGCGGCCGCGCCCTTGGCCGCGCAGTGGCGGACCAGCTCGACCGCTCCGGCGGCGTCGCCGACGGACACCGCGAGGACGAGATCGCCGGCCGACACCCCGCCGGGCTCGGCGATCACGACGTCGGCGACCGCCGGGCAGTCCTCCGGTAGGGACAGTGCGTGCAGCAGGGTCGGCCCCATCCGGTCGACGACGCTGCGCACGGAGACCACGGCTCAGCGCTCACGCTTGCCGTCCACCATGGAGCGAGCCTACACTCCAGTCTCGTTATATCCAGGGTGGATATATCAGGGAGGCCGCGATGGCGATTCAGGGCGTCAACAAGATCGTGATAGGTGTGACCGACCAGGACCGGGCAGTGAAATTCTGGACGGAGACCGTCGGCTTCACCGTGACCACGGACGCGCCCTACGGCGAGGGAATCCGGTGGATCGAGGTCACCTCGGCCGACGGCGCCGTCGCCATCGTGCTCAGCCCGAACCCGGCGGACCGCAGGCACTTCGAGGTCGCCGACGAGCTGCCGACGGCCAACTTCTTCTTCTACGCCGACGACATCGAGCAGACCTACCGCGAGCTGTCGGAGAAGGGCGTCGACTTTCCTGCGCCGCCCGCGAAGCAGCCGTGGGGCTGGTGGGCGATGTTCACCGACTCCGAGGGGAACCGCTTCGCGCTGCAGCAACGGGAGCGGTAGCCAGCCGCCAGGTCAGCCGGCGGCCCGGCTTGAACACCGACAGCACGGTCGCCACCAGCAGCAGGGTGATGCCGGCCGCCATCGCGTTGACGAAGATCAGCGCCTCGGTGCCGGGCAGCTGACCCCGCGCCGCGGCCTCGCCGATCGCGGCGAACTTCGGGACCACCGAGAGGTTGCCGCCGATCAGCAGTGCCAGCGAGATGACCAGCTTCACGACGATCCACGGATACCGCAGCAGGCCCCACTTCGTGCCGAGGCTCAACGCCAGCCCGCTGACCACCGCGAGCAGGCTCAGCGGCAGGTAGAACACGGACCCGAGCAGTCCCGCGGTCACGTACGCGCTACGCACCAGCTCGGGGTCGGCACCGGTCTGGCCGAGCACGCCGAGCGTCAGCAGGCACGCCTCCACCCCGATCCAGCCGACCGACGTGACCACGTGCAGCAGCAGCACCCACTTGCGGGCGGGCGGACTCAGCCGCCTGCCCCGATTCCCCGCTGTTCCCATGCCGCAAGGATCGCCGCGACGGCCTCGTCACGTCGTCGTGTCCAGGGCGGCACCGGGACGTACGCCCCTAGACGTAGTTGCTCTGCCTCGGCATCGGGCCGTGGACGGTCGCCGTGCCACCCGCTCGCAGCCGGTAGTGGTGGTAGGACTCGACGACCCGGCACATCGGCTGCGCGGCGACCTCGAGGTGCAGCAGCCGCAGCCGCCAGCCGCCGTACATGCCGGGGACCGGAACCCACAGCTCCGGATCCTCCAGTTCGGTGAGCACCTCCAGCTGCGGCATCCGCATGCCGGCGTCCCGCCACACCTCGCCGAAGCCGCTGTCCTCGGTGATCAGGGTCTCCAGCCCTTGCTGGAGCGCGGTGAGGATCTTGGTCGGCACGGCGTGCCGCAGCGGCGGTTTGAGCGCGTCGATGAGGTGGTCGTGGCGGAAGCGGGAGGCCAGGTCGATGGGCCGGTCACCGTTGTTGTCGCGGATCGCGCGGAAACCGCCTGCCCGCACGAGTCGTTCCACCACCGCGACCGGTGCGCCGTGGTAGGCGGCCTGGTGCAGCACGGTGTAGCCGCTGCGCCCGCCGAGCCGGGTGGCGTTGGGCCCGCCCTCGTCGCGGCGCAGATGGGTGAAGACACCCTCCCAGTCGCCGGAGAAGGCGGCCTGCGAGAGTGCGTTGCGCTGCTCGACGTCGGATTCGAACAACGAGGACGGGTCCGTGATGCCGTCCCAGACCGCGTACGCCATCAGTCCGCCATCGCCTCGGAGATCCAGCCGGGAACGGGCAGGTCCCGGCTGAGGCACTCACTGGACAAGCGGATTGTCCAGCGCAGCGCCTGCAGCACGAGCGTCGAGACCTCGTGCGGGGCCGCGCTGGCCAGCGCGATCTCCAGTTGTTCCTGGGCTGCCTCGGTGTTGCCGTGTACCTCGGCCAGCAGGGTGCGTACCGCGGTCCGCACCGGCGGGTCGGCCTGGTCGATCGAGACCTCCTCGCCACTCTCGTCGAAGACCTGGACCTTGACCGGCGCCTGACCGCCGTCGCTGAGCGTGGACACCATCGCGCTGCACTCGCCGAACAGCAGCAGCATCAGTTCCCTGGTCTCCGGCCCCGGCTCGCCGCCGGCCGGCGCCAGTTCGTCGAGTGCGTCGACGTCGGCGCCGAAGCGCACCGCCACCAGGGCACGCTGCGCCTTCTCGACAAGCCTGTGGCGCTCGTCCTCGCTCCAGTCGGGCTGCACGTGCCTATCAAACACCAGCGGCGGCTGGTTCGGGGACCGGTTCGTGATCAGCGGGCCGCGCGCAGTGCTCCCATTGCCAGTAGCCGCAGCAGTTCGGCGAGTTCACCGTCGGGCAGGTAACGGTTGTGCGGCGTCGAGTTGATCAGGCCGAACACCGCGTGTGCCGCCGAGCGGGCGTGGGTCTCGCCGACCTCGGGCACGGCCGCCCGGATCGCGTCCACCCAGACCTCGACGTACTGCCGCTGCAGCGCGCGGACCTGTTTGCGGTCGGCGTCGGTGAGGTTGGCGAGGTTGCGTTCCTGCACGGTGATCAACGCGGGGTGTTCCAGCGCGAAGTCGACGTGGAAGCGCACGAGTTCGCCCAGCACCTCGTCCGGAGTGCCCTGTGCCCTGGCCTTGCCGCCGTCGAGCAGGTACCGGCTGATCGAGCCGAGCATCTCGCCCAGCATCGCGTCCTTGCTGCGGAAGTGCCGGTACAGCGCGGGACCGGAGATGCCGACCGCGGCACCGATGTCGTCGATGCCGACGCCGTGGAAGCCGTGCCTGGCGAACAACTCGGCCGCGGCGGCGAGAATCTGCTCCTTGCGGCCGGCCTTGTCACCGTTGACGAGCGGGGTCGATGAGGGCGGCATCCGGCCATGGTAGACGACGGAGGTTAGCGATCGCTAACTTCGCGGCCTTCGATGTGGGCCAGTCGGGTGCGCCAGCTTCCGTGGGCGAAATGTGCCTGGTAATGATTTTCGTACTGGTATGGGGGCTCACGAAGGAGTGACCGATGGTCGCGCACGCCAGGAAATCCACCCTGTCCCTGCTCCGAGCGTTCGCGGTCGTCGTGGCCGCCGCCTTCGGACTTCTCGGTCTGGCCGTTCCCGCTTCGGCGGCCGCCACCAACTACGTCGCGCTCGGCGACTCGTACTCGTCCGGTCTCGGCGCCGGGTCCTACGGCAACTCCGGTGCGTGCAAGCGCAGCAGCAACGCCTACCCGGAACTGTGGGCGAAGGCGCACTCGGCGACGTTGAGCTTCCTGGCCTGCTCCGGTGCGCGTACCGGTGACGTGCTGAACCAGCTCAACAACGTGTCCTCCTCGGCCACGATGGTGACCGTGTCGGTCGGCGGCAACGACGCCGGCTTCGCCGACGTGATGGCCGACTGCACGCTCGGGTCCGACTCGGCCTGCGTGAACCGGGTCAACGAGGCGAAGAACTACGCCAACAACACGCTGCCCGGCCTGCTCAACGGCGTGTACAGCAAGATCAAGCAGAAGGCGCCGAACGCGAAGGTGTACGTGCTCGGGTACCCACGGTTCTACAAGGTGCCCGGCTCGTGCAACGTGGGGCTGAGCGACACCAAGCGGGCGGCCATCAACTCCGGCGCGGACACCCTGGCGTCGGTCACCTCGGCGCGTGCCCGCGCGGCCGGCTTCACCTTCGTCGACGTGCGCGGTGTCTTCACCGGGCACGAGATCTGCTCTGCCGACTGGTGGCTGAAGAGCCTGAGCTGGCCGGTCGAGGAGTCCTACCACCCGAACGTCAACGGGCAGCGCCTCGGCTACCTGGCCGCGTTGAACTCCGCGACGGGCTGACCCGCGGCTCAAAGCACGTGAAGGCCACCTTCATCACATGAGACGACAGAAACTCGGCCTTCATCCGGACAGCGGGCTATCCGCCCACGTGTCCGCGGCAAGCATGCCGTGAAGGGGGCACTCACGGCATGAGACGCCGTGAAGGCCCCCTTCACGGCATCGAGGCCACCACACCAGCCCCACCAGTCACACCCGTAAGGCAGCGCCTGACAACCGACTTTGCCGGAGCCGTGACGTCACACGTGGTGAAGGTGGCCTTCACGTGCTTGGGGCTCCACTGGACAGGGCAGGTTAGAGGACGTTAACCTGAGAGGCGAGGTTAACGCCTGCTAACTTGACGGGGAGCCATGGACACGCCGGTGCTGGGCAGTGCTGCCGACCCGCGGAGCGAGCAGTTCGCCCGCTACACCACCGAACACACCGAGCTCGTCGCCGACCTGCGCAAACGCATCGGCCAGGCGCGGCTCGGCGGCCCGGAGAAGGCCCGTACCCGGCACGTCGAGCGCGGCAAGCTGCTGCCGCGTGACCGGGTCGACGCGCTGCTCGACCCGGGTTCGCCGTTCCTGGAACTGTCCCCGCTGGCGGCAACCGGACTCTACGACGACGAGGCGCCGGCCGCCGGAATCATCACCGGAGTGGGGCGGGTGTCCGGCCGCGAGTGCGTCGTGGTGGCCAACGATGCCACGGTCAAGGGCGGCACCTACTACCCGATGACGGTCAAGAAGCACCTCCGCGCGCAGGAGGTGGCGCTGCACAACAACCTGCCGTGCGTCTACCTCGTCGACTCCGGCGGCGCGTTCCTGCCCCGCCAGGACGAGGTGTTCCCCGACCGCGAGCACTTCGGCCGCATCTTCTACAACCAGGCGACGATGTCCGCCCGCGGCATCCCGCAGATCGCCGCCGTGCTCGGTTCGTGCACGGCGGGCGGCGCGTACGTCCCGGCGATGAGCGACGAGGCGGTGATCGTCCGCAACCAGGGCACGATCTTCCTCGGCGGCCCGCCGCTGGTGAAGGCCGCGACCGGCGAGGTCGTCACCGCGGAGGAACTGGGTGGCGGCGACGTGCACGCCCGCCAGTCCGGCGTCACCGACCACCTGGCCGCCGACGACGCCCACGCGCTGCGGATGGTTCGCTCGATCGTGTCGACGCTCGGCCCGCGCGCGCCGCGCCCGTGGGACGTCCGCCCGGTCGAGGAACCGGCGGTGGACCCCACGGAGCTGTACGGCGTCGTCCCGACCGACCCGCGGACCCCGTACGACGTGCGCGAGGTCATCGCCCGCATCGTCGACGGCAGCCGGTTCGCCGAGTTCAAGAAGGAGTACGGCGCCACGCTGGTGACCGGCTTCGCCCACGTCCACGGTCACCCAGTCGGCATCATCGCCAACAACGGCGTGCTGTTCGCCGAGTCGGCCATGAAGGGCGCCCACTTCATCGAGCTGTGCGACAAGCGGTCCATCCCGCTGCTGTTCCTGCAGAACATCACCGGCTTCATGGTCGGCCGCGCCTACGAGGCCGGCGGCATCGCCAAGCACGGCGCGAAGATGGTCACCGCGGTCGCCTGCGCCAGGGTGCCGAAGCTGACGGTCATCGTCGGCGGCTCGTTCGGTGCCGGGAACTACTCGATGTGCGGCAGGGCGTACTCGCCGCGCTTCCTCTGGATGTGGCCCAACGCCCGGATCTCGGTCATGGGCGGGGAGCAGGCCGCCTCCGTGTTGTCGACCGTCCGGCGTGACGCCATCGAGAGCCGCGGCGGCCAGTGGCCCGCCGACGAGGAGGAGGCGTTCAAGGACCCGATCCGCGCGCAGTACGAGGAACAGGGCAGCCCCTACTACTCGACCGCGCGGCTGTGGGACGACGGCGTGATCGACCCCGCCGACACGCGCACGGTCGTCGGCCTCGCGCTCTCCGCGGCGGCGAACGCACCACTCGAACCGGTTTCCTACGGCGTCTTCCGGATGTGATGAGCATGTTCGACACGGTTCTGGTCGCCAACCGGGGCGAGATCGCCGTCCGGATCATCCGCACCCTGCGGAGCATGGGCATCCGCTCGGTCGCCGTCTACAGCGACGCCGACGCCGACGCGCGGCACGTCCACGAGGCCGACGTGGCCGTCCACATCGGACCCACCGAGGCCGCCCGCAGCTACCTGAACGCGGCCTCCATCGTCCGGGCGGCCGTCGAGACGGGCGCGCAGGCGGTGCATCCCGGCTACGGCTTCCTTGCGGAGAACACCGGCTTCGCACACGCCTGCGCCGAAGCCGGGCTGGTGTTCATCGGACCGCCCGCGTCGGCCATCGAGGCCATGGGCGACAAGATCCAGGCCAAGCGCACGGTGTCCGCCGCCGGTGTCCCGGTGGTGCCCGGAACGTCCGATGTGGACTTCCCGAGGGAGAAGATCGCCGACGCGGCGGCCGAGGTCGGTTACCCGTTGCTGCTCAAGCCGTCCGCAGGCGGTGGCGGCAAGGGAATGCGGCTGGTCACCGCCCCGGCCGAGCTGGCGGCCGCCGTCGAGTCGGCCCGCCGGGAGGCGGCGTCCTCGTTCGGCGACGACACGCTGCTGCTGGAGCGGTTCGTCACCACGCCGCGGCACATCGAGATCCAGGTGCTCGCCGACGCCCACGGCAACGTCATCCACCTCGGCGAGCGCGAGTGCAGCCTGCAGCGGCGGCACCAGAAGATCGTCGAGGAAGCCCCGTCGGTCCTGCTCGACGAAGCCACCCGGCAGCGCATGGGGGCCGCCGCCGTCGAGGCCGCGCGGTCGGTCGGCTACACCGGTGCGGGCACCGTGGAGTTCATCGTGTCGGCCACCAGTGCCGACGAGTTCTTCTTCATGGAGATGAACACCCGCCTGCAGGTCGAGCACCCGGTGACCGAGCTGGTCACCGGTCTCGACCTGGTGGAGTGGCAGGTCCGGGTCGCCGCGGGCGAGCCACTCACGATCACGCAGGACGACGTCACGCTGACCGGGCACGCCGTCGAGGCCCGGGTCTACGCCGAGGACCCCGCTCGCGGGTTCATCCCGACCGGCGGCACCGTGCTCGCCGTGCACGAGCCGTCGGGTGAGGGCGTGCGGGTCGACTCCTGGATGACCGAGGGCACCGTGGTCGGGTCCAGCTACGACCCGATGCTGGCGAAGGTCATCGCATGGGGGCCGGACCGGGCCGCCGCACTGCACCGGCTCGACCTCGCGCTCGCCGGGACCGCGCTTCCCGGCGTCGGCACGAACGTGACGTTCCTGCGTGCGTTGCTGGCCGACGACGAGGTCCGCGCCGGCCGGATGGACACCGAGCTGGTCGAACGCCGCCTCGCCGACCTGGTCTCCGCGGACGTGCCGGAGGAGTTCTTCGTCGCGGCCGCGCTGGACCGGCTCATCGGACTGTGGCCGACCGGGTCCACAGTGGACCCGTGGGACGTTCCGACCGGCTGGCGGCTGGGCGGGCAGAGTGGCGTGACGTTCCGGCTGCGGTGCGGGGACACCGAGGCGCTGGTGCGGATCGAGGGCACGCCGGAGGCGGCGACGGTCAGCATCGACGGCGGCGAACCCGTCGCCGTGTCGGCCCGCAGGCGCGACGGTCTGCTGGAGCTGCGGCATGCCGGTCAGCTGCACCGGTACCACCGGATCGGCGACTGGCTGGCCCGCGACGGCCACTGCCTGCAGGTCGTGGAACGGCCGCAGGTCCAGCTCGCCCACGGCGACGCCGCCGAGGCGGGACCGGTGACCAGCCCCATGCCCGGCACCGTGCTGGTGGTGAAGGCAGCCGCGGGGGAGCGGGTGAGCGCGGGAGCCCCGCTGCTGGTCGTCGAGGCGATGAAGATGGAACACACGATCACCGCGCCCATCGACGGCGTGGTGAGCGAACTGCGTGTCCAGGCCGGCCAACAGGTCGCGCTGGACGAGACCCTTGCCGTGGTGACCCCGCAGGAGGACGGGCAATGATCGATTTCCGGTTGGACGAGGAGTACGAGGCACTGCGCAAGACCGTCCAGGACTTCGCGCAGTCCGAGGTGGCGCCCGTCATCGGCGGGTTCTACGAGCGGGAGGAGTTCCCGTACGACATCATCGCGCGGATGGCCTCCATGGGCCTGTTCGGACTGCCGATCTCCGAGGAGTACGGCGGTATGGGCGGTGACTACTTCGCGCTGTGCCTGGCGCTGGAGGAACTGGCCAGGGTCGACTCGTCGGTCGCCATCACGCTGGAGGCGGGCGTTTCCCTGGGCTCCATGCCGATCTACCGGTTCGGCTCGGCCGAGCAGAAGCAGCGGTGGCTGCCGGAGCTGGCCGCGGGCACCGCACTGGGCGCGTTCGGGCTGACCGAACCCGGCGGCGGGTCCGACGCCGGTGCCACCCGCACCACGGCGAAACTCGTCGACGGTGAGTGGGTGATCAACGGCAGCAAGTCGTTCATCACCAACTCCGGCACCGACATCACCAAGCTCGTCACCGTCACCGCGGTCACCGGGCAGAAGCCGGACGGTGGCAAGGAGATCTCCGCGATCATCGTGCCGTCCGGCACGCCCGGGTTCACCGTGGCGCCGAAGTACTCCAAGGTCGGCTGGAACGCCTCCGACACGCACGAGCTGGCGTTCGACGACTGCCGCGTCCCCGAGGAGAACCTGGTCGGCGAGCGCGGCCGCGGGTACGCGCAGTTCCTGTCCATTCTGGACGAAGGCAGGGTCGCCATCGCGGCACTGGGCGTCGGGCTGGCCCAGGGCTGCGTGGACGAGTGCCTGCGGTATGTCGGCGAGCGTGAGGCGTTCGGCAACAAGATCGGTGCCTACCAGGCGATCCAGTTCAAGATCGCGGACATGGAGACCAGGGCGCACACCGCCCGGCTGGCCTACTACGCGGCCGCCGCGAAGATGCTGCGGGGCGAGCCGTTCAAGCGGGAGGCCGCGATCGCCAAGCTCGTGTCGTCCAACGCCGCCATGGACAACGCCCGCGAGGCGACGCAGATCTTCGGCGGCTACGGGTTCATGAACGAGTTCCCGGTCGGCCGGTTCTACCGTGACGCCAAGATCCTGGAGATCGGCGAGGGCACCAGCGAGGTCCAGCGCATGCTCATCGCGCGGGAGCTGGGGCTGCGCTAGCCCGGCGGAGCTCGATGACGTCCAGCGCGTGCAGCGTCGCCGCCACGTCGACGTCCTGGCGCGCTTCGCGGAACAGCCGCAGCGCTTCGGTGTGGCAGGCCGCGGCCGCCTCGTAGTCGTACAGCCAGGTGCACAGCACGCCGAGGTCGTTGCAGGTCCGGGCCTGGCTGGTCAGCGGGTCGCCCGGCCACGGGAGCGGCTTGGCCAGCATGCGGCCGACGACGTGCTCGCGGCGGAACCGCTCGGGCAGCTCCGGCCAGGGAGTCCGGGGTTCGGGTCCCACGTTGGCCCACGGCGGTGGCCCGATGCTGGAGTTGACGATGCTCAGCCGTTCCCGCTCCCGCCAGGCCAGTGCGTCGGCCGCCGAGGCGAACTCGCTCGGGACGATCCCGCCGAGCGGGCCGAGCGGCAGTCGCGGCGCCGTGGGGAACAGCGTGTGCCGCACATTCGCCGCGGTGTGCAGGTAGTACCGCAGCGTGCGGCGTTCGGCGGTGACCTGGTCGGCGTCGGGTTCCTCGGCGAGGGCCCGCTCGGTGGCGTAGAGCCGGAGCAGGTCGTGGAAGCGGTACCGGTCGGCCCCGGGCTGCTGCAGCATGTGGACGTCCACGAGCGACGCGAGCAGGCTCCTGGCCCTGTCCGGCGGCAGGTCGGCCATCGCCGCGGCGGCGAGCGAGTCGAAGTCGGCCGACAGGTGCAGGCCGAGCAGGCGGAACAGACGGCGCTCGGCGGCGTCGAGTTGTTGGTAGGAAAGCCCGAACGTCGCCGTGACGTCCACTGTGGACAGCCGTAGTTCGCCGAGCCGCCGCTGCTCGTCCCGCAGCAGGGTGTTCAGTTGCGCCACCTGCCAGGACGGCCGGTGCCGCAGCCTGCCGGCGGCGATCCGGATGGCCAGTGGCAGGTTGCCGCACAGCCGGGCGGCCAGCTCGGCCTCGCCGGGTTCGGCGACGGCCCGTTCGTCGCCGGTGACGTGGACGAACAGGTCCCGTGCGTCGGCGTCCGCGAGGGGACCCAGCGTCATCCGGTGAGCGCCGTCGAGGTCGGCCAGCCGGTGCCTGCTGGTGACCAGGACCAGCGCGTCGCCGGCCGGCAGCAGCGGCCTGACCTGCGCCGGGGTGGCGGCGTTGTCCAGCACGAGCACGCAGCGGCGGGTGGCGGTGCGGGCCCGCCAGAGTTCGGCCATGGCCTGCTCGGAGCCGGGCAACGCCGACCCGGGCACACCGGTCGAGCGCAACGCGGTCTCCAGCAGCTGAGCCGGTTCGGTCGCCCGCTCGCCCGCGGTGTGTGCCCGCAGGTCCAGGGCCAGCTGGATGTCGGGGTAGCGGTCGGCGACCCGGTGCGCGGCGCGCACGGCCAGCGCGGTCTTGCCCGCGCCCGGCATGCCGTCGACGGCCCACACCGCCGAGCCTGCGTTCTCGATGCGGGCGATCTCGGCGTCGCGGCCGGCCAGGAACGGCGTGTCCCTCGGCAGTCCCCGGTACGGCAGGGAGCCCGCCGGTGCGAGCCCGCTGTCGTTGCGCAGGATGCGGAGCTGGAGCTGGCGCAGCGCGGTGCCCGGTTCAAGGCCCTGCCGCTGGACGAGCGTGAGCCGGGCGGTCTGGAAGACCTCCAGCGCCGCGGCCGACTGGCCGCACCGGTGCAGCGCGAGCATGAGCTGCGCGATCAGGCGTTCCCGCAGCGGGCACTCGTCGACCGCGGCGCGCAGCTCGGGTACCAGCTCGGCGTGTCTGCCGAGGTCGAGGTCGGCGGCGAAGCGTTCCTCGCGCACCGTGGACCAGAGGTCGTCCAGCACCGCGGCCTGTGCCTGGGCGAACCGGCCGGGAACGTCGGCGAGCGCCCGGCCGCGCCGCAGGTCCAGTGCGGAATTGAAGTACTCGCGGCCGCGTGCCGGGTCACCGGACGCGACGGCGGCGCGTCCCTGCTCGACGAGCAGGTGGAAGCGGTCGACGTCGAGCTGCCCGGGGTCGACGTCGAACCGGTAACCGCCGGGCTCGGTGGTGATGCGTGCCTCGGGCAGCTGGGCGCGTAGCCGGGAGACGTAGGCGTGCAGCGTGGCCAATGCCGACCGGGGCGGATCGTGGTCCCACACCGAGTCCAGCAGCGTGTCGAACGAGACCGTCCGGCCCGCCCGCAGCAGCAGCGCGACCAGCACGGCCTTCGCTCGCGGGCCGCCGATGGCCACCGGTTCGCCGCGGTGACGTACCTCGACCGGCCCCAGTAACTGAAACCTCATGTGACTCCCCGGCACTGGAGGTGCTCCAGATACTACGATCACGCCTCCGTGACCGATGTGCTGATCCGTCCGGGCCGGGCGGGGGACGAGAAGGTTCTGCTGGACCTGTTCGACGGCGCCGTGCGGTGGCTGGTCGCGCAGGGGCGCGAGGGCCAGTGGGGCAGTGAGCCGTTCACCGGCAATCCACGCAGGGAGGAGCGGATGCGTGGCTTCGTGGCCGGTGGCGGTCTGGTGATCGCCGAGGTCGGCGGGGTCCCGGCGGGCGCGCTGGCGCTGACCGCCACGCCGCCCGCGCACATTCCCGCCGTCGACGAGCCCGAGGTGTACATCGACCTGCTGATCACCTCGCGTGAACTGGCCGGTCACGGCGTCGGCGCGCGGCTGATCGATTACGCCGTGGAGCGGACCCGTGAGCGTGGCGTAGACCTGCTGCGGGTGGACTGCTACGCGGGCGGGGACGGCAAGCTGGTGCGTTACTACGAGGGCCAGGGCTTCCGCCCGACGGAGCGGTTCGACGTCAACGGCTGGATCGGCCAGGTCTTCGAGCGCCGGGTGCTGTCCGCCGTGCCGTGAAGGGGGCCCTCACCGCATCAGACGCCGAGGCCCCGGCAAAGTCGTGGTGGGGCGGGGCAAGGTGGGGACGGTCTCGAGCGCAGAACTCGCGGGCCGGAACGCAGAACTCGCGTGCGTGAGCGCAGAACTCACCATGTGGACCGGGTTCTCACGTGGTGCCGGTCGCCTGCGAGCAGCCCGTTCGCGCGAGTCGTACGTTCTCACGCGCGAGTCGTAGGTTCTCACGCGCGAGTTGTACGTTCCCGCCCGTGCGTGAAGGTGGAGTTCGCGTGCGGGAGGGTGGGACTCGCGTGCAGGAGGGTGGGACTCGCGGGGCCGCGGGGTGAGAGGCGTGTCTCACGCTATGAACTCCACGCTCGTGCACGCGAGTTCTACGTTCCGGTACGCGAGTCCCACCTCCGCGCACGATCCCCGGCCACGGACTCTTGCCGGGACCCTGGCATGAGACGCCGTGACGGCCCCCTCACGGCATCCCCGGGGCGCGAGCCGGGCCGGGTTTTGTGAGCGGGGGACTAAGCTGGCGGTCGGAACTTGGCACGAGGGGGTAGAAATGGCAGCTCCGATCGCGGCCCGGCTGGCGGCAGCCGCGTCGAACGTCGCCGGTAAGGCGCTGCGGGGCGGCGTGGCCGACCTGCGGCCGGTGCCCCGCGTGCTGATCGACCAGGGCCCCAACCGCACCGTCTACCGGATGGCGCCCGGCGCGGTGCCGCCGTCCGGCCCGCCGGTGCTGCTCGTGCCGCCGCTGGCCGCGCCGGCACTGTGCTTCGACCTGCGCCGCGGCTGCAGCCTGGCCGAGCACCTGGTCGACGCCGGACGCCGGACCTACCTGGTCGACTACGGCACGGTGGCCTTCTCCGACCGCAGGCTCGGCGTGGAGCACTGGATCGACGAGGTGCTGCCCAGGGCCATCCGCAAGGTCAGCGAGGACGCCGGCGGGCAGGGGGTGCACCTGGTCGCGTGGTGCCTCGGCGGGATCTTCTCCCTGCTGACCACCGCCGACCAGCCGGATCTGCCGATCGAGTCGATCGCCACCATCGCGGCCCCGGTCGACTTCACCGCGATTCCGCTGGTCGCGCCGTTCCGGCCGCTGATCGACCTCACCAACGGCCACCTGCTCACCCCGATCTACCGGGCGCTCGGCGGCGCGCCGTCCTACATCGTGAGCCGGGTGTTCCGCGCGACCGGGCTCAGCAAGGAGATCACCAAACCGCTGGCCATCCTGCGGAACCTGGACGACCGCGACTACCTGGCCCAGATCGAGGCCGTCGACCACTTCATGGACAACATGGCCGCCTACCCGGGACGCACGTTCGGCCAGCTCTACCACCGGTTCTTCCGGGCGAACGACCTCGCCGAGGGCACCGTCGACCTGGGCGGCCGGGTGATCTCGCTGTCCGGGGTGAAGACGCCGACCCTGGTGGTGGCCGGTGAGACCGACACCATCGCCCCGCAGCTGGCCGTGCGCAGGCTCGTCGACCTGCTGGACAACGCACCGTCGGTGCGGTTCGAGACGGCCCCCGGCGGTCACCTCGGCGTGCTGACCGGGCGCAGGGCCCGCGGCACCACCTGGCGCTACATCGACGAGTTCCTCACCGAGCAGATCGGCACCTGACCCCGGTGTTGCGTCCAGGGCCCCAAGAGCCAAGTGCTGGTAGTGGGGTCCTGGGGGCGACACAGGAGGTGTGGTTTCGTGCGACGAACATCAGCCGGCGTGCTGGCGCTGGCGGTGACGGCCGGGCTGCTCGCGGCGCCGGCGGTCACCGCCGCTCCACCCGAGCCGGCGCCGGACGGTCCGAAGGGGACCGTCACGCTGGTCACCGGTGACAAGGTCGAACTGCGGGGAAATGCGGCTCCTTCGGTGACCCGTGGGCCGGGACGGGAGACCATTCCGCTGCGCGCGACCAAGGAAGGCGGGCGGTGGACGGTGTTGCCGCTGGACGCCGCGAAGCTGGTCGCGCAGGACCGGCTGGACCGGCGGCTGTTCGAGGTCAGCACCCTGCTGGAGTGGGGCTACGGTGACGACAAGCGGGATTCGACACCGTTGATCCTCCAGCGGGAACCGGCCGTCGCCCGGTCGGCGCCCGTGGTGGCGGGCGCCACGGCCACACGGCAGCTGCCCAGCATCGACGCCGTCGTGCTGGACGCCGCCAAGGCCGAGGCACCGGCGTTCTGGTCCGGCGTCGCGCCTGCCGGGGCGGGCACACTGTCCTCGGGCATCACCAAGCTGTGGCTCAACGGCAAACGGGCCATGACCCTGGACCGCAGCGTCGCACAGGTCGGTGCTCCAGCTGCCTGGGCGGGCGGCTGGACCGGCAAACAGGTCGAGGTGGCCGTTCTGGACAGCGGCATCGACGACCAGCATCCGGACCTGGCGGGCAAGGTCGCCGCCAGGAAGAACTTCACCGGCTCGCCGGAACGCGACGAGCACGGTCACGGTACACACGTGGCGTCGACGATCGGTGGTACCGGCGCGGCCTCGGGAGGTAAGTACAAAGGGGTGGCTCCCGACGTCCGCCTGCTCGACGGCAAGGTGTGTGCCTTCATGGCCTGCCAGGAGGACTGGATCCTCGCCGGCATGGAGTGGGCCGCGGTCGAGCGCAAGGCGCCGATCGTCAACATGAGCCTCGGGGGAAGGGACAGGCCAGGAGCCGACCCGTTGGAGTCGGCCGTGGACCGGTTGTCCGCCGAGCACGGCACACTCTTCGTGATCGCCGCGGGTAACGACGGGCTGATCCCGGGCGCGGTGGGTTCTCCAGGCAGCGCGCAGTCGGCCCTCACGGTGGCGGCGGTCGACCGCGAGGACAACACCGCCGACTTCTCCAGCCGCGGTCCGCGAACCGGCGACCGGGGTTTGAAGCCGGACATCTCCGCCCCAGGAGTCGACATCGTCGCGGCGTGGGCACACGGAACGCAGCCCGGTGTTCCGGTGGGGGATCGCTACGTAACGCTGTCCGGGACCTCGATGGCGACTCCGCACGTCGCCGGTGTGGCCGCGTTGTTACGACAGCGCCACCCGGACTGGAACGGCAGCCGGCTGAAGGGCGCGCTGATGTCCTCGGCTGCGCCGAAGGCAGGAGCCTACGAGCAGGGCGCCGGTCGCGTGGATGCCGCCAGGGCCGTGGAACAGCAGGTCACCACGGACGTCGCCGCTGTCGATTTCGGCCTGGCTCGCTGGCCGGATCACCGGATCGACAACCCGGTCCGCAAGGTGACCTACCGCAACGACGGCAGCGCGGCGGCCACACTCGACCTGGCAGTCGGCGGGGCCCCCGCGGCGTTCGCGGTCAGTCCCGCCCGCGTGACGGTGCCTGCGGGGGGCACGGCCGAGGTGACGGTGACGGCCAAGCCCGAGGCTGTGGATTCAGGTGCACACGGTGGACGGCTGGTCGCCACCGCGAACGGTGTCGCGGTGAGTACGCCGGTCGGTTTCGAGAAGGAGAGCGAGAAGTACGACCTCGAACTGATCCATATCGGACGGGACGGTGGTACGCCGGCCGACCACCTGACCTATGTGGACAAGCTGGAGGACTGCGGTTCCCTGCCCTACTGCGGGGACATGACCACCGGTTCCGACGGCCGCACGGTCCTGCGGGTCAGTCCCGGTGACTACGCCGTCACCGAGCACAGCGCCGCCAAGCCCGGGGCGCAGTACGACGCGCTGATGCGGTCGTTGGTCCAGGTGCGCGGCAAGACGACCGTCGTGCTGGACGCGCGGTCGGCCAGGCCGGTCGAGGTGTACGCGCCCAATCCACGAGTTCGTCTGATGTCGTCGCAGGTGGTACTGGTGCGTGACGTCCGGCGTAATGGCAACCTCGTCGCCACAATGCTCGCCGGTGACATCAGGTCGGTGCCGTGGACCGCGGACCTGGACGGCCCGCGCCCGCCGGAGAACGAGGTGTACAGCCGGGTCTACGCGCGCCTGGCGCAGCCGGGGCAGGCCGGTGACTTCACCGACACCCCGTACGAATACAACGCGGTGTCCACGTTGAAGGGCCGGGCCTTCACCGGGCTGCAGTACCGCCCGCGGCAGAGTGATTTCGGGACCGTGCGGACGCGGGTGGCCAGCCCGGGACCGGCCGTGACGTCGGCAAGGCTCGTGCACAGTGCTCAGCACAAGGACGATCCGCTGGCGCTGGTTCTGTTCCCGGACAGCAGCGCTCCGGACGCGAAAGCCGGCAGGGTGCCCTTCGAACGTGACGTGCACTTCCAGGCACGTGATCTTCGCTGGAAGACCGAGCTCGGATTGTTCGACACCGCCGGTAAGCCGCTCGAAAGCATGCTGGACTTCGACCAGGTGTTCACGCCCGGTCAGGTCCGGCGCCAGGACTGGGGCGCGGGTGTGCGCGGCCCGCAGTTCGCTCCGTCGTTCGAGACGCCGAACGGTACCCTCGGCGGCGCGGGGCGCCATGGTGACAAGCTCACTTTCGATGCCCGGATGTTCGGGGACAACGTCCGCAACCACAGCACCTTCCCCGAATCCACAGGTGGTGGCCGACTCTTCCGCAACGGTGAGCTCGTCACCGAGCACGGCCTGGTTTTGTGGCTGGAGACGGAGCTGCCCCCTGAGGAAGCTCACTACCGGTACGAGAAAAAGATGGTCGTTCCATGGGCTGCCGTGTCGCGGGAGGTCGACGTGGTCTGGACCTTCCGGTCCGGGCACACGGACGCCTACCGGGCTCTGCCGGTACGCATCGTGCAGTACACACCGGAACTCGACGGCCGCAATCATGCCCGGCCCGGTCGCGGGTTCACCGTGCCGATCACGCTGCGCACACCGGACGGCGCACAGGCGCCACCGGTGAAGGATTTCGCGATGCGGGTGTCCTTCGACAGTGGGAAGTCGTGGATGCCGGTGCCGGTCGAGCGTCGAGGTGACGGCTGGCAGATCCGGCTGGACAACCCACCCGGCGGTGCGGTGTCGCTGCGGGCCACGGTCGCGGACACGACGGGCAACACGGTGGAACAGACCATCGTCGACGCCTACCGCGTGCGCTGATGCGAGACAGCAGGGCTCTCGTCCCGTTGCCGGGGCGAGAGCCCTGCTCATCAGGTCACCAGAAGCCGCGCTTCTTGGCCTTGGGCTTGACCACCCACTCCTTCCGGAACTCGGGGTGCCACGCGTAGGGCATCGCCAACGCGCTCAGGATCTCCCTGGCCAGCCGCTTGGCCTCGTCCTCCTTGGAGTCACCGAACAGCCATCCGACGGCCGACTCCGCGTCGAGCCATTCCCAGCCGTCCTCCTCCGCCTTCTCCTTGCGGTCGCGCTCCAGCGCCGCGAGAACAGCGCGCTTGGCGGCACATTCCTCGCGGATCCGGTGGGCGGGCCAGGTCAGCGATCCGCCCGCGTCGGCGTGTGCCTCGTCCTCGTCGATACGGGCGTACAGGAAGCGTACGAGCGAACTCATACCCCGAACGCTAGGCGCCGCCACCCGCGCGGTCATCCCTCGGAAGTACGACGTACGGTCCTGACCGCTTGGCTGAGATCCAATCCGGTCGTCTCCGGGGCGAGGAAGTGGGACAGCACCGCGCCCGCGGCTAGCACGGCGGCGCCGATCAACAGGGTGGGCCCGGTGCCGAGGTGGGTGAGCGCGACGGGGAGCAGGAACGTGCCGACGGCGGCACCCACCCGGCTCATGGCCGTCGCGAAGCCCACCCCGGTGGTGCGGATCGCGGTGGGGAACACCTCTAGTGGGTAGACGGCCGTCAGCGCACTGGACGCGGCGTTGAGGAAGGAGAACGTCAGGAAGCAGATCACCACGACGGCCATCGGCGCAGTCGGCCAGAACCCGATGACCGCGAGCGCGGCTGCGGTGATCCAGAACGGCGGGATCAGCAGCCTGCGCCTGCCGATGCGCTCGACCAGCAGGCAGCCCGCCGCGACGCCGAGGACGGCGATCCCGTTGCTGGCCAGCGATCCGGCGAGCGCGTCGTCGCCGAAGCCCAGTGTTTCCAGCACCTGCGGGGAGAACGTGCCGATGGCGAAGTACGGCAGCACCAGCGCGGCCCAGAACGAGCTGGCGAACACCGTGCTGCGCACGTGCTCGCGGGTGAACAGGGCACGCAGGCTGTCCCGCCGTTCGGCGTCGGCCAGCTCGGTCTCGACGTCGACCTCCAGCTCGTACCGCTCGATCAGATCCTCCGCCTCGGCGCGACGGCCCTTGCTGAGCAGCCAGCGTGCCGACTCCGGGATACCGCCCCGCAGCGCGAGGCACACCAGGGCGATCACCGTGCTGCTACCGAGCGTCCACCGCCAACCGTCGTCTACTTCGGACAGTGCGTAGCCGACGGCGAAGGCCAGCATGAACCCGGCGTACCAGCTGACCTCCAGGCTGGCCAGCAGCTTGCCGCGGTTGTGCCGCGGCGCGTACTCCGACAGCAGCGGCGCACCGATCGCGTACTCACCGCCGATGGCGATACCCATCAGCAGGCGGATGACGAACAGCTGCCAGGCGTCGGCCACGAAGAACTGGGCGATTGACCCGACGAGGAACAGCACCATGTCGGTGAGGAACACGATCCGGCGGCCGTAGCGGTCGGCGAACCAGCCGAACAGCGGGCCGCCGACGAAGATGCCGATCAACGCGGACGCGCCGATCAGGCCGGCGGTCCACTCCGACATGGCCAGGTCGGTGGTGATGGCGGGCAGCGCGGCGCCGATCCCGCCGAGGACGTACCCGTCGATTCCCTGACCGACCTGGGTGGCCAGGGTCAGTTTGGTGCGCAGCCTGCGCCGGGTGGGGACGGTGGTGAGCATCGTTGCTCCTGTCTCGTCGGGCGTCAGCCTGGCCAGTCCACGGCGACGTATTTGGTTTCGAGGAACGCCTCGATGCCCTCGCGGCCACCCTCCCTGCCCAGCCCGGACTGCTTGACGCCGCCGAACGGCGCAGCCGGGTCGGAGATGAGGCCACGGTTGACGCCGACCATGCCGGTTTCCAGCCGGTCGGCGAGGCGCAGCGCGGCGGCCAGGTCGGCGGAGTACACGTAGGCCGCCAGGCCGTAGGTCGTGTCGTTGGCGCGGCGCACCAGGTCGTCCTCGTCGTCGAACGTGGTGACCGGCGCGACCGGGCCGAAGACCTCGGTGTGCATCAGTTCGGCGTCGTCGGGCACGTCGGCCAGCACGGTCGCCGGGTAGAACCAGCCCGGCCCGTCCGGCTTCGGTCCCCGCGCGGCGACGCGGGCGCCCCGCCGGACGGCGTCGGTCACCAGCCGGTCGATCCGGTCGACCGCGGCGGCGTTGACCATCGGCCCGAGGCCGACACCGTCGTCCATTCCGGGTCCGATGTGGATCGACGACATGGCCTCGCCGAGCCGCGCGGTGAACTCCGCGGCGACCGTGTGGTGGACGTAGAACCGGTTGGCGGCGATGCAGACCTCACCGCCACCGCGCATCTTGGCGTCCAGCGCGCCGCGGACGGCCGCGTCCAGGTCGGCGTCGGCACGCACCACGAACGGCGCGTTGCCGCCCAGTTCCATGGTGACGTTCACGACGTTGTCGGCGGCCTGCTTCAGCAGGATCCGGCCGGTCGCCGTCGAGCCGGTGAAGGAGAACTTGCGCACGCGCTCGTCCCGCAGCCAGCGGCCGGCGACCTCGGCGGCCCGGTCGGTCGGCAGGACGTTGCAGACGCCGTCGGGCAGTCCCGCCTCGGTGAGCAACGCGGCCACGGCCAGCGCGGTGAGCGGGGTGTCCGGTGCCGGCTTCAGCACCACCGGACAGCCCGCGGCCAGCGCCGGTGCGATCTTGCGGGTCGCCATCGCCGCGGGGAAGTTCCACGGCGTGACGAACGCGGCGACCCCGGCAGGGTGCCTGCGCACCAGGTGCCGGAAGCCGCCCTGCGGCGCGTCGCCGAACGCCGACCCGATCCGGACCGCCTCCTCGGCGAACCAGCGGAAGAACTCGGCCGCGTAGGACACCTCGGCCAGCGCGTCGCGGTAGGCCTTGCCGTTCTCCAGGGTGATCAGGCGGGCCAGGTCCGGTGCGTTCTCGTGCATCGCGGTGAACGCCGCCCGCAGCACCTCGGCCCGCTGCCGCGGCGGTGTCGCGCTCCAGCCGTCGAACGACTCCCGCGCCACCCGCACGGCGGTCGCCGCGTCCCGGGCCCCGGCTGCGGCGACCTCGCGTACCGGCTTCTCCGTCGCGGGGTCGAAGACGGTGAACGTCCGCCCGTCGGCGGCTGCCCGCCACTGCCCGCCGACGTAGAGCCCGTCGATCGCGTCGATGTTCATGCGACGGGAATCTACGAACGCTTTCCTTGTGCGACAAGCTTTCGAGACCTCGGTTGCCGCCAGCGCAACTCAGGTCAGGTTGGTCCGCAGGTGCCGCGACTCCCAGCCGAGATGTGACGACACCGCCGCCGCGGCGCGGGCGGTGGTCCTGCCGGCGGCCTCCAGGCGGGCGTCGAGACGTTCCTTGGGCGCGGAGATGTTCAGCGCCGCGATGACCCGGCCGCGGAAGTCCCGCACCGGCGCCGAGACGCCCACGAGATCGTCCTCGAACTCCTCCCGCACGAGAGCGTATCCGTCCTTTTTGCACTGTTGGATCCGCGACCAGAGGTCGGGCAGCGTGCGGACCAGTGACCGGGGGTGTCCCTCGGTGAGGTCGGTGTCGGTGCCGAACCGGATGTACAGCTCGTCCGGCGTCGCGTCCTGCAGCAGCACCCGCCCGGCCGACGTACACGGCGCGGGCACCCCGCGCCCCTCCCAGCCGTGCACGCGGAACGAGTGCCCGGACACCGACAGCACGGTCAGCACCGCGTTGTCCCGCAGGACGCACAGGTGGCTGGTCTCCTCCAGCTCGGCCGACAGCCTGTGCATGACCGGCTCGGCCGCACGCAGCAGGCGGTTCTCGACGGTCCGCGCCACCAGCGAGAACAGCCGCCAGCCCAGGCGGTACTCCAGCGTGTCGGGGTCGCGCTCGACGATGCCCTCGTCGGCCAGTGCCTTCAGTGCCCGGGAGACCTGGCTCTTCTCCCGCCCGGTCAGCTGCGCCAGCCGGACCACGCCGAGGCCGCCCGCGTGCTGGGCCTCGGTGGAGGCCAGCAGCTCCAGCAGCCCGATGTCCCTGCGCAGGCCGTGCCCCTGGTTGCGGACGTCGTTCACGAACGCACTGTAAATCAAGCTGTGGCGCGCAGCGTCTCCGTTGAGGGCGGTGGTGGGGCTGAGGACGGCACTCCGGTTGGCGCCAACGCAACCGACGTTTCGATTGCTTGCCCGCCCGCACGGAGCGCTCTTAGCGTCCGGGGTGTAGTCACCGACCACATCCCGGAGATCCCATGACTTTCGCGCCCACCGCGCTCGTCGGCGAGTCGTTCGTCGGCGAGGGGGCCAACGCCGCGCACACCAACATCGTGCTGGGCCGCAAGGGCGGGCCGGTGGAGACGGCGTGGGTGACCGCGCTGGCCACCCCCAGCGCCGGGCACGTCCCGTTCGTCACGGTCGTCCGCCCCTCGGTGCCGGTCAAGCCGCTGACCCTGTTCGTCGCCAAGGCCGCCGCCTCCGGTGACCTGCACGAGCGCGCCACCTGGGGATCGGCGCAGGCCGGGCTGGCGCAGGGTGTCTGCGACGCCGTCGGCGCCGGTCTGATCCCGGCCGAGGAGGTCGACGACCTGCTGATCGTCGCCGCCATCTGGGTCAACCCCGCCGTCGACGACCTCGACGAGTCGTTCCGCAACCAGCGGACGGCCGCCCGCGAGGCCGTCGCCGCGGCGGTGAACCGCACGCCGTCGCTGGACGACGTCCTCGCCGCCGCGAACGAGGGCGCGGCCAACCCCTTCTACGCGGCGGTGGCCCGATGAAGATCACCGACATCACGCTGGACCGGTTACGGCTGGAGCTCGACCCGCCACTGTGCGCGGCCTGGGACCCCGAACCGCGCCGTCACTTCGACGCGACGATCGTGCGGGTGCACACCGACGAGGGCATCACCGGCATCGGGTCGGGCGACACCATGGACGGCTTCGACGCGTTCCGGTCGCTGTTCCTCGGCGAGGACCCGCTCGACATCACCCGGCACGTCCGGGCCATCGAGACGGCCAACTTCCACGGCGGTCACTACTGGCCGCTGGAGGTCGCGCTGTGGGACATCGTCGGCAAGGTCGCCGGCCTGCCGGTGGCCACGCTGTTCGGCAATGCCGCCCGTACCCTTCCCGCCTACGCCTCCAGCGCCGAGCTGAAGTCGCCGGAGGAACGGGTCCGCACGGCCCTGCTGGCCAGGCAGGCCGGGTTCCGGGCGATGAAGATCCGGGTCGACCGGGACCGGGTCGACGAGGGGATCGCGGCCGTCGCGGCGGTCCGCGCCGAGCTGGGGCCGGACTTCGTGATCATGGTCGACCTCAACCAGTCCTGGCGGATGGCCGGTGACACCGCCGACGCGTCCGACCTGGTCAAGACCCGCCGGATCGTGCGCAGGCTTGCCGAGCTGGACGTGTTCTGGGTGGAGGAACCGCTGCCCTACGCCGACCTGGACGGCTTCCGCACGCTGCGGGCGGACAACCCCGGGGTGCGGATCGCGGCGGGGGAGATGCACCACTCCGTGGCGGAACTGGTGCGGTACCTGGAGAACGACGTCCTGGACATCTACCAGATGGACGTCGTGCTCGCCGTCGGCATGCACCGCGCCAGGACGCTGGCCGAGCTGGCCCGGTTCAAGCACCGGCAGTTCACCCCGCACAGCTGGACCAACGGCATCGGCGTGCTGGCCAACCTGCACGTCGCCGCCGGTGTCGGCGGCGGGCCGTACTTCGAGTTCCCCTACGACCCGCCCGGCTGGACGCCGGAGCGTCGTGACTTCATGCTGACCAAGCCCGTGATGATCAACTCGTCCGGCGAGCTCGAGGTGCCGTCCGCCCCCGGTCTGGGCATCGAACTCGACGAGGACGCCGTGGAGCGCTGGAGGATCGCGTGACCCCACTGTCCGAACGCAACCACGCGGGGTGGCTCGCCGCGGCCGAGCGCATCGACCCGGAGACCCGGCCGTTCATCGACGGCGCCTTCACCGATCCGCTGTCCGGTGAGACCTTCGCCAGCACCTCGCCCCGCGACGGCGCGGTGCTCGCGCGTGTCGCCGCCTGTGGTGCCGGCGACGTCGACCGGGCCGTTCGCGCGGCCCGCGCGGCCTTCGACGACGAGCGGTGGCGTGGCCTGCCGCCGGTCGAGCGCAAGCGGATCATGCTGCGCTGGGCTGAGCTGATCGAGGCACACGCCGGGGAACTGGCGCTGCTGGACACGTTGGAGATGGGCAAGCCGATCAGCGAGTCGCTGCGCATCGACGCCGCGGGCGCCGCGGCGACCATCGCCTGGTACGCCGAGACCGTCGACAAGACCTACGGCGAGGTCGCGCCGGCCCCGGGATCGGCGCTGGCCCTGGTCACGAGGGAGCCGCTGGGTGTCGTCGGCGCGGTCGTCCCGTGGAACTACGCGCTGCTGATCGCGTCGTGGAAGCTCGCCCCGGCGATCGCCACCGGCAACTCGGTGGTGCTCAAGCCCGCGGAGCAGACGTCGCTGGCGTCGCTGGTGCTGGCCCGCCTGGCACACGAGGCCGGCCTGCCAGCGGGGGTGCTGAACGTGGTTCCCGGGCGCGGCGAGGTCGCCGGGCAGGCGCTGGGCAGGCATCCGGACGTGGACAAGATCGCGTTCACCGGGTCGGCCGAGGTGGCCAGGCTGTTCCAGGTCTACGCGGGCGAGTCCAACGGCAAGCAGGTCTCCGTGGAGGCCGGCGGCAAGTCGCCGCAGCTGGTGCTGCCCGACGCCGACATCCCGGCGGCCGCGTCGGCCGTGGCCTGGGGGATCTTCTACAACGCGGGCCAGACCTGCAACGCCGGTTCGCGGGTCATCGTGCACGCGGCGGTCAAGGACCGGTTGCTGGCCGAGATCGTCAAGGTCACCGGGGAGACGTTCCGCGGCGGCGACCCGCTGGACCCGGCCACTGTGATGGGCCCGCTCGTCGACGAGACGCAGCTGCGCCGGGTCCTCGGCTACCTGGAGACCGGTAAGGCCGAGGGTGCGCGGGTCGTCCTCGGCGGCTCCGCGAACGGGACGTTCGTCGAGCCCACGATCCTCGACGACGTCACCAACGACATGACCGTGGCCCGCGAGGAGATCTTCGGCCCGGTGCTGTCGGTGATCACCTACGACGGTGGCGTCGACGAGGGCGTCCGTCTCGCCAACGACAGCGACTTCGGCCTGGTCGCGTCGGTCTGGACGCGTGACGTCGCCACCGCGCACACGGTGGCCCGGCGGCTGCGGGCGGGCACGGTGTGGGTCAACACCTTCGACGCGAGCGACGTCATCACACCTTTCGGCGGATTCAAGGCCACCGGTGCGGGCAGGGACAAGTCGCTGCACGCCCTGGAGGCCTACACCGCCCTCAAGACCACCTGGCTCGACCTGAAGGACAACCAATGAGAGTGGGTTTCATCGGTCTGGGCAACATGGGTGCACCCATGGCCCTGCACCTCGTCAACGCGGGTTACGACACGATCGTGCACGACACCCGGCCCGAGGCCGCCGCCGAACACCTCGCCGCGGGCGCGGCCTGGGCCGCCACCCCCGCGGAGTGCGCTGCCGGGGCGGACGTGCTGATCACCATGCTCCCCACGCCGCGGATCGTGGAGGACGTGCTGCTGCGCGCGGGCGCCGCCGCGGCGCTCGCCCCCGGTTCGCTGTGGATCGACATGTCGACCTCCACCCCGGCCGCGGCGCAGCGGGTAGCCGACGAGGTCCTCGACGCCCGCGGTGTGCACCGGCTGGACGCGCCGGTGAGCGGCATGGCGAGGGGCGCGAAGGCGGGCACGCTGCAGATCTTCGCCGGCGGCACCGAGGAGGATTTCGCTCGCGCGTTGCCATTGTTCACCGTCCTGGGTGAACCGGAGAAGGTCCTGCACATTGGTCCGGCAGGCTCGGGTTACACGGTCAAGTTGATGATCAACCTGCTGTGGTTCTGTCACGTGGTGGCCACGTCCGAGGTGCTGGCCATGGGCGTCAAGGCCGGTGTCGACCTGTCCGTGCTGCGGGCGTCGCTGCTGGCCAGCCCGGCCGCGTCGAACTTCCTGGAGAACGACGTGGTGTCGGTCCTGGCCGACGGTGACTACGACGACTCGTTCGCCATGGTGCTGGCCTGCAAGGATCTGGGGCTGGCCGTCGACCTGGGCCGGGACCTCGGGGTGTCGACGGAGCTGTCCGCGCTGGTGGAGCAGGTCTACCGGCGCACGAAGGCGCAGTTCGGCGATCTGGCCGGGGAGATGAGCCCGGTGCGGCTGTACGAAACCCTGGCGGGCAAGGAGTTCCGCGTGCCGGTGGCGGGTGTGTCGTGACCACGCGGTTCACCGTCGAGCCGACGGCCCGGGTCGAGTTCGGGCCGGGAGCGGTGGAGAACCTGCCGGACTTCGTCGCCGACCTGGGCCACACGCGCGCGTTCGTGGTGACCGACGCCGGGCTGCGGGCGGCCGGAATCGTCGGCAGGGTGGCGAAAATCCTCGACGCCGCCGGGGTCGAACACGAGGTCTACGACGACATCAGCCCCAACCCGACGACCGTCGAGGTCGACCGGGGAGCGGCCCGGGCGCGGGCGTTCGGGACGGCGGCGGTGATCGCGCTCGGTGGCGGCTCGCCGCTGGACGCGGCGAAGGCGATCGCGCTGGGTGCGGGCACCGGCGCGCCGCTGATCGCCGTGCCCACCACGTCGGGGACGGGTGCGGAGACCAACGGCTTCGGTGTCATCGAGGATCCGGTGGCACGCCGGAAGGTCTACCTCGGTGACGATTCGGTGCGGCCCCGGATCGCCGTCCTGGACCCGGAGCTGACGCTGGGCCTGCCCGCGCCCGCGACGGCGGCGACCGGCGTCGACGCGCTGGTGCACGGTGTCGAGTCGCTGGCGTCGCGGGGTGCCAACCCGGTGTCGGTCGCCTATGCGGCCCAGGCCGTGTCGCTGGTCGGCCGGTGGCTGCCGGTCGCCTACCGGGACGGTGCCGACCTGGAGGCGCGGTCGCAGCTGATGCTGGGGGCGCACCTGGCCGGTCAGGCGCTGACGATCTCCGGGCTGGGGCTGGTGCACGGCATCGGGCACGCCATCACCGCGCACACCGGCACCCCGCACGGCGTCGCGCTGGCCGCGGTGCTGGAGGAGGTCCTGACGTTCGGTGCCGCCGAGTCGGCCGTCGCGTACGAACAGGTGGCCAGGGCGTTGCTCGTGGAGTCCACTGAGGACTGGACGGCCGCCGCGATCGGCGCCGTCCGGGAGCTGACCGGGCCGCTGGACGTCAAGCGCCCGCTACGCGGGTTGGGTCTAGACGCCGGCCGCCTGCCCGCCGTGGCGGCGACGGCGCTCGCCGACCCGGTCACCAGCAACAGCCCCCGCCTGCCCACCGAACCCGAGGTGCTCGACCTGCTCCGCTCGGTCCTCTGACGGCCCAAGGCACGTGAAGGCCACCTTCACCACGTCTCACGTCAGGGCCCCGGCAAAGTCCGGGATGCGGCAGGGCCAGGTGGGTGGCCCTGAACGCAGAACTCGCGGGCCGGAACGCAGAACTCGCGTGCGTGAGCGCAGAACTCACCATGTGGACCGGGTTCTCACCTGGTGCCGGTCGCCCGCGTGAACGGTCCACTCGCGCGAGTCGTACGTTCTCACGCGCGAGTCGTCCGTTCCCGACCCGCGAGTCGTCCGTTCCGGACCCGGGAGTTGTCCGTTCCCGCCCGCCTAGTCCCACTGTCCGGCACACCGGTTCCAGACGGCGAGACATCGGCCCGGCCCCAAGCACGTGAAGGCCACCTTCACCACGTCTCACGTGATGAAGGTGGCCTTCACGTGCTTTGGAGGCTACTTCAGCTCGGCGCTCGTCTTGCCGAGCAGGCGGCGGGCGACGATGAGCTGCTGGATCTGTTGCGTGCCCTCGAAGATGTCCAGGATCTTCGCGTCCCGGCTCCACTTCTCCAGCAGCGACTCCTCGGTGTAGCCCAGCGTTCCGGCCAGCTCCACGCAGCGCAGCGTGATGTCGACGACCGACCGGCCGGCCTTCGCCTTGGCCATCGACGCCTGCAGCGAGTTCGGCTGACGGTTGTCGGCCATCCACGCCGACTCCAGCGTCAGCAGGTACGCGGCCTCGTAGTCGGCTTCCAGCTGGAGGAACGTCGCGGCGGCCGCGTGCTGGGTCTGGGCGGGACGGTCGTAGTCGATCGTGACGCCCGCCTCGCCGAGGATCCGCCGGGTCTCCTCCAGCGCCGCCCGCGCCACACCCACGGCCATGGCGGCCACCAGCGGCCGGGTGTTGTCGAAGGTCTGCATGACGCCGGCGAAGCTCGACTTCGTGTCGACCTCCGGGCTGCCGAGCAGGTTCTCCTTGGGCACGCGGCAGTTGTCGAAGCGCAGCACGGCAGTGTCCGACGCGCGGATGCCGAGCTTGTGCTCCAGGCGCACGACCTCGAAACCGGGGGTGCCCTTCTCGACGACGAACGACTTGATCGCCGCGCGGCCCTTCGAACGGTCCAGCGTCGCCCACACGACGACGGAATCTGCCCGTTCGCCAGCCGTGACGAAGATCTTCTCGCCGTTGAGGACGTACTCGTCGCCGTCCAGCCGGGCGGTCGTGGTGATGGCCGCCGAGTCCGAGCCGCAGCCCGGTTCGGTGATCGCCATCGCCGCCCAGGTCTTCTCGAACCGCTTCAGCTGCTCGGCGTTGGCCACCGACGCGATCGCCGCGTTGCCCAGTCCCTGCCTCGGCATCGACAGCAGCAACGCCACGTCGCCCCAGCACATCTCGATCGTGCCGAGTGCGACGTTGAGGTTGGCGCCGTTGCGGTTGCCCTTCGACTTGTCCTTGTCGTCCCGGCGCACTCCGGCGGCGCCCGCGCCGCCCTCGCCGGACGAGTTCAGGCCGTCCAGCAACGCCGCGAACATGTCAAGCTCGGTCGGGTATTCGTGCTCGGCACGGTCGTATTTACGCGAGATCGGGCGGAAAACCTCCGCGGCGGCCTGGTAAGCCTGGTTGACCAGAGCGCGTGCCTTCTTCGGGACCTCGAGGTTGATCACAGCAGCACCGCACCTTCCATCACGCCGACCGCCCGCAGGTCCCGGTACCAGCGTTCCACCGGATGTTCCTTGATGTAGCCGTGCCCGCCGAGTAGCTGGACACCGGCGTTACCGATCTGCATTCCCTTGTCGGCGGCCAGTTTCCTGGCCAGCGCGACCTCCCGCGCGTACGGCAGGCCCTGCTCGGCCCGCGCCGCCGCGCGCAGTGTCACCAGGCGGAGCCCTTCCAGCTCGATGCCGATGTCGGCCACCTGGAACGCCACGCCCTGCCGGTGGCTCACCGGCTCGCCGAACGCCTGCCGCTCGTTGACGTAGGGGATCACGTAGTCCAGCACCGCCCGCGCGGTTCCGGCGGCCAGCGCCGCCCAGCCGAGCCGGGACAGCCGCACCACGTCGGCGAAATCCTTCGGCGATCCCAGCAGTGCGCCGCCGGGCAGCTTCACGTTCTCCAGGTGCAGCTTGCCGGTCGCCGCGCCACGCAGCCCCATGGCCGGTTCGGCCTCGATCGTCACACCCGAGGTGTTCGACTCGACGATGAACAACGCCGGTCCGCGCCCGTCCAGATCGGCCGACACGACGAACAGCTCGGCCTGCGCGGCACGCGGCACCATCGTCTTGACGCCGTCCAGCCGGTAGCCGTCCGGGGTCCGCCGGGCACGGGTCTTCGGGGCGAACGGGTCGTACAGCGGCGCGCGTTCCTGCAGGGCCAGCGCCGCGGCGGGAACGTTCTCGCCGACGAACGCGGGCAGGTAGTCGGCCTGCTGCCGCTCGTCGCCCCAGGCGACCAGCGCCGTGCTCACCGCCGACGGTGCCAGCACCGCCACCGCCAGCCCCAGGTCACCGTGTGCCAGCGCCTCGGCCACCAGCGCGTTGGTGACCACCGACCGCTCGGTGCCCGCGCCGCCGAGGTCCTCGGGGATGCCGACGAGCGTCACGCCCAGCTCCGTGGCGCGGCCGAGCAGACCGTCCGGCGTGGTCAGCTTGGCGTCGGCCTCGGCGGCCGCGGGGCGCAGCTGCTCGGCCGCGAACTCCCGCACGGTCTCGACGATGAGCTGCTGCTCCTCCGACGGCGTGAGGTCGAACAGGTCCTGCTCGGGTGCCCGATCCAGCCGCGCCGGCTTGCCGAGTCGCTGGGTCGCCTTGAACGCACGGCTCGCGGCGCCCGCGGCGCGGAACCCGGTCCGGGTGCCCGCGGACACCACGTTCTCGATCGGCTTGCGCAGCCCGGCCCGTTCCAGGGCCTTCACCCCGGCGAGCCTGGTCAGGGCCGCCAGGCCGAGCCCCATGGCGTCCCGCTTCCTGCCAGGCATGCTTCGCTCCCGTCGGTTGTACCTACTCGTGAGTAGGTTAACGGACAGGTTGTCGGAGCGCCAGGAGACCTATCGAATTCCGAGAACGGCCAGCATCATCGCGTGCAGCTCGGCAGGCAGGTTCGGCCTGCGGTTGACCCGCCTCGTGCGGGTCAGGTCGTTGGCGATGGTCAGCGCGGCGTGCACTGTGATCCGCGCCTCCCTCGGCTGCAGCTCCGGCCGGACGGCGGACAGTAGCGAGACCCACTGGGCCACGTAATCCCGCTGGACGCGCAGCAGTTCGGCCTGCTCGTTCTCCGGCAACGTCAGCGGGTCGCCGGAGAACGCGACGGCCAGCTCGGCCGAACCGGTCAGTGTGCGGACGTAGGACTCGGCCAGCCTGCGCAGTGCCTCCCGCTCGTCCGGCGGCGCACTGGTCCGCAGCGCGTGCTCGGCACCCAGCGTCAGCCGGTCTGCCGCTCGGCGGCAGATGGCCAGCACTATTGCCGTTTTGCCCGCGAAGTGCCGGTACACGCTGGGACCGGCAATTCCGGCGGCAGCTCCGATGTCCTCCATGCTGACGGCGTGGAAGCCCCGGCGCCGGAACAGCTCCGTCGCCGCGGTCAGGATCTGCTCCCGCCGCGCGGGCGGGTTCAGGCCGGCCAGTGCGGGCGCGGGCGTCTCGACGTCAGTCGCCTCCGGCAGATCCGTGGCCAGTACCTGCTCGGCCAGCTCGACCAGCAGTTGCGAGAACCGTCGCTTGGCGACCGTGGTGCGGTGCACCGAGACGCTGCCGAACACGCTCAGCGCGGCCCAGCACAACAGCTCGGCGTCGGCGGGCGGCAGGTCGGTGCGGGTCATCAGCAGGGTCTTCGCCCACGCGTCGAGCGTGCGGTAGGACCGGTCGCGGATCTCCTGCCGCTGCGGTTCCGGAAGGTGCCTGCCCTCCCAGCGCCAGAGCGCGGCGATCTCCCTGCGTTCGACCGACTGCGCGGCCAGCAGGCCGAGCAGCGCTCGCAGCTGTTCCGCGGGAGGTGTGCCGGAGTCGGACAGCGCCTCGGCGGTCGCCGTCTCCATGTCGCCGATACCCGCCAGCAGGACGTGGGCGAGCACGGCCTGCTTGTCGGCGAAGTGCCGGTAGAGCGCGGGGCCGGTGATCCCGGCGGCCGCCGCGATGTCGTTGATGCCCACCCCGCGGTAGCCGCGGGCGCGGAACAGCTCGGCCGCGACCGCGGCGAGCTGCGCCTTGCGGTCGCGTGGCCGTGACGCGGTGGTGGGCGTAGGGTCCATGGTGAACCCACTCTAGCTACTGTCGGGTGGGTCGCAACCCATTGACAGCCTGCGGTTTGTCCGCAGTATGTTAGTCAGTATTAGCACTACTGGCGAGTACCTACGAGCACAGGAGCGGCTGTGACCGAGGCCTACATCTACGAGGCGCTGCGTACGCCTCGGGGCAAGAACAAGGGTGGTGCGCTGCACGGCACCAAGCCGGTCGACCTGGTGGTCGGCCTGATCGACGAGTTGAAGGCCCGGCACCCGAACCTGGACCCGGCGGCCATCAACGACATCGTGCTGGGCGTCGTGTCGCCGGTCGGTGACCAGGGCGCGGTGATCGCCCGGACGGCCGCGCTGGCGTCCGGCCTGCCGGAGACCGTCGCGGGTGTGCAGCTCAACCGGTTCTGCGCGTCCGGCCTGGAGGCCACCAACACCGCGGCGCAGAAGATCCGCGCCGGCTGGGACAACCTGATCATCGCCGGTGGCGTCGAGTCGATGTCGCGGGTGCCGATGGGTTCCGACGGCGGCGCGCTGTTCATGGACCCGGCGACGTCCTTCGACAACTACATCGTCCCGCAGGGCATCGGCGCCGACCTGATCGCCACGATCGAGGGCTTCTCCCGCGAGGACGTCGACGCGTTCGCTGTGCGTTCCCAGGAGAAGGCCGAGGCTGCCTGGTCGGGTGGTTATTTCACCAAGTCGGTCGTACCGGTCAAGGACATCAACGGCGTCACCATCCTCGACCACGACGAGCACCGCCGTCCCGGTACCACGGTCGAGGGACTGGCGAAGCTGAAGCCCGCGTTCGCGGGCATCGGTGACATGGGCGGGTTCGACGCAGTGGCGCTGCAGAAGTACCACTCGGTCGAGCGAATCGACCACGTGCACACCGGCGGAAACTCGTCGGGCATCGTCGACGGCGCCGCCGTCGTGCTGATCGGCAACGAGCAGGCGGGCAAGACGTTCGGGCTGACCCCGAGGGCACGCATCGTCGCCGCGTCGGCCATCGGCTCGGAGCCGACCATCATGCTGACCGGGCCGACCCCGGCCACCCGCAAGGTTCTCGACATCGCCGGGCTGAAGCCCGAGGACATCGACCTGTGGGAGCTGAACGAGGCGTTCGCCTCGGTGGTCCTGAAGTGGATCAAGGACCTGAACCTGCCGGAGGAGCGGGTCAACGTCAATGGCGGCGCGATCGCCATGGGGCACCCGCTGGGTGCCACCGGCGCGATGCTGGTCGGCACGGTCGTCGACGAGCTGGAGCGCAGGCAGGCGAAGCGGGCACTGGTGACCCTGTGCATCGGCGGTGGCATGGGCGTCGCGACGATCATCGAGCGGGTGTGAGGACATGACCGAGACGAAGACCATTCGCTGGGAGCAGGACTCCGACGGCATCGTCCTGCTGACGCTCGACGACCCCAAGCAGTCGGCGAACACGATGAACCGCGACTACAGCGAGTCGATGGGCCAGATCGTCGACCGGCTGGAGGCGGAGAAGGACTCGATCACCGGCGTGGTGATCACCTCGGCCAAGAAGACGTTCTTCGCCGGTGGTGACCTCAACGACCTGATCCAGGTCAAGCCGGAGCAGGCCGAGGAGATGACCGCGCACCTCAACGAGGTCAAGGGTCAGTTGCGCAGGCTGGAGACGTTCGGCCGCCCGGTGGTCGCGGCCATCAACGGTGCCGCGCTCGGCGGCGGCCTGGAGATCGCGCTGGCGACGCACCACCGCATCGCCGCAGACGTCAAGGGCAGCCAGATCGGCCTGCCCGAGGTGACGCTGGGCCTGCTGCCCGGCGGTGGCGGGATCGTGCGGACCGTGCGGTTGCTGGGTATCCAGAACGCGGTGATGAACGTCCTCGTCCAGGGCCAGCGGCACCGCCCGCGCAAGGCGCTGGAGCTGGGCCTGGTGCACGAGGTCGTCGACACCGTCGAGGAACTGGTGCCGCGTGCCAAGGAGTGGATCAAGGCCAACCCCGAGGCACACACGCAGCCGTGGGACGTCAAGGGCTACAAGATCCCCGGCGGCACGCCGTCCAGCCCGAGCCTGGCCGCGATGCTGCCCGCGTTCCCGGCGAACCTGCGCAAGCAGCTCAAGGGCGCCAACATGCCAGCGCCGAGGGCGATCCTGGCCGCGGCCGTGGAGAGCGCGCAGGTCGACGTCGACACGGCGCTGCTCATCGAGTCGCGGTACATGGTGCACCTGGCGACCGGCCAGGTGTCGAAGAACATGACCAAGGCGTTCTTCTTCGACCTGCAGCACATCAACTCCGGCGGTTCGCGGCCGGACGGCTTCGAGAAGTACACCGCCCGCAAGGTCGGCGTGCTCGGTGCGGGCATGATGGGTGCCGCGATCGCCTACGTCTCGGCGAAGGCCGGGATCGACGTCGTGCTCAAGGACGTCTCGCTGGAGGCCGCGGAGAAGGGCAAGGGCTACGCGGAGAAGCTCGAGCAGAAGGCGCTCTCGCGGGGCAAGACCACGCAGGAGAAGTCGGACGCCCTGCTGGGCAGGATCAAGCCGACGGCCGACCCCGCGGACTTCGCCGGGGTGGACTTCGTCATCGAGGCCGTGTTCGAGAGCGTCGAGCTCAAGCACAAGGTGTTCCAGGAGATCGAGGGCGTCGTCAACCCGGACGCCGTGCTCGGCTCGAACACCTCCACGCTGCCGATCACCTCGCTCGCCGAGGGCGTGCAGCGGCAGGAGGACTTCATCGGCATCCACTTCTTCTCGCCGGTGGACAAGATGCCGCTGGTGGAGATCATCTGCGGGGAGAAGACCTCACCGGCCACGCTGGCGAAGGTCTTCGACTACACGCTGCAGATCAAGAAGACCCCGATCGTCGTCAACGACAGCCGCGGGTTCTTCACCAGCCGCGTGATCGGCACGTTCCTCAACGAGGCCGTCGCCGCGCTGGGTGAGGGTGTCGAGCCCGCGACGATCGAGCAGGCCGGTTCGCAGGCCGGGTACCCGGCGCCACCGCTGCAGCTGATGGACGAGCTGACGCTGACCCTGCCGCGCAAGATCCGGCAGGAGACGCGGGCGGCCATCGAGGCGGCCGGCGGTACCTGGACGGTGCACCCGGCCGAGCCGGTGATCGACCGGATGGTCGACGAGTTCGACCGCAAGGGCCGGTCCTCCGGTGCCGGGTTCTACGAGTACGACGACGAGGGCAAGCGCACCGGGCTGTGGCCGGGGCTGCGCGACGCGTTCAAGTCGGGCAGTGCCGACGTTCCGTTCGTGGACCTGCAGGAGCGGATGCTGTTCGCCGAGGCGCTGGAGACGGTGAAGTGCTTCGACGAGGGCGTGCTCACGTCGGTGCAGGACGCCAACATCGGCTCGATCTTCGGCATCGGTTTCCCGCCGTGGACCGGTGGTGTCATCCAGTACATCAACCAGTACGAGGGCGGCCTGGCCGGTTTCGTGGCCCGCGCCCGCGAGCTGGCGCAGCGCTACGGTGACCACTTCCTCCCGCCGGAGTCCCTGGTCGCCAAGGCCGAGAAGGGCGAGAGCTACGAGTAGCCCCTGAGGCTGCCCCGAGCACGTGAAGGCCACCTTCATTACGTGAGACGTAGTGAAGGTGGCCTTCACGTGTTTACCCCGAGATCATCCGAATTGGTTAGCTCGAACTGGTCATCTCCATCGCTTTCACTCGCTCGTGGTGGTTCGACCGCTACCGTCGATTACTTGGCAGATACTTTCGGTCAGGGGAGGCGACGAAAGGTGGGCTTCACGACGGTGCCCGAGGCGTTGAGAGCCGCGGGCAGGGCTGGTCAGACGGCAGTGGACGGGCTGGCGGGTGCCGACTGCGGTGGCCCGGTCGAGGGCGTCGCGGGGGCGATGCCGGGCAGCCGGTCCGCGGGTGCGGCCGGCGCGTTCAGCAGTACCTGGACGGCTACATTCACCGCGTGGCGCGACGAGGCCGGCGGACATGTCGCCGCGCTGGGGACAGCCGCTGACACCTACGGCACGGCCGACAGCAACGCGGCGGAATCGATCCCCGGTGGGCCGATCTGATGGCCACCCTCGCGGAGATCAAGGCATGGAACCCAGGTGTGCTCAGTGAGATCGCCGGCACGATGCGGCAGCGCGAACAGGTGCTGATCCACTCGGGGGACGATTTCGGGCGCATCCTGCCGGTGGAGGGGTGGACCGGCCCGGCCGCCGACACCGCCGTCTCCGGGCATCAGGCGTTCAAATCGCGGCTGAACAAGCTCGCCTCGGGCGCCGGCGTGGTCATCAAGGCACTGACTCAGGCTTCGGACGCCATCCCGGCGGTGCAGCACGTGATCACTAACCTGGAGGAACTGGCTCGCCGCTACGGCTTCCAGCTCACCGATGCCGGTGCGGTTGTCGACACGCTGGCCGGGCAGCCGTTGCCGCCGGACATGAACCCCGACGACCGGGCACGGGCACACCAGCAGGTGACTACCGGGATCGCCGCCGCCATGGCCACCGCCGACGACATCGACAGCGACCTGGCCTCGGTGCTGAACCGTGCCGCGCAGGGCGAGTTCGGCACCGGCAACGAAGCCACCGTCGCCGCCGCGGCGGCCGCGGGGGTGGCCGATCCTGGCCTGACCCTGCTCCCACCGCCGGCCAACGCGACCCCGGCGCAGAACGCCGCTTGGTGGGCAGCTATGTCGCCGATCGGTCGTGATCTGTTCCTGCGGGCCAACCCGGCTACCGTGGGCCAGATGGACGGGCTACCCACTGTGGACCGCGATCGAGCCAACCGGATCGTGCTCGACCAGCAACGCGGTGACCTGCAACAGCGCCGGAACGAGATCCAGGCCCGCATGGACGAGATGGAGGAAGGACCGGCTCAGCTCGACTACGACCTCCTCAAAGCCGAGCGGGACACGCTCGACGGCAAGATCAGCGGGCTCGACCAGATCAAACAACGCCTGGAACAGCAGCCACCCGCGTTCCTGCTCGGCGTCGACTCCGCGAACTCCGGGCGGGCCATTGTCGCCATCGGCAACCCCGACACCGCCGCCAACGTCGCCACTTATGTCCCCGGCACCACTTCCGGCCTCAACTCCGACACGCACATCGACATCAGGCGCTCGGACGCCATGGCGCAACAGGCGGCTCTCGCGGGAGCGCCGTCGACCGCGGTCATCACCTGGGCGGGCTACGACGCACCACAGAACCTCGGCCAGGCCGCGGACACAAGCTACGCCGATCGGGCCGAGCCTGCCCTCCGTCGCTTCCAGGAGGGGCTCGGTGTCGCACACCAACCAGGCCCGGTCAACAACACGATCATCGGTCACAGCTACGGCACCACGGTCGTCGGCCAGACCGCGCGCGACCTCGGACTACCCGCAGACCAACTGGTCATGGTCGCCAGTCCCGGTGTGGGTGTTCAGCACGCCGGCGAGCTACGACTGGACGGCATCCCGGCCGACCAGGCCGGCCAGCACGTCTATTCCACCAAGGCCGAAACAGACCCCATCCCCGCCATGACCAACTTCAACGACAGATTCGCTGATCCGGTCGATCCTCTTGGCCCCGACCCCACCACAGACTGGTTCGGCGGCAAGACCTTCGAATCAACCCCCACCAATCCCCTTACCTCCCACAGCGACTACTGGGAACCTCGATCGAGCTCCCTGATTGAAATGGGACGAATCATTGCGGGGGGCGGTCGATGATCGCGGGTGGAACATGAGGGTGACGAAGCGGCCTGTGCGGGCGTTGATGTTCGTCGGCGTATTTCTGTTGATCGCCGGGTGTGGAGGTTCTGCGATGGGGAACACGGAAACAATGCCGGAGGCGCAAGCCCGCGTCGAGCGGGAAACCAACGCCGCGGCAAGCGCGATCTTCCCGCCGGGCTTCACCCTCAGCGTGCAGTCGACGCTGTCGATGCCCTGTGCCGATATCGAAGACAAAGGCACGGGCCAAAGTCGTGCGAGCGTCAACTACTGGGTCGACAACATCGACAACCGACGCAACAACGAATATTTCGACAAGCTGAAAACGTGGTGGGCGAACAACGGCTGGGAAATTGAGACTGACAAAAGTCCAGATGACTACATGAACGCCACCAAGGACGAGTACAAGATGGCCATCCAAACCACGATCACTCCCGACCGGCGGGTGTCCATCGGGACGAACAGTCCGTGCGTATGGCCGAACGGCACCCCCGAACCCAGGTAGTGCCAGACGGGAGCGGGTCAGGCGAGGTGGCGGTCGGCCACGATGGCGGTCGCGTTGTCCGTGCCGCCGGTGCGGTGCGCCGTGTCGACCAGGGTGTTCGCGGCCTCGCCCGGGCGGGCCGAATCGGCCAGCACCGCCTTGATGCGGGTGATGTCCAGCGCCTTGTGCACCCCGTCGGTGCACAGCAGCAGCCTGCCCGCGGCGAACGGGAAGCTCGCGCGGCCCAGGTCGGCCTCGGTCGCGGTGCGGACGGAGTCCATCACCACGTGCTCCATCCTCGCCGTGACCGGCCGGTCCTGGTTGCGCCAGAACTCGGCCAGCGTGTGGTCGGTGGTCACCTGCTGCAGCACCCGCCCGTTCCAGCGGTAGGCCCGGCAGTCGCCGACCCAGGCGACGTCGCAGTGCGCCTCCGGGCGGTCGACGGGCGGCAGTACCGCCACCACCAGCACGCAGTCGGCCCGCTCCTGGTCGAACTGGGCGTGCAGTTCCCTGCGGGCAGCCAGCAGACCGGCCGCGGCGCCCTCGCGCACGGCGGTCGCCGCCGCGGTACCGGCCGCCACCCGCGCCGCCCGAGCAGCGAGCAGGTGGTCCCCGATGCCGTCCGCGACGACGAACGCCGTCCGCCCGAGGCCGGTCCTGGTGGCCACCGCGTCGGCGTTGATCTGCCGTGGTCCCCTGCGGCTCACGCCGTCCGACGAGGTGTCTACCGGGCGCGGTAGTGCGATGGTGGTCATCATGACCGGCCTCCTTCGGGCTGTCCGGCCCCCCGACAGGTCCGGACAACACCCAGTGAACCGGCCGAACCCAAGAAAAAGCCAAGAAGATCCTGTGAGGATCACCGCACAAGGACCAGATCACGTTCCCGCAACCGGCTCACCACAGCCGTGGCGGGCCGGTTCAGCAGCACCGCGACCGCCACGGCCACCAGCCCGCCGAGCACGAACCCGGTCAGCACGTCGTGCGGGTAGTGCACGCCGACGAACACCCTCGACAACGCCGCCAGCGCACCCAGCGGCATCGCCACCAGGCCCAGCGTGGGCCGGGCGATGAGCACGCCGACCGCGACGGCCCCGGCGATGGCCGAGTGGTTGCTCGGGAACGACCAGTCGCCGGCCGGCGGGCATTCCACAATGGACTGGACGGCCAGCGTCCGGCACGGGCGGTCCACGTCGAACAGGGTCTTCGTCAGCTCGCTGGCCAGGTAGCCGAACACGACCGAGGCCGGCGCGAGCCAGGCGAGCACCATCCCCCTGACCGGGCCGCCGCGCGCCAGCCACCAGGCCAGCACCAGCAGGCCACCCAGCAGCACGATCGACGCCTCGGTGAACAGTGCCGCGCCCTCCCGCAGCCAGCCCGGCGCCGACGCCGCCGCCTCCACGACCTCCAGGTACAACCGCGCGCTGACGTCCGGAACATCCTCGATTTCCATGCCGTCAAGCTAGAAATTCGGCACGGGGTCCACAGTGGTCGAAAGCCGCCGATGGACCCCGACTTTCGTCAGGTGTGGCTGGCCATACCCCGCATGGTGCAGTTCACCGGATCGTCCGCGGCCACCGGCGTCCCTAGATTCGATCCATGAAACGGACAATCTGCACGCTGGTCGTCGCCATGCTGGCCGCCGTCACGATCAGCGCGGGAACGAGCACCGGGGCCGCGCCGGAGCACCGGCCCGGTTTCCTGCGTGACGTCGAACGGATACTCGACCGGATGACCATGGCCGACGGCCTGCCCGGCGCGCAGGCGACCGTGCTCGCCGACGGCCGCCAGTTCACCCTGACCAGCGGCGTCGGCGACCGCGGAACGGGCAGGCCGATGCCCGGCGCCGACGGCTACCTGCGTGGGGCCAGCAACGTCAAACCCATGGTCTCCACCGTGATCCTCCAGCTGGCCGGGGAGGGGAAGGTGGCACTGGACGGACCGCTGTCGGCCTACCTGCCCGGCGTCGTCCCGCCCACCGCGGGCGACGCCGGCCGGATCCGGGTCCGGCACCTGCTACAGCACACCAGCGGCCTGCACAACCACTCCGAGTCGATGCCCGAGGCCGCCGAGGCCCAGCCGTTCAAGCACTACACCCGCCAGCAGCTCCTCGACGCCGGGTTCAGCAAGGGACCGGACTTCCCGCCGGGCGAGAAAGGCAAGTGGCACTACAGCAACACCGGGTACATCCTGCTCGGCCTGATCATCGAGAAGGTGACCGGCAACCCGTGGCGGGACGAGGTCACGCGGCGGGTCCTCAAGCCGGCCGGGATGTCGGCCACCTACTTCCCGGCGCCCTACGAGTACGGCCTGCGTCAGCCGCACGCCAGGGGGTACCTGCAGCTGACCAGGCCCGACGGCGGCCTGGCGACGGCCGACGCCACCGAGTTCGACCCCTCCCAGGCCGACGCCAACGGCGACGGCATCAGCACGCCGCGCGACCTGCTGCGCTTCTACACGGCGCTGCTCGGCGGCAAGCTGCTGCGGCCCGACCTGCTCGCCGAGATGCGGAAGTACGTCCCCACCGGCGAGTCGCCGATCGCGGACCTGTCCTACGGCCTCGGGCTCGGGCGGATGGCCCTGCCGTGCGGTGGCGAGGCGTGGGGTCACGGCGGAAACCTCGACGGCTTCCAGACCCTGACCGCCGTCACCGTCGACGGTCAGGGCCGGGTCGTCACCGCGGCCAACGTGTTCACCAACACCACGTTCACCGAGGCGAACATGGCCGGTGCACGCGACCAGTTCCAGGCGCTCTACGCGGCGCTCTGCCGTTAGAGCAGGGGCGGCACCGCCGCGTCGATCAGGTGCGGGCCGGGTTCGGCGACGGCGCGGGCGAACTGGTCGGCCAGTTCCTCGGCCGTGGTCGCCCGCGTCGCGGGAACGCCGAAGCCCTCGGCGATCTTCGCGAAGTCCATGTCCGGAGTGGACAGATCGAGCAGGCCCTTCGCCTTCTCGCCCGCCTCGGCGCCGACGCGCTGCAGCTCCAGCCGGAGGATGGCGTAGGCGCGGTTGTTGAGGATGACCGTGGTGACGTTGCTGTTCTCCCGCGCCTGCGTCCACAGCGCGGAGATCGTGTACAGCGCGCTGCCGTCGGACTGCAGGTTGATCACCGGCCGGTCCGGCGCCGCGATGGCCGCTCCGGTGGCCACCGGCATACCCTGGCCGATCGCGCCACCGGTGAGCGTCAGCACGTCGTGCCTGGGCGCGCCCGCCGTCGCCGTCGGCAGCAGCAGGCCGGAGGTGTTGGCCTCGTCGGAGATGATGGCGTTCTCCGGCAGCAACGCGCCGATCACGTCGACCCAGTTCTGCGGGGTGAGCGGGCCGCTGGGCAGTTCCGGGCGGTGCTCCGGCGCCAGGTCGGGCTCGACGTCGGCGGCGACGAGGTCGGCGAGGTCCTGCAGCGCACCGACGGCATCGGCGGCGACGTCGGCGAGCGTGTGCACCGTGGCGCCCTCCGGCACCAGGTCGCTGGCCTTGCCGGGGTAGGCGAAGAACGACACCGGCGCCTTGGTGCCGGCGAGGATCACGTGCTTGATCCCGTCGAGCTGGTAGCTGACCTGCTCGGCGAGGTAACCCAGCCGTTCGACGGTCGGCAGCCCGGCGCCGCGCTCGATGCGGCTGGGGAACGTCTCGGCGAACGCCTTGGCGCCGGTGGCCTTGGCGATCCGGCTGGTCGCCCGCAGGCCGGTCTCCCGGCAGGCCTTGCCGCCGATCAGCAACGCGACCGGCTCACCGGACCGCAGCACCTCGGCGATCGACTTGACGGTCGTCTCGTCGACGGTCGCGGGCACCCTGGCCGCGACCGGGGTGGCGACCTGGCCGCCGTCGCCCCAGGACACGTCCGCGGGCAGGATCAGGTTGGCCACCCGGCCGGGGGCGTCCTGCGCGGCGGCGACCGCGGCTGCCGCGTCCACCCCGACGTCGGCGCTGCTGTTGGACCGCCGGGTCCAGCCGTTCAGCGAACCGGTCAGGGCCTCGATGTCCGACTCCAGCGGGGCGTCGAAGCGCTTGTGGTAGGTGGCGTGATCGCCGATCACGTTGACCACGGGGGTGTTGGCGCGCCGGGCGTTGTGCAGGTTCGCCATGCCGTTGGCCAGGCCGGGGCCGAGGTGCAGCAGCGTGGCGGCGGGACGGTCGGCGATCCGCGCGTACCCGTCGGCAGCGCCGGTGACGACGCCCTCGAACAGGCCGAGCACGCCCCGCATGCGGGGCACGGTGTCCAGCGCGGCGACGAAGTGCATCTCCGACGTGCCCGGGTTGCCGAAGCAGACGTCGACGCCTGCGTCGACGAGCGTGTTGATCAGGGACTGTGCGCCGTTCATGCCGAGGTGACTCCCTCATCGAAAAGTACGCCGGGGTTGAGGATGCCGGCCGGGTCGAAGGACTTCTTGATCCGCCGCATCAGTTCGATCTTGGCCGGATCCTCCAGCTGGACGAAGTGATCGCGCTTCGCCACGCCGACGCCGTGCTCACCGGAGATGGCGCCGCCGTGCTCCATGGCGTCGGCGAAGATGTCGTACAGCAGCCGGTATCGCTTCTCCGCGTCCTTCTGGAAGATCGCCAGGTGGACGTTGCCGTCGCCGGCGTGCCCGCAGCCGATCGCGCCGGACTCGGCCGCGGTGGCCATTTCCCGCACCCTGGTCAGGAATCCCGGCATCTCCGAGCGTGGGATGACCACGTCGATGACGTCGTCGGCTCCGGCTTCCTTGGCTGTCCAGAACGCCTTCTCCCTGGCCTCGATCAGCCTGCGGGCGGACGCTCCCTCCAGCACGTACACGTCGGTGGCGCCCAGCTCGACCAGCCGCTCACCGAGTTGTTCGACGTCGGCGTGCAGCCGGTCGCCGTCCCGGTTCTCCAGCGCGACGACCAGGTACGCCTGGGTGGCGTCGCGGACCTCGTCGGGGATGCCCAGCTCCAGGCTCTCCCGGTAGACGATGGCCGCCATCGTGAGATTGTCGATGTACTCGAGGATGTGCGGCTCGAGCCCGCTGGCGACGATCTTCGGCACCGCGGTCATGACCTGGTCGAGGTCGCCGAACGGGGCGAGCACGGTGGCGCCGTGCGGCAGCCGGGGGTGCAGCTTCAGGGTGATCTCGGTGGCCAGCGCGAGCGTGCCCTCCGAGCCGATGATCAGCTGGGTCAGGTCGTAGCCGGTGGACGTCTTCGTGGTCTTGCCGCCGGTCCGGATGACTTCGCCGGTGGGCAGAACTGCCTGCAGGCCGAGCACGTTGTTGCGGGTGACGCCGTACTTGACGGCTCGCATGCCACCGGCATTGGTGCCGACGTTGCCGCCGACGCTGGCCGACAGCTCGCCGGGATAGACGGTGTAGCTCAGCCCGGCCGCCGCCGTCTGGGCGTCCACTTCGGACAGCGTGGCGCCGGGCTGGACGACGGCGACGTGGTTGTCGGTGTCGATCTCCAGCACCTTGTTCATCCGCTCGAAGGAGATCAGCAGCCCGTCCGGCCGCGGGCGCGCCGCGCCGGACAGGCCGCTGCCCGAACCCCGTGCGGTGACCGGGACCGCGTGCTCGGTGGCGGCCGTGAGCAGCGCGGCCACCTCGTCGGCCGTCGCCGGCTTCGCCACGTACCGTGGCCGGACCGGCTCGACGGTGAGGGCTTCGTCGTGGGCGTAGTCCTCCCCGACGCCGTCGCCCGTCAGCAGGTTCGCTTCGCCGACGATCTCCGCCAGCCTTGTCGCTACGTCGTCCATGACGAGGTCGCCCGCCCTCTCAGCTCACGCTCCGTCGAGTGTCGAGCCGAGCTTAGTAGGTCCCGCCGCGCCCCGGCTATGAAACTTATTCACATTCTAGTCGGATGCGCGTGCGAACGAGAGAGTTTCGCCTTCCACGCCCCGCAGCCAGAGGTCCTGGGATGCCGCGGCCATCTCGGCCAGGCCCTCCTCGATCGTGGCGAACACGTTGCCGGGCACCCACCCCGCGTCGCCGTTGATCAGCAGGTTGTTCCGGCCGTAGAAGATCGCCAGATCGGTGGCGCCCTGGGCGCTGTGTGCCTCGCTGCCCTCGTCGTAGCCGTAGGCCGGGTTGCCGATCTCCCACGGTTCGAAGTCGAAGTACACGACGTCGCCCGGAATCGGCGTCACCGTCGGGTTCTCCCGGCCCGGCTTCGGGTCGGCGAACGGCGGCACCAGCGTGTAGACCTCGTTGCGGGCGTACTTGGCGTGGTAGGCCGAACCGCTCTGCGGCAGCGCGTTCCACACGGCCTCGCAGGTCCGGGGCGCCTCGGTGTCGAGCAGCCTGGCGCGGCAGGAGACGCCGCGCTTGTCCAGCGTGATGGTGATGTAGCGGGCCACGGTTCTCCCTACTTCGTCACCGACGCGACGACCTCGGCCCAGATGCCGAGCGCCTCGTCGACCTGCTCGGCGGTGACCACCAGCGGCGGGATCATCCGCACGACGTTCATGTACGCACCGCAGGTGAGCAGCAGCAGCCCCCGCTCGGCGGCGGCCTTCTGCGCGGCCTGCGCGGTCGCGGTGTCCGGCTCGCCCTCGGCGGTGGTGAACTCCGAGCCGACCAGCAGCCCGAGCCCGCGGACGTCACCGATGCCCGGGGTCTTGTCGGCGACCAGCCGCACCCCGTCGATCAGCTGCCTGCCGCGCTCGGCCGCGTTGGCGACCAGGTTCTCCTCGCGGATGACGTCCAGCGTCGCGACGGCCGCGGCACACGACACGGCGTTGCCGCCGTAGGTGCCGCCCTGCGACCCCGGCCACGCCTTGGCCATCAGCTCCCGCGACGCCGCGATGCCGGACAGCGGGAAGCCGCTGGCCAGGCCCTTCGCGATGAGCACGACGTCGGGCTTGCCGTCGAAGTGGTCGTGCCCCCAGAAGCGTCCGGTACGGCCGAAGCCGGTCTGGATCTCGTCGACGACCAGCAGGATGCCGTGCCGGTCGGCCCGCTCCCGCAGGCCGGCGAGGAACTCGGTGTTGGCGGGGACGTAGCCGCCCTCGCCGAGCATCGGCTCGACGAAGAACGCGGCGGTCTCGTTGGGGGCGCTGACCGTGGCGAACAGGTAGTCGAGCTCGCGCAGCGCGAACTTCGTCGCCGTCGCCTCGTCCCAGCCGTAGTGGTAGGCGTACGGGAACGGCGCGACGTGCACGCCGGACATCAGCGGCGAGAAACCGGCGCTGAACCGCGTGCCGGACGTCGTCATCGACGCCGCCGCGACGGTCCGGCCGTGGAACCCGCCCTGGAAGACGATCACGTTGGGCCGGCCGGTGGCCTGCCGGGTCAGCCGCAGGGCCGCCTCGACGGCCTCGCTGCCGGAGTTGGCGAAGAACAGCGAATCCAGCCCGGACGGCAGCACCTCGCCGAGCCGCTCGGTCAGTTCGAGCAGCGGCCGGTGCATCACGGTGGTGTACTGGCCGTGGATGAGTTTGCCGATCTGGTCCTGCGCGGCCTGCACCACACGGGGGTGGCAGTGCCCGGTACTCGTCACGCCGATTCCGGCGGTGAAATCGAGGTGTCGGCGCCCGTCGACGTCGAAGAGATAGGCGCCCTCGCCGTGGTCGACCACGACCGGGGTGGCCTGCTTGAGCAATGGGGAGAGCTGAGCCATGGCAGCGGGCTCCTAACGGGTTGTAGATTGTCAACAATATTCGTAGCATGGACCGCGGTACGGGGCAACAAGGCTGAGGAGCGATAAGCGATGAGTGAGACCAGTGTCGTTGCCGCGGTGAACAAGGAACTGTTCATCGGCGGCAAATGGCGGGCGGCCGAGGGCGGCCGGACGCTTCCGGTCCACGACCCGTCCACCGGCGAGGTGCTGTGCGAGGTCGCCGACGCCTCGCCCGCCGACGGCGTCGCGGCGCTGGACGCCGCGTGTGCCGCACAGCAGTCCTGGGCCGGGGTCGCGCCGCGGGAGCGCGGGGAGATCCTGCGCCGTGCCTACCAGCTGCTGATCGACCGGGCAGACGACCTGGCGCTGCTGATGACCCTGGAGATGGGCAAGCCGCTGGCCGAGTCCAAGGGCGAGATCACCTACGCCGCCGAGTTCTTCCGCTGGTTTGCCGAGGAGGCCGTGCGCATCGACGGTGGCTACGCCGTCGCGCCCAACGGCAGCGGCCGGTTCCTGGTGCACCGCCAGCCGGTCGGCCCGTCGCTGCTGATCACGCCGTGGAACTTCCCGATGGCCATGGGTACCCGCAAGATCGGTCCCGCCGTCGCCGCCGGCTGCACGATGGTGATGAAGCCAGCGGCGCAGACACCGCTGTCCATGCTCGCGCTGGCGGGCATCCTCGCCGAGGCCGGGCTGCCCGAGGGCGTGTTGAACGTGGTGACCACCAGCGACTCCGGCGGGGTCATGGAACCGCTGATCCGCGACGGTCGCGCCCGCAAGCTGTCCTTCACCGGCTCCACCGCCGTCGGCCGCAAGCTGCTGGAGCAGTGTGCGGACAAGGTGCTGCGCACGTCGATGGAGCTGGGCGGCAACGCGCCGTTCCTGGTCTTCGACGACGCCGACCTGGACGCCGCGGTCGAGGGTGCGATGGTGGCCAAGATGCGCAACATCGGCGAGGCATGCACCGCGGCCAACCGGTTCTACGTGCAGCGTGGCGTCGCCGACGAGTTCGCGCGGCGGCTGACCGAGAAGATGTCAGCGCTGAAGATGGGCCGGGGTACCGAGGAGGGCGTCGTCGTCGGGCCGCTCATCGACGAGCCCGCGGTGGAGAAGGTCAGCGGCCTGGTCGCCGACGCCGTCGAGAAGGGCGCCAGGGTGCTCACCGGAGGCACGGCCGTCGACGGTCCCGGCAACTTCTACCCGGCCACCGTGCTCACCGACATCCCCGCCGACGCCAAGCTCGCCGACGAGGAGATCTTCGGCCCGGTCGCCCCGATCTCGGTGTTCGACGACGAGGACGAGGTCATCGAGTGGGCCAACGACACCGAGTACGGCCTGGTGTCCTATGTGTACACCAGCGATCTCAAGCGGTCGCTGCGGGTCTGTGAACGGCTGGACACCGGCATGATCGGGCTCAACCAGGGCCTGGTGTCCAACCCGGCCGCGCCGTTCGGCGGCGTGAAGCAGTCCGGCCTCGGCAGGGAGGGCGGCACCGTCGGCATCGACGAGTTCCTGGAGACCAAGTACATCGCGGTGAGCCTGTGAACTACCGGATTGCCGCCATCCCCGGCGACGGCATCGGTGTCGACGTCTCCGTCGAGGCCCGCAAGGTCCTCGACCGGGCAGCGGAACTGAACGGCTTCGGTCTGGAGTGGACGGAGTTCGACTGGAGCTGCGAGCGCTACACCAGCACCGGGACGATGATGCCCGCCGACGGCGTCGAGCAGCTCGCCGCGTTCGACGGGATCTTCCTCGGCGCGGTCGGGTTCCCCGGCGTTCCGGACCACGTGTCGTTGTGGGGCCTGCTGATCCCGCTGCGCCGCGCGTTCGCCCAGTACGTCAACCTGCGCCCGGTACGGCTGCTGCCGGGCACCACCTCCGCGCTGGCCGGACGCTCGGCCGACGAGCTGGAGATGGTGATCGTCAGGGAGAACTCCGAGGGGGAGTACTCCCAGCTCGGCGGCAGGCACAACGCCGGGCGGCCGGACGAGTTCGTGCTGCAGGAGTCGGTGTTCACCCGGGTCGGCGTGGAGCGGATCATCCGCTACGCCTTCGACCTGGCCCGCACCCGCACCGGGCGGGTGTGCTCGGCGACGAAGTCCAACGGCCTGATCCACTCGATGCCGTTCTGGGACGAGGTGTTCGCCGAGATCGCCGCCGAGTACCCGGACGTCCACAGTGAACAGTGCCATGTGGACGCACTGGCCGCGCGGATGGTGCAACAGCCGGACCGGCTCGACGTCGTGGTGGCGTCGAACCTGTTCGGCGACATCCTGTCCGACCTGGCCGCCGCCGTCACCGGCGGGCTGGGAATGGCGCCGTCGGGCAACATCAACCCGCCCGGCGAGTTCCCGTCGATGTTCGAGGCGGTGCACGGCAGCGCGCCGGACATCGCCGGGCAGGGCATCGCCAACCCGGTGGCGCAGGTGCTGGCGGGGGCGATGATGCTCGACCACCTCGGCGAGACCGCGGCGGCGAACGCCGTGCGGGCGGCGGTGGAGCGGGTGCTCGCCGAGGGCCGGGTCGCCACGCCGGACCTCGGCGGCAAGTCCACCACCGCCGAGCTGGGTACTGCTATCGCCGACGCGCTCAGCTGACCCGCGCGTGCCGGGAAGGGGGCCTCACGGCACCAGACGCCGTGAGGGCCTCGGGCAGGCGAGGTGGTTAGTCTCGAGCGTAGAACTCGCGTGCCGGAAAGCAGAACTCGCGTGCGTGAGCGCAGAACTCACGATGTGGACGCCGGTTCTCACGTCGTGCCGGTCGTCCGTGTGAACGGCCCGTTCGTGCGAGTTGTACGTTCTGGGGCGCGAGTCGTAGGTTCTGACGCGCGAGTTGTACGTTCCCGCCCGCCTGGTCCCACTGTCCGGCACGCCGATTCCAGATCGCGGGAGGAATGGCTGGCCGAACGGGCCGCTCGCGCGGCCCTGCCGGGCCGGAACGCGAGTCTCGCGTTCCCGAACACGACACTCACCATCCGGACCCGACGTCCCAGCCCGTGACCCACCCTCACGCCAACGGACCACCCGCCGCGAGTCACGCGCTCAGGAACGCGAGTCTCGCCTTCCGGAACGCGAATGACGCGCTCCGGACCACCCGACTCCGCCGGGGTCCTGGCACCAGACGCCGTGAGGGCCCTTCACGGCAGTGCACGCGGGCGGAACACGGCCAGCCCGATCAGCCCGGCCAGGGTGGCCACGGCGAGCCAGGCGAACAGGTCGTGCACCCGGTCGTACACCGTGTCCACGCGTTGCGTGGGCAACTCGGCCACGACCGTCTGCCGGTCCGTCCGGAAGTAGTCCGACCTGCCGAGCACGGTGCCGTGCGGGTCGATCGCCGTCGTCACGCCGTTGCTGGACGGCCGCACGATCGAGTAGCCGTTCTCCACGGCGCGGATCGCCGCGCGCTCGGCGTGCAGGTGCCGGAAGCCGTACCAGTCGTTGGCAGGCACGAGCATCAGGCCGGCGTCGGCCTGCCGCATCAGCCCGGGGAAGTCGGCGTCGTAGCAGATGACGGTGGCCACCGAGCCGAATGGCGTCGCGGCAACCGGGACGGTCCCGGGCCCGGGGGTCATCGGCTCCATCGGTGTGGGGTTGGTCTTGTCGTAGGTCCACTCGACCCGCCCGCCGGGCGCGACCAGCAGCGCGACGTTGCGGACGTTCGGCGCGGCGTCGGTGTAGAGCGCGAACGCCAGTTGCACGTAGGCATCACCCGCGGCCTGGGACGCCCTGGCGACCAGGCCGGGCACGTCCTCGGCCAGCACGCGGGCCTCGGTTTCCGGCCAGACCACCAGCCGGGCCCCGGCCGCGGCCTCCTGCCGGGTGCGCTCCAGCAGGTCGTCGGTGACCGGGGCGAACGCCGCCCGCACGGCACCGTGGTCGGCCCGCCACACTTCGGCGGCACGCCAGTACTCGACGCCGAGGCCGGTCAGCGCGCGTTTCGAGGCGTCGACCGACGCCGGGGCCTGGCTGACCGCGGCGACCCGGGTGGTCTGCCCGGACGGCGGCAGCAACGCCATTCTGGCCACGCCGCCGGCGAGGACGACGGCCAGCACGGCCGCGTAAACGGTGCCCACGCGTGACCAGCCGCCGCGCTCCCACAGGTGCAGCGTCACCGACGCGAACCACGCCACCAGGAAGCTGATGCCATGCACCCCGGTCACCGAGGCCAGCTGCAGCAACGGCAGGTTCGCGTGCTGGGTGAAGCCGAGTGTCCCGTAGTCGCCGAAGTCGACGAGCCGGAAGGCGAACTCGGTGGTCACCACCGCGGCCGGGAACACCAGCGTCGACAGGAACGCCGGCAGCCGTCCGGCGAGCAGCCGGTCCGCGGCGAACGGCAGTGTCTGCAGGGTCGCCAGCAACGCGAACACGCCCACGATCGCCGGCACGAACACGGTCTCGGTGGCGACCAGCCACACCAGCGAGCCCAGCCCGAACGCCGCCCACAGCCGCAGCAGGCCGGGCTTCGGGTCGCGCAGCCGCGCGTACCGCAGCAACGGGATGGCGAACAGCCACGCCGCCACCGGGCTCGCCCAGTTGGTGTGCAGGGTGAACAGCAGCAGGCCGAAACCGGTCCACCACAGGGTTTTCGTCTTCATGCGGCGACAGTAGGAATCATCACCCCCGCGGAGCAGCGAGCGAACGGCAGGGGCCGTACCCGACTTTCGTCAGGTGTCGGAGCGAGCCGGTGGCGCGTCGAACAGGCTGGTACCGGGCGCCAGCCGGGCCACCGCGTCCTCCATGTGCGCGTCGAGCAGTTCCAGCGCACGGTCGCGGTCGCCGTCACGCAACGCCTGGATGATCCGGTTGTGCTCGGTGACCCGCTCGTCCACCTCGCGGTAGGTGTGTTCCAGCAGGCTCAGGCACATCCGGGTCTCGATCAGCAGCGTGCGGGCCATCCGCACCAGCCGCTTGCTGCCGGACGCGGCGACGAGCGTCTCGTGGAAGTGCAGGTCCGCGTCCGACAGTGCGTTCGGGTCGTCCTGCTTGGCTGCCTCGGCCATCGCGGCGACGGCCTCGTCGAGCTGGTCGGCCGCGGTCGCGACGTCGCCGTGCAGCACCCGGAACACCGCCGCGCGCTCGATGGCCGCGCGTGCGGAGTAGATGTCGTAGACGTCCTCGGGTTCGAGGTCGATGACGAACAGGCCGCGGTGCCGCTCGCTGCGCAGCAGCCCTTCCGACACCAGCCGCTGCATGGCCTCCCGCAGCGGGCCGCGGGAGACCTGGAACTGTGCTGCCAGCTCGGTCTCGCCGAGCTGGGTTCCCGGTGGCAGCGCACCGGTCATGATGGCGTCACGCAGCTGCCGGGCGATGATGCCGGCTGTCGACTCCCTGCTGACCGGCTCGATGTCGATGTCGGCTAACGGCACGAACTCAGCTCCCTGTTCCGGTGGCGAAGAGCGCTCCGAGGTCCTGCGAGGTGCGCGAGTCGCCGGCCAGCCGCAGGCCGTGCCAGATGGTCACCTGGTTGGCGGTGAGCACGGGCTTGCCCAGCTGGTCCTCGATCGTGTTCACCAACGCCAGGGTGCGCATCGCGGTGTCCGGGATCAGGACCGCGTCGGCGCGCCGGTGGTCGTGGCGAAGGGCCAGGTCCACCACCTTATCCGGCTCCAGCCTGCCCACCTCGGCCGCCGTGTCGATGTCCTCGCTGCCCATGGCCACCACCTCGACGCCCGCGGCGCCGAGGAACTCGACGAACAGCTTCGCCACGTCGTCCGGGTAGCTGGCCGCGACCGCGACCCGGTGCAGGCCGAGGGCCTTCGCCGCCTCGGTGAACGCGAACGACGTGCTGGACGCCGGCACGCCCGCCGCCGCGGCGAGCTGGTCGGCCTGGGTGCGGGCGCCGTCGGGCCGGTAGACGAAGCTGCCGCTGGTGCAAGCCCAGATCACCGCGTCCGGCTCGTGCTTGGCCAGCAGCCGCGCGCCCTCGGCGAGACGCTCCGGGCTGCCCAGGTCCAGCAGCTCGGGGACGGCGTGCAGGTCGGTGCCGTAGATGTGCTCGACCGGCAGGCTCAGGCCGTCCCCGAGCATGCGTTCGGCCAGCGGGTAGTCGTCCTCGGCCGCGTGGTCGGGGTAGATGAAGCCGACGGTCGTCATGCGCACTCCGGGTCGATACGTAGGATTGTCGACAATCCTACGTCAACTCAGCTCGCGTAGCCACTGTCCCGGTCCGACGATCGGCAGCTCCATCCGTTTCAGGCAGGCCCACATGGTCAGCTGGTTGGCGGTGAGCACCGGTTTGCCCAGCGCGGTCTCCAATGGCTCGATGAGGTCGTACGTCGGCAGGTTGGTACAGCTGACGAAAATCGCCTCGGCCGCCGAGTGGTCGGCGGCCAGGATGCGTTCGGCGATCGTGCGGTAGCTGACCTTCCAGATGCCACCGCCGAGTCCGAGGTGGTCGCTGGCGACGGTCTGCACGCCGAGTTCGCCGAGGAAGTCGTGCAGCTTCCCGGTCAGGTCGCCGTCGTAGGGCGTGAGCACCGAGACCTTCTTCAGGTCGAGCTGGTCCAGCACCTCGGCCAGTGCGCCGGAGGTCGTCACCGCGTCGGGCGCGCCGGCGTCGCAGATGGCCTTGCACAGCGAACGCTCGTAGTCGATGCCGTTGACGAAGCTGCCCGACGTGCACAGGTAGGCGACCACTTCGGGTTCGACGTGCAGGACGTCCCTGGTGGCGGCGGCGAGGTGCTGGCTGTTGCTCACCAGCTGGGCCATCTCCATGCTGACCGGCACCGGTTCGTACGGCGTTCGGGCCAGGTGGAGGGAGACCTCCATCGGCACCCAGCGCCACAGTTCCCGCTCCAGTGCCAGGTCGAAGGGGGCGATCACGCCGATTCCCCGCTGCGCCAGCGGGCCCTCGAACACGGGCAGCTCAAAATCCAAGGCTCGCCTCCGCCGGCATATGAAGGGTGCCTCCGGGGTGACTCCTCGGATTGTTGACAATCATACGACCGGCTCCTAACGTGTCAACGGTGATCGGCACGGAATTTCCGGTGCTGGCAGTGCTCTGTGGCGACAAGCGCCCCCCGGACATGGACCCCATCGAACGGGCGGCCGAGGTGCGTTACACCCGGGCCGACGGCCTGGCCGACGTACTGCGCGGCGCCGACGCCCTCTTCGTCTACGACTTCCTCTCCACGGCCGTGCCGGGGGCCTGGCACGCGGCCGACCGGCTGCGGTGGGTGCACATCGCCAGCGCGGGTGTCGACCCGGTGATGTTCCCCGAGCTGCGTGCCAGCGACGTGGTGCTGACCAACTCCCGCGGCGTCTTCGACGGCGCGATCGCGGAGTACGTGCTCGGCGTGATCCTGGCGTTCGCCAAGGACTTCGCCGGTTCGCTGCGGCTGCAGCAGCGCGGCGAGTGGCGGCACCGGGAGACCGAGCGGGCGGCGGGCAGGCGGGTGCTGGTGGTCGGCACCGGGCCGATCGGCCGGTCGATCGCGCGGTTGCTGCGGGCCGCCGGCCTGGACGTCACCGGGGCAGGCAGGCGGGCGGTCGCCGACGACCCGGACTTCGGCACCGTGCACGCCTCGGCGGTGCTGGCCGATCACCTCGGGCACTTCGACTACGTCGTCGCCGTCGCGCCGCTGACCGAGCAGACCAAGGGCATGTTCGACGCCGCCGCGTTCGCCGCGATGAAGCCGCAGGCCCGGTTCGTCAACGTCGGCAGGGGTGAACTGGTCGTCACCGCGGACCTGATCGAGGCGTTGCGGGCGGGCGAGATCGCGGGCGCCGCGCTGGACGTGTTCGACACCGAACCCCTCCCGCCTGACAATCCACTGTGGACCATGGATAACGTGCTGGTGTCCCCGCACATGTCCGGCGACGTCGTCGGGTGGCGCAACACGCTGGTCGAGGTGTTCACTGACAACTTCACCCGCTGGTGTGAAGGACAGCCACTTCGTAACGTCGTGGACAAGCAACTCGGCTACGTGCCGTCTGGAGGAAACCGGTGACCGAGCAGAACCCGCTGTTGACGGCCGCCGAGCTCGCCGCGGCGTTCTCGAGCGGGGAGTGGTCGCCGGTCGAGGCGACCCGGGCCGCGCTGAAGGTCATCGAGGAACGCGACGGTGAGCTGAACGCGTTCTGCCTTGTTGACGCCGAGAGTGCGCTTGACCAGGCCAAACTGTCCGAGGAGCGCTGGCGCGAGGGGAATCCGATCGGCTGGCTGGACGGCGTGCCGGTGTCGATCAAGGACATGTTCCTCACCCAGGGCTGGCCCACGCTGCGCGGCTCGCGGTGCATCGACCCGGAGCAGTCATGGGACGTCGACAGCCCGGTCACCGCGCGGCTGCGCGAGGCAGGCATGGTGCTGCTGGGCAAGACGACCACGCCGGAGCTGGGCTGGAAGGCCGTCACCGACAACACGCTCAACGGCATCACCCGCAACCCGTTCGACCCGTCGAGGACCGCCGGTGGGTCCAGCGGCGGCAGCGCGGCGGCGGTCGCGGCCGGGATGGGTGAGCTGTCGGTCGGCACCGACGGCGGTGGTTCGGTGCGGATTCCGGCGTCGTTCTGCGGGATCGTCGGGCTCAAGCCGACCGGCGGGCGGATCCCGCTGTACCCGGCGAGCCCGTTCGGCCCGCTCGGGCACGCAGGCCCGATGGCCCGTTCGGTCGACGACACGGCGCTGCTGCTCGACGTCCTCGCGCTGCCCGACCCGCGTGACCCGACGGCGCTGGCTCCGCCGGTCGGTTCCTACCGCGAGGCCGTGCGCAGGGACGTCCGCGGGGTGCGGGCCGCGTACTCGGCGAACCTCGGTTACGTCGATGTCGACCCGGAGATCGCGCAGATCGTGTTGTCCGCCGTCGCGGCGCTCGACGAGGCCGGGCTGGAGATCGAGGAGGCCGACCCCGGTTTCGCCGACCCGTTCGACGCGTTCTGGACGCTGTGGACCACGGGTGCGGCGAAGTGGCTGGACACGTTCCCGGCGGGGTCGGCCGAGAAGATCGACCAGGGCCTGCGGGCCGTCTGGGAGCAGGGCCTGACCTACTCGGCCAGCGACTACCTGGGCGCGAGCGCCGAGCGGGCGGCGCTGGGCATCCACATGGGCGAGTTCCACACCCGCTACGACGTGCTGATCACGCCGACGATGCCGCTGTCGCCGTTCGAGGCCGGGCACGACGTGCCGCCGGGCAGCGCGTTCGAGCACTGGCCACAGTGGACACCGTTCTCGTACCCGTTCAACCTGACCCAGCAGCCCGCGATCAGCGTGCCGGCCGGCTTCACGGCCGACGGGATGCCGGTCGGGCTGCAGATCGTCGGGCCGAGGCACTCCGACGACCTGGTGCTGGCCGTCGCCAGGATGCTGGAGGAAGTCCGCCCCTGGCGCTCCTAGGCTGAGCTTGCGCGACCAGGTACCGGATCAGGCATCATGCGGGTATGCCAGCGTTGAACCCGCAGTTCTCCGAAGAGGAGATGGAGAGCATCCGTGTGGCAGCCGAAGGGCGTTCTTTGAAGGCGTTTGCCCATGATGCTGTGGTGTCGGCGGTGTCGTCACGCGAGCATCTGGTGGAGCAGGCCGCTGCGCGGGTGGCGGGTATCAGCGTGGAGCTGAATGAGCGGTTGGCGAGGTAGTGCCTCGCCACGCAGTGCATCCGCTCATGCGACGGCAACAACCTGTCGCGTGGGTTTTCCTCGGGGTGAACGGCGTATCTCTTGCGGACCCGCTTGATGTGGACTCTGCCGAACGCCTAGTTCTCTCGGCAGCCTCAGGTCACGCCGGTTCGGCCAGTAGATCCTTCCTGGTCAGCTTGCGGACCTCGCGGCTGCCCAGGGCGAGGGCGGTGGCCAGCACGATCAGCACCCCGCCCGCCAGCAGGGTGTTCTCCATGCCGAACCGCGCCGCGATCGGCCCGGCCGCCACCTCGCCGACCGGCATCGCGATGTACGAGCCGACCATGTCGTAGGAGTAGACCCGGGCGAGCTTGTCCGGCGGCACGTTCTCCTGCAGCGAGACGTCCCACGCCACGACGAAGACCTCCAGCGCGATCCCGGCCAGGAACATGGCCGCGAGCAGCGGCACCACCAGCGGAACCTCGGCCAGGACGACCAGCGGTAACGCGCCCGCGGCGGTTACCGCGACGCCGATGCGCAGCAGGTGCCGGGGCTGCCACCGGGCGACCAAGATGCCGCCGACGAACGCGCCTGCCGTTTCGGCCGCCAGTACGAACCCCCACGCCGCGCGGCCGATCGTGTCGTCGGCAACGGCGGCGCCGAGCACGACCGTCCCGCCCACGAACACGGCGTTGAACACCATGAACTGCAGCACGACGATCCACACCCAGCGCCGCGCGACGAACTCACGCCAGCCGTCGATCAGGTCACGCAGGGGACTGGACGTCTCGCCTGCGGTCGTGCGGGGCAGCCGTACCCCGCGGTAGCCCACCATCGCCAGGACGAAGACGACGGCGTTGACCATGATCGCCCAGCCCGGGCCGACCAGGCCGGCCAGCAGCCCGCCGACGGCCGCGCCCACGATGCGGCCGGTGTTGGAGCACAGCCTCGCCAGCGCGTTGCCCTGGGCGAGCAGCTCCGCGGGAACGGCCTGCGGCGTCAGCGCCGCCGCGGCGGGCAGGGACAGTGCGGCGACGGCGCCGTTGAGCACGCTGAGCCCGATCAGCAGCGGGATGGAGGCGAACCCGGTCAGCACGCTCAGCGCGATCAGCGCCTGGGTGACACCGGCGGCCAGTGCCGTGCCCTGCAGGATCACCGCCCTGGGCAGCCGGTCGGCGAGGACGCCGCCGAACAGCAGCAGGATGACGTTGGCCAGCGAGCGCGCGCCGACCACGATGCCGAGGTCGACCACGGAGCCGGTGAGATCGAGCACAGCGAACGCGAGCGCGACGGGTGCGATGGCGTTGCCCAGTTCGGCGAACGTCCTGCCACCGAGCAGCCAACGAAAGTTCTGATGCCGCAGCGGGGCTGTCAGGGCCGCCTTCACCTGTGCGTTCTCCGTTCATGCGGGGGATGGACAACTGTGTTTGGCTGGGGGTATGCGTACGACGATTTTGGGCAGGAGTGGGCTGAACGTCTCCAGGATCGCCTTCGGCACCTGGCAGCTCGGCGGAGACTGGGGATCGTTCGACGAGGACGCCGCTGTCAAGGCAATCCAGCACGCGCGGGAGCTGGGTGTCAACTTCTTCGACACCGCGCAGGCCTACGGGTTCGGTAGGTCGGAGGCGCTGCTGGGCCGTGCGCTGCGGGAAGAGCTGAAGCGGGACCGCGACAGCGTGGTGATCGCCACGAAGGGTGGCGTCAAGCCCGGCGAGGAGCGTTCGCGGGACGCCAGGCGGGACTTCCTGCGCAGCGGTGTCGAGGAGAGCCTGCGGCACCTGGAGCTCGACCACATCGACCTGTACCAGGTGCACTGGCCCGACGCCGACACCCCGGCGGAGGAGACCGCCGGTGCGTTGCAGGAGCTGGTCGACGAGGGCAAGATCCGCCACGCCGGTGTGTCGAACTACAACACCGAGCAGCTGGCGGCCTTCGACCGGACCCGCCCGGTCGAGACGCTGCAGCCGCCGTATCACCTGTTCCGCCGGGCCATCGAGACCGACCCGCTGCCGTACTGCCGGGAACACGACATCGGTGTGCTGGTGTACAGCCCGCTGGGCAGCGGCCTGCTGACCGGGGCCCTGACGCCGGACAGCACGTTCGAGCCGGGCGACTGGCGGTCGGAGGCGACCGCGTTCAAGGGCGAGAGCCTGCGCCGCAACCTGGCGGTGGTCGACGAGCTGAAGGCGTTCGCCGCCGACCGCGGTGCGACGGTGAGCCAGCTGGCCATCGCGTGGACGCTGGCGCAGGACGGCGTGCACGTCGCCATCGTGGGGGCGCGCAAGGCCCGCAACATCGAGGACAGCCTGGCTGCCGCCGACCTGGACCTGTCGGCCGACGACCTCGCGGAGATCGATCGCATCACCGCCGCCGGCGTCCAGGTGGACGGCGCGTCACCCGAAGGTATTGCCTGACGCTCACTCAGAGCTTGAACTCCGTGCCGTCCGGGGGGACTTCCGCCCCGGCGGCGCGGACCTCGGCGTGCTCGGGGCTGGCCGGGTCGACCAGCGGGTTGGTGTTGTTCAGATGGGTGTAGCACCAGCGCGTTCCCGGCCGCCGCGCCAGGTGCTCGCGGATGTGTACCAGGCTGTCGGTCACCGGGATGTGGCCCATCGCCCGCTGCGCACCAGAGCCGACGCCTTCGGCCGTCGCGCCCGACATCTCACCGGACGCGTAGAACGTCCCGTCCAGCAGGACGCAGTCCGCGTCCTCGACGAACGCGTCGAACCCGTCCGGCCAGGTCGCCAGGCACGGCGCGTACACCAGGACGCCGCCGGTCGCCGGGTCCTCGATCCGGTACGCGACCACCCACGGTCCGTCCACTCTGGACTCATCGGCGGCGTACTTCGGACGCTTGTCGCTCACCGGCAGCACCGTGACCCGCAGGCCGCCGAGCACCGTGGCGGTGTCGACCGGAGCCCAGTCCCAGCCGCCGTACCGGCTCACGATGTCACGCAGTCCGAAGCCGTGCCGCAACGCGTGCAGCACCGCGTCGGGTGCCCACACCCGCAGCCCCGATCCTTCGCGCAGCATCATCAGGCCGAGCGTGTGGTCCAGTTCGGCGTCGGTCAGCAGGGCACCCCGCAGCGGCGTGTCCCTCGGTCCGGGGCCGGCGGCCAGGGCGGGCGTGGACAGGATCTGGGAGCGGATGTCCGGTGAGGCGTTGATCAGGTACCAGTCGTGGCCGTCCGCACTCACCGCCAGGCAGTCCTGCGTCCGTGCCGGCGCACCGGAAGTACACAGTGGACACGCGCAGTTCCACTGCGGAAAACCGCCGCCGGCCGCCGTTCCCAGCAGTACCGCCCTCATCGTGCCGCCGCCTTCGGCCCGCGCATCACCAGGTCGGTCTGGGTACGCGGTGCCGCGAGCACCAGGTCGACGACCTCTCGCCGCGGGGAGCGCGAGCACACCGGGTCGGTCGCCGCGGCGTCGCCGGTGAGCAGGAACGCCTGACACCGGCAGCCGCCGAAGTCGATCGAGCGCCGGTCGCAGGTCCGGCACGGCTCCTGCATCCAGTCCTCGCCACGGTAGGCGTTGAACGACTCCGAGTCGTACCAGATCTCCCGGATCGACGACCGCGCGACGTTGGCCAGCTTCAACGTCTCGATCGCGGTGGCCGCCGGGCACGGCAGCACGTCACCGTTGGGCGCGACCGTCAGCTGCCGCGCACCCCAGCCGTACATGCACGGCTTCGGGTAGCGCTCGTGGTAGTCGGCGACCACGTAGATGATCTCCATCTTCCCGCGTAACCGCTCGGTCGCCTCCCGCACGACGGGCTCGGCCGCGGCCAGTTGCTCCGGGGTGGGCATCAGCAGGTCGCGGTTGCGTAGTGCCCAGCCGTAGTACTGCGTGTTGGCCAGTTCCAGCCGGTCGGCACCCATCCGCTCGGCCAGCGCGATGATCCCCGCGACCTGGTCGTGGTTCTGCCGGTGCAGAACGACGTTGACGCTCAGCGGCAGGCCGGCCGCCCGGATCAGCTCTGCGGCGACCAGCTTGTGCTCGAACGCCCGCGCGCCGGCGATGCGGTCGGCACGGGCCGGGTCGGCGCCCTGCACCGACAGCTGCACGTGGGCCAGGCCCCGTTCGACGAGGTCGGCCAGCCGGGCCTCGGTGAGCCCGAGCCCGCTGGTGACCAGGTTGACGTAGCAGCCCAGCTCGGTCGCGTGGGCGACCAGCTCCGGCAGGTCGGGGCGGGCCAGCGGTTCGCCGCCGGACATGTGGACCTGAAGGACACCGATCTCCCGGGCCTCGGACAGCACGCGCAGCCAGGTCGCGGTGTCGAGTTCATCCCTGCGGGCGACCAGTTCTACCGGGTTGGAGCAGTACGGGCAATGCAGTGGGCAGCGGTGGGTCAACTCGGCGAGCAGGCCGAGCGGAGGCTGCGTGGTCACGTCCATTCGACAACCCGCCGTTCGGTCAGCCGCTTCAGTACGTCGCGTACCTCGCCCACCTGGACCCCGGTGTACCGCTTGCGCAGCGACGCCGCGATGTCGTCCACAGTGGACGCGCCGTCACACAGGTCCAGCACCGCGGCGGCCGTCGGGTTGGGCACCAGCACCCCCTCCGGGAACAACAGCACGTGGGTCTTGCGGGTCCGGTCGTAGGTGAGCCGGACTCCCCGGCGCAGCACCGGTCTGGTCATCCTCACTCCTTGCGGCCGGCTCGCTCGATCGCGTCCAGCATCGACCAAAGCACGTCGCACTTGAACGACAACGCGGCGATCGCCGCGTCCTGCTGCGCACGGGTCTCGCTGTACCGCACCACGATGTCCAGTGTGGACTGTCCTTCGCCGGACACGGCGTCGATCCGGTTGGTGAAGTACGCGAGGTCCTCCCGCCGGATCCAGTCGTAGCCCGCCAGCATGTCGGTGACCCGCTGCTTCATCAGGTGACCGGCGAACATCTCGGTCAACCCGGACGCGACGGCCTCCACCCAGGGCCTGGTACGGGCGAACGTCACGTAGGCGTCGACGGCGAACCGCACGCCCGGCACGACGTGCCGCTGGTCGGTGACCTCCTGCCGGTCCAGCCCGACGGCCTCGCACAGCCGCAGCCAGCGCTCGATCCCGCCGTCGGCGCCGTCGGCGCGGCCGTCGTGGTAGACGATCCGGTCGAGCCACAGCCTGCGGACCTCGGGGACCGGGCAGTTGCTGATGATCGCCGCGTCCTTCTGCGGCAGCATGCACTGGTAGTACCAGCGGTTGGCCGCCCACACCCGCAGCTCGTGCTCGCTCAGCTCGCCCGCGTGCATGCGGTGATGGAACGGGTGGGTGCCCCAGTAACGGTGGGACAGGCCGCGCAGAGCGGCGACGAACTCGTCGTCGGTACGGGGAGCGATCATCAGAGACCTCCGATGAGTGGGGGACGGGGAAGGCCACGGTGGCGGGCCGGGATCACCGCCCCGCCACCACGCCGGATGTCAGTCCATCCGGGCCGCGTAGGCTGTGACCTCCATCGGCGTCTCGTACTCCACGAAGTCGGGAGTGGTCCAGACCTCGTACTCGGTGGTTTCGATCATGATGCACTCCTCGGATCTTTGACGACGCTGTCGTCGAACCGATGCCCGGTCAGAGGGCCGGGCAGACTGCACACTATGAGCGCCTGCTTCGGGGAAGCTAGGCACGGCTGGGACTTTGGGTCCATTCCAGGTACGTCGATCCCACCGGATGGAGTAGTAAATAGTCTGTGATGTTACCCGTCGTGGTCGATAGATCCGATCATTACGAAAAGGTCAACACTATCGGTGGTGTCGGGGGAACCGATCAGGGTGTTTTTATCCACCCGTGGATGTGTCCCGTGCATCCATGTCCGCCGCGATCCTGAAGCCATGGGTAGCTCCAAAGGAGGAGTTCATGTCCCTGCGCCGAAGCCTCGCCGCCGTGGCGGCGACCTCGATGGCGGCGGTGGCGACCGCCGGCATCGCGACGGCGGCGGAGCCGTCCGAGATGTCCCCGCTGGCCATCACCCGGGTCGCCAGCGGTCTGAACCAGGCATGGGCGGTCGACTTCCTGCCCGGCGGTACTCCGCTGTTCACGCAGAAGGACGCCCGCAAGATCAGCAAGATCGAGAACGGCAAGGTGGTCGACGTCCAGACCATCTCCGGGGTCAGCGTGACCAAGGAGGCCGGTCTGCTCGGCCTGGCCGTGTCGCCGAACTACGCGACCGACCAGACGGTGTTCATCTACTACACGACCTCGTCGGACAACCGCATCGCCAAGCTCAAGCTGGGGCAGAACCCGACGCCCATCGTCACCGGCATCCCCAGGGGAAGCCAGTTCCACCACGGCGGCCGGCTGCGGTTCGGGCCCGACGGCCATCTCTACGCGGGCACCGGTGACGGGCAGAACGGCGGCAACGCGCAGAACGACAACTCGCTCGGCGGCAAGATCCTGCGGATCGACGCCAACGGCAACGCCGCCCCGGGCAATCCGGGCGGTCGCAAGTGGATCTCCAAGGGGCACCGCAACGTCCAGGGCCTGACCTGGGTGGGCAACCAGCTCTACGCCACCGACATCGGCCCGAGCAACGTCGACGAGCTGAACAAGATCGACGTCGGCAAGAACTACGGCTGGCCGTCCTACATGGGCAACGGCAGCAACCCGGCCTACACCAACCCGATCAAGACCTGGCCGACCTCGCAGGCGACGCCGAGCGGGATCGCCTACTACAAGAACAGCTTCTACATCGCCTCGCTCAAGGGCGGTACCTACAAGACCAACACCAGCGGCTCCGGTGGCAAGATCTACACCGGTCAGGGCCGTACCCGCGACGAGGTCGCCGGCCCGGACGGCAAGCTCTGGGTGGTGACCCCCGGCTCGATCTACACGGCCGACGGCAACTGACGGCAACGCGACGAACGGCCCGTTCACCAGCCCGGTGAACGGGCCGTTCGCGTCCGGCTGGCGAGTATCGCGTTCAGGAACGCGAAAGACGTGTTCAGGAACGCGAGACTCGCGCTCCGGCCCGGCACCGCCGCGCGAGCGGCCCGTTCGGCCGGGCGAAGACGGGTTCGTCCCGCAATCTGGACCGGCGCGCCAGGCGGTGGGACCAGGGAGGCGGGAACGTGCAACTCGCGGGTCCGGAATGGTCGACTCGCGGGTCGGGAACGGAGAACTCGCGCGAACGGGCCGTTCACGCGGGCGACCGGCACCAGGTGAGAACCTGTTCCACGTCGTGAGTTCTGCGCTCACGCACGCGAGTTCCGCGTTCCGGTCCGCGACTTCTGCGCTCGGGACCAATCACGTGCTTGGCGCGCCAGGGCAGCGGCCCGACACGCGTCAGCGGGTGACGCCGGAGGCGACCTCCAGCTCGGTCAGCGCCGTGTCCAGGTGGGTCAGGATCCGCTGCAGGTGCGGAACGCTGCGGCGGCAGCCGGTGATCCCGAAGTCGAGGTTGTCGCCGTTGCTGGTCAGCGTGATGTTGAGGGCCTGCCCGTCGAGCAGCACCGACGCGGGGTAGATGCCGTCGAGTTCGGCCCCATTCCAGTACATGGTCTTGCGCGGGCCGGGAACGTTGGAGATCACCAGGTTGAACGGCGGCTTGGCGTTGGTGACCATGCCGGGGACGGTGGACAGCCCGAGCTGGGCGACGTTAACCCCGGACAGCAGCAGCGCCTGGATCGGCGTCAGGTCCTTGAAGATCCGCTTTCCCTCACGCATCGACTTGTGGATGACCTTGAGCCGGTCGGCCGCGTCGGCGCGGTCGGTGCCGAGGTTGCACAGCAGGGCGCCGATGTTGTTGCCGATGGCCTCACCCGAGTCGTTCCGCTTGCGCATCGACACCGGGACCATCGCGATCATCGGCGCGTCCGGCAGCGCACGCTGTTCGATCAGGTAGTCGCGCAGCGCGCCGGAGCACATGGCCAGCACGACGTCGTTGCGGGACACCCCCGCCGCGTGGGCCACGGTCCGCACCCGGTCCAGCGGCCAGGACTGCGCGGCGAACCGCCTGGCGCCGCCGATGCGGACGTTGAGCATGGTCTTCGGTGCCTGCATCGGCAGGGTCAGCGTCTGCTGACGCACCGCCTCGTTGACCACCTTCGTCACCGCGGACGGGATGCCGCCGAGCTGACGCAGCGTCTCGCGGGCCGTGACCAGCGGCGAACGGGCCGCCGGCGTGTCCCGCTCGCCCTCGCGGGCCGGCGACGCCCACGGCGGCAGGCAGTCCCGGTTGTCCGGGTCCTCGCTGAGCGTGCTCTGCAGCTGCCGCAGCGCGGCGACGCCGTCCAGCAACGCGTGGTGCACCTTGCTGTACATGGCGAACCGGTCGTCGCGCAGACCCTCCACCAGGTGGATCTCCCACAGTGGACGGTGCCGGTCCAGCAGCGTGCTGTGCCAGCGCGAGGTGAGTTCGAGCAGTTCCCTGATCCGGCCCGGCTGCGGCAGCGCCGAATGCCGGAAGTGGTAGTCCATGTCCGGTTCGGCTTCCTCGACCCACCTGGTGTAGCCGAGAATGTTGACCGGCCTGGCCGGCTTGCGCCGGAAGGCACTGCGCATCTCGGTCTTCGCGCGGAGGTCCTCGCGCAGCTTGATCAGGTAGTCGTCACCCGCGCCCTCGGGTTTGCGGAACAGCTGCAGCCCGCCGACGTGCATGGGGTGCTCGCGGGATTCGACGAGGAGGAACATCGAGTCCGTCAGGGGCATGAACGCCATACCGGCCACCTCTCGTCGAGCAACGGCGCGTCGTGCACACGCTACGCCGGGTCGCAGAGTTTACGCGTGGTCCACAACGGTTTTCCCAGGTCTGGACAACGACGGCGACACGACGCAGAATGACGCGGCCCGTGCTGCCGGATACTCGGAGAGTGTTCATATGCGTGAACGCAACTTCACCCGCCGAAATGTGTTCCAAATGGCGGCAGTCGGCGGGCTCGTCTTCGCGGGATCGGCGTGGCCGGCGTCGGCGGCGGGATCGTCCCGCGAGCTGTTCGACCAGTGGCGCGCGACGCCACACAGTCACCCGCTCGTCCCGAACATCAGCCAGGCCGGGTACCGCCTCGGCAGTCCGCTGCCGACACCGCCGGTGGTCGCCACGGTCACCGACTTCGGCGCCCGGCCGGACGGCCGTACCGACTGCTCGGCGGCGTTCGACGCCGCACTGGCCGCGGCCGGGAAGGCCGGCGGCGGAGCGGTGTACGTACCGGCCGGGACGTGGCTGCTCAGCAGGCCGGTGTTCCTCACCCAGTCCGGCGTGGTGTTGCGCGGTGCGGGTCAGCGCCGGACCCGGCTGTACTTCCCGAACCCGCTGGAGACCGGCTACCGGCCCAACATCCGCTCGGACAACGGCCAGTCCCGCTGGTCCTACACCGGCGGCCAGGTCTTCCTGATGCCGCCGGGCCGCAAGCGGCAGTCCGAGGCCGACGACTACGCGGGCTACGAGACCTGGATGATCGGCGCCGAACTGGGCGCCGTCGGGTCCGCGCGCCGGGGTGACCTGGTGCTGCACGTCGACGACTCGTCCCGCTACCCGCTGAACCGCCAGTACGTGCTGGAGGTGACCAACCCGCCGGACGCCGCCCTGCTCAAACACCTCACCGGCGGTATTGCCGGTGCGCAGAGCTACCCGTGGCAGACCAAGGCGGCCAAGCTGGTGCGGGGCGCGAAAGGAATGTGGCCGGGCTTCGAGGTGCTGCGGTACCCGGTGCGGTTCACCGCCGCGCCGACCCCGGCCACGCTGGTACTGGAACAGCCGTTGAAGTGGGACCTGCGGCCGGAGTGGCCCGCGATCCTGCGTGAACCCGGTCCGATGATCAGTGAATCCGGGGTGGAACACCTGACCATCGCCAACCGGCTGATCACGGAGACCACCCACCTCATGCACCCGGGCTCCAACGGTGTCTGCGTGCACAACGGCATCGACTGCTGGGTCCGGGACGTGCGGGTCGAGCACGCCGACGCCGCGTTCGCCAGCACCGGGTCGAAGAACATCACGTTCACCGGTGTGTCGGTCGGCGGCCGCGCGTGGCACCACGCGTTCATCAACCGGATGCAGTCCTTCGACAACCTTTTCGAGGACTTCAAGATCGAGAACTGGACGGTCCCGCCGGTCGCCGGGGCACTGCACCACGGCCTCAACGTCGAGGGGCTGACCGCCGGAATCGTCTTCCGGCGCGGCGACATGGCGAACGGGACGTTCGACTCGCACCGCGGGCTGCCGTTCGACATCGTCCGCACCGACGTCAACCTCTACAACGACGGCGGCGTGGGCGGCGCGGGCGACGCGGGGCCGTACTACGGCAACCGCAACGTGCACTGGAACGCGCGGGTGCTCAACGGCAAGGCGCGGGCGGTCGACACGCGTACGCTCGCGCCGTACAGCGCGACGGTGGGCGTCCGGGGGATCACCGACACCGGCAACCTCAAGCCCGATTACGCGGGCGACCTGCACTCCGTCGGCCTGGAGTTCGGCGTCACGCCGTCGATCCCGGATCTCTACCTCGCCCAGCGGGCGGAGCTGGCCTAGCCTCGGAGGTATGGGTATCGACTCGGAGACCGGCGAGTACGTCAGGGCACCCAACCGGTTCGACGACCGCATCACCGCCGACGGCCGGGACGGCTGGCCGGCCGAGCCGGGCCGTTACCGGCTGGTGGTGAGCAAGGCGTGCCCGTGGGCGAGCCGGGCACTTGTGGTGCGCAGGCTGCTCGGCCTGGAGGACGCGATCTCGGTCGCCGTCGCCGACCCGATCCAGGACGAGCAGAGCTGGCGCTTCACCCTCGATCCCGATGACCGGGACCCGGTGCTCGGCATCCGGTACCTGCACGAGGCCTACCACGCCGCGGACCCGGGCTACGACGGCGGCATCAGCGTTCCGGCCATTGTGGACATTCCGAGCGGGAAGCTGGTCACCAACGACTACCCGCGCATCACCCTCGACATGTCCACCGAGTGGACCGCGTACCACCGCGAGGGCGCGCCCGACCTGTACCCGGAGGCCCGCCGCGACGAGATCGACGAGCTGAACCGCGGCGTGCACGCCGACGTCAACGCGGCGGTGTACGAGGCCGGGTTCGCCACCAGGCAGTCCGCCTACGACGACGCCTACCGGAGGCTGTTCGCCAAGCTCGACGAGCTGTCCGCACGGCTGGAGAAGCAGCGGTACCTGGTCGGCGACACGATCACCGAGGCCGACATCCGGCTGTTCACCACGCTGGTGCGCTTCGACGCGGTGTACCACGGGCACTTCAAGTGCAACCGGAACAAGCTGAGCGAGATGCCGGTGCTGTGGGCGTACACGCGCGATCTGTACCAGACGCCCGGGTTCGGCGACACGGTCGACTTCGACCACATCAAGCGGCACTACTACCAGGTGCACGAGAACATCAACCCGGCGCGGATCGTGCCGCTCGGACCGGACCTGTCGGGCTTCGACGCCCCGCACGGCCGCGAGGCACTGCCCGGCCGCCCGTTCGGCGACGGCACCCCGCCGGGGCGACACGAGCGCGGGGGTTTCCCCTAACCTCGGGGAGGTGTCGATCGAACCGCGGACCGGAGCCGAACACCTCGCCGATGCCCTGACCGAGCTCAACGTCGACATGGCCTTCGGCCTGCCGGGAGTGCACAACCTGCCGGTATGGGAGGCGCTGGCCGCCACGGACGTCCGGCTCGTCGGCGTCCGGCACGAGCAGACGGCCGGGTACGCGGCGGACGGCTACGCGCGGGCGACCGGCAGGCTCGGCGTCGCGGTGGTCACCACCGGGCCGGGCGCGGCCAACACGCTGGCCGCCGTCGGTGAGGCGCAGGCGTCCGGGTCGCCGCTCGTCGTGATCGCCACCGACGTCCCCTCGACACTGCGCCGGCCCGGCGTCGTCCGCGGCGTGCTGCACGAGACCAGCGACCAGGCGGCGATGTTCGCGCCGCTGACCAAGGGGCAGTTCACGGTGGAGACCGCGGGCGATATCGCCCCCGCGCTCTACCGCGCCGCCCGCCTCGCACTGGCGCCGCAGAGTGGCCCGGTCTACGTCGGCATCCCCACCGACCTGCTCCGCCAGCGTGCCGAGCGGGCCGCGTCCGTGTCCGACCCGGTGCCTGCGCCGGGGCCGGTGGACCTGGACGGTGCCCGCCGGATGATCGACGCCGCCGCCCGGCCGCTGGTCTGGGCCGGTGGCGGCGCGCTGCGGTCCGGTGCCGGGCCCGCCATCGGCGAGCTGGCCGAGAAACTGGCCGCTCCGGTGCTCACCACGTTCGCCGCCCGCGGCCTGCTGCCGCTGGACCACCCGTGCCTGGCACCCAATCCGGTCCACGCGCCCGAGGTCGGCAGGCTGTGGGACCAGGCCGACCTGGTGATCGGCATCGGCACCGACTTCGACGGCCTGATGACGCAGAACTGGCTGATGCCGCAGCCGCCCGCGTTGCTGACGGTCAACATCGACCCCGTCGACGCGGCCAAGAACTACCGGCCGGACCTCACGCTGACCGGCGACGCGACCGAGGTCGTCACCGCGCTCGCCGATGGCCTGCCCGCGCGCCCCGGGCTCGGAGACGTCACCGCGGAGCTGCGCGGCATCGCCGCCCGGCTGCGGCAGCGGGTCCGCACGGAGGAACCGCAGGCGGCAGATCTGCTCTCCACCCTGGAGGAAGTTCTGCCCACAGGGACGATGCTGGTCACCGACATGTGCGTCGCCGGGTACTGGGTCGGTGGCTTCCACCGGGTGCCGGCCCCGCGTCAGCTCGCCTACCCGATGGGCTGGGGCACGCTGGGCTTCGGCTTCCCCGCGGCGCTGGGGGCGGCCGCCGGCGCGGGCCGGACCGTCTGCCTGACCGGCGACGGCGGCTTCCTCTACGGCTGCGGCGACCTCGCCACGCTGGCGCAGGAACGCCTGCCGGTCACCGTCGTCGTGGTCGACGACGGTGGCTACGGCATGCTGCGTTTCGACCAGGACCGCGAGGGCCTGCCACGGCGGGGCGTGGACCTGGTGACGCCGGACTTCCTCGGCCTGGCCCGGTCGTTCGGCATCCGCGCCGATCACGTCAAGGGCTTCGGCCGCGCGTTCCGCAGGCAGCTCGGGCAGTTCGTGCGTGAGGAGGAGCCCAACCTGCTGGTGGTCGACGCGACGCTGCGGCCGCCGTTGAACACCTCACCCCGGTGGTACCGCAGGGAACAACCGTGACCCGCCACCTCGACGCGGCCGCGGTACGGGCCGCGCTGGACGTCGGCACCGCGATCGCCTCGCAGCGGCTGGCGTTCCGCGCGCTCGGCGAGGGTACGGCCGTCATGCCGCCGAAAAGCCTGGTCCCCGGCGCCGACGGCGCGCTCGCGCTGGCCTACCCGGCGCGGGTGTCGGCCGAGACCGGCCCGGTGTGCAAGTTCGTCAGCTTCAACCCCGGCAACGCCGGACGGGGCCTGCCCAGCATCCACGGTCTGATCGTCGCCCTGCACGCGGAGACCGGGGTGCCGGTCGCCGTGCTGGACGGCGCGGAGGTGACCACCATCCGCACGTCTGCGGCCAGCGCCGTCGCGGTCGACGTGCTGTCCACACCGGATTCCGGCGACCTCGCCGTCATCGGCTGCGGTGTGCAGGGTGTGGCGCACGTCCGGGCCATCGCAGCGGTCCGGCCGCTGCGCAGGGTGCGGCTGTTCAGCCGGACCGGGCAGTCCAGAAGGGCTGCCGCGCAAACGCTTGCGGCCGAACTGGACGTCGAGGTCAGCGCCGTGGACAGTGCCCGCGACGCCGTCGAGGGCGCCGATCTGGTGGCGCTGTGCACGGTCAGCACCACCCCGGTCGTCGAGTCGGCGTGGCTGGCCGACGGCTGCACGGTGCTCAGCGTCGGCTCGTTCGAACCGCACCGCAGCGAGGTCGGGCTGGACACCCTGCGCCGCGCGACGGTCGTCGTCGACCACCTGCCGACCGCCCGCGCGCACGCCGGCCCGATCGTCGACGGCATCGCCGCCGGGATCCTCACCGAATCCGGCATCGAGCAGCTGGGTGACGTGCTCGTCGGCACAAGCCCGGGCCGGACGGGGCAACGTGACATCGTGTTCTACAACAGCACCGGAGTCGGCGTGCAGGACGCCGCCGCGGTATGGACAGCACTGGAGCCAGAGAATGCCTGAGCGTATCTACATCGACGGTGGCTGGACCGCGTCGGCGTCCCCGGAGACCATCGAGGTCGTCAACCCCGCCACCGAGCAGGTGATCGACACCGTCCCCGCGGGTGCGAAGTCCGATGTGGACATAGCGGTCGCCGCCGCGCGGCGTGCTTTCGACGGCTGGGCGGCGACGCCGGTCGAGAAGCGGTGCGGTTACGTCGCCGCCATCGCGGCCGGCCTGTCCGAGCGGAGCGAGGAGATCGCCCGCACGATCACCGCGGACGTCGGAACCCCGGCCAAGATCGCCGAGCTGGTCCAGGCAGCGTTGCCGGTGACCGTGGCGAGGAGCTTCTCCGACGGCGCCGCCATGGCGGCGGCCCTCGCGGACACCGAGGTCGGCAACTCGCTGGTGGTGCGGGAGCCGGTCGGCGTGGTCGGCGCGATCACGCCGTGGAACTATCCGCTGCACCAGATCGTCGCCAAGGTGGCCCCGGCGCTGGTCGCCGGGTGCACGGTCGTGCTCAAACCGAGCGAGGTGGCGCCGCTGTCGGCGTACCTGTTCGCCGAGATCGTGCACGACGCCGGGCTGCCGGCGGGTGTGTTCAACCTGGTCAGCGGCACCGGCCCGGTGGTGGGGGAGGCGATCGCCGAGCACCCGGACGTGGACATGGTGTCGTTCACCGGGTCCGGCAGGGCCGGGTCGAGGGTGTCCGCCGTCGCCGCTGCGACGGTCAAGCGGGTCGCGCTGGAGCTGGGCGGCAAGTCGCCCAACGTGATCCTGCCCGACGCCGACCTGGCGGCGGCGGTGAAGGCGGGGCTCGGCAACGCCTACCTCAACGGCGGCCAGACCTGCACCGCGCTGACCCGGATGCTGGTGCACCGCGGCAGGCGGGACGAGGCCGTCGAGCTGCTGACGGCAGGCCTCGCGCGGTTCACCGTCGGCGATCCGGCGGAACCGGCCACCCGGATCGGCCCGCTGGTGTCGGCGGCGCAGCGCGACCGCGTTCGCGGGTACATCGAGAAGGGCCTCGCCGAGGGCGCCACGCTGGTGGCTGGCGGCTCACTGCCGCCGGAGGGCTTCGACACCGGTTTCTACGTGCGTCCCACCGTGTTCGCCGACGTCACGCCGGACATGACGATCGCGCGTGAGGAGATCTTCGGTCCCGTGCTGTCGGTGCTGACCTACGACACCGAGGACGAGGCCGTCGCCATCGCCAACGACACCAGCTACGGACTGGCCGCGGCGGTGTGGTCGGCCGACACCGCCCACGCCACGGCCGTCGCGCGCCGGATCCGGGCCGGGCAGGTCGAGGTCAACGGCGGGGTGTTCAACCCGCTGGCGCCGTTCGGCGGGTACAAGCAGTCCGGCAACGGCAGGGAGCTGGGCTCGTTCGGGCTGGAGGAGTTCTGCGAGGTCAAGGCGATCCAGCGGTGACCAGGCCGCTGGACGGCATCCGCGTGCTCGACCTGTCGCGGATCCTGGCCGGGCCGTACTGCACGCAGTACCTCGGCGAGCTGGGCGCCGACGTGATCAAGGTGGAACCGCCGGGGCACGGCGACGACACCCGCACGTGGGGGCCGCCGTTCGTCGGCGAGACCGGCGAGGCGGTGTACTTCCTCGCCGCCAACCGGAACAAGCGCGGCATCGTGCTGGACCTGAAGTCCGACCGTGGCCGCGACGCGGTGCGCAGGCTCGCCGAGCGGGCCGACGTCCTGGTCGAGAACTTCCGCCCCGGCACGCTGGAGCGCTGGGGGCTGGACTACGCGACGCTGTCCGAGCTGAATCCGCGGCTGATCCACCTGTCGATCACCGGGTTCGGGCAGACTGGGCCGTACCGGGACCGGCCCGGGTACGACCTGATCGCGCAGGGCATGGGCGGTGTCATGGACCTGACCGGCGAGCCCGACGGCGCGCCCGCCAAGGTCGGGCTGCCGGTCGCCGACCTGAACGCCGGGACGTGGGGCATCATCGCGGTTCTGGCGGCCCTGCAGGCACGGCACACCACCGGTCGCGGGCAGTACCTCGACGTGTCCCTCATGGACGCCCAGGTGGCATGGCACGTCTACGCGGCGGGCGCGCACTTCTACGACACGCCACGGCCGCGGCGGATGGGGTCCGCGCACCCGAGCATCGTTCCGTACCAGGCGTTCGAGGCGTCCGACGGCTGGCTGAACATCGCGGTCGGCAGCGAGAAGCTGTGGCGTGGGTTCTGTGCCGTGCTGGGACTGGACATCGCCGAGGACCCGCGGTTCGTGTCCAACGCCCAGCGCGCACGGCACCGCGAGGAACTGATCCCGCTGCTGGCCGACGTGCTGCGCACGCGGACGGTCGCGGAGTGGATGGCGATCTTCGACGAGGCGAGCATCCCCGCCGGGCCGATCAACACGATCGACGAGGTGTACTCCGACGGCTGGGCCCAGGAACGGGATCAGGTGGTGCGCATGCCGCATCCCAGCGTCGGAACTTACGTCGGCACCGGCTTCCCGGTGAAGGCGGACGCCCTCGCGCACCCGACGTCACCGCCGCCGCTGCTGGGGCAGCACACGGCGGAGGTGCTGGCCGAACTCGGCTACACCGACGAGGAGATCGCCGAATTCGCGAGGTCGAGGTAGTAGGCCCAGCGGCCGTCGACCCCCGCCAGCTGACCACGCAGCACGGCGATCTCCGCGTCGGTGATCACCCGCGGCGTCCGGCCGGTCTGCTCGGCCCGCAGGGCGACCTCGGCGAGCTGCTCCAGCATCGCCGCGCCGACGACGGCCTCCCGCACGTCGCCCGCGACGCTCACGATGCCGTGCCCCTGCAGGTGACAGAACCGCTGATCACCAAGGTGCTCGGCCAGCTCCCTGCCCCGGGCGGGATTGTCGACCAGCAGCGGGCACGGCCACGTCGGCGGATCGGCCGGGACGAACGTCGCCGGCACGTGCAGCGTCGGCAGGATCGGGACGCCGAGCACCCCGGCGGTGGTGGCCGCGGGCTGGTGGGTGTGCACGATCGCCGTGACGTCCGGCCGGGCGCGGTAGATCTCGGTGTGGATGAACACCTCAGCGGGCGGCCGGTGCTCGCCGTCGGCGAGGTTGCCGTCCAGGTCGACCACCACCAGGTCGTCCGGTCGCAGCGACGCCATGCCCCGGATCTTCGGCGAGTGCTTCGGCTTGACGATCACGCGGTCGGTCCCGGGGATTCGCGCGCTGGTGTGGCCGAGGTAGTCGACCAGCCCGAGCCGGTCCAGGATGCGCCCCGCCTGCCAGACCAGCTCCCTCAGCCGCGCCTCACGCATCCCGCATTTCCCGCTCCATCGACTCCCTGACCTCCTCCTCGATCAGGCTCCACACCCGCTCGACGTACCCGGCGAACTCCGCCGACCGCTTGGTCGCCAGCGTGCGCGGCCTGGGCAGCGCCACCTCGATGTCCGCCTTGACCCTGCCCGGCCGCGCGGTCAGCACCACGATCCGGTCCGACAGGTACACCGCCTCGTCGACCTGGTGGGTCACGAACAGCACCGTCTTGCGGCTGTCCTGCCAGATCCGGACCAGCTCCGCCTGCATCAGCTCCCTGGTCTGCCCGTCCAGCGCGGCGAACGGCTCGTCCATCAGCAGCACGTCCGGGTCGACGGCCAGTGCCCTGGCGATGTTGGCCCGCTGCCGCATGCCGCCGGACAGCTCGTGCGGGTAGGCCGAGCCGAACTTCCCGATGCCGGTCAGCTGCAACAGCTCCCGTGCCCGCGCCAGGCTGTCCCGTTTGGACTGTCCCTGGAACTCCAGCCCCAGCACCACGTTGCGTTCGATCGTGCGCCACGGCAGCAGCCGGTCCTCCTGGAACACCATGGCCCTGTCGTTGCCGGGACCGGTGACCGGACTGCCGCCCAGCAGCACCGAACCCTCCGACGCCGGGATCAGCCCGTCGACCAGGCGCAGCAGCGTGCTCTTCCCGCACCCGGACGCGCCGACGAAGCTGACGAACTGGCCGTCGGCGACGTCGAGGCTCACCTCCCGCAGTGCCTCGGTGCGCTGGAACGTCTTGCTCAGCCGGTCGATGCGTAGCTCGGGCACGGCTCACCCACCTTCCTGCTGCGCGACCCGCCAGCGTCCGACGCGGCGTTCCACGGCGATCAACGCGTAGGTCACCGCGACGCCGACGATGCCGAGCAGGGTGATGCCGACGAACAACGCGCGGGTGTCGAAGGTCTCCGCCGAACTCTGGATCAGCAGCCCGATCCCGGCCCGTGCGCCGAACAGCTCGGACACCACCACGCCGACGAGCCCGTGCGCGGCGGCCAGCCGCAGCCCGGCGATCAGCGACGGCAGTGCCATCGGCAGTTTGATCTTGACGTAGGTCTGCCACCGGGTCGCGGCGTAGGCTCTGGCGACCTCGACCAGTTGCTGGTCGGTGGTGGAGAAGCCGTAGTAGGTGTTGAGCAGGATCGGGAACAGCATCACGATCGCGCAGATGGCCACTTTGGACTCGATGCCGAGGCCGAGCAGCAGGATGAACAACGGTGCCAGCGCGATGGTCGGCGTGGCGTTGAGCGCGGACACCCAGGGGTCGAGAATGTCCCGCACCACCGTCGACGCGGCCATGGCGACACCGGCGAGCACGCCGACGACGACGGCGACCAGCAGGCCGAGCCCGTAGGCCTGGCCGGACGCGGCCATGTCGCCGAGCAGGCTGCCGTCGGCGAGCAGTTCGAGGAAGCGGCCCCACACCGCGCTGGGCGGCGGCAGGAACAGCGGGTCGAACAGCAGGCGGGAGGCCAGCTCCCACAGCCCGGCACCGGCCACGATCGACCCCGCGCCGATCACCCGGGAACGGGTTCGGCTCATCCGGTCACCTCCCGCGCGCCCGCCGCGTACGAGTCGTCGACGAACTCCTCGATCCTGGAATCCTTGTCGTGCAGTAGCCCGGCCAGCCGCAGGCCGCTCAGCACGCCCTCGCCGGCGGGCAGGCTGACGCCGATCCGCGGCGCGAACGCGTCCACTGTGGACCGGAACAGCAGCTCGTAGGTCTGCCGCGCCTTCTCCGGCGAGATCTTGGTCTCCCTGGCCAGGATGGCGGTGGCCTCCGCGGCGTTGGCCGGGTCGTTCAGCCAGCGCAACGCGTCGTCCCTGGCGGCGAGGTAACGCACCAGGCGGTCGCGGTTGGCCTTCGCCCACGACTCACGGACGACGATGCCGGTGAAGGAGAACTGGTAGCCCTCGCCGAGCAACTCGGGAAGGTAGCCCATCCGCACCGCGCCCTGCTGCTCGGCGGTGAAGCTGACCGGCGGCAGCAGCAGCGTCGACGCGATACCGCCCGCGTTCATCGCCGCCAGCCTGCTCGCCGTTCCGCCGGTCGGCAGCAGCTGGACGCCGTCCGGGTCGACGCCGCGCCGTTGCAGCATCTGCATCGTGACGATCGTGCCCTGGTCGGTGACCGAGGTGATGCCGAGGCTGGTCCCGGTCAGCGCGGCGAAGTCGCGGATGCCCTTGCTGGTCATGACGTAGGGCGGGCGAACGGTCGGGTCGGCGACGTTGACGAAGTCGAGCTGCCCGCTCGTGCGCACCCTGGCCTGGATGGCGTTGGCCAGGCCGCGGCCGATCTCCGCCTCACCGGTGGCCAGCAGCTGGACCGACTGGGCGGCCGTTCCGGTCTGCACCCGCCGCACGGTGACGCCACGCGCGTCGTAGAAGCCCTTCGCCTTGGCGACGTAGTCGTCGAAGTCGGTGACCGTCGGCGCGGCGATGGTCATGGTCACGACGTTGTCGTCGGGATCGGCGACGACGCTCGCGCAGCCGGAGACGAGCAGCACCACTACGGACGCGAAAATGCGCCAGCGTCGATACATTGCGCTCGTTCCATTGGGGCGTATGGAGATGCCGGAATCTAATCCGGCCCACCCGGCCCGTCAAGAACTACAGCGAGAACGATGCGACGGCGTTGTGGATCTTCCGGGCGTACCCCTGCAGCGCGGTGATCGCCCGCCGCTTCGCGTCGTCGGTGATCCGCGCGGCCGGGCCGGCCAGGCTCAGCACCGTGGTGCGCTGGCCGTTCAGCGGCACCGGCACCGAGCAGGCCCAGACGCCCTCGTCCAGCTCGCCCCAGCTCACGGCGTAGCGGTTGGCGTAGGCCTTGCGCAGCTCCTCGCGGATGCCCTCGCCGCGCCGGGCGACGACGTCGGGCAGGTAACGGCCGCGCTCGGCCTCGGGCATCGTGGCCAGCACCATCTTGCCGCTGGCGCCGACGCCGAGCGGGAGCGTGTGTCCCGGTTGGAAGGTGAAGCGCATGGCGCGGTCGCACTCGACGCGCTCGGAGCACACGGCCGCGTCGCCGAAGTGCTGGAACAGCATGACCGTCTCACGCAGCTCCTGCGCCGCCTCCTCCATCGACGGCCGGGCCAGCCGGGCGAGGTTGTTCGCCAGCTGCGCGGCCCTGGCCAGCGGCATCACCTGCGACGTCAGGTGGTAGCGGCCGGCCCTGCCCTCCTCCAGCAGCTGCAGTTCCTTGAGCAGCGCGACGTAGCGGTAGGTGGTGGCGATCGGCGTGCCGACCAGTTTCGCGAGCTCGGCGACACTGGCGTCCACCCGTTGCTCGGAGAAGCCGAGCAGCAGCTGGAGGACCTTCCGCGAACTGTTCGCACCGGGCGTCTTGCGCACGGGCGTGACACCTGGGGTTCGACTGGTCGGGTGCGTCATCTTGACCTCTTCGGGGCGGCGCGCATACGGTCAGATTTCACAATAGACGAACACGTTAGCACGATATAAGAACGCCGCGGAATGGATTGATCCACGTGAAGATCGACGCGTTCTGCCACCTTCTCCCGCGGGCCTACGCCGACCGGTTCTTCGCCATCGACGACGCCCCCGCCCTGCGCAACCTGCAGAACCGCACCAGGAACATCCCCGCGCTCGTCGACCTCGACGTCCGGTTCCGGCAGATGGACGAGTTCGGCGACTACCGGCAGATCATCAACGTCGCGGCCCCGCCGCTGGAGGACTTCGGCCCGCCCGGCCGCTGTGCGGAGTTCGCCAGGCTCGGCAACGAGAGCCTCGCCGGGCTGGTGCGGGACCATCCCGACCGGTTCGCCGGGTTCTGTGCCGCGGTGTCGCTGAACGACGTCGACCGCGCACTGGACGAAGTGGACTACGCGTTCGGTGAGCTGGGTGCGCTGGGCGTGCAGATCTACAGCCATGTCGACGGCCATCCGCTGGACGAACCGCGGTTCGACCCGTTCTGGGAGCGGCTGGCGGCCAGCGGCAAGCTGATCCAGGTCCATCCCAACCGGACGGCCGCGTGGCCGGACTACCCGTCGGAGAGCCGGTCGCGGTTCGAGATCTGGTGGACCTTCGGCTGGGAATACGACCTGTCCGCGTTCATGGCCCGCATGGTGTTCTCCGGTGTGCTGGAACGCTGGCCCGAACTGAAGTTCCTGATCCACCACGGCGGGGCGATGGTCCCGCACTTCGCCGGCCGGGTCGGGCCGGGCTGGGACCAGCTCGGCGCGCGGACGCCGGAAAGCGAGAAGGCCGACGTCGAAGGGTACCCGCTGACCAAGCGGCCGCTGGACTATTTCAAGATGTTCTACGCCGACACCGCGTGTTTCGGAGCCGAGGACGCGTTGCGGACGTCGATCCGGTTCTTCGGCGCTGACCGCGTGTTGTTCGCCTCGGACAGCCCGTACGACCCGGAGAAGGGGCCAGGTTTCATCCGCGCCACCATCCGGAACCTGACCGACCTCGACCTCACCGACGACGAGCGTGCCGCGATCTACCACGGCAACGTTACCAGGCTGACCGATCTCGGTGTCCGCGCCTGACGTCCAGGTGGTGATCGCCGGCGGCGGGCCGGTGGGGCTGACGCTCGCGATCGAGCTGGGGCAGCAGGGTGTCTCCGTGCTGCTGGTCGACCGGCGGCCCGCCCCCGGCATGCTGCCGAAGATGGAACGGTGCAACGCCCGGACCATGGAGAACTTCCGGCGGCTCGGGCTGGCGGACCGGATCCGGGCGGCCGGGCTCGACGGCGACGTGCCGATGGACGTGTTCATCTGCCTGGAGAACCTCACCAGACCGCCACTGGTGCACCATCCGTATCCCTCGGTCAACCAGCTGCGGGTGCGCTACCGGCAGGTGCGCGACGGCAGCGTTCCTGCCGAGCCGTACCAGCTGATCTCCCAGTACACGCTGGAACCGCTGCTGCGCGAGGCAGCCGAGCGCACGCCGGGCGTGACCGTCCTGTTCGGACACGACCTGGTGGACTTCGCTCAGGACGACGCCGGGGTGACGGCGGAGATCCGCTCGGTGGAGGGCACGCGCACGGTCCGGTCGGCCTACCTGGTCGGTTGCGACGGCGCGGCCAGCACGGTCCGTACCCGGCTGGGGATCGAACTGCGTGGCGACTCGCTGCTGCGCATGCGGCAGGCGTTGTTCGCCAGCGCGGAGCTGTTCGACCGCATCCCGATCGGCAGGGGCAGGCATTACCACATCGCGGACGACACCTCGACGTTCCTGATCGTGCAGGACGACACCCGGCACTTCTCGCTGCACGCCACCGTCGAGTCCGACGCCGAGATGCCCCGGCTGTTCGAGCGGATCGTCGGATTCCCGGTGTCCTACCGGACGTTGTACACCGGCGGATGGCGGCAGCGGCTGATGGTCGCCGACCGGTTCCGCGACGGCAGGGTGCTGCTCGCAGGCGACGCGGCGCACCTGGTGATCCCGACCGGCGGGCTGGGCATGAACACCGGGCACGCCGATGCCGTCGACCTGGCCTGGAAGCTGGCCGCCACGCTGCACGGCTGGGGCGGACCGGGGCTGCTCGACTCCTACGAGGCGGAGCGAAGGCCCATCGCGGTGCGCAACATCGCCGCCTCCCGCAAGGCGTCGGCGGGCAGGCGGGCCTGGCGGAAGCTGTGGCGGCCTGAGATCACCGAGGACACCCCGGCTGGCCACGCGGCCCGCCGCGCGCTCGCGGCGACGGCGGACCGCAAGCAGCGGCTGAGCAACGACCTGTACGGGATCGAGCTGGGCTACCGCTACCTCGGCTCGCCCATTGTGTCCAATGAGGACGATGAGGGGCCGGACCCGGACAGCTTCGACTACACGCCGACCACCTGTCCGGGCGCGCGCCTGCCACACACGTGGCTCGACGACGGGCGTCCGCTGCAGGACCTGATCGGCCGGGGTTTCACCTTGCTGCGCACGGGCGCGGGGCGGGCCGCCGACGCCGGCCCGCTGGCGCTGGCCTTCGCCAGGCTCGGCGCACCGTTCCGGGTCTGCGATCCGGCGACGGCCGACGCCACCGAGGTCTACGGCGACGGCCTGCTGTTGCTGCGCCCGGACCTGCACATCGCCTGGCGCGGTGACCGCGTCCCGGCCGACGCCGGTGCGCTGGCCCGTCTGGTGACCGGCTGGGGCTAGGCCGTGTTTCATAAGTCTGTTCGATGGGCTTCGTGATCCAGGTGGACACGGATCGCACTCGTACTGGGCCGTACTCGGGCGCATCCGCCCGTGCCGTCCAGGGGCCGCCTGGGCGCGAAGACCGCGAACGTGACTTGTGAAACGCGGCCTACCTTCAGCACAGCACGTGTTCCAGCACCGCCTTGGCCTTCTCGCGTACCTCGGTGTTGCCGATGATCTGCGTCGATTGGGACAGCACGACACCCTTGCCGCCGTCCTCGGCGAACGCCGCCTCGGTGGCGAACCCGTGGATGTCGCCGCCGTGCCCCCAGCGTTTGCCGCCGCAGGGCAGCGGGTCACTGCCGATGCCGAGGCCGTACTCCGCGCCGGGATCGGTTTCCTGCCAGGTCACCGCGAGCACGGTCGTGCGCATCTCGGTCAGCTGTGCCTGCGGCAGCAGCCTGCCGCCCAGCAGCGCCTTCCAGAACGTCAGCACGTCGCCGGTCGTGCTGATCATGCTGCCCGCTGCGCTGCTCCAGCGCGGCAGCATCCGCGTGGTGTCGACCGGCTCGCCGCCGGGGAACACCGTGTAACCGGTGGCGTGCGGCCGCGGCAGGCCCGGCCAGTACCCGGGGTCGAACGTGTCGTGCATCCGCAGCGGCCGCAGGATGCGCTCGGAGACGGCGTGCTGCCAGCTGTGGCCGGTGAGCTTCTGAATGAGCAGGCCGGCGAGCACGTAGTTGGTGTTGGAGTAGTTCCAGCTCGTTCCCGGTTCGAACTCCGGCCGGTGCTTCATCGCCATGGTGACCAGCTGGTGGTCGGTGTAGCTGTCGAAGCGGTGTGCCATGAACTCGCGCTCGGTGTTCAGTGGCAGGTCGTGGCTGTAGTCGTACAGCCCGCTGGTGTGTTGCAGCAGCTGTCGCACGGAGATCCGGGACCCGTCGTTGCCGTTGCCCGCGACCAGGCCGGGCAGGTGCTGTTCCACGGTGTCCGACAGCGCCAGCCTGCCCTCCGCGACCAGTTGCAGGACCACGACGGCGACGAACGTCTTGGTGACGCTGGCGATGCGGAAGTGCGAACCGTAGGGGACCGGCCGGTCCGACCCGCGTGTCGCCACCCCGCTGCGCGCGGCGTAACGATGTCCGCCGATGTCTACTTCCGTGAGTACACCGCTGATTCCAGCAGCGGTGAGCGCGTCGAGGTGCGGTTGGACCGGTCTGCCGGTGGCGACGGCCGGGGCTGCGGTGAGCAGGGACGCGGTGAGCGCGATGGCGGCGACGATCCGGGTTCTGACCATGGTCCGACGCTAGGAACGCCGCCCGGCAGGCACCACGCAGCCGGCCGCCGATTCGGGGGTGCGGTCAGCTCTATTGCCTCCCCCGTAGCCTGCTGCTAATTTGTTCTAGCTGAAAACAAAATGGTTTCGCCAACGACCGGCGGGCGGCGAACCCTCCTGTGCGACGACGGACGAGGAGGTACCGCCGTGTCCCCATTTCGTGGACGCCTGTCGATCGTGCTCGTGGCCGTGCTGGCCGCGGGCGGTCTGGTCACCCTGCCGGCGCAGGCAGCCGGCGAGGTCGTCAGTAGCTGGCTCACCACCACCTCCGACTCCCGCGGCAGGGTGGTGACCCGCGGCCTCCAGCCGCAGCCGCAGGTCCGGTTCACTCCCGGGACCGGCACGGGTGGCCAGACCATCACCGTCGACGAAACCGTCACCTACCAGCAGTTCGAGGGCGGCGGCGCGTCGTTCACCGACACCGCGGCATGGCTGATGAACTCCAGCGGCGCGCTCTCGCCCGCGACCCGCGAGGACACGATGCGCAAGCTGTTCGACCCGAACACCGGCATCGGCCTGTCGTTCCTGCGTAACCCGATGGGCGCGTCCGACCTCGCCCGGTTCGACTACTCGTTCGACAACACATGCTGCGACGTCAACGATTTCGACATCGGTCACGACCTCGCCGACGTGCTGCCGCTGACCAAGCGGGCCAGGGAACTCAACCCGCCGCTGAAGGTGATGGCCTCGCCGTGGAGCGCGCCGGCGTGGATGAAGGACAACAACCACATGCACCAGGGCTGGCTGCAGGCCCAGTACTACGGCGCCTACGGTCAGTACTTCGCGAAGTACATCCAGGAGTACCAGGCCCGGGGTGTGCGCATCGACTACGTGTCACCACAGAACGAGCCGACCTGCTGCGCGGGTTACCCGTCGATGCACTGGAACACCGAGGGCCTCATGTACTTCACGAAGAACGCGCTGTGGCCGGCGTTCCGCGCCGCCGGTATCACGACCAAGACCCTGATCAACGACTGGAACTGGGACGGCTACGCCACCTGGGCCCGTCCGCAGCTGCAGGACCCGGCGATCCGCGACGATCCGCTGTTCGGCGGCATCGCGTGGCACGGCTACGGCGGCGACGTCGCCACGCAGACCCAGGCGCACAACGAGTTCCCCGGGCTCAACACCTACGACACCGAGCACTCGGGTGGCAACTGGATCGCCGATCAGCACCTGGAGGACATGAACAACACCATCGACTACACCCGCAACTGGGGCCGCAGCCACGTCAAGTGGAGCCTGGCCGTGGACCAGAACCAGGGGCCGCACAACGGAGGCTGCGGTATCTGCACGGGCCTGATAACCGTCCACAACGGAGGGCCGAACCACGGCAGGGTCGATTACACCATCGAGTACTACACGATGGGCCACCTGACGAAGTTCGTGAAGCCCGGGGCCGTGCGTATCGGTAGCAACGACAACGCGGCCGTGCGCAACGTCGCGTGGCGCAACCCGGACGGCTCCAAGGCGCTGATCGCGTACAACACCAGTGGCACGCAGCAGAACGTCCGGGTGAACTGGGGCAACCAGTCGTTCACCTACGACCTGCCCGCTCGGACGTCGGCGACCTTCACCTGGAGCGGTACCCAGGGCTCACTCGGCCCGGTGGGTACCGTCACCGGGCTGGCGGGCAAGTGCATGGACGTCGCGGGCGCACAGGCCGCGAACGGGACAGCCGTGCAGCTGTGGGACTGCAACGGGACGACCGCGCAGCGGTGGACCCGTGCCGGCGACGGGACACTGCGGGCACTGGGGTTGTGCCTGGACGTCACGGGAGCGTCGACCGTCAACGGCGCGAAGCTGCAGCTCTGGGAATGTCACGGCGGCGGTGCGCAGCAGTGGACCCCGACGGCGGGCCGTGACCTGGTCAATCCGGCGTCCGGACGATGTCTCGACGTGACCGGCAACAACAGCGCCAACGGCGCGCGACTCCAGATCTGGGACTGCACCGGCGCGTCCAACCAGAAGTGGACCGTCCCCGCGTAGCCCGCGTAGCCCGCGTAGCACGGCATGAGACACGCCAGGCTCCGGCAAGGTCCGGGCGCTGTGCCCCGAATGTGGCATCGGGGGAGGCTGCTGGGCCGAATGTGACTGGTGAGGCCGCGACCGCCGGGGCCGGAAGGTCCCGACTCGGGACACTAGTAAAGCTCCCTCGTTCGCGCCCGGCACCGGACTCCCTGGCACCAAGGCGCCCTTCACGGCATCAGGCGCCGGACAGCGTCGCCGTGAACGCCTCGCGGCGGCGCTTCACCGGGGCCGCGCCCGGGGTGTCGCGGAACCACTCGGCGAGCCTGGCCCAGCGGTGGGCGACGTGGGCGAAGTCCTCGCCGTGCTGGTCGGGCAGCCCGCGGTCGCGCAGTGCCTCGGCGAGTAGCCGCATCCGCTCGTCACACCGGGAGATGTAGTCCGCGGTCGCCTCGTCAACCCGCCGCGGCGCCGGATCCTTCTTCCACTCCTCGGCGGCCGCCGTGTCACCGCTGAGGGCGGCGTATCGCGTGAACAGCTCGCGCTCGCTGTACGGCGGGAACCGCACTTCCGGCACGGGCGCGCCCCGTTCGCGGGCGGTGTCGCACAGCGCGGTGAGCGCGGCGTACCGGGTGAGCCAGTCCTGGTGGCTGGTCGCCAGCGCGGAGATCGCCTCCCACGCGGCGGTTTCCGCGGCCTGCCAGTCCGCCAGCTGACCCGAGCCCGCCGGTGGGCCGGCGTCACGCAGCCGCCAGCACCGTTCGTGCTGCCGCGCGGACTCGGCGACCAGCGCCGTGCAGTAGCAGACCAGCTCCCAGATGTGGACCCGGTGCGGACGGACCGGCGCGGGGCGTTCCGGCGCGAACGTCACCATCTCGAAGTCACGCCACCGCGCGTGCCCACGCAACGCGGACAGGTCCGGGTCCTCGACCATGACCCACGGGCGGCGCCGGCCCAGCCGTCCACTGTGGGCGTTCGCGGCGGCCTTCTCCAGCTCCTCGACCGCCAGCCGGGCGAACGTCTCCGGGTCCCGGACCCCGGCCGACCCGGTGCGCGTGCGCGCCCGCAGGCCGGTGGGCAGCAACGCGATGGCGTAGACACAGGCGGCGTTGTAATGCTCGTGCCATCCGGATGTTCTGCCCATCCCAGTTCGCACGGCAGCGGTGAGCTTGCCCGCGTCCGGCGGCCACGACGCGGCGGCGTAGAGCGGTCCGGTACCCGGCGGCCCGTTGAGCGGCCGCAACGGCTGGTCGAGCTTCTGCCGCATCTCGAACTCGGCCATCGCCCTGCGCAGCAGCACCGACAGCAGGCCGAGCCGCAACGTGCCGGGGGACAGCAACTCGGCCAGCGTCCTGGCGGTACGCCAGCGGATCTTGCGGGCCGGCTGGTAGTCGTGGATGAGCCGTTCCATCTCGTACTGCGCCAGCAGGCACAGGTACGCCCGCAGCTGGACGGCGTTGTCAGCGTCCAGCCGGTCGCGTGGTTTCAGCAGGTCGCCGGGGTCGGGAATGCCGTCGATGCCGGAGTAGCGGGTGAACCGCTGCCGGATGATCTCCCGCAGCCGGACCCGGCGCGCCTCCCTGGCGTTCCACGCCTGGTGCTCCAGTTCCTCCGGTTCCCACCACTCGTGCGCGATCCAGTCACCACGGGCCAGCACCAGCGCGTGCCGGTAGCGGGCCAGCAGCAGGGCGGCCGCAAGCTCGCCCTGCGGCACGTCGCCGGACGCCTGCGTGTTCCACCACGCCGCGAGCTTCGGATTGTGCCTGCTGCACAGCGTCACGACGTCGTCGTAGGTGACCAGCGCGTCGAGGTGCATCTCCAGCCGTTCCTGGAGGTTGCCGATCTCCAGCCGGATGTACACATTGGACGGATCGTGGGCGAGGGCACGGTGGTACTCGGCCAGCGCCTCGTCGTAGCGGCGCTGGCCGCTGAGCTGGTTGGCCCGTTCGTAGGCGTCGAACAGCTCGTCGGGCACCCGCGCGTCCTGCCAGGCCGCCCACTGCACGCTGCGGCAGTGCTTGCTGCGTGGCATGACCCGCGCGGCAATGGCGTTGGCGGCGCGGCCGAGCAGGTCCGGCAGGTCGTCCCCGGTCAGGATGACCGGGCTCGCCGCGAAGCCGGGCTGGCGGAACAACTCGACGACGAGCGTGTGCGTCCGGCCCGGACCCTGGTGGATGGTGCCGACGACCCGGAACGCCGGTGGCGGCCGGACCAGCGTGACCAGCCGCGTCGCCGCCTGCCACCAGCCCTGCGTGCCCTCGCCCGCGCCCTCGACGATGCGGATGAAGTCGTACGAGCCCGCGACACCGGGCACCGCGGCCGGGGTGTACAGCTTCGACTCGGTCAGCTTGCGCTTGAACCGCGCGGTCAGCTCGGCGGCCGTCTCGCCGACATCGATGTCCTCGTGGGTGTAGGTGAACTCGGCGACGTCGAGCCGGTTCGCGTTCAGCGCGGCGCGTTCCAGCCGGGCCCGGCCGACGCCGTACAACGCGAGCACCACGCAGGCCACGACCGCGACGCTGAACACCACGCTGAGCGTGATCGCGCCGGCGGGTGCCCGCGCGGGAAACGCCACGACGTAGGGAAGGACCAGCAGGGCGAACGTCAGGATCGTGAACGCCGCGGCCAGCACGCACCAGCGGGCAGGTCGTGCCGGCGGCAGTTCGGCGTACTCGACCTCGGTCGACCGCGCGCGCCCCATCGTGTGCCCTCCCACCCGATGCGGTCGCGGCCCGTGCGCGTGCCGTTACACCACGCGCCAGCGTTCATCCGTTCGGCCCACCGTTCAGCGAGGAGTCTGATATATCATATCTCGCCATGATGAGGCGTGTACTCGCGGTTCTGGCCGGGTTGCTGCTGCTGGCGTCGTCGACGGCCGCCGTCGCGGCGCCGGACGGGCCGGGATCGCGGGTCCGCGGCTGGACCCTGCTCTCCGACAGCGAGGCGGGTGCCGGCGAGGTCATCGCCGCGACGGCCGAGCACCGGATCAACCACCTGCAGCTCAGTCACGACATCGTCCACGACCTGCGAGAGGTCAAGGAACCGGCGCGGCGGGCCCAGGTCAACCGGCTCACCGGCCTCGCGCATCGCTCGGGCGTGGCCGAGGTCGTGGTCTGGGATCACTCGCTGTACGGCCTGTCCTACTACCCCGAGCGCTTCCGCACCGGGCCTGGCGGCACGATCGACCTGGACAACCCCGCGTTCTGGGAGTGGTTCCGGCAGGACTACCGCACGATGCTCGACCTGGTCCCGGACATCGACGGCCTGACACTCACGTTCATCGAGACCGGTGCCCGGGTGGAGAACCAGCACTCGACCAGGCTGCGCACAGCCGAGCAGAAGCTCGCCTACCTCGTCGACCAGGTCGCCGACGTCGTCGTGGAGGAACGCGGGCTCAACCTCTACCTGCGGACGTTCGGCTACTACCCGGCGGAGATGGCCCGCACCATCGGCGCGATCGACCTGGTGACCAACCGCCAGGTCAGGGTGATGGCCAAGGAGGTGCCGCACGACTTCTTCCTCACCCACCCCAACGACACGACCGTCGCCAGGATCGGCAGGCCCACGCTGATCGAGTACGACACCGCGGGCGAGTACAACGGCCAGGGCAAGATCGCCAACGCGATGCCGGAGTCGCATGTGGACCGCATGCGCTACTACCGCACACTGCCCAACGTCATCGGCTACGTCGCGCGCACCGACCGGTACCGCGAGTCACGCATCGTCGGTACGCCGACCGAGATCAACCTGTACGGCCTGGCCAGGGCGGACGCCGACCCGTCCGTGCAGACCTGGCAGATCTACCGGGAGTTCGCCGCGAAGGAGTACGGACGGCCCGCGGCCGCCAGGGTCGGCAGGGCGCTGTCGCGGTCGCGCGAGATCGTCCTCTCGGTCCTGTACAGCCTGGGCACCAACAACGCCAACCACTCCAAGCTGGACTACGAGCCGTACTGCTCCAGTTACCACCGCAGTGTCAGCGGGAAATGGATCGACCCACCCGAAGTGACGGTGGGTCACGGTGTGAATCGCCGGTTTCACTACTGGAAGGACATTGTCGACACGATCGCGCCGGTTTCCTGCAAGACGGACGGCGTCCTGCGCCGTGAGGCACCGCACGTGCTGGACAACGGCTGGGTTACCCCGCGGAACAAGATGGACCTGACCTACCTCGGGTACCTCGTCGCGGAGAAGGAACACGGCATCCGGCTGGCCGAGGAGTCGCTGGCCGACATCGTCGCCGCCGAGCGCATGCTGGCGCCGGAGCACTTCCGGCAGCTGCGGGCCTACTTCGAGCGCACGGTGCTCACCGCCCGGCTGCACCACGCGGTCACCAAGGCCTACTACGGCTACCGCGTCTACGTCCGCGGTCCCGAGCACCAGACCGCCGAGCTGCGGCGGACGATCTGGTCCGGCCTGGACGCGGCGAAGGAACTGGCCGCGCGGATCCGGTCCTACCCGGACCCGGCGGCGAGCGGCGAGTGGAACTGGGTGGTCGACGCCGCCCAGGCCGGCACCTACCACACGCGCATCTCCCAGGGGTGGGACCGCTACGGCGGCATCGCCGTGCCCCGGCCCTGACCGTCCTGGATCAAGAAACGGTGTATCTGTCCTGGTCGGGGTATTTCCCGAGGTACCTTTCAGCGCGTACGGTCGGGGAATCGCCGGTGTGGGAGGTCGAAAAGCGGATGCGGTCGATGTGGAAGGGCGCCGTGTCGTTCGGGTTGGTGACCATTCCGATCCATCTGTACACGGCCACCGAGAACAAGAACGTGTCGTTGCGGCAGGTGCACGTCACCGACGGTGGGCGGATCCAGTACAAGCGGTTCTGCACCATCGACGGGGAAGAGGTGCCCTACAGCGACATCGCGAAGGGGTACGAACTGTCCGACGGTGAGATGGTCGTGCTCACCGACGAGGACATGGCGACGCTGCCGCTGGCCACGTCGAAGAGCATCGACGTGCTGGAATTCGTCCCGCTGGAGTCGATCGACCCGATCTACTTCGACCGGACCTACTACCTCGAACCGGAGAAGGCCGCGGTCACGCCGTACGTCCTGCTGCGCGACGCGCTGCACAAGTCGGGACAGGTCGCCGTCGCCAAGGTGGCGCTGCGGCAGCGGGAGTCGATGGCGGTCCTGCGGGTTCTCAACGACGTGCTGGTGATGACCACCATCCTGTGGCCGGACGAGGTACGCAGGCCGGACTTCAAGTTCCTCGAGGAGGAACAACCGCAGGTCAGGCCACAGGAGCTGACCATGGCGGGCACGCTGATCGACTCGCTGTCCGAGCCGGTGTTCGAACCGGAGAAGTACGAGGACAGCTACCGCGAGGCGCTGGAGTCGCTGATCGAGGACAAGGTCAAGGGCAGGGAGACGACCACCGTCGCCCAGCCGGAGGACAACGCCGAGGTCGTCGACCTGATGGGTGCCCTGAAGGCCAGCGTGTCGGCCGCCAAGAAGAGCCGCAAGCCGGCCGCGGCCAAGGACAAGTCCGCCACCAAGAAGTCGAAGAGCGCCTGACGGCCGACACGCGGGGCGCCGGTGGTTGTGCTGTCGGTGTGCGGTGGTACCAAGGAACGGTGCACGATTCGCGCCGGGCTAAAGCCAGCCCGGCCGACGCCCGAACGAAGAGAGGGCCATATGCACTGCACGGGCACCTTGGTGGTTCACCTGGACGGCGTGACCGAGTGCACCGACGACGGCTGCACCGATCTGACGCCGGTGTGGCACACCCTGGTCATCGACTGCACGACCGTCGACGGCGGCTGCCTCTGCACCGCGGCCGAGCTGGTGGCTCAGGTTTCCTGAGCGCGTAGCTGGGCGAGGATCCGGTCGGCCATCGGCCGGCGCTCCAGCGCGTCCAATGTCGCCCGCACCAGCTCGGTGAGGGAGAACGGCAGTTCGGCCTCCAGATCGCGCAGCGCCGCCTCGGTCGCGTCCCATTCGCGGTCCAGCAGCGGCAGCAGGTCACGTGCCCGGTCGGTGAGGTGGACGATGCGCTGCCGGGCGTCGGTACCCGGCTCCAGTGTCACCAGGCCGGACTTGGCCATCTGGCCGACGGTCTGGCTGGCCGCCGAGTGGGTCACCGCGACGGCCTTCGCCAGGTCCTTGATCGAACTCGGGCCGAGCGTGACCAGTGCCCGCACCACCGGGGTGAACCGCGGCCGGTAGTCGGTTATCCCCAGGTGTGGATAGGTCTTGGCGATGTCACCGTCCATGACCTCGAGCAGGTGGCGCATCCGGGTGCCCAGGCCCGGGCCGACAGGGTAGACCGTCATGGGGCTAATATAACAGCACTGTTGCAACTGGGAGGAAGTGCCATGGCCGAGCTCTATCCGATCACCGAACCGCACGACCGGGGCATGCTGGACGTCGGGGACGGCAACCACGTCTACTGGGAGGTCGTCGGCAATCCCGGCGGCAAGCCGGCGGTGGTCGTCCACGGCGGGCCGGGTACCGGCTGCACCCCGGGCATGCGGCAGTACTTCGACCCCGCCGTCTACCGGGTGGTGCTGTTCGACCAGCGCAACTGCGGCCGCAGCACCCCGCGGGCCAGTGATCCGGCGACCGACCTGTCCACCAACACCACGCGGCACCTGATCGCCGACATGGAACTGCTGCGCCGCCACCTCGGCATCGACAGGTGGCTGGTGTTCGGCGGCTCGTGGGGCGCGACGCTGACGTTCGCCTACGCCGAGGCGCACCCGGAGTCGGTCAGCGAGATCGTCCTGTCCGCGATCACCAACACCCGCCCGTCGGAGATCGACTGGCTCTACCACGGTGTCGGCGCGATCTTCCCACAGGAATGGGAACGGTTCCGCGACGGCGTGCCGGAGGACGAGCGCGACGGCAACCTGGTCCCGGTCTACAACCGCCTGCTGAACGACCCCGACCCGGCCGTCCGGGAGAAGGCCGCGAAGGACTGGGCGGACTGGGAACTGGCCGTCACCTCGCTGGAGGGTGGCGAACCGAGCCCGTTCTGGACCGACCCCGAATTGCGGTACGGCCTCGTCCGCATCTGCGCCCACTACTTCGCCAACAACGGCTTCCTCGACGACGGCGTCCTCCAGCGCGAGGCCGGCAAGCTGGCCGGGATCCCCGGGGTCATGGTCCACGGCCGGTTCGACCTGGGCGGCCCGCTGCGTACCGCGTGGGAGATGTCGAAGGTCTGGCCCGACGGTGAGCTGGTGATCGTGGAAACCGGCGGGCACACCTCGCGCTCGACGGGCATGGGGGAGCAGATCGTCGCGGCCACCGACCGCTATGCCCGCGCCTGGGCCGGCACGGGCTGACGGCCACGCAGGGTCAGCGCGAGCGCGACCGTGGCGATCGCCGCCGCGGCCAGCGCCGCGCCGATCCAGGCCACCGAGCCGAAGCCGAGCCCGGCGCCGATCGTGACCCCGCCGAGCCATGGGCCGAGCATGTTGCCGACGTTGAACGCCGAGGTGACGCTCGCGCCGACCAGGGTCGGTGCGGCGGCGCCGAGGTAGAACGCCCGCGAGCTCATCGCCGGGTTGATCCCGAACCCGAGCAGCCCGATCAGGAACACCAGCGCGATCAGTGCGGGGCCGCTGTCGGCGAGGACGGCCAGCGCGGCGCACGCCAGCGTGAGCGCGGTCAGGCCGGCGAACAGGGTCTGGTACGGCCGGGCGTCGGCGATCCGCCCGCCGACGGTGATGCCCAGCACCGAGCCCGCGCCGAAGAGCACCAGCAGGCCGGGGACCCAGCTCGCCGGCAACCCGGCAGTGCCGGTGGCCAGCGGTGCCAGGTAGGTGAACACGCCGAACATCGCGGCCTCGGCCAGTGCGATCGTCGCGAAGGCGACCCACAGGCGCCGGTTGGCCAGTACGCGCAGTTCGCCCCGTAGCCCGGTGGCGGCCTGCCCCCTGCCCGCGGGCACCCGCACGAGGAAGGCGAGGGTCAGCACGGAGAGCACGGCGACGGCCCAGAACGCCGAGCGCCAGCCCCACAGCTGGCCGAGCACCGCGCCGCCGGGCACACCGGCCACGCAGGCGACGGTGATTCCGCCGACGACGACCGACATGGCCCTGGCCTTCGCGTCCGGCGCCACCATGCCGATGGCCGTCGCGGCGGCGACCGCCCAGAACCCGGCGTTGGCCACGGCGCTGACCACGCGGGTGACCAGCAGCAGCTCGTAGCTGGTGGTCAGCGCGCCGACGACGTGCACGGCCGCGAACACCGCGAGGAACCAGACCAGGGCCCTGCGCCGGGACCACCGTAGCGTGGCCACCGCCAGCGGCGGCCCGCCGATCACCATGCCCAGCGCGAACGCCGACGTCAGCAGACCCGCCTCCGGGATGGTGACGCCCAGGTCGGCGGCGATGTCCGGGAGCAGGCCGGACAGCATGAACTCCGAGGTGCCCTGGACGAAGATCGCCAGTCCCAGCAGGTAGACGGCGAGTGGCATGCGTGGCTCCTTTTGTATCGTTCAGTCCAAAACTTGCGCAGCATGACGTCCACGTTGACGTCTCAGCAGGTCAGAGGGCTGCCAGTGCGGTGGCGGCGATGTCCTTCAGAGCGCCCCGGCCCGCACCGGTCCGCGCCGCGACGCGAATGCCGCTGATCGACGCCGACAGGAAGTGGGCCAGCGCCTCGGGGTCACGGTCCGGCGCGATCTCGCCGTCCCGCTGCGCCCGGCGGAACAGCTGGGTCATGGCGCCGATGCGCCGTTCGTAGTCCTTGCGCAGCAGTTCGGCCACGACCGGGTCGCGCGGTGCCAGCTCGATGCTCGTGTTGACGACCAGGCAGCCGAGGCGGTCGCCGGTCTCGTCGGCGACCACCTCGTCGAGCAGGGCCCAGACCTTCTCCCTCGCCGGGGCCTCGCTCTCCAGCATGGCGATCTGGCGCGTGGTGACCGTGTCGATGTAGTGCGCGAGTGAGCGCGTGAACAGGTCGTGCTTGCTGGCGAAGGTGTTGTAGATACTGCTGCGCCCGAGCCCCGTCGCCGTGCACAGGTCCTCGGTGCTCGTGGACTCGTAGCCGGTGGCGCGGAAGGCGGCCATGGCGGCCGCCACCGCGCTCTCCTCGTCGAACTTCCTCGGGCGGGGCATGACCCTCACCATATTGGAACGGTCAGTTCAATACCAGTTCCGAACTCGTGACGTACGCCATCGCCTCGACGAACCGCGGCTCGGTCATCCGCTGCTCGATCTGTTCCGGCGTCAGGTCGGCGACCCGCTGCTGGATCCACCAGAGGTTGCCGAACGGGTCGCGGACGCGGCCGACCCGGTCGCCCCAGAACAGCTCGGTCAGCTCGGTGACCACCGTGGCACCCGCCGCGGTGGCGCGGTCCAGCACGGCGTCCCCGTCCTCGACGTAGATCCGCAGGAAGGCCGGCGTGGCCGGCCAGTCCGGCCGGGAGTCGAACAGCAGCACGACCGACTCGCCGATGCGGGCCTCGGCGTGTCCGATCGTGCCGTCCTCGCCGACCATCCTGCCCAGTTCCTCGGCGCCGAAGACCGTGGTCATGAAGTCGAGCACGCCCGCGGTGTCGGCGTTGATGATCCACGGCGAGACGGTGTTGTAGCCGGCGGGAACGGCGGTGGGGTGCTGGCTCATGGGTCCTCCTCGATTCGATGTCGAGGCGACCGTACGGACCCAGTAGGACAGATCATGACCTACTTGGCTGGCATTCTTTCCGGCATGAGCACCGACACTCCGGCACGCCTGCTGACCCTGCTGTCGCTGCTGCAGACGCCGAGGGAGTGGTCCGGCGCGGAGCTGGCCCGGCGGCTGGAGGTCAGCAGGCGGACCGTGCGCAGGGACGTCGACCGGTTGCGCGGGCTCGGTTACCCGGTCGAGGCGACGATGGGAGCCGAGGGCGGTTACCGGCTGGTCGCCGGTGCGGCGATGCCACCACTGCTGCTCGACGACGAGGAGGCGGTCGCGGTGGCCGTCGGGCTCCGGGCGGCGGCGGGGCAGGCGGTCGCCGGGATCGACGAGGCCTCGGTCCGGGCACTGGCCAAACTCGAGCAGGTCCTGCCCTCGCGGCTGCGGTACCGGGTGACGACGTTGAGCCGGGCGACGTCGGCGACGCCGTCGGCCGGCCCGGCGGTGGACCCAGCCGTGCTGACCACCCTGGCCGGCGCGATCGGCAACCGCGAGACGGTCCGGTTCGGCTATCGCGGCTTCGCCGGTGCGCCGAGCAGGCGGCTGGCCGAGCCGCACCACCTGGTGGCGATGGGGCGTCGCTGGTATCTGGTCGCCTTCGACCGCGAACGGGACGACTGGCGGATCTTCCGGGTGGACCGGATCACCGACCCGCTGGCCACCGGCGGCCGGATGCCGCCGCGAGAGCTGCCCGCGCCACCCACGGAGTACGTCGAGAGCACGCTCTACTCGTCGGCGCCGACCTACCGCGCGGTGGCGACGCTGCACGCACCGATCGGGGAGGTACGGGGCAGGCTTGGCGATTTCGCCGGTGAACTGGAGCCGGTCGACGAGGGCTCCTGCCGCCTCGACGGGCAGACCGACACCCTGGACTGGCTGGCGTTCCGGCTGCTCGGCCTCGGTTGCGAGTTCGAGGTGCACGAGCCGCCCGAACTCGTGGAGCACCTGCGAGCCCTGGGCGAACGGGCCGTTCGCGCCGCCGGGTGAAGTCCCCCAATGTGGCATTGGGGGACTTTCGGGCTACAGGGCCAGGGAGATGCCGTCCTCGGCGTCCAGGCCCTCGCGGAACGCGGCCAGGTAGGCGTCCCGGCCCAGTGCGCCGGACAGTTGCCGCTCGGTGGTGACGTGCGCTTCGCGGAACAGGCCGATCAACCGGACCCCGGCGCGCTCCCGCAGCCGCTGGGCCGCGCCGAGCAGCCGGGCGGCCCGTTCGGGCCGGCCGGTCGCGGCGGCCGCCCAGGCCAGTGCCGAAAGGCCCCACGCGGGCCCCCAGCGGTCGCCGATGTCGCGCTGCTCGACCAAGCCCTTGCGCAGCAACGGTTCCGCGTCGGCCGGGTTGCCGTGCCAGATGTGCGACAGCCCGACACACCAGCGGCCCCAGGACCGCGCCCACGCGGCCTGACGCGCCTCGGCCTCGGCCAGGCACACGGCGGTGGCCCGTTCGGCCGTATCCCGGTCGCCGAGGAACACCGCGGCGATCGTCTCGAAGATCAGGGCCATGTGGGCGTCGCCGGGGGCGTCGTTCGCGGTGAACCCTTCCCGCGCCCGGGTCAGCAGGCCGAGCGAGGCCGGGTCGGCGTGCGCGCACAACGCGTAGACGCCCTGTCCGAACAGCAGGGTCGCCCCGGCCTCCGCTCCGGCCAGCTCGGTTGCCTGCGCCAGCAGGGCCTCGGCCTCGTCCTGGTCCCCCTGCATCGTCGCCAGGTACGCCTGCAGCGCCAGCGCCTCGGCCCGCGGCCGCGGCGGCAGCACCGGGCCGCAGGCCAGCGCGTGTGCCAGCCAGTGCCTGCCCTCGTTCATGTTGCCGCTGTAGAAACAGCAACGCGTGATGTTGGTGGCGATCTCCAGCGCGGCCAGCGCCTGCGCCGGTGGCTCGTCCTCGCCGATCTCCATCGCCAGCCGCAGATTCGGCAGCTCACGCTCGAGCCGGGCCTGCCACTCGACCTCCCGCGAGCTGCCCAGGTTCTCCGAGACCGCCGTCGCGGCCATCCGGTGGAAGTACTCGCGGTGCCTGCGCCGGAACTCGGCGGCGCGGCCCTGCTCGGCGAGCCGCTGCGTGCCGTACTCGCGGATCGTCTCCAGCATGCGGTAACGGGCAGGGCCGTCACGGGTGTCGGCGACGACGATCGACTTGTTCACCAGGTTGACCAGGTGTGCGGTGACCGCGCCCGCGGGCAGTTCGGCGTCGGCGCAGATCCGTTCGGCCGCGGCCAGGTCGAAGCCGGCCAGCACCGACAGCCGCGCCCACAACAGCTGCTCGGAGGGCGAGCACAGCTCGTGGCTCCAGTCGACGACGTGCCGCAGGGTGCGGTGGTGGCTCGGCCCCGCCGGCAGGTCGTACCCGGTCAGCAGGTGGAAGCGGTCGTCCAGCCTGCCGAGGATGTCGTCCAGCGACAACGCGGTCAGCTGGACGGCCGCCAGCTCGATGGCCAGCGGGATGCCGTCGAGTGCCTGGCACAGCCGCGCCGCGGTGTCCCTGGACCGTTCGGTCAGCTGGAAGTCCCCGGTCGCGGCGGCGCCCCGCAGCGAGAGCAGCCGGACGGCCTCGTCCTCGGGCAGCGGCGGCACCCGCAGGACCTGTTCGCCCGGCAGGCCCAGCCGCTGCCTGCTGGTGGCGAGCACCCGCAGTCCGGGTGTGGCCCGCAGCAGGCGCAGCACCAGCGCGGTGACGGGGGGCAGCACGTGCTCGCAGTTGTCCAGCACCAGCAGCAGCCGCCTGCCGGTCAGGTGCTCGATGAGCAGGTCGACGTCGCCGGACCGGTCGCAGGTGCCGAGTGCCTCGGCGACCGTGCGGGTCAGCGGCCCTGGCTCGTCCACAGTGGACAAGTCGACGAGGCGGACGCCGTCGGGTGTCGTGCCGGCGAGTTGCCGGGCGACGCGCAGCGCGAGCGTCGTCTTGCCGACACCACCCGGGCCGGTGAGCGTGACCAGCCTGCCGTCGTCCAGCAGCTGGCGCGCCCTCGCCAGCTCGCGTTGCCTGCCGACGAACGTCGTCAGCTCGCTGGGCAGGTTCCCGTGGCGGCGGTCGACCGGTTCGGCCCGGGTGGTGAGGCCCGGATCGGCGGCGAGGATCCGCTGGTGCAGCTCACGCAGTTCCGCGCCGGGGTCGATGCCGAGCCCGTCAGCGAGCAGGCGGCTGACCTCCCGGTAGGCGGCCAGCGCGTCGGCCTGCCGTCCGGCGCGGTACAGGGCGAGGACACGCTGGGCCCAGAACCGTTCCCGCAGGGGATGCGTGGCGGTCAACTCCCGCAGTTCCGGCAGGACGTCGGCATGCCTGCCGAGTTCGAGGTCGGTGTCGATGCGCAGTTCGAGAGCCGCCAGCCGCAGCTCGGTCAGCGCGGGCACCTGGTCGCGGTGCAGCTGTTCGGAAGGGACGTCGGTGAGCGGATCACCGCGCCACAGCGCCAGTGCCGCACGCAGACCGGCCGCGGCACCGTCGGTGTCGCCCGCCGCCAGCGCTTCCTTGGCGCCGTCCACCGCATCGGTGAACCGCCGCAGGTCCAGTTCGTCGTCGCCGACCTCGATCAGGTAGCCCTCGGGACGGGTGCGGACGGGGTTGTCCGGGCCGAGTGCCTTGCGTAACCGCAGCACGAGGTTCTGCACGGTGTTGCGGGCGCCCGGCGGCGCGGCGTCGTCCCACAGGCGCGTGATCAGGGCGTCCATGCTGAGCGTGCGGTTGGCGTCCAGCAGCAGGCTGGCCAGCAGCACCCGTTGCCTGGCCGCGATCTCCACCGGCACGCCGTCGGCCAGCACTTCGAGCGGGCCGAGGATCCGGAACTCGAATCCAGTACCCATCGTGCTCCTTTGTGCGTGGCGCCCAGGTGGCCAGCCTAAGGCACGTGACCGCGATATGACCGGACGGTGAGTGGCGCTGGTTAGCGTCGCCGGGTGTGTTCGTTTCGTTTCTCGGTGCTGGGGGCACTGCGCGCGTGGAGCGGTGAGTCCGAGTTGGACCTGGGGCCGGTTCGCCAGCAGGCGGTGCTGTCCACGCTGGTGTTCAACCCGAACCGGCTGGTCACCGCCGGTGAGATCCTGCAGGCGGTCTGGGGCGACGAGCCGCCGAGTACCGGCAGGAAGGTCGTCGCGCCCTACATCTACCGGCTGCGCCGCACACTGGAGACAGACGGCGAGACGCCGATCCTGAGCCGCCGGGAGGGTTACCTGCTGCGGCTGGACGAGGACCGCGTGGACGTCGCCGGGTTCGAGCGGACGGTCCGTGCCGCCGGTACCGCCGAGGCACGCGGTGACCTCGTCGAGGCAGCCGGGTTGCTGACCCGGGCGCTGGAGAGCTGGTCGGGCGAGCCGCTGGCGGGCATTCCGGGCCCGTTCGCCGCTGCCCGCAGGCGCTACCTGGTCGAACGCGGGCTGGCGGTGCGGGAACGACGCATCGGGCTGGATCTGCGGCTGGGCAGGCATGCCGACGTCGTCGCCGAGCTGAGCGCCCTGCTGTCCAGGCATCCGCTGCGGGAGCGGCTGGCAGTGCTGTTGATGACCGGTCTCTACCGGTGCGGGCGGCAGGCGGAGGCACTCGCGGTGTTCCAGCGGACGCGTGCCGGGCTCGTCGAGGAACTCGGCATCGAACCCGGCGCCGATCTGCGTGGCCTGCACACGGCGATCCTCCGCGGCGACCCGGTGCTCGCCGAGTCCGCTCCGCGGCGGGCGGCCGTCGTGACCCGGCCCACGATCGCCGGGGTGTGCACGCTGCCCGCCGAGCCGCCGGTGTTCACCGGCCGCGCCGACACGCTGGCGCGGCTGCTCACCGCGCCCCCGGCGGTGCACGTCGTCGAGGGGATGGCCGGCATCGGCAAGACCGCGCTCGCGGTGCGGGCGGCCGGCCTGCTGAGCGAACGGTGCCCGGACGCGCGGCTGTACGTCGACCTGGGCGGGCACGCCGGGCCGGCGGAGGCGCTGGGCCGGCTGCTGGCCGACCTCGGGGCTCCGGTTCCGCAGAGCCTGGAGGAACGGGTCGCGTTGTGGCGGGACCGGACCACGAACCTGCGCATGGTGCTCGTTCTCGACGACGCGCTGGACGCCGCCCAGATCGATCCGCTGCTGCCGCGCTCGGCCGGTTGCGTCGTGATCGTCACCAGCCGGTATCGCCTGGTCGGGCTCGCCGCCGACACCCGGAGCTCACTGGGGGTGCTGTCGGCGGCGCAGGCGACCGAGATGTTCACCGGCCTGGCGCGGCGGCCGGTCGAGCCGAACCTCGCCCGCGAGATCGCGGCCGGGTGCGGCCGGTTGCCGCTGGCGCTGCGGTTCGCCGCGGACCGGCTCGGCGACCAGCCGGCCGACCTGCTGCGCCGGTTGTGCACGCCGGGCTGGCTGCTGTCCGAACTGCGTGCCGGCGGCCGGGACCTGGCGCGAGCACTGGACAGCGCCGCCGTCCGGCTGACGCCGAGGCAGCGCAGGCTGCTCACCGTGCTGGCGTACGCGCCGGTCGTGCACTTCGACCGCTACCTCGCCGCGACGCTCGCCGAGCTGCCCGTCGACGTCGCCGGCAGGGAGCTGCGGCGGATCCGGGACGCCGGGCTGCTGCTGCCGGTGGTGGCCGGGCGGTACCGCGTCCACGAGCTGGTGCGTGACCACCTCCGGTCCACGGTCGACGAGGCCACCTCGGCGAGCACGGAGTCGGCCGCGACGTCGCGCACGCTGGGCTTCTACCTCGACGGCAGCGGCAGGGCGCTGAGCGTGCTGTCCGGCCAGGACCAGGTGGTGCCCGACCTGGCCGACGTGCCCGGCGAGGTGCCGCCGATGGACGACGTCGAGGCGGCGCTGACCTGGCTGAGCACCGAGCGGCGCAACCTGCCCGCGGTGATCAACCGGGCGATCCAGGTCGGCTACGTGTTCCACGCGGCCGAACTGAGTCACGCGTGGGCGCCCTACTTCGAGCGGGAACCGGCGCCGGTCTCCTAACCGCCGGCGTCCGGCCGCGACCAGCCCCGCGCGGCGCCCTCGTCGATGAGCCGCTGCCCGGCCTGCCACAGGCCAGCCGACGCGTCGCCGATCACCGCCTTGCGCTCGCGGATGTCGCCGGTGGTGACGCCGGGCGTCTTCCACGTGCCGCCGCGGGCCATCCAGTTGAGCAGCAGCGGCTGCAGCCTGTCCATCGCCTTGGCGAACTTCGCCTCGGGCGTGCGCCGCTCCTCGAACTCGTCCCACAGCGCCCGCACCCGCTCCGCCTGATCGACGGGCAGCAGCCCGAACAACGCGTCGGCGGCGGCCCGTTCACGCGCGTCCTGGTCGTGACCGGCCCCGGTGTCGTACAGCGGGGTGTCGCCCGCGTAGATCTCGACCAGATCGTGCACCAGAACCAGCTCGACCGTGTGCCCGACGTCGATCGGTTCGTCGGAGTGCTCGGCCAGCAGCACGACCATCATCGCCAGGTGCCAGGAGTGCTCGGCGTCGTTCTCCCTGCGCTCCGCCGCGGCCAGTGGTGACTGCCGCAGCACCGCCTTGAGCCGGTCCACCTCGATCAGGAACGTGAGCTGCCTGCTCAGCCGCTCGTCGATACCTTCGGGCAACGGGGTCTTGTCCACCAGGAGTTCCACGCCCCGGAGCCTACCCGTCAGAGCAGGGCCCAGGCCCGGTCGAGAACGTCGTGCAGGATCTGCGTCATCTCGTCGAAGTGCTGCTGCTCGCAGATCAGCGGCGGCGCCAGCTGCACGACGGGTTCGGCCCGGTCGTCGGCCCGGCAGTACAGCCCGGACCGGAACAGCTCGCCGGAGACGAACCCGCTGAGCACCCGCTGTGACTCGGCCGCGTCGAACGTCTGCCTGGTCGCCTTGTCCTTGACCAGCTCGATGCCGTAGAAGAACCCGGCGCCCCGCACGTCTCCGACGATCGGCAGTTCCTCCAGCGCCGACAGCGTGGTGTGGAACGACTTCTCGTTGTCCAGCACGTGCTGGTAGATGCCTTCGCGCTCCAGCAGGTCCAGGTTGGCCAGGGCCACCGCGCAGGACACCGGGTGGCCGCCGAACGTGTAGCCGTGCAGGAAACTCGTGCCGCCGCGGGTGAACGGCTCCATCAGCCGCTCGTGCGCGATCATCGCGCCGATCGGGGCGTAGCCGGAGGTCAGGCCCTTGGCGCAGGTGATGATGTCGGGCTGGTAGCCGTACCGCAGCGCGCCGAAGGCGTGGCCCAGCCTGCCGAACCCGCAGATCACCTCGTCGGAGACGAGCAGGACGTCGTAGGCGTCGCAGATCTCCCGGACCCGCTCGAAGTAACCGGGTGGCGGCAGGAAGCAGCCGCCGGTGTTCTGCACCGGTTCGAGGAACACGGCGGCGACGGTTTCCGGGCCCTCGAACTCGATGGCCTGCGCGATGCGTTCGGCCGCCCACTGGCCGAACGCGTGGTGGTCGTCGGCGTGCTCGGGGGCGCGGTAGAAGTTGGTGTTCGGCACGCGGAAGGCGCCGGGCACGAGCGGTTCGAAGTCCTCCTTCGCCGCCGGGATGCCGGTGATCGACAACGCCCCGTGCGGGGTGCCGTGGTAGGCCGAGTAGCGGCTGATCACCTTGTGCTTGCGGGGTTTCCCGGTCAGCTTGAAGTACTGCTTGGCGAGCTTCCACGCCGTCTCGACCGCGTCGCCGCCGCCGGTGGTGAAGAAGACCCGGTTCAGCTCGCCGGGGGTCTGCGCGACCAGCCGCTCGGCCAGCTCCGCCGCGCGTGGGTGGACGTGGGACCACAGCGGGAAGTAGGCCAGCTCGGATGCCTGCCGCGCGGCGGCCTCGGCCAGCTCGGACCGGCCGTGGCCGGCCTGGACGGTGAACAGCCCGGCCAGCCCGTCGAGGTAGCGCTTGCCGGTGTCGTCGTAGATGTAGGCGCCCTCGCCCCGCACGATGACCGGCGGCGGGGCGTCGGCGAACCCGGCGTGCTGACTGAAGTGCAGCCACAGATGCTCAGCGCTCATACCTACGTTTATCGCAGACATAGGCCCGTTTGGCAATGGATTCCGTAGAGATCACAGCCTCTTGGTTGCGGAACACGCATGAGTGGGTCCGTTGGTGCCCAGCGCGGGAAGGCCACCGTCGCGGCATCTGACGTCAGGGCCCGGCAAAAATCCGGGTGCTGTGTGCCCCCATTGGGGGAGGTTGCTGGATCTCTTTCGTGGTGGCGGCTGGGTCTGCTGGGTCGGGTGTGACTGGTGAGGCCGCGACGCCGGGGCGGGAGTTCGTGAAGGCCACCTTCATCACATGAGACGACAGAAACTCGGCCTTCATCCGGACAGCGGGCTATCCGCCCACGTGTCCGCGGCAACCGGCCTCGGGCTAGCGGGTGCCCCACTGGTAGGACTGCTTGACCAGCTTGAGGTAGATCAGCGTCTCGGTGGTCTCGACGCCCTCGACGGCCCGGATCCGCTTGGACAGCACCTCGAGCAGGTGGTCGTCGTCCTCGGTGACGACCTCGCAGATCACGTCGAACGACCCGGCGCAGATGACGGCGTAGGCGACCTCGTCCAGCTCGGCCAGCCGGTCGGCCACCTTCTCCAGGTCGCCGCTGGCCTTGATCCCGATCATCGCCTGCCGGAACAGCCCGACCTGCATGGGATCGGTGACCGCGACGATCTGCATCACGCCCGCGTCGACCAGCCGCTGTACCCGCTGCCGGATGGCGGCCTCGGACAGCCCGACGGCCTTGCCGATCGCCGCGTACGAGCGACGGCCGTCCTGCTGCAGCTGTTCGATGATCTGCTTGGACACGTCGTCCAGCAGGACGGAATTGCGGTCGTTCCTGGTCATCGGCGCATCCTGTCAACCGGTCGACTTTCCGCGCAACCGCTCGGTGAGCTGCTGCGCCGCCACCATCACCGCGCGGCCGATCGCCGGCAGCCTGCGGCCGGTGCGGTACCGCGGCGCGGAGACGTTGACCGCCCCCACGATGGCTCCGCTGAAGTCACGCACCGGCGCGGCGGCGCCGACCAGGCCCGCCTCCAGCTCCTCGTCGGCGAGCGCGTAACCGAGTTTGCGGGCCCGCCGCAGCCGGTCGAGGCACTCGCGCGCGGTGCGGGGTGCCTTCGGGCCCGCCTCGGCGTGCCGGGTGCTCTCGAACAGCTCGACGACCTCGTCGTCCGGGGTGTCGAACAGCAACGCGCGGCCCGCCGACGTGCACAGCAGCGGCGTCGTCCGGCCGATCCAGCCGCCGGTCTGCACCGCGCGACGCGGGTTCTCCGAGGTCACCGTCAGCGCCTCGTCGGCGTTGCGCACGCTCAAGTGCGCGCGTTCGTGGACGGTCGCCACCAGCTCACGCAACGCACCGGGCGCGGCGGCCAGCAGCCTGCGGTCGCTGGCCCGCGCGGCGAGGGTGAACAGTCGCCACCCCAGCCGGTACTCCAGGGTGTCCGGGTCGCGCTCGACCAGGCCGGCCTCGTCGAGCACCTTGAGCGTGCGGGAGATCTGCGTCTTCTCCCTGCCCAGATGCCGGGCGATCTGGACGACGCCGGTGCGTTCCAGTGACTCGTCGCCGAGCGCGTCCAGCACGCTGATCGCCCGCTGCACACTCGACAGACCTTCGCTCGTCATCCAGCCACCCTCGTCGGCGGCGCGCCGGGTGGCAACCCGGGTTGCGCTCGGCGCACCCATCCGGGGCGGGGAGCGGTGGCGGCAACGGTGCCGTGCGCGGGGCGCACCGCGCGTTGTCGCCCGTCCCGGCCACCGAGCAGCATCGTTGACATGACACGAAAACAGCTGCCGTTCTTCAGCTCCGGTGCTCGCGTCGACGCCGATCTGCACCTGCCGCCCGGCGCGACCGGGCCGCTGCCGGTGGTGGTCGTCGCGTCCGGCTACGGCGGGCTGAAGGTGATCCACCCGGAACGGTTCGCCAGGGCGCTGGTCCCGCTGGGCTACGCCGTGCTGGCGTTCGACTACCGCGGGTTCGGCGCCAGCGAGGGGGAACGCGGCCGCCTCGCCCCGCAGGACTGGGTCGACGACGTGCGCGCCGCGGTCGACCGGCTCGCCGCTTGTGACCTGGTCGACCCGCACCGCATCTTCCTGCTGGGCTGGGGGCTCGGCGGCGGGGTGGTGGTCGCCGAGGCCGCCGACGATCCGCGGGTCGCCGCCGTCGCGGCGGTCAACGGCATCGGCGACGGCGCCCGGTCGGTCCGGGGCATGCACGACGAGCGGTCCTGGACGAGCCTGCTGGAGCGGATCGACGGCGACCGCGGCCGCAGGGCCGAGCTGGGCCGCTCGGAGATCACCTCGCCATGGGACATCGTCCGTCTCGACCGGGACACCGGAACCGACGGCTACGTCAGCTCGGAGCTCTACCGCGCGCCCGGGTTCGGCTCCGGCGTCAGCCTCGAATCCGGCGACCTGCTGCTGCGCTTCCGCCCGGAGCTGGCCGCGGCCCGGATCGCGCCGCGTCCCCTGTTGCTGGTCCACGGCGCCCGCAACGGCCTGCACTCGCCGGAGGAGGCCTACTCGCTCTACGCCTGCGCCCGCGAACCCAAGCGCCTCGAACTGATCGAGGGCGCCGGGCACACCGAGTGGATGCACGACGATCACCCCACCTTCGCGCATCTGGTCCGCCTGCTGGACGACTTCTACGCCGGGCGCAGTTCCGCCACCCTGGCGGGATCCCATCCGGGTCCGGGCACGGAAGCCAGCAACAGCTTCGTGTAGTCGTGCCGCGGCTCACCGAGCACCTGCCCGGTGGGCCCGGACTCGACCACCTCGCCCAGCCGCAGCACCATCGTCCGCTGCGTCACCTGACCGACGACCGCCAGGTCGTGGCTGACGAACAACAGCGCGACGCCGGACTCCTCGCGGATCTCGTCGAGCAGCCGCAGGATCTGCGCCTGGATCGACACGTCCAGCGCGGCGACGGCCTCGTCCAGCACGAGCACGGCCGGTTCGACGGCCAGTGCCCGTGCGATCGCCAGCCGCTGCCGCTGCCCGCCGGACAGCTCTCCGGGGCGGGCCTGTGCCTCCCGGGAGCCGAGCCCCACCCGCGCCAGCAGGGCGTCCACAGTGGACTCGTCCTTGCCGTGCAGCCGCAGGACCCTGCGCAGGCAGTCGGCCGCCCGCAACCGCGGGTCCAGCGACAGGTACGGGTCCTGGAACACCATCTGCAGCTGCCTGGCCCGGTGCAGCCGTGCCGCCCTGCCCCGCGTGCGGTACTCGCGGGGTTCGCCGTGCACGGTCACCGTGCCCGCGTCCGGCCGCAACAGGCCGACCAGCATGCGGGCCAGCGTCGACTTGCCCGAACCGGACTCGCCGACCAGTCCGAGTGCCTCGCCCTCGTTCAGCTCGAACGACACGTCGCCGACGGCCACCAGGTCGCCGAACGTCTTTCGCAGGCCGTCCACCCGTAACACGCTCATGCGGGCTCCCTCACCAGGTCGTCGATCCGCCGGCAGGCCGCCTCGCCGTCGCCTGCGGGCAGCATCCGCACGGTCCAGTCCGCGCACTCCGCCTCGGCCTGCCCGCAGCGCGGCGCGAACGGGCAGCCCGGCAACAGGTCGTCCAGTGACGGCGGCTGACCGGGAATGGGCACGATCGGCCGGTGCTCGCCCAGCGCGGGCGCGCAGTCGAGCAGGCCGGTCGTGTACGGATGCCGCGCCCCGGTGAACAGCGACGCCGCCGGCCGGTCCTCGACGACCTGTCCCGCGTAGAGCACACACACCCGGTCGCAGTAGGCGGCGGCCAGGTGCAGGTCGTGGGTCACGAACAACACACCGAGCCCACGTTCGGCCTGGACCGACCGCAGCAGCGCCAGCGTTTCCGCCTGCGTGGTGACGTCGAGTGCGCTGGTCGACTCGTCGGCCAGCAGCAGTTCCGGTTCGCGGGCGAGCGCGGCGGCCAGCACGACCCGCTGGAGCATCCCGCCGGACAGCTCGTGCGGGTACTGCCGCATCCGGCGTTCCGGTTCGCGCAGGCCGACTCTGCCGAGCAGCTCGACGCCTCGCCGCCGGGCGTCCTTCTTGGACAGATCCGGCTGCCGCTCGACCAGGAAGTCGCCGATCCGCCGCATCGGGTTGAGCGCGGCACGCGGGTCCTGGTGGACCATCGCCACCCGTCGCGCCCGGTGCCGCCGCAGCGCCGCGCCGTCCAGTGCCAGCACGTCCGTGCCGGCGAACCGCACGCCGCCGCGGACCCGTGCCCCGGCGGGGAACATGCCCAGCGCCGCCTTCGCCGTCGTCGACTTGCCCGAACCGGACTCGCCGACCAGCCCGACCACCTCGCCTGCCGCGACCCGCAGCGACACCTCCCGCAGCACCGGCCGCGCGGTGCCCACCTCGACGGTCAGGTCGGAGATCTCCAGCAACATCAGCGGCCTCCAGGCTTGAGACGGTCGGCCAGCCGGACGCCGACCACGTTGAACGCGACCACCACCAGCGCGATGGTCAGGCCCGGCACCAGCGCCGGCAGCGCGGCGCCGAGCACCAGCGCGGGCTGGCCCTCCTGCACCATCAGACCCCAGTCGGCACTCGGCGGCTGCGCGCCGAAACCCAGGTAGCTCAACGTCGCCAGGCCCATCAGCGCCTCACCGAACAGCACCACCAGGTAGCCGAGGATCGCCGGGGCGATGTTCGGCACCAGGTACCGGGTGCACAGCTGCACACCGCCGACGCCCTGCACGCGGTAGGCGTCGATGTAGGGCCGGGTCCGTTCGGCCAGCGCGAGACTGCGGGTGAACTTGGCGATCGTCGGCGCGAACGCCAGCCCGAGCGCGATCACCGCGGTGACCATGCCGTCGCCGAACACCGCCACCACCAGCACGACGAACAGCAGCCCGGGAAACGCGTACATCACGTCGGTCAGCCGGGAGATCACCGTGTCCAGCCAGCCGCCACGCCAGGCCGCCACCGTGCCGAGGACGACGCCGAGCACGGCGGCGATGGCCAGCAGCGCCAGCGGGCCGAGCAGCGTTTCCCGCGCACCCCAGATGATCCTGGACAGCAGGTCGCGCCCGGACTGGTCGACGCCGAGCAGGTGCTGCCAGCTCGGCCCCTCCAGCGTGGCCGACAGGTCGATGCCGTCCGGCTCGTAGGGGGCGATCCACGGGGCGAACACCGCGGCGATCACCACGATCCCGAGGAAGCCGGCGGAGATCCCGGCCGCGATACCCCGCTTCTTAATGTCCACTGTGGACGTCAGCACGGTCACAACGCGCTCCTCTCGGCGCGGACCCGCGGATCGAGCAGCGGGTAGGCGAGGTCGATCAGCGTGGTCACCAGCACGTAGGCGGCCACCATCAGCAACAGGACGGCCTGGGTGATCGGGAAGTCCTGGGTGTTGATGGCGTTGACCAGCAGCGAACCGACGCCGCTGATCCCGAACGCCGTCTCCACCACGACGGTCCCGGCCAGCAGGCTCGCGGTGATCAGGCCGCACATGGTCAGCACCGGGCCGAGCGCGTTGCGGAACACGTGCCGCCACACGATGGCCCGTTCGCTGAGCCCGGCCGCGCGGGCGGCCTCGACGTGGTCGCGGGAGAACTGCTCGACCATCGTCTGCCGGGTGATCCGGGTGGTGATGGCGATCGCGCCCAGCGCCAGCGACAGCGCGGGCAGCGTCAGGTGGTACAGCGTGCCGAGCAGGCCGGTTCCGGTGCCGCTGACCGGGAACCAGCCCAGCTGCACGGCGAACAGCGACACCAGCGCGATGGCGACCACGAACTGCGGGATCGACGAGGCCAGCGTCGTCGAGGTCACCACCGCGGAGTCGACGGCACCGCGGCGGACGGCGGCCAGTGCCCCGAGCCCGACGCCGAGCAGGACGAACAACACGGTGGCGTAGGCGACCAGCAGCAGCGTCGTCGGCGCGCGGGCGGCGATCAGGTCCAGCACGTGCTCGTCGTAGTGGAACGAGCGGCCGAGGTCGCCCTGGAGCACCCCGGTCAGCCAGTGCCAGTACTGGGCGGGCAGGGACTCGTCGAGGTGGTACTCGGCGCGGACCGCGGCCAGGTTCTCCGGGGTGGCCTTGTCCGGGCCGCCGACCAGGAACGCGGCCGGGTCGCCGGGTGCCGCGAACATCGCTGCGAACACCACGAACGAGGTCACCAGCAGCGTGACCAGCAGCCCCAGTGTCTTGCGGACGATGCGCATCAGTCCTCCGTCCGGCTCGCGCCGAGGTGGGCGGCCCAGGGGTAGCTCACGAACGCCATGGACGCGGGCGGGCCGGTCAGCTTCCGGTTGAGCACCAGGACGTTCGGGACCTGCACCAGCGGGATCCACACGGCGTCGGCGGTGAACCGGTCCTGCAGCTCGATGGCCAGTCGGGCGCGCTCACCGTCGTCCAGCGCCCGCAGTGCCTCGGTCATCAGCCGGTCGTAGTCCGGCGAGGAGTAGCCCACCCAGTTGTTCGGGGCGTCGGTGGCGGCGTTCTTGTAGAAGCCGATCGGGTCGCTCTTGGTGATGTACCAGGGTTCCGGGCTCAGGTCGATGTCCGCGCGGGCGGCCTCGTCGGTGTACATCGCGGAGAACTGCTGCTTGGACATCGTCCTGATCTCGGCGGTCAGCCCGATCCGCCGCGCCGCGTCGACGACGGCGTTGGCGACCACCGAGCGGGCCTGGCTGCCGTCGCTGGCCACCACGATCGGCTTAGCCGGACTGCCTGCCTCCCGCACCAGCCTGGCGGCCTCGGCCAGGTCGGCGTCGCCCGGGCTGGCCGGTGCGCCGCCGAGCCGGTCGTAGGCCGCGGCGAACCGCTCGCGCTGGTAGCTCCACGAACCCGAGCCGACCGGTGCCTTCCACGGCTGGGCCAGCCCGGTGAATCCGGCCTTCGCGATGCCGGAACGGTCCATCGCCAGCGACAGCGCGCGCCGCACCCGGGTGTCGGCCATGGCGCCGCGGGCGGTCGGGATCAGCGACCAGACGGCCGTGGTCGGGCCGTAGAACACCGAGATGTCGCTGTTACGGGTGAGCGGGACCGCCGGGGTCGGCGACTTGAGGTAGGTGCCGTCGGCGGCGCCGGTGGTCAGGTTGTTGACCACGGTGGAGTCGTCGGCCCAGCGGAACGTCACGGTCCGCACGAGCGGGCGGACGGCGGGGTCCCAGTAGTCGTCGACCCGCTCGATCACCAGGTCCGTGCCGGAGCGCCAGCGGGCCAGCCGGTACGGGCCGGAACAACCGTCGCCGCTGCTCGGCGTGCCGTAGTCCTTGCCGAGCGGCTCGACGTACTCGCGGTCGTACACCACGCCGGCGTCACCGGCGAGGGCCTGCTGGAACATCGAGTCCGGCTTGCTGAACCGGACGGTCACGGTGAGCGGGCCGGTCGCCTCGATCGCCGTGACGTTGCCGAACTCGTCGGCCTGCTGCCTGCTCGGCTCGGCGTGCCTGCGCAGGCTCCACACCACGTCGTCGGCGGTCATCGTGCTCCCGTTGTGGAAGCGGACGCCCTCGCGCAGGGTGAGCACGAGCGTGCGCGGGTCCGGATAGTCGAAGCGCGCGACCAGGTGCGGCTTGGGGGACAGGTCGGGCTGGAGCTGGAACAGCCGGTCGCAGATGTTCGCGGTGACCGTGCCCTCGTTGGTGCCGCCCTTGCGGTCCGGGTCGAGGCTGCGGGGTTCGGACGCCAGCAGCCAGGTGACGTTGTCGACGGCGCCGGACGCCCGCGGGGTGGTGTCGTCGAGCCGGATGGCGCCGGGGTCGATGGCCTGCGCGCCGGAGCAGGCGGTGGTGACGGCGGCGAGTCCGGCGATGGCCGCCCAGCGGCGCCTCACGGTCGCACCTCGCCGGGGCCGTCGTAGAGGTTCCACGGCGCGAGCTGGTACTCGTTCGCGCACGGGTTGCCCGGCGTCACCCGGTACTCGCCGGCGGTCAGGTCGACGCAACTGGACAGCAGGGTGGCCCAGCGGCGCACCGGCTCGCGGGCCGGGTCGGGGTGGGCACACAGCGAGTCCGGGTAGCCGAGATGATCCGACAGCGCGGTGCGGATGCGCTTGCGGACCTCGGCCGGGTCGGTGGCGTCGGCGCAGCGCCGCAGGCCCTCGGTCGCCCTGGGTACGCGGATCAGCGAGTCAGGGGAGAACGGGCGGTGCTCGGCGGCGAGCTGGGGCGGCACGAACGCCTGGAAGTGGTTGCCGTGGACCAGGAGACCGTCGTCCGGGTACATCCAGCCGCAGGCGCCGGGCGTGGTCTCGACGTCGATCGCGAACCGGTCCCGATGGGTGAGCAGCGCGTTGCTGGCGATGTGCCCGCGTGTGCGGACCAGGACGTCCAGTGCGTCCGACAGCGACGCGCAGTCCAGCGCCTTGCGGCGGATCAGCGTCTGCGGGACGCCCATCGTCGCGTCGAAGCGGCCGCCGAGCCCGTTGGCGTTCAGGCCGATCCCCGCCGAGTTGGCGCCCTGCCTGCCGACCTGGCCCGCTTCGACGTGCATGACGACCGTCGGCTTGGGTGGCTGCACGATCCGGAGCAGGACGACGGTGTCCCGGACGCCGTCCCGCCAGTCCCAGTTCTGTCCACAGTAGACGTGGCCGTCGCCGCTGGCGGTTGTCATGGCGAACGAGGTGCAGCCGTCCGGTACGTCGCGGAACGTCGGGTCGTAGCTGGCCTCGCCGCGCACGTTGAGCACCAGGATGTCGCCGGGGTGGACGCCCGCGCCCGCGGCGATGCCGTCCATCTCCTCGACCAGTTCGGGGGCGAACTCGCGGGCGGGCTCCAGCCAGCGCCGTGCCTTGTCCCGGATCTGTGCCCAGGTCAGGCCTGTGGCCTTGCCGAGCGATTCGGTGTAGTACCCGATCGCGGTGGCGACGGCCTCGCGGGTCTGCTCGCCGTACTGCGTTCCCCGCGTGTGCGGGTCGCCGCTGATCTCGATCGTCGGAATGCTCATAGTGCGCTCATCACGTGCTTGATCCGGGTGTATTCCTCCAGGCCGTACAGCGAGAGGTCCTTGCCGTGGCCCGAGTGCTTGAAACCGCCGTGCGGCATCTCCGCGACGAGGGGGATATGAGTGTTGATCCAGACGCAGCCGAAGTCCAGCGCGGCACTGGTACGCATGGCCGTCGCGTGGTCGCGGGTCCATACCGAGGAGGCCAGGCCGTAGTCGACGCCGTTGGCCAGCGCGATCGCCTCGTCCTCGCCGGTGAACGGCTGCACGGTGATGACCGGGCCGAAGATCTCCTCCTGGACGGCCTCGTCGTCCTGCCGCAGTCCGGAAACGACGGTCGGCCGGTAGAAGTAGCCCCGGTCGCCTGCCCGTTCGCCTCCGGTGTGGACGGTCGCGTGGGCGGGCAGGCGGTCGACGAAGCCGCTCACCCTGGCGAGCTGGGCGGCGTTGTTGAGCGGGCCGACGGTGGTGGCGCGGGCCTGTTCGGTCAGTGCCGCGACGAACTCGTCGTGCACCTCGCGGGCGACCAGCACGCGGGTGGCCGCGGTGCAGTCCTGGCCCGCGTTGAAGTAGCCGGCCTCGGCGATGCCTTCGGCGGCGGCCGCGAGGTCGGCGTCGGCGAAGACCAGCACGGGTGCCTTGCCGCCCAGCTCCAGGTGGGTGCGCCGGAGCCCGGCGGCCGCGGCGATCTCCCGTCCGGCGCGCACCGAGCCGGTGATGGCAACCAGGTCGGGGCGGGGATGCTCGACGAGTGCCCGGCCGGTCTCCCGGTCGCCGCAGATCACGTTGAACACCCCGGGTGGCAGGACGTCCGCGCAGATCTCGGCGAGCAGCACCGTCGACGACGGCGTGGTGTCGGCGGGTTTGAGGACGACGGTGTTGCCCGCGGCCAGTGCCGGCGCGATCTTCCACACCGCCATCATGAGCGGGTAGTTCCACGGTGTGACCTGCGCGCAGACCCCGATGGGCTCGCGGCGCAGCCAGGACGTGTGGCCTGCCAGGTACTCGCCGGAGGCGCGGCCGTCCAGCATCCGGGCCGCCCCGGCGAAGAACCGGAGCTGGTCGATCGCGGGCGGCAGTTCCTCGGTCGCGGTGAGCCCGCGCGGCTTGCCGGTGTCGGCGCACTCGGCGTCGATCAGTTCGTCCGCGCGGGCCTCGACGGCGTTGGCGATGCGCAGCAGTGCCAGCTGCCGGTCAGCCGGGGTGGTGGCGCGCCACGCGGCCTGTGCGCGTGCGGCGGCAGCCACGGCGGCGTCGACGTCGGCGGGACCGGACCGGGGTGCCGTGCCGGTGACCTCCTCGGTCGCCGGGTCGACCAGCTCGGTCTCCCCGCCGTCACGGCTGTCGGCCCGCTTCCCGTCGATAAGGTTGTACAGCCTGCGCTTTGCCGCCATCGTGCACCCTTCGAACGACGAAAACCGTTGCGAAGATAGTGCGATACAACTGGTTCGATAGCAAGAGCTGGCTGGAACCTATTTTTTCGCGTTGTCAACCCGCGATCTGGCTGGTCAGCCTTCCTTGAGCATGCCGCCGTCGATGACGAGGTCCGAGCCGTTGATGTTGGGCGCCTTGCCGGAGGCCAGGAAGACCACCAGTGCGGCGACCTCCTCCGGCTCGGTCATCTGTCCGGTGGACATGCCGATCTTCGCCGGGAAAGTCGTCAGGAATTCCTCGACGGGCAGGCCCGCCTGCCTGGCCAGGACGTCGCCGGTGCCGTCCGGCTGGGTCCACACGGCGGTGCGCACCGGTCCCGGCGAGATGGTGTTGACCCGCACCCCGCGTGGCCCGAACTCCTCGGCGACCCCCTTGCCGAAGCTGGCCAGCGCGGCCTTCGCCGCCGAGTAGGCCAGCAGGTGCGGAGCCGACTTCCGCGAGTTGACCGACCCGATGTTCACCACCTGCCCGCGCCGCTCGACGAGGCTGGGCAATGCCGCCCGGGTGGCGCGGACCGCGCTGAACAGTGTCAGGTCCAGGGTGTACTGCCAGTCGTCGTCGGTGGCGGCGAGGAAGCCCTCCGTGCGGGGCCGGGTGCCGCCGACGTTGTTGACCAGCAGGTCGATCCCGCCCAGCTCGGTCAGCGCGGTGCCGACGAGCCGCGCCGGGCCTTCGGCGGTCGTCAGGTCGACGGGCACCGCGTGCGGGGTGACCTCCTTCAGTTCGGCGCTGATCGTGCGCGCGCCGGCGACGACGCGGTACCCCTCGTCGGCAAGGGCTCGGGCGGTGGCCAGTCCGATGCCCTTGCTGGCGCCGGTGACGACTGCGTTCCGTGGCATGAATCCCCCAAAGCATCATGGGTTGCTGATATATTCGGCAAGGTATCATCGGATACTGATGGATGGCAACGGAACCGAAGAGCGGCTGGAAGCACTCGGCCGCGCGTTGAACTGCCGCTTCCGGCTGGTCATGCTGCAGGTGCTCGCCGAGGGTGAGACGTGCGTGAGCGACCTGGTCCGGCGCTCGGGCACGACTCAGCCGAACGTGTCGAACCACCTCGCCGTCCTGCGGGCCGCGGACCTCGTCACCGCCGAACGGCACGGGCGGCTCGTCCGCTACCGGCTCGCCTCGCCGGAGGTCGCCGACCTGGTCCGCAGCCTGACCGCGCTGGTCGACCGGTCGGGCACAGGCACGTGAAGGCCACCTTCACCACGTGAGACGTCAGGGCCCCGGCAAAGTCGGGCGTGGGGTGCGTGCGCAAGGGAGCTTTACTGGCGAAGAAGGGTAGTAAAGCTCCCTTGCTGCCTTACGGGTGTGGCTGGTGGGACTGCCGTGGCCCGCGATGCCAGCGGGACACCTGGGATCGCGTGAAGGCCGAGTTCCTGTCGCCAGACGTGGTGAAGGTGGCCTTCACGTGCTTTGGCGCGTGGGTGAGCCGGTGGCCCCGGCGGCTCAGCCGGTGAAGTCGTGCAGGAGGGTGCCGGTGACGCCGGGGTCCTCGAACATCGGCGTGTGGCCGACCCCGTCGAGGATCTCGATCCGCGCCCCGGGGACCCGGCGGTAGTCCTGCGCGGACGCGGGCTGCCACCGCCGGTCCCGCGAGCCGAAGACCACCAGCGCCGGCAGGCCGAGCCCGGCGAGCCGGTCGGGGACGGGCCGTTCGGTCAGGTACTCGCTGACCGCCTCGTCGGTCCCGGTGAGGCCGCGGTAGGTCATCCCCGCGACGTCGGCCACGAGCTGGTCGGGCACCCGCACCTCGCGCGTGAACGCCGTGCTCATCGCGTCGCGGATCGTGCCGTCGGAACGCAGCCGCCAGATCAGCTCCCCGATCACCGGCGTGGTCATCAGCCTGCCGGCGAAACTCTCCCCGAGGAACGCGTCGACGCGCGGGCCGGTGGCGATCAACCCGATCCCCGCCACCAGGTCACGACGCTGCTCGGCCAGGGACGTCGCGACGGCACCGCCGGTGGAGTGCCCGACGACGGTCGCATGGCGCACGCCCAGCTCGTCGAGCACGGCGCCGATCCGCCGTGCCTGCTCCGCGATGCCGTAGCCGCGTACCGGTTTCGCCGACCGGCCGTGGCCGAGCAGGTCGATCCGCACCAGGTCCCGGTCACGCAGCGCCGGCAGCACCGGATCCCACCATCCCGTCGAACCGCCGAGCCCGTGCAACAGCACGACGGTCGGCGCGTCGGCGGGACCCTGGCGCACGACGTGCAGGTCCCGCACGATCCGCTCACCGGCGGCTTCGGCCGTCTCGGTCAGCACGGCCACCGTGTTCCCGGTGACGAGGACGGCCAGCGCACCGACGGTCAGCAGGACGATCCGGCGTTTCTTCGCACCCATGCCGACAGCCTCGCGTGGCCGGACCGACGGGTATTGGAGAAATGTTCCGCGCGTACAGTCGGGCAGGTGCGAGACCTTTCCGGCTGGGAGATCGCGCGGCCGCGGAAGGTCGCGCTGCCCGGTGTGGACATGGCCGGATTCCGCATCCGCGCGGACGGTCTCACCGAGCTTCGTGCCATTCCCCATCCGGCCGTCACCGTGGGCGTCGAGTTCGGCGATCGCGCGTTCGACATCCACGGGGCGCAGGGCCGGATGCGGACGGGGACGCTGGCCGCCGGCCTCGGCTTCGGCGCGTTCAGGGTGCGCACCGACGGGGTGGAGTGCGTGCAGATCCGCCTGTCCCCGGTCGTCGCGTACGCCGTGCTCGGTGAGCTGACCGACGGCGTCCTCGCACTCGACGACCTGTGGGGCAACGCGACGTCACGCCTGCGGGAACGGCTGCACGGTGCGCGCTCCTGGCCGGAGCGGTTCGCGTTGATCGAGTCGGAGCTGGCCGCCCGGCTGCACCGGGGCAGGCGGGCCGATCCCGAGGTGGTCTGGGCGTGGCGGGAGATCGTCGGCAGCCGCGGCCGGGCACGGGTGGGCGACCTCGCCGCGCGGGTCGGCTGGAGCCGCGGGCGGTTGTGGTCCCGCTTCGGTGCGCAGCTCGGCCTGACCCCCAAACGTGCCGCCATGCTGGTGCGCTTCGACCACGCCGTCCACCGCCTCGTCCGCGGGGACGCGCCCGCGCGGGTGGCGGCCGACGGCGGTTACGTCGACCAGTCCCACCTGCATCACGAGATCCGGGCGTTCACCGGGACGACTCCCGCCGTCGCGGCGAACGAGCCGTGGCTGGCCGCCGACGCCTCGGCCTGGCCCGGGTCAGCGTTCGAACCCCGCCCAGAAGCGGCAGTGGTCCTGGGCCGGCAGGTCGACCGGCCGCACGCCACCCGCGCCGGGCGCGAGTGACTGCACGTACGGCTGCCGGTCCGCCGGATCGAACCGGGGCCAGCGCGGACCCTCGGCGTTGCCCGGGTCGCCGGTCGCCGCGAAGTTCGCCCAGTAGGCGATCATCTGGTCGGACAACCGCTGCTGCTCCGGGGTGAACTTCGGCGGGATGCCGCGGAGGTCGAACAGCGACCACAGGTCGGACGCGTGCTGCGCGCCCATCGGCATCCCGGGTGGCAGCGGCGACAGCAGCGGCGCGTCCGGGTCGGCGAACTCGTACTGGTACACCGGGACTCGCCGGGCCAGGTGCAGCGAGGTGCCGTACTGGGTGCACGCCCACTTCCGGTCGGTGGTGATGGCCGACCACGCGAGCGCGGCCGAATCGAAGCTCTGCCGCGGGTACTCGGCCTCGACCTGCGGCAGGCGGTCGCCGAAGGTGTCGCCGAGCACCGCCCGGTAGGTCTCCTCGCCCATCGGCTTGCCCTTGTCGTACAGGGCGGTGGACTGCGTCGTCTCGTCGCGGGTGCTGCCGGACAGCACCGGTACCCGGTGGACGCGCCCGGCGCGCACCGCGTCCGCCGGGTTCACCGGCAGTATTGCCGTGCCGTACGCCGGCTGGATGAACTTCTGCAGCTTCGGCATCAACGCGCCGACGGGCAGCTCGCGCAGGCAGGCGACCGCGTCCGCGCCGGTACAGCCGAGTTCGGCCGCCACGCGGCTTCCCTGGTCCCGCAGGCTCGGCAGCGGTTCGTAGATCGCGTCGGCGGGCTGGCCGCGGTAGTCGAAGTTGCGCAGCCAGCTCGTCTCGCAGGAACCGCTCTGCAGCACGGCCTTGTCGAACAGGCCACGCGACGAGGGAGCGGTCAGATGCGCGCAGTTGCTGATCGCGCCCGCGGACTGACCGGCGACGGTGACGTTGCCCGGGTCGCCGCCGAACGCGGCGGCGTTGCGGCGGACCCACGCCAGCGCGGCCTGCTGGTCGCTCAACCCGAAAGTGCCCGACCCGGGCAGGCCGGGATGGCCGAAGAATCCGAAGATGCCGAGCCGGTAGTTGATCGTCACGACGACCACGTCACCGCGTGCGGCCAGCCGGTGCGCGTCGTAGTTGCTTCCCGCGCCCATGTAGAAGCCGCCACCGTGCACCCACACCACCACCGGCCGGGGTTTCGCCGCGCCGGCGGACGGCGTGGTTACGTTGAGGTAGAGGCAGTCCTCGTTGGTGCTGCCGCCGGGAATCTCCCCGGGGCCCTGCGGGCACGGCGGACCGGGACGGGTCGCATCCCGTACCCCGCTCCAGTGCGGTGCGGGCTTCGGTTCCCGCCAGCGCAGCGCGCCCACGGGTGGCGCGGCGTAGGGGATTCCCTGGAACACCCGGGCATCCTCGGTCACCGTGCCGCGGACCGCGCCGGCCTCGGTCCGTACCACCGCGTCGTCCGGGATCGCGGCCTGGCTGGTGCCGGAGGCCGCGAGCACCGCGACGAGTGCGAGTGGCACGCACCATTGCCATCGCGTCATGAGGGGAATCCTTTCTCGGCGCAGGCGAGTTCGGCGAACAGCTTCACCAGGTCGGGGCGGTGGAACGGGCCGACGTGGGGCGCGTCGACGCTGCGTACGTCGGTCGGGTTGTCCGGCGTGAGGCGGTCGGCTTCGGCGATGAACCGGTCCTGCAGCGCGGGCGGGATCAGGCGATCGCGGGTGAACCGGACATAGGTACGGGGAATCCGGCCCCAGGTGTCTGCTTGTCCTCGGGCTTCGGCCACGGGAATGGTGGCGGTCTCGTCCGGTTCGAGCATGTTGAGCAACCACCGTAGTCCCTCGTCGGTGAAATCGCCCGCCAGGCATTCCCGGACCGCCTCCATCGCCGCGGGATCGGCCGAACGCCAGTTGACCCGGCTCACCCCGAGAGTCATCGGGTCACCCACCGCCAGTGCCGCCACCCGGGGCAGCAGGCTGTCGCCGTTTTCCGGCGTTTCGAGATAGGCGTGCAGGTTCGGCAGATCGACGCAGCAGTACGCGGCCACGTAGACCACCCGGTCGAGCAATTCCGGAACGGCGTTGCCGACCCTGCTCACGGTGATCCCGCCCTGGCTGGCTCCGACCAGGATCACGCGCCCGTGCTCGCGGGCGCGGCGCAGCACGTCCACGACACGTTCGACGTAGTCCTCGATGGTGAACTTCGCCAGCGGCGACGGCTCGGTCGCCAGCGCGTCGAGGTCCTGTGGCGCCTGATAGGCGCGGGGAATGAACTGCTCGTTCCCGTGACCGGGGAGGTCGACGGCCACCGCCCGGTGGCCGCGCAAGGTCAGTTCGCTGATCAGCCCGGACCAGCCGTACGAGTTGGAATTGGTGCCGTGGACGAAAACCAGAGTATTCGAGGTCATGCGACAAAGATATTCCGCCCATACGCGGGAGCGGCAACAAGAAATGGGAGAAAGTGTGCTGCCTCAATTCTGATCGAACTAGTACAGTTACGGTGTATGCGTGTCCTAACGAGGGGGGATTCCATGTCGCGGACGGACCCGCCGTATCTCCGGATAGTCGCCGAGATCCGCGGCCGGATACTGGCGGGGGAGCTGCGGCCCGGCGACCGGGTGCCCTCGGTCCGGCATCTCGCGCGCCGCTGGGGTGTCGCGACCGCGACGGCGAACCGTGCCGTCGGCGCGCTCCGCGACGAGGGGCTGGTCGAGGCGAGGGTCGGTTCGGGCACGGTGGTCAGCGCGCGGCTGGGGACAGCGCGGCCGGGCACCGGGCCCGGGCGGGCGGTCGACGGCGGGCAGGTCCTGCGTGCCGCCATCGCCATCGCCGACGCCGAGGGGCTGGAAGCCGTGTCGATGCGGCGGGTCGCCGCCGCGCTCGGCGTCGGTCCCATGTCGCTGTACCGCCACGTGGCCGGCAAGGACGAACTGGTGACCCGCATGGTCGACGAGGCGTTCGCCGGGATTGACCTGCCCGACGACGGGCCAGAGGGCTGGCGGGCCAAGCTCGAACTGGTCGCCCGCGCGCAGTGGCGGCTGTGCCGCAGGCACGTCTGGCTGTCCAAGGCCGTGTCGTTCACCCGCCCGCTGCCCGCGCCCAACATGATGGCCTGCACCGAATGGACCCTGCGGGCACTCGGCGGGCTCGGGTTGCCCATGGCGACGCGGGTTCGGGAAGCGCTCACGCTGCACTCGCTCGTCGTCACCGTCGCGCTGACCATGGCGGCGGAGGTCGAGGCGGAACACGACACCGGCGTGCCCCTCGCCGGCTGGTTCACCGCGCAGCGCAACCGGGTCGACGGGCAGCGGTTTCCGCTGCTGGCGGCGATTCCGGAGGAAACGGTGTCCGATTTGGACGGTCTGTTCGAGTACGGCCTCGCCCGGCACCTCGACGGCCTCGCCGTGCTGGTGCGGGGCTGACTACTCGGGCAGTATCCGGAGCAGGCGTTCCATCGCGACGTCCATGCGCTGCTTGAGCTGATCGCACGCGTCGTCGATCCGGCCGGCCTTGAGCAGGTCGACGAACTGCCGGTGGTTGGCGACGACGATCTCGTGGTCGGGACGGCCGGCCGCGAGCGTCGCCAGCCGCGCTTCCACCAGGAGCTGCTTGTGCAGCGCGACCAGCTTCCGGGACCCGGTCAGGGCGACGGCGGCGGTGTGACAGGCCGAGTCCAGCTTGCTCTGTGACCGCCGGTCGGCCGCGGCGATCCCGGCTTCGAGTGCCTCGACGCTGTGCTCCAGTGCCTCCCGTGCCTGCGGTGTCGCGGTGTTGAACGCCCGCGCTCCGGCCGTTTCGAGGTGGAACCGCGCGGTGTAGATCTCCACCACGTCCGCGCGGTCGATCCGGGTGACCGCCAGCGCGACACCGCGGCCCTGCCGTTGCACGAGTCCCTCGTTCTCCAGCCGGAGCAGGACCTCGCGGACGGTCGGCCGCGCGATGCCCAGCCACTCGCTCACCTGGCCCTCGGGCAGAGACGTGCCGGGAGCCAGCGATCCGTCGATGATCTCATCGCGGAGCTGCTCGACAGCCTGGTCGACCAGGCTCGTCTGCTTGAGTTTGTTCGCTGGGCGCATCGATCCCGATCCTAGTCTCGGCCACCGCGCCCGGGACCGTTGACCCGCGACCTGACAACTAACTAGACAACTAGACAACCTGGCAACTAGGTCGTATGGTCTCACTCTCGTCAGGTCCCCTCCGTGGAAAGGCCCACCGTGAGTGAATCGGCAGGTACACCTCCGATGTGGGGTCACGTGACCTCGCTCGCGCTCCAGAATTCGCCCAGCTCAGGGCTGCGTCTGCGCGATCTGCCCGCCTTCGTCCGGGCGCTCGCCGAAGTCAAACTCGCCGCCGTCCGGGCCAACCGGGAGCTGGGCGTCCTCGACGAGGCACGCGCCGGGGCCATCGCCCAGGCAGCCACCGAGGTCGCCGCTGGCGAGTTCCTCGACCAGTTCCCGCTGCGCGTGGTCGCCACCGGCGGCAGTACGTCGACGAACATGAACGTCAACGAGGTCCTCGCGGCCCGCGCGTCGCAGCTGCTCGCGGACTCCGTTCACCCGAACGACCACGTGAACCGCTCGCAGTCGTCGAACGACGTGTACCCCACCGCCGTGAAGGTGCTGCTCGTGCGGCAGGCGCTCGACGTCGCGTCCGCGCTGCGTGGGCTCGCGCGCAGCTTCCGGCGGCAGGCCGAGCGGCACGAGGGCGTCGAGCGGCTCGGCCGGACCGGCTGGCAGGACGCCGTCCTCGTGCCGGTACCGGAGACCCACCGGGCGCAGGCCCTCGTGGCGGAGCGCATCGCCGACCAGTTCACCGCCGCGGCCGAGGCACTGCAGGCCGTGCAGCTGGGCGGGACGGCGCTCGGCACCGGGGTCGGCGCGCCGCCGGGGTACGCCGGCCTGGCAGTGGCCAACCTCGCCGAGATCACCGGTCTGCCGATGCGCCGGAGCGCGAGCTGTGTCGACGCCTTCGCGCACGCCGACGGGTACGGTCTGCTGGCCGACACGGCGGCTCGCTGCGCGAGCATCCTGTTCAAGCTGAGCCAGGACCTCCGGATCCTGAGCTCGGGCCCCAACGGCGGACTGCGGGAGGTGGTGCTGCCCAAGCTCCAGCCGGGGTCGTCGATCATGCCGGGCAAGGTGAACCCCGTCGTCCCCAGCATGGTCGGTCAGGCCAGCTTCTCCATCCGCGCCGCCGCCACGGCCGTGGGCATGGCCGTCGCCGCGGGGGAACCGGACTACAACTCGAACAGCCCGGCGGTCGTCGCGACCCTCTCGCCCGCACTGAGCGAGCTGGCCGAGGTCGTGACGGTCTTCGCGGACAGGTGCGTCGACACCCTGTACTGGAACCGGCCCAGGCTCGCCGAACTCGCCGCACGCCCCTTCGACTCGCTGATCGAACAGGCCGAAAAGGACGGTTACGACGCAGTTGCCGGCCGCATCACCGACTGATCCCGAGGACCAGAAATGACACAGTCGCAACGGAGCACTGCTGTTACCAAGCCCAACGTCCTGTTCCGGGCCATCGGCGCGATCGAGCGGGTGGGCAACAAGCTGCCCAACCCGTTCTGGCTCTTCTGGATCATGACCGGGGTGCTGGGTGTGGCCAGCCTCGTCCTGGCCAAGCTCGGCGTCACCGTCACCCTGCCCAACTCGGACAAGGTCGTCGAGGTCAAGAACCTGCTGTCCCTGGAAGGTCTCAACCACGCGGCGGAATCGGCTTTCGACAACTTCGCGGAGTTCCCGCCGGTCCCGCTGGTGGTCACGATGATCCTCGGCGTGAGCATCGCCGAGGCGAGCGGCCTCATGACGGCGCTGCTGCGCGCCACGGTCATCCGGATGCCCGCCCGGTGGGTGACGTTCGCGATCGCCTTCGCGTCGATGGTCTCGCACGTCATGGGTGACTCGGCGTACATGGTGATGATCCCGCTGGGGGCACTGGCTTTCCGTGCCGTCGGGCGGAGCCCGGTCCTCGGCATCCTGGTCGCGTTCGTCTCGGTCTCCGCGGCGTTCAACGCCAGCCCGCTCGTCACGCCGTCCGCGGCCATCCGGGCCTCGCTGACCACGGCGGCCGCCCAGACGGTCGACCCGGCGATCGTGGTGACCCCGCTGGCGACCTACTTCTACGCCGCCGTCGGCTCGCTGGTGTTGTCGGTCGTCATCACGCTGATGGTCGAGCTGGTGCTGGCGAAGCGGCCCGCGTTCAGCGAGTTGCCCTCGGTGGAGGACGACGACCTGGACGGGTCGGACGCCAGGCTCACCGCGCGGGAGCGTCGCGGTCTGCGGTGGGTGGGCGTCGTCTTCGCCGGTTACGCGGCGCTCGTCGCCACCCTGCTGCTGATCCCGGGCTCGCCGCTGCTCGGTGAGGGCGGCAGCATCGTGCAGTCGACCGTGGTGCTGGACGTCGCGGTGTTCGTCGCGTTGCTGCTCGGCATGATGGGCTACGTCTACGGCAAGGTGACCGGCAGCATCCGGTCCCTGGGCGCGTTGCCCAAGATCATGGCCGAGGGAATGTTCCCGGTCGCGCCGGTGCTCGTGCTCTTCTTCGCGGCCGCGCAGTTCCTCGCCTACTTCGAGTGGACCGGACTCGGCTCGGTGATAACCGTCGAGGGTGCCGAGCTGCTGAACAAACTGAACGCGCCCGACCTCGTCGTCCTGCTCGTGATCATCTTCGGGATCGCCGTGCTCAACCTGGTGATCTCCAGCGGCACGGCAATGTGGTCGATCCTCGCGCCGATCCTGGTGCCGATGATGATGTACGTCGGGCTGCGGCCGGAGGCGACGCTGTCGGCGTTCATGATCGGGGACTCGTCGACCGGGCCGGTGACCCCGATGAACGCCTTCTTCATCCTCGCCCTGAGCTACGTGCAGAAGTACAAGAAGGACGCGGGGATCGGGACGGTGATGTCGTTCGCGATCCCGCTGTCGTTCGTCATCCTGCTGGCGTGGACGGCGTTGTTCGTCACCTGGTACCTGCTCGGCGTGCCCCTCGGCCCAGGCGGCTACCTCTACTGACCGCGCCCCTCGCCCGCGGCGCGCGGGTGACACGCCATCGGTGAGTTCAGAACAGCGTGGCGGGCTCGACCGGCTCGGGCTCGGGTAGTGCGTCGAGGCCGGGAACCAGCGCACGCACGTCGTCGTGGAACCGGCGGGCGAGCGCGGGCGCGTCGTCGTTGTCCGGGGTGTGCAGGAAAACCGTCGGCGACCTGCCCTCGCGCAGCCAGTCGGCGACCACGGCGGCCCACGGCTGCCACCCTTCGACCGTCTCGTCGACCGAATCCCGGCCCAGGTAGCGGACGATCGGCCGGCCGGTCAGCGCCCGCGTCCGCCGCGGCAGCCGCGGTTTCCTGGTCCAGGCCTCCCGCTCGGCCTCACTGGTCGGCGGGTTGCGGAAGAAGACCGTCGTGTCGAACGGAACCCACTCGGCGTCCGCGTCGGCGAGCGCCGCCTCCAGCCGTGCGGCCGAGACGGCGTCGGTGAAGAACCCGGGGTGGCGTACTTCCACGGCGCGCCGGCGCCCGGCGGGCAGCCTGCGCAGGAAGCGGCGGATGGCGTCGACGTCCGAGGGGCCGAACGAACCGGGCAGCTGGGCCCACAGGACCGCGCGCTCGCCGAGGGGTTCGACGGCGTCCAGGAACGCCCGCATCTCGGCCTCGACACCGGCCAGCCGGCGCTCGTGCGTGACGACCTTGGGCAGCTTGACCACGAACCGGAAACCGGGATCGGTCTGCTGCGCCCAGGCCGCGACGGTGCTCCGGGCGGGAGTCGCGTAGAAGGTGGTGTTGCCCTCGACCGCGTTGCACCAGCCGGCATAGGCACGCAGGCGTTCCCCGGCCGGTACCGACTGCGGCAGAAACCGGCCCGGCCACGCCTTGTGGGTCCACATCGCACAGCCGACATGAAGTCGTGCCACTTCGTCAGCTCCCGTCCGTCGACCGGGCGAGCGCGGCGGCGCTCGGGCTGCCCGGTTCCGCCGTGTACATCACCAGCTCCAGGTCACTACCGGGGAGTTTCAGGGTCTGGTGGTCCAGTTCCAGCTCGCCCAGCCGGGGATGGTGCAGATACTTTCGCAACGTCGGTACGGGGCGTACGTCGTGGTCACGCCAGCTGACGGCGAATTCCCGGCTGTGTGTGGCGAGTTCATTGACCAGCTCGCCGATGGCACTGTCGGCGGGGTGGCGGGCGCTGGCCACGCGGAGCTGGGCGGCGGACTGCCGGACGAACTCGCCGTCCGCGCCCGAGCAGAGGGTGCCGCCCAGCCGCAGGGACAGCCGCATCACGTTGCGTTCTCCCGGGGCAAGCAGCCCGAAGTCGGTGATCAACGCGACTGCCGCGGGGTTCCAGGCGACGATGTCCAGCCGCTCGTCGACCAGGTAGGCGGGTATCGGCCCGAGCCGGTCGAGCAGCCGCTGGGCCTCGGCGAGCACCGGCCGCCGATCGGCGTTCGCCGGGCCGGGCGGTATCTGTCCGGCCAGCCGAGCCAGGTGCTCGCGCTCGGCCGCGGTGAGCCGCAGTGCCCGGCTCAGCGCGGCCAGCACCTCCGGCGACGGGCGCGGCGCGCGGGCCTGCTCCAGCCGTTCGTAGTAGCTGACCGACACACCGGCCAGTGTGGCGACCTCTTCCCGGCGCAGCCCCGGGGTACGCCGGGGCCGCCGGCCGGGCGGGTGAGTGGCCGGCACGTGTTCCGGGCGTAGTGCCTCCCGCCTGCGGCGAAGGAAATCGGCCAGCTCGCCTCTGCTCACCCCACCCAGCATGGCACGGGACACCCGGCCTAGCCACGGACTGGCGGTCCGGGGCTCAGCCGTCGGTTCCCGGGCGGTCGATCCGCCGCGACGCTGGAACACATGCCACATACCGCAGAGGAAACAATGCGCCGACTGCTGGACCTGATGCTGGCCGGTGACACCGGCGCCGCCGCCGAGCTGTGGGCCGACGACGGCATCGCCGAGTTCCCGTTCGCCGCCGGTGCCTCGCCACGCAGGTTGACCGGGCGGGACCAGATCCGCGACTACCTGTCCGGCTTCCCGGAGACGTACGACCTGCGAGAGGTTTCCGAGCTCACCGTGCACCACACGCAGCGGCCGGACACCGTCGTCGTGGAGTACCACGCGAACGGACGCTCGGTCCGTACCGGAACGCCCTATCGGATGGACTACATCGTGGTGATCACCGTCCAGGACGGCGTGATCACCCGCTTCCGGGACTACTGGAACCCGCTGGCCGGCGCCGCGGCGGCCGGCAACCTGCCCGAGCTGCTCGACTCGTTGCGTTCGGAGGTCGCCCGATGACCGGCGTGCTGGTGACCGGCGGCACCGGGAAGACCGGCGGTGCGCTGGTGGAACTGTTGCGCGGCAAGGGTGTGCCGGTCCGGGTGGCCAGCCGCAACCCGCGTGCCGGTGACCCGGATGCGGTCCGGTTCGACTGGGACGACCCGGCCACCCACGGGCCCGCGTTGCGCGGCGTGGACCGGGTCTACCTGGTGCCGCCCACGAACACCGTGGACCCGATGCCGCGGGTCCGGCCGTTCCTGGCCGAGGCGCAACGTCTCGGCGTGCGCCGGGTCGTGCTGCTGGGCTCCGCCATCGTGCTGCCGAACGCCCCCAGCGCGCTGGAGATGGCCGCGTACGTGCGGGACCGGCCGGGGTGGGTCGTGCTGAGCGCGTCCGGGTTCATGCAGAACTTCCTGAGCCCGCACCCGGTGGGTGACCGGATCCGGCGGTACGGCGAGATCCGCACCGCGGCCGGTGACGGCCGGGTGGGCTGGATCGACGCGCGGGACATCGCGGCCGTCGCCTGCGCCCTGCTGACCGACCCCGACGCCGCACCCGGCGGCCAACGCGACTACCTGCTCACCGGGCCGAAGGCGTTGAGCTACCCGGACGCGGCGGCGATCATCACCGCCCACATCGGACGGCCGATCCGGGTGGTGCCGATCGAGAGCCACGAGCAGGCGGCCATCTACCGGGCGGCAGGCCTGCCCGCCGAGTTCGCCGCCGCCCTCGCCACGATCGAAGACGGCATGAGCGCCGGCCGGGAGGATCGGGTCAGTACCGCGGTGCTGGACCTGACCGGCCGTCCGCCCCGTACCTTCGCTGAATTCGTCCAAGAGCACGCGGCCCAGTGGGCCAACGATGGGGCGCCGCCGCGATGACGTTTCGTCGACGCCGCCACGGCGTGACCTGGGAATAAGTTCGGGCGCCCTTGGCAGGATTCGAACCTGCGACACCTGCCTCCGGAGGGCTTCGCTCGGTGCAGGTGGCGAGACGGACCTGAGCTGCATATATAGCCCGCCTGGCATACCGAATTCTCGATAGTTGGGAAGGCATTGGGAAGGGCGTCCAGCTGGCGACGCGGCGACCCGCCTTCGGAGAACGCACGGCAGCGACGTCCACATAGTGCCCTGAACTGCGGTTTGCCGGTCAACGACACCGTTGACTTGTTGGTCTCGGCACCAGTTCGGCACGAGCGGGATCGCGGACCCCTGGTTATGAGAGATCTTCATGTACTGGCCACCACTCGCGGCGATAGTCTCCGTGTTGCTGGCTCCGGGGGCTGTTCTCGTTCATGCCGCCTTGAGTTTCTTCAGCGCCCGGCCCCGATGCTTGTTAAGGCGGCCCCTGCGGGGCCGCTCGTGCTGCTCTTACCCCGGCCCAAGCGGGGCGGCCGACTGCCGCCGGTCCCCGCGGGCCGTGGCTGTGAGTCGACGAGCGGCCTTCATCCGCAGGTGCCGCCGAGCCAGGACAACCCTTCCGCTCCGCCCGAGGGGTGTATGGCCGGACAGTCGTGTCAAGACGGGAAAGCGTGTCGTGACACGACTGCCCAACCGCGCAAGGCGGCTTCGTATGAGGAAGGGACAGATACCGGCAGGACTCAAGGTGGGTTTTCTCCTCTTGTCCAGCGCGGACGAGCAACTAGCCTGCCTGGCAGGCGCCAGCCTTCTGCTTCGCCAGGCATTCGTTGCATTTTTCACCACTGTTCCCCGATCCAGTGACATAGTCACTAGTGGGCCAGTTGGAACAGTTTGAACAGAAGTGCCAAGTGTCAGAACCATTACGTCTGCGAGCCATCGTACAACTCCTTAAAGGTCAACATGGATGATCAACTCCTACCTGCCTTGCAGGTAGATGCCTCTAAGGTCGAACTCATCAGGTAATTGTTACACGTGCATCAAATGTTTCCGATATTCGCCCCTCGCTCATTCGTCAGCGCATTGCTTTCTATTTTGATTTCCGGTGGATGTCCAACCGAGAAGCTGCCCGGCCTGACGCTCTCCGTGGTGAGGGTGGTCGTCTTCGGCGCTGCTACCCAGGTCGAGCGTCAGCCGAGCGGTGGTACGTCGCGGCCCGTCTCCGCTCTGGTCTACCGCTGGTGGTCGACCCCCGGCAGTTAGCCCACGCCCGGCCCGTCCTCACTCGGGTCGGTAACGCGACCCGGCTGATGGTGACGTCCTGCGGTCGTTCGCCCTCACTCTGAGGACGTGGCCTCGTGTTTCACACCTCGCCGGACGGGGTTCGGCCACTGAGCGTGCGATACTGATAGCAGCCATCCGCTATCAGTACTGGTGCGTGTTGGCTGACGGAAGGGGCGAGACCAGTCATCTGACCGGCCCCGCCCCCAACTGTGCGGCCCTCCGGGGCCTAGCGGTTCACGAGGCTCAGCACCTCGTAGATGATGCCCAGCAGGAGCATCAGGGGTGCGGCAATTCCCGTTGCCGCACCCCGCATCCTGCTCAACATCCGGCTCCCGCAAGAACCACAGCGTCTCCGCTGCCTGTTCTTGCGCCGCTGTCGTGCCATGTCGACCTCGCTCCTTTGGGCCAGGGACCGCGCAGGCGGTCCATGTCCTCCGGCCGGCTGACCGGAGGGCCCAGCGCACGATCGCGCCGGGCGACCGCAGGGCCACGGAGTGTGTCAACGGCCGCGAGCGTACCCGCCGATACGACCGAATGTTCCCGCCCCGCCACAAAAGCGGTAGGTAGCCAGAATTTCACTCAGGGTTAGTTTCTGCAGCGTGTTGAGGGGGTGGAAGTTGGCCCCTCAACGCCGTGAGGCTGTCCCGCGGCGGCTCAGCGTGACCCGCATGGCCTGCTGGCACCGCGTCAGCAATACTCGAACACATGAGCGAGTGGCGTGGCGGGGTGCTTCCGGATCCCGTACCGGTCTATCCGACCTGGCCGGGCGCGTCCGCTCCCCTGCGATGCCCCGCTGGCCACCGGCTGGCCATCGGAGGCACCGCCACGCCGCGGTGCCAGCCTTACCACCGCGACGTCGTGCTCTGCCTCGCCTGCCACCGGCTGGGCCGTCGCAGGGCCGCGTTCGCGCTGTGGGACATCAGCCGACCACGGATCGAGCCTGCGGACTGGCGCCCGGGCCGCGCGGGTCTCCAGCTCGTGCTCACCCCACCGGCCAGGGCGCAGAACCCTGGTCGCATCACGCTGTGGCTGCACGATCACGCCGTCGGCGACATCGACATGGTGCTATGCGGCACCTGCCGCGTAGGTGTGATCGAGCACGTCCGCGTCGACTACCACCGCCGACGGCTCGGATACGGCCGCCTGCTCGTGGCCGCCGCCCAGTACCGCGGCCGGGGCTACGCCTGGTCCACCACAAGCATCGAGAGGGACAACCACCAGCTCGCCAGCTTCTGGGCCGCCGCTGGCACCGCCGACCTGCAGCGAGGCCGACCAACCTACTGCCGGCACACCACCCCACGAAACGGCCACGAAGCCGACCCGCGCAGCCTCGCTCAGCTCCTCCGGGTGTGGAACTCAACAACCTGAACCTATTTCCGGCAGATAGAGTGCAAGGACGGTTGAGCAAACGACGACACCCGGAGCGCGCAATCGACCACCTCCACTCATCCCGGGGAGCAGCAGGGCAGATGCGAGCAACTTCCGCGCTAACTCCAGAGTCCGCGCACGCTGCAATGAAAGACGCATGCCGTCAGGCTGGAATTGACTCATCGGACGCCCGCCTGGTGCGCACCGGTGAAAACGTAATGTTTCAACTAGGCGACGTTATGGTCCGGGTGGGCCGATCGCGCGCGGCCAGCGGAAAAGAGGTCGCCGTTGCGCGCTGGTTATCGGATAACGACTTTCCGGCAGTACGCATCGTCGACAGTTTACCGCAGCCTGTTGTAGCAGATAACTTCGCAGTGACCTTCTGGGAGTACATTAGCGAGGTTGCCCCCAGGCCAACCTCGCGCGAACTGGCTGCAATGCTCCGGTCATTGCATGACCTGCCTTCACCACCCTTTAGGTTGCCATTATTTGAACCATTGGCGAAGATTGAGAACCGCTTGTCGTGTCTTCCGGCTGACTATCTGAATTCGGACGACCTGCAGTTCGTCATGGGGCGAAAGCATGAACTGGCGATCAAATACAACGAGTTGAAATTTAGTTTGTCGCCAGGAGTGATACATGGCGACGCTCACACTGGAAACCTGATGCGCGATCGCGCGCTAGGTATTCGCCTAATTGATTTTGAAGATTTCGCTGTCGGTCCACGTGAGTGGGATGTATCCATCCTGGCCGTTAGATACCAAGCATTCGGATGGGTCGGAGACGTCGAGTACGCAGAATTTACGAACACATACGGTTTTGACCCCACGGACTGGTCCGGCTTTCCGATTGTCCGGTCAATTCGCGAACTCAACATGACCACCTGGCTCATGCAGCAGGCGGGACAATCTCGGGAGATCGATGAAGAGATCAGCGTGCGCCTGCGCGACCTACGCGATGACCAACGTCCGCGACGCTGGCGCGTCTTTTGATGGCAAGGTGGTAGAGACATACTCCGTAAAATCGCGGATGGAGACTTCCTCGCCGAGTGGTTGTAGTCGGGTGCAAAAATCATTGAGGTACGAGATCACACGGAAACTTCTCAGCTGCGCCGCCGTATCCACGACGCCGCGCGCAACTGAGAGAGCTTCGTCCAGCTCACCCGCCTGGAGTCGGGCTGTCGCAAGGACTGTCCTGCAAAATGACAAACTTCGAACGTAAAGACCCTCGGACGCTGCAATGGAGGCTGCGGCGTGTTCGGCAGCCTCCTCAGATCGGTTGAGGTCCCGATAGCAATGCGCGAACTCGGCGTGCAATTCAGCCCTGTCAAAATAGCGAATCCATTCGGGGTCATTCTCTGGCACGCTCTGCTCCATCCAACGCTCAGCGGCTGCTAGGGCCGCAAACGTTTCAGCCGCCTTCCCCTGGGACGCTAGGCCGCGAGCCTCCATAGCATGAAATAGAGCCATTGTCGTCGGAGTTGCGTATCCTCTTGCGCCAGCGGCAGCCGCCCGTGCGAGGTTTACCGCGCGGTCGTAGTGTCCCAAGAAATTCGCCTGGTGACTCATGCCTGCGAGAATGCGACCACAGAGCGGCCGATCGCCAGCGGCCCGCGCCAAGCGGAATGCTTGAAATAGATACCGCTGCGCGAGCCAGTGTTGACCGACGTCATACGCTGTCCACCCTGCCAATCGCGTCATCGCCGCGACCTCGCGAAAGTATTCCCGCCCCACCGACGTGTGCGGCGAGACATGCGGAATCAGTGGCAGAACATCAGTCTCTAGATACCGTGCAACTAATGGCTTAGGGCGACCCCCGCCGTAGCGGTAGTCGAAGCTGCCGAACATGGCGGCCGCGTCCCGAACAGCATGGACGTCTACCTCGGCAATGGGCCGCGGTTCGACCGGCTGAGAGGGCTCATTGTCCGGGTCGAGCAGCCATCGGTTGATGAGCCCATCCCAAGCGGTCGGTACGACCACGAGTTCCTTTTTCACGCCGCGTAGCTCGTAGCTTGCGAGCTGAGTCAACGCGGTAGTTGCTGCGGCAATGGTCGCTGGGTACTCCAGCGTGGAATCCTCGCCCTCGTCGGGGACGTCGGCGTAGCCGATCTCCTCCAGGGAGACTGGCCGCCCCAGCTCACGTCCGAGTACCGCCGCCATCACCTGGGCTGTCCGTGGCCGTGGGCGTCGAGTCTCGCCGGTCAAGAGCTTGGCAATGTTCGTGTGACTGGGGCTGATGGGCTCGCCCCCGTCCTGCCGGCTGAGGTCGTGCATTCGCCGGGCCAGGCCCTTATTGCTCACGCCAGCATCCCGCATAACCGCATGTAGACGGTGGTTGGGGACCCTTTCCTGACCGGACATGCGTACCTCCCGTCGCCAGTAAATCACGCCAGGTAGCGCAAGAGGGGCACATGCGCCGATCTCTTGTGCCCCCCACCAGCGTCGAGTGCCCCTACATGCGCACTGCTGCACCCCCACCCTTGGGGCCGATGCTTGAGCCATGACAGAAAGCCGAGCCGACAAGCGGCCCGGACCGATGAGGGGAGATGTTCATGGCTAAGGCGCAGTTCCCGTTCAAGACCGGCGGCGGGGTGCTAAAGAAGCTGATCGTGGTCCTGGTCGTCCTGGGACTACTCGCGTTCGTAGTCAAGTTCCCGACGGACGCCGCTGGTGCTGTCGACAGTGCAACAGAATCGGGCACGAGCGTGCTCGACAGCATCGTCCAGTTCGTCCGGTCACTGGGCAACGGGTAGCCCCGAGCTGCGTTCAAGCGTCTCAACACGCTCACGTAGCGCAGCAACCTCCGCAGCCAGTTGCCTCAGGGACAGAGGCTCAGGTTCCGCAGCGGCCTCCGTGACGAAGACGCCGATTGTCGGCCGCGACTTCAAGCGCCCTTCTTCCTGAAGGACTCGGAGGGCTCGCTGGACCGTCGCCGTGGTGATGCCGTACTGGCTCGCCAGCTTTCGATGGGGCGGCAGTTTGTCACCTGGTTTGAGTTCGCCCTCTCGCATGGCCTTGCGAATCTCGGCGGCGACCAGCTCAAACGGTGCTTGCCCCACTGTCCCATCCATAAGCGCCAGCGTACTCGGACTGAGCCACCTTGGATTAGTTCACTCGAATGGCCTATCGCAAGGATGAGCTAGCTTGAGCTAGCTTAGGTAAGTCATCAAGAAAGGAACTTCGATGAGGAACGCACGACCGAACCGGACTCGTCGCCAGATCGAGGCTGCTGCCGATTGCCTCGATTTCGATGCCCTGGCGATGACGGTTGCCGAGGAGGCCAGGCCGTCACTGGCGGTGGATGAGCTGGCCGAGGTAGCCGACCTGCTAGCGGAGATCGACGCGGACCTGGCGGCGCACGAGGCCACTGAGTGCGCGACTGGGGCGCCCGAAACCACTGCGGTCACAACGCTGGAGCCTGGGCGGCTACCCATCGGCCAGGCGCCCGCCATCGGGCTGCGGCTGGTGCTGCGTGAGGTGGCTTGAGATGTCCGATCGGCTGTTCGTTCCGGCTGCGTTCGCGGGTTTGGTGGCGGGTATGCCGTCGGCGTCGTCAGCGGCGCGTGTTCGTGCGGTGTGGCTGGACAGGGCTGTTGAGGGGTTGCGGCGGGAGTTCGCGGGGCCGCGGGGGTTGGTGGCGATGCGGCTGGCCGGGGTGATTGACCGGGTTCGGCACGCCACGTACGAGGAGATTGACCGGGGCCGCGTTTCCGCTGCCTGACCTGGCCGGACGTCGTTCGCGCCACACGTTTGTTCACATTCTTCGCTTTTCTCTGGGAGTACCGCTATGTCTTCTCGCATCTCGAATCGCACGTTCGGTCGTCGTGATCGGCAGGCTGGTTGGTCGCTGCCTCGCAGGTATGGGCGGCATTGGATGGTCGCTCAGCTGGCGTCGATGCAGCTGGTGGATGACCGGGGTCGTCAGCTGGTGCGGCCGGCGTTCATGGAGCCGCTGGTCGACGCGATCGCCAAGCGGCACCGGGCGGGCTGGTCGGTGGCCCGGTTGACGCTGTGGCTGCGGTCGACGCTGGTGGACCCGCAGACGGGTGAGGTGTGCGCGGTCGCGGACCGGTCGTTCGTCGCCTACGTCGTGGCCCTGCTCACCGGCGGCGGCGCCACGGGTGGTGTCCGGGCCGCCGCGTAGGCGCCTGGTGGGCGGCTTCTCCCAGAGTCCCCGTCGTCGTTTAGTCCCGGTCCGGCAGTCCAGACCTGGCAGTCATCCTGCCGAACCGGGTTCCCGCATCCCAGTTCGCACCCACGTGGTGCCCCGGAATGGAGGTTTCCCATGCTACGCACCGACTCGGTGTGGTTGCGCACGACCGCGACCGCGCCGGCCACCGGCCGGGAGTTCCCGGTGAACATCCGCTACGTCACCACGCACCCGTTCGAGGTGCGGTTCGAGTTCGCCAACCCGACCGGCTGGGTGTCCTGGACGGTGGACCGGGCCCTGGTCCTGGACGGCCTGATCGCCGACACCGGCGAGGGTGACGTGCGGTTCGCCCCGGCCGGAGACGAAGTGATGGTTTCGCTGACCAACGGCCGCGAGCACATCGTGCTGGCCCTGCCGCGTGCCGAGCTGGACCGCGCGGCCGACGAGATGCTGCAGCTGGTGCCGGAGGGCCGCGAGTCCGACGCGGTCGACTGGGACGCCGCGCTGGCTTCGCTGGCAGGCGGTGAGCCGCGGTGAGCCGGGCGACCGCTGACCTGTCCGCGCTGGTGCGCCCCGGGGACCGGGTGTTCGTCGCGCTGCTCGCCCCGGATGGGACCCCGACCGGCACCGGTCACGCGGCCACGGTCAAGGCGGATGGCAGCTACGCCGGGCACCGGCAGGTGCGGGCGGGCCGGGCGAGGGTGGAGACCATCAACCGCCCCGGCCGGCGATGACCGCCCGCCGGGGCGCCAGGACACAGCTGGCCGTGACCGCGGTCCTGCACGACGGCGGCACGGAGTTCCTGTTCACCCGCACCATCGCCGCCGGTGAGCGGGTGAGCCTGCTCGCCGAGGCGCGCGCGGCGATGCGCCGCCGCGCCCTGCAGGACGACCGCAACGAACGGCGCATGGTGCGCCAGGACCGGCCGCGCACCGTGTCGGTGTACGCGGACCTGCTCATCGGCGGTCGCCTGGCCGACCGCGAGGAAGCGTTCCGCTAACCCGCGTCCACACCAGCCACACCACCAATCCGAAGTCAGGCCTGTCCGGCAAGGCCCAGAAGCGTCGATGACCGCCGGGGTTCTACCCCAGCCCGCCGTTTCGAGTGGAGGTTTCATCATGAGTTCGTCCCGTACCGCCGTGCCTCAGAAGCTGATCGATCTGGCCGTGAAGCGCACGGGTCACCGCGCGATCTTGGTGGGCCCGGTGGTCCACCTCATCGCCGAGCGTGCCGCGGCCGGGCACTCAGCCCGGCAGATCGAGGGCTACCTGCAGGGCGTGATCGGCCCGCGTAACGCCGCCGCCCAGCACGGGTTCGTGAGCTGGGTCCTGCGCGAACTGCGCCAGGGCTGACACCCCGAGCCGTTCCAGCGCGAACGACGCGCCGCTGTTCCCCGGGGCACAAGCCCCGCCACACACACGCACGCCATCTCATCCGGAGGTTTCGTCATGGGACTGTTCAAGACCGCGTTGGATGCTTCGGTCGACTGGGCCGCCAAGGACCGCAGCAGAGTCGTCAAGCAGATGACGAAGAAGGACGACGACACGGTCATCGTGAAGTCGTTCAGCTACGCCCGCAAGGGCCAGTGCCCTTTCTGCAAGCGCAAGCTGAAGGCAGGCCGGACGTGCACGAAGCCGTGGTGCGTCCGTGCCGCCGCCCGCCGGATGTGAGGCCCCGCTGATGGCACAGCGGTCCGGGCCCGGCGACTACGACGGGATGGCGCTCCCGCTGCTGGCCTCGCTGCGCAGCGTGGACCGGGCCCGGCGGTATCTGGCCGCGTACACGCTGCTGGACAGCATGATCAGCCTGCACAGCAAGGGCCTGGTCGACGTGGATCGGCTGGAGGCCCGGCGCCGCGCGGTGGCGGCCGTGCTCGATGAACCAGGGCGCTAGTCCCGGAGTCTCCCGGCCCCTGCCGGGCTGGCCGCGTACACGCGGCACACCCCAAACCACACCTTTTCCCTGATCGAAGGGGCATTTGTCATGGGCAACAACGCAACGACAGCCACGGCCACGCCGTGGACGACCGACTCCGACGCACGCGCACCTGCAGGCGGGGGTGTCGGCATGACCGGGCCCGAGCACTACCGCGCCGCCGAGCAGCAGCTGGCGGCCGCGGCGATATCCGACGGCGGTTCGGACAGCGAGCGCTACCACCTCGCCACGGCGCAGGTGCACGCCACGCCCGCGCTCGCCGCGGCGACGGCCGCCACCCCGCCAGTCCGCTGGTCGGACCAGGACTTGCAGGACGAGTTGGCGCGGGGTTACGCGTTCGGGCGCCTGGCGGCCCGCGGCGCCGAGCCGGGTCCGCTGGTCCACAGCAACGACTTCGTGGCGGCCGCGCGCGCTCGGGACGTGCGAGCGGCCGGGCTGCACAAGCTCTACGCCGAACTGCAGGCGAGCGCGGGCGGTGCGCGATGAACCGCGAGGAGCAGAGTCCGGTGTACCCGCTGCCGGAACCGGTTCGAAACGACGATCCCCGGTTCACCTTCGGGTTGCACGTCGAGGTGGCCGAGGTGCTGGCCGCACATGGTTATCCGCCGGTGAGGACCGGGCGGGACTTGGTTCGGCTCGGTCAGGCGCTGTACCGGTTCCTCTACGTCGCCGACGAGGGGGTGTCGTGATGTCGACGTTCGACGTGTTGCAGCGGCACGGAACCGCGGCGTTGCTGCGGTTCGCCGGGGCGGTGCTGTTGTTCCTGGCCCTGCATCTGGTGCGGATTCCACTGGTGCTGGCCGCGCGGGTGCTGGAGCTGGCGCTGCGGCGGGTGGACGGCTACGCCACCCGCCAGGCGTCCACCCCGCCGAAGGGTCCGGTGAACCAGTTTTTCAACGACAGCAGCTCGGTGGGCGCCACCGGTGCGGCCGGTCCGATGTGGAGGGAGGACAGCCGTGTCTATGCCTGAGCAGTTCCCCGGCGGGCCCGGTGAGTCCGGTGAGGACACCCGCGTGCGCTGCACGTGTGACGACGAGCAGTGCCGTCGGGCGGCGGTGCGGGAGGCCTGGACGTTGCTGGTGACGGCGACGGTGCTGGCGGGTCTGTCGCTGGCGGTGACCTGGGTGGTCACCGGCGGGTTCGCGTGGTGGACGGCGTTCGTGGCCGGGTTCATCGCCTCAGGCCTGCGCACACGGAAGGAGGCGTGATGGGCAAGCAGAAGACTCCGGCGGGCAGGTCGCGGACGCGGACCGACGCGGTGGTGTCGTGGACGGCCTGGCACCTCGGGGAAGAGGCCGCCGTGCTGGCCCCGGCGGCGGTGGCGTGGGTGGCCGGGTCGCCGTGGCCGCTGGCCGGGTCGGCGGTGGCCGCGCTGGTGTGGGCCGGGCACGAGGTGCGGCAGCGCCGCAACGACCGCCGCCCGCCCCGCCCGGTCGACACCGGCGAGCAGCCGGTCAAGGAGCTGGCCCCGGCCGACCGGTCCCCGGCCGGGGCCGGGGACACCGGGCACGACGACAGCGAGGACGCCGGGCGTGCGGCTGAGCCGGTGATCGTGGAGGCCGCCGAGGTGCCGCCGGCCCGGCAGCGGGAGGTGGACAGCGCGTGAGCGACTACTTCGAGCGGCGCCGGGCCGACGCGGACGCGAAGGCGCGGCGGCGCCGGGAGGACGAGGCCGCGGCGCTGGCCAACCGGCTGCAGGCCGAAGCCGCCCGCGCCCAGCTGGCCCGCGAGGCGAAAGAGGCTGAGCGGGAGCAGGCCCGCAAGGACTTCCTGACCCGCTCCGAGGCCCGTCAGACACGGCAGGACCGGCGGGCCGGGCGGTGGCAGGCCCGCCGGGACGCGGTGCGGACGTGGGTGCGCGAGCACGTGCTGGAGCTGATGATCTACGGCCTGGCCGTGGCCTCGGCGGTGATGGCGATTCCGTCGATGGCCGCGTTCGGCACGCAGGTGTACGGCCAGGCCGTCGGCGCCGGGCTGTTCGTGCTCTCCGAGCTGGGCATGTGGGCGTTCGCGATCGGGGTCACCTGGACCCGGCGGCACCGCCCCGGCGCTCCGGTGTGGGCCTACCAGCTGGGCACGTGGGTGTTCGCCGCGGTCGCGTTCGCGCTGAACTTCGCGCACGGCCTCGCGCCCGGCCCGCCTGCGGTCCCGGGTGGTGCGCCGGTACCGGGCAGCGTGGTGCACGGCCTGGTGATGGGCGCGGTGTCGGTGGCCGGGGTGATCGCGCACCAGCTGCTGATCGCCGCGCCCCGCCGCACACCGGCCGAACGGGCCGCCGCCCGGCAGGCAGCCGCCACGGCGCGCCGGGTGGCCCGGGCGCAGCGGGCCGCGCTGCGTACCGCGGTCGCCGAGATCGATCCGGACGGCACCGCCCGGCTGGTGTTCCGGCCGGGCCGCTACCGGGTGCGCCGGTTCGGCCGGGACTTGGCTGAGGCGGCGGTGCCGGGTCTGCCGGTGGAGCCGGTGACGGCGGTGGCCGACTCGATCGCCGAGCAGGCCACCGCGTGGCTGCAGACCGAGCCGGGCCGGGCAGTCGACGGCACGCCGGGCCGTGGCCCGGCCGGGGGCCGGGGTGAGGACGGGGACGCGGCCGGGGGTGACCGGGCACCGGTCGGCCCCGGCCCGGCGCCGGTGTCCGGGGGCGGCGCGGCCGACCCGAGCACCGGGTCTGACCAGCGTGAGCCGACCCCGGCCAAGCCGCGCGCGAGCCGGGCCCGCAAGTCCCGGCCGACCCGGCCGGTGCGGCGCTCGGTGGAGCAATTGCGCCGCGAGTTCGCCGACGCGATCGCGTCCGGCGCGGCCGACCCCAACGGCGGCCCGATGGATCCGACCTCGGCTCAGTCGATCGCGCGGACCCTGCGCTGCGGGGACCACCCCGCACGCCGGCTGCGCCGCGAATACGAGAGCAGCAAGGAGGACTAACCGATGACCACCACCGACCCCGCAGGCGACGACAGCCGGCTGGCCCGGGTGCACCACTTGCCCGCCCGCACCGACGCGGGCGAGGCTGCCGCCGACCCCGGCCCGGGGTCGGCGGTGGCCCCGGCCGAGAAGGTCCACGACGGTGAGGTTGTCTCGGAGGAGGAGTACCGGGCCCGGTTCCGCGACCGGGCCGCGTTCCAGCAGGAACGGCGGCTGGCGCTGGAGCGTTACCGCAGCTACCGCGACAACGCGGTGACCGTGGGCCGGGGCGCGCGCAAGCTGGGCGCGTGGAGCGGCAAGCAGGCCCGCCGGGGCGCGCCGGTGGTGCGGTTCGTGCGTCGGCACGGCACCTACGTGCTCAAGGGAGCCGAGGCGGAACGGCAGCGCCGCAAGGCCGAACGGGGCCAGATGGACGCCCGCGCGGCCCGGAAGGCGGCCCTGGCCGCCGGGGAGCTGGACCGGGTCGCCGAGCTGAACGGGCAGATCAGCGAGCAGAAACGCAACGCCGCCGAGGCTGCCAAGCTGCGGTTCGAGCTGGCCTGGGACATCACCAAGAAGACCGGGCTGGTCCTGGCCTGCCTGCTGGGGATTTCCCTGGTCACGGGTGTGATCAACGGGTTTGGCAAGTGGTTCGGCGACTGGAACCTGACCGACGTGCTGCGCACCATCGGCGACGTGGCGACCTCGGGTGCCGCGGTGGTGTCCTGGGCCGTGCTCAACGCCTGGCTGATCGCCGCCGGTGTGGCCTCGGTGTGGGCGTGGCGGCGGTGGAAGGACGGGACCCGGCTCGGTGAGCAGGTGCTTCCCGAGTCGCTGCGCCGCGACGCCAAGCGGGTCGCCTACCTGGAACTGAACGAGAACACGCTGGTCGCGGCGCTGGCCAACATCGGCAACGCCAAGCTGAACGCCGCGATCAAGGACGGATGGCCCAACCGGGACACCGACCAGGCGTGGGTGCGGTGGCCGATGATGGCCGAAAACGGCAAGGGCTACACCGCGAAGATTCGGCTGCCGCAGGGCGCGCCCGTCGCCGCGATCAACAAGTCCAAGGAGCTGCTGGCGCACAACCTGGGCTGCCGGCCGGTGGAGTTGTTCCTCGACGCCGACCCCAGCGACCCCACGGTGCTGGATCTGTTCCGGCTGGAGCCCGGGGTGCTGCGGGCACCGGTTCCGGCGTCTCCGCTGCTCAATGAGGGGGTGACCACCGACTTCTTCGCCGGGTTCCCGGTCGGGATCTCCCCGCGTGGCAACGAGGTCACCACCACGGTGTTCGAGCGCAACTTCGTGTTCTCCGGCCAGATGGGCTCGGGCAAGACGACGTTCGTGCTCAGCCTGCTGGCCGCGGCGGCACTGGACCCGCTGGTCGACATCGACGTGTTCGTCTTCGCCGACAACAACGACTTCGACCCGCTGGAGCCGGTGCTGGACAACTTCGTCAAGGGCGACACCGCCGACAACGTCCAGACGTGCCTGGACCACATCGACGCCCTGCACGCCGACCTCGCGGTGAGGGGAAAACTGCTGGTCAAGCACGGAGTGAAGGAGGCCAATCGGGAAGTGGCGGCCAAGGAGCCGGGGTTGCGGCCCCGGATCGTGGTCATCGAGGAATGCCAGAGCTTCTTCCGGCAGGGCACCGCCGAAGAGCGCCGCGAACTGGTCGACAAGATGGTCCGGTTCTACTCGGCGGCCCGCAAGTACGGTGACGTGCTGATCTTCGCCACCCCGAACCCGTCGGACGCGTCCCTGCCGCGTGACCTGGTCGCGGTGACCAGCAACCGGGCCTGCGGCTCGATCAGCGACAAGACCCGCAACAACATCGTGCTCGGGGAGAAAGCCCACGAAAACGGCATCTCCGCACTGGAGCTGAAGCCGAAGACCAAGGACCAGCTCAACGACGCCGGCACCCTGGTCACCGTCGGGTTCATGGACACCCCCGGGGCCGTGCGCAGCTACTACTACACCAATGACCAGCTCGCCGACATCGCTGCCCGCGGTGCGGAGCTGCGCGGCGGTGCCAGCACCCCCAAGGCGCTGGAGCCCAAGGTCCGCGACATCGTCGAGGACCTGACCACGGTCATGGTCGGCGACAACCCGGTCAACGCCGGGGACCTGGTCGGCGCGCTGCGCAACCTCGACCCGGGCTACAAGCCCTACAAGGAGCTGACCAAGCCCAAACTGGTCACCCAGCTCCGCGATCTGGGCCTGAAGATCCCGACGACGAACAACCTCTACCCCGTCGATCCGGTCACTGTCCGTCAACTTCACGCCGGGCGGGTCGCGGCGCCCGACCACGACGGCGACGAGACCGAATGACGGACACCGGCGGTGGTGCCGGACCCCGAAAACCGGGGGTCCGGCACCACCCCGGCACGGCCGCCGCTGGCCGTAACTGCGTAATTAAGCCCTGCTCAGGGCAAATGACAGCCCGACCAGGGTCGGAATTACCGATGTAATCCCGAACCCGGGCCGTCATCCGCTGCGTAATCCGCCACCCCGCCGACGCCGACCCGTCGCCGGGGCCCTCACCAACCCCACCGGCGGTCACACAACGTAATCAAATTGGAGGTACGTCCATGGGCATTCGCATCCTGGCCAAGCTCCGCACCCGCAAGCTCGTGGTGACCCTGCGGATGGGCCGCGGGATCTACGAGTTCGCGGTGGACCGCGCCGGCCGGATCTACACCACCGGCCGCCGTGGGCGGCGGGTCCGGCGGCCCGCGCGCCGCGACGTCACGCTCATCGTCCAGACCCTGGTCCGTCTCGGGCGGCCCGACCTGGCCCGGCGCGTGTGGCGGCGATACCCGTGAGCCGCCTGGACGACCTCAGCCCGCACGAGCTGGGCCGCTACGCGCTGGCCGCGCACGAGGCCGGGCACGGCGTCGTGCACAAGGCGCTGGGCGACAAGGTCGCCTGGGTGCGGCTGGGCTCCGGCGGCGGGTGCACCCGGACACGGGTGCAGACCCTCGATCACGACGTGATCGGGTCCCTGGCCGGGCAGGAAGCGCAGGCGCTGTGGATCTCCCGGCGGCTGGGCTGGTCGTTCGGTTCCGCGCTGTCGCTGGCCCGGAAGTCGTCGGGCCACGATCTCGCGCACGTCCGCAAGGTCATCGGCCGGTCCGGCCTGTCGCTGGGCGCGGCCCAGTCCCGGGCGCGGTCGCTGGTGCGCAGCAACTGGGGCCGCATCGACCGTGCCGCCACCCGCCTGTACCGGTCCGGCCAGCTCTCCGGCTGGGACCTGTGACCCCTGCGGAAAGGAGACGACGATGGGCCGCGAACCCTCGCCTGAACGGCTGGCGGTCGCCGCACACGAGCTGGGGCACGCGCTGGTGTGGTCGTCCGGCGGGCTGACCATCCGCAACATCAAGCTGAGCAGCGGCTTCTTCACCGACATCTCCGGCGGGCGGGTCGGCGTGCGCTTCTACGACAGCAACGAGGCGCACCTGCGCGCCTACCTCATCGGCCTGTGCGCCGGGTTCGAAGCCGAAGACCGCTGGCGCCGCCAGCACGGCCCCGGGCGAGCCAGCCGGGGTCCGTCCTCCAACGACTTCGACGCCTTCCGCCGCGAGCGGCGCCGGGTCGGGCTCAGCGAGTCCGCTGCCCGGTCCAAAGCCCGCTCGATCCTGTCCGGCCAGTGGGGCCGCCTGGAACGCCTCGTGCCCCGGCTGGCCCGCGACGGCCGCCTGTCCCTGTGAACACACCACCGAAAGGGGAACCGTTGATGAACACCAACGACGCGGGCCGCGTCTACGCCGCTGTCGTGGCGGCGGGGGTGCTGGCCGGCGGGGTGGCTGGGTGTCTGCCCGCCACCACGGCGGCGCCTGCGGGCACGCCGACCACGGCGGCGGTGGCCGGGCTGCGGGTCGCGCCCGAGGACACCGGGTTGCGCTACGACCGGGAGGCGTGGCCGCACTGGTCCCATCAGGGCCGGGGCTGCGACACCCGGGAGAGCGTGCTCAAGACCGTCGGGCAGAACGTGGAAACCGGCAAGGGCTGCAAGGTCCTGGCCGGCCGGTGGGTGTCTGCCTACGACGGCGTGGTGGTCACCGACCCCGGACAGCTCGACCTCGACCACGTCGTGCCGCTGGCCGAAGCGAACCGGTCCGGGGTGCGGGCCTGGAGCGAGCAGCAGCGGGAGCGGTTCGCCAACGACCCGGCCAACCTCATCCCGGTCACCGCCAAGGTCAACCGGGCCCGGGGTGATCAGGACCCCGGCCGGTGGCTGCCCGCACGGGACCGGTGCGGCTTCCTGTCCCGCTACGTCGCCGTGAAGCGCGCCTACCAGCTCACCGTCGACCCGGCCGAAGCCGAAGCGCTGCGGTCCGGGCTGGCCCGCTGCCCCGGTGGTGGTCGCTGATGGCCGGGCCGGACGCGGTGCGGGTGCTGGTCACCGGTTCCCGCACGTGGACCGACACCGCCGGCGTGACACGAAGGGAGAGTGCGTGACCGCAACGCTGATCGTGATGATCGGCCCGCCCGGCGCGGGCAAAACCACCTGGCGGACCCGGCACACCCCGCCGGGGGCGACGGTGGTGTCGCTGGACGAGCTGCGCGCGGTGTTCTCGCCGTGCGGCTGCTCGGGGGACCACTCCGTCAACGCCGCGGCCAACGAGCACGCCCTGGCCCTCACCCGCGGGGTGCTCGACGGCGGCGGCACGGTGGTCTGGGACATCACCTCCTACAAGCAGTCCTTCCGGCGGCGGCTGCTGGCCGTGGCCGGCGACTGCCGGGCCCGCACCGTGGCGGTGGTGCTGCTGCCGCCGGTCGAGGTGGCGCTGCGCCGCAACGCCACCCGGGACCCGAGGGTGTGCGGGGTGTGCGGCACGGCCCGGCGGGTCCCGGACCAGACGATCCGGGCGATGCACGCCCAGATCACCGCCGACCTGCCCGGCCTGTACCGGGAGGGCTGGCACACCGTGCACTACCGGCCCCCGGCCGACGCGGTCGCCCTGCGGTGACCCCGTCCTGATCGTTGTCCTGCTCGTTTCTGTTCGCCCCCGGCGCATCCGCCCGGGGCGTTGTCGTGATGGGAGAACCCCTTTGTATTCCGCGAGCAAGCCGACCCGCCTGATGCGGGTCGCCGCCAAGTATCTGAACCGGCCCTACATCCCCAGCGACATGATCCTGGAAGGGGTCGTGCGCCGCATCAAAACCCTGCACGAGCAGGACTGCCTCGATGAGCGCGCGATCGCGCGGCGCCTGGGCGACACCTTCGGTGACGGCTCGCCGTACCGGGAGCACCGGTTCATCCGCCACATCATCCGCCAGCTGTAACCGCGCACCGTGTGCTGCCGCCGGACCGGCCGCTGACTCCGTGTCCGGCCGGTCCGGCGGCTCCCATCTGGAGAGGAGTTCGTTGTGTTCCTCGCTCCACCTGACCTGGCGGCCACCGACGCCGTGGCCTGCCTGGGCGTGCGGGCGCCGGCCGTGCTCACCGACGACCACGGCAACGTCTGCGTCGTCGGCGTCACCCGCCCCGCGGTCGCGCTGGACATGATCCGCGCCGCCGCGCCGGCCGGGGTGCCGGTGCCCGGCCGCGCCGACGCGCTGACGTTCCGGCTGCGCTGGTTCACCCACGGCCACCCTGCCGGGCCCGGCGACCCCGCCGTGCGCCCGGCGCGGCCGGGTGAGCGTGGCGCGTTCCCCGCCGTGCTCTGGCGCCACGCCGACCAGGTAGCCGCCCGCACCCGGGTCGCCGCTGTGGCCGCCGCGGCCTGACCCCGCACCTCACTGCCGTGCCGCCGCTGACGCGGCACTGTCTGGAAAGGACACCCTTGTGACGATTCCGTTCGATTTCGCCTCTTGGCCGCACCTGGCCCCATACGGCCGGTTCGGGCTGCTCGGTGACACCGCCCCGCCCGGCGGCGGCCCGGGGCGGGTGATGATCACCAGCTTCGGTCACCTGCACGACCCGGCGCGGCGTTACCGGCCGGTCACCGCGCACCGGCACCTGGCCCTGGACGTGCGCACCCTGTTCACCGACCCCTACCTCAAGCCCGAGATGCGGGAGCTGACCGGGCGGGACGACCCGGTGCGGGCCAACGTGCTCGCCCAGCCCGGCGCCATCCCCTACGTGATCGCTCAGGCCGACGCGATCGCCGCCCTGGTCCCGGCCGCCGACCCGGGCCTGGTCGACATCGCCATCGGCTGCGCGGGCGGGCGGCACCGCTCGGTGGTGATCGCCGACGCCCTGGCCGCGCTGCTGCTGGAACGGCACGGCCTGGGCGCCGAGGTGTTCCACCGCGACATTCACCGGCCCGTCGTCCGCCGCTGACCCCGGTGGTGAGCGGCCATGGCGGGCAAGGCGGACGGGCAGGACACCTACCGCGCGGCGGTGCTGGCCGCGTGGCTGACCGCACACGAGGACATCGCCGACGGCCCTGCCCGGCTGGCCGGGCAGCGGATCGCCCGGGCCTGGAACCACCGCGAGTTCTACGCCTCACCCACCGGCCTTGCCCTGGCCGCCTGCCTGCGCGCCAGCGGCCGGGGCCGCGGGCTGGGCCGGGAGGTGGATCGGGTGGCCGACCGGCTGGCCCGCCGGTTCGGCGTGCACCTGCACGACGTCGCGGCCTGGGACCCCCGGCCGCACTGGCGAAAGGAGATCAGATGAACGACCAGCCTTGCTGGGTGCTGGTGGACACCGGGTCCGGCGAGACGGTGGAGACCGACAGCGGGATCCCGCACTTCCTCACCGAGCAGGACGCGACCCGGCGGGCCCGCGAGCTGGCCGCCGAGGGCCAGGGCGGGCTGGTGGCCCGCCGGGAGCGGTTCGTGTGCGTGCTCGGGCCTGACTGCGCCGGCTGTGACGGCGCGTTCGCCGAGTGGACCGACGGCGCCGACCACATCGCCCCGGTCAACGTGGACGCGACCCTGGCCGCGGTCGAGTGGGTCAGGGACGGCGGCGGGTGGCGGTGCCCGGACTGCGCCGCGGCGGCGGGGCTGGTGGCCTCGTGAGCCAGGCACGCCGCCGCGCGCTGGAGGCGGTCGCGCACGAGATGGCTGGCAGAGCGTGGGCGGTGTTCCCGGTGCTGCCCGGCCGCAAGTTCCCGCCGCACTGGCACCGTGACGACAGCTGCCCTCGTACCGGGTCCTGTGCCGGCGGGCACGTCACGCCGGAGTCGCTGGCCACCACCGACCACGACCGGATCGCCCGCGTGTGGGCGTCCGTGCCGTACAACGTGGCCGTGTTCCCGGGCCCGTCCGGGCTGTACGTCATCGACTGCGACCTGCCCAAACCCGGCGACCACGGGCCGGACGGCTGGGCCGCCCTGACCGAGCTGGCCGCCCGGCGGGGCGGGCCGCTGCCCGACACCTGGACGGTCACCACTCCCAGCGGTGGCCGCCAGCTCTGGTACGCCACCCCGCCCGGTTGCCGCCTGCCTTCCACCGTGCGGCGGGTCGCGGCCAATGTGGACACCCGGGGCTGGGGCGGCTACGCCCTGGCCCCCGGGTCGGTCCGCGCCGACGGGGCCTACGAGCTGTACGACGACACCGACCCGGTCCCACTGCCCGGGTGGATGGTCCAGGCCAGCGTCGAACGCCCGCCTACGGCCAGCACAGGGCGCGACCAGACCGCCGTGGCCGCGCCGTCCGCCTACGTCACGAAAGCCGTGCAGGCCGAAACCGACCGGGTCCGTGCGGCGGTGCCGGGCACCCGCAACCGGGTGCTGTCCACCGCCGCCTACGCCCTCGGGCAACTCGTCGGCGCCCGGCTGCTCGACGAGCACCACGCCCGCACCCAGCTGCGCGACGCCGTCGCCGCCTGGAACACACCCGAGTCCGCCACCAAGGACACCGCGGTGATCGACACCGCCCTGCGCGCCGGGGCGGCCAACCCCCGCCGCATTCGCGGCAAGAACGCGGCCTAGCCGCACCCCCTGTGACGACCGGTCGCAACCCCGCGGCCGGGCCCACCCAACCGAAGGAGAAAACACCATGGTCAGCAAGCGTGCCCAGCAGATCCGCGCCGCGAGCGTGCGCGACAACGAGCTGCTCAAGAAGGGCCGGATCACCGAGCGGGAGTTCTGGTCCCGCGTCCACAAGCGCGACGCCGAGCTGCGGCGCAACCCCGAACTCCGCGCGGAGGTCAACCAGACCGGCTGGGCCAAGTAACCCCGACCGCACAGCCCACACCACCCGGCTCCGAGCGGGCCGGGCCGTCTGAGCCAGACCACGGGAGGTGCCGCGGTTGCACCCCAACCGCGGCACCTCCCGCCAGGGCCTGCCTGCCCTGCTCGCCGACCACCAGCCCTGACCGGAAAGGACGTCTTCTGATGGCTGTCATCGTGCACCGCTGTACCACCTGCCAGCACCCGGACCTGTTCCACAGCGACCGGGCAGACGGGACCCTCGGCCCCTGCTCCTACGGCCTGTGCCGGGAGCCCTCACACGCCTTCGGCCCGCCCGAGATCCTGCCGACCTGGCGACCGGCCACCCTCACCGGACCCGCCGTGCCCGACCCCGCCCTCACCGAGCCCGGCACCAGGGGCACCGGGCTTGGCGCCCTGTGCGGCTGCGAGGACTGCTGGGCCCTCTTCCACGCCCACGCGTCCGCCGACGACGGCGCCGGACACGTGGCGGCCGTGGCCTGATGCGGATCCGGATCGAGGGCGCGCAAGCCGAGATCGCCGCCACCGTCGCCGTGCTGGCCACGGTGATCGAGGTACGGGAGGTGTCGCGGTTCTACCCCAACCGCGACACCACCACCGGCCGGGGCCGGGTCTACCTGGCCACCACCCCACCCACGTCCACTCGGGAAGGGAGCCGTTGATGTACGAGCTGTATGACGAGTTCGCCGGGTTCGGCGGTTCGAGCACCGGCGTCCTGGCCGTGCCCGGGGTGGTTGGCCGCCTGGCGGCCAACCACGACGCGACGGCGGTGGCCACGCACGAGCTGAACCACCCGAGCATGGATCACTACCGCGGTGACATCGCCAAAGCCGACATCGGCCGGTTCCCCCGGGTCGACCTCTTCTGGGCCTCGCCGGCGTGCCCGCCGTGGACCGACGCCCGCGGGAAGAAGAGGGACTTCGACCAATCCACGCAGGGCGTGCTGTTCGATCCGGTGACCGGACCGCGGGCGCTGGACCCGAAGGTCGCCAGGGCGCGGGCGCTGATGGAGGAGGTGCCGCGTTACCTGCAGGCGATGAACCGGCGCGGCACGCCGGTGCTGGGCGGTGTGGTGGAGAACGTCGTGCAGGTGGTCAAGTGGGACGAGTTCGGCCGCTGGCGCCGCGAGATCGAGGCCGAGGGCTACCGGACGCGGCTGATCGCGCTCAACGCCATGCACGTCACCGGCCGCGTCCACGGCAAGGTCGCGCAGTCCCGCAACCGGTTCTTCCTGGCCTACTGGCACAGGATGCTGGGCCGGGACCCGGACTGGGACAAGTGGCTGCGCCCCAAGGCGTACTGCCCGGACTGCGACCAGGTGGTGTCGGCGCTGCAGGTGTTCAAGAACCCGCGCGTGTCCATGGGCGTCTACGGCCTCCGCAACGGCCAGTACGTCTACCGGTGCCCGCACCGGTCCTGCCGCAACCGGATCGTGGAACCGGCGGTGCTCCCGGCCTCGACCATCATCGACTGGTCACTGGACCCGGGCCCGCGCATCGGGGAACGGGTCGACCAGCACGGCCGGCCGGACCCGCTCAAACCGAAGACGATCGCGCGGATCGAGGCGTACCTGGCCCGGCGGGTCGGGGCGATGCTGGCCCCGGCGGGCGGGACCTGGCGTGAGCACGCCACCGGGGTCGACGAGCCGTTGCCGACCCGCACCACCCGGGAGACCGACGGGCTGGTGATCCCGCCGGCCGTGGTGCCCTGCGCCGCGCGTGCCGGGCTGGACACCGCGGTGCCGGTGGGGCGGCCGTTGCCGACGCAGACCTGCCGCCGGGAGCAGGCGGTGGTGATCCCGCCGTTCATCTCCCTGCAGCGCAACGGCGGCTCCGCGCGGACCGGGTATCCGGTCGCCGGGCCGATCCCGACCGTGTCCGCGCAGGGCAACCACCACGGCCTGGTCAGCCCGCCCACCGGCGGCGCCGACCTGATGGCGCTGATGTCCTACTACGGCAACGGCACCACCAGCCCGGTCGACCGCCCGGTGGGGACGCTGACCACCCGCGACCGCTACGCCCTCGTCGGCGGCGTGCAGCCGGTCGAAGCGTGCACCTTCCGGATGCTCGAACCACACGAGATCGGCGCCGGGATGGGCTTCCCGGCCGACTACAAGATGGCCGCCCGCTCGAAACGAAAGCGAGTCCGTGGCTACGGCAACGCCGTCCCGCCCGCCATGGCCGAAGTCCTCGCCTCGGCCCTGGTCGAAACCTTCTCCGGGGAACCGCTGGAACCCGCCGCGTGACGGCGCCAGGCACGACGGCACCCTGCACGACCGCACGATGGGAGAACGTATGGCCACCACGCCTGACAGCGCACCGACCGGACCACGCTCGCTGTGGCCGATCGGTGCCGGGGGCCGCCCGGTTCTGCGGATCGGGGAGGACCCCGACGCGATCCGGGTCCTGACCGCGGCACTCAACGACCGGATCATTCCCGACACCTACGTCTCCGACGGAGCACCGGTGGTCGTGGAGGAGATCTCCGGGGCCGCCGACCCGGCCGCCGGGGATGACGACGTCGCCCTGCCGATCACCGCGTCGGTGCTCAAACCGCCGCTGCTGGCCGGGCTGCTCGCCGACCACACCCAGATCCTGCGCCCGGCCGCGAAAGGAGGAGCCGAGGAGGAAGTCACGCCCGGCGGGCATGTGCTCGGTGCTGTGCTGGCCAAACGGCACTGGCCCGGGCTGCCAGTGCTGCGCCGGATCATTTCCACGCCGGTGCTGCGCCCGGACGGGACGCTGCTGCAGACCCCGGGCTACGACCCGGCGACCGGGTTCTACCTGGCCCGCAACGACGACCTGGCCCCCATTCCCGACCACCCCACGCCGGACGAGGTGGCCGCGGCCCGGGAGTTCCTGCTGGAACGGTTCCTGCGCGACTTCCCGTGGCGTACCGAGGCCGACCGGGCCAACTACCTGGCGTTGCTGGTGACGCCACTGGTGCGGCCGTTCACCCGGGCGTTGTCGCCGTTCGGGATGATCGAGGCGTCCATGCCCGGCTCCGGGAAAACCATCCTCACCGGGTGTGTCGGGCTGCTGGTCGGGCAGACCGTGCAGACCTGGAACGAGTCCGAGGACGAGCTGCGCAAAACCATCACCACCGTGCTCTCTGGTGACGGCGGCGTGGTGGTGTTCGACAACCTCACCGAAGGCTCCGTCGTCAAGTCCGCGGTACTCGCCAGGTTGATGACCGAGCGGACCTGGTCCGACCGCAGGCTGGGCACCAACGCCGCGGCCACGTTCCCCAACGACCGGCTGTGGCTGGCCACCGGGAACAACCTGCACACCGGCGCCGACATGGCCTCCCGCACCGTGTGGGTCCGGCTGGATCCGAACTGCCCGCGCCCCGAGGCCCGGACCGGTTTCACCATCCCGAACCTGGACTCCTGGATCCTCGACCCGAAAAACCGCGCCACCGTGCTGCGCCACGTGCTCATCCTGATCCTGGACTGGACCGCACACGGCGCCCCGCCGGCCAGCACCGTCCCGCAGATGCGCCAGTTCACCGCCTGGGCCCGCGACCTCGGCGGGTTCCTCGAACACCACGGCATCGCTGGGTTCCTGGCCAACGCCGAAGCCAACCGCAGCCTCGATGACGACAACGCCGAATGGCGCTCGTTCCTGCTCACCTGGCACGACGTCTACGGCGACCGGCACATGACCGCCAAGGAACTGGTCGTCAGCGCCGCCGACGCCAGCGCTCCGGGAGCCACCGACGTGTGGGCCGGAACGTTCCCCACCAACGCCGTCGGCCGTCCACTCAGCCCGAAGTCCCTCGGGCATCGGCTGGCAGGGAGGGTGGACCGCTGGCACGGCGACATCGTGCTACGCAGCGTGCACGACGAACACCGAAACGCCCGAACCTACTGGGTGGAGAAAGGAGCCTCCCGTACGCGCGGGCCGGAAACAAACCCGCAAACCCGCAAACCCGCAGATGATCTAGAAAACAGGCCCTGACCAGCACAGATCACAACAAGATCGTTTGCGGGTTTCTCCCCGAGACCCATCCGAGAAACCCGCAAACCCGCCAAATCCGGGAGAGAAACCCGCAAACCCGCAACCAAACCCGCAACCAAAACCCCAGCTCACACGGGGTTTCGCGGGTTTGCGGGTTTGCGGGTTTCTCTCTGCCCCAGGCGCCCCGGGGACCCGAACCCGCGCGATCCCCCTTCTGCCAGCACCTCAGTCAGCCAACTACCCAACGTCACGTTCCTGAGCCCCGGCGCCGTGGCCGGAGGCTGTTCGTCATGCCCGGATTTCGGGCGTTCGGAGGTTCTCATGTCGAGGCAGCGCAGCAAACGCGAACTTCTCACCATCGCCGAGGTGTGCGATGAGCTGGATATCGCACCGTCCACTTTCTACGACTGGCGAGCCAAGAAGTGTGCACCGAGGTGCATCAAGCTTCCCAACGGAGGTGTCAGGGTGGACCGCCTGGACTTGAACACGTGGCTCGAAGAGCGGGAGGTGGCTGCGTGATCAGTTCGTCCTACAAGGTTCGAGTGTGGAAGCTTGAGGCGCGACGAAACACGAAGGGCAAGATCACCAGCTATCGCGTGCTGTGGCAAGTGGAGCAGCAGTCGTTCAAGGAGTCCTTCAAGCTCTATGCGCAGGCGGATGGCTTCCGGTCCGCCCTGTTGACAGCTCAACGCCGCGGCGAGGCGTTCGATTTGGTGTCGGGGCTGCCGCCGTCTATGACCCAGCCGAAGGGGGACATGAGCTGGTACGAACTGACCGCTGCGTATGTCGATATGAAATGGCCAGACGCTGCGGCGACGACACGGCAGACGATCGCGGAATCGTTGATTCGGGTGATGCCCGTCTTCGTGCCCGAGGCGAAGAACTCGCCCGATGCGAGAGACGTGCGTTCTGCCTTGCGGCAATGGGGGTACAACACGGAGTACCGCACTGGTCGCGAGGTACCGCCGGAGGTCCGCAAGGTTTTGGGCTGGCTGGCCAGAAACACGTTGTCGGTCAAGGCAGTTGCGGATCCGAACATCTTGCGAGGGCTGCAGCGCGCCGTCACTCGACGCCTGGATGGCAAGCGTTTCTCGCCGCCAGTCGCACGTAAGACGCGCTCGGTGCTGTTCAACGTGCTCGACTATGCCGTGGAGGAGAAGCTGATCGACGGGAACCCGTTGTCGTCGGTGAAGTGGACGGCGATGCCGAAGGGGAAGCGACGAGTCGACCGCCGCGCCGTGCCCAATCCTGTGCAGGCAAGGACTTTGCTGGCCGGCGTTGGTGCTCTGCCGCGCAGTGGGCCGCGGCTGGAGGCGTTCTTCGGGACGATGTACTACGCCGGGCTGCGCCCCGAGGAGGCTGTCTCCCTGAACAAGCGGAACCTGTCGCTACCTGCGCCGGCCTGGAACGAGGTGTCCGGGGAGTACGAGTACGACTGGGGTGAGTTCCACTTGGACCGAGCGGAGCCGCATGTCGGGCATCGGTGGACCGATAGCGGAAAGCCGCGCGACGAACGGCCACTGAAGTCTCGTGACGAGGGAGAGGAGCGGACAGTTGCCTTCCCGCCCGACCTCACGCGGCTGTTATGGCGGCACATCCGGACGTTCGGCTATGGCCCTGACGGTCGTCTGTTCTGCGCGGAGCAGGGCGGGGAAATCCCGATGATCACGTACACGCGTGCATGGCGCGCGGCACGGAGGGCGGTTCTGACCAAGGAGGTTCAGGCGACACCGTTGGCGAAGCGTCCCTACGACCTGCGGCATGCCGCCGTCAGCACGCAGTTGGCGGCAGGAGTGGACCCAGCTGCAGTGGCGGCGTGGGCGGGGCACTCCGTAGCCGTACTGATGGAGGTGTATGCCGCGTTCCTGGACGGGGGCGAGGCGGTGAACCGGGCTCGGATCGAGAAGATGCTCGGGCACAAGCCACGGGCGACCTAGTTCCCGTGGGAAGGCATTGGGAAGAGCCAGCCGGGCGAAGCCGGATTCCGCCGGAGACAGTCGGAGTGCGGGAGAGGCCACGTTGTCAGGTATGCCCTGGTCAAGCGCGGTTTCTCCCGCACTCAGTGGGCGCCCTTGGCAGGATTCGAACCTGCGACACCTGCCTCCGGAGGGCAGTGCTCTATCCCCTGAGCTACAAGGGCCCGTCTTGCGACTTCGCTAAGCCTAGCGCACGCCTCTGACGCGACTGCAAGGAGGTGTGCCGCATCCTGAGATTGGTTAGCCTCACCTATTTTGCATTCATGCGCATGTCACTATATTGCAGGAGGGTCTCGACGGAGCGAGCATGGGAGGCATGCGGATGGGCCACGGTCACGGCCACGGGCACCTGGCGGCCGCGGACAGCGCGTCGGGTCGACATGTCGGCAGGCTGGCCGTCGCGTTCCTGATCGGCCTGGTGTTCATGGTGGCCGAGCTGGTGGTCGGCTTCGCCACGTCGTCGCTGGCCCTGATCTCCGACGCCGCGCACATGGTCACCGACGTGCTGGGCCTTGGCATCGCCCTCACCGCCATCCTGCTGGCGCGGCGCAGCGGGCCGACGTTCACCCGGACGTTCGGCATGTACCGGGCCGAGGTGCTGGCCGCGCTGGCCAACGCCGTGCTGCTGTTCGGCGTAGCGGGGTACGTGGTGTACGAGGCGATCGGGCGGATCACCGACCCGCCCGAGGTGCCCGGCCTGCCGGTGCTGCTGGTCGCCGCGGGCGGTCTCGCCGCCAACCTGGTGTCGTTCGCGCTGCTGCGGTCCGGCGCCAAGGAGAGCCTCAACGTGCGCGGGGCGTACCTGGAGGTGCTGGCCGACCTCATCGGCTCGGTCGGCGTGCTGATCAGCGGCGCGATCACGCTGCTCACCGGCTGGCGTTACGCCGACCCGATCATCGGTGTGGCGATCGGCCTGTTCGTCCTGCCGCGGACGTACACGCTGGGCCGGCGGGCGCTGCGGATCCTGTTCCAGCATGCCCCGCACGGCGTGGACGTCCGCCGGATCAGCGACGAGCTGGCCGCGTTGCCCGGCGTCGCCGACGTGCACGACCTGCACGTCTGGACCCTGACCTCGGGCATGGAGGTCGCCTCGGCGCATCTCACGATGGAGCCCGGCACGAGCCAGGAGGACCTGCTGGAGCGGGCGCGGAACCTGCTGGCGGGCGACCACGGCATCGAGCACGCCACCCTGCAGCTGGAAGCCCACGAGTCGGCCAAGCGCTGTTCCGAACTCTCCTGGTGACCGGCCTCCGGCTGGCACCGAAGCACGTGAAGGCCACCTTCATTACGTCTCACGTGATGAAGGTGGCCTTCACGTGCCTTGACGCCTCCCGGCTGCGGAAACTCAGGGCGCGGGCAGGGGCTTCGCGCCACGCTCGGCGAGCATCTGGGTCATCAGGTTGGCCTCGGCCGCCTGCGAGACCAGGATGCTCTGCGTCAGCGCCTTCATCGCGTCCAGGCCGAAGTTGTCGTGCGCGTACTGCGCCATCTCCGTGCCGCCCTGGTGGTGCCGCAGCATGAGCTGCAGGAAGTAGACGTCCAGCTCCTTGCCCGACAGCGACCGCATCCTCTGCAGTTCCTGGGTGGTCGCCATGCCGGGCATCGGGGCGTCACCGGCTGGCGCGCCCGTCGCGGGCTGGTGCGCGTGGCCGGTCGGCGACTTCATCCACGTCATGTACTCGCCGACACCCTGCTCGGGCTGGTTCCACAGCATCAGCCAGCCCTTCATCCGCCCCACCTGCTCCAGCTGGGTGCTGGCGATGTCGAACGCGAGCTGGCGCACCGACGGGTCCGTCGAGTGGTCGCGCGCCCAGTTGGCCATCGTGACGGCCTGCAGGTGGTGGACGGACATGTCCTGCGAGAACCCGACCTCCACCGAACCCGCGCCGGGCGTACTCGCCGCGGGTTCGTCCGAGGACATCGACTCGGTGACCAGCATGCCGATCGTGGCACCGACCAGCAGCACGGTGAGCAGCGTGGCACCGATGATCAGCACCCGCGGCCACACCGGCTGCCTGCCGACCACCAGAACGTCGACGTTGTCGTCCTCCGCCGAGACGCGGACCGGTTCCTGGTCAGCCACCGGCAGGCGGTGCCGGGTTCGGCTGCGGGCCACCCGGCGGCACCGGGGCACCGCCCGGAGCGCCGGGCTGAGTCATGCCCGCCTCGGGCGGCGTGGCGCCGGCCGAGCCCTTGTAGTCCATCGGCTTGGCGTCCGGGCCGTACGGCGCCGGGTCGAACGGCGGCGGGTTGTCGACGTCGAACTGGCCGGGGCCGACGTCACAGGTGGCGCCCACCTCGGGGTAGGTGTTGCGGTTCAGCCGCAGCGCGGCGATGAACTGGTCGATCCGCTCGTCGTCGACGCTGTCGACACGCAGCTGGTGGCCCCAGGCCTGCAGCGAGATCGGGGAGTCCAGACCCGGCCACGGCGACATCACCATGTACGGCTTGTTCTGCACCCGCACCCGCAGCTTGTTCAGCGCGTCACCGGACACCTTGTCGGCGTTGTAGGTGATCCAGACCGCGCCGTGCTCCAGCGAGTGGACGAGGTTCTCGGTACGCACCGGGTTCGGGTAGACGACGCCGTTGCAGGCCGCCCACGCGCCGTCGTGCGGACCGCCGAACGGCGGAGTCTTGTCGTAGCGCACCCGCTCGGTGGCCGTGACGTGCACACTGCCGGAGTACTGCTGGGTGACGATGCCCGCGATCTTCAGCGACGGGTCCGGGTTCTGCTGCGACGGTGCCCAGGCGGCCGCGGCCTCCTCACGGTTGGCCTGCTCCCGCTTGTCGGCCGACTGCACGTAGTACCAGCCGAACACACCGCCGGCGAGCGCCAGGATGGCGACGACCGCGATGATCGTTCCCCACGGCGTGCCCTTCTTGGCCACGACGGAGGACTTGCGTGCCGACTTCATGGCGTTCTTCGGCTTCTTCTTGGTCCCGCTTGCCATCGCGCTGTACCGACCTCGTCTCTAGTCGCCCACGGTAGTGAGCCGCTCCCTACGCGGAGTTCTCCAGCCAGTGTAGGGTCAGTGTGTCTGCTCGTCGTCAACAACCGCCCCCGGACGGCGGTCGCCGACCCTGCTCGACCTAGAATTCCGCAGGTGACACCTGCTGCCCTCGCCGACCTGGTCCGTTCCTCCGCCGTCGCGGTCCTGTCCGAACGTGGACTGGACCATTCTGTGCTGCCCGAGACGGTGACGATCGAGCGACCCCGCAACCCCGAGCACGGCGACTATGCCACGAACGTCGCCATGCAGGTAGCGAAGCGAGTAGGTCTCAAGCCCCGCGAGCTGGCCGAGGCGCTGGCCAAGGCACTGAGCGACGCCGACGAGGTCGCGGCCGCCGAGGTCGCCGGCCCCGGGTTCCTCAACCTGCGGCTGGCCGCCGACGCCCAGGGTGCCCAGGTCAGGCAGGCCCTGGAGGCCGGAGCCGCCTACGGCACGGGCGACGCGCTCGCCGGTACGAAGATCAACCTGGAGTTCGTCTCGGCCAACCCCACCGGCCCGCTGCACCTGGGCGCGACCCGCTGGGCCGCGGTCGGCGACGCGCTCGGCCGGGTGCTCTCCGCCCAGGGCGCCGAGGTGACCAGGGAGTACTACTTCAACGACGCCGGCGCCCAGATCGACCGGTTCGTCAACTCGCTGATCGCCGCCGCCAAGGGCGAGCCCGCCCCGGAGGACGGCTACGCGGGCGGCTACATCACCGACATCGCCGCCGAGGTCATCCGCCAGGAGCCCAGCGCGCTGTCCATGCCGGACGACGAGCGCGCCGAGACGTTCCGGCGCATCGGTGTCCAGCTGATGTTCGACGAGATCAAGTCCAGCCTGCACGCCTTCGGCACCGACTTCGACGTCTTCTTCCACGAGGACTCGCTGCACGCCTCCGGCGCCGTCAGGCACGCGGTGGAGCGGCTCAAGGAGCAGGGCAACCTCTACGAGTCCGACGGCGCCTGGTGGATGCGCACCACCGACCAGGGTGACGACAAGGACCGCGTGGTCATCAAGTCCGACGGTGACCCGGCCTACATCGCCGGCGACATCGCCTACCTGATGAACAAGCGCGAGCGCGGGTTCGACCTGTGCATCTACATGCTCGGCGCCGACCACCACGGCTACATCGGCAGGCTCAAGGCCACCGCGGTCGCGCTCGGCGAGGACCCGGCCGTCGTCGAGATCCTCATCGGACAGATGGTGAACCTGGTCAGCGACGGCAAGCCGGTGCGGATGAGCAAGCGCGCCGGCACGGTCATCACCATGGAGGACCTGGTCGACGCCGTCGGCGTGGACGCGGCCCGCTACGAACTCAACCGGTACTCGGTGGACTCCACCATCGACATCGACCTGGACCTGCTGCGCAAGCACTCCAACGAGAACCCGGTCTACTACGTGCAGTACGCCCACGCCCGGCTGGCCTCGCTCCAGCGCAACGCGGCCGAACTCGGCCTGTCCGCCGACACGGACGCCGACCTGAGCCTGCTCACCCACCCGCGCGAGGGCGACCTGATCCGCACGATCGGCGAGTACCCGACCGTGCTGCGCAAGGCCGCCGAGCTGCGGGAGCCGCACCGGGTCGCGCGTTACCTGGAGAGCCTGGCCAGCGCGTACCACAAGTTCTACGACGCGGCCCGCGTCCTGCCGCAGGGCGACGAGGACGCCACCCCGCTGACCTTCGCCAGGCTTGAGCTGTGCAAGGCCGCACAGCAGGTGTTCGCCAACGGCCTCGGCCTGCTCGGCGTCTCGGCGCCGGAACGGATGTGACCGCATGTGCGCACACCCCGCCGGGCCCCGGCACGCCGAGCACTACCCGCACGTCGACACGGCCGGCTACCCGCCGTCCACATCGGCCGAACTGGACCGGCTGTACCCGAAAGTCTGGCCCCGCAACAGCTTCCGCGCGCCGGACGGCGTCGTGCGGATCGCCGGGGTGGACGTGCGGGAGCTGGCCGAGCAGTACGGCACGCCGCTGTTCGTGATCGACGAGGCCGACTTCAAGTCGCGCTGCGCCGAGTACGCCGAGGCGTTCGACGACCCGTCGCTGGTGCACTACGCGTCCAAGGCTTTCCTGTGCACCGAGGTCGCGCGCTGGATCGCCGCACAGGGCCTCAGCCTGGACGTCTGCAGCGGCGGTGAGCTGGCCATCGCGCAGCGCGCCGGCTTCCCCGCCGAGCGGATCACGTTCCACGGCAACAACAAGTCGATCGCCGAGCTGGAGGCCGCCGTCGACGCACGGGTCGGCACCGTCGTCGTCGACTCCTACCACGAGATCGCCAGGCTGGCCGAGGTCGCGGCCGCACGGGACGTGGTGCAGGCGGTACTGGTCCGGGTGACGGTCGGCGTCGAGGCACACACCCACGAGTTCATCGCCACCGCGCACGAGGACCAGAAGTTCGGCTTCTCGCTGGCGGCCGGCGACGCGGCCGAGGCCGTTCGCCGCGTGCTCAACGCGTCGTCGCTGAAGCTGATCGGCCTGCACAGCCACATCGGTTCGCAGATCTTCGACCCGGACGGCTTCGAGGTCGCCGCCCGGCGCGTGATCGGCCTGATCGCCGAGCTGGGCAAGGAACACGGGCCGGAGCTGGTCGAGCAGCTGTCCATTGTGGACCTCGGTGGCGGGTTCGGTATCGCCTACACCGAGCGGGACAACCCGCCGCCGCCCGCGCAGATGGTCACCCAGATCCGCGAGATGGTGCGCAGGGAGTGCTCGTTCGCCGGGCTGCCGGTGCCCAAGATCGCCGGTGAGCCGGGCCGCGCGATCGCCGGTCCGGGCACGGTCACCCTCTACGAGGTCGGCACGATCAAGGACGTGACGCTGGGGGACAACCAGCAGCGCCGCTACGTCAGCGTCGACGGCGGGATGAGCGACAACATCCGCACCGCGCTCTACGACGCGGCCTACGACGTGCGGCTGGTCTCCCGCGCCAGCGACGACGGCCAGCCGGCCGAGGTGACCGCCGTTCGTTCCCGGGTAGTGGGAAAACACTGTGAATCCGGTGACATCGTCGTCCGTGACTGCTGGCTGCCCGACACACTCGTCGCCGGCGACCTGGTGGCCGTCGCCGCCACCGGTGCCTACTGCTACTCGATGGCCAACAACTACAACCGGCTGCCGCGCCCCGCGGTGGTCGCGGTGCGCAACGGCAACTCGCGGTTGCTGCTGCGCCGGGAGACGACCGAAGACATGCTGGGCCTGGAGGTGTCGTGAGCTCGCCGGTGAAGGTCGCACTGCTCGGCTGCGGGACGGTCGGCGGCGAGGTCGCCCGGATACTCACCGAGCAGGCCGGTGAGCTGGCCGCGCGGGCCGGTGCCCCGGTCGAGCTGGTCGGCATCGCCGTGCGACGGCCGGACAAGCACCCTGAGCTGCCGGCCGAGCTGCTCACCGCCGACGCCGCGGCGCTGGTGTCGTCGCCGGACGTCGACGTGGTGGTGGAGCTGATCGGCGGCATCGAGCCGACCAGGGACTGGCTGCTCACCGCGCTGAAGTCCGGCAAGTCGGTGGTGACGGCCAACAAGGCGCTGCTGGCCGAGCACTCGGCCGAGCTGTCCCAGGCTGCTGACGCCTCCGGCGCGGACCTCTACTTCGAGGCCGCGGTCGCCGGTGCCATCCCGCTGCTGCGCCCACTGCGGGAGTCGCTGGCCGGTGACCGGATCACCCGCGTGATGGGAATCGTCAACGGCACCACCAACTTCATTCTGTCCGCAATGGACTCGACGGGCGCCGGTTACGCGGAGGCGCTCGACGAGGCGACCCGGCTGGGCTACGCCGAGGCCGACCCGACGGCCGACGTCGACGGCTACGACGCGGCGTCCAAGGCCGCGATCCTCGCCTCGCTCGCGTTCCACACCAGGGTGACCGCCGCCGACGTGCACCGGGAGGGCATCGGTGGCGTGACCGCGTCCGACATCGCCGCCGCGCGGCTGCTCGGCCGCACGGTGAAGCTGCTGGCCATCTGCGAGCGGGTGACCGCGGAGGACGGCACCGAGTCGGTCTCGGCCAGGGTGCACCCGGTGATGATCCCGCGCGCCCACCAGCTGGCCGGCGTCGGCGGCGCGTTCAACGCCGTCTACGTCGAGGCCGACGCCGCCGGTGAGCTGATGTTCTACGGCCAGGGCGCGGGCGGCGCGCCGACGGCCAGCGCGGTGCTCGGCGACCTGGTCGCCGTGGCTCGCAACCGGGTCGGCGGCGGCCGTGGCCCGAGGGAGTCGGCGCACGCGGCACTGCCGGTGCGGCCGATGGGACAGACCCCGACCCGGTACCACGTCAGCCTGGACGTGGCCGACCGCCCGGGTGTGCTGGCCCAGGTGGCGCAGGTGTTCGCGGCACACGACGTCAGCATCGCCGCCGTGCGGCAGCGGGACCGGCTGTCGACGGCCAGCCTGGTCATCGTCACCCACTCGGCGCCGGACGCCGCCCTGGGGTCCACAGTGGACGAAATCGCCAAGATGGACGTGGTGCGCGAGGTCGTCTCCGTCATGCGCGTCGAAGGAGAGGACTACTGACGATGACCGGCATCATCGCGGCCTACCCGAACCGGATTCAGGTTCCCGAGGGCGCGAAGGTCGTCACCCTCGGCGAGGGGGCCACGCCGCTGCTGCACGCGGAGCACCTGTCCGAGCTGACCGGCTGCACGGTCTACCTGAAGGTCGAGGGCAGCAACCCGACCGGCTCGTTCAAGGACCGCGGTATGACCGTGGCCATCACGCACGCGCTGGCCAGCGGGCTGAAGGCGGTGATCTGCGCGTCGACCGGCAACACGTCCGCGTCGGCGTCCGCCTACGCCGCCAAGGCCGGCCTGACCTGCGCCGTCCTGGTGCCGCAGGGCAAGATCGCGCTCGGCAAGATGGCCCAGGCCGTCGCACACGGCGCGCGGATCCTGCAGGTCGACGGCAACTTCGACGACTGCCTCGAACTGGCCCGCAAGACCGCGATCGACTACCCGGTCACGCTGGTCAACTCGGTCAACCCGATCCGCCTGCTCGGCCAGCGGTCGGCGGCCTGGGAGATCTGCGACGAGCTGGGCAAGGCACCTGACATCCACTGCCTGCCGGTCGGCAACGCGGGCAACATCACCGCCTACTGGGCCGGGTACACGGAGTACGCGCAGGACGGTGTGACCAACGGCACGCCGCGGATGTTCGGCTTCCAGGCCGCCGGTGCCGCGCCGCTGGTGCACGGCGAGCCGGTGGCCACGCCGGAGACGATCGCCACGGCGATCCGGGTGGGCAGCCCGGCGTCCTGGACCGGTGCGGTGAAGGCCAAGGACGCCTCGGACGGGCTGTTCGAGGCCGTCACCGACGAGCGGATCCTCGACGCGTACCGGCTGCTCGCGGCCAGGGAGGGCGTGTTCGTCGAGCCCGCGTCGGCCACCAGCGTGGCCGGGCTGCTGGCCACCGCGGCCGACGGGCGGATCCCGCGTGGTTCGACGGTCGTCTGCACGGTCACCGGGCACGGGCTGAAGGACCCGGCCACGGCGCTGGAGGGCACGGTCGAGGTCGAGCCGCTGGCCGTCGACCCGGGTGCCGTCGCCGCCGCGCTGGAGCTGGTGTGAGGGTCCGGGTACCGGCGTCGACGGCGAACCTCGGGCCCGGGTTCGACACGCTCGGGCTGGCGCTCGGGCTGTACGACGAGGTCGAGGTCCTGGTTACCGGCTCGGGCCTGAAGGTCGAGGTGATCGACGCCGGCGCAGGCCCGATGGACGACGTTCCCACCGACGAGCGGCACCTGGTCGTGCGGGCCCTGCGCCGTGCGGCCGAGCACCTGGGCCTGGACGTCCCGGGCCTGCACCTGCGCTGTCACAACGCGATTCCGCACGCCAGGGGGCTCGGCTCGTCGGCGGCCGCCGTCGTGTCCGGTGTCGCCGCCGCGTACGCGCTGGCCGGGCGGGAGCTGGACGGCGAGGCGTTGCGGCTGGCAGCCGGGTTCGAGGGGCACGCCGACAACGCCGCGGCCAGCCTGTTCGGCGGGTTCGTCATCGCCTGGGCCGACGGTGGGCGGTTCGCCGCGCAGCGGCTCGACCCGCATCCGGCGATCCGTCCCGTTGTGGCGGTTCCCACGATGCGGTCGTCCACGGAGGCGACCAGGGGGCTGCTGCCGGAGACCGTCCCGCATGCCGACGCGGCACACAACGCCGGCCGCGCGGCGCTGGCCGTGCTGGCGCTGACCCAGCGCCCCGACCTGCTGCTGGCCGCCACCGAGGACCGGCTGCACCAGGAGTACCGGGCCCCGGCGTACCCGGCGAGCACCCGGCTGGTGACTGCGCTGCGTAGTCAAGGCGTCGCCGCCGCGGTGTCCGGCGCAGGCCCGACGGTGCTCGCGCTCACCACAGACGGAATACTTCCCGCCGGTATGGACGTTGAGGGTTTTGACGTCACCGAGCTGGCGGTGGACACCGCCGGTGTGCAGGTCGCAAGCGCGTAACACGCCGGGCCCTAAACGGGGGTGGTTGTTGCACCTGCCAACAGGGCGGTCTACCCTCGGGGGCGTTCGATCACCGTGCGCAGTCCGCACCCGGTATCGGTCCCGGGGTTCTCCCGGATCGCATATTCCATCCAGTCTCGGGGCTGGTGCAGAGGGGTTCCCGGTAGGCGCGGAGATCGATTCCGCGTGCATCACTGATGCACGTACTTTCCCGTGCTGGCGGCTCCGCCGCGGTGAGTCGCACGTCTCGGCTGGTGTCCACCGGCATCGGGAGTAGCTAGCCGTCTCGCAATTCGGACGCGGGCGGCAGTCCGCTGATCCACCGTGGAGGCGTGGATCGGTCAGGAAGGACATGTGTGAGCAACACCGATCTTCTGAGCGACGGCACGGATACCAAGCCGGCGAGTCCTGAGACCGCCGAGAACGGTGCCGCCGCACCCAAGCGCCGGCCCGGTGGCCTTTCCGGCATGGTCATCGCTGACCTGCGGGAATTGGCCGTCGAGCTGGGCATCAGCGACACCACCGGCATGCGCAAGGGGGATCTGATCGCCGCGATCCGCGAGCGTCAGGGCAAGTCCAAGCGCCGCCCCGCCGCGAGCGAGACGCTGCCATTGGAGGGCATTGCCGACAAGTCGGACAAGGCTCCCAAGGCGGACGTCCCCGCGGCGAAGCAGGACAAGCCCGCCGAGGAGCCGAAGGCCGCCAAGGCCCCGAAGACCGACGAGGCGCCCGCGCCGGAGAAGGCCGAGCAGCAGGAGCGCAAGCCCGCCGAGGAGACCCAGTCGGTCAACGGCAACCAGCCGCACGGCAACCAGGACGACCAGGGCCAGAGCGGCGACGAGGGCGGCCGCCGGGAGGGCGGGCGGCGTCGCCGCGGCTCCAACCGTGCCGCCGGTGCTCCCGACGGTCAGCAGCAGGGTGACCAGCAGCAGCGTGGTCAGCAGCGCGGCCAGGGCGGCCAGGGCGACCAGCAGCGTGGCCAGGGTGGCCAGCAGAACCAGGGCAAGCAGGGCGGTCGCCAGCAGCAGGACGACGACGGCGAGGACGGCGGTGGCCGTCGTGGCCGCCGGTTCCGCGACCGCAGGCGTCGTGGCGGTCGTGGCGAGGGCAACCCGGACACCGAGGTGCGTGAGGACGACGTCCTGCTCCCGGTAGCCGGCATCCTCGACGTGCTGGACAACTACGCGTTCGTCCGCACGTCGGGTTACCTGGCCGGGCCGAACGACGTGTACGTCTCGCTGTCGCTGGTCCGCAAGTACGGCCTGCGCAGGGGCGACGCGATCACCGGTGTGGTGCGGCAGCCGCGGGAGGGCGAGCAGCAGCGGCAGAAGTTCAACCCGCTGGTGCGCGTCGACTCGATCAACGGCCAGGAGCCGGAGGCGGCCAAGAGCCGTCCCGACTTCACCAAGCTGACCCCGCTGTACCCGAACGAGCGGCTCCGGCTGGAGACCGAGTCGCACAAGCTGACCACCCGCGTCATCGACCTGGTGATGCCGGTCGGCAAGGGGCAGCGTGCGCTGATCGTGTCCCCGCCCAAGGCGGGCAAGACGACGATCATGCAGGACATCGCCAACGCGATCACCACGAACAACCCCGAGTGCCACCTGATGGTCGTCCTCGTCGACGAGCGTCCGGAAGAGGTCACCGACATGCAGCGGTCGGTGAAGGGTGAGGTCATCGCCTCGACCTTCGACCGTCCGCCGTCGGACCACACCTCGGTGGCCGAGCTGTCCATCGAGCGCGCGAAGCGCCTGGTGGAGATGGGCCTGGACGTCGTGGTGCTGCTGGACTCGATCACGCGTCTCGGCCGGGCCTACAACCTGGCCGCGCCGGCGTCGGGCCGCATCCTGTCCGGTGGTGTCGACTCGACCGCGCTGTTCCCGCCGAAGCGGTTCCTCGGCGCGGCACGCAACATCGAGAACGGCGGCTCGCTGACCATCTTCGCCACGGCGATGGTGGAGACCGGGTCCACCGGTGACACGGTGATCTTCGAGGAGTTCAAGGGCACCGGCAACGCCGAGCTCAAGCTGGACCGCAAGATCGCCGAGCGCAGGGTGTTCCCGGCCGTCGACATCAACCCGTCCGGCACCCGCAAGGAGGAGCTGCTGCTCTCGCCGGACGAGCTCGCGGTGACGCTGAAGCTGCACCGGGTGCTGCACGCGCTGGACTCCCAGCAGGCCATCGACCTGCTGCTGTCCCGCCTGCGGAAGACGAAGACGAACATCGAGTTCCTGATGCAGGTCTCGAAGACGGCGCTCGGTCCCGACGAGGACTAGCGCCCGAAGCGCATGAAGGCCACCTTCCTACCGCGAGACGGTATGAAGGTGGCCTTCATGTCTTTGGGGGGCAGATATCACCGGCGGGGGACGGCGGCCGGGGTCCAACCGCGGTAGTTGCGGAAGTAGTTCACGCTGGAGGCGTGGCCGATCTTGCCGCCGATGCTGGTGGCGTAAATGCCGCCGTTGCCGTCGGCGATCCCGACGTGGCCCCACTTGCTGATGTTCCAGTAGACGAACGCGCCCTTGGGTGGCCTGCTGCCGTTGGTGTGCTTCGGGCTCGCGCCGAACCAGTGGGCGTTGGCCGACGCCCAGACGCCGGTGACGCCGTAGGCGTTCTCCACCGCTTTCTCGCACAGCCCCTGATAGGCAGTACTGCCCATCCGGTTGCGGAACCACTGGACGGCACCGGCCGGCGTGCCGTCGCCTGCCCCGAGCGCTTCCAGTTCGCTGTCCGGGACGGTGGTGAACACGCCTGCCGACGGGTCGATGTCGGCCGCCGTGATGCCCTCGGTGCTCGCCGCGGCGGGTGCCGTGACCAGGGTGGTCGCCGCGAGCGCGACGGCCGCCGCCAGGGTAAGGAGCCGCCCTGCCTTGATGTGCATGGTTTGACCTACCTCCATCCGAGCCGGAAAAGTGATGACGAACACGGTCCCGTACGCCCGTACAAATCGCGTACATCCGGACGGAATAGGCATGGGCCGGGGTGCGTTGAGTCCTCTGCCAGCACGTCTGGCAGAATCATCCGCTGACGTCCGGCACCGGTTCACCTCGGCTGATCCATTGACGGGGACCCGGCGCCACCTAGAGAGGACCCCATGAAGAGCGGCATTCACCCCGAGTACCAGGTCACCAACGTGACCTGTGGCTGCGGCAACACCTTCACCACCCGCAGCACCAAGAGCTCCGGCGAGATCCACGTCGAGATCTGCTCCAACTGCCACCCGTTCTACACGGGCAAGCAGAAGATCCTCGACACCGGTGGCCGGGTGGCCAGGTTCGAGAAGCGTTACGGCAAGCGCGCCAAGTAGCTTCCTTGACGGCGCCTACCCGCGACTGCCGGGTAGGCGCCGTTTTTTCGTCCGCACACGGGAGAGGTCATGGATTCGAGTTCACTGCGCGGTCTGCTCGACGAGCACGCCGATCTGGAGCGCCGGCTCGCCGACCCTGCCGTGCACGCCGACCAGGCACAGGCCCGCAAGCTGGGGCGCCGCTATGCCGAGCTGACCCCGGTCGTCCGCGCCATCGGCGAGCTGGAGGCGGCCCGCTCCGACCTGGAGGCCGCCCGTGAGCTGGCCGGCGAGGACCCCGCGTTCGAGGCCGAGGCGGCGGAGCTGGCCGAGCGCGTCCCCGAGCTGGAGCAGCGGCTCACCGAGCTGCTGCTGCCCCGTGACCCCTACGACGGGTCCGACGTGGTCATGGAGATCAAGTCGGGGGAGGGCGGCGAGGAGTCCGCGTTGTTCGCGGGCGACCTGCTGCGGATGTACCTGCGCTACGCCGAGCGGCACGGGTGGCAGGTCGAGGTGCTGGACCAGGTCGACTCGGACCTGGGCGGGTACAAGGACGCCACCGTGTCGATCAAGAGCAGGAAGGCCGAGGCGGACGGCGTCTGGTCGCGGCTGAAGTTCGAGGGCGGCGTGCACCGGGTGCAGCGCGTGCCCGCCACCGAGTCGCAGGGCCGTATCCACACGTCGGCGGCCGGGGTGCTGATCTACCCGGAGCCGGAAGAGGTCGAGATCGAGATCGACCCGAACGACCTGCGCATCGACGTGTTCCGCTCGTCCGGTCCCGGCGGGCAGAGCGTGAACACCACCGACTCCGCCGTGCGGATCACCCACGTGCCGACCGGCATCGTGGTGTCCTGCCAGAACGAGAAGTCGCAGATCCAGAACCGCGCGCGGGCCCTGCAGGTGCTGCAGGCCCGGCTGCAGGCGATCGCCGAGGAGGAGGCGGCCAGCAAGGCGGCCGACGCCCGGCGTTCCCAGGTGCGCACGGTCGACCGCTCCGAGCGGGTGCGGACCTACAACTTCCCGGAGAACCGGATTTCCGACCACCGGGTGAACTACAAGGCGTACAACCTGGACCAGGTGCTCGACGGCGAGCTCGACGGCGTGCTGGACGCCCTGGTCGCCGCCGACCGCGCCGAGCGCCTGGCCGAGCACGCGGGCTGACCGCGAGTCCACCGTTCCCGCCCCGCGAGTTGACCATTCGGGCACCGGTCGACACGCTGCGCCGGACCCGCGGTGCGCTCGCCGGGTTCCCGCTCCGGGTGTGCCAATCTTGAGGGTGTGAACCGTCAACCGCTGCGCCTGGCGATCCTGGAGGCCACCCGGATTCTCGAGCGAGCCGGCGTGGCTTCGCCAAGGACCGACGCCGAGCTGATCGCCGCCCACGTACTCGGCGTGGAGCGGGGGCGGCTACCGCTGGTCCCGCTGGTCGACCCGACGGTGATCGACGCCATCGGCCAGTTCGTCACCCAGCGGGCCAAGCGCGTGCCGTTGCAGCACCTCATCGGCTGGGCGGCGATGGGTGACATCACCGTCGACGTCGGCGCCGGGGTCTTCGTGCCGCGCCCGGAGACGGAGCTGCTGCTGGAGTGGGGCCTGAAGCTGATCGACGGCAGGAAGTTCCCCGTCGTGGTCGACCTGTGCACCGGCTCGGGCGTCCTGGCGCTGGCCGTCGCGCACGCCCGGCCGGACGCCGTCGTGTACGCGGTCGACATCGACTCGAACGCGCTGGCCTGGGCCCGGCACAACGCCGAGGCGCGGATCGCGGCGGGCGACACCGCCATCCGCCTCTACTCCGGCGACATCGCCGACGGCTCGATGTTCGCCGAGCTGGACGGCCTGGTCGACCTGGTCCTGTGCAACCCGCCCTACGTTCCGGAGGGCACCCCGGTCCCGCCGGAGGTCTCCGACCACGACCCGGCGCACGCCGTGTTCGCGCCCGAGGGCGGCCTGGCCGTCATCCGGTACGCGATCGACGCGGCCGCCCGGCTGCTGCGGCGCGGCGGCGGGCTGGCCATCGAGCACGACGACACGCACGGCACGGCGGTGCCCGAGCTGGTGCGGGCCAGGCGGGTGCTCACCGACGTGCAGGACCACCCCGACCTGACCGGGCGCCCCCGTTTCGTGACCGCCCTGCGCGGCTGACCCGGCGGCACGTGAAGGCCACCTTCATTACGTCTCACGTCAGGGCCCCGGCAAAGGGTGTGACTGGTGGGGCTGGTGTGGTGACCTCGATGCCGTGAAGGGGGCCTTCACGGCGTCTGATGCCGTGAGTGCCCCCTTCACGGCATGCTTGCCACGGAAACGTGGGCGGGTAGCCCGTTGTCCGGTGTGAAGGCCGAGTTTGTGTCGTCTCATGTGATGAAGGTGGCCTTCACGAACTCCCGCCCCGGCGTCGCGGCCTCAGCAGTCACATCCGGCCCAGCAGACGCAGCCGTCACCACGAAAGAGACCCAGCAAAGTTCCCCAATGTGGCATTGGGGAACTTGAACTCCCCCAATGCCACATTGGGGGCACACAGCACCCGGACTTTGCCGGGGACCCTGACGTAAGACGTGGTGAAGGTGGCCTTCACGAGCCTCGGAAGGCGGCCGGGGATAGGCTCCCGGGCATGAGCGCGGTGTACGACTGCAGTGACCCCGACGCCAGGGCCGACGGGCTGGCCGCCGCCGCGGGCGCGGTCCGGTCGAGCAGGCTCGTGGTGCTGCCGACCGACACGGTGTACGGCATCGGCGCGGACGCCTTCGACTCCGGCGCCGTCCGGTCGCTGCTGCACGCCAAGAACCGCGGGCCGGACATGCCGGTCGGCGTCCTCGTCGGGTCCTGGTCCACAGTGGACGGCCTGGTTCTCGGCGTGCCCCCGCAGGCGCGGGCACTGATGGAGGCGTTCTGGCCCGGCGACCTCTCGCTGGTGCTGCCGCACGCACCCAGCCTGCAGTGGGACCTCGGCACCACCCGCGGCACGGTCATGCTGCGGATGCCGCTGCACCCGGTCGCGCTGGAACTGTTGCGTGAGGTCGGCCCGATGGCGGTGTCCAGCGCGAACGTCTCGGGCAGGCCACCGGCCGCCACCGCCCAGGAGGCGGTCGACCAGCTCGGCGACTCCGTGTCGGTGTACCTCGACGGCGGGCCCACCGGCGACCCGGTGCCGTCCACGATCGTGGACCTCACCGGCGACGAGCCCGCCCTGCTGCGTGAAGGCGCCGTGAGCGCCGACGAGGTAGCCGAAGTTCTAGGAACGCGCTGAACGACCCCACCCTGCTGCTCACCGCTCGCGACGGGCGGGATCGTTCAGCACGCTCCTAGGCGTCCCACTGAGTCAGCCATCCTGATCGGGCGCTAACGTTTCCGGGTGACCCACCCCGCGAAGGCGTAAGGCCATGGACAACGTTCTGCCGATCCGCGAGTACCTCCTCGTCGGCCTGATCTCGGCCACCCTGACGTTCCTGCTGACCGGCCTGATCCGCCGGGGAGCGATCCGGGCCGGCGCCGTCGCCACGCCGCGCGCGCGGGATGTTCACGTCATCCCGATTCCGCGGGCAGGTGGAATCGGCATCTACCTCGGCGTCGTCGCCGGAATGGGCCTGGCCCACCAGCTTCCGGTGCTGCGCCGTGCCTTCGAGTACTCGTTCGATCCGGTCGGCGTGCTGGTCGCGGGTGGCGTGATCGTGTTGATCGGCGCGCTGGACGACCGGTTCGAGCTGGACGCCTGGACCAAGCTCGCCGGCCAGGTCATGTGCGCTGGCATCCTGGTGCTCTACGGCGTGCAGTGGACGACGTTCTGGGTTCCGTGGGGCGGCAACGGCGAGTCGATCGGCTCGCTGATGGTGCTCGACCGAAACCAGGGCGCCATCCTCACCGTGCTGCTGGTCGTCGTGATGATCAACGCGATGAACTTCGTCGACGGCCTGGACGGGCTCGCCGGCGGGCTCGGCTTCATCGCGGCGACGGCCACCTGTGTGTTCTCCCTCGGCGTGCTGTGGACGGCAGGCGGTTACGTCGGCGCCTACCCGCCCGCGCTCATCGCGGCGACGCTCGCGGGCGGCTGTCTCGGGTTCCTGCCGCACAATTTCCAGCCCGCGAAGATATTCATGGGCGACTCCGGCTCGATGCTGATCGGGCTCATGCTCGCCTCCGCCAGCATCTCGGCCTCCGGCCGCATCCCGTACAACGCCTGGCGCGCCACCGACGTGGTCGGCATGCTCTCGCCGCTGCTCGTCGTGGCGGCCGTGCTGTTCCTGCCGGTGCTGGACCTGCTGATGGCAGTCATCCGCCGCACCCGGCGCGGGGAGAGCCCGTTCGCCGCCGACAAGATGCACCTGCACCACCGCCTGCTGGAGATCGGGCACTCGCACCGCCGGGCCGTCCTGCTCATCTACCTGTGGGCCGGACTGCTCGCGTTCGGCGCGGTCGCCGTGACGCTGTTCGACGTCGCCGTTGTGCTCTGGATCACCGGCGTGGGGCTGCTGCTCGCGGTCATGGTCTCGCTGGTGCCTAGACTCAGGTCAAGGAACCACCAGGGAGCGCCATGACGGACAAGCACGAGAACCCGCACGCCGAGTCGGTGTTGAAGCTGGCCGCGGCCATGCAGCGGTACACGCTGATCGTCGGGCCGGCCACCGTCGTCGTGGCCGCCGTCGTCGCCACGATCTGGGTCGGGACCCCCGGGCTGCTGGGTGCGCTCGTCGGTGGCGTGGTCGCGCTGGCGTCCGCGCTGGCCACCATCTTCATGATGCGCAGGTCCGCCGACATGCCTGTCCATTTCGTCATGGTTGTCGCACTCGGTGGTTACGCCCTCAAGATCCTTGTCCTCTTCGGGGTGATGGCCGCCCTGCGTGGTGTGGACGTCTTCCACACCTACTCGCTGGGGATCACGATGCTCGCCACGATCCTGCTCACGGCCGCCGGAGAGATCGTCGCGTTCCGCAAGACCAAGATCCCGACGATCATCCCCACCAGCTGAGAAGGCCCCTTTACCCGCCCTTAGGAGTACGCCCGTACGGCGTCTGTTTCGTGGCTGATAAGGTCCGCGTCAAAGGAGGCGGTGCGGCCGTCCCCGGGTCCCCCTGCGCACAGCGGAGCCGCCTCCGGGTGCCCGAAACGTATCGGGTACGTTACGTCCAGATCGTGACGATTCCCCCGGCGGAGTGAACGCCGGCCGGGAGAACCGGAAGGAGCCCAGTGGGCGCGCTGGTACTGGCCGAGGGTGGCGAGTTTGTCCCCCCGGGCGCGAAGGACTTCGACCTCGGCCCCATCTTCGGTGAGGGCACATTCCTCACCAAGCCGATGCTGTTGGCATTCCTGTCGACGATCATCGTCGCTTCGTTCTTCCTGATCGCGTCGCGGCGGCTGAGCATCGTTCCCAGCAAGTTCCAGTTCGTCATGGAGTCGGTCTACGACTTCGGGCGCAACAACATCGCCAGGGACCAGATCGGCTCCAAGGATTTCCGGCCTTATGTTCCGCTGATCCTGGCCCTGTTCACCTTCGTGCTGGTGAATAACCTGTTCGGGTTCATCCCGTTCATCCAGTTCCCGACGATGTCGCACATCGGCTTCCCGCTCGCGCTCTCGGTGCTGATCGTCTACCCGCTGTACTGGGTGGTCGGCGTCAAGCGCTTCGGTTTCGCGGGGTTCGTGAAGAACCAGGTGGTGCCCCCGGGCGCGCCGGGCTTCGTGCTCCCGCTGCTGGTGCCCATCGAGATCTTCGTGAAGTTCTTCATGAATCCGGCGACGCTCGCACTGCGTGTTTTCGCCGCGATGTTCTCCGGGCACCTGCTGCTGATGGTGTTCACCCTGGGCGGTGAGTACCTGCTTATCGAGGCCGGCGGCGCGTTCAAGCCGCTGTCGGTGTTCGGCTTCGCCATGGCGCTGGCGGTTTCGTTCCTGGAGGCACTGATCCAGGTTCTGCAGGCGTACATCTTCGCGCTGCTGGCAGCCAACTACATCGGCATGGCGCTGTCCGCCGACCACTAAGAGAGAAAGCCCCCGATCCGCGCCAATCGCGGACCGAGTGAAAGGGAAACAGCAAGTGAGCAACATGGTTCTCGCGCAGGCCGCTGAGGCAGCCGTCGACATCAACCCCGGTCTCGCCGCCATCGGTTACGGCCTGGGTGCGATCGGCCCGGGTATCGGCGTGGGTCTGATCTTCTCGGCGGTCATCAACGGCACCGCGCGCCAGCCGGAGTCGTCGGGCAAGCTGCTCGGCCTCGCCTGGCAGACCTTCGCCATCGTCGAGGTGCTCGCCCTCATCGGCATCGTCATGTACTTCCTGGCCGGGGCCTGATATTCGCCTCTCGTCGCGTAGGGAGACGCTGTGCTGAACACTCAACTGGTGCTGGCGGCCGAAGGGCCGAACCCGATCATCCCGCACCCGTCGGAGATCATTCTCGGCCTGATCGCCTTCCTCATCCTGTTCTGGCTGCTGCGTAAGTACGCGGTGCCGCGCTTCGAGGCGCTCTACAAGGAGCGCACCGAGAAGATCGAGGGTGGGATCGAGAAGGCCGAGAAGGCTCAGGCCGAGGCCGAGGCGGCGCTGGAGCAGTACAAGGCGCAGCTGGCCGAAGCCCGTGCCGAGGCCGCCAAGATCCGGGATGACGCCCGGCTCGAGGCCGAGCAGATCAAGGCCGAGCTGCGTGAGGAGGCCGTCGCCGAGCAGCGCCGCATCGTGGCGCAGGGCGAGGCCCAGCTGCAGGCGCAGAAGGCCCAGATCGTCGCGGAGCTGCGGGCCGAGCTCGGCCGCAACTCGGTCGAGCTGGCCAGTCGGATCATCGGTGAGTCGCTGGAGGACGAGGCCCGCCGTCGCGGGACCGTCGACCGGTTCCTCGCCGAGCTCGATGCCAATGGTGTGGCCGGAGCCAGGAAGTAGACAGGTACATGACGCTGCATGCTGCGAGCCGGGAGGCTCTAGGCCTCGCCGAGACCCGTCTCGGCGAGGTCGTCGGCGAGGCGGGCACCGACCCGTCAGCCGTCGGCGAGGAGCTGCTCGCCGTGGTCACGCTGCTCGACTCCGAGGTCGGCCTGCGCCGTGCCCTCGCGGACGGCACCTCCGACCCGCAGGCCCGCACGCGGATGCTGCGTGGGCTGCTGGACGGCAAGGTGAGTGAACCGTCGCTGCGGGTGCTCGACGCCGTGGTCGGCAACCGCTGGTCCAGCCCGCGTGAGCTGGTCGACGGCCTCGAGTCGCTCGGCCGGTCGGCGCTGCTGAGCAGTGCCGAACGCGCGGGCAAGATCGACGAGGTCGAGCGCCAGCTGTTCCGCCTGGCCCGCATCGTGGTCGGGAGCAGGGAGCTGGACCGGGCGCTGTCCGACCAGGCCGCCCCCGCGGAGGCCAAGCGCACCCTGGTGCGCACGCTGTTCGCCAGCAAGGTCGACCCGGTGGTGCAGATCCTGGTCGAGCAGGTCGTGCAGCGGCTGCGTGGCCGTGGCATCGGCAAGGCGCTGGACGGGCTGGTCGCGCTGGCCGCGCAGCGTCGTGAGCGCTCGGTGGCGCAGGTGACCAGCGCCAGCCCGCTGTCCGACGAGCAGCGGCAGCAACTGTCCGACAAGCTGCGGCAGATCTACGGGCGGCCCATCGCGTTGCACGTGGAGATCGACGCGGCACTCGGTGGCGGCCTGATCATCAAGGTCGGCGACGAGGTCATCGACGGCAGCGCGTCCGGCCGCTTGGCCGCGTTGCGCCGGCAGCTGGCCTGATCCACACAAGACTCAACCACTGGCAAGAAGAGAAGCGAGAGCGGGAACGACATGGCGGAGCTGACGATCTCCTCGGACGAGATCCGCAGTGCGATCGAGAACTACGTCTCCAGTTACGCCCCGGAAGTGAGCCGGGAAGAGGTCGGCACTGTCATCGACACCGGTGACGGCGTCGCCCACGTCGAGGGGCTGCCCTCGACCATGGCCAACGAGCTGCTGGAGTTCCCCGGCGGCGTCCTGGGTGTGGCCCGGAACCTCGAACCGCGCCAGATCGGTGTGGTCATCCTGGGTAACTACGAGACCATCCAGGAAGGCCAGGAGGTCAAGCGCACCGGCCGCGTGCTGTCGGCCCCGGTGGGCGACAACTTCCTCGGCCGCGTGATCAACCCGCTCGGCCAGCCGCTGGACGGCCTCGGCGAGATCGAGGCCGACGAGTCCCGCGCACTGGAGCTGCAGGCCGCGTCCGTGGTGCAGCGGCAGCCGGTGTCCGAGCCGCTGCAGACCGGCATCACCTCGATCGACGCCCAGACGCCGATCGGCCGTGGCCAGCGTCAGCTGATCATCGGTGACCGCAAGACCGGTAAGACCACGGTCTGCGTCGACACGATCATCAACCAGAAGCGCGCCTGGGAGTCCGGCGACCCGAAGCAGCAGGTTCGCTGCATCTACGTCGCGATCGGCCAGAAGGGTTCGACCATCGCCGGCGTGAAGAAGACGCTCGAGGACGCTGGCGCGATGGAGTACACCACCATCGTCGCCGCCCCGGCCTCCGACTCCGCGGGCTTCAAGTGGGTCGCCCCCTACACCGGTTCCGCGCTCGGTCAGCACTGGATGTACCAGGGCAAGCACGTCCTGATCGTCTTCGACGACCTGACCAAGCAGGCCGAGGCCTACCGCGCGCTGTCGCTGCTGCTGCGCCGCCCGCCGGGCCGCGAGGCGTTCCCCGGCGACGTCTTCTACTTGCACTCGCGGCTGCTGGAGCGGTGCGCGAAGCTGTCCGACGAGCTGGGTGGTGGCTCGCTGACCGGTCTGCCGGTCATCGAGACCAAGGCCAACGACATCTCGGCCTACATCCCCACCAACGTCATCTCGATCACCGACGGCCAGTGCTTCTTCCAGTCGGACCTGTTCAACTCGGGTCAGCGACCGGCGGTCGACGTGACCACCTCGGTGTCCCGAGTCGGTGGTGACGCGCAGATCAAGGCCATGAAGACGGTCTCCGGCTCGCTGCGAATCGACCTGTCGCAGTACGAGGAGCTGAAGGCCTTCGCCGCCTTCGCCTCGGACCTCGACGCCGCGTCGAAGGCGCAGCTGGACCGCGGCGCCCGCCTGTACGAGCTGCTCAAGCAGCCGCAGAACTCGCCGATCCCGGTCGAGCAGCAGGTGGTCACGGTGTTCCTGGGCACCCGTGGTCACTTCGACGACGTGCCGATCGAGGACGTCGCACGGTTCAACTCGGAGCTGCTGGAGTCGATCCGGCACAAGCACGACGAGATCCTCGCCGACATCCGGGAGAACGGGAAGTGGAGCGACGAGCTGGCCGACAAGGTCGTCGCCGCCACCGCCGAGTTCAAGAAGGGCTTCACCACCTCCGAGGGCAAGACCCTGCAGGAGGCCGGCGCCGAGGCCATGGACGCCGACGAGGTCGGGCAGGAGACTGTCAAGGTCGCCAAGCCCGCCCCCAAGAAGTAACCGGGTAGCCACATGCAGCTGCGAGAACTCCGGCAGAAGGTCCGGTCGACGAAGTCGATCGGCAAGATCACCAAGGCCATGGAGCTCATCGCCACCTCGCGCATCAGCAAGGCGCAGGCCAGGGTGCAGGCTTCCCGGCCGTACGCCGAGGAGATCACCAACGTGCTCTCCGCGCTGGCCGGGGCGGCGTCGAACCTCAACGACCCGCTGCTGACCGAGCGGGCGAACCCCAAGCGGGCCGGTGTGCTGGTGGTGACCAGCGACAAGGGTCTGTCCGGCGGCTACAACACCAACGTGCTGCGGGCCACCGAGGAACTGCTGGCGCTGCTGCGCGAGCAGGGCAAGACCCCGGTGGTCTACGTCGTCGGCAGGAAGGGCGTGGACTACTACACCTTCCGGGGCCGGGACATCGCGGCGAGCTGGACCGGGTTCTCCCAGGTGCCCGGCTACGCGAACGCGGCGGAGATCGGTGAGACGGTCGTCGAGGCGTTCCTCGCGGGCGCCGACGACGACGGCGACAAGCCCGGTGCGGACGGTGTGCTCGGCGTGGACGAGCTGCACATCGTCTACACCGAGTTCAAGTCGATGCTCACGCAGACGCCGGTGGCCAAGCGTGTCGCACCGCTGGAGGTCGAGTACTCCGAGGAGGAGCCGACCACACTGCCGCCGAGTTACGAGTTCGAGCCGAGCGCGGACAAGCTGCTGTCCGCGCTGCTGCCGAAGTACATCAACACGCGGATCTTCGCGGCGTTGCTGGAGTCGGCGGCCTCCCAGCTGGCCGCGCAGCGGACGGCCATGAAGGCGGCCTCGGACAACGCCAAGGAACTGGTGGACACCTACAGCAGGTTGGCCAACCAGGCCCGGCAGGCCCAGATCACGCAGGAGATCAGTGAAATCGTCGGTGGCGCCAACGCGCTCGCTGCCGCAGGAACGGAAGACTGAAGATGACGAGTACTGAAGCCGCCAAGGGGCGCATCGTCTCGGTGACCGGCCCGGTCGTCGACGTCGAGTTCCCGCGCGGGGCCGTGCCCGACCAGTTCAACGCGCTCAAGGTCGACATCGAGTTCGAGCAGCTGCGCAAGACGGTGACCCTGGAGGTCGCTCACCACCTGGGCGACAACCTGGTCCGCACCATCTCCCTGCAGCCGGAGGACGGCCTGGTCCGCGGCGCCGAGGTCACCGACACCGGTGGCCCGATCTCGGTGCCGGTGGGCGACAAGGTCAAGGGGCACGTCTACAACGCGCTCGGCGAGTGCCTGGACGAGCCCGGCTACGGCGCCGACCTGGAGCGGTGGTCGATCCACCGCAAGCCGCCTGCGTTCGACCAGCTCGAGGGTCGCACCCAGATCCTGGAGACCGGCCTGAAGGTCATCGACCTGCTCACCCCGTACGTGCAGGGTGGCAAGATCGGCCTGTTCGGCGGTGCCGGTGTGGGCAAGACGGTGCTGATCAAGGAGATGATCACCCGTGTGGCCCGGAACTTCGGTGGTACCTCGGTGTTCGCCGGCGTCGGTGAGCGCACCCGTGAGGGCACGGACCTCTTCCTGGAGATGAGCGAGGACGGCGTCATCAACGACACCGCGCTCGTGTTCGGCCAGATGGACGAGCCGCCGGGTACTCGTATGCGGGTCGCCCTGTCGGCGCTGACCATGGCGGAGTACTTCCGCGACGTCCAGAACCAGGACGTGCTGCTGTTCATCGACAACATCTTCCGGTTCACCCAGGCCGGTTCCGAGGTGTCGACCCTGCTGGGCCGCATGCCTTCGGCGGTGGGTTACCAGCCGACGCTGGCCGACGAGATGGGTGAGCTGCAGGAGCGGATCACCTCGACCAAGGGCCGTTCGATCACCTCGATGCAGGCGATCTACGTGCCGGCGGACGACTACACCGACCCGGCCCCCGCCACCACGTTCGCCCACCTGGACGCCACCACCGAGCTTTCCCGGTCGGTGTTCCAGAAGGGCATCTTCCCGGCGGTGGACCCGCTGGCCTCCACCTCGACGATTCTCGACCCGGCGATCGTCGGCGAGAAGCACTACCAGGTGGCGTCCGCGGTCATCGCCATCCTGCAGAAGTACAAGGAACTGCAGGACATCATCGCCATCCTCGGTATGGACGAATTGTCCGAAGAGGACCGGCTGACGGTGCAGCGGGCCCGCCGGATCGAGCGGTACCTGTCGCAGAACATGCTGGTCGCCGAGACCTTCACCCAGATCCCCGGCTCCACGGTGCCGCTGGAGGAGACGGTCGAGGCGTTCGACAAGATCACCCAGGGCGAGTTCGACCACTACCCGGAGCAGGCGTTCCTGGGTATCGGTGGCCTCGAGGACCTGGAGAAGAAGTACAAGGAAATCACCAAGAAGTGATACCTGCGGACTGCGGGGCCAGGGTCCTCTTTGGACGCTGGCCCCGCCGTCTCGGTACCGGTCAATTGAACGGTTACACTTTGGGAAGCGCCCGAGCAGAAGGAGGCCCACGTGGCTGAGATGTCCGTCGAGCTGGTCGCCGTCGAGCGTCGTCTCTGGTCGGGCACGGCGACGTTCGTCGTCGCGCAGACCACCGAGGGTGAGATCGGTATCCTGCCTGGTCACGAGCCTGTACTCGGTCAGCTGGTCGAGGGCGGTGTCGTCAAGGTGAACACCACCGACGGCGAGACCTTCACCGCCGCGGTGCACGGCGGGTTCCTCTCGGTCACCGGCACCGGCGTCAGCATTCTGGCCGAGACGGCCGAACTCGCCGAGGAGATCGACGTCGCGGCCGCCCGCGCGGGGCTCCAGGCGGAGGACGAGGCAGAGCGCGCCCGGGCGAGCGCACGGCTACGGGCCGCTGGTCAGTCGGCCTGATCGACCGGACCGGGAGCCCGCGTGGACATCGTCGTCGTTGCCATCGGGGTCCTGGTCGCGTTCGTGGTGCTGGCCGTCTGGTACGGCCTGCGCTGGATGCGGATGCGTCGTGGCGGCGGCGTGAGCGTCGCGCTGCGCTGGCGGCCCGACAACGAGCGTGAGGGCTGGCACCTGGGCATCGGCCGCTACGAGGGACCGGAGTTCGCCTGGTACCGGGTGTGGAGCCTGCGGCTGGCCCCGGACCGGATCTATCACCGCGATGGCCTGGAGATCGTCGACCGCCGCGATCCGCAGGGGTCGGAGTCCTACGCCGTCCCGGCGGGCTCGACGGTGCTGCGCTGCGAGACCGAGCGCGGGGACCCGGTGGAGATCGCCATGGGCCCCGGCGCTCTCACCGGCTTCCTGTCCTGGCTGGAGTCCGCCCCGCCCGGCCGCCGCATCCGCCGCGCCGGCTGACGCCCCGCCTCCCGCGCGAGTCGTACGTTCTGACGCGCGAGTCGTACGTTCCCGCCCGCCTGGTCCCACTGTTCGGCACGCTGGTTCCAGGTCGTGAGACGCCGGCCTGGGTAAAAGCACGTGAAGGCCACCTTCACTACGTGAGACGTCAGGGTCCCGGCAATGTCGTGGGCGGCGACGGCCTGGGGCCGTCGGCAGGGGCGCTGTGGTTGCGTGTCGCGCAAGTATGGTGCCGTTGCTGGCGGCGAGCTGCGGGGGTGTTGTCTCGTTCGTGGTGGCTGGTGGGGTGGGTGTGCTGGCTGGTGCCGGTGTGGCAGGTGTGCCCGCCTGACGGGTTCGCGTCAGGTAGGTGAAGGCCACCTTCATTACGTCTGGCGGCAGGAACTCGGCCTTCACGCGATCCCAGGTGCCCCGCTGGCATCGCAGGCCACGGCAGCCCCACCAGCCACAGCCGTAAGGCAGCAAGGGAGCTTTACTACCCTTCTTCCTGGATCCACCGACGATGATGACGAATTGATCGTGTCGTAGACACGCAGATGCCCTCTGACCTGGGATTGTTGTTC
>NZ_SFCC01000016.1 GCF_004214935.1 Amycolatopsis suaedae
CTCCGCGCCCTACTCGTCCTCACCCACCACGAACAACACCACCCCACCAGCACCACCCACACCCACTGACCAGCCAAAACAGGATGAAAAATCCCCAATGTGGCATTGGGGGAGTTTCGCGTACGGTCGCCGACGCCGGATCAGGCCGGGTGGACCAGCAGGGTGACCGTGCGGTTGCGGTCCGGCTCGGTGGCGGGGAACGGGGGACCGGCGGGGTCGCCCGCGGCCAGGCCGAAGCCGGACAGCGGCAGCCCGCCCGCGGAAGCCATCTCCTCGGCCGCGACCCGGGCGCGGCGCAGCGCCAGGTCCGGGTTGTCGGTGAAGCCGCTGCTCGGCGACACCTGCGCGTTCTCCGTGTGCCCGATGACCCGCAGCGCCAGCGGGCCGTTCACCCGGCGCAGCCGCCCGGCCAGGTCGGCCAGCGCGGCACGGCCGTCGGGGGAGAGCCGGTCCAGCGAGCTGAACAGGCCCCGCGGGAACACCAGCAGCAGCCCACCCTGCTCGTCGCGCACCTGCACCGGCGAACCGGCCAGCGCCGTGCGCACGTCGGCCAGCACCCGGCCCCGGTGCTCCAGCGTCCGCGCCATCTCGTCGACCCGCTCGGACAGGCCGCGCTGGTCGGCGGCGATCTGGCCGAGGCCGTCGGACGGAGCTGGGGCGGCCGCGGGGGAACTGACCCACCAGCCGACGCCGACCCCGGCGGCCGCGACCACGATCACCAGCACCGCGACCGCACCACGCCTGCGGCGGAACCGGCGGGCGTTCAGCTCGGCGATGCGCCGCCTGCCCTCGTCCGGGCCCGGCAGCGACGGGTCCAGCTCCTGGGCGCGGCGCCAGCAGTCGTCGGCCGCGCCGAGGTCGCCCTGCTGCGCGTGCACCCTGGCGAGCAGGTCGAGCACCTTCGGGTCGGAACTGTCCGCGCCACCCAGCTCGGCGAGGATCCGCCTCGCCTGACCGTGATGGCCCTTGCGTGCGGCGTCGCCGGCCTGCGCCAGCTCCCTCTCGACGTTAATGGTGCCCACCCGCCCGCACAGTGCTGGTCATGTCGATCATCTGCTCCCCGCCACCGGACGGCATCAACGCGTCCAGCTTCCGGTTGACCGCCTGCAGCCTGCCGCTGTCGCCGGTGTTGAGCGCCTGCCGCCCCTCGGCGAGTGCCTGCTGGACCGCGGGATCGGGACTGCTGCTCAGTTCCTGCTCCCGCTGACCGAAGATCACCGCGTCGAGACGGCCCGTCTCGTGCAGGATCCGGACACCGATCCGCCGCACGACGGTGATCTGCTGACGCAGCACCGTGCGGTCGCCCGCGCTGATGGCCTGTTCGATCGCGGAACGGCAGCTCGCCACCTCCCGCTGGTCGGCCGACGTTCCCCAGTCGCGGGCCATCTCCGACACCGAGTCCAGCAGCGCCCTGGCCTCACCTTCCAGCGCGGGCATTTCCAGCGCGCCCTCGACCTCGTCGAGCAGGCTCTGCGCCTCCCGCAGCTGCGACTGGCACTCCTCGGCGGCCTCCCGGTCGACGTCGGCCCGCTGGGCGGAGCTGACGATGCGGTCCATCCGGTTGCTGGAGTCGAACTCGTCGAGCAGCGTCTCGGCCTGCGCGGCGCTGGTGCCGCGGGCCTGCGACCGCAGCTCGGTGTACCGGCTGCGCAGCTCGCTCACCTCGGTGAGCAGCGCCGCCCCGTCCACCGCGGCCGACCGGCCCAGCTCGATCTCGATCTCGAACTCCTCGTCCAGCAGCGGCACGTACGCCTCGGCCCGCGGCGTGAAGCTGCGGTCGATGTCGATGTGCACCTCGATCTCGCTGCCCGCCGGGACGTCCCGCTTCACCTCGTGCGGGTGAATGTCGAGCCGTCCGATCGGGGTGTTGCGGTCGGCGCGGGTCCACTCGCCCTCCAGCAGCGGGACCCGGATCAGGCCGGTGCGGCTGTTGCGGCGGACGTCGACGGTGGTGTGCAGCACCACCCGCTTGCTCGCCGGAAGCTCGGTTCCCTTGCGCAGCAACCATTCAACCTCGTTGCCGGTCAACCCGACACCGACCGAGTGACTGAGCACCGGCGCCGCGCCGAGCGGTCCGATGCTGTGCCGGTAGCCGATGCTGGCCGGGTCGGTTTCCAGCAGCGTGCCGTGCTGGTCGCGCAGTTCCACCTGGTAGGTGTTGCTCGCGTTCGACTCGGCCCGCAGCCGGGTGACGAACGTGCCCTCGGCCGACAGCGGCACTTGACCGCTGTGCCAGGCCGGCTGCGCGGCGTCGTTGCGGAACGCGATGGTGAACCCGGACCAGTCACGCTCACCGGTGGCCCTGACCCGGCCGCCGACCAGCGGCTCGGTGTCCTGCCCGACCGGCTCGTGCTCGAACTCCAGCACGAACCTGCTCTCGGTGGCCACCCGCTGCGGCTGCGGCCGACGCTGGGTGCCGGCGAAAATCGCCGCGCCACGGGCGATCACCGTCACCGGGTCGAGGCTGTGGTCGATCGGGATGCCCAGTCCCTCGGTGGGATCGGCCAGCATCTCCCGCAGTGCCGGGGCCAGCGTCGTGCCACCGACCAGCAGCACCTTCTCGAAGTCGCCGGGGCCGAGGTTCTTCTGCGACAACGCCCTGCGGCACAACGCGATCGAACGCTCGTACAGCGGCCGGGACACCCGCTCCAGGTCGGCCCGGGTCAGTTCCCAGGTGAAGTCGACCATGTCGCCGGTGCCGTCGTCGAGCACGACGTCGACGTCCACGGCGTCCGTTGTGGACAGCTGGATCTTCGCGTTCTCCGCGGCCAGCTTCAGCTTGGCGATGTTGCCCGCCCACCGCGGGTTGTCCCGGCGCAGGTCGGCCAGCCCGAACTCGCGCTGCACGGCGGGGATCAGGGTGCCGTCGAGCAGCCCCCAGTCGATCAGCTTGCCGCCGAGGAAGTTGTCGCCCGCGTGGTTGACGACGGTGAAGTCACCGTCACGCACCTCGATGACGGCGGCGTCGAACGTGCCGCCGCCGAAGTCGTAGACCAGCCAGAACGCCCGGTCCGGCGCGTTCTGCGCGCTGTAGGCCCAGGCCGCGGCCGTCGGCTCCTGCAGCAGCGGCGCGAACCCGAGCCCGGCCAGCTCCGCCGCCCGCCGCGTCGCGTCGCACTGGTCGAGTTCGAACGCGGCCGGGACGGTGATCACCGCCGAGCTGATCTCCTCACCCATCGACCGCTGCACGTCGCCACGCAGTGACTTGAGCACCTCGGCCGACAGTTCCTCCGGCGTCATGCTCCGCCCGGCGGCGTCGAAGCGCTTGTGCTCGCCACGCACCCCCATCTGCAGCTTGAACTCGGCGGAGGTGTTGGCGGGGTCGGACTCGACCCGCTCCCGCGCGCGGTCGCCGACGTAGACCTTGCCCTGCTTGCTGACGTACACCGCGGACGGCGTGAACTCACGCTGCAGGTTGTTGCGGATGACCACGCCGTCGGCGCCCTTGGCGACCGCGATGGCGCTGTTGGTGGTGCCGAGGTCGATTCCGAAGTCGATCGTCTCGCGTGTCATGGGGTCTGTCCTTCTCCGGGTTGGGCGACGATGACCTGTCCTATTTGGATACAACGGCCGTTGCGGTACACCGAGGGACGGACGGTCTCCACGACCGTCGCCTTCGGAACGGACCGCTCCTCGTAGGCGACCACCTCGAGGGTCAGGCCCGGGTCGTACAGGGTGCCGTCGTGGTCCTTGATGACCACGCCGGCCTCGTCCAGCTGCTCGAACACCGCCTGCAGGTGCCGCCGGGCCCGGGAGCCGTCGCCGTTCTGCGCGAGCTTGCGCCTGCCGCGCCACAGGTTGGTGGCGATGTCGGCCAGCGCGCTGTCCGGCAGGTGGTCGGCGGGCGGCGCGGCCGGCTGCGGCGTGGACGTCTCCGAGGGGGACGGCCAGCGCGGCGGGTCGATGCGGAACTCGCCGGGGTAGCGCCGCTGCCGCAACCCCTCGAGCGCACGGGAAAGCCTGGACACACTCACCTCGATTCCGCGATGCGCACCCACGCGTTCACACGCAGGAAGCGGGTCAGCAGGTAGGAACCGGCCGCGACGGCGACGGCCAGCCAGTGCCAGGCGCCGTCACCGTCGACCAGGTCGACGAACAGGTACAGCAGAGCCAGCAGCACCAGCGTCCGCCAGGTGCGGGCCGCGGGTCTCAGCGGAACCTTGCCGTAGACGAACCGCGCGTCCTGGTGGTACGACGCCAGCGGGACGATCGGGATGAACAGCAGGAACCACCGGGTGGCGATGTAGCTGCCGTCGTTGGCGAAATCGCGCATGCCCATGGTCGTGGTGCCGATGCCGAACGGGGCGAGGTCGCGGGGCGCACGCGCCACCGGCCCGCGGATCGCCCTCGGGTCGGCGAGCACGGTGGACAGCTGACGTCGCAGCGTCTCGTCGCGGGTGCGGCCGCGCCACGCCATGAGCCGGTCGCGTGCCGCGTCGACCTTGCCCGCCTGACACAGGCCGTACACCGACTTCAGTACCCCGGAGGCCTCTTCGATCACCGCGTCCGGCTCGATGACCTCGATGTTGCCCTTGATCAGCTCGATCGTGCCGGTGTCCCGCGCCCGTTCCAGCGCCGCCCGCAGCAGCGGCATCGTGGCCGAGTGCTCGCTGGTGGCCTTCCAGTAGCTGACCGCGCAGAGGTTCGTGGCGACGGCGACCGCGTCGTACACGGCATCGGTCGTGCTGTCGCCCCTGCCCAGCAGGGTCTCCACGACCAGCAGGTCCAGCCTGGTCCTGCTGATCAGTTCCTCACCGGCCGCCAGCGACCGCTTCGGATCGCTCCCCGCCATGTTCTCGGCCTCCCGGCAGGCGGTGCCGATCCGCTCCTCGCGGCCGCGCACGGCGTCGCGCAGCATCCGGTCGACCAGGTCGTCGTCGAACGGCGAGTCGTCGAGCAGTTCCAGGTAACGGTCGGCGCCCGCCTCGTCGCCGTCCTCGGCGTCGCGCACGGCCAGCGAGACCGTGGCCGACACGATGTGGGCGGGCAGGCGGTAGCGCAGCTTGCGGACCGTGCCGATGGTCAGCCGCGGGTCGTCGAGTTCCCTGGCCCGGCGGTAGGCGCGTTCCCAGACCTGCTCGTCCTCCAGCGACCCGGCCCAGGCCCGCAGTGCCTCGGCCCAGCTGTCGGCGTTGGCCGCGGCACCCGGGTCGGCGGACTCCAGTGCCGCGCAGTGTGCCCGGATCGCGGCGTTGTGCTGCTCGTGCCGGGTGTCGCCGGGACGTTCCTCGTCCCACAGCCACAACATCTCGTGGACGAACCGGATCACCGGGTCACGCAGCGACTCGAACGCGCCGCGCAGGTCGTCCGGATCCGGCGGCGGGTCCAGCGGCAGGTCGCCTGCCGGCGCCGCGAACGGCGTGCCCAGCCGGGCCGCCAGCGCCGCCTCCTCCCTGCGGCGCCGCACCTGCGCGGCCGGCGCGTCCGGTGCCAGGCCGGTGATGCGGAAGATGTTGTTGCGGTAGAACGCCCGCCCGGTCAGCGGTTCCAGCGCGGTGTCGAGTGCGGCGTCGGCGGGGGTGGTTGCCTGGCTCATCCGACGACTCCCTTGCGCCAGAGGGTCAGTTTGTGCTCGTACTCGGTGCGCAGCGGGGCGAACAGGTTGAACGCCTCCTCCATCACGTCGGCCGCCTCGTTGAGCGAACTCGCCTGCCCGGACAGGTCCAGTGCCCTGGTGGCCAGCGACCGCGCGCGGGCCTCGTCGACGGGGGAGTGGGCGCCGCCGAGTGCTTCCTTCGACGTCTGCGGCAGCTTCCGGCTCTCCCGCACCGGCCGCAGCTCACGGCGGGACAGCCAGGCGGCGAACTGCGCGCCGAGCGCCCCGGCGTGCGGGACCCGGTTGCGCGGGTTGGGTTCCAGCGAGTGCAGCACGATGTCGCCGAGCGTGTCGTCGACGTCCGGGTTGAACTGCTGCGGCGGCCGCGGTGGCGTCCGGTACTGCGCGCCGAAGAATGACGACGGGCTGGCCGAGTCCTCGTAGGGCAGCGTGTCGGTCAGCAGCAGGTAGGCGATGGTGCCGATGGCCCACACGTCACCGGCACGCGAGTCGCCGCGCCGGTCCATCAGCGACTCCGGCGCCTTGAACGCGAGCGTCCCCTTCGTGCTCGCCAGCAGCGTCAGCGGGTCCGCTCGCTTGGCCAGGCCGAAGTCGCTGATGCGGACCCGCAGGCCGTCGGTGTCGTAGCCGATCAGCACGTTCTGCGGGGTGATGTCGCGGTGGATGATCGGCGGCGTCTCCGAGTGCGCGACGGCCAGCCCGTCGCACATCTGCTTGAGGATCTGGACGACGACCTCGATCGGGACGAACCGGTCGTAGTGCGAGGCCCAGAACTTCTCCAGGTTGCCGCCCGCGACGTACTCCATGGTGAAGAAGCCGCACTCGCCCGCCGAGGTCGACACGGTGTCGGCGTTGAAGACGCGGACGATGTTGGGGTGGCCGATCTGCGAGAGCATGATCGCCTCGCCGAGCATCTCCTCGGTCTCCTCGACGGTGCCGATGCGCTTGAACACCTTCATCGCCTGGCGGCCGAAGTAGCGGTGCTTGACGCGGTAGACCTCGGCGAACGCGCCCTGCCCGAGGAAACGCTCGACGGTGTAGTTGGTGCCGATCGGCTGACCGGGTTCGAGCAGCGTCACCGGGCCGCCCTGCCGGTCTCGTCGCGCACGTGGTCCCCCGTCGGGCAAAGATCGTGCCGTGGCCTCCGTGACCGGGGGCGACGGCGATAGCCATCGTAGTCAGACCGATTCTGGGGCGGCAATACTCGTGTCGACGCGTGCTGTCCGCTAGCTGCCACCATGGTGAAGAGACTAGGCACCCACGCACGGGACCGGTCCCGGGAACTTTCCGGCGCTTCCACACGACCTGCTGTTCATGGCGGTGTACACCGGCGACGGTGAACGCTACAAAGGACTAGACCAATCTCGGCGTGGAGGTGGGATGGACCGGGCAGCCCTGCGCGGCGATCTGCGGGCCGCGGTTCCCGACGCGACGGCCGCGCTCGTCATCACCGGCGCGATCTTCGCGTTCCTCTACTACCGGGTCGCCGACGGCTCGTCGGCGACGGTGGCCGTCATGCCCGACCTCGCCGACGCCGGCGCCTACTGGATGTACTGGCTGTGCCAGGCGTTCGGCTGGTCCGGGCTGCTGTGGGCGTGGCTGACGACGATGCTGGGCCTGATGCGCTCGGCGAAGCCGCCCCGGTGGCTGCCGGTCCCGGTGTCCCGGCTGGAGCGCTGGCACCGCTGCACCAGCCTGACCACGATCGCGCTGATGTTCGCGCACGCGGCACTGTTCTTCGCCGAGCGCGTGCGCACCAACAAGACCGGCGCGGGCTGGCCGGGCAACCTGTGGCGGGCGTTCGTCGAGACGTTCGTCCCCGGTGGTTACGCCAGCGGGACCGGCAAGATCGCCATCCTGATCGGGCTGCTCGCGCTGTACCTGGCGATCCCGCTGGGGCTGGCCTACTACTTCCGTGCCCGGCTGGGCGCGCGGATCTGGCGGGCGCTGCACCGGTTCGTGCTGGTCGTGTACGTGCTCAGTGTCTGGCACACGCTGCTCTACGGCACCAACGTCTGGTTCGACGGCTGGCCGAGGGACACGTTGTGGCTGCTGCAACTGCCGGTGCTCGGCCTGCTGCTGGCCAGGCTGCTGACACCGGCGCGGCCCGCGGAGCGGTTCGGTGCCGGGCTGTCGCCGGTGGCGGTGCTGCGGCGAGCCGCCGCGCTGCTGGCCGTGCTGCTCGGTGCCGCCGCGGTGGTCTACGCAGTGGTCAGCGGCAGCGACGGCGGCCGTACGCCGGGCGCGCACCACGGGGCGCCGCTGAACGTCACCCAGGCGATGGTCTGGGGCGGGACCGCCGTGCTCGCGGCCGCCGCGGTCGTCGCGGTGCTGCTGGCCCGGCGGGTGGAGCGGGCCGCCGTCCTGAGATCCGGGGCCTGATCAGGGGCCCGGCCAGCCGTTGTGCGCGGCCGACACGAGCTGCCAGCCCAGGGTGCCCGCGACGGTCGCGACACCGAAGAAGATCAGCACGAAGCTCAGGCTGAGCGCCCCGGTGAGCAGTAGCAGGGCACCCACGGCGAAGCCGGTGCAGGCCACCAGCCGACGCGTGGCCGCCTGGTATTTGCCCTCCCGCAGCATCCGTGCCAGCTCGGGGTCCGACTGCTCGAACCACTCCTCGATCTCGTCCAGTTGCCGCCGCTCGTGTTGGCTGAACATGATCCGCTCCCGCAGGGTGGCCACCGTTGGTGACCGGCGGGTACCCAGCGGCCGCGCGGATCACACCTGCCCGCCGGCGTCCCTGCGGACGCGGTCGGCGTCGTCGGTGACGGTGCCGATGCGGTCGGCCAGTCTCGCGTGCCGGTCCGCCAGGTGCGGGCGGCGCTCCGCGAGCGGAGCCAGCAGCCCGGCGGCGTCGTCCTCGCCGAGCGCCGTGCGCAGCCGGTCCGCGCCCGGGCCGTCGACGCTGCTCACCTCGGCGGCCAGCTGCCGCAGCTCGGCGGCGTGCTCCCGGGCCCACGCCGACACCGCCCGGTCGCCAGCCCTGCGGTTGCGCTCGGCACGCACCCGCCCCTCGGCGGTGGCCTCGCCACCCGGACGCAGCCGCAGGAACCGGCGTTCGGCCGCCTGCCTGCTGGCCACCCCGAGCGCGGGCGCGAGCGCGGCCCAGCTCGACCCGGCCGCCCTGGCCGCGGCGATCAGCTCCGGTTCCCAGCTGGCCAGCTCGTCGCGGACCCGGCGCAGTTCCTCCAGCGCGGGCAGCAGGGCCGCGACGGCCTCGGGTCCCAGCTCCCCGCCGTCGCGGGCGAGCAGGCGGGCGGCCTGGATGAGGGCCAGCGACTCGGGCAGGGAGAACTCCTGATCCGCCATATGTCATCCTTTCGACGACGCCGCACTTGTCATCGTTGTGATGACATGTTACAACGGTGGTGCGCGTTGACACCAGACGACCAGAACCAGGAGGTGGAGCAGACATGTTGATGCGCACTGATCCGTTCCGCGAGCTGGACCGGCTGGCCAACCAGGTCTTCGGTGGTGTGCAGGGAACCTGGTCGAAGCCCGCCGCGATGCCGATGGACGCCTACCGTGACGGCGACGAGTTCGTGGTCGCCTTCGACCTGCCCGGCGTCGACCCGGACGCGATCGACGTCGACATCGAGCGCAACGTGCTGACCGTCCGCGCCGAGCGCCGCCCGGTCGGCGGCAAGGACTCCGACGGCGACACGGTCCAGATGCAGGTGGCCGAGCGGCCGCTCGGCGTGTTCTCCCGCCAGCTGTTCCTCGGCGACACCCTGGACACCGACCACGTCGCCGCGAACTACGAGGCCGGCGTGCTGACCCTGCGCATCCCGGTCGCCGAGCGGGCCAAGCCACGCAAGATCGCCATCACCGGCCGGGACGACCGCAAGACCATCTCGAGCTGACAGCTCGAATTCCCCGCCTCGCGGGCCGCCCGAGCGCTCGTCTCGCGGCCCGCGGGTTCGTCTTCACGCGCCGAGGCGGCGCGCCGCGGCGTGGAGGTAGCGCTGCTGGGGCACGTTGGTGGTCAGCCTCGCCGCGGCGAGGTAGGCCGCCCGTGCCCCCGCCGGGTCGCCCGCCCGCTCCAGCAGGTGGGCGCGGACCGCGACCGGGCGGTGGTCTCCGGCCAGGCGCGGGTCGGACTCCAGCCCGGCGAGCAGCCGCAGCCCCACGGCGGGGCCGTCAGCCATGGCGACGGCCACCGCGTGGTTGACCGCGACGACCGGGTTGTCACCCCCGGTCCGCATCAGCACCTCGTACAACGCCACGATCTGCGGCCAGTCCGTCTCGGCGTAGCTCCGCGCCTCGTCGTGCACCGCCGCGATCGCGGCCTGCAGCTGGTACGGCCCGGCCGGACCGTGCGACAGCGCGCCGGTGACCAGCGCGACGCCCTCGGCGATCGCGTCGCGGTCCCACCGCGACCGGTCCTGCTCGGCCAGCGGCACCAGTGAGCCGTCCGGCGCGGTCCGGGCGGGCCGGCGGGCGTTGGTGAGCAGCATCAGTGCCAGCAGCCCGGCCGTCTCCGGTTCGCCGGGCACCAGCCGGTGCAGTAGCCGCGTCAGCCGGATGGCCTCGGCGGCCAGGTCGGCGCGGTGCAGCCGCGGGCCGGACGTCGCCGCGTAGCCCTCGGTGAACACCAGGTACAGCACGTGCCGCACGGCGGCCAGCCGGGCGGGCCACTCGGGCGCGGTGGGCGGCCGGAAGGGCAGTCCGCTGCGCGCGATCGTCTGCTTGGCCCTGCTGATTCGCCGGGTCATCGTCGACTCCGGCACCAGGAACGCCCTGGCGATCTCCACTGTGGACAGACCGCCGACCGCGCGCAGCGTCAGGGCGATCTGCGACGCCGGGGTCAGCGCCGGGTGACAGCACAGCAACAGCAGGACCAGCGTGTCGTCGGCGTCGGGCACCTCGGGAGCGGGCTCCCAGGCCTCCTCCCGCAGCCTGCGGGACCGCTCGGCACGCAGCAGGTCGGTGAGCCTGCGGGTGGCGACGGTGACCAGCCAGCCCGCCGGGCTGGCCGGCACGCCCTCGGCAGGCCAGCGCGTGGCCGCCGCGAGCAGCGCCTCCTGCACGGCGTCCTCGGCCAGGTCGAACTGCCCGTACCGGCGCACGACCGCGCCGAGGACCCGCGGCGCCAGCTCGCGCAGCAGGCCCTCGATCTCGGCCGTGCTCACAGTGCTCACAGTTCCGGCTCTGACCCGGCGATCGGCCGCACGTCGATCGCCGTCTTCGGGCCGGGCCCGCTCGCCAGGATCGCGGCGATCTCGGTGGCCCGGTCGAAGCCGGAGCAGTCGACGATCCAGTAACCGGCCAGGACCTCCTGCGTCTCGGGGTACGGCCCGTCGGTCACCACCGGGGCCCCGGCACCGGCCTCGACCCGCCTGCGGTGCACCGGCGCGGCCAGCCCCTGCGCGTCGACGAACTCGCCGGACGCCTCCAGGTCGGCGTTGAACTTCAGCATGAACGCCTCGATCTCGGCCGTGTCCGGTGTCCGGGCCAGCTCGTCGTGGGCCCGCTGGCTTGCCTGGACCAAGAGGATGTACTTCACGTGTCGCTCCTTCGCTCGGTGGATCACTCCAAGGTCGGAGCCGCACCCCGCGACCGGACATTCTTCCGCTGCCGATGTCCGATCGCCCGGTACGGCTCCGACTCCCCGGTGAGAACCGGACGAGAGGAGCCGACATGCGGCCGTACCGCATCGCTGTCCCCGACGAGGACCTGACCGACCTGGCCGACCGGCTGGCGCGGGTGCGCTGGGCACCCGAACCCGCCGGCGGCGACACCGGCTACGGCGTGCCGCTGGCCCGCGTCAGGGGACTGGTCGAGCACTGGCGGCGCTACGACTGGCGGGCCTGGGAGGCGCGGCTCAACGCGTGGCCGCAGTTCACCACCACGATCGACGGCACCAACGTGCACTTCCTGCACGTGCGCTCGCCGGAGCCGGACGCGCTGCCGCTGGTGCTCAGCCACGGCTGGCCCGGTTCGGTCGCCGAATACCTGGAGGTGCTCGGCCCGCTCAGCGATCCACGCGCCCACGGCCTGGATCCGGCCGTCGCGTTCCACCTGGTGGTGCCGTCGCTGCCCGGGTTCGGCTTCTCCGGGCCCACCCCGGACACCGGATGGGGACCGGCGCGGATCGCGCGGGCCTGGGCCGAGCTGATGCGGCGGCTCGGCTACGAGTGGTACGGCGCGGCGGGCAACGACTGGGGTTCCGGCATCACCGTCGACCTCGGCAGGCTGGAGCCGGACCGGGTCGTCGGCGCGCACGTCACGCAGACCTGGGACCCGCCGCCGGACGACGACCCGGCCTGGATCGAGAAGCTGTCGCCGGCCGAACGCGCGGTGTGGGACGCCATGAACCACTACTTCGACAACGAGGCGGCCTACGGCATGGTGCAGGCTCAGCAGCCGCAGACGCTCGCGCACGCGCTGGCCGACTCACCGGTGGGACTGCTCGGCTGGAACGCGCAGGCCATGCACCACCACGGCCTGGACGACGAGGTGCTGCTCACCCACGTCACCATCCACTGGCTCACCGGCACCGGCGGGTCGGCCATCCGGATCTACGCCGAGGAGGGCAGGGAGCCCCGGCCGGACGCGCCGTCGGTGGTGCCGCTGGGGGTGTCGCAGTTCCCCGGCGATCTGGCGTCGGTCCGGTCGTTCGCCGAGCACCATCACAACGTCGTCGCCTGGACGCGGCACGACCGCGGCGGGCACTACGCGGCATCGGAGGTGCCCGAGCTGCTGGTGGGCGACATCCGCGGGCTGTTCAGGGAAGTTCGAGCTCGCCGTGCCGTTCGGTGAGCGTCTCGGCCAGCGTGACGAGCTTGACGTTGAGTTCCTGGGAGGCGCGGCGCAGGATGTCGAACGCCTCGTCGGCGCTCACCCCGCGGCGGCTCATCAGGATGCCCTTGGCCTGCCCGATGACGTCCCGGCTGTCGATGGCCTCGCGCAGCTGGGCGGCCTGCAGGTCGGCCATCGTCACCGCCTGCGTCTCGGCCACCGCCAGTGAGGCGTGCGTGGCCAGTAGCAGGATGGCGTCGCGGTCGAGGCTGTCGAGTCCGTTGACCCGCCGGGAGTAGACGTTCAGCGCGCCGGACAGCCGTGGCGAACCGGGCCCGGGCAGCAGTGCCGCGGCCACGACGGACCCCACCCCCAGCTCGGCGGCGGCCTTGCCGAACCGCGGCCACCGCGGGTCGGCGGCGACGTCGGCGCTGGCGGCGATCGTCGTGCCCTCCGGCCGGGCCGCCTCCACGCAGGGGCCCTCCCCGGTGTCGTACTGGATCATGTCCAGCTTGGTGGCTTCCGGGGAGGTCTCCACCGGGGTGTGGAACCGGCCGCGGTCCTCGCGCAGCGTGATGCTGACGATGTCGGCTTCGGGGATCAGCCGCACGGTGGCGTCCACCACCCGCTGCAGCACGTCTCCGACGTTCGTGGCGCCGAGCACCGTCGCCGTCAGCCGGGTGAACTCGTCACCGAAGGAAAACCCGACGTGCTCGTCGGAGCCGGTTGTCATGACCCGACTGTATGCCATCACGGGCCCGGGTGGACCGGGCCGCGACCACCGCCGTCGCCGCGCTGACGCAGCCGATGCCCAGCCACTGCGGCCAGCCGAGACGTTCGTCCAGCACCAGCAGCCCCGCGACGCCCGCGACGGCCGGTTCGGCGGCCAGCAGTACGCCGACCGTCGCCGCGGACAGCCGCCGGAGCGCGGCCTGCTCCAGCGTGTAGGGCAGCACCGCGCTCACCACGGCGACCACCGCGCCGGCCAGCAGGACGGCCGGGGCGAGCAGCGCGGTGCCGTCCCCGGCGGCGCCGGCGGGGACGGCGAGCACGGCGGCGATCGCCACCGCCAGTGCCAGGCCGCCGCCTCCGCTTTCCGCGGCGACCCGGCGTGCCAGCACCACGTAGGCCCCCATCGACGCCGCCGACAGCCCGGCGAGCAGCAGCCCCTGCCACGGCAGCGTTGACGAGCTGCCCGCCGGGTCGTTCACCAGCCACACCCCGGCCCCGGCGGCGCCGACGGCGGCCAGGTCGGCCGGGCGGCGGGAGCCGAGCAGCGCCACCGTCAGCGGTCCGAGCAGCTGGACGGTGCTGGCGACACCCACCGGCAGCCACCACATCGCCGGGTACACCAGGTTCATCCCGGCCACCGCGAGCCCGAGCCCGGCGACCGCCAGCCGCTGCCCGGGGGCGGGCAGGCGCGGCCGGTGCACCGCCAGCAGCACCAGGGCGGCGAACCCGAGCCGCAGCGCGACCACGCCCAGCGGGCCGGCCGAGTCGAACAGTCCCTTGCCGAGTGCCTGCCCGGTCTGGGTGGACACGGCGGCGGCGAGGACGAGCAGGGGAGCGGGGAGCATGTGTCCAGGTTCGTCACGCGAACCGTTGAGCACCAGCGAAAGTTTTGATGGATTACTCTGTAGAATCACCTGAATGATCGACCTGCGCCGGTTGCAGGTGCTGCGGGTGCTGGCCGACCGCGGCACGGTCACCGAGGCCGCCAGGGCCCTGCACGTGACGCCGTCCGCGGTCTCCCAGCAACTCGGGCAGCTCGCCCGCGAACTCGACGTCGAACTGCTCGCCCGGGACGGCCGCGGGGTCGTCCTCACCCCGGCGGCACACGCGCTGCTCGCCCACGCCGACGAGCTGGCCCGGCGCTGGGAGCTGGCCAGGGCCGACCTGGCCGGGCTCACCGGCACGGTCGGCGGGACGGTGCGGCTGTGCGGGGTGTCCTCGGCACTGGCCGCGTTCGCCGCCCCGGCCGTCCGGATCCTGCGGCAGCGGCATCCGCGGCTGCGGGTCCGGCTGGCCGAGGAGGAGACCGGCGAGTGCTACCGGCTGCTGCTGTCCGGGCAGTCCGACGTCGCCGTCGTGCTCCCGGCCGCCGCCTCGCCGCCGGCCGGCGATCCCCGGTTCGACCGGCAGGTGCTGGTCGAGGACCCGCAGGACCTGCTCGTCCCGGCCGGTCACCCGCTCGCCGGCCGCGCCGCCGTCCCGCTCGCGGCGGCGGCCGGCGAGGACTGGCTGGTCAAGGTACGCGACAACGACTCGCACGACCTGCTGGTGGCCGCCTGCGCCGCCGCGGGCTTCACGCCGCGCGTCGCCCACGAGGTCAAGGAGTGGTACGCGGTGTCCCGGCTGGTGGCCGAGGGGCTCGGCGTCTGCCTGCTGCCCCGGCTGGTGCCGGTGCCCGCCGACCACGCCGTGGTGCGGGTGCCGCTGCGCGGCGACCCCGCGCCCCGGCGGGCCATCGTCGCGGCGGTCCGCCGCGGCTCGGCGGACCATCCGGCGGTGGCGGCGGTCCTGACCGCCCTGCGCGAGGCCGGCCCCGTGCCGTGACCCGTGCCCGCGCTCTCATGCCGTGAAGGGGGCCCTCACGGCGTCTGGTGCCAGGGGCCCGGCATCGTGGTGCAACGCCACGGCCCGCCGCCCGCGCGAACCCCTCAGGCGGGCAGCGCCGGGCCGGAGCGGGGCACCCGTGGGTCGCGCCGCACCACCCGGGCCGGCCACGCCGACGGCGCCGTGCCCACCGGCTTCGCGCCACCGGCGACTTCGGCACCGTAGGGCGCGAGGTCCAGCCTGGCCAGCACGGCCGCGTCGGCCGGGTAGAGCACGGCGGCGTCGGCCCAGCCGATCGCCTGCTCGACGGTGAACCCGCGGCGCAGCCAGCCGACCGCGTCGGCGAGCGGATGCCCGGTGACCGCGTTGCGCGCCACCAGCGCGTCGGCGAGTTCCAGGACGCGGGCCGAACGGGTCGCGTACACCTCGGTCGCGCCGTCGTAGGTGACCCACCGGTCCAGATCCGGCCGGTAGGCGAGCCAGCCGTGACACCGCAGGGCGTCATCCAGCTGGGTGGCCGACGCGGGCACACCGGGGTCGTGGGACAGCCACAGCGTGAGCGGTCCGGAGTCGGCCGCGGCGGACACGGTCAGCACGGTGTGGTTGTCGGAACGGGACTTCTCGGTCACCACGGCGATGTCGAACTCACGGGGAACGGCACCAGGCAGGGGGTTCAACGGGCAACTCCTCACAGTGAGAATCTCACCGGCCTCTGTACCCCGGTGGGGTGCCCGGCAAACACCGGATCGCCACAGGTGTGTCCCACCTCGCCCGCCCAGCCACTACACTGCCGAAAGACCCCGGTGACCAGGGAAAGTGGGGGTGCTCGCCATGGCGGTTCGCAGCGCTGCCGCCCTGCTGGATCTGCTGGCCCAGCCCCTGGTCGACCGCTGGAACGCCGGTACCGCCGCCACCCGGCCGCGCATTCCCCCGCGTCAGCTGCACGTCCTGCTCACCGTGCGTGGCGAGGGTTCGGTGACCCTGGGCACGCTGGGGGCACTGCTGCGGGCGACCCCGTCGTCGACCACCCGCCTCTGCGATCGCCTCCAGGCCGCGGGACTGCTGGTCCGCGTCCCCGGGACGGTGGACCGCCGCGAGGTCGAGGTCGCGGTGACCGCCGAAGGCCTGCGGCTGCTGAACCGGCTCCAGCTGGCCAGGGAACAGGACCTGCGGACGGTACTGGACGGCATGAGCCCGCACGGGCGCCGCGCACTGCTGACCGGGCTGGCCGCCTTCGCCGACGCCGCGGCGGGGCCACGGCCGGCGCGCGCCGAGGACGGCACGGCGTAATTCCGGTGCGGCACAAGGATTCCCACGACTGGCTCGCCGGCGAGATCGGCGCGGCGGCCGAGTCGCTGGTGCTGGCCTGGGCCCGCGGCGAGGAGCAGGCCCACGGCACCGTGTCCGTCCCGCAGCTGCGGGCGCTGTTCGCCGTCGACGCCCACGGCCCGCTCACCGTCGGACGGCTCGGCACCCTGCTGGACGCGCTGCCGTCGTCGGCCAGCAGGCTGTGCGACCGGCTGGAGGCCACCGGCCTGCTCGCCCGGCAGGCCGGGGCCAGCGACCGGCGGGCCACCACCGTCAGCCTCACCCCGGCCGGGCGCGAACTGCTCGACGACGTCCGCAGGGCGCGGCAGCGCCACCTCGGCGAGATCCTCGCGGCGATGTCGCCGGAACAGCGCACGGCGCTGCTGGAGGGACTGACCGAGTTCGCCAGGGCGGCGGCGCGGGCTAACGACGACTGACCGCGGCGACCACCTGCGGGCCGTCCGGCGCCTGCGGGCCGCCGGGATGACCCGCCCACCGGCACAGCAGCAGGCAGACGTCGTCCTCGTGGTCGTGGCGGCCCAGCATCGACCGCAGCACGTACTCGGCCCTGGCCTCCAGGTCACCGGGCCGGGAGTCGGTGAACGCCCGGGCCAGCGCGGCCATGCCCGCCTCGATGTTGCTGGAGCGGCGTTCGACCAGGCCGTCGGTGAACAACAGCACGGCCGCGCCCGGCGACAGCCGGTACTCGTGCTCGGGGATGGGCGCGGTCAGCGCGATGCCCAGCAGCGGCGCGTGCTCGGCCTCCAGATACCGGATGCCGCCCGCGTCCTCCACCATGGGCGGCAGGTGTCCCGCACTGGCCCAGCGCATCGTGCCGCTGACTGTGTCGATCTCGGCGACGACGGCGGTGGCGAACAGCGTGGTCGCCCAGCCCCGCAGCAGCTCGTGCACCAGCCGCAGCGACTCGGCGGGCCCGTGGCCCTCCAGCGCGTACGCGTGCAGCGTGTTCTGCAGCCTGCCCATCACGACGGCGGCGTCCAGCCCGTGCCCGGTGACGTCGCCGACGGTGAGCACCACCGTCCCGTCCGGGCGGGCGATCGCGTCGAACCAGTCGCCGCCGACGTGCACGCCCCGGGTGGCCGAGCGGTACCGGGCGACCAGCTCCAGGTCCTCGTGCGGGACGAGTTTGGGCATCATCGCGTGCTGCAGCCGCTCGGCCAGTTCGTGCTCGCGCTCGTAGAGCGTGGCGTTGTGCAGGCCGGTGGCCGCGCGGTCGGCGATTCCCTGCGCCAGCGTGATGTCGTCACCGGTGAACTCCGACCGCGTGCGGTGCAGGTCCAGCACGCCCTGCACGTGCGTTCCGGCGGCCAGCGGCACGCTGACGCGGTGCGCGCCGTCGCGTTCGATGCTGTGGCCGGACAACGCGGCCAGCGTCGTCGCGTCGGGCGTGGCGGCGGGCTCGCCGGAGCAGCGCGGGCCGTCGTCGGTCACCGTCCACACGCGAGTGTGCTCGGCGAACCCGCGGGCACGCAGCAGCGCGGCCACCACGTCGAGCATCGCGGCGGCGTCCAGCGAGGCGGCCGCGGCCCTGCTCACGTCGTCGAGGAACGCGGTGCGCTGCCGCTGCCGCTCGATGTCGGCGTGCAGCGCGAGCAGCCCGGCGTTGGTCTGTTCCAGTTCGGACTGATGCCAGCCCAGTTCCCTGCGCTGGTCGGCGACCGTCTCCGCCAGCTCGCTCAGCACGGCACGCACCGCGCTGTCCTCACCGGCTCCGGCCAGTTCCGCGCTCAGCCGGGCCCACACCTCGTCGGGCAGGTTCCGGCTCTCCAGCAGCCTGCGCAGTTCCTCGGCGAGACTCACCGGTGCTCACCTCCCGCCGCCACGACGGCGCAGGCGTCGTCCCGCCCGCGGCAGTACTGACCCAGCAGCCAGCCCGCGACGACGGCCGGGTCGTGGCCGAACAACTCGGGACGGTCCTCGGCCTTCCACCGCTGCGCGATCCCGTCGGTGTGCAGGACCAGCTTGCTGTCGACGGTCCAGGCGTGGGTCTGCGAGCGCACCCGGTCGCGGACCGGGGCGCCGTCGCCGACGAACCCCGCGGCGGACACCAGCTGCGTGCTGGTGTTGGTGCGGCTGGAGTACAGCCGCGCGGTGGTGTTGCCGACGCCGGTGAACCGCAGCGTGCCCGCGGCCCGGTCGATGCGGGCCAGCGCGACGGTGGCGCCGCGGGTGACCGCCAGATCCGTTGCCATGGCCCGGACAAGCTGCTCCGGTTCGGCACCTGGCTCGGCCTGGACCCGCGCCATGGCCAGCTCGCTGGCCCGCGCCGCCGCGGGGCCGTGCCCGAGGCCGTCACTGATGGCCACCGTCGTCAGGTCCTCGTGGTCGACGACGGCCCAGGCGTCGCCGCTGATGTCCTCACCCGGCGCGCTGTAGAGCACGGCACCGAACCGGATTCCGCGTGGCTCGGCGCCGGAGGGGTGCCACCGCGCGAGCACAGTCGTCCCCTCCGTTCCGGAGTAGATGTCGAACCGGTCGGCCATCCTTCGCACCGCTCCCAAGCCGGTGCCCAGGGTACCGGTGGTGGAGTAGCCGTCCCGCATGCTTTCGGCCAGCCGGGGGATACCCGGGCCGCGATCGGTGGCCAGCAGATCGACTCCACCCGAGCGGGGGACCGCGGTGAACATGCCGTCGATCGCGTACTTGAGCAGGTTGGTGGCCAGCTCGCTGGCCACCACGGCGATCCGGTCCTGCTCTGGCCTCGGCAGGCCGGCCCGGCCGGCCGTGGTCACCGCGTACCGGCGGGCCTGCCCGACGTGGGCCTGCTCGCGTACGGCCAGCGCGGTTCCCCTCACCGCAATGCCCGTCTGCCGGAGGTGAACGTCACGGTCACCGTAGTGCCGGCGCCCGGCGCGGTCCGCAGGTCGAAGTGGTCGGCGAGCCGGCGGGCGCCGCTCAGCCCCAGGCCCAGCCCGCCCGCGCTGCTGTAGCCGTCCTGCAGTGCCTGCTGGACGTCGGTGATGCCGGGGCCGGTGTCGACGAACGTCAGCCGCAGCGCCGTGGTGCCGGCCGTCCGCTCGACCTCCAGCACCGCGTGCCCGCCTCCGCCGTGGACGAGTGTGTTGCGGGCCAGCTCGCTGGCGGCCGTGACCAGCTTCGTCTGCTCCACCAGGGAGAAACCGGCCGTCACCGCCACCTCGCGGACGGCCTGCCGCACCGCGACGATGTCGACCTCGGCGGTGATCGCCACCTCCTCGCGGGTGGCCGAGACGTCGGTCACGGCTTCCCCAGCAGCGCGAGTCCGTCCGCGACGGTCAGCGCGGTACGCAGGCCCGGCAGGGTCAGGCCCAGCTCCACGAGCGTGATCGCCACCTCGGGCCGCATGCCGACGACGACGGTCTCGGCCGCCAGCAGCGCCGTGGCGGCGGCGATCTCGTGCAGGACCCTGGCGAGGAACGAGTCGACGATGTCCAGCGACGACACGTCGATCAGCACCCCGGATGCCGAGGTGGCGACCACCCGGCTGGCCAGCTCGGTGCGTAGCCCGGCGGCTGCCTCGTCGGTCAGCTCACCCTCCAGGGTCGCCAGGAGGACCCCGTCGAGGTTGATGACTGAGGTGTTGTGCACGGGCCGCCTACCCGTGCTCGGCCTGGGTGACGGCCAGCCCGATGACGTTGAGCGAGTAGGCGAAGGCGTGGGCCAGGTTGGCCTTGGTAACCACCTCGCCGAGGTCGATGCCCAGCTGCACCATGGTCTGCGCGATCTGCGGGCGGATACCGCTGATGATGCACTCCGCCCCCATCAGCCGGGCCGCCATCGCGGTGCGCAACAGGTGCTGGGCCACCATGGTGTCGACGGTCGGCACGCCGGTGATGTCCAGGATCGCCACCCGTGCCTGCTGGGTGACGATCTCCTCCAGCAGCAGCTCGGTCGCGGCCTGGCTGCGCATGCTGTCCAGGGTGCCGATCAGCGGGATGGCCAGCACCCGGTCCCACAGCTTGATGACCGGTGTGGACAGCTCGGTCAGTTGCTGCTGCTGTGCCGAGATCATGTCGGCGCCGCTGCTCAGCTCCAGCTCGACCAGCACCACCCGCAGGGTGTCGACGGCCGTCGACAGCAGCACCGCTCCGGCCAGCCGGTCGTCCGGGCCGGGCCCCTCCCAGCGGTTCCACAGTGCCAGCAGCGGGTCCTTGAACTCGCTGACGTCCGGGCGCGGGCCGCCGCCGGACCGGGTCACCAGCAGCCGCAGCAGCGTGCGCACGCCGGCGAAACCCTCCGAGGCAGGGTCGTCGGCCGCTCCGGCGCGGACGGCCCGGGCGAGGCCGGCCAGCAGCTCGGTGGCTTCCTCGGTGGCGGTGGTGGGGTCGACCGACCGGAACGCCGACGCCCGCGACCACGCCTCGATCACCTCCCGCTGGTGCGCGTCCAGGAAATCGGCCACGCTGTCGGTGATGAGTGTCATGAAGTACAGCTCCAGACGACGTGGTGCAGCGACCCTGCACCAGCATTTATTTGCCTCATGGCAAACTTAGGGCACGGCGGGTTGGTATACCAGCATGGGGGTACGCCGAGTCGGGCCACCGACGAGATCGATACCGGGAGAACCAGCAGATGGCAGACAGCGCAGCGGGCAACTCGAACTCGACGGCCGTGCGTACCGAGCTGAACGGCACCGAGGGCAAGGTCGTCCTCGCCGGCGAGATCGACCACGGGGTCGCCCCGCAGCTCGACGCGGCGATGGCCGAACTGATCGAGTCGGGCGCGAAACGGCTGGTGGTGGACTTCGCCAACCTGTCGTTCTTCGACTCCGCCTGCCTGAGCGCCCTGGTCCGGGCGCATTCCGCCGTGCAGGAACGCGGCGGGGAGGTGAAACTGGTGAACGTGGACCGTTTCGCACACCGGATCCTGCAGATCGCCGGTCTCCTGCCGCTGTTCGACATCACGATGGCCGACGGAGCGGACTCAGCGGGCTCGTCGGGCTCATGAGTCCCGGCGGCTCCGGGGCGGAACCGCTGCTCGACCTCGCGCTGACGGCGGATCCCGCCGCGGCGGCCCGGGCGCGTGCGGCGGTGGAACCCGTCCTGCGCCGCCTCGATGCGACCACCGAGACCACCGAGATCGTCCTGCTGCTCGTCACCGAGCTGGTCAGCAACGCCGTCCTGCACGGCGAGCCGCCGCTGTCGCTGCGGCTGTCGTCGCGGGAGGGCCGGGTGCGGATCGAGATGACCGACGGCTCGTCCCGCCGGCCGGTGGTGCGTGAGCAGAGCCCGGACCGGCCGCACGGCAGGGGCATGATCCTGGTGCAGGCGCTGGCCGGTCGCTGGGCCGTCGACCAGCGCCCCGGCGGCAAGACCGTCTGGGCCGAGCTACCGCTGGCCGCCGCGCCACTCCAGTAGAACGGCGACCGCGTCGTCGGCCAGTTCCGCGCTGGCGTGGAACGCGACCAGCCTGGACAGCACCAGATGCACCGCGTCGGCCGGGGACAGCCGCGCCACCTCCGCCAGCACCCGGTCCAGTTCGGTGTCGACATAGCGACCAGCGGTGGTGGCCGCGTTCAGCACCCCGTCGCTGAGCACCAGCAGCCGGTCGCCCTGCCGCAGGGCCAGCTGCCCGAGGTCGTACTCGACGCCGTCGAACATGCCCAGCGGCAGCTGGGCGTCCAGCTCGATCCGCTCGGCGTCCCCGCCCCGCAGCCGGTACAGCGCCGGGGATCCGGCGTCGGCGACGGCCAGCCGCCCGCTGGGCAGGTGCAGGCGCAGGGCCAGCGTGGCGACGTGCTGCTTGCCGCCGTACTCGGCCCACACCGCCTGCCCGGCCAGCGCGAGCTGGTCGGCCAGCGCCAGCCCGGCGCGGCGGGCGTTGCGCATGGCGTGCACGGTCAGTCCGGTGAGCATCGCCGCGCCCACCCCGGTGCCCGAACCGTTGGTGACGGTGAGGGTCAGCTCGTCGGAGTCGAGCGACCAGTCGAAGTTGTCGCCGTGCACCGCGTACGCGGGTTCCAGGTGCCCGGCCAGCTCGAAGCGGCCGTCGCCGATGCGGCGGCCGGGCAGCAGGTCCCACTGCATCTCGGCGGCCAGCGTCAGCCGCTGGCGGCGGCGCACCCTGCGGAACCGGTCGGTGGCGGTGTCGGCGACGACGAGCTCGTGACCGAGCAGCGCCGCCGCGGTGGCGAACAGGTCGTGGCTGCCCGGGTCGGCGCCGGACACGCCGAGCACGCCGAGCCGGTTGTAGCGCACCAGGACCGGCAGGTACACGGTGTCGCCGTCGGTGACCGCCGTGCGCGTGGTGAAGGCCCGGCCCGCCGCCGTGCCCGCGACCGGGAGCGGCGTGGCATCCGGCGTGATCGCCGGCACCAGCGTGGTCTCGCGGTAGTCGGCGAGGTACAGCTCGGCGTCGCCGACGCCGAACTCCCGCCGCAGGACGGTGCGGGCCGTGGCGGCGACCAGGTGGGCCGGTACTTCCAGCAGCGCCGTGGCGAAGGTGGCCAGGCGGCTGTCCGTGGGGTGGTTCAACGCGGTCTCTCTCCGGGTCCGGGCCGGCGTACGGCAGTACAGAAAGAGGGTGCTGGCTGCTGAACACCCGAAGCGGTGGGACGCACTCAGGCGGACAGCGGGCCGGCCGTTTCCGGCAGCTCGCACCAGACCGTCTTGCCGCCGTGTGGAAGCGGGGTGGCCCCCCAGCCCAGACTGAGCCGACTGATCATACGCAGGCCCCAGCCGCCGTCACCGCCACCGGTACGCACGACCGGGCGGACGGGGCTGTTGTCGTCGACCTCGACGAGGACGCCCCTGCCGGTCAGCGACAGCCGCAGCCGCGGCTCGCCGTGGGCGTGGCACAGGGCGTTGGACACCAGTTCGCTCACCGCCAGCTCGGCGTCCGGCACGACGTCGTCCAGCCGCCAGCCACGCAGCGTCTCGCGGGTGAACCGGCGGGCCAGTGCCAGACCGGTTTCGGCCTCGGGGAGCCGCAGCGCGGCGCACCGCACCGCGGGGGTGGTCGTCACGGCGTTCATTGTCCGGGACCGGCGCGGCCACCGGCGAGACGCACCGTGACCACCGCGGCTAGTGCGAATGCGTCAGTCGATGAGCCCTTCGCGGCGCGCGATGGCGACGGCCTCCAGTTTGGACCGGGCACCGAGCTTGACCAGCACGCGCTGCACGTGGTTGCGGGCGGTGTTGCGGGCGACGCCGAGCCGCTCGCCGATCTCGCCGGTCGCCACCCCCTCCACCATCAGCTGCAGTGTCTCGTGCTCGCGTGCGGTCAGCGGGGTGGTCACGGCGGTGCCGCGGCCGGTGAGCCCGGCCAGTACGCCGCTGAGCAGACCCGGGTCGAACACGGCGTCGCCGTCGGCGACCTGGCGTACCGCCGTCTCCAGCCGGTCCAGCCCGGACGATTTCAGCAGCAGCCCCGCGCCCCCGGCCTCGGCCACCCGGATCGCCATCGGCGTGGTCGCCTCACCGGTGAGCACCAGCACCCGGGCGCCCAGCGGCTGGAAGCGGCCGATCGCGCCGATCCCGTCGCCGTCGGGCAGCCTGCGGTCGAGCAGCACCACGTCGGGCTTGCACCGGCGGGCGTCGTCCAGTGCCACGGACAGCGTCCGCGCCTTGGCAACCACCTCGACGTCCGGCGAGCGCTCCAGGGCGAGTGCGATCGCGTCGGCCACCATCTCGTGATCCTCCACCAACAGCACCCGGATCAGCCGGTCAGCCGGTGGTGAGCTCATCGGCTCATCGTATCGGCACGGACACGCCATGGTGGGTGAATCGCCAAGCGGTACTCAGCGGCTGGTGAGCAGCCGGATCACCGCCCGCTCGATCGCCTCCCGCTCCTCGTCGCCGTCGAGCCGCTGCCGCTCGATCCGCCGCAGCGCGGGCCGGATCGTGCGGCCGTCGGCGAACCGCCGCACCACGCGGGGGTCCACATAGGATCTGCGGGTCACCGCGGGGGTGTTGCCGAGCTGCTCGGCGACCTCCCGCATCACCCGTGCCCGGATCCGCTGCCTGCCCCGCTCGCTGGAGGGCGGGTCGTACTCGGCGAACGACGCAGCGGCGAGCACCGTCGCCGTCCAGGTCCGCAGGTCCTTGGCCGTGTACTCGGGTCCGGTCAGCTCCTTGAACCGCTCGTTGACGTCGTCGGAGCGCACCTCGTGCCACCCGCGGCCCTGACGGTAGGCCAGCAGCCGGTCGGCGCCGGTGCGGCGGCGCAGTGCCCGCACGGCCACCGCCAGACTGCCGTCCCGGATGCGTACCTCCCTCGGCTGCCCGCCCTTGGCCGGGTAGGCGAACCGCAGCTCGTCGCCGCGCACGGTCACGTGCTCGCGTAGCAGGGTGGCCACGCCGTGGGTGCCGTTCTCCGCCGCGTACTCCTCACCGCCGGTGCGGAAGACCCCCAGGTCGAGGATGCGCAGTGCCACGGCCAGTACCCGTTCCCTGCCGGTGCCCTTCGCGTCGAGGTCGGCGGTGACCGCCGCGCGGAACGCGGGCAGGATCCTCGCCAGCGCCAGCACCCGGTCGTGCTTCTCCTCGTCGCGGGCCGCGCGCCAGCGCGGGTGGTAGAGGTACTGTTTGCGCCCGGCGTCGTCGACACCGACGGCCTGGATGTGGCCGTCCTCGCGCGGGCAGATCCACACCCGCCGCCAGGCGGGCGGGATCACCAGCTTCTCGATCCGTTCCAGGGTTTCCGGATCGCGGACGGGTTCGCCGTCGGCGGTGAGGTAGCGGAACCCCTTGCCACGGCGGTGCCGCCGCAGGCCGGGGGACGCCGGATCACTGCGCTGCAGTCGCATGTGGACCTACGGTCGTTCGCCGACGCCGGTGCGCAGCTCGGCCTCGCGCCCGCCGCGCAGCTTCGGAACCAGGGGAGCGGTGGGGAATCCGGCGCCGGTGCGCAGGCCCTCGATCAGCTCGGCCACGGCCTCGGTGGCGGTGTGCCGGGGCTGCCAGCCCAGTTCGTCCCTGGCCCGGCCGCAGTCCATCAGCGGCATGCCCAGCAGCATGTCGACCAGTCCGGGCGACGCGGGCACGGCGTGCAGCCGCCACGCGGCGGCGACCAGTGACCGCAGCGCCCACGCCGGCATGCGTACGGTCCGGGCGTCCAGCAGGCCGGCCAGCAGTTCCGGGTCGATCACCGGATCGGCGGCCACGTTGACCGCGCCGCGGACGTCCGAGCAGACGGCCCGCAGGTAGGCGTCGGCCAGGTCGGCGCTGTGCACCGCCTGGAACCGCAGGCCGGGAACGTCGGGTACGGCTGGCAGCAGGTGGATCAGGCTGCCGGGCACGAACGGTCCGGCGAACAACCGGCGCTGCTCGCTGGCCGCGCCGCGCTGGAACACGAACGCCGACCGGATCCGCACCACGCGGGTGTCCGGGTGCCGGAGCTCGAAGGCGTCCAGAAACCGTTCCAGGTAGGCCTTCTCCCGCGAGTAGGCGGCCGTCGGGCAGCCGTGCGTGGCGCCGTCCTCGTCCACAGTGGACTCAGCGGGGGAGTAGGCGCCGACCGAGGAACCGTGCACCAGCGTGCCCACCCCGGCCGCGGCCGCGGCGCGGAACACCGCGATGGCGCCCAGGACGTTGGACCGCCAGGTCAGCGCCGGATCCCGGGTGGGCTGGAACAGCCACGCCAGGTGGATCACCGCGTCGGCCCCGCGGAACAGCCCGGTCAGTGTCTCCGCCGGGGTGTCGGCCAGGTCGGTGGTGTGCAGGTCGAGCTTGGGCAGCATCCACTCCGCGGGGCGCCGGGCCAGCCCCAGCACAGTCTCGATCCGGTCGTCGGCGTCCAGTGCCCGCACGACCGCGGTTCCGACGTTTCCGGTGGCCCCGGTGACCACCACGCGCAGTCCGGTCATGCCGTCCGGGATACCCAGGCTAGTCGTGCCTGAACATGCCGTGGAAGCCGAACGGGATCGCGTGCGGTGCCTCGGCGCGGGCCAGCTCGGTGAACGAACCCGCGTCGAGCACCAGCAGGAACGACCGCTGCCGGGCGCCGTCGAGCACCACCGACAGCAGCACGCCGTCGTCCTCGGCGGACGGATCGGGCGCCGGCACGAACACCGGCTCGCCGGGGTAGCAGCCGGGCTGCCGCCAGACCGAGGTGACACCGGTGTGCACGTCGAGCTTGACGAGCTGGTTGAGGAAGTCGTCGCCACGCTGGTCCCGGTTGCCCACGCCGTAGGCGTAGCGGTAGTCGGCGCCGTTGCGGGTGCCGTAGTTGATTCGCGGCAGCTCCATCGTCTCGTCGGTCAGCCTGCGGCCGGTCACCGTGCGGCCGGCCGGATCCAGCACGTACCGGGTGGGCCGGGCGACCGGCACCGGGTCCCGCGGGTCGCGTAACCGGTCGAGATAGGTGGCGTCGATGACCGAGCTGTCCGGGTAGGCGCACAGGTCCACCACGATCTTCTCGCCGTCGTGGAAGGCGTTGATGTGGTGGAAGGCGAACATCGGCTCGTCGGTGGTGAGCGTGTCGGTCGCGCCGGAGTCCAGGTCGACCAGGACGAAGCGGGTGCCCAGTTCCGGGCGCCACCGGTAGTTCTCGATGAACGGCCGTCCGGGCAGCAGCAGCGCCAGCGGGTTGACCACCAGCGGGAACACGACGAGCACGGCGTAGCGGCCGGTGATGGCGAAGCTGTGCAGGTAGCCGGGGCGTGCGGTGGGCACGGACGCGACCAGCCGGCGTTCCATGTCCCGCTGCCGGTAGATCTGGTACCGGCTGCGCCTGCCGAACCGCAGCACGTAGTTCACCAGGTCGCCGCTGCCCGGGTGCTGGTGCGGGTGCGCCGTGGTGATGGGGCCATCGAGATGATCGGTGTATCCGGCGACGCCGGCCGTCTCCAGGGTGTCCGGGTCGAACCGCACCGCGATCGGCGTCTCCCCGATGGCGACGAAGCCGTCGTCCATCGGCACGACGTTGACCGAGGAGTTCGGTGTCAGCTTGAAGCGGGTGAACATCCGGGCGAACAGCGACTGGCACGGATCGGTGGCGAACTCGCCGAAGCCGATCCGGCCCTGTTCGGTCTGCCGGAAGCTGTCGGTGCGCAGGAAGCGGTTGGTGTAGGTCACCGCGCCGCCTGCCACGGCGAAGCGGTGCAGCATTGCCTGCCCGTCGAACCAGTGCCGGAACCCGCGTTCGCCCGCCTCGAACCGGGCCGGGCCGTTGCGGGTGAGGCTGCCCTGCAGCCAGCCGGGGATCTCGCCCTCGACCGGCAGCGCGGCGTCGCGGACCTCGTTGTCCAGGGTGGTGAACCCGGCGAGGTAGGCGGCCGTGGCGGTGGCGTGCTCGCTCATGGGGACCTCCCAAGGTTTGGTAACACTGTTACTAAACCTTGGGAGGTCGCGTCCTGTCAACCTCCGGGGCGGCGTCGGCTCAGAGCACGTGAAGGCCACCATCACCACGTGAGACGACAGAAACTCGGCCTTCACACCGAACGCCGGGCATGCAGAACTCACCATGTGGAGCGGGTTCTCACGTGGTGCCGGTCGCCCGCGTGAACGGGCCGTTCGCGCGAGTCCTCCGTTCCCGACCCGCGAGTCGACCGTTCCGGACCCGCGAGTTGCACGTTCCCGCCTACCTGTCCCACTGCCCGGCATGCCGGTTCCAGATCGCGAGACCAGCCCGTGGTCGAGTGGCCGAACGGGCCGCTCGCGGCTCTGCCGGGCCGGAGCGCGAGTCTCGCCTTCCGGAACGCGAATGACACCACGACTCCCGACTTTGCCGGGCTCTGGGGCTCATGCCGTGAAGGGGGCTTTCACGGCATGAGACGCCGTGAGGGCCCCCTTCACGGCATCGAGATCACCACACCAGCCCCACCAGCCACACCCGTAAGGCAGCGAGGGAGCTTTACTCCCCTTCTTCGCCAGCAAAGCTCCCTCGCTCGCCTGGCACCGGACTTTGCCGGGACCCTGACGTCACACGTAATGAAGGTGGCCTTCACGAGCTTTCGCCGGGTCAGGCCGGGTTGTTCGCGTGCGTCAGCGTCTGCCAGGCCGCGAACAGCATGTTCGTGCCCTCCGGCCTGCGTTGCTCGACCAGTCGCTGGGTGTTGTTCATCGGGATGCCCATGCGGCCCGCGAGCGCGTTGTAGCCGACCTCCAGCACCGGGCCGAGGCCGCGCTTGATGGTGCCGTCGCACAGGCCACCGGGCGACTCGCCCAGTTCGAACCGGGCGTGGAAGCCCATGGCGTGCCGGAGCCGGTCCTGGATCTCCGGGTAGATGTCCTGGCCCTGATGCCGGGTCGTCTCGGCGAAACTGGCGATCGAGGCGATGCCGTACCCGGTGTGGGTGAAGTCGCGGCAGGTCTCCTGGGCCAGCCCGTTGACGAAGCCGGTCTCACCGTGCCAGTAGCGGATGATCTCGTCGCGGGTGTCGATCCCGCTGCCCGGCGGCGTCTTCGGCAGGGCGCCGTCCGAGGTCAGGTAGATGTAGGCCGGAACCCGGGTGCGGAACTTGGCGACGGCCCGGTCGTAGGCCGAGCGGTCCTCCAGGAACACCGCGATGCCCAGCGACGCCTCCATCATCGTCAGTTCCCAGTTGCCGTTGGTGGCGGCCCGGCCGTTGATGATCTCGGGCAGGTACACCTCGCGCAGCATCGTGGCGAACCGGTTCACGCCGGCCGGCGACCAGCCGGCGCCGGTGTGCCGGATCAGCTCGGCCGCCTTGGCCCACGACGTGCCCGCCCACGCCGTCTGCAGCGGGGCGTTGCTGTTGGTGTGGTCGCGGATGGTGGCCGACCAGGCGTCCATGATGGAGATCGCCTTGGCGGCGTAGCGCGAATCCCGGGTGATGTACCAGGCCAGTGCCATCGTGTAGGCCGCGATGGCGTCCTGGCGTTCGTCGGTGCAGCCCAGGTTCGGCTTCGAGTACGGGCCGCACTCGACGACGGCCCTCGGCTTCGGGTTGCGGGACAGGGAAGCCAGCGAGTGGCTCATCATCTGGTTGTACGCACCGGCCCAGGGCTGGGCACCGGCGTTGACCCGCCCGCGGACGAAGTCGAGCTGGGCGGCGCTGACGAACACGCCGGGATGGCGGAACGTCGGCGGAGCCGCGGCGGCGGGCACGATCGCCGCGGAGAGCAGGACGAGTACCGCGCAGACGGCGGACAGCAGGCGTGCAGGGGACATGGATCGCCTCCGGAGTGTCAGTGCCTCGCTCCGGCGGCGGGTGGAGAGCAGAGACGCCCATCCACTGTGGCGCCTGGATCTGGATTGGTCAAGACCAATCCGGCAGGGCCCCCGCGATCGCCCGGCCCAGCTCGGCCGGCCTGGTGAACTGCGGCCAGTGACCGGTGGGCAGATCCGTGTAGGCGACCTGCCGGATCCGGCTCAGCTCCCGCAGCCTGGGCTCACCGGCGGCCATCCACTCGCGCAGCGAACCGCTCGGGAACTCGCACGCGACGATCGTGACCGGCACGTCGAGACGCCGTTCGTCGGTCAGCCGCTGCGGGTCGCTCGCGACCCGGGCGGGCGAGGGGACGGCACGGGCGCGGAACCGGGCACGCAGCTCGTCGTCGAGGTCGACGAGATCCTCGTCGTCGAAGAACGACCAGTCCGGCAGCGGCAGGTCGGCGCCGTCGGCGGGCAGCCCGGTGTTGATGGCGTCGCCGTCGCCGACCGGCCAGCAGTCGACGTAGACGGCGTGGCTGACCCGCCCGGGGCGGGCGTCGACGGCGGCGTGCGCGACGGCACCGCCACCCGAGTGCCCGACGACCGCGGGGCTGCCGTCGAGCGAGTCGATCAGCGCGACCACCGCGTCGACGTGGTCCCGCAGGCCGATCGCCGAACGGTCGGCGCTCCGCGACTCCATGCCGGGCAGGGTGACCGGGTGCGGCCGGTGCCCGGCGTCGCGCAACGCGGGCAGCACCGCGTCCCACGACGCCCCGTCCAGCCAGAGTCCGGGGATCAGGATGACGTCCATGGCCCGACGGTAGCCGCCGACCCCGACAACCACGTGGCGCCGCGTGCGCGGATCGGGTAGGCAGTGACCCATGGATCCGGTGTGGGCGCTGCGGCAGATCGCCTTCCAGCTCGAACGGGCAGGGGCGCCCACCTACCGGGTACGAGCCTTCCGCAAGGCCGCCGGGATCATCGAGGGCCTGTCCGACGACGAGCTGTCCGACCGGATCGCCCGCGGCACGCTCACCGAGCTGGCCGGCATCGGCAAGGCCACCGCCGCGGTGGTGAACGACGTCGCCGCGGGACGCGAACCGGCCTACTTCGACCGGCTGGAACGTCCCGCGCTGCCCGACGGCGGGCCGCTGCGGGCCGCGCTGCGCGGCGACTGCCACACCCACTCCGACTGGTCCGACGGTGGCAGCCCGATCGAGGAGATGGCCGTCGCCGCCCGCGACATCGGCCACGAGTGGATGGTGCTGACCGACCACTCGCCCCGGCTCACCGTCGCCAACGGGCTGTCCGCCGCGCGGTTGCGGCAGCAGCTCGAGGTGATCGCCGAGATCAACGAACGACTCGCCCCGTTCCGCGTCCTCACCGGGATCGAGGTCGACATCCTCGACGACGGTTCACTCGATCAGGACGAAGAACTGCTCGATCAGCTCGACATCGTGGTCGCCAGCGTGCACTCCAAGCTGCGGATGCCGAAGATCGAGATGACCCGGCGGATGGTGGCCGCGGTGTCCAACCCGCTGGTCGACGTGCTCGGCCACTGCACGGGCAGGCTGGTCGTGGGCAGGGGGCGGCCGGAGTCGCAGTTCGACGCCGCGGCGGTGTTCGAGGCCTGCCGGGAACACGGGGTCGCCGTGGAGATCAACTCGCGTCCCGAGCGCCTGGACCCGCCACGCAGGCTGCTGCGGCAGGCGGTCGAGCTGGGGTGCGAGTTCGCCATCGACACCGACGCGCACGCGCCGGGCCAGCTGGACTGGCAACCCTACGGTTGTGCCAGGGCACTGGAGTGCGGTGTCGAGCCGGAGCGGGTGATCAACACCCTGACGGCGGACAAGTTGTTAGCCCGCCGCTAGGAACTCGGCACGCCAGCGCAGCTCGTCGTCCCGCAGTGCCTCCACCCGCACCGGACGCAGCCGCTCGGTGGCGAACGCGTCGATCTCGGCGCGGGTCAGCGGCCACGGCGGGCCGTCCTCCGGCGAGGTGTCCGTTCCCGCGGCGATGACCAGCAGCGTCCCGCCGGGCGCGACCAGCCTGCCGACGGCGGCGGTGGCCTCGGGGCGCAGCGAGACCGGCATTGCCTGCACGGTCAGGCTCTCCACGACGAGATCGAACGAGCCGGGCCAGCCGGGTGGCGGAGCCAGCAGATCGGCGGCGACGTACTGGACCGGCGAACCGGGATGACGCGAACGAGCCGCCCGGATGGCGGTCTCCGAGACGTCGAACGCCACGGTGGTGAACCCCAGCCCGGCGACGAACTCGGCGTCACGGCCGAAACCGCAGCCGACGACCAGCGCCCGGCCACGCCCGGCAGGGGCCCGGTCGCGGGCCCACTCGGTCAGCAGCCGGTGCGGATCGGCGACGTCCCACGGGACAACGGCCTGGCCCTGCTCGGCCTCGGTGTAGAGCCGCTCGAACCAGCCCACCGGGTCCGCGGCGGCGAGCTTCCTGGTGTGCGCGTCTGCGCCGTCGTCGGACATGCGGTGATCGTATGCCCCGGCCGGACGCTTCCGGCCGTCGCCGGACGGGACTACTGTCCTGGCGATGCTTTTCGTGCCGCTGGGCGGCTTCCTCGGTGCCGGCAAGACCACCACCATGCTCGCGGCGGGACGGCTGCTGGAGGCCGGTGGCGAGAAGGTCAGCGTGATCACCAACGACCAGGGCGTCGATCTGGTCGACACCGAGCTGGCGCACGCGGCCGGCGTGGCGACCGTCGACGAGGTCACCGGTGGCTGTTTCTGCTGCCGTTTCGACGATCTCGCCGAGGTGATCGCCCGGCTGCGCACGACGGTGCGGCCGACCGTCGTGCTCGCCGAGGCCGTCGGCAGCTGCGCCGATCTGCAGGCCACCGTCGTCCGGCCGCTGCGGCGCCTGCTCGGCGACACCCTGACCGTCGCGCCGCTGACCGTGCTCGTCGATCCCGCCCGGCACGCGGAGCTGGGTGAGCAGGACACCGAGTCGGATCTGGCCTACCTGTACCGGCACCAGCTCGACGAGGCCGACGTCATCGCCGTGAACAAGATCGACGCGTACCCGGCCGAGGTCGTCGCCCGGGTACGGGCGCGCCTGCGTCACCGGTTCCCGCACGCGACGGTCGTGCCGCTGTCGGCCCGCACCGGTGACGGGCTGCGCCGCCTGGCCGGGCAGTGGAACGTCACCGCGGCACCCGCGCGGGTGCCGTCCGAGGTCGACTACGACCGCTACGGCGCGGCCGAGGCCGAGCTGGCCTGGACCAATCAGCGGCTGCGGCTCGACGCGGTCGGTACCGGCTTCGTGCCCGCGTCCTGGGTGGACGAATTCCTCCTGGCGTTCCGCCGCGGCGCCCAGCTCGCGGGTCTGGCCGTCGGTCACGTCAAACTCCGGCTGCGTACCGCGGGCGGCTCCACGAAGGCCAGTCTCACCAGTGCCGGCGCGCCGCCGAGCTTCGACGAGCGCCAGGCAGGCCCGGCACGCGAAGGCGACCTGGTGCTCAACGCCCGCGTGCGGACCAGTCCGGACAACCTCGACGCGCTGATCGACCGCTGCGTGGCCGCCGCGGACGCGGCCGCCGCGACCAGCAGCGGCGAGCGCACCGGCGTGGTGTTCCGGCCCGGCTATCCGGTGCCGGTGCACCGGATGACCGCAGACTGAGCCGCCAGGACTACCCGGCGGGGCGGACCGGCTGGCGCAGGACCGTCCGCAGCTTCGCGGGCTCGGTCCGCCTCGGGTCGCCGAGGTAGATCTCGTGGTGGTGCCCGGCGAAGGTGAGGTTGTTGGCGGCGAGGTACTCGTGGTGGAGTTCGGCGAGCACGGGCCCCTCGTCGTCGTAGGAGCCGACGTGCAGGACCTGTGCGCTGGTTCCCTCGTGCAGGGTTTCGCGGCGGACCCCGGCGATCGCGGGCAGGTCCTTCTTCGCCAGCGCGGCCTGCCGTGCGTCGTCGATGAGGTCCGCGGTGATCCAGTCCGGCTGGCTGATGAGCATGCGCCAGTTCCAGGCGTCCTTCGCGCGGGTGGTGAACACCTCGGGCCGGTCGGACCACCACAGGCCTTCCAGCGGGCCGACGACGAAGTCCCGGCCGAGCTCGCGCTTGCTGGTGAACTTGATCGTGTACGCCACGGCGTAGAGCGCCTGGACGGCGCGGGCGTAGTCGATGCTGGTGTTGGGATCGCCCCGGCCGTCGACCGCGAGGAACTGCTGGGCGGGCACGTCGACCAGGGCCCAGGCGGTGTTGGTCGGCGCGTAGCACCGCCGGAGTTCGCGTTTGACGTCATAGCGGGTCACGGCCGAGTTCCTTCCGGTAGCCGGCCAGCCACCCCTGTTCGGCGGTCAGCTGGCCGAGGGAGTGGTCGAAGATGGCGCGGACGAAGGCGGGCAGGTCCGGCTGGGCGTCACGGGCCGCGGTGACGGCGGCGATCCTCTCCGCCAGGGCCTCGGCACGCCGATCGAGTGCCGCGCGGAGCCGTCCGGGCTCGACGGCAGGCTGGTTGGCCAGACCGGCCAGCAGGGGCGGGAACACCGGCCGGAGTTCGGCGACCGCCGCCTCGGCGGCCCGCGCGCACGCCCGGCGCCCCTCGGCCGTGGGCCCGTACACCCGGCGGGCCTTGCCCCGGGCCGGACGGCCGGTGCCGGCCTCGGCGATCAGGCCGCGGTCACGGAGGCGGGTCAGCAGGTAGTAGATCGAGCTGAAGCCGATCTCGGTCCACTCCCGCATGCCGCGGGCGCTGATGACCTCGTCCAGCTCGTAGCCGTGCCGTGGCTTCTCCACGAGCAGGCCCAGCAGGGTGAGCTCGGCTGGCGTCAGTTCCACCCGGCTATTCTAGCGCTAGAATACGGTCAGGCCTGGGCGGACAGCTCCGCGGCCAGTTCCATGCAGCGCAGGCGGGCCGGGGAGAAGTCGTAGGGCATCTTGCCGGCGGCTTCGACCGCGCTCATGGAACCGGCCTCCCGCCCGCCGGCGCTGTCCCAGGTGTCGAAGAGGGCGTCGTCGGCCTTGTCCAGGCCGGACTCCTCGATGGCGGCGTGCAGGGCGTTTTCGAAGGCGTGCCGCTCGGCGGCCACCTGAGCCACCCGTGGATCGTCGACGGCGACGCTGTCGTCGAGTGCCTCCTCGGCGGCATCGATGCGGTCGGAGTCCGCCCGCAGGGCAGGGTGCGTGGCCAGGACGGCGAAGCGGGTGGCCTGGACGGCCGCGCCGAGCGGGCCGAAGATCCGCTCGGTGACCAGCAGGCTGTCCAGGTCGGCCTGCCGCAGGGAATCTTCGGGCAGGCCCTTGAGGCGTTCGGTGACGACGTCGGAGAGCAGGCCCATCCGGCTGCCCTCGGTGCGCATCCGCCGCACGGCGGTGCGCTGCCGCCGCAGTTCCGCCTCCTGTTCGGCGAGGGTTTCCGCCAGCCGCTCCAGGGTGTCCGCGATACCGTCTCCGCTGTCCGCGTCCGCGGTGGTGAAGGCGGCACGGATGTCGTCCAGGGCGATCCCGGCGTCGGCCATCCTGCGAATCCACAGCAGGCGGATCATGTCCTCGTACCCGTAGCGGCGGCGGTCGTCAGCGCCCCGTTCAGGCTCGGGGAGCAGGCCGATCTCGTGGTAGTGGCGAATCGCTCGTGGCGTGGTGCCGGCGATGGCCGCCAGGTCACCAATCTTGACCTGCCGGGGTGTCCTGAACGACGAAGGCACGAGCAGGGACCTTTCCTCACGGGATCGGGGGCGAGTCCACTGGACCACATGCCGCTACGGCAGGTGCAACCTAGCCGTCGTCCAGGCCGTCGCGGTCGGCCCACTCGAGCAGGGGCTCCAGGCTGTAGGCCTCGTCGTCGATGCCCGCGTGCAGGTCGCCCAGCTCGGCGAACCGGGCGGACACGGCCGGCATCGTGCAGTCGCCCGGCTCGACGTCGTCGACCTCGTCCCAGGTGATCGGCGTCGACACCAGCGCCTCGGCCACGCCACGCACCGAGTACGCGCTGGCGATGGTGTGGTCGCGGGCGTTCTGGTTGTAGTCGACGAACAGCGTCTTCGGGTCACGGTCCTTGCGCCACCACGCCGTGGTCACCTCGTCCGGCGCCCGCCGCTGGACCTCCCTGGCGAAGGCCAGCGCGGCGCGGCGCACCTCGGAGAAGCCCCACCGCGGCTCGATCCGGACGTAGATGTGCAGCCCGTTGCCGCCGGAGGTCTTCGGCCAGCCGGTGTAGCCCAGTTCGTCGAGGATCTCCTGCGCCACCCGCGCGACCCGGCGGACCGTGCCGAACCCGCACTCCGGCATCGGGTCGAGGTCGATCCGCCACTCGTCGGGACGCTCGGTGTCGGCGCGGCGGGAGTTCCACGGATGGAACTCCACAGTGGACATCTGCACCGCCCAGATGACACTGCCCAGTTCGGTGACGCACAGCTCGTCGGCGTAGCGGTTGTAGCGCGGGAACTTCACCCGCACGGTCTCCAGCCACGGCGGCGCGCCGTGCGGGATCCGTTTCTGGTGCACCTTCTCGCCCGCGACACCGGACGGGAACCGGTGCAGCATGCAGGGCCGCTCGCGCAGCGCGCGCACGATGCCCTCGCCCACCGACAGGTAGTAGCGGGCCAGGTCCAGCTTGGTCTCACCGGTGGCGGGGAAGTACACCCGGTCCGGGTTGGAGATCCGGACGGTGCGCCTGCCCACCTCGAGTTCGACCGCCGACGACGTGGTCATGGCCACAGACGCTAGCCGAACTCCACCTCGATCTCGAAGCTACGACCCTCGGTCAGGGTGACCGGTTCGCCGAACCGCAACACGATCCGCGTACCGGTGACGCCCTCGCCCTCCACAGCGAACGCCGGCCGCCCCGCCGCCCGCACGGCACGCGGCGGCGACGGGACCTCCAGCGCCAGGCTGGACAGCCGCAGCGTCCCGTACCGCAGTTCGACGGCGCAGTGCTGCCTGCCACCGGCGCGGCGTTGCCGGTACAGCCCCCAGCCGGTGCAGGCGGTGAACGCGGCACGGAAGTCCTCCGGCGTGATCCGGGGAGCGAACCCGAGGTGGCCGGCCGGGCCGTGGTGCTCGTAGCCGCAGGCGGCGAGGTAGGTGCCGAAGCTCATCATCGCCCGCGCGTAGTGGTCGCTGCACTCGATCTCGTTGTACGGGTTGCGTTTCTCGCCGCGGTACCGGTTGTCGACGGCCTTGGTCACCGCCAGTGCCTCGGCCACCATGCCCTCCGCGAACAGGTGCGCCGCGAACTGGTACTCCTGCCCGGTCCACACCTCGTTGAAGTAGCCGACCGGGCCGTCCTTGCCGCTCTCGGTCGACCCGCCGTGCGGCCAGGTGCACATCAGCGTGCCCGCCTCGCCGGGCGAGGCGTAGACCCGCCCCGGCGGGATACCCGGCGGCCGGTGGGCGGGCGGGTCGGGCAGGAAGTTGTAACGGAACAGGTTCGCCAGCGCCGTGCGGGCCTTGTCCCTGGGGAACACCCGGGGCAGGCCCAGTTGCGCGGCGTAGGTCTGGCCGTACATCTGGTCGATGAAGCAGCCGCGGTTGGAGTTGACCGCCGTCGGATGGGCCGGGTCGACCAGCTGCTCGAAGTATTTGTACTGATCGTTCCATAACTGGTCGGCCAGGTACCGCGACCCGGCTTCGGCCAGCCGGGTGTAGCGGGCGGCGTCGGCCCGCTCGCCCAGCTCGGTGGCCATCGCCGCACCGGCCCGCAACGCGGCGACGTACAGCCCGCTGATCCACGGCACCTCGCCGAACCACTGGGCGTCCAGCGTGTTCCACTGGCTGCCCTCCAGGACGCCGTCACCGTCGCCGTCCGCGCGGATCACCCAGTCCAGTGCCCTGCGCACGGCGGGCCAGACCCGCCGCAGGAACGACCCGTCCGGCGCCATCTGGTGCTCGCGGTAGACCCGCAGGATCGTGCCGCACTGCCCGTCGGCGAACCAGCCCTCGCCCGCGATCTCACCGCGGTTCTTGATCTCCCCGCTGGGCAGCAGCGCCAGCCCCAGGTCGACCCGCTCCCTGGTGTCGCGCTCCAGGTCGGGGAACAGCCTGGCGACGGCCTGCGCGTAGTTCCACACGTGACCGCAGGTCCCCGCGCAGCAGTAGATGCCCTCCCAGCCGTAGAACCGGCCGTCGGAGAAGCGGTGGCAGGTACCGCTGGCCAGCGTCGACGCCGTCGACAGCGTCCGCTCCAGGAACCAGTGCGGCAGCGACGAGTCCTCGTACCAGGTCCGGACCCAGTCCCGGGTGCGCCGCTCCAGCCGTTCGCGTCCGGTGGCCAGGTGAGCGGTCACCTCGCGGGCCGAACCGAACCGGGTCGCGTAGTGCCGCTTCAGCTCCGCGCCGCCGCTCACCCAGGCGACCGTGCCCCGGTCGGGCGTGGGGAAGAACCAGGACAGGGTGAAGCGAACGGTCCGTTCACCGCCCGGTGCGAGAGTGAACGGGACGTTCACCACGCAGTCGGCCGCCGCTGCCTGGACGGTGGCCTCCGGCTCCAGTGCCGCCAGCGCGAACGTGCCCAGATCCGGCCACCGGTCCACCGGGATCCGGCGAACGGGCCGGTCGCTGAACACGATCCGGTCGACGTTGACGTGTCCCCACGGAATCGACGACGTGTCGACCAGCTCGATGCGGGCCGTGCGGCCGCGCCACGCCCGCACGTCGGCCGAGACCGCGGTCAGCGGCTCCATCTCCCTGCCGGTGAACACCGCGACGACCTCACCGTCGACCAGCACGTTCAGGCAGCTGTCCTCCGGGAACGCGCCGCCGCCGACCCAGGCCGTGACGTAGGCCCGCTCGATCGTGAACTCCCTGCTGACCATGCGGCCGCGGTGCGCGTCGGGGTTGCCGGGCAGGCGGTAGTTGTGCGAGGTGACGAAGTACGTGCCGTGCACGTTCAGGTCGGTCACCTCGCCGGCCGGCCTGCGGAAGAAGTCCGGCGTGTCCTGCGGGCGCACCGGGCCGTCGCCGAACGCCTCGCCGGTCACCGTCCAGTTGTCGTAGCTGCCCTTCTCCCAGTCCTCGAACAGGATGTCCGGAGCGTCGGTGAACACGATGACGTCGACGTTGACGTGCCCCCACGGGCCGGTCGCGGTGTCGACGATCTCGATCCGCGCCCGTTTCCCGAGGTGGGCGCCGACGTCGAGCATGGCGGCGACCATCGGCTCGCTGTTCGCACCGGTGGCCGAGGCGACCACCCGGCCGTCGACGACGACGTTCAGGCACGCCGTGCCCGGCTGCGCGCCGCCGCCGACCGACGCGGCGACGTAACGCCGCTCGATGGTGAACTCCCGGCTGGTCAGCGTGCCCCGCGCGGTGTCGCCCGCGCCGGAGCGGAAGTCGTAGGAGGTGACGAACCGGTCGCCATACAGGTTCAGGTCGCCGAAGCGGCGCACGTGAACGGGCAGCTCGTCCGCGGTCACCGGGCCGTCGCCGAAGGCCGTGCCGGTGACCGTCCAGTCGCCGAAGCCGGACTCCCAGTCCTCGAACACGATGTCCTGCGGGTTGGGCAGGCCCGCCTCGGCCGCGCCGAACTCCGCCCCGCGTGCGCCCGCGACGGCGAACGCCGACCCGCTGAGGGTGACCGGCTGCCGCTTGCGGGTGTCCAGGCACACCGGGTTCTCGCTGGTACCGGTCAGGTCGACCCGCACCGGCCTGCCGGAGGTGTTGCGCACGGTGAACGCCAGCACGGTCGCCGGCAGCGTGGAGTCGTCGGTGGCCAGCGGGACGAACGGCGAGAACGCCTCGAGCGTGACCGCCACCGGGCACGCCGGGTCGCGGTAGGTCGTGGTGCCGATGGGGTAGCGGCCCACGAACCGGACATCCGCGAACCCCGTCTGGTCCACCGTGACCGTCCGGTCGTGCTCCGGCGAGCGGGTGCGCAGGGTGAACGCCTGCCGGAACGGGGAACTCGCCGTCAGCGGGTGCGCGTAGTGCGGGCCGTCCCAGGTGGCGCCGCCGAACGGGTACCCGGCCGGGTTGAACACGTCCCACGCCCACAGCCGCCCGTCGCCGGCGAGGTAGACCTGCCCGCCGCAGCCGCCGCCGACCGGCATGCCGATCAGCCGCAGCGCCTGCCCGGTGTACTCGGTGGGCTCGCCCCTGGCCAGCAGTGCCCGCACCGATTCCTCGGACAGGCCCTTGTCCGGCGGGACGACGACCAGGCCGGCGGGATCCAGGCCGAGTGCGCGGGCCACCCCGGCCGGCGCCGCCACCAGCCCGAGCCCGGCCAGGCCGAGGGTGAGAAACGTCCGGCGGCTCGGACCGGTGTGGCCGTGCCCGCAGTCGCCGTCCGGGCAGCACGAAACCGGCATGTGAGCCTCCGCGCCGAGGTCGGGTAATCGATTACTCGCGAACGTACCCACCGCGGCGCGACGTTGTCTATCGGCCAGAACGGGGAGCCTGACCGTCCGGCGGCGCGCAGTACGCGGCGCCGTTGGGACCGGGGCCCATTACGACCGGGCCGGGCCCGGGGGAGGTGACCGGCCCGGCGGCCGAGGCCGCCCACACCGCCACCGCGCCACCGGCGGCGGCCACCACGGCGACGGCGATCGTGGCCACCGTCCTGCGGACCGACCAGCGCGGCCGGTCCGCAGGAGGCGGGCTACCCCACACGTGGTGCTGCTCGTTCGTCTGTTCCATGCGCACCACCGTCGGCGCGGGCGCTGTGAACCGGCTGTGTCGCGGCTGGGCCGCTCGTGTGAGCGCCGATCCACAGGTTGTCCACAGCCTGGCCACAGGAATCCGTCACGAACGGTCGTCAGCATCACGGCCATGCCCTCGTCAGCAGCCCTGCGACGTCCAGATGGTCAGCCCATCCGAGTGCTCGTCGTCGACGACGAGCCCGTGCTCGCCGAGCTGGTCACCCTCGCCCTGCGTTACGAGGGCTGGTCGGTGCGGTCGGCGGCGGACGGCCTGTCCGCCGTCCGCGAGGCCCGGGATTTCCGGCCGGACGCGGTGGTCCTCGACGTGATGCTGCCCGACATCGACGGGCTCGAGGTGCTGCGCAGGCTGCGTGCGGAGCTGCCCGTGCTGCCGGTGCTGTTCCTCACCGCGCGCGACGCCGTGGAGGACCGCATCGCGGGGCTCGCCGCCGGCGGGGACGACTACGTCACCAAGCCGTTCAGCGTCGAGGAGGTCGTGCTGCGGATGCGCGGGCTGGTGCGGCGCAGCGGCGTCACCGCGCGTGACGCCGACGCGACGCTGGTCGTCGGCGACCTCACCATGGACGAGGACACCAGGGAGGTGTACCGCGCCGGCGAGCCGGTCCGGCTGACCGCGACGGAGTTCGACCTGCTGCGGTACCTGATGCGCAACCCGCGCCGGGTGCTGAGCAAGGCCCGCATCCTGGACAGCGTCTGGGACTACGACTTCGGCGGCCAGGCCAACGTCGTCGAGCTCTACATTTCCTACCTGCGCAAGAAGATCGACGCGGGCCGGCCGCCGATGATCCACACCATGCGGGGCGCGGGCTATGTCCTCAAACCGGCCTGACCGTCGCTCGCTGCGGACCCGGCTGGTCGCGGGCCAGCTCGGCCTGGTCGCGCTGGTGTGCGCGGTGGTCGCCGTGGCGACACTGCTGGCCCTGCGGGCGTTCCTCGTCGGCCAGCTGGACACCCAGCTCGCCGAGGCCAGCCATCGCGGCATCGTGTTCGTCCAGCACCCGGGGGACGGTCCGCTGCCACCGCCGCCGATCAACGCGCCGGGCCAGCGCGACGGCACCGTCACCGGATTGCTCGGCAGCGACGGTTCGGTGTACGACGCGACCAGGCTCACCCGGGGGACCGGGCGTGCCCACGTGCTGGACGGCGCCCAGATCGCGGCGCTGCGGGACGTGCCGGCCACCGGCGTCCCGGTGACGGTCGACCTGCCGGGGCTCGGGTCCTACCGGATGCTCGCGTCGACCACCGTGCGCGGCAACGTCCTGGTCACCGGCCTGCCGATGAGCGACACGCAGGACATCCTGCTCACCGTCGGCCTGATCATGGGCGGGGTGATGGTGAGCGCCATGGCGATCGCCGCGGTGGCCGGGACGGCGCTGGTGCGGCGCACGCTGCGGCCGTTGCACGAGGTCGCCGACACCGCGCGCCGGGTCACCGAACTGCCGCTGCACCGGGGCGAGGTGGTGCTGCCCGCCCGGGTCGGCACCGCCGAACCCGACCCGCGCACCGAGGTCGGGCAGGTTGCGGCCGCGCTGGACCGCCTGCTCGGACACGTCGGCACGGCGCTGGCCGCGCGGCACGCCAGCGAGACGAGGGTGCGCCAGTTCGTCGCCGACGCCAGCCACGAACTGCGTACCCCGCTCGCCGCGATCCAGGGCTACGCGGAGCTGGCCGGCCGTGCCGAGCGGGTACCTCCCGACGTCGCCCACGCCATCGGCCGGATCACCTCGGAGTCGCGCCGGATGGGCACGCTGGTCGCCGATCTGCTGTTGCTGGCCAGGCTGGACGCCGGGCGCCCGGTGGAGCGGGCGCCGGTCGACGTGACCCGGCTGGTGGCCGACGCGGTGGGTGACGCCCGGGTGGCCGGGCCGGAGCACCGGTGGCGGCTGGAACTGCCCGCCGAGCCGGTGCGGGTCCTCGGTGACCAGGCGCAGCTGCACCAGGTCGTCGCCAACCTGCTCGCCAACGCCCGCACCCACACCCCGGCCGGGACGGCGGTCACCACCAGGGTGTCCGCAGTGGACGGTGGAATCGTGCTGGCGGTCAACGACGACGGTCCCGGCATTCCCGCGCACCTGCTGCCCGAGGTGTTCGAACGGTTCGCCAGGGGCGACGGGTCACGCTCGCGGGCCGCCGGCAGCACCGGGCTCGGCCTGGCCATCGTGGCCGCCGTGGTGCAGGCACACGGCGGCGTCGTCACCGCGGCCAGCGTGCCCGGCCGCACCACGTTCACCGTCGCGCTGCCGCATTCACAGCCCGCGCACAGCGGCGGCACAACGCCACCCCAGGGCGTGCCGCGACCGTCGGGGCATGACAGCCACCGCACAGCATCCCGGCCGTAGCCCGGTAGACATCTCCGGCCCGCGCCCCGTGCTCGACGTCGTCGTGCCGGTGCACAACGAGGAGGACGACCTGGTGCCCTGCGTGCGCAGGCTGCACTCCTACCTGGCCGAGCAGCTGCCGTACCGCTTCCGGATCACCATCGCCGACAACGCCAGCACCGACCGGACGCAGCTGCTCGCCGGGATGCTGTCCGTCGAGCTGCCCGAGGTGAGCGTGCTCCGCCTGGAGGACAAGGGACGCGGGCACGCGCTGCACGCCGCGTGGACGGCGTCGGACGCCGCCGTCCTGGCCTACCTCGACGTGGACCTGTCCACCGACCTCGCCGCGCTGCCGCCGCTGATCGCGCCGCTGCTGTCCGGGCACTCCGACATCGCCATCGGCAGCAGGCTGGCCCGCGGTGCCCGGGTGGTGCGCGGCGCCAGGCGGGAGCTGGTGTCACGCTGCTACAACCTGCTGCTGCGCGGCACCCTCGCGGTGCGGTTCACCGACGCGCAGTGCGGGTTCAAGGCCATCCGCGCCGACGTCGCCCGGGAGCTGCTGCCGCACGTCGCCGACACCGGCTGGTTCTTCGACACCGAACTGCTCGTGCTGGCACAGCGGGCGGGTGCCCGGATCCACGAGGTGCCGGTCGACTGGGTGGACGACCCGGACAGCCGGGTCGACCTGGTCGCCACCGCGATGGCCGACCTGCGGGGGATCGCCCGGCTGGCGCGTGGCCTGACCACCGGCGCCATTCCGGTGGCCAGGCTGCGTGACCAGCTGGGCCGGGAACCGGTGCCGGTTCCCGGGGTGCCACCGGGGCTGGTGCGGCAGCTGGCGCGCTTCGCCGCCGTCGGCGTGCTGAGCACGCTGGCCTACCTGCTGTTGTTCGTCGTGCTGCGGGCCGGGCTCGGTGCCCAGGCGGCGAACCTGGTGGCGCTGCTGCTCACCGCGGTCGGCAACACCGCGGCCAACCGCGCGTTCACCTTCGGTGTGCGGGGCATGGCGGGTGCGGGCAGGCACCAGGTCCAGGGACTGCTGGTGTTCGTGCTCGGGCTGGGCCTGACCAGCGGGTCGCTGGCCGTGCTGCACGCGGTCACCACGCCGGCGCGGACCGCCGAGCTGGTGGTGCTGGTGGCCGCCAACCTGGTCGCCACCGTGGTGCGGTTCCTGCTGCTGCGGGGCTGGGTGTTCCGCCGATGAGGTACCGCGTTCTGTTGTGGACACTGCTGGCCGGGACCGCCGTGCTGTACCTGTGGGACCTGGGCGATTCGGGCTGGGCCAACGATTTCTACGCCGCCGCCGCGCAGGCAGGCAGCCAGGACTGGACGGCGTGGTTCTTCGGTTCGCTGGACCCGGGCAACACGGTCTCCGTCGACAAGCCGCCCGCGGCGTTGTGGGTGATGGGCCTGTCCGGGCGGCTGTTCGGCTTCTCCAGCTGGAGCATGCTGGTGCCGCAGGCGCTGATGGGGGTGGCGTCGGTGGCGCTGACCTGCGCCGCGGTCCGCCGCTGGTCGGGTCCGGCCGCGGGGCTGATCGCCGGGGCGGTGCTGGCGCTGACCCCGGTGGCCGCGGTGGTGTTCCGCTACAACAACCCCGACGCGCTGCTGGTGCTGTTGCTGGTGGCGGCCGCGTACTGCGTGGTGCGCGCACTCGAGCGGGGGCACCTCGGGTGGCTGCTGCTGGCGGGCACCGCGATCGGTTTCGGGTTCCTGACCAAGATGATGCAGGCGTTCCTGGTGCTGCCGGCGTTCGCGCTGGTGTACCTGGTGGCCGCGCCGCACGGGATCTGGCGCAGGCTGGCGCACCTGGCCGCGGCCGGGGCGGCGGTGGTGGTGTCGGCTGGCTGGTTCGTCGTGGTCGCCGATCTGTGGCCGGCCGGGAACCGGCCCTACATCGGCGGGTCGGCCGACAACACCGTGCTCGACCTGGCGCTGGGCTACAACGGTCTCGGCCGGATCTTCGGCCGCGGTGGTGGTGGCGGTGGCGGTGCCCCGGGCAACCTGGCGTTCGGCGGGGAAACCGGGCTGGGCCGGATGTTCGGTGACGCGTTCGGCGGCGAGATCTCCTGGCTGCTGCCTGCCGCGTTGATCGTGCTGGCCGGCGGGCTGTGGTTCACCCGGCGGGCGCCGCGGACCGACCGCACCCGGGCGGCGTTGCTGTTGTGGGGCGGCTGGCTGGTGGTGACCGGGCTGGTGTTCAGCCTGATGCGGGGCATCACGCACCCGTACTACGCGGTGGCGCTGGCGCCCGCGATCGGTGCGCTGACCGGCATCGGGGCCACCGAACTGTGGCGCGGCCGCGACCACCGCCCGGCGCGGCTGGTGCTGGCGCTGGCGATCGGGGCGACGGCGATGTGGGGTTACGTGCTGCTGGACCGGTACCCGGGCTGGCAGCCGTGGGTCCGCTGGACGGTGCTGGTGGCCGGGCTGGCTGTGGGCACCGCCGTCGCCGTGGGGGCCCACCAGTTCCGCCGGGCAGGGATCGTGGTGGCGGCGGCCGCGTTGCTCGCCGGGTCCGGTGCCACCGGCGGGTTCGCCGCGGCCACGGCCGCGACCTCGCACGACGGGACGATCCCGATGTCGGGGCCGCGGTTGCCGGAGCGGCAGGGCGCCGGTCCCCGGCAGGCCGGACCGGAGCTGATCGACGCGTTGCGGGCGACCACCGAGGACTGGGCCGCGGCCACCGACGGCGCGCAGAGCGCGGGCGGGCTGCAGCTGTCCAGCGGGCGTCCGGTGATGCCGATCGGCGGGTTCAGCGGCCGGGACCCGGCACCCACGCTGGAACAGTTCCAGCAGTACGTGGCGCAGGGGCGGATCCACTACTTCGTGCCGGGCGGCGGCCCGGGCGGCAGGGGCGGTCCCGGTGGCGGCAGCCGGATCACCGACTGGGTGACGGCGAACTTCCCCGCCGAGACCATCGGCGGCCGGACCGTCTACGTCCTGGTGCGTTAGCCGGTGTGTCAGAGCATCGGTGCGAGCAGTTCGGTCACCTCGTGCATCCGATAGTGCCGGGCGAGCCGGTCGACGATCTCACCGGTGGTGAGCCGTCGCCCGGTTTGGCCCGACCGCCGGACGATGGCGCCGACGGCGGCGATCGCGTGCGCGGGGTAGGCGGCGACCAGGTCGGTAGCGAATTCCGAGGGGAGCGTGACCGCCAGACACGCCGGCAGTCGTTCCGCGGGGAAATCCTTGATGTTGTGGGTGACGATGACGCCTGCCCCGCCCGTCACCGCAGCGGCGAGCACGTGTTCGTCGTCCGGGTCGGGCAGGCCGTACGTTCCCTCCAGCTGTTCCCAGCCGTGGACCTCGGCGTCGCCGAACGCCCGGCGCATCGTGTGGACGAGCCGGCCCGCCCGCCGCCGCGCCATCGCGGGATCGGCGCCCCGGCGGACGAGCTTGCGAGCCTCCTCGTACTCCAGCTCGTCGAGGATCGCGGAGCTCCACATCGGACGGTAGGCGCCCTCGACAGCGAGGGAGAGCAGGAAGTCCCGTTGCAGGCTGGGCCACAGGACGCACGTGTCCAGTAGCGCCGTGTCCATGGCGGACAGTCGCGTCAGTGCGCTTCCCTCCGTCTGCGGGCCGATACCGCGCGACGTGCCTCCCGCAGCCGGTCCAGCGTCTCGTCGAGATCCTCGTCCTCGTCGAGAGCCGTCGCCTCCAACGCGGCGTACTGCTCCGCCCTGCGGCGCCGGCGATAGTCGAGCAGGTCCTGAAGCAGGATGCGCCGGTGGGTGCCCACCCGCTCGTACGGAATCTCCTGATCGTCCAGCAGCCGGACCACGGTCGGCCTGCTGACCCCCAGCAGTTCGGCTGCCTGCTGCGTGCTCAGCGACCTGGTGTGCGGCGAGACGGAGACGGCGAGTCCTTCACGCATGGCTTCGACGACCTGCCGGAGCGCGTGATAGACCTCGCCGGGCAGCTCCACCCTGTCCTCGGCTGTCGTGCCGCTGAGGAACCAGATGTCCGGCCTGTCCTCGCTCGCGTTCTCGTGTGCCTTCAGGAAGTCGTGAAGCTTCGCCACCTGTGTGCCCTCGTCGTGGTCCGGCAGGTAGGTCTCCTGCCGCAGCGTGCCGTCCAACCGGATCACCTCCTCGAACAAAAGGTAGCAGGTTTCGTTTTGTTCGTCCAGCTCACCGGGCGCGCAGGGGTGCGCCTGCCTCGTGCAGGGAGCGCAGGGCCTGCGCCCACGAGTCGATCAGGCCGCTTTCGTGGTAGGGCACGCCGATCTCGGCGCAGTAGTCCCGCACGACGGTCCGGGCGCGGCGCAGGTGCGGGGACGGCATGCTGGGGAACAGGTGGTGCTCGATCTGGTGATTCAGCCCGCCCATGGCGGTGTCGAGCAGGACGCTGCCGCGGACGTTGCGCGAGGTCAGCACCTGCCTGCGCAGGAAGTCGGGGCGCTCGTCACCGGACAGCAGCGGCATTCCCTTGTGGTTGGGCGCGAACACCGACCCGAGGTACAGCCCCCACAGTCCCTTGTGGACGGCGATGAACACCAGCGCCTTCACCGGGGACAGCACGGTGAACACCGCGGACAGGTACAGCGTGAAGTGGGCCAGCAGCAGTGCCGCCTCCAGGCCGCGAGCACGCAGGCCCGGCTTGGCCACGGCGCGGATACCCGACCAGTGCAGGTTCATGCCTTCAAGGGTGATCAGCGGGAAGAACAGGTACGCCTGGTAACGCCCGATGAAGCGGGGTAGCCCCTTGCTCTCCCGCGCCTGCGTCTTCGACCACACCAGGATGTCCGGGTCGACGTCCGGGTCGAGTTCGGTGTGGTTGGGATTGGCGTGGTGGCGGGTGTGCTTGTCCATCCACCAGCCGTAACACAGCCCGATGCCGAGGTTGCCCGCGATCCGGCCGGCGATCTCGCTGGGCCGTCTGGTGCGGAACACCTGGCGGTGCGCGATGTCGTGCGACAGCAGCGCGATCTGTCCGAACAGGACGGCCAGCAACACGGCGAGGCCGAGCGAGGCCCACGAGTCGCCGATCAGGAAGAAGGCCACCCAGGTGCCGGCGAACAGCCCGGCCACCAGGGTGGAGCGCAGCAGGTAGTAGCCGGGCCTGCGGTCCATCAGTCCGGCGTCGGCGACTCGTCGCGACAGCCGGGCGTAGTCGCTTCCGGTCGCGGGTGCGGTGTCGATGCTCACCGCACCGAGTCTGGTGTGGACGGCACCCAGCCGGAATGCGGCGCACCACCGGCACGTTGCGGGGGCCCGCCCTACCGCGGTCCGGGGGAGTCCCGCAGTGCGTTGTAGATCCCGTCGACGGCCAGCAGCACACGGTCGACCGCGAGGTCGGGGTCCGGCTGGCCGGCGTCCAGCCACGCCATGATCGACTCGACGACCATGATGGTGGCCAGCCGCGCGCCCCACCCCGCCCACGCCTCGCTGTCGGTGTACTCGCTCATCATCGGCCGCAGCACGGCGATCATCGCCTCCCGTGCCTCGTCGATGTCGGCCCGGTAGTCGGGTTCGCGGGCGGCGTGGTGGAACAGCAGGCGGAACCCGTCCGGTTCGGCCGCCGCCCAGTGCAGCATGTACGGCACCGTGTCCTCGGTGATCTCCCCGTCGACGGTGGTCGCCTCGTACATCCGGGTGCCCGCCCGGTCGAGCACCGCGCGGTAGAGCGCGTCCTTCGAGTCGAAGTGCCGGTACAGGATCATCCGCGTCACCCCGGCCTCGGCCGCGACGTCGTCGAGGCTGGTCGGCGCGAAACCCCCGGCGCGGGCGAACGCGCGGGTGGCCGCCGCCAGGATCTGCTCCCTGCGCTGGGCCCTCGGCATCCGCCGGGTGGGCTCCTTCGGATCGTCGGTCACCGTTGCAGTGTACTCACAAGGATGTATATCCTCAGATATACATTTCAAAGTAAACAACGTGGAGGAGGTGGCCGATGGACGCGGCGGTGATCGCCGAGGGCCTGCGCAAGCGGTTCGGTGCCACACAGGCCCTGGACGGCTTCGACCTGCGGGTTCCCTACGGCACGGTGTGCGGGCTGCTCGGGCCCAACGGCGCGGGCAAGTCCACCGCGGTGCGGATCCTGTCCTCGCTGCTGCGGCCGGACGGCGGCAGGGCGCTGGTCGGCGGGTTCGACGTGGTCCGCGAACCGCTGCGGGTCCGCTACCGCATCGGGCTGACCGGGCAGCAGCCCGCGGTCGACGAGATGCTGTCCGGGCGGGCCAACCTGGAGATGTTCGGCAGGCTCTACCACCTGAGCAAGCGCCAGGCCCGCGTCCGGGCCGACGAGCTGCTGGAGCAGTTCGGCCTCACCGAGGCGGCGGGGAAGCCGCCGAAGCACTACTCGGGTGGCATGCGCCGCAGGCTGGACCTCGCGGTCAGCTTCATCATGGCCCCGCCGGTGCTGTTCCTGGACGAGCCCACCACCGGCATGGACCCGAGGCACCGCATGGAGGTGTGGAACGGTGTGCGGCAGCTGGTCTCCCAGGGCACGACCGCGCTGCTGACCACGCACTACCTCGACGAAGCCGACCAGCTGGCCGACTCGGTCACGGTGATCGACCGTGGCAGGGCGATCGCCCAGGGCACCCCGGCGCAGCTCAAGGCCAGGCTCGGCGGGAACCAGCTCGACGTCGCCATCGGCCACCAGGACGACCTGCCTGCCGCCGCCCGGATCCTGGCCTCGATCGCGGGGACGGAACCCGAGGTGCGGCCGGAGGTGCTGCGCCTGGCCGTGCCGGCGGGCGACGGCGTCGACGCGCTGACCGCCACCGTCCCGGCGTTCGCCGCCGCCGGGATCACCATCGTCGACATCGGCATCCGGCGTCCCACGCTCGACGAGGTGTTCGTCGGGCTCACCGGTCAGCCCGCGGGCCAGCAGGCGGCGGCATGAGCGAGCCACGGACGACCGTGACCGTGCCGGCCACGGCGGGCGAACGGTTGCGCTGGGCGGTGGCCGACAGCGCGGTCATGGCCAGGCGGGGCCTGGCCCACTGGTGGCGCTCGCCCGAGGAAGTGGTCGGCGCGCTGCTGTTCCCGGTCGTGTCGGTGCTGCTGTTCGGCTACGTGTTCGGCAGCGCGATGAGCGTGCCCGGCGGCGGGAACTACCGCGAGTTCCTGATGCCCGGCCTGTTCGGCATGACGATGGTGTTCGGGCTGACGCTCACCGTCGCCGGGGTGGTCGCCGACACCGCGCGCGGCACCACCGACCGGTTCCGCTCCATGCCGATGGCACCCTCGGCCGTGGTGACCGGGCGCAGCGTGTCGGACATGGTCCGCGCCGCCGTCGACCTCGCGGTGCTGGCCGGCTGCGGGCTGCTGGTCGGCTGGCGCAGTCACGGCGGGCTGTGGGCCACGCTGGCCGGGCTGGGGCTGTTGCTGCTGCTACGGTTCGCCCTGATCTGGGTCGGTGTCTACATAGGACTGCTGTTGCGCACCAACGAGGGCGCGTCCGCGTTGTACCCGCTGGTGCTGCCGTTCGCCATGGTGTCCAACACGTTCGTCGCACCAGGCCTGATGCCGGACTGGCTGGGCTGGCTCGCCGAGGTCAACCCGATGTCGTCGACGGTCGCCGCCATCCGGGAACTGTTCGGCAATCCCGGTTTCGGCGGGGACACCTGGGTCGCAGGCAACGCTCAGCTGATGGCGGTCGTCTGGCCGGTCGCCATGATCGCCGTGTTCGCGCCGCTGTCGGTGCACCGCTTCCGTAACCTGAGCCGCTGAAGTGCGTTGAAGGGGGCTCTCACGGCAGCAGACGCCGGGAGAGCCCCCTTGACGGCAGATGCCGCTCAGCCCAGGCGGCTGGTGATGGCCTCGATGATCCGCGGGCGCAGCTGCGCCACGGAGACCACCTCGTCGACCGAGCCCACCCGCACCGCACGCTCGATGCTGTGCACCTTGTCGAATTCGGCGCCGACCTCGTTCAGCTTCTCCGCCCGCACCGACGTCCGCGTCTCGTCCAGCTTCGCCGCCAGCGCCGCCCGCTCCGACCCGGTGGCGGCGGCCGCCGCGGCCTCCAGGTCGGCGACCCGGCTGTCGGCCGCGGTGCGCTTGTTCACCTCACCGGCGAACACCGCGGCCGCGGCAGGCGCCCCGCCGAGCACCGACGCGAACGAGCCCTCCAGCGCCAGCACCGTCATGTTCGGGTTGAGCGCCTTGGAGAACACCACGAACGCACCGCCGTGGTAGCGGGAGATCACGCAGAACACGATCGGGCCGTCGAAGTTGACGATGGCCCTGCCGATCTCCGCGCCGTACTCCAGCTGCAGCTTGCGCAGCGACTCCGGCGAGCCGTCGAAGCCGGACAGGTTGGCCAGCACCACCAGCGGCCGGTTGCCGCTGGCCGAGTTGATCGCCCGCGCCGCCTTCTTCGACGACCGGGGGAACAACGTGCCCGCCGTGTAGGCGTCCGGCCCGTCGGTGGGCGGGAAGCCGCGCCGCGGGATCGACTGCGACTCGATGCCGAGCAGGCACACCGGCCACCCGCCGATGTGCACGTCCTGCACCGCCGCGGTCTCCGCGTCGGCCATACCGGCCCACCGCTCCAGCACCGGGTGGTCGGCGTCGGACACCGCGCGCATCACCGTCCGGATGTCGAACGGCTTCTTGCGGTCCGGGTTGTGCTCGGCGGAGAAGATCTGGCCGACCGTGGTGAAGTCGCTGCCCACCAGCGCGTGCGGGAAGTCGCTGATGTCGCGGTCGTGCGGGTCGGACGTCTCGGCGCGCCGCGGTCCCTTCTCGCCGGGCACCACGTAGGTGTGGTCGTAGTGCGCCATCAGCACGTCGCGTGCCCCGGCCAGGTCCGGCGCCCAGTACTGCGCCTGCCCGTTCGGGCCCATCACCCGGTCGTAGCCGCCGATGCCGTAGTTGTCCTCGGCCGACACACCGCCGGAGAAGTCCAGCGCCTGCTTGCCGGTCAGCACCATCGCCGAGTCCGGGGTCATCACCAGGATGCCCTTGGTGTGCATCAGCATCGTGGCCTCGGCGTTCCAGTACGGCTGCGCGCCGACGTTGATCCCGGCCACCACGACGTTGATCTCACCGCCCGCCTGGGTGAACTCGACGATCCGCTTGAGCGCGGCCGCGACCCAGTCCATGTTCTCCGTGCCGGAGTCCATGGCGATCCGCGCGCCGGCGGACAGGGCGAACCACTCCAGCGGGACCGACATCTTCTCGGCCAGGTCGAGTGCCGCGATGACCCGCGAGCACTCCGGCTCCGACAGCGCGCCCAGCGCCTTGATCGGGTCGCCGAGCAGCACCACCCTGGTGACGCCCTCCGGGTGCCGCGGGGTGGGCGTGCGCACCACGCCGGCGACGATGGCCGCGGTGTTCTGCCCCTTCGGCCGGTCGACCGGCACCAGGGCACCGCCGGAGTCCAGGTCGTACTCGGTGAACTCGCCCAGTTGATCGGTCAGCTCGTACGGGTAGACGGTGCCGCGGGCGGCAGCGCGCAGGACCTTCTGCCGGTAGTCGTCCAGCGGCTCGATCGGCTCGGTCGGCGGCTCGCCGACGGACAGCCGTACCGGTGAACCCGGCCCGGCGCCCATGCGCACGCCGATCTCCCGCAGCTCCCCGGTACGCGGGTCCCGCTGCTTGGCGAGCAGCAGTACTTCCTCCAGCCCGGCACCGGCCGTCGTCGGCAGGACGCGCTGGGCGATGGTGCGCAGCTCGTCCTCGGTCAGCTCACTCGGCGGCCAGACGTAGATCAGGATCCGGTTGGTGTCCGACCGCTTCTTCGGCGGCTGCTGCGAGCGGGCGCGGCGGATGGCGTCCAGACAGGCGGCCAGCGTGCCCTCGACGGCGGGCAGCGCGACGAACCGGCCGTCCTGCTCCCGCAGTGCCGACAGGTCGCGGATCTGGGCCATGGCGACGAACCGCTCGTCGGCCGGGTTGCTGCGGGCCGTGCAGCGGAACAGGTAGACCTCCTCGTCGGCCGAGGGCAGCCGGGTGAGGTCGAAGGCACCGAGACGCTCCAGCTGCATCCGGCGCGCGATCTGCGGGTGCAGCCCGCGGATCAGCCGCTCCTCGGCGAGCCCCGCGGTCGACGGCCGGAACGTGAAGTGGTGGTGCATCACCGCGCCGCTGCGGCCGGCGACCGTGGTGGTGATCCGGCGGACGCGGCTGGGCAGCGGCTGCGTGGTCAGCGCCGAACGCAGCTGGTCGGCCATGGCGTCGGTATCGCCGGGCTGACCGGCCCAGTTCACGTAGACGTCGGCGACCACGTCGGCGTCGGTGGCGAGGCCGGCGATGGCCCGCACGGCGGCACCGAGGTCGGCGAAGTCGACCGCGGTGGCCACGACACGCTCGGCGTTGTCGTGCTCGGCCACCACCGCCGAGCAGCCCTCGATGGTCTGCCCGGTGACCGCGCGCAGCGTGCGGTTGCCGTAGTAGCGGCGGGTCAGCACCTCCAGCATCGGCACCGGGTCGTTGCCGTTGCGGCCGAACCGCTGCCCGAGCAGCCGGACCAGCGGCTCGGCGCTGGCGACCATCTCGGCGATGCGCTCGGCCCGGTCCGGGGCGTCCGGGTGGGCGTCAAGGTAACGCAGGTGCGCGCGGACGCCGGCGTAGACGCGAGCGCGGTTGCGCCGCAGCAGCGGCTGGGCGAACCAGGCGAACACCACGCCCCGAGCCAGGTCGGACACGGCAGGGAAACGCAGCTGCGTCGCGGCGACCAGGTGTTCCAGCGACACACCGGCGGTGTCGCGCAGCGCGGCGCCGGGCGGCTCCTCGGCGATCCACTGCCGCAGCAGGGCCGCGACCACGCCGGCGTCGGCGCCCGCCCGCTGCTGGGCGAGGAAGATCCGGAACACCGCGTGCTCCAGTTCCGGGGTGCGCTCCAGGTCGGTGACGCCGTAGTGGCGCAGCGCCCGCAGCAGCCGCTGCTGGAACGTCTCCGACAGCCCGGCCCGCTCGGTGTCCAGGCTCTGCAGGTAGGTGTGGAAGTACTCGCGCGGGCTGTGCACCGCGGTGTTGCGGGCGGGCTCGTCGCCTGCCGGGCGGTTGCGGCTGAGCTCGGACAGGTCGGCGAACGCCTCCAGCAGCGCGATCTCGTCGGCCAGCGGCCGCTGGCCCGCCTCGGCCAGCTCGGCCCGGGCGGCCAGGTAGCCGTCGAGCACGCGGCGCTCGTCGAGCGGGTCGGCGTCGAAGCCGAGCAGCAGGCCACGCAGGTCGGCGAGACCGCGCTCGGCCCGGTCCCTGGCAGGCAGCGGGTGTGCCCGCGGCAGGTCCAGCTCCACCACGTCGCCGCCGTCGGTGTCCTGTGCGTCGTCGCCGTCGCCGACCGGCTCCAGCCGCAGCAGCGGCGCGCCGGTCTCCACCTGGCTGCCGACCGCGACCACACATTCCTTCAGCCGGGCGTTGAACGGCGCCCGCAGCACCGTCTCCATCTTCATCGACTCGAGCACCAGCACCGGCGCTCCGGCCTCGACCTCCGCGCCGACCTCCAGCGGCGTCGCGACGACCAGCGCGGGCGCGGGGGAGCGGACCACGCCGCCCTCGTCGCGGCTGACCCGGTGCGTCACGCCGTCGACCTCGACCAGGTGGATCGGGCCGTGGGTCCCGGTCACCAGGCGGAACCGCCTGCCGTTGACGGTGATCTGGCCGGTGTGCGAGTCGAAGCGGTCCACGGTGACGTCGGCGGTCGCCGGCTCGTCCGAGCCCGCGGAGATCGCCACCCGGTAGCGGTTGCCGTCCACCCTGGCAACCTGCACCCGGTAACCGACGCCGCGCAGCTTCAGCTCCAGCGGTCGGCCCGCCTCGTGCTGCACCTGCGGCCGTCCGCCGTGGGCGGAGGCCAGCAGCCGCTGCAGCGCGATCGACTCCTCGTCCTGGTAGGCCTCGATCGCGGCGGCGGCCAGCGCGACGGCCGAGTGCCGGTGGCTGACCAGCTCACCGCGCGCCCGGACCCGGTCGATCCAGCCGGTGTCGGCGGAGCCGTCGATCACCTCGGGCCGGTCGAGCAGGTCCAGCACGAAGCTCTTGTTGGTGGCGCCGCCCTCGATCAGCACGGTGGTCTGGGCCATCGCCCTGCGCAGCCTGCCGAGCGCCTCGTCCCGGTCGCGGCCGTAGGCGATGATCTTGGCGATCATCGAGTCGAAGTCGGCGGGGATGGTGTCGCCCTCGCTGACCCCGGTGTCGACCCGGATGCCCGGGCCCGCGGGCAGGTCCAGCCGCGCGATGCGGCCGGGGGAAGGGGCGAAGTCGCGGTCCGGGTCCTCGGCGTTGAGCCGTGCCTCCACGGCGTGGCCCAGCTCGGCGGGCGGCTGGCCGGTCAGCTTCCCGCCGCCCGCGACGTGCAGCTGCGCCTTCACCAGGTCGACACCGGTGGTGGCCTCGGTGATCGGGTGCTCCACCTGCAGCCGGGTGTTCACCTCGAGGAACGCGAACAGCTTCTCGCCCGGGTGGTAGAGGAACTCGACGGTGCCCGCACCGCGATAGTCCACCGCGAGCGCCAGCCGTTCCGCGGCCGCCTTCAGCTCCTGGGCCTGCTCGGGCGCCAGCACCGGGGAGGCGGACTCCTCGATGATCTTCTGGTTGCGCCGCTGCACCGAGCAGTCCCGCACGCCCAGTGCCCACGCCGTGCCCTGCCCGTCGGCGATCACCTGCACCTCGACGTGCCGGGCGCCGGTGACCAGGCGCTCCAGGAAGACCACGCCGCTGCCGAACGCCCGCAGCGCCTCCTGGCTGGTGCGCTCGTAGGCGTCGGCCAGTTCCTCCGGGCTGGTGATGACCCGGATGCCCCGGCCGCCACCGCCCGCGGTGGCCTTGAGCATCAGCGGGTAACCGATCCGCTCGGCCGCGGCGGTGGCCGCCTCCAGGCTGTCGACGGAACCGCGGCTCCACGGCGCCACCGGGACGCCGACCTCCTCGGCGATCAGCTTCGCGCCGATCTTGTCGCCGAGCTTGCGCATGGCCTCCGCGCTCGGGCCGACGAACGTGATCCCCAGTTTCTCGCACAGCTCGGGGAAGGCCGGGTCCTCGGCGACGAAGCCCCAGCCGACCCAGGCCGCGTCGGCCCCGGTCTCGCGCAGGGCACGTTCCAGGACGGCGAGGTCGAGGTAGGGCCGGTCGGCGGCGGCACCGAGGTAGTGGGCCACGTCCGCCTCACGCACGAAGGTCGCCGCGCGGTCGGCGTCGGTGTACAGGGCGACCGTCTCGATCGGGTTGCCGGTCTCGGCGGCCAGTTCCCGGACGGCGTGGATGAGCCGCATGGCGGCCTCACCACGGTTGACGATGGCGACACGACTGAACACCGAGCGAGCCTCCCACAGCTGCGACTGACCGTTTTTCTGGTTTGCGCGCGCACGCGACCTCAGATCGAACACTCTCGTGTACCGCCGGGTAGCGAAATGTCGGGCGCACCCCATGCGACGTGGCGGCAGTTGTAGGAACCCTCCAAAACCGGCGTGGTCACCGCTGGTGGCCTGCGCATTCGCCGCGGCGCGCTGGCGTCCGTCTTCGACGTCCAGCCTGTGAGCTTTCTCGCAAGGTGAACACCCGGCGAGTTGTCGTAACCCGCCATAACGGGCGCACCCGGGTTTGGCGCCCGCGGGTTGTTGGTAGCCCATCCCGGAGCAGCTGGACGTCAGGGAACATTCGCCCGGCGGGTGGCGTTGGGTGGTGTGGACCCCGACCGGATGGCCGAAAATGGCCTGCGTACGCGTGCGCGCGTAGCGCACAATCGGCGGGGCTCACCTCATCCATTCCTTTTCCACGTGAAGGAGGCGGCACACCATGACCTACGAGAATTGGCGGAACCGGGCCGCCTGTCGCGACATCGATCCCGAGCTTTTCTTCCCGTTGACCGACATGGGGCCGGGCGCGCGTCAGGTCGCCCAGGCCAAGAGCATCTGCGCCGGCTGCCCGGTACGGGCGCAGTGCCTGGACTACGCCCTGGACAACGGGCTGGACCACGGTGTCTTCGGCGGTACGACCCAGCGGGAACGCCGGGTTCTGCAGCGCCGCGCGCGTCAGGACCGCCCGGCGGCCTGAGTCCCGGCACAAGCACGTGAAGGCCACCTTCAGCACGTGTGACGTAATGAAGGTGGCCTTCACGTGTTCTGATGATCGGTTTACGATGTAAGCATGAATGTTTACGACGTAAGCGGAATTGTGCTGGTGACCGGTGCGACCGGCACGGTCGGCAGGCAGGTGGTACGCGGACTGGCCGATCGCGGGCAGCGGGTGCGGGCGCTGACGAGAAATCCGGCCACCGCCACCGGTGTCCCCGATGGCGTCGAGGTGGCCGCGGGCGACCTCGCCGATCCCGCCACGCTCGGCCCGGCCCTGGCCGGCGTGACCAAGCTGCACCTGATCTCCTTCGCCGGCGACGGTTACGCCCCGCTGGTCACCGCGCCGGAGGTGCTCGACCTCGCCGTCGCCGCCGGGACCCGGCGGGTCACGGTGCTCACCGGGTACGAGGAGGGACCGGTGGAGCGGGCCGTCGAACGGTCCGGCGTCGAGTGGACGCACCTGCAGCCGGTCGAGTTCATGGCCAACGCACTCGGCTGGGCGGACACGATCCGCGCGGGCGGGACGGTCCGGGAGTTCGGCGTCCACCAGCCCAGCGCGAAGATCCACGAGGCCGACATCGCGGCCGTGGCCGTCGAGGCGCTGCTCGACGGCCGCCACGCCGGCCGGTCCTATCCGCTGACCGGGCCCGCCGCCATCACGGTCGCCGAGTCGGTCGCCACCATCGGTGCCGCGATCGGCAGGGACATCCCGGTGGAGGAACGTCCGCTCGACGAGCTGGCCGGCCGGCTCCGGGCCGACGGCCATCCCGAGGAGACCGTCGCCGGCCTGCTGCGGCTGGCCACCGATCCGCCAGCCGAGGTGTACACCGTGCTGCCCACGGTGGAGGAGGTCACCGGAACGCCGGCGCGCCCGTTCACCCGGTGGGTGGCCGAGCACGCCGGCGCGTTCCGGTGAGTCACAGGACGTCGCGGCGGCGCAGCAACCAGCCGCCGACGCCGGCGAACAGCACCAGGTAACCGGCCACCACGAGCGCGGCCTGCAGCGGCCCGGCCACGTCGGCGACCCCCGGCGTGGCCGGTGACGCGCCCAGCGCGCGGACCAGCGAACCGGCGTTGGCGCCGGGCAGGCCACGTTGCAGGTCGCCGATCCAGCCGACCAGCGGCGCGGCGATGCCCAGCAGCAGGTTCTGCACCACCAGCATCCACACCAGGCCCAGCCCGAGCGGCAGCGCCACCCCGCGCAACGCGATCGCCAGCACGGCACCCATCGCCGCCCAGGTCATCGCGATCAGCCAGCCTGCGGCCACGCCCCGGCCCAGCTCGGCGACGCCGGGCCAGATGATCGGACCATCCGAACTGACCGCGACCAGCCAGCTGGCCAGCGCGCCCATGGCGAACACGGCCAGCACCAGCACCAGCATCGCCACGGCCAGCGCGGCGAGCTTGCCCGCGTACACGGTCATCCGCGACCGGCCCTGCGTGAGCAGGGTCTTCCAGCTGTTCCAGCTGTACTCCGATCCCACCGCCAGCACACCGACCACCAGCGCGATCGCGCCGAGGAAGACCGGCAGCCCGCCCACCGAGTTGCCGACAAGGGCGGCGGGCATGATCTCCTCCAGCGGCCGGTCGGTGTTCGGTGCCGCGCTGCCGGAGCCGGACGCCCCGGCCAGCGGCAGCAGGTAGGTGAACGTCAGCGCGAGTGCCAGGCCGATCCCCAGCAGCAGCCAGTTCGCCGGCCGCCGCGCCATCTTGGCCAGTTCGGCCACCGTGCTAGCCCACATGGGTCGACTCCCCTCCGGTCAGTTCGAAAAACACCTGTTCCAGATCCCGCTCGCGGTAGCGCAGCTCGCTGACCGCGAGACCGGCGGCGACCAGCTCGCCGTTGACCCACGCGGCCTTCTCCGGCTCGACGGTCAGCTCGAGGCCACGCCGCTGCCGCCGCACCCGGGCGGCGCCGAGCAGCTCCGTGGCCACGGTCTCGGCACGCCCAGCCGGTTCGGCGACGACGTGCAGCACGGCCTCGCCACGCAACTCGGCCACCGTGTTCTCGGCGACCAGCCTGCCCCGGGAGATCACGCCGACCCGGTCGCAGATCTGCTGGACCTCGCCGAGCAGGTGACTGGACAGCAGCACGGTGCGGCCCTGCCCGGCCAGCCGCCGCAGCAGGTCGCGCATGTCGGACATGCCCGCCGGGTCCAGCCCGTTGGTGGGCTCGTCCAGCACCAGCAGCCGGGGATCCTTCAGCAGCGCGGCGGCGACGCCGAGCCGCTGCTTCATGCCCAGTGAGTAACGCGAGTAGCGGTCACCGGCCCGCTCGGACAGCCCGACCAGGTCCAGCACGGTGTCCACCCGGTCCGTGCCGACCCGCGCGTAGCGGGCCAGCACGGACAGGTTGTTCCGCCCGGACAGGTAGGGGTAGAAGCCCGGCGACTCGATCAGCGCGCCCACCTCGCGCAGGTCTCCGGGTGGACGGCCGAACAGCGCCACCTCGCCGGAGGTCGGGCGCAGCAGGCCGAGCAGCATGCGCAGCGTGGTGGTCTTCCCGGCACCGTTGGGTCCCAGGAATCCGTACACCTCGCCCGCGCGCACGGTCAGGTTCACCGCGTCGACGGCGAGCGTGTCGCCGTAGCGCTTGGTGAGAGCTGTGGTTTCGACGGGGACTGTCATGCCCGGAATCGTCGCCGGGTCCCCGCCGTCACCACATCCGCTCACAGGCGCGCCGTGGCGCTACGTCACCGGGCGTACGTCACGGCAGGCCGTTGAGGAACGGCCGGTGGCTGTTCTGGAACTCCCATCCGTAGTAACGGTCCCAGTTGATCGACCACGTCATCAGGCCGCGGATCGCGGGCGACGCCCCGCCGCGCAACGTGTACCCGCCGCAGTTCTGGTTGCGGGCCAGGCAGTTCAGCGCCTGGTGCACCTGCGCGGGCGGCGTGTACCCGTTACCGGCGCTGACCGCCGCCGGCAGGCCGAACGCGATCTGGTCCTCCCGCAGGCCGGGGAACGTGTGCCCCGTCCTGGCCACCGGGAAGCCGGCCTTCACCATGTCGGTCATGGCGATGTGGAAGTCCGCGCCGCCCATGTTGTGGTACTGGTTGTCCAGCCCCATCACGGGACCGGAGTTGTAGTCCTGGACGTGCAGCACGGTCAGCGCGTCGCGCATCGCGTGGATCACCGGCAGGTAGGAGCCGGTGCGGTTGTCGCCGCCGCCCGCGCCGCCGTAGAACTGGTAACCCACCTGGACGAAGAACGTCTCCGGCGCCATGGTCAGCACGAAATCGCTGCCGTAGCGGGACTTCAGCGTGCGCAGCGCCGAGATCAGGTTGACGATCACCGGCGTCGTCGGGTTGCGGAAGTCGGTGTCGCCCGGGTTCAGGTACAGCGAGTGGCCCTCGAAGTCGATGTCCAGCCCGTCCAGGCCGTACCGGTCGATGATCGCCGACACCGACCGGACGAACGCGTCGCGTGCCGCCGTCGTGGTGAGCTGCACCTGGCCGTTGGCGCCGCCGATGGAGATCAGCACCTTCTTGCCCTGTGCCTGCTTCGCGCGGATGGCGGCGGTGAACTCGGCCTCCGTCTCGACGTTCGGGCACTCGGCCACCGGGCACAGTGAGAACCGGATGTCGCCGGAGGTCGGCGTGGTCGGCTCGCCGAACGCGAGGTTCACCACGTCCCACGCGGCGGGCACGTCGGCCATCCGCACGTAGCCGGAGCCGTTGGCGAAGCTCGCGTGCAGGTAGCCGATGAGCGCGTGCCGCGGCAGGTCCGCCTGCTGGCAACCCGAGGTGGTCGCGGTGACCGGCGCGCTGCGCGCCGACTCGCCCGCCGTGTTGTACGCGGCGACCGTGTAGGTGTGGGTCGAGCAGGCGGCGAGCCCGGAGATCGTGGCCGTGGTGCCCGCCACCGTCGCCCGCACGGTGTCGCCCTCGTACACCCGGTACCCGGTGGCGCCGGTGACCGCGGGCCAGGACAGCGTGACGGAGGAGCCGGTCACCGCGCCGGCCGACGGATTCCCCGGCGCGGCAGGGGTTCCCGGGTCGCTGCCGCCCGGACCGTCGAGCACGACGTCGTCGGCGTGGTAGGTGCCCGCGCCGTACCAGCCGTGCAGGTAGAGCTCCGCGCTGGTCTGCCCGGCACCGCTGGTGAAGCTCAGCGAGAGCTGGGTGTAGCCCGGCGAACCGGTCCAGGTCGACGGCCCGCCGGTCACGCCCAGGTACACCGGGTTGCCGCTCACCCACGCCGACACCGTGTACGCCGTGTTCGGCCGCACCGGCACGGTCTGCGTGCACCGCGCGTTGTCCGACGCGGTGGCGGTGGCGGCCAGCGCGTGGCTGCCCGAGTGCACGGGACTGGTCACGATCGAGGCGTTCGAGCACGACCAGCCCGCCAGGCTGCCGGTCTCGAAACCGGCGTTGGTCAGCAGGTTCGCGGCACCGGCCGGGGGTGCCACCATGGCGGCGAGGACGAGGGCGGCGATCGCCGCGAGCGCGCGCCTCATGGCAGCGTGTCCAGGTGCGGCGCGACGGTGCGCGCGAAGTTGTTGCCGTTGCTGACGTCCCAGTTGATCGACCACGTCATCGCACCGCGGATCTCCGGGTAGGTCCGGGGCGGGCGGAACGTGCCGCAGTTCGTCGCGCGGGCCAGGCAGTCGAGAGCGTTGTTGACCATCGACGGTGCGACCACCCCGCCGCCCGCGGCACCCGGTCCGGCGGGCAGGCCGAGCGCCACCTGGTCGGGCCGCAGGCCGTTCTCCAGCTGGATGCAGGCGAGTGCGGTCAGGAAGTTGATCGAACCCTGACCGTAGGCCTGCGCCTGGTCGCAGCCGAGCATGGAGCCGGAGTTGTAGAACTGGGTGTGCACGACCGTGAGGATGTCGCGGATGTCCAGCGCCAGCCGGAAGTACGAGCCCGCCGTCGACTGCATGTCGATGGTCTGCGGCGCCATGGTGATGATCAGGCTGGAGCCGACCTGGGCGCGCAGGTTACGCAGCGCCTGGCCCATGTAGGTGGGGTTGAGGCCGTTCTCCAGGTCGATGTCCACGCCGTCGAAGCCGTACTCCGCCATGATCGACCGGACGCTGTTGGCGAACGCCGTCGCCGACGCCGAGTCGCCGACCGTCACCCGGCCCGCCTCGCCGCCGACCGACAGGATCACCTTCTTGCCGCGGGACTTCAGCGCCGCGACGTCGGCCTTGAACTGGTCGTTGGTGTACCCGCCGAGCGCGCTGGACAGGCCGGGGTCCACGCCGAACGTGACAGCGCCGGGGGTGCTGGTGGCCTCGGCGAACGCCACGGCCACGAGGTCGTACTCGCCGGGCACGGCGGACAGGCGCAACTCGGTGGCCGGGTTGACGAAGTTGTGCCAGTAGCCGGTCAGGAAGTGGCGCGGCAGGTCACCCTGCTGGCAGCCGGTGGTGGTGCCGGTGACCGGCCGGCTGCGTGGCGACTCGCCGTGCTCGTTGTACGCGGCGACCGTGTAGGTGCGGCTGGCACACGCGGGCAGGCCGGAGAACGTGGCCGACGTGCCGGTGACCGTGGTGCGCAGCGCGGTGCCCTCGTAGACGCGGTAGCCGGTGACCGGGGCGGGGCTCGCGGTCCAGCCCAGCGTGATGCTGGCGTCCGTGGTTGCCGTGACCCGCACACCGTCCGGCGCGGCGGGCACGCCGGGTTGCGTGCCGCCGCCGCAGTCGGCGCCGTTGACCCGGCAGTTCGCCGGGCTGCCCGGGCCGCTGCCGAGGAAGCCGAAGGTGACCGACGCGCCGGGGGCGATCGTGCCGTTGTACTCGCGGTTGGTGAACGTGTGGTGGGTGCCGTTCGAGGTGAGCAGGGCGTCCCAGTAACTGCCCAGCGTGGTGCCGGCCGGGACGTCGAACTCTACGCGCCAGCCGGTGATCGGCGCGGTGCCGCTGTTGGTGATGGTGTAGCGCCCCTCCCAGCCGGATCCCCAGTCGGAGACCTTCGTGAAGGTGGCGGTTTCGCCTGCCGCGGCCGCCGGGACGGCGGTGCCGAGCATGGCGAGCAGGAGGAGGGATAGGGCGATGACACGTCGACGGGCCATGACGACCTCCGGAAGGCGCGGCGTGCAGGGGGTTGCCGCGAGGTGTCTATTTGTCTAGACCAATCGCCCTGGCTTTGTATATAACCCTGACGCGGGGCACCTGCGGGGTTACGCGTACCTGCCCGCGCTCTCCTGCCCGGACAGCCGCCCGATCGCGGCCATCACCTCGTCGGTCACCGCGCGCCGGTCCCGCCCCGAGGCGGCGTCGCCGGTGAACGTCAGCGGCGTGCCGAACCGGACGGTGACCCGGTGCGGCCGCGGCAGCACCCGGTCGATCGGCAGCAGGCGGTCGGTTCCGCCCAGTCCCACCGGCACCACGGGCGCGCCGGTGGCCAGTGCCAGCCAGCCGACGCCGGTCCGCCCGCGGTACAGCCTGCCGTCCGGTGACCGGGTGCCCTCCGGGTAGATGCCGACGACCCGGCCGTCGGCCAGCACCCCGGCGGCGGCGTCCAGTGCCGCCCGCGCGGCGCGGTAGCGGCCGCGGTCGATGGGCAGGTCGGTGAACCGGGCGAACAGCAGGCGGCCCGGCCCGCGGAAGTACTCGGCCTTCGCCAGGAACGTGACCCGGCGCGGGCTGAGCACCTTCAGTACGACGCTGTCGGCGAACGACAGGTGGTTGGCGGCCAGGATCACCGGGCCGTCCGGCAGGTGTTCGCGGCCGGTGACGGCGGGACGGCAGGTGAGACGCAGGGCGGGCCCGACCAGGGCGTTCAGCAACATACGCCGAATTATAGCGTCCGAACGGTCGGACTCTATTCCATGGATATACTGACCCGGTGAGTCCACGCAGCTCCTTCGCCCACGCCCGGCAGACCCGGGAGGCGATCGTCGAGGCCGGCCTGCGCATCGCCTCGGTCGAGGGTCTGGAGGGGCTGACCATCGGCAGGCTCGCCGCCGACCTGGGACTGAGCAAGTCCGGCGTGCTCGGCCACTTCGGGTCCAAGGAGACCCTGCAGCTGGAGGTCGTCGACGCGGCGGCCGAGCTGTTCGGCAGGGAGGTGGTCGGCCGCGCCGAGCGTGCCCCCGAGGGGTTGCGCAGGCTGCGGGCGCTGGTCGAGTCCTGGGTGTCCTATGTGGAGCGTGGAGTGCTGCCGGGCGGGTGTTTCTTCACTGCGGCGGCCTCGGAGTTCGACGACCGCTCCGGCCCGGTCCGCAACGCCGTCGCCGGGCTCGCGTGGGTGTGGGAGCGGGATCTGCGGCGGCAGGTCGACCTCGCCGTCGCGGCGGGGGAGCTGCCCGCCGGGACCGACTCCGACCAGGTGGTGTTCGAGCTGTCCGGGCACCTGCTGGCGCTGAACTACGCGCTGCGGCTGCACCGCGACCCCGCCGCGCCGGCCAGGGCGCGCACGGCGATCGCCCGGTTGCTCGAGTGAGCGTCCCTCCCGACGAGACCCTGCTGCCCCGGCTGCGGGCAGGCGACGACGACGCGTTCGCGCTGGTGCTGGACGCCTGGTCGGCCGGGATGCTGCGGCTGGCGCGGGTCTACGTGTCGACCCCCGAGTCGGCCGCCGAGGTGGTGCAGGAGACCTGGCTGGCGGTCATCGCCGGGCTCGACGGCTTCGCGGGCCGCTCGTCGTTGCGGACCTGGGTGTACCGGATCCTGATCAACACGGCCAAACGCCGGGGCGGCAGGGAGTCCCGCACGGTGCCGCTGAGCAGCCTCGGCCCGACGGTCGACCCCGCGGCCTTCGCCGGGCCGGGCGAGCCGTTTTCCGGGCACTGGCGCGAGCTCCCCGCGCCGTGGCCCACCCCCGAGCAGCACACGCTGAGCGCCGAGGTGCGCGACCGGATCGCCACGGCGCTGGCCGGGCTGCCCGAACGTCAGCGCGCCGTGCTCGTGCTGCGGGACGTGCAGGGCCACACCTCCGCCGAGGTGTGCGCGATACTGGAGCTGTCGGCGGCCAACCAGCGGGTGCTGCTGCACCGGGCCCGTGCCGCCGTGCGGGCGGAGCTGGCCACGTACTTCGCGGCGGCAGGGGAAGGGAGGCCGAGATGAGCGAGCTGCGCTGCGAGCAGTTCGTCGAGCTGGTCACCGAGTTCCTCGACGGGGCACTGGACCCGCGGGCCGAGCGGGAGTTCGTCGACCACCTCGCCGAGTGCGACGGCTGCGGGCGTTACCTCGACCAGGTGCGGACCACCGTCTCGGCGCTGGGTGAGCTGCCCGAGGATCACCTGCCGGAACCCGCCCGCGCCACGCTGCTGTCCGCGTTCCGGAAGAAATCCGGCCGCGACGCGTAACGCCCGGCGGTGCCGCTGACACTGCACCGCCATGACGTTGACAAGCAGGCTGTTGCCGCTGCACCTGGGGGTGCTGGCGCAAGGATTCATGCTGTGGCTGCCGGTGGAGAAGCTGTTCCTCAGTGAGATCGGCTTCGACGCGGCGCAGATCGGACTGATGGCCGCCGCCTACGCCGCGGTGGTGCCGGTGGTCGAGGTGTTCTCCGGGATCCTCGCCGACCGGTGGAGCCGCCGCGGCGTGCTGGTGCTGTCCAGCGTGGCACTGTCGGTGTGCACGCTGGCCGGCGGGCTGAGCACCGGCGTGACCAGCTACATCGCCAGCGTTCTCGCGCTCGGCGTGTACTTCGCGTTGTTCTCCGGGACGGTGGACGCCGTCGTCTACGACACGGTGCTGGAGGAGACGGGCGGCAGCGGCGAGTTCGAGCGTCGCGTCGGCAGGGTGCGGTCGCTGGAGGCGGTCGCGCTGGTCACCAGCTCGCTGGCGGGTGGCTGGGTCGCCGAGCTGTCCTCGCCCCGGGTGACCTACTTCCTGAGCGTGCCGTTCGCGCTGCTGTCCATTGTGGCCTATCTGCGGTTCGCCGAGCCGGTGCTGCACAGGCGGTCCGAACGCGGGACGCTGCGTGCGCATCTCGGTACGACCTGGCGGGCGATGGCTGGTGGCGGGCGGCTGGTTCCGGTGGTGCTGGCCGCGATGCTCAGCGCGACGGTGACCCAGCTGGTCTTCGAGTTCGGTCCACTGTGGCTGGTCGCCGTGGCACTGCCCGCCGTGCTGTACGGGCCGTACTGGGCGGTGCTGGAGTCGATGCTGGGGCTCGGCGGCCTGCTGGCCGGACGTTTCGCGCTGCACCGGCTTCCGGTGCTCGCCGGGCTGCTCGCCCTGCTGGCCGGAGCGTGTGCGGTGCTGGTGACCGGTGGCGGCGCGGTGTGGTTCACCGTCGCGCAGGTCGTGCTCGTCCTGGCGACGGCCGTGGTGACCATCCACGTGCTGCGGCTGCTGCACGACGCGGTGCCGTCGACCGTGCGGACCGGGGTGGCGTCCGGAGTCAGCGCGTTGAGCTGGCTGGTGTTCCTGCCGGTCGCGCTGCTGTCGGGGGTACTGGTCCGGGACGCGGGCCCGCGAGCGGCCGGCTGGCTGCTCGCGGGCTGCGTCGCCGCGCTGGCGGTTCTGCTGGTGGTGCTGAAACCGCGAACCCGGCTACCGGAGGTTCAGTTGGTCACGCGGACGTAGTCGATGACCAGCTGCTGCGGGAACCGCGTGTTGCCGTCGGGCGGGCCCGGCCAGTTACCGCCGACCGCCAGGTTGAGGATCATGAAGAACGGGTGGTCGAACACCCAGCGGTTGCCGTTGAGATCCGCCGGAGTGCGGGTCTGGTAGTGGTTTCCGTCCACGAACCACTGGATCTGGTTGGGCCGCCACTCCACGGTGAAGGTGTGGAAGCCGTCGGCGAACACCGGGCCGTGGTAGGCGGCGCCGATGCCGCCCGCGCCGGAGTAGCCGGGGCCGTGCAGCGTGCCGTGCACGGTGTTGGGCTCGCGGCCGATGTTCTCCATGAAGTCGATCTCGCCGCAGTTGGGCCAGCCGACGCTGCCGATGTCCTGGCCCAGCGCCCAGAACGCGGGCCACATGCCCGCGCCGCGGGGCAGCTTCATGCGGGCCTCGAACCGGCCGTAGGTCTGGGTGAACTTGCCCGCGGTGTTGAGCCGGGCCGAGGTGTACTCGCACCGGCCGTACCAGCAGTTGTAGTTGGCCGGATTCTCCTTGCGGGCGGTGATCACCAGGTTGCCGTTGCCGTCGTGGGCGGCGTTGCTGGTGCTGTTGGTGTAGTACTGCAGCTCGCGGTTGTTGACGTTGTCGCCGGTTTCCAGCTGCCACTTGCTGCCGTCGACCGGGGCGCCCGCGCCGGCGTTGAACTCGTCGGCGAAGGTGACCGCGGGCGCGGCCTGCGCGGCCGGTGCCGCGAGTGTGACGGCCGCGGCGGCGACCAGCGCGGGGGCGAGGGCGCGCCGGAGCCGGGTCCAGCGGCGGGTACGGGCAGGGGACGTCGTCATTGACCTCACCTCATGGGGACGGGGACCTTTGTTGTCGCCGGAAACAAAAGTATGCAGAGCGGTTCACGTGGAGACAAGGCTTCCGGATGGAAACTTTCCGGCGCCTAAAAGATGGCGGCAGTTTCCTAAAGGTGTTAGCTTTGAGGGGTGCCACGAGCTGGACTCACCGCGGAACGCCTGACGCGGGCCGGTGCGGAGATGGCCGACGAGGTCGGGTTCGACCAGGTCACCGTCTCGGCGCTGGCCCGGCGGTTCGACGTCAAGGTCGCGAGCCTGTACTCCCACGTGGAGAACTCGCGTGACCTCAAGACCCGGATCGCGCTGCTCGCGCTGGAGGAGATGGCCGACCGGGCGTCAGACGCGCTGGCCGGCCGGTCCGGGAAGGACGCACTGGCCGCGCTGGCCGGCGTCTACCGCGACTACGCCCGGCAGCACCCCGGCCGCTACGCCGCGGCCCAGCTCAGGCTCGACCCGGAAACGGCCGCCGCCAGCGCCGGCATGCGGCACGCGCAGCTGACCAGGGCGGTCCTGCGCGGCTACGACCTGACCGGGCCGGACCAGACCCACGCCGTCCGGTTGCTGGGCAGCGTCTTCCACGGTTACGTCAGCCTGGAACTCGGAGGCGGGTTCGACCACAGCGCCCCCGACACCCAGCAGACGTGGACGAGGATCCTCGACGCGCTCGACGCCCTGTTACGCAACTGGCCCGACCAACGGACCGAGACATGATCACCACCCCCATCACACCCGGCCTCCTGCGTGGAGCGCTGGAGCTGGAGCAGACCGATTTCGGCCTGCTGCCGCACCGGTTGCCGGCCCGTGCCCGCGCGCAGTGCGCCGACGGGCAGCTCGCGATGGCCGAGTCCCAGCCGTCCGGCGTCCGGCTCGTGCTGCGGACCCGGGCCACCGTCGTCGAGCTGGACACGTTGCCCACCAAGCGGGTCTACGCCGGTGTTCCGCCGCGGCCGGACGGCGTGTACGACCTGCTCGTCGACGGCGAGCTGACCGGGCAGCAGACCGTGCCCGGCGGCAACGCGCTGGTCATCGACATGGCCGCGCGCACGTTCGAGCTGCGTCCCGGCAGCGGTGGCACCGTGCGGTTCGCCGGTCTGCCCGGCCGGGTCAAGGACGTCGAGATCTGGTTGCCGCACAACGAATCCACCGAACTCGGCGCGTTGCGGACGGACGCGCCCGTCGAGCCGGTGCCGGGGCACCGCCCGGTGTGGCTGCACCACGGCAGCTCGATCAGCCACGGTTCCGACGCCGCCAGTCCGACCACGACGTGGCCCGCGCTCGCGGCGTCGCTCGGCGGCGTCGACCTGGTCAACCTGGGCATGAGCGGCAGCGCGCTGCTCGACCCGTTCACGGCGCGCGCGATGCGGGACACGCCCGCCGACCTGATCAGCGTCAAGCTGGGCATCAACGTGGTCAACGCCGACCTGATGCGGCTGCGGGCGTTCGGCCCTGCGGTGCACGGGTTCCTGGACACCATCCGCGACGGTCACCCGGACGTGCCGCTGCTGGTCGTCTCGCCGGTGTACTGCCCGATCCAGGAGGACACGCCGGGGCCGATCGTGCCGGACTTCACCGGGGAGCGGGTGGTGTTCCGGGCCACCGGCGACCCCGCCGAGGTGGCCGGCGGCAAGCTGACGCTGGCCGTCGTCCGCGAGGAGCTGGAGCGGATCGTGGATCAGCGGGCGGACCCGGCGCTGCACTACCTGGATGGCCGCGAGCTGTACGGCGAGGCGGACTTCGCCGAGCTGCCCCTGCCCGACAACCTCCACCCCGACGCGGCCACCCACCGCCGCATGGGCGAACGCTTCGCCAAGCTGGCGTTCACCCCCGGCGCCCCGCTGGCTCCCCGCTGACGCGCGAGTCCACCGCCCACACCCCGCGAGTCCACCCCTCCGCACCCCCGAGTTGACCACTCCCGCGGGTGTGAACGGTCAACTCGCGGGGTGGGAACGGTGGACTCGCGGGGCGGGAACGGACAACTCGCGCGAGCGGCCCGTTCGCGCGGGCGACCGGCACCACGTGAGAACCGGCGTCCACATCGTGAGTTCTGCGCTCACGCACGCGAGTTCTGCACTCCGGCACGCGAGTTCTACGTTCCGGTACACGAGTTCCACGCTCGAGACCAGCCACCTCGCCTGAGCGCGACCCGACTTCGCCGTGCGGGCAATGATCAACTTCCAGATTCGCTCAAGAATCCTGTCCAGAGCGGATGGCTAGCGTCGTGCCCTGATCAAGTTCACGACCGGAAGTCACAAGGGGGACCACCTTGCTCACCACGAAGCGGATCGCGGCTGCCGCCGCCACTGTCCTGGCCGCCGCGGGCCTGTCGCTCGCCGCCGCCGCACCGGCGCAGGCGACCGCCGGCCAATGCGTGAAGTTCCTGCGGAATCAGGGCTACGTCATCGGCAAAGGGGTAGTGGGCGCGTGCGACGGCGCGGCAGGCGGGGGTGCCGGCGGCCAGACCGGCTGCATCGTCAAGCTCGTCAGCCTCGGAGTCACGGGCGACCACGCCAAGACCGCCTGCAAGATCGCGACGCTCTGACTGCCCGGCGCACCTACGACACCGCGAGGGCGGCGCCGACCAGGACCAGGCGCAGGGCGCGCTCGGTGGCGTCGGTGACCAGCTCGGCCGCGCGCTCCATCGCCTCGGCCAGCTCGATCGGCGCGGCCAGGATGCCGGCGAAGGCGTCGATGCCGGTGTCGTGGGTACGCCGCGCGCCGCGGCCGATGGTGCCAGCCAGCGCGATCACCGGCTTGCCGTGCCGCTTCGCCCGCCGCGCCACCTCGGCGGGGACCTTGCCGCGGGGCGTCTGGTAGTCGATGGCGCCCTCGGCGGTGAGCACCAGGTCGGCCGCGGCCAGCCGCGCGTCCAGGTCGACGTGGTCGAGCAGCACGTCGAACCGCGGCAGCAGCCGGGCACCGAGCACCCCGGCCAGCCCGCCGCCCAGCCCGCCGGACGCCCCCGAGCCGGGCGCCAGCGTCAGGTCGGTGCCGGCGTGGGCGCTGAGCACCTCGGCCCAGCGCAGCATCGCCGTCGACAGCGCCGCGACCTGCTCGGCGTCGGCGCCCTTCTGCGGGCCGAACACCTCGGCCACGCCGGACTCGCCGGTCAGCACGTTGTGCGGGTTGCAGGCCACCAGCACCTCGGTCCCGGCCAGCCGGGGGTCCACACCGGACACATCGAGTTCCTTGGCCCGCACCAGGTCGTAACCGTCGTGCCCCAGCTCGTTGCCCGCCTCGTCGAGGATCCGCGCGCCCAGGGCACGCAACGCGCCCGCGCCGCCGTCACAGGTGCCGGAGTCGCCGCAGCCGACCAGCACCCGCTCGCAGCCCGCGTCCAGCGCGGCGCGGATCAGCTCGCCGACGCCGTAGGTGGTGGTGAGCCCGGGGTCGCGCCGGTCCCTCGGCACCAGCCGCAGCCCGGCCGCCGCCGCCATCTCCACGACGGCCGTGCGCGGGCCGTCGCCGCCCAGCACGGCGAAGTGCGACGGGACTCTCTCGCCCACCGGCCCGGTGACCACGACCGGGACCAGCCGCCCGCCGGTCGCCTCGGCGAGCGTGCGGGCCGATCCCTCGCCGCCGTCGACCAGCGGCACGGTGTCCACAATGGCCCCCGGCACGACCCGCCGCACACCGGCGGCCATGGCGGCGGCGACGTCCTCGGCGGCCAGCGACTCCTTGAACCCGCTGGGCGCGATCACGAACCGCAGGGGAGTGGTGGTGGTCATGGTTTCTCCTATCGCAGAGCAAGGCCGAACGCGGGCCAGACGGCCAGCGCGAACCCGAGGACGAGCAGGACGAACAGCGGAGCGAGCACGGCGGAGACCCGCAGCAGGTCGGCCTTGCCGAAGGCCGACGTTCCGGCGAACATCGCCACCGGCTTGGCCGAGGACGGCATGGTGTGGCAGAAGCCCGCGGCCACGGTGGAGGCGAACGCCAGCGCGACCGGGTTCATCCCGGCGGCCATCGCCAGCGGCACCACCAGCGGCACGATCACCGACGACCGCGCCGACCGCGACTGCAGCACCAGGTGCGCCGCGGTGCTCACCCCGACGACCAGTGCCAGCACCGCCAGCGGCGACCCGGCGGCGCCGCCGAACACGGCGTCCCCCAGCCACGCCGCGGCCCCCGAGGTGCTCAGTGCCGCACCCAGCACCGTCGTGGTGGTCATGAACAGCAGCAGCGACCACGGCACCGCGTCCACCGCGTCGGACACCGTCACCGTCCCCACTTTCGGAGCGGTGACCAGCACGGCACCGAGCAACGCCACCAGCGCGGGGGACAGGTTGTGCACCGACTCGGTGCACCACAGCAGCACCACCCCGGCCAGCACGGCCAGCGCCCGCCACTGCGCACCGGTGAGCGGCCCGCGGACGCCGACGCCGGTCGCGGCGGCGAGCTGGTCGGCGTCCAGCCGCAGGGGCCGGACCCGCGTGGCGCGGTCGGTGAACAGCAGCAGCACCAGCTCGGCTGCCAGGTGGGAGCTGACCACGGCGAACGGCAGCCCGAGCAGCAGCCACCAGCCGTAGGAGATCCCGCTGCCGGTGAGCGTGGCGAGCACCGTGCTGGTGATCACGTGCGCACCGGCGCCGATCAGGCTCGCCACCGCCGACAGCAGGATCACCGTCGGGAACGTCAGCGCCAGCGCCTTGACCAGCTTCGGCCGGTCCGCCAGCGCCGTGGCCAGCGCCAGGAACACCGGCAGCGCCAGCGCGGCTCGCCCTGAGGTCGCCGGGACGGCCAGCGCGGTGCCGACCAGCGCCGCCGTGACCAGGTGGACGAGCCGGCGTGGCGACCGGGCGCGGGCACACAGCAGGATGGCCGCCCGCGTCGGCAGCCCGGTCGCCGTCAGTCCCGCCGCCAGGGCGAACGCGGCGATGAGCAGCCAGATGGTCTCCCCGCCCAGTGCGGCGAACAGGTCACCCGAGCTGAGCACACCGGCCAGCACCAGCGCGACGGCCGCGGCCAGCCCGACGAACGTGTCGTCGACCTTGCCCGACAGCCACGCCAGCACCGCGGCGGCGAACACCACCAGGGTGATCTTCCCGGCATGCGGCAGGCCGGACTGCGGCCCCGGCAGCAGGGCGTAGAGCAGTCCGAGCGCACCGGCGAACGCCGCCAGCGGTACGAGCCAGCGGTGCACCGTCCGATGCGGACGCCGCGGCTGTACCGGCCGGGGCAGCGGCTGGGTGGCGTAGGCGGTCCTGGTCATGGAAACCAGAGTGCGGCCGGCTGCTGAACCACCCGTGAATCGCAGATGAGGTGGTCTTCATCTGCCCGCCGGTCAGGCCAGCCGGTAACCCATCCCCCGCACGGTGGCGATGCGGTCCTGGCCGATCTTGCGCCGCAGCGTGCGGACGTAGACGTCGACCACATTGGACCCCGGGTCGAAGTCGTAGCCCCACACGTGGGACAGGATCTGCTCGCGGGACAGTACCTGCCCCGGGTGACGCAGGAACAGCTCCAGCAGGGAGAACTCACGGGCGGTGAGGTCGGTGGTGCCCTCGGAGGTCTGTGCCCGCCTGGTACGCAGGTCCAGCGAGATTCCGTTGTGCCGCAACACCGTCAGCTCCGGTGCGGCACCGGAGGAGCGCAGCCGCAGCCGTACCCGGGCCAGCAGTTCCTCGAACCGGAACGGTTTGGTCATGTAGTCGTCGGCGCCGCCCTCCAGCCCGGCGACCGTGTCACCGACCGAGTCGCGGGCGGTGAGGATGATCACCGGCGTCGACACGCCGGACCGGCGCATGGCCTGCAGCACGGCGAAACCGTCCCGTTTGGGCAGTCCGAGGTCGAGCACCACCAGGTCGAACTCGCCACCGACGGCGTTGGCCAGCGCCGAGTCGCCGTCGGCCACCACCGTCGTGGTGAATCCGTTGGCGCGCAGTCCTTTCTCGACGAATGACGCGATACGCTGCTCGTCCTCGGCGATCAGGATCCGGCTCACGAAGGTGTCACCTCTTCCAGTACGCCGGCCGGGGCGGCCGGTAGTTCGATGCCGAACGTCGCGCCCGCGCCCGGTTCGGACAGGATGCGGACCCGGCCGTGGTGGGCGTCGGCGATGGCCTTGACGATGGCCAGGCCCAGGCCGGCGCCCGCGCTGCCGCGGGCCGAGGACTCGCCGCGCTTGAACCGCTCGAACAGCTTCGGCGCCTCCTCCGGCGACACCCCGGGCCCGGTGTCGGTCACCCAGAACGACACCGCGCCCCGGGTCAGCGCCGACCCGATCCGGATGGCGGCGCCCTCCTCGGTGTGCTGCACGGCGTTCTGGGCAAGCTGGAGCACCGCCTGGGTGACCCGCTGCGGGTCCAGCCACGCCTCGCCCTCGCCGATCGCCTCCAGTGTCCAGTCGCGGGTGGCGATGGCCCTGGCGTTGGCGTAGAGGTCGGAGGTGAGGTCGGGCACGGACGTCCACTCCGGACTGACGAAGTCGGGCTGGCCGGCCTTGGCCAGCAGGAGCAGGTCGTTGACGATGCGGGCCATGCGGTCGAGCTCGTCGGTGCACAGGCGCACCACCTCGGCCCGTTCGGCCGGGTCGTCGCCGAGCAGTTCCAGGTGACCGCGGACGATGGTGATCGGGGTACGCAGCTCGTGCCCGGCGTCGTCGAGGAACTCCTGCCGGGTGCGGAACGCGGTCTCCAGCCGGTCCAGCATGGCGTTGAACTGCTCGGCGAGCGCGGCGATGTCGTCGCGGCCGTCGACCGGGATGCGGTGGGTGAGGTCGTCCTCGGTCAGGCGGGCCGCGGCCATCCGGACCGTCCGGACGGGAGCGAGGATCTGCCCGGCGGCGAACCAGGAGATGCCCGCGCCCAGCACCAGCGCGACCAGGCCGATGCCGATCAGCGTGCGCACGGTCTTGGCGGCCTCGGCCTGCGCCGCGTCGGTGAAGTACCCGCTGATGAACCAGCCGACCGGATGGCCGCCGCTGCCCGGTGGCAGCACGTCCACCCTGGACCAGCGCAGCTCGCCCGCGGTCGTGGACACCGTGCCGATCGAGGCGGGCGCGGTGATGATCTGCTCGACCGGCACGTCGACGCCCTTGCCCGCGGAGCCCTGGCTGAAGCTGCGCAGCCCGGCGGGTGTGGCCACCGCGCCGGTGAGCACCTCGGCGGGGTCGGTGTACTGGGTGGCCAGGTGCCGCTTCAGGACCGTCTCCGGGTCCCGCAGCGGCTGGCCGGTCACCGGGTCGTTGCCGTTGCTGGCGAACTGCCGGAACTCCTCGGCGTCCTGCTCCAGGCTGCGGTTGACGCGGTCGTCCACGGCGTCGTACTCGAACTCGGCGACCAGCAGCACCAGCGCGGTCAGGCCGGCGGCCATGACCAGGACGAACCACCCCATGATGCGGACCCGCGCCGGGATCCGGGTGCCGGGACGGCGGGGTCGTTCAGCCGTCGTCATCGCCACCGTCATCGTCGTCGTCATCGTCGACCGGCGGGGGTGGCGGCAGCACGGTGCGCGGGGGAGGGGCAGGGCTGGACGTCGAGGTGCTCGGTGGGGGCGGCGGACCGGAGGTCACGGTGGACGGTGCCGGGCCAGCCGACTCACCGATGCGCACCGTGGGCGGCTGCTTCGGCGGTTCCGGGTCGGCGAGCAGCAGCGCCACGACGGCGCCGACCGGCAGGGCGAGCGCGGCCACCAGCGCGAGGATCCGCGGTGTGCGACTCATGTGCTCCACCCTCCACCCGGCACGAAAGAGCCGGATGAAGTGATGATGAGGAAACTTTCATGATCGCGCCACCGGGAAGCACGTGAAGGCCACCTTCACCACGTGAGACGTCAGGGTCCCGGCAAAGTCGGGCGCCGGGGTGAGCAAGGGAGCTTTACTAGCGAAGAAGGGAAGTAAAGCTCCCTTGCTGCCTTACGGGTGTGGCTGGTGGGGCTGCCGTGACTGGCGATGCCAGCGGGACACCTGGGATCGCGTGAAAGCCGAGTTCCTCTCGCCAGACGTGATGAAGGTGGCCTTCACCTACCTGACGCGAACCCGTCACGCGGGCACACCTGTCACACCGGCACCAGCCAGCACACCCACCCCACCCGTCGCCACGAACGAGACAACACCCCCGCACCCCGCCGCCACCAACGGCACCATACTTGCGCGACACGCAACCACAGCACCCCTGCCGACGGCCCCAGGCCGACGCTGCCCACGACTTTGCCGGGGCCCTGGCGTCTGATGCCGTGAAGGTGGCTTTCACGAACATCCCGCCCCGCCGTCGCGGCCTCACCAGTCACACCCGGCCCAGCAGACGCAGCCGTCACCACGAAAGAGACCCAGCAAAGTTCCCCAATGTGGCATTGGGGAACTTGAACTCCCCCAATGCCACATTGGGGACACACAGCACCCGGACTTTGCCGGAACCCTGACGTCAGACGTGGTGAAGGTGGACTTCACGTGCCGTGGGCCGTTGGTGCGTCAGTAGCGGTAGTGGTCCGGCTTGTAGGGGCCGGCCACGTCGACGTCGAGGTACTCGGCCTGCTTCTTGGTCAGCGTGGTCAGGCGGACGCCCAGCGCGTCGAGGTGCAGCCTGGCGACCTTCTCGTCGAGGTGCTTGGGCAGCCGGTAGACCTCGCGCTCGTACTCACCCGGCTTGGTGAACAGCTCGATCTGCGCGATGGTCTGGTTGGCGAACGAGTTCGACATCACGAAGCTGGGGTGCCCGGTGGCGTTGCCCAGGTTCATCAGCCTGCCCTCGGACAGCACCAGGATGGCGTGACCATCGGGGAAGACCCACTCGTGCACCTGCGGCTTGATCTCGACCTTGCGGATCCCGTCGATCTTCGCCAGCCCGGCCATGTCGATCTCGTTGTCGAAGTGGCCGACGTTGCCGACGATCGCGTTGTGCTTCATCTTGGCCATGTCCTCGGCCATGATGATGTCGGTGTTGCCGGTCGTGGTGATGAAGATGTCCGCCCGGGACACCACGTCGTCGAGGTGCACGACCTCCAGGCCGTCCATCGACGCCTGCAGCGCGCAGATCGGGTCGATCTCGGTTACCACGACCCTGGCGCCCTGGCCGCGCAGCGACTCCGCCGCGCCCTTGCCGACGTCGCCGTAGCCGCAGACGACGGCCAGCTTGCCGCCGAGCATGACGTCGGTGGCCCGGTTGAGGCCGTCGGCCAGCGAGTGCCGGATGCCGTACTTGTTGTCGAACTTGGACTTGGTGACCGAGTCGTTGACGTTGATGGCCGGGAACAGCAGCGTGCCGTCGGCGGCCAGCTTGTACAGCCGCTTGACGCCGTTGGTCGTCTCCTCGGTGACGCCGCGGATCTCCTCGGCGATCCGGGTGAACCGCTTCGGGTCGGCGGCGATGCTGTCGCGCAGCGTGCGCAGGATGATCCCGTACTCCTCGGGGTCGTCCGCCGCGGGCTGCGGAACGGCGCCCGCCTTCTCGAACTCGACGCCCTTGTGCACCAGCAGGGTGGCGTCGCCGCCGTCGTCGAGCAGCATGTTCGGTCCCCGGCCACCGGAGAACTGGAACAGCTGGTCGGTGCACCACCAGTACTCGTCCAGCGTCTCGCCCTTCCAGGCGAACACCGGCGTGCCCTCGGGCTTGTCGGGGGTGCCGTCCGGGCCGACGACGACCGCCGCGGCGGCCTCGTCCTGCGTGGAGAAGATGTTGCAGGACACCCAGCGCACCTCGGCGCCGAGTTCGACCAGCGTCTCGATCAGCACGGCCGTCTGCACCGTCATGTGCAGCGAGCCGGCGATGCGGGCGCCGGAAAGGGGTTTGCTGGCCGAGTACTCGCGGCGGATCGCCATCAGGCCGGGCATCTCGTGCTCGGCGAGGCGAAGCTGCTTGCGGCCGTACTCGGCCAGCGACAGGTCCGCGACGGCGTACTCGACGTTGTTACTGGTGCGCAGGGTCGCGCTCATCAGGATTCTCCGATCGTGCTCGAATGGCCAGGACGGTGGCGGGAACGAAGAAAGGGCACCTCCTGGGTCAGGAGGCGCCCTTGTCGATCGGGATCCGGGCCGAGCGTGGCGGGCGGTGCCCGTCGCAGCGCCTCTCGGCCCCGGTACGGCCAGGGTGTCAAAGCCGCGCGTCGGCTGTCAACGTGACTCAGGGCAGGTTCGAGTCACCGCCGAGGTTGTCCACCATGCGCCGCAGGACGTTCACCGTGGTGACGTAGTCGGTGGTGCTGATGTGCGCGTGGATCCGGTCCAGTGCGTCCGCGGTGTGTGCCTTCGCCCGTGCCCGGCCGGCTTCGCCCGCCTCGGTCAGGCGCAGCGTCCCGGTGTCGGCGAGCCAGCCGCGGTCGACCAGATTGCCGGCGACGGCGGTGAAGTCGGTGTCGGCGAAGCCGGCCAGCCGCTCGGCGAGCGTCGCCCTGGTCCAGGTTCCGGGCGACGCGGCCACCTGGTTGAGGACCCACCAGTGCGGCTGGGTGAGGTCCTCCCTGGCCAGCGCGGCCCGGATGTGGCCGATGACGGCGCGGTGCGCCACGCCGGTCCAGTATCCGGCCGGCTGACCGGCGATCTCGGCGTCGGGGTAACTCCTCATACCGGCGACGCTAGAAGCTGAACCAAGCTGGAGGTCAACTGTCCCGCCAGCGTGCCGTCACAGCACCACGTTGCCCAGCTCGAGGCGAGCCGAGTTCACCGCGGTGGTGAGTTCCTCCATCTTCCTGGTCGCCACGGCGAGGATGTCGGCCTGGCCGCGGTGGTAGCTGGTGGCGATCTCGCTCCACGGGTCGCCCGACCTGTCCCGAGCCGTCTCGCCGTTCGTCTCCTTCTTCGGGGTCACCGCGCCGAGGACGGTGGTCCACACCTCGTCCATCAGTGCCTTCGTTATCACCCCGGGCGGTCCGGCCAGCCAGGCAGGCAGTTTGTCGAAGATCTTTCCCTTCACCTCGCCGGCGATGAACGCGATGGCGAACGCGAGAGCCGACCCGTCGGATTCTTTCGGCAGTTTGCTGTCGAAGGCCTTGATCACGTCTCCGGTCGACCGGTTGAGGGAATCCCTGGTCTTCGCGATGGTCACCGTGTATTCGGCCAGGGCGGGAAGGAACCGGCCGTTGAGTATCTCCGGGATCTTGGCGAGAATGTCCGCGGCCTCGCCGGCCAGCATCTCGAACGTGCCGCCGTTGTGCCCCTTCCAGCCGTCCTCGGGAACCCCGGTGATCTGGTGGTTGAAATCGTCGGTGCTCCATTTCGCGGCGGCCAGCCCCATGGCGGCCCTCTTGAACAGGGCGTCCGGTCTCTCGACCTTCTGGGTGGACACCGCGCTCTGATAGCCGAAGAACGGGGAGAACTCCCAGCGTTCGATCACCGATTCGTACGGGTAGTAGTGCGCGACGTTCCAGCCGGGAAGCCTGCCGTTCCGGTCCGGCATGGTCGACGGGTCGTGCTCGTTGGGCGGCGGCGGGGACGTTTCGGTCTTCAGCGTCGGGATGTTGCAGTCCTGCTCCGAACGGACCCCCTCCTCGTCGATGACGGTGCGCGCGCCGATGTGCTCCTCGGGATAGAGCAGCCACTCGATCCACGAGCCGAGCTCGGGCGCCGCGGCGAGCTTCTCGTTGCCGAGGAGATTGACGTCCGGGCGGCCCAGGTAGCCGAGGTACTCGGCACGCCGGGGCTTGCCGTCCCGATTCGGGGGTGGAGTCATGGTGACCTCAATCCAGTTTCCGGAGGATCTTGTTCAGCCTTTCGGCGGCCTCCTGATCGCGCTGCCGGTAGGCGGCCATCGCCTGGTTGCCTGCCGACACGATTTTTTCCAGGTTGCCCAGCGCGTAACCGAACTTCTCCATGAGTTCGAAGTAGAGCTGCACGGACTCCCGGACGAAGGCCTCACAGGCGCGGTGGAAATCCTGCGGCCCGCCGCTGTGTTCCGGCGGCTTCCCGGCCAGGTCCTCGAGCCAGGTGGCCGTCTTCTGCGGGTCGTGGTCGACGAGCGCCTGGTAGGACGGCCGGAGCAGAACCAGCGCCTTCTCGACCTTCGCGATGTAGCGGCTCACCGCGTCGGTGTCGACCGCGAATCCTTGGGACATGGCGGTGAGGCTAAGCCGTGGTTCTTACCGGATTCTTGAACTCGATCTTGTTCCTGATCGCGTGAACTGGGCCGTTTCGGGTGTACCGGTGTCGCGGAGGTGCTACAAAGTCCAGGTCGGTGGGTCTGAGGGGACCGCGATGAGCACAGCGTTCGTGACATTCGGACATGTAGAGATGAGGCTCGGTGACCGGCCGGTGGCGGTCGGGCACCCGCGGCAGCGATGCGTGCTGGCGGTGCTGCTGTACGAGGCCAATCACCCCGTCCCGGCCGAGCGGCTGATCGAGCGGGTGTGGGCGGACGAGGCCACCGACGGCGCCCGCGCCACACTGCACACCTACCTCTCACGCCTGCGCAAGGCGCTGGCCGGGGCGCCGGACGTGCGGATCGGGCGGCGCGCGGGCGGCTACACGCTGCTGGTCGACCCGCTCAGCGTGGACATCCACCGGATGCGGCACCTGCTGGTCCAGGCGGGCCGGGCCGACGACGACACGGCGATGGGACTGCTGGAGGAGGCCGCGGACCTCGCCAGGGACGACTTCTGCGCCGGGACGGACACGCCCTGGCTCGCCTCCGTCCGCGCCACAGTCGACGAGCAACGCGTCACGGCGGCCTGCGACCTGGTCGACCTGAAACTCCGGCACGGCAGGCACACCGAGGTGCTGGCGGAGCTGGCCGCCCGTACCGCGCGGTTGCCGCTGGACGAGCGGGTCGCCGGGCAGTACATGGTCGCGCTGACCCGAGGCGGCAGGCAGGCCGACGCCCTGGAGTTCTACCGCGGGTTCCGCACCAGGCTGGTCGGGGACCTCGGCACGGACCCCGGACCCGAGCTGCGCGAGCTGCACCAGCGGATCCTCGTCGCCGACCCCGCGTTGCTCACCGCACCCCGGGCGGCGGCCACCCTGCCGACGCCGCGGCAGCTGCCCGCGCCGCCCAACGGGTTCACCGGGCGGGCGGACGCGCTGGCCCGGATCGGCGCCCTTGGCACGCCGGTGATCGCGGTGACCGGCGGGGGTGGCGTCGGCAAGACCTGGCTGGTGTCGCGCTGGGCACACGACCATCTCGACGCGTTCCCGGACGGGCAGCTGTTCGTCGACCTGGAGGGGTTCTCCGGCAGGCCGCTGCCGCCCGCCGTGGCGGTGCGCGGGCTGCTGCACTCGCTCGGCGTGGCACCGGCGGCGGTCCCGGACGAGCAGCAGGCCCGGATCGGGCTGTACCGCAGCCTGGTCAGCGGCAAGCGCATGCTGATCGTGCTGGACGACGCCCGCGACACCGCACAGGTGGCGCCCCTGCTGCCGGGCAGCCCCACCTGCGTCGTGCTGGTGACCAGCAGGCACCAGCTCACCGGGCTGGCCACCGGGCACGGTGCCGGCCTGGTCGACCTCGGCGTCCTGCCGGCGTCCGAGGCGCTGGAGCTGCTGCGCCGGCGGGCCGGCGCCGGCCGGGTGGACGCCGAGCCGGAGGCCGCCGCCGAGCTGGTCGAACGCTGCGGGCGGCTGCCGCTGGCGCTCGGGATCACGGCCGCGCGGGCCGCGGCACATCCGGCGTTCCCGCTGGCGGCGCTGGCCGCCGAGCTCGCCGACGAGTCCGGCAGGCTCGACGCGCTGGCCACCGGGGAACCGGCGGGCAGCGTGCGCCGGGTCCTCGCCGGATCGTGCCGCGTGCTCGACGGGCCCGCGGCCACCCTGCTCGGCCTGCTCGGGGTGACGCCGGGCCCGGACATCGGCGTCGCCGCCGCCGGGCGGTTGCTCGACGTGCCGCCGGGACGCGCCCACGTCCTGCTGCGTGACCTGCTGGCCGTGCACCTGGTCGACGAGCGCGAACCGGGCCGTTACCAGCTGCACGACCTGGTCCGGCTGCACGCCGCCGAGCACGCCGATCAGTCCATTGTGGACACCGCGGTGCGGAGGCTCGCCGGTTTCTACCTCCGGACTGCCGCCGGGGCGGCGGACACGCTGCTGGGCGGGGAGCACAGCCCGTTCAGCACCTACGCCGAGGCGTTGTCGTGGCTGGAGACCGAGCGCCGCAACCTGCTCGCCCTGGCCCAGGACGACCGGCTGCAGGTGGGCGGGCAGCTCTCGCAGACCCTGCGGCACTACCTGGACCTGCGCGGGTACCACGACGACGCGCGCTGCCTGCACACGGCCGCGCTGGTCTCGGCACGGGACGCCGGCGACGACCGCGGTGAGGCCGGCGCGTTGCACGCGCTCGGGCTGGTGTCCTGGCGGCGAGGCTGGTACGTCGACGCCGCGCGGCGGTTCGAGGCCGCCGCCGAGGTGGCGCACCGGCACCGGCACGTCGACATCGAGGGCTACGCCCAGCACCTCCTCGGCTGCACCGCGACCCGGCTCGGCCGCTACACCGACGCCGTCGAGCACCACCGGCGCGGCCTCGCCCTGGCCCGCGAGATCGGCGACAGCGACATCGAAGGCTGCAACCTGGACAACCTGGGCATGGTCTACTGGTACCTCGACGACCTGGGCCGCGCCGCCGACTTCAGCGAGCAGGGCCTGAAACTGGCCGAGCGCGCCGGCAACCTGCACGTCAAGGCCCACGCCCTGAACAACTTCGGCCTCATCCACTGCCGGGACGGCGCACCCGCCCGGGCCCGCGAGATGTTCACCCGCGCGCTGACACTGGCCCGCAGCAGCGGCAACCGCTATGTGGAGAGCAACGCCCTCAACGGCCTCGGTGTCGCCCACCACCGGCTCGGCGACCTGCCGGTGGCCCGCGAGCACCTCCAGCACGCGCTCGACGTGGCCCGCACGGCGGGCAACCGCAGCCACGAGGCCGAGACGCTCAACAACCTCGGTGACCTCAGCCGGGGAACCGGCGACGCCGGCACCGCCGTCGAGTACCACCACCGCGCGCTGGCCACCAGCGTCACCACCAGGGAGCCGTTCGAGCAGGCGGTCGCGCACCACCGGCTCGGCGACGCCTACGACGATCTCGGTGACCGGCGCCGGGCCCGGCACCACTGGAAGGTCGCGTGCACCGTCCGCGCCGGCCTGGGGGTCGGCCCCGGGTCAGTACGATGACGGCCATGCCGCGCAAGCCGATACCCGTCGTCCTCGTCGCCGGCTTTCTCGGGTCGGGCAAGACCACGCTGCTCAACCACCTGCTCACCAGCGCCTCCGGGGTGCGCATCGGGGTGCTGGTCAACGACTTCGGCAGCATCAACATCGACGCCATGGCGGTGGCCGGGCAGGTCGACTCCACGGTGTCGCTGGCCAACGGCTGCCTGTGCTGCGCGGTCGACGCCCGCGGGCTGGACGCCATGCTCGCCACCCTCGCCGACGCCGACCTGGACGTGATCGTGATCGAGGCGAGCGGGCTGGCCGAGCCTCGTGGCCTGATCCGCATGCTGCTGGCGTCGGAGAACCCCGCCCTGGAGTACGGCGGCCTGCTGGAGGTCGTCGACGCGGCCGAGTTCGACGCCACCCGGCAGCGGCATCCCGAACTCGCCGAGCACCTGAAGTTCGCCGACCTGGTGGTGCTGAACAAGACCGACCGGATCGGCGGCCCGCGCCGCGCCGAGCTGGCCGCGACGGTCGGCGAGCTGGCCGGTGGCGTCCCGGTGCTGCCCGTCGAGCACGGGCGGGTCGATCCGGCGCTGCTGTTCGACATCCCGGCCGGCCGCCGCGACGACGAGGCGCGGCAACTGTCCTTCCAGGACCTGCTGGCCGAGGAGGACGACCACGCCGGACACGCCCACGCCGCCTACGACACGGTCGAGTTCACCACCGGGGTCCCGCTGCATCCCCGGCGGTTCCAGCGTTTCCTCGCCGACCGGCCGGCCGGACTGTACCGGGTCAAGGGGTTCGTCCACTTCGGACAGCCCGGCGGCGGCCTGCGGTACACCCTGCACACCGTCGGCTCGTTCCTGCGGCTGGACCGGGGTGCCGGGCTGCCCGGGACCCAGCTCGTGCTGATCGGCACCGGGATCGACACCGCCGGACTGCTCGCCCGGCTGCGTGCCTGCGAGGAAGCCGACCCCGCGGCGGTCGACGAGCAGGCCATGCTGGGGATCCTGCGGTTCCTGCCGGAAAACCTCAGTGAGAGCGACTGACCACGAACTCGCTCAGCCGGCACAGCACGTCCCGGGCGGGATGTGCGGGCAGGCTCTCCGCCAGCCGCCGGGCCCGCCCGGCGTAGCCCGCCGCCTCGGCGGCGGCCCGCGCCGGGCCGTCCGACGCCCGCACCCGCGCCAGCGCCTCGGCCAGGGACTGCGGGTCGTCGAGTGAGCCGCCGGTGACCAGGCCGCGCAGCCGGTCGTCGCGTTCGAGCGCGTAGAGCACCGGCAGGGTCACCACACCCTCGCGAAGGTCGGTTCCGGCCTGCTTGCCCAGCGTCGCCGTGGGAGCGCAGACGTCCAGCACGTCGTCGTGGATCTGGAACGCCAGCCCGAGCAGCTCGCCGTACTCGCCCAGCGTGCCGGCGACCCACGCGGGCGCGCCGGCCACCATCGCGCCCAGCCGCGCGGCCATCGCGATCAGCGACGCGGACTTGTCGGCCAGCACCGCCAGGCACTCCGCCGGTGCCACCACCGTCCGGCGCGGCCCGACGGTCTCCAGCACCTGCCCGCGGACCAGCCGGGACAGCGTCAGCACCTGCAGCCGCAGGGCCTGCTCGCCCAGGCCCGCGCCGAGTTCGGCCGCCTTGGCCAGCAGGTAGTCGCCCAGCAGCACGGCGGTCCGGTTGCCCCAGCTGACGTTGGCGCTGGGTACCCCGTGCCGCAGGCGTGCCTCGTCCATGACGTCGTCGTGGTACAGCGTGGCCACGTGCACCAGCTCCACCACCGTCGCCGCGGTCACCACGGCGTCCCCGTCCGGTTCGGGGCCGAACGCGGCGCCCAGCAGCGCCACGGTCGGCCGCAAGCGTTTGCCGCCCGCGTTGATCAGGTGCCCGGCGGCCTGCGTGAGAAACGCCGAGCCGGGATGACGCAGGACGTCACGCAGTGACGTCTCCACGGCGGCGAGCCGGGCGTCGAGTTCGGCGGTGAACGGTGATGCGGCCAGCTGTGTCGTCAGGGAGGTCACGACCCGACCGTGCCGGGACACCGGTGGCCCGCGCCTGGTTCCCGAGGGGGAATCGCCTCCCCCGGCGGCGGGAGAGCCGGTAACGTGGGGACATGGGGAGGCTGCTGGGGCACGTGGTGCGGCACCAGAAGCAGGACGCGATCAGCCTCTGGCACTGGATCAGGCGGCGCGACCACGGGGTCGGTCCCGGCGACCGGGCGTTCGGCTACGCCAGCGAGCAGGCACCGATCATGTTCGCCCTGCTGGGTGTCATCGTCGTGGAGACCACCGTCGTCGGGTTCCTGCTGCCCTGGTGGTGGATCCACGTCCTGGACGGGATCGCGGTCGTGCAGGTCCTCGCCGCGATCGCCAGCCTGAAGGTGCGGCCGCACGTCCTGCGTGCGGACACGCTGGTGGTGCGCAGCGGCCCGATGATCCACGTCGACGTCCCGCTGGAGCTGGTGGTTTCCGTCCGCGCGGAGCTGAAGCACCACGACGGCACGAGCACCTACCAGGTCCGCGGCGACGAACTCTGCCTCGTGCAGGGCAACCAGACCGACCTCACGCTGGAACTTTCCGATCCGGTGTCCACGACGCGCTCGAACGGGGAGCCGTTGCTCGTGCGGGTGCTGCGGTTCCGCGCCGACGAGCCGCGTGCCGCCGCCGACGCCATCCGCGAGGCCGTCGAGCGGCGCAGGACGGCGCTGACGGCCTAGACTCTGCCGCATCCGGCTCAGGAGGAACCGTGAAGCGGACCAGCGTTGTCGTCGCCATCGTGATCGGGCTGTCCGGGTGTTCGGGTGAGCCGGACAAGCCCGGTGGCAACGCGCCGGGCGGGGACTACTGCGCCAACCTCCAGGGCTATTTCCAGACGATGGCCGGGGCGATGGGCGGCGCCACCGACCCCGCGCGGTACGAGGCGTGGGCGGCGAAGGCCAGGCAGATGGCGGACATGGCGCCGGAAGAACTGCGGGGCCACTGGGACTTCCTGGTCGGCTACACGGAACGGGTGAAGGCCTCGGGTGGCGACATCTCGAAGGTCACCCCTGACGACGTCAGGAAGAACGGCGAGGCAGGCACCGCGATCACCCAGCACGCGATCGAGAAGTGCAACCTGCGGGCACCCGGTCAGTGACCGGTGGCGACCTCGTACAGCTCGTCGTCGATGTAGCCGCGGGCACGCAGTTCGCGGCAGAACCGGTGGTAGGACGCGGTCAGCCGGTCCCGCTCGGCCGGGTCCGGTTCGACGAGGGTCGCCGTGGTGTCCGCGCGGGCGCAGGCCTCGGTCACGCCCCCCGGCAGCAGCCCGCCCGCGGCCAGCAGTGCTGCGCCGTAGCCGGTCTCGGCGTGTGGCGACACCCGGATGCCCAGCCCGGTCACTGTCGCCCGGATCCGGGTCCACAGTGGACTCCTGCTGCCGCCGCCCGCGGCGAACAGCGGCTCGGTGACGGTGATTCCCAGCCGTCGCAGGTGATCCAGCGCCAGCCGTTCGACGAACGCCACGCCCTCCAGGCGGGCGCGGTGCAGTTCCACCTCGTCGGCGGGCTCGCCCGCGACGAAACCGGCGGCGCCCGGGCTGGCGAACGGGAAACGCTCCCCGGTGCGCCGCAACGGGTAGGCCACGACGTCGGCCGGGCCGCGGGCGGCCGCCGCCGCGTCGAGCCCGGCCAGGCCGGGGGTACCCGCCACCGACTCGCCGCCGGTGCTGGACGCGCCGCCGGGCAGCCACCAGCCGTCCGGGTGCCGGTGGCTGTAGACGGCGCCGGTGGGATCGGGCACCAGCCGTTCGGTGACGCCCTTGAGCACGTAGGTGGTGCCCAGGATGCCGACGAACTGCCCGGGCGACACCGCGCCGGCCGCGATCTGTCCCGCGCAGCCGTCGGTCATGCCCGCGACGACCGCGCACCCCTCGGGCAGCCCGGTCTCGGCGGCGGCGACGGTGCCCAGGACCGTCGCCGGGGCGGCCACCTCGGGCAGCCAGTGCGCCGGGACGCCCAGCTCGTCGAAGACCTCGCCGGGCCACTGCCCGGTGAGCGGGTCGTAGCCGCTCTTCAGCGCGTGTGACCAGTCGGCGGCGACCGGGCCGCCGGTCAGCTTCGCGCCGATGATCTCGGGTGTGTGCCGTACCCCGGCGGCGCCGGGCACGTGCTCACGCAGCCAGGCGATGCGGCCGAGCGCGGCCGTGGCGGACACCGTCAGGCCCAGCTCGGCCCACCGCTTCGCCCCGGCCCGGCCCGCCGCGGCGTTGTACGCGGCGCCGCGCCGGTCGTCGTACATCAGCGCCGGGCCCAGCGGCTCGCCCGCGGAGTCGACCGCGACGATCGTGCCGGACGTCGCCGCGACGGCCACCGCGCCGACCGGCTCGGCGACCGCGGCGGTCACCTCCCGCAGCACCCGGCACGCGGCAGGCCACCAGGTGGTCGCGTCCTGCTCGCTGTGCCCGGCGGCGGTGCGCCGCGGCGCGGGCAGGTCCGCCGACGCCGATGCCACGACACGGCCGTCCGCGGCGACCGCGAGGGCACGGACCCCCGCGGTCGCCACGTCCAGGCCGACGGTGAGTGTGCTCACCTGGTGCTGACCTCCTGCAGGCTCGCGTCCTCGGCGATGGCGCGCTCGGTCTCCTCGGGCAGGGTGAGGAACCGGGTGAGCACGGCGGCCACCACGTACAGCGCGGCGAAGATGATCACCACGCCGGCGGCGCCCACCGGGCCGAGGAACAGGCTGACGATCGCGGGCCCGACGAACGCCGCCGCGCCTGCGCCGAAGTTCAGCAGGGCCATCGCGCCTCCCTTGTGCTCCGGCGACAGCGACGGCAGCAGCGCCGAGATCGGGACGAACCCGGCCAGCGTCGCGCCGTAGAGCGCGCCGACGAGCAGCGCGACCCAGTAGTAGTCCGCGCCCAGCGCCAGCGGGACGAAGTACAGCAGCAGGATGGAGATCGCGCAGCCGATGGCTCCGAACCAGAAGATCGTGCGCTGCCAGCCGATCCGGTCGCTGAGCACGCCGAAGATCAGGTTGAAGAAGATGTTGGTGCCGTAGATGACCGACACCAGCAGCAGCCAGCGGCTCTCGCCGAATCCGATCTGGCTGATGAAGATCGTCGGGAAGAACACCAGCATGCCGAACTCGGGCGCGGTGTTGATGACCCGCACGATCATGCCGACGCCGATGCGTGGCTTGCGCCAGGCGATCGACAGGCTGGACACCAGGCTCTGCACCGGCTTGACCTCCGGCGGCGCCAGGCGCTGGTACCCAGTGCGCTCGCGCACGCCGAGCAGGCAGACCAGGCCGCCCAGGGCGAGGATGCCGACCGAGAGCCACAGCGTGCCGTAGTGGCCGAGGATGGGGTTGGTGAAGCTGGCGACCAACGAGCCGAGGGTGGGCAGGCCGCCGGTGAAGGCGAAGTAGAACCAGCCGACGGCGGCGCCCAGCCGGGCGACCGGCGCGACGGCGGTGATCCACACCAGGAAGCCGAAGGCGAACATCGGGTAGCCGAAGCCGCGCAGGCCGTAGGACACCAGCATCAGCGTGTAGTTGCCGCCGGCGGCCGACAGCAGGAACAGCACGTCGAACACGAGCCAGATGACCAGGCCCGCCAGCATCACCCGGCGCGGGCCCCACAGTTCGGACAGCGCGCCGGACAGCCAGGACGCCAGCATCACCGCGACGCCGTAGACGGTGATGATGTAGGACGCCCTGATGTCGTCGCCGGCGCCGTTCGCGGCCATGTACGGCGCGATGAAGCCCGACTCGACGCCGTCGCCGATCATGAACAGCAGCAGGCCGACGTAGCCGAGGAACAGCGGGGCGGGCAGCCCCCAGCGGGTCAGCAGGCGGGACAACCTCGATGTTGCCTGATCCATGAATGCCTCCATGATGTGTTACCGAAGCATCATGAGCGACGTTAAGTTAACACGCAAGATGTGATTTCAACTTTTTCTCGGCGCGCTGCGGTGGTCCCCCAAGCACGTGAAGGCCACCTTCACCACGTCTCACGTCAGGGCCCCGGCAAAGTCCGGGATGCGGCAGGGCCAGGTGGGTGGCCCTGAACGCAGAACTCGCGGGCCGGAACGCAGAACTCGCGTGCGTGAGCGCAGAACTCACCATGTGGACCGGGTTCTCACCTGGTGCCGGTCGCCCGCGTGAACGGTCCACTCGCGCGAGTCGTACGTTCTCACGCGCGAGTCGTCCGTTCCGGACCCGCGAGTTGCACGTTCCCGCCTGCCTGGTCCCACTGGCCGGTATGCCAGTTCCAGATCGCGAGACCCAACCCTGTTCTCGCCTGGCCGAACGGGCCGCTCGCGCGGCCCTGCCGGGCCGGAACGCGAGTCTCGCCTTCCGGAACGCGAATGACGCGCTCCGGACCACCCGACTTTGCCGGGCCCCTGACGTCTCACGTGCTGAAGGTGGCCTTCGCGCGCGGGCCGGGGGAGCGTCAGGAAGCGGTGCCGGCCACGTCGACCTTGGTGTGCCCGCGCAGGTCCTCGACCAGCGACGGCTCGGTGCCGGCGTCGACGATCAGCCGGTCGAAGTCGGCGACCGGCGCCAGCCGGTGCAGTGCCGTGCGCGGCAGCTTGCTGTGGTCCATCAGCAGCAGCCGGGTGCGGGCGCTGGCCAGCATGGCCCGCTTGACCATGACGATCTCCGGCTCCTGGTGGTAGGTCATCTCCGTGGTCATCGCCGAGGTCGACACCAGCGCCACGTCGACGGTGAGCCGCTCGACGGCCTCCAGGCAGGCCATGCCGAGGAACGAGTCGTGCGTGGCCGAGTAATCCCCGCCCAGGCAGATCAGCCGCAGGTCGTCGCTGGTCTTCAGTTCCTGCAGGGCGCGCAGGTAGTTGGTGGCCACGGTCAGCTGCCCGACCTCCGGCAGCAGCGCCGCGACGGCCAGCGCCGTGGTGGAGTCGTCCAGCAGCACCGACATGCCGGGCTCGATGTGGCGCAGGGTCTGCCGGGCGATGGCCTGCTTGGCCTCGGTGTTGGCGGCCAGCCGGTACTCGGCGTTGCTCTCGAACACCGACGACGGCTGCGCGGACACGCCACCGCGGAACTTGCGCAGCAGGCCCCGCCGGACCAGCTCGTCGACGTCGCGGTGCACGGTCATGTGGCTGACGCCGGTCAGCTCGACCAGCTCGGCCTGCGACGCCGAGCCGTGCTTCATCACGTGCTCGGCGATCAGCTGCTGGCGTGCGGTGCGCGACCGGGCGTGCTCGCTCATCGGCCCATTATCCGACGTCCCACCCGGCGTTGAGGCGCAGCAGCCCGGCGCGCCCCCCGCGAAACTCCAGCTCGGTGCACGCGGCGTTGCGCAGCCCGGGCAGCACCGTGCGGTAGTCGCGCAGGGGGATGCCGAGCAGCGCGCACAGGCTCAGCCGCAGCAGCGTGTTGTGCGCGACGACCAGCACCGGCCCGTCCTCCCGCCCGGCGATCGCGGTCAGTGCCGCGGCACCGCGCCGGGCCGCCTCCGCGGCGGGCTCGGCACCGGGGAACGTGCCGGTCACCGGATCGGCGACGAACCGCCGCGCGGCCTCCGGATCGTCGGCCCGCAGCTCGTCCAGCGTGCGGCCCTCCATCACGCCGAAGTGGACTTCCCGCAGGTCGTCGACGATCACCGGCTCCAGCCCCAGCGTCTTCGCCGCCGGGGCCGCGGTGATCCGCGCCCGTTCCTGCGGGGAGCAGTAGAGCGCCGTCACCGGCAGCGTGGCCACCGCCTCGCCCAGCCGCCGGGCCTGCTCGTGGCCCTCGGGGGTCAGTGCGACCTCACTGCTGCCCGCGTAGCGGTTCTCCGCGTGCCAGACCGTCTGCCCGTGCCGGGTCAGCAGGAGCCGGGTGCCCATCGCGGTTCCTCTCGTCGTGGGGTGATGACATATCGCAAATCGGATGTTAATTTAACATGCACGATGTGAAAGGAGTTCTCCATGGCGCTCGCCGCTGTCGTGTTCGACCTGGACGGTGTCCTGGTCGAGAGTGAACACCTCTGGGAGGAGAACTGGGTGGCCTACGCCGCCCGGTACGGCGTCGAGTGGACCGCCGAGGACACCGGCACCGTGCAGGGCATGAGCGCCCCGGAGTGGGCGGCCTACCTCGCCACCCGCAGCGGCACCGACGAGACCGCCGAGCAGGTGGAGCATGCCGTCGTCGACGGCATGATCGCCGCCATCGAGGCCGGCCGGGCACCGCTGCTGCCCGGTGCGGACGCCATGGTGCGCGACGTCGCCGCCACCGCCCCGGTCGCACTGGCCTCCTCGGCGGCCCGCCGGGTCATCGACGCCGTCCTGCGCACGCACGGGCTGACCGGGGAGTTCACCGCGACGGTCAGCAGTGCCGAGGTGGCCCGCGGCAAGCCCAGCCCCGACGTCTACCTGGAGGCGGCGAGCCGCCTCGGCCGGGCGGGCTCGGAGTGCCTCGGCGTCGAGGACTCCAGCAACGGCATCCGCGCCGCCGCCGCTGCCGGGCTGACCGTCGTCGCGCTGCCCAACCCCGCCTACCCGCCCAAGCCCGACGCGCTGGCCCTGGCCACGGTCGTGGCCGCCGACAACGACGAGGTCCGCGCCACGCTGCTGGCCTACCTCGCCGGGGAGGCGGTGGCGCGGCGATGACCACCCTCGGAACGGCGGCCACGTTCAAACGCGACTGGGTCGACGGCTACGTCACCGCCTACGGCAGGCACGTCCGCAAGGTGCCCGGCGCCTACGGCGTCGTGGGCAGGCACGTGCCGCGGCAGGGCAAGGTCGCCGTCGTCATCGGCGGCGGGTGCGGGCACTACCCGGCCTTCGCCGGGCTGGTCGGCCCCGGCCTCGCCGACGCCGCCGTGGTCGGCGACGTGTTCACCAGCCCCAGCGCCGAGCAGGTCTACCGCACCGCGCGGGCCGCCGACGGCGGCGCGGGTGTGCTCTTCGGCTACGGCAACTACCAGGGCGACGTGCTCCACTTCGGACTCGCCGCCCGCCGCCTGGCCGCCGAGGGCATCGACAGCCGCACCATCCTGGTCACCGACGACGTCGCCAGCGGCCCGGCCGGTGACACGGCGCGCCGCCGCGGCGTCGCGGGCGACTTCCTGGTGTTCAAGATCGCCGGTGCCGCCGCCGAGCGTGGGGACGACCTGGACGGCGTGTACGCCGCCGCGATGCGTGCCAACGCCGCGGTCCGCACGTTCGGCGTCGCCTTCGGCGGCTGCACCCTGCCCGGCGCCGACGCGCCGCTGTTCACCGTCGACGGCGACAAGATGGAGCTGGGCCTCGGCATCCACGGCGAGCCCGGCGTCCGCACGGTCGGCAGGCTGGACGCCACCGCGCTGGCCGACGAGCTGGTGGACGGGCTGCTGCCCGAACTGCCCGGGCAGGGCCGGGTCGCGGTGCTGGTCAACGGGCTGGGCCGCACCAAGTACGAGGAGATGTTCACCGCCTACGGCCGCATTCACTCCCGGCTCGGAGCGGCCGGGCTGGAGGTCGTCGACACCCAGGTCGGCGAGTTCGTGACGTCGCTGGACATGGCGGGCATGTCGCTGTCGGTCATGGTGCTCGACGACGAGCTGGCCGGGCTCTACGCCGCGCCGTGCGACAGCCCCGGCTACCGCAGCACCGGCGCCGTGCTCGCGCCCGTGGCGCTGGAGTCCACAGTGGACGACACGCTGGCGCGGCCGGACGGGCCGGCGGGACCGCGGCTGGTCGACCGGGCGCTCACCGCCGCGCTGGAGGTCATCGAGGCGAACGAGGACGAGCTGGGCAGGCTGGACGCGGTCGCCGCCGACGGCGACCACGGACTGGGCATGACCCGCGGCATGCGGGCCGCCGTCGCCGCCGCCCGCTCGGCCGAGGCGGGCGACACGGTGCCCGGCGGGCTGCTCGCCGCGGGAACGGCGTTCGCCGACGCCGCCGGTGGCGCGTCCGGTGCCCTCTACGGCGTACTGCTCGCCGAGACCGGCGCCGGCCTGCGTGACGGCATCACCGCGCAGAGCCTGACCGCCGCCGTCGACGGCGCGGTGGCCGCGTTCGTCGAGCTGGGCGGTGCCCAGCCGGGGGACAAGACGATGCTCGACGCGATCGGCCCGTTCGCCGACACCCTGCGCGACCAGGTGACCGCCGGTGCCGATCCGGCGGCCGCCTGGACGGCCGCGGCCGAGCGGGCCACCGCCGCCGCGGCCGCCACCGCCGACCTGCTGCCCGCCCGCGGCCGCGCCGCCCGCCTGGCGCGGCGCAGCCTCGGCCACCCCGACCCCGGCGCGACGTCGTTCGCCTTGCTGGTCACCGCCGTCGCAGCCGCGCTCAACGAGAAGGAAACCGTATGAGGATCGTCGTCGCCGCCGACAACGCCGGTGTGGAACTGAAGAACCAGCTACGGGACCTGCTGCGGGCCGACGCCAGGGTCGCCGAGGTGACCGACCTCGGCGTGCCCGACGCCTCCGACGAGCGGCCCTACCCCGACCTCGGGCTGGCCGCGGCCGAGACGGTCGCGCGTGGCGAGGCCGACCGGGGCGTGCTGGTCTGCGGTACCGGCATCGGCGTGGCCATCTCGGCCAACAAGGTGCCCGGTGTGCGGGCGGCCGTCGTGCACGACTCCTACTCGGCCGAGCGGTCGGTGAAGTCGAACGACTGCCAGATCATCACCTTCGGCGCCAGGGTGATCGGCGCCGAGCTGGCCAAGAAGATCGTCGGGGAGTGGCTGGACTACCGGTTCGACCCCGAGTCGGCCAGCGCGACCAAGGTCGCGCGGATCACCGAGTACGAGCGGGCGCACGGCGCCTGACGCAAACTGGACACAGATACTGGTTCGAGGAGGAACCGTGCGGATCCTGGCTGCGGGAGACGAGTTCGTCGGCACCGGACTGCTGACCGAGGCGGTACGGGCGGAGGCAGGCGGCGGGCACGAGTTCGCCGAGCTGTCGCTGCCGTGGCCGGTCGTGCCGTTCGGGCCGGTCGGCGGTGTGGTCGAGGCCAGCGGCACCGAGGCCGACGTGATCGCCGCGCTGGCCGGCGCCGAGGTCGCGGTCACGCAGATGGCGCCGTTCACCAAGGCCGTGTTCGCGGCCGCGCCGGACCTGCGGCTGGTGTCGGTGTGCCGGGGCGGGCCGGTGAACGTCGACCTGGAGGCCGCCACCGAGGCCGGGGTCACCGTGACCTACGCGCCGGGCCGCAACGCCGGTGCCGCCGCGGAGTTCGCCGTCGGCATGATCCTGGCCGCGATGCGGCGGATCGCCACGTCGTCGGCCGAGTTGCTGGCGGGCACCTGGCGCGGCGACTACTACGCCTACGACCAGGCAGGGGTGGAACTGGACGGCACCACCGTCGGCCTGGTCGGCTACGGCGCCATCGGCGCACGGGTGGCCAGGGTGCTGGTCGCGTTCGGCGCGCGGGTGCTGGTCGCCGACCCCTACGCCGACCCCGCGGCGGTCACCGCGGACGGCGCGCGCCTGGTGGAGCTGGACGAGCTGCTGCGCGGCAGCGCGGTGGTGAGCCTGCACGCGCGGCTGACCGAGGAGACCAGGCACCTGATCGACGCGGCGAAGCTGGAGCTGCTGCCGCACGGCGCGGTGCTGGTCAACACCGCCCGCGGCGGGCTGCTGGACTACGCGCCGCTGCCGGACCTGCTGCGGTCGGGCCGCCTGGGCGCGCTGGCACTGGACGTCTACGACGTCGAGCCGCCCCCGGCGGACTGGGCGCTGCGGGACGTGCCGAACGTCATCGCCACCCCGCACCTGGCCGGCGCCAGCAGGCAGACCGCGCAGCGGGCGGCGCGGATCGTCGCCGCCGAGGTCGGCCGCTACGTCCGCGGCGAACCGCAGGCCCACGTGGCCAACCCCGCGGTGCTGGGCTGACCGCCATGGCCGGCCGGATCATCGGTGTCGACATCGGCACCTCGCTGACCAAGGCGGTCGTGTTCGACGACGCGGGCGTGTCGATCGCCGACGCGTGCACGCCGTCGACGGTGCACCACCTGCCCGGCGGGCGGGTGGAGCAGGACCTGGACCAGGTGATCGGCACCGTCGTCACCGTGGTGCGCGAGGTCGCGGCCCGGCTGGACGAGCCGGTCGCCGCGCTGGCGCTGACCGGGCAGGGCGACGGCCTGTGGCTGCGCGACGCCGGCGGCGCCGCCGTGCGCCCCGCACTGTCCTGGCTGGACGGACGGGCCAACTCGGTGGTGGCGAAATGGCAGGCCAGCGGGGTGTCGCAGGAGGTGTTCCGGCACACCGGGTCGGGCATCTTCCCCGGCTGCCACGCCGCGCTGCTGTCCTATTTGGACGAACACGAGCCGGAGTCGCTGGACCGGGCCGTCGTCGCCGGTTACTGCGTCGACGCGGTGCTGCAGCGGCTCACCGGCGAGATCACCGTGGACGTCTCCGACGCGTCGCTGCCCTTCCTCGACCCGGTGACCCGGACCTACTCGGCCGCCGCCATCGAGGCGTGCGGGCTGGGCCACCGGCGTGGCCTGCTCGCCGAGCCCGCACCGGCGGGCGCGGTGTTCCGGCTGAACGCCGCGGGTGCCGCGCTGCTGGGCCTTCCGGAGGGGCTGCCGGTGACGGCCGGCCCGTTCGACCTGCCCGCCAGCGCCATCGGCGCCGGGGTCCGCGAGCCCGGCGACGGCATCCTCACCGCGGGCACCACGCTGGCCTGCCAGGTGCTGACCCGCGACGTCAGCTGGGACCGCGACGGCGAGCCCGCCGGGATGTTCCTGGCCACCCCGTCGCCGGAGGACTACCTGCGGGCCATGCCCGCCATGGTCGGCACGGCCGGGATCGACTGGGTGTGCGGCCTGCTGGGCATCCGGGTCGAGCAGATCGGCGAGCTGCTGACGCAGAGCCCGCCCGGCGCGAACGGGGTGCGGGCGCTGCCGTTCCTGTCCGCGTCGGGGGAGCGGGCGCCGTTCGTCGACGCCGGTGCGCGGGCGCAGTTCGCCGGTCTCAGCCTGGAGACCACGCGGGCCGACCTGGTGCGGGCGCTGTGCGAGTCGGTCGCCTACGCGGCCCGGCACTGCTTCGCCTCGGCCGGGCTGTCGGGCAGGCTGTACGCCTGCGGTGGCGGGGTGCGCTCGGCGGAGTGGACGCGGATCTTCGCCGACGTGCTGGGTACCGGGATCGTCATCCCCGGCGACCCCGGGGTCGGCGCGCGGGGTGCGGTGTTCACCGCGGGCGCGGCGCTGGGCGAGCCGTTCGACGCCGAGGTGTGGGCGCGGGGGGCGCACACGGTGGCCGTCCGGCCGGACAACGCGGAGACCTACGAGCGCGGCTACCGCGACTACCTGGCGGCACTGGACGGCGCCCGTCCACTGTGGAGGATCTAATGCTATTGGCACATGAGCGCGCGGACGTCTGCGAGTACGCGCGCAGGTTGTCCGCGGACGGGCTGGTGGTGGGCACGTCGGGCAACATCTCGGTGCGCTCGGGCGACCTCGTCGCCGTGACGCCGACCGGCGTGGACTACGCGCGGCTGGAGCCCGCCGACGTCCCGGTCGTCGACCTGGCCGGCGACGTGGCAGACGGCGAACTACGGCCGACCAGCGAGCTGCCGATGCACCTGGCGGTCTACACCCGGGCGGCCGATCCCGACGGAGCGCCGGTCGGTGCCGTGGTGCACACCCACTCCACCCATGCCACGGCCGTGTCGGCACTGGCCGAGGAGGTGCCGCCGATCCACTACATGGTCGCGGCCATCGGGCCGAGCGCGCGGGTGGCCCGCTACGCCACCTACGGGACCGCGGAGCTGGCCGAGTCGATGCTGGCCGCGCTGGAGGGGCGCCGTGGCTGCCTGCTGGCCAACCACGGCACCGTCACCTACGGCGCTGATCTCGCCGCCGCCTACTCGCGGGCCGAGCAGCTGGAGTGGGTGTGCCGGGTGTGGCTGACCGCCCGCGCCGCCGGGGACCCGGCGCTGCTGCCCGGCGAGGAGATCGAGCACGTGGTGGACCGCCTGCGCGGTTACGGCCAGCCCCGCCGGTAGCACCGCTACAGGTCCAGCGTCAGGGTGCCGCCCGCGGCGCGGGAGACGCAGATCGCCATCTCGCCCGCGCGTTCGGCCGGGGTCAGCGACCGGTCCCGGTGCTCGACCTCGCCCGCCAGCACCCCGGTACGGCAGGTGCCGCAGAAGCCCTGCCTGCACGAGTAGGCCACCCCCGGCTCGGCCTCACGCACCACGTCCAGCACGGTGCGGTCGGCCGGCACCCGCAGTGTCCGGCCGCTGCGGGCCAGCCGCAGGTCGAACGGCCTGCCGCCGACCACCGGGGGAGCGGAGAACCGTTCGGAGTGCAGCCCGGCCACGTGGGCGGGCAGGTCCAGGCGGACCCCGGTGACCATCGGCGGCGGCCCGCAGCAGTACACCCGCGCGCCCCGTGGCGCCCGCTCCAGCAGTTCGGCTCCGGACGCCGGGATGCCGTACTCGGTGTCCGGGCGCACCCACACCCGGTCGCCGTCCAGCTCGTCCAGGAACGGCATCGACTCCCTGGACCGTCCACAGTAGACAAGGCGCCAGTCCACGCCCGCCCGGGCCGCGGCCCGCACCATCGGCAGGATCGGGGTGATGCCGATGCCGCCCGCGACGAACAGGTACGCCGGTGCCGGGATGAACGGGAAGGCGTTGCGTGGCCCGCGTGCGTCGACCCGGGACCCCGCCCGCAGCGTCTCGTGCACCTCGGCCGAGCCACCGGCACCGCCGGGGACGCGGCGTACGGCGATCCGGTACCGCCACCGGTCGGCGGGATCGCCGCACAGCGAGTACTGCCGCACCCGGCCCGAGGCCAGCACCAGATCGAGGTGACAGCCCGGATGCCACGGCGGCAGCGCGGTGCCGTCGGCCGCGGCCAGCGTCAGCGCCAGCACGTCGGCCGCGACGACGTCGGCGCGTCGCACCACGAGCCGCAGCGTCCGGTCCACCGGCGTCACCGGCGGGCGGCCCCGGTCCAGCCGTGACAGCAGTTCGAACAGCGCCGCGGCACGTTCCAGGGTGCGCAGGAACGGCGTGGTCACTGCTCGGCGGCCCGCGCGGCGGGCGAGCTGGCCAGGTAGGCCACCGCCTGCTCGGTCGACCCGTGGTGCGAGGGGTGGTAGCCGCGGCGGAAGTAGGGCGCGAGCAGCCGCAGCACCTGCCAGAAGCCGGGCACGAGACCACGGCGGGCACTGCGCCGCAGGTCCCGCCAGCGCGGCTTCGCCCCGCGCAGCGACGGGTCGCTGGCCATCAGGTACTTGACGCCCCGGATCCACAGCCACAGGAAGAACGGCGCGGCGACGGCGAACAGCCGGATGCGGCGCAGGTAACGGCCGTCGAGGTGCTGGTAGAGGTCGAACGCCACCGAGCGGTGCTCGACCTCCTCCGAACCGTGCCAGCGCAGCAGGTCCAGCATCGTCGGGTCGGCACCGGCGGCGTCCAGCGCCTTCGCGTCGAGGATCCACTGGCCGAGGAACGCGGTGATGTGCTCGACGCCGGCCACCAGCGCGACCCGCTCCACCAGCCACTCCTCCCGGCGCCGCTCGTCGGGTTCGTCGCGGTCGCCGAGCACCCTGCCGAACAGGTGCTCCAGCTGCCGCACGTAGGGCCGGGTGTCCAGGCCGTGTGCGTCGAAGTGGTCGAGCACGCCCTGGTGGGACTTGGCGTGCATGGCCTCCTGGCCGATGAACCCCAGCACGTCCTCGCGCAGCTTGTCGTCCTTGATCAGCGGCACGGCCTGGCCGAACACACGGACGAACCACTCCTCGCCCTCAGGTAGCAGCAGGTGCAGGACGTTGATCAGGTGGGTGGCGAACGGCTCGCCGGGCACCCAGTGCATGGGCAGTTCCGACCAGTCGAACCGGACGTCGCGGGCGTGCAGCGCCACCTCGTCGGGGCCGCGCAGTTCGTCGCTGGGCATCGCCGCCTCCTTTAAGTGTTACCTGAAGTAACGGTTACTGAAGTTAGCACGGTGAGGCAGGGTTGACATGTGACCTTTTGGTCACCTATGTTGGCCTGGTGAGCGACGACCGGGTGTTCAAGGCGCTGGCCGACCCGAGCCGGCGCTTCCTGCTCGACCTGCTCTTCGCCCGCGAGGGGCGCACCCTCACGGAGCTGGAGTCGGAGCTGGAGATGACACGGTTCGGCGTGATGAAGCACCTCAAGGTGCTCGAGGACGCCGGACTCGTCATCGCCCGGCGTTCCGGGCGGGAGAAGTTGCACTACCTCAACGCCGTACCCATCCGGCTGGTCCACGACCGGTGGATCGACAAGTACACCGAACGACAGGTGTCGGCACTGGCCGACCTCAAGGGAACCCTCGACTACGACCTGCGGCCCGGGGGTGCGTTCCGCGGGCTGGCCAGCCAGGAACTGAAGGAGCACGGCGCGCCGGACGTCTGTGCGGACGGGGAGATCCTCGAGGTCGATCCACCGCGCAGACTCGTGCAGACCTGGCGCATGCTCATGGACGACGATCTCGCCGCCGAGGGCTTCACCAAGCTCACCTACGAGGTCGAGCCCGCGGGAGACGGTGTGGTGAAACTGACCGTCACCCACGAGCTGGACGGCGCTCCGGAGCTGGCGAAGGTGGTCAGTGGTGCGATGGAGAGCGAGGGCGCGGGCGGCGGCTGGGCTCGCATCCTCAGCGATATCAAGACCCTGCTGGAGACCGGCGCACCGATGCCGAGGGGGTGAGCCGTCGCCGGGTGCCCGCCCACGGCGGGCACCCGGCACGGTGCTAGACCTGCGACTCCATGGCCTCCAGGAAGTGGTTCCAGCCCTCGGTGGCCGGCTCGATCTGATCCTCCGGCAGCGGGCCGACCTGGGTGACGGTCAGCGTCGTCTTCCCGGCGGCCTCGGCCAGCTCGACGGTCAGCGGCGAGCCCTCGGACGACGGGTCGTCGCCGAAGGTCAGCACCAGCCGGCTGGGCTCGTCGATCTCCTGGAATCTGCCGCCGAAGACCATCTCGTTGCCTTCGTAGATCATGACCGCGTTCCAGTCGCCGCCGACCTTGGCGTCGACCGTCGTGCGCTCGGGTACCGAGCCGAACCAGCCGGCGAACTTGGCCGGGTCGGTCCACAGCCGGAACAGGTCGGCGGCTGCCGCGTCGAAGGTCCGGCTGACCGTGATGGTCACGGATTCGGGAACTGTGCTCGTCATGTCGTGCCTTTTTCTCGTAGAGACAGGGACGGGACGACGTTATGAGGCGCGCCGGCCGTCGCCGAGGTCCACACGCGACACGGTGCGGTCCACACGCGCCAAGGTCGCGCGCACCGCGGCGGGAGCCGTGCCGCCCCAGCGCCGGAACGCCTTGCGCAGTGCCCTGGCGTCGGTGAAGCCGACCCGGGTGGCGACCGACTGCACCGTCAGCTCGTCGTGACGCAGCAGTCGCAACGCGTGCTCGTAGCGCACCCGGTCGGCCTCCTCGCGCCAGCTGGTGCCCGCCTCGGCCAGGCGCCGTTGCAGGGTGCGCCCGCTCATCGCCATCGCCGTGGCCATCGCGTCCAGTGACACGGCGGGCGTCTCGGCGAGCCTGCCGCGGAACCGGTCCAGCCACGGCAGCACCGTGCTCGGCGCGCTCGCCACGATCACGGCCATGCTGCCGCGCAGCAGTTCGCCGAGCCGCAGGTCGGCACCCGGTGTGGCCAGCGCCGCGTCGGCGGCCGACAGCGTGATGGAGCAGTCCGGGGCGTCGAACTCCAGTTCCGCGGCGTTCCATTCCCCGGTGAGCCTGCGGTGGTGTTCCGGCGCCCGGTGGGTGAAGCTCACCCGCAGCGGGACCAGCGGCGCCGCGGCGGCGTGCCGGGCCGAGCCGAGCAGGCGGCCGAGGACGAACTCGTGGTTGAGCGCGGCGGCGTCGGTCCACTCGATGGCGCCGCGCCAGCGCACGGTGACCGACTCGTCGTCGTTGACGGTGTACGCGACGTTCGTGTCCGGGTCGGCGACCACGGTGCGGTGCCGCAGGGCGTTGCGCAGCACCTCGCCGACGGTGCGGCTGTGGACGGCCAGGTAGTCCCAGATTCCCAGCGCGCCGAGGCTCGCCTCGTCCGCGATCCGCAGGCCGGTTCCCGCCTCGGGTGCGGCCCAGGCCAGCAGTTCCCACATCCGGGCGACACTGCCGGTGGGCACCCGGACCAGCTCGTCGGACAGCGCGGACGGGGCGATGCCGGGCAGCCGGTCGACCTCGGCCCTGTCGATCCCGGCCAGCAGCACCTGCTCGTGCACCAGCCGGGCGACATGAACGCCCACCGTCGAACCCGTCACCGCAACTCCTGCCGTACCCGGCGGGGAGCCTAGGTGGACATTCTGGACGAAATCTACAGCCCGTTTCCGGGCTAGGATCTGGCCGTGGATCTACCACTGATGCCGCCGGTCAAGCCGATGCTGGCCAAGGCCGTGCACGAGCTGCCCCGGGCGGACGGGCTGCGCTACGAGCCGAAGTGGGACGGCTTCCGCTGCGTCGTGTTCCGCGACGGCGACGAGGTCGTCCTCGGCTCCCGGCACGACCGGCCGCTCACCCGGTACTTTCCCGAACTGGTCGAGTTGCTGCGGGAGACGCTGCCGCCACGCTGCGTCGTGGACGGCGAGGTCATCCTGGTCACCGACGAGGGGCTGGACTTCGAGACCCTGCAGCTGCGGCTGCACCCCGCGGCGTCGCGGGTACGGCTGCTGGCCGAGCAGACACCGGCCAGCTTCGTGGCGTTCGACCTGCTCGCACTCGGCGACCGGGACCTGACCGGGGAGCCGTTCGACACCCGGCGCGAGCTGCTGGAGCAGGCCGTCGCCGCCGGCCGCGCCGACCGGCCGTCGCGGCTGCACCTGACACCGATGACCAGCGACCCGGACCGCGCGCAGGACTGGTTCACCCGGTTCGAGGGCGCCGGGTTCGACGGCGTGATGGCCAAGCCCGGTGACGCGCCGTACGAGCAGGACCGCCGGACCATGTGGAAGGTCAAGCACCGGCGGACCGCCGACTGCGTGGTGGCCGGGTTCCGCTGGCACGTGGACGGCAACGGGATCGGGTCGCTGCTGCTGGGGTTGTACGACGACGCGGGCACGCTCAACCACGTCGGCGTGGCCAGCAGCTTCACCGCCGCGCGGCGGCGGGAGCTGGTCACCGAGCTGGCACCGCTGCGGGAGAACGCGCTGGAGGGGCATCCGTGGCGGGCCTGGGCCGACGCGCACGCCGAGCACGAGGGCCTGGTGCCCGGCGGGCAGAGCCGGTGGAACCCGAAGAAGGGCCTGCAGTGGGAGCCGGTGCGGCCGGAGTGGGTCGCCGAGGTGCGCTACGAGCACGTCCAGGGCGGGCGGTTCCGGCACGGCGGGCGGCTGGTGCGGTTCCGCCCGGACCGTACGCCGGAGTCGTGTACCTACGCCCAGCTGGAACAGGTCGCCCCGGCCGAACTGGCCGGGCTGCTCGCCGAGGAGGCCAGGTGACCGGGAAGCTGGTACTCGACGTCGACGGCGTCGAGGTCACGGTGTCCAATCCGGACAAGGTGTATTTCCCCCGCAACGGCGAGACCAAGCTGGACCTGGTCCGCTACTACCAGGCCGTCGCCGGGCCGCTGCTGGGCACACTGCGCGACCGGCCGCTGCTGCTGGAGCGTTACCCGGGCGGGGCGGGCGGCAAGTCGTGGTTCCAGAAGCGGGTGCCGAAGGACATCCCGGACTGGCTGACCACCCGCGTCGTCGCCACGCCCAACGGCACCACCAGCGACGCGCTGGTCGCGGCCGACCTCGCCCACGTGCTGTGGGCGGTCAACCTCGGTTGCCTGGGGTTTCACGTGTGGCCGTTCCGCGACCACGGCCCCGAGGTCACCGACGAGCTGCGGATCGACCTCGACCCGTCGCCCGGCGTCGGGTTCGCCGAGGTGCGCGAGGCCGCCGGGCTGACCCGGCAGCTGCTGGCCGAGGTCGGGATCGAGGCGCACCTGAAGACGTCGGGCTCACGCGGGCTGCACGTCTACGTCGCGGTGGTCCCCGCCGACGGCTACCAGGTGCGGGCGGCGGCCGTCGCGCTGGCGCGCGAGCTGGAGCGCAGGCATCCGGACCTGATCACGGCCAAGTGGTGGAAGGAGGAGCGCGGGGAGCGGGTGTTCGTCGACTTCAACCAGAACGCTCCGCACAAGACCGTGTTCGGCGCGTGGTGCGTGCGGCCGAGGGTGGGCGGGCAGGTGTCGACGCCGATCGGCTGGGACGAGCTGGCCGACGTCGTGCCCGACGACCTGACGCTGTCGACCGTCCCGGCGCGGCTGGCCGAGCGCGGTGACCCGTGGGCGGGCTACGCGGACCGGCCGCAGTCGCTGGCCCCGCTGCTGGCGTGGTCGGAGCGGGACCTGGCCGACGGCCTGATGGACGCCCCCTGGCCGCCGGTGTACCCGAAGATGCCCGGCGAGCCGCCCCGCGTCGCCCCCAGCCGCGCGAAGCGTGCCTAGCCGGGCTTCCTCGATGCCGTGAAGGGGGCCTTCACGGCGTCTGATGCCGTGAGTGCCCCCTTCACGGCATGCTTGCCGCGGACACGTGGGCGGGTAGCCCGTGGTCCGGATGGTGGTGAGGTGGCCTTCACGTGCTTGGGGCGTGCGCGGGGGTGCCGGGCGGCAGCGCGTCGGGCACGCCGAACGTGCTGAACAGGCGCAGGTCGAAGAAGTTGACCACGCGGGCGATCACGCCGTCACGGACCGTCAGCACCTGCAGGGTGAACGGCCGGAACACACCGTCGGCCGCACGCAGGTAGAGCGCGAACCCGGGCTGGCCGTTGGCCCGGACCGGCAGCAGCCGCTGGTCGTCCGGCCCGGCGGGGCACTGGACCTCCAGGTGCCGGGTGATCCGCTCCGGACCGGAGTACCAGGCGGTGAACGGCGGCATCTCCCAGACGGCGTCGGCGGTGAACAACGCGACCATCCGGCCGACGTCCTTGCGCTCCATCGCCGTGACGTAGCGGTCCAGCAGCTCCCGCTGCTCCGGACTGTCCGGTTCGGACACACCGTCCTCGGCGGCCGACAGCTCGGCCAGCCGCCCCCTGGCCCGCTGCAGCGCGCTGTTCACCGACGCGACGGTGGTCTCCAGCAACTCGGCGACCTCGGCAGCCCGCCAGGCCAGCACGTCCCGCAGGATCAGCACCGCCCGCTGCCTCGGCGGCAGCTGCTGCAAGGCCACCACCAGCGCCAGCCGGACGCTCTCCCGCGCGGTGACCACGGCGGCCGGGTCGGCCGCGTCGCCGACCAGCGCGTCCGGTACGGGCTCCAGCCACGGGACGTCGTGCTGTTCGACCAGCGGCATTCCCGGCTCGGACGGGCCGCCCAGCCCGGAGGGCAGCGGGCGGCGGCCCCGGCTCTCCAGCGCGGTCAGGCACACGTTGGTGGCAATGCGGTAGAGCCACGTCCGCAGTGACGACCGGCCCTCGAATGCCTCGTACGACCGCCACGCCCGCACGTAGGTCTCCTGCACCAGATCCTCGGCGTCGTGCACCGATCCGAGCATCCGGTAACAGTGCGCGAGCAGCTCACCGCGGAACGGATCCGCCCTGGTCAGGAACTCCTCGCCGACCGTGCTCGTCGTCATGGACCGAGCCTAGGCCACCCCACCGACAGATCAAGCCGTCAGGAACTCGGCGACCACCGGCGCCAGTACCGGCGCCTTCACCATGTGGGTCTGGCCGGGCACCGTCCGATGCGTCGCGTCGGGCAGGACGGCCGCGATGGCGCGCTGCGCGTTGCGCATGTACTCCGGGCTCTTCCCGCCGTCGGCCACCAGCACCGGCATGGTGACCGAGCTCCACCGGCCCGCGGGCAGCGGCTCGCCCTTCTGGTGCGGCTCGATCATCGCCAGGTCGGCGAGCAGTGTCGGGGCGACGGCGGTGAGCTTGCGCCACACCGGGAACAACCGCATGAGCGCGACGAAGAAGCCGGGCGCGCCGACGTAACGCATGAACATCTTCACCGCCTCGCCGCCGCGGCCCGCGTCCACTTCGGACCGGACGCGGGCGACGAAGCCGGCCGGCATGGGCGGGTGGGTGCCGTCGACGATGAACGGCGCCTCGTACAGGGCCAGCCGGTCGGCGGCCACCCCGCGGTCGGCGGCCTCCAGCGCCAGGACCGCGCCGGAGGAACAGCCGAACAGCGACACCGCGCCACCCGCTTCCTTGACCACGGCCTCCAGGTCCTCGACCTCACGCTCCACGGTCAGTTCGCCGGTGCCGCTGTCGCCGCGGCCGCGTCTGTCGTAGGCGTAGACGGTGAACCGGCCGGCCAGTTCCCTGGCCAGTGCCCGGGCCGGGCCCTGCTCGCGGTAGCAGAGCGCGCCGTCCACCAGGACCAGCGGCGGGCCGCTGCCGGTGACCTCGTAGGCGATCGTCGTGCCGTCGGCGGACGTGGTGGTCTTCATCGGGGCGTCTCCTTCAGGACAGGTGGGTGGTGAGCCACTGCTGCCAGGCGGGCTCGCCGGCGTGGTCGTCGGTGTAGAACAGGTGCATCGCCAGGATCGACGGCCCGAAGCTCTTCATGAACCGGTACATCGCGTCCGGGGTGCGGATGCCCAGGGTGTCGTCGTTGACGGCGTAGACCGTGCCCTCCACCGGGCCTTCCGGGGCGTCGAAGCGCACCGCGTCGCCCGCCGAGGGCCAGCCGGGCAGGCCGAGTGCCGTGGCCAGCCGGTCGCGGGTGGCGGCCCAGTCGGGCGCCGGCGGGCCGAACGCGGTGAACGCCGCGGCCCGGCGGCCCGCGTAGTGCCGCAGGTAGGTGGCCAGCGTGGCGAAGAACATCGCGCCGCCCTTGGACATCATGTCGAACTCGTCGGCCCAGTCGTCGCCGGGCAGGAAGCCGGAGGTGACCATCCGGACGACGGTGCTGCCGGAGTCGCGGCCCTCGACGAGGAACTCGTAGGCGATGAACCGGCCGTCCTCGTCGGGCTGCTCACCGTAGGCCAGCCGCTTTCCCGGCTCCCACGCGGTGATCGGCTGCACCGGGGCGTACTGGCCGAACAGGGTGCTGACGCTGCCGCCGGGCCCGGGGGAGACCTCGTTGCGGCCCATGAACCAGGACGTGATGCCCGGCCCGGTGGCGATGGCGTCCCACACCTGCTCGGGCGTGGCGTCGACGGTGAACTCGTCGGTGTTCTCGAACTTGTGTCCCATGTGGTCAGTCTGCTTTCGGGGTGATGGGGTGGATGGCGAGCACGACGCGGTGCGGTCGCCCGCCCCCGGCGTTCTCGTCGTGGTACTGGGAAATCAGCCGGGTGACGGTGGTGGCCAGCTCGTCGGCGAACGCGGACCGGTCGGCCGCTGAGGCGAACCGGACCTCGCCGTCGACGGCGAAGGTGGAGACCCGCTTGCCCGCCCTGGTGGCGCCGGTGACCAGCGCGCCGACCTCGCGGACCATGCGTGCCGCGACGGCCAGCAACCACCGGGCGGACAGCCGGTCCGGCGCGCGGTCGGGGTCCGGCTGCACCGGGCCGAGCGCGCTGGGGGAGATGACGTAGGAACCCGCGGTGGCCCGCAGGATCCGTTCGGTCACGTTGCCCTTGCGGCGTTCCTCCACGAGTTCGACGAGGCCGTGCCGCTCCAGCGCGCGCAGGTGGTAGTTGACCTTCTGCCGGGGCAGATCCACCCGCGACGCCAGCATGGCGGCCGAGCCGGGTTCGGCCAGTTCGGCCAGCAGGCGGGCGCGTACCGGGTCCAGGGACACCTCGGCGGCCGCCGCGTCTTCGATCACCGTCACGTCGAACATGCGACAACCTTCGCACCGAAAACATGAGTTGTCAAGAAAGAAAAAATTGTCGGTGCTGTCCACCGAAGTGAGACCTCGCACAACGGGCAAAACGGTTGCTAGAAACGAGCTCTCCGACCTGGGGGTGCTCATGCGCCGGCTCGTCACGCTCCTGCTCGTCCTGAGTTCCCTGACCGCGGTCGCCACCGCGCCCGCCTCGGCCGCGTCGCCCACGGTCCACCGGGTGGCCGGCCTGGAGCGGCCGGTGCGGCTGGTGGTCGACACCTGGGGCGTGCCGCACATCTACGCGCTGACCACCGGCGACGCGTTCCTGGCGCAGGGGTTCAACGCGGCGCGGGACCGGCTGTTCCAGCTGGATCTGTGGCTGCGTAAGGGAACCGGCCGTCTCGCCGAGGTGTTCGGCGAGAGCTACGTCGAGCAGGACCGGGCGTCGCGGCTGTTCCTCTACCGCGGCGACATGGAGCGGGAGTGGGCCGCCTACGGCCCGGAGGGCAGGGCGGCCGCGACCCGGTTCGCCACGGGCGTCAACGCCTACCTCGACTGGCTCCAGCAGAACCCGGGCGCGCTGCCGGTCGAGTTCCAGAAGCTGAACTACCGGCCGGCCCGCTGGACGCCCGAGGACGTCGTGCGGATCCGTACCCACGGCCTGAGCCGTAACCTCCACAACGAGGTGACCCGGTCCCGGACCACCTGCGCCGCCGGCCCGGCGGCCGACCGGTTCCGGGTCCACCTGCAACCCGCACACCAGCCGGCCGTCCCGGCGGGCCTGGATCCCTGTTCGCTGCCGGCTGACCTGCTCACCGTGTTCGAGTTGGCCACCTCGCCGCCGTACGTACTGGGCGGTCCCTCCGGCAGCGCGATGGCGCCGCAGGGCAGCAACAACTGGGTCGTCTCGCCGAGCCGGACCACCACCGGGCGGCCGATCCTGGCCGACGACCCGCACCGCGGCATGTTCGCGCCGTCGGTGCGTTACCTGGCGCACGTGTCCGGCCCGGAGTTCGACGTCATCGGGGCGGGGGAACCGTTCGCGCCGGGCATTTCCATCGGGCACAACGGGACCGCGTCGTTCGGGCTGACCGTGTCCGAGGTCGACCAGGAGGACCTCTACGTCTACGAACTCGACCCGGCCGACCCGGACCGCTACCGCTACGGCGACGGCTGGGAGGACATCCGCACGGTCACCGAGCAGGTTCCGGTCGCGGGTGGGACGAGCAGGCCGGTGACGCTGCGGTTCACCCGGCACGGTCCGGTGATCAAGGCCGGCGCCGGCCGCGCGTACGCCGTCCGCGCCGCGTGGCTGGAGCCGGGCGGGTCGCCGTACTACGGCAGCCTGAGCTACCTGCGGGCCAAGAACTTCGGCCAGTTCCACCGGGCGCTGGACAACTGGAACATCCCCACGGTCAACCACGTCTACGCCGACACCAGCGGGACGACCGCGTGGGCGGTGGCGGGGCTCGCGCCGCGGCGGAAGGGCTACGACGGGCTGTACCCCGTCCCCGGTGACGGCCGCTACGAATGGGACGGCTTCGTGAGCAAGCGCGAGCTGCCCCGCACGGTCGACCCGCGCGAGGGGTTCTTCGCCACCGCAAACGACTTCAACATCCCGCCGGACCATCCCCACCACCGGGGACTGAGCTACGAGTGGTCCAATCCGTCGCGGCACCAGCGCATCAGCGAGGTCCTGCGGAGCAGGCCGAAGTCGTCGGTCGCCGACTCGGCGGCGCTGCAGAACGACCAGCTGTCCATCCCCGCCCGCCGCCTGCTGGCGTTGCTGGCGCCGCTGTCGTCGGACGATCCCGACACCGCCGCCGCGCTGGCTGTACTGAACGGCTGGAACGCCGTGACCGGCCCGGAGTCCGGGCCGGCGGCGTTGTTCGAGAACTGGTTCAGCGGCCCGCTCGGCCACCACTTCCTCCGGGCGGCGGCACCGAAGGAGCTCCTGCCGCTGGTGCCGGTGCCCGATCATCAGGTGCTGCTGGACGCGATGGAGAACCCGCTGGCGTGGTTCGGGCCGGATGGCGTCCGCATCCGGGACGGCGTGCTGCTCGGCTCGCTGGCCGAGGCGTTCCGCGCGACCAGGGAGCGGCTCGGTGCCGATCCCGCGACGTGGCGGTGGGGCGAACTGCAGCACACGATGTTCTGGCATCCGCTGGCGGGGCAGGATCCGGCGTTGCGGGTCGGCCCGTTGCCCAGGGGCGGCTCCTGGTACACCGTCGACATCTCGCACTACCTGCCCTACCCGCCCTTCGGCTACCGGCAGTTCGCCGGGGCGAGCTTCCGCATGGTGCTCGACGTGGGCAACTGGGACGCCTCGCTGGCGATCAACGCGCCCGGCCAGTCGGGTGACCCGCGTAGCCCCGGCTACCGTGCGCTGGCCGAGAAGTGGCGGACCGGGCAGTACTTCCCGCTGCTGTACTCCCGGGCCGAGGTGGAACGCAACGCGGCCCAGCGGATCATCCTGCTGCCCGCGCGCTGACAAGAAAAACTGTCGGGACAATCCGTGGTCGCGAACCCTTGGAGGTCACCCGATCGGGTTGCTAGAAAAGGGGTCCTGCGATCTGGGGGTAACCAATGCGCCTGTTGCGGTCCTGCTCGTCCTGAGTTCGTTGCTCGCACTCGCCACCGCGCCCGCCGCGGCGGCACCGGAGACACCACGGACGGTCCACCGGGTGGCGGGCCTGGAGCGGCCGGTGCAGCTGGTTGTCGACAAGTGGGGCGTGCCGCACATCTACGCGCTGACCACCAACGACGCGTTCCTCGCGCAGGGGTTCAACGCGGCGCGGGACCGGCTGTTCCAGATGGATCTGTGGCTGCGTAAGGGAACCGGCCGGTTCCTCGCCACCGCGAACCAGTTCAACATCCCGGCCGATCACCCGCTGTACCGCAAGCTCAGCCACGAGTGGGCCGACCCGACCCGGCACCAGCGCATCAGCGAGGTCCTGCGGAGCAAGCCCAAGTCGTCGGTCGCCGACCCCACGGCGCTGCAGAACGACCAGCTGTCCATCCCCGCCCGCCGCCTGCTGGCCCTGCTGGCACCGCTGACGTCGGACAACCCCGACACGGCGGCCGCGCTGAAGGTGCTGAAGGGCTGGAACCACGTGGAGGGGCCGGAATCCGGCCAGGCGGCGCTGTTCGAGAACTGGTTCACCGGGCCGCTCGGCCGCTACTTCCTGTACGCGGCGGCGCCGAAGGAGATCCTGGAGTGGCTGCCCATCCCCGACCACCAGGTGCTGCTCGACGCCATGGAGAACCCGGTCAAGTGGTTCGGCCCGGACGGCGCCAGGGTCCGCGACCAGTTGCTGCTGGACTCGCTCGGCGAGGCGTTCGCCGCGACGAAGCAGCAGCTCGGCGCCGACCCCGCGAAGTGGAAGTGGGGCACGCTGCAGCACACGTTGTTCTGGCACCCGATGTCCGGCTCGGAACCGACGTTCAACGTCGGCCCGTTCCCCAAGGGCGGGTCCTGGCACACGGTCGACCTGTCGTACTACCTGACCGACAGCTACCGGCAGGTCGGCGGGGCGACGTTCCGGATGGTGCTCGACGTGGGCAACTGGGACGCCTCCCGGGTCGTGAACGCGCCCGGCCAGTCGGGCGACCCGCGTAGCCCCGGCTACCGTGCGCTGGCCGAGAAGTGGCGGACCGGGCAGTACTTCCCGCTGGTGTACTCCCGGGCCGAGGTGGAACGCAACGCCGCGCAGCGGATCACGCTGCTGCCCGCCTGACCGTCCCCAAGCACGTGAAGGCCACCTTCATTACGTGAGACGTGGTGAAGGTGGCCTTCACGTGCTTTGACGGCTGCGGGGGCCCGGCCTGACCCGGACACGGGCCTTGCCCGCGAAACGCCGGATGGGTAACCTCTGGAAAGCGCTTACAAGAAAGCGCTTTCCGCCGTGTCCTGTCCGCCGGTGTGGTGGATGTGCCTGCCACCGCACCCGCTCACAAGGTGGTGAGCAAGGTTGTCGATACGCAGACGGTGCTCGCGGGCCGCTCTCGCCGCGGTGGTGATCGCCGGTGTGGTGGTCGCCCCAGCCACGGCAGGGGCCGCGGCCACCCCGCCGCCGGACGTCCAGCTCCCCGACCCGATCCCGGAGAAGGCCATCCCGGCCGGCTTCGGGCTGGTGCTGGACGAGCTGGTCACCATGCCCAGGTCCGCGCCCGATCCACCGCCCGACGACAAGCGCCTGCAGCGCTGGGCCCGGATCAACTACGTCGGCGAGGTGCCCGACGGCTCGGGCCGGCTCTACGTTCCCGACCTCAACGGCAAGCTCTACCTGCTGCGTGACGGGGTGCCGACGACGTATCTCGACGTCGGCGGCACGTTCGAGCCCGACTTCTGGGCCACCCGCGGCCTGGGCAGCGGGTTCGGTTTCGTGACGTTCCATCCGGAGTTCGCCCGCAACGGCAAGTTCTACACCACCCACACCGAGACCGGCCGGGCGCTGACCGAGAAACCGCCGCACCTGCCGACGCAACCCGGCACCGTGATCCACAGCGTGGTCACCGAGTGGACCGCGGCCGACCCGGCCGCACCGACCTTCCGGGGCACCCACCGCGAGATGCTGCGGATCGGGTTCTCCGGGTTCACCCACGCCATCCAGCAGATCGACTTCAACCCCAACGCCCGCCCCGGCGACGAGGACTACGGCCTGCTCTACCTCGCCGTCGGCGACGGCGGACGCGGGGTGAGCAGCACCGATCCGCAGAACCTCGCGGTCCCGCAGGGCAAGATGCTGCGCATCGACCCGGCCGGGACCGACGGCGCGAGCGGGCAGTACGGCGTGCCGCGGGTCAACCCGTTCCACGGCAGGCCGGGAGTGCTCGGGGAAATCTTCTCCTACGGCTACCGCGACCCGCACCGGTTCAGCTGGGACACCGGCGGCAGGCAGCGGCTCTACCTCGGGCACATCGGCGAGCACGCCATCGAGGCCGTCTACGACGTGCGCGAGGGCGACAACTCCGGCTGGAGCCAGCGGGAGGGCGCGTTCGTCTACAAGCGTTCCGACCGCTGCTACCTGTGGTCGCTGCCCGCCGACGACGCCAAGAACCGCTTCGCCTACCCGGTCGCGGCCTACGACCACGATCCGCCGCCGTCCTGGCAGTGCCGGGGCGACGTCGGGCGCGCCATCGCGGGCGGGTTCGTCTACCGCGGGTCGAAGGTGCCCGAGCTACAAGGAAAGTACCTGTTCGCGGACCTGGTGGACGGCAGGGTGTTCTACACCGAGTCCGGCCAGATGGTCCGCGGCGCGAAACGGCTGGCGCCGCTGCACCAGGTGTCCATCTTCGACTCGTCCGGCAAACGCACCAGCATGCCGGAACTGGCCGGGGACGCCCGGGTGGACCTGCGGTTCGGCACCGACAGCTCCGGCGAGCTTTACGTGCTGTCGAAGGCCAACGGCAAGATCTGGCGGGTCACCGGCGTCCGGCCGGTCGACCCGGCGGCCTCGGCCGTCACCCCGAGCCTGGAGCCGGACCTGGTGGCGCACTACGACTTCGCGCATCCCGCCGCCGACCGTGCCCGCGAACGCGACCTCGGCCGGTCGGGTACGCAGCTGAACCTGGTCAACGGCGGTGCCGCGATGCGGGTGCCCGGCGCGGCGTACCCGAGGGGCGGACAGGCACTGGAGACCAGGCAGGTCAACCCGGACCGGGCGGGCAACGACGACTGGAAGGCCGGTGTCTACGACGCCGGGGGAACACCGACACTGGGCGCGTTCAACGGAGTCCGCGAGACGACCGTGATGGGCTGGTTCCGGCTCGGCCCGGACAACCCGGCCCGCAACTCCGGTTCGGCCGATCCGGACGACCGCTACGGCGCCGTCGGGCTGGCCGGTGTGCTTTCCGGCGACTCCAACGGGCACGCGGTGCGCGCACTGCTCGAACTGATCGAAGTGGACGGTCAGCTGCGGGTGGTTGCGCTGGGCAGGCGGCTGGACGGCGGGGCGTCGCAGACGTTCGCGGCGAACGCCGACTGGCGTACCCTGCTGCCGGAGAACGAGTGGGTGTTCCTCGCCGCCACGTTCGACTTCGACAAGGGCACGATGGCGTTGTACCGCAACGGCCAGCCGGTGCCCGGTTTCTACGTCGTGCCGGGTGATCCGTGGCAGGTCAAGTCGGCCCCGGGGCCGCACTACACGTCGCCGACCAACCCGAGGGGCTTCAAGATCGGCGGCAGTTACCCGCAGAACACCCGCGAGGGCAACGCCTGCAACTGCCGTTACGACGACCTGATGTTCCTCGACCGCGCCGCGAGCCAGGCCGAGATCGCCGCGCAGTACCACCTGTCGGTACACGGGTAGGGACAACCACACCGTCGTTGCTCGGGCAGGCCGCATGGGCCGGCCCGGGCAACGACGACAGGCTGGCATCATGCGAATCCCAGTCCTCGCCGCGGTGCTGGCCACCGCGGCGTCCCTGTGTTCGGCCGTACCCGCGAATGCGGCGGCGGTGTGGGAACCGTGCGACCCCGCGCCGCTTCAGTGCACGTCGGTCGCCGTCCCGCTGGACCACGCCCGGCCGCACGGCGCGCAGGTGTCGCTGCGGGTGTCCCGGCTGCCCGCGGGACGGCCCGCCGACCGGCGCGGCACGCTGGTGCTGATTCCCAGCGGGCCCGGCAACACCGGCGTGGCCCGGCCGGTCACGCTGAACCTGCCGCCGGAGGTCCGCGACGTCTACGACGTGGTGAGCTTCGACCCGCGCGGGCTGGGCGGCAGCACGCTCGCGAGCTGCGAGCTGTCGCTGGCCGACCTCGGTGGCCTCAACCCGTGGCCCGCTCCCGACGGCGGCATCTCCGCCAACGTCGCCACCGCACGGCGGGTCGCCGCGGCGTGTGCGGGCAACGGCGGCGACCTGGTGCGCAGCATCAGCTCGCGGACCGAGGTCGACGACCTCGACCGCATCCGCGCCGCGCTGGGGGAGCGGCGGATCTCCTACTGGGGCATCTCCTACGGCGCCTACGTCGGCGCCGCCTACGCCACCCGCTATCCGGGCCGGACCGACCGGGTGGTGCTGGACAGCCTCGGCGATCCCGACCCGGACCGGCTGGCCCGCGGCTGGCTGGCCAACACCGCAGTCGGCGCTGAGGACCGGTTCGCCGACTTCGCCAGGTGGGCCGTCGCGCAGGGAATGGCGCCGGACGCCGCCGCGGCCCGCGAGCTGTTCCTGTCCGCGGCCGCGCGACTGGACCGTTCGCCGCGCGAATGGGTCACCGGCAACACGTTGCGCGAGGCCTTGCGCGGGCTCAACACCGACGCGGGCCTGCCCCGGCTGGGCCAGCTCGTCCGGGTCGCCTCCGGCGGGCCGCTGCCCGCGCCGCCACAGCCGCCGCCGGCCGCGGCGCTGCAGAACCTGGCCGCCGTGGCGACGGCCACGATCTGCAACGACGTCGCGTGGCCCCGCCCGGTCGAGGACTACCGGCGCGGCGTCGCGGACAACCGCGCCCGGTACCCGCTGACCGCGGGGATGCCTGCCAACATCACGCCGTGCGCGTTCTGGCCGTACCCGCCGCACCAGCCGATCCGGATCACCGACCGGGGGCCGTCGAACGTGCTGCTGGTGCAGAACCTGCGGGACCAGGCCACGCCCTACGCCGGCGCGCTGAGGATGCGCGAGGCACTCGGGCGGCGCGCCGTGCTGGTCTCGGTCGACGCGGGCGGGCACGGCAGCTACCGCTCCTCGGGCAACGCCTGCGGCGACGCCGCGGTCACCCGCTACCTGCTGACCGGCACCCGCCCCGCCACCGACGTTCTCTGCCGCTGACGGCACACGTGCGACGCGACACACCCGAACATCCGTGCGAGGGCTGTCGGCCGGGCGCGCTACCCTCTCCAGTTGTGCGATGCCGGTAGATCCGGCCTCTGATGCCTCCGTTGCATGCGTGACCTGGGAGAAGCTGCTGTGACTGCCTCGGCCGAGCCCGCCTCGTCGCTGTACGGGGCCGACGACCTGACCCACCTGGAAGGGCTCGAGGCCGTCCGCAAGCGGCCGGGCATGTACATCGGGTCCACCGACAGCAGGGGGATCAACCACCTCTTCAGCGAGATCGTCGACAACTCGACCGACGAGGGTGTCGCGGGTCACGCCACCCGGGTCGTGGTCACCCTGCACGCCGACGGCAGCGTCCAGGTCGACGACGACGGCCGCGGCATCCCGACCGGCGTCCACGCCAAGTCGGGCCTGTCCGGTGTCGAGCTGGTACTGACCCGGCTGCACGCCGGCGGCAAGTTCGGCGGCTCGGGCTACAAGGCGTCGGGTGGCCTGCACGGTGTCGGCGCCTCGGCGGTGAACGCGCTGTCGCACCGGTTCGACGTCACCGTCAAGCTGGACCGCAAGGTCCACCAGATGTCGTTCGCCCACGGCGTTCCCGGCGTGTTCGACGGACCCGGTGCCAAGGCGCGGTTCACGCCGGAACCCGGCCTGCGGGTGACCGGCAAGATGAAGCGCGGCGAGTCCACCGGCACCTCGATCCGGTACTGGCACGACGCCCGCTACTTCGAGGCGGGCGCGGCACTGGACACCGAGACGGTGCGGGCGAAGCTGCGCAACACCGCGTTCCTCGTGCCCGGCGTCACCTACGTGCTGCGCGACGCCACCCGCGGCAACATCGAGGAGGAGACCTTCCACTACCCCAACGGGTTGTCGGACATGGTCGAGTTCCTGGCGCCGTCCGGGGAGAAGCCGGTGTCGGGCACGCTGCTCATCACCGGCGAGGGCGTCTACCGCGAGAACGCCGCCGACGAGAACGGCGTCATGCGGTCCAAAGTGGAGCGTCGCGCCGAGGTGGAGGTCGCGCTGCGCTGGGGAACCGGCTACGAGCGCACGATCGAGTGCTTCACCAACACCATCCGCAACGTGCACGGTGGCACGCACCGCCGCGGGTTCGACCGCGCCGTGCTCAAGGCCGTGCAGGAGGCGATCGGGCGCACCCGCGGCCTGCTCAAGCCCAAGGAGGACCCGCCGACCCTGGAGGACGTGCTCGAGGGCATGACCGCCGTGGTCCACGTGCGCATTCCCGAGCCGCAGTTCACGTCGCAGACCAAGGACGAGCTGTCCACCGCCGGCATCACCAAGGTCATCCAGGGCATCGTCGAGCGGCAGGTCAAGGAGTGGACCGAGCACCGCAAGACCAAGACCGAGGCCAAGACCGTGCTGCGGAAGGTCGTCGACGCGGCACGCGTGCGGCTGGCCCAGAAGCAGCAGAAGGACGCGGCCCGGCGCAAGACCGCGCTGGAGGGCGCGGCCATGCCGCCCAAGCTGGTCGACTGCCGCACCACCGGCGTCTCGCGCAGCGAGTTGTTCCTGGTGGAGGGCGACAGCGCGCTGGGGTCGGCGCGGATGGCGCGGGTGTCGGAGTACCAGGCGCTGCTTCCGTTGCGGGGCAAGATTCTCAACGTGCAGAAGGCCAGCCTCGGCGACACGCTGAAGAACGCCGAGATCGCCTCCATCGTGCAGGTGCTCGGCGCGGGCAGCGGCCGCACGTTCGACCTGTCCACCATGCGGTACGGCCGGGTCATCCTGATGGCCGACGCCGACGTCGACGGCTCGCACATCCGCACCCTGCTGATCACCCTGTTCGCCCGTTACATGCGGCCGGTGATCGAGGACGGCAGGCTGTTCGCCGCCATGCCGCCGTTGCACAAGATCATCACCAAGGGCCGTAACTCGGAGACCCGGTTCACGTTCACCCAGCGGGAGATGGAGACCACCGTCGCCGCGCTGGAGAAGGCGGGCAAGCAGGTCGTCACGCCGGTGCCGCGGTTCAAGGGCCTCGGCGAGATGGACGCCGACGAGCTGTGGGAGACCACGATGAACCCGGCGACCCGCTCGGTCCGCCGGATCACCCTCGACGACGCCGAGGCGGCCGAGGCCGCGCTCGAGCTGCTGATGGGGGAGAAGGTGGAGCCGCGCCGCAACTGGCTGGTCGAATCGGCCGCGCGCGTGGACCAGGACGCGATCGACATCTAGGAGACAGCGACACATGGCTCGCCGCAAGGGCACCACGACCAAGGTCGACCCGTCGGCTTTCGACCAGGCCGGCGCGCACGTCTTCGACAACCCGGTGAAGGCCGAGATCGAGGACTCCTACCTGGAGTACGCGTACTCGGTCATCCACTCCCGGGCGCTGCCCGACGCGCGGGACGGGCTGAAGCCGGTGCACCGCCGGATCATGTACTCGATGAACGAGAACGGGTACCGGCCCACCCACGCCTACGTGAAGTCGTCCCGCGTGGTCGGCGACGTGATGGGCAAGTACCACCCGCACGGCGACGTCGCCATCTACGACGCGATGGTCCGGCTCGCGCAGGACTTCTCGATGAACGTCCCGCTCGTGGACGGGCACGGCAACTTCGGCTCGCCCGACGACGGCCCGGCCGCCAGCCGGTACACCGAGGCCCGGCTGTCGCGGGAGGCCATGCTGCTGGTCGGTGAACTCGGCGAGGACACCGTCGACTTCCGGGCCAACTACGACGGTTCGCTGACCGAACCGGCGGTGCTGCCTGCGGCGTTTCCGAACCTGCTGGTCAACGGCACGTCGGGGATCGCGGTCGGCATGGCCACCAACATGATCCCGCACAACCTGGGCGAGGTGATCGCCGCCGCGCGCTGGCTGATCAATCACCCGAACGCCACGCTGGACAAGCTGATGGAGTTCGTGCCGGGGCCGGACCTGCCCACCGGCGGCGCGCTGCTCGGCCTGGACGAGGTGCGCCGCGCCTACGAGACCGGCCGTGGCGTCGTGCGGATGCGGGCCAAGGTGGAGACCGGGCCGCTGGAGGGCAGCCGCGGGCGGCAGGCGATCACCGTCACCGAGCTGCCCTACGGCGTCGGGCCGGAGAAGATCATCGAGAAGATCACCGACGAGGTCACCCGGTCCAAGCGGCTCACCGGCATCGCCGACGTCAAGGACCTCACCGACCGGGAGAACGGCACCCGGCTGGTCATCGAGTGCAAGGTCGGCGTCAACCCGCAGGCGCTGCTGGCCGACCTGTACCGGCTCACGCCGCTGGAGCAGTCGTTCGGCATCAACAACCTGGTGCTGGTCGACGGGCAGCCGCGCACGCTCGGGCTGAAGGAACTGCTGGAGGTGTTCCTGGCCCACCGCTACGAGGTGGTGACCAGGCGGACCCGCTACCGGCGGCGCAAGCGGGAGGAACGGCTGCACCTGGTCGAGGGCCTGCTCAAGGCGCTGCTCAACATCGACAAGGTGATCAAGCTGATCCGCGGCAGCGAGAACGCGCAGGCCGCCAAGGACGGCCTGATGACGCAGTTCAAGCTGTCCGACATCCAGGCGACGTACATTTTGGACACTCCGCTGCGGCGGCTGACCAAGTACGACCGGCTGGAGCTGGAGGACGAGCAGGAGAAGCTGCGCGCCGAGATCGCCGAGCTGTCGAAGATCCTCGACGACGAGTCGGTGCTGCGCAAGGTCGTCTCCACCGAGCTGGCCAAGGTGGCCAAGGACTTCCCGGTCGAGCGGCGCACGACGCTGATCGACGGTGACCTCAAGGAGGTGCTGGCGGCGTCGAAGCCGGCGGGCCCGCTGGAGGTCGCCGACGACCCGTGCCAGGTCATCCTGTCGGCCACCGGGCTGGTGGCCCGCACGGGCGCGGAGTCCGAGGAGGTGCCCGAGGGCAGGCGCCGCAGCGGCCGGGTCAAACACGACGCGGTCGCCGCGATGGTGCACTCCACCGCACGCGGGCAGGTGCTGCTGGTCACCAACCGGGGCCGCGCGGTCAAGACCGACGTGCTGCCGCTGCCGGTGCTGCCCGAGCAGGTCGGCACGGTGTCGCTGCGGGGCGGGATGGCGGCCAGGGAACTGATCGACCTCGACAAGGGGGAGCGGGTCGTCGGCCTGGCCCCGCTGGGCGAGCAGGCGGCCGGTTCGCCGGGGCTCGCGCTGGGCACCCGGGCCGGCGTGGTCAAGGTGTGTGCCCCGGAGTGGCCGGTGCGCTCCGACGAGTTCGACGTGATCAGCCTCAAGGACGGCGACGAGGTGGTCGGCGCGACCTGGCTGACCGACGGCGAGGAGACGCTGACGTTCCTGTCGTCGGCGGCGTCGCTGCTGCGGTACCCGGCGTCGCTGGTGCGGCCGCAGGGGCTCAAGGGCGGCGGCATGGCGGGGATCAACCTGCCCTCCGGCACCGACGTGGTGTTCTTCGGCGCGGTGCGCACCGACGACGCCGAGCACGGCGAGCCGATGGTGGTCACGGCGACCGGGCAGAGCGTGAAGGTGACGCCGCTGGCCGAGTACCCGGCCAAGGGCCGGGGCACGGGCGGTGTGCGGGCGCAGCGGTTCCTCAAGGGCGAGACCCGGCTCACCGTCGGCTGGGTCGGCCCGCGCCCGGCGGGTTCGTCGGACAGCGGCAACGCCGTGGAACTGCCCGAGCCCGACCCGCGCCGCGACGGCTCCGGAGCCGCCCACCCCGGTCCCGACGTGGTCGGCCACCTCATCGAACGAGGCTGACCCCTCGCGGTTCAAGCACGTGAAGGCCACCTTCATTACGTGCGACGTGGTGATGGTGGCCTTCACGTGCTTTGACCGTCCGGAGTGACGCCCGCCGTGTGATGCTTGCGAGCAACGGGTGCTGTATCGCAAGCGTGAGGCCACAAATGGTAGACTGATTGTGGCCACATCGGGAGGTGTCATGGAAGTCGGCATCCGTGCGCTCAAGGACGGGCTGAGCAAGCATCTGGCCCAGGTGCGCCGTGGTCACACGGTCACGGTGACCGATCACGGGACGGTGATCGCACGCATCGTCCCGGCGGGGGAGCCGACGGCGCTGGAGCGACTCATCGCGGCCGGGCGAGTGCGTCCGGCCCGGACCGGACGGCGTTCGGCGCCCACACCCGTGACCGGGGGCGGCATGGTCAGCGACCTCGTGGGCGACCAGCGCAGGTGATCGTCTACTTCGACACGTCCGCCGTCGTGCCGTTGCTGGTCGACGAACCGGGTAGCTCCCTGTGTGCCCAGTTGTGGGACGACTCCGACGACGTCGTCACCTCGATCCTGACCTACGTGGAGACGACGGCGGCGCTGGCGCAGGCACAGCGCATGGGTCGGCTCGACGACGTCCAGCGCCGGGAGGCGGCCGGGCTCCTGGAGTCTCTCTGGGACGAGTTCGCCGTCGTGGCCGTTGACGACGAACTGGCCCGCCGTGCGGCCGGGCTCGCCGTCGACTGTGGTCTGCGTGGGTATGACGCAGTGCACTGCGCGTCGGCACTGCAGGTGGCCGCCGACGACCTGGTTGTCGCCAGTGGCGACCGGTCTCTGCTCCGCGCGTGCCGGAAGGCCGGGCTGGCGACCGCCGACACCGCGTCCGGCGAGTGAAGCCCGCCGCGCCGGCCCGGGCGGTGTCACCGGGCAGGCGCGGCGGGGGGTCAGATGCGGCGGGCGGCGTCGGCGATGGCCGAGGCGAACGTGCTCACCTCGGTGTAGACGCCGGGCGCGTTGGGCCGGGCGCAACCGCGGCCCCAGCTCGTGATGCCCACCTGGATCCAGTTGCCGCTGCCGTCGCGGCGGAACATCGGGCCGCCGGAGTCGCCCTGGCAGGTGTCGACCCCGCCGCTGGCCATGTTCCCGGCACACAGCTCGGCCCTCGGGATCAGGTCGTTGTAGATGCCACCGGGCGAGGCGCAGGTGGCGTCGTCGACGAACGGGACCTTCGCCTTGAGCAGGTAACGCTGCTGCGCCCCACCCTCACGGGCCGCACCCCAGCCCGCGATGTCGAACGTGCCGCTGTTGTACGCCGTCGTGGTGGCGATCGGCAGCGTCGGCACACCGGACACCGGACTGGCCAGCTTGACCAGCGCCCAGTCGCCGCCGGTGCTGGTGTTGTACGTCGGCGACCGGTGCACGTAGGTCGACCGCACCCGCGTCCCGCCCGAGTTCAGGTCGACCGTCCCCACCGTCGCGGTGATGCCGGTGTTCGGGCCGGTGCGGCTCACACAGTGGGCGGCGGTCAGCACGATCTGCGGCGTGTACATCGCGCCACCACAGCCCATCGACAGCCGCACCATCCACGGGAACTCGCCCTGCGCCGCCCTGGTGCCGCCGACGATGTAGGGCTGGACGTCGCCGGCGGGCGCGGCCTGTGCGGGCGCGGCCGTGCCGAGTCCGACCGCGGCGGCGGCCGCGATTATTCCGAGCAGGCTGCAACGTTCACGAAATCTCATGACGGGTCCCTTCCCGAAGTCCGTGAAGTCCACAGTGGAAATGCGGCGGAGCCCACCGACTACACCAGACCGTCCCCGCTCGCCGGAACCGACTTTCTTCGGCCAAACCGCAGGTTCCCGCTTTCGGCCCAGACGCGCGTAGCTGAAAGTGTCGGCCCCACCGGCTAGCCTGGGACGCATGACACAGGTGGCCCAGGGCCTGGACAGCCGCTTGGAGCAGTACCGGGTCGAGCTGACCGGCTACTGCTACCGGATGCTGGGCTCCGGCTTCGAGGCCGAGGACGCCACCCAGGAGACGCTGGTGCGTGCCTGGCGCGGTTTCGACGGCTTCGAGGGCCGCTCGTCGCTGCGTGCCTGGCTGTACCGCATCGCCACCAACATCTGCCTGGACATGCTCAAGTCCGGGCAGCGCAGGGCCATGCCGATGGACACCGGCCCCGCGGCGAGTGGCGACGCGGTGCTGCCGGACGCGCAGCCGGGCCAGTGGCTCGAACCGGTTCCCGACCACCTGGTCCTGCCCGCGGGCGACCCGGCGGCGACCGTGGTGGCCAGGGAGAGCATCCGGCTCGCGTTCGTCGCGGCCCTCCAGCACCTGCCGCCGCAGCAGCGGGCGGTGCTGATCCTGCGCGACGTGCTGGCCTGGCGGGCGGCCGAGGTCGCCGAGCTGCTGGACACCACCGTCACGTCGGTGAACAGCACCCTGCAGCGAGCCAGGGCCACCCTGGCGAAGCGGGACACCACCGACGGCGAGCCGCTGCACCCCGGCGACGCCGAGCAACGCGAGCTGCTGGACCGCTACGTCGCCGCGTTCGAGCGGTACGACATGTCCCAGCTGGTCAGCCTGCTGCACGACGACGCCAAGTTCTCCATGCCGCCGCTGCCGCTGTGGCTGGAGGGACGCGACGACATCCTGCGTTTCCTGGAGAAGGGCGGCTGCCTGTGCCCGCGCTGCGCGGCGGGCGACACCACCGGCTGCAGCACGCAGCGGCTGCTCCCGACCATGGCCAACGGCCTGCCCGCCTTCGCGGTGTTCCGCGCCAACGGGCCGGGCGGCACGTGGGCACCGGCCGGCGTCGAGGTCATCGGGATCCGCGACGGCGCGGTGATCAGCATGCACACCTTCCTCGACCACAGGCTGCCCGCCTTGTTCGGCTGTAGTCCGCCGGACGCTTGACCTCCACGGCCGCCGCGTCCTACGGTCGTCGGCATCCGCCGCCAACCCGTTTTCCCTACGTGAAAAGAGTTGGCAGTGAACACAACGCCCGTTCTCGCGGTGCTGGCCGCCGGCCTCCTCCTCGCCCCGCCCGCCGTCGCCGAACCCGAAGCCGTCGTCAGGGTGACCAGCCTCGCGGCCCTGCAGACCGCACTCGACCGCGCCAATCCGGGCGACCGGATCGAGCTCGCCGATGGCACCTACACGGCGAGCAAGGCCATCACCATCCGCCGCTCCGGTGTCACCGTGGCCGCCGACAACGTCGGCCGCGCCGAGATCCGCGGCTCGGCCGGCTTCACCTTCAGCGGTTCGGTGAGCGGGGTCGTCGTCGAGGGCTTCGTGCTGCGGCACAGCGCGACCATGTCCATTCCGGCCGAGGCGACGCGTGTGCGGATCACCCGCAACACCTTCCGGCTCGCCGGTTCCGGCAACTGGCTCACCGTCAACGGCGACGACGCCGAGATCGACCGCAACACGTTCGCCGACCGCAGCAGCGAGGGTGTGTTCCTGCAGGTGTCCGGGCCCGGCAGCGACATCGCCAAACGCACCCGGGTGCACCACAACTACTTCTTCAACCACACCTTCTCCGGCACCAACGGCGGTGAGTCGATCCGGCTCGGCTACAGCCACAAACAGTCGAAGTCGGCGAACGCGGTCATCGAGCACAACCTGTTCGAGAAGGCGAACGGCGACTCCGAGGCCATCTCGGTGAAGTCGTCGGACAACGTGGTGCGGCACAACACCATCCGCGACAGCCGCGGCTACCTGGTGCTGCGGCACGGCCACCGCACCCTGGTCGACGGCAACATCCTGCTCGGCTCGGGCATCCGGTTCCACGGCAACGACCACCGCGTCGTCAACAACTACGTGGCGAACTCCGGTGACCGGGCCATCGTGTTCGGCTCCGGCAAGGAGGCCGACAGCGGACCGGACAGCAAGCTGCACGACCGGCCCGACCGCGTCACGGTCGCGTTCAACACGCTGCTGGGCACCGGCGCGGTGGTCGACAGCGACGGCGGCGAGTTCAAGCCGAAGGACTGCGTGCTCGCCAACAACATCATCCAGGGCAGCTCCAGCAAGCTGGTCGACATGGTCGGCGGCTCCACCGTCCGCTACGAGGGCAACATCGTCTGGGGCGGCAGCGCGGGCAGCATCCCGCCGGGCGGCTACCGCTCGGTCGACCCGAAGCTGGTCCGCGACGCGGCCGGCCTGCAGCGGCTGTCCGCCGGCAGCCCCGCCATCGACGCCTCGGCGGGCAGCTACCCGTACGTCACCGTCGACTTCGACCCGCACGCCCGTACCGGCAGGCCGGACACCGGCGCGGACGAGTTCGGCGGCACGGTGGCCCGCAAGCCGCTGACCAAGGCCGACGTCGGCCCGCTGAGCTAACCGGCCCAGGCCTCGTAGTCGGTCCAGGACGTGAGCGTCGCGGCGCTGGTGAACCGCCTGCGCCGCCCGCTGACCGGGTCGGTGAACTCCAGCACCCTGGCCAGCAGCTGCAGCGGCCTGCGGAAGTCGTCCAGGGCCGTCTCGGTGAGCCGGGGGTAGAACGTGTCGCCGAGGATGGGCACGCCCAGCCCGGCCATGTGCACGCGGAGCTGATGGGTCCGGCCGGTGGCCGGCAGCAGCCGGTACCGGCCGAGCCCGGCGCGGTGCTCGGCCAGTTCGACGGTGGTTTCGGCGTTGGGCGGGCCATCGGTCTCGTAGGCGGCCAGCACACCACGGTCCTTGACGATCCGGCTGCGTACCGTGCGGGGCAGTTCCAGCCCGGGGTCGTACCGGGCGATCGCCTCGTATTCCTTGTGCACCAGGCGATCCCGGAACATCGTCTGGTACGCCCCGCGCAACTCGGGCCGGATCACGAACAGCACCAGGCCCGCGGTGACCCGGTCCAGCCGGTGCGCCGGGCTCAGCCGCGGCAGGCCCAGCCGGTGCCGCAGCCGCACCAGCGCGGTCTCCAGCACGTGGCTGCCCCGCGGGATGGTGGCCAGGAAGTGTGGTTTGTCGACGACGAGGATGTCGTCGTCGCGGTGCACGATGCCGATGTCGAACGGCACCGGCACCTCGTCGGGCAGGTCGCGGTGGAACCAGATCACCGACTCCGGCACGAACGGCGCGTCGGCGGGCACCGGGCCGTTCAGGTCGACGATCTCGCCGTCGGCCAGCATCCGGTCGATCCGCTCCGGCGCCACCTTCGGCAGCCGGTCGACCAGGTGGTCGCGCAGGGTCGCCCACGGGCCCTCGGCCGGCATCCGCAGCCGCGCCGGGTCGAGCCCGTGCCGCTGCGGCAGCGGGGGAACGGTCCTGCGTCTCACGATCCGCGAGCCTAACCGGTTGGCCGTCGCGCCCCGCCGGCGTGCCCGGGCATGCTGGACGACGCGCACGGTCAGGTGCCGCGGGTTCGAAGGGACTGGCGATGACACGTGCGCTCGTGCTGCTGCTGTCGGCCGTGCTGCTGCTGCCGGTTCCGGCCGGGCACGCGCAGGACTCGCACGGCTACGCCAACCCGGTCAGTGCCTCCGCCGGGGTGGACACGTTCGCCGACCCGGCGGTGATCCAGGGCAAGGACGGTTTCTGGTACGCCTTCGGCACCACCGACCCGCTGCGCGAGGGCGAGTTCCGCAGGCACCTGCTGCCGGTCCTGCGCTCGGCGGATCTGGTGCGATGGCAGCACATCGGCGACGCCTTCGCCGCCGTGCCGGACTGGGCGGCGCCCAGCGCCGGGCTGTGGGCGCCGGACATCCGCTACGCCGACGGCCGTTACCTGCTCTACTTCACCGTCACCGACACGCTCGCCCACCCCGGCCTGGACTCGGCGATCGGCGTGGCGACCGCGCCGACCCCGGTCGGCCCGTGGACCGACAGCGGCGGCCCGGTCGTGGCGCCGCGACCGGACGGCGCGGGCAGCTACCACTGGACCTTCGACCCGGCCATGGTGAACGACCGGTCCGGTCGCCGCTGGCTGTACTACGGCTCCTACCACGGCGGGCTGTGGGTGGTGCCGCTGTCGGCCGACGCCCTGCGGACGGCAGGCCCCGCGGTACCGGTGGCGAGCGGGCGGCGGTTCGAGGGTGCCTACGTCGTGGCGCGCGACGGCTGGTTCTACCTGTTCGCCTCCTCCGGCAACTGCTGCGCAGGCCCGGCGACCGGGTACAGCGTCCTGGTCGGCCGCTCCCGCGAGCCGGCCGGCCCGTTCACCGACGCCGACGGCACTCCACTGCTGGGCCCGCGGCCGGGCGGCACCCCGGTGGTGCAGCCGAATGGCAACTTCTGGCTGGGCACCGGCCACAACTCGATCGCCGTCGACGCGGCGGGCCAGGACTGGCTGGTCTACCACGCGATCTCCCGCGACGACCCGTACCTGGACGAGCCCTACGGCGTGAACGAGCGGCCCATGCTGCTCGACCGGCTGGACTGGGTGGACGGCTGGCCAGTCGTGCGGGGCGGTGCGTCGCAGGGGTGGCGGCGCCCGCCCGCGGCTCCGGAGGTGAGCGAGCGGTTCGACCGGCAGGCCCGGCTGCCCGGCGGCTGGCGGGTGCTGCCCGGAGCCGACCCCGACTCCGGTGGCCTGCTGCGGCACGACGGCCCGGGCCCCGGCCTGGTGCCCTACCCGCTGCCGCACGGGGCCTATGCCGAGGTGGACCTGCGGTTTCCCGGCCCGGAGGGCAGCGCGGGCATCGTGCTGCCCGGCGGGGCGGTGGTGACCGTCGAGGCGGCGGGGACGCTGCGGGCCGGGCACCGGGAGGTCCGCCTGCCGCCGGGGTGGCGGCCGGACACCTGGCACACGCTGTCCGTGCGGCAGCACGCCGGCCGGGTCACGGCGTGGCTGACCGCGGCCCGGCTGGGTGATCCGGTGGCCGAGGTCGAGGCCGTCGCCTGGGGACCGGGCACGGCGGGCGTGCACGCGACCGGCACCGTGGAGCTGGACAACCTGTCGGCCGCGCCCGCCGCCACCCGGCGGCACCGCGCAGACCCCGTTCCCGTGCCGGGGCGTTCGCTGCGGGAGCACTCCGACGACTTCGACGGCCCGAAGCCCGGCTGGTCGTGGGTGCGTGAGCCGCAGGCGGTGCCGGTGCACGGGCGGCTGTTCTGGCCGGTCGCCGACGGTGACCTGGCCGGGCCGGGTGGCGGCGCGAGCGTGCTGCTGCGGGACGCGCCCCGGGGCGGCTACGTCGTCGAGACCCGGCTGCGGCTGGATCTCGGCGCGGCAGGGGAGCGTGATCACCAGCAGGCCGGGCTGATCGCCTACCGCGGTGACGACGACTTCGCCCGGCTCACCCACGTCGCCATCGGCGGCACGCGGCAGGTGGAGTACGTGCGGGAACTGCCGTTCGCCGGGCGGCAGGCGTTCGGCGGGATGCCGGCGGGCACCGCCGCCGACGTCGTGTGGCTGCGGCTGGCGTACCGGCTGGAGCCGGGCACCGGGCGGCACCTGGTGCGCGGGGGCAGCAGCCGCGACGGCCGGACGTGGACGTGGGGCGGCACCTGGACGTTCGACCCCGGCCCGGCCCCGCGCATCGGGCTGGTCGCCCACGGCGGCGCCCACCCGCCGGTCACGGCCGCCTTCGACTACTTCCTGGTGTCCCGTTTACGTCAGGACACGTGAAGGCCACCTTCACCACGTCAGACGTAATGAAGGTGGCCTTCACGTGCTTTGGTGCGGGGGAGGATCAGCTCTGGCTGTCGTCCTTCACCGGGGCCAGGTTGCGGCGGCGGACCAGCACGACCGCGCCGGCGCCCAGCAGCAGCACCGCGCCGCCACCGAGGGCGAACGGCAGAGCGCCCGGGCCCTGGTTAGCGGCTGCCGCGATCTGCTCGCCGTCACCGGCGGGGATCTTCACCGGGACGCTCGGCGTGGTGCTCGGACCACCCGCGGCGGCCCACTTGGCGGTGGCCTTCGCCGACAGCTCGCTGGTCTCCGACTTGGCGACGATCAGCGACTGGGTCGGGTTCTCGTGGTACTTCTTGCCGATGAACAGGCGGCCCAGGTGCAGGCTGCCCTGGCCCTTCAGCTCGATGGTGATGTCGCCCGCCGCCGTGCCGGCCGGGACGTCGACGTAGATCTCGGCCTCGTTCTTCAGGCCCTCACCCTTGAGCTCCTTGCCCTTGGCGTCGACCAGCTTGACGCCCTCGGGCAGCTTCGCGGTCAGCTCCAGCTTCTCCGCGGTGGTGGCGAGCTTGAACGGGCCGATCTTCTTGCCCGCGGTGCCGGTCAGCGACTTCGGCTTGAGCTCGAGCGCCGGGGTGGGCTCGGACAGCTCCTTGGCGTTGGTCGTCAGGTACTTGTAGACGGCGAGGACGTCGTCCTTCGAGTCCTTGTTCTTCGGAGTGGGATCGGCCTCGTTGATCTTGCCGTTGTCGCTGAACGACCAGACCGCGGCCTGGGTGGCGCCGATGGCCTCGTTCTCGGCGAGTGCGCCGTCGGCGAGACCGGCCTTCTTGGCCAGTGCGTCGAGCTTCACCGTCGGGTAGCTGTTCTGCAGGACCCAGTTGATCTTGCCGCGGTTCTTGTGGAACGGGGATTCCGCCACCGGGTACTTGTCCCAGCCGACCTCGCGCATGGCAGTGTGGGTCTCGCTGACCCGGGTGTCGATCTCGACGCAGTAGGTGTGCAGCTTGGTCTTGCCCTTGTCGTCGAGGGTCAGCGGGATGAGCCGGGTGAACAGCTCGCCCTTGCCATCGATCTTGACCTTGACGCCTTCCGGGCCGCCCGTCGGGTGGACATTGCCGGTGACGGCGTCGTCGGCGACGGCCGGGACGGCGGTCGTCAGTGCCAGCGCCAGCGCGGTACCTGCGGCCGCGGTGGCCGCCCGGACCAATCGAGCTCGTGCCATGGTTCTCCTTCTTCGGTGTGGCATCTCAGCCGAAGGGTGGACAGCGTTCACGCCCCCATCGGGTCCAGCAGCGTCACACGCGTGAAAAACGGCAACCGGTCGAGCGAAACGGGTCATCAATCCCCCACCGTGGGTTACGCGCGCTCAGCGAACGCGGACTTTACTCACACGTCTGGGGGAGTCGAATCCGGGGTACCCACTGTCCGATTCCACCGGGAGTGTCCCCAAAGCACGTGAAGGCCACCTTCACCACGTCTCACGTAATGAAGGTGGCCTTCACGTGCTCTGAGCCGTCAGCCGCCCGCGCGCACCTGGGCCGGGGTCTTCGTCGGCGTCGCGCTGTTGCCGAACGCCCAGGCCTCGATGCTGCCCAGCGGCGGCACGTAGGTCGAGGCGCCCTGGCTGCTGTACGTCCACGTCGTCGCGCCCTGGTTGGCGTGGTAGTACGCCCAGTAGGCGTTGGCGGGCGGCGTGTCCACGCACGGGTCCTGCGCCGGGCCCGGCTTGCTGTCGATCCGGCAGACGAACGCCAGCCCCCAGCGGGCGGTGCCCTCCGGGGTGAATCCGGCGTTGCGCAGCGCCGTCACGCCGTTGGCCTGGCTGCCCGCGGCGCACCGGGTCTCCTGCGTGCCGCCGAACGCGGCGAAGTCCACGGTCACCGTGACCCCGCTGGTCCCGGCACACGGCCCGGGCGTGCCCGCCCGCGCGGCGACGGTCTGCGGGGCCGAACAGTCGGGCACTGGCACCCGGGTGGCCGGGACCGACGGCGCCAGCGGCAGCGTCCGCCCGGCCAGCGCGGGCACGGCCTGCACGGTGGCGATGACGTTCGGGGCGCGGCTGCCCGGGTAGAAGAACGCGCCACGGTGCTCGGCCGGGTCGGTGCAGCCGAGCTGGAAACCGGTCAGTGCGGCGACGGCGCGTCCCGGCGTGCCGCCGTAGGCGAGCAGTGCCTGGATGGTCAGCGCGGTCGAGTTCGGGTCGGAGCTCTGGCCGGGGGCGGCGAGGAACCCGAATCCGCCGTCGGCGGCGCGGACCGCCTCCAGCGACGCGAGCGTCCGCTGCCTGCCCGGGCGCTCGCCGTAGGCGGCCAGTGCCTGCGTCGCCATGCCGGTGCTGTTGGTGTCCGGGCCGCGGAACGTGGCCGGGTCGGCCTCCGGGCAGGCGACGGCGGTGTCGGCGCGGTAGGCCTGCCACAGGCCGTTCGCGCACTGCTGGGCGGTCAGCCAGGCCAGGCCGCGGGAGACGGCGGCATCGGAACGGGGCACGCGGGCGGCTTTGAGCGCGGTCAGCGCGATGCCTTGCCGGAACGCCCCGTCGAAGGTCGGCGCCGCGGCACCGAACAGACCGCTGGGCTGCTGCGTCGCGGTCAGCCTGGCGACCAGGTCGGTCCCGCCGAACCGGCGCGGGTCCTTGCCCGCGGCCACGGCCGCGAGGATCACGTAGCCGATCCTGCCCGGGTTGTCGTCCAGGCCGCCTGCCTGCGCGGCCAGGAACCGCACGGCGTCGGCCGAGGCCGCCCTGCCGACGCCTGCCGAATGCAGGGCCAGCACGGCGTAGGCGGTGTTGGTGACGTCGGGCTGCTCGGGCGTGCCGAGCTGCCCGCCGCCCGCGGTGAGACGCCCGGCCAGGTAGCCGGCGCCGTAACCGGCCGGCGTGGCGGCTTCCGCGGCGGCTGCCGGGGTGAGCACACCGCTCAGCCCGATCGCGGCGGCGAGTGCGAGGAGTCCGGATCTCTTCCGGACGCGAGGGAAGGGGGACACGGGATGACCTTTCTGCTGGGGACGGCATGGTCCCCGGGCAGCAGCCAGCTCGGACGCGCCCAGGCCCCAGGCGCAGTCCACGGCGCGTTGTGCGGAGCCCGTCCCCGGTGGGCATTCCGGCTCGCCCCCGTGCGGGGGCCTACGGTTGCGGGTCAGCGCCGGATTTCGACCGGCTTCCCCCAGCACGGGAACGTGCCAGGAAAAGCTAACAGCCGGACGGCCCCGGCGAATCGGCCGAACGTCGTCACCCTCGGGCGGTGTGCGCGGTCCGCAGGGCGCCCCAGCCGGAGTCGGCCGCGGCCCAGCCCGCCGTCGAGTCCAGCACCGCCAGCGTCGCGGTCCGGAAGCTCACCGGCTCGCCGGCCAGTGCGACCACCAGCGTCGTGACGTCGGGGTTGTGCCCGACCAGCAGGACGGTACGGGCCGTGGGCGGGGCCGTGCGGACGGCGGCGAGCATCCCCGGCAGCGACTCGCCGTAGAGCCGGTCGTCCTCGATGACCGGTGGCATGGTCTCCCATTCGGCGCCGGTCAGCGCCAGGGTCTGCCGGGTCCGCAGCGCGGGGGAGCACAGCACGTGGTCGGGGACCAGCCCCGACTCACGCAGCCACCGCCCGGCCGCGGGGGCGTCCCGCCGTCCCCGGTCGTTCAGTGGCCGTTCCAGGTCGGCCACCCCGTCCGGCCACGCCGACTTGGCGTGCCGCATCACGATCAGCGTCTGTGCCGTCACCCGCCCACTGTGGCACGCGGTCCGGAAGCGTGTCAGCGCGGCATGCGGCGCCACAGCGCTCGCGGCGCGTGCCGCAGCAGTGCGAAGACCGGCCGCAGGATGCCCGGAACCCAGACCTCGCCGCGTCCCTTGCGCAGCGCGGCCACCGTCGCGGCGGCGACCTGCGCCGGGGTGCTGGAGAACGGCGCCGGGCTCATGCCCTCGGTCATCCTGCCGATGACGAAACCGGGCCGGACCAGCAGCAGCCGGATGTCGCGTTCGCCGGCCAGCGCGTCGGCGAGGCCGCTGGCGAAGCCGTCCAGCCCCGCCTTGGCCGACCCGTAGACGTAGTTGGCACGACGGACCCGCGCCCCGGCCACCGACGAGAACACCACCATCGTGCCGCTGCCCTGCTCCCGCAGCAGCGTGGTGAGGTGGGTGAGCACGCTGATCTGCGCGACGTAGTCGGTGTGCACGATCGCGACGGCGTGCTCGGCGTCGGTCTCGGCACGCCGCTGGTCGCCCAGCACGCCGAAGGCGAGCACGACGACCTCCAGCGGACCGTGCTCACGGGCCACCTCGCGCAGCAGTTCCCGGTGCGTGCTCAGGTCGTCGGCGTCGAACTCGACCGCGTGCACCTCGGTCGCGCCGGCCTCGCGCAGGGCGGCCGTCTCGTCGGCGAGCTCGCCGCTGCGCCGCGCGGCCAGCACCACCCGGCGCGCGCCCTCGGCCACCAGCCGCCGCGCGACCTCGATCCCGATCTCACTACGTCCACCCAGAACCAGCACCGTCACGAACGCGCACTCTGCCCTACAGCCGGACCAGCGACCACGGCAGCCCGGCGTACCCGTTCCAGCACTGCCGGTCTGGTACCACCTCGGCCGGACGGCCGGCGGGAGCCAGCGAACCCAGCAGCGCGCCCGGCGAGGTCGACGCGATGACGCGGCCGAACACGTTGACCAGCGCCACGTTCCTGCCGACGTTCTCCAGCAACGGCAGCATGGTCTCGGCGAACTCGGCGGCCCGCACGTCGGCCGCCGCGACCCCGGCGAACGTCTCGCCCGACCGGATCGGCACGGCGAAGGTGAGCAGGTACTCGTCGGTGCCGGCGTAGTCGACGTACGGCCCGACGACCACCCGCTGCCCGGTGCGCCGCGGCGTGTCGAACCACTCGGCGGCGGTGTACTCGTAGCCGGTGACGTTGTGCGGATCGAGGTCGACGCTGAGCTGGGTGGGCTGGTTCGACCCGGGCAGGGTGCGCCACCACTCCAGCCAGCGCGGCTGGTCGGCCAGGACACCGGGCGCGGCGATGACGCCGGTTCCGGCGAGCGCGGGCCTGCCGTGCGCGAGGTGTTCCAGCAGGGTGGGCCGGATCGAGGCCAGCTCCCCGGTGGTCAGCTCGCTGCCGTGGGCGGCCAGCAGGTCCTCGACCTGCCCGGCGACGGTCGCGGCGCCGGCGAAGATGTCGGTGAGGACCGCGTCCACCTTGGCGGCCGCCGCGCTCACACCGAGGTCCGATACGCCGACCACGTTCACCCCCGCCGTCGTTCGCTGGTCCTGCGGACAGCCTAGTGTCCCGCACCGGAAATCCGCTGAACAATTCGCCGGCCCAGCTTCCCGCTGGCGGCGTTGCCGGTCCGCCCGAGTACGGTCCAGTACGAGGGCGAACCGGCGCCTTGCCAGCGGAAACCTGGACTCGCCGACTTGTGCACCGGACTTCCGGTGCAGGACACTGGTGCGTTACCGGGCGGAAAGGTGTAAGCGGAACTCCAGCAATCTGGCGATGCCCTTCTCCACGTGCGCCTCGGTCAGCGCCCGCGCGCGCGTGCCGTCCGCGTCGGCGATGGCGTCGAGGATCTCCCGGTGCTGACGCACCGTCTCCTCCAGCCCGACGGCCTCCCCGAACGGGATCCACAGCAGTTCCCCGATCTCGCCCTGCAGATCGATCTCCTGCCGGGTCAGCCGCGTCGACTGGGCGGCGGCCGCGGTCTCGATGTGGAAGCGCCCGTCGGCCCGGCGGCGGTCGCCTGCCGTCTTCGCCTCCGCGAGCTGGTCGACCAGGGAAGCCAGCCGTTCCAAGTGATCGCGGGACGCGCGTTCGGCGGCCAGCCGTGCCGCCGTGCCGGCGACGGCGACGTGCTGGTCGCCGATCTCGCGCAGCTCGTGGACGCTGAACTCGGCCAGCAGCTTGCGCAGCCGCGGCACCGTGGCGTCGACCGGGGCCCTGACGAAGCTGCCGCCGCTGCGCCCGCGCCGCGTCTCCACCAGCCCGCGCTGGCGCAGTGCCACCAGCGCCTCCCGCAGCGACACCGTCGACACGTGCAGGGTGTTGGCCAGCTCGGTCTCGCTGGGCAGTTGCTCGCCGTCGGCGAGCAGGCCGAGCGCGACGGCCTCGCTGATCCGGCGGACCACCTCGTCCACCCGGCCGCCCTCGGTGAGCGGGGCGAACACGACGTGCCGGGCCGCCCCCGACACCGTGTCTGCACTCACCACGGGCTCCCTTCCGCTTTGCGTGGGAGACAGCGTAGTCCCGCGCTCCGGCACGCTCTTGCCGATTGAACTATGAAGTCATATGTTTTATCCAGAGAGTCCGCGGTCCCGGTTCGGGATCGTTCTCGGATGTCGACGGAGCGCGGGGACATGATGGGGACGGCCTTCACCCGCCGGCCGGTGGCTGGTCCGGCCACCGGCGACGCGGCCTGGTTGCTCCGCCTGGGGTACCGCCCCGAACTCCGGCGCAGGCTCGGCCCGGTCGCCACGTTCGCGCTCGCGTACAGCTGCATGTCCCCGGTCATCACCGCCTACGCGTTGTTCACCAGCCCGCCTGGTGTCGTGCTGGGCCTGCCGCTGGGCTGGGGCCTGGTGGTGGCGGCGGTCGGCCAGCTGCTCGTCGCGCTCGTGCTCGGCGAGGTGGTGGCGCAGTTTCCGCTGACCGGCGGGCTGTACGCCTGGGTGCGCAGGCTGTGGGGCAGGCGCTCGGCGTGGCTGGCCGCGTGGGTCTACGGGTTCGCCATGCTCGGCATGATCGCCGGGCTGGGCTACGGCGCGGGCCCCTACCTCGCCACCGTCGTCGGGTTCGAGCCGTCGGTCGACAGTGGCGTGGGGTGCGCGGTGGTGCTGGTCGCCGTCGCCACCGCGGTCAACCTCGCCGGGACGCGGGCATTGGGCGTCGCCGTGACGGCCGGGCTGGTCGTGGAGGTCGCCGGCATCCTCGTGGTGGGCACCTGGGTTCTGCTGTCCCAGCGGCACCGGGACCTGTCGGTGCTGTTCGATCCGAAGAGCGCCGCGGTGGCGCTGGTCGTCGGCGCCGGGCTGTTCGGCGTGTTCCAGTTCTCCGGGTTCGAGGCCGCGGGCAGCGTGGCCGAGGAGGTCGCCGATCCGGCGCGCCGGGTGCCCAGGGCGCTGTGGCTGGCGGTCGTCGTCGGCGGCGTGCTGTCGACCTACGTGTGCGTGGTGCTGATGATGACCGCGCCCGGCCCCGGCGCGCACGGCTCCGGAACCGGCCCGCTCACGCAGGTGCTGTACGGCGCGCTCGGCCCGGCGGGCGGCCGGGCCGCGCTCGGGATCGTCTTGCTGTGCTTCCTGTCCGGCATCATCGGGTTGCAGGCCGCGGCGGGCAGGCTGCTGTTCTCCGCCGCCCGCGACGGCATGCTGCCCGGCAGCCGTCTGCTGGCCACCGTCTCGGTGGCCCGCGCAGTGCCGGCACCCGCGCTGGTCGTGGCCGGTGCCGTGCCCGTGCTGCTGGTCTACATCAGCCGGATCTTCCCAGGCACGATGGCCGCCATCGGCGCGTTCGCAGTCCTCGGGATCTACCTCGGGGTGCAGACGGTCGTGCTGGCCGCGTTGCGCGCCAGGGTGCGGGGCTGGCGTCCCGCCGGGGGTTTCTCGCTGGGGCGCTGGGCGTTCCCGGTCAACGTCGGTGCCCTCGCCTACGGTGTCGTCGCGCTGGTGTGCCTGCTGTGGCCGCCGCTGGCGGGCAGTTCCCTGCCGCTGGTGGCCGGAGCACTCGTCGTCAGTGTGGGGCTGGCGGTACTGGCCCTGCTGCGCCCGCACCGGCGCAGCGGGGCCATTGCCGGCGACGCGGTACGGCCGCCGGCCGGCTGATCCGCCGGTTCCGGCGTCCGGCCCAGCGCACTGGGACATTCGTACCCCGCCCGCGGGTCAACCCTGGATTCGCCGATCGCGCTCGGGGACGATCGTTCCGGGAGTGCGGCCCAGAGTCCTTTGTGGACTGATCTGAGGGAGGATCATGAGGTTCAGCTTCGTCATGCTGCCCAACTACCCGGTCGATGAGACGCTCGCGTCGATCGAACTCGCCGACCAGCTGGGCTTTCACGCCTGCTACGCCGCCGACGAGACCTGGCACAAGGACCTCTGGTTGCTCTTCGCCGCGGCCGCCGCGCGCACCAGCCGGATCCGGTTCGGCCCCAGCCTGTCCGCCGTGACGCTGCGCGAGCCGACCATGATCGCGCAGGCCACCGCGACCCTCGACGAGCTGACCGGCGGGCGTGCCGAGTGCGTGCTCGGCTCGGGCAACTTCGGGCTGCTGGCCCAGTACGGGATCGACTGGGCCCGCACCAAGCCGCTGAGCCGCGTTGTCGAGGCGCACCACGTCGTGCGCACCATGCTGGACGAGGGCGCGATCACCCACGACGGCGAGTTCCACCGCTACCAGGGCCTGTTCACGTTCGCCCGGCCGGTGCAGCCGCGGGTGCCGGTGAAGCTCGGTGCCATGCGCGGGCCGCGCTCGTTCCAGGTGGCCGGTGAGATCTCCGACGGTGTGCACCACGCGCTGAGCTACACCCGGCGGGCCTACGAGTACATGGTGGACAACGTCGGCATCGGCGCCCGGCGTGCCGGCCGCGACGCCGCCACGCTCGACCTCGGCGCGTGGATCGTGTTCGCCGTCGGCCGCGACTCGGCCGCGGCCAAGAACGCGGCCCGCGCGATGGTCGGGCTCTACGCCTCGTCGATGCCCGCCGAACAGCTGGAACGCAACGACGTCGACCCGGCGGAGCTGACCGGCATCATCGCCGCGGTGGGCGAGGGCAGGGTGGACCGGGCCTACGAGCTGACCCCGCCGGAGCTGGCCGACCGCCTGTCGGTCGCTGGCACGCCCGAGGAGTGCCTGGCGAAGCTGCGCACGCAGATCGTCCCGGCCGGGGTGAACCACCTGATCTTCGCCATCACCGACGCCGCGCTGGTCAAGGCGTTCTCCGGGGTGGAACTCGACGGCGTGGCCACCATGGCGGAGCAGCTGCGGCTGATCCACGACGAGATCATGCCCGCCCTGCGCTGACGCGGCCGGGCGGACGGCGCGGCAGGGCCAGGTGGGGCGGTCTCGAGCGTGGAACTCGCGGGCTGGAATGCAGAACTCGCGTGCGTGAGTGCAGAACTCACGATGTGGAGCGGGTTCTCACGTGGTGCCGGTCGCCCGCGTGAACGGCTCGTTCGCGCGAGTCGTACGTTCTGACGCGCGAGTTGTACGTTCCCGCTTGCCTGGTCCCACGATCCGGCACCCCGGTTCTGGATCGTGAGACCAGTCCTGTCCTCGTCTGGCCGAACGGGCCGCTCGCGCGGCCCTGTCGTTCAGGAATGCGAGTTTCGCGTTCCTGAACACGTCATTCACGTTCCTGAACACGACACTCACCATCCGGACCCGGCGACCCAGTCCGTGAACCCACCTCACGCCAGGGGGACCTGCGGCAGGGCCAGGTGGCGACCCGCGAGTCGACCGTTCCGGACCCGCGAGTTGTCGGTTCCCGCCTGCGGGTCCCACTGCGTGGCACGCCGGGTCCAGACCGCGAGACCAGCTCTGTCGTCGCGTGCGCGAGTTTCGCATTCCCGAGCACGACACTCACCATCCGGACCTCGTGCGGCAATGAGAAGCGCGTGGATGTCCGTAGCTGGGCCCGAAGGCCGGGATGCCGATCCGCCGCCCGTCGACATCCCGGCCGTCCCGGGGACGGCGGGGGTGTCGCCGCCGTCGGCGTCGCGCTCTGAAAGCGCTTGCACAGACAGGATTACCCGCGTAGACGGTTGAGGGTCAACAGAAGATCAGATCTTTTACTTCATATATCAGACATGTTAACCCGTTCAGCGCAACAGGTGCCGGGCGACGATCTCCCGCTGCACCTCCGACGCCCCCTCGTAGATCCGCGGGGCACGCACCTCGCGGTACAGGTGTTCGAGCAGGTGACCGCGTTCCAGCGCCCGGGCACCGTGCACCTGGACGGCCGTGTCCACGGCCAGCTGCGCGGTCTCGGTGGCGAACAGCTTCGCCATGGCGGCCAGCGAGGCCACCTCGTCGCTGCCGGCGTCGTAGGCCGTGGCGGCCTCGTGCACCAGCAGCCGGGCCGCCCGCAGCCGGGTGGCCACCTCCGCCAGCTGGTGCGACACGGCCTGGAAGTCGGCCAGCCGCCTGCCGAACGCCTCCCGCGAGCGGACGTGCTCGACCGCCGCGGTCAGTGCCGCGTGCCCCATCCCGACGGCGAACGCGCCGACGCTGGGGCGGAACAGGTTCAGCGTCCCCATCGCCACCCGCATGCCGCCGTCCACCTCGCCCAGCACCGCCTCGGCCGGCACGAACACCCGGTCGAACCGCAGCCTGCCGATCGGGTGCGGCGCCAGCATGTCGATGTGCTCGCCGGACAGGCCGGGCGCGTCCCCTGGCACGCAGAACCCGGTGATGCCCTTGGCGCCCGCGTCCGGGGTGGTGCGGGCGAACACCGAGTACACATCGGCCTCGGGCGCGTTGGAGATGTAGGACTTCTCGCCGGACAGCAGGAAACCGCCCTCGGCACGTTCGGCGGACAGGGCCAGCGACGCGACGTCGGACCCGGCACCGGGCTCGGTGAGCGCGAACGCCGCCACCGCCTCGCCCCCGGCGACCGCCGGTATCCAGGTGTTGACGACATCCGGGCCGCCGGACAGCAGCGGATGCGCCCCCAGACCCTGCAGCGCCAGCGCCGTCTCGGCCTCCGTGCAGTGCCGGGCCAGGCCTTCCCGCAGTACACACAACCGCCGCGCCGACACCGATCCGTCGAACAACGCGGGCAGCAGGCCACGGCCGGCCAGCGCCCGCAGCAGCGGCCGGTTCACCCCGGGCGACTCGCTCGCCAGCGCGGTCAGCTCGACCGCCACCGCCTCGACCTCGGCCAATTCCATCACGGCACCACCGCCGTGCCGAGCAGTTCCACCTTGGCCTCGGGGTCGAACAGCTCGGCGACACCGAGCAACGCGATCGCCGGGTAGTGACGGCCGAAATGCTTGCGGTACAGCGGCGCCAGCTCCCTGAGCGACGCGCGGTACTCGGCCATCGCGCTGGTGTAGATCACCAGCGACACCAGGTGCTCCGGCGAACCGCCGCACGCGGCCAGCGCGGTGACGACGTTGCCGGCGGCGACGTCGAACTGCTCGGCCAGCGTGGTGCCGACGATCGCCCCGTCGGCGCCCTGCGCGGTCTGCCCGCCCAGGTACACCGTGGTCCCGGCAGCCGGGACGACGGCGTGCGCGAACCCGACTGGCTCGGCCAGCCCGGGCGCCGTCACCACCCGGTGCGGGGTCACCTGCCCGTCCACTGTGGACTCCTTCCCGCCGTCCAGGCCCGGTAGAACTCCTTGTGGTCCTCGGTGTTCATCAGCAGCGCCTGGGTGATGGCCTCCAGCTCGACGGCCGAGCCGAGGTCCATGTCCAGCTCCCTGGTCAGCAGCACCTTGGTCGCCGAGTACGCCTGCGCCGGGCCGTCGGCCAGCCGCCGCGCCAGCGCGCCGACGGCCGCAGGCAGCTCCTCGTCGGGCACCACCGAGGACGCCAGCCCGATCCGCTCGGCCCGCTGCGCGTCCAGCTTGTCGCCCAGCATCAGCAGTTCGGTTGCCCTGCCCAGGCCGACCAGCCGCGGCAGCAGGTACGCCGACCCCATGTCGGCACCGGCCAGGCCCACCTTCGTGAACAGGAACGCGAACTTCGCCGACGCGGCCAGCAGCCGGAAGTCGGCGGCCAGCGCCAGCACCGAACCGGCCCCGGCGGCCACGCCGTTGATCCCGGCGACGATCGGCAGCGGGCACTCCCGCATGGCCTTCACCACCGCGCCGGTCATCCTGGTGAACTCCAGCAGCTGGGTGACGTCCATCTTCCGCAGCTCGCCGATGATCTCCTCGACGTCGCCGCCCGAGCAGAACCCGCGGCCCCGCCCGGTGAGCACCAGCACCCGCGCGTCGCCGCGGTGCGGCAGCTCGGCCAGCAGATCCCGCAGGTCGGCGTAGACGTCGAAGGTGAGCGCGTTGAGCTTGTCCGGGCGGGTGAACGTCACCGTGGCCACGCCGTCGCCGACGGCGAAGTCGAAGTGCTCCCACTGCTGGGTCAGGCCCGGTGAGGCGCGGAACGGGCTCATGTCTGGATGCCACCTCCGTCGAGGACGAGTGTCTGACCGTTGATCGCCGCGGCCTCCGGCGCCGCGAGGAAGGCGACCGCGTACGCCACCTCGTCGGGTTCCAGCAGCCGCCCCAGCGGGGACGCCGACGCCAGCGCGGCCTCGGCCGCCGCCGGGTCGCGGCCGGTGGTCTCGGCGATGCGGGCCACCGACTCCGCGGTCATGTCGGTCCGCACGAACGCCGGGCACACGGCGTTGGCGGTGACCCCGGTGCCCGCCACCTCGGCGGCCACCGCCCGCATCAGGCCGACGGCCGCGTGCTTGGCGGCGGTGTAGCCGCCGGTGTAGCGGTAGCCGACCCGCCCGGCCGTCGACGCGACCGTGACGATCCGCCCGCTGCCGCGTTCCCGCATACCGGCCAGCACCGCCCGGGTGCACAGGAACGCACCGGTGGCGTTGACGTCGTGCTGGGAATGCCAGTCGGCCAGCGTGGTGCGCGCCAGCGGTGCGCTGGTGGAGATCCCGGCGTTGTTCACCAGGACGTCCACCGGGCCCGCGGCGGCGAAGAACCCGGCGACGGCGGCCTCGTCGGTGACGTCGCAGTCGGCCCTGCCGACAGCCAGCACCCGGTCGCCCGCCGCCAGGAACCGCGCCGCGATCGCGGCCCCGATGCCCCGGGTACCGCCGGTCACCACCACCAGCCTGCTCACGACCGGCTCCGCAGCGCCCGCCGGTCCAGCTTGCCGTTGGCCGTCTTCGGTAGTTCGCCGAGCAGGTGGACCTCCCGCGGCCGCTTGTGCCCGGCCAGCCGCTCCATGGCGTACGCCAGCACGTCCCCGGCGTCCACTGTGGACCCCGTCCGCAGCACCACGTACGCGTGCGGCACTATCAGACCACCGGTCTCTACGCCGAGTACCGCGCACTCGACGACGTCGGGATGCCCGATCAGCACGTGCTCGATCTCGCTGGGCGCGACCCAGATCCCGCCCACCTTCAGCAGGTCGTCGGCGCGGCCACGGTGGGAGAACCGGCCGTCGGCGTCGCGGCTGAACAGGTCGGCCGAGCGCAGCGTGTTCCCGGCGAACGTGGCCGCCGACTTCTCCGGGTCGCCGTGGTACTCCCGCGCGATCGTCGGGCCGCTGACCTCCAGCGTGCCGATCCCACCGGCGGGCAGTTCGGCGCCGGACTCGTCGACGACCCGCGCGGTGTAGCCCGGCACCGGCGTGCCCAGGCTGCCGCGGCGCACGTCGCCGGGCCGGTTGGACAGGTAGATGTGGTAGGCCTCCGACGAGCCGATGCCGTCGACCACCTCGACGCCGAACGTCTCGTCCCACTTGCGGTGCAGCTCCGCGGGCAGCGCCTCACCGGCCGACGTGCACAGCCGCAGGCAGCTCAGGTCCTGCTCGCGTGCCGACGGGTGGGCCAGCATGGCGCTCATCATCGTCGGCACGTTGACCAGGATCGTCGGCCGGTGCTCGGCGATCAGCTCGAACAGCAACTCGGGCGTGGTGCGTTCGGCGAACGCGATCCCGGCCGCGCCGACGCCGTACGGGAACATCGCCACCAGGTCACGGGCGTAGCCGAAGAACAGCTTCGGCACGCCCAGCACGACGTCGTCGGCCCGCAGGTCCAGCACACCGCGGGCGTAGGCCTCGAAGCTGCGCAGCGGGCTGCGGGCCGGGTGCACACACGCCTTGGGAGCTCCGGTGCTGCCGGTGGTGAACTTCCAGACGGCCACGTCGTCGTCGGCGACGTCGGCCGCGGCCAGCCCGTCCGGCGCACGCTCGATCAGCGTCCACAGTGGATGCTCGCCGGGCCGCAGGTCGCCGGTTCCGGTGACCAGCAGACCGGTCGCGCCCGCCTCGCGGAACGGCCCGAGCGTCGTCGCGTCCACCAGGACCGCCCGGGCCCGCGTGTAGTCGAGGAAGTAGCGGTAGTCCTTCGGTGTCAGAAACGTGTACACCTCGGCGGTGACCGCGCCGATCTTCTGCGCGGCGTACCAGGAGGCGACGAACTCGACGCCGTCGGACAGCGCCAGCAGCACCCGGTCACCACGCCGCACGCCGTGCTCGAGCAGCACCGCGCCGATGCGGTCGGCGAGCACGGACAGCTCGCGGTAGGTCCACTCGCGCCCGCCGGTGATCAGCGCGGTCCGCTCGCCCCGGCCCAGTTCGAGGTTGCGGTCGAGAAAGAACGACGTCAGGTTCACCGCATCTCCCGGATCGTCTCGACGAGCATCGTGGTCAGCGTGTCGAACGTGGCCGCCCCCTCGGCGGCGCTCGCCTCGGCGGGCGCGCCGCAGTAGGCGTCGGGCATGCCCAGATCGCGGAAGTCCCTGGCGCCGCCCGCCATCGCGGCGGGCAGGCTCACCGGGACCGGCGGCAACGTGGGCAGCAGCGCGGTGTCGACCAGGTCCGGCCGGTCGGCCAGCACCAGCGACGTCTCGTAACGGCCGGCGTGGCAGGCGCCGGAGCGGAACTCGTCGGTGAGCCGCTGGGCGTTGCGGCGCCGGACCAGGTCCAGGTGCCCCAGCGTGACACCACGCGCGTCGGCGACGGTGCCCACCACCCGGCGCAGCGTGGCGACGTGTTCGGGCTCGAAGTGGTTGTTCACCAGCACGATCCGTTCCAGCCCCTGGTCGGTCAGTGCCAGGCAGATGTCGGTGAGCAGCGCGTGCAGGGTGTCCTCGGAGACCGAGATCCCGCCGGGGAAGCCTGCCGCGCAGCGGGTCACGCCGTAGGGCACCGCCGGGAGCACGAGTACGTGAACGTCCGGGTCGTCGGCCAGCCGGGCGGCGGCGCGCTCGCACATGCCCGCGGAGATCAGCGGATCGGTGCCCAGCGGGGCGTGCGGCCCGTGTGGTTCGACGGCGCCGACCGGCAGCAGCAGCACGGGTGTCCTCGGCCCGTCGCGCAGGGCGGCGACCTGCGGGGAGGTCAGCTCGGCGAAGGCGGTCATCAGGGATCCAGCTGGCAGAGGTCGGCCCGCCCGGCGGCCAGGACCGTGTTGACGTCGTCCGCCGTCGTCAGGTGCCCGCCGACCATCGTGGGTACCCTGGCCTCACTGCGGATCCGGTCGGACAGCACGGTGAGGAAGCCGCGCCGGTAGACCGGCCTGCTCTCGGCGATCGTCTGCCCCGCCGTGACGGTGATCAGCGACACTCCGCCGAACGACAGTGCCCTGGCGATCGTGACCCCGTCGTCGACGGTCATCCCGCCGGGTGCCCAGTCGTCGACGGTGAGGCGCACCGAGATCGGCCGGTCCTTCGGCCACGCCTCGCGGCAGGCGGCCAGTACCTCCAGCGGGAACCGCAGCCGGTTGTCCGGGCTGCCGCCGTAGCGGTCGGTGCGCCGGTTGGTCAGCGGGGACAGGAACCCGGCCAGCAGCCTGCCCTGCGCGCAGTCCAGCTGCAGCACGTCGAATCCGGCCTTGGCGGCCTTCGCGGCGGCCGTGGCGAACGCCGTGCGGATCTCGGCCAGCCCGTCGGCGTCCAGCTCGGCGGGCACCTGCCCGCGCGGGGCGTAGCGCACGGCCGAGGCCGCCACCAGCGGCCAGCTCTGCCCGGCGGGCAGCGGGATGTCGATGCCGCGCTCGGGTGTCCTGGTGGCGCCGCGGGCACCGGCGTGGGTCAGCAGGATGCCGGTCACGGCGCCGGCCTTGTGTGCCGCCTCGACCTCCGCCTTCCACGGGTGGTCGAGCATCGGCGTGTCCGGGTTGATCCGGCCCCGGTCGGTCACGGCGACCGGGGAGGTGAACACCAGGCCGCCGCCGAATTTCGCGGGCACCCACAGGGGGACGCCGGGTTCGGCGTATTCGGCGATCCGGTTGGGCACCGTGAGCCGTCCCAGCTTCAGTGGCACCAGTGCGGGCGGTGGGGGGACCCGGTGACCGGTGCCGGAGAAGGAGCCGTCGCTGGCGGACATGAAGTGCGGGTCGCGCAGGGTCAGGTTGCCGTGGCTGATCCGCCCGCTGCGGGTGAGCAGGTTGACGGCGAACACGCTGGGGTCGAGGTGGGTGTGGTGCCGGACGCGGGCGAAGTAGGCGGCGCTGTCGGCGGCGGCCTGCTGGAAGCGTTCCACGACCGGTGCCCGCTCGGCCTGGTAGCGCACCAGTGCGGCGGTGAGGTCGTCGCCCCGCGACAGCGCACCGGCCAGCGCGATGGCGTCCTCCATGGCGAGCTTGGTGCCCGAGCCGATGGAGAAGTGCGCGGTGTGCGCGGCGTCGCCGAGCAGGACCCGGTTCCCGCTGTGCCAGTTGCGGTTGCGGATGTGCGGGAAGTCCAGCCAGGCCGAGCGGTTCGACATCAGCCGGTGCCCGGCCAGGTCCTCGGCGAACAGCTCCTCGCAGAACGAGATGCTCTCATCATCCGACATGGTGTCCAGGCCCAGCGCACGCCAGGTCGGTTCGGGACATTCGACGATGAACGTGCTGGTGTTCTCGTCGAACGGGTAGCTGTGCACCTGCACCAGGCCGTGCTCGGTGCCGGTGAAGATGAACCGGAACGCGTCCAGCACCAGGTCGGTGCCGTACCAGATGTACTTGCAGCCCACCGTTTCCACGCTGGTGCCGAACTCCTCCGCCGCGGCGGACCGCAGCACGCTGTTCACCCCGTCGGCGCCGACCAGCAGGTCGCAGTCGGCGGCCAGCTCGGCGGGGTCGGCGACTTCGGTCTCGAAGCGGAGCGTGACGCCCAGCTGCCCGCAACGGCGCTGCAGGACGGCCAGCAGCTCGCGGCGGGCGATGGCGGAGAACCCGTGGCCACGGCAGCGTTGCAGGATCCCGCGAAACCGGATGTCGACGGCATCCCAGCGGGCGAAGGTGTCGGTGATCTCCAGGTAGGTCGGATTGTCGGCGTCGCGCAGCGAGCCGAGCGTCTCCTCGGAGAACACCACGCCCCAGCCGAACGTCGCGCCCGGCGCGTTGCGCTCGACGATGGTCACCTCGTGTGCCGGGTCCGCCTTCTTCAGCAGGATTCCCAGGTACAGGCCGGCCGGTCCGGCGCCGAGGACGGTGACCTTCACGCCAGCACCTCGGCCAGGCGGTCCACCTCGTCGGGGTCGGCGACGGTGGGGAACAGGATCAGCTCGTCGCAGCCCTCGTCCTCGTAGCCGCGCACGAAGTCCTTGATCGCGCGTGCGCTGGTCAGGTTGGCCGCCGCGACGGTGTCCGCGAACGGGCCGGTGAACGAGTAGTAGTCGCGCAGGTAGTCGCTGCCGGAGTCCGGTTCGGACAGTGCGAAGTAACCCTGACCCCACAGCAGTGGCGCGGTGCGCCTGCCGTGGTCGGCGAACGCCGCGCGTACCCGCGTCACCGCCGAGGCGAACGCGCGGGGCGGGCCGCCGCCGTGGGCGTAGCCGTCGGCGTAGCGGGCCGTCCTGGCGAAGGCGGCACCGCTGCTTCCGCCGCACAGCACCGGGTACGGGGTGTCCTCGGTGCGCAGCAGGGCGAGCTGGTCGGACAGCGTCGCGCCGCGGGTGCGGCGGTCGGCCCCGGCCGCGGTGTAGTCGTCGCCGCGGGCACCGATGCCGAGCCCCAGGGTGAACCGGCCGCCGGACAGCCGGTGCACGGCGTCGGCCTGCTTGGCCAGCACGCCCGCCGGGCGCAGCGGCCCGATGGCGATCATCGTCGCCAGGCCGATCCGCCCGGTGACGGCAGCGGCGGCGGACAGCGTGGCGAACGGGTCGACGCTGTCGTAGACCAATCGGTCCAGTACGGCCGCGGTGGAGAACGGGCCCGCGTCGGCCCGCCGTGCCCACGTCGTCAGAAGCGTTCCCGGGGTGCCCGGGATGGTGTTCGGCAGTCCGATGCCTACCCGCATGAAACTGAAGCTACACCCGAGCGGGGTGAGGTGTATAGAGTCGAGGGTGTGGAACCGTTCGAGGCAGCGCCGCAGGAGCTGGTGCTGACCCTGCTCGGCAGCTACCTGCATGACCGTCGCGGTCAGATGGTGTGGTCGGGCGGGCTGGTCGCGCTGCTCGCCGAGCTGGGTTTCTCCGAGGGCGCCGCCCGCATCGCGCTGGCCCGGCTGGCCCGGCGCGGCCTGCTGGAGCGGGTCCGCCGCGGGCGGCAGGTGCACTACGCGCTCACCAAGCGCACGGTGGACGTGCTCGCCGAGGGCGACGAGCGGCTGGCCGGCCTCGGCCGCGGCCGGACGGCGGGGGAGTGGACGGTGCTGTGGCACGCCATCCCGCACGACCGCAGGCTGGAGCGGGAACGGCTGGTGCGCAGGCTGCGGTTCCTGGGCTTCGGCTCGGTGCAGGACGCCACCTGGCTGGCCGCGCACGACCGGGAAGCCCAGGTCGCCGAACTGCTGCGGGAACTCGACGTCACCGACCACGCCGGCGTGCTGCTGGGCAGGCCGGCGGCGTCACTGGACGTGCGGGCGTTCGCCGCCCGCGCCTGGGACCTGGACCGGCTGGCCGAGCGGTACGCCGCGTTCGCCGACACGTTCACCCGGCCCGTGCCGGAGAATCCGGCAGCGGCGTTCGCGCTGCGGACCCGGCTGGTGCACGGCTACCGGCAGTTCCTCACCCAGGACCCGGAACTGCCCGAGGAGCTGGTACCCGCACCGCCGCGGCGGGCCGAGGCGGTGCGGCTGTTCCACGACCTGTACCCCGCGCTGGCCCCGGCCGCGCAACGCCACTTCGACGAGGTGACCCATGCCTGACCATTCCGCCGCACTGACCTACAGCTCGTATCTGGCGCTGGACGAGGTCCTCGGCGCGCAACGGCCCCGTTCCGACGAGCACGACGAGCTGCTGTTCATCGTCATCCACCAGGTCTACGAGCTGTGGTTCAAGCAGATCCTGCACGAGGTCGTCGAGCTGCAGCGGCGGCTGGAGGCGGGCGAGATCCCGCACGCCATCCGCACGTTGCGCCGCATCCTGACCGTGCTGAAGGTTGTGGTGGCGCAGATCGACGTCCTGGAGACCATGACGCCCAGCCAGTTCACCGGGTTCCGGTCGCGGCTGGACGCGTCCAGCGGCTTCCAGTCCGCGCAGTTCCGCGAGCTGGAGGCGGCGCTGGGCAGGCGGGATACCCGGGTGCTGGACCACTACCCGGAAGGCGGCGACCGGGACCGGATCGCCGCGGCGCTGGCCCGGCCGTCGATCTTCGACTCGTTCCTGGCATTCCTGGGCAAGCTCGGCTACGGCGATCTGGCGCGGGCGGACGTGAGTGCCCCGCTGGAGCCGTCGGCGAGCAGGCAGGAGGTGCTGCTGCGGGTGTACGCCGACGACGGCGGCGCGGCGTCGGTGGCCGAACTGCTGGTGGATCTGGACGAGGGGCTGCAGGAATGGCGCTACCGGCACGTGAAGATGGTCGAGCGGACCATCGGCGACAAGACCGGCACCGGCGGGTCGTCGGGCGCGCACTACCTGCGCGGGACGTTGTTCACGCCGATGTTCCCGGACCTGTGGGCCGTGAGGAGTAAGCTGTGAACCCGCTCGCCGCGCACTACACCCGGTTCCGGGTCGCCGAGCGGCTGCTGCTGACCGGGCACTCGCACCAGGCGTGGCCGGACGTCGCCGTCGAGGGCCAGCTGGCGGCGTTCGACGACGCGGCGTCCGATGTGGACGGAAAGTGGGCACGAGCCGCGGCGAAGGCCGACGAGGTGCGGGCCGCCGTACGGGGCTGGCTCGACGACCCGGACGCCGACATCGCGCTGGGCGGCAGCACCCACGACCTGGTGCTGCGGCTGCTGTCCGCACTGGACCTGCGGCACCGGCCGCGGCTGGTCACCACCGACGGGGAGTTCCACACCCTGCGCAGGCAGCTGACCAGGCTCGCCGAGGAGGGCGTCGAGGTGGTCTGGGTGCCCTCGGCGCCCGCGGACACGCTCGCTGCCCGGCTCGCCGAGCAGACCGACGACCGGACCTGCGCGGTGCTGGTGTCGAAGGTGCTGTTCGCGACGTCGCGGATCGTCGGCGGGCTGGCCGAGCTGGCCGCGGCCTGCACGCGGCACGGTGCGGAGCTGGTCGTCGACGCCTATCACGCGCTCGGCGTGGCGCCGTTCTCCGTTCCCGGCGAGGGGCTGGGGCAGGCGTGGGTGCTCGGCGGCGGGTACAAGTACCTGCAGTACGGGGAGGGCAACTGCTTCCTGCGGCTGCCCGCGCACGCGCAGGCGCTGCGGCCGGTGATCACCGGGTGGTTCGCCGAGTTCGGTTCGCTGGACGGGGAGGCGTCCGGCCGGGTCGGCTACGCCCGTGGCGGCGACCGGTTCGCCGGGGCGACCTACGACCCGACCAGTCACTACCGGGCCGCCCGGGTGGCCCGGTTCTTCGCCGAGCAGGGCCTGACGGCGTCGCGGCTGCGGGAGATCTCGTTGCGGCAGACGACGTTGCTGGCGCGGCACTTCGACGAGCTGGACCTGCCGCCGGAGGTGGTCACCAGGGACCGGTCGGCGCCGAGGGAGGCGTTCGGCGGGTTCCTGGCGCTGGAGTGCGCCGACGCGGCAGGCCTGTGCGCGGCGCTGGCCGGGCGCGGCGTGCGGACCGACAGCCGGGGCCGCTACCTCCGCTTCGGCCCGGCCCCGTACCTGTCCGACACCCAGCTCGCCGACGCCATGGCCGCGCTGGCCTCGGTCGTCTGACCCGGCGCGAGTCCACCTCTCGCACCCCGCGAGTCCACCGTTCCCGCCCCGCGAGTTACACATTCGCGCCCGGCGGGAATGGTCAACTCGGGGGTGCCGAGTGGTGGACTCGCGGCGCCGGAGTGGTGGACTCGCGCGGATGGCGCAACCTGGGCGGGTGAGCGGCCCAACCTGGGCGGCGCGCGTTTCCGGTCACCCGGGCGGGGGAACCCGGGTGGACATGTCCAGACTGCGTACCTCCACCGGAAACCGAGTCGCGGCAGCCAGGGTGATCACCGGCGTCGGAGCGGTGTTCGCCGTGATCGAGGCGCTCTACATCCTGATGATCCTGCTCGGGGCCAACGCCGCCAACGGCTTCTTCCAGCTGGTGAAGTCGGTCGCCGAACCGCTGGCGCTGTTCTTCCCCGGCTTGTTCACGCTGGACAGCCACGAGATCGGCGTGCTGATCAACTACGGCCTGGCGGCCGTGTTCTGGCTGGTCGTCACCGGCCTGCTGGCCCGGCTCATCGCGCGCTAGACCCAGGACGGGAGCGCGATGCGGTCCCGCCCGGCGTGTTTGGCGCGCAGCAGCGCCACGTCGGCCTGCCGCAACGGCTCGTGCAGGTCGCCGTCGAGGCAGACGCCCACGCCGATCGACGCCGTGACGCCCTCCACCACCACCGGGTGACCGCTCGCCGAGCGGACGGTCACCTCGGTGGTGCCCAGCCGGGCCCGGATCGTGCGTGCCGTCGCCAGGCCCGCCTCCAGCGACGTGGCCGGCAGCAGCACCAGGAACTCGTCACACGTACCGGCGGTGCAGCGCCCGACGATCCCGGTCGCGCCGACCGCCTCGCGCAGCCGCCCGGCCAGTGCCGCGAGCACGACGTCGCCCGCGGCGCGCCCGTGTGCGTCGTTCACCGCCCGGAACCGGTCGAGGTCGAGCAGCAGCAGGACGCTCGGCTCGGTCCCGGTGTGCGTCAGCGCGTGCCCCGCCCGCCGCTCCCAGCTCGACCGTTCGGGCAGGCCGGTGACGCCGTCGACCGCCCTCGCGTGGAAGGTGATCGGGCACCAGGCACAATCCGTTGTGCCGGTCGAGTGTCCCCCGGACCCCCAGGCCGGGGGGCGGTTTGTACCTGTGTACACACCTCGACCGGTAGACTGTTTCGCGTCAGTGGAACCAGTCATGGAGGCAGCCTAGACCCGCGCCTCCGGCGTTTCAACTTGCGAGAAGATGTACCCTCGACGAAGGTTCGTCGTGGGTGTAAGCCGTGGGAGGTCGGATGTCCCAGCGAGCGGACCGCGACCGCAGTCTGGCGGCGAAGCTGAACCACCTCTTCGCCACCCAGACCCCGCGCAGCGGCCAGGAGTACAGCAACGAGCACGTGGCCGCGGCCATCTCGGGCAAGGGCGAGGTCACCATCTCGCAGAGCTACATCTGGCAGCTGCGCAAGGGCAAGAAGGACAACCCGACCTTCAAGCACCTGCAGGCACTCGCTGCCTTCTTCGGCGTCCCGGCCAGCTACTTCTTCGACGACGAGGTCACCGACCGGGTCGACGCGCAGCTGGCCGAGCTGAAGTCCGAGCAGCGCAGGCTCAACGAGATCGCCAGCTCCAGCGACGCCCAGCTGATGGCGATGCGGGCCGGTGAACTGTCCCCGCAGCGGCGGCGGCTGGTGATGGAACTGCTCAACGTCGTGTACCGCGAGCAGCGGGCCGAACGCGGCGATAGGCCGGAAGAGTGAGACAAACCGGGCACGGGTCTCTGAACTGCGGCTGAACCGTTACGGTCGTCCAAGCGGACGACCAGTCGCGGGACGGAAGGTGACCTGTGCGCGAGCGTGCCCTACGCCGCCGGTGCCGGCAGTTGTTGACCGACCTCGACATCCGGCCCCCGCTCGACGTCACCGAGTTGTGCCGCAAGGTCGGCGAGCAGCGGGGCAGGCCCATCCGGCTGATCGCGCACCCCATCCCGGTGCCGGGGCCGTTCGGCGTGTGGATCGCCGACGAGGACGCCGACTACGTCATCTACCAGGAGAAGACGACCAAGTCCCACCAGGGCCACATCATCCTGCACGAGCTGGGGCACATGATCGCCGGGCACCGGCCCGGTGCCGACGACGAGCTGCTGATGGCCGAGCTGCTCGCGCCGGCCGAGCCGGAGCCGGCGGAGCTGAGCGAGCGCTTCCCCGATCTGGACCCCGAGGCCGTCCGGCGTGCCCTGCGCCGCAGCTCCTACGACAACGACCAGGAACGGGAGGCCGAGACCGTGGCGACGATCATCCTGGAGTGGGCCTCGGTACTGGACCGGGTGGCCCCGAGGACTTCGGGCGACCCCATGGAGACCGCTCTCGCCGACCGGCTGGGATGGTTGTGACTCCATGAACTCCGGGATCCTCGCCTACGGCATCGTCTCCATCATCGCGCTGGTCTGGATGCTGACCAGGCTCGTCCGGACCCCGCGCAGCGCCCCGCTGTGGGCGGTCACCGGTGTCGTCGCCGGGTTCGCCGTCGCGTTCCCGTTCGGCGAGGCCGCGGGCGACCAGGTGTCGCTGCTCGGGCTGTCCCCGATGCTGTGCAGGCTGGTGCAGCACGGCGCCCTGCTGGTGGCGGCCAACTGCCTGATCGCGTTCTTCCTGTTCTCCGCGCTGGAGTTCCGCCGCGCGCTGCGGCAGACGCTGGCCTACGCCGTGCCGCTGCTGGTCACGCTGGTGGTCCTCACCGTCGCCGCGGTGCGCACCCCGCCGGGCACCGGCACCAACGACCACCGGGTCACCAGCGTCGCGGTGTTCTTCGTGACCGCCGACCTGTACCTCGGCTTCGGCTTCGCCGTCGCGTTCGTGCTGGCCTGGCGCTACGCCAGGGGCGCCGAACGCAGGCTGGCGCGCGGCCTGCGGATCGCCGCGCTCGGCATGGCGGGCGTGGTACTGGCACACAGCCTGTTCATCCCGTCGGTCATCATGCGCTGGACCGGCGCGGCGGCCTCGGCCAGCGCCGACGGCAACGCCCAGACGACCATCGGCTGGTTCGGCGCGGTGTTCTTCATGCTGCCGGGCACGGTGCTGTTCGTCGTCGGCGTGAGTTACCCGGCCGCCGCCCGGCGCTGGGCGGCGCTGCGGGTGTGGGCCTACCACCGCAGGATGTACCACCGGCTCGGCCCGCTGTGGCAGGAGCTGCACCGGCACTTCCCCGAGGGCCAGCTGGGCCGGGTGCCCACCAGCCGGTGGCGGGACCTGCTCACCGTGCGTGGTGTGCACCGCCGCTACTACCGCAGGGTGATCGAGTGCCGGGACGGCCTGGTCCGGCTCAGCCCGTACCTGGCCACGGTCGGCGGCCCGGACTCGACGACCGACCCCGCCGTGCTGGCCCAGCGGCTGCGTGCCGCGCTGAAGGCACACGCCGACGACGCGCCGGTGCCCGCGCAGGCGGTCCCGGTGGCGGTGCCGGCCACCGGCGACACGCTGGACGAGGACGTCCGCGAGCTGGCCGCGCTGTCGGCCGCGTTGCGCACCGCGTGAGAACGCTTGGCGGATCACGCCCGGGGCTCTAGGTTCGTGCCCGAGGTACCTCCGCGGTGACGATCTCGCCGCGCGGGCACCGATCCCCAGGGCGTGTCACAAGCACGCCGGTGCAGACAAAGGAGTCACCACCGTGTCCTCCCAGGGTGTGTTCGATCGCGACACCGGCCACGAACAGGTCGTGTACTGCCACGACAAGGCCAGCGGCCTCAAGGCCATCATCGGCATCTACTCCACCGCGCTGGGCCCCGCGCTCGGCGGAACCCGGTTCTACCCCTACGCCTCCGAACAGGACGCGCTCGACGACGTGCTGGCCCTGTCCAAGGGCATGGCCTACAAGAACGCGCTCGCCGGCCTGGACCTCGGCGGCGGCAAGGCCGTCATCATCGGTGACCCGGCCACCGACAAGTCCGAGGCGCTGCTGCGGGCCTACGGCCGGTTCGTCGCCTCACTCGGCGGCCGCTACATCACCGCCTGCGACGTGGGCACGTTCGTGGCCGACATGGACGTCGTGGCCAGGGAGAGCCGCTTCGTCACCGGCCGCTCGCCGGAGGACGGCGGCGCGGGCGACTCGTCGGTGCTCACCGCGTTCGGCGTGTTCCAGGGCATGCGCGCCAGTGCCGACCACCTGTGGGGCACGCCCGAGCTGCGTGGCAGGCGGGTCGGCGTCGCCGGTGTCGGCAAGGTGGGCCACATCCTGGTCGGGCACCTGATCGAGGCGGGTGCGCAGGTGGTGATCACCGACGTCTCGGCGGCGGCCGTCGAGCGCACCCGGGCCCAGTACCCGGCCGTCGGCGTGGCCGCCGACGCCGACGAGCTGCTGCGCTCCGAGCTGGACGTGTTCGCCCCGTGCGCGCTGGGTGGCGCGCTGAACGACGACACGGTGCCGGTGCTGCGGGCCAAGGTGGTCTGCGGCGCGGCCAACAACCAGCTCGCGCACCCCGGCATCGACAAGCAGCTGGCCGACCGCGGCGTGTTGTTCGCGCCGGACTACCTGGTCAACGCCGGTGGCGTGATCCAGGTCAGCGACGAGCTGCACGGTTTCGACTTCGCCAGGGCTCAGCGCAAGGCCGCGGGCATCTTCGACACCACCAAGGCGGTGTTCGCGCTGGCCGACGCCGAGGGCGTACCGCCGGCGACGGCCGCGGACCGGCTCGCCGAGCGGCGCATGTCGGAGATCTCCGGCCTGCGCTCGATCATGGTCGGCTGAGTATCCGGGCACGTGAAGGCCACCTTCATTACGTGAGACGTAGTGAAGGTGGCCTTCCCGTGCTGTGGGTCAGCCGCTCTTGCGGCGGAACTCGCGCTTGTGCGCGGCGGGGCCGTGCGCGTAGTTGACCTTGGAGCCGCGGTCCTCGTGGGACGTGCCGGACTTCGCCTTGGCCTGCTTGCGCTCCAGCGCCTCCCGGAACTTGCGCTTGACCTCGTCTTCCGCACCAGCTTCTGCGGACGGTGTGGAGTCGGACATGGAAACCTCCGGCCAAGGTCGTGTGCTTTCCGGTCCAGCCTTCCAGGCGTGCCCCGCGATGGCGAGTGGATTTCACCGGTTGCCGTTCATTCGACCGATGCGTAGGCTCGTTACATGTAGATAAGCTACGTATTCGGATCTGGGAGGAACCATGGGCAGAAGGCTTCTGGCCGCGGCCGTCGCGGCCGCCGGGGTGGCGGCCGTCACGCTGACCGGCGTGGCGTCGGCGGGCGGTGGAGGGGACCGCGAGGCGTTCGCCGAGCTGGTGCGGACCCAGCAGCGGGCCTGGGAGATCGAGTCGGGCGCCTTGTTCGCCTCGACGTTCACCCGGGACGGCAGCGTGGTCACGTTCAACGGCGACCATCTCGTGACCCGGCCGGTGATCGCGGCTGAGATGCAGCGGTACTTCGACCACTACATCGAGGACACCACGTTCCAGGTGCTCGGCGAGCACGTCCAGTACCTGCGGCCGGATCTGGTCACCATCACCCGCACGACCTGTCTGGTCACCGCTCCGGCCACGGGCTGCCGCGACGGGTCGCTGTCGGTCAACACCAACCTGCTGACCAAGGAACGGGGCGGCTGGCGGCAGGCGATCTTCCAGAACACCCGCAAGGTGCCGCTGCCCTGACACGACCCCGGGGTCAGACCGTGGTCTGACCCCAGCTGTGCGACCGGAGTCCGACGCGCGACGTCCCGCCGGAGCCGACAATCCGCACATGCGTGCTCATCACTCGTCCACTTCGGACGAAAAGAAGCGGGAATTCCCGGCGTGGCTGGCGGTGACCGGGCCGGTCGCTCGTGACCTGCACACCCCGGGCCTGCCCTGGTTTCCCGGCAGGTGGATCGGCGGCGCCTGCCTGATCGTGGCGCCGGTTCTCATGCTGGTCGGCACCCCCCTGCGGTCGCCGTTCCACTTCTTCTTCCCGCAGCAACTGGCGGCACAACAGCAGCACCCGGCGGTGATGGCAGCGGCGTACGCCTGCTTCGCGCTGGGAAACGTGCTGCTGTTCCCCGCGGTCGTCACCCTGTGCCGGGGGATCGTCAGAACCCGGCCGGTCTGGGCGTACTGGGGTGGCACGCTCGTCGTCCTGGGCCTGTTCACGCGCGCCTACCACGCGGGGACCGACCAGATCGTGTTCGTCCTGTCCGGCACGCGGGGCGTCGAGTCCGCCGGGCAGCTGGTGGCCGACTACTACGGGGCCTGGGGTGCGATGACCTGGCACCCCTTCCGCATCCTCGGCGGGGCGACTCTCGCCGGCTGGATCGTCCTCGCCGTGGGGGCTTGGCGTTCGGGCGTGCTCCGCCCGCTGGGTGCGGTGTCCCTGGCGCTGATGTCCGTCCATGCCTTCGGCACGCTGAAGGGCACGCAGGTTCCGGTGTCGATTCTCGCCACCGGGGGCCTGACCGTGGCGTTGGTTCCCGTCGGGGTGTATCTGCTGCGCGCCGGGCCCGGCCCGACCCGCAAGGCGATCGGCTGGATCGTCGTGACGGCGTCGCTACTCACCCTCGGTGCGTTGTTCGGGCCGCGTGGCTGAGTTCAGCCTGCCGGCCTGCCGTTGATCGTCGTGTTACGAAAGCGCAGGTTGTCGGTGTCGATCAGGTGATTCGGCTGGGCGATGCGGGTGAACGTGCTGTCGCTGATCAGCACGTCGCGGATGTGGCTCTGCGGCAGGCCCTCGAAGTTGGCCGCGACGCGGCCGCCGTCGATGCGCATGCGGTCCACGGTGATGTTCCGGATGCGCGGGTAGTGCCCCTTCGTGCCGCCGCCGTTGTAGAACATGCTGACGTCGAGGATCTCCCGTTCGACGTCGCGGCCGGTGAAGTCACGCAGGTGGATGCCGTCGACGTAGCCGCCCCGGTCGGAGTTGGTCTTGATGTAGAGCGCGTGCTTGACCGGGTAGCGGCCGGGGAAGTCCGGTGCGTTGATCTCGCAGTCGCGGGCGAACGCCGTGTGCACGCCGCCGGACATCTCGCTGCCGACGGTGATCCCGCCCCAGCGGCCGGAGAACTTGCACCGTTCCACCACGACGTGGGAGGTCGGGATGCCGACCTGGCGGCCATCGGCATCCCGACCGGACTTGAGTACCACACAGTCGTCGTTGGTGTTGAAGCGGGAGTCCGCCACGTAGGCGAAGCTGGACGAGTCCAGGTCGACGCCGTCACCCTGCGAGTTGGTGGTGAGGATGTGGATGTCGCGCACGGTGATGTTCCGGCTGAACACGAAGTGCAGCGACCACATCGCGGGGTTGGTGATGAACACGTCGCTGACCGCGATGTTCCGGCAGCGGAAGAACTGGATCATGTTGGGCCGCAGGCGTTTGCCCGGGCCGAAGATCCGCCGTTCGACGGGGACGCCCTCCTCGCCCATGCGCCGCAGCTCCTGCGTCGCGCCCGCGCCCCAGCCACGCCATTCCCCGTTGACGGCGTCGCCGTCGAGCGTGCCGCTGCCGGTGATGGCCAGGTTGCGTTGCTCGAAGGCGTAGATGAAGGGGGAGTAGTTGTAGCAGAGGGTGCCTTCCCAGCGGGTCAGCACGAGCGGGAGGTAGTCGGCCGGGTCGGTGCTGAACTTGACCGTGGCACCGGCGCCGACGTGCAGTTCGACGTTGCTGCGCAGGTGGATCGGCCCGGTGCGGAACGTGCCGGGCGGCACGACCACCCGGCCGCCGCCCGCCGCCGAGCAGGCGGCGACGGCGCGGGCGAACGCCGCGGTGTTGCTCGCGGCGCCGGCTGCCGGGTCCGCGCCGAAGCCGGTGACGACGAAGTCGCGCCGGGGAATCCGCGGCGGCCGGACGCGGGCCATGATCCGCGGGACCTGCCGCCACGGATCGGCTTCGCCCGCCGCCGTGGCTGTCGCGGGGGTGAGTACCGCGGCCGACGCCAGCGCGCCGGCCCCGGCGAGGAACGTGCGCCGCGAATGCGTCATCGCCCCATCATATATCAGATACATCAGACGTCCAGCCTCAGTTGATGTCCCCCAATGCCACATTGGGGGACATCAACTCCCCCAATGTGGCATTGGGGTACTACGGAGAGGCGGGTGTCATCGGAGGTGTGCGAGCACCTTCTGGGCGCTGGCACGCATGCCGAGGGCGTTGGGGTGCACCGGGGCCGCGGGGGCGGTCGGGAAGATGCCCTCCACCCACTTCGTGCCCGGCGGGGTGCAGACGTCGTGGCCGCGGGTGAACGTGTCGACGTACTCGGCACCGTTGCGCGAGGCCTGCTCGGCGACGATCTCGTTCAGCCTGCGCTCGACGCCGTCCAGGAACGGCACGTCGCCCCGCGCGATCGGCACGATCGGGAAGCAGCCGGTGCGCTCGGGCAGGATGGCCGGGTAGCCGACCAGGACGATCCGGGCCCGCGGCGCCCTGGTGCGGATGCCGTCGACGGCCTCGCCCAGCTTCGGCGCGAACGCGGTGAGCCGCTGCTCGAGTGTGTCGCCGTAGTGATCGGCACACGGCGAGCCGCCCGGGTTGGTCACCGCCAGCAGGCCGCAGGTCACCACGATCTCGGCGAAGCCGACGTCGTTGCCGCCCATGCCCATCGTCACCAGGTCGGTGCCTGCGGTGAGCGCGTCGTACTGCGGTGGCACGAAGCCGAACTGGCGGCCGGTGAGGTCGCGGGTCGTCGCACCGCCGCAGCTGACGTCGACGAACTTCGCCGGCTTCAGCTCGGCGGCCACCAGCGAGGGGTAGTTGCGGTCGGACCGGGTGCAGGGCAGGTCGATCTGGTTGGGGATGAGCGAACCCGAGGTGAACGAGTCGCCGAGCGCCACGTAGCGGTCGATGGAATCCGCGGCCGCGGCCGGAGCGGCCACCACGGCGGCCGCGGCGGCCGTGGCGAGACAGAGGGCGAGACGGCGCCGGAAAGAGACCATGTCAACTCCAGTGGTGAGATGGGCCACACGGAAGTTACTCGCGAGTTTGAATCTGGGTCAACGGTCGTTCCCCATTAGGCTCAGCGGATGACCAGGCGGCACAGGGATCCCGAGGCCGCTTTGGTGGCAGCCGGCACCAGGCTGTTCTCCCGGCACGGCTACGACGCGGTGTCCATCGACGACATCGCCGCCGAGGCCGGACTGGCCAAGGGCCTGCTGTACTACTACTTCGCCGGCAAGCGCGCCCTGTACCTCGCCGTCGTCCGGGCCGCGGCCGACGCGCTGGCCGAGCGCACCGTTCCCGACCCGGCGCTGCCCGCTGCGCGGCGCACCGCCGCCGTGCTGGACGCGGTGATCGAATGGGCCAAGGAGTACGGCGAGAACAGCAGGCTGCTGCTGTCCCAGCACGCCGGCCCCGACCCCGAGCTGCAGGCGATCCTGCAGGCCGCCCGGACCCGGCAGGTCGACATGATGCTGGCCGGCATGCGCCGCACCGGCGCGGAACTGGGCCTGCCGCCTGCCGGGGAGACACCGGCACTGCGGTACGCCGTGCGCGGCTGGATCGCGTTCATCGAAGGCGTGCTCACCCAGTGGCTCGACGAGCGCGACCTGTCCGAATCCGAGCTACGGGAGTTGTTCCTGCACGCCGCGGGCGGCCTGCTCACCGCCGCCCGGCGCGCAGAGCGCCCGGCGCGCCCTCGGGCACGGCGGGATTCGCCGGAGCGATAGGGGACAGCCGCACGTACGGCGAGCCCAGCGGCGGGCGCGGGTCCGGTTCACCCTTGTTGGGCCACAGCGACATCGCCCGCTCCGCCTGCGCGGTGATGGTCAGCGACGGGTTGACGCCCAGGTTCGCCGAGATCGCCGACCCGTCCGCCACGTGCAGGCCAGGGTGTCCGTAGAGCCGCTGGTACGGGTCGACCACACCGGTCTCCGGCGAGTCGCCGATGACGCAGCCGCCGATGAAGTGCCCGGTGATCGGGATGTTCGCCATCTCCGTCCACGACCCCAGCGGCACGCCGTCGATCTTGCCGGCCACCCGCCGCGCCACCTCGTGACCAGCCGGGATCCACTCCGGGTTCGGCGCCCCCTCGCCCTGCCGGGTCGTCATCCGCCGCCCGAACAGGCCACGCCGCGTGTAGGTGGTCACCGAGTTGTCCAGCGTCTGCATCACCAGCAGGCCGATCAGGCCCTCCGACCAGCGCCGCGGATTGTGCATGCGTACCAGGTTCCGGCGCTGCCGCCACAGCTCCCGCAGGCCGAGCACCCACCGCCTGCGGCCCGGCTCGGCGTCGACCAGGACCGTGGCCAGCATCGACAACACGTTGCTGCCCTTGCCGTAGCGCACCGTCTCGACATGCGTGTCCTCGTCGGGATGAATCGAGGAGGTGATCGCCAGGCCGCGGGTGAGGTCGGTGCCCCTGCGCAGCGACCGCGCGCCCAGCACCGCCTCGGAGTTGGTCCTGGCCAGGTACCCCAGCCGCGGTGAGATCCCGGGCAGCGAGCCGCCGTCACGCAGCCGGTGCAGCAGCCGCTGCGTGCCCAGCGACGCCGCGGCGAACACCACCTGGCGCGCGGTGAACTCCGGCCCCGCCCGGCGCACCCACCGTCCGGTGTGGACGGTCCGCACCCGGTAGCCGTCACCGTCCGGGCACACGTCGACGACCGTGGTTAGCGGGTGCACGGTGGCCCCCGCCTGCTCGGCGAGGTACAGGTAGTTCTTCACCAGCGTGTTCTTCGCGCCGTGCCGGCAGCCGGTCATGCACTCGCCGCAGTGCCGGCAGCCCCGCCGCGCGGGGCCGGCGCCGCCGAAGAACGGGTCGGGATCCTCCCGCCCCGGGCCGCTGCCGAAGTAGACCCCGACCTGGGTGCGCCGGTAGGTGTGCCCGATGCCCATCTCGTCGCCGACCTGCTTGAGCACCCGGTCCGACCGCGTGGTCAGCGGGTTCTCCACCACGCCGAGCATCCGCTTGGCCTGGTCGTAGTGCGGTGCCAGCTCGGCACGCCAGTCGGTGATCGAGGCCCACTGCGGGTCGCGGTAGAACTTCTCCGGCGGCTCGTACAGCGTGTTGGCGTAGACCAGCGAACCGCCGCCGACGCCGGTGCCGCTCATGACGAACGTGTTGCGCAGCAACGTCAGCCGCTGGATCCCGAAGCAGCCCAGCCGCGGTGCCCACAGGTAACGGCGCAGCCGCCACGAGGTCTTCGCGAACTCGTCGTCGGCGAACCGCCTGCCCGCCTCCAGCACACCGACGCGGTAGCCCTTCTCGGTCAGCCGCAGCGCCGTGACGCTGCCGCCGAAGCCGGAGCCGATCACCAGCACGTCGTAGTCGGTCCTCATGCGCTCACCGTCCGGTAGTCGGCCAGGTCCGGTTCCCTGGTACGCCGGTGGTACTCGCTGACCAGCCCCGGCCAGTTGGCCGACACCCGGCCGCTCTCCTCGCGGTACCAGCTCGCGCAGCTCGCCCACACGCTGGCGGCCAGCCTGCGCTGCACCTCGCTGTCGTAGCGTCGCTCCACCTCCGGCCGGACGTCCACATAGGACACGCCGGGGCGGCCGAGATGCTCGGCCATCCGCCGGATGTAGCGGGCCTGCCGTTCCAGCATGTACACGATGGACCCGGCGCCGAGGTTGGTGTTCGGGCCGTACATGCAGAACAGGTTGGGAAAGCCGGGAATCGTCATGCCCAGGTAGGCCCGCGCGCCGCCGGCCCATGCCTCGGACAGTTCCCTGCCGCCCAGGCCGCGGATCTTGAGCGGGCCGAGGAAGTCGTGGGTGGCGAACCCGGTGCCGTAGATCAGGACGTCCAGCTCGTGCTCGGTGCCGTCGGCGGTGCGGACGCCGCCCGGCGTGATCTCGGTGATCGGCGCGGTCTCGACGTGCACGTTCGGCTGAGCCAGCGCGGGTAGGTAGTCGTTGGTGAACAGGATCCGCTTGCAGCCCATCGGGTAGTCCGGCACCAGCTTGCGCCGCAGCCCGGCGTCGGCGATGTGCCTTCGGCGCAGCTGGCGGGTCCGCCATTCGAACGGCGTCGCCAGCCACCGGTGGCGGGTCATCGCGTAGGTGGCGTACTCGGCGAGCAGCCAGATCCGCAGCCTGCCGATCAGCCGGGTGAGCGGCAGGTGCCGGAAGAGCCATCGTTGCCATGGCCGGTACGGGTTGTCCCGCTTGGCCATGATGTAGGGCGCCGAGCGCTGGAACACCGTCAGCGTGCCGGCCTGCCGCTGGACTTCCGGCACGAACTGGATGGCGCTGGCCCCGGTGCCGATCACCCCGACCCGCTTACCGGTCAGCTCGCAGTCGTGGTCCCACTCGGCGGAGTGGAAGCCGCGCCCGGCGAAGGTGTCCCTGCCGGGAATGGCGGGCAGCGCCGGCCGGGACAGCTGGCCGACGGCGGGAACCAGCACGGTGGCCTCGAAGGTCTCGCCGCTGCTGGTGTCCACCACCCAGCGGCCGCGGTCGGCGTCGAACGACGCGCTGGTCACCTCGGTGCCGAACCGGACCAGGCCGGTGACTCCGTAGCGGTCGGCCACCGCCCGCAGGTAGGCGAGGATGTCGGGCTGGCGGGAGTAGCGGCGGGGCCAGTCCGGATTGGGCGCGAAGGAGAACGAGTACAGCGGCGACGGGATGTCGCAGCCCGAGCCGGGGTAGGTGTTGTCGCGCCACACGCCGCCCAGGGTGTCGGCCTTCTCCAGGACCGTCACGTCGGTGAACCCGGCCCGGCGCAGCTCGATGGCCATGGCCAGGCCGCCGAAACCGGAGCCGACGATGAGAACGGACGGTGTACCCATGACCACCGACGCTAGGACGGCCGCGCCGGGTTGGGAAGGGTGAAGGCGGCCAGCGAATTGAGAATTCCGGCCAGCCCGGTGACAATGACCCGTCATGGACACCGGCGTCCGTCTGCCCACACCGGCCGTGCGCGACTGGGACTTCCCGCGCAGCGCGGCCAGCGTGCTGCTGATGACCCGGTTCGCCGCCGAACGCGGGGTGGACGCCCGCGAGCTGCTGCGTGGCAGCGGCCTGACCGCCGAGCGGGTCCGCGATCCGGACACCCAGATCGACGCGGGCCAGGAACTCCGGGTCGTGCGGGCGCTGACCGGCGCGCTCGGCGGCGGTGACGCCGTCGCGCTGGAGCTGGGCAGCCGCTACCGGGTGTCGACGTTCGGGATCTTCGGGTTCGCCTGCGTCAGCAGCCCGACCCTGCGTGACACCATCGCGTTCGCCCTGCGGTACCTGGATCTGAGCTTCACGTTCGCCATCCCGCGCGTCGAGGTGGCTGGTGGCGAGCTGCGGATGCGGATGCACGACGAGCTGGTGCCAGCCGACGTCCGCAGGCCGCTGGTGCTGCGTGATCTCGCGGCCATCGTCACCGTCCTGCGGGACCTGCTGCCCGACATCCGGCTGACCCGCCTGGAGTTCGCCTTCGAGGGCGAGGCGACGGGGCAGTACCGCGAGGTGTTCGGCACCGACCCGGTCTTCGGCGCGCCCGCACATGTCGGCGCGGTCGACGCCGCCTACCTGGACCGCCCGCTGCCGCAGGCCAACGAGCACACGGTCGCCATCTGCGAGGCGCACTGCCGGGAACTGCTGGCGCGGCGGCGGGCGCGTACCGGTATCACGCACGAAGTGCGCGAGCGGCTGGTGCGCGTCGACGGGCTGTCACTGGGGATGGCCGAGGTCGCGGCCGCGCTCAACCTGAGCGAGCGCACGCTGCGGCGGCGCCTGGCCGAGGCGGGCACCAGCTTCCGGCAGCTGGCCGACGAGGTGCGGCAGGCCGTCGCCGAGGAACTGCTGGCCACCGGCGCGCTGACCGTGCAGGACGTGGCCGTGCGCCTCGGTTACGCCGAGGCGTCCAGCTTCATCTACGCGTTCAAGCGATGGAAGGGCATGACGCCCGCGGCGTTCGTCCGTGGCCTGCGACGCTGAGTGGTCTTCCAGGTTGACGCCCGAGTGGCCTGCTCTTAGTGTGAGGTGTTCGGTGATCAGCGAGGCCCTCAGCCGGCCGGAACGTGTTTCCTCGGGGTAGGCACGTTCCGTGAGGGCCCCGCTTCTGGGGTCAGCGCGGGTAGTCCTCGTAGCGCTCGCCCTGCCAGGGGCCACCACGTTGGCCCGGCCAGTCTCCGCTGTCCCGCCAGTCCGGTCCGCCCTGCCAGTGCGGGCGTGGCTGGCCGTACTCCCGCACGTGCCCCGGCCTGCCGGGACCGTCGGATGCCGCGACGATCGCCCCGACGACACCGCCGCCGACGAGCATGCCAGCCAGCCCGACGCCGACCAGGGCCGTCGCCCGGTGGGCCAGCATCCTGCGGAACCGGCCCGGCGGCTTCGGCGCGGGCGGTGGCGGTGGCGGCGGTGGGATCGGCGGCGCGGCCTGCGGGGTCTCGGTCGTGGTCTCCTGTTGCTTCTCGGGTTCCTGCTCGGGTGTCTTCTCGTCGCTCATCTCGCACTCCTGGGTTGTGCCTGCGTCCAGGGTCGCGGCGGTTCCTGTGTGTGCGCTGATGCCAACCTGTCGATTCGATGAGGACGGCCGCCCCGGTGCCCTGGCACGTGCACTGCGCCGTCAGGGTCCCGGCAGAGTCCGGGGTGCGGCAGGGCGGTGGGTGGTCCCGAGCGTGGAACTCGCGTACCGGAACGCAGAACTCGCGTGCGTGAGCGTAGAACTCACGATGTGGACGCCGGTTCTCACGTAGCGCCGGTCACTCGCGCCAACGGCCCGTTCGCGCGAGTTGTACGTTCTCACGCGCGAGTCGTCCGTTCCGGACCCGCGAGTTGTCCGTTCCCGGCCACCTGGTCCACTGTCCGGCACACCGGGTCCAGATCGCGAACACCGGGCCTGGGCACAAGCTCGTGAAGGCCACCTTCATTACGTCTCACGTGGTGAAGGTGGCCTTCACGTGCTCTGCGGCTCGACGGACGCGGCGGCGGCTGATGCATGGTTTTGCAAGCCGCTGTTCCATAATTGCGGGCATGAAGCAACAGACACGTCGGATCGCCGAGGTCGCCAAGCAGGTGGGCGTCAGCGAGGCCACCGTCAGCAGGGTGCTCAACGGCAGGCCCGGCGTGGCCGAGGCCACCAGAACCGCGGTGCTCACCGCGCTGGACGTCCTCGGCTACGAGCGGCCGACGCAGCTGCGCGGCGAGCGCGCCAGGCTGGTCGGGCTGGTCCTGCCCGAGCTGCAGAACCCGATCTTCCCCGCGCTGGCCGAGGTCATGGGCAACGCGCTGGCGCAGCAGGGCTTCACCCCGGTGCTGTGCACCCGCACCGCGGGCGGGGTGTCCGAGGCCGACTACGTCGACCTGCTGCTCAGCCAGCAGGTGTCCGGCGTCGCGTTCGCCGGCGGCCACTACGCGCAGGCCGAGGCCACCCACGAGCACTACCACCGGCTCGTCGAGCGTGGCCTGCCGACCGTGCTGCTCAACGCGGCGGTCGGCGAACTGGGGATGCCGCAGGTGTCCTGTGACGACGCGATGGCCGTCGAGCAGGCCATGGGGCACGTGCGCTCGCTGGGCCACGAGCGGATCGGGCTGCTGCTGGGGCCCGCCGACCACGTGCCGTCCCGGCGCAAGCAGGAGGCGTTCGAGAAGTGCCTGGTCGCCGCCGGGCTGCCGGTGCGCCCGGACGACGTCGCGCACGGCATGTTCTCCCTGGAGGGCGGCCACGCCGGTGCCGCCCGCCTGCTCAAGCACGGCGTCACCGCGATCCTGTGCGCGAGCGACCCGCTGGCACTGGGTGCCATCCGCGCGGCCCGGCGCGCGGGGCTGTCGGTGCCCGGTGACGTCTCGGTGGTCGGGTACGACGACTCGGCCATGATGCAGTGCGTCGACCCGCCGCTGACCACCATCCGGCAGCCCATCGAGGCCATGGGCCGGGCCGTGGTCGAGCTGCTGGTGAAGCGCATCAACGGTGGTCACGTGCCCGCGGAGGAACTGCTCTTCGCTCCCGAGCTGGTCGTGCGCGCCTCCACCGGACGAGCGGCAGTCGAGTAATTACAATCTTCTGTCGGGTTCTTCCATAAACGAGCCTCACACTTTAGAGTGGCTGCCGTCACACGAGGCTCCGGGAAGAAGGCGTCCATGAACATTCGCAAACGGATCGTCGCGGCGGCGGTCGCCGCCGGGCTGGCGGTCACGCTGGTGGCGTGCTCCGACGGCGGCAGCGGGGAACGGTCGGCAGACGGCAGGATCGCGGTGTCGATCAACGGCCAGCCCCCGCAGACCCAGGCCTTCGAGCGGATGATCTTCGACCAGGACGTCGCCGAGTTCGAGGCCACGCACCCGGACATCGACCTGGTGCCGCACGAGGGCTTCATGGAGGTCGAGCAGTTCTCCGCGAAGCTCGCCGGCGGCCAGCTGGAGGACGTCTTCTACGTCTACTTCACCGACCCGGCGCAGATCATCGCCCGCCGCCAGGCCGCCGACATCACCGAGGCGGCCGCCGCCATCCCCGAGGTCGCCCAGCTGCAGCCGCAGCTGCTGGACGTCTTCCGCAACGCCGAGGGCAAGCTGTTCGGCCTGCCCACGGCGAACTACTCGATGGGCCTGCTCTACAACCGCACGCTGTTCACCCGCGCCGGGCTCGACCCGAACAAGCCGCCGCGCACCTGGGCCGAGGTCGCCGACGCGGCGAAGAAGATCTCCGCGCTGGGCGGCGGAACCGTCGGCTACGCCGACTTCAGCCGCAACAACCAGGGCGGCTGGCACCTCACCGCGTGGATCAACTCGCTCGGCGGCCAGGTCGCCCGCAAGGACGGCGACGCCTGGAAGGCCGACTTCAACAACGAGATCACCCGCACCGCGCTGAACCACCTCAAGCGGATGCGCTGGACCGACGACTCCATGGGCACCAAGCAGCTGCTGGAAGCCGCCGACGCGCAGCGCATGATGGGCGCCGGCCAGCTGGGCATGTACCTGGCCGCTCCGGACAACGTGCCGACCGTGGTCAAGCAGTTCAACGGCAAGTACGAGGACTACGGCCTGGCCCCGATCCCCGAGGCGAAGGGCACGCTCATCGGCGGCGAGGGCTACATGGTCAACCCGAAGGCGTCGCCGGAGAAGGTCAAGGCGGGCCTGGAGTGGATCCGCTGGCGCTACCTCAACCCCGCCCGCTTCGACTCGTTCACCAAGCGCTACGCCGACGCCAAGCAGCCGGTCGGCCTGCCCGCGGTGCCCAACCAGGACATCTGGCAGGGCGAGGCCCGCGCGCAGCAGGAAGCGGCGAAGACCAAGTACGCCAACATCCCCGCGCAGCACTACAAGCCCTACCTCGACGCCGCGTCCACCATCAAGGGCTCGCTGGAACCGCCGAACGCGCAGCAGGTCTACGCCGCGCTGGACACCGTCATGCAGGCGGTCCTGACCAAGGCGGACGCCAACGTCGACGAGCTGCTGTCCGCGGCCGAGACGCGGGTCAACGGCATCCTCGCCCAGGTCAAGTGAGGCGGCGCTGGACCGGGCAGCTGACCGCGTACGGTCTGCTGTCCGCCGCGCTGGTCGTGTTCGCGCTGTTCTCCTGGTACCCGATCGTCCGCGGCGTGCTGCTGGGGTTCCAGCAGGTCAACTTCGTCGACGACCCGGCGTGGGTGGGCCTGGAGAACTTCCAGCGGCTGTTCGACGATCCGCTGTTCGGCATCGCCTGGCGCAACACCCTGCTGTTCACCGGGCTCGCGCTGGTGCTCGGCTTCGCGGTCCCGTTCGCCGCGGCCGTGCTGCTCAACGAACTGCGGCACGCCAGGGCGTACTTCCGGCTGCTGGTGTACCTGCCGGTGATGCTGCCGCCGGTGGTCACCGCGCTGCTGTGGAAGTGGTTCTACGACCCGGGCCCCGGGCTGTTCAACGAGGCACTGCGCACGGTAGGGCTGCCGGACTCGGCGTGGCTGGACTCCAGCAGCACGGCGATGGTGTCGCTGGTGATCGTGTCCACCTGGGCGAACATGGGCACCACCACGCTGATCTACCTGGCCGCGCTGCAGACCATCCCGGGTGAGCTGTACGAGGCGGCCGAGCTGGACGGTGCCGGGCTGTGGCGGCGGCTGTGGAACGTCACCATCCCGCAGACCCGGTTCGTGCTGCTGGTGCTGTTGCTGCTGCAGGTGGTGGCGACCATGCAGGTGTTCACTGAGCCGTTCGTGATGACCGGCGGCGGGCCGGACGACTCGACGGTCACCGTGCTGCTGCTGCTCTACCGCTACGCCTTCGTCTACAACGACTTCGGCACGGCCAGCGCGCTCAGCCTGCTGCTGTTCGTGGCGCTCGGGGTGTTCTCCGTCGCCTACGCGCGAATGACCAGGAAGGCGAACGCATGAGCACCCGCACGCTGGTGTCGCCGTCGTCGCTGCGCACGCGGCGCGGCAAGATCGTCTACTGGACGGTGTTCGCCCTGGTGTTCGCCGGGTTCGCGCTGGCGTTCCTGTTCCCGCTGTACTGGGCGGTCACCGGCGCGATGAAACCGGCCGAGGAACTGGCCCGCATCCCGCCGACGCTGGTCCCGCAGACGTGGGAACCGCAGTCGTTCGCGCAGGCGTGGGACCAGATGGATCTCGGCAGGTTCTTCCTCAACACCGTCGTCGTGGCGGCCGGGGCGTGGGCGGTGTCGCTGGCGGTCGACGTGCCCGCCGCGTACGCGTTGTCCAAGCTGCGGCCCCGGTTCGGCAACGCCGTGCTGGGCATGATGCTGGTGACGTTGATGCTGCCGTCGGCGGCGTTGCTGGTGCCGACCTACCTGACGATCACCGACGTGCCGCTGATCGGGGTGAACCTGCTCAACAACCCGGCGGCGATCTGGCTGCCGGCCGCGGCCAACGCGTTCAACGTCTACCTGCTCAAACGGTTCTTCGACCAGATACCCGACGAGCTGCTCGAAGCGGCCACAATGGACGGTGCGGGGCCCGTGCGGACCCTGCTGCGGATCGTGCTGCCGATCTCCCGGCCGATCCTGGCGGTGGTGTCGATCCTGGTGGTCGTGGCCGCCTGGAAGGACTTCATCTGGCCGCTGCTGGTGCTGCAGGACCCGAGCACGCAGACGTTGAGCGTGCTGCTGCAGCGGGTAGCCGAGTTCATGCCGCTCAACCTGCTGATCGCCGGGATGGTGCTGGCCAGCGTCCCGATGATCGCGCTGTTCCTCGTGTTCCAGAAACAGGTCCTCGCCGGGCTGACCGCCGGCAGCATCAAGGGCTGAACCGCCCGGGGGAAAGGTGGAATGACGACATGAGCCAGTCCGCTTGGTGGCGGCACGCCGCGATCTACCAGGTCTACCTGCGTAGCTTCGCCGACGGCAACGGCGACGGCATCGGTGACCTCGCCGGTGTCCGGTCGCGGCTGGGCTATCTGTCGGATCTGGGTGTGGACGCGCTGTGGTTCACGCCGTGGTACCCGTCGCCGATGGACGACGGCGGCTACGACGTCGCCGACTTCCGCGACATCGAGCCGACGTTCGGCACGCTCGGCGAGGCCGAGCAGCTCATCGCCGAGGCACACGAGCGCGGCATCCGGGTCATCATCGACGTGGTGCCCAACCACTGTTCGGACGCCCACCGGTGGTTCACCGCCGCGGTGGCCGCGGGCCCGGGATCGCCGGAACGCGAACGGTTCTGGTTCCGCGACGGCCGCGGTCCGGACGGCTCGCAGCCGCCGAACAACTGGCGTTCGCGCTTCGGCGGCTCGGCGTGGACCCGCGTGCCGGACGGCCAGTGGTATCTGCACCTGTACAGCTCGCGCCAGCCCGACCTGAACTGGGAGAACCCGGAGGTGCGCGAGGAGTTCCGCGACATCCTGCGGTTCTGGTTCGATCGCGGGGTGGACGGGGTGCGCATCGACGTCGCCGACGGGCTGGTCAAGGACCCGGCCCTGCCCGACGTCGAGCCCGGTGACGAGACGCCGTTCTCCGACCAGGAGGACCTGCACGAGATCTACCGGGACTGGCGGCGCATCGCCGACGGCTACCCGGGGCAGCGCATGCTGGTCGGCGAGATGTGGCTGTCCGACCTGCGCCGGTCGGCCCGCTACCTGCGCTCCGACGAGCTGCACGGGGCGTTCAACTTCGACTTCCTGGTCTGCCCGTGGGACGCCGAGCGCTTCCGCGGGGTGATCGACCGGACCCTGTCCTCGCACGCGGAGGTGGGTGCGACGGCGTCGTGGGTGCTGTCCAACCACGACGTCACCCGGCCGGTCACCCGCTACGGCCGCGCGGGCGACACCGGGTTCTCGTTCGCCGACCGGCTGCACGGCACGCCGGTCGACCGCGAGCTGGGCACCCGGCGGGCCCGCGCGGCCGCGTTGCTGGCCATGGCGCTGCCCGGCGTGGTGTACGTCTACCAGGGCGAGGAGCTGGGGCTGTGGGAGATCGAGGACATCCCCGGCGAGCTGCGGCAGGACCCGGTGTGGGAACGCAGCGACCACGCCGACCCCGGCCGGGACGGCTGCCGCGTGCCGTTGCCGTGGTCGGGTTCCGTGCCGCCGTTCGGGTTCGGCCCGGACGACGCGGAGAAGGAGCCGTGGCTGCCGCAACCCGCCGTCTGGTCGGAGTACACCGCGTCCCGGCAGGAATCCGACCCCGGCTCGATGCTGCGGCTGTACCGGGAGGGGCTGCGGCTGCGCCGGGAGTGTTCCGGTGAGCTGAGCTGGCTGGTCGGCGTCGGCGGCGACGTGCTCGCGTTCCGCCGCGGTGAGGACTTCGCCTGTGTGCTCAACCTCGGCGCGGAGGCGGTTCCGCTGCCGCGGCACCGCTCCCTGCTGTTGTCCAGCGGCCCGCTGGACGGTGACCTGCTGCCGGCCGACACCGCGGCCTGGCTGAATCTGTAGGAGGTTGTGATGCGGGTGCTGGTACTGGCGGTGGCTCTGCTGGCGGCACTGTGCGTGCCGCCGGCGGCCGCCCAGCCGCCGTTGTCCGGTAAGACGCACGTGTTCTACTACCCGTGGTACGGCAATCCGGCGACCTACGGCCAGTACCGGCACTGGCAGCAGGGCGGGCACCAGCCGCCCTCGGCCATCGGCGCGGACTTCTACCCGGCGCTGGGCCCCTACGACTCCGGTGACTTCGCCGGTGCGGTCGACCGGCACATGCGGTGGATCCGCGAGGCCGGGGTGGGAACGCTGGTGTACAGCTGGTGGGGCCGGGGCTCCTACGAGGACGGCCTGGCGGCCGGTGTCCTGGCCGCGGCGGCGCGGTACGGGCTGAAGGTCGCCTGGCACTTGGAACCCTACGCCGGCCGCACCGCCCAGTCCACTGTGGACGACGTGCGATACATCGTGGGACGCTACGGTTCCAGCCCGGCGTTCTACCGCGACGCCGCGCACGGCAACCGGCCGGCGTTCTACGTGTTCGAGAGCCTGCGGGTGGCGGACTGGGCGCCGCTGGCGGCGGTGCGCCCGGAGGCCATCGTGCTGGCGCAGACCACCGACCTGTCCAAGGTCACGCACTTCGGCGGGATCTACACCTACGACGTGCTCGCCTCACAGAACCCGGTGGGCTGGAAGGGGATCGCCGACTTCTGCCGAGCCAACGGCCTGGTGTGGGCACCGTCGATCGGCCCCGGCTACATCGACGACCGGGCCGTTCCCGGCAACACCACGCCCACGCTGGAGCGGGCAGGCGGCGCGACCTACGACCGGCAGTGGGCCACCGCGCTGGACCCGGCCAACGGCGGCAAGCCGGACTGGGTGTCGATCACCTCGTTCAACGAGTGGCACGAGGGCTCGTCCCTGGAGCCGGCCAGTTCCAGCCCGCCCGCCGGGCACGGCTACCGCACCTACGAGGGCGCCTACGGCCGTACCGGCCCCGCCGCCGAGACGGCCTACCTGGACCGAACGGCCCACTGGGTCACGCGGTTCTAGCCGCGAGTCGTACGTTCCGGGCCGGGCCCGTCAGGGGCAGGTGATCTTGGGCTGGGGGTTGTAGCGGACGTTGCGCGGCTCGCGGCGCACCTCGCGGCCGCTGAGGTCGCGCAGGATGCGGGTGTCGCTGGCGGTGAAGCCCTGCGCGCCGTTGGACGGCTGGCAGTTCTCCGTCGGGCCGGCCTTCTCCTGCGGCTCGGTGAAGTTGTGCCGCTCGCCGGTCACCGACTCCACGTTGTACCGCTTGGTGCCCCACAGCTTCACCGTGATCGACGACGGCGACCAGATGGTCTGGATGGCCACCCCGGTGTCGCTGTCGTTGGTGAACTTCAGGTCGATCACGCTGGCACCGGCGTGGTTCTGGAACACCGTCGCCTCACGCGCCACCGGGTAGCGGCTGATGTAGTAACTGTGCTCCTTGTGCCCGGCGTCCTTCATGCCGGCGAAGTAGTACGCGTTGTACAGCGTGGTGGCGAACTGCGAGATGCCGCCACCGACCTCGCGGCCGGGCGCGCCGTCGGAGATGACGCCCGCCTCGACGTAGCCCTGCGCCTTGGTCCGCGGCCCGGTGAAACCGTTGAGGCTGAACGTCTCGCCCGGCTTGACGAAGGCGCCGTTCACCTTCTGCGCCACCACCCGGATGTTGACGCCGGAGTCGGAAGCGAAGCCCTTCGTGGTGAACTCGCCGATGACCTCCTTGACGCCGTACTTGTTCGCGTCCTCGGTGGTCACCTTCGCCGGCTTGTTCTCGTAGAGCGCCTTGACCTCACGGTTCTCCGTGCGCAGCAGCACCTCGGGCAGCGGTGCGAGGCTGGGGTCCCAGTTGATCTTCTTGCCGTCCTCGGACGGCTGCACGGTCGGCCTGCCGCCCTCGAACACGATCTGGGCGTCCTTGCCCTCCTTCTCGGTGGACGCCAGCTGCGGCCCGGCCGCCTCGACGATCTTCGCGTTGTCGATCTTCGGCTTCAGCTGTCCCGCCTCGTCGACCTCGAACGTCAGCGCCGCGCCGATCTGCGGCGGCTGCAGCACCGCGTCCTTGCCCTCGCCACGCACCAGCACCAGGCCGGACACGGCGGGCTTGGCGAACTGCTCCAGCGCCGCCCGCACGGCCTCCGGCGTGGACCGCACCGGGGTCACCGCCACCGGCAGCTGGACGGCCTGCTCGCCTGCCCACTGGGTGAGGATCGCCTGCATCGCGCCGTCGACGTCGAGCTTCTGGCCCTGCTTGGGGTCGACCGGGATCGGCTGACCCTCCTCGAACCGGATCGTGCCCTCCATCGGGTCCCGGTCGACGGCCTGCCGCACGTCCTCCATGGCACCGGCCAGCTTCTGCGGTTCGGCGTGGGTGGCGACGCCGACCTCGCGGGTGGTGAAGAAGGACGCGAGCCGGGTGAACGGGTTCAGCGGCTGGTCGCCGGCGTTGTCCAGGGTGGTCGGCCAGTCCAGCTTCAGCCCGGCCTCGGCGGGGTTGAAGCTCTCGGCGACGTCGCCCGCCTGGTACTTGACCGGCTGGGTCAGCCGCGGCTCCAGCTTCTGCCGCAGCTCGGCCTCGGCATCGGAGCGCGACATCCCGCCGACGTCGACTCCGGCCACGGTCACGCCGCGCGGCACGTCACCGCTGCTGATGAGCAGGTCGGCGCCGTAGACCACGACGAGCACGCCCAGCGCGGCGCCGCCGATGATCGCGGCCTTGCGCAGCGAGCGGCGCCGGGCGGCGCCCGGGTCGTCGTCCTCGGCTCGCGGCGCGGGCACCGGGACGACGCCCTCGACCTGCTCGGTCGGCGCATCGGCGTCGGGACGCTGCGGCGCGAACCGCTGGGTCGCCGCCGCGTCGAACTGCTGCGTGGCACCGGCGTCGAACCGCTGGCCGACCGCGGGCATGTGCTGGGTCGCACCGGCGTCGAACTGGGGCCCGGACGAGTCGAGAAGTTCCCCCCGCGCCGGAGGGAACACGTCGGTTCTCTCGGCGTCGGACTCGGGCCACTGGCGGTCTTGCGGCAACTGTCCACCCTCCACGTCGCCGTGCGGATCGTCGGCGTCGGTCCCCAAGATACGGGGCGCCATTATCACGACTTCAGCTCACCCTGGTGCGGGATGCGGCAAGCGGCCGAAAGGGTGAGCCGAACGAACGGTTCTCAGCGTGGATCGGGCTCGGGATTGTGGCCCGCACGAGCGAGAAAGTCGAAGTCACAGCCCACATCGGCCTGAGTGATGTGACTGGAGTACAGCGCTCCGTAACCACGCTCGAACTTCGGTGGCGGCGGCGTCCACGCGGCCCGCCGCGCCGCCAGTTCCGCATCCGGAACATCCAGTTCGAGCCTGCGGCCGGGTACGTCCAGAATGACCGGATCGCCGTCCCGTACCAGTGCCAGCGGCCCGCCGACGTGTGACTCCGGCGCCACGTGCAGGACACACGCGCCGTAGCTGGTGCCGCTCATGCGGGCGTCGGAGATGCGGACCATGTCGCGGACTCCCTTGGCCAGCAAGCGCTCCGGGATCGGCAGCATGCCGTATTCGGGCATTCCCGGTCCGCCCTGCGGGCCACTGCCGCGCAGCACCAGCACGGAGTCCTCGGTGATCTCCAGTGCCGGGTCGTCGATCCGCCGCTTGAGGTCGGCGTAGTCGTCGAACACCACGGCGGGACCGGTGTGCCGCAACAGGTCCTGCTGTGCGGCGATGTGCTTGATCACCGCGCCGCCGGGCGCCAGGTTCCCGCGCAGCACGGCCACTCCGCCCTCGGCGGCGACCGGGTCGTCGCGGCGCCGGATGACGTCGTCGCGGTACACCCCGGCGCCGGCGAGATCGTCGGCCAGCGTCTTGCCGGTGACGGTCGTGCGATCGGTGTGCAGCAGGTCGGTCAGCCGCGACAGCAGCCCGCGCAGTCCGCCCGCGTAGTAGAAGTCCTCCATCAGGAACTCGCCGAACGGGCGCAGGTTCGCCAGCACCGGCACCCGCCGTGCGGTGGCGTCGAAGTCGTCCAGCGACAGCGGGACCTGCCCGCGCCCGGCCATGGCGACGAGGTGGATCAGCGCGTTGGTCGACCCGCCCAGCGCCAGCACCGCGGTGACCGCGTCGGCGTAGGCACGCTCGTCGAGCACGGTGCCGATGCGCAGGTCCTCCCACACCATGCCGACGATCCGCGCCCCGCTGGCCGCGGCCATCCGGTGGTGGGCGGAGTCGACGGCCGGGATGGACGACGCCCCGGGCAGGGTGAGCCCGAGCACCTCGGCGGCCGCCGTCATGGTCGACGCGGTGCCCATCGTCATGCAGGTGCCGGGGGAGCGGGCCAGGCCGCGTTCCAGCTCGTCCAGTTCACGCTGACCGATCAGGCCTGCCCGTTTGTCGTCCCAGTACTTCCACATGTCGGTGCCGCTGCCCAGCACCTCGTCACGCCAGTGCCCGCGCAGCATCGGCCCGGCCGGTACGAAGATCGCGGGCAGCCCGGCGCTGATCGCGCCCATCAGCAGCGCCGGTGTCGTCTTGTCGCAGCCGCCCATGAGCACCGCGCCGTCGATCGGGTAGGAGCGCAGGATCTCCTCGGTCTCCATCGCCAGCAGGTTGCGGTACAGCATGGGCGTCGGCTTCTGGAACGTCTCCGACAGCGTGGCGACCGGGAACTCCAGCGGGAACCCACCCGCCTGCCACACGCCGCGCTTGACCTGCTCGGCCCGCTCCCGCAGGTGCATGTGGCAGGGGTTGATGTCGCTCCACGTGTTGAGGATCCCGATGACCGGCTTGCCCAGGTGCTCCTCCGGATTGATGCCGAGCTGGCGGGTCCGGGTGCGGTGGCTGAAGTCCCGCAGCTCGTCGCCGCCGTACCAGCGGTGACTGCGCAGGTCCCCGGGTCGCACAGCCCTCACAGCAGGCCCCACGTGGCCAGCAGTGCGCCGACCCCGGCGCGGCCGGACTCGCCGAGCACGCGGCTGGGCGGGCGGACGTCCCGGCGGCAGATGCCCAGCTGGGCGAGGGCTTCCTTGACCACGCTCACATTGTTCTCCGAATCGCCGTCCGCACGCAGCTGTTCGAACGGCCGGATCAGGTCCCAGACCCGGGTGGCTGCCGCGGTGTCGCCTGCCCGCAACGCGGCCAGCAGCTCGGCAGGCAGCGCCGGGGCGACGTTGACCAGCCCGGAGGTGAAGCCGGTCGCGCCGACGGCGAAGTAACCCGGCGCGGACAGCTCGGCGAGCCCGGCGATCCAGACGAACCGGTCCCGTCCGGCGTCGCCGGCGACCGTGGCGAACCGCACCGGGTCGGGGACGGCGTACTTCACCGCGATCACGTTGGGCGCCAGCGCGCCCAGCCGGGCCAGTGCGGCGCCGTCGACGCGGGTGCTGCGCACGTACAGCACCACGCCGAGTTCGGGCACCGCCTCGGCGATGCGGTGGTGGTAGTCGACCCAGCCGTCCAGCGAGACGTACGGGTGCACCGGCTGGTGGACCATGATCGCCTCCGCGCCGTGGTCGCGGGCGTGCCGCGCGGCGGCGACGGCGTCGGGCACGGCATGACCGACCCCCGCGACGATCGTCGCCCTGCCGCCCACCGCGTCCGCGGTCAGTTCCAGCGCCGTGCGGGCCTCCGGCGCGCTGAGCGCGTAGAACTCGCCGGTGTTGCCGTTCGGGGTGACCACGCCGACCCCGCCGTCGACGATCCGGGTGACGATCTTGCGGTGTGCCGGTTCGTCGATCCCGCCGCCGGCGTCGAACGGCGTGACCGGAATCGCGACCACGCCGGCCAGCCTGTCCCGCAATGCGGTGAAACTCGTGGGAAGCTCCTGCATGTGCCATATGATATATGACGTGACCACCGCGTAGATTTGATTCCACCACCGCCCGCCGAACCGGAGTGAGAACCGATGTCAGGGACGTTCAGCCTGCCAGCCTCGCGGACCGAGGTCGTGCTCGAGGAGATCCGCCGGGGCATCCTCACCCGGGAACTGCGGCCGGGCCAGCCGCTGGTCGAGGCCGAGCTGGCGCAGCGGCTCGGCGTGTCGAAGACGCCGGTGCGCGAGGCGCTCAAGGTGCTGTCGAACTCCGGGCTGGTGACGTTCAGCCCATACAAGGGCGCGTCGGTGTGCGTCGTCGACGCCGCCATGGCCAGGGACGTGTTCGACCTGCGGCTGATGCTCGAACCCGAGGCGGTGCGGCGGTCCGTGCAGCGCGGCGATCCGGCCGTCGTCGACGAGGCGGCCGAGGCGCTCAAGGCAGCGCAGGCCGCGCTGCCCGACCGGGATCACGCCGAGCTGAGCCTGCTCAACCGCACGTTCCACCGCGCCCTCTACGCCGGCTGCGGCAACCCGCTGCTGATCGACATCCTGGACCAGCTGCGTGACCGCTCCGCGCTGATCAGCATCGTCGGCTGGGACGCCAATCCCAGCTGGCGCAAGGAATGGAACGAGCACAAGGCGGTACTGGCGGCGGCCCGCAAGGGCGACGCGGACGGCGCCGCGGAGCTGCTGCGCCGCCACATCGCGGACTTCCTGGAGCGCATCCTCGCCGTGACCTAGCCGTGCCCGTCCGCCGCCCAGCTCCCTCGCTGTCCTGCGGGTGGTGCTGGTGCCGTGAAGGGGGCCCTCACTGCGTCTGATGTCAGGGTCCCGGCGAAGTCGGGCGCCGGGCGTGAGCAAGGGAGCTTTACTGGCGAAGAAGGGTAGTAAAGCTCCCTCGCTGCTTTACGGGTGTGGCTGGTGGGGCTGCCGTGGCCTGTGATGCCAGCGGGACACCTGGGATCGCGTGAAGGCCGAGCTCCTGTCGCCAGACGTGATGAAGGTGGCCTTCACCTACCTGACGCGAACCCGCCACGCGGGCACACCTGCCACACCGGCACCAGCCAGCACACCCACCCCACCAGCCACCACGAACGAGACAACACCCCCGCACCCCGCCGCCAGCAACGGCACCATACTTGCGCGAGACGCAACCACAGCGCCCCTGCCCACGGACCCAGACCGTCGCTGCCCACGACATTGCCGGGACCTCGACGTCTGACGTAGTGAAGGGAGCCTTCACGGCACAGTGACTGGTCGGGAATGCGACACTCGCGCTCCGGACCAGCAGGGCGCGCGACCGGCCCGTTCGGCCCCGCGAAACCGTGCCGGTCTCGCAGTCTGGAACCGGCATGCCGGACAGTGGGACCAGACGGGCGGGAATGCGCAACTCGCGGGTCCGGAACGGACAACTCGCGCGAACGGACCGCTCACACAGCCGACCGGCACGAGGCGGGAACCCGGTCCACATCGTGAGTTCTGCGCGCACGCACGCGAGTTCTGCGTTCCGGCACACGAGTTCTGCACTCGAGCCCACCCACCTCGCCCTGCCCGGCACCCGACTGTGCCTTCACGGCATCTGGCGAGCCAGGGGCGCGGACAGGTCGCGCATGCCGGGGGCCAGGGCGGCGTAGCCTGCCGAGAGCAGGCAGCCGGCACCGACCACGAGCCAGGTCTGTGCCACGCCGAGGTTCTCCACGAGCAGTCCGGCCGCGGTGGTGCCGAGCGGGCCGGCCAGCAACGCCATCGAGCCGACGCTGCCGATCACGCGGCCACGCAGCCGTTCCGGGGTCTGCTCCTGCATGACCACGGCCGTGATCGGGTTGACCGGGGCGGCGGCGACGCCGACGAGGGTGGCCAGCACGGTCATCCCGAGCACCGAGTCGAACAGGCCGAACGCCGCGATGCCCAGCGAGCAGAACGTCAGGCCCCACAACAGCACCGGCCGGCGCGGCAGGCGGTGCGCCACGATGCCGTAGACCACCGCACCGGCGACCCCGCCGACGGCGAACATCGCCGTCACCAGGCCCAGCTGCTCGGGCTGCCCGGCCCGCTGCAGCACCACGGTCAGCACGATCGGGATCGGCGCCAGGAACATCACCAGCACCATGGCCGTCAGCCCGGTACCGCGCAGCACCGGCGTGCGCCAGACGAACCGCAGGCCTTCCAGTACGGCGTGGACGTAACGCTGCGGCGGCTCGGTGCCACGCACGTCGGCGGGGATGGTGAACGTGGTCAGCAGCACCGCGCCGGCGAACATGGCGACCGTGACCCACAGCGTGTTGGACGCGCCGACCAGCGCGATCAGCACGCCGCCGATGCCGGGCGCGGCGATGTTGCCGATGCCGTCGAGTGCCTCACCCCAGGCGTTGATCCGCTCCAGCGGCGTGCGGGACGTCCTGGCGACGTCGGGGCGCAGCGATTCGCGCGCGGCCATGCCCGGCCCGTCGAACACCGCGCCCAGCGCGACCAGGACCGCGATCGTCACGCCGGTCAGTCCCAGCGTGCGGTCCAGCAGCGGCAGCGCAGCCACGGCGAGGCCGCTGAGGATGTCGGCGCCGATGCTCAGCCTGCGCCTGCCCCAGCGGTCGATCAGCGCACCGCCGAGCAGCGAGGACAGCGCCATGGGCCCCAGCGTGGCCGCGGCGATCAGCCCGGCCAGCGCGGCGCTGCCGGTGCGCTCCAGCACCAGCCACGGGATGGCCAGGTTGACGATGCCGTTGCCGGTGACGGACAGCCCGGTCGCGCCGAGCAGTCCGATGACCGGCAGCTGACGGCGCCAGCCGCTCTCGTGATCCGTCACGAGAGTGAGTGTACATCAATGTTCACATCGGGACGGTAATGCTCACTCGTCCAGGGTGCGGAAGGTGAGGCCTGCCGCGACCAGGCGGTCGATCAGGGCCTGGCCCATGGCGGTCGCCGTGGTCACCTGGCCCGCGGTCTCCGGCAGGTCGTCGGTGGCCAGGCACAGGGCCGACTCCCCGAACATCACGGCCGTCTCGTCGTAGCCGGGGTCGCGGCCGGACACCTCGGTGACCACCCGGCGCCCGCCGCCCTCGCCGGTGAACCGGACGGCGAACCACGACTTCGCCCTGCGCTCGGCGCTGGGCCCGTTCCCGGACGGCTGCAGGCGCTCCAGTGCCCGGCGGGCGGGCGGAACCTGCGCCAGTGCCGCGACGGCGGTCAGCCCGGCGACACCGGCCACCAGCGCGGGCAGCCGCCGCACCGTGGCGTACTGCCGGTACCGGAAGCTGCCGCCGCCGTACCCGCGGGCGGCAGCCGAGCGGGCCACGATCTGCGGGTCGATCGTCGGCATCGGCACCGCCCAGTTGCCGGTACCGCGTTCGCGGTGCGGCACACCGGACAGCGGCCGCATCGGCAGGCCCTCGACGCGGGCCCGTTCCCGTGCCGTCCGCAGCATCGGCAGCAGGCGGGAGGCCGCCGTCAGCGCCGAGGCGTAGGTGCCGCCGGAGAACGCCGCGCCCACCCGCAGGTAGGCGTCCAGCCGGATGGGCACCCCGGCGGGCAGGCGGTCCACCGTGTACAGCGCGCCCAGGTCGTAGGGGATGGAGTCGAACCCGCAGGCATGTACCAGCCGGGCCCCGGTGCCGACGGCCCGTTCGTGGTGGCGCAGGTAGACGCGGTCGGCGAACTCCGGCTCGCCGGTCAGGTCCAGGTAGTCGGTCCCGGTGTCGGCGCACGCGGCGACCAGCGGCTCGCCGTGGCGCAGGTAGGGGCCGACGGTCGTGGCCACCACACGCGTGGACCGGGCGACCGCCCGCAGCGAGTCCGGGTCGGCGACGTCGGCCCGCAGCAGCGGGACGTCCGCGTGGGCAGGGCCGAGCCGGTCGCGTACGGCGGCGAGCTTGGCGGTGTTGCGGCCGGCCAGTGCCCAGCGCAGGCCGGCGGGGGCGGCGCGGGCGAGGTACTCGGCGACGAGCGTGCCGGTGAACCCGGTCGCCCCGAACAACACCAGATCGTGGTCAGACATGTGTGTATATTACTCGAAGTAACACATACCGACGGTATCCCCAGGGGAGCGGCGATGAGGCAGTTCACCGACCGGGTCGCGGTCGTCACCGGCGCGGGGTCCGGCATCGGCCGGGCACTGGCACGTGACCTGGCCGTCCGTGGCGCGCAGCTGGCGTTGTCCGACGTCGACGGCGAGCGGCTGTCCGCCGTCGTCGCCGAGTGCGAATCGCTGGGCGCGAAGGTCAGCGGGCAGGCACTGGACGTCGGTGACCGCGCCGCCGTCCTGGCCTACGCGGACCGGGTCGCCGAGGAGTTCGGCCGGGTGGAACTCGTGGTGAACAACGCAGGTGTCGCGCTCAAGGGCACGGTCGCCGAGATGGACTGGGCCGACCTGGACTGGATCGTCGGCGTCAACTTCTGGGGCGTGGTGCACGGCAGCAAGGCGTTCCTGCCGCACCTGATCGCGGCGGGGGAGGGCCATCTGGTCAACATCTCCAGCGTGTTCGGCCTGATCGGCGTGCCGACGCAGTCGGCGTACAACGCCACCAAGTTCGCCGTGCGCGGCTTCACCGAGGCGCTGCGGCAGGAGATGGTGGTGGCCGGGCACCGGGTCGGCGTGAGCTGCGTGCACCCCGGCGGCGTGCGCACGAACATCGCCCGTGACGCCCGTGGGCTGCCCGGCGACGAGCGGGCCAGCGCCGCGAAGCTGTTCGACCGGGTCGCCCGCACCAGCCCGGAACGGGCCGCCCGCACCATCCTGCGCGGCGTGCAGCGGGACCGGGCGAGGATCCTCGTCGGCCCGGACGCGTACCTGATCGACGCGCTGCCCCGGGTGCTCAGCGCCGGGTACCAGCGGCTGGTCGCCGGGGTGGCGAAGCGGCTGCCGCTGTAGCAGTCCTGGTAATTCACTGGCATTCGCTGGCGCGGGCGGGCCGTGCGTGCTGGAGTGGCCGCCATGACGATCACCGCCGACCTGCGTGCCGCCCGCGAGGCTCTCGTGCGCGAGCACATGGAGTCCGAGAACACCCACGAGTTCGACACCACGCTGGCCACCTTCGACCACCCGCGTTACGAGATCGTGGCCACCGGCCAGGTCTACGACGGTGCCGAGCAGGTGTCGGCCTACTACGCCAGGACCCGGGAGATCTTCCCCGACCAGCGCAACGAGCTGATCGCGCTGCACCACGCCGACGACGCGGTGATCGCCGAGTTCTGGCTGCTCGGCACGCACCGGGGCAGCATCGCGGGGGAGCCGCCGACCGGCAAGGAGTTCCGCATCCGCGCGGCCGCGCTGTTCCTGTTCGAGGGCCCGACGCTGGTGTGCGAGCGGGTCTACAACGACATGCTCGGCATCCTCACCCAGATCGGCCTCGCCCCCGAGCTGACACTAGATTCGTGAGCCTCACCGGACGGGAGCGGCGATGAGGGAGTTCACCGGCAGGGTCGCGGTGGTGACCGGCGCGGGGTCCGGCATCGGCAGGGCACTGGCCCGCGACCTCGCCGCGCGCGGGGCCGAGCTGGCGTTGTCCGACGTCGACGGCGACCGGCTGGGCACCGTCGTCGACGAGTGCGCCGGGCTGGGCGCCACGGCCCGCGGGTACGTACTCGACGTCAGCGACCGGGCCGCCGTGCTGGCCCACGCCGATCAGGTCGCGGGCGACTTCGGCCGCGTCGAGCTGGTGGTCAACAACGCCGGGGTCACGCTGAGCGGCAAGATCACCGAGGCGGAGTGGGCCGACCTGGACTGGATCGTCGGCATCAACTTCTGGGGCGTCGTGCACGGCAGCAAGGCGTTCCTGCCGCACCTGATCGCCGCGGACGAGGCGTACCTGGTCAACGTCTCCAGCATGTTCGGCCTGATCGGCGTTCCGGGCCAGGCGGCCTACAGCGCCACCAAGTTCGGCGTGCGCGGCTTCACCGAGGCGTTGCGGCAGGAGATGCTGGCCGGCGGGCACCGGGTGGGCGTGAGCAGTGTGCACCCCGGCTGCGTGCGGACCAACATCGTCCGGGACGCCCGCGGCATCCCGGATGCCGAGCGGGCCGAGTCGGCGCGGGCGTTCGACCGGATCGCCGGGACCACGGCCGAGCGCGCGGCGAGCACCATCCTGCGGGGCGTCCAGCGGCGCAAGCCGAAGATCCTCGTCGGCGGCGACGCCCGCGTGGTGGACCTGCTGCCCAGGCTCTTCGGCGCCGGCTACCAGCGCCTGACGGCCGGCCTGACGAAGCGCCTGCCGTAAGCGCCCGTCGGCACTCATCGGATCAATTCGAGAACATTGCCCGGTCGGGCTCTAGATCCAGCGTTCCAATTGCTGTATACATCGGATGTCTACAGAAGAGGATCGCTGGGAGGATGGGCCCGTGCAGCTGTTGCGCCTCGGTGAGCCAGGAGCGGAACGTCCCTACGTCCGTGCCGACGGAGGCGGCCTGCACGACCTGAGCCCGCTGACCACCGACATCGATGGCACCTTCCTCGCCGACGACGGTATCGCCAGGACGCGCGCCGCGCTCGCGGCGGGCGAGCTGCCGGCCGCGGACGGCACCGGCCTGCGCACCGGACCGCCGATCGCGCAGCCGGGCAAGGTCGTCTGCATCGGCCTGAACTACCGCCGCCACGCCGAGGAGACCGGCGGGGCCATCCCCGAGGAGCCGGTGGTGTTCATGAAGGCGCCCGACGTTGTGGTCGGCCCGAACGACCCGATCCTGCTGCCGCGCGGGTCCACCCACACGGACTGGGAGGTCGAGCTGGGCGTCGTCATCGGCCGCACCGCCCGCTACCTGGACGGTCCCGAGGCCGCGTTGGACCACGTCGCCGGATACGCGGTATCCAACGACGTGTCCGAGCGCGAGTACCAGCTGCACCGCGGCGGCCAGTGGGACAAGGGCAAGTCCTGCGAGAACTTCAACCCGCTCGGGCCGTGGCTGGTCCCGGCCGACGAGGTCGGCGACCCGCAGGTACTCGGCCTGCGGCTGTCGGTCAACGGCGCCCGCAAGCAGGATTCGAGCACCGCGGACATGATCTTCACGGTCGCCTACTGCGTGTACTACCTGAGCCAGTTCATGGTGCTGCGCCCCGGCGACCTGATCAACACCGGCACCCCGGAGGGCGTCGCGCTCGGCCAGCCGCGGCCGCGGCCCTACCTGCGCGAGGGCGACGTGGTGGAGCTGGAGATCGACCGGCTCGGCACCCAGCGACAGCGCGTCGAGCAGGGCTGACGGCGATGGCGCGTATCACCGGCATGGAGGTCCTCGACGTCCGGTTCCCCACCTCGCGGGAACTGGACGGCTCGGACGCGATGAACCCCGATCCCGACTACTCGGCCGCCTACGTCGTGCTGCACACCGACGGCGGCCCGGACGGCTACGGGCTGACCTTCACCATCGGCCGCGGCAACGACGTGCAGGCCGCGGCCATCGCCGCGCTGGCCGACCACGTCGTCGGCCGCGAGGTGCCGGAGACCGCGGCGCAGCTGGCCGCGCTGTCCGCCGACCTGGTCGGCGACTCGCAGCTGCGCTGGCTCGGCCCGGAGAAGGGCGTTGCGCACATGGCGGTCGGCGCCGTGGTCAACGCGGGCTGGGATCTGGCGGCCCGGCGGGCCGGGCGTCCACTGTGGAGGTTCCTGGCCGAGATGACCCCGGAGGAGATCGCCGGGCAGGTCGACTTCCGCTACCTCACCGACGCGCTCACCGAGGACGAGGCGCTGGAGATCCTGCGGGCGGCCGAGCCGGGCCGGGCACGGCGTGCCGCGGACATCGCCGAACGCGGCTACCCCGCCTACACCACCTCGCCCGGCTGGCTGGGCTACGGCGACGCGAAGCTGACCCGGCTGGCCGAGCAGGCCGTCGCCGACGGCTTCGACATGATCAAACTGAAGGTCGGCGGTGACCTCACCGACGACATCCGCCGGATGAAGCTGGCCCGCGAGGCCGTCGGGCCGGACGTGCGCATCGCCGTCGACGCCAACCAGCGCTGGGACGTCGGCGCCGCGGTGAGCTGGATGGAGGCACTCGCGCCGTACCGGCCGTACTGGATCGAGGAGCCCACCTCGCCCGACGACGTGCTGGGGCACAAGGCGATCGCCGACGGTGTCGCGCCGATCCTGGTGGCCACCGGTGAGCACGTCGCCAACCGGGTGATGTTCAAGCAACTGTTGCAGGCGGGCGCGATCTCGGTGCTGCAACTGGACGCCTGCCGGGTCGGCGGCGTCAACGAGAACATCGCCATCCTGTTGCTGGCGGCCAAGTTCGGCGTCCCGGTCTGCCCGCACGCCGGTGGCGTGGGCCTGTGCGAGCTGGTGCGGCACCTGTCGTTCTTCGACTACGTCGCGGTGTCGGGCAGCACGGAGAATCGCGTGATCGAGTGGGTTGATCACCTGCACGAGCACTTCACCGACCCCGCGGTGGTCCGCGACGGTCACTACCTCGCACCGGCCGAGCCGGGCTTCTCCGCCCGGATGCACGACGCCACCCTGCGGCGGTTCCGCTTCCCCGACGGTCCCGAATGGACGGAGAACGCACGATGACCACGGCAGAGTTCGACGGCCGCGTCGCGATCGTCACCGGCGGCGCGTCGGGTATCGGCGCGGCGGTCGCGGCCACGCTGGCCGCCCGCGGCGCACGGGTCGCGGTCCTCGACCTGAACCCGCCCGACGGCGGTTTCCGTTGCGACGTCGGCGACGACGCCGAGGTCACCGCCGCCGTCGCCGGGGTGGTCGAGCGGTTCGGCCGCCTCGACGTGCTGGTCAACAACGCCGGGATCGGCGCGCAGGGCGACGTCGCCGCCAACTCCGACGAGGAATGGCACCGGGTGCTCGACGTCAACGTGGTCGGCATGGCCAGGGTCAGCCGGGCCGCGCTGCCGCACCTGCGCGAGTCCGACGCGGCGGCCATCGTCAACACCTGCTCGATCGCCGCCTGGGCCGGGCTGCCCGGCCGCGCGCTGTACTCGGCCAGCAAGGGCGCGGTGCTGGGCCTGACGCTGGCCATGGCGACCGACCACCTGGCCGACGCCATCCGCGTCAACTGCGTCTGCCCGGGCACGGTCGACACGCCGTGGGTGGGCAGGCTGCTGGACTCGGCGGCCGACCCCGACGCCGAGCGCGCCGCGCTGCGGGCACGTCAGCCGATCGGCAGGCTGGTGTCGGCCGACGAGGTCGCGCACGCTGTGGCCTACCTGGCGAGCCCGCTGTCCGGCTCGACCACGGGGACGGCGCTGGCCGTCGACGGGGGTATGTACGGCCTGCGCCCGCGCAGGAACTGAACCCGAAGTTGTCAAGGAGGACATTCGTGGTGAAGACGTTCGTCAAGGCAGCTGCCGCCGCCTCGGTAGCCGTGCTCGCACTGACTGCCTGCGGCTCGACCCGCGACAACGCCGCACCCCAGCCCGGCGGCGGGCAGGGCGGCACCGTCGGAGCCACCGTTCCGCTGCTGACCTCACCGTTCTGGCAGGCGTACAACAACTACGTGCCGCAGAAGGCGTCGGCCGAGGGCGTGCAGGTGCTGCCGACGGTCAACGCCAACAGCGACCCGACCAAGCTCATCACCGACATGAACAACCTGCTCAACCAGGGGGTCAAAGGCCTGGTGGTGACCCCGCTGGACTCGGCGGCCGTGGTCGCCGGGCTGGAGCAGGCGCAGCGTAAGGGGGTTCCGGTGGTGGCGGTCGACGTCGCCCCGGAGGGCGGCAAGGTCGCCATCGTCGTGCGCGCGGACAACAAGGCCTACGGCGTCAAGGCGTGCGAGCACATCGCGAGCAAGGTGCCCGAGGGCAAGGTCGTGCAGATCATGGGCGATCTGGCCTCGGTCAACGGCCGGGAGCGTTCCGAGGCGTTCCGCGAGTGCATGAAGAAGTACCCGAAGGTGCAGGTGCTGGAGGTGCCCGCGGAGTGGAAGGCCGACAAGGCCGCCGCCGGGCTGGAGGGCCTGCTCACGTCCAACCCGGACGTGAAGGCCATCTACATGCAGGCCGGCGGCGTCTACCTGGCCCCGACCATGCAGGCGTTGCAGCGCAAGAACATGTTCTTCCCGGTGGGCGACCCCAAGCACGTGGTGCTGGTCAGCAACGACGGCATCCCGCAGGAACTGGAGGCCATCCGCAAGGGCGAGCTGGACGCCACCGTGTCCCAGCCCGCCGACGACTACGCCCGCTACGGCATGCACTACATCAAGCGCGCCATGGCCGGTGAGACGTTCAAGCCGGGCCCGACCGACCACGGCAGCACGATCGTGGAGACGCGGCCGGGCATCCTGGAGGACCAGCTGGCCGCGCCGCTGGTGACCAGGGACAACGTCGACGACAAGGCGCTGTGGGGCAACCAGCTATGACCGCTGAGCCAGTTGTGCGGGCACACGGCGTCGGCAAGCGGTACGGCCCCACGGTCGCGCTGCACGACGTCAGCCTGACCGTGCGGCCCGGCGAGTCGCACGCGCTCGTCGGCCGCAACGGCGCGGGCAAGTCCACGCTGGTCTCCATCCTCACCGGACTGTCCAAACCGGACACCGGTGCGGTGGAGTTCGGCGGGCGGCCCGCGCCCGCGCTGGGCGACCGGGAGGGCTGGCGCAGCCGGGTGGCCTGCGTCTACCAGCACTCCACGGTGATCCCGCACCTGACCGTCGCCGAGAACCTGTTCCTCAACCGCCAGCCGACCGGCCGGTTCGGCATTTCCTGGTCCCGGCTGCGCCGGCAGGCCGCCGAGCTGCTGGAGTCCTGGCGGGTCGCCGTCGACCCGGACGTGCCAGCCGGTGAGCTGTCGGTGGAGGACCGGCAGCTGGTGGAGATCGCCAGGGCGCTGTCCTACGGCGCGCGGTTCATCGTGCTCGACGAGCCGACCGCACAGCTGGACAGCCAGGCCATCGAGCGGCTGTTCGTCCGCATGCGTGAACTGCAGGCGAGCGGGGTGACGTTTCTGTTCATCTCGCACCACCTGCAGGAGGTGCACGAGGTCTGCCAGGCGGTCACGGTGCTGCGCGACGCGCGGCACGTGGTCACCGCCGGGGTCGACGAGCTGTCCCGCGCGCAGCTGATCGACGCGATGACCGGCGAGGAGGGCGGGCTGGCGGTCGCCGACGCCGCCGACCGCGCACCGCTGCCCGCCGGCGCCGATGCGGCGCTGACCGTCGAGGACCTGTCCGGTGACGACTTCGCCGGGGTGTCGTTCACCCTGCGCCGCGGCGAGGTGCTCGGGTTGGCCGGCAGCAACGCCAGCGGCAAGCACCAGGTGGCCGAGACCGTCTACGGCCTGCGGGCGCCGTCGGGCGGTCGCGTACTGCTCGACGGCGCTGCGCTGCCCGCCGGGGACGTCGGAGCCGCGCTGCGGGCCGGGATCGGCTGCGTTCCCCGCGACCGCCACCACCAGGGACTGGTGCTGGGCCTGTCGATCGCCGACAACGCCACGATGACCGTGCTGGACCGGCTCGGCCCGGCCGGGCTGGCCCCGCCGAAGGCCCGCGAGGCCAGGGCGGCCACGGCCATCGCCGACTACGGCGTGGTCGCGGCCGGGCCGGAGCAGGAGGTGTCGGCGCTGTCCGGCGGCAACCAGCAGAAGGTGGTGCTGGCCAGGGCACTGGCCGGCGACCCGAGGGTGCTGGTGCTCATCAACCCCACCGCCGGGGTGGACGTGAAGTCCAAGGAGGCGCTGCTCGCGGTCGTCGACCGAGTGCGTGCCGAGGGCAAGGCGGTGCTGATCGTCAGCGACGAGCTGGACGACCTGCGGCCCGCCGACCGGGTGCTGGTGCTGCGGTCGGGGCGGCTGGTCGCCGAACACCAGGCCGGCTGGTCCGACGGGGACCTGGTGGCCGACATCGAAGGAGTCGAACTCGATGACTGACACCCTGTCGCGGACCGGCGCGCCCGCGCGCCCGGCGGCCCGGCGCAGGCTGCCGCGGCTGCGGGAGCTGGCGCTGGTGCCCGCGCTGATCGTGCTGCTGGTGGTCGGCGGCCTGGTCAACGACCGGTTTCTCACCACCGACAACCTGGTCTCCATCCTCGGCGCGTCGGCGGCGCTGGCGCTGGTGGTGCTGGGCGAGTCGCTGGTGCTGATCTCCGGCAAGTTCGACCTGTCGCTGGAGTCCACCGTCGGCATCGCGCCGGTGCTGGGGGCCATGCTGGTGCTGCCCGCCGTGTCGGCCGGGTTCGGCGTCGAGGTGCCCACGGTGGTCGGCCTGCTGGTGATCGTGGCCGTCGGCGCGCTGATCGGGACGTTCAACGGGTTCCTGATCATCAAGCTGCAGCTCAACGCGTTCATCGTGACGCTGGCGATGCTGATCGTGCTGCGCGGCGTGCTGGTCGGGCTGACCGAGGGCAAGACGCTGTTCGCCATGCCGGACGCCTTCTTCGCGCTGGCCACCGAGACGTTCCTCGGGCTGCCCGCCTCGGTGTGGCTGGCCGCGGCGGCCTACGCGATCACCGGGTTCGTGCTGCGGTATCACCGGGTCGGCCGCGCGTTGTACGCCATCGGCGGCAACCGGGACGCGGCCAGGGCGGCGGGTATCCGGGTGGACCGGATCTCCTGGCTGGTGTTCGTCGTCGCCGGGGTGCTCGCCTCGCTCGGCGGTCTGGTGATGACCGGCTACGTCGGCGCCATCAACGCCAACCAGGGCGACGGGATGATCTTCACCGTGTTCGCGGCGGCCGTCATCGGCGGAATCTCCCTGGACGGCGGGCGGGGCACGATGTTCGGCGCCCTGACCGGTGTGCTGCTGCTGGCGGTGGTGGAGAACATGCTGACGCTGGCGCAGGTCCCGAGCTTCTGGATCCAGGCGCTCTACGGCGGCATCATCCTGATCGCGCTGATGATCGCCCGGTTCACCACCGGCAAATCGCAGACGTGACGCTACTTCTCGGCTGTGCCCAGGGCGTTGCGCAGCCACTGTTCGACGCCTGCCACGTGCACGGTCGCCCAGGAGCGGGCCAGCTCCGGCTGGCGGGCAGCGATGGCCTCGTAGATGGCCATGTGCTGCTCGCGGGTCCGCTCGACCGCCCCCTCCTGGGTCAGGCCGCGCCAGATCCGCGCCCGCGTCGTCGGGCCGGACAGGCTGTCCAGCAGCGAGCACAGCACCGGGTTGCCCGACCCCTCGGCGATGCGGCGGTGGAAGGCCAGGTCGTTGGCCACCAGCGCTTCCACCGTCGGGGCGTCGTCCACCTCGTCCAGCAGCGCCCGCAGCTCGGCCAGGTCGGCGTCGGTCATGTGGATCGCGGCCTGCGCGGTCGCCGCCGGTTCCAGGATCTGCCGCACCGCCAGGAAGTCGAGCACGGTGTCGTCGCGGTGGAAGTCGACGACGAAGGTCATCGCGTCGAGCAGCAGGTTGGGTTCGAGGCTGGTGACGTAGGTGCCGTCGCCCTGCCGCACGTCCAGCACCCGGATCAGGCACAGCGCCTTGACCGCCTCGCGCAGCGAGCTGCGGGACAGCCCGAGCCGCTGGGCCAGCTCGGCCTCCTTCGGCAGCCGGTCGCCCGGCGCCAGTTCACCGGAGATGATCATCCCCTTGATCTTGTCGATCGCTTCGTCGGTGACCGGCATGCGCGCGTTCCTTAGACCTCGGATGTCTGTGCTCGGTTCAGATTGCCACGTCAGGAGGCAGTGATGTCCACGACCCGCCCCGAACGTCCCCAGACCGTGGCACTGCACACCCGGCTGAAACCGGGCCGCGAGGCCGAGTACGACCGCGTGCACGCCGTTATCCCGCCGGAGCTGGACACCGCGCTGCGGGCGGCGGGCGTGCACTCGTGGCGGATCTGGCGCGACGGGCTCGACCTGTTCCACGTCGTCGAGGTGGACGACTACGCCGCCATGCGGGCACGCCTGCGCGACGATCCGGCCAACGTCGCCTGGCAGGAGCGGATGGCCGTGCTGCTCGACGTGGCCGACGACTACTCCGGCAAGCCCGGCCTGCGTCAGGTGTGGGAGCTGCCGTGAACGCGACCGTGGCCCGGCTCGGCCGGCTCGGGCTGGGCTGTGCCCAGCTGGGCAACCTGTACCGGGCGATGTCCGACGAGAACGCCGCCGCCACCGTCGAGACGGCCTGGCGGGGCGGCATCCGCTACTTCGACACCGCCCCGCACTACGGCCTCGGCCTGTCCGAACGCAGGCTGGGCGCGGCGCTGGCCCGCTATCCGCGCGAGGAGTTCGTGCTGTCCACCAAGGTGGGCAGGCTGCTCGAACCCGACCCGGACGGCGCGGGCAGGCGCGACGACGCCGGGTTCGACGTGCCCGCGACGCTGCGCAGGCGCTGGGACTTCAGCCGGGACGGGGTGCTGCGGTCGCTGGAGTCGAGCCTGGAGCGGCTGGGCCTGGACCGGGTGGACGTCGTCTACGTCCACGACCCGGACGACCACTGGGAACCGGCGCTGCGCGAGGCCCTGCCCACCCTGGTCGAACTGCGTGAGCAGGGCGTGGTCGGTGCCGTCGGCGTCGGCATGAACCAGACGGCCATGCTGGCCGACTTCGTCCGCCACGCCGACGTCGACGTGCTGATGATGGCCGGCCGGTACACGCTGCTGAACCAGCCGGCACTGGACGAGCTGCTGCCGCTGTGTGCCGAGCGCGGTGTCGCGGTGGTGGCGGCCGGGGTGTTCAACGGCGGCATCCTCGCCACCGACACGCCGGGGACCGTCTACGACTACACCGAGGCGCCCGCCGAGCTGGTGGACACCGCCCGGCGCATCGCGCGGGCGTGCGGGCGGCACGGCGTCCGGCTGCCGGAGGCGGCGATCGCGCTGCCGGCCGCGCACCCGGCGGTCCGGTCGGTCGTGGTGGGCTCCGCATCACCCGCCCAGGTCGCGGGCAATCTCGCCAGGGCGGCCGCCGTCGTGCCGGCCGCGCTGTGGACGGAGTTGAAGACCACCGGTCTGTTACGTTCCGACGCTCCGGTTCCGGTCGAGGTGTAGCTTCGGCGCGATCTGGGTATGCCGTCGTCAGCCAGCGGGCCGAGTACGAGAGGTGATCTCCATGGCTGACACGTCGCGGCTTCCCGTCCCGGTCGCCGAGACCTGGGAGTGGCAACGCCACGGCAACTGCCGCAATCTGGACAGCGCGATGTTCTTCCACCCCGACGGCGAGCGGGGGTTCGCCAGGGCGGACCGGATCGCGCGGGCCAAGCAGGTGTGCCGGACCTGCCCGGTGATCGTCGAGTGCCGCAGGCACGCGCTCAGCGTCGAGGAGCCGTTCGGGGTCTGGGGCGGGCTCGACGAGGGCGAGCGCAAGGAGGCCATCGCGCGGCGGCGCCAGGCGTCGGTCGCGTGAGCATGGACTAGTACACCTTTCTCGTACAACTGCATGAGGACATTTCGACGCTGACGTCGCACCGTGTTCAAGTGAATCCGGTGCGTGTCTTCTTCGTCGACGATCAGGAACTGCTGGCCGAGGCGCTCGCCGTGCGCCTATCCGCGGCCGGTGGTGTGCTGGTCGTCGGCAGGGCGCCCACCACCGATCCCGGGCTCGGCGACGCCGTGAGCCGCACCCGTCCGCACGTCGTGGCCGTCGATCCCAGCCCGCTCGGTCCCGGGGCCGCCGACCTGCTGGAGACCGTGACCGCCGCGATGCCCGGCTGCCGCCTGGTCGTCCTGACCGGCAGCAGCGACCCGGTGCTCGCCGCGACCGCGGCCAGGGCGGGCGCGATGGCGTGGGTCGGCAAGGACAGTTCCGCCGAGCACCTGGTCGGCGTGCTGCGCGGGGTGGTCGCCGGCAAGGCGTTCTTCGCGCCGGACCTGCTCGGATTCGTCCTCGGCGAGCTGCGCAACGACCTGACCAGGGGACGCGACTCGGGCGGTCCGCTGGAGATCCTGTCCGCCCGCGAACGCGACGTGCTGCTCGGGATCGTGGAGGGCAAGCGCGGCAGCCAGATCGCGGCCGACCTGTTCCTGTCGGTCAACACCGTGCGCACGCACACGCACAACATCTTCAGCAAGCTGAAGGTTCACTCCCGGCTGGAGGCCGCCAGCCTGGCCCGGTCGGCGGGCATGCGGCCCAGGGACAGCGTCGGCGACGGAAGCATGGCCACCTGAACGAGCGCCCAGAGTGGCCGTATCATGACTGGCCGCGACAACGAGTTACGCAGCGTAGGTGAACATTCGGTCTTTGTACGCACTCGTGCTGTCTTCATGCAACATTAAAGACGGTTAACCCGACTGAGTGAGGTGAGGTCGTTGGGACGAGTGGGGAGCGACGATGGCTGGTGCCGTGGACGAGGTGGATCTGGTCGAACTGCGGGGGTTGCTCCATGACCTCGGCCACGGTCTGGCGACACTGTCGCTGCTGACCGAAACCGTCCGCGCCGACGACAGCCTGAGCGAGGACACCCGCGAGCGGGTCTGGGCCGTCGACCGCGAGACCAAGCGCCTGCTGGCCACGGTCCGCGGCGCGGTCGTGCCGCGCACCGGCGAGCCCGCGCCGCCGGTGGACGTGCGAGACCTGCTCGGGCAGATCGTGTCGCTCGCGTCGCTGGCCGGCCCCACCGGCGTGGTGCTGGCGCCGGGCCCGCCGGCGTACCTGGCGGTCGAGGAGCCGCTGCTGTGGCGGATGGTGACCAACCTGGTGGACAACGCCGTCCGGGCCGCGGGGGTGAACGGCCGGGTCGAGGTCAGCGTCCGGCCCGCGTCCGGCGGCACCGTGATCGAGGTGTGTGACGACGGCCCCGGGTTCGGCGCGGTCACCGGTGGGTGGGGTTCGCTGGGACTCGGGATCGTGCGCCGGCTGGCGCAGGAATGCGGGTGCGAGTTCGTGGTGCGGGCCCGGGAGGGCGCCCGTGGCACCACGGCGCGGCTGACGTTCCAGGGATAGGTCCGTGTTCGAATGGGTTTCTACGAGGGGTGGAACACCGATGATCAGTGTGGTGCTGTGCGATGACCACACGTTGTTCTCCGACGCGCTGGCGGCCGTGCTGGCGCGGCACGGCTTCACGGTGCGCGGCAGCACCACCCGGCTCGACGGGGTGGTGTCGCTGGTGCGCTCGCGGCAGCCGGAGGTGTGCCTGCTGGACCGCAGGTTCGCCGAGGGCGACGCCCTGCACCTGATCGACCTGATCCGGGTGGCGTCGCCGGGGACCCGGGTGCTGGTGCTGACGGCCGACCGTGACGCCGCCGGTCAGCAGGAGGCGCTGCGGGCGGGGGCGGCCGGGTTCGTCCAGAAGACGTGCGGGGTGGCGGAGCTGACGGCCGCGATCCGCACCGTCGCGTCCGGGCAGACCGCGGTGAGCGCGGTGCCGGTGCAGGCGCGGCGCGAACCGGGCCGGCGCGGTGACGCCGCGGCGGCCCGCCGCCTGGCCGGGCACCTGACGGCGCGGGAGCGCGAATGTCTCGCGCTGCTGGTCGAGGGGCTGAGCACGAGCGAGATGGTCGACCGGCTGGGCGTGGCCACCACGACGGTGCGCACCCACGTCCAGGCGCTGATCAGCAAGCTCGGGGTGCACTCCCGGCTGGAGGCGGTGTCGCTGGCCGTGCGGCACTCCCTGCTGGACGAGCTGGAGACCCGCGCCCTGGTCGGCTGAGTCCGCTGGCCGCGCTGTGCTGTCGCCGGGGCAGCTAGAACTCCTTCTCCTGCTCGATCAGCTGGCGGAGCTTGGCCAGGGCGCGGTGCTGCGTCGTGCGCACGTTGCCCGGCGAGATGCCGATGGCCTCCGCGGTCTCCGTCGCGGACAGGCCGATGATCAGCCGCAGCGTGACGATCTCCTGCTGCACCGGCGTGAGCAGCCGCAGCTTCTCGGCGAGCCGCTCGCCGAGGTCGGCGCCGAGCGCGTGCCGTTCCGGCTCGTTGTCGCCGGAGAGCCCGGACATCTCCGGGAGCTCGGGCACCGGGTCGGAGCGGTCACGGGAGACCATCCGGAACGCGTCGGCCACCTTGTTCGACGCGATAGCGTGCACCAGGTACAGGAACGAGCCGCCGCGGTCGTGGTACTGCGGCAGCGCCTTGAGCACCGCCAGGCAGACCTCCTGCGCGACGTCGTCGGCGTTGACGTAGCCGAGGTCCCTGCCGCCCAGCCGCGCGCGGCAGTACCTGGTGACGCTCGGGGTGAGCAGGGTCACCAGCGCGTTGACGGCCTTCGCCTCGCCGGTGGCGGCCGCACGCACGATCGGCGCCAGCTCCTCCTTGGTGAGCCGGGGGTGCGTACTGACCGGCTCCTGCACGGCGGTCACGGGGCGCCGAGTCTGTCGACCGGACAAACTCGATTAATCATGACCCCTCCTGAGCTGGCGGACGGTCCTCGTTGTCGGTACGCCAAGTAAGTGCCACCTTGGTTCGTTACCCCATATTCCCTGCTCGGTGCCGCCTCGGAGCGAGCCGTCACCACCGTGCGTAATCCTAGACCGGCACGGGCCCGCACTCCAGGCATCACGCAGAGATTCCCCATTAGTACGAATGTGGCTCTCAATCGTGTTGCGGTTAGGGCGAAAGGGTGTACAGGGCGGGCGATTCGGTCGCCGTGCGCGCGGCCCCGTCGGCTGGGCCGTTCAGAGCAGGAACGGCACCGTCGCGAGAGCGGCCACCGCCACCGCCGCCGACACCGCGGCCAGCAGACCGGGCCGGGCGGCCGCCGGTGCGGACCCGCGCAGCGCCCGGTCGCGGCGCAGGCCGGCCACCACCAGCACCGCGGTCGCGGCCACCGCGAACGCGGCGGGCAGGATCGCCCAGCCGGGTCGCCGCACGGCCAGGTGAGTCAGCAGCAGCGCGCAGATCAGCCCGGCCAGCTGCGTACGGCGCCAGGCCAGCCGGGTGCGCTCGGGCTGCAGCCCGGCGTCGCGGCTCACCACACGACCACGAGCACGAGCGCGAACGCGGTGATCACCAGCGTGCCCGCGGACAGGACGAGCAGCACGCGGTTGTGCGGCAGCGGGTCACCCCGGCGCATCGCCTGCTGTACCCGCCGCCACCGCGGGTAGGCCGACGCCGCCAGCGCGGCGGCGAGGCAGGCGCACAACGCGGCCAGCACGGTCCGCGCGTGCGGCACGGTGAACTCGGGCAGGAGCTGGCGCACGGCCACCGCCCCGGCGAGCAGGCCCAGCGCCGTGCGGATCCAGGCCAGGAACGTCCGCTCATTGGCCAGGCTGAACCGGTAGTCCGGTTCGGACTCGCGCTGCGTCATGGGATCAGCGTGACACGTCCGCCGGCTGCCTGCGGGGACGGGCGAACACCCACCAGCGCAGGGCCACGAAACGGATGGTGCCGCCGAGCAGGCTGGCCGCCGCCAGCGCGAGCGTCTCCAGCTCGGGCGTCGGCACGGTCAGCCAGTCCAGGAGCAGCAGCACGACCGAGCCGTAACCGGCGTAGAACGCGATCGTGAGCACGGTCTGGGTGGCCCGGCGGACCGGATGGTCGGGCAGTCCGGCGAAGGTGACCCTGCGGTGGAACTCGGTGTTGGCCAGCGTGGTCAGCACGATCGCCACGATGTTCGCCCCGTGCGAGCCCAGCGGCGTGCGCAGCAGCAGGAACAGCAGCAGCTGGGCCAGGGTCGCGGCGACACCCGCCACCACGTACCAACCGGCGGCGATCATGGGCCTCTTCCGTTTCGTCGAGCCTGCGGCCGGGTACCGCTGGCGGTATTGGACCACGTCGAAGCTGAAGTCGTGCTGAGGAGCGTGCATGACGAACCCCACACCGGACCCCGACACGACCACCGCCGAGGACCTCGACGAGGACCGGCTGCGGGTCGATCCGCTGGAGGGCGGCGTCGAGCCGCCTGAGCACTGGAGCGCCGCCGACCGGTTCGGCACGACCGCGAACGAGCAGCGGGAGGGCGAGAGCATCGAGCAGAAACTCGCCGAGGAGCGGCCGGACACCGAGCCCGACGAGGTGCCCGAGACCCCGGTCGCCGCGGCCCCCGCCGAGGCGCTGGACCAGAGCATCGACGACGTGACCGGCGACGTCGAGCCGATCGTGCCACCCGACCGGGTCGACGGGCCGCGGTCGGACGCCGCCGAGCGCGGGCAGAGCGCCGACGAGTAGGTGCTTCTGCGAACGGCTGTCCCTGCCCCTACGGTGGGTGGGGACAGAGCGCACGCCAACGACAAGGAGCCTGACATGCTCGCCATGACAGACGCCGCGGCCCAGGCCATCAGCGCGCTGACCTCGCAGGACGGCCAGTCAGCCGCTGGCCTGCGGTTCGCCGTGCAGCAGGACGAGGGGGAGCAGGCCCAGCTGGCGCTGGCTGTCGCCCCCGCGCCCGAGGAAGGCGACCAGGTGCTCGGAACCGACAACGGGGCGACGGTGTTCCTCGCCCCGCAGGCGGCCGAGTTCCTCGACGACAAGGTCCTCGACGTCCAGCAGGACGAGCAGGGCCAGCTGAACTTCGCACTCTCGCAGCAGCCGGAGGGCTTCTCGCCCGGGCAGCCGGAGAGTTAGCGACGCGGACACCGTGACGGCCACCTTCGGCACGTGCCGAAGGTGGCCGTCACGCGTTCGTCAGGTCTCCGGCGTCGAGTACGGGCCACCGCGGTCCAGCGACGGGCTGACGCGCGGGTCGGCGCCGGGCTGTCCCGGCGCGGGGGTCACCACGGCGCCGGAACCACGCTGCCGGTCGGCCTGGGCGGGCGGCAGCCCGGATTCGGCGATGCGGTTGTCCCTGATCCGCGACAGCACCAGCAACGTCACGCCGTGCGCCGCCGCGAGGACCAGCAGCAACACGCCGAGCTTGGCGACCACGGCCTCCATCAGGCTGTCGTTGCCGAAGTCGACGGTCGACAACAGCGCCAGCAGGCCGAGTACCGCCAGGTGGAACAACACGGTGATCAGCCGCGTCATCGACGCGCTCGCGGTCGCGTCGCCGTAGGAGTGCTCGAGGTAGCGGCGGCCGCTGCGGTAGATAATCTGGCCGTCGGCGACGACCAGTAGCACGCCGAGGACCAGAAAGACCACGTAGGCGTTGGTGTCCACTGCCGGGCTCCCTTCGATGACACGCTGCCACCCGATGGGTACCCCGCGTCGCTCAGGAGAAACCGCGCCACTCCCGCACCAGCGCGGCCGTCTGCTCCCGCAGCAGGGCCGCCGCGTGGCGGCGGGCGTGCTCCAGCGAGGGCGCGTGCTCGATCAGCGCGCGGTGACCGGCCAGGCCCAGCCGGTTCACCTCGTCAGGGGTGAGTTTCACCCGGCCGGCTACGGCCAGCACCGGCAGTCCGTGCTCGCGGGCCAGCGCGGCGATGCCCGCCGGTGCCTTCCCGTCCAGGCTCTGGCTGTCCAGCGACCCCTCGCCGGTGATCACCAGGTCCGCCCCGGCGATGGCGTCCGGGACGCCGGTGAGCTTGCCCACCAGGTCGAATCCGGAGGCCACCCGCCCGCCCAGGCACGCCAGCGCACCGGCGGCGACCCCGCCGCCCGCACCGGCACCCGGGACGTCCCGGACGTCCGGGCACCCGGCGCGGACCAGCGCGTCCGCCCACGCCGACAGCGCCTTGTCGAGCACCGCCACCTCGTGCTCGCCCGCGCCCTTCTGCGGGCCGAACACCGCCGCGGCGCCGCGCTCGCCGAGCAGCGGGTTGGTGACGTCGGTGGCCACGCTGACCCGCACGCGGGCGAACCGCTCCCGCACCGCGGCGAGGTCCACCTCGGTCACCGCGCCCAGCGCACCGCCGCCGAGTCCGGCCTGCGCGCCCGTCCCGGTGCGGATCCGCCCGCCCAGCGCGGCGATCATGCCCGCGCCGCCGTCGGTGCTCGCGGTGCCGCCCACGGTCAGCACGACGTGGTCCGCGCCGCCGTCGACGGCGTGCCCGATCAGCGTGCCGACCCCGAACGTGTGCGCGGCCAGCGCCGTTTCCGTGCTCGGCCGCACGTACTCGATGCCGCAGGCCCTGGCCGACTCCACGTAGGCGGTGCCGTCGAGCACGGCGTAGTGGGCGTCGACCTCGTCGTCGAGCGGGCCGCGTACCCGCAGGTCCACCCGGGTCGCACCGGCGGCGTACAGCACGTCGAGCGTGCCCTCGCCACCGTCGGCGACCGGGCAGAGCGTCACCTCGGCGCCGGGCAGGGCGTCCCGGACGCCCTCGCCGATGGCCCGCGCGGCCTGCACGGCCGTCACGCTGCCCTTGAACTTGTCCGGCGCCACCACCACGCGCAACGTCACGAGGTCACCTCCGTCAGCGGGTCCTTCCCGGCGAGCACCGCGGCGACGTTGCGCGCGGCGAGCAGGGCCATCTCGGTCCGGGTCTCGACGGTCGCCGACCCCAGGTGCGGCGCGAGCACGACGTTGTCCAGCTCCAGCAGGCCCGGATGCACGTCCGGCTCGTGTTCGAACACGTCCAGGGCGGCACCGGCGATGACACCGTCGGCCAGTGCCCGCGCGAGCGCGGCCTCGTCGACGACCGGGCCGCGGGTGGTGTTGACCAGGTACGCGGACGGCTTCATCGCCCGCAGCGTGGCCGCGTCGATCAGGTGCCGGGTCCGCGGCGTCAGCGGGCAGTGCAGCGACACCACGTCGGCGGTGGCCAGCAGTTCGTCCAGTGACACGTGCCGGGCGGCCAGTTCGGTCTCCACGGCGGGATCGGCCCTGCGGCGTCCGGAGTAGACGATCTCCATGCCGAAGGCCCTGGCCCGCCTGGCGACCGCCCTGCCGATCTGGCCGAGGCCGACGATGCCCAGCGTCTTGTCCCGCAGTCCGCTGCCGAGCATGAACCCGAGGTGGAACGACCAGGGCCGCCGCGCGCGCAGCAGCCGCTCGCCCTCGCCGAGCCTGCGGGTCAGCATCAGCAGCAGGCCGAGGGTCAGGTCCGCGGTGGCGTCGGTGAGCACGCCGGGGGTGTTGGTGACCGTGATCCCGCGCTCGCGCAACGCGGGCACATCGACGTTGTCGTAGCCGACGGCCACGGTGGCCACGATCCGCAGGCCGGGCCCGGCGGCGTCGGCCAGCGTGCCGTCGACCCGGTCGTGCAGCATGCTCACCACCGCCGTGGCACCGCGTACCGCGTCGTGCAGCTCGGCGGGTTCCAGCGGACGGTCCTGTTCGGACACCCACACCTCACCCGCGCCACGCAGGACCTCCAGTGCGGCCTCGGGTATCCGTCTGGTGACCACGATCCTCGGCATGCCGCCAAACATAGCCAACGGCACGGGCTCCTGATAGTGTTCATATAGAGAACTAATGTTCGCAATGCGAACAGGAGGCGATATGGCCGAGCTGGTCCCGCTGAGCGAGGGGATCGCCGAACTGGTGCGCGACGGCGACACGGTCGCGCTGGAGGGCTTCACCCACCTCATCCCGTTCGCCGCCGGCCAGGAGGTCGTCCGGCAGCGCAAGCGGGATCTGACGCTGGTGCGGATGACGCCGGACCTGATCTACGACCAGCTGATCGGCGCGGGCTGCGCACGCAAGCTGATCTTCTCCTGGGGCGGCAACCCAGGAGTCGGTTCCCTGCACCGGTTCCGCGATGCGGTACAGCACGGCTGGCCGGTGCCGCTGGAGGTCGAGGAACACAGTCACGCCGGGATGGCCAACCGCTACGTCGCCGGTGCGTCCGGGCTGCCGTTCGCGGTGCTGCGCGGTTACGCCGGCACCGACTTGCCCGGCCAGACCGCCACCGTGCGCACGATCGAGTGCCCGTTCACCGGCGAGCGGCTGGCCGCGGTGCCCGCGCTCAACCCCGACGTGACCGTCGTCCACGCCCAGCGTGCCGACCGCAGGGGCAACGTCCAGCTGTGGGGCATCACCGGCATGCAGAAGGAGGCGGTGCTCGCCGCGAAACGGTCACTGGTGACCGTGGAGGAGATCGTCGACGAGCTGGAGCCGCGGCCGGGAGCGATGGTGCTGCCGTCCTGGGCGGTGACGGCCGTCGCCGAGGCACCCCGGGGTGCCGCCCCGTCCTACGCGGCCGGCTACTACGACCGGGACAACGACGCCTACCAGGCATGGGACGCGGTCAGCAGGGACCGTGCGGCGTTCACCGCCTGGCTGGAGGAGCTGGCATGAACTACACGACCGACGAGATGATGACCGTCGCCGCCGCCCGTGCGCTGCGTGACGGCACGTCCTGCTTCGTGGGGATCGGCCTGCCCAGCACGGCCGCCAACGTCGCCCGCCGCACGCACGCGCCCGGCCTGACGCTGGTGTACGAATCCGGTTGCCTGGGCGCGAAACCCGAGCGGCTGCCACTGTCCATCGGGGACGGTGAGCTGGCCGAGACCGCGGACGCCGTCGTCGGCGTCGCGGAGATCTTCAACTACTGGCTGCAGCCCGGCCGGATCGACGTCGGCTTCCTCGGCGCGGCGCAGCTCGACCGCTTCGGCAACATCAACACCACCGTGATCGGGCCGGACTACCACGACCCGGTCGTCCGGCTGCCCGGCGCGGGCGGTGCGCCGGAGATCGCCGCGTCCTGCCGCGAGGTGTTCGTCGTGCTGCGGCAGAGCACCCGTGCGTTCGTGGAGAAGGTCGACTTCGTCACCTCGGTCGGTCACGGGGCCGGGCCGGGCGACCGGGAACGGCTCGGCCTGCGTGGTGCCGGTCCCACGCTGGTGGTCACCGACCTCGGCCTGCTGCGGCCGGATCCGGAGACCCGGGAGCTGACGCTGACCGACCTGCACCCCGGTGTGTCGGCCGACCAGGTGCGGGCGGCCACCGGCTGGGACCTGAAGGTGGCGCCTACGCTCGGCACCACGCCCGCTCCCACCGAGGAGGAACTGTCCGTGCTGCGCGCGTTGAAGGAGAAGTCGTGACCGCCTACGTGCTCGACGCCGTCCGTACCCCGTTCGGCCGCTACGGCGGTGCGTTGTCGAAGGTGCGGCCCGACGACCTGGCCGCGCACGTCCTGCGCACGCTGGCCGGGCGCACCGCGTTCGACCCCGGCGAGATCGACGAGGTCGTGCTCGGCGACGCCAACGGCGCCGGTGAGGACAACCGCAACGTCGCCCGCATGGCGGCGCTGCTCGCCGGCTGGCCGACGTCGGTTCCCGGAGCCACGGTCAACCGGCTGTGCGGGTCCGGGCTGGACGCCATCGGCCAGGCCAGCCGCACCATCGAGACCGGCGACGCCGACCTCGTCGTCGCGGGCGGGGTCGAGTCGATGAGCCGCGCGCCGTTCGTGCTGCAGAAGCCGGACAAGGCGTTCCCGAGCGCGTCGCAGACGCTGCACTCGACGGCGCTGGGCTGGCGGATGGTGAACCCGGCCATGCCGGAGAAGTGGACCGTGTCGCTGGGGGAGTCGACCGAGGGGCTGGCGGAGTCCTACGGCATCGGCAGGCCGGAGCAGGACGCGTTCGCGCTGCGCAGCCACGAACGGGCCGCCAAGGCGTGGACCGACGGGTTCTACGACGACCACGTCGTCGAGGTGCCCGGCACCGGGCTGGCCTCCGACGAGGGCATCCGCCCGGACTCCACGCTGGAGAAGCTGGCCGGTCTCAAGCCGGCGTTCCGCGCGGGCGGCACGGTGACCGCCGGCAACTCCTCGCCGCTGTCCGACGGCGCGTCCGCGGTGTTGCTGGGCAGCGAGGCGGCGGCGGGCAGGCTGGGTGTCACCCCGCTGGCCCGCATCGCCGGGCGGGGTGCGGCGGGCGTCGACCCCGACGTGTTCGGCGTCGGCCCGGTGCGGGCGGCCGAGATCGCGTTGCGCCGCGCCGGCATCGGCTGGCAGGACCTGGCGGCCGTCGAGCTGAACGAGGCGTTTGCCGCGCAATCGCTTGCGTGCCTGGCCGACTGGCCGGAACTGGATCCGGATGTTGTCAACATCCGAGGTGGCGCGATCGCCATCGGGCACCCGCTGGGCGCGTCCGGCGGGCGGATCCTCGGCACGCTGGCGCACGAGTTGCGGCGCCGCGGTGGCGGCTGGGGTCTCGCGGCCATCTGCATCGGCGTCGGCCAGGGGCTGGCCGTGGTGCTGGAGGCGTGATGTCCGGGATGTCCGAGGGTGAGCGGGTCCGCCGCGAGGTGCTCGGTGACGAGCACGTCGACCGGGCGATGGCGGCGGCCACCGAGTTCACCCGGCCGTTCCAGGAGTACCTGACCGAGGCGGCGTGGGGCTCGGTGTGGAGCAGGCCGGGTCTGGACCGCCGCACGCGCAGCGCGCTGACCCTGGCGGTGCTGACGGCGCTGGGCGCGCGCGACGAGCTGGCCATGCACGTCCGCGCGGCCGTCCGCAACGGGCTGTCCGAGGCGGAGATCTCGGAGGTGCTGCTGCACACCGCCGTCTACGCCGGGATGCCCGCGGCCAACGCGGCGTTCGCCGTCGCGCAGCGGGAGCTGAGTGGTGACTGAGGACGGGCGCGGTGCCCACCACGTGCAGTCGCTGGAGCGCGGGCTGGCGGTCATCCGCGCGTTCGGCGCCGACACTCCCGAGCTGACGCTGAGCGACGTGGCCCGCGCGACCGGGCTCACCCGCGCGGCGGCGCGGCGGTTCCTGCTCACCCTGGTGGACCTCGGCTACGTGCGCACCGACGGCAAGTACTTCGCGCTGACCGCGCGGGTGCTGGAACTGGGGTACGCCTACCTGTCCGGGCAGGCACTGCCCGAGCTGGCGCTGCCGCATCTGGAACGGTTGTCCGAGCAGGTGGGGGAGTCCAGTTCGGTGTCCGTTCTGGACGGTACCGACGTCGTCTACGTCAGCCGGGTCGCGGTGTCGCGGATCATGACCGTGTCGATCACCGTCGGCACGAGGTTCCCCGCGCACGCCACGTCGATGGGCCACGTGCTGCTGGCCGGTCTGGACGAGGCGGAGCTGGACGCCTACCTCGCCGCGGCCACCCTGGACCGGCTGACCTCGCGCACCATCACCACCGGCACCGACCTGCGGGCGGCGCTGGCCAGGGTGCGGGTACAGGGCTGGGCGCTGGTGGACCAGGAACTGGAGGAGGGACTGCGGTCGGTGGCCGCACCGATCCGGGACCGCCGCGGCAGGGTGGTGGCGGCGGTCAACGTCTCCAGCCACGCCAGCCGGACCACCCTGGAGGCCGCGCGCCGGGACCTGGTGCCCCCGCTGCTGGCGGCCGCCGCCCGGATCGAGGCGGACCTGTCGATGACACCGGCGGCACGCGAGCATGGCTGAGCGCGTCGCGGGCCTGCTGCTGGCCGCCGGTGCCGGCCGGCGCTTCGGCAAGCCGAAGGCGCTGGTCGAATGGCACGGTGAACCGCTGGTGCGCCGGGCAGTCCGCGTGCTGCGGGACGGCGGTTGCGATCCGGTCCGCGTCGTGGTCGGCGCCGCCGCGGCGGACGTGACGGCCCTGCTGGACCCCGCGCAGGTCGTCCCGGCTCCGGACTGGGCGCGGGGAATGGGGGCGTCGCTGCGCGCCGGACTCACCGCTCTGTCCGAAGTGGACACTGGGGCCGTACTGGTGCACCTGGTGGACCTGCCCGGTGTACCGGCCGGGGTGGTGGCGCGGCTGGGCGCGTTCGCGGGCCCGGAAATCGTGGCACGGGCGGCCTACGACGGGGTGCCCGGACACCCGGTGCTGCTCGGGCGGCGCTGGTGGGGGGAGATCGCCGAGGCGGTGTCCGGCGATCGCGGCGCCCGCGACTGGCTGGCTGGACGGCCGGACCTGCGCCTGGTCGAGTGCGGCGACCTGGGCAGCGGCACGGACGTGGACCGCCCGCGGGACCTGCACCCCTAGGATCGCTCGATCGTGTGATGGTTTCGAACACATGTTCGTAATACGATGGTGATGTGTTCGAGAAACCTGGCACCCGCCTGTGGCGGCACTCCGACGAGGAGGTAGCCGCCATCATTCAGCGTGGCCAGGAAAAGATGGCCGCGGCCGCTGCCGAGGTACTGGAAGGCCTGGCGGAGCTGAGCGCCCGCGGGGCCGATTTCGGGTTCCGGGATCTGGTGGCGTTTCAGGTGGACAACCTGAACGTCTCCCGGTCGCTGGCCAAGACACGGGTGCAGCTGGCTCAGGAACTGTTCAGCTCGCTGGCCGCGACCGGTGCGGCGCTGGCGGCGGGTGAGGTGTCGTTGGAGCACGCGGTGGAAATCCACCGTGCTATTACGGCGTTGCCGGTCGAGGCGCGGGAGGGTTTCGAGGACATTCTGCTGACCCTGGCTCGCACGGCCCCACCGACGGCGGTGCGCAAGGCCGGGGACAACATCCGGGCCAGGGTCGATCAGGACAGTGCGCCGCCGGACGAGGACGCGCTGGCGCACCCGGTGCGTGAGTTCCGCTCGAAGACCGACCGGCATGGCCGGTACCGGTTCGCCGGAACCCTCGACCCGGAAACCGGGGCCACCCTGGACGGGTTGTTCGATGTGCTGGCCAAACCCTGCGCGGCCGAGGAAGGTCTGCCGGATCTACGCGATCAGGCCGAGCGGAAGGGTGACGCACTGGCCGAGATGATCGAACTGGTCGCCCGCACCGAGGACTTGAGTACCCAAGGCGGGGAACGGGCCGTGGTCACGGTGACCACGACGCTCGACGACCTGCAACGTCGCGCCGGACCCGCGATCCTCGACGGCGCCGGATACCTCAGCGCCTCCGCACTGTCCCGATTGTGCTGCGAAGCCAAACTCGTCCCGGCCGTGTTCGGTTCCGAGGGTGAGGTGCTGCACCTGGGCCGCGATGTCCGGCTGGCCACCAAAGCCCAGCGCCGTGCCCTCGCCCTGCGCGACGGCGGCTGCGCCTTCCTTGGCTGCACACGGAAACCCCGCTGGTGCGTGGCACATCACGTCCGCGAGTGGCAACACGGCGGACAGACCACAGTGGACGAGATGATCCTCCTGTGCGGCAGGCATCACCGGGTCATCCACCACACCGACTGGACCGTCACCATGGTCCACGGCAAACCACAGTTCCATCCCCCGGCCTGGCTTACCAGGCGCCGAAGACCCAGTACCAACCCCTACCACCGAATCCCCGCCTGACCCGGAGGCGCGGGCCCGCCCGAACGCGGGCCCGCGCGAGCCGGGCACTCAGGACACTAGCGCCAGAGTATGTCCTTCAGCGGTTCGAAGGACTTCTCGACGTTCAGCGAGCCTCCGGCCGGGCCGGAGAAGCCGCTCTTGGTCGTGACGCGCCGCTTCCCGTCCTCGCCCCTCTCGACGCCCGCGCTCCAGGACACGCCCGGACCGATCCACACCTCGGGCTGGATGCCGGCCGACATCGGCCCGTCCTCCGCGGTGCCCTTCGGGAGCGAGACCGCGGCCCCGGCACGCAGCTCGGCTTCCGCACCGTACTCACCCTTCAAAGGGTTGAGCGTGATGCCGCCCTCGGCGTTGACGCCGACGGTCGTCTCGACGTCGCCCGAGACCTTGAACGGGCCGTTGGCGTACTCGACGGGGGTGCCCGCACGCAGCCCGGCGAAGCCGTTCCCGCTGACCTGAAGGCCGTTCTGCAGGCTGACCGACGCGTCGGCCTCGGCGTTCGCACCGAACGTGCTGCTGCCGATCACCTTCGGGGGACGACCCTGCGCGTTGATCTTCGGTTCGAGGAACTCGACGTCCCACAGGTAGGCGTGCGCCTTGACGCTTCCGAGGCTGCCCTTGCCGTCCGGGCCGGTCGCCTCGATGCCCGCGTTGGGGCCCTTGGATCGCATGCCGGGGACACGCGGCCGCAAGTAGTCCAGGGCGTACTCGCAGCCGGTGTTGCACCAGCGGCCGTAGCCGATCCGCCGGTTCGACTGCCCGGTGCCCGACGTCGACCGCACCCGCGAGGTCGTGGCGGCCCGCTGCCGCGTCGGCGCTGCAGGGGGCTTCGCCGTGTGACCACGGCGGGGCTCGACCGCAGGCCGCTTGCCCGGCTGCCGCAGCGCCTCGCCGACGCCCGGGATCACGCCCGCGGTGGCGCGGCTGGGTTTGCTCTTCGGGGTGCTGGCGGTGTTGCGGCCGGGTTTGCTCTTCGGGGTGTCGGTGGTGTTGCGGTTGGTTTTGCCGGCCGTGGTGCGTGGTGTGTCGTTGCGTCCGGCGGCGGCGAGGCCGGGGATGGTGTGGGAGGGGTTGTTTGTTCTGCTGTGTGGGGTGGGTTTGGGCAGTTCGGTGGTGCGGCGGGAGTCGGTTTTGCCGGCCGTGGCGCGCAGTGCGTCGTCGCGGCCGGAGGCGGCCCGCCCCGACATGACCGATCCCGGGCGCTTGGCCTCGCCGGCGCTCGCGCGGTACCGATTCTGGCTGCTCGTAGGAGGTTTGATTGTCCGCTTGACGCCGGACGACGGCGTCGTGAGCGGGGTCGTGGACCGGCGCGCCGGACTGGTCGCCGGGGGTCTCTTGGCTTGGTCGTTCCGGTTCGGCCGGGCGGCGGTGCTGCGGTTGGGGGTGCCGAGGCTCCGCTTGATGCCGGTGGCCAGACCGGTAGCGGTGAAGGGGCTGGCGGCCGTCCTGCCCAGCGACGCCGGCCGCGCGCCGAGGGTGCTGCCGGTGGTCGTGAGGCCGCTACGTCCCAGCGCGGACGGCTTGGGCTTGCTGGCCGTGGCGCTGCCGGCCTTCTGCATCGTCGAGGTGATCTTCTTCGCCACCGTTGCCGGGGGCCGGAAGGGAGCCTTGGACTGCCCGCTCCCGGCGCCGGGCCCGTGGTTGACCGGGATCGGAGCGGCCTGCGCCTGCTGCGCCGCGCCCAGGATGAACAGCGCCGACAGCGCACCGCCGGACAAGGTGAACAGGATCGGCCGGACTATCGATGGTTTCATGGTGTCCTTCCTTCCGCGCGTGCTGAGAAGCCTGGACCAGGCGGATGCACCGCCGATGCAGCCGCGATACACCGCGGGGCCGGCGCCCGCAGGGTCTGCTGATAGGCGCCGGTGAGGTCGGTGCCCGGGTCGACGCCCAGTTCGCTGCGGAGCAACCTCCGGGCCTCGTCATAGGCCAGCAGTGCTTCGCCACGGCGGCCGGCGTGGCGAAGGGCGTCGACGAGCCGCGCCCACGTGCTCTCCCGTAGCGGCTCGGCGAGCGTGAGTTCGCGCAGCAGGGGGATAGCCTCGGACGCCCGCCCCGCTGCCGTCAGTGCCGCGGCCAGGGACTCCCGGACCTGCCGGCGTAACTCATCGAGCCCTGCCACGACCGGAGCGGTCACCGACGGGGGCAACTCGGCGTAGGGCGTGCCGCGCCACAGCTCCAGTGCCGCTCGCAGCCTGTCGACGGCGGGCACCTGGTGGGCGGCGCCACGGAAGCGGTCCACGTCGACCTCGCCGGGCCGCGTTCGCAGCCGGTACCCGCCGGGCCCTGCCTCGATCCGGCTGCCCAGCGTCCTCCGGAGCCGCCAGACGTAGCTGTTGATGTTGGATCGCGCGGACGTGGGCGGTGTGGCCTGCCACCAGATCGTGCCGGCCAGCTGGTCGCGGTCCACCCACTCGCCCTCGTGGTAGAGCAGGGTCGTCAGCAGTACGGCGGGCTTGCCGGCGAGCCTGGTGACCTGCTCGCGGCCTGGCGGCCGCACCTCCAGCGGGCCGAGCACGCGGTACAGCATTCCCCCACCTCCGTCCGGCCCCAGGGTGGGCGGCCGAGCATGAGGATTCGATGACACACGATCTACGCTCGACCCGTGACAGGCTCACCGGACGAACTGGCCGCCCTGCTCGACGGCACGGGCTACCTGCCCGACGACGGGGTGGCCACAGCGGCCTTCCTCGCGTTGCGGCTGGGCAGACCGCTGTTCTGCGAGGGCGAGCCCGGCACCGGGAAGACCTCGCTGGCCACCGCGCTGGCGCGGGCACTGGACCTGCCGCTGGTACGCCTGCAGTGTCACGAGGGCATCGACGCCGCGCAGGCGCTCTACGAGTGGGACTTCCCCCGGCAGCTACTGCACCTGCGCGCGCTGGAAGCCGGTGCCAACGGCGGCCTGGACCCGGCCGAGGCCGAGCGTTCGCTCTACACCGAACGGTTCCTGCTGGCCCGGCCACTGCTGCGGGCACTGCGCGAGCGGTGCGTGCTGCTGGTGGACGAGGTCGACCGGGCCGACGACGAGTTCGAGGCGTTCCTGCTGCAGGTGCTGGACGAGAACGCGGTGACCATTCCCGAGCTGGGCGAGGTGCGGGCGGCCGACCCGCCGCTGGTGGTGCTGACCTCCAACCGCACCCGCGAGGTCCACGACGCGCTGAAACGGCGCTGCCTCTACCACTGGCTCGAACACCCCGGCCTGGCCCGCGAGGTGGCGATCCTGCGGCGCCGCCTGCCGGGCGTCGGGGAGCGGCTGGCCGGCCAGGTGGCCACGGCCGTCCAGCGGCTGCGGCAGCAGGACCTGCTCAAGCCGCCGGGCGTGGCCGAGTCGCTGGACTGGGCGCGGGCGCTGATGGCGCTGGGCCGCGACGAACTGGACGCGGAGACCGCCGGGCGCACCCTGGGGGCCGTGCTGAAGTACAGCGAGGACACCGATCGCGTGCGCACCCAGCTGGACGCCCTGCTGGCCTGATCCGGCGCCGGTCAGCGGCCGAGCAGCGCCTCCGCCAGCGCCGCCGCGTACCGGTCGCCGGGGTCGTGCTGCACTTACACGGTCCGGTGCACGGGCGGATCCAGCGGCAGCAGCGCCACGTCGGGCGGCGCCGGCCGCGGTACCGCCAGCGCCGGGACCACACCGGCGGTGATCCCTGCCGACACCATGGCGAGCACCGTCGCCGTGTCGCGCACCGTGGTCGGGCCGCCAGGTGACGCCGTGCCGCGCGAACGCGGCCGCCAGCAGGGGACCGCAGGTGCCGCCCGGGTCGGCGACCCCGGCGGAGACCAGGTCGGCCAGTGCGACGCGCTCGGCCCGGCCGAGCGGATGCCACCGGGGCAGCACGGCGAGGAACTCGTCGGTGATCGTGGCGGCCCGCTCGGCGAGCGGCACCGTGGTCACCGCGACGTCGACCGTGGCCTCGCCGAACCACTCCGCCAGCTCGTCGTCGTCGCCGCGCACGGTCAGCACCCGCAGGTCGGGGCCAGTCGGCACGCAACCGCTCGACCGCGGCGGGCACCAGGACACCCAGGGCGCTGGGGACGGCACCGACCCGCACCCGGGCGGCCTCGCGGGGCCCAGCCAGGTCCTCGATCGCGGCCAGCCCGGCCAGCACGGTCCTGGCGTGCTCGGCGACCTCGCGGCCGAGCGCGGTCGGCACGGCACCGTCCTGGCCACGCTGGAGCGGCCGCCCGCCCAGCCGCCGCTCCAGGGTGGCGACCGCCCGGCTGACCGCGGACTGGGGGCTCTTCACAAACGAAGGTGTAACAGCGGTCTGAAGCCGCCAGTCTCCAGTAGGGATCTGGCGATGTAGTTGGTCAGGTTGCGGAAGCCGAGGGCGCTGCCTCGGAGATGTTCGAGCCGGCCGTTGAGCGCCTCGGTCGGTCCGTTGGAGGTGCCGGGCCGGTCGAAGTACGCTAGAACGTCGGCCGCACGCTGCTTCAGGGTCCGCCCCAGGGTGATCAGCTCGGTCAGTGCCTTCGGCACCCCGCTGCTGAGGTCGGCAATGAGCTTGACCATCAGGTCGCGTCCACGGCGGCGATCCTCGTGCCGGTACGCGGTGATCATCCTCTGGTAGATGCCCCAGGTCGCTTCGACCTCGACGTGGCGTTCTTCAGCGAACAGGCGGCGGAGCCGGTCGGCCTGTCGGTCGGTGAGCAACCCGGCACCGGTGTGCAGCGTGCGACGACACTTGTAGAGCGGGTCGTCCTTGAAGCCGCGGTGGCCGTGGATCGCGAGCTGCACGCGGCGACGGCACTTGTCCAGTGCATCGCCGGCCAGGCGGACGACGTGGAAAGGATCCATCACCGCGACCGCGTCGGGGACCTCCTCTGCAGCAGCGGTCTTGAATCCGGTGAACCCGTCCATCGCGACGACTTCGATGCCGTCGCGCCACGCCTGCGGACGCTCGTTGAGCCAGGTCTTGAACGCCTGTTTGGAGCGGCCTTCGACCATGTCGAGCAGCCGGGCCGGTCCGGTGCCGTCGCGGACGGGGGTGAGGTCGATGATCACGGTGACGTACTTGTCACCACGCCTGGTGTGTCGCCACACATGTTCGTCTACGCCGATAACCGCCACCCCGTCGAACCGGTGCTCGTCGTCGATGAGCATGCGCTTGCCCGCGGCCAGCACGGCGTCGTTGGCGGTGTTCCACGCCACTCCGAGACCCTCGGCGATCCGGGCCACGGTCAGATCCTGAATCACGATGCCCTCTAGTGCCCACTGCAGCCCGCGGCGCGACAACTTTGCCCGCGGCTCGGCCGCCAGCCTGGTGTCCTGACGCCACACATGTCCACAGCCAGTGCAGCGGTAGCGGCGCACGATGACCTCCAGTGTTGTCGGCCGCCAGCCAAGTGGCTCATGCGCTAATCGGCGCGCCACGGTGTCACGGGGTCTTCCCTCGGCTCCGCAGTGGTGACACCACTGGTCCGGCTCCACGACCCGACAGGCGAGCACGGCGCGATCGGGGTCGATCTGCTGCCCGATGGCCTCCAGGCCGAGCTCGTCAAGTCCGCAGAACGTGGTTAGGTCAGCGCAAGAGAAGCTGCATTCGCGCACGTGAAGACCGTCTGGGTGGCTGCGTGAGATCCGCTGAGACCGCGACTCCTACCCGGAGCCGACTCGATGCCTTCCGACCGTGGCGATCACGAGATCTTCTCCTCCGACAGGACTGAGCCCATCGTGGCGTTCGGCGAAGTAGCGTTCGTGCAAGTCGGTCGAGGTGATGACGTCGACGCCCGTGAACCCTGTGTCACGGGCCATGTTGGTGGCCTGGTCAGGTGTCAACAGACTCAACCAGGGGTGTCCGGAGGCAGCGGCGCCCTTTGCGGCGCCTTCAAGGATGGGGCGGACCTCGGGCGGAGCCATCTCGATGGGCCGCGAGTAGCTGAACACCATGATGGAGCCCGCTGCGAGTGATGCGGCTTGACGTAGGCTCGTCGAGATCGCCTCCTGCGTGAGATACATGGTCACGCCGAGCATCGAGACGACAGCTGGTTCCGCGGTATCGAGCCCGGCCTCTACAGCTTTGGCAAGCCACGATTCACCGGCCTCGAAGTCGACCGGCACCAAGTGCAGGCGCTCTGGGTCGAGGAGCCCGAGCTGGACAAGCCGGTCCCGCTTCCAAGCTTGGGTGGCGGGCTCGTCGACCTCGAAGACGCGCACGGGCCCCTTGTGTCGCTGAGGGAAGGTGTCGAGGCCGGCGCCCAGGACGACGTACTGACACGCACCAGAGGCAATGAGGGTGTCCTCGACAGCGCGGGCGCGTGCCACGATCGAGGCGCGATTGGGCCGCGTCCGCATTGGGTCCATGTCCGGACGTGTCTGCCAGCCCTGGTCGACGCCCGCGATCTCCAGCCCGATGCGATCCTCGAGAACGTGCGGCGCGTCGTCCACCAGCGTGTGCAGCGCCCGCCACAGTGCCGTGCGAACTGCGGTGGAATCAGGTTCCCCGGACACGACCCTAGGCCCCCGAGGTGGGGTCGTTCAGTGGCGCCTGGAGGCCCCAGACCCGGCCGTCGGGATCTCGGAGCGTGGTCATCGCGGTTCCGAAGTGCGTGGGCTCGAACGGCCCATCGACGCCGAGGGCCTTCAGTTTCTGCTCGGCAGCCGCGGCATCGGGGATCTTCAACACCGGCTGCAGACCCGGAGCACGATCTTCGGGGATCTCGGCGATGAACACCGGCGGCCCGATCTTGCTGCGCAACTGGCCGGACTGATGATCCGTCTCGAACTCGAGTTCGTACCCCAACGCCTGGAAGAACCGGGCTGCCTTGCCCCAGTTGTGCGTCTCCAGGAACAGAGCCTCAATGCCCTCGCTCACCATGCCAGTTCCTCTTCCTCTCACTGGATCGCGGTCGTGACGCGTCTGCTTCGTCCAGATAGGCCGCCAGCGACTCGGCCACAATCGAACTCAGCGACCGCTCCGACTCAACCGCGTGATGCTTGACGCGCTTGATCAGCTCCACCGGCAGGTACACGTTGAACTGCTTGACCTGCTCCGCGCTCACCCAAGGATGCTAGCACGCTAGATCACTAGCTAGGAGTTGCGACCCGACGACGTGCGAGCGCGCTACCACGCGCACCCGGCGGCTTCAGGTGACACGGCCCCGGCCACGTCCGGTTCAACGGCCTCCAGGACACCTTCAGCGCTCGCCCCTTCCTGACAACCAGGCACGCGCACCAGCGCTGCTACCTACACCTTCGATTGCGAAGAACCGGACTGGGTCAGGCCGAGCGCGCCGGCGGCCCGGGTGAACCCGCCGTGCTCGCCCACCGCGAGCAACGCCCGTACCTGGGCCAGCGTGACGTCCCGTTCGCACTGGCCGGATTGTGGTTGTGCTGGGGATCGTCGTTCCCGGCGATGCGGGTCATGGTCGAGACCCTGCCCCCGCTGCTGGCCGCCGGGCTGACGCTGGCCGCGGTGCGCAGGCCCGCGCTGGACCGGCGCACGGTCCTCGCCTCGGCGCGCACCGGGTGCTGCCTTCTCGGCGCGCAGGGCGCGGTCGCCGTGGCCCAGCGGAACGTTCCCGCCAGCACGGCGGCGATCCTCGTCGCCGCCGTGCCGCTGTGGATCACGCTGCTGCGCGCGGTCACCGGCGACCGGCCCACCCGCGCGGCGATCCTGCGGACACTCACCGGGTTCGCCGGCGTCGTCGTGGTGCTGGTGGGGTCGCACAGCGGCGGTGGCTGGACACCCTGGGCACTGCTGGTGATCGCCGCGTCGGTGCTGTGGGCCGCCGGGACCGTCCAGGCGGCCCGCACCCGGCCGGCCACCGCCCTGCAGCTGGCCACCGGCGGCGCGCTGCTGCTCGCCCTCGGCCTGCTGGTGGGGGAGCGGGTCGACCCGGCGTCGGTCAGCACGGCGTCCTGGCTGGCCGCCGCCCACCTGGTACTCGTCGACTCGCTGGCCGGATTCCTGCTGTACAACCGGTTGCTGGCGACGCAGCCGGTGTCGCTGGTCAGCACCTACGCCTACGCCGTCCCGGTCGTGGCCTACCTGATCGGGGTTCTCGTGCTCGGCGAGCCGTTCCACCCGCTCGTCCTCGCCGGTGCGGCGGTCGTCGTGGCCGGTGTCGCCGCCGAGGTCCGGGCATGATGGAAGGCATGGACCCGCTGCCCGGGCTGCTCGGCTTCACCACCGCCCTGCGAGAGGCCGGCCTGCCCTGCGACCAGCGTCGCGTCCAGGCCTACCTCGCCGCGTGCGAGCAGCTCGGCGCCGGCGACCGCGGCAGGCTGTACTGGGCGGGCAGGCTCACCCTCTGCGCCGACCCGGACGACCTGCCCCGCTACGACCGGGCGTTCGCCGCCTGGTTCGGCGACACCCCGCCGCCGGTGGCGCCGCGGCGCCGGGCAACGCCGCGGCGTACCCGCATCGCGCCGCTGGCCGACGGCGGCGGCACGGCCACCCGGGAGGCGGAGCCGGTCACCGTCGCCGCCTCCGACGCCGAGGTCCTGCGGCACCGCGACCTGGCGGCCCTGACCGCCGCCGAACGCGACCACCTCCGCGAACTGCTCGCCACCCTGCGCCCCGCGCCGCCGCTGCGCCGCTCCACCCGGCACCGGCCGGCCCGCCGCGGCCCGCTGGACCCGGCCCGCACCCTGCGCGCGCTGCTCGCGACCGGCGGCGAACCGGCCCCGCCCGCCCACCGCGCCCGAGCGCGACGGCCACGCCGGGTGGTGCTGCTGATCGACGTCTCCGGCTCGATGAATCCCTACGCCGACGCGCTGCTGCGGTTCGCCCACGTCGTCACCCGCGCCGCGCCGCGCACGGTCGAGGTCTTCACCCTGGGCACCCGGCTGACCCGCGTCACCCGGCAACTGCGGCAGCGCGACCCCGAACTGGCCGTGCTCGCCGCGGGCCGCGCCGTCCCCGACTACGCGGGCGGCACCCGGCTCGGCGAGACCCTCAAGGCGTTCCTCGACCGCTGGGGACAACGCGGTACGGCACGGCGGGCCGTCCTCGCGATCTTCTCCGACGGCTGGGAACGCGGCGACGCCGCGCTGCTCGGCGAGCAGGTCGCCAGAGCCCGCCGGCTCGCGCACCGCGTGTTCTGGGTCAATCCGCACGCGGGCCGCGAGGGTTACGCTCCCGTGCAGTCCGGCATCGTGGCGGCCCTGCCGCACGTCGACCGGATGCTGGCCGGGCACAGCCTGGCCACCCTGCGACGATTCCTGCTGGAGATGGCCGATGCGTGACGTACTCGACGAGCTGCACCGCCGCTGGGCCGGCGGCGAGACCGTGGGCCTGGGCACCGTGGTGGCCACGTTCTCCTCCGCGCCCCGCGCGCCGGGCGCGGCCATGCTGGTCGGCGCCGACGGCACGGTGACCGGCAGTGTCTCCGGCGGCTGCGTCGAGGGCGCGGTGTACGAACTGGCCCAGCAGGTCCGCGCCGACGGTGTGCCGGTCCTGCAGCGCTACGGGGTCAGCGACGACGACGCCTTCGCCGTCGGGCTCACCTGCGGCGGCATCATCGACGTCTACGTCGAGCGCGTCGACCGGGAGAGCCTGCCGCAACTGGGCGAGATCACCGACTCCGTCCACAACGGACAGCCGGTCGCGGTGGCGACCGTGGTCGAGCACCCCGACGCGGACCGGCTGGGCCGCAGGCTGGTGGTCTGGCCGGAGCGCACCGCCGGCACGCTCGGGTCGGCGAGGGCCGACGACGCGGTCGCCGACGACGCACGCGGGCTGCTGGCCAGCGGGCGCACCGGCACCCTGCACTACGGCCCGGACGGCCAGCGGCGCGGCGAGGGCATGGCGGTGTTCGTCAACTCCTTCGAACCGCCGCCGCGGATGCTGGTGTTCGGCGCCATCGACTTCGCCGCCGCGATGGCCGAGCTGGGCGCCTACCTCGGCTACCGGGTCACCGTCTGCGACGCCCGGCCGGTGTTCGCCACCGCGAGCCGGTTCCCGCAGGCCGACGAGGTCGTGGTCGACTGGCCGCACCGCTACCTGACGGCCGAGGCCGAGGCCGGCCGCGTCGACCAGCGCACCGTCGTCGCGGTGCTCACCCACGACCCGAAGTTCGACGTGCCCGTGCTCGAGGTGGCGCTGCGGCTGGACGTGGGCTACGTCGGCGCCATGGGTTCGCGGCGGACCCACCTGGACCGCATGGCCAGGCTGCGCGAGGCCGGACTCGGCGAGGCCGAGCTGTCCCGGCTGTCCTCGCCGATCGGGCTGGACCTCGGCGCGCGCACCCCGGAGGAGACCGCGGTGTCGATCGCCGCGGAGATCATCGCCCTGCGCTGGGGCGGCAAAGGACGTCGTCTCGCGGACCTGGACGGCCGCATCCACGGTTGACGACCTGCCCGTTCGCACGCATCTGCGGGCCCGGTGGCCCAGTCGCCTGACTGGGGGTTGCAGCTGTCGGTGGGAAGAGAGACGCTCGCCTGTGAGCCCGATCACTGCCGCCCACCACTGGAGGCTCGATGCGCATCACTGTCACCGTCGACGGAACCAGCTACACCGACGAGGTCGAACCGCGCACGCTGCTGGTGCACCACCTCCGTGAACGCCTTGGCAAGGTGGGCACGGTCGTCGGCTGCGACACCAGCAACTGCGGTGCCTGCACCGTTCACCTGGACGGGCACAGCGTGAAGTCCTGCTCGGTGCTGGCGGTCCAGGCCGACGGCTGCGAGATCACCACGGTCGAGGGCCTGGCCCGCGACGGCGAACTGCACCCCGTGCAGCGAGCCTTCCACGACAACCACGCCCTGCAGTGCGGCTTCTGCACGCCCGGGATGATCATGCAGGCGCTCGACCTGCTGGCCGACAACCCCGACCCGGACGAGAAGGCCGTCCGCGAGGGCCTGGAGGGCAACCTCTGCCGCTGCACCGGCTACCAGAACATCGTCCGCGCGGTCCGCGACGCCGCGCACCACATGCGCCCCGGTGAGGGGCCGGAGGCCGAGCGTGTCGACGACGAGGTCGCCGAAACCGCTCGCGCCCGCGCCGCCAGTCAGGTCGGGGGAGGTGGCGAATAGATGACCGCCACCGCCGAACCCACACCGGAGATCGGCAAGGCCCGTCTGCGCAAGGAGGACGCCAGGCTGATCACCGGCCGCACCCGGTGGACCGACAACCTCACCCTGCCCGGCCTGCAGTACCTGGCCGTCCTGCGCAGCCCGGTGGCCCACGCGAAGATCACCCGCATCGACGTCGGCGAGGCCAGGCGGCAGCCGGGCGTCGTGGCCGTCTACACCGGAGCGGACTTCGCCGAGGAACAGGGCAGCCTGCCGTGTGCCTGGCCGATCACCGAGGACCAGAAGGCCCCCGACGCGCCGGCGCTGGCCGTCGACCAGGTCAACTTCGCCGGTGAGGCCGTCGCCGTCGTGGTCGCCCGCAGCAGCTACGAGGCACACGACGCGCTCGAGTTCATCGACGTGGACTACGAGGACCTGCCGGTGGTGCTCGACCTGGAGCGCGCCGCCGAGGACGGCGGCGACCTCGTCCACCCCGGCCTGGGCACCAACCGCAGCGCCATCTGGATCTTCGACTCCGCCGAGGCGGGCACCGGCGGTGACGTCGAGCAGGCCCTCGCCGACGCCGAGGTGGTCGTGCGCCGCACGTTCCGCCAGCAGCGGCTGATCCCGGCGTTCATGGAACCCCGCTCGGTCATGGTCGACCCGACCGGGGAGCAGGTCACCATGTGGTCGGCCACGCAGGTGCCGCACATCCTGCGGCTCATGCTGGCGATGACGCTGGGCGTGCCGGAGCACAAGGTGCGGGTCATCGCACCCGACGTCGGCGGCGGCTTCGGCGGCAAGCTGCAGGTCACCCCCGAGGAGGTGTTCACCTTCCTGGTGGCCCGCAGGCTGGGCAGGCCGGTGAAGTACACCGAGTCGCGCTCGGAGTCGCTGCAGTCCGCCCACCACGGCCGCGACCAGGTGCAGCGGCTGACGATGGGTGCCCGGCGGGACGGCACGATCACCGCGCTGAAGGTCGAGCTGCTCGCCGACATGGGCGCCTACCTGCGGCTGGTCAGCCCCGGCGTGCCGATCCTCGGCGCGTTCATGTTCAACGCCATCTACAAGATCCCGGCCTACCACTTCGCGTGCACGAACGTGTTCACCAACAAGGTGCCCACCGACGCCTACCGCGGCGCGGGCCGTCCGGAGGCCACCTTCGCCATCGAGCGGATGATGGACGAGCTGGCCGCCGAGGTCGGCGTTGAGCCGATGGAGGTACGCCAGCGGAACTGGATCAGGCACGACGAGTTCCCCTACACCACGGTCGCGGGCCTGACCTACGACACCGGCAACTACGAGGCGGCGACCGAGAAGGCCAAGAACCTCTTCGGCTACGACGACCTGCGCCGGGAACAGCGGCAGCGGCGGGAGAACAACGACCCGGTGCAGCTGGGCATCGGCATCTCGACGTTCACCGAGATGTGCGGCCTGGCGCCGTCACGGGTGCTCGGCTCGCTGTCCTACGGCGCGGGCGGATGGGAGCACGCGGCCATCCGCATGCTGCCCACGGGCAAGGTCGAGCTGGTCACCGGTTCCTCGCCACACGGCCAGGGACACGAGACGGCCTGGAGCCAGATCATCGCCGACCAGCTCGGCGTGCCGTTCGAGGACGTCGAGGTCATCCACGGCGACACCCAGTCCTCGCCGAAGGGCATGGACACCTACGGGTCGCGGTCGCTGACCGTCGGCGCGATCGCCGCGGTCAAGGCCGCGGAGAAGGTGATCGCCAAGGCCAAGCCGATCGCCGCGCACATGCTGGAGTGCGCGGAGTCCGACGTGGAGTTCACGGCGGGCCGGTTCGGCGTACGCGGGGTGGCACCGAGCGAGTCGGCGCCGACCATCCAGGACATCGCGCTGGCGGTGTTCGCCGCACACGACCTGCCCGACGGGGTGGAACCGTCGCTGGACTCGGAGGCCACCTTCGACCCGGAGAACTTCTCCTTCCCGCACGGCACCCACCTGTGCGCGGCCGAGGTCGACACCGAGACCGGCCGGGTGCGGCTGCGGTCCTACGTGTGCGTCGACGACATCGGCACGGTGATCAACCCGCTGATCGTCGAGGGCCAGGTACACGGCGGGCTGGCGCAGGGCATCGCGCAGGCGCTGTTCGAGGAGGCCGTGCACGACGAGTACGGCACCCTGACCACCGGCACGCTCGCCGACTACCTGGTGCCGTCGGCGGCCGACCTGCCCGAGTTCACCACCGACCGCACCGAGACGCCGTCGACGACCAACCCGCTGGGCGCCAAGGGCGTCGGCGAGGCGGGCACCATCGCGTCCACCCCGGCCGTGGTGAACGCGATCATCGACGCCGTGCGGCACCTCGGTGTGTCCGACATCGAGATGCCGTGCACCCCGATGCGGGTGTGGCGGGCCATCCACACCGGTGAGTCCGCCGCGGGCGGGCTCGGCGGCGAGCCCGGCGGCGGGCTGGGCTCGATCGACGCTTCTGGAGGTGCCCGGTGATCCCCGCGGCGTTCGACTACGTAGCTCCCTCCACAGTGGACGAAGCGGTCCGCGCGCTCGCCGAGGCCGGTGAGGACGCCAAGCTCCTGGCAGGCGGCCAGAGCCTGCTGCCGGTGCTGCGGATGCGGCTGGCCGCCCCGTCCACGGTGGTCGACCTGGGCAGGATCTCCGAACTGCGCGGCGTGAGCGAGGACGGCGACGCGCTGGTCATCGGCGCGATGACCACGCACTACGAGGTGCAGCGCGACCCGCTGGTCGCCGAGCACGCGGCACTGCTGGCCAGGGCGACCGACACGGTGGCCGACCCGCAGGTCCGCCACCGCGGCACGTTCGGCGGTTCGCTGGCCCACGCCGACCCGGCGGGCGACCTGCTCGCCCCGGCACTGGCGCTGGACGCGGAGATGGTCGTCGCCGGCCCGGACGGGCGGCGCACGGTGCCGGCGTCGGAGTTCTTCACCGACCTGTTCACCACGGCCATGGACGCCGGCGAGATCCTGGTCGCCGTCCGGGTGCCCAAGCACACCGGCTGGCGGGCGCACTACGAGAAGTTCAACCGGGTCGCGCAGGCCTGGTCGATGGTGGCCGTGGCGGCGGCGGTGCGTGCCGACGGCGGCAACATCGCCGAGGCCAGGGTCGGGCTGACCAACATGGCGTCGGTCCCGGTGCGGGCACGGGCCGTGGAGGAGGCGCTGGTCGGGCGGCCGGCCACCGCCGAGGCGGTGCGGGCCGCGGCCGAGCACGCCGCCGAGGGCACCAGCCCGCCGACCGACGGCAACGCCGACGCCGACTACCGCAGGCACCTGGCGAAGGTGCTGACCGGCCGTGCCGTGCTCGCCGCGATGGCGGGGTGACCCGAACCACGTACCGGTCGGGCCCGCCGGCGTCTGGACTGACGAGCCCAAAGGCCGCTCCGCGGCCGACGGCGAGGAGGGAAGACGCCGGCTGAAAGGGCCCGACCCGCCCGAACGAAGAGAGGGCAGAAGACAATGCGGCTCGAACACGAGTTCAGCGTTCCCGCCCCGCCGGAGCGGGTGTGGCAGGCGCTGCTCGACCCGGAACGGGTGGCCCCGTGCATGCCAGGGGCCACCCTGACCGAGGTCGACGGACAGTCCTTCCGCGGCACGGTGAAGGTCAAGCTCGGGCCTGTCTCGTTGCTGTACAAGGGTTCCGGTGAGTTCGTCGAGACCGACGAGCAGGCCAGGAAGGTGGTGATCAAGGCGTCCGGCAAGGACGCGAGGGGAGCGGGTACCGCGGCGGCCACGGTCACGGTCACGCTGACCGGCACCGGCGAGGGCACCACCGCGTCGGTGGCGACCGATCTCAACGTCACCGGCAAACCGGCGCAGTTCGGCCGCGGGCTGATCGGGGAGGTGGGCGGCAAGATCCTGGACAGCTTCGCCGAGTGCCTGGCCGGCAAGCTCGCCCCCGAGCCGGATGAGCCGGCCCCGGAGGTTACCGCTCCGCCGGAGCGCGGCGACGCGGAGCCCGACACGGCGATCGACCTGATGGAGGTCGCGGGCGGCTCGGTGGCCCGGCGGATCGGCCCGGTCCTGGTGGCGGTCGCCGCCGTGCTCGCCGTCGTGGCGGTGGTGCGCGCCCTGCGCCGCTGAGCGTCGAGGAACGGCTTCCCGGCGCGGTCGTCCGCCGGTACTGTCCGGCTCGTGTCCATCGTCGAGCCGACTGTCCGCACCGTTCACTACGGCCAGCCGCCCTCCCAGACCGGCGAGCTGTACCTGCCGCCGGGCACCGGGCCGTTCCCGGTTGTCGTGCTGCTGCACGGCGGGCACTGGGCCGCCGCGTTCGACCGCGGGCAGCTGACCGAGCTGGCCGGCGACCTGGTCTCCCACGGTGTGGCCGTGTGGAACGCCGAGTACCGGCGCGTCGGCGAGCCGGGCGGCGGCTGGCCGGGCACGTTCGAGGACGTGGCCGCGGCCGTGGACGCGGTCGACGGCATGGACGCCGCCCTCGATCCGCGCCGCGTCGTGCTCGCCGGGCACTCCTCGGGCGGGCAGCTGGCCGTCTGGGCCGCCCACCGCGCCACCCTGCCGCCCGAGGCACCGGGCTCTGGCCCTCGGGTGCGGCCCGTCGGCGTGGTCTCGCTCGCCGGGACGCTCGACCTCGTCGCGGCGGACGCGGCACGGCTCGGTGCCGAGCTGGCCGACCCCACCGCGACGCTGCCCGCCGGTGCGCCCGCGCCCGCCCGCCCCGAGACGCTGGCCGGGCTGCCCGCCGAGGACGGGATGGTCAGCCTGCTGCTGGGCGGCCGCTACGCCGACGTTCCCGAGCGCTACGGCTGGACGTCCCCCGCGCACCTGGCCGCCTCCGGCGTGCCGGCGCTGGCCGTGCACGGCGACAGCGACGTGCTGCTCGACGTCTCCTACAGCCGCGCCTACGCCGGCGCCGAGGTGGAGATCGTGCCGGGCGCCGGGCACTTCGACCTGCTCGACCCGGACCACCCGGGCTGGGCGATCGCCCGCGACTGGATCACCGCCCGGCTGGCCGCCTGACCGGGAATACCCCCGCCCGGTAGGCGGTTGCCACAGGCATGGCGGATCACAGGACTGACGTGGTGGTGATCGGGGCCGGGCAGGCGGGCCTGTCGGCGGCCTACCACCTGCGGCGTGCGGGTTTCGCCAACGAGACCGGCTTCGTGGTGCTCGACCACGCCAAGGGACCGGGCGGCGCGTGGCAGTACCGCTGGCCGTCACTGCGCATGGGCAAGGTCCACGGCCTCTACGACCTGCCGGGAATGGCGTTCGAGGGCGCCGATCCGGAGCAGCCGGCGTCCGAGGTGGTCGCCGAGTACTTCGGCCGCTTCGAGCGGACCTACGACCTGCCGCTGCACCGCCCGGTCGACGTCCTGTCGGTGAGCGACGACGACGGCAGGCTGCTGGTCGACAGCGCCGCCGAATCCTGGTCGGCCGCCGCCGTGATCAACGCCACCGGCACCTGGGACAAACCGTTCTGGCCGTACTACCCGGGCCAGGAGACGTTCGCCGGCCGGCAACTGCACACCGCCGACTACACCGGGACCGGCCCGTTCCGCGGCAGGCGGGTCGTGGTGGTCGGCGGCGGCACCTCCGCGGTCCAGCTGCTGCTGGAGATCGCGCCGGTCGCCGCCGCGACCACCTGGGTCACCCGCCGCCCGCCGGTCTGGCGCGAGGAGCCGTTCACCCACGAATGGGGCCGCGCCGCCGTGGCCAAGGTGGAGGAGGCGGTACGCGCGGGACGGCCACCGGCCAGCGTGGTCAGCGTCACCGACCTGGCACTCACCCCCGAGGTCCGCGCCGGGATGGACGCCGGGATCCTCGACCGGAGGCCGATGTTCGACCACATCGAACCGGACGCGGTGGTGTGGGCCGACGGCACCCGCGAGCCCGCCGACGTCATCCTGTGGGCCACCGGCTTCCGCGCCTCGCTGGACCACCTGACGCCACTGCACGTGCGCGAGCCGGGCGGCGGCATCCGGATGGACGGCACCCGCGTGGTCGCCGACCCGCGGCTGCACCTGGTCGGCTACGGGCCGTCGGCCAGCACGGTCGGTGCCAACCGCGCCGGCCGCAGCGCCGTCCGCGAGGTCGTCCGGCTACTCGACGGACGCCGTGTGCCGCAGCTGGCCTGACTTGGCCTCGTCGTACTCCGCGCGCCCGGACAGGTACTCCGGCACACCGACCTCCCACCACGCCCCGGCCTCGGTCCACGACGCCGGATGTGTGCGGATCACCACGACCGCCGGCCGCCGCCGCTCGACCGCGGCCTCGCGTGCCTTCGCGTAGGCGTCCCGCAGCCCGTCGACGTCATCGGCGGTGAACACCACACAGCCCAGCGACTCGGCGTGCCGGGCGAAGTCCACCCGCGGCGGGCTGTCGTGGACCGTGCGGCAGTCCGGGTACAGGTTGTTGAACGCCTCGCCGCCCTGCCCCTCCTGCAACCGGGCAATCACCGCGTAGCCGTCGTTGTCGCACACCACGGCGACGAACGGGTGCCCGGCGAACGCCGCCGAGTACAGCTCGGAGTTCAGCATCAGGTACGACCCGTCGCCGAGCAGCGTGGTGACCAGCCCGCCGGTGTGCGCCATCGCCGCACCCCACGCCCCGGCGACCTCGTACCCCATGCAGGAGAAGCCGTACTCGACGTCCATGCTCGCCTGCCCGGTCCCGCGCCAGCCACCGATCAGCTCGCCGGGCAGCCCGCCGGACGCGGTCATCACGTAGTCGCCGGGCTCCGACGCGTCGTTGACCACGCCGACCACCTGCGCGTACGTCGCCACCTCGCTCGGCGCCCGCAGGGTGTCCACGTGGGCGTCCCACCGGGCCCGCTCGGCGGCCGCCCTCGACGTCCAGACTGGATCAGTGGTCCAGCCACTCAGCCTCTGATCCAGTTCGGCGAGGCCTTCCAGGGCGTCACCGGTCACGGCCAGCGCGCCGTGCTTGACCGCGTCGAACCGGGCCGCGTTCAGCGTCACCAGCCGGACGTCCGCGCCGAACACCGTCCACGACGCGGTGGTGAAGTCCTGCAACCGGGTCCCGACGGCGAGTACCACGTCGGCCGCACCGGCCAGCACGTTGGCCGACGACGATCCGGTCACGCCCAGCGGCCCGGCGTGCAGCGGGTCGTCGTGCGGGACCAGCGTGCGCCCGGCAGTGGTCTCGGTGACCGGGATACCGTGCCGCCGGGCGAACTCCAGCGCCCGCTCGCCCGCGCCGGAGTACCGCACCCCGCCGCCGAGCACCAGCAGCGGCCGCCGCGCCGAACGCAGCGCCGCCGCCGCGGCGTCCAGCTCGCGCGTGTCCGGCCGTGGCCGGGGCACGTGGTGGGTGACCGGCGCGAACAGGGAATCCGGGAAGTCGAACACCTCGGCCTGCACGTCCTGCGGCAGCGCCAGCGTCACCGGGCCGCAGTCGGCCGGGTCGGTGAGCACCCTGGCCACCTGCGGCAGCGTCGCCACCAGCTGCTCGGGCCGGGTGACGCGGTCGAAGTAACGGCTGACCGCGCGGAACGCGTCGTTGACCGTGGCGGTCGGGTCACCGAAGTGCTCCACCTGCTGCAGCACCGGATCCGGCGCGCGGCTGGTGAACGTGTCGCCGGGCAGCAGCAGCACCGGCAGCCGGTTGGCGTGCGCCACCCCGGCGCCGGTGACCATGTTCAGCGCACCCGGCCCGATCGACGAGGTCACCACACCGACCTGCCGCCGGTGGGTGGCCTTGGCGTAACCGGCCGCGGCCAGCGCCATGCCCTGCTCGGTGTGCCCGCGCCACACCGGCAGTTCCTCGCGGACCTCCGCCAGCGCCGTGCCCAGCCCGAGAACGTTGCCGTGGCCGAAGATCCCCCACACCGCCGGGAACAGCGGCACCTCGCGTCCGTCCAGAGTGGACGAACGTTGCACGGTCAGCCAGCGGACCAGCGCCTGCGCGGTGGTGAGCCTCATGGCAGCAGCTCCTCGATCTCGGATGACGTGGGCATCGCGTCGGCACAGGCCAGCCGGGACGCGACCAGCGCGCCCGCCGCGTTGGCGTAGGTGGCCGTGCGCACCGGGTCCCACCCGGACAGCAGCCCGTGCACCAGTGCGCCGCCGAAACCGTCGCCCGCGCCCAGCCCGCACACCACCTCGACCCGTTGCGGCGGCACCGTCCACGAGCCGTCCGCGGTGGCGACCAGCACGCCGTCGGCGCCCTTCTTGATGACGGCCAGCCGGACGCCGCGGGCCAGCATCCGCTTGGCGGCCTCGTCCGGATCGGACGTCCCGACCGCCACCTCCGCCTCGGCGCGGTTGCCGACGGCGACCGTCACGTGGTCGAGCATCCAGCCGATCTCCGCCCGCGCGGTCTCGACGTCCGGCCAGAACATCGGCCGGTAGTCCAGGTCCAGCACGGTGTGCTCGCGCCGGCCCCGGCGGCGCAGGATCTCCCGCTGCGTCGCCCGCGCGGGTTCGCGGCACACCCCGGTGCCGGTGACCCACAGCAGCGGCACGCTGTCCACCACGTCCCACGGCACGTCGTCCGGCGTGAGCGTCAGGTCCGGCGCGATGGGGGAGCGGTAGAACAGCAGCGGCGGGTCGGCCGGCGGGTCCAGCGCGCAGAACACCACCGGCGTCTGCAGGCCGGCCGCCGTGCCGACGTGGGCGGGCGACACGCCGAACCCGGCCAGCGCCGAGCGCACGTAGTCGCCGAACCCGTCCGGGCCCACCTTCGTCAGCACCGCGGTGCTCCGCCCGAGCCGCGCGGCGGCGACCGCGACGTTGGTCGCGGTGCCGCCGAGCGACTTGGCGAACGTCGACACCTCGGCCAGCGGCACACCGCTCTGCTCGGGGTAGAGATCCACCCCGACCCGGCCGACGGTGAGTACTTGCAACCGTTCCATCAACCGTTCTCCACGGATCGCAGCTCGTGTTCCAGCGCCTCCAGCTCGGCGCCGCCCGCCATCTGCCTGGTCAGCTCCGGCAGGTCGATCTCCGGCTTCTCGTAGTGGCCCAGCGGCGCGCCCCGCTTGAGCAGCAGGAACCGGTCGGCCACCGGGTAGGCATGATGCGGGTTGTGGGTGATCAGCACGACGCCCAGACCGCGGTCGCGGGCCTGCGCCACGTACCGCAGCACCACCCCGGCCTGCTTGACGCCCAGCGCCGCCGTCGGCTCGTCCAGGATCAGCACCTTCGCGCCGAAGTGCACCGCGCGGGCGATGGCGACGCACTGCCGCTCACCGCCGGACAGCGTGCCCACCGGCTGCTCGACGTCGCGCAGGTCGATTCCCATGTCCGCCAGGGCCTTCTTCGTCGTCTCCTTGCCCTTGCGGCGGTCGAGCATCCGGAACGGGCCGAACCCGACGGTCGGCTCGGAGCCGAGGAAGAAGTTGCGCCACACGCTCATCAGCGGCACCACCGCCAGGTCCTGGTACACCGTGGCGATGCCGCGGTCCAGTGCCTCGCGCGGCGAGGTGAACCGCACCGGCTCGCCCTCGACCCGGAATTCGCCCCGGTCGTGCTGGTGCACCCCGGCCAGGATCTTGATCAGCGTGGACTTGCCCGCGCCGTTGTCACCCAGCACGCAGGTGACCTCGCCTGCGTTGACCACTGTGGACACATCGCGCAGCGCGATCACGCTGCCGTAGGTCTTGCCGATGCCGTCGACCTCGATCAGTGAGCTCATCGCCGGACCCTTTCCGCGCGCCGCCGGAACGTGTTGTTCACCAGGACCGCGGCCAGCAGCATCACGCCGAGGAACGCCATGAACCAGTCGTTGTCCCACCGGGCGAACACGATGCCCTGCCGGGCCATGCCGAAGATCAGCGCGCCGATCGCGGCGCCGATCGCCGACCCGAAACCGCCGGTGAGCAGGCAGCCGCCCACCACCGCGGCGATGATGAACTGCAGCTCCAGCCCGACGCCCTGGTTGGCCTGCACGGTGGCGAACCGCAGGATGTTGATCGACCCGACCAGCCAGCCCGCCAGCGCTGTGGTCATGAACAGCAGGATCTTCGTGCGTACCAGTGGAACGCCGACCGCCCGGGAACTCTGCGCGTTGCCGCCGACGGCGAAGATCCAGTTGCCGAACCGGGTACGCACCAGCAGCCACGCCGCCAGCGCCGCCGCGCCCAGCCACCACACGATGGAGATCCGGAACTGGGTGCCGCCGATGTCGACGGTGGAGGCGAACACGAACCCGGCCGAGGCGTAGCCGTCGGCCGCCCGCATGCCCGACACCTGCACGGTGTCGGTGACCAGCCGGGTGATGCCCAGGTTCAGACCCTGCAACGCGAGGAACGTGCCCAGCGTGATGATGAAGCTGGGCAGGCCGGTGCGCATGACCAGCCAGCCGTTGAACGCGCCGACACCCAGCGCGAACACCAGCGATGCCGCGAGCGCCAGCCAGACGTTCCACCCGGCCTGGGTGGCCAGCATGGCGGTGACCAGTGCCGTCGACGCCGTCATCACGCCGGCCGACAGATCGAACTCGCCGCCGATCATCAGCAGCGCCACCGCGACCGCCATGATGCCCAGCGTGGACGCGTCGTCCAGCCAGGTCGCCACACCGTCCGGGGTCAGGAACTGGTCGGCGACGATACTGAAGAAGACGAACACCACGATCGCGCCGAGCGCGGCACCGACCTCGGGGCGCACGACCAGCCGGTCGAGCAGTCCGCGGGAGGACAGCCGTTCGTCCAGGGTGGTCGTTGTCATCGCGTACCTCGCTCCACGTACTGGCCGATCTTGTCCACAGTGGATTTGTCGACGAAGTCCGGACCGGTGAGCACCGGCCTGCCGCCGCCGACGACGTTGGCGTTGTCCCGGTACAGCTTGAGGAACAGCACCGGCAGGTAACCCTGCTCGTACTGCTGCTGGTCGACGGCGAACAGCACGTCGCCCGCCTTGATCGCGTTCACCACGTCGGTGTTGAGGTCGAACGTGGCCACCTGCGCCGTCGATCCGGCCTGCTCGATCGCGCCCACCGCGTTCGCGGCGACCTGCGAGTTCAGGGTGAGCACGGCGTCGATCGACGGGTCGGTCTGCACCGCGCCGCGGATGCGGGCCTGCACGTCGGTCGGGTTGCTGATGTCGACCTGCAGGTTCTGGGTCTGCCCGAAGCCACGCTTGGCGCCCTCGCAGCGCTGGTTCTGCCCGACGTTGCCCGCCTCGTGGATGACGCACAGCAGCTTGGTCTTGCCGGACTCCTTGAAACGCCGCCCGGCGTTCTCGCCGGCGATGCCCTCGTTCTGCCCGACGTGGGTGATGGCGCCGAACGCCGCGCTGTTCTCCTCGCCGGAGTTGATGGTGATGACCGGGATCCCGGCCCGCACCGCGTTCTCGATCGACGGCTTGAGCGCCTCCGGGTTGGCCATCGACACGACCAGGCCACCCGCTCGCTGCGCGACCGCGTTGTCGATCAGCCGTGCCTGGTTGCCCGGGTCGCCGTCGGCGTTGTACTCGACCTCGATGCCGAGGTCGCGGCCGGCGTCCTCGGCGCCGTTCTTCACCACGTTCCAGAACGCGTCGCCCGCCGTGCCGTGCGAGATCACCGCGATCCGCAGCGGGCCGGTGTCCTCCGGGATGCCCGACTGGCCTGCCGCCGGGCCTTCCTGCGCGGCGGGGCCGGTGCACGCGGCCAGCGCCAGCGCGCTCACCGCGGCACACGCCGCCAGTCTCGAGCGATAGGACCTCATCGTCTCTCCTCGCTGGGGTTCTCGCCGTCAGCCGAGCCGGCCGACGATCCGATCGAGGTGGGCGAGGCTACGCGCGGTGTCCTTCCGCGGCAGGTCGGTGGAGCTGTCCTCGCTCAGTGCCGTGTCCTGTTCCAGGACGTACCAGCCGTCGTAGCCCGCCTCGTGGACGAACCTGATCATGGCCTCGATGTCGATGTCGCCGTCCCCGAGTGGCGGGTAGATCCCCTCGCCGACGGCTTTGGTGTACGCGATCTCGCCCGCCCGCACCCGCTGCGCCAGCGCCGCGCGGACGTCCTTGAGGTGCACGTGGCCGATCCGGTCCGGGTAGCGCCTGGCCAGCGCGACCGGGTCGGTGCCGCCGATCAGCAGGTGCCCGGTGTCCAGGCACAGCGGCAGGTCCGAGTCGGCGAGGAACCGTTCCACTTCCGCCTCGGTCTCCACGTGCGTGCCCACGTGCGGGTGCAGCACGGTCCGCAACCCGTGTGCGGCGGCGACGTCGCGGATCCGCCCGGCGGTGGCGACCAGGGTCTGCCACTGCTCGGCGGACAACGCGGGGCGTTCGTCGTAGCCGTCCAGCCCGGTCGCGGCGGCCAGCACCAGCACGTCGGCCCCGCACGCGGCGAACAACGCGGCGGAGTCCTCGGCGGCGGCGACGGCGGCCGCGGGATCGGTGTGCAGCGCGACGGCGAGGAACCCGCCGACCAGGCGCAGCCCGCGCGAGTCCAGCAGGGCGCGCAGTTCGCCGGGGTCGCGCGGGAGGTAACCGGGCGGGCCCAGTTCGGTGGCCCGGACGCCGAGGTCGGCCATCTCGGTGAGCACGGTGTCCGCGTCCAGCACGCGGCCCCAGCCGGGAACCTCGCACACCCCCCAGGAGATCGGGGCTGCGGCGACGCGGATGTCGGTCATCGGCTCTCCCTGTGGGTCGTTGGAGCGCTCTATTGATTAGAGCGCTCTAATCTTGTAACGTCCGTCACGAGGGTGTCAAGGGGTGGAAAGGCAACAGCTCGTGCGACCGACCATGGAGGACGTGGCGGCCAGGGCCGGGGTGTCCCGCGCGCTGGTGTCGCTGGTCATGCGCAACTCGCCGAAGGTCAGCGAGCACCGCAGGCAGGCGGTGCTCGCCGCGGCGGCCGAGCTGGGTTACTCGCCACACGTGATGGCGCGCTCGCTGGCCAGCCGGACCTCGACGGTGCTCGGCGTGATGGTGTCCGACCTGCGCAACGCGTTCTTCGCCGAGGTCGTCGAAGGGCTGGACGCGGCGGCCCGCGCGGAGGGTTTCGAGATCATCCTCAACTCCGGTGGCCGCAGCCCGGCCAGGGAACGGTCCGCGTTGCGCAGCCTGCTGTCGTTCCGGCCGGCCGGTGTGGTGCTGCTGTCGCCGGTGCTGCCCGCCTCGGCCATCGAGAAGGCGGCCGCGCAGTGCCCGGTGGTGCTGGTGTCACGCACCTCCCGTCTGTCCACTGTGGATACGGTGAACGACGACGGCGAGGCAGGCGCCGCGCTGGCCGTCGACCATCTGGTGGATCTCGGGCACCGGCGGATCGCGCACCTCGACGGCGGCGGGGCGGCCACCGCGGCAGCGCGGCGCAAGGGGTACAAGGCCGCCATGCGCCGGCACGGCCTGCCGGAACTGGTGCTGCCCAGCGAGCACACCGACGTCGCGGGCGAGAAGGCCGTGCGGGAGCTGCTGGCCACCGTCGCGCCGGACGCGCTGCCCACGGCGTTGCTGGCGGGCAACGACTTCAACGCCGTCGGCGCCATCTCCGCGCTGGAGGAGGCCGGGCTGCGCGTGCCGCGCGACGTCTCCGTCGTCGGCTACGACAACACCTCGCTGGCCGCGCTCAAGCACGTCTCGCTGACCACCGTGGACCAGCCCCGCTCGGAGATGGGCAGGCTCGCGGTGGAGGCGCTGCTGGAACGGGTCCGCGGCGCCCGGTCCGAGCCGGTGCGCCACCTGCTGCACCCGTCGCTCGTGGTGCGGGCGACCACCGATTCCCCTGAACTGGAGGGCTGACAATGAGGCTGGGACTCGCCGGGACCGGACGCATCGGCACGGCACACGCGGAGATCCTGCGGCAGCTGCCCGAGGTGTCCTCGGTGGTGGTGGCCGACGCGGCACCCGAGCGCGCCCGCGCGGCGGCCGCGAAGCTGGGCGTCGAGGCCGTGGAGAGCATCGACGAGCTGTTCACCGCCGGGCTGGACGGCGTGGTGATCGCCGCCGCCACCGACGCGCACCCCGAGCTGATCATCCGCGGCGTCGACGCGGGCCTGCCGGTGTTCTGCGAGAAGCCGGTCGCCGGGGACGTCGCGGGCACTCGCGCGGTGGTCGACCACGTGGCCGGCGCCGACGTGCCGGTGCAGATCGGGTTCCAGCGGCGGTTCGACGCCGGCTACACCGCCGCGCGCGCGGCCGTGACCGCGGGGGAGCTGGGCTGGCTGCACTCGCTGCGGGCCACCACGCTCGACCCGGCCCCGCCGCCCGCCGAGTACGTGCCGACCTCGGGCGGGCTGTTCCGCGACTGCGGCGTGCACGACTTCGACATCATCCGCTGGGTGAGCGGGCGGGAGGTCACCGAGGTCTACGCCACCGGCAGCAACCGGGGCGAGGCGTTCTTCGCCGACGCGGGCGACGTCGACACCGCCGCGGTGCTGCTGACGCTCGACGACGCCACGCTGGCCACGGTGTCGCTGACCCGGTACAACGCGGCGGGCTACGACGTACGGCTGGACGTGCTGGGCTCGGCGGGCAGCGTCGCCGTCGGGCTGGACGAGCGGTTGCCGCTGACGTCGGTGGAGGGCGTGGCCTGGCCTGCCGGGCCCGCGTACCCGGGGTTCATGGAGCGCTTCCGCGCCTCCTACGTGCGGGAGCTGGAGGTCTTCACCGAGGTCGTCGCGGGCCGGGTACCCAGCCCGTGCACCGTGGGCGACGCGCTGGCGGCGTTCCGGATCGCCGAGGCGTGCGAGGTGTCCCGGCGGGAGCGCCGCCCGGTGCGCCTCGACGAGCTGGGCACCTGACCTCCCGCTGGCACCAGAGCACGTGAAGGCCACCTTCGTTAGGTCTCACGTCAGGGTCCCGGCAAAGTCGTGGGCAGCGACGGCCTGGTTGCGTCTCGCGCAAGTACGGTGCCGTTGCCGGCGGCGAGGTGCGGGGGTGTTGTCTCGTTCGTGGCGACGGGTGGGGTGGGTGTGCTGGCCGGTGCCGGTGTGGCAGGTGTGCCCGCGTGGCGGGTTCGCGTCAGGTAGGTGAAGGCCACCTTCATCACGTCTGGCGACAGGAACTCGGCGTTCACGCGATCCCAGGTGTCCCGCTGGCATCGCAGGCCACGGCAGCCCCACCAGCCACAGCCGTAAGGCAGCGAGGGAGCTTTACTACCCTTCTTCCTGGATCCACCGATGTGGTTTGTCGGTGGATCCAGGTGGTAGTTGTTGATCTTGTGTTGGTGGGTGGGCGTGCGGG
>NZ_SFCC01000017.1 GCF_004214935.1 Amycolatopsis suaedae
TGGTACAGGCCTCGACTGCTGCCCATCACCTCGTCGGAGTCCGCGAGGTCCCGCTCCAGGCTGTCGAGCAGCGGCTCAAGATCAGTCACGGACCACCATCCTCACAATCGCATCAGGGCTCGGCTGCCCGTTCGCCACGCGGTCGATGATCTCCTGTGTCCGATGGTGCCCGCCAGATAGGTCGATACCGGACATGCCACGCGAACCAGTGACCGGGTCCTCCACCCGGAGCCGGAGCACATCGTCGTTCGACACGTCCACGTCTGTAGAGTCTCACCGAGCGTGACATGCCGATATTGCCGTCTCGCGGCCTACTCACCCATGATCAGTCTCAAATCCGTGGCATTTCCTCGCTAGGCGAGATCAGACGGCTTGCTCGAGTCGGGCCGCGTACACCACGCTGAGCCCCGAGCACGAGGACTACCGGCGAGCCCAGATCGCGCACCGGTGAGTTTCCCACGCCGCGCTGGTCTATACGTCGGACACCCACGGACGGAAGGCTGGGCCATGCGGAAACTGATCTACGGCATGAACCTGACATTGGATGGCTACGTCGCCGTACCCGGCGACGACCTCAGCTGGAGCGGGCCGAACGACAAACTGTTTCAGTGGTGGTGCGACCAGGAGCGAGCGATCAGCCTGTTTCTTTATGGGCGCCGACTGTGGGAAACCATGAGCGCCCACTGGCCAACCGGCGACCAGCAGCCCAATGCCACCCGGCGGAGATCGAGTTCGCGCGGAACTGGCGGGACACGCCGAAGGTGGTGTTCTCCTCGACGATCGAGAAGGTCGACTGGAACACCCACCTGGTCGCCGGCGACGCGATCGCCGAGATCACCCGGCTCAAGGCCGAGGACGGTGGACCGATGAGGGTCGGTGGCACACCCCTCGCAGGAGCGGTCATGCGGGCCGGGCTGATCGACGAGTACGAGATCGTCACCCATCCGGTCCCCGTGGGTGGCGGCACACCGTTCTTCACGGCGCTGGACAGCTGGGTGAACCTGAACCTGGTGGAGACTCGGACGTTCCCCGGCAGCGTGGTCCTGACCAGGTACGAGACGAGGCACTGAGCAGCAGTACCCAGGCGCTGCTTTTACGCCGACTCACGGCAGACGGACACATCGAGTCGCAGCCGGCACCGTCTGTCAACGACTGACGACCGTCCTGACATATTCCGTCTGATCAGTGACTAAAGGTTACCGAACGTTACAATTTGACGTCATACTGTTCAAATGGCGGATTAGGCGGTTAAGTCACGATGCTTCCCAACCTACCCGGTGTTGTGGCCCGGTCAGCTGTGTTGGACGAACCCGTAGCCTCCTAGAATGGGAACGATCGGGCGACCGCCCCCTCTTGCATCTTGCTGATGAGCTCCAGCGCCGATCCGAGCGACGCTCTGAATTTTCCGACGTCACCTTACCTGACCGGGTGCTCGACTGTCTCACACTCGGCGAACAGTGGCAGACTCAACCGAAATTATTTTCACAATTCGTTGAGGGCATTTTCGAGTGTTCTCTTACAGATCGAGTAGGTCACCTGAAACTGCTCCAATGCCGTGCGGATCCTTTGAAAATAGCCGCCACCTTCCGGCCCGTGATCCAATTCGGTGGTATTGTCGATAATTTGTTCAATTTGCTTGCCGGCGACGTTGATAATTGCCGCCAGTCGGTCGTCTGGATGGGGGTGGGTCGAGAAGCTTGTCGGCGCGGCCCCCAGGGCGCTCACAAGGTACATCGCAAGAATTGTGAAAGCGATCCCGTCGACACAGAAGAGGATGAGACCAAGGCGTGAACGGTCCGGCCCGAGTGGGTGCTCCCCGATACGCCGAACCTGTTCCCAGTTGCTAGCGAGTAGGAGTTCATTGTAGCCCGTTAAGTCTGCTTGAAGCTCCTGCATCCATTCATTGGACAATTCGCCAGCATTGTGGAGTGCATCCATGTTCGCAGCAACGGAGTCTGCCAAGTAGGCTCTGGCGACCTTCTTGACAGGCGCTCCGACGTGGCCGTGCAGAATGTGGGCGAGTTCATGTCCGATAATAAACCCTTCGGCCATATAGATGCGTCGTTTTCGATGTTCGAAGTCGATGTCACTGACCCCTTCTCGGCGCAATTCGAATAGTTCCGCTCGGCCTTTGTATCGCGCCACAAAGCTTGGGTCTCCACCGACCAGGAAGCGTTTGAGTTCGATCGTGCGTGCAATGAATTCTGGTAGTTCGCGCTTGGTTGCCCAATTTTCGATGTACTGGCGTAATTCATCCTCCGCCAGCTTAGCGTTCGCCACACGTGCGTAAACTTTAGCTTGAAGTCTGCCCACGTTTTCCCACAGGTACAAACATTGATCAAGGGCGACGTAGAGACCTTCGGAGACAGCAATGTATGGCGCCGAACCAAAGGAACTCTCAGCACTGGCGTTCGGAGACAGGAAGCTTACGCGGCCAACGAATACTTCTTTTAAGGAAGCATGAAGCTGCCAGGGCGAGTATTTCTTGTACCGGTCCAATATTTCATTGACGATCGGACAGTTGCTCGCCTGGCCTCTAGACGACCATCCGAGCACCTCAGGTCGAACATTTAACTTGACACCTGTCCGCTCCTGCAGCCAGGCGTAGTAATTTTGTTCTCCTGATACTCCGAATCTTTGACTGAATGCGCTCCTGGACCTGCGTAGTGCTTGCTTCATTTACCAGCCTACTGATTGAAGTGGGGTCAACTGATGACGCACACTCTAACCGACTCACCGTCGAAACATGACCATCTCGTTGGGAGGCATCGGCGGCGCGATGGTTCAGTGCTGCTGGTGGCGGGTTTAGGTCGTACCTTGCGGCACCCAAGAGCCGGGTCAAGCAGGACATCACCGACAACTAGTGAACCTGATTCGCCGACGCTGGTTACGGGTCCTTGCCCGCAAGACGAAGTACACCGCAACACGAAAAGCAATTGACATCTGCGCCCGCGTTGGCGCCGTTGAGCCGCCACAGAAGTCCGAGTTGTGCGCGTTGCGCCGGTGGCGCTTAGCCGCCTTTCAGCGCCCCCACATCAGCAGGCTCCTCCGCTCATACCATCCCCTCCACCGCTTTCGCACCCCGCCCGCAACCGTAGAAGGGCGCAGCGCCACACTGAGCATTCTCACGGCCCTGTCATGCGACGGACCCGCCCACAAGGCGGGACAGCGCCGAAACACCGTCGGAAGTCCAAGCCCCCGCCATATCTCGCGCCCTCGTGAACACCGCAGACCGGGAAGCATCTGGCCGGTCGGCTACCGCAATTCTGTCATCCGGCCAATAGACTGAGCGTCCGCGAGTTGGAAGGAACGAGGCCGGTCAGCAGACAAGACGCGTGGCCAGATCTGGGTTCCGCCGACACTGGCCACGCCGATGAGGCCAACTGCCGGCCGGCCTATCGAGGGCGTATGGGATGACGCTGGATGGTCCCACTCCGCTGGCGCAGGCGAACCCCGAAAGGCTCCTTCTGATGGGGCGACCGCCGCTGTCGGTCGGGACCTACGGGAACGTGAGCACGCGCAAGCTCGGCCGCGACCGCTGGCAAGCCTACGCGCGGTATCGAGCCGCGGATGGTTCCCTCATGCCGGCGAAGCGTCGCGGGAAAACCAAGACCGAGGCCGAGAACCGGCTGCGAGAGGCTCTGGGTGAGCTGATCGACGCCGTGCGCGACGGAGAGATCCTTCCAACCACTCGCATGGGCGTGATCGCCGAGGCCTGGTTCGAAGAGATCGAACGAGAGGCGGACCTCGGTGACCGATCACCCACGACCGTCCGGCTCTACAAGTCGGTACTGAAGAACTGGATCCTGCCCTCGATCGAACGTTTGCAGGCCCGCGAAGTCCGGGTGGCCACCTGTGATCGCGTCCTCAAGCGGACCGAGGACACAGCGAGCCGCTCGGTGGCGAAGACCTGCCGGGCGGCGTTGTCGGGACTCTGCGACTTCGCGGTGCGCAACGGTGCCATGACCATCAGCCCCGTACGGTCGCTTCGCCGGACTCGTGCTCCGGCGGCCAAGGACGTGGCGGCGCTGACCGCGGAGCAGCGCAAGGACCTACTCACCCAGCTCGAGCAGCTGGCAAACCGGCGGGCGGTGGATTCGAAAGGCCGCCGGCTCGGTGCTCGGGCACGGATCTGGGCCATCCTCCCCGACCTGGTCCGGACGATGCTCGCTACCGGCATCAGACTCGGCGAACTTCTGGCCCTCGATGCTGCGTCGTTCGACCGGCAACGCGGCACGCTGGCCATCGACTGGCGGCTCGTGCGGGTGACCGGACAGGGGCTACGCCGACTCCGCCTCCGTATGGGCAACAAGGCCGGCATCCTGCTGAAGCTTCCCAATTGGGCGATACCCATGCTGACCCGCCTCGCCGACGCGGCGGGCGAGGACCAACCCCTGTTCGCTTCGGCGGCCGGCGGGTGGCTCGACCCGAGCAACGTCGTGCACCGGATCCGCGAGGCATTCGACGAGTGCGGCTACGAGTGGGTCACCAGCCACGTCTTCCGAAAGACGGTGGCCACCGTGCTGGACGAGGCGAACCTGCCCACCGGGGCTGTCGCCGACCAGCTGGGCAACACCCGAGCCGTGGCCGAGAAGCACTACATCGCGCGCCGCACGGCGAACGACGAGAACGCAGCCGCGCTGGAGACCTTCGAAGACGTCGCGTGAGTTTGTGCACCATTTATGCACCCTCAGGCCATTGGCTGGACCTTTGAAAGGGCTCTGACCTGGGAAGATGCTCCCCCGATTGGACTCGAACCAATAACCTGCCGGTTAACAGCCGGCTGCTCTGCCAATTGAGCTACAGGGGACTACCGTGCGGCCGGGCGTCCCGGCCAACGCAGAGAACTTTAACGCATGCCCTCCGGCCGCCCTGCAGCCACCCCCGGCGTCAGGGGACAATGGACCGGCGAGGCGAGGAGGAGGTGCGAACCGATGAAGAAGTTCTTGCTGGGCGCGGCTCTCGGCTACGTGCTCGGAGCACGGGCCGGCCGGGCGCGCTACGACCAGATCGTGCGGACCTACCGCAAGGTCGCCGATCACCCCGCCGTGCAGAGCGCCGCCGGGGTCGCCAGGGCCAAGCTCGGCGAGAAGGTCCCGCTCGCCGACCGGCTGGGCGATCGTCACCGCGACTGACCGGTCACCGCCACCACGAAGATCCGGCGGAACGGGAACCAGGTGACGCCGTCGGGCCTGCGCGGATAGGCGTCGCGCAGCAGGCCGCCGAGTTCGTAGCGGAACCGCTGCCAGTCCTGTTCGGGCAGGGCCGCCTTGACCGGGCGCAGCGCCGTGCCGGTGATCCACTCCAGCACCGGATCCTCGCCCCGCAACGGCTGCAGGTAGGTGGTCTCCCAGGCGTCGACGGCGCAGCCCGCGTCGGTCAGCTGGTCCGCGTAAACCACCGGGTCCGCCACCGCGTCCTGCTCGCGGAACACCACGTCGTCCAGCTGCGCGGCCCAGCGCGGGGTACGCGCCAGCTTGCGCACCAGCTCGTGGGACGGGGCGCCGAGGTTGCCCGGCACCTGGACGGCCAGCGTCGCGCCCCCGGGCAGCTGACCGACCCAGCGGTCCAGCAGCTCACGGTGCGTGGGCACCCACTGCAGGACGGCGTTGGACACCACGACGTCCGTGTCCGGCTCCGGCACCCACTCCGTCACGTCGCCGACCTCGGCGTCGACCCCGCGCTCGCGGGCCGCGGCAACCATGTCCGGTGAGCTGTCGAACGCCTGCAGCGTCGCCGACGGCCAGCGCCGCGCCAGCACGGCGGTCAGCGTGCCCGGCCCGCAGCCGAGGTCGACCACCCGCCGCGGCGAGTCGGCCCCGATCCGCGAGATCAGGTCGTAGAACGGGCGTGCCCGCAGGTCGGCGAAGTCGAGGTACTTACCCGGATCCCACACAGTACGAGCGTACTGCTATTCGCCGGAACGGGCCAGCTTTCGTGCGGCCTCGTCGGCGATCCCGGCGACCAGCTCCAGGTCGGCACCCGGATCGGGACGCACCTGCAGGACCGTGCCGTCGACACCGGGCGGCTTGCGCTGGACGAACCACGCCCCTCCCCCGGGTAGGTCCTCGTGGTGCCGCGCCCGGATCGACCCGTCGACCCGCTGCCGCACCAGCAGCGGCACCTTCCCCGGCGACGCCACGGCGAAGGACACCGGCTCCCGGTCGGTCAGCAGGACGGCGCCGCCCGCGTTGCCCGACTCCTCGGCCTCGGTGACCGTCAGCGTCCCGTCCTTCCAGACGGCCTTGCTGATCAGGTGCCAGCCGATCCGGCGCGCACCGGCGCCGTCGGGCACCCACAGCCCCAGCCGGGTCACCACCAGATGACCGCCGCCGGTGACGGCCGCCGAGCCGACGGCGTCCTCCCCCGGCTCCAGCGGGCCGGGAAACCCGTCCGGCAGCCGGTCGCCCAGCAGGCGGCGCAGCAAGCCCATCAGTCCAGCCCTCCGACGGCCTGCTCACGCAGCGCCTTGCGGTACTGCTCCAGCGCCACCAGGTCGCCGAACAACGCCCGGTAGTCCTCCGGCGCCTCCACCGGCGACAGCCGCTGCAGCTTGGACTTGATCTCCAGGATCTGCCTGCCGACCAGGTTCTCCTGCACCGCGGCCAGCACGCCGGAGATGTAGCGCGAGTCGACCTCGCCCTTGGCGCGCAACGGTTCCACCGCCAGTTCCGAGAGCACCCTGCGGACCGTCCCTTCCGGACAGTGCGGGGCGGCGGCGTCCAGCAGCGCGGGCCCGGACAGGCCACCGGCGGCGCCACCGGCCTTGAGCACGGCCTTGTGCACGGTCACGTACACCGGATGGGTGAACGCCTCCTCGGGCAGCGCGTCGTACTCCGGCCCGGCGAACGCGGGCTCCTGCAACGCGGCCTTGAGCGCCTCCCGCTGCGCCAGCAGCCGCGGGTCGCCCGGGTTCGGCGGCGGCAGCTCACTGGGCGCGGCGGACTCCGCGGGCTTGCGCGGGGCCGTCAGCACGGCACCGTCTGCCGGACCGGACGCTCCGGCACTGGCCCGCACCCTGCGCACCACCATCGCCTCGTCCTGCCAGCCGACCCACCAGGCCAGCTTGGTGGCGTAGCCGTCACGCTTGGCCCGGTCCTTGATCCGGCCGACCAGCGGCACCGTCTTCTGCAGGGCGGCGACCTGGCCGTCGACGGAGTCGAGGTCGTAGCCGGCGAGCATGCTGCGGATGGCGAACTCGAACAGCGGAATGCGCCGCGCCACCAGGTCGCGCACCGCGGCGTCGCCCTTGGCCAGGCGCAGCTCGCACGGGTCCATGCCGTCCGGGGCGACGGCGACGTAGGTCTGCCCGGCGAAGGTCTGGTCGCCCTCGAACGCCTTGAGCGCCGCCTTCTGGCCTGCCGTGTCGCCGTCGAAGGTGAAGATGACCTCGCCGCGGAACGCGTCGTCGTCCATCAGCAGGCGGCGCAGCACCTTCATGTGGTCGGCGCCGAACGCCGTGCCGGAGGAGGCGACGGCCGTGGGCACGCCGGCCAGGTGCATCGCCATCACGTCGGTGTAGCCCTCGACGACCACCACCTGGTGACGGCGGGAGATCTCCTTCTTGGCCAGGTCCAGCCCGAACAGCACCTCGGACTTGCGGTAGACCGGGCTCTCGCTGGAGTTGAGGTACTTCGCCTCGATGCGGTCGTCGTCGAACAGCCGCCGCGCGCCGAACCCGACGACGTCGCCGCCGAGGTCGCGGATGGGCCACACCAGCCGCCGGTGGAAGCGGTCGATCGGCCCGCGCTGGCCTTCCTTGACCAGTCCGGAGGTGATCAGCTCCTTGAGCTCGAACCCCTTGGTGAGCAGCAGCTTGGTGAGCTTGTCCCAGCCCGCCGGGGCGAACCCGCAGCCGAACGTCTTCGCCGCGGCCGCGTCGAAACCACGCTCGGCGAGGAACTCCCTGGCCTTCAGCGCCTCCGGGGTCTGCAGCTGCTCGGCGTAGAACTCGGCGGCGATCTTGTGGGCCTCGACCATGCGGGTGCGGGTGCCGCGGTCGCGGCGCACCACCGCGCCGCCGCCCTCGAAGGTCAGCCGGATGCCTGCCCGGTCGGCCAGCCGCTCGACGGCCTCCACGAAGCCGAGGTGCTCGATCTGCTGCACGAACCCGATGACGTCGCCACCGGCGCCGCAGCCGAAGCAGTGGAACGTGCCCTTGCTGGGGCGGACGTTGAACGACGGGGTCTTCTCGTCGTGGAACGGGCACAGGCCCTTCAGCGAGTCGCCACCCGCGCGGCGCAGCGCCACGTACTCGCCGACGACGTCGTCGATCCGGCTGCGCTCCCGCACGGATGCGATGTCGCTCTCCCGGATCCGTCCCGCCACGCGTCCAGCTTAGTCGCCGGGCACACTGGACCCATGTCCGACTCCGCTCCCGCCCTCACCGACGAGTTCGCCGCGCAGCGGTCGCACCTGATCGCCGTCGCCTACCGGCTGACCGGCTCGGTGTCCGACGCGGAGGACGCCGTGCAGGAGGCCTGGCTGCGGCTGGCCGCGCTGCCGCGGCAGCGCCGGGACGAGATCCGTGACCTGCGCGCATGGCTGACCACGGTCGTCGGCCGGATCGGGCTGGACCGGCTGCGGTCGGCCGCCGTGCGGCGGGAGCGCTACGTCGGCCAGTGGCTGCCGGAGCCGATCGTCACCCCGCTGGGGTCCACCTCCGGGGAGGACCCGCTGGAGGCCGCCGTGCGGGACGAGGGCGTGCGGATGGCGGCGATGGTGGTACTCGACACGTTGTCGGCCGAGCAGCGGGTGGCGTTCGTCCTGCACGACGCGTTCGACGTGCCGTTCGCCGAGATCGCCGGGATCCTGGGCTGCTCACCGGCGGCGGCGCGGCAGCACGCCTCGCGGGGCCGCCGGGCGCTGGCGGACGCGGAGCCGCCGCCCCGGGCGCCGCTGCCCGAGCAGCAGGCGCTGCTGGAGCGCCTGGTGGCCGCCATGGCCACGGCCGACGTCCAGGCCATCGCCGAGGTCCTGCACCCCGACGTCGTGCTGATCGGCGACTCCGACGGCCGCGCCCGCACGACCCGCCAGGTCATGGTGGGCGCGGACAAACTCGTGCGGTTCTTCCACGGCCTGGCCCGCATGTACAGCCCGGAGGCGCTGGCCAAGGCCACGCCGGTGCTGGTCAACGGCGACCTCGGGCTGTACATCCCGGCCTCGCCTGGCTACGGGCCGTACCGCGCGCTGGACACCCACGTGCAGTCGCTGGCGATCCGCGACGGCCGGATCGTCGCGGCCTACGACCACGCCAACCCGGAGAAGCTGACCCACGTGGCCGTCTGAGCCCCGGCGCTACGAGCCGGGGACCGAACCGATCACCGGCGGCGACGGCGGCTGGCCGGCGACGACCGTGCCCAGCGAGTCCCGCCAGGCCTGCTCCCAGATCCCGGCCTGCTCGATCTTCTGCAGCCAGGTGTTGACGAACCGCTTGAACGCGTCGTCGCCCCGGCGGATGCCGATGCCGTACGGGTCGCTGGTGAACGGCTGGCCGACGATCTGGATCTTGTCGTTGAGCCGTGCCGCGCCGGCGAGCACGGTCAGGTCGTGCACGTAGGCGTCGACCCGGCCGGTCTCCAGCGCCTGGACGCACTCGGCGGGCGTGCCGAACGTGGTCAGCTTCGCGGTGGGCACCTGGCGCTCGACGGCGTCGGCACTGGTGCTGCCGGCCAGGGCGGCGACGTCGCGCCCGGCCAGATCCTCGACCTTGCCGATGCGGCTCTCCGAGCGCAGGGTGGCGATCGACTGGCCGGAGATCAGGTACGGGCCGGCGAAGGCCACCTTCTCCGCGCGCTGCGGGGTGATCGTGTAGATCCGGATCACCGCGTCGACCGTCCCGGTCTGCAGCACGGCCTCCCGCGTCTCCGGGGTGGACTGGACCACCTGGACGTTGGGCTCGCCGATGATGTACTTGGCCAGCATCTTGCCCAGCGTGGCGTCGAATCCCTCGGTCTGCCCGGTGATCGAGTTCTGCTCGGACAGCAGCGGCATGTTCAGCTCGCCGCCGACCAGCAGCTGGCCCCGGCGCTTGATGGCCTGCGCCGTCGGGCTCTCGGCGAGCTCGGCCTCGGTCGCGACCGGCGCCCGGTCCACCAGACCCACCGGTGCGGCGGCACTGCTGTCCGCCAACGGCGTGCCACCTCCTCCGCCCGTGCCGCAGGCGGCGGTCGCCGTCAGGGCGAGCACCGCGGCCACGGCAGGCAGAAGTCGACGCCTCGGCATGAGCCCACACTCCATCCGTCGTTCCCAGTGGGCGACTGGCCCCCAGGACCTCCAGCCGGAGCGAACGCACGCTCGGGCACAGACGATAACCACTCGAACGGGCTAACGTAAAACCCTCTGCTTCAGTGTGTGAAACACCAACTTGCAGGGGCTATAGGTAAACAATCACCGCAGCCGGTTTCCCCCGGTACGCGGACTGATCCGCGGGATCTCCGCCGGGAAGAACTGCCGCACCCGCCACCACACTGTGTCCTACGCCACAGTCCGGTGGCGGGTGTAGGACAGGACCTAACTACGCTCCGTGGAAGCAGGTATCTGGCAGGCGTCGCCACTGGTGAAACCCTGTGCGGGGATGTCGAGCGCGCTGTTGACCCTCGCCCGCTGGTTCTCCAGTGCGATCAGGTAGGTCAGCTCGACGACGCCGGCGCGGCCGAACTCGCGCTCCAGGCGCGCCACCTGCTCGTCGGTGACGGCCACCGGGGTGGCGGTCATCGCGTCGGCGTAGGCGATGGCGAGCCGCTCCGGCTCGCTGAACAACGGCGAGGTGGCGTAGTCGTCGATGGCCTTCAGCCGGTCGACGTCGAGGCCCTCGTGCTGCTGCAGCATCGTGCCGAAGTCGACGCACCACCAGCAGCCCAGCTTCACGGCGACCCGGTAGACGGCCAGTTCCCGCACGCTGACCGGCAGCGTGCGGGCCGCCTTCTCGACCAGCAGCTCGTGTACCCCGCTGGCCCGCAGCAGCTTCGGATGGTGGGCCGAGACGGCCATCGGCTCCGGCATCGCGCCGAACCGCCTGCGGGCGAAGCGGTAGAACAGCTTCAGCAGCGGGCCGGCTTCGCGTTCGGTGACCGCGGGAATGCGCGGCATGGTGACCTCCAACGGTTTCGTGGCTCTCGCCGGATGGACGAGACACCCACCGCCCGTGTGACACGACCATTCGCCAGGAGTGGTTAACTCGCGCATCCGCAGGGGTGGACTCGCGGGTCCGGAAGGGTGGACTCGCACCGCACCGGTCGGGCCCGTCGGCGTCTGGACTGACGAGCCCCAAGGCCGCCCCGCGGCCGACGGCGAGGAGGGAAGACGCCGACCCATGGGGCCCGACCGACGCGCGAACGGAGTGAGCGCCAAGGATTCAGCCGGACGGGCTTTGTTCCGCCTGGTCAGGTACTGGTCGCGGCGCTGGGCGCCGGAAGTCGTCGAGCGGCTCTACGAGGGCGCCCCGCCCGCGTGGACGGTCCAGAACCTCTACGTGATCGAGGCGATCTCCAGCGCCACCCGGGTCAACGACGAGGTCACCGTGGCCGACGTCGCCCGCCAGCTGGGCCTGGACCGGTCCGTTGCCAGCCGGATGATCACCGACGCGGTGTCCGACGGGTTCGTCACCCGGGAGACGTCCACGCAGGACGCCCGGCGCGCCCGGCTGCTGCTGACCGGGGAGGCCGAGCGGTTCCTCGCCGCGACCCACCGGCACCAGCGGGAGGCGTTCAACGCGCTGGTGGCCGACTGGCCCGCCGAGGACCGCCGCCGCTTCGCCGGCTACCTGCGCAGGCTCGCCAGGCAGGTGCTGGACGAGCCGGTCAGGGAGTGAACTCGCGGACGTCCCACATCCAGACGTTGCCGACCACCCTGGCCGGCTTGTGCAGGATGGCTTCCAGCGCGGCCTTGAGCTGGTCGTCGTAGCGGTGGGCGGGCAGCACGATCACGTCGGCGTTCCAGTACCGCAGGTCGGCCAGTGCCCTGGCGCGGTCGCCCTCGTCGATCACCGGTTCGGTCCCGTCCTCGGAGATCTCCTCCAGCAGCCGGGACAGCGGACGGCGCGGAGCGCCGTAGGTGCCCTTGCCGTCCGTGCCGGGGCCGACGAAGTACCCCTCCGGCAGCGGGAAGGCGAAGCCGGTCTCGACCTGCCACTGCAGGGGTTCGACGCTGCCGCTGTCGGGTAGCGGGACCGGCACGACCGTCCCGCCCGGATCGACGTAGTTGCGCCACAGGCCCTGGGCGAAGAACGGCGGGGTCTCGGGCCGCCGCACGACCTCCAGCGGCGTGGGCGCGATCGGCAGCAGCGCGCCTGCCAGCGCCGCGAACCACAGCGGCCACACCCACCTGCGGCCGGCCAGCACCCGGTCGGTCGCGACGGCCAGCAGCACGGCGATGGCCGGCACCGCACCGAGTGCGAACCGGGACTCCAGCACCGACTCGAACAGCGGCAGGTCGAACATGCCCAGCCACGGCCCGGGAACGGCCGTCGCGCTGCCGTCCACGATCAGGAACACGCCGGTGGACAGCCAGCACATGGCGAACGCGGCGATGGCGGCGGCGCGGGCCACCGCCACCCGCCACAGGCAGACGGTGAGCACCACGAACAGGATCACCAGCGGCCAGCCGAAGAACGCGTTCTCCTCGGTGCGGTTCATCGACAGTTCGCGGGCGGCCTCCGGCTGCGCCGCCCAGGACTCGGTGGCGAAGGTGGTGAACGCGGCCGCGTCGTTGCCGGCGTAGCCGTGCTCGATGGAGCCGTAGCTCTGCGGCCCGAAGAACTGCCACCACAGCGGGAACGCGACGATCACCAGCGCCACCCCGGCCGCGGTGCCCAGCCCGGCCGCGAGCCGCCGCGGGCGCAGGTCGACCTCGTGGCGGCGGATGGCCAGCCAGGACACCGCGAAGATCAGGAACGTGACCGCGCCGATCAGCAGCGGTTCCTCGCCGAGGAAGATCTGGTACGCCACCAGCAGGCCGAGGACGACGCCGTCACGCACCGGCCGGGTGGTGTGCAGCAGCCGGACGACGCCGAGCACGATGAACGGCAGCAGCACCAGCACCGCGAAGTTCGGGTGCGCGTTGGCGTGCGAGATCATCGGCGGCGCGAACCCGCAGAACGCCCCGCCGACCGCGGCGCCGATCCGGGATCGCACCACGTGCCGGGACAGCACCCAGTACCAGCCCGCCGCCGTGCCGGCCAGGCCGCCGGTGAGCGCGACCGCCCAGGTGACCGACGGCCCGAAGACGATCGTCACCGGCGTCAGCGGGATGGCCAGGCCCAGCATGGTGGTGTTGGCCATCATGTTCACGCCGAGCGGGTGGTTCTGCCACGGCGACAGCAGCGGGTTGTCCAGGTTGACCACGGCGTGGGCGGTGCTGGCGAAGAACCACTCCCACATGTGCTGGTCGCTGGCGCTGTTGTACAGGTAGCCGGTGCCGACATGACGCCAGAACGGCCCGAACACCACCATGGCCAGCGCGAGGAAGCCGACCATGGCCAGGAGGTCGCCGACGGTGAACGGCCTGCGGACCCGCTCGGACACCGGCGCGCCGGGCCTGCCCGGGGGTGCCTCGATCACCCTGAGTACCTCCCCGACTTCCCCGGCGATCCTGCTGGCGGATCACCCTACTGGGGCCGGGTCCCGAGTTGGGAGTCCGGTGCATGAGTCGGTGAGCCCAGGGTTCTGCTGGCAAGGCGCCGGTTCGCCCCTCGTACTGGGCCGTACTCGGGCGGGCCGGCAACGCCGCCAGCGGGGCCCTGGGCCCGGCGAATCATTCAGCGGATTCCCAACTCGGGACACTCACTCTCGCCAGGAAGTAGAGGGCGCCGGTGGGTGCGTGGCGGACAAGCAGCAGGAACGGGCGGTCCACCCGCACCTCGGCCTCGTCGGGGATGAACGCCACCATCCGGATCATCGCCGCGGTGGCGGCAGCGCCCTCCAGGCCGTTCTCGTCGAGCCGCAGCACCGCCTGGTGCTGGACGTCGGACACCACCAGCCGCGGGTCGGGCGAGAGGTTGCCCAGGTCCGCGCCGGGGCCGAACACCGTGCGCACGCCGAGCGTGCCCAGCGCGTCGACGAGGTCGGCCCGCTCGTCCAGGCGCAGTTTCGGCATGGTCAGCGAGATCTGGGTGTCGGTGCGTGCGGCCAGCAGGTCGCCGACGAGCGCGGCGTCGAGGTCCGGCTCACGCTCGGTGAGGTCGCCGCCGGGCAGCAGCACGACGGCCTCGACGTCACCCGCCGCCGGGACGCTCACCACCGTCCAGCCCGCGTGCTCGGCGTAGCCGAGGCGTTCGGAGATCCGCATCATCGGCACGCTGCGCACGCCGGACGGGGTGGTGAACTCCCCCGGCGCCGTGTCGCCGTCGGGGAACGGTGTGGCCCAGGACGTCCGCAGGTACAGGGCGTTGACGACGCTGGCCACCGTGTCGGCGTCGACGGCGCCGCTGTCGAGCAGCTCGGGGATGAGGTCGCGGGTGGTCTCGGCGACGTCGGCGTTGATCACCTGCCGGGCACGTTCCGGGTCGGTGACGAACGGGGCGGACCGCACGGCGCCGGCCGGCCAGGACTCCAGCTCACGCAGGAACGGCTCGGCCAGCGGTAGTTCGTCCCAGGCCCACAGCGTGTTGGCCACGGTCAGCACGGCGTCCTCGGACGGCAGTTTCGCCGCCGCGTGCAGCAGTTCCTGGTGGCCGTCGAGGTCGCCGAGCAGGGTTTCCAGCTCGGCCGCCGTGCCGCCCCTGGCGGCTCTGGCCACGAGGGTGAGCGCGCTGGCCACCGAGTAGGGCGAGAAGCAGAAGTTGCCCTTCCCGGCCAGCTTGTGGTGCAGATCCAGGGCGAAGCGGAGGTGGACCATTCCCCGACGCTACCTGCTGTGCCTGCCCGCGTGCCACGAGTGCCAGGCGTGGGCCTGGGCGTCGGTCAGCACGGCCACCTGGTCGATCACCACGCGCAGCCGGGCCGCGTCGTCGCCCGCCCGCTCCCAGGCGGGTACGAACGTCGGGTCCAGCGCCTCGGGTGCCCGCCGCAGCAAAGCGGCGACCAGTTCGGCGAGCATCTCCCGCTGCCAGTCCTGCATGGCCAGCCTGCGCGGGTCGCTCATGACGTAACGCAGTGCCAGCGCCTTGAGCAGGGCCACCTCGGCGCCGACCTGCTCGGGCACGACCAGCCGGGCGCCGTAGCGGCACAGCGGCCCGTCGCCGTACACCGCCCGGGTCCCGGTGACGGCCGCCGAGGCGAACCGGCCGACCAGCTCGCTGGTCATCCGTTTCAGCGCGACCTGCGCGGCCAGCGAGGCGTCGAATCCGTCCAGTGCCGCGACGGCGGGCAGCGCCGCCAGCTCCCGGGCCGCGGCCTCCACAGTGGACACCGACTCGGCGGTGAAGTGCTTGGCGGCCAGGTCGGCCACGGCCGCCCGGTCCTGCGGGTCGGCCAGCACGTGCAGTGAGATGCGGCCGGCCAGTACGCCGTCCTCGACGTCGTGCACCGAGTAGGCGACGTCGTCAGCCCAGTCCATGATCTGGGCCTCCAGGCTGGGTTGCCGCTCGGGCGCCCCGGCACGCATCCAGTCGAACACGGCGAGGTCGTCGTCGTAGGCGCCGAACTTGCCCTGGCCCGCCGAACGTGGCCACGGGTACTTGGTGGCCGCGTCCAGGCAGGCCCGGGTGAGGTTGAGGCCGACGCCGTCGACCTTGGGCTCCAGCCTGGTCAGGATGCGCAGGGTCTGCGCGTTGCCCTCGAATCCGCCGCAGGGCTGGGCGACCTCGTCGAGCGCGTGCTCGCCGTTGTGGCCGAACGGCGGGTGCCCGATGTCGTGGGCCAGCCCGGCGGTGTCGACGAGGTCCGGGTCGGCGCCCAGTTCCTCGGCGATGCCGCGGCCGATCTGGGCGACCTCCAGCGAGTGGGTCAGCCGGGTGCGCGGGATGCCGGTGATCTCGGCGCCCTCGCCGGGGCCGACGACCTGGGTCTTGCCCGCGAGCCTGCGCAGCGCCGCGGAGTGCAGCACCCTGGCGCGGTCCCTGGCGAAGGGGGTGCGCTCGTCGGCGCGCGCGCCCGGCAGCGTGCCGCCCTTGGGCGGCTCGGGGAGGCGGCGTTCCAGGTCGTGCGCGGTGTACGGGCTCACCAGGTCACATTAGCCGCAAGCTCGTGAAGGCCACCTTCACCACGTCACACGTCAGGGTCCCGGCGAGGTCCGGAGTCGTGGGCGATTGCCGTGAGGGCCCCCTTCACGGCATCAGACGCCACCACATCCGCCCTCACCCCGGGCACACCCGCCCCACCAGCCTCAAACACCACAACCACCCCACCAGCCACCACGAACGAGACAACCCACCGAGCACCAGAGCACGTGAAGGCCACCATCACCACGTCACACGTAATGAAGGTGGCCTTCACGAGCTTGACCTCAGGGCGCCACGTGAGAACCCGATCCACATCGTGAGTTCTGCGCTCACGCACGCGAGTTCTGCGTTCCGGCCCGCGAGTTCTGCGCTCGGGACCACCACCCACCCCGCCGGACACCCACTCTGCCGGACCCTGACGTGCGACGTGGTGAAGGTGGCCTTCACGAGCTTCAGCCGAGGCCGGTGCCGCCGATGTCGTCGGCGGGGCGCTTGGTCAGCCGGTAGAACAGCAACGCCCCGGTCTCCCGGAAGATGTACTTGGCCTGCGTCTCGCGGGTCTGCACGATCGGGCCGCTGTGGGTGGGCGACGTCCACGCCTCCAGGCCCTCGTCGCGGGCCATCGTGCGGGCACGCAGCGAGTGCCACGGGTCGCTGACGATCACCGCCGTGTTCCAGCCACGCCGCCGCACCTCGTCGGCGACGGCCCGCAGGGTGCCCAGGGTGTCGCTGCCCTCCCCGACGACGATGCTGCGCTCGGCGGGCACTCCCCGGTCCACCAGCCAGCGCGCGCCGGCCTCGCCTTCGGTGAACCGGTCGCCGTCCTTGCTGCCGCCCGAGGTGAGCACGTAGCCGGCCACCCCGGACTCGAACAGTTCCTTGGCGTGCACCAGCCGCGCCCGCAGGATCTCCGACGGTTTCCCGTTGTACTGCGCGGCACCGAGCACGACGATCACGTCGGCCTTGGCACGGTCGTCGACGCGGGCGACCTCCCACACGCGGAAGGCCGTGCCGCCGACCACCAGCAGCACGATCAGCAGCGACCCGAGCACGGCACGCCGCACCCAGCGGCCCGCGCTCACCTGTCCCGCTGCTCGATGTGTCACGGTGAAATCCTGACAGACTAACCGTCCGTAACTACAGCCAGCCGCGTTCCTCGGCGAGCCGCGCGGCCTCGGCCCTGGTGCGGGCGCCGGTCTTGCCGATGGCCGATGACAGATGGTTGCGGACCGTCCCGTCGGACAGCCGCAACCGCCGCGCCACGTCGGCGACGGTCGAGCCGTCACTGGCCGCCCGCAACACATCCTGCTCCCGCGCGGTGAGCGGGCTCACCCCGGTGGCCAGCGATTCCGCGGCCAGCGCGGGATCCACCACCCGGAGTCCACTGTGGACACGACGGACGGCGTCGACGAGCTGCTCGGGCGGGCTGTCCTTGACGACGAACCCCGCAGCACCCGCGGCCATGGCCCTGGCCAGGTAGCCGGGCCTGCCGAACGTCGTGCAGATGATCACCCGGCACTCCGGCAGCGCGGCCCGCAACTGCGCCGCGGCGTCCAGCCCGTTGCCGTCGGGCATCTGCACGTCCAGCAACGCGACGTCCGGAGTGGACTCCCGCGCCGCGGGCACCACCTGCGCGGCCGAACCGACCTGCGCGACGACCTCGATGTCGGCCTCCAGTCCCAGCATCGCGGCCAGCGCGCCACGCACCAGCGCCTGGTCGTCGGCCAGCAGCACCCTGATCATCACGCCTCCGCCCGCACCGAGAAACCACCGCCCGGCCGCGGTCCCGCCCGCAGCCGCCCGCCTGCCTGCGCCAGCCGCTCGGACAGGCCACGCAGGCCGTTGCCCTCCGCTCCGGGCTCGGCGGTGCCGTCGTCGGTGATCTCCACGAACCGTTCCCCGAGCCGGATCCGCACGACCGACGCCCCGGCGTGCCGGATGACGTTCGTCACCGCCTCCCGGACCACGTGGCCGAACACCGGCCGCAACTCGGCGTCGACGTCGTCCACCGCGTGCGGCAGATCGGCCCGGATGTCCGCCGCCCGCAGCGCCTCCCGCGCCCCGGCCAGCTCGGCCGCCAGCGACACCTCGCGGTAGTCGGTGACGGTGGCGCGGACGTCGGCGAGCGCGCCGCGGGCCAGCGACTCGACCGTGCGGATCTCCTCGATGGCACGTGCCTCGTCGTGGCTGGTCTCCAGCACCCGCCTGGCCAGCCCGGCCTGCACGGCGATCGTGGTCAGGCTGTGCCCCAGCAGGTCGTGCAGGTCGCGGGCGAGGCGTTCGCGTTCGGCGCTGACGGCCAGCGCCGCGATCTCGTCGCGGGCCAGCCGCAGCTGCCGGACGGTGCGGGAAAGCCTGCCGAGGAAGAACATCGCGGTGCTGACCGACACCACGGTCACCAGGTCGCCGACCTCCGTGACCAGCAGGTCCAGCGCCGCCAGCCAGCCGGTCAGCGCCAGCACCGCCACGCCCAGCACTGTCAGCGCCAGCGGCGTCGGCAGCGACATCGCGATCAGCACGGTCGCGTACAGCAGCAGGTGCATCGTGTTGATGCCCAGCACGGCCACCAGCGCGAACCCGACGGCCAGATGGGCCAGCCCGAAGCCGAGCCGCACGCCGAGCCCCCGCCGGGCCAGCATCAGCGGCAGCGCCAGGTAGCCGGCGCTGTACACGGTCAGCAACGCCACCACGGTCGTGCCCCGCGGGAGGTCCGCGGTGAACACGCCGTGCAACGTGGGGACCACCAGCGGCAGCAGGGTGACCGGCCCGATGACCAGCCACCGCAGCGGGAACCGGAACGGGCCGCCGGGCGGCAGCCGGATGTCGTCGCTCCAGCGCGCCCAGCGGCTCGTTGCTGTCACCATGTCACCCTCGCGCACTGTCCCTGCGGTACCGACGGACCACTATCGCACCGAGCACCACCGTCCACCCGGCGAGGACGGCGGCCGCGCCGAGCAGGTCCACCGACAGGTCGGCGGTCACCGCTCCCCTGCCGATCTGGGTGAGCCAGTAGGTGGGCAGCACCGGCGACACCTCACGCAGCCAGTCCGGCATGGCGTCGATGGGCACGAACAGCCCGCCCGCGAACCCGAAGACCATCATCACCAGGATGCTGATGCCCTGCATGGAGTCCGGAGTGGCGAACTGCCCGATCACCAGACCGAGCAGCACCAGCGGGATCGCGCCGAGCCAGCTGCCGGCCACCACCCTGACCCAGCCCGCCGGATCCAGGCTCACGCCCTCGACCAGCACGCCGACCACCGGCACCAGGATCAGCGCGGGCAGCGTGACCAGCATCCCCGCCAGCGTCTTGCCGCCGAGGTAGCCGCCGCCGGACAGCGGGGTGAGCCGCAGCTGCCGCTGCCAGCCCCCGGCCCGCTCCAGCGCGAGCCTGCCACCGCCGGTCAGCGCCGCGCCGAACGCGCCGTAGACCATCATGTTCACCATGAACACCCCGGCCAGCTGCTCGCGGTGCGGGGTCTCCCCCTGCAGGAACACGTTGGCCTGCAAGAGGAACAGCACGACCGGGAAGGCGACGGCGAGTACCACGTACCGCGTCGACCGGAACGTCCGGCGGATCTCCAGGGTCAGGTAGGTCAAGCTCATCGGGCCGGCTCCGTTTCGGTGGTCAGCGACAGGAAGGCGTCCTCCAGCCCGGCCGCGGCGACCTCGATGTCGTAGGCGTGGCCGTACCGCGACAGCAGGGCGCGCAGGGTGCGGTCGGAGTCGTCACTGGACAGCGTCGCCCGGTCGGCCCGCAGGTCGACGGCCGTGACGCCGGGCAGGGCGAGCAGTTCGGGCTCGCCAGCACCGGGCACGACGGCCCGGACGGTGCGGCCACCGGCCAGCGCCCGCACGGTCGCCACCGTGCCGTCGGCGACGATCCGGCCCGACCGCAGGAACACCACCCGGTCGGCGAACTCCTCGGCCTCCTCCAGGTAGTGGGTGGCGAACAGCACGGTGCGGCCGGTGTCGGTGTACTCGCGCATGGACCGCCAGAACTCACGGCGGGCGCCGACGTCCATCGCCGCGGTCGGCTCGTCGAGCACCAGCAGGTCGGGGTCGCTGACCAGGGCGATGGCGAAGCGCACCCGCTGCTTCTGCCCGCCGGACAGCTTGCTGCCGCGCCGCCCTGCCAGCTCGGTCAGCCCGCAGCGGCGCAGCACCTCGCCGGCCGGCATGGCGTTGCGGTGCAGCGAGCCGACCATGGCGATCATCTCGGCCACGGTGGCGTCGTCGAGCAGGGTCGCACCCTGCAGCATGGCGCCGATCGCTCCGTCGGCGACCGCGTCGGCGGGCGACCTGCCGAACACGGTCACCGTGCCGGAGTCCGGTGTGGACAGTCCGAGCAGCATGTCCACAGTGGTCGATTTGCCCGCGCCGTTGGGGCCGAGCAGCGCGACCACCTCGCCGGGCGCGATGGTCAGGTCGACGCCGTCGACGGCGCGGACCTCCCCGTAGTGCTTGCGCAGCCCGGCCAGATGGACCGCGGCTCCGGCGGACACCTCGTCAGCAACGTTTTTCCTCATGCCACGAGCGTGCCGCCGGGGCGGCTCACGCTCGCAGGCCGGGCGTCACGATCTCACCATGACAAATGTCAGGGCAGCTCGGTACAGCTCAGTTGCACCGGAAGCAGGCCGTACAACGCCGTCTCCGTGGAGCACATGGCGTTGGCCTGGCTCTGCGGCGCAGGCTTGCAGCCGATACCCACCGGCAGGTAGCCGAACAGCAGCTCCAGCAACGACAACGAGTCGCAGTCGTAGTAGTCGTAGCCCGGGGGTGGCGTCTCCTGGGCGGAGGCGGCCGGCGCGGCGAGCGACGCGGCAACCAGCGTGGTGGCTGCGACCATGGCGATCCTGCGCATGATGACTCCCCTTTCCCCTGGCGGGATTTCGGTGATCACGGGGATAACCACGCGCCGTTCGCCACAAACGAACACCGGCCCAGGTCCACCGGAGTAGGTGACGGTGCAGGATGGACCGATGACGACCGAGCCGTTCGCCGACACGATCACCCTGCCCGACGGCACCGCGGTCCGCGGGCGCGGACGGCGGCAGGGCCTGCCGGCCGGACCGTTGCCCGACTACGGCCTCTACCTCGGTCACAGCCCGGACGCGCCACACCGGCCGCTGCTGCGGCTGGAGAAGGTGTGGCGGCCGGGCTGGGCCGCCGACTGGATCACCTGGCCCGACTTCCGCACGCCCCGCGACGCGACCGCGGCCGCCGCGCTCATCGAGCACGCCCACGAACGCGCCAGGGCGGGCGACCGGGTCGAGATCGCGTGCTACGGCGGAACCGGGCGCACCGGCACCGTCATCGCCTGCCTGGCGGTGCTCGCCGGGCACCCGGCCGCCGGCGCCGTCGAGTGGACCCGGCGCCACTACCGCCCGAAGGCCGTGGAGACCCGGGGACAGCGGCGCTGGGTCGAGTGGTTCGCCGGGTACCGGGCGGCGGCCGTCAGCAGCCGATGAGCCGCGCGGCCAGGTACGACTCGACCTTGTCCAGCGCGATCCGCTCCTGCTGCATCGTGTCGCGCTCGCGGATGGTGACCGCGTTGTCCTCCAGCGAGTCGAAGTCGACCGTCACGCAGAACGGCGTGCCGATCTCGTCCTGGCGGCGGTAGCGCTTGCCGATCGCCCCGGCGTCGTCGAAGTCGGCCGACCAGTGCCTGCGCAGCGCGGCGGCGAGGTCGCGGGCCTTCGGCGTCAGGTCGGCGTTGCGCGACAGCGGCAGCACGGCGACCTTGTACGGCGAGAGCCGGTAGTCCAGCCGCAGCACCACGCGCTTGTCGACGCCGCCCTTGGCGTTGGGTGCCTCGTCCTCGGCGTAGGCGTCGACCAGGAAGGCCATCATCGACCGGCCCACACCGGCCGCCGGCTCGATGACGAACGGGCGGTAACGCTGCCCGGAAGCCTGGTCGAAGTAGGACAGGTCCACGCCGGAGTGGTTGGAGTGCGTGGTCAGGTCGAAGTCGGTCCGGTTGGCGATGCCCTCCAGCTCACCCCACTCCTGGCCGCTGAAGCCGAAGCGGTACTCGATGTCGACGGTCCGCTTCGAGTAGTGCGACAGCTTTTCCTTGGGGTGCTCGTAGTGGCGCAGGTTGTCCTGCTTGATCCCCAGGTCGGTGTACCACTCGGTGCGGGTGTCGATCCAGCGCTGGTGCCACACCTCGTCCTCGCCCGGCTCGACGAAGAACTCCATCTCCATCTGCTCGAACTCGCGGGTGCGGAAGATGAAGTTGCCCGGCGTGATCTCGTTGCGGAACGACTTGCCGATCTGGCCGATGCCGAACGGCAGCTTCTTGCGCGAGGTCGTCTGCACGTTGAGGAAGTTGACGAAGATGCCCTGCGCCGTCTCCGGCCGCAGGTACGCCAGGCCCTCCTCGGTCTCGACCGGGCCGAGGTGGGTCTTGAGCAGGCCGTTGAACTCACGCGGCTCGGTGTACTGGCCGCGGGTGCCGCAGTTGGGGCACGGCACGTCGCTCAGGTCGCCCTCGACGACCTCCTTGCCGGTGCGCTCGGCGTACTCCTCCGACAGGTGGTCGGCCCGGTAGCGGCGGTGGCAGGACAGGCATTCGACCAGCGGGTCGACGAACGCGTCGACGTGGCCGGACGCCGTCCACACCTGGCGGGGCAGGATCACCGAGGAGTCCAGGCCGACGACGTCGTCGCGGCCCTGCACCATGGCCTTCCACCACTGGCGCTTGATGTTCTCCTTCAGCTCGACGCCCAGCGGACCGTAGTCCCACGCCGACCGGGTTCCGCCGTAGATCTCCCCGCACGGAAAGACGAAACCACGACGCTTGCAGAGACTGACTACGGTCTCGATGGTGTTGGCGGGCACTCCACGCTCCGTGACATGCGGGGACGGTTATCGGACTGAAGAGTTACCAGGGTATCCGCACCGTTTCCGCGCGCCCACGAGGGGTTTGCCGGTTACCGAACGTCAGGGGCGCTTGACGAGTTCCGCGGTGACGATGCGGTTGTCGCGGTAGCCGTCGGTGCCGCCCACGTAGTCGCCGCCGCAGGTCACCAGCACCAGCCGGTGGTCGCCGTCCTGGCCGAACAGCTCGGCGGCCTGCGCGGGCAGGTCGTCCTTGTGCACGGTGACGATGTCGGTCACCTTGTACAGCCACTGGCCGCCGGAGGAGTCGATGACGCTGACCTCCTGGCCGTTGCGGCTGCGCCACAGCTCGTCGAACGGGCCCTTCTTGCCCTTCCAGTTGACGTGGCCGGACAGCAGCGCGGCGCCCTTGCTGGCGCCCAGCCCGGCGCCCCACCAGGTGGCCTCGTCCAGGCCCTCCGGGATCGGCAGTGTGCCGTCCGGGGTGAGTTCGCGGCGCACCAGCGTCGCGGTGCCGCCCTCGGGGAGCTTGATCGTCCCCGGCTGCTGGCCCTTCGGGGTGTCGGCCTGCTGGCCGGGTGCGGCCTCGCCGGCGGCGGGCCCGCCCTGCGCGGTGCCGGCGGTCTCGTCGCCGCCGGTGAACACGAGCACCCCGGCGACCACGGCGGCCACCAGCACGACCGCGAGCCCGCCGAGGATCCACGGCAGCTTGCGGCGGCGTGGCTGCTCGGGCTCGGGGTACTCCTCGTCGTCGTACTGCGGGTAGCCGTAGTGGTCAGTCACGGGAGACCTCACTCCTTGTCAGCGAACGAGCCCGGTAGGCCACTAATATGGCGTACCCCGGATGAGGGACGTGCGCCGGGTCACGGTTTGGCGATCAGCTGTGCGATGACGATGCGGTTGTCCCGGTAGCCGTCGGTGCCGCCGACGTAGTCGCCGCCGCAGGTCACCAGGACCAGGCGGTGCGCGCCGTCCGGCCCGAACAGTTCCTCGGCCCTGGCCGGCAAGTCGTTCTTGTGCACGGTGACGATCCCGGTCACCCGGTAGAGCCACCGTCCGCCGGTCGTGTCGACGACGCTGACGTCCTGCCCGGGCACGGTGCGCCACAGCTCGTCGAACGGGCCGGGCCGCGAGTTCCAGTTGACGTGACCGGACAGCAGCGCCGCACCGTTCGGCGCGCCCAGCTTCACGCCCCACCAGGTGGCTTCCGCGAGGCCGTCCGGGATGGGCAGCACGCCGTCGTCGGTGACCTCCCTGCGCACCAGCGTCGCGGTACCGCCCTCGGGCAGGCGGACGGTTCCGGGCGGCTGACCCGGGCCGGGCACGCCCTCCCCCAGTGCCGACGCGGGCAGCTGGCTGCCGGACGGCGGTGGCGCCGCGGCGGGCCCGGCGTCACCGGCGAGACCGCTGAACGCGAGCACCCAGACCCCGGCTCCGGCCGCGACCAGCGCGCCGAGTGCGAGCAGGGCCGCGACCACACGGTCGCGGCGGGAACGCTCGCCCTCGGCCATCAGGCGGGTGGCCGGCGCCGCCGCAACACGGCGACGGCCGCCACGCCGAGGACGGCTCCGGTGCCGAGCAGGCCGTAACCCAGGAGGTCGTCACCGCCGGGGTCCGTGCCCGCGGGCACCTTCGTGGGCACCTTGGGCTTGGCCGGCGGGGCCGCGGCGCCGCTGAAGTTCTTCGGCACCGAGCAGCTCACCCCGCCCAGGACCATGCGGGTCTTCACGTCGGCGGTCTGGCCGTCGCCGCGCACGACGTGGCTGACGATCTCGACCAGCCACCCGCCGACGGCGGTGGCGTCGCCCGCCCGCCACTGGTCTTGCCGCAGCAGTTCGTCGAACCGGGTGACGCGGCGGATGGTGAGGTCGGAGGTGGTCTTGTCCTTGTCGATGCCGGGCACGGCCGTCGGCGGGCCGAACGGCAGGCCTTTCAGCGACAGCGGCGTACTGCCCTCGGGCACCGAGACCTGGTCGAGGCCGGTGTCGGTGCGTACCCAGAGCCGGTCGACGGTCGACGACGCGGTCAGCGCACCGGGCCGGGCGCACTCGACCGAGGTGCGGGCGCGCTGCATCGCCAGGACGGTGTTGTCGATCGGCCGGTCACCGCCGATGGCCTGGTCCTGCAGGGCGTAGTTGGTCTCGGCGACGGCGGCCGGCACGGTGTCCTGGCGCAGCGCGGCGGTCACGGCGTGGGCGCGGCTGCCGACACCGTCCGGGTAGGGGCCGGGCGCGGCGAACTGGCCGAGGTGGACGAGGTAGTTCTCGCCGAGCGCCTTGCGCTCGCCCGCGTCGCGGGGCACCAGGTTGCGGCTGGGGGTGAGCCGGGACTGGCCGGGGGTGGTGGGCGACTTCTGCGTCTCGGTGATGACCGTTCCGGCCTGGGGTCCCTCTCCGACTCTGACGGCGATGGCGTTGGCGAACGACACCGGCCCGGTGCGTTCGTCGACCGGCGTCTGGGCCGCCGACGCGCCGGGAAGGGCCAGCAGAGCCGTCACCGAAACCGCCGCGGCGGCGAGCAACCTCGTCGTCATCTCTCCTCGAACCCCTGTCCGCAACGAACCCGCGAGTGGTTCGCACCACACGCGGCGGAAATGAAACTCTCACACATCCCGGGGGTCAAGTCACGCCGCTGCTGCATCCGCGTGACGCTGTGTGGTCCGGGGGACCACTAGGATGGTGGGGTATACCCCGGAGCAGGCTGGAGTTGTGCGATGTCGACGGTGAGCTCGGACGCGGTGCCCTCGGGGCTGCCCGACGAGCCCGACCAGCAGGTGCACTCCCCCGCGCGGCCCGCGTCGCCGCACGCGCCGGTGCACACCGCGGACACGCTGACCGAGGCCGGTGAGCTGCTGCGGGCGCTCGCCGCGCCGGTGCGGATCTCGATCGTGTTGCAGTTGCACGAGGCCGACCGGTGCGTGCACGAGCTCGTGGAGGCGCTGGGCGTCGCGCAGCCGCTGATCAGCCAGCACCTGCGGGTGCTGAAGGCGGCCGGGGTCGTACACGGCGAACGGCGGGGGCGCGAGGTGGTGTACCGCCTCGTCGACGACCACCTGGCCCACATCGTCGTGGACGCCGTGGAACACGTGCAGGAGGGCAGGCATCAGTGAGCGTTACCACCCGAGGGCCGGCTCCGCTGCCGGGACGGCGGGCCACCAAGCAGCGCGCGGCCGTCGTCGAGCTGCTCGACGACACCGACGACTTCCGCTCGGCCCAGGAACTGCACGACGAGCTGCGCAAACGTGGTGAGGGCATCGGCCTGACCACGGTGTACCGGACGCTGCAGTCGCTGTCGGAGGCCGGTGAGATCGACGTCCTGCGCACCGACTCGGGCGAGGCCATCTACCGGCGCTGCTCGTCGCACCACCACCATCACCTGGTGTGCCGGCACTGCGGGTTCACCGTCGAGGTGGAGGGCCCGGCCGTGGAGCGCTGGGCCGACAAGGTGGCGGCGGAGAACGGCTTCTCCGACGTGAGCCACACCGTGGAGATCATGGGCACCTGCGCCACCTGTGAGCGCAAGCTCGCGTCGTCCTGACGCCCGGGGTTCCCGCCACATTTCGTGACCGCCGGACGGCGGAACTCGCGGTCCTGAGCGCAGAACTCAGGATGTGGACCCGGCTCTCCTGTCGTGAGGTGGCGGGGTGACCGGTGATGCGGTTGTGACGCCTGGTGCGGCTGGGACCTGTAGGGCCGGGTGAAGGCCTAGTTCCTGCCGTCTCACCTGATGAAGGTGGCCTTCACGTGCTGCGGGCGGGATCGGGCGGCTAGTACTCGTAGGGGTCCTGGGGAGCCTGGACGCGGCGGGCCGTGGCCAGGGTGAGGTCGGGCGTGTAGCCGTTGGCGGTGGTCGCCGAGCCGGGGACCACCTGGCCGGTCACCTCGATCCAGGTGTCGGCGGGCAGCCCGGCCACGGCACCGGTGCCGCCGGTCACGCGCACGGTGACCGGGTAGGCGTCGGCCGCGCAGCAGCCGATCACCATCCTGGCCAGCAGTGTCGACCCCTGCTCGTGCACGACGAACCCGGTCAGCGACACCGTCCGCCCGTTCAGCGAGCCGTTGCCGTCCCAGCCCGCTCTGGTGACGAACTCGGTCACCGTCAGCGGGACCACCGGCCCCTCGGGCAGCGGCGGGAACGCCGACGCGTCGCGGACCGCGCCCTGCGGCGCCCTGGCCTGCGTGCGGGTCACCGAGTCCGACCCCAGCGCGGGCGGCGCCACCAGGAACACGGCCAGCACCGGCAGCACGAGCAGCCACGCCGACCGCGCCGGGTGCGCGTGCCCGGCGTGCTCGGCGTGCCCGCCGGACCGGGCCCGGCCACGCCGTGCCGCCAGCAGGTCGCGGCCCATCGCCAGCACACCGAGCAGCACCATCACCGCACCGGCGGCGATGATCCACGGCTGCTGCGCCGGCTTGACGTAACGTAGGTAGTCGCCGTTGATCGCGATCTTCAGCAGCGCACCGCCGAGCAGCAGCAACAGGATGTTTTGCGTCTCCCTGCGCATCAGAGCACCACCGCCCCGGCCAGCACCGCACACGCCACCGCGACCACGAACGTCACCGGCGCGAACCGCAACGCGAACGAGCGCCCGAACGTGCCCGCCTGCAGCGCGAACAGCTTCACGTCCACGGCGGGCCCGACGACGAGGAACACCAGCTTCGGCAGCAGCGGCAAGGCCGTCAGCGACGCCGCGACGAACGCGTCGGCCTCACTGCACAGCGCCAGCACCACGGCCAGCACCGCCATCACCAGCACCCCGAGCACGATCTGGTCGCCCAGCGCGCCGAACCACTCGGCGGGCACCAGGACGCCGAGCGCGGCCGAGATCAACGCGCCCAGCACCAGGAAACCGCCCGCCTCGACCAGGTCGGCGCGGGCCGTCTCGGTGAACGTGCGCCACCGCGACCCCGGCTCGCTGTCGGGCAGCCGCCGCAGCGCACGCTCGGCGATCCACTCCGCCTTGCCGAACCGGACCCACAGCCAGCCCATCACCATCGCCGTGCCCAGCGAGCCGAGGAACCGGGCCAGCACCATGCCCGGCTGACCGGGGAAGGCCACCGCCGTGGCCACCAGCACAACCGGGTTCACCGCGGGCGCGGCGAGCAGGAACGTCAGCGCCACACCGGGTGCCACACCCTGGCCCATCAGCCTGCGGGCCACCGGAACCGACGCGCACTCGCAGCCGGGCAGCGCCACCCCGGCGAGTCCGGCCACGCCGACGGCCGCGCCCTCGTTACGCGGCAGCACCCGGCGCAGCACCCTGGCCGGCACGAACGCCGCGATCGCACCGCTGATCAGCACGCCGAGCACGAGGAACGGCAGCGCCTGCACGCACACCGCGACGAACACCGTCGACCCGGTCCGCAGCGCGGGAACGTCCAGCACGTCCTGCAGCCACGCCTGTCCCAGGATCGCGATCAGCAGGACACCGCAGAGCACCTCGATGGAGGTGATCCGCCAGCGGCGACGCGGTGGGCTATCGGCAACCGTTTCCACCTGGCCGATGATGCACCAACCACCGACAGTTCAGTCGGCCGGAGTCTCCAAGAGGTCCGTTCGCAGACCCGACGCGGTCGAGATGACCAGCATCAGCAGCGTTCCCAGCGCCGCCGTCGTCATCCCGGCCGCGGGGAACGCGTAGCGCAGCGTCACGTCCAGCCCGTTCTCGGTCCGCACGACGCCGAGGGTGCCGAACAGTCCCTGCCCGGCCCGCTCGGCCGCTCCTGCGGCCAGCGCGGGGTCGTCGGGCAGGTCCCAGGCGACCACGCAGGTCAGGCTGAGCACGGTCAGCCCCTCCGCCAGCTGGGTCGCCTGGACCACGCAGGGCACCCCGCCGTGGGAGAACGTCAGCGTCCCGTCGTCGTCCACCCTGACGTCGAGGTAGCGCTCCAGCGCCTCGGCAGCGTGGGTGAGCAGCGCGCCGGTGTCCTGGGCCTCGCTCACGCGCCCTCCCCCGCCGCGTCCACCGCGCCGCCGAACCGGCGGTCGCGCTTGGCGTACTCCAGGCACGCCTCCCACAGCCGCCGCCGGTCGAAGTCGGGGAACAGGGTGTCCTGGAAGACGAACTCGGCGTAGGCCGACTGCCAGGGCAGGAAGTTCGACGTCCGCAGCTCCCCGCTGGGCCGCAGGAACAGGTCCACGTCCGGCATCTCCGGCTGGTAGAGGTAGCGGGCCAGGGTGCGTTCGTCCACCTTGTCCGGGTTGATCTTGCCCTCGGCGGCGAGCTGCGCGATCCGCCTGGCGGCGTCGCCGATCTCGGCCCGCCCGCCGTAGTTGACGCACATGGTCATGTTCATGACCGTGTTGTGCTTCGTCTTCTCCTCGGCGTCCTGCAGCTCCTTGATGACGCTGCGCCACAGCCGCGGGCTGCGGCCCGCCCACCGGATGCGCACGCCGATCGAGCCGAGGTAGTCGACCTGCCTGCGGATGGTCTCGCGGTGAAAGCCCATCAGGAACCGGATCTCCTCCGGGCTGCGCTTCCAGTTCTCGGTGGAGAACGCGTACACCGACAGCCACTTGATGCCCAGCTCGACGGCGCCGCTGGCGACGTCGATCATCACCGCCTCGCCACGCTTGTGTCCCTCGGTGCGCGGCAGGCCCCTGCGGTTGGCCCAGCGGCCGTTGCCGTCCATCACCAGGGCCACGTGCCGGGGCACCAGCTCCGCCGGGATGGCGGGCGGCGTCGCACCCGACGGGTGAGGATCGGGCGGACGCACCGTCGCCGGCGCCGCCTTCTCACGTCCCCTGCGCAGCACCACTACTCCTCGCTGTCGACCGTCACCGTCGCGGCCGACCCTACTTCCCGCGTCTCCCGCGCCCGCCGGTCCACCAGCGGTAGCGACCGCAGCTGCCGCTCCAGGTGGTACTGCAGATGGGCGGCGACCAGGCCGCTGGTGTCGCGGCGCACGGCCGCGGTCGACGTCTCCGCCTCGGCCCAGTCGCCGTGCAGCAACGCCGCCAGCAGACCGAACACCTCGGGTGAGGGCAGCACGCAGCCCGCCACCCGGCACCGGGCACACAGCGCGCCACCGGCCGCGACGTTGAACGCCCGGTGCGGACCGGGGTCGCCGCAGCGGGCGCACTCGCTGATGGCAGGCGCCCAGCCGGCGAACGCCATCGCCCGCAGCAGGAAAGCGTCCAGCACCAGCGCGGACTCCCGCTCGCCACCGGCCAGCGCCCGCAGCGCCCCGGTGACCAGCAGGTACAGCTTCAGCGCCGGCTCACCCTCCTCGGCGGTGAGCCGGTCGGCGGTCTCGGCGATCGCGCTGGCCGCGGTGTAGGCCTGGTAGTCGGCCACGATCGGCAGCGCGAACGCGTCGACGGTCTGGACCTGCGTGACGACGTCGAGCGTGCGGCCGGTGTAGAACTGGACGTCGACGTGGCCGAACGGCTCCAGCCGGGCCCCGAACCGGGAGCCGGTGCGGCGCACGCCCTTGGCGACGGCCCGAACCTTGCCGTGCCGCCGGGTCAGCAGGGTGATGATCCGGTCGGCCTCACCCAGCTTGTGCGTGCGCAGCACCACCCCGGTGTCGCGATACAGGCTCACGACACCATCGTCGCACTATCAGCAGTAGCTGGAGTAATCACAGGGGTCGTAGGAGCTGGCCCAGATGGCGCCGCTGGCGGCCAGGATGATCAGGATCAGCCCCAGGACACAACCGATACCGCCGAGGATGCTGGAGATCAGGCAGATCGTCTTCGTCGTCCGCGACGCCTGCTCGGCCATCGGGTAGTTGCCCTGCATCTTGTACGTGCCGACCTCGTTGGACTTCATGATCGCGAAGATCCCGAGGATCAGCCCGCCCAGGAACAGCGACGCGATCGCCCAGCCCTTGTAGTCGGGGATCGAGTTGATGTCGCCACCGCCCGGCATTCCGGGGCCACCACCGGGTGCGCCGTACGCCGGCTGGCCGTACGGCGGCGACGGCTGCCCGTAGGGGGCGGGCATGGCGCCGGACGGCGGGCCGTAACCGGGCTGCTGCGGCGGCTGCTGGCCATAGGGCTGCTGCCCGTAACCCGGCTGGCCATACGGATTGGTCACTGGGGTTCCCCCACTTCTGCTACCTGCGAAAGTCGATGAACAAAACTAGCTGTTCCGGCCGACCAGGTCGGTCGGCGGGAGCGTACTCGGTCGGGTGATCGCACACGCCACCGGCTGAGACGAGACGGCGGGGCGGAACGTTCCACCCCGCCGGGTACTCACTGGAACGGCGCGGGCGGTGACTGACCGAAACCGGGCTGCTGGCCCATGGCGCCGTACGGCTGCTGCTGGCCGAATCCGGGGCCGGGCGGCATGCCGGTCTTCGGCACCACGACGACGACGGTCTTGAGGATCTTGTCAGCGAACGTCTGGCTCTTCTCGTCCCACAGCGGCCACAGGTAGCCGATGCTGCAGGCCGCGTTGTCCAGGGCGTGGCACAGGTCGCGCAGGAACGCCTGCCCGGCGCCGATCGGCTGGCCGGTCTGCTCGCCGACGAGCTTGATCCCGACCATCTTCTTGCCCAGCGACTGGCCGGTGTTGCCTGCCTGGATCCACCTGTTGAAGATGTTCCAGGCGATCCCGCCCAGCCAGCCCAGCACCATGAGGATGGTGCCGAAGGTGATGCTGGCGAACATCACCAGCCCGCCGATCAGGACCAGCGCCAGCATCGGTCCCATGTCGATCAGGTAGGCACCGACCCGCTGGCCCCAGTGGGCCAGCTGCTGCCCGCCGGCGGGGGCGGCCTGGCCGGGGAACGGGCTGGCGCCGAACGGCGGCGCGCCACCGGGCTGCCCGCCGAACGGGTTAGCCGGCGCCTGCTGGCCGGGCTGGCCGAACGGGTTGGCCGGGGGCTGCCCGGGCTGCTGCGGCGGAGCGGGCTGGGCCTGGGGCACCGGCGCGGGCTGCGCGGGGAACGGCGCCGACGGCGGCTGGGCCCCGGGCTGGGGCGCGAACGGGTTCGGCGGGGCCGACGCAGGCTGCTGCGCCTGGGGTACCGGTCCGGACTGGGGCGGCCCCTGCTGTCCGGGCATCGCCTCCGGCGTGACGCGCTGCGTCGGGCCGTCCGCGGGCTGCCCACCGGCGGGGGGACGCACGACCTGGGTGGCTTCGGCCTCGGCGAACGCGCCGGAGCCGACTCGCTGGGTCGCCCCGTCGGGCGTACCAGGCGCCGGGGGCGGCGGAATGCGGGTGGTCGGTTCCGGCTGATCCTGCGGACCGGTCGGGTTGCTCAACGAAATTCCCCTCGTCGGAAAGCGTCAGACGTACAGTGTGTCGAACGGCGGGAACGGCAGATTCCGCACGATGAACCAGCCGCCGAGTACGACGGCGCAGATCAACGGCGTCCACCGCCAGTGCAGCCAGCTGTTCACCGGTCTGCCCCGCCAGCGGCCAACCGCCCACGCGGCAATACTCCAGCAGAACAGCAGCACGAACACCAGCGACACGGCGTTGTAGTGCAGGGCTGCCGGCAGGTCGCCGCGGAGCAGGCTGTACATCATGCGGGTACCGCCGCAGCCTGGGCAGATGATGCCGGTGAGCGTCTTGGTGGGACAGGGCGGCAGCAGGCCACCGGGTGTCGTGGGGTCGGCCCACAGCACGAACCCGCAGCAGGCCGCACCGCCGGCGGCCAGCGCCACGACGGGGCCGATCCGGCGCAGCCGGCCGCGCCAGTCGGCTGCCGGGGCACCGGTGTAGACGGGGTGGGTAACGGTCACGGGACGAGCTGGCTCCATGTCACGCCGCCGATCACGAAGATCATGAACACGATGAACAGCAGATAGAGCAGGGCGAAGATGACCAGGCTGAGGGCCGACCAGATCGACCACTTCTTGGCCGCGTCCGCCGCCCGGTGCGCCGCCTCGAACTGCCCCTGCGCCCAGAGGCCGTTGACCTCGCTGGCCTTGACGATCGCCACGATGCCCAGCGGCGGACAGCACATCACGGTGGACAGGATCGCCCAGACCAGGTTGTTCTCCGGAGGCGGCCCCTGCGGTGGCCCGCCGTAGGGGTACTGCGGATAGCCACCCGTGCCCGGGCCGTACTGCCCGTAGTTGCCGCCGTATGGGTCGGTCACGTGCGTCTCCCCTGTTGCTGCTGAGCCGCCCAGACCCTAACCCAGGACCTGGCACCCGCACGGGCGAACCGCCTAGAAGCCCAGACGGCGGAGCTGCTTCGGGTCGCGCTGCCAGTCCTTGGCCACCTTGATGTGCAGGTCGAGGTAGACCTTGCTGCCCAGCAGCGCCTCGATCTGCCTGCGCGCCTCGGCGCCGACCTGCCGCAGCCGCTGCCCCTGGTGCCCGAGGATGATCCCCTTCTGGCTGGGCCGCTCGACGTAGAGCAGTGCGTGCACGTCCACCAGATCGTCGCGGCCCTCGCGGGGCAGCATCTCCTCGACGGTGACCGCGATCGAGTGCGGCAGCTCGTCGCGGACGCCTTCCAGCGCGGCCTCGCGGATCAGCTCGGCCACCAGTGTCTGCTCCGGCTCGTCGGTCAGCTCGCCGTCGGGGTAGAGCGGCGGGCCCTCGGGCAGCTTGCCGACCAGCAGGTCGGCCACGGTGCCGACCTGGAAGCCGTCGACGGCCGACACCGGAACCAGGTCGGCGAACTCCATGACCTCCTGCAGGGCCAGCAGCTGCGCGGCGACCGCGTCCGGGGGCACCAGGTCGGTTTTGGTGACCACGCCGACCACCGGGGTCCGCCGCGCGATCTTGGCCAGCTCACCGGCGATGAACCGGTCACCGGGGCCGATCTTCTCGTTGGCCGGCACGCAGAACCCGACGACGTCCACTTCGGACCAGGTCGAGTGCACGATGTCGTTGAGCCGCTGGCCGAGCAGCGTGCGGGGCCGGTGCAGGCCAGGAGTGTCCACAATGACCAGCTGGGCGTCGGGCCGGTGGACGATGCCGCGGACCGCGTGCCGGGTGGTCTGGGGCTTGCTCGACGTGATCGCGACCTTGGTGCCGACGAGGGCGTTGGTCAGCGTCGACTTGCCGGCGTTGGGACGGCCGACGAAGCAGGCGAACCCGGAGCGGTGCGTGGTGCTCATCGGTGCATTCTCACGTACCGGTGCCCGGCGGCTCAGCGCAGGACCTCCTGGACGGTGCCACCGGGGTCGGCGCGGTAGACGGGGGCGCGGTCGGAGAGGTCACGCACGGCGTGCACGGACGCCTCGCGGAACACCGGCTCGGCACCGACGACGGCGGCGGCCTCCAGGCCCTCGGCCCCGCTGGACACGGCCGCGGCGACGGCGGCCTGCAGCGCGGTGAGCTTGAGCGAGGGCAGGTCGACGGTGGCGGCGGCGTAGGTGCGGCCGTCGGTGTCGCGGACGGCGGCGCCCTCCTCGGCGCCGGTGCGGGCGCGTGCCGAGCGGGCCAGGATGACCAGCTTCTCGTCCTCGGCGTCCAGGGGTTCAGGCATGTTCCACGCTCCGTTCGTCGGTGTTGTCCGGCCGGGGCACCCGCAGGCGCCTGCCGGCGAGGCGTTCGTCGTCGGCCCGGACGACGACGGTGGTGATGCGCATGCGGCCGCGCCGGTCCTTGCCGCCTTCGGCGTGCAGCCGCAGCCCGGCGACCTCGGCTTCCGCGCCGGGCAGCGGTACCCGGCCGAGGCGCTGAGCGAGCAGGCCGCCGACGGTCTCGACGTCGTGGTCGTCCAGTTCCAGTCCGAACAGTTCGCCGAGGTCGTCCACGCCGAGCCGCGCGGACACCCGGACGGACCGGTCGTCGAGGTACTCGACGGGCGGGCGTTCCTCGGTGTCGGACTCGTCGGTGATCTCGCCGACGATCTCCTCGAGGATGTCCTCGATGGTGAGCAGGCCGGCGGTGCCGCCGTACTCGTCGACGGCGACGGCCATGTGGTTGCGGGACAGCTGCATTTCCCGCAGCAGCTCGTCGAGCCGTTTGGAGTCGGGGACGAAGCCGGCCTCGTTCATCAGCTCGCCGACCTGGCGGGCGGGCCCGTCCTGCTGCATGGCGGCGCTGGCGAGGTCCTTGATGTTGACCACGCCGACGATGTCGTCGACGGACTCGTCGATCACCGGCAGCCGGGAGAACCCGCTGCGCAGCGACAGGGCCAGCGCCTGGCGCACGGTCTTGTCCCGTTCGATCCAGACGATCTCGGTGCGCGGGACCATGACCTCGCGGGCGACGGTGTCGCCCAGCTCGAACACGGAGTGGATCATCTCCCGCTCGGAGTCCTCGACGACGCCGCGTTCCTGGGCGAGGTCGACCAGTTCCCGCAGCTCGACCTCGGTGGTGAACGGGCCTTCGCGGAAGCCCTTGCCGGGGGTGATGGCGTTGCCCAGCAGGATCAGCAGGCGGCTGAGCGGGCCGAGCACGGTGCCGAGCACACGGACCGGTCCGGCGAGCAGCGTGCCGACCCGGTAGGGGTGCTGGCGGCCGATGGTGCGCGGGCCGACGCCGACGATGACGTAGCTGACGACGACCATGACCACACCGGCGACGAGCACGGCCAGCGCGACCGGCTGGATCCAGCGCAGGAAGACGATGGTGACCAGGACCGTCGAGGTCACCTCGCAGCCCAGCCGCAGCAGGAGCAGCAGGTTGATGTGCCTGCGGCGTTCGCCGATGACGGCGACGAGCTGGCGGGCGCCGGTGCGGCCGAGCCGGACCAGGCCTTCGGCCCTGGCCAGCGAGACCGCGCTGACGGCGGCGTCGGCCGCGGCGAACAGGCCGCCGAGCAGGACGAGGGTGACGGCGAGGACGAGCAGGCCGGTGGAGCCGGACATGGTCAGCCGGCTGTGCCGGGGTCGTCCGTGGCGCTGTCGAGGCCTGCGGTGCCCAGGACGCGGTCGTCGGCGCTGCGCTGGGCGTTCTGCCGCTGGACGGCCGCGGTCGCGGCACGGAACTCGCCAAGGATGCGCTTCTGCAGGCCGAACATCTCCTTCTCCTCGGCCGGTTCGGCGTGGTCGTAGCCGAGCAGGTGCAGCACGCCGTGGACGGTGAGCAGGTGCAGTTCGTCCATGAGGGTGTGGCCCGCGGTGCGGGCCTGGTCCCTGGCGAAGGCCGGGCACAGCACGATGTCACCGAGCAGCGCGGGCGAGGCGTCGGCGGCGTCCGGGCGCCGGGTGGATTCCAGCTCGTCCATGGGGAAGGCCATGACGTCGGTGGGGCCGGGCAGGTCCATCCACCGTTCGTGCAGGTCCTCCATGACGTCGAGGGTGACCAGCAGGACCGACAGCTCGGCCAGCGGGCTGACCTCCATCTTGTCCAGCGCGAAGCGGGCGGCGGACACGATCGACGCCTCGTCGACGCCGACGCCGGACTCGTTGGCGATCTCGATGCTCACCGACGGCCCTTCCAGCCGTTGGCCGGCTCGGCGTCCTGGGCGGCCTGCCACTTCTCGTAGGCGTCGACGATGTCGCCGACCAGCTTGTGCCGCACCACGTCCTGGCTGGTCAGGGTGGCGAAGTGCAGGTCCTCGACGCCGTCGAGGATGTCACGCACGACCCGCAGGCCGCTGCGCTGGCCGCTGGGCAGGTCGACCTGGGTGATGTCGCCGGTGACGACGATCTTGGAGCCGAACCCGAGGCGGGTGAGGAACATCTTCATCTGTTCCGGCGTGGTGTTCTGCGCCTCGTCGAGGATGATGAACGCATCGTTGAGGGTGCGGCCGCGCATGTAGGCCAGCGGCGCGATCTCGATGGTCCCGGCCTGGGTGAGCCGCGGGATGGACTCGGGGTCGACCATGTCGTGCAGCGCGTCGTAGAGCGGGCGCAGGTAGGGGTCGATCTTCTCGTTGAGCGTGCCGGGCAGGTAGCCCAGCCGCTCGCCGGCCTCGACGGCCGGGCGGGTGAGCACGATCCGGGTGACCTGCTTGGCCTGCAGTGCCTGCACGGCCTTGGCCATGGCCAGGTAGGTCTTGCCGGTGCCGGCGGGGCCGATGCCGAAGACGACGGTGTGCTTGTCGATGGCGTCGACGTACTTCTTCTGGTTCAGCGTCTTGGGCCGGATGGTGCGGCCGCGGCGGGACAGGATGTCCAGGCTGAGCACGTCGGCGGGCGACTCGGCGCCGCCGGAGGACAGCATGCCGATGGTGCGCCGCACGGTGTCCGGCCCGACCTGCTGGCCGCGTCCGGCGAGGGTGACCAGCTCGGCGAAGACCCGCTCGGCGAAGGCGACGTCGGCGGGGACGCCGGTGAGGGTGACCTCGTTGCCGCGGACGTGGACGTCGGCGGCGAGGAGTTCCTCGGCGACCCGCAGGTTCTCGTCGCGTGACCCGAGCAGCGTGAGCACGGCGGCGTCCGGGATGGGGAACCGGGACTGTGCGGCCTGAGCGGTGCCGGGTGTGGAGTCGGGCTGGGGGACGTCCGGCGGGACGTCGGATCGGGCTGCTCCGCCCTGTGCGGTACCGGCCACTGAGCCTCGGGCCTGCTTTCTGCTGCTTCTCGGGTACGTCTGGACGCCTTCGATGCTAGCGGGTGGGGTGCGTGCGGCGCAGGTGGTTACCTGCCGGGCCCGCCGAAGTGGGCGAGCGGCTCACCACCGAGGACGTGCGCGTGGACGTGGAAGACCGTCTGCCCGGCGTCGCTGTCGGTGTTGAAGACCACCCGGTAGCCGGACCCGGTGATGCCTTCCTTCTCGGCGACGGTGGCGCAGGTGGCGACGACGTCGGCGAGCAGCTGCGGGTCGGCGGCGGCCAGCTCGGCGAGGTTGCGGTACCGCGTCTTGGGCACGACCAGCACGTGCACCCTGGCCTGTGGCGCGATGTCCCGGAACGCCAGGGTGGTCTCGGTCTCGTGCACGATCTCCGCCGGGATCTCCCGCGCGATGATCTTGAGGAACAACTCGTCCGCGTCACTCATGGCGCCCACCCTAGTGCCCTCACCAAGCCCCTTCACGGCACGTGAAGGCCACCTTCACCACGTGACACGTAATGAAGGTGGCCTTCACGTGCTTGGAACCGGGGCCGCGCGGGTGAGTGGGTGGGAACGTCCCGGCGAGCGAGGGCCCCCAGGCCCGAGCAACGCCCCCACGGCGAGCGAGGGCCGCCAGGCCCGAGCAAAGCCCACGCTGGTCAACGCACGACGCGACCACGCAGTCAGGACGAGGAGCACGCACCGTGGGGGTCTGGGGGCTCGGCCCCCAGAGACGACGCGGAACCGCGGGGAGCGAAGGTGGCGCAGCCACCGAGTAGACGCCGCGGCGCGGTGAAGCCTGGGGGTCGCTCCACCGCTGCCGCGGCTCCGCCGGACCGAGGGGGGAGGTGTCCGGCGGGGACATCAGCACTCGGGCTCTGTTCCTAGGGAAACCGTGTGTGCTGCCTTGGTTAACCACAGTAACGGTTGTCAATGGGGTTGCGCCACCGGCACAGCCATTTTTACGACCAGCGGTCGGTTATTGCGCCGAGTGCACCCAACGCCACCGCGCCGGCCGTGGATGCCCGCAACACGGTGGGGCCGAGCCGGACCGGCCGGGCGCCGGCTTCGGTGAGGGTGCGCAGTTCGTCGGCGGTGATGCCGCCTTCCGGGCCGACGACGAGGACGAGTTCGCCGGACCGGGGCAGTTCGGCGTCCGCGAGGCGGGTGTCCGCGGTGGCGTCGAGGACCAGGGCCGCGGCGGCGGCGCGGACGCGGTCGGCCAGGCCCGCTGTGCCGACCGGCGGGCTGACCTCGGGCAGCCGGCCGCGGCGGGCCTGTTTGGCGGCGGCGCGGGCGGTGGCCCGCCACCGGGCCAGTGCCTTGTCGCCGCGTGGGCCGTCGTCCCAGCGGGCGATGCTGCGGCTTGCCTGCCAGGGCAGTACGGCGTCGACGCCCGCTTCGGTGGCCAGTTCGACGGCGAGTTCGCCGCGGTCGCCCTTGATCAGGCCCTGCGCGAGCACGACCTGGGGTTCGGGCCGGGCCTCGTGCCAGCGGCGGCCGACGGTGAGGCCGAGGGTGGCGTCGCGGCCGGGACGGACGGTGTCGACGACGCATTCGGCGAGTTCACCGGCGCCGTCGGTGAGCACGAGGGTCTCCCCCGGGCGCAGCCTGCGCACGGTGGCGGCGTGGCGGGCCTCGTCGCCGTCGAGCACGGTGGTCTCGCCGGCGGGCAGCCGGTCGACCAGGAAGACCGGTGGCGTGGTGCCGCTCACCGGTGGCTGCGGGAGCGCAGCTTGGCGAACAGCCCGCCGTGCTTGCTGCCGTTGCCGGCGAGGCTGGGCAGTTCCTCGCCGCGGCGCTCGGCGAGCTGGCGCAGCAGGTCGCGCTGTCCCTCGTCGAGTTTGGTGGGGACGACGACGTCGATGTGGACGTGCAGGTCGCCGCGGCCGTCGACGCGGCCGGAGGAACGCAGGCGCGGCATTCCCTTGCCGGGCAGGAGCAGTTCGGTGCCGGGCTGGGTGCCCGGGTCGATCTCCAGGTCCTGCTCGCCGTCGATCAGCGTGTCCAGCGGCAGGGTGGCGCCGAGCGCCGCGGTGGTCATCGGGATGCGCAGGTTGCAGTGCAGGTCGCTGCCCTGCCGGACGAACAGGTCGTGCGGGGCCTCGTCGACCTCGACGTACAGGTCGCCTGCCGGGCCGCCGCCCGGGCCGACCTCGCCCTGTCCGGACAGCCGGATGCGCATGCCGTCGCCGACGCCGGCGGGGATCTTCGCGGTGATCGTGCGGCGGGACCGCACGCGGCCCTCGCCCGCGCACTGGCGGCACGGGTCGGTGATGACCTCGCCGAAGCCCCGGCACACCGGGCAGGGCCGCGCGGTGACGACCTGGCCGAGGAACGAGCGCTGCACCGACTGGACCTCGCCCTGGCCGCCGCAGGTGTCGCAGGTGACGACCTTGCCGCCCTCGGCGGTGCCCGCGCCGTGGCACAGGTCGCAGACGACGGCGGTGTCGACGGTCAGTTCCTTGTCGACGCCGGTCGCGCACTCCTCGAGGGTGAGGCCGATGCGGATGAGGGCGTCGGCGCCGGGCTGCACGCGGCTGCGCGGGCCACGCCCGCGTCCGCCGCCGCCCGCGGCGCCGAAGAAGGCGTCCATGATGTCGCCGAGGCCGCCGAAGCCGGCGAACGGGTCGCGCCCGGCACCGGCACTCGCGCCGTTGTCCATCGGGTCGCCGCCGAGGTCGACGATCTTGCGTTTCTGCGGGTCGGACAGCACCTCGTAGGCCGTGGTGACCTCGGCGAAGCGGCTGCGCGCGTCCTCGGCGGGGTTGACGTCGGGGTGCAGTTCGCGGGCCAGCTTGCGGTACGCGCGCTTGATCTCCTGATCGGTCGCGTTCTTCGCCACCCCGAGAATGCCGTAGTAGTCCCGTGCCACCGTCTCGCCCGTCCTCCTGTGAAAGCCGCTACCGGCCGGAGAGGATCTGGCCGACGTAGTTGGCGACCGCGCGCACCGCAGCGATGGTGCTCGGGTAGTCCATCCGAGTCGGCCCGACGATCCCCATCCCGCCGAGCAACGTGTCGTTGCCTCCGTACCCGATCGACACGACCGAGGTACTGCGCATCTGCTCGTCCTCATTTTCCTCACCGATGCGCACGGTGACGGCACCGGGGTTGCGTGCGGCCGCGAGCAGCTTGAGAACGACGACCTGTTCCTCCAGCGCTTCGAGCACCTGCCGCAGCGATCCGGGGAAGTCGGCGGCGTTGCGGGTGAGGTTGGCGGTGCCGCCGAGGACCAGCCGTTCCTCCGGGTGTTCGACCAGCGACTCGACGAGCACGGTGGCGACCCTGGTGAGCATGCCGCGCAGGTCGGCCGGGGCCTGGTCGGGCAGTTCGGCGACCTCGGCCGCGGCTTCGGTCAGCCTGCGCCCGCCGAGTGCCGAGTTGAGCACCGAGCGCAGCCGGGCGACCTGGTCCTCGGTGATGACGTCGCCGAGGTCGACGGTGCGCTGGTCGACGCGGCCGGTGTCGGTGATGAGCACGAGCATGAGCCGGGCCGGGGTCAGCGGGACCACTTCGAGGTGGCGCACCGAGGCGTTGGCGAGCATCGGGTACTGGATGACGGCGACCTGCCTGGTCAGCTGCGCGAGCAGCCGGACGGAGCGGCGCAGCACGTCGTCGATGTCGAGGGCGCCGTCGAGGAACTGGGTGATGGCCCTGCGCTCGGCGCCGGACAGCGGCTTGATCTCGGACAGCCGGTCGACGAAGACCCGGTAGCCCTTGTCGGTGGGGATGCGGCCGGCGCTGGTGTGGGGCTGGGTGATGTAGCCCTCCTCCTCCAGCGCCGCCATGTCGTTGCGGACTGTGGCGCTGGACACACCGAGGTTGTGCCGGTCGACGATGGCCTTGGAGCCCACCGGCTCCTGATGGGACACGTAGTCGGCGACGATCGCCCGCAGGACCTCGAACCGCCGCTCTTCCGTGTTGGCCACCGTGGCACCTCCCGTCCGCTCCGCGTCCGGTGTCCAGCTTAATGGCCCGCGGCCGGTGCGGGTGCGCGGCGAGTTGTGCGGCCGGTTCCGCCGGCGGCGCGATGGGTTATCTCGAACGTGGCGAATCCGGCTACGGAGCGTGCCCGATGGGACCGGAACGGGCCCAGGACACCCGCCGCCGCGAACCGCCTCAGCAGTCACATGAGTCCCGTGAGCCCCACGCGCCACTTCCGTAAAGGAGCAAGGGAGCTTTACTACCCTAAGACGAGAGTAAAGCTCCCTTGCTCCCACGTTCACCCGGTCAGGTGTTGCGCGGGAAGCCCAGATTCACTCCGCCATGGCTGGGGTCGAGCCAGCGGGAGGTGACCACCTTCGTCCTGGTGAAGAAGTGCAGGCCTTCCGGGCCGTAGGCGTGGGTGTCGCCGAACAGCGAGTCCTTCCAGCCGCCGAACGAGTAGTAGCCGACCGGCACCGGGATCGGCACGTTGACGCCCACCATGCCGACCTCGACCTCGTTCTGGAACCGCCGCGCGGCCCCGCCGTCGCAGGTGAAGATCGCCGTGCCGTTGCCGTAGGCGTTGGCGTTGACCAGGTCCAGCGCGGCGTCGTAGCTGGGCGTGCGCACCACCGACAGCACCGGGCCGAAGATCTCGTCGGTGTAGACCGGCATGTCCGTGCCGACGTGGTCGAACAGCGTCGGCCCCAGCCAGAAGCCGCCGTCCGCGCCGTCGACGGTGACCTCGCGGCCGTCCACCACCAGCGTCGCGCCCGCGCTCGCCCCGGCGTCCACATAGGACTCAACCCGGGCGCGGTGCGCGGCGGTCACCAGCGGGCCCATCTCCGACGACTCCCGCCTGCCGTCGCCGACCCGCAGCCTGCCCATCCGCTCGGCGATCCTGGCGACCAGCTCGTCGCCGACCGGGTCGACGGCCACCACGACCGACACGGCCATGCACCGCTCCCCCGCCGAGCCGAACCCGGCCGACACGGCGGCGTCGGCCGCCAGGTCGAGGTCGGCGTCGGGCAGCACCACCATGTGGTTCTTCGCCCCGCCCAGTGCCTGCACCCGTTTGCCGTTGCGGGTTCCGGTCTCGTAGACGTAGCGCGCCACCGGCGTCGAGCCGACGAACGACACCGCCTTCACCGTGGGGTGCTCCAGCAGCCCGTCGACGGCCACCTTGTCGCCGTGCAGCACGTTGAGCACGCCCGCGGGCAGCCCCGCCTCGGCGAACAGCTCCGCGATGAAGTTCGCCGCCGACGGGTCCTTCTCGCTCGGCTTGAGCACCACGGTGTTGCCGCACGCCAGCGCGTTGGGCACGAACCACAGCGGCACCATCGCCGGGAAGTTGAACGGCGAGATCACGCCGACCACGCCCAATGGCTGGGCGATCGAGTACACGTCGACGCCGGTGGACGCGTTCTCGCTGAAGCCGCCCTTCAGGTGCGCCGCCGCACCGCAGGCGTACTCGACGTTCTCGATCGCCCGCGCGATCTCGCCCGCCGCGTCGGACTCCACCTTGCCGTGCTCGGACGTCACGATCCTGGCCAGCTCGTGCTTGCGTGCGGCCAGCAGCTCGCGGAAGGCGAACAGGATCCGGGTGCGTGCCGCCAGCGACGCCGACCGCCAGCCCGGCAGCGCCCGCGCGGCCGCGTCGACCGCCTCGGCGACCTGCTCGGGCGCGGCGAAGTCCACATGGGACCGGATCTCCCCGGTCGCCGGGTCGAACACGTCGCCGGTGCGCTGCGCCACCCCCGACCACGGCTTGCCGTCGATCCAGTGGCTGATCCGTTCCACCATCAGGAGACCTCCCGGTCCGCCACGGCCACCGAAGCGTCCAGAATGGACAGTGCCTCGTCGGCCTCCTCCTCGGTCAGCGTCATCGGCGGCGCGAGCCGGATGACGTTGCCGTGCAGCCCGCCCTTGCCCACGAGCAGGCCACGCGACTTCGTCTCCTCCAGCACCCGGCCGGCCGCGCCCGGCGCCGGGTCACCACCGCGGCCGACCAGTTCCAGGCCGATCATCAGCCCCTTGCCCCGGACGTCACCCAGTACCGGATAACGTCCGGCGACGTCCCGCAGCCCGCCGAGCAGCTTGTCGCCCAGCTTCGCCGCGTTGCCCTGCAGGTCGTGTGCCAGCAGGTAGTCCAGCGTCGCCTTCGCCCCGGCCGTCGACACCGGGTTGCCGCCGAAGGTGGAGATCGAGTTCGCGGTCAGGCAGTCCATGATCTCGCCGCGCGCGACGACGCCGCCGATGGCCAGGCCGTTGCCAAGGCCCTTGGCGAACGTCATCAGGTCCGGGGTGACGCCGTGTGCCTGGATGCCCCAGAAGTGCTCGCCGGTACGCCCCCAGCCGGTCTGCACCTCGTCGGAGATCAGCAGGATGCCGTACTCGTCGAGCACCTCCTTGAACGCCCCGAACAGGCCGTCCGGCGGCACGGAGAACCCGCCGACGCCCTGGATCGGCTCGGCGATCATCGCCGCGACGTCACCGGAGGTCGTGGTGGCCAGCACGTCGCGCAGGTCGTCGACGCAGGCCGCGATGTAGTCCGCGTCGGACATCCCGGCGAACGGGCCGCGGAAGCGGTAGCCGCCGTGCACGTAGCTCACCTTCACCGGCGACAGCGCGCTGGCCGACCAGCCACGGTTGCCGGTGATGCCGACGGTGGCGAACGCCCTGCCGTGGTAGGAGTTGCGCAGTGCCAGCACCTGGTTGCTGCGGCGGTACTGGGTGGCCAGCATCAGCGCCGTCTCGTTGGCCTCGGTGCCGGAGTTGGTGAAGAACACCTTGGCGTCCGGGATGCCGGACAGCTCGGCGATCTGCTCGGCCAGCTCGACCTGCTTGCGGATGAGGTAGAGCGTCGAGGTGTGCAGCACCCCGGTGTCGATCTGCGAGCGGACGGCGTCGGAGATCTCGGCGACGCCGTACCCGATCGCGTTGGTGAGGATGCCGGCGAAGAAGTCGAGGTAGGTCACCCCGTCGCTGTCGGTGACGTGCCGCCCCTCCGCGTGGGCGATCTCGATCGGCTCGTCGTAGTACAGCGCCAGCCAGTTCGGCAGCACCGCCCGATGCCTGCTCAGCAGCTCCGATTCGCTCATGTGCGCAGTGTCGGGGCCGCCACCGGCGGGGCACCACCGGCAACGTGTACGGACTACGGCTCGCGGCCGTACAGTTTGCCGCATGTACCCGACGGTCGCCGAGGTGCTCGCCCTCCCGGTGATCCGCCACGGGCGGCCCAGGGTGGTCGCGGGCAACGCCGGGCTGGACCGCCGGGTGCGCTGGGCCCACGTGGCCGAGGTGATCGACATCGCCCACCTGCTGCGTGGCGGCGAGCTGGTGCTGACCACCGGCGTCGCGCTGCCCGACGACCCGGACGCGCTGGCCGGCTACCTCGACTCACTGGCCGAGGTGGGCGTGGCAGGCCTGGTCATCGAACTGGTGCAGCACTGGCCGGACGCGCCACCCGCCGCCCTGGTCCGCGCCGCGGAACGGCACGGGATCCCGCTGGTCACCCTGTCCAGGGAGATGCGGTTCGTCGCCATCACCGAGACGGTCAACGGCCTGATCGTCGACGCGCAGGTCAGCGAGCTGCGCGCGGCCGAGCGGGTGCACCAGACGTTCACCGCGCTGACCGTCGCCGGTGCCGAGCCCGCGGAGGTGCTGCGGGAGGTGGCCCGCACGACCGAGCATCCGGTGGTGCTGGAGACGCTGTCGCACGAGGTGCTCGCCTACGACGCCGCCGGCACCCCGCCGGGCGACCTGCTGGACGGCTGGCGGGACCGCTCGGCCCGGGTGCAGCTGGGCGAGCGCACCGGCTACCACGCCGGCAGCGGCTGGCTGATCACCGTCGTGGGCGCCCGTGGCCACGACTGGGGACGGCTGGTGGTGCTCTGCCCCGAGCCGCCGCCGGACCGGCACGTCGTGGTCGCCGAGCGGGCGGCGTCCGCGCTGGCGGTGCACCGGCTGGTGGCCCGCGACGGCGAGAGCCTGGAACGGCAGGCACACCGCGCGGTACTGACCGAACTGCTGACCTGCCCGGTACCTGGCGCCGAACTGGTCGCCCGCGCCGGAGCGCTCGGCGTGCCGCTGTCCGGGCGGCAGCTCATCGGGCTGGCCATCCGGCCGCTGCTCGACGCCGCCGACCAGCCCGCCCTCGCGGCCGGGCCGCTGCTGCGTGACCTGGCCGACGCCGCCGCGCTCGCGGCGCGCCGGGCCAAGATCGGCGCGCTGGTCGCGGTCGGCGAGGTGGGCAGCGCGGCGGGCGTGCGGATGCTGCTGGCGCTGTCGCCGCAGGCGCAGCCGGAGACCGTCGTGGAACGGCTGGCCGCCGAGGTGCACCACGCCGTGCGCGGGGCACCGGCGGTGATCGCGGCGGGCAGCACGGTCGAGGCGGCCGTCGACGTGCGGCACAGCCTGCTGGAGGCCGGGCAGGTGGCGGCCGCGGTACGGGAGCCGGGCGCGGGGGTGCACCGGCTCGGCGACGTCCGCCTGCGCGGGCTGCTGCACCTGCTCGCCGGTGACGAGCGGGTCGAGGCGTTCGCCGACCGCGAGCTGGGCCCGCTGCTGGCCAGGGACGCGGCGGCGGGCAGCAGGCTGACCCAGGCGCTGCGGTACTTCTGCGCGCATGGCGGCAACAAGTCGGCTGCCGCGGCGGCCGCGCACATGTCGCGGACCGCCTACTACCAGCAGCTGGCCCGTGTCGAGCAGGTGCTCGGCGTGTCGCTGGAGGATCCGGAAACCGTGCTGTCCCTGCACGTGGCGCTGCTGGCACAGGAGGTCCGGGGTAACCCGGGCGAGTGAGACTTGATCACACGGTCGAGTTGTCCGGTGATCAGCCCGGAGCGCCGATGAACCGAATATGGCATTCCTTCCCTTCGAACCGATCACCGCGTGCGCGCTCACCCTCGCCTGCCTCGGTGCTCCGGCCCCCGGCGACGCGTCGCTCACCCTGACCCAGCACGAGTCCTCGGGTGCGGCGGCGATCGTGACGCTGCACTGTGACCCGGTCAGCGGCACCCACCCCGACGCGGACCGGGCCTGCGCAACGCTGTCCGACGCCGGTGGCGACTTCGCCCGCATCGAGTCCGAGGACGCCGCGTGCACGCTGGAGTACGCGCCGATCGAGGTGCACGCCCGCGGCAACTGGCACGGCAAGCGCGTCGAGTACGCCACCACCTACCCGAACCGCTGCGTCGCCGTGGCAGAGTCCCGGGGCGTGTTCGGCTTTTGAGCCTGAGTCTTCTGCCCTCGCTCCGCTCGGGCGCGGTCGGGCCCTTCGGTCGGCGTCTTCCCTCCTCGCCGTCGCTTGCTGCGCAAGCTTTGGGCTCGTCAGTCCAGACGCCGACGGCCCGACCGGTTCGGGTCGCTTGGGCGGAGCGAGGCAATACACACACTGTTCACCGTTGAGTGACGTGGCACACATTCTGACACTGCCGTAGGGCACCGGCGCGACCGAGGATTCCGCAATGAAGCCCAGCGGGTCCACGCACGTACACGCCGACGGCCGCGTCGAGCTGACCGACACGGCGCCCCTGAAGGGCAGCAGGTTCGCCAACGACGAGCTGGCACCCGTCCCGGTGTCCGGCCGCACCTGGAGCACCTACAACTACTTCGCGCTGTGGATGGGCATGGCGCACAACATCCCCAGCTACGCGCTGGCCGCGTCGCTGATCGCGCTGGGGATGGACTGGGTGCAGGCGCTGATGACCATCACGCTGGGCAACATCATCGTGCTGGCGCCGATGCTGCTGAACAGCCACGCAGGCACCAAGTACGGCATCCCGTTCCCCGTGTTCGCCCGCGCCTTCTACGGCATGCGCGGCGCGAACCTGGCCGCGCTGCTGCGGGCGTTCATCGCCTGCGGCTGGTTCGGCATCCAGACCTGGGTGGGCGGCGAGGCGATCTACATCCTGGTGGGCAAGCTGACCGGCTCCGGCTGGCGCAACGCGCCCGAGCTGGCCGGGCAGCCGTGGACGCTGTGGCTGTCCTTCGCCGTGTTCTGGGTGATCCAGATGCTGATCATCTGGCGCGGCATGGAAGCCGTGCGGCGCTTCGAGAACTGGACCGCGCCGCTGGTGTCGGTGGCGTTCCTGATCCTGCTCGCCTACGTCCTGGTCAAGGCGGGCGGCCTGGGCCCGATCCTGTCCGAGCCGTCGGAACTGGGCTGGGGCCCGGAGTTCTGGAAGACGTTCGCGCCCGCGCTGATGGCGATGATCGCGTTCTGGTCGACGCTGTCGCTGAACATGCCCGACTTCACCCGCTTCGGCGGCAGCCAGCGCAAGCAGGTGCGTGGCCAGATCCTCGGCCTGCCCACCACGATGACGTTCATCGCGATCGTCGCCATCCTCACCACGTCCGGCGGCAAGGTGCTCTACGGCGAGGAGATCTGGGACCCGGCCAAGCTCGCCGACCGGTTCGACAGCCCGCTGCTCGTCGTGGTCGCGCTCATCGCGCTGGTGCTGGCGACGATCTCGGCGAACCTGGCGGCCAACGTGGTCAGCCCGTCCTACGACTTCTCCAACGCCTTCCCGCGCAAGATCACCTTCGCCGTCGGCGGGCTGATCACCGGCGTCATCGGCGTGGTGATCATGCCGTGGAAGCTGTACTCCGACCCGAGCATCTACATCTTCGCCTGGCTGGGTTTCTACGGCGGCGTGCTCGGCGCGGTGGCCGGGGTCCTGGTCGCGGGCTACTGGGTGGTCCGCCGCACGAAGCTGGACCTGGCGGCCCTGTACAGCGAGGACAGGCGCGGGCCGTACTGGTTCCGCGCCGGCTGGAGCTGGCAGGCACTGGTGGCGACGGTCGTCGGCGGCGTGCTCGCCTGCGGCGGCGCCTACACCGCACCGGGCACGCAGGGGCCGTTCCCCGCCGACGGGCTGATCCCGCTGCTCAAACCGCTCTACGACTACAGCTGGGCAGCCGGGCTGGCCGGCGCGTTCGCCGTCTACCTGCTGCTGCAACTGGGAAGTTCGAAGTCCGACCGAACCGAGGAGGAAGCCAGTGAGCGACGTGGTACGAGCCGGGTTGATCCAGCAGCGATGGACCGGTGACAAGGAGTCCATGATCGCGGCGGCGGTCGACGCCATCGGCACGGCCGCCTCGCAGGGCGCGCAGGTGGTGTGCCTGCAGGAACTGTTCTACGGGCCGTACTTCTGCCAGGTGCAGGACACGGACTACTACTCCTACACCGAGGCCATCCCGGACGGGCCGACGACGAAGCTGATGCAGGAGGTGGCCGAGCGCCACGGCGTCGTGCTGGTGGTGCCGATGTACGAGGTCGAGCAGCCCGGCGTCTACTACAACACCGCGGCGGTGATCGACGCCGACGGCCGCTACCTGGGCAAGCACCGCAAGAACCACATCCCGCAGGTGAAGGGCTTCTGGGAGAAGTTCTACTTCCGGCCCGGCAACATGGGCTACCCGGTGTTCGACACCGCCGTCGGGCGCATCGGCGTCTACATCTGTTACGAGCGGCACTTCCCCGAGGGCTGGCGCGCGCTGGGCCTGGCCGGGGCGAAGATCGTGTTCAACCCGTCGGCCACCAGCCGCGGGCTGTCGGAGTACCTGTGGCGGCTGGAGCAGACCTCGGCCGCCGTCGCCAACGAGTACTTCGTCGGCACGATCAACCGGGTGGGCGTGGAACCGCTGGGAGACAACGAGTTCTACGGCCAGAGCTACTTCGCCGACCCGCGTGGCCAGCTCATCGGCGGCGCCGCGTCGGACACCGAGGAGGAGATCGTCGTCCGCGACCTGGACATGGGCCTGCTGGCCGAGGTCCGGGACCTGTGGGCGTTCTACCGCGACCGGCGGCCGGACACCTACGGCCCGCTGACCGAGGCGTGATCGGCATGCGCACGCTGATCAAGAACGGCACCGTGCTGTCCGCCACCGGTGCGAGCGCGGCCGACGTGCTGGTCGACGGCGAGACGATCGCCGCCGTCGCACGGCCGGGCGTGTTCGCCGACGACGCCGCCGACACCGTGCTCGACGCGGCAGGCCGCTACGTCCTGCCCGGCGGCATCGACGCCCACACGCACATGGAGATGCCGTTCGGCGGAACGTTCTCGCACGACACGTTCGCCACCGGCACCACCGCCGCCGCGTGGGGCGGGACGACGACGATCATCGACTTCGCCGTGCAGGCCAAGGGAACCTCACTGCTGTCCACAATGGACAAGTGGCACGAGAAGGCCGACGGCAACTGCGCGATCGACTACGGCTTCCACATGATCGTGTCCGACGTCAACGACACGACGCTGAAGGAGATGGAGAGCTGCGTCTCGGCCGGGGTCTCCAGCTTCAAGATGTTCATGGCCTACCCCGGCGTGTTCTACTCCACCGACGGCGAGATCCTGCTGGCCATGCAGAAGGCCCGCGACACCGGCTCGACGATCATGATGCACGCGGAGAACGGCATCGCCATCGACGAACTGGCCGCGCAGGCCGTCGCCGCCGGGCGGACCGATCCGGTACAGCACGGGCTGACCCGGCCACCGGAGCTGGAAGGTGAGGCCACGCACCGGGCCATCCGGCTGGCGAAGGTGACCGGCGCGCCGCTCTACATCGTGCACCTGTCGGCGGCGCAGGCGCTGGCGGAGGTGGCGGCGGCCCGTGGCGAGGGCCAGAACGTGTTCGCCGAGACCTGCCCGCAGTACCTGTACCTGTCCATCGAGGACCTGGCCAAGCCGGGCTTCGAGGGCGCGAAGTACGTGGCGTCACCGCCGCTGCGGGAGAAGCACCACCAGACCGACCTGTGGCGGGGGCTGCGCACCAACGACCTCTCGGTGGTGTCGACCGATCACTGCCCGTTCTGCTTCAACGACCAGAAACAGCTGGGCGCGAACGACTTCCGGGCCATTCCCAACGGCATGCCCGGCGTCGAGCACCGGATGGACCTGCTGCACCAGGGTGTGGTCGCGGGCGAGCTGTCGCTGGCGCGCTGGGTGGAGACCTGCGCGACCACGCCGGCGCGGATGTTCGGGCTGTACCCGCGCAAGGGCGTCATCGCGCCCGGGTCCGACGCCGACATCGTGATCTACGACCCGAAGGCCACGCAGACGCTGTCGGCGGACACGCACCACATGAACGTCGACTACTCGGCCTACGAGGGCCTGGAGATCACCGGGAAAGTGGAGACCGTGCTCTCCCGCGGCAGGGTCGTCGTCTCGCCGGACGGGTTCAGCGGCAGCACCGGCCACGGGAAGTTCCTGTCCCGCGACCTGTGCCAGTACCTCAACTAGGGAGGCATGGGTGGACTTCGGTGTGGTGCTGCAGACCGACCCGCCCGCGCGGGAGGTCGTGCGGCTGATGGTGGAGGCCGAGCGGCGAGGGTTCCGCTACGGCTGGACGTTCGACTCCTGCGTGCTGTGGCAGGAGCCGTTCGTCATCTACTCGCAGGTGCTGGCGGCGACGTCGTCGCTGCTGGTCGGGCCCATGGTGACCAGCCCGGGCACGCGGGACTGGTCGGTGCTGGCTTCGCTGTTCGCCACGCTCAACGACACCTACGGCAACCGGACGGTGTGCGGTATCGGGCGCGGTGACTCGGCGCACCGGGTGGTCGGGATGCCGCCGTCGACGCTGGCGACCGTGCGCGAGTGCATGCGGGTGGTGAAGGATCTGGCCGAGGGCCGGGAGGCGCGGCTGCGCGACACAGTCGTGCGGATCCCCTGGGTCAACGGGGGCCGGCTGGAGATGTGGATGGCCGGCTACGGCCCGAAGGCGCTGGCCACGATCGGTGAGCACGCCGACGGGTTCATCCTGCAGTGCGCCGACCCGGCCATCGCCCGGTGGACGATCGGCGCCGTGCGCGACGCGGCCCGCGCGGCGGGCCGGGACCCGGCGGGGATCGCGGTCTGCGTGGCCGCGCCCGCCTACGTCGGCGACAACCTGGCCCACCAGCGCGAGCAGCTGCGGTGGTTCGGCGGGATGGTCGGCAACCACGTCGCGGACCTGGTGGCCCGCTACGGCGACTCCGGTCCGGTGCCCAGGGAGCTGACCGACTACATCCGCGGGCGGCAGGGCTACGACTATGCCCACCACGGCAGGGCTGGCAACCCGTCGACCGACTTCGTGCCCGACGAGATCGTCGACCGGTTCTGCCTGACCGGCCCGGCGGCGGCCCACGTCGACCGGCTGGCCGAGCTGGCGGAGCTGGGCGTCGACCAGTTCGCCCTGTACCTCATGCACGACCAGCGGGAGCAGACCCTGGCCGCCTACGGCGACGAGGTGATCACCAAGCTGGTCACCTGAGCTCCAAAGCACGTGAAGGCCACCTTCATTACGTGAGATGTCAGGGCCCCGGCAAAGTCGGTGTGGGTGGCTTTGTCGCGGGTCCCCCAATGTGGCATTGGGGTACTTGAACTCCCCCAATGCCACATTGGGGGAGTTCGCCGGTCGCCGGGGTGGTCTCGTTCGTGGTGACCGGCGGGGCTACCGAGCCTGCTGAGCCTGCTGTGACCACTGAGACTGCCAAGGCCGCGACACCGGCGCCGCAAAGCTCGTGAAGGCCACCTTCACCACATGAGACGACAGAAACTCGGCCTTCACCCGAACCCACACGCCCCAGCCACACCAGGCGTCACAACCGCATCAACGCTCACCCGCCACCCCACGCCGCCGGCAGCCAGCGCCGACTTCGCCGGGGCCCTGACGCGAGACGTGGTGAAGGTGGCCTTCACGTGCTTGGGACGGCGCCGGACCGTGTCGGGTCCGGTCAGGCCTGGGACTTCGCCTCGGCGGCCTTCTCGACGCGCCAGACCTCGTCGGTGGCGCCGCGTCGCCAGTAGCCGGAGATGGAGAGCAGGTCACGGGACACGCCACGCTCGTCGAGCAGGTGCCTGCGCAGCTCGCGGACGAACCCGGCCTCGCCGTGGACGAACGCCTGCACGGTGCCGGGCGGGAACTCCAGGGCCCGCACCGCGGCGGCCAGGTCGGCACCGGCGCTGCGGTGCAGCCAGGTGACCTGGACGTCGCCCTTGGTGGCCAGGGCCTGCTCCTCCCCGGCGTCCTCGACCAGGATCAGCGCGTGCCCCGGCGCACCGGCGGGCAACTGCTCCAGCGACGCGGCGATGGCGGGCAGGGCACTCTCGTCACCGGCCAGCAGGTGCCAGTCGACGTCCTCGCGGGGCGCGTAGGCCCCGCCGGGGCCGAGGATCAGGAACTCGTCCCCGGGCCGCAGCGCCGCCGCCCACGGGCCGGCGAGGCCCTCGTCGCCGTGGTGGACGAAGTCGATGGCCAGCTCGCCGGATTTGGCGTCGTGGTAGCGCACGGTGTAGCTGCGCTGCCGGGGCCACTGCTCGCGGGGGTAGGTCTCGCGCACCGCCGCCAGGTCGAACTCGTCGGGATAGACCACGCCCGGCACTGGGAAGATAATCTTGACGTAGGCGTCGGTGAACCCGTTGGGAACGAAGCTGGCGAAGTCTCCGCCACCGGCGACGACGCGGATCATGTGCGGGGTGAGGCGCTCGGTGCGCAGCACCCGCAACCGGATCAGCGGCCTGGCCTTGCGAGCCATACGGTCACTCCTCGAAGACGGGACCAGATGAACCAAGGCTAACCTAATTTGACCCGCGTCGCCCGTTCGGTCTACTCCTTCGCCGCGACCAGGCTGACCGGGGTCGCCCGGGTGGCCGACACACTCGTCCACACGCTCGTCGCCCCGACCACCAGGAACGCGCCGGCGACCACCGCCCCGACCACCGGCCAGGGAACGTCGATCACCGCCTCACCGGTGATCTCCCCGAGCGCGCTGGCCATGGCGAGGACCGACCCGGCGGCGGCCACCGCGCCCAGCAGCACCCCGACCGCGGTCACCGCCCACGATTCCAGCAGCGCCGCGCCGACCACCTGACGCCGGGTCAGCCCGGTCAGCCGCGCGGTGGCGAACTCGGCCCGCCGCTCCGCGGCCGCGATGACCACGGCGTTGATCACCGCCATCAGCGCGTACAGGCCACCCAGCCCCATGACCACGGCCATGATCCCCTCCTGGGTGTCCTGCTGCGCCGAGGCCGAGGCCGCCAGGTGGTCCGGCACGGTGACGACCTGCCCCAGCCCGGCCGCCTGGATCCGCGCCCCGACGTCCTCCGGGCGCAGCCCCGGCGCGACGGAGACGATGCTGGTCGCGTCCCCCTGCGACGCGACCAGCCCGGCGGGCAGCACGTAGTCCACGCCGCCGTTCATCGTCGAGGCCAGCACGGCCACCACCCTCAGGTCGAGCCGCCGTCCGTCGACCGTGAACGGCACGGTCGCGCCCAGTTCCAGGCCCTCCTCGCCGGCCGAGCCCGGCCCTACGGCGACCGTGTTGCCCCGCAGCGCCTCCAGCGAACCCTCCTCCGCCGGTGCCGGATGCGTGCGCCGGTAGTCGGCCGGGTCGACGATCACCGCCTCCCCCGCCCGGTCCCTGGTGCGTTCGTCCTCGTCTCCCCGGTCCTCGGTGAGGGTCGCCGTCACCGCGACGGCGGTCTCGGTCGAGACGTGCTCGACGCCCTCGACCTCGCGCAGCGCCCCGGCCCGCGCGGCGGTGGAGTTCACCACCAGGTCGCCGACGGTGTTGCGGGCCTGCTGGCGTTCCGACGCGGTGGCGATCGACGACATCGTGCCCAGCTGGCCGATCACCAGCGCCACCAGCACCAGCAGCGGCGCGGCCGTCGCGGCGCTGCGGCGCACCCCGTGCCGCAGGTTGGCCTCGGCGAGGCCGCCGAGCGTCGTACCCCGCAGCACCAGCCCGAACAGCCTGCCGACCAGCGGCACCACCAGCGGGCTGAGCGCGGCCAGTCCCACCGACGCGGCCAGCGCCGAGTTGATCGCCAGCGGGATGGCACCCTCCGGACCCGCGACCTGGGCCACGATCGCCATCGCCACGGCACCGGCGAGGAACAGCAGGCCGAAGAACCACCGCGACACGGTCATCACCCGCACCGCGGCGCCGGTCTCGCGCAGTGCTTCCAGGGGCCGCACCGACGACGCCCGGCGGGACGCGACCAGCACCCCGGCCAGCGCGACCCCGACACCGACCCCGGCGGACACGCCGAGGATCCAGTCCATCCAGCGGGCCTGGAACTGCGGCGGCAGGAAACCCAGCTCGATCAGCAGCCAGGACTGCGCCCGCATGGCGAGCAGTCCCAGCGGCACACCGGCGACGGTGCCGATCACCCCGAGCAGCACCGCCTCGGACAGCAGCAGCCTGCGCACCTGCCGCTTGGCTCCGCCGACCAGGCGCAGCAGCGCGAGGTCGCGGCGGCGCTGGGCGACGGTGAAGGCGAACGTGGACGCCACGATGAACACGGCGAGGAAGACGCTGATGCCGAGCGTGACGCCGAGCAGCGCCAGCGCGGCGGTGTAACCGTCCTCGATCCTGGCCGCCACCATCGGCGGCACACCGGGCGGGGCCTCGGCGGTGGCGGCGGAGACGAGGATCAGCAGCGAGGACTGGACCAGCGCCACCCCGAAGCAGACGGTGAGGATGGCGCCGACGAACAGCTGCCAGCGCTCGGTGAACGTGGAGACCGACAGGCGCAGCATCGGCTCAGCCCTCCAGCGTGGCGAGCCGGTCGGCCACCTCGCGCGCGGTGGGCGCGACGGCGTGGTCGACGATGCGGCCGTCGGACAGGAACAGCACGGAGTCGGCGCTGGCCGCGGCGGCCGGGTCGTGGGTGACCATCACGATGCTCTGGCCCGCGGTGTCCACCATCTCGCGCAGCAGGTTCAGCACCGTGCGGGCGGACCGGGAGTCCAGCGCGCCGGTCGGCTCGTCGGCGAACAGCACGGCGGGCCGGATGACCATCGCGCGGGCGATCGCCACCCGCTGCTGCTGGCCGCCGGACAGTTCCTTCGGCTTGTGCTTGAGCCGGTCGCCGAGCCCCACCCCGGACAGCACCCCGCGAACGTCGCGTGTGGACACCCGGCGGCCGGCGAGTTTCAGCGGCAGCGCGACGTTCTGCTCCGCGGTCAGCGAGCCGATGAGGTTGAAGCTCTGGAACACGAAGCCGACGTGCTCGCGCCGCAGCGTGGTCAGCTCCCGGTCGGACGCGCCGGTGATGTCCTGGCCGGCCAGGCTCACCGCGCCCGACGAGACCCGCTCCAGGCCGGCCGCGCAGTGCAGCAGCGTCGACTTGCCCGAACCCGACGGCCCCATGACCGCGGTCCACGAACCCGCCGGAAAGCTCACCGTCACGTCGTCCAGTGCGCGTACCAGCGCCTGCTTGGTCCCGTAGTGCCTGCTGACACCGCTCAGCGCGACGGCGGGGGCCTGGGTCGCGGGCTGCCGGATGTCCATCCGTACTGTCATGCCCCGATTCCACCGGGAAAACCGGGCGCGGTCCCGACCGCACGCCCCCGGACCTGCGGTGGGGCCAGCCCTACCAGGCATCCGAATTGGTCCAGACCCTTACGGCGGCTTCTCAATTGGTCCAGACCCATTTACGGTCGGAGCATCCCTGTTCCCCCGTTGGGAGGCGTCAATGAAGACGACCGCTCGGCTGGCCGCGCTCACGGCCGGCCTGCTCATGACGGCGCTCGCCGTCCCCGCCACCTCCGGCGCCGCCGGCCCGGCGGCGATCACCGGCGCGGCACCGTACATCGACATCACCATGGCCCAGCCGTCACTGGCCTCGGTCGCCGCCGCGACCGGCCAGAAGAGATTCACGCTGGCCTTCGCACTGGGCTCGCACGCGGGCTGCGACCCGCGGTGGGGCGGCACGATCCCGATCGACGACTCCCGGATCGTCAACGACGTGCGTGCGCTGAAGTCGGCGGGCGGCGAGGTCGTCGTGGCCACCGGCGGCGCGGCCGGCCCGTACCTGGAGCACGTCTGCGGCACGGCCGACGCGCTGCTGGCCGCGTACCGCAAGGTGCTCGACACCGTCGGCAGCAACCATCTCGACGTCGACGTGGAAGCCACCATCCCGCACGACATGGTCAACACCGCGCTGGCCCGGCTGCAGGCCGAGCGCGGCACGTCGGTCAGCTACACCATGCGGGTGCAGGGCGACGACTACGGCATGGACCCGTACTCGATCACCGTGCTGCGCAGCGCGGCGGCCAAGGGTGTCGAGGTGCAGGTCAACCCGATGACGATGGAGTTCGGCACGTCGCGGGCCAACTGGGGCGACGCGGTCATCGCGGCGGCGGAGAGCAGCCTGCGGCAGCTCAAGGAGATCTGGCCGAACCGGTCCGACGCCCAGCTCAAGCGGATGCTCGGGGTCACGCCGATGATCGGGCGCAACTTCAACGGAAAGATCTTCGACCAGAGCCACGCGCGCAAGCTGGTGCAGTGGGCCGGCGCCAACCGGATCGGCTTCCTGGCGTTCTGGTCGGTCGGCCGGGACAACGGCGGCTGCCCTGGCGGCGGCGTGTCGCCAACCTGCAGCAGCATCCCGCAGTCGACCTACGAGTTCACCAAGATCTTCGCCGGCTACACGGGCTGACCGCCGGCATTAAGCGGAACGCTTCTCCACTTGATAACCGGAACATGGTTCCGTATCGTAAGCGGAGAAGCGTTCCGCTTATCGAAGGGTCTCCCCATGTCTCCCGTTCTCTCCTACAGCCCCGTGGTGCTGCCGGTGCCCGGCCGTCCGGTGGACCTCGAGCTGCGCGTCTCCGCGCCCGCGACCGGGACCGGATTGCCGGTCGTGCTGCTCTCCCACGGCCACGGCGGTTCGAACCATCTGTCGTCGCTGCACGGCTACGCCCCGCTGGCGGACTACTGGGCCGCCCACGGTTTCGCGGTCCTCCAGCCCACCCACCTCAGCTCGGCGACCCTGCGCCACCGGGTCGGCGACGCCCCCGACGGGCCCTACTTCCTGCGTTCCCGCGCCGAGGACATGAGCCACATCCTCGACCGGCTCGACGTCATCGAGGACACCGTCCCGCGGCTCGCCGGACGCCTGGCCCGGGACAAGGTCGCGGTCGCGGGCCACTCGCTCGGCGGCTTCACCGCCAGCCTGCTGCTGGGCGCCCGGATCACCGACGACGGCGAGGAGATCGACCTCACCGAGCCCCGGATCTCCCAGGGCGTGCTGCTGGCCGCACCCGGCAGGGGCGATGTGCTGAACGGCCCGATGGCCGACGCGCTGCCCGTCTTCCGGACGATCGACTTCTCCACGATGGCCACGCCCGCGCTGGTCGTCGCGGGCGACAAGGACGACTCCCGGCACTTCACCGACATGGGCCCGGACTGGCACGCCGACCCGTACCACCTCGCCCCGGCGCCGAAGTCGCTGCTCACCCTGTTCGACGGCGAGCACCTGCTCGGCGGCATCAGCGGTTACGACGCCGCCGAGACCTCGGACGAGAACCCGGAACGGGTGGCCACCGTCGGCCGCCTCACCACCGCCTACCTGCGCTCGCGGTTCACCCCCGGCGACACCGCCTGGCAGACGGCGTGCGAGGAGCTGACCACCGGCACCGTCGAGTCGAAGTAGGATCGGCGGGAAGACCGAGCTGGGGGGCGTCATGCGAATTCTGTTCAGCGGTGAACCCTGGGTCCACTATGGACAGATATACGTGCAGAGCGACCAGGGACTGATCGCCGGTCTGCACGAGGCTTTCGCCGGGCAGCGCAACGGACTGTGCGGCGCGGCCGAGCCCGGGGCGCTCTTCCTGGTCACCGGCCTGCACACGGGCAAGGTCGGGTTCTCCGTCGAATGGCACGACGAGGCGCCCCCGGCCGGCCCGGAGTGGGAGGAGATCGTCGAGGCGTCCTTCCGGCCGTCGTCGTCCCGCATCGGGCTGTGCCAGTGGGCAGGCGAGGCATGGTGGGACCTCGACCTGCCCCTGGCCGGCCTCCGGGTCCGCTACTGCGCGTCGGGGATGGATGCCGGGCGGGCCGCCGACACCAGGATGGACGGCGAGCCGCGACTGGACCGGTACCTGCTGCAGTTCTGGCCCGGCGAACCGGCGCCGGACCGGGTGGTGCGGCAGACCGGCGAGACCGCCGCCTACTGGCACGGCGCGGTGCGCGACTTCCCGTCGGCCGAGGAACTGGCCGAACGGCGGCGTCAGGCACGGCTGGCCGAGGAACGGGCCGCGCTGGCCAGGGAGCGGGAGTACGCCCGGCGCGCCAGGGAGCAGGAGGTGCTCGACTGGGGCGGCCGCCCGCCGACCGACCGGCTGCGGGCGGCCAGCGGCTACGCGCAGCCGCTGGCCGCCCTCGACCGGGGACTGGTCGACGCGATCGCCGACGCAGCCCCGGAGGTTCAGCGTGCGGTCGCGCGGCTGGCGGTCCGGCGGGCCTACGACGGCGCGGGGCTGACCGGGGTCGGCTGGGTCGCGCCGGCACTCGCCGCGCTGGACGACGGCGGCGCACTGCCCGCACCGTTCGACGATCAGACCGGGGTCTGGAACCACCTGTTCGGCGACCCGGCCGTGCCGTCGACCGTCATCCCCGGCTCCGCGAACTTCTCCCGGCAGGCCGCCGCCCTGCCCGCCATTTTCCAGGCGGGCGAACGGGATCCGCTGCGTGCCGCGCTGGACGCAGTGTGGACGGCCCAGTTCTCGTTCGGCACCGACCGCGAGGTGGTGCTCGGCGAGATCCGCGCGCTGGCCGGCTGAGCCACCCGCTCACCCGGCGGGCACCGGGCTACGCCGGGTGTTCTGGAACGCGGCGACCCGCCAGCGCCCGTCGTCACGCACCAGCACGAAGCTGACCACCGACGCCCGCGCCGGGTCGGGCTCCTGGCCTGCGAGCACCGACGTGCCGCCGACCAGGACCAGCGCCACGTCCGGCCGGGGGAACCGCACCGACGGCTCCATCCCGTCCCCGGCACCCATCGTCGACCCGCGCAGTGGTCCCTCGAACAGCCGCCGGTGCCCGGCCTCGATCTCACCTCTGCCGAACGAGGTGTGGCCGAAGAAGGTGGTGTAGGTGGCGTCGTCGGTGAACGCCGCGGCGTAGCGCGTGGCGTCGCCGGCGTTCCACGCCTGCGCCAGCTCGTCCAGTACCGCCAGTACCGCATCCCTGTCGCTCATGTCGATCCTCTCGAACAGTGTTCGTTTTACGAACACCGTTCTACGCACGAACACTGTTCGCGTCAAGTACAGTGTTCGCCGTGGAACTCCCCGAACCGCCCTGGCGCAGTCCGGCCCGCCGCACGGTCAAGCAGCCGCTGTCCCGCGAACGTGTCGTGCGCACGGCACTGGACCTGCTCGACCGGGAAGGCCTCGACGCGGTGAGCATGCGCAGGGTCGCCCAGGCACTGGACACCGGCGCGGCCTCGCTCTACGCCTACGTCTCCGGCAAGGACGAGCTGCGCGAGCTGATGTTCGACGCCGTCCTCGGCGAGGTCGACCTGCCCGAACCCGACCCCGCACGCTGGGCCGACCAGGTCAGGGACCTGCTGCGCGGCCAGCTGCGGGTGATGCTGGCGCATCCCGGCATCGCCCAGGTGGCCTGGGCGACGATGGTCCCGGTCGGGCCGAACGCGCTGCGGCACGGCGAGGCGCTGATCGCGCTGCTGCGGGCCGGCGGCCTCGACGAGAAGCGCGCCGCCTTCGCGTTCGACACCCTCGCGCTCTACACCAAGGCGTTCGCCTACGAGGGCACCGTCTGGGCCTCCGGGGAGATGAGCCAGGAGGAGGCCGCGGCCCGCGGGAGGCAGACCGAGGAGTACATGCGGTCGCTGCCGCCGGAGGTGTTCCCGAACATGCTCGCCGTCGGCCGGTACTTCAGCGGCCAGACCGCGGCGGAGCGGTTCGAGTTCACGCTGGATGTGTTCCTGTCCGGCCTGGCACACAGCTCGTGAAGGCCACCTTCACGTGCTCTGGCGGGGTTCCGGCAAAGTCGGTGTCCGGCGGGGTGAGTGGTGGTCCCGAGCGCAGAACTCGTGGCCCGGAACGCAGAACTCGCATGCGTGAGCGCAGAACTCACGATGTGGACGCCGGATCTCACCTGGTGCCGGTCGCCCGCGTGAGCGGCCCGTTCGCGCGAGTCGACCGTTCCCGACCCGCGAGTCGACCATTCCGGACCCGCGAGTTGTCCGTTCCCGCCCACCGGGTCCCACTGTCCGGCACGCCGGTTCACATCGCGCGACTCCGGCCCGGGTCAAGCTCGTGAAGGCCACCTTCATCACGTGAGACGTGGTGAAGGTGGCCTTCACGTGCTCCGGCCTTCAGCCCGGCCGGGTGGCGCTGGCCAGGAACAGCGGCACGGCGAGCAGGAACCGGTCCCGCTCGACCCGGCGGCGCTGCTCCTCGACCCACCGCCGCACCCGGTCCGAGCCACCGGCCAGCACGGCCGCCGACTCCACCACCGGCAGACCGGCGGCCCCGGTGAACACCGCGGTGTGCACCTCGACCTCGACATTGGTGAACCCCTGGTCGAGCAGCAGCCCGCGGTAGCCGCGGGCCGCCCTCGGCGAGGGCGCCGTGGCCGCCTGCCTGGCCAGCACCTCGGCCGTGGTGCCGGGATCGTCGGAGTCCAGCGCGATCAGCTCCCAGTCCTGGCCGAGCAGCACGACGCGCCCGCCGGGCGCCAGGACCCGTGCGGCCTCGGCGACGGCGGCGGCCGGGTCGGGCAGGCCGTGCAGCAGCTTCTCCGCCCGGTACCCGCGCGCGGCGCCGTCGGCCAGCGGCAGCCGCAGCGCGTCGCCCGCCCGCACGTCCAGCCCCGGGTGCCGACGGCGCGCCTCGGCGACGAACTCCTCGCTGAGGTCGACGCCGACCGGCCGCGCCCCGCGCGCGGCCAGTTCGGCGACCGCGGTGCCCGCGCCGCAGCCGGCGTCCACCACGGTGTCGCCCGGCTCCAGTGCCAGCAGGTCGTGTGAGCGCAGCCGCGCGTGTGTGACGGCGGGGTGCCGTTCGAAGGAGTCCATGGCGGCGAGAAAACGTTCCGTTGTCGACATGTCCGCCAGCCTGTGAGTTCATGTCGACATGAAGTCAAGCCCGGAGTACACCATCGGCGAACTGGCCGGCCGGTTCGGCCTGCCTGCCAACGTGCTGCGGCACTGGGAGAGCGTCGGCCTGCTCACCCCGCCCCGCACGGCGGGCGGCCGCCGCCGCTACGGCGAGCCGGACGCGGTCCGGATCGCGCTGATCCTGCAGGGCAAGCGGCTCGGCTTCGGGCTGCCGCAGATCCGCCGGGTGCTCGACGCCGACGACCCGGCGGACCGGCGCACAGCACTGCGCGAACACCACGAGCAGCTGACCCGCCGGATCGCCGAGGCGCAGGCGGCACGCGACCTCGTCGGGCACGCACTGGAGTGCACCAGCGAGGACTTCCTGCACTGCCCGCACTTCCGGGCCCGGCTGGCCGAACTGGTCCCCTGATCAGCCCACCAGACGCCGGACCACGCCGTCGGCCAGCAGCCTGCCGGAGTCGGTCAGCACCGCCCTGCCGCCTGCCAGCGCCAGCAGCCCCTCCGCCTCGGCGGCACGCGCCTCCCGCACGCCGTCGGCGTCCAGCGCGTCCAGCGGCAGGCCCTCGGCGATCCGCAGTTCCAGCATGACCCGCTCCAGGTGCCGGTCGGCCTCGGTGAGGACCTCGCTGCCCGCGCTGGGCCAGCGGCCCTCGGCGAGCATCGCCGCGTACCGGGCCGGGTGCTTGACGTTCCACCAGCGCACCCCGCCGACGTGGCTGTGCGCGCCGGGACCGGCACCCCACCAGTCGCCGCCACGCCAGTACCCCAGGTTGTGCCTGCAGCGGTCCCGCTCGGAACGGGCCCAGTTGGACACCTCGTACCACCGCAGGCCCGCCGCGGTCAGCACCTCGTCGACCAGCTCGTAGTAGCTGGCCAGCACGTCCTCGTCGGGCATCGGCAGCTCGCCACGGCGCACCCGGCGGGCCATCGCGGTGCCCTCCTCGACGATCAGCGAGTACGCCGACACGTGGTCCACCTCCGCGGCGACCACGGCGTCCAGCGACGCCCGCAGGTCGTCCACCCGCTCCCCCGGCGTGCCGTAGATCAGGTCAAGGTTGACGTGCTCGAAACCGGCCGAACGGGCCTCGATGGCCGCCAGCACCGGACGGCCGGGCGTGTGCACCCGGTCCAGCACCGCCAGCACGTGCCGGGCGGCCGACTGCATGCCCAGCGACACCCGGGTGTAGCCGGCGTCCCGGATGCCGGCGAAGAACTCCGGCGAGGTCGACTCCGGGTTCGCCTCGGTGGTGACCTCGGCGCCCCGGGCCAGGCCGAACGACGACCGCACGGCGTCCAGCACCGACGCCAGCCCGTCCGCGCCCAGCAGCGACGGCGTGCCGCCGCCGACGAACACCGTCTCGGCGGGCGGCGGGCCGCCCAGCACGCGGGCGGCCAGGTCCAGCTCCCGGCGCAGGCCGTCCAGCCAGGACGCCGGCGAGGAGTCCGAGCCGAGCTCGCCCGCGGTGTAGGTGTTGAAGTCGCAGTACCCGCAGCGGGTCGCGCAGAACGGCACGTGCACGTACACGCCGAACGGCCGCGTGCCCAGCCCCTCCAGTGCCGCCTGCGGCAGCACCTCAAGCTCGCTCACTACCCCTCCGCGAATGTCAAGCCCCTCCGGCCGGCTCCCAGCATGCGGACCGGCCTGGACCACATAGTGGGCCGGTGGCACCCTGGGATACGTGACTCGTGCCGGTACCGCCCTCGTGGTTCGTCGCCACGTCGACTACCTGCGCGTCGCGAGCTCCCTGTGCCGGTAGCACCGCTGACCCGCCGACCCACCACGTGTCAGGACCGTCGGGCACCGTCGCGCGCCGTGTGAAGGGACTCCCCCACGGTACTTCCCGGAACCGCCCGGGCGCGAACCGGTGCCCTCCATCCCCGGAGGACATCACATGGCCGCGCCAACCCGCACCGCCCGTCCCAAACAGCGCCGCGGCGAGGGCCAGTGGGCGCTGGGGTACCGGGAGCCGCTCAACCCCAACGAGCGCTCCAAGAAGGACGACCACCCGCTCAACGTCCGCGCCCGCATCGAGAACATCTACGCCCACCGCGGCTTCGACTCGATCGACCCCGGCGACCTGCGCGGGCGGTTCCGCTGGTTCGGCCTGTACACCCAGCGCAAGCCCGGCATCGACGGCGGCCGCACCGCGACGCTGGAGCCGAAGGAGCTCGACGACCGCTACTTCATGCTGCGGGTCCGGGTCGACGGCGGCGCGCTGACCACCGAGCAGCTGGCCGTGCTGGGCGAGATCTCGCAGACGCACGCCCGCGACACCGCTGACATCACCGACCGGCAGAACATCCAGTACCACTGGATCCAGATCGAGGACATCCCGGCGATCTGGGCCAAGCTGGAGAACGCGGGCATGACCACCATGGAGGCCTGCGGTGACAGTCCGCGGGTCATCCTCGGCTCGCCGCTGGCCGGGATCGCCGCCGACGAGGTGATCGACGGCACACCGGCGATCGACGAGATCAAGCGCCGCTACGTCGGCGACCCGGCCTACGCCAACCTGCCGCGCAAGTTCAAGACCGCCATCTCCGGCCTGCCCGACGTGGCACACGAGGTGCACGACGTCGCGTTCGTCGGCGTCGACCACCCCGAGCACGGCCCCGGATTCGACGTGTGGGTCGGCGGCGGCCTGTCCACCAACCCGATGATCGGCCAGCGCCTGGGCGCCTGGGTGCCGCGCGACGAGGTGCCCGAGGTGTGGGAGGGCGTGATCAGCATCTTCCGCGACTACGGCTACCGCAGGCTGCGCAGTCGGGCGCGGCTGAAGTACCTGGTCAAGGACTGGGGCGCGGAGAAGTTCCGCCAGGTGCTGCAGGACGAGTACCTCAAGCGGGAGCTGATCGACGGCCCGGCGCCGGAGGTGCCCGAGCGCCCGGCCGACCACGTCGGCGTGCACCGGCAGAAGGACGGCAAGTTCTACCTGGGCGCCGCGCCGGTCGCCGGCCGGGTGTCCGGCTCGACGCTGCTGGCCGTGGCCAAGGCCGCCGAGCGCGCCGGGTCGAACCGGGTACGGCTCACCCCGCAGCAGAAGCTGGTGGTGCTCGACGTGCCGGAGGCCGAGGTCGCCACCGTACGCGGCGAGCTGGCCGAGCTGGGCCTGTCCACCGAGCCGTCGCCGTGGCGGCGCGGCGTGATGGCGTGCACCGGGCTGGAGTTCTGCAAGCTGGCCATCGTCGAGACCAAGGCGCGGGCCGAGCGGCTGGTGGCCGACCTGGAGAAGCGGCTAGCCGACATCCAGTCCGAAGTGGAGCATCCGGTGACGGTTCACCTCAACGGCTGCCCGAACTCCTGCGCCCGCATTCAGACCGCCGACATCGGCCTGAAGGGCCAGATCGTCACCGACGACGACGGCAGGCAGGTCGAGGGCTTCCAGGTGCACCTGGGCGGCGGGCTCGGGCTGGACGCCGGATTCGGCCGGAAACTGCGTGGCCACAAGGTGACCAGTGACGAGCTGACCGAGTACGTGGAACGCGTCGTGCGCCACTACGTCGCCGGACGCGAGCCGGGTGAGCGGTTCCCGCAGTGGGTCGCCCGTGCCGAGGAGGCGCAACTCCAGTGACGGCGGCGAGTTCGACCGAGCGCGCGGTCCCCTTCCACTGCCCCTACTGCGGTGACGAGGACCTGCGCCCGGAAGAAGACCGCGCCTGGCTGTGTTCGGCCTGTAGAAGGGTTTTCTCGGTGAAGTTCCTCGGACTGTCGCTTCCGGAGGCGAGCAGATGACCACCACCACGGACTGGAAGACGGTGGCGGACCGCGCGTCCGCCGAACTGGCCGACGCCGGCGCGCTGGAAGCGCTGCGGTGGACGGCGGAGACCTTCGGCGACGACTTCATCGTCGCCTCCAACATGCAGGACGCCGTGCTGATCGACCTGGCAACACAGGTCAAGCCGGACGTCGACGTGCTGTTCCTGGAGACCGGCTACCACTTCGCCGAGACCATCGGCACCCGCGACGCCGTGGCCACGGTGTACCCGGACGTGCGGATCGTCAACGCGCAGGCCGGGCAGAGCGTCGCCGAGCAGGACGCCGAGCACGGGCCGAAGCTGCACGACCGCGACCCGAACCTGTGCTGTCACCTGCGCAAGGTGGTGCCGTTGCGGGCGACGCTGGGCCGGTACTCGGCGTGGGTCACCGGCGTGCGCAGGGTCGACGCCCCCACCCGGGCCAACACCCCGATCGTCGGCTGGGACGAGCGCAACGGCCTGGTGAAGATCAACCCGCTGGCGGCGTGGAGCGACGAGGAGTTCAACGGCTACATCCGCGAGCACTCCATCCTGGAGAACCCGCTGGTGTCGGCCGGTTACCCGTCGATCGGCTGCGCGCCGTGCACGGCGAAGGTGGCGCCCGGCGCCGACCCGCGCAGCGGCCGCTGGGCCGGCCAGTCCAAGACCGAGTGCGGCCTGCACGGCTGAGAGCCGGAGAGGAAACCGATGACGACCGCTGTTCCCGCGACCCGGGACAACCTGGCAGCACTGGAGTCCGAGGCCATCCACGTGTTCCGGGAGGTGGCCGGGGAGTTCGACCGGCCGGTGATCCTGTTCTCCGGTGGCAAGGACTCCACGCTGCTGCTGCACCTGGCGATCAAGGCGTTCTGGCCCGCGCCGGTGCCGTTCCCGTTGCTGCACGTGGACACCGGCCACAACTTCGACGAGGTAATCGAGTTCCGCGACCGGGTGGTGGCCCGGCACGGGCTGCGGCTGGTGGTGGCCAGGGTGCAGGACTGGATCGACGACGGCAGGCTGGCCGAGCGGCCGGACGGCACCCGCAACCCGTTGCAGACCCAGCCGCTGCTGGACACCATCACCGAGCACAGGTTCGACGCGGTGTTCGGCGGCGGGCGCCGGGACGAGGAGCGGGCCAGGGCCAAGGAGCGGATCTTCAGCCTGCGCAACGCGTTCGGCCAGTGGGAGCCCCGCAGGCAGCGGCCGGAGCTGTGGAACCTGTACAACGGCAGGCACCGGCCGGGTGAGCACGTGCGGGTGTTCCCGCTGTCCAACTGGACCGAGGCCGACGTGTGGCACTACATCGCCCGCGAGGGCGTCGAGCTGCCCTCGATCTACTACGCGCACCGGCGCAAGGTGTACCGCCGCGACGGCATGTGGCTGACCGAGGGGCCGTGGGGCGGGCCGCGCGACGGCGAGGAGGTCACCGAGCTGACCGTGCGTTACCGCACGGTCGGCGACGGCTCGTGCACCGGCGCCGTGGAGTCCACGGCGTCCACAGTGGACGAGGTCATCGCCGAGGTCCAGGCCAGCCGGCTCACCGAGCGCGGCGCCACCCGGGCCGACGACCGGCTGTCCGAGGCGGCCATGGAAGACCGCAAGCGGGAGGGTTACTTCTAGTGTCCGCCATCAGAAATCCGCTGTGTAATTCGCCGGCCCAGCTTCTCGCTGGCGGCGTTGCCGGTCCGCCCGAGTACGGTCCAGTACGAGGGCAAACCGGCGCCTTGCCAGCGAAAACCTGGACTCGACGACTTACGCACCGGACTTCTGATGGAGGACACTCGTGAGTTCCCTGTTGAGGCTGGCCACCGCGGGCAGCGTGGACGACGGGAAGTCGACCCTGGTCGGCAGGCTGCTCTACGACACCAAGTCGGTGCTGGCCGACCAGCTCGACGCGGTCACCCGCGCGTCGGTCGACAAGGGTCTGTCCACACCGGACCTCTCGCTGCTGGTGGACGGCCTGCGCTCGGAACGCGAGCAGGGCATCACCATCGACGTGGCCTACCGCTACTTCGCCACCCCGCAGCGCAGCTTCGTGCTGGCCGACACGCCGGGACACGTGCAGTACACCCGTAACACGGTGACCGGCGCGTCCACCGCGCAGCTGGCGGTGCTGCTGGTCGACGCCCGCAACGGCGTGGTCGAGCAGACCCGGCGGCACGCCGCCGTGCTGGCGCTGCTCGGTGTGCCCCGGCTGGTGCTGGCGGTCAACAAGATCGACCTGGTCTCCTACGACGAGGCCGCCTTCGCGGTGATCGCCAAGGAGTTCGCCGCGCACGCGGCGTCGCTGGGGTACGCCGAGGGCGCGGTGCTGTCGATCCCGGTGTCGGCACTGCACGGCGACAACGTCGCCAGGGCGTCGGAGCACACCCCGTGGTACACCGGCCCGACCCTGCTGGAGCACCTGGAGCAGGTGCCGGTGGCGGCCGACCCGCACGACGCCGCGTTCCGCTTCCCGGTGCAGTACGTCATCCGGCCCCGCACGCCCGAGCACCCCGACTACCGCGGCTACGCCGGCCAGATCGCGGCCGGCACGGTCCGTCCCGGCGACGAGGTCGTCGTCCTGCCGCAGGGCCTGCGCACCACGGTGGAGCGCATCGACACCGCGGACGGTCCGCTCGGCGAGGCGGCCACCGGCACCTCGGTGACGGTGCTGCTGGCCGACGACCTCGACATCGCCAGGGGCGACCTGATCGCCGCGGCGGACGCGCCACCGCGGGTCACCGACGAACTCGCCGCGACGCTGTGCTGGCTGTCCGGAACGCCGCTGCGCGCGGGCGCGAAGGTGCTGCTCAAGCACGGCGCCCGCACCGTGCAAGCCATCGTCAGCGAGTTGACCGCGCGGTTCGACGAGCAGAGCCTGTCCACAGTGGAGGCACCGGAGTCGCTGGAACTCAACGACATCGGCCGCGCCGTCCTGCGCACCGCGGAGGAGATCCCGGTCGACGACTACGGCACCAGCCCGCGCACCGGGGCGTTCCTGCTCATCGACCCGAAAAACGGGGACACCCTGGCCGCCGGAATGGTCGGCGAACGGTTCGCATGACCCGGGCGCTTCTCGCCGTCGCCCACGGCAGCAGGGATCCGCGGTCGGCGGCGACGATCCGCGCGCTCACCGAGCGGGTCCGGGCCACCGCGCCGGACCTCGTGGTGCGGGAGGCCTTCCTCGACCTGTCCGAACCGTCGGTGCCCGGAGCGCTGGCCGGGTTGCACGCGCGGGGACACCGGGACGTGGTGGTTGTGCCGCTGCTGCTGGGCAGTGCCTACCACGCGCGGGTGGACCTGCCCGCGCTGCTCGAGCGGGCCACGGCCGAGCTGCCCGGCCTGACGGTCACCACGTCGGCGGTGCTCGGGACCGACCCGGTGCTGACCGGGCTGGCGACGGACCGGCTGCTGGCGACCGGCGCCGACCCGGCCGATCCGGAACTGGGTGTGCTGCTGGCGGCCGTCGGGTCCTCGCACGCACCGGCCAACGACGCGGTGTCCCGGCTGGCCGCGCGCTGGCAGGCCGTCCACGGCTGCCGGGTGAGCGCGGCGTTCGCCAGCGCCGCCGCCCCGGACGTCCCGGCCGCGCTGGCACGGCTGCGCGCGAAGGGTGCGCGCCGGTTCGCCGTGGCCTCCTGGTTCCTGGCCCCCGGCCTGCTGCCCGACCGCGTCGCCCGGCTGGCGGGTGCGGGCGTCGCGATGGCCGCACCGCTTGGTCCAGACCAGCGGGTCGCCGACCTGGTACTGACCCGCTACCGGGAGACGGTCGCCGGCGCACTCCGTTCGGCCTAATTGGTGAATGTTCTTCACGTACTCTTGACGAACTAGTTAACCAGCGAGTAACTATCTAACAGCGACCCGGGTCCTCCCCTTTCCCCACACCTCTCCCTAGGCGGAAAAGATGAAGACAACGCTGTCTCGCCCTGCCCGGATTCTCGCCGCCGCCACGGCGGCACTCGGCGCCGCGTGCGTCCTGGCCGTCCCGGCCAGCGCGGCTCCCGCGACCGTGACCTTCGACTGCGAGGCCCGGCCGCCGATCGTCGGCCCGCAGCACGCCAAGTTCGACCAGGACGCCACCGTCACCGCACCGGCGACGGTCGCCCCCGGCGGCGCGCTGGACGTCGTCATCGACCCGGCGGCCAACACAGTGCCCGCCGAGGTCGCCGGCTACAAGATCAAGCACATCAAGACCTTCGCCCTGAAGATCCCGATCCCGGCCAACTCCACCTGGGTCGGCGCGGACCTGACCGGCGGCTCCGGCCTCGGCCCCACCCCGCCGAAGATCGAGGTGTCCGGCAACGTGGCCACGCTGAGCTTCCCCGGCCCGCTCGCCGGCGGTGCCGCGTTCGAGCTGCCCACCGTGACCGCGCACCTCAAGGCGGGCACGTCGGGCACGATCGAGACCAAGCTGGCCGGCAGCAGCTACGCCGACCCCGGGCTGACGTTCACCGCGGTCGTCACGCAGCTGGTCGACATCGAGGCCCCGACCTCGTGCTTCCCCAACCCGAGCCCGGTCTTCACCAAGACCACGATCGGCTAGGAAGCGCCGTGTGCGAGGGTGTCGGTCATGGCTGACGAACTCGTGCACTACGCGGTGGCCGGTGGTACGGCCACCATCACCCTGGACTCCCCGCACAACCGCAACGCGCTGTCCGCGCAGCTGCGGTCCGAGCTCAGTGCGGGGCTGTCCAGGGCCGCCGAGGACGACGAGGTCCGGGTGATCGTGCTCGATCACACCGGGCCCGTCTTCTGCGCGGGCATGGACCTCAAGGAGGCCCGCGGCGCGGGCGCGGGCGACCAGGGCGTCAACGAGTTCCCGCGCATCCTCGAACAACTGTGGACCAGCCCCAAACCGGTCGTGGCGAAGCTGGCCGGGCCGGCCCGGGCCGGCGGCATCGGCATGGTGGCGGCCTGCGACATCGCCGTCGCGGTCACCTCGGCGACGTTCGCGTTCACCGAGGTCCGCATCGGCGTCATCCCGGCGGTGATCTCGCTCACCGTGCTGCCCCGGCTCAACCCCCGGGCCGCGCACGAGCTGTTCCTCACCGGCGACACGTTCGACGCCCGCCGTGCCGCCGAGATCGGCCTGATCAACTCGGCGGTGGAGCCGGACGCGCTCGACGAGGAGGTGCGCCGTTACGTCGGCGCGCTCGCGCTGGGCGGTCCCAAGGCACTGGCGGCCACGAAGACGCTGCTCAGCTCGCCCCGCCCGGCGACACCCGCCGACGGCTTCGCCGAGATGACCGCGCTGTCGACGCGGTTCTTCGCCAGCCCGGAGGGTCAGGAGGGCATCACGGCGTTCGCCCAGAAGCGCAAGCCGAACTGGGTGCCCGAAGCCTAGGAATCGGTCAGCACCACGGTGAGCCGGCGCGAGTCGGCGCGCTCGCCCCCGGGGGCGAGCGCGCGGACCGCGTCGGACAGCACGCCACGCACGGCCAGGTAGGCCCTCGGGTCGGCGGCCTTCAACGCGTCCGACCCGGCCCAGATCAGCACGTGCTCACCGGGCGGGAGCCAGTTCAGGTCGGTCAGGCAGTCGTAGAGCGCGTCCAGGTTGCCGCCGAAGTAGTCGGGGAACGCCAGCGCCTGCGCGATCGCCGCCAGCGCGGTGGGCTTGTCGGCCACCGCGGCGGACATGACGTGCGCGTAGGCACCGCGGGCATGGGCCTTCTCCGCGGCGGCGGCCGCGTTCTGCTCCTCCACGTTCACCGCCCCGGGTCGACGACGACGAATGACCGGTAGTGGTCCCCGGTGTAGTACAGCTCACTGGAGGCGCCGGTGACCAGCCTCCGGGCTGCTCTGTCCCGCGCACCGGGGGTCGGCACGGTGTACTCGCGGTAGTAGCCGGAATTCTTCGTTGGCAAGAGCTTCTCCCGGTTGCCGAACTCGGTGCCGTCCTGCCGGTGCGGGAACGGACCGCCGGAGCGGATCAGCCGCAGGGTCTCGGAGGTCTCCGGGGGCAGGCTGGACAGCGTGACCACCGGCAGCCCCGACGACGCCCCGGGAACCTCGGCCGGCGGGTCGCCCGCCACGACCTCCTTGATCGCCCAGCCACCCAGCACGAGGACGATCAGCCCGATGAGGGCCGCGGAGATCCTTCTCCGGTTGAACATGGGTCGCAGCGTAACTAGTCCTGCCGCCCCGACTTCAGCCAGCCGTAGACGCGGCCGACGGCGCGGTCGATCACCCAGGCGGCACCGACACACAGCGGGGCCAGCACGGCCACGACCAGGGCGAACTGCAGGGGAAACCAGAGCTGCGCCAGCCACAGCTCCACCGAGTCCCACCAGTCGGTCAGTCCGTCCACCCGGGCGATGCTACCCGCCGGACGTCCTGCACAAATCGACTACTCGCCAGTAGAGTCCTGGACATGTTCGCCGTGTACGCCAAGGAACCGAACCAGGACAGCCCGCTCGACGCGCTCGTCGTCGGTGAACGGCCCGAACCCGAGGTGCCGGACGGCTGGGTCCGCGTCCGGGTCACCGCGGCCAGCCTCAACATGCACGACCTGTGGACGTTGCGCGGGGTCGGCATCAAGGCCGAGCAGTTCCCGATGATCCTCGGCTGCGACGGCGCTGGTGTGCTCGACGACGGCACCGAGGTCGTCCTGCACTCGGTGATCAACGCACCCGGCTGGCAGGGCGACGACACCCTGGACCCGAAGCGCACCCTGCTGACCGAGAAGTACCAGGGCAGCTTCGCCGACTACGTCGTCGTGCCCGCCCGCAACGCGCTGCCCAAGCCGGAGGGGCTCAGCCCGGCCGAGGCGGCGACGATGGGCACGGCCTGGCTGACCGCGTACCGCATGCTGTTCGTCAAGTCCGGCCTGCGGCCCGGCCAGACGATGCTGGTGCAGGGCGCGTCCGGTGGCGTGTCGACGGCGCTGATCCAGCTCGGCCGGGCGGCCGGGATGCGAGTGTGGGTGACCGGCCGCAGCGAGTCCAAGCGGGCACTGGCGGACAGCCTTGGCGCACACCAGACGTTCGAGTCCGGCGCGCGGCTGCCCGAGCGGGTCGATGCCGTGTTCGAAACGGTCGGCAAGGCCACCTGGTCGCATTCGGTCAAATCACTCAAGCCGGGTGGCATCATCGTGGTCTCCGGTTCGACCAGCGGACCGGACGCACACGCGGAACTGCAGCGGGTCTTCTTCCTGCAGTTGCGGGTGGTCGGGTCGACCATGGGCACGCGCGACGAGCTGGCGGATCTGCTGCGCTACGTCGAGATCTCCGGCATCCGGCCGCAGATCGGGGCGGAGCTGCCGTTCACCGAGGCCGCCGAGGGCTTCTCCAGGATGGCCGAAGGCGACACGGCCGGGAAAATCGTGTTCCTGCGGTAAGCCCGCCACCTGCGGTGATGTGATCCGCAACACTGCGATATCCCTTCGTAATACGAAGGTATCGAGCGAAAAACTGTCTCAGGTGTCAACCTGGAGGCATGACCGCACAGCAGCGGACGGACCCCGGGCCGATCCGGGTGAGCCACCGGCGCTTCGCCGGTGTCCGTACGCGTGTGCTGGAGGTCGGGCCCCAGCCGCCGACCGAGCCACGCAGGCGGTCGTCCCGCCGGCGTGGCAGGCCGGCCGCGCCCAGACCCCCGCGGCTGGTGCTGCTGCACGGCTACTGCGACAGCGCCGACACCTGGCGGGACGTACTCGCCGAGCTGGCCGCCGATGGCCACGCCGCGGTGGCGGTGGACCTGCCCGGCTTCGGCGAGGCCGAACCACTGCAGCCGGGGGCGATGCTGCCGCAGCTGGACCGGTTCGTCGCCGCGCTGGCGCGGGAGCAGTCCGTGCTGGGCCCGGTGGTGATCGCGGGCAACTCGCTGGGCGGCACCCTCGGCCTGCGGGCGGCGCAGAGCACCACCGTGCCGGTCGCCGGTGTCGCGTCGATCGCCGCGCCGGGGTTCGTCGACTCCTGGCTGGTGCGCACGGTCAGCCGCTACCCGCTGCCGCTGCGGCTCTATGCCTCGCTGCCGGTCCCGGTGCCGGGGTTCCTGGTGCGGGCGGTCGCGCAGCAGGTGGTGCCGCGGCTGCTCTACGCCGACGCGGCCGTGGCCGACGCCACCCAGGTCAGCCGGTTCACCGAGCTGTTCCCGGACTACCGGTCCACCACCAGCAGGCTGGAGCAGGCCAGGCAGCTGGTCGAGGAGCTGGCGGGTGCCTACCAGCTGGAGTCGGTCCGGGTGCCGTTGCTGGTGGTCTCCTGCGGTAGGGACCGGCTGGTGAGCGCCGCGTCCGGCCGTCGCCTGCACTCGCTGGTGCCGCACAGCAGGCTGCTGGTCCGCGAGGACTGGGGCCACTGCCCGCAGCTGGACGACCCGCCCGCCATCGCCGAGCTGCTCACGTTCTTCGCCGCCGACGCCGCCCGCCGTGGCCCGGTACCGGCGGCCGAGCCGGTCGTCGCCGACGCGGGCTGAACACTGCTCGCTTTCCCACCCGGCACCCTCTAAGGTGCGCGTGCGCGCCCGAAGATCCGGGCCGCCCCGGCGAGTGTGGGAGACGACGATGACCGAGCTGCAGGGTGGCAGGAGCCGGAACACCGGTCTGTTCCGGCGCAAGCCGATCGATCAGATCGAGTCCGGTGACGAGAGCACGGGCCTGAAGAAGACGCTGGGCCTGTGGCAGCTGACCGCGATCGGTGTCGGCGGCATCATCGGTGCCGGGATCTTCTCGCTGGCCGGTGCGGTGGCCAACGAGAAGGCCGGGCCCGCGGTGCTGATCTCCTTCCTGGTGGCGGGTATCGCCAGCGCGGCGGCGGCGTTCTCCTACGCCGAGTTCGCCGGGCTCATCCCGAAGGCGGGCTCGGCCTACACCTACGGCTACGCGGTGCTGGGTGAGCTGGCCGGCTGGTTCATCGGCTGGGATCTGCTGCTGGAGTACACGGCGATCGTGGCGGTCGTCGCGATCGGGATCTCCGGGTACTTCAACGATCTGCTGGGCTTCCTGGACATCTCGCTGCCGCAGTGGATGCTCGGCGCACCGGGGACCGAGCCCGCGGAGGTCGCCGCGGGCACGTACAAGGTGAACCTGTTCGCCGTCCTGCTGTGCCTGCTGATCGCGTTCGTGCTGAACCAGGGGATGAAGAACGCGGCGCGGTTCGAGACCCTGCTGGTCTACCTGAAGGTCGGCGTGGTGCTGTTGGTGATCGTCGTCGGCGCGTTCCACATCAACACCGGCAACTACGACCCGTTCGCGCCGTTCGGCCTGGCCGGGGCGTTCACCGGTGCGGCGACGGTGTTCTTCGCGGTGTTCGGCTACGACGCCATGTCGACGGCCGCGGAGGAGTCGAAGGACTCGCAGAAGCACATGCCGAAGGCGATCATCTACTCGCTGGCCGTGTCGATGGTGCTCTACGTGCTGGCCTGCCTGGTGCTCACCGGCATGGTCAACTACAAGGACATCGACGGCGAGGCCGCGTTCTCCAGCGCGTTCGCCGGGGTCGGGCTGGGCTGGCTGGGCGCGATCATCGCGGCCGGCGCGATCCTCGGCATCCTGACTGTGCTGTTCACGTTCATGATGGGCGCCGCCCGCGTCGGCTACTCGATGAGCCGCGACGGCCTGCTGCCCCGCTGGTTCGCCAAGACCCACCCGGTGAAGAAGGTGCCGTCGCGGATCACCTGGATCCTCGGGGCCGCGTCCGCGGTGATCGCGGGCCTGCTGCCGATCGGTGAGGCGGCCGAGCTGACCAACATCGGCATCCTGCTGGCGTTCGTCGTGGTCTGCGCCGCGGTGATCGTGCTGCGCTACCGCAGGCCGGACCTGCCCCGCGGGTTCAAGTGCCCGGGCATGCCGGTGGTGCCGATCATCGGCATCGCGTTCTCCATCTGGCTGACCACGTTCCTGACCGCCGAGACCTGGCTGCGGTTCGGCATCTGGTTCGCCGTCGGCCTGCTGGTGTACTTCGCCTACAGCCGCCGCAACTCGGTCCTGAGCAAGCAGCAGAGCACGGACTGACCCCGGCGCTCAGGCCGGTGAGACCCGCCGCAGCGCCGCGGTCAGCTCGGCGTGCAGGCGGTCCAGGATCGCCGCGGCGGGTCCCTCACCGGCCAGCTCGTAGGTCTGCCCTGCCCACAGCGACAGGGTTTCCGGGTCGCCTGCCTTGCCGGCCGCGGCCCGCACCGGCTTGGTCAGGTTGTTGATCTCCGGATACGCCGACGGCGCCTGGGCGCTGTGTTCGAGCAGGAACCGGTTGACCAGGCCGCGGGCCGGGCGGCCGCTGAACGCCCTAGTGAAGGCCGTCGACCTGCCCGCTTCGGCCAGCGCCTTCCGCTGCGCGGGCTGGGTACCCGCCTCGTCGGCACGCAGGAACGCGGTGCCCAGCTGGGCCGCGACGGCCCCGGCGACCAACACCGCGGCCACGTCGGCGCCGTGGACCAGGCCGCCGGTGGCGATCAGCGGCAGGCCGGGGACCCGCGCCGACACCAGCCGCAGCGCGGTCAGCAGCCCGTAGGTCTCGCCGCCGGTGGGCGAGGCCGGATCGTCGGTGAACAACGCGCGGTGTCCCCCGGACTCGAACCCCTGCACGCAGAGCGCGTCGGCGCCCACCGCGGCGGCCTGCTCGGCCTCGTCCGGGCCGGTCACCGTGACCACCACCGTGCTGCCCGCCTCGTGCAGCCGCCGCACGTCCCGCTCCCCCGGCGTGCCGAACGTGAACGACACCACCGGGACCCGGCGCCGCACCAGCAGGTCGACCTTGTCCGGGTAGTGGTCGTCGTCCCACGCCGCCGAGCCGGGCTCGACGCCGTAGCGCTGGGCCTCGGCCCGCACGCGCAGCTGGTAGGCAGTGGTGTCGGCGGTGCCGGCGGCGCCCGGGACGAACAGGTTCACCCCGAACGGCTCACCGGTGAGCTCGCGGGTGCGGTCGATCCGCTCGGCCAGCGCGTCCGCGGTCAGGTAGCCGCCGGCGAGGAACCCGAACGCCCCCGCGCCGGACGCCGCCGCGACGAGCTCGGGCGTGGACGGGCCACCCGCCATCGGGGCGACCAGGACCGGGATGCGCAGGTTGTCGAACATGCCTGGATCGTAACGATCCGCTCCACGGACGGTGATGATCCGGACCACACTGTCCACTAGGGACAATGCGTCGCGAGCAGGCGCAGGGTGCCCGGCAGGTGGTGCGGATCACCGAACAACGTCAGCGCCAGTTCGTCGATGCCGGTGGCGGCGTAGCGCGCCAGCTCGTCGGCCACGGTGTCCGGCGTGGCGACGAACGCCAGCTCCCGCCGGCCGGCAGCACCCTCGGCCAGCACCGGTGGCAGCATTCTGAACGCGGGCTCGACCGCCGCCAGCGCGGCCCGCTCGGACTCGGCGACGGCCCCGACGGCCATCGCGGTGACCCGGAACCCGCCGCTCGTCCGCAACGAGCGCACGACCCGCGTCAGGTAGGCCGCCGACGCTCCCGCGCTCAGCGAGACGCCGTCCGCGACCTCCGCGGCCAGCTCCAGCATGCGGGGCCGCATGGCCAGCAGGTCCAGTGCCACCGGTGCGGCGTGTGCGAGCCGCAGCCCGTCGAAGGTCGCACCGGCGAACGTCCCGGTGACCCGCTCCCCCGCCAGCAGCGCCCGCAGCACCGTGACGAACTCGCGCGCGGTGCGTACGGCGTCGCGGTGGGAGCCGCCCAGGCGGGCGACCAGCGGCTCGCCGCCGAGGCCGACCTGGGCCCGTACCCTGCCCGGGCCGAGCTCGGCCAGTGAGGCCAGCTCCATGGCGAGCAGGCCGGGGTGCCTGCTCGCCGGTGCCGGGCCGGCCACGCCGACGTCGACGCGGGAGGTCCGCGCCAGCCCCGCCGCCGCGGGCACCACGCAGTCCCGGAAGCCGACGTGCTCGGCCAGCCAGACGCCGTCCAGCCCGCACGATTCGGCCAGTTCCACCAGGCCCACGCCGTCCGCGACCGGGGCGAAGCCGCCGGACACCACACTCAACCGCATGCCGGGGTGACTACACCCGCGCCGGGCACGCGGCAACCCCGATTCCTCCATATTGGTCTAGACCTCTACCGGCCGGCGTGCGACCATCCGAGCGAGCGCGGCCGTATCGGCGGCCCGGCCCAACGCAGGGAGGCTCGGTGTGAGAAGTCCACGAACAGCAGCAGGACGGGTGACCCGGGCACTGGTCGCCCTCGCCCTGGTCGGCGGCGCCACGATCGCCACCCAGGCACCGCGGCCCGCGGCGGCCGCGGAACCGTTGCGCAGCCTCGTCCCGGTGCCGGTGTCGGCCCAGGCGGTCGCCGGTGTCACGCACACCCTGTCGGCGAGCACGAAGATCTACACGCAGGCGGGCTCGGCACCGGCCCGCGCCGTCGGCGACTACCTGGCCGGGGTCCTGCGCCGCTCGACCGGCTTCCCGCTGCCCGTCGCGGACGCGCCGTCGCAGACGCCGGCCGACGGCATCAACCTGCTGCTGTCCGGTGCCGACTCGCGGGTGGGCGACCAGGGCTACCAGCTCGACGTGGCCGCCGGCTCGGTGGCGCTACGGGCCCGCACCGCCGCGGGCCTGTTCGGCGGCGTCCAGACGCTGCGTCAGCTGCTGCCCGCCAAGGTGGAGAGCGCGACCGTGCAGGAGGGTCCGTGGACCCTGCCCGGGGCGAACATCCTGGACTATCCCCGGTTCGCCCACCGCGGCGCGATGCTCGACGTCGCCCGGCACTTCCACCCGGTGGACACCGTCAAGCGCTACATCGACCAGCTCGCCCTGTACAAGATCAACTACCTGCACCTGCACCTCACCGACGACCAGGGCTGGCGGATCGTCATCGACAGCTGGCCGCGGCTGGCCACGCACGGCGGCAGCACTCAGGTCGGCGGCGGCCCCGGCGGCTACTACACCAAGGACCAGTACCGCGACATCGTCGCCTACGCGGCGTCCCGGCACATGACCGTCGTGCCCGAGGTCGACATGCCGGGTCACACCAACGCCGCGTTGTCGTCGTACGCGGAGCTCAACTGCAACGGTGTCGCGCCGCCGCTGCGCACCGACATCGAGGTCGGCTACAGCTCGCTGTGTGTCGGCAAGGAGGTGACCTACCGGTTCGTCGAGGACGTCATCCGGGAGATCGCCGAACTCACCCCCGGACCGTACTTCCACATCGGCGGCGACGAGGCCCACGCCACCAACCCGGCCGACTACCAGGCGTTCATGAACCGTGTTCTGCCGCTGGTGAGCAAGTACGGCAAGCGGGTGATGGGCTGGCACGAGTTCGTCAAGACCACCACCGACACCGCGGCGGTGCCGCAGTACTGGGGCACCACCACGTCGAACGAGACGGTCGCGGCGGCGGCGCGGCGCGGCAACAAGGTGCTGATGTCACCGGCCAACAAGGCCTACCTCGACATGAAGTACAACGCCAGCACGCCGCTCGGGCTGAGCTGGGCGGGCTACATCGAGGTGCAGACCGCCTACGACTGGAACCCCGGCGCCCACGTGAGCGGGGTCGGTGAGTCCGCCGTGCTCGGCGTGGAAGCTCCACTGTGGACGGAGACCATCGTCACCCCGGACCACATCGAGTTCATGGCCTTCCCCCGGCTGCCGGTGATCGCCGAACTGGGCTGGTCACCGTGGTCGACCCACGACTGGAACTCGTTCCGCACCCGCCTCGGTGCCCACGGCCCGCGCTGGCAGGCCCTCGGGATCGACTACTACCGCTCGCCGCAGGTGCCGTGGGACAGCGGTAGCGGCAACCCGGGCACCTGCGCCCAGCCCGGCTGGGACCGTGCCGCGGTCTACACCGGCGGCACGGTCGTGTCGCACAACGGGCACAAGTGGACCGCGAAGTGGTGGACGCAGGGCGAGGAGCCCGGCACCACCGGCGAGTGGGGCGTCTGGCGCGACGACGGCCCCTGCTGACCAGCCTGTCCCGAAAGCTCGTGAAGGCCACCTTCATTACGTCTCACGTGGTGAAGGTGGCCTTCACGAGCCGGGGACGGCGAGGGTCAGCGCAGGGAGTCCAGGTGGGCGCGGACCGGGGTGGAGAAGGCACCGCCGCTCGTCGCGTCCCAGTTCGTCGACCAGGTCATCACGCCGCCGATCTGCGGGAAGGCGGTCTCCGGGACGTAGGAACCACAGCCGGTCCGCTTGGCCAGGCAGCTCAGGGCGTTGTTCACCACGGTCGGGCTGACGTAGCCGCTGCCCGCCGCCGAGGACGAGGCGGGCAGGCCGAGTGACACCTGGTCCGGCCGCAGCGTGCGCAGCAGGAAGCAGGCCTGTGCGGTGATGAAGTCGACGCTTCCCTGGCTCACCACCTTGTCGTTACAGCCGAGCATGCTGCCCGAGTTGTAGTACTGGGTGTGCACCGCGGTGATCAGGTCCTTGGTCTGCTCGATCAGTTGCAGGTACCGGCCACCGGGCTGCACGTCGATGGTCTGCGGCGCCATGGTCAGCAGAAAGCCCTCGCCGAGCCGCGACCGCAGCTGCTTGATGGCGTCGGCGGTGTTGGCCACGTTGAGCCCGTGTTCGAGGTCGACGTCCAGACCCTGGATGCCGAAGCTCTGCGCGATCGCGGCGAAGGTGTCGACGAACCTGGTCACGTTCGCGGGCGAGCTGAGATCGACGTTGCCCTTCTCCCCTCCGATCGACAGCACGATCGACTTGCCAGCCGCCTTCTTCGCCGCGATGTCGGCCTTGAGGTCGGCGTCGGTGTACCCGCCGACGGCGTCGGCCAGGCCCGGGTCCACGCCGAACGTCACCGCGCCTGGGCTGGCCGGATCGGAGTTGGCGAACGCCAGCACGATCACGTCGTAGGCGGCGGGGACGTCGGCCAGCTTCTGCGGCTTCGCGCCGTTGACGAAGTTCTGCCAGTAGCCGGTGAGGTGCTTGTTCGGCACGGCAGTGGCGCCGGTGCCGGTGGCGGACGCGGCGCCGGGCAGCAGCGCGAACAGCAACAACACCGCCCCTGCGAGCACGGCGAGCGGGGACCTGCGGGAGGACATGTCGGCTCCTTCGACGACTTGTGGTCTAAACCAATGCAGCCATGGTCTGGTCCACTACGTCGAAAAGCAACCGACTCCCGTCGGTTCCTGCCAGATCTGTCCGCTACGGGTCGGCGAGCCGGCCCAGCAGGTCGTTCGGCACGAGCCGCACCGGGAACGGCCGCGTGACCTCGAGCGGCTCGCCACCGGCCGCCTTGGCCGTCTGCGTGTACCGGCCCGTGTCGTCCAGCTCGAACACCGTCACGGCGGGCTCCTCGGGGTCGATCACCCAGTAGGACGCCGTGCCGATGCGCTCGTAGACCGCCTTCTTGGTGTTGAGGTCGTGGATGGCCGTGCTCGGCGACAGCACCTCCACGGCCAGCACCGGCGCGGCGGGCAGGTCCTTGTCGGTGAAGTCGCTGTCGCGCCCCACGAGCACATCCGGCTGTAACTCCACGGCGCCGCCGGGATGAATGGCGAACGGTGCCGCCAGCACGTCGAATTCCGCCGGGCAGGCCGCCTCCAGGCGGGAGCCGAGCCGCAACGCGATCTTCTGATGTCGCCGTCCTTGCGCGGGGCTCATCATGAGCACCCCGTCGATGAGCTCGTAGCGACGTCCGTCATCGGGCAGTCCCTCCAGGTCGCGCACCGTCAGGGGGCCCGACCCGGCCGGCGGGAACTCCGTCGCTGTCATGACCGTCATGGTGCTCTCCTCTCGTCGAGGACGCCAGCACAGCAGAAGTCACCGACGGAAACCAGCCGGATACCGACCGTTGTCCCGGTGGGCGACGCAGCGCGCGCGAGGTGCCCTTTCGCGGCAGTAGAGTCGGCGCCGTGCCGGACTACGACGCGCTCAGCGCACTCGCCGTGCAGGAGAACGGGCTGGCCACCGTGTCCGTCGCCAGGACCGACGGCAGCGTGCACGCCTCGGTCGTCAACGCGGGACCGATCCCCGATCCGGTGAGCGGCGTGCCCAGCATCGGGTTCGTCGCCGCCACCGGTTCGCACGACGACTGGGCCGAGTACGACCGGGTGATGGCCGCCGAACGCCGCGTCGCGGTGTTCGTGGCGGCCACCCGGATCACCGGCGCGGGCTGACGGCCCCGCGCGCCTACTTCTTGCCCTTGCCCTTGTCCGAGGCGTCCTCAGTGGACAGAGCGGCGACGAAAGCCTCCTGCGGGACCTCGACCCTGCCGACGGTCTTCATCCGCTTCTTGCCTTCCTTCTGCTTCTCCAGCAGCTTGCGCTTACGCGAGATGTCACCGCCGTAGCACTTGGCCAGCACGTCCTTGCGGATGGCGCGGATGGTCTCCCGGGCGATGATCCGCGACCCGATCGCCGCCTGGATCGGCACCTCGAACTGCTGCCGGGGGATCAGCTCGCGCAGCCGCGTCGCCATCCGGTTGCCGTAGGCGTAGGCGGCGTCCTTGTGCACGATCGCCGAGAACGCGTCGACCGTCTCGCCCTGCAGCAGGATGTCGACCTTCACCAGGTCGGACGCCTGCTCGCCGGCCTCCTCGTAGTCCAGCGACGCGTAGCCGCGGGTGCGGGACTTCAGCGAGTCGAAGAAGTCGAAGATGATCTCACCCAGCGGCAGGTGGTAGCGCAGTTCGACGCGCTCCTCGGACAGGTAGTCCATGCCCTGCAGCTGGCCGCGCTTGCTCTGGCACAGCTCCATGATCGCGCCGATGAACTCCGACGGCGCGATCACCGTCACCTTGCTCATCGGCTCGTGGACCTCAGCGATCTTGGCGCCGGTCGGCCAGTCCGACGGGTTGGTCACGGTGACCTCGCCGCCGTCCTCCAGGAACACCTGGTACACCACGTTCGGCGCGGTCGAGATCAGGTCCAGCCCGAACTCGCGTTCCAGCCGGTCGCGGGTGATCTCCAGGTGCAGCAGGCCAAGGAATCCGCAGCGGAACCCGAAGCCGAGTGCCACCGACGTCTCCGGCTCGTAGGCCAGCGCCGCGTCGTTGAGCCGCAGCTTGTCCAGCGCCTCCCGCAGCACCGGGTAGTCCGAGCCGTCCACCGGGTACAGCCCGGAGTAGACCATCGGCTTCGGCTCGCGGTAGCCGGTCAGCGGCTCGGCGGCGCCCTTGCGTTCCGAGGTCACCGTGTCGCCGACCCGGGACTGGCGGACGTCCTTCACACCCGTGATGAGGTAGCCCACTTCACCGACACCGAGCCCGGCGCTCGCCTTGGGCTCCGGCGAGATGATGCCGACCTCGAGCAGTTCGTGGGTGGCGCCGGTGGACATCATGCGGATGCGCTCACGCGGGGTGATCCGCCCGTCCACCACCCGGATGTAGGTGACGACGCCGCGGTAGGTGTCGTACACCGAGTCGAAGATCATCGCCCGGGCAGGCGCGTCGGACTCGCCCTGCGGCGGCGGCACCTGGCGGACGGCCTCGTCCAGCAGCTCCCGCACGCCCTCGCCGGTCTTCGCCGACACCCGCAGCACGTCCGAGGGCTCGCAGCCGATGATGTGCGCCAGCTCGGCCGCGTACTTGTCCGGCTCGGCCGCGGGCAGGTCGATCTTGTTCAGCACCGGGATGATGTGCAGGTTCTTGTCCAGCGCCAGGTACAGGTTGGCCAGCGTCTGCGCCTCGATCCCCTGCGCGGCGTCCACCAGCAGGATCGCGCCCTCACACGCCTCCAGCGCCCGGGAGACCTCGTAGGTGAAGTCCACGTGCCCCGGCGTGTCGATCAGGTGCAGCACGTGGTCGGTGCCGTCGACCTTCCACGGCAGGCGCACGTTCTGCGCCTTGATCGTGATGCCCCGTTCCCGCTCGATGTCCATCCGGTCGAGGTACTGCGCGCGCATCGCCCGCTCCTCGACCACGCCGGTGAGCTGCAGCATCCGGTCGGCCAGGGTGGACTTGCCGTGGTCGATGTGGGCGATGATGCAGAAGTTCCGGATGCGCTCCGGGTCGGTGAAGGTGGTGTCGGCGAAACTCGTCACTCGGGTTGTCCTCGGCAGGTTGGCAGGGTTCGACGTCTATCGTCCCATGCGGGTTCACCCCTCCGGTGGGCCGATGGGCCATTCCGGGGAGATCCCCGATGCGAGGCCGCCGCGGCGGTGCTGTCCTGGAGTCATGAGCACTTCCCTGGCAGCGGTCCTCGACCGGGCGTTCGGCCATCCACGCGGCCTGCTCGGCAGGCTCGGCGGCGGCATGATGGCGCGTGGCAACGCCGCCACCGAGCATCACGTGGTCGGCGTGGCCGGACTCACCGGCACCGAGACGGTCCTGGTGGTCGGCCCGGGTCCGGGCGTCGGCCTGGCCGCCGCGGCGGCCCGCGCCGCGGTGGTGATCGGCGTGGACCCGTCGGCGGCGATGCTCGACGCCTGCCGCCAGCGCTGCGGTGACGAGGTGACCCTGCGCCGGGGCACCGCGGAGCACACCGGGCTGGCCGACGACTCGGTCGACGTGGTGCTCAGCGTCAACAACGTCCAGCTGTGGGACGACCGCGAGGCCGGGTTCGCCGAGCTGCGCCGGGTCCTGCGTCCCGGCGGGCGGCTGGTGCTCTCCGCGCACGAGAAGTGGCTGCCGCTGCCCCGGCACGAACTCGCCGACGAGGTGGCCGCCGCTGGGTTCACCGACCTGCAGACCTGGGTCTGGGACCCGCCCGGCTTCGGCGCGTCCCGTGCCGCTCAGCTGCGCGCCGTCTCCTGCTGAGGGCGCACGTCGGTGCGCAGCGGGTGGTCGGCGGGGATCTCCACCAGCACGATCCGGTGCCCGTCGGGATCGCTGATCCACGCCTCGTCCAGGCCCCACGGCTCCCGGCGCGGCTCCCGCTCGATCGTCGCCCCCGCCACCGACAGCTCGTGCACCGTCGCGGCGACGTCGCGCACCTGCAGCCACAGCGCGACGTCCGCGGTCGGGCCCGCCTCGCCCGTGCCGACGATCTCGAGCAGGCCCTGGCCGAGGAAGAACACCGTCCCGCCGGGGAACGTGCGGTAGACCGCCAGGCCCAGGGTGTCGCGGTAGAAGGCCACCGACCGCTCGTGGTCACGTGGCTTCAGCAGGATCCGGCTGCTCAGCACCTCCATGCCTCCTGCCTACCCGCCAGGTCAGGCGACCGCAATCGCGGTGATACCGGCGAGCACCACGACCGACCCGGCCAGCCTGCGCACGGCGTCCGCCTCACCCAGTACCCGCCAGGCGGCCAGCCCGCCCAGCACGATGCTCAGCTCCCTGGCCGGCGCGACCAGGCTCACCGGCGCCATCGTCAGCGCGAACAGCACCAGCAGGTACGCCACCGGCGAGGCCACCCCGACCACCAGCACCTCGCGCCGGTGCCGCCGCCACATGTCGGTCACCTCGGTGCGCCGCCGCAGCGCGACCGGCGCCAGCAGGGCGCCCTGCAGCACCGCGCCCGCGGTGAAGTACACCAGCGGCGACAGGCCCAGCCCGGTGACCGCGTGCGCGTCCCAGAGCGTGTACGCGGCGATCGTGGCGCCGGTGAGCAGGCCGTATCCGATGCCCGCCCGCCGGGCCGCGCGGTCCGCGGACTGTCCCGGCGAGCCGCCGGTGCCGATCACCAGCACGCCGCCGACCACCAGCACCGCGCCGGCCACCCCGAGCCAGCCCGGCCGCTCCCCCAGCACCAGGACGGCCACGGCCACCGACAGCAGCGGGCCGGTGCCCCGCGCCAGCGGGTAGACCACGGACAGGTCGCCGACGGCGTACCCGCGCTGCAGCACCAGCGCGTAGGCGATGTGCAGCACGGCCGTCACCGCCCCGCCCAGCAGCCAGCTCCACTGTGGACGGTCGCCGGTGATCAGGACCGCGGCCACGGCGACCGGCAGCAGCGCGACCGCGGACACCGAGTAGTAGAGCCAGACGAACGCGGTGCCGGAGCCGGTCACCCGCTTGGCCAGGAGGTTCCAGTAGGCGTGCACCACGGCGGCGACCAGGACGAGAGCCAGAGCCGTTGCGTTCACGTGCCTCCTTCATCGGCACCTTATCGCGGCTGTTAGGCTTGCTGGTCGTTGCCGTGTGGCATTCCGCAATGGAGGAAGCCCGCGCCCGGCCCGGGTGGGCCGGCCGGGGCCACGAGAACGCGGCGGCGAACCCGAACACACCGGACAAGGAGCGCCTACGTGGCCAACATCAAGTCGCAGATGAAGCGCATCAAGACCAACGAGAAGGCGCGTCAGCGCAACCAGTCGGTGCGGTCCTCGGTCAAGACCGCGATCCGCAAGTTCCGCGAGGCCGCGGAGGCCGGGGACAAGGAGAAGGCCGTCGCCCTGCAGCGCGAGGCCGCCAAGCGCCTCGACAAGGCCGCCAGCAAGGGTGTCCTGCACAAGAATCAGGCCGCCAACAAGAAGTCGGCCATGGCGAAGCGGGTCAACTCCCTCTGAGTCTTCCGCTCCACGATCCGAGCCCCGGGCGCCCAGCGTCCGGGGCTCTGTCGTTGCCGGGGTTCGTGAGCCTCGGCCCCCCTCTGCCGAGGCTCGTCCACACAGCGTAGGCGCCGTCGGCCGGACGGCTGTCAGCCGAACGACCGACAGTCAGAGGTCGTCGAGCCCGATGAGGCCGTCCTGCATGGCCCGGGCCAGCAGCGCGGCCTTGGTCGCCGCCGCGCGGCCGGCGTTGGCGTAGCGGATGCGTACCCGGTCCAGGTAGGTGTTGACGGTGCTGACCGAGACCCCCATCTTCTCGGCCACCAGGTCCTTGGACTCGCAGCGGAACCACAGCAGCAGCGCGTCCCGCTCGCGGGGGGTGAGCTGGGGGCGGGACTGGCTGCTGTCGGTGCCGAGCACCCCGGCCAGCTTCGGCGGGGTGTAGGGCTGGTCCCCTGCCGCCGCCCGCACCGCGGCCACCAGGTGCCGGTCCCCCTCGGCCTTGGTGAGGTAGCTCACCGCCCCGAGGTCCAGGCAGGTCAGGACGGTCTGGTCGTCGTCGCGCATGGAGTAGACGACCACCCGCCTGCCCGCGTCGGTCAGCCTGCGCAGCTCGGCCAGTGCCGGCACGGCGGAGTCCAGCATGAGGTCGAGGATCACGACGTCCGCGTCCAGTCCGGGGCCCGCCCAGGCCACGGCGACCTGGGCGCCCGCGGCGACGACGTCGATCGGCGGGTCGGCCTGCGCGCACCACGCCCGGATCCCGGCGACGATGGCCGGGTGGTCGTCGACGATCACCACGCTCGTCACGCCGTCCTCCTCCCGGTCCGCACGGTCGCCTCGAGCCACACCGAGCCGTCCCGGCCGACCACGGAGATCTCGGCGGGCCCGCTCGCGGGCACCGGCCCTGGCGCCGGGGCGTCGGCCAGCACGCTCACGGTAACCGCATCGCCGTGCGCGGTGACGGTGATCCTGGCCGAGCCCACCGCCTCCGCGAGCAGGGCGATCACCGGGTCGGTCAGGGCGCGGCGCTGGGCCGTCGACAGCGGCAGGCTCTGCCCGGACACCGCGAACGTCACCGCCACGCCCGCGCGTTCGGCGACCTCGGCGCAGGCGCGCAGCTCGTGCACCAGCGGGTCGGCGACGTCGTCCCGCTCCGCCAGCAGCCTGCGCAGCCGTGCGGCCTGCGTGGCGCAGTCCCGGCGCACCCGCGGCGCCGCCGGGTCGAGCGTGCCGTCGGCCAGGCCACGCAGCAGCGGCACGACCGTGCGGTCCAGCTCGGCGTAGCGGGCACGCCGGTCGGCACGCAGCTGGGCGGCCACCACCGACCGGGTCCGCAACCGCTCGCGCTCGGCCGTCGCGCGGGCCGCCCGGCCGGCGACCCCGCGCAGCGCTGCGGCCGCAGCGCCGACGGCCAGCTGGACGCTGCCGGCGATGACGGTCATGCTCGCCAGCGCGACCAGCGTCGGCCGGTCACCCTGGCCCGCGAGCACGACCTGGGTCGCCGTGACGCCGAGGTGCACGGCGAGGAAGGCGGCCAGCTCCCGCACCGGCCGGTCCATGAGCACGAGCACCGCGGCCAGGCCGGCCAGCGGGTAGACCCAGTGGGTCTGGGTGACCAGCAGCCCGGCGGGCACCGCCGCCGTCGACAGCACCGACGCCACCAGCAGAAGCCCCAGCGACAGCACCGGCAAGCGGCGGCCGCGTCCGGAGAGCCCGGTGACGCCCGCCGCCACAACCACGGCGGCGATCAGGCCGAACGCCACCAGCTGCCAGGTCAGCGAGACGTACTCGTCCGCGTGCCCGATCAGGGTGGGCAGGTAGAAGGCCGCGGTGGCGAACGCGGCCAGGCCGAACGCCGCCCGCCGCCAGGCCGTCACCAGCCGCGGTGCCGGGTCGTCGACGGGCTCGGCCGCGGCGACGGCGGCCTGGTCCGCGCCGGGCAGTTCCAGGGTCACGGTGGTGCCCCGGCCGGGTTCCGAACGCACGGTGGCGTGCCCGCCGACGGTGGCCAGCCTGGCCCGGATCGAGTCCCGCAGGCCGCGTCGCAGCGGCGGGACGGCGTCCGGGTCGAAGCCGCGGCCGTCGTCGCGTACCTCGACGACCACCCCGCCGCCGGGTTCACTCCGGACCGACAGTGCGGCCGTGCCGCTGCCGGCGTGGCGGGCGACGTTGGTCAGTGCCTCGGCGACGGCGCCGCGGACCGCTTCGGCGCGGCGGGCCGACACCCGGACGGCCCCGGCCGTCACCTCGGCCCGCAGCGGCGCCAGCCGGGCCTGTTCGGTCAGCAGCGCGGCGAGGTCGGTGTCCTCGGTGTCCTCGGCCGCCGAGCCGGTCAGGGTGCGCAGGTCGCGCGCGGCCTGCGCGGCCAGCGACGGCCGGGTGCCCGCGGTGCCGGTCCCGGCGACCAGCAGGGTCGCGGCGGCGGTGTCGTGCAGTGCGGCGAGGTGTTCGCGCTCGTCGGCCCGCCGGGCCAGCGCCACGGCCTCGGAGGCCCGCTGCTCGCGGAGCCGTTCCCCGGCGTCGTCGGCGATCCGCGCGGTCCGGCGCAGCAGCGCGTAACTGGCCCGGCAGAGCCCGGCCTGCGCGAGGAACCAGGCGGCGAACGGCACCAGCGCGCCGGCCCGGTCCGGTTCGGCGAGCAGGCCGCCCGCGACGAAGCTCAGCGAGACCAGCACCGCGGCCGCCCAGCCGAGAGCCGGCCCGGTGCGCAGCTGCGTGGTCATGGCGGTGACCGACGCGACGACCACCACCCAGCTCGCGCCGTCCACCGACAGCTCGACGGTGGTCGTGAGGCCCGCGGTGAGGCACACGCCCGTGGCGACCGCGGTGTCAACGAGCACGGCGACCGTGCGGGGCAGGAGCAGGGCGAGCACGGTCAGGGCCAGCACCGCGGCCGCCGCGATCGCGGCGGCGGCCCGCTGGCCGCCGGTCACCGCCCACGGCGCCAGCAGGGAACCCAGCACGACGACGACCGTGTGCCACACCAGGCCGTAACGCTGCGCCAGTCGGCGCAGCTCCTCGGTCAGCGGCGCTCCCGGATCTCCGGCAGCGCGAGCACGGCGCGCTCCAGTGCGTACTCGCCGTCCGCCGCCGCGCCCTTGACCTCGGCGTTGAGCGTGGCGACCAGCCGCATCGCGTCGGCCAGCGCGTCCGGGGTCCAGCCCCGTGCCTGGCCCTGTGCCTTGCGTACCTTCCACGGCGGCATGCCCAGCTCGCCGGCGAGCTGGTTGGGGTTGCCCCTGCCCGCGGCCGACACCCTGGCGATGGTGCGGACCGCGTCGGCGAGCGCGTCGGCCACCAGAACGTGCGGCACGCCGATGTTCAGCGCCCAGCGCAGCGTTTCCAGTGCGGCGGCCCGGTCACCGGCGACGGCCTTCTCCGCGACCGCGAACCCGGTCACGTCGGCGCGTCCCTGGTGGTAGCGGCGCACGGCCTGCTCGTCGACCCTGCCGCCGGAGTCGGCGACCAGCTGCGTGGCCGCGGCCGACAGTTCCCGCAGGTCGGAGCCGACCGCGTCGATCAGCGCCAGCACCCCGGCCGCGTCGATCTTGCCGCCCGCCTGGCGTACCTCGTTGCGGACGAACGCCTCGCGGTCGGACGCCTTGGTGACCTTGGCGCACTCGACCACCTGGGCCCCGGCCTTGCGCAGGGCCGCGGGCAGGCCCTTGCCAGCCTTGCTGCGCCCGCCGCCGCTGTGCACGACGACGAGCACCACGCCGTCGGCGGGCTCGGCGGCGTAGGCCACGATCGCGTCGCCGACCTCCTGGCTGACGTCCTGCGCGCTCTCCAGCGCGATCACCCTGCCCTCGCTGAACAGCGACGGGCTGACCAGCTCGGCGAGCGCACCCGGTGTGAGTTCGGACACGCGCACCCGGGTCAGCTCGGCGGCGGGGTCCGCGGCGCGGGCCGATTCCAGCGCGGCCCGGACCGCCCGTTCGACGAGCAGTTCTTCCTCTCCGAGCACCAGGTTCAGCGGGGCCGGAGCGGCGGCGGATGCGGTCACGGCGTCGATCCTGCCACGGGCGTCCGACGGGTAGGACGTGGTGGCACGACGTGACCGCCATGTCGTACGGTGTAGCCGGACCGCCCGGGCGGTGGTCCGACAACCGAATACCGCTCATCCAGAGGGGCAGAGGGAACGGCCCGATGAAGCCCCGGCAACCGGCGTCAGCCTGTCATCTCGATTCCGCGAGGTAGCTGACGAACACGGTGCCAATTCCGGCCCGCGCCAGCGGGACAGATGAGGAAAGGACCTCGCGATGACCGCAGCCGCCACAAAACTCGACCTTGGCCCCGCCGCCGAGCTGGTGTCGAAGGAAGAGGGACACCGGCAGCCGCTGGCCCCCGAGTTCGTCTCCGCCGAGGACTTCTCCCCGCTCGAGGTCGCCTACGACTTCGGCCGGGTACGCCGCGAGGACATCGAAGCCGGCCCGCGCAACATCTGGCGGTACAAGAAACTTCTCCCCGTTCCGTCCACTGTGGAGCAGACGCCGAACACGGAGCCGGGCTGTACCAGGCTGGTCCGTGCCGACCGGCTGGCCAAGGCTCTCGGGGTCAAGCGGATCTGGGTGAAGGACGACACCGGCAACCCGACCCACTCGTTCAAGGACCGGGTGGTCGCCGTGGCGCTGGCCGCGGCGCGGGAGTTCGGCTTCGAGGTGCTGGCCTGCCCGTCGACCGGGAACCTGGCCAACGCCACGGCCGCCGCGGCGGCGCGGGCGGGCTGGAAGTCCGTGGTGCTGATCCCGTCGAGCCTGGAGCGGGCCAAGATCCTGACCACGGCCGTCTACGACGGTGAGCTGATCGCCGTCGACGGCAACTACGACGACGTCAACCGGCTGGCCACGCAGCTGGCCGCGGAGAACGAGAAGTGGGCGTTCGTCAACGTCAACGTGCGGCCGTACTACTCGGAGGGGTCGAAGACCCTGGCGTTCGAGGTGGCCGAGCAGCTGGGCTGGCGGCGGCCGGAGCAGATCGTCGTGCCGATCGCGTCGGGCTCGCAGCTGACCAAGGTCGACAAGGGTTTCCGCGAGCTGGGTGAGCTGGGCCTGGTGGAGGAGAGCCCGTACAAGATCTTCGGGGCGCAGGCCACCGGCTGCTCGCCGGTGTCGGCGGCGTTCCGCGCGGGCCACGATGTGGTGCAGCCGGTCAAGCCGGACACCATCGCGCGGTCGCTGGCCATCGGCAACCCGGCCGACGGGCCGTACGTGCTGGACGTGGTCAACCGCACCGGCGGCGCCATCGAGGACGTCAGCGACGAGGAGGTCGTCGAGGGCATCCGGCTGCTGGCCAGGACCGAGGGCATCTTCACCGAGACCGCCGGTGGTGTCACCGTGGCGACGGCGAAGAAGCTCATCGAGGCCGGCAAGCTCGACCCGGACGCCGAGACCGTCCTGCTGATCACCGGCGACGGCCTGAAGACCCTGGACGCGGTCGACGGCAAGATCGGGCCGAAGGCCACCGTGCCGCCGTCGGCCGACGCCGTGCGAGCCGCGCTCGGCGGGTAACCGACGGTGTACGAGCGGACACGGCGGGAGTAGGCTGGGCGCCTGCCCCCGTCGTGAACGCGAGAGCGCAGGTGATCGGTGCGCAAGCCGCTGTCCGCCGCCCTGACGACCGTGGCTGTCCTGGGGTTGCCCGCCTGCGCCGCGCCTGCCCCGCCTCCACCCGCGCCGCCGGTCCCGCCCGCTCCCCCGCCGCCCGCCGTCGAACGGCCGGTGCGGGTGACCGTCTCCGGCGCCGGCGCGGTCTTCCGGGTCCGCGGCGAGGTGTTCGGCGACACCGGGCCGATCGACATGCCGCCAGCCGGAACGGACTCGGCCGCGTTCAGCACACCGAAGTCGCCCGACCAGCTCGTGCTCCGGGTGGAGGTGTGGCCCGGCCCCGACGGCACCGGCGACTGCGCGATCACCGTGGCGGACCAGCCGGTCGTCCAGGCGCGCGCCGCACCGGACAGCCCGACCGCTCTGTGCGACCTGCACGGCGCCTGACTATCACAATTGCCACAATTCGTAACTCAAAAGCGTGAGTGCGCTCGCCGTCTCGGTAACACTCGGTGAAACTTCCTCGACGAGGATGTCGACGCCGATAGCCGAGAAACGGGGCGAAGCCGGAATGGACGATCTGGTCACCTTTCTATCCGCACGGATAAACGAGCGCCAGTCGTTGATCATGCGCACGGTGGCCAGGGGGCGATCCGGCAACGGCTTCGAACGACCCGAGGCGCTCATGGACATGGAGATGCGGATCCGCGGCCTGGGCAACGGCGAGCTCGACGTGATCAACCACATGGTCCAGGAGGTCGAGGCCCAGCGCAGGATCGTCGCCGCCCACCACACCGTCGTGACCGAGAAGGTCGACGGGTTCCCGACCTACGGCCTCGAGTACGCCTGCCAGACCTGTCACGCGCCCGCCGACGTGGTCGGCTGGAACTGGTGCCTGACACTGCGGCTTCTCGCGCTCCCGTACGCCGATCACAAGGACTACCAAGAGGAATGGCGCCCCTGATTCCTTTTCCTTTCCGCGCCTGAATTCGTGATCAATTAACCGTTCCCGGCTTCGGTGGAGGTGAAGGCCGCCTTCATCAGGTGAGACGTCAGGGCCCCGGCAAAGTCCGGTCGCGGGCAGACGAGGTGGCTGGTCTCGAGCGTGGAACTCGCGTGCCGGAACGTAGAACTCGCGTGCGTGAGCGCAGAACTCACGATGTGGATCGGGTTCTCACGTGGTGCCGGTCGCCCGCGTGAACGGGCCGGTCGCGCGAGTCCTCCGTTCCCGACCCGCGAGTCGACCGTTCCCGACCCCCGAGTTGCACGTTCCCGCCTGCCTGGTCCCACTGCCCGGCACGCCGATTCCGGATCGCGGGACGAACCCGTCTTCGCCTGGCCGAACGGGCCGCTCGCGCCGCCCTGCCGGGCCGGAGCACGAGGTTCGCGTTCCTGAACACGTCATTCGCGTTCCCGTACACGACACTCACCATCCGGACCCCGCGTCCCAGCCCGTGAACCCGCCTCACGCCAACGGGCCACTCGCCGCGAGTCTCACCTTCCGGAACGCGGGCTCCCGTTAGCGGCCTCGGCGGACCACGGCCGGGCCCGTCGCGCCGGGCAGGACGGCGTGGTCACCGTCGAGGTCGGTGCGCACCAGCAGGGCGCCCGCGGCCAGCAACGCGTCGACCGTCGAACGGGCCGGATGGCCATAGGTGTTGCCCGCACCCACGCTCACCGAGGCCAGGCGGGGCGCCACCGCCTCGACGAACCGCGGCAGGGTCGCGCGCGAGCCGTGGTGCGGGACCTTGAGGATCTCGGCCCGCAGGTCGGCCCCGGAGGCGAGCAGGTCCGCCTGCGCGGCCAGCTCGACGTCGCCGGTGAGCAGCAGCCGCCCGGCCGGGGTGGTCGCGCGCAGCACCACCGAGCTGTTGTTGATCGCCGTTCCGTCCCGTTCCCCCTCTCCTTCCGGCCCCGCGTAGCGGGGACCCAGCACCTCCAGGCCCAGGCCGGGCCACTCCAGCCGCAACCCGGCGGCCAGATCCACCAACGGCACACCGTGCCGCGCGGCCTGCTCGCCGACCTCCCGCCACGCCCAGCCCGGCGACCGCCCGGGGCCCACCGCCACGGCGCCGACGGTCCGGCCCTCGAACACCGACGACAGCCCGCCCACGTGATCGGCGTGCAGGTGGCTCAGCACCAGCAGCGGCACCCGGTCGACGCCCAGCCGGTCGAGGCAGCGGTCGACCGGGCCCGGCTCCGGGCCGGCGTCCACCACGACCGCACGGCCCGGCTCCGCCGTGGCGAGAGCGAGCGCGTCGCCCTGCCCGACGTCGCACACCGCGACCGACCACCCGGCGGGCGGCCACGCGGGCGCCACCATCCGCACCGGCACCACCACGAGCAGCAGCACCACCAGCAGCACGGCCAGCCCGACCCGCAGGCGGCGGATCCGCACGGCCGCCACGATCGCGCCCACCGCTGCCGCGGCGAGCACGCCGCCCCACCAGCCCGACGGCCAGCCGAGCACCGCACCGGGCAGCGCGGCGCCCTCCCTGGCGACGAGGATCAGCCAGTCCAGTGCCGGCTCGGCCACGTGGGCGGCCGCCGACGCGGCACCCGGCGACACCACCGACAGCACGGTGGCCAGCACTCCCAGGACGGTCGCCGGTGCCACCACCGGTGCCGCCAGCAGGTTGGCCACCACCGCGACCATGCTCAGCTCACCGGACACCCCGGCCAGCACCGGCGCGGTCACCAGGAAGGCCACCACGGGCACCGCCAGCGCCTCCGCCAGCCCGACGGGAACACCGCGGCCGGCCAGCGCCGCCGCGCAGCGCGGCGCGACCAGGACCAGCCCGGCGGTCGCCACCACGGAGAGCGCGAAGCCGACGTCGGCGGCCATCGCCGGGTCCCACAGCACCAGCCCGGCCACCGCCAGCGCGAGTGCGGGCACGGCGGAGCCGTCCCTGCCGAGACCGAGTGCCAGCAGGCCGACGGCACCCATCACGGCGGCACGCAGGACGCTCGGCTCCGGTCCGACCAGCACGACGTACCCGGCCAGCGTCAGGCCCGCGGCCGCCGCCGACGACCTCGGCCCGAGCCGTAGCACCCTGCGCATCAGCAGCAGCACCGCCCCGGCCACGATCATCACGTTGGTCCCGGACGCCGCCGTGAGGTGGCTCAGCCCGCTGTCGCGGAACTCGTCGACGATCCGAGCAGACAACCCGGAGGTGTCCCCCACCACGAGACCGGGCAGCAGACCGGCCGGTTCGTCGCCGAGGGTCGCCGAGGCCGCCAGCAGCCCCGCCCGCAGCGGTTCGACGAGCGCCTGCGCCCAGGGCACCGGCCCGGCCTCGGCGGGCGGGCCGCGGGCAGACAGCGTCGCCACGGTCAGCTCGCCCTGGCGGGCGGGAGCGAGCCGCCCCGCCGCGGTCACCTCCTGGCCCGGCCGCAGTCCCGCCCAGCCGTCGACCGGAGTCAGCAGAATCACCCGGCCGGTCGACCCGACGTCGGCGCCCTCGGCCCGCAGGCGGATCAGGTCGGCCCGCACCACGAGTGCCCGCGCGCCGCTCGGCCGGCCGGCATAGCCGGACGAGCGCACCGGACGGGGCCGCTCGGTCAGCGTCACCCGCAGCTCGGCCACCGCCCCGGCCTCGGCGGGCCGGCGCGCCGGATCGTGCTGGGCGCCTGCCAGCCGCGGGCATACGGTGGCCAGCAGCAGCCCACCGCACACCAGCCCGGCCCCCGCAGCCGTCCGCCACCGGCCGAGGCGGCGGGCCCGCAGGGCGGCAGCCGACAGCAGCACGGTCGCGGCCGCCACGGCCAGCGTCAGCTCCCAGGCGAGTAGGAGGCCCAGCAAGGTGGCCAGCCAGACGGCCACGGCCGCCGGAACGGCCCGCAGGTCGTGGCGTGGCACATCGGTCACGGCACCACCACCTGATCACGCAGCCGCGCCAGCCGGGTCTCGCCGATGCCGTCGACCTCGCGTAGCTGCTCGACGCTGGCGAACCGGCCGTGGGCCGTGCGCCAGTCGAGGATGCGCTGGGCGGTGACCTGGCCGATTCCCGGCAGGTCGTCGAGCTGGCGCAGGGTCGCGGTGTTGAGGTCGACCTTGCCCGGTGGCCCGCCGGGCATCGCGCCGCCGGCGGCCGTGTCGACGGCGGGCGGCACGCCGACGTGCAACTGCTCGCCGTCGACCAGGCGCCGGGCCAGGTTGACCGTGCTCGGGTCGACCCCCGGCAACGGGCCACCCGCCGCGCGCAGCGCGTCGGCCGCCCGCGCCCCGGCCGGCAGCGTGACCAGCCCCGGTGCGGCCACCTTGCCCGCGACGCTCACCACGATCGTCTCCGGCGGACCGGCAGGCGGCGGCGGAGCGGGCGAGGCCCTGGCCGGTGGCAGCGCGGGTGCCTGCTCCGGCGCCGGGCCGTCCCGCAGGAGCAGGACCGAGCCGAGAACGACGGCGCACACCGCCAGGACGACCAGCGCCGCGCGCAGCCGCCGCCGGATCTGGTCGCCATCGGCACCGGGCAGCCACCGGCGCAGGAGTTCGAGGAAACGGGGCCGCTGGGAGGCGGCCCTGGCCAGCTGGTCGAGGCTGACGCGGGCGGTGGCCGAGTCGGCCTTGCGAGGGGAGTGATCGAACATGCGATCGACGTTAGGTGGGGTGATCGCGTGGGGTACAGGGTGGATTGTGGTGGCTGTGGACAACTAGGGGGCTGTGGACAGATCCCCCGCCCGCTGCACGACCACGCCCAGCACCCCGGGCCCGGTGTGGGCACCGATGACCGCACCCAGCTCCGACACCACACAGCCCTCGGACCGCGGCAGCCGCTCCTCCAGGCGGTTGGCCAGGTCGACAGCCCGTTCCGGCGAGGCCAGATGGTGCACGGCCAGCTCGACCACGTCGTCACCCGCGGCGGCCACGGCCAGGTCGACCAGGCGCGCCACCGCACGGTTCATCGTGCGGACCTTCTCCAGCGGGCAGATCGCGCCGTCGGACATGTGCAGCACCGGTTTGACCGCCAGCGCCGTCCCGAGCAGCGCGGCCGCCGGCCCGATCCGGCCGCCGCGGCGCAGGTGTTCCAGGGTCTCCACCACGAACAGCGTCTCGGAACGCTCGGCGGCCTCGACGGCGGCGCGTTCCACGGCGGCGGCGTCCGCTCCCCCGGCCGCGACGGCCGCGGCGTGCAGCGCCGCGAATCCGAGCCCCATCGCGGTGGTCCGGGAATCGACGACCCGCACGACGTCCGGCCCGACCTCCTGCGCGGCCAGCACCGCCGCCTCCCAGGTCCCGGACAGCTCCCGGGACAGGTGCACCGACACCACGGCCTCGGCGCCGTCGCGCAGCGCCGCCCGGAACCGCGCGGCGAACTCGGCGGGGGTGGGCCGGGACGTCGTCACGATGCGGCGTTGCCCCAGCGCCTCGGCCAGTGCGGCGGGGCCGACCTCGACGCCGTCCAGCGCGGCCACGCCGTCGACCAGCACGTGCAGGGGCACCACCCGGATACCGTGCCGGTCGGCGAAACCCTCCGGCAGGTGGGCGGTGGAATCCGTGACTACGGCGACCGGCACGCCGTCACCCTATCCCGCACCAGGTCGGCCATCGCGGCGCCGACGGCGGCGTGACCGGCCCAGCCCCAGTGCATGCCGTCGGCGTTTCCGTGCCCGCCGAGAACGTGGTCGCCGACGACCGCGGCGAGGTCGAGCAGCGGCACGCCGGCGCGGCGTGCCCAGCCGGCCATCGCCGCGGCGGTGACCGGCCGCACCGCGTGCACACCGCCGTAGGACGGCGCCCGGTGCACCGACGGCAAGATGCCGACGATGGGCAGGTCGGGCCGCAGCACCCGCAGCGCGCCGACGCTCGTGTCGAGGTAGCGCACGGTCAGCTTCGGCGGCAGCACGGCCGGCCTGCCCCGCAACGCGACGGCCAGCCGGGGCTGGGCGGCGAGGTAGGCGGCCCGCACGGTGCGGCGCAGCGGGTCCGGCCGCAGGTACCGCAGGCCGATCCGCAGGTAGGTGGGCAGCGGCGAGGGCAGGGTGTCCATGCTGCCGATGGCCAGCACGACGACGTCGGCACGATGCAGGTCGGCCCACACCCGCGGGTCACCGGTCAGCGTCCACCAGAGGTCCCGGGCGTTCCAGCCGATGCCGGCGACCAGGTCCGCCGACCCGCCGAGCGCGGCGGCGGTCACGTTGGGCCACAGCCGGGGCTCGTCGGCCGCGCACGGGCCGTCCGGGCCGTGGAAGCTCAGCGAGTCGCCGAAGACCAGCAGCCGGGGTCCGCCCATGCGCCTCAGCCGGTGATACCGGCGTTGTAGGCGGCCAGCCGCCACCGGCCGTCCCGCCGGGCGAGTTCGACCCAGTGGCAGTTGGCGATGCCGCCCAGCTGCGGCCAGACCTCGACGGGCAGGCCGAGCAGGTGCGCGGTGAGCGCGATGATCAGGCCGCCGTGCGCGGCGAGCAGCACCGTGTCGCCGGGCGAGGGGCTCATGCCCTGCAGGTCGGCGACGACCTCGGCGGCCCGCGCCGCGACGTCCACCCTGGACTCACCGCCCGGCGGCGCCCAGGTGGCGTCGGTACGCCAGCGGTGCCGCTCGCCCGGCCAGTCCCGGTCGACCTCCTCGCCGGTGAGCCCCTGCCACTCGCCGAGGTGGGTTTCCCGCAGCCGCTTGTCGATCTGCAGCGGTACGCCGATGGCGTCGGTCAGCACGGTCGCGGTGTCGGTGGCGCGGTGCAGGTCGGACGCGATCACCAGGGCGGGCTCGAAGCGGGCGAGCGCGGGTGCGGCGAACCGTGCCTGGTTCCAGCCGACCGGGGTCAGCGCCGAGTCGAGGTGACCCTGCATCCGGCCCGCGGCGTTGTAGTCGGTCTCGCCGTGGCGCCACAGCACCAGCCGCCGCACCCCGTCGGTCACGAGACTTCCCGCGGCTCGTCGGCCTCGTCCGAGCCGTCGGCCAGCCCCTCGACCTCGATGCGCGGGCAGTCCTTCCACAGCCGCTCCAGGCCGTAGAAGGAGCGTTCCTCGGTGTGCTGGACGTGCACGACCACGTCGACGTAGTCGAGCAGGACCCAGCGACCCTCCCTGGCGCCCTCGCGGCGGACCGGCTTGTGCCCGGCGATCCGCAGCTTCTCCTCGACGTTGTCGACGATCGCGCCGACCTGCCGCTCGTTGGGCGCCGAGGCGATGACGAAGGCGTCGGTGATGACCAGCTGGTCGGACACGTCCAGGACGACGACGTCGGTGGCCTTCTTGTCCGCCGCCGCGTGCGCGGCGGTCACCGCAAGGTCTCGTGCTGCGGACGTGGCTGTCACGGCGCTCCTTCGGTACGGGGTTTCGACCGGTCAGCGTACCGGGCGGCGGCGGGTTCAGGCTGGCCCGGGCCGGTAGAGCCGCTTCTTGTCGATGTAGCGGACGACGCCGTCGGGCACCAGGTACCAGACGGGTTCGCCGCGCTGGACCCGTTCCCGGCAGCCGGTGGAGGAGATGGCCATGGCGGTGACCTCGACCAGGCTGACCTTGCCGCTGGGCAGGTGGTGGTCGTTGAGGTGGTACCCGGGTCGGGTGACGCCGATGAAATGGGCGAGGTCGAACAGGTTCTCGGCGTTGCGCCAGGTGAGGATCTGCTCGAGCGCGTCGGCGCCGGTGATGAAGAACAGGTCCACGTCGGGGTACTCCCGGCGCAGGTCGCGCAGGGTGTCGACGGTGTAGGTCTGGCCGCCGCGGTCGATGTCGACCCTGCTCACCGAGAAGACCGGGTTGGACGCGGTGGCGATGACCGTCATCAGGTACCGGTCCTCGGCCTTGGTGACCACCCGGGCGGACTTCTGCCACGGCTGCCCCGTCGGCACGAAGATGACCTCGTCGAGGTCGAACCGGGACTGCACCTCGCTGGCGGCGACGAGGTGCCCGTGGTGGATCGGGTCGAACGTGCCGCCCATGACGCCGATACGTCGCCGCTCTGGCATGAACGTGCAGCGTACGTGACGAGGCGTTGATCCACACCGCATGTGGCCCGGCGCACAGCAACACGCCCGCAGCGAAGCAAGGGCCGAAAACACACGCGATGCGGGGTGCCGCGCCGCCCGGGGACCGGGCGGGGCACCCACGCATCGCGCTCCGACGGCCTGGGGGTACCGCCGGATACCGCCCGCCGGGGGATGGCGGGCGGTACAGAGGGTAAGAGGGGCACGGACGCCCGCCGTGACGCGTCGCGGATGTGACTTGGCTCACATTCCGTTCACGAGCGGACCACTCGTCGACGCGGGATTTCCGTCCCGTCGGCGCCATGGGGTAGACGTGGGTTCGTGGACATCGAACTTCTGCGCGAACGATCGCAGGCCCTGCTCCAGGCACTGGCCGGCGACGGAGCGACGCTGCGCGAGGACCAGTGGACCGCCATCGAGGCACTGGTGGCCCGGCGCAGCCGCGCGCTCGTCGTGCAGCGCACGGGGTGGGGCAAGTCGGCGGTGTACTTCCTGGCGACGGCGCTGCTGCGGGAACAGGGCGCGGGCCCGACGGTGATCATCTCGCCGCTGCTGGCGCTGATGCGCAACCAGATCGCCGCCGCGGCGCGGGCCGGCATCCACGCGACGACCATGAACTCGGCCAACCAGCAGGAGTGGGACGACGTACAGGCACGGATCGCAGGCGGCGAGGTCGACGTGCTGCTGGTCAGCCCGGAACGGCTGAACAACCCCGACTTCCGCGACACCGTGCTGCCCAAGCTCACCGCGACCGCCGGGCTGCTGGTGGTCGACGAGGCGCACTGCATCTCCGACTGGGGGCACGACTTCCGGCCCGACTACCGGCGGCTGCGCACGCTGCTCGGCGACCTGCCCGCGGGCGTGCCGGTACTGGCGACCACCGCGACGGCCAACGACCGGGTGGTCACCGACGTGACCGAGCAGCTCGGCCTCGGCGCGGGCAGCGACACGGTCGTCCTGCGCGGCCCGCTGGACCGCGACAGCCTGCGGCTGGCCGTGGCCCGGCTGCCCACGGCACAGGCCCGGCTCGCCTGGCTGGCCGACCGGCTGGGCGAGCTGCCCGGCTCCGGGATCATCTACACGCTGACCGTGGCGGCGGCACACGACGTCGCGCGGCTGCTGCGCGAGCACGGGCACGCGGTCACCGCCTACACCGGCAAGACCGAGCCCGCCGAGCGGCAGGCCGCCGAGGACGACCTGCTGGCCAACCGGGTGAAGGCGCTGGTGGCCACGTCCGCGCTGGGGATGGGGTTCGACAAGCCGGATCTGGGGTTCGTCGTGCACGTGGGCGCGCCCTCGTCGCCGGTGGCCTACTACCAGCAGGTCGGCCGCGCCGGGCGCGGTGTGCGCCGGGCCGAGGTGATCCTGCTGCCCGGCAGTGAGGACGCCGAGATCTGGCGGTACTTCGACTCGCTGGCCTTTCCCGAGCAGCGCCTGGTCACCCAGCTGCTGAACGCCCTGGCCCAGGCCGACCGGCCGATGTCGACCGCGGCGCTGGAGCCGCTGGTGGAGCTGTCGCGGACCCGGCTGGAGATGGTGCTCAAGGTGCTCGACGTCGACGGCGCCGTCCGGCGGGTGCGCGGCGGCTGGGAGGCCACCGGGCAGGACTGGCACTACGAGGCCGAGCGCTACGCGCGGGTACGCCAGGCTCGCTCCGACGAGCAGAAGGCCATGCTGGCCTACCAGGAGACCGGCGGCTGCCGGATGGAGTTCCTGCTGCGCCAGCTCGACGACCCGCACGCGGCACCGTGCGGGCGGTGCGACAACTGCACCGGCCAGGCCTGGTCGACCGAGGTCTCCGAGGCCGTGGTGGACAGCACGCGGGACACGCTGAGCAAGCCGGGTGTCGAGGTGACCGCCCGGCGCCAGTGGCCGACCGGCATGGCCACGCTCGGGGTGTCGCTGTCCGGCCGGATCTCGGCGGACGAGCGGGCCGAGCCGGGACGGGCGCTGGGCAGGCTGACCGACGTCGGCTGGGGCAACCGGCTGCGGGAACTCGTCGGCACGACGGCCGCGGACCGGGCGGTACCGGCCGACCTGTTCCAGGCGTGTGTGTCGGTGCTCGCCGCGTGGGAGTGGGAACAGCGGCCGGTGGGGGTGGTCGCGCTGCCGTCGTCGACGCGGCCGGTGCTGGTGGCCGATCTGGCGCAGCGGCTGGCGACGATCGGGCGGCTGCGGATGCTGGGCACGCTGGCGGCCGAGGGCGGTCCGCCGCGGCGGGCCAACAGCGCGCAGCGGGTGGCCGACCTGTGGCACCGGCTGACACTGCCGCCCGGCCTGGCCGAGGCGGTGGCGTCGGTGGACGGGCCGGTGCTGCTGGTCGACGACGTCGTCGACACCGGCTGGACGATGACGATCGCGGCCCGGCTGCTGCGGGCCGCCGGCGCACCCGCGGTGCTGCCCTTGGCCCTGGCGAGTACGACATGAGCCAGAGCCTGCTGGCGGACCCACGATCGATGGGATTCGTGATCCAGATGGCTCCTGGCAAGGCGGAGCGAGGCCCTCATATCGGGCATATTCGGGTCTCGCGACAACGCAGCCAGGGGCCGTCTGGGCGCGAATCCCGCGATCAGCGGGGTCCGTCAGCAGGCTCTCGGCACGGTATAAGAACCGCTTTCCACCGGAACAGGCCTGTGGCAGGGTCCTCCCACCGATTGCGGGAGTGTGGAGGTGGCCCATGGCGGACCAGGGTGTGGTCGCGGCGGAGCGGCATCGCCTGCCGGTGCGCAAGCTGTTCGCTGCCAGTGTCGGCAACGCGCTGGAGTGGTTCGACTGGACGATCTACGCCACGTTCAGCATCTACTTCGCCAAGGCGTTCTTCCCCGGTGAGCTCGCGTTCGTCAACACGTTCGCCACCTACGCGCTGGCGTTCTTCTTCCGGCCGCTGGGCGGATACCTGCTGGGCAGGTTCGCCGACCTGAGGGGCCGCAAGCCGGCGATGATCCTCACCATCGTGCTGATGGCGGGTGGCTCGGTGCTCATCGGCGTGCTGCCCACCTACGCGGCAGTGGGCTGGCTGGCGCCGCTCCTGTTGCTGCTGGCACGGATCGCGCAGGGCCTGTCGCTGGGCGGCGAGGTGTCCAACGCGTCGGCCTACCTGGCGGAGATCGCGCCCGCGGAGCGCCGTGGCCGCTACTCGGCGTTCTTCTACATCTCCACCGGGTCGGCGGTGCTCACGGCCTCGGTGCTCGGGTTCGTCCTGGCCAGGACGCTGGACAAGCCGGAGCTGGAGTCGTGGGGCTGGCGCATCCCGTTCCTGCTCGGCGGCGTGCTCGGCCTGATCGGGCTGTGGCTGCGGCGCAGCCTGGCCGAGACCGAGCTGTTCGAGCGGAACAAGGGCACGGCCAAGCGGGTGAAGTCGCCGCTGCTGGCGACCGTGCGGGAGCACCCGAAGGCGGTGGGGCAGCTCGTCGGCTTCTCGATGCTGTCGACGCTGTGCTACTACACGTTCTTCAGCGCCCTGACGCCGTTCGCGGTGAACACCCGCAAGGCCGACGCGGTGGACGTGTTCCTGGCGCTGTCGATCGCCACCGCCCTGTTCGTGGCCCTGCAGTACCCGCTCGGGTCGCTGTCGGACCGCTACGGCCGCAAGCCACAGCTGCTGGTGTGGTCGGCGGCGACGGCGGTGCTGATCGTGCCGCTGTCGTTCCTGGTCCAGCCCGGGTTCGTCGGCCTGCTGGTGGTGTTCTGCGTGGGCCTGGGGCTGTACACGGCGATGACGTCGATCGCGCCGGCGATCATGAGCGAGCTGTTCCCCACCGAACTGCGTGGCCTGGGCATCGGTGCCTGGTACAACCTGACGGTCGCGGTGTTCGGCGGTACCGCGCCGCTGGTGATCCAGCTGCTCGCGGAAGCCGGGATGTCGACGCTGTTCTTCTGGTACGTCGCCGCCGGGGCCGCCGTCGCGTTCCTGGTGATCCTGCGGCTGCCGGAGACGAAGGGGTCGCCGCTGCGCTGATCCTTTTCGGGTGAAACCCCTGGCCGGGTGTTGTGTCGCCGGTCACGTTCTGCCTGATCATGATTGTCATGAGCGACGACGACATCCGGCCGTTCCAGCTCAAGTGGACGATCGCGGGTCCGCAGGGCGGCAAGGTCGGCTTCGAGATCACCGGCACGTTCGGCCTGTACAACGGCAACCGGGGCTACCGCATCGACGGCAGGCTGCGGATCGTCGAGGGCGAGGCGTACTACCAGGAGATCGGCAACCCGAAGCTGTTCGTCCGCCGCAACGGCGGCGAGGAGAGCGGCAGGCAGTGGGGCTGGCAGCCGATCACCGGCAAGAAGGCGTGCGACCGGCTGTGCGTGATGGAGATGTTCTTCGTCCGTACCGGCTACTGGGCACCGGCCGACCGCTCGCTGCTGCTCGACATCGGCGCACACCACCGCTGGTCGCGCCGGACCGAGTTCAGCCCGGCGGTCGAGGTCCGGATGGTCGACTAGCCGACTACGACAGGGGCACCAGGTCGTCGGCGTGGACGACCTCGCGGCGCTGTTCCTCCGGCAGCTGGTGGCTGGACCGGCCGATCAGCCCGGGCAGCTCACCCGCGTCGAAGGCCACCACGCCGCGGGCGACCACCCGCTGCGCCGGGTCGACCAGGTCGACGACGTCGCCGCCCTGGAAATCGCCATCGACGCCGGTGATCCCGGCCGCGAGCAGGGACCGGCGCCGGTGCACCACGGCGGCGACCGCGCCGTCGTCGAGGTGCAGCCTGCCGCGGGCACCCGCGGCGTAGCCGAGCCAGAACCGCCGCGCCGACAGCCGCGAGCCCGCGGCCCGGAACGCCGTGCCGGTCCCGGCGCCCACGGTGGCACCGAGCGCGTCGCCGGCCTGGGCGGCGGCCGCCAGCAGGACCGGGATGCCAGCGGCGGCGGCGGTGCGGGCCGCGGCCAGTTTGGACACCATCCCGCCGGTGCCCAGCCCGGAGCTAGACATGCCCACGGCGATGCCCTCGATGTCGGCGGGACCGTCGACATCGGTGATGCGCCGGGTGGCGCCCGAGCGCGGGTCGCCGTCGTAGAGAGCGTCCACATCGGACAGCAGAACCAGGGCCTCGGCGCCGATCAGGTGCGCCACCAGGGCGGCGAGCCGGTCGTTGTCGCCGAAGCGGATCTCCTCGGTGGCGACGGTGTCGTTCTCGTTCACCACCGGCACCGCGCCGAGCGCGAGCAGCCGGGAGAACGTGTTCTGCGCGTTGCGGTAGTGGGCGCGGCGCACGACGTCGTCCGAGGTCAGCAGGACCTGGCCGACGGTGAGCCGGTACCGGCCGAACGACTCGGCGTAGGCGTGGGCCAGCGCCAGCTGCCCGACACTGGCCGCGGCCTGCTGGGTGGCGAGGTCCCTGGGCCGGGTACCCAGCGCCAGCGGCGCGAGCCCGGCACCGATCGCACCGGAGGACACCAGCACGATCTGGCTGCCGGCACCCACCCGCGTGGCGATGGCGTCGACGAGGGCGTCCAGCCGCGTCGTGTCCAGCCCATCGCCTGCCGTGGTCAGGGCCGACGAGCCGACCTTCACCACCAGCCTGCGCGCGGCGGCGACGGCTGCCCGCGTGTCACTCACCGTCGGTGCCCTCGTCGGGACCGTCCCGCCGGATGCGCCTGGCCTCCTTGCGCTCGGCCGCCGACACCCGGCCGTGGTCCTCCAGCCGGACGTCGGTGCCGCGGCCGGTCAGGTGCACGGCCACGCCCGGGGTGGACGGCTGCCAGTCGAAGGTGACGTCGCCGATGGTGACCGGGCAGCCGGGCACCGCGCCGTGCTTGGCCAAGGCGTCCTCGACGCCGAGCCGGTTGAGCCGGTCGGCCAGGTAGCCGACGGCCTCGTCGTTGCCGAAGTTGGTCTGCCGGATCCACCGCTCCGGCCGCTCGCCGCGGACGACGAACCCGCCCGGCTCCTCCGGGTCGGGCTCGACGGTGAAGCCGGAGTCGTCGACGGCCTGCGGCCGCACCACGACCCGCTGCGGCTCCGGGGCCGGCTGCTCGGCGCGGTGCCGCTCGACGATCTCGGCCAGCGCGAACGTCAGCTCCCGCAGCCCCTGGCGGGACGCGGTGGACACCGCGAAGACCGGCAGTCCCCTGGCCTCCAGGTCGGCCCGCACCAGGTCGGCGAGGTCGGCGGCGTCGGGCACGTCGACCTTGTTCAGCACGACCACCCTCGGCCGGTCGGCGAGATCGCCGCCGAGGCTGGGCGTGTAGCGGGCCAGCTCCTCCTCCAGCGCGTCCACGTCGGACAGCGGGTCGCGGCCGGGCTCGAAGGTGGCGCAGTCGACGACGTGCACCAGCACGGCGCACCGCTCGATGTGCCGCAGGAAGTCCAGGCCGAGGCCCTTGCCCTGGCTGGCCCCGGGGATCAGCCCGGGCACGTCGGCCATGGTGAACACCGAGTCGCCCGCGGTGATGACGCCCAGATTGGGCACGAGCGTGGTGAACGGGTAGTCGGCGATCTTCGGCTTGGCCGCGGACAGCACCGAGATCAGCGACGATTTACCGGCCGAGGGGAATCCGACCAGGCCCACGTCGGCCACCGAGCGCAGTTCGAGCACCAGGTCGCGGGCCTCGCCCGGCTCGCCGAGCAGCGCGAACCCCGGTGCCTTGCGGGCCTTGGACGCCAGCGCGGCGTTGCCCAGCCCGCCCCGGCCGCCGCGGGCGGCGACGAACGTGGTGCCCTCACCGGTCAGGTCGGCCAGCAGCTCGCCGTCCTCGGTGAGCACCACGGTGCCGTCGGGGACATGCAGCTCCAGCGTCTCGCCGTTGGCCCCGGAGCGGTGGCTGCCCTGGCCCATCTTGCCGCTGCCCGCCTTGGCGTGCGGGCGGAAATGGAAGTCCAGCAGCGTGTGCACACCGCGGTCGACGACCAGCAGGACGTCTCCCCCGTTGCCGCCGTTGCCGCCGTCGGGCCCGCCCAGCGGCTTGAACTTCTCCCGGTGCACCGAGGCACAGCCGTTCCCGCCGTCCCCGGCGGCCAGGTGGATCACCGCGCGGTCAACGAACCGGGACGCCATCGTGTGCCTTTCGCAAGGGTGTGAACAGAAAGAACGAGGGGCGGAACCGGACTATTCCGGCGCCGCCCCTCGCGGAAGTGTCGAACCGGGTGCTCAGACCTCGGCCGGCACGATGTTCACGGTCTTGCGACCGCGCTTCGCACCGAACTGGACCGAGCCGTCGGCCAGCGCGAACAGCGTGTCGTCGCCGCCGCGACCGACGTTGACGCCGGGGTGGAACTTGGTACCGCGCTGCCGGACGAGGATCTCGCCGGCCTTGACGACCTGACCGCCGTACCGCTTGACACCGAGGTACTGCGGGTTGGAGTCACGGCCGTTGCGAGAGCTGGACGCGCCCTTCTTGTGTGCCATGGCTGGTCAGGTCCTTTACTTGTTGATGCCGGTGACCTCGACGCGGGTCAGCTTCTGGCGGTGACCCTGCCGCTTGTGGTACCCGGTCTTGTTCTTGAACTTGTGGATGCGGATCTTGGGACCCTTGGTCTGCTCGACGACCTTGCCGGTGACCGAGACCTTCGCCAGCGTGTCGGCGTCGGCGGTGACCTCGCCGTCGTCAACGAGCAGGACGGCGGGGAAGGTGTGCTCGGTGCCCGGCTCGCCCTCGAGCTTCTCGACCTCGACGACGTCGCCGACGGCCACCTTGTACTGCTTGCCGCCGGTCTTGACGATGGCGTACGCCGACACGGAAGTCTCCTGCTTACTCGACAGTGGGTGGGGGCTTTGCGCTCGGCCCGCCGTGGCGGTCCCTGATCGCGCAATGCAGCCCGCTCTGGTGGCGGGCCGCCTTACAGGTTACGTGCCACCCCGGAAGCGGTGACAACCGGGGTGGCGGTAACCAGGTCGGTCAGCTCTTGTCGTCCACGCCGACCGGCGGTCCGGCCGGACGGCTCGCCGCCCGCCGGGCCCTGCGCCGCACGGGACGGGCCGGGGCCTCCTGCTCCGCCTGGGCGGGGACGTCCGGCTCGTCGGGCACGGCCACCGGCTCCGGTGCGGCCACGGCCTCGGCCACCTGGGCCGCGGTGTCCGGCTGCGTCTCCGGGACGTCCTCCGGCTCGGGCGTCACCGGCGCGGGCGGCTCGGCGGCGGACTCGGGCACGGCCACCGGCTCGGCGGCGTGACCGTTCAGCTCCGAGGACACCGAGGGCATCTCGGGGGTTTCCGGCTCGCTGCGGACGGCCTTGGACGCGTTGGCCATCGCCTGCACGGCGCTGACGACGGACTCCCGCTGCTCCGGGGTGGGCTCGGGGATCTTCTCGGCCTGGCGCTCGTCGGACTTGGACCTGCCGCGGGAGCGCCGCGAGCTCTGCTGGCCGCCGGACGATCCGGCGGGCGCACCGGAGCCCGAGGAGCCGTTGCCCGCGCCCTTGGGCTGGTCGGTGGAGACCACCACGCCACGGCCCTTGCAGTGCTCACAGGTGCTGGAGAAGGCCTCCAGCAGGCCGGTGCCGACCTTCTTGCGGGTCATCTGGACCAGGCCGAGCGAGGTCACCTCGGCGACCTGGTGACGGGTGCGGTCGCGGCCGAGGCACTCGGTGAGCCTGCGCAGCACCAGTTCCCGGTTGGACTCCAGCACCATGTCGATGAAGTCGATCACGATGATGCCGCCGATGTCGCGCAGCCGCAGCTGGCGGACGATCTCCTCGGCCGACTCCAGGTTGTTGCGGGTCACCGTCTCCTCGAGGTTGCCGCCGGAGCCGGTGAACTTGCCGGTGTTGACGTCGATCACCGTCATGGCCTCGGTCCGGTCGATGACCAGGTAGCCGCCCGAGGGCAGCCAGACCTTGCGGTCGAGTGCCTTGGTGATCTGCTCGTCGATCCGGTGCTCGGCGAACACGTCGCCGTTGCCGGTGTAGCGCTTGAGCCGCTCGGTCAGGTCCGGTGCGACGTGCTGCACGTAGGCGTGGATGGTCTCCCACGCCGTGTTGCCCTGGACCTCCAGCTTGGCGAAGTCCTCGGTGAACAGGTCGCGGATGACCTTGACCAGGAGGTCCGGCTCCTCGTAGAGCATGGTCGGCGCGCCGGACTTCTTGCCGCCGTTGCGGCCGGCCTCGGCCTTCTCCTTGATGACGTCCCACTGCGCCTTGAGGCGGCGGACGTCGCGCTCCAGCTCCTCCTCGCTGATGCCCTCCGAGGCGGTGCGGATGATCACACCGGCGTCCTCCGGGACGATCCGCTTGAGGATGTCCTTGAGCCGCCGCCGCTCGTTCTCCGGCAGCTTGCGGGAGATGCCGGTGGCACCGCCGGCCGGCACGTAGACCAGGAAGCGGCCGGGTAGCGAGATCTGGGTGGTCAGCCGGGCGCCCTTGTGCCCGACCGGGTCCTTGGTGACCTGGACCAGCACGCTGTCGCCGGTGGACAGCGCCTGCTCGATCTTACGGGCCTTGCCCTCCAGGCCGGCGGCGTCCCAGTCGACCTCACCGGCGTAGAGCACGGCGTTGCGGCCGCGGCCGATGTCGATGAACGCGGCCTCCATGGACGGCAGGACGTTCTGCACGCGGCCGAGGTAGACGTTGCCGACGATCGAGCCGCTGCCCGACGAGGTCACGAAGTGCTCGACCAGCACGCCGTCCTCGAGCACGCCGATCTGCGTGGAGTCGCCCTTCTCGGCGACGACCATCGTGCGCTCGACCGACTCGCGGCGGGCGAGGAACTCGGCCTCGGACAGGATCGGCGCGCGCCTGCGGCCCGCCTCCCTGCCGTCGCGCCTGCGCTGCCGCTTGGCCTCCAGCCGGGTGGAGCCGCGGACGCTGCGGACCTCGTCGCGGGCCTTGGCGCCGGACTCCGCGTCGGACTTGCCCTGGCGGACGTGGACGACGGTGTTCGGCGGGTCGTCGGTGCCGGTCTCGCCGTCGGCCTCGCCGTCCCCGCCCGCCTTGCGGCGGCGGCGCCTGCGGCGGCGGGACTTGCTGCCCTCGACCTCGCCGGAGTCGTCGGACTCGTCCGAGGACTCCGCGCCGTCGGCGCCGTCGTCCTTGGCCTCCTGCTCGTCCTTCTGCTTCTTCTTCGAGCCCTTGGAGTCCTTGGAGTCCTTCGGGTCCCTGGCGTCCTTGGGCTGCTCGTCGGCCTCGGGCTCGCCGTCGGCGGACTCGTCGTCGGCGTCGCGGCCCTCGTCGCCGCCCTTGCCCCGGCCACGCCCGCGGCGGCCGCGGCGCCGCCTGCGGCGCCCGCCTGCCTCGTCGTCGTCCTCGTCAGAACCGGAGTCGGCGGGCTGCTCCTCGGGCTCGGCGGCCTCCTTCGGCTCCGGCTTGCCCGCCGGGGGCTCCGGCGGCAGGAAGACCGGCGACGGCGCCGCGAACAGCGGCATGTGCGCGGCCGGCTGCGGTTCCGGCTCGGGTTCGGGCTCCGGGGCCTTCCCGGTGACCTCCGTGACCTGGGCGGGCTCGGGCGCCTGCTCCACGAGCAGGCCCAGCCGGTCGGCGACCCGCAACGCGACGTCCTTGGTCACGCTGGACTGCGCGCTGCGGATCGTCTCACCGAGCTCGGTGAGCGTGGTGAGGATCTCCCGGCTGCTGGAGCCGAGAATCTTCGCCAGGGCGTGGACCCTGATCCGTGGTGGCAGGTCGGCCAGCGGGCCGGACGTGGGTGTGGCGGGATTCCCGCCGGGGCTCTCGGCGGGTGTTTCCGCGTTCGACATACATCTCCTCCGCCCCCGGGCGCGTCACCCAGAGGAGACGCGGCCGCACAGGGGCCCTTTCTGTTCTGTTGGTACCGCCACGGTGATCCACCGCGACGGGAATCCTGTCCTGACATCGGGCACGCGGCCGGTGCGCGCCGTCGAGCCTGACCAGGGCGAACACCTGGTGACGGCGACGGCCGGCACACTCGAGTGCGTTACCGGGCCACCCGTCCGTGGCCGCCCGGGACGGGCTGCCATGGCCAGGGGGCCGCCTCAAGTATCCCACACGGTGCGCTCCCCGTCGGGTACTCGGTGGCGCCAAGGCCGCCGGACCCCCTGTGACGAGCGGTGGAAGGACCGACACGCGGACCCATCGGAGGTAACTTCGCCGTCCCGCTTGTCCCCCCTCGCCCGGGTGATTACCGTGCGGCTTGGCAGGCCCACCCCGACGGCCTGCCGACGAGCTGGTTGCGGTGGAGGTCCCGGTGTCCGTGCTGCGGCGTGCGAGCACGGTGGTCGCGTGTGCCACGCTCGTGCTGGCTGGCCAGCAGCCGGCGAGCGCGAGCGCCGAGCGTGACTGCGTCAGCACCCGGAGCACCCGTTACCTGGTGGTCTTCGACCGCGGCACGTCCGCCGACGATGCCGACACCCTGGTCGAGGCGGCGTGTGGCCGGACCACCGCCTACTACCCGCAGATCGCCGTCGGGGTGGCCACCTCGGCCGACCCGGACTTCGGCGAGCGGGTGCGGCCGGCGGCCGCGTTCAGCGCGCAGGCCCACCGCCGGACGTCCAAGTCCGTGCCGCTGCCGGGCGGGCGGCAGCGCATCCGGGCCGACGACCACACCGTGCCGGCCGCCGACCGGCACGCCGAGCAGTGGAACCTGCGGATGATCCACGCCGACGCCCCGTGGACCGCCGCGGGCCGGGACAAGGTCGTCGTCGGGGTGCTCGACTCCGGGATCGACCCGGCTCATCCGGACCTGGCCGGTGCCGTCGACGCCGAGCAGTCGGCAGGCTGCCTCACCGGCGCCCCGGAGACCTCGCCCAAGGCGTGGCGGCCGACCACCTCGCCGCACGGGACGCACGTGGCCGGCACGATCGCGGCCGCCGACGACGGCAGGGGCGTCACCGGTGTGGCGCCCGGGGTGCGGGTGGCGTCGATCAAGGTGGTCGACGACCGCGGCCGGATCGACCCGGAGGCCGCGGTGTGCGGCCTGATGTGGGCGGCCGACAACGACATGGCGGTCACCAACTCCAGCTTCGCGGTCGACACCGGTGAGCCGGCCTGCTCGGGTGAGGACCGCACGGCGGTGGTCGAGGCGGTGTCGCGGGCGGTGGCCTACGCGGGCGCGCGGGGCACGCTCAACGTCGCCGCGGCCACCAACGACGCGGCCGGGCTCAGCCCGGTCACCAAGGCCGGGCCCCGCACCCGGTGCGCGACGGTGCCGGCGAGCCTGCGGGAGGTGGTGACCGTGTCGGCCACCACCGACGACGGGACCAAGGCGGGCTACAGCTCCTACGGCCTCGGCGTGGTCGACCTGGCCGCCCCCGGCGGGGCGGGCGGGGACTGCGTGCTGTCCACGGTCCCCGGCGGGTACGCGCCGCTGTGCGGCACGTCGATGGCGGCGCCGCACGTCGCCGGGGTCGCGGCCCGGCTGGCCGCCGAGCACCCCGGCTGGAGCGCGCGCCAGCTGCGGGCGACGCTGCAGTCGCGGGCGCGGCCGCTGGCCTGCCCCGACGACTACGACCTCACCGGCGACGGCACGCAGGACGCGTTCTGCGCCGGGTACGAGGCCTACAACGGCTTCTACGGCCACGGCATGGTCAGCGCGACGCCCTGAGCGTCAGCGCAGCAGGAGCTTGCTCACCCGGCGGGCGGCCGCCCAGACGCCGACGGCGGCGAGCGCGAGCAGGTACGCGACGTGGCCGAGCATGCTGAGGTCCACGACTCCGGTGGCGAAGCCCCTGGCCAGTTCGACGCCGTGGTACAGCGGCGAGACCTGCACCACCGCCTGCAGCGGCCCGGGGTAGACCGACAGCGGGTAGAACGTGGTGGAGAACAGGAACATCGGCATCACGGCGAGCTGGATGTACTCGAACTGCGACGGCGTGCGCAGGAACGTCGCGCACGCCATCCCGACCGCGGCGAAGGCCAGCGAGACCAGCAGCGCCACCGGGATCAGCAGCAGCGCCAGCGGCGAGGTGACCAGGCCCATGACGGCCATGACCGCGAGGAAGGCGACCGAGTACATCCCGCCCCGCAGCACGGCCCAGCTGATCTCGCCGAGCGCGATGTCCAGTGGCCCGATCGGCGTGGCCAGCATCGCCTCGTACAGCCGCGACCAGCGGAACTTGAAGTACACCGCGAACGTGGCGTCGAAGACCGCGCCGTTCATCGCCGAGGCGACCAGCAGGGCGGGGGCGACGAACGCCACGTAGGTCATCGGCTGCCCGCCGGGCCCGATGACGTCGCCGACCAGGGCGCCGAACCCGATCTGGAAAGCCAGCAGGTACAGCAGCGGCTCGACGACACCGGACACGAACACCAGCCAGGCCCGCCGGTAGACCAGCGCGGAACGTTCGATGAGCCGGCTCACCCTGCCCGCGTACAGGCCGGGCGGCAGCATCCGCAGCAGCATGGTCACACCACCAGCCGCTTGTGGAACCAGTGCCGGGCGAGCAGGGTGCCCGCGGTGAACACCGCGGCCAGGTAGGCGAGGTGCCCGAGCGCGGGCAGCGCGTCGAGGGTGCCCAGCGTCGCTCCCCTGGCCAGTTCGTTTCCGTGCCACAGCGGGGAAATCCACGCCAGCGGCCGCAGCGGCGCGGGGATCTGCTCGATCGGGAAGAACGTGCCGGAGAACAACGTCATCGGCATCACGACGAACCGGAACACCGACGCGAACCGCTCCCCCTCGTCGTAGGTGGACGCGGCCAGCGCCATCACCGGGGTCGCGCAGGCCAGGCCGGTGCCGACGCCGACCAGCACCACCAGGATCACGCCGGCGTTGAGCCAGCCGCCGAACACCGCGGCCATCACGGCGTAGACCGACGCGGCCAGCGCCAGCCGCATTGCCGTCCACAGCAGCTGCCCGCCGAACACCTGGCCGGGCGTGATCGGTGTGGCGGTGACCGCGACGTAGTCCTTCTGCCACTTGAACCCGGACAGCACCGGGTAGCTGGACTCGCTGACCGCGTTCATGACCGCGCCGGAGCACAGCAGGGTCGGTGCGACGTAGTGCAGATAGGACAGTCCGCCGGTGGCCGCGCCCGGCTGCACCTGGGACCCGAAGCCCAGCCCCATGGCGGCGAGGAAGAACAGCGGCTGCAGGCCGGTGGAGTACAGGTTGGACGTCCAGTACCGCCGGTACCACATCCAGTGGCCCTCGACGCGCAGCCAGGCCGCGCGCCAGGAGCCGACGACGGTCGCCTGACTGCTCATCAGTCCACCAGCGTCCGGCCGGTCAGCGTGAGGAACACGTCCTCCAGCGTGCTGCGGCGCACCAGGCTGGACACCGGGCGCACGCCGCGCTGGTAGGCGGTCTCCAGCGCGGACTCGCCGTGCCGGGTGTAGAGCAGCAGCCGGTCGGGCAGCACCTCGACGCGCTCGGCGATGCCGTCGAGCGTGGTGGCGACGCCGTCCTGCTCACCGGGCGCGAACCGCAGCTCCAGCACCTCGCGGGTGGAGTAGCGGGCGATCAGCTCGGCCGGGGAGCCCTCGGCGGCGATGAGACCGCCGTCCATGACGACCAGCCGGTCGCACAGCTGCTCGGCCTCGTCCATGTAGTGGGTGGTGATGATCAGCGTGACGCCGCGGGACTTCAGCCGGAACAGCCGGTCCCACAGCAGGTGCCGGGCCTGCGGGTCCAGACCGGTGGTGGGTTCGTCGAGCAGCAGCAGCTCCGGGTCGTTGACCAGCGACCTGGCGATCGTCAGCCTGCGTTTCATGCCGCCGGACAGTGACTCGACCTCGTCGTTCTCACGGTCGCCGAGCTGGGCGAAGTCGAGCAACTCGGTGGCCTTGGCACGCACGTGCGCGCGGGACAGCCCGAAGTAGCGGCCGTAGACCTGCAGGTTCTGCCGGACGGTGAGCTCGCCGTCGAGGTTGTCCTGCTGCGGGACGACGCCGAGCCGGGCGCGGATGCGCGGGCCGTCGGTGTCCGGGTCGGCGCCGAGCACGGTCAGCTCGCCGTCCGAGCGTGGTGACACACAGCCGATCATCCGCATGGTCGACGACTTGCCCGCGCCGTTGGGCCCGAGGAAGCCGAACGCCTCGCCGCGGCGGACCTCGACGTCGACGCCGCGGACGGCCTCGGTGTCGCCGAACCGCTTGACCAGCGCCTTCGCCTGGACCATCAGCTGCGCGGACTCGTCCCCATGCTCACCCACGCCCCGCATGCTCCCACGGGGCACCGACAGAATCAGCCGGTTTTCACCGCCACGGTGCGGGCAGCGCCGTTCACCACCACCGTCAGCTCGGCGATGCCCGGCCGCAACGCGGTCAGCATCCCGGTCGCCGGATCGAACACCGCGACGTCGGCCGGTCCGGGCCTGCTCGGGCCGGACCGGGCCGGGGTGACGACGTGTGTGCCGCGGCCGCCGATCCAGTCGGCGCTGACCGGGTAGGCCACCGGCACCCGCCTGCCGCCCTGGGTGAGCACGGCCGTCACCGGCGCGGACTGCCCGGGCGCCAGCGTTGCCGGCCCGGTCGCCTCCAGCGTGTCGACGTGCGGGCGCACGTCCAGGCGCACCGGCTGCTCGCGGTCGGCGGGGTCGGCCCGCAGCAGCGTCCAGCCGGTGAACCCGCCGGCGTCCGGCGCCGCCGCCGGTGCCTTGCCGGAGTTGCCGTTGACCAGGTACGGCACACCGTCCACACGCGACACCGAGAACACCCCGGCGTGCGCGGCGACGGCACCGGCCTGCTTGCCGGACCGCTGCTCGAACTCGGTGAGCCAGCGGGTCAGCAGCTCGGCCTCCTTGCGGTCGGTCAGCTGCGAGTTGCCGGTCGGGCTGGGGTCGGCCACCGGGTGGTGCATGGCCACCAGGACACCGCGCACCAGTGGGTCGGCGGCGGCGCCGTCTAGTGCCTCGCGCAGCATCCGGACCTGGTCGAACCCGCCCGCGCGCAGCGTGCCGCGCGAGGAGTCCAGCAGCACCAGCCGGATCCCGCGCCAGTCCAGGACGCGGTGCGTGGGTCCGAACTCTGCGGTGAACTCAGCCAGGCCGCTGCCTGCCTCGGCCTCGTGGTTGCCGGGCAGGTAGAACCACGGCACCCGGCCGTCCAGCTCGTCGGTGAGCACGGCGCGGGCCAGGTCGAAGTCGGCCGCGGTGCCCCGGTCGACCAGATCGCCCGCGATCAGCACCAGGTCCGGCCGCGCGGCGACGGCCTCGCGCAGTGTCCGGCGCGCCTGCGTCACCAGCGGGCCGTTCGGGGCGTCGGCGGTGAACTGGGCGTCGCTGACCACGGCGACCCGCAGGCCCGGCGTCCCCGGCGCCGCGTTGGATCCGTCCAGCAGCACCGACGGGTCCCGCCCGGCGGGATCGGCGGGCACGTCGGCGGCAGGTGAGACGGCGACGCTGAGATCGTCGAACACCAGACGGCCGGAGTACTGCTGATCGGGGACGTTCTCCACGGCGTAGAACTTGGTCAGCCGCTGTCCCGACGGCAGCCCGGGCGGGACGGTGCCCTCGACGTAGCGCCAGCCGGTCCAGTCGACCGACAGCGCGAGGTCCACCAGCGACGGGACGTTCGCGGCGTCGCGAAGCTCGGCGCGCAGCCAGGCGCCCTTGCCGTCCCCGTTGACCCAGATGCCGACCCGCTGGGTGCCGGGCGGCAGCGGCAGCGGGGTGGCGGCGTTGACGTAGGCGGCGCGGGTCGCCGTGGTGCCGGTGAGCCGGTAGTCCAGCGCCAGGCCCAGGCTCGTGCCGCGGCCGGGGGCGTCGGAGATGGCGGCGCCGACGACGCCCGGGTACACGCTGGCGGTCCAGCCCCGTGCACCGTCCACAGGGGACAGAACGCGCAGCTCGGTGCCGATCGACGCGGCCAGGTGGGTCCGCAGGCCGCCGCCGGTGACGGTGATGCCGGTGGCGCCGGAGGGCTTGAGCGCGGTGACGGTGAACCGGTCCCCCGCCGGTTCGATCCGCACCACCGAGCGGTCGTAGTCCAGCGTGACGTCGCCGGGTTCCAGCCAGGTGCCGTAACCGTCCGCGTCGTAGCCGTAGACCTGGAACGAGCCCTTCGCCCCGGCGCCGGACAGGGCGACCTGCTCGGTGCTGGTGCCCAGCCGCGTCGCGGCGCCGAGCACGGTCAGCGTCACACTGCCGGTGGCCTGGCCGCTGGTGGCGGTGGCGCGGACGTCGGCACGGCGGGCGGGGTTCAGCCGGTCGGCGTGCCCGGTGAACACCGGGCCGTCCAGGGTGCCGCGGGTGACGTTGGAGGTCGACCACCGCGGCTGCGCGGCGACGGCGGCGCCGGTCTCATCGTGGCCGCCGGCGACGAGCCTGCGGGTGAAGCCGGACAGCACCCGCTCGCCCAGCCGCGCGGCCTGTTCGGGCCGGGGCGCGAAACCGGTCAGCCTGCCGCTGCCGGGGACCGTGGTGATGCCGAGGCCGTTGGGCACGATCCGCTCGCCGCCGTCGGACGGGCTGTTGCGCACCCCCGCCGCGGGAGCGCCCATCGGCCGGGCCAGCAGCGTCGACGAGCCGCCGCCGTCGAGGTTGATGGCGTCGTCGGCGCCCAGCGCCTTCATGTGCCTGGCCAGCTCCAGCTCGGTCATGCCACGGCTGTCGGCCTGCCGTCCGTCCACAGTGGCCAGCCACATCCGCTTGCCGTCGGCGGAGAAGCCGACCGCGGTACGCGGATGCGGCACGGTGTCGTCGACCGGTCGCACGACGCCGTCGGCCACCAGCACGCGGTTGCCGCCGACGGCGACGGCGATCTCGCCGGCGTCGCTGCGCGGGGCGTAGCTCACCGCGACCCGGTCGCCGGGTTTCAGGCCGGCGAGCCGGTCGGCCCCGGCCTCGCGGCCGGTCAGCACGAGGGTGCCCGCGGCGATCGGCCCGTCGGCGGGCTGGGTCCGGACCTGGGTGACGACACCGTCGCGCAGCTCCGCTTCGGCGACCCGGGCCGCGCCCGCGACGCTGGTGCGCCGGGATGTGGTGCCCCACAGCGGGGTGTAGACGCCGAGGCCGTCGCGGGGCAGGACGGCGCCGTTGAGGTTGGTCGCAGGCACGGGTCCGCCGGGCAGGGTCACGGTGGCGTCGAGGAACACCTCGGCCAGCCGGGCCCGGTTGTCGGCGGTGATCGACGCGGTCAGGTTGTGCCCGGTGGCCGGCGCGGTCTGCAGTTGCCGGTCGGCGATGCCGACGCCCAGGGGCGCGCCGGTGGCGTTGATGTCGAAGAAGTCGCCGTTCACCGCGGCGACCGCGCCGGTCCGGGCGGCCTGCTGGGACAGCGGCGTGCGGGCGGCGACGTTGCCGGGGCTGAGGTAGGCGGGTTTGAGCACCGGGGAGGACAGGTCGACGGTGAGCGTGTCGCCGCGGATCCAGCCCGCCGGGTCGAGCCGGTCGAACTCGGTGAGTTCCAGCCCGGGCGCGACCGGGGTGCTGGCGCTGGCGGTGACGAGGCCGTCGTCCGGGGTGTTCGTGGTGTAGCTGAGCGGGGCCTCGCGGGCCGAGGACGCGGCGGGAGCGGCTTCGGCGGGCGGTGGGCCGAGCGGGGCGGCGAGTGGATCGGCCAGCGCGGGCGCCGGGAGCGCCAGCACCACCCCCGTCACGGTCGCCAGGACGGCAGCGGGCAGCACTCTTCTCACGTGACGCTCCACGGGATCGGGGGGACCGGTTCGGGGAATTCAGCACAGCGCATCCGGCCTGCGGGCGGAAGGCCGCGGGGTGAACATCAGTCGAACCGCCCAAGGCGGCCGCACCAGCGTGGCGCACCTGCCCGGCCACGAACGAGAACGGTGGCCCGGTGCGCAGCGTGACCGGTGGCCGTCCGTCAAAGCACGTGAAGGCCACCTTCACCACGTCTGACGTCAGGGTCCCGGCAAAGTCCGGTGACCGCGGCCGCGGCGCTGTTGCGAAGGGCACCTTGGTTGCGAGATTCGCCAGGATGGTGCCGTTGGCTGCGAGTGTGGGGTCTCGTTCGTGTGACCGGCGGTGCCGTTGTGGTGGCCGGTCAGCTGGGTCGGTGTGAAGGCCGAGTTCCTGTCGTCTGACTTGATGAAGGTGGCCTTCATGCGCTTCCGGCCCGGGTCTCGCCGCCTCGGCGAGCACAACGTGCACAACAGGCACAACGGGCTCAGCAGTCCCACCGGCCACCACGAACGAGACCCTCGCGCGTCGGGCACAAGCACGTGAAGGCCACCTTCACCACATGAGACGTAATGAAGGGGGCCTTCACGAGCTTCGACCAGGACCGGCGTCGAGCCCGCTACCTCGCTCGTGGTGCCGCTGGCCGTCACCAGTCGTGGGCGGCGAACTCCGCGAACGTTCCCGGCCGCCTGCCGAGGAGGGCGGGCAGGTCCGCGGCGACCGCTTCCGCCGCACCCTCGCGGATGAACGCGAACAGCCCGCACAGCGTGTCGACGTAGTCGGCGGCCCAGCCCAGCGCCGCCGCGCCGGCCCGGAACTCCTCCTCGCCGACGGCGCGGTAGGCGCGGACCGGAAGACCGTGCGCGGCCCCGGTCGCGGCCAGGTCGGCGAACGTCAGGCTCTCCGGCCCGGTCAGCGTGTACTCCCGCCCGTCGTGCCCGCCGCGCAGGGTGACGGCGGCGGCCGCCGCGATGTCGCGGGCGTCGATGAAGCTCACCGCCGCCTGTCCCGCCGGCAGGCTCAGCGTCCCGCCGGAGGCCGCCGCCAGCACGGCCAGCGGGCCCTCGGTGACGTTCTGGTGGAACCAGTTGGGCCGCAGGATCGTCCAGCGCAGTCCACTCGCGGCCAGGTGCAGCTCGACCGCCCGCTGGTCGGTCTCCGGTGGCGCGTACTGCATGCCGAGCGCCGTCATCAGCACCACGCGCCGCACACCCGCCCGTTCGGCGGTGCCGAGGAACTCCACGACCCGCTCACCGAGTCCGGCCACCGACCGATGCCCGTCGTCGCCGCCGGGCAGCACCAGGAACACACTGTCCACATCGGACAGGGCGGCGGTCCAGCCGGCTGGCTCGAACCAGTCCAGCGGGACGGCCGACCGCCGCGAAGCCGGACGCGCCGCGACCCCGCGCTCCGCCAGCGCGGCCAGCACCCGGCTGCCCACCTTGCCGGTCGCGCCGGTCACCAGCACCGTCATCGGTCCACCTCCAGGGTCGCGGCGAGCATGTCGGTCAGCACGGCGGCGAACCCGCCGGGATCGGGCCGGTCGTGCCGCAGGACGGCCGGGAACAGCAGGCCGTCGAGCGCGGCGACGACGACGTCGGTCACCTCGTCCACCGAGCGGCGGGAACTGAACGCCCCGCTGTCCATGCCGTGCGCCAGCACGTCCAGGAACGGCGCGCGGTAGCGGGCCTGCAGCCGCAGGCTGTGCTCCCGCAGCTCCTCGTCGTGCGCGGCGGCGGCCCAGAACTCCATGAGCATCCGCCAGACCGGCACCGGCGTGGCGGCACCGCGGGCGATCAGCGCGCACAGGCGGTCCCACGGCCCGGTCAGCTCGGCGCCCACCTGCTCCATGGCGGCGACCTCGAGGTCGGTCGACCGGCGCAGGGCCTCGACCAGCATGTCGTCGCGGGTTCCGAAGTAGCCCTGCAGCGTTCCGACGGCCACGCCGCTGGCCCGCGCCACGTCGGAGAACCGGGTCGCGGCGTAGCCACGCTCGGCGAGCACCTCCGCGGCCACCGCCAGGATCTCGTCGCGCCTGCCACCACCGGCACGCCGTCGCCGCATCGTCATACGGCGAACCATATCACCGTACGTACGACGATATGCCAATGGTCGCGAAAACGCCCACGGCCGCGTGGGCCGTGGGCGTCGCCGAAAAGCGCTTAGAGCTCCGGGAACCAGAGCTTCAGCTCGCGCTCGGCGGACTCGGCCGAGTCCGAGCCGTGCACCAGGTTGAACTGCGTCTCCAGGCCGTAGTCGCCGCGGATGGTGCCCGGCGTGGCCTTCTCGACCGGGTCGGTGCCACCGGCCAGCTGCCGGAACGCCGAGATGGCGCGGACGCCCTCGACGGCGATGGCGACGACGGGGCCGGAGGTGATGAACTCCAGCAGCTCGCCGAAGAACGGCTTGTCCTTGTGCTCGGCGTAGTGCTCCTCGGCCACCGCGCGCTCGACGGTGCGCAGCTCCAGCGCGGCCAGCGTCAGGCCCTTGCGCTCGATGCGGGCGATGACCTCGCCGACCAGACCCCGCGAGACACCGTCGGGCTTGACCAGGACCAGCGTGCGCTCACTCACGGTGGTGTTTCTCCTTCATAGTTCACCCAGCTACTTGGGCGGGAGCCTAGTGGCGCCGGTCAGCGCCGCTGCGGGCGGAGGGTGGTCGACCACAGCGAGGCCCCGCGCGAGTCCCGCAGGTGCACGGTCAGCTCGCCGCTGCGGCCGTCCACGTCGACCTCGCCGAAATGCTGGAACCCGTCCAGCGGCGAGGTGTTCGCCGCCGGCGGGGCCTGCACGAACTCGGCCTTCGGGCCGAACGTCGGATCGAGCGTGTTGGGACCGAACGCGCCGGCGTGCAGCGGACCGGAGACGAACTCCCAGAACGGGTCGAAGTCGGCGAAGGCTGCCCGGTCCGGCGAGTAGTGGTGCGCGGCGGTGTAGTGGACGTCGGCGGTCAGCCAGACGACGTTGCGCACCCGCCGCCGCCGCAGTTCCCGCAGCACCCAGGCCAGCTCGTGCTCACGCCCGCCGGGCGCGCCGGGCAGGCCGTTGGCGACGCCCTCGATGCCGGCACCGTCCGGCACGGTGAGCCCGACCGGCAGGTCGGCGGCGATCAGCTTCCAGGTCGCCGTGCTGCGGTCCAGCGCCCGCACCAGCCAGCTCGCCTGCCGCTGTCCCAGCACGTGCCCCTGGCCGGTGCGGTCGGCGGTGTTGGCGTCCTTGTAGCTGCGCATGTCCAGGACGAACACCTCGACCCGGCTGCCGTAGCGGAAGCTGCGGTACACCCGGCCGTCGACGGCGGCGCGGACGTCGATCGGATGCCACTCGTGGAATGCCTGGAACGCCCGCCGCGCCAGCACGTCGACCCGCTTCTCGGTGTACTGCGGCAGGTCGAGGATCTCGCCGGGGTACCAGTTGTTGACCACCTCGTGGTCGTCCCACTGCACGACGCTGGGCACGGCGGCGGCGAACCGGCGCAGGTTGTCGTCGAGCAGGTTGTAGGCGAACTGCCCGCGGTACTCGTCCAGCGTCTCGGCGACCTTCGCCTTCTCCGGGGTGACGACGTTGCGCCAGATCCGGCCGTCGGGCAGCGTGACCCGCTCGGTGATCGGGTTGTCCGCGTAGACGGTGTCCCCGCTGTGCAGGAACAGGTGCGGCTCGCGGGCCGCCATCGCGGCGTAGATCGGCATGCCGCCGATGTCGGGGTTGATGCCCCAGCCCTGCCCCGCGACGTCGCCGCCCCACACCAGGCGGAGGTCACCCGCACCCAGCGGCGCCGTGCGCAGGCTGCCGGTGAGCGGTTCACCCGTGCCGCGGCCGTCGAGGTCCTCGGCGGTGACGCGGTAGTGCACCCGCGTGCCCGGCGGCAGCCAGTCCAGGCGCACCTTGCCGGTGCCGCCGGTGTGCGGGCCGACCACCGGACCGCGGATACGGCGGGCGCGGCGGAACGACGGGTCGCGGGACACCTCGACGAGCAGCCGGGACGGCTGGTCGGCGCGGCTCCAGACGATGGCGGAGTGCGCGGTCACGTCGCCGGACTGCACGCCGTGGGTGAGCACCGGCCGGTCGCGGCGGATCAGCGCGGCCGCGGGGAACGTGCCGAGCGTGCCGGCGGCGAGCACGCCCGCGCCGAAGGCACCGGCCCGCAGCACGGAGCGGCGTGGGTGGGAGGTCGGTTCGGTCATGCGCGGATTATTTGCGAGCCGCACGGACCGGCAAACCAACGACCGGTGAACTCCTCAGACCTGCTGGCTGGGCAGGCGGCCCTCGGCCATGCGGCGGGCGACGTCGCGCCGTAGCCAGAACAGCCACAGCCAGGTCGCCAGGAAGATCAGCCCGATGATGGCCACGGCGGGCAGCGCCACCACGAACGCGATCAGCGCGGCCTGCAACAGCAGGATCACCACGGTGATCCAGGACTGCCGCAACAGTCCACAGCAGACCAGCAGCGCGGCGGCGATGGCGATCACCGACCAGCCGGTGACGCTGCCGATTCCCGAGCCGAGCCAGGCGACCACCGGCAGCGCCAGCGCGACGACGATGGCCTCCAGCACCAGCATCCCGGCCATGACCCCGCGGAAGGACTTCATCGGATCCTTGGCCGGCGGGCGTACCTCGCTCACTCCGGCTCCTTCCCGAACAGCGTGCGGGCCTCGCCCGCGGTGACGACCGACCCGGTGATCAGCACCCCGCCGCCGGATAGCGGCTCCTCCGGGTCGTCGGAGGTCTCGACCAGCCCGACCGCGGTCTCCACGGCGGCGTCCAGCGTCGCGGCGGCGACGACGCGCTCCTCGCCGAACACCGACGTCGCCAGTTGCTCCAGCTCCAGCACCGGCAGCGCCCTCGGCGAGCGCGGCTGGGTGACGACGACCTCGGACACCACCGGCTCCAGCGCGTCGAGGATGCCACGGGCGTCCTTGTCGGTGAGCACCCCGACGACGGCGACGAGCTTGCGGAAGCTGAACTCCTCGGCCACGGTCGCGGCCAGCGCGCGGGCACCGTGCGGGTTGTGCGCGGCGTCGACCATGATCGCCGGCGCGGCCCGCAGCCGCTCCAGCCTGCCCGGGTTGTTCATCCCGGCGAACGCCTCCCGCACCGCCTCGACGACCAGCTGCCGGTCCTTGCCCGCACCGAAGAACGCCTCGACGGCGGCCAGCGCGAGCGCGGCGTTGTCGGCCTGGTGCTTGCCGTGCAGCGGCAGGAAGACGTCGTCGTAGACGCCGCCGAGGCCCTGCAGCGTGAGCAGCTGCCCGCCGACGGCGATCTCGCGGCGCAGCACGGCGAACTCGCTGCCCGCCCTGGCGACGACGGCGTCGACCTCGACGGCCCGTTCCAGCAGCACCCGCAGCGCGGCCGGGTCCTGCTCGGCCAGCACGGCGACGCTGCCGGGCTTGATGATCCCGGCCTTCTCACCGGCGATGCCGGCCAGGTCGCTGCCCAGATACTCGGTGTGGTCGACGTCGATCGGGGTGATGACGGCGACCTGCGCGTCGGCGACGTTGGTGGCGTCCCAGGTGCCGCCCAGCCCGGTCTCCAGCACGACGGCCTCGGCGGGGGCGTCAGCGAAGGCGGCGAACGCCATGCCGGTGAGCACTTCGAACTTGCTCATCGGGACCTCGCTCGCCCCGTCGACCATCGTGACGAACGGCTCGACGTCGCGGTAGGTCGCCACGTAGCGCGCGGCCGAGATGGGCATGCCGTCGACGGCGATGCGCTCGGTGACCAGCTGCAGGTGCGGGCTGGTGTAGCGGCCGGTGCGCACGCCCATGCGGGTGAGCAGGGCGTCGATCATCCGGGCCGTGGAGCCCTTGCCGTTGGTGCCGGCGACGTGCAGCACCGGGTAGGTGGTCTGCGGATCGCCGAGCAGGTTGCACAGCGTGCGGACGCGGTCCAGCGACGGTGCGATCTTGGTCTCCGGCCACCGCTGGTTCAGCTCGGCCTCGACGGCCCGCAGCTGCGCGCGGGCCTCCGGCCCGTTCTCCTCGGGCAGTTCGTCGGTGCCCTGGTCGTCCAGCTCGTGGGTGTCCTCACCGGCGGGTACGTCGGGCACCGGGCCCAGCGCGAGGTTGTCGCCGAGCTGGCCCACTCCCCCGACACCGGCGCCCGAACCGCCACCCGCGGTGTAGGCGGGGTCCTCGCCGTCGACGATCTCGTCGATGCCGGCGTAGCCGTCCAGGTGACCGGCCTCCGGCTCTTCCGCGTCTCGCGGCACACACACTCCCAAGTCTCGGACGGACCAGCCGAGTCTACGAGTGCCCGGATTCGGGCAGGGTGGTGACGTGCCCTTCAACCACAACGACCACTACCACCCGCTGCTGCTGCGCCACGTTCCGGCGGGGGCCCGCACGGCCTTGGACGTCGGCTGCGGCCTCGGCACGTTCGCGCGCAGGCTGGCCGCCACCGGGCTGGAGGTGACCGGGCTGGACGCGTCCAGGGAGATGGTGAGTGCCGCGCGGGCGCTCGGGCCGGATACCGTCACCTACCGGCACGCCGACGTGACGGCGGAGGACCTGCCTGCCGGCGGGTACGACTTCGTGTCCTGCCTGGCCGCCCTGCACCACATGCCGTTCGAGACGGTGGCGAAGCTGCGCGACGCGCTCGCGCCGGGTGGTGTGCTGGTCGTGCTGGGCATGGCCAGGGCCCGGAAGGTGCGGGAGTTCGCGGCCTGGACCGCCGCCGTCGCGCTGGACCAGCCGCCGAAGCTGGCGGTGCGGCTGGGTGAGCGGCTCAACGGCGGTGCCGCCCCGCTGCCGGTGATGCCGATGCGGGACCCGGACCAGACGATGACCCAGGTGCGCCGCGAGTCGGCCCGGCTGCTGCCCGGCAGCAGCGTGCGGGTGCTGCTGTTCTGGCGTTACCTGCTGACCTACCGCGCGCCGGTGGCATAGAAGAACCCACACCCCCGGGTCAGCGAGGGTGTGGGCCACAGCGAGGAGCGATCCGGCAATCACCCTCGCGCCTTCCGCGCCCGCCGGGGCAGGGGGCGCGAGCCGTGAATCCGGTTCGCGTCTCACCGGTGAGCGCTGATGCAGCGACTCTACGAAGTACTTCCGATTCAGACAAGCGAAAGACCGTTGCAGCTAACCGAAACGCGCCCGAAACACCCGAATGGAGTCCCCGACTTGACGAACACAAACGTTCATTTCTGACGGTTGCTGTACAGTCGCGGCCATGTCGATCCTCAACGACGTGAGCCGGGTCCTGAAGTACCGGGCCCGCAACGCCGCGGTCGCGATCATGGCCCGCACGGGCGACCCGCTGTGCCGGATCATGCACCGCCCGGCCGGGGAGCACACCGTCTACGCCGAGCTGCGTGCCCGCGGCCCGGTGCACCAGCCGAAGCAGGGACCGCCGCTGCTGCTGTCCCACCGCCTGTGCTCGGAGGTACTGCGGGACACGAGGATCGGCATGCGCCTGCCCGGCGGCCGGTCGGCGAGCCCGAACAACACCCTGTCCGGCACGTTCATCGAATACGACCCGCCGGACCACACGCGGCTGCGGCGGCTGGCGGCGCCGGCGTTCCGGCCCAGGCTGCTGCGCGACTACCGCACCAGGATCGAGAAGGTCACCCTGGACCTGCTGCACTCCGCCGTGCGCAAGGGCGAGTTCGACCTGGTCACCGACTTCGCCTCGCCGCTGCCCATCGCGGTCATCAGCGACCTGCTCGGCATCCCCGACGAGCACGCCGACCGGTTCGCCCGCAACGGCAGGCTGATGGCCGAGTCGCCCATGGGTACCAGCCGGCTCGGTCACCAGCGCGCGATCAACGCCGCGATCGCCGACCTCGGCCGGCTGTTCGCCGACCTGATGGAGCAGCGCCGGGCCGACCCGCGCGACGACGTCATCAGCCTGCTCACCGCCGCCGAGTCCGAGGACCGGATCACCGCGGACGAGCTGGTCAAGACATGCGGACTGCTGCTCATCGCCGGGTTCGAGACCACGGTCAACCTGATCGGCAACGCGACCAAGCTCCTGACCGACGACCACCCCGCGCAGTGGGCCCTGCTCAAGCAGGATCCGGACCTGGCGCCGCGTGCCGTGGAGGAGGTTCTGCGGTACGCGCCGCCGGTTCCGTTCGCCAGCAGGATCTGCCAGGAGACCGTCGACCTCGACGGGCGGTCCCTGCCGCCGAAGACCATGCTGATGCTGCTGTTCGCCGCCGCCAACCGCGACCCGGAGGCCTACGCCGAGCCGGACCAGTTCCTGCTGGAGCGCGCCGCCGGCGAGCCCGAGCACCTGTCGTTCTCCAGCGGCATCCACTACTGCCTCGGCGCGCCGCTGGCCCGCATGGAAGGCGAGGTCGCGCTGCGGGCGATGATCGAGCTGATGCCGAACCTGCGCGTCATCGGGGAGCCGACCCCGCGGCCGACCAACGTGCTCCGCGGCTACCTGCACCTGCCCGTCGCCGTCTGACCCGCGCCCGCGTGCGCGCTACAGGTCCGGCAGCGGGTCGGGCGGCGCGGCGTCGCGGCGGCGCAGGTCCGCGTCGGCGGCGTTGACGACGGCGACGTACTCGTCGTCCACCTCGTACTCCATACCGTTGAACTCGAACCACGGCGTCAGCGAACCGACCTCCACCGGCCCGATCCGCTGGTTACGCGGGTTGACCGCGAGCACCGACCTGGGTTTACGCCGGCTCCAGAGCCCGGTGGACAGCACGGTGATCGACCGGTCGGTCACCACGAAGAGCACGCTGGGCGTGACAGAACCACGTAGATCGGCCGGGAAGACGTACTGGATCTCGTCGCCGGGGTCGAGGAATGCGCGGATCTTCCTGCGGATCGCCGAGGTCACGGGCATGCCCCAAACTACCGCGTGAACATCAACGTTCATTTCCGTATATTCGTGTACATGACACTTCTCAGGGACACCGGAAAGGTCATCCGCTCCTGGACCGACAGGGCCGCGCTCGCGGCCCTGGCCGCCGCGGGCAACCCGCTGGCCGGCGTGCTGCGCGACCCGGCCGGCGAGCACGCCGTCTACGCGAAGCTGCGGGCCCGCGGCCCGGTGCATCGGCCCATGCTGGGGCCGCCGCTGGTGCTGTCCCACCGGGTATGCGGCGAAGTCCTGCGGGACAACAGGTTCGGCCTGCGCCGGGCCGACGGCGGTTCGGCCAACGGGGAGAACTTCTTCTCCGACACCTTCATCGAGCAGGACCCGCCCGACCACACCCGGCTGCGCCGCCTGGCCGCACCGGCGTTCCGCCCCAAGCTCCTGCGCGACTACCGCGACCGCATCGAGAAGATCACCCGCGAACTCCTGCACACCGCCGTCGCCAAGGGCGAGTTCGACCTCGTCACCGACTTCGCCTCACCCCTGCCCATCGCCGTCATCAGCGACCTGCTCGGCATCCCCGACGAGCACGCCGGCCGCTTCGCCCGCTACGGGGTGGTCGTCGCCCGGTCGCTCAACGGCGTGCGCACGCTGGCCCAGCAGCGCGAGCTGGACGCCGCCGTCGCCGACCTCGGCGAGCTGTTCGCGGACCTGATGCGGCAGCGGCAGGCCGACCCGCGCGACGACGTGATCAGCCTGCTCGCCACCGCACAGGCACAGGACAAGCTGAGCGCCGGCGAGGTCGTGACCACCTGCAGGCTGCTGCTCATCGCCGGGTTCGAGACCACGGTCAACCTGATCGGCACCGCGGCGAAGCTGCTGACCGACCACCCCGAGCAGTGGGCCCTGCTCAAGCAGGATCCGGACCTGGCGCCGCGTGCGGTGGAGGAGGTCCTGCGGTACTCACCGCCGGTACCCATCGGCGCCAGGATCAGCCAACAGCCCGCCGAACTCGACGGCGAACCCGTCCAGCCGCAGACGCTGGTGGTCCTGCTGTTCGCCGCGGCCAATCGCGACCCCGGACGCTACGCCGAGCCGGACCGGTTCCTGCTCACCCGGTCCCGCGACGAGCCCGAGCACCTGTCGTTCTCCCAGGGCATCCACTACTGCCTCGGCGCGCCACTGTCCCGTGTGGAGGGTGACGTCGCCTTGCGGGCCATGGCCGAGCTGACGCCGGGCCTGCGGGTCACCGGCGAGCCGGTGACCCGGCCGTCGTCGGTGATCCGCGGCCTGCTGCACCTGCCGGTCGCCGTCTGAGCACTCAGGCCGAGGGCAGCGCCGCCAGGCGCGCGGTGATGCGCTCGATGTCACCGGCCGCGGCGTCGCGGCGCAGCCGGATCTTCTCGACCACCTGCTCGGGCGCCTTGTCCAGGAACGCCTGGTTGCCGAGCTTGCCCTCGGTCTGCTTCAGCTCCTTCTGTGCCACGCCCAGGTCCTTCTCCAGCCGCTTGCGCTCGGCCACCACGTCGACCGCGCCGGACAGGTCCAGCTCGACGGTCGCGGCGCCACCGGAGAGCGTGACCTCCAGCGACACCGTGGCCGCGAACCCGTCGCCGGGCTCGGTCAGCCTGCCCAGCGTGGCCACCGCGGCGGCGTGGGCCGCCAGCTCGTCGAACCCGGGGCCGGTCACCCTGGCGGCGACCCGCTGGCCGGGCTTGAGGCCCTGCTCGGACCGGAACCGGCGCACCTCGGTGACCAGCTTCTGCAGGTCGGCCACCCGCCGGTCGGCCTCGGCGTCGGCGAACCGGGCGTCCGCCTCCGGCCAGTCGGCCACGACCAGCGACTGGCCACCGGTCAGCGCGGTCCACAGCTTCTCGGTGATGAACGGCATGAGCGGGTGCAGCAGCCGCAGCACGGTGTCCAGCACGTGACCGAGCACCGCGCGGGTACCTTCGGCGGACTCGCCGGCGAACTGGACCTTGGCCAGCTCCAGGTACCAGTCACACAGCTCGCCCCACACGAAGTGGTAGAGCACGTCGGACAGCTTGGCGAACTGGAAACCCTCGAACAGGGCGTCCACTTCGGACACCACGGCGGCCAGCCTGCCCAGGATCCACCGGTCGGCCTCGGTGAGCCGCTCCGGCGCCGGGAGTTCACTGTGGACGGTGGCGCCGTTCATCATCGCCAGCCTGGTGGCGTTCCACAGCTTCGTGCCGAAGTTGCGCGAGCCGGCCGCCCAGTCCTCGGCGATGGCCATGTCGTTGCCCGGGTTGGCGCCGCGGGCCAGCGTGAACCGGGTGGCGTCGGCGCCGAACTTCTCCAGCCAGTCCAGCGGGTCGATGACGTTGCCGCGTGCCTTCGACATCTTCTTGCCCTGCTCGTCGCGGATGAGCCCGTGCAGGAAGACGTGGTCGAACGGCTGCTTGCCGTCCATCACGTACAGCCCGAACATCATCATCCGGGCCACCCAGAAGAACAGGATGTCGTAGCCGGTGACCAGCACGCTGGTCGGATAGAACTTGTCCAGCTCGGCCGTGGAGTCCGGCCAGCCCAGCGTCGACATCGGCCACAGACCCGAGGAGAACCAGGTGTCCAGGACGTCGGGATCCTGGGTCCAGCCCTCCCCCGACGGCGGCTCCTCGTCCGGGCCGACGCAGACCACCTTGTCGTTCGGGCCGTACCAGACCGGGATGCGATGCCCCCACCACAGCTGGCGGGAAATCGTCCAGTCGTGCATGTTGTCGACCCAGTCGAAGTAACGCTTGGCCAGCTCCGGCGGGTGAATCGTGGTGCGGCCGTCGCGGACGGCGTCGCCGGCGGCCTTGGCCAGCGGAGCGACCCGCACCCACCACTGCATGGACAGCCGCGGCTCGACGACCGTGTCACACCGCGAGCAGTGCCCGACGGCATGCAGGTAGGGCCGCTTCTCCGCGACGATCCGGCCCTGCTCGCGCAGGGCGGCCACCACGGCGGGTCGGGCCTCGAACCGGTCGAGCCCCTCGAACGGCCCGGGCACGGTGATGGCCGCGCGCTCGTCCATGATCGTCAGCATCGGCAGCTCGTGCCGCCTGCCGATCTCGAAGTCGTTCGGGTCGTGCGCCGGCGTCACCTTGACCGCACCGGTGCCGAACTCGGGGTCGACGTGCTCGTCGGCGACGATCGGGATCATCCGCCCGGTCAGCGGCAGCTCGATCTCGGTGCCGACCAGGTGCCGGTAGCGCTCGTCGTCGGGGTGCACGGCGACGGCGGTGTCCCCGAGCATCGTCTCGGCCCGGGTGGTGGCCACGACGATCGCGCCGTCCCCGTCGCCGTAGCGGATCGAGACGAGCTCGCCCTCGTCCTCGGAGTGCTCGACCTCGATGTCGGACAGCGCGGTGTGGCAGCGCGGGCACCAGTTGATGATGCGCTCGGCGCGGTAGATCAGGCCGTCCTCGAACATCTTCTTGAACACCGTGTGCACCGCGCGGGACAGCCGGGCGTCCATGGTGAAGCGCTCACGGGTCCAGTCCACGCCGTCGCCCAGGCGGCGCATCTGGCCGAGGATCTTGCCGCCGTACTCCTCTTTCCACTGCCAGACGCGCTCGACGAAGCGCTCGCGGCCGAGGTCGTGCCGGGACACGCCCTCCTTGCCCAGCTCCCGCTCGACGACGTTCTGCGTGGCGATGCCCGCGTGGTCCATGCCGGGCAGCCACAGCGCCTCGTAACCCTGCATGCGCCGGCGCCGGGTCAGCGCGTCCATCAGGGTGTGGTCGAGCGCGTGGCCCATGTGCAGGCTGCCGGTGACGTTGGGCGGCGGCAGCACGATGGTGAACGGCGGCTTGTCCGATTTCGGGTCCGCCTCGAAGTAGCCCGCGTCTACCCAGCCCTGGTAGAGCGCGGCCTCTTCGGCGCCCGGGTTCCAGGAGCTGGGAAGTTCGGTCTGCTGCGAAGCGTTCTCGGTCACAGCCGGTAAGTCTACGAACCGCTCCGCGGCGCTCGCACGCGCATTCCTACTCGGCCCTGCCCGGCCCTACATCGGCGGCAGCATGGCTCCTTCGAGGCCGCTGCCCGGCCAGCCCGCGCGGCCGGCGAACACGGCGACGTCGGCGGCCTCCCAGACCGCCTCCGAGATGTGGTTGGCCCGCTTGCGGGCACCGGCCGGGTACTTCAGCGGCACCACCTTGGGCAGCAGCCCGAAGCTGGCGAGCACGGCGATGATCGCCTTGTCGTGCTCGTCCGGGGCGGCGTCGTTGTCCTCCAGGGCCGAGGCCAGCCGCCGCTGCAGCTCGGTGCGGTGGGTCGTGTCGGCGGCGGGCCACGTGGTCACCTGCTTGCGCAGCAGGCCCTTGCGGCCGCGCACCTCGGTGACCATCCCGGCCTCGGCGAGCCCGGCGCCCAGCGTGTCACGCAGGCCCGGCAGCAGGCTGCCCGACATCTCGTCCGGCCTGCCGCCCTGCTCGGCGTCCAGGATCGCCAGCAGGCGGTCCAGCGTCGGGTGACCGGGCGGCGTGGCGTCGGTCACCCACACCCGCACCGGCGGGCCTTCCTCGACCTCCAGCCGGTCGGCCAGTTCCAGCATGATCGCCGAGGACAGCGCGCCGTCGACGGTCACGATGGGCAGCACCTTCCCCTCGTCGTCGAGCAGCAGGAGGAAGACGTCTTCGGCGATCAGCACGGCTCACACCGTACCCGGGATTCGCGTCCCGGCCGCACGGGGCGCACGATGGGGAGGTGACACAGCAGCCCCCCAAGCACGACATCGACGAGAGCCGGCTCGAGGTCGGCAAGCCCAAGGACTGGGCGGCCGGGGTCACCGGCGTCCTGGTGTCGCTGCAGCGCGGTTACCAGCAGATGGGTGCCGGGCGGACCGTCCGCGCGCTGCGCGTGCTCAACCAGCGCGACGGGTTCGACTGTCCCGGCTGTGCCTGGCCGGAGCCGCGTGAGATCGACGGGCAGAAGCGCAAGCTGGCCGAGTTCTGCGAGAACGGCGCGAAGGCCGTGGCCGAGGAGGCCACCAAACGCCGCGCCGGGCCGGAGTTCTTCGCCGAGCACTCCGTCGAGGAACTGAGCCGGCACACCGACTACTGGCTGGGCCAGCAGGGCAGGCTCACCCACCCCATGGTGCTGCGTGAGGGCGGCACCCACTACGAGCCCATCTCGTGGGAGGCGGCCTTCGACCTGATCGCCGACACCCTGCGTGGCCTGGACGACCCGAACGAGGCGGTCTTCTACACGTCCGGGCGGACCAGCAACGAGGCGGCCTACGTCTACCAGCTGCTGGTACGCAGCTTCGGGACCAACAACCTGCCCGACTGCTCCAACATGTGCCACGAGTCGTCCGGCGCGGCGCTGGCCGCCTCGACCGGCATCGGCAAGGGCTCGGTGACGCTGGCCGACTTCAACCGTTCCGACCTGATCGTCGTCGTCGGGCAGAACCCGGGCACCAACCACCCGCGGATGCTGTCCGCGCTGGAGGAGGCCAAGGAGCGGGGCGCGAAGATCGTCGCGGTCAACCCCCTGCCCGAGGCCGGGCTGATGCGGTTCAAGAACCCGCAGAACGTCCGCGGCGTGGTCGGCAAGGGCACGCCGCTGGCCGACGAGTTCGTCCAGGTGCGCCTGGGCGGTGACCTGGCGCTGTTCCAGGCCGTCGGGCACCTGCTGCTGTCCTGGGAGGAGGCCGCGCCGGGCACGGTGCTCGACCGCGAGTTCATCGACGCCCACACCGACGCGTTCGACGCCTGGGCCGCCGGTGTCCGGGATCTGGACTGGGACCGGGTGGACGAGGCGACCGGCCTGGACCGGCAGCAGATCGTCCGGCTGGCGCGGATGATCGCCGAGTCGCGGCGCACCATCTACTGCTGGGCGATGGGGCTGACCCAGCACAAGCACGCCGTGCCGACCATCGCCGAGATCGCCAACGTCGCGCTGGCCAGGGGCATGATCGGCAAGCCGGGCGCGGGCCTGTGCCCGGTGCGTGGCCACTCCAACGTCCAGGGTGACCGGACGATGGGCATCTGGGAGAAGATGCCCGCGTCGTTCCTGGACGCGCTGGACGAGGAGTTCGGCATCCGGGTCCCGCGCGAGGAGGGCTTCGACACCGTGCACGCCATCCGGGCGCTGCGCGACGGCACGGCGTCGGTGTTCGTGGCCATGGGCGGCAACTTCGCCGCCGCCACCCCGGACAGCGAGCTGACCGAGCGGGCGCTGCGGTCGTGCCGGCTGACCGTGCAGGTGTCCACGAAACTGAACCGCTCGCACGTCGTGCCCGGGCGCACGGCGCTGATCCTGCCGACGCTGGGCCGCACCGAACGGGACATGCAGGCCGGCGGGGAGCAGGTGGTCAGCGTCGAGGACTCGATGTCGGTCGTGCACACCTCGCGCGGCAGGCTCGCGCCGGCCAGCGAGCACCTGCTGTCCGAGGTCGCCATCGTGTGCCGGATGGCCCGTTCGCTGCTCGGCGCGGACCACCCGGTGCCGTGGGCGGAGTTCGAGGCGGACTACGACACGATCCGCGACAGCATCGCCCGGGTCGTCCCGGGCTGCCACGACTACAACAAGCGGGTGCGCGACCCGGACGGGTTCGTGCTGCCGCACGCGCCGCGCGACGCGCGGGAGTTCACCGGCACGAAGACCGGTAAGGCCGAGTTCACGGTGAGCCCGCTGGAGTACCCGCACGTGCCCGAGGGCAGGCTGCTGCTGCAGACGTTGCGCAGTCACGACCAGTACAACACCACGATCTACGGGCTGTCCGACCGCTACCGCGGCGTGGAGGACGGTCGCCGGGTGGTGTTCGCGCATCCCGAGGACCTGGCGGAGCTGGGGTTCGCCGACGGGCAGCTGGTCGACCTGGTGTCGGAGTGGAACGGCACCGAGCGCAGGGCCGCCGCCTTCCGCACGGTGGCCTACCCGTGTGCCCGCGGCTGCGCGGCGGCCTACTTCCCGGAGGCGAACTCGTTGGTGGCGCTGGATTCCGTGGCCGACGTGTCGAACACGCCGGTGTCGAAGTCCATTGTGGTCCGGCTGGAGCGTGCCTCAGCCGAGTAGTCCGGCGCTGTGCAGGTGGTCGGCGACGAGGCGGCCCATCACGGAGAACCGGTCCCGGTCGGCGTAGGACAGCCAGGCCAGTTCCTCGATCTCGGCGCTGGCGCGCGGGGTTCCCCGGTGATCCGCGGTGTAGCACGCCATCCGGACGGTGACGCCCGGCTTGCCGTGTGCCGGGGCCTCGAACGTGCCCGCGTGGCGGGCGGTGCCCGGGTCGACGGCGACGTCGAGTTCCTCGGCGACCTCGCGGACGAGGGTGTCGAGGTCGCTCTCCCCCGGCTCGCGTTTGCCGCCGGGCAGGTAGAAGGCGTCGCTGCCCCGCGAGCGCGCACCCAGGACCTTGCCGCCTGCCAGGCACAGCCAGGCGATCTTGTCGATGACTGTCACGCCCCGAGGCTGTCATACTCCCGGCCCCAAGCACGTGAAGGCCACCTTCACCACGTCTGACGGCAGGGCCCCGGCAAAGTCCGGCCGCGGACAGGTGACGTGGCTGGGTCTCGAGCGTGGAACTCGCGTGCCGGAACGTAGAACTCGCGTGCGTGAGCGCAGAACTCACCATGTGGATCGGGGTTCTCACCTCGTGCCGGTCGCCCCGCGTGAACGGGCCGCTCGCGCGAGTCCTCCGTTCCCGACCCGCGAGTCGACCGTTCCGGAGCCGCGAGTTGCACGTTCCCGCCCACCTGGTCCCACCGCCCGGCACGCCGATTCCAGATCGCGGGACGAACCCGTCTTCGCCTGGCCGAACGGGCCGCTCGCGCGGCCCTGCCGGGCCGGAACGCGTGTTTCGCGTTCCTGAAGACGTCATTCGCGTTCCCGAACACGACACTCACCATCCGGACCCGCGAGTCCCACCGTCGTGCACGCGAGTCCCACGCTCCGGCACGCGAACTCCACGCTCCCGCACCACCACGACTCGCGGGTCCGGAACGGACGAATCGCGGGAACGGACGGGTCACGCGGGCGACCGGCACCGCGGGAGAACCCGATCTACATCGTGAGTTCTGCGCTCCGGCCCGTGAGTTCTGCGTTCGAACGCACAGGGCCCCGACTTTGCCGCGGCCCTGGCACCAGGCGCCGTGAGTGCCCCGTGGCCTTCGGCCTAGGGGAGAATTCAGGGTCAACCCCGGGGCGGCGGCCACGGTGCGTGGCTAATGTCGGATTCATGCCGATCGAGAACATCACCGTGCGCCGGGCCCTGGAGCCCGAAGCCGCAGAGGTCAGCGCCGCCATGGCGGCCAACTTCATGGACGAGACGGTCTGCACCTACGTCTTCACCGACGAGACGGCCCGCCGCGAGGTCTACCCGCAGTTCCTGGCCGGGCAGATCAGCGAGTCGCTGGCCGGCGGGGAGGTCCTGATCACCGAGGACCTCGCGGCGGTGTCGATCTGGTCGTACCGCAAGAAGGACGAGGAACACGAGGCGCCCTCGCTCGACACCCTGCCGCCGGACGCGCCGGAGTACGCCCGGCGCGGCATCACGGTGCTGTCGATGATCGAGCAGCGGCACCCGCGCCACGCCGACCACCTCTACCTGGTGGCACTGGGCGTACACCCCGACCACCGCGGCCGCGGCCTCGGCGGCGCCGTGCTGCGGCACCGGCTGGCCGAGGCCGACTCCCGGGGCGAGCCGGTGTACCTGGAGGCCAGCTCCACCAGGAACCGTCCGCTGTACGAGCGGCACGGATTCGTGCAGACCGGCGACCCCATCCAGTTCCCGGACGGCCCGGAGATCTACCCGATGTGGCGGGATCCGCGCTAACGCAGGTGGGAGGCGCCGTTGAGGTCGAGCACCGCGCCGGAGGCCCACTCGGCAGGCCCGGACGCCAGGTACACCACGGCCGCCGCCACCTCGGCGGGGGTGCCGACTCTGCCGAACGGGCTCTGCGACCGCAGCCCGGCACCAGACTCGCCGCTCAGCCTGCCGGACACCCGCTCGGTCTCGGTGAAGCCGGGCGCCACCGACGCGACCGCGATCCCGTACGGGGCAAGGGAAACGGCGAGCGACTGACCCAATGCGTGCAACGCGGCCTTGCTCGCACCGTACGCGGGGTGGTCCGGTTCGCCCCGGTAGGCACCGCGGGAGCCGATGTTGACCACCCTGCCGCCGGTGCCGCGCTCGATCATCCGCCGGGTCACCAGGTACGTCAGGTTCGCCGCACCCAGCAGGTTCACCCGCAGGGTCCGCTCCCAGGCCGCCTGCCAGTCCACATAGGACACGCCGGGCACGCCGTGGCCGTCGGCCGTCGTCGCCACGGCCGCGTTGTTCACCAGCACGTCGACACCGCCGAGGCCACGCCACGCGGCCCCGGCGATGTCCTCGGTGGCCGCCGGGTCGGCCAGGTCCCCGGAGATCAGCAGGTGACCCGAGCCGGACAGCGCGGCGAGCGTCGCCTCGGCGTCGGCGGACCGGCTGCCGTAGTGCACGGCGACCCGGTCCCCCAGTTCGGCGAACGCGACGGCGACGGCACGGCCGATGCCGCGGGAGGCACCGGTCACCAGCACCCCACGGCTCACGGCGCCGCCCAGAACACGGCCCGCGCCACCTGCGCGTAGAGCCCCTTGGTGTGGTCGCGGAACATCGGCTCGGTGCCGAACAGCACCGCCCGGCCGCCCAGCGCGGTCGTCCCCGACACCACCGCGGCCTGCCCGGCGGCGTCCCGCTGCCCGCCGGTGCCGTCGGGCCGCGCGATCCAGTGGCCGGCCACGAGCGGGGTGGCGGCGTAGCGCTGGTCGGCGGTGACACCGGAGCCGAGATCGGTGAACCACAGTGGCGCGTAGACGAACGAGTGCGGCAGGGCACCGGTACCGGTCGGCCCGGTACCGCCCTCGATCCCGACGACGCCGTTGGCACTCTCCCAGCCTGCGACCGCCCGGGCGGGCAGCAGTCCCGCGTCGGCGTTGAACTTCGCCCCGGTCGCGCCGCGGGTCACCACGCCGCCGCGGGCGAGGAACGTCCGCAGTCGGTCGCGGGCGGCCGGTGTCAGCTGGTCGTGCCGCAGCCCAGCACCGACCACCAGCAGGTCGACGCCCGCCCAGTCGAACCCGGCGTTGAGCACGCCGGTCGACACCGGACGGACCTCGAAACCCATGTCCCGCAGCACCTTCAGCTCGTCCGGGCCGACGGCGGCCGCCAGCGTCGGCCGGTGCAGCGGCTGCGAGGCCGCACCACCGGCCTCGGTGAACCGGACGCCGTGCCGCTGCGCGGCCTCGGTCGCCGCCGGGCGCGCGGCGGCCGGGACGACGACCGTGCCGTCGGCCTGCCTGCGCAGCTCGACCCCGCGGCCCAGCAGGTCGTTGACGGCCGCGACGTCCCGGCCGTCGGCCAGGGTCAGCGCCAGATCCCGGCCCGGTGCGGCGTCCACGCCGCCGGACGGCACGGCGCCGGTGACGTCGCGGCCACGCACGTCGAGCCTGCCGTCGCGGACGATGTCCACCGACGCGCCCCAGAGCAGCCGGTGGCTCCAGCCGGAGATGTCGTACATGACCGGCACCTTGTCGGAGATGTCGCGGCCGGCCTCCAGCATCACGTTGGCCAGCGCCCGCTTGGGCTGGTGCATGTCCACCACGTACGACCCGGCCGGGTACTCACGGCCGGCCAGCCGGAAGGGCCGGTCGGCGCGGCGCACCCGCAGGTCGTTGGCCACCAGGTGGTCGACCAGCCGGGCCGCCGCGGGAGCCGACCGCTGCCCGGCGCCGGCCGGGATGACGTAGGCGCGCGGGAACTCGGTGCGGTAGCGGTCTTCCGGGCCGAACCCGGGCACGAAGCCGTCCGGGATCTCGCGCTGCGGCTCGCCCGCCGCGCCGCGGCGGAACATCTCGATCTGGTTGGCGAGCAGATCGGCGCGGTTGGCATGGAGGTAGCTCACCATCGAGCGGATGGTCGCCTCGGCGACGTCGGTGTTGATCTTCGCCCGGCGGCGTAGTTCCGGAACCGGCAGCGTGTCGTAGGCTGCGTTGTTGACCCGCTGCGGGATCTCGATCGTGTAGGACACCGCGCCGTGGTACATCGAGTACTGCGCGGTGAAGACCGGCGCCCAGCCGTCCCACACTCCCGGTTCGTAGTCGCGGAACGGGATCTCCGGCTTGGCCGCCTCCGGGTGCCCCAGTGCCTTGACGGCCTTCTCCATCGCCAGCCCGCCCGCGTAGCCGTGCTTGATGTAGAGGTCGAAGTCGTAGTTCTGGCCGTGTGGCGGCGTGGTCGGCTCGATCAGCGTGTTCTCCACGTAACCGTGCTCGTCCAGCATCACCAGCGGCTGCAGCCGCTGCACCAGCGACCGCATGGCCCGCGCCTCCGGCTGCGAGGCGGTCACGAAGTCCCGGTTGAGGTCGAACCCGCTGCCGTTGGCGCGAGTTCCGGCGACACGCCCGTCCGGGTTGGCGGTGACGTTGACGTAGACACGGCTGCGGCGCAGCAGGTCGACGGCGGCGCGGTCGCGGGTGGTGGCGAGGTACTCGATCACCCGCAGCGCCGCGTCGGTGCCCTCCCACTCGTTGCCGTGGATGTTGGCGTTGATCCACAGCGGCGCCTTGTAGCCGTGCCGCAGGAACGGATCCCACGCGGCGTGCCGGGAGTCGTTCTCGATCCGGTCACGCCAGTGTTCCTGCAGCCGCGCCTGCGCCGGGCTCTCCGGCGCGGTCAGCGTCACCAGGTACATGTCCCTGCCCATGCCGGACTGCCCGTGCACCTCGACCGAGAGCCGGTCGCTGCGGGCCTGCAGTTCGTTGAGGCGGGGCGCGATCGCGTGGTACGGCGTCAGCCCCAGCTTGATCGACTTGTCCGCCGGGTCCTCCGGGAACACCCGCAGGTCGGTCCGGCGCGGGTAACCCGCCTGGTCACCGTGGTGCCGGTTCGCCCCCAGCGCCGCGGCGAGCGCCGGCGGATCGGTGGCGGCGACCTCGTTGCGCTCCGGGCCGTTGCCGGGTTCCCGGTGCGGTGGGGCCTGCTGGGCCGCTGCCGGCAGGGTGCCGCCCAGCAGAAGCAACGCGGACAGGACGGCAAGCGACAGGCGTCGGGCAGCACGCACGGCGGACCTCCAGCGGCAACGGTCCGCACAGTGTTTCGGGTCGCTAAGGAGTTTGCAAGAACCGATACTGTTGCCGGTAGTCTTCCGGTTACCGACCGCCTCCGGGCGCCGGTGACCTCAAACGGGCCACGACGCGGGAGGGTTCTGGCGATGACAGCCCAGTTCCAGCATGAACCGGCGCCGCCGTCGGGTCCGGTCAAGCCCCGTCCCCGCAGCATGTGGGACATCGAACGCGGCCCGGCGGAACGACAGCAGGAACAGACCCGGGTGCAGCGTGACCGCGCCATGGACGACAAGTGGTTCGCTCAGTACCAGCATCTGGACCGGGCCCGCAGCGACGCCTACGAGGCCGTCACCCTGTGCCAGCCGGGGCAGCGGCTCAACGAGTGGGCCACGCTGTCCTCCCGCTGGCGTGCCCTCGTCGAGTTCTGGACGCAGGTACGCGACGACTCCGCGACCACGTACCTGATGCGCGTGGCCGCGGAGCAGGCCCGCAAGCACGCGGCGCAGCGCGCCGACGTCGCCGCCCGCAACGCGGTCAACGAACGCGACCCCGCCGCGGAGCACTAGGACACTCCTAGCCGCCGAACAGCTGCGCCACCTTCAGCACCAGCTGGTACACGCCGTACAGGAACGGCACGCCGACCCACACCCAGGCCAGCAGGAGCAGACCGGTGCGGCGGTTCGGCTTCGTCTCAGTCACGCCGACGCCTCCTCCTTCGTCTGCCGGCTCTCGCCGGGCTCGTGGTACTTCGGGTCGACCGGCCGGACCAGCTCGTTGGCGACGAACCCGAGCACCAGCAGGCCGATCATGATGTACAGCGACGTCGAATACAGCGCCGGACCCTGCCTGCCCGCCGCCGTCCCGGCGTCGGCGATGGCGTTGACGATCAGCGGCCCCAGCACGCCCGCCGTGGACCACGCGGTGAGCAGCCTGCCGTGGATGGCGCCGACCTCGTAGGTGCCGAACAGATCCTTCAGGTACGCCGGCACGGTGGCGAACCCGCCGCCGTAGAACGACAGGATCACCAGTGCGCAAATCACGAACACCAGCTTCGAACTGTTGGTGGTCAACGCGATCACCAGGTACATCAGCGCGCCGACACCGAGGTAGAGCCGGTAGATGTTGCGGCGGCCCACCAGGTCCGATGTGGACGACCAGACGAACCGGCCCAGCATGTTCGTCAGCGACAGCAGGGCGACGAACCCGGCGGCGGCCGCGGCGCCGACCGGCGTGGCGGTCTCCCGGAAGAAGTCACTGATCATCGGCGAGGCCTTCTCCAGGATGCCGATGCCCGCGGTGACGTTGAAGCAGAGAATGATCCACAGCAGCCAGAACTGCGGTGTGCGGATGGCGTTGCGGGCCGAGACGTTGGCGGTGGTGATCATCCGGTTGCCGTTGGGTTTCGGCGGCTTCCACCCGGCGGGCTTCCAGTCGTCGGCAGGCACCCGCACCAGCAGCACGCCCAGCGTCATGAACACCGCGTAGACCACGCCGTGCACGGCGAACGTGGTGGCGATGCCGCCGGTGGTGACGCCGAACGCCTCCAGCATCTCGTTCGACCACGGTGACGCGATCAGGGCACCGCCGCCGAACCCCATGATGGCGATGCCGGTCGCCATGCCCGGCCGGTCGGGGAACCACTTGATCAGTGTCGATACCGGCGAGATGTAGCCGATGCCCAGCCCGACACCGCCGACCAGGCCGTAGCCGAGCACGACCAGCCAGAACTGCTCGGTCGCCACGCCCAGCGCGGAGATGAAGAAGCCGGTGGAGAAACAGGTCATCGACACGAACATCGCCCAGCGCGGGCCGTTGCGCTCCACCAGCGTGCCGCCGAACGCGGCGGACAGGCCCAGCATGACGATGGCGAGCTGGAACGGCAGCGCGCTCTGCCACCCGGCCAGCCCGAGCGTCTTCTCCAGCGGCGGTTTGAACACGCTCCACGCGTAGGCCTGCCCGATCGACAGGTGGACCGACAGGGCCGCGGGAGGAATCAGCCAGCGGCTCCAGCCGGGCGGCGCGACGGTGCGGGAACGAGCGAGGAAGCCGACGGCCATCGTGGGCGCCTTACGTACGCTGGACATGGTCAACAGGACATTAGGCCCGAGGTGGCGTTCGCGCAGCTGTCGATGTGCGGCGTTCGCAGGAGGTGAGAAATGGGTCGGATCACTGTGCGCCGCCCGGTTCGGACGATCACCGTGAACGCGGACGGACCGGACACCACCCGCCGCCGGCCGGACGCGCTGGCCGTCGAGGAGCCGATGGAACTGCGGGTCGGCGCCGCCCCGCTGACCGTCACCATGCGCACGCCCGGCCACGACGTAGAGCTGGCCCACGGGTTCCTGCTGTCCGAGGGTGTCATCGGCGCGCCGTCCGACGTGCACTCGGCCCGCTACTGCGACGGTGTGGACGACGAGGGCCGCAACACCTACAACGTGCTGGACATCACCCTGGCCGACGGCGTCCCACCCCCCGAGACGGGCGTGGAGCGCAACTTCTACACCACCTCCTCCTGCGGCGTGTGCGGCAAGGCGGCGCTGGACGCGGTGAAGCTGTCCACCCGGTTCGGCACCCGCGACTCGGCGTTCGCCGTCACCCCGGCCGTGCTGGCTGCCCTGCCCGACCGGCTGCGGGCCCGCCAGCGGGTCTTCGAGAGCACCGGCGGGCTGCACGCGGCGGCGCTGTTCGACGAGCGGGGCGAGCTGCTGGTGGTCCGCGAGGACGTCGGCAGGCACAACGCCGTCGACAAGGTGCTGGGGTGGGCGCTGCTCAACGGCCACGTGCCGCTGGCAGGCGCCGGGCTGCTGGTGTCCGGCCGGGCGTCGTTCGAACTGGTGCAGAAGGCCGCCATGGCGGGGATCCCGCTGCTCGCCGCGGTGTCCGCGCCGTCGTCGCTGGCGGTGGAGCTGGCCGCCGAGCACGACATCACGCTGGTCGGGTTCCTGCGCGGCGCCAGCATGAACGTCTACACCGGCGAGCGGGTCCAGGTGCTGGCACCCGCGCGGTAGGCGCCTTCACGGCATACTCGCGGCGGGTCCGGGCCATCGGACGTGACCTTCGGTCGTCATACTGAGGGTATGAGCACGGACAGCGACACGACCCCGCGGCGGCGGCTGGTCGAGGCCGCGGTCCGGCTGCTCGCCGACGGCGGACCGGAAACCGTGCAGGCACGCAGGCTCGCCGCCGAGATCGGCGCCTCCACGATGGCGGTCTACACGCACTTCGGCGGCATGGGCGCGCTGGTGGAGGCCGTGCGCGAGGAGGGTTTCCGCCGCATCGCCGACGCCGTGACGGCGGCGCCGGTGACCGGCGACCCCGTCGCCGACCTGCTGCGCACCGACCTCGCCTACCAGGACGTCGCCAGGGACAACCCGAACCTGTACGCGGTCACCTTCGGCCAGGCCGTCCTCGGCGGGCGCCGGATCACCACCCGTGAGCGGGTGCATCCGGTCGACACCCCCTCGGCCGAGGGGCAACGCGCGTTCGGCGTGCTGATGTCCGGCGTCGAACGGGCCGTCGCGGCGGGCAGGCTGCGTGCCGGGAGCACATCGGGAATCGCCGGGCAACTGTGGAGCTCGCTGCACGGCTACCTGAGCCTGGAGCTCACCGGCTACCTCGGCCCGCGGGAGACGGCCGTGCGCGGCGTCTTCCTGCCGCTGCACCGCACGCTGATGGTCGGCCTCGGCGACACACCGGAAGCCGTTGCCCGGTCCCACGCCGCCGTCGTCGGGGATCAGGGCGCGAACTGACGCCGCAGGTAGACCCGCACGACGTTGTCACCGGGAGCGGTCCGGGTCCGCACCAGATCGGCCAGCCAGTGCACCATCAGCAGGCCCCGGCCGCCCGGGTTGGTCGCCGGCACCGGCACGCGGCCGGCCAGCGGATCGGTCATCGTGCCTGCGTCGGTCACCTCGCAGGCCACCAGATCGCCGTCGGCCCACATGCGCAGCCGCCCCCGCCCGCCACCGTGGCGCACGCTGTTGGTGCACAGCTCGTCAGCGATCAGCTGCAGATCAGCCCCGCGGTCGACCGACAGGCCCAGCTCCCCACCCACCGCCGCCGCGGCCCGCCGGGTGGTCACCAGGCCGTCCTCGCCGAAGCCGGTGTCCAGCACGACCGGCCCTCCCGGCTCGGCCAGCGGCCCGTTGTGGCCGGCGACGACGGCGTCCGGCGCGTAGCGGTCGCTGCCCCACCGGCGGCCCCCGGCGGTCAGCTCGGGATGGGTGGCGGCGGACTCGGCAATCCACTCCCTGGGCAGGCCGGCGGTGTCGTAGAGACACAGGATCGCGGCGGGCAGGCCGGCGAAGGCGGTGTTGACCAGGGCTTCGTGCTGCGCGCACGCCGGGTACTCCAGGTCCGTCCGGCCGGGCCATACCGTTTCGTCGACGATCCGGACCGGGCCGGGGTTGGCGTCGGCGAAGGCCAGCAGCACCTCGGGCAGGATGCGGCCGGGGTTGGCGCCCACCTCCGCCAGGTCGATCCAGGTCACCGCCTCGGCGGACCGTTCCAGCGCCGTCCGGAGCAGCTTCAGCCTGCTCCCGGGCACGGCGACCGCCACCGGCGTCCCGGCATCGAGCCCGTCCAGTACGAACGGCACCGCGCCCGCCACGTAGTCGCGGTCGTCCGCGTACAGCAGGGCCCGGTGCTCGAACCTGGAGGGAACTGGTGCCACGGTTGCCATGTCCGCGGCGAGATACCCGCGGCGCTCCGCCGGTAAACCGGGCCTACCAGGCCATCTCGTCCAGCAGCTTGGCGACCCCGGACATGGCCCAGAACCCCGAACCGCCCGCGAGGACGAGCAGCACCGACCAGCCCAGCACCGGCCGGGGGCCGCCCGCCCGGTGCAGCCGCCACAGGGCGAGGCCCGCGATCACGAACAGCGGAAGGGGCAGCAGCGGCAGCGCCGACCCGCGGGTCAGCACCGCGACGAGGGACAGCACCGTGAACAGGCCCAGCAGGATCGCGGCCCAGCGGTGCAGCCGCGGATTGGCCAGGTACGCCGGTGTGGCGAAGCGCTCGGCCAGCTCCAGCAGCCCGGACGGCGCGTCCGGCTCAGGCCGACTTCTCGCCACGTTCGCTGCGCTGCCTGCGCGACGGCTGCCGCGACACGATCGTCGGGTTCACGTTCTCCCGCACCGTCTGCTCGGTGATGACCACCTTGGCGACGTCGTCGCGGCTGGGGATGTCGTACATCACCGGCTGGAGGACCTCCTCCATGATGGCCCGCAGGCCACGGGCGCCGGTGCCACGCAGCATGGCCTGGTCGGCGATCGCCTCCAGTGCCGTCTTGGTGAACTCCAGCTCGACGTTGTCCATCTCGAAGAGCTTCTTGTACTGCTTCACCAGGGCGTTGCGTGGCTTGGTGAGGATCGACACCAGGGACGGCTTGTCCAGGTTGGTGACGCTGGCGACCACCGGAAGCCGGCCGATGAACTCCGGGATCAGGCCGAACTTGATCAGGTCCTCCGGCATGGTGTCGGAGAAGATGTCGCTGTTGTCGATCTCGGCCTTGGTGCGGATCTCGGCACCGAAGCCCAGGCCGCGCTTGCCGACCCGCTCGTTGATGATCTTCTCCAGGCCCGCGAACGCACCGGCCACGATGAACAGCACGTTCGTCGTGTCGATCTGGATGAACTCCTGGTGCGGGTGCTTGCGGCCACCCTGCGGCGGTACCGAGGCCGTGGTGCCCTCGAGGATCTTCAGCAGGGCCTGCTGGACGCCCTCGCCGGACACGTCGCGGGTGATCGACGGGTTCTCCGACTTGCGGGCGATCTTGTCGACCTCGTCGATGTAGATGATGCCGGTCTCGGCCCGCTTGACGTCGTAGTCGGCGGCCTGGATCAGCTTGAGCAGGATGTTCTCGACGTCCTCGCCGACGTAGCCCGCCTCGGTGAGCGCGGTGGCGTCGGCGATGGCGAACGGGACATTGAGCAGTTTCGCGAGGGTCTGGGCGAGGTAGGTCTTGCCGCAGCCGGTGGGCCCGAGCATCAGGATGTTGGACTTGGCCAGCTCGACCGGCTCGTCCTTGGAGTCCTTCGGGCCGGTCTTGTCGTCGGCCTGGATGCGCTTGTAGTGGTTGTAGACCGCCACCGCCAGCGTCCGCTTGGCCTCGTCCTGGCCGATGATGTACTGCTCGAGGAAGTCCCGGATGTCAGCCGGTTTGGGCAGCTCGTCGAGCTTGACGTCGCCGGCCTCGGCCAGCTCCTCCTCGATGATCTCGTTGCACAGGTCGATGCACTCGTCGCAGATGTACACGCCTGGCCCGGCGATGAGCTTCTTCACCTGCTTCTGGCTCTTCCCGCAGAAAGAACACTTCAACAGGTCCCCGCCGTCGCCGATCCGTGCCATGACCGTTGACCTCGTCCCCTCCGGCGCGCGATGCGCACCTGACTTGCCTGGGCTGCTCCCGTCGCAGCGGGAACCTTACGCATTGCCACTGACGGTACCCGCCCGACGCGCCCAGCTCTATCTTTTGATTGGTCCGCGTTCACGCGTCGGGCGGATCCGGAGGTCAGTTCTCCGCGGAGGCCTTGCGGTAGGGCAGCACCTGGTCGATGATGCCGTACTCCTTGGCCTGCTCGGCGGTGAGGATCTTGTCGCGCTCGACGTCGCGGCGGACCTCCTCCTCCGGCTTGCCGGTGTGCTTGGCCAGCGTGGACTCCATCAGGCGCCGGACCCGCTGGATCTCGGCGGCCTGGATCTGCAGGTCGGAGACCTGCCCGTAGGTGCCCTCGGTGGCCGGCTGGTGGATCAGCACCCGCGAGTTCGGCAGCGAGAACCGCTTGCCCGGGGTACCGGCCGCCAGCAGCACGGCGGCGGCCGACGCGGCCTGGCCGATGCACATCGTGACAATGTCCGGACGGACGTACTGCATGGTGTCGTAGATCGCCATCAGCGCGGTGAACGAGCCACCGGGCGAGTTGATGTAGATCGTGATGTCGCGGTCCGGGTCCTCGTGCTCGAGGTGCAGCAGCTGGACCATGACGTCGTTGGCGGAGGCGTCGTCCACCTGCACGCCGAGCATGATCTGCCGCTCTTCGTACAGCTTGTTGTACGGGTTGGACTCCTTGACGCCGTAGCTGGTGCGCTCGACGTAGGACGGCAGCACGTACCGGGACTGCGGAAGGTGAAGGTTGCTCATGGAGATCTCCTCTGGATACGCCCGGTCAGCTGTTCGGCAGCCGCGTCTCGCGGGTCAGGACGTGGTCGACGAAGCCGTAGTCCTTGGCCTCCGACGCGGTGAACCAGCGGTCACGGTCGGCGTCCTCGGTGATCTGCTCCACCGTCTGGCCGGTCTGCTCGGCGGTGATGGTGGCCATCTCCAGCTTCCACTTGCCGAACACCTCGGCCTGGATGGCGATGTCGGAGGCGGTACCACCGACACCGGCCGACGGCTGGTGCATCATGATCCGCGCGTGCGGCAGCGCGAAGCGCTTGCCAGGGGTCCCGGAGGAGAGCAGGAACTGACCCATCGACGCGGCCATGCCCATGGCGTAGGTCTGCACGTCGGGGTCGATCAGCTGCATGGTGTCGTAGATGGCGAACCCGGAGGTGACCGAGCCGCCGGGCGAGTTGATGTAGAAGCGGATGTCGGTCTCGGAGTCCTCGGCCGACAGCAGCAGCAGCTGCGCGGTGATCCGGTTGGCGACCTCGTCGTTCACCTCGGAACCGAGCACGACGATGCGCTCCTGGAGCAGCCGCTCGTACACCGAGTCGGTGAGGTTGAGCCCCGCGGTGGAGGTCCGCGCCTCGGGGATGTGCTTGGTCACGTCTGCCTGCCTTTTCGCCGCTGTGGGCCCCTGAGCAGGGGCTCCACTGTGGACTGGTAGTTCAAACAAGATCTGCTACCGACCCTAACGAACTCGGGCGGTGCCGAATGCCGCGCACCGCCCGAGTTCGCTCAGAGCGTCAATCAACGTCACTGACCTGCGGGAGCGTCCGCCTTCTCAGTGACCTGCGTCTCGGCCGAGTCGTCTTCCTCGTTGCCGAACAGCTCGGTGAGGTCGACGGCCTGGCCTGCCGAGTCGGTGACGGCGGCCTTGCGGACCACACCGGCCAGCGCCTTGCCCCGGCGCACGTCGGCGAAGATCGCGCCGAGCTGGCCGGACTGCTGGGCCCGCTGGACGTACTCGTCGGGGCTCACGCCGAACCGCTGCGCCTGGTAGATGATGCGCTCGGTCAGCTCGGCGTCGTTGACCTCGACGTTCTCCTTCTCGGCGATGGTGTCCAACAGCAGCTGGGTCCGCACCGACTTCTCCGCCTCGGTCCGCGACTCCGCCTCGAACTCCTCCAGCGTCCGGCCCTGCTCCTCCAGCGACTTCGCGAAGGCGTCCTCGTCGTGGTCGAACGGGTGGATGGCGTCGTGCTTGCGGTTCTCCAGCTCGGCCTCGAGGACCTTCTCCGGAATCGGCACCTCGGTGCCCTCCAGCAGGTGGTCCAGCACCTTGTCGCGAGCCTGGACGCCCTGCTGCATGGTCTTCATCCGGCGCAGCCGGGTCCGCAGGTCCTCCTTCAGCTCGTCCAGCGTGTCGAACTCGCTGGCCAGCTGGGCGAACTCGTCGTCGGCCTCGGGCAGCTCGCGCACCTTGACCGACTGCACGGTCACCGAGACCTCGGCGTCCTTGCCGGCGTGCTCACCGGCGACCAGCTTCGTGGTGAACGTCTTGGTCTCGCCCGCGTTCGCGCCGATGATGGCCTCGTCGATGCCGTCGACGAGCTGGCCGGAGCCGATCTCGTAGGACAGCCCGGTGGTGGCCGCGTCGGGCACGTCCTCGCCGTCGACGGTGGCCGACAGGTCGATGGAGACGAAGTCGCCGTTCTCGGCGGGACGCTCCACGCCGGCCAGCGTGCCGAAGCGGGCCCGCAGGTTCTCCAGCTCGGTGTCGACCTCGGCCTCGTCCAGCTCGACGTCGTCCACGGTCACCTCGATGCCCTCGAGGTCGGGAAGCTCGATGTCCGGGCGCACGTCCACCTCGGCGGTGAACTCCAGGACGTCGCGGTCCTCGAGCTTGGTCACCTCGAAGTCGGGCTGGCCCAGGGTGCGGACCTCACCGGCGCGCACGGCCTCCATGTACTTGGCCGGGATGGCCTCGTTGACCACCTCGTCGAGCACCGGAGCACGGCCGATCCGGCTCTCCAGGACCCGGGCGGGCACCTTGCCCGGCCGGAAGCCGGGGATGCGCACCTGCTGCGCGATCTTGCGGTAGGCGCGGTCGAAGTTCGGTTTGAGCTCGTCGAACGGCACCTCGACATTGATCTTCACGCGCGTCGGGCTGAGCTGCTCGACGGTGCTCTTCAACGTTGTCTCCTCGAGCGATGACTGGATGTGTACGGATGGCCGGATGACAGGCCGAGTCCCGAGTCTAAGCCAGTCTTCTCGCAGCTCGGGGGCCACCCCGTCTCACCCCGTTTACAAGCCGGTCGGCGTTGTCTAGGTTCGCAGGGCCACTCGCCCGATCGCGGAGACCGCCGATGGCCGTTGTCGATGCTCGTCCCCTGCTCGGCGGCCACCGCCGGCCGGTGGCGCGGACGCTTCCGCCCGCGGTTCCCGCGCTCGCCGCGGCCGTGCCGCTGTGGGCGTGTGCCACCTGGCTCGTGCTCGCCGGAGCGCCGGCCTGGCTCACCCTGCCCGCGCACGTGCTGGCCGCCCTGCTGCTGCACGTGGTGGTCCAGGAGGCCGCCCACCACGCGGTGAGCAGGCGGACGTGGGTCAACGAACTGGCCGGCCGGGTGGCCGCACCGCTGCACTGCGTCCAGGCGGCGTTCCCGTTGCTGAAGCACGTCCACCTGCGCAGGCACCGCGGCGGCGACGATCCGCTGGCCGACCCCGGCCGGTGGACCGCGACCGGCCCGCGCTGGCTGCTGCCGCTGCGCTGGCTGACCGTCGACCTGTGGATGGGCGTGCACTACCTGCGCCGGGCCGGGCGCAGGCCGCTGGCCGAGTCCGGTGAGGGGACGCTGGTGTTCGCGCTGGTGCTGGCCGGCAGCGGGCTGGCGGTGGTGTCCGGCTTCGGCGCCGAGCTGGCGCTGGCCGTGCTGCTGCCGCAGCGGATCGCGCTGGCGGTGCTGGCCTCGGGCAGTCCCCGGGCGCTGTCCCCGGCGGGCTGCCGCTTCTACCGCACCCCGGAGAGCGCGGCGTTCGGGCCGTGGCGCCGCTACGCCGTGGTGGCCGCGGGCGCGGGCATCGTGCCGGTGCTGCCCGCGCTGGAGCGGATGCTGGCCGGCGGCTGCCGGATCACGCTGCTCAACGCCAACACCTCGGGCGCCACCGCGCCGCTGGCCGGGCGGCTGTCCGAGCTTGCCCTGCGGCACGACGGCAGGCTGCGGGTCCTGCACTACCGCAGCGACGAGCAGGACCCCGACCTGCACGCCCACCAGAGGGCGCGGCCGGCCGACGTGTTCGGCGCGGCCGTCGGCCTGCGGGACACGCCGGTCGAGCGGTACCTGCCGGGCAGGCTGACGGCGGGGCGGCTGGCGACGTTGCTGGCCGGGCGGCTGCACCCGGCGAAGGTCGACGCCTGGCTGGTGTGCGCTCCGCCCGGGCTGGCGGCGACGGTGCGCGCGGTGCTCGTCGAGCGCGGAGTGGCGGCTGGCACGATCCATGGGGACGCAGAACAGTTCGCCCGCGGCCGGTGAGCGCACCCCGGCCCAGACCGAGGACGGCCCGTTTGACCCGACCGACATTCGATCCAGCCGAGCTGCCGCCCGTCGCGGGCACCGTCAGCACCGCGGAGGCCGACCTGGCGCTGGCCGCCAGGGACTGGGGTGGCCTGGTGTCGCTGCGCCCCCGCGTGGTGGTGCGCCCGCGGACGACCGCCGACGTGGCCGCGGTCGTCGGATTCGCCGCGGGCCGGTCGATCCCGGTGGCGGTGCGCGGTGCCGGGCACTCGGCGTACGGGCAGGCGCAGACGCCGGGCGGGATCGTGCTGGACCTCACCGGGCTGGACACCGTGCACGAGGTGACCGCGGGCGGTGCCGTGGTGGGGGCGGGTGCCCGCTGGCGGCAGGTGCTGGAGGCGACGCTGGGTTACGGGCTGGCCCCGGCGGTGCTGGCCGACTACCTGGAGCTGACCGTGGGCGGGACGCTGGCCGTCGGGGGGCTGGGCGGCGCCAGCCACCGGCACGGCGCGCAGACCGACCTGGTGACCGAACTGGAGGTGGTCACCGGGACCGGTGAGGTGCTGACCTGCTCGGCGCGGGAGAACGCCGGGCTGTTCGACGCCATGCGGGCCGGGCTGGGCCACTGCGGGGTGATCACCGGGGCGAGCGTCGCGCTGCGGACGGCACACCGCCGGGTCCGCCGGTGGACGCTGTACTACGACACCCTGCCGCGGCTGCTGGAGGACCAGCGGCTGGCCGTCGGCGAGGAACGGTTCGACCACGTACAGGGCCAGCTGGAGCTGGAGGCCGACGGCCAGTGGGCCTGGCGGCTGGACGTGGCGGGCTACTTCTCGCCGCCCTGGGAACCGGACGCGGACACCCTGCTGGACGGCCTGGGCTTCGACCCCGAGCGCACCGTCGTCGAGGACTTCGGCTACCTGGACTTCCTCGGGCGGATGGCCGAGGGCGAGGCGCTGCTGCGGGAGGAGGGCAGCTGGTTCCACCCGCACCCGTGGCTCAACGTGCTGCTGCCCGACGAGGCGGTGCAGGAGGTCGTGTCGGAGACCGTCGCCGAGACCGGCAGGGCGGAACTCGGCGCCGCCGGCCTGGTCCTGCTGTACCCGGTGCCCGCCGCACGGCTGACCACCCCGCTGCTGCGGCGGCCCGACGGCGAGCTGGTGTGGCTGTTCGCGCTGCTGCGCACCGGCTCACCGGACGACCCGCGGCACAACGCCAGGCTGCTGGACCTCAACCGCACGGCCTACGAACGCGCGCTCGCCGCGGGCGGGTTCACCTATCCGATCAACGCGCTGCCGATGACCGGCGCCGACTGGCGGGAGCACTACGGCGACGCGTGGGACACCGTCGCCGAGGCGAAGTCCCGCTGGGACCCGAAGAACGTCCTGGGCGGGACGCTGCGGCTCACCTGAGCCCCCCGCCGGCCAAGCAAGGCACGTGAAGGCCCCCTTCATTACGTCTCACGTCAGGGCCCCGGCAAAGGCGTGGGCAGCGACGGCCTGGGGCCGTCGGCAGGGGCGCTGTGGTTGCGTCTCGCGCAAGTACGGTGCCGTTGCTGGCGGCGCGGTGCCGGGGGCGTTGTCTCGTTCGTGGCGACGGGTGGGGTGGGTGCGCTGGCCGGTGCCGGTGTGACAGGTGCGCCCGCGTGACGGGTTCGCCCCCGGTACGTGAAGGCCACCTTCACCACGCCTGGCGACAGGAACTCGGCCTTCACGCGATCCCAGGCGTCCCGCTGGCATCGCAGGCCACGGCAGCCCCACCAGCCACACCCGTAAGACAGCAAGGGAGCTTTACTACCCTTCTTCGCCAGTAAAACTCCCTTGCTCACGCCCGGCGCCCGACTTCGCCGGGACCCTGACGTGAGACGTGGTGAAGGTGGCCTTCACGAGCTTTACCCAGGCCTGTTGTCTCCTGATCTGGAACCGACGTGCCGGACAGTGGGACCAGGTGGGCGGGAACGTGCAACTCGCGGGTCCGGAACGGACGACTCGCGCCCCAGAACGTACGACTCGCGCGTGAGAACGTACGACTCGCGCGTACGGGCCGTTCACGCGGGCGACCGGCGCCACGTGAGAACCGGCGTCCACATCGTGAGTTCTGCGCTCACGCACGCGAGTTCTGCGTTCCGGACCGCGAGTTCTGCGCTCGAGCCGCCGACCTTGCCCTGCCGTACCCGGACTTTGCCGGGGCCCTGACCTCTGACGTAGTGAAGGTGGCCTTCACGTGCTTTCGCGGCCATCTTCACCGCAAGTCGGGGTGTCGATCCGGCGGGGTGCCGTTCGTGTAGGGACCACACACGAGACGAGGAGGCACCGATGCCCGAGCCGAAGGTCCTGCTGCGCGGTCTGGGAATTCCCGAGTCACCCCGCTGGCACGAGGGCAGGCTGTGGTTCTGCAACTGGATCGGCCAGCAGGTCGTGGCGCTGACGCCCGACGGCCACGCCGAGTTCATCCCCGTGGACCCCGGCCGGCTGATGGGCTGGTCCATCGACTGGCTGCCCGGCGGCAGCCTGCTGGTCACCGGCGACGCGCTGCGGCGCCGGGAACCCGGCGGCTCGCTGGTCACCCACGCCCGGCAGGGAGCGAACGAGATCGTCGTGGACGGCCGCGGCCACATCTACCTCAACGGCGCCGACTTCGACTTCGCCGGCGGCGAGGCACCCAAGCCCGGCTACATCAAGCTGGTCACCCCGGACGGCGGCGTGCGCGAGGTCGCAGGTGACATCCAGTTCCCCAACGGCATGGTCGTCACGCCGGACGACCGGACGCTGATCGTCGCCGAGTCGTTCGCCGGCCGGCTCACCGCGTTCGACATCGAGCCCGACGGCGGGCTGTCCGGCCGGCGGGTGTTCGCCGACGGCCTCGGCCCGGACGGCATCTGCCTCGACGCCGAGGGCGCGGTCTGGACCTCCACCGGCGGCAACTCCGTCGTCCGCGTCGCCGAGGGCGGCGAGGTGCTGCAGCGGGTCGAGACCGGCGAGAACCGCGCGCCGTTCGCGCTGATGCTCGGCGGCGCGGACCGGCGCACGCTGTTCATCCTGACCGCCGAGTGGCGGGCCACCGACGGCATCACCGACAACCTCGGCAGGCTGACCGGCGGGCCGCGCACCGGGGAGGTGCTGGCGCTGCCCGTGTCCGTGCCGGGGGCGGGCCGGCCCTGACCGGTCAGCCTGCCAGCGCGTCGAGCCGGCGGGCGAGGCGGGCCGCGGCCTCCCGCAGACCCGGCGGCTCCAGTACCTCGGCCTCGACGCCGAGGCTGGCGATGTGCAGGGCGAGCCAGTCCAGCTCGACGCCGCCGACGACGAGCAGGCACCACCCGTCCCGGTCCTCCTCGACGCGGCCCACCTGCGGCGGCACCCGCTGCCGTATCTCGTCGGCCGGGGCCCGCAGCCGCACCCTGGCCCGGTGCCGGTACGGCGCCTCGGTCACCGAGCGCTGGACGTAGGCGACGGGGTCGGGGTGGTCCCGTGGCCGGAACCGCCAGGTCGTCGCCCGCACCTCGCGCATGCGGTCCAGCCGGAAGGTGCGCCAGTCGTCGCGGTCGAGGTCGAACGCCATCAGGTACCAGCGGCGGCCGGTGGCGACCAGGCGCACCGGCTCGGCCGTGCGCTCGCTCTCGCCGCCGTCGGCGCGCGCGTAGCCGAACCGCACCCGCACGGCGTCGCGGCAGGCACGCGCGAGCGTCACCAGCACCTCGGCGTCGATCTCGACCCCGGGGCCGACGAGCGTGTCGGTGGCGCCGTGGACGGCCCGCACCTCCGCACGCAGCCGCGGCGGCATCACCTGGTCCAGCTTCGCCAGTGCCCGCACCGCCGCCTCACCGGCCCCGGCGACCGTCCCGCCCGACGCCATCCGCAGCGACACGGCGGTCGCGATGGCCTCCTCGTCGTCGAACAGCAGCGGCGGCAGCCGGGTGCCGGCGCCGAGCTGGTAGCCGCCGCCGACGCCGGCCGTCGCCTGCACCGGGTAGCCCAGGGCACGCAGGCGCTCGACGTCGCGGCGCACCGAGCGGTCGGTGACCCCCAGCTCGGCGGCCAGCTCGACCGCGGTCCAGGACGGCCGCCGCTGCAGCAGCGCGAGCAGCCGCAGCACCCGTTCGACACTCACCGGCACATCGTGGCACGAAATCGCGGACCGATCCTGTCCGCTATCCGCGAGACGCTGTCGCCATGACCTGGAATCCACTACTGCGCGAGCAACTCGACTGGCACTGGACGCGGCAGTTGCGCCGCCGCATCGACGGGCTCACCGACGACGAGTACTTCTGGGAACCGGCGCCCGGCTGCTGGAGCGTGCGGCCACGCGGTACCGGTACCGCCCCGGTGCAGGCCGGTGCCGGCGCGATGACCATCGACTTCGCCTCCCCCGAACCCGACCCGCCCCCGTTCACCACGATCGCCTGGCGGCTCGGGCACGTGATCGTCGGCGTGCTCGCCATGCGCAACGCAGCGCACTTCGGCCGCGCGGCCACCGACTACTTCTCGTTCCCCTACGCCGCGACCGCGGCGCAGGCACTGGACCAGCTCGACGCGGAGTACGCGACGTGGCTGGCCGGGGTCGAGTCCCTCGGCGAGGAGGGCCTGGCCCGCCCGGCGGGCGAGGCCGAGGGCGAGCACGCGCATCGCTCGATGGCGGTGCTGGTCCTGCACATCAACCGCGAGATGATCCACCATCTGTCCGAGATCTGCCTGCTGCGTGACCTCTACCTGCACACCCGACGGGAGGCGAGCTGACATGGCCCGCGACGTCCAGATCACCTTCGACTGCGCCGATCCGGCCGCACTGTCCGCGTTCTGGGCCGAGGTGCTCGGCTACCGGCTGGCCGCCCCGCCGCCCGGCTTCGACACCTGGGACGCGGCGCTGGACGCGCTGGGCGTCCCGCCCGAGCGGCGCAACGACGCCTCGGCGATCGTCGACCCGGACGGCGCCGGGCCGCGCGTGTTCTTCCAGCGGGTCCCGGAGGGCAAGTCCGCCAAGAACCGGGTGCACCTCGACGTCCGTGCCGCCCCCGGCCTGGAGGGCGACGAGCGGATGGCGGCCTTCGAGGCCGAGTGCGAGCGGCTGGTCGCCCTCGGCGCCACCCGGCTGGAGCGGCACGAGCCCGCTCCCCCGCTCAGCGGCGGCTTCATCGTCATGGCCGACCCGGAGGGCAACGAGTTCTGCCTGGACTGAGTCAGCCGCCGAGCGCCTGGCGCAGCTGGGTGAGCAGCTCGGCGCGGCTGGTCGCGCCGAGGCGGTGCCGCATCCGGGCCATGTGGTGCTCGACCGTCTTGGCCGAGATGAACAGCCGCGCCCCCACCTGCTTGTAGGTCAGGCCCTCCAGGACCAGCCTGGCCACCTGCAGCTCCCGCTCGCTCAGCCGCGCGCCCGGCCCGGCCGCCGGCACCGGGGCGCCGCCCGGCGCGGTCGGCCCCGCCGGGACGGCGGCCGGGGCGGGATCGGCCGACTGACCCTGCAGCAGCCGGGCGCAGTCCAGCAGCGCGAGCATGGCCTTGCGGTCCGCGGTGCGGATGGCGGCCTGCCCGGCCAGCCGGGCGCCGTCCCACCACAGCCCGGCGTCACGCAGGCCGTAGGCGGCGGCCTCCACCTCGGCCGGTTCGACGTCACCGGCGAGCACCTTGAGCCACGACTGCGCGGCCGCCGACATCGCCGCGTAGAACGGCCCGCGCCCGGCGCTGGCGGCCAGCGCGGCGGCGGCCCGCTCGGCGTCGGCGGGACGTTCGGCCAGCACCGCGGCGTGCAGCCCGCTCCAGTGCAGCGGCGTCGACCACAGCGGCGGGTCGCCGAGCGCGGCGAGCAATTCAGCTGCCCGGGCGAGATGCGGTGCCAGCCGGTCGCCGTCGCCGAGCCGGGCCGCGGCGATGGCCAGCTCACCGAACGGCAGCAGGGTGAACAGGTCGACGGGGTGACGCACCACCGCCTCACCGGCCCTGGCCCAGCCCGCCCGCAGCGCGGGCAGGTCACTGGCCCGGCGGGCCAGCCCCACCTCCAGCGCCACGGCGAACAGCCAGTCCCTGGGCGAGGACACCTCACCGGCCTCGGCGGCCCGTTCGGAGGCCAGCGCGATGTCGCCGCGCAGCATGGCCACCCACGCGTGCAGCAGCCGGTGCCGGGCGGCCAGCGGCGGACCGCCGGTGCCCGCCGCCAGCGCCCGCTCCAGCAACGGTTCGGCGATGGTCAGTTCACCGCAGTGGAGGGCGACCAGCGCGCCCAGCGCGGCGGGGCTGTCCGGCAGCACCACCGAGCGGCTCAGCGGTTCGAGGATCTCCGCGGAACCGACCAGGCCGGACAACGCCGCCGTCGCGGTCGCGGTGACCGACTCGACCATGCCGCGGGCCACCGACGTCAGCGCGCCGGACAGCAGCGTCGGCGGCTGCCCGCCGGCGTCCGGCCGGTCCAGGCCGGCCAGGGCCTGCTGGGCCTGTTCCAGCCTGCCGACGCCGAGCAGCGCGATCGGCGCGAACGTCGCCGCCGGGTGCTCCCCCGCCCAGCGCAGCAGGTCCGCGCTGCGGGCCAGGTGCCCGCGGTGGGCCAGTGCCGCGGCGGCGACGGCCGCGCCCTGCGCGCGGTCCGCGGGCGCCCCGCCGGCGACGACCTCGTCGGCCAGCCGCAGCGCGGTGTCCATGTCCCCGGCCAGCGCGACGGCCTCGGCCCGGCGAGCGCCCAGCGCGGCGGCGGGCAGCCCGGCGGCGACCGCCGCCTCCAGCAGGCGCGCGGCCAGGGCCGGGTCGGTGTCCAGCGCCTCGGCCGCGGCCGCCTCGAACGCCCTGGCCACACCGGGCACGACCGGATCGGCCAGCCACGGCCGGACGACCTCGAGCACCGGCAGGCCACGGTCGAGCAGCAACCCGGCCAGCCGCTGGCGGACCTCGGCGTGCTGCTCGGGGGGAACGTGCGCGGCCAACGTCGCCCGGGTGAGCGGCAGCAGGACGCCGTCCACACCGAACAGCCCGGTGGCCCGCGCCGTGTCGACGACGGCGGTGACCTCGGCGGTGTCCAGGCCGAGCAGGGCGCCCAGCAGCTCCAGGTCGGGTGCCGCGCCCGCGGCCACGGCCAGCAGCAGCCGCAGGACGTCCGGCGGGACGCCGTCGATCACGTGCCGGACGGCGGCCAGCGCACCCGCCGGCACGGCGTCAGGCGTCAGGTCCGGCGCGGTGGCCAGGCGGTGCACCAGTCCCGGTACGCCGCCGGTCTGCTCCAGGACGAAGTCCGGCAGTCCCTGCCCGACGGTGCCCAGCCGGGCGGCCAGGTGGGTGGCGACCTGGGCGCGGTCGAACGGCCGCAGCACGATCTGCCCGCGCAGCCTGGACAGGACGGCGGCCAGCCCGGCGGGCCGCGGCCGGGGCCGGGCCGCCACGACCAGGCCGGTGCGCTCGTCGGCGGCCAGGGCGGCCAGCCGGTCCAGTGCGGCGTCGTCGTAGGTGTGCACGTCGTCGGCGAGCACCAGGGCCGCCTCGCCGAGGAGGCCCGGCTCGCTGCCGGGCCCGACCCGGACCACGGCGACGCCGGTCGCGGTGCACAGCCGGTCGAGGTGGTCCAGCAACGCGGTCTTGCCGTACTCGCCGGGTGCCACGACGGCCAGCCTGGTCACCCCGGGCGGGCCCGCCGCGATGCCCTCGCACAGGCGCCGGGTCGGGGCGTCCAGCACCGGTTCGCCGGTGAGCACGTGCTCGGTCACGACCGGTCCCCCTTCCGGGCGGCCACGGCCTGCTTGCGCCACGGCGGGGTGAACCGCGGCGGCGCCTCCAGCGGCGTGATCTCCACCGGCGGGCGTTCCGGTGCGACGCCGACGCCCAGGTCGTCGGCGGAGTCGGACACCGGGTCGAGCGTGCGCGGGATCAGCGTGGTGGACGCGACCTGCTCGGGCTCGTGTCCACTCAGGACGATGCCGCGCGAGCCGGGCCGGACGACGGCGGCCGCGCCGCGGGCCAGCGCGCTGCCCGGGTCCGGGTCGACGACGACGGGCACGTCGAACGCCTCCTCGGCCAGCGCCGTCAGCAGTGGCACGCGGGCGGTGCCGCCGGCCAACAGCACCGCGCTCAGCTCGCCCGCCGGGACCGGCGCGGCGATGCGGGCACAGCGGGCCACCGCCGCCCGCAGCACGGGCGCGGCCAGGTGGTCGAAGTCGGAGCGGGTGATCCGGGCCTGCTGACCGGTGCCGTCGGGCAGCTCGACGGTCGCGTCCGGGGCGACCGACAGCCGTTCCTTGGCCCGCGTGCAGGAGGCACGCAGCAGGGCCATCGCGGCCCGCGAGTCCGGGTCGTCGGGGTCGGGCGGCGCCGCGTCGATACCGGCCAGCACGTGCGCCGCCAGCAGGTCGTCCAGCCGCGAGCCCGCCATGCCGCCGGCGTCCCTGGCGTGGGCGAGCAGGTCGAAGCCGGCCGCTGTCCGCCGGACGACGGCGGTGTCGACGTAGCACCCGCCGATCCGGCAGACCACCAGCACCTCACCCGGCTCACCCGGGTTGTCGACGTCGTGTGCCTCGGCGGCGGCCACCGGCGCGGGCAGCAGCAGGACGCCGGGCAGGCCGGCGGCCTCCAGCGCCCCGTGCAGGGCGCGCCTGCGGTGCGGGCCCCAGCCGGGCGGGCAGGTGAGCACGACCTTCTCGGCGGGGCCGCCGAGGGTGGCGGCGACCTGGTCGGCCACCCAGCCGGCCAGCGTCGCGGTGAGGACCTCGCCGGTGTAGGCGGTGTCGCCGAGCAGCAGCGGCACCGGGTCGCCGACCCGGTCGGTGAAGCCGCGGCCCGCCCACTCGGGTTCGAGCGCGGCCTGCCGGGCGGCCTGCCTGCCGAGTACGACCGAGCCGTCACCGGCCAGGTGCAGCACGGTCTCGACCCAGCGTGCGTCGCCGTCGAGCGGCGCGACCCGCGGGGCGCTCCATGACGCGCGCCCGGTCCGCCCGCACACGGCGGCGGTCGTACGGGTGCTCCCGAGGTCGATCCCCAGGACGTGAGTCATGCGGTTTCCCTCGCGGTCGCGTTCCGTGCACGAATCCGTACGGACGATAGCTGTTCCCGCCAATGGCGGACCCCGGAAGGGTGGTCGGACGGGCATTGTCCCGCAAGCCCCAGGGGGTGCCTGACGGGTGGGTCCGTCGCGAGCGTGGATCAGCGTGGTGATCGCCAAGGCGGAGGCAGGCCCTCGTACTGGCCGTACTCGGGCCTGCCGACAACGCAGGCGATCGCCGCGCTGGCCGCGCGTAGCAGGGGCCATCCGTCAGGCACCCCCTAATCCCCTAACCGGGCGGGCGGACAGTGGCGTCGCGATTAGGGACAGGGCCCCGATGTCGCGCGGGGTGAAAATGCCTACGCTGGAACCCGTGGCCGACCAGACACTGCACGACTTCGTGCTCACCCTGCTGACCGACGCCGGTGCGCGGTCGGCATTCCTGGCCGACCCGGAGACCGCGCTGGCCGCGGCGGGCCTGCCCGACGTCACCGCGCAGGACGTCCAGGAGGTCGTCCCGCTGGTGCTGGACTACGCCCCGGTCGACGGCCTGGGCTCGCTGGAGCCCGACCTGACGTCGCTGCCGACCGCGCCGGACGCCATCGAGCAGCTGCAGGCGCTGGCAGGCGTCGCCGGGTCCGAGCCGCTGGACGCCAAGGCCGTCCCCGAGGTGTCCGCGGGCACCCTGGCCGGCTTCGCCTCGTCCGGCGGCGACTGGCTGGCGCCCGGCGCCCAGCCCGGCGGCACGACGCTGGACGGCTACCTGACCGGCGTGCCGGCCGCGCCGGCGATCGACGTCCCGGCCGCGGTGCCCGAACCGGTCGTCCCGGAGCCCGCGCCGCTGCCCGAGCCGCTGGAACCGCCCGCCGAGCTGCCCCAGCTGCCCTCCGACGTCCCCACGCCGAACGAGCTCCCGGCCGACGTCCCGGACCTGCCGGTGAAGCTGCCGGTCGACCTGCCGGAACTGCCGGTGCTCAACCCGCTGCCCGACTCCGGCGACGCGCCGTCGCTGCCGGGCAACCCGCTGGGCGACGTCATCGACAAGAGCCCGCTGGGCGGCCTGCTGCCGGACAAGCCGGGGCTGCCGGATCTCGGCGACACCCTCGGCGGGCTGCTGCACTGACCGTCACCACCGCCCTCGACCGAGTTTCACCTGGTCAGGCCCCACAACCACGTTAGCCGCGCCACGAAGGGTGGACTGGTCGGTCCTGAGATGCCGACCAGTCCACCTTTCGATATCGACTCGGACACGGCACACTCCACCGGGTGATGGCTCCGCCCTGGCTAACGCTGATGGACGACACCATCCGGGTCTGCTCGGCACACGGCACCCCGGATCTTGTCCAGCGGCTGCGCGAGCGAAGAGCACAGCTGCTGGATCCGAAGCTGCGTGTCCTGGTCATCGGCGAGCAGGGCCAGGGCAAGAGCCAGCTGGTGAACGCGCTGGTCAACGCGCCGGTCTGCGCCGTCGGTGACGACACGACCACCACCGTCCCCGCCGTCCTGGAGTACACGAAGACGCCGACGGCCGCGGTGCTCACCGCCGCCCCGGACGCCGGACGCCGCGAACTCACCCAGGCCCCGCACCGCCAGCCGGTGGCGGTGGAGAAGGTGACCGCGACCGCCAACCAGGAGGCCGCGCGCCCGGGCGGGGAGATGGTCCGCGCGCAGGTCGGGCTGCCCAGCCCGCTGCTGTCCGCGGGCCTGGTCCTGGTGGACACCCCGGCGTCGGGCGCCGCCCGGCCGGGCAAGGCGACTTTCACCGAGATCCTGCGGGCCGACGCCGTGCTGCTCGCCTCCGACGCGACCAGCGAGTTCTCCGCGAGCGAGCTGGACCTGCTCGGTCAGGTGAGCAGAGTGTGCCCGACGGTGATGGTGGCGCTGACCAAGATCGACATCGTGCCCGGCTGGCGGGCGGTGGCCGAGCGCAACCGGGCCTACCTGGCCAGGGCGGGCGTCGGCGCGCCGGTGGTCCCGGTGTCGGCGACGCTGCGGCTGGCCGCCGCGAAGGCAGGCGACCGCGAGCTCAACGCCGAATCGGGCTTCGAGGAACTGCTGCGCCGGGTCAAGCACGACTGGCTCGACCAGGCCGACGTGCTCAACCGGCGGTCGGTGGCGGCGCTGGCCGGGATGGCCGTCGAGCAGCTGGCCGGTCCCCTGCAGGAGGAGCTGGCGGCGGCGTCGGCCGAGAAGCCGAAGGGCGACTCGGTGGCGCGCTGGCACACGGCAGGCCGCAAGCTGGAGCAGTTGCAGCGCGACTCGGCCCGCTGGCAGACCATGCTGTCCGACGAGGTGTCCGACCTCATCGCCGACCTGGAGTTCGACCTGCGCGACCGGACCAGGCGCATCCTGCGGGAGGTCGACGAGTACTTCGAGGCCGCCGACCCCAACCGGACCTGGGGCGAGTTCGAGGACTGGCTGCGGGACAACCTGGCGACGGTCGCGGAGACCAACTTCACCTGGCTGCTGGAGCGGTTCGACTGGATCGCCCGCAAGATCGCCAGGCAGATCGCGCCCGACCACAAGGACCTGCTGCCCGACCTGCTGGTGGCCGACGCGCCGGACGACCACGCGTCCGGGATCCGCACGCCGAAGGTGGAGCGGTTCACCATCGGGCAGAAGCTTTTCGTCGGCATGCGCGGGTCCTACACCGGCCTGCTGATGTTCGGTCTGGCCACAACGGTGGCGGGCATGCCGCTGATCAACCCGATCTCGCTGGGCGCCGGTGTGGCGTTCGGCGCCAAGAGCGTGTTCGAGGAACGCGGCAACCGGCTCAAGCGCAGGCAGGCCACGGCCAAGACCGCGGCGCAGCGGCACGTCGACGACTTCTTCCTCGCCTACGGCAAGGAGAGCAAGGACGCGGCCCGGCTGCTGCAGCGGGCCGTCCGGGACCGCTTCGCCGCCTACGCCGAGCAGCAGCGGGCCGAGATCACCGCGTCGGCCAAGGCGATCAAGCAGGTGATCGACGCCGAGGCGGCCGAGCGGACACGGCGGACCCAGGCGGTCCGGACCGGCATCGCCGAGCTGGCGGCCATCCGGCAGCGGGTGCAGGCAATGGCGGCCGTGCGGCTGCCCGAGCAGCGCACCCGCGGGCTGATCGCTTGACGCCGCCGACCACCGCGGAGCAGACACTGGCGCTGTACGACCGGGCGCTGGAGCTGTACCGGGACAATCCGAGGGCGACGGCGTGGCTGCACCGCCAGCTGGCCCGGTTCTCCGAGCCGCTGCGGCTGGCCGTCGCCGGCGCGGCCGGGGTGGGCAGGTCGACGCTGGTGAACGCGCTGGCCGGGGACGAAGTCGCGCCGCTGGAGGTCGGCGGCAGGCAGGTGCCGGTCAGCTACCGCGGCGGCACCGAGCCCAGGGCACTGGCCCACGGGGCGGGTCCGCTGCCCGCCGAGCGGGCAGGCAGGCGGCTGCGGGTCGACACGACCGGGCTCCCGGCCGAGCAGGTGGAGCGGATCGAGGTGGACTGGCCCAGCCGGTCGCTGCGTGATCTGGTCGTGCTGGACACGCCGCCGCTGCCTGCCGACGTCACCCCGCGTGCCGCCCAGGGGATGCTGACCGACGCCGACGCGGTGGTGTACCTGGTGCGCCGCCCCGCCGACGCCGACCTGGCGCCGTTGCGGGCACTGCACACGCACACCCTGGGCGGCGGGCTGCCGGTGCACACGCTGGTCGCCCTGGCCAGAGCCGACGAGCTGGGTGCGGGCCGGGTGGACGCACTGATCTCGGCACGGCAGATCGCCCGCAGGCGGCGGCGGGAGCCGTCGCTGTCCGAGCTGGGGCAGGACGTCCTGCCGGTGGCCGGGCTGCTGGCGGCCGCGGGCCGGACGCTGACCGAGCCGGAGCACGCCGCGCTGGTCGCGCTGGCCAGGGTCGACCGTCCGACGCTGGAGGCGCAGCTGCTGTCGGCCGACCGGTTCACCAGGGCGGAGTCGCCGCTGCCGCTGGACGCCGGTGCGCGGGCGCACCTGCTGGGCCGGTTCGGGTTGTTCGGCCTGCGCCTGGCGACGACGCTGGTCCGGCGCGGCGCGGCCACCCAGCCCGCGCTGGCCGCCGAGCTGGTGCAGCGCAGCGGGCTCGGTGAGCTGCGCGAGGCGATCTCGCTGCACTTCATCGAGCGGGAGGACGTGCTCAAGGCGCGGGCGGCGCTGCTCGGGCTGGACGTCGTGCTGCGGGGCGAGCCCGTGCCCGGCGCCGAGCTGCTGGCCGTCGAGCTGGAGGCGGTGCTGGCCGGTGCGCACGAGCTGCGGGAGCTACGGTTGCTGTCGGCGCTGCGGACCGGGCGCAGCACACTGCCGGAGACGCTGCGCGAGGAGGCGGTCCGGCTCGCCGGCGGCGACGGGGCCGACCCGGTGGCGCGCCTGGGCGAGGACTGGCCCGCGCAGGCGCAGGAGGCGCTGTGGCGGTGGCGTTCCCTCGCGGAGAACCCGGTGCTGGACGCCGCGGCCCGGCAGGACGCCGCCGTGCTGGCCCGCACCTGCGAAGGCTTGTTCGCCCAGTAGCCCACTCAGTACGGGAATTGATCGACGTTGTCGTTGGTGATCAGCAACGGCTCGCCGAGCAGCAGGGTGCGGTTGATCGCGGTGTACCGCACGGCGGGCAGCTCCGCGCTGACCCGGTTCATCGGCTCCAGCGGCCTGCCCTCGGCGACCTCGTTGGCCGCCCAGGCGGTCAGGTAGCCGAGGTTCTCGACGTCCCACAGCACGGCCGCCGCGGCGGAACCGTCGCGCAGGTAGGGCTTCATCGTCTGCGGCGTGCCGACGCCGACGGTGAACACCTTGCCGATGTTGCCGGTGTCCCGCACGGCCTGCGCGACCCCGGGCGCGGACGTCGTGCACTCGCCGACCAGGCCGGTGAGATCCGGGTGGGCGGCCATCAGTTCCTTCGCCTTGGCGGTCGCGGCCCGCTGGTCCTCACCGACGTAGGACACGTCGACGATCTGCGCGTTCGGGTAGGTGCGGGCGGTGTAGGCGCGCTGCACGGCGATCCACGCGTTGAGGTTGGCCGCCGTCGGTCCACATGAGACGATCGCGTACTTGCCGGTGCCGCCGGTCTTGTTCATCAGCGCGTCGGTCAGCGTGTGCCCGACACCCTCCGGGCTGGCCTGGTTGACGAACAGTTCACGGACCGAGTTGGGTGCGTCGGTGTCGGTGGTGAGCACCTTGATGCCCTGGCCGCTGGCCTCGGCCAGGACGGTGTCGATGGCGGCGGGGTCGTTGGGGGCGACCACGATGACGTCGACGCGTTCCTGGATCAGCGAGCGGACCACCTGAACCTGCGCGGGCGGGTCGACTGTGGACGGTCCGCGGTAGATCCACTCCGCACCGAGGGTTTCGGCCGCCTGCCTGCCGCCGACGTCCATGGCCTTGAAGTACGGGATCTCCGCGACCTTGGGCACGAACGCGATCCGCACCCTCGGCGAGTCGTTGCCCGGAGCCGGTTCGCCACCCGCGTCGCAACCGGCCACGGCGAGCACCGCGGCCAGGAGCAGAGACGGCAACCGGCAGGACAACAACCGCATTTCGAGCCACCCAGCTTGTGTCTAACACCACGACCGGTCGGGGTTCCGGTGTGCGTGTGCGGAGCCAAGGTAGACCACCGGGGTGAACGACGGGCGACCACCGTCCGCATTCGTCCGGGTACCCACCCGGCGCGGTGAGGTGACGGTGCGGTGACGGCCGGTCCCGACGATGACGCCATGACGTTCACGCCACTGGATCTGCTCGACGTGTCCAGCCTTCAGGGGACAATCGACTGGGCCGCTGTGCGCCGCGGCGGATACCGGGGCGCCTACATCCGGCTCACCCGCGGCCTGGAGGAGGTCGACGCGCTCGCCGCCGACAACCTGGCCGGCTGCCTGCGCAACGGCCTGCTGCCGGGGTTCTACCACCGGGCCTTCCACGAACTGGGCAAACCGGACGTACAGGCACTGCATTTCGCCATGCACCTGCAGCGGGTCGCCGGGCCGGTGCGGATGCTCCCGCCGGTGCTCGACTACGAGGACCAGGCGCCGGGCAAGGAGTTCTGCCAGACGTTCCTCGCCGCGGTCCGTGGCTACACCGGGCGGCGCACGCAGGTGATCTACACGTCGGGGTCGTTCGTGGACCAGTGGGTCGGCGGCGAGTCGTGGATGGATCCGGACATCTGGCTGTGGATCGCCGACTCCGGCAAGTACACCGGCGCCACGCCGGGCAAGCCGAAGTACCTGACGACGCGGGTGGTGCTGCACCAGCACTCCGGCCCGCAGCCGAACGTCCCGGGCATTCCGGCGGATGCCCCCAACCCGTTGTGTGACGTCAACCGGTCCACCGGTGACCTGTCCCAGATTGTGAGGTGAGTGGCATGCCTGGATCCGTGGCCGCCGTGGTGGCCGAGCTGCGCCGGCGCGGGATGACGGTGCACGAGTGGCCGGGCTGGCAGAACCGCGGTAACGGGGATTCCGCGGACTGGTGCGGCGGGCTGGTGCACCACACCGGCGGTTCGTACAGCATGGCCTACGCGCTGCTGGCCGACGGCCGTGGCGGGCGCGATCCGCTGGCCGGCCCGCTGTGCAACTTCGCGGGCAACGTCGACGGAACGCTCACGGTCATCGCGGCCGGGGTCGCCAACCACGCCGGGGCGTCCGGCGGCAAGTCGATGGGCCCGCTGCCCGTCACCGGGAGGTTCAACCGCAGGGTGATGGGCCTGGAGATCTGCTACCCCGGCGATGCCCCGATGCGGGACGCGCAGTACCGCGCCGCGCTGGTGTGGGCGCGGGTGGTCGCCGACGTCTGCGGCGGCGGCGACATCCAGCGGGTCCGGGCCCATGCCGAGACCAGCGTGAAAGGCAAGTGGGACCCCGGCTACGCCGAGGGCAAGACCATCGACATGAACAAGTTCCGCGCCGAGGCCGCGGTGGCAGAAGGAGGAGACGACATGGCTCTGGACGATGTGCTGGGCAAGCGGCCCGACGGCGTGCCGTTCACGGTGCGGGACGCGCTGGCCAACCTGTACCTGGGCGCGTTCTACGGCGGCGGCGACTCGGGTGCGCGCCCGGTCTACAAGACCGTCAACGCCATCAACGACGACCTGGGCAAGGCACACGCCCAGACCGGCAAGACCAACGGGCAGCTGCAGGTCGAGCAGCAGAAGATGCTGGAGAACCTGCAGAAGGCCGTCGGCGATCTGCAGACGTCGGTGGCGTCGCTGGCCGAGAAGCTGAAGTAACGCGTGAAGGCCCCTTCGACGAGTCGAAGGGGCCTTCTCCGGTCGGGACGACAGGATTTGAACCTGCGACCCTCCGCTCCCAAAGCGGATGCGCTACCAAGCTGCGCCACGTCCCGGAACCACGCCACCCGACGGGTGGGTGTGACCCACTCTATCGGCAGCCGCTAAGCTACCTGCGCGCCGGTCCGGCCGGTGCATGCGGGCGTAGCTCAATGGTAGAGCCCCAGTCTTCCAAACTGGTGGTGCGGGTTCGATTCCCGTCGCCCGCTCCACAAATCACTCGGCGGGCCACTCGTAGGACAACTCGTACCGGTCCGCGGGCAACACCATGTCGTTCATCTCCAGCGGTGTGCCGTCCTCGCCGTAGGCGACGCGGGTAACGGTCACCACGGGCACGCCCTGGTCGATCTGAAGAGCCGACGCCTCCTCCGGTGACGGCATCCGGGCGCCGACATGCTCGACGAAGTGGCCGATGGCGTACCCGGCCTCCTCCAGTCGCGCGTAGGTGCCACCAGGGCCGGTGTCGACCTCCTCGACGGCGGTGCCGCGGGTGAACTCCCGTCGCAGCCGCGACACGGCCAGCTGGACGATCAGTCCGTTGGCCCGCATAACCCGGTCCCGCACCGTGACTTCGGTGCCAACGTCGACTGCGAGCGTCTCCGCGACGCGGTCGTCGGCAGACTCGAAGCGGACCTTGACCGACGACGAGGCGGTGAAGCCTTTCGCGGCGGCGTCGGCGAGAAACGCGCCCTGGTCGCGTTCCCGGGCAGCACGGGACAGCCGTGACCGCGACAGGCGCTGGATCATGGCCGGAGGGCGGACGAACACGCCGCGACCGTGCTCGGCGGTCACGAGGCCCTCGGACCGCAGCACGTTCACGGCGTCGCGGATGGTCGGCCGGGACACGCCGTAGGCCTCGACCAGTTCACGCTCACTGGGCAGCTTCGTCCCCGGCGCGTACTCGCCGGCTTCGATACGGCCCCGCAGATCAGCGGCCACCTGCCGGAAGGCTGGGACTCCGCTCGTTTTGTCCACCATCGGGCCAATTCTCCACACGTCCGGTCGTCTTGACCAGTTACCCGCCATGAGGTCAACTGGTAAGGACATGTTGGCCAGTTGACGAGGAGCTCACGATGGCGAAGACGGCTGAACCCGCGCCTCGTCGCCGCCCGGCAAGGCGTCCACCCCGACCGTCATCGAACGAACCGCCGGTGCGACCGGCCATCGTGTGCTTGTACGACGATCACTTCATCCACCGCACCTGCCCGTGCTTCGAGGGCAGGCAACGGTGAGAGACCCCTTCAGCTGGCCAGTTCCTCGCGGTGCGCGCGGTTGGCCCTGATGAGGCCGTCGAGCGAGTCCCGGGTCCGGATGAGGTCGGCGATGTGCTCGGACAGCCGCTCCCGTTCCTGGACCATCCGTTCCAGCGCGGCGTCGGAGTTCTCCTCGCTGGGCGAGTCGACGCACGGCAGGAGTTCGGCGATGGTGCGGCTGGACAGGCCGGCGGCGTACATCCGCTGGATGAACTCCACCCGCGCCACCTCCTTGGCCGTGTAGTGGCGCTGGCCGCTGGCGCTGCGGGTGCTGTTCAGCAGGCCCTGTTCCTCGTAGTAGCGCAGGGACCGGACACTGACCCCGGTTCGTGCCGCCACCTCCCCGATGCGCAATCCGTCCTCCCCGCTGTGACCCGCGGCACAGAGCTTTGCCTCTGACATCGATGTGAGCTTCTAGCGTAGCCGCAGTACCCCACTACGCGAAGGAGCCTGACGTGACAACGCTTTTCGACGGCTACCGGCTCGGCGACCTGCGCCTGCCCAACCGGGTGGTGATGGCACCGATGACGCGGGTGCGGGCCGCGGCCGGTGGCCTCGCGACGCCGTCGATGGCGGCCCACTACGCCCAGCGGGCGACGGCCGGGCTGCTGGTGAGCGAGGGCGTCCAGCCGAGCCTGATCGGCCAGTCCAACCCGGGCACCCCGGGTCTGCACACCGAGGAGCAGATCGCCGCCTGGCGACCGGTGACCGCGGCCGTGCACACCAACGGCGGGCGCATCTTCGCGCAGATCATGCACGGCGGACGGGTGTCCCACCCCGACACCACCGGGCTGCAGCCAGTCGGTCCCTCGGCCGTGCCCGCCGTCGGCAACGTGTTCACCCCGAACGGGCCCCAGCCCGCGCCGATGCCTCGCGCGCTGGACACCGCCGAGATCCCCGAGCACGCCCACTCCTACGCCGCGGCCGCCCGAGCCGCCATCGACGCCGGCTTCGACGGCGTGGAACTGCACGGCGCCAACGGTTACCTGATCTCGCAGTTCCTGTCCTCGAACGCGAACCTGCGCACGGACCGCTACGGCGGCCCGGTGGCCAACCGGATCCGGTTCGCCGTCGAGGCGGTGTCCGCGACCGTGGACGCCGTCGGCGCGGACCGGACCGGCATCCGCCTCTCGCCGGGCGGAACCTTCTGGGGCGTCGAGGAAACCGAGGTCCCCGAGCTGTACGCCGCGCTGCTGCACGAGCTGGCCCGCCTCCAGGTCGCCTACGTCCACCTGGAGGCCACCGCGGACGAGGAGGTGCTGGTGGGCCTTCGCCGCGCCTGGCCGGGCACGCTCATCATGAACCCGGTCGTCCCGATGGGACCGAAGCAGGCCGACCGGGCCGCGGCCGACCACTGGCTCGGGCTGGGTGCCGACCTCATCAGCTTCGGCCGCGCCTTCATCGCCAACCCCGACCTCGTCGAGCGGCTGCGCAACGCGCTGCCGCTCGCGCCGGTCGACGAGGCCACGTTCTACGAGGGCGGCGACGCCGGTTACCTGACCTATCCGGCGTACCAGTACCCGGCCTGACGAGCCGCCACGAGCACGTGAAGGCCACCTTCACCACGTGAGACGTCAGGGTCCCGGCAAAGTCCGGGGTGCGGCAGGGCGAGGCGGGTGGTCCCGAGCGCAGAATTCGCGGGCCGCAATGCAGAACTCGCGGTCGTGAGCGCAGAACTCACGATGTGGACGCCGGTTCCAGATCGCGAGACGTGGCCCGGCCCAGGCTCGTGAAGGCCACCTTCATTACGTGTGACGTAATGAAGGTGGCCTTCACGTACTTGACGCTTGCTGGGTTGTCTCGTTCGTGGTGACTGGTGGGGTGGTTGTGGTGTGCGAGGCCGGTGGGGCGGGTGCGCCGGGGTGAGGGCGGATGTGGTGGCGTCAGATGCCGTGAAAGGGGCCCTCACGGCAATCGCGCCGGGCCTCGACTTTGCCGGGGCCCTGACGCGAACGTAATGAAGGTGGCCTTCACGTGCTTCGGCCGCTACACCTGACGGGCCGTCGCCATGGCGCGGTCGACCTCCCAGAAGGCCCGCATCGAGCGGATCAGGCCGTCCGGGCCGACGCGGTAGACGAACACGCCGTCGGTGTCCACCACGTACCCGCCGGGCAGGTGGCTGGTGATCGTGCCGACGTTGGCCACCTCGTCGCCGGCCGCGTGCGAGTCCCGCATGGTGAACTCGAAACGCTCCACCTGCGCGATCGCCTTGTCCCAGAAGGCCGCGATCCCGTCGCGGCCGTGGTGGCCGGTGCCCTCGGGGTCGAAGCCGGACGGGCCGACCGGGTCCTCGACAACGCCGTCCTGCGCGAACAGCGCCAGCCATTCCTCCTTGTTCCCGGCCGAGACGGCGTTCATCGAGCGCCAGGCCGCGACCCGGGCAGGCGGCTGTTCCTCGTCGGGGTTCCACGGCACGGTGACGGTCACGGACGGCCTCCCAGCGGGGCGATGATCTCCTCGGCGAACTTCTTCATCGACGCCTTCTTCGCCTCGACGTCGGCGTCGAACCCGAGGCCGTCGAAGACCCACGGCATGGTGATCGCGTCGGTCACCCCGGCCTCGGCCTGCTCGCGGTAGCCGTCGAGGCCGAACCGGTCGACGCAGACCGCCTGGTACTCGAACGGCACGTCGGCGCGGCCGTACTCGGCCAGCAGCGTGCGCAGCCGCCCGATGGTCTCGCGCAGCTCGTCCAGCGTCATCATCGCCGACGACCAGCCGTCGCCGACCCGCGCGGCGCGGCGCAGCGCGACCTCGGTGTGCCCACCGACGTAGAACGGCACCCGCCGCGCCGGCGCCGGGCTCATCCGCAGCCTGCCGAAGTCGAAGAACTCGCCGTGGTACTCGACCATCCCGCCGTCGAGGATCAGCCGCAGCACCTCGATGGCCTCGTCGACGCGCTTGCCGCGCCGCTCGTAGGGCGCCCCGCACCAGCGGAACTCCTCCGGCGACCAGCCCACCCCCAGCCCGAGGCCGAACCGGTCACCGGTGAGCACCGCGGCCGAGCCGACCTGGCGGGCCAGCAGCACCGGATTGCGGGAGCCGAGCTTGAGCACCGAGGTGTAGAACCGGATGTCGCTGGTGACCGCGCCCATGGCCGCGGTGGCGACCAGTGGGTCGACCCAGGGCGTCTCCTCGGTCCAGAACCTGTTCCCGTCCGGGGTGTAGGGGTAGTCGGCGGACACCGACTCCGAATAGAACAGCGAGTCGGGCAGGGCGATCGAGGAGAATCCGCACTCCTCAGCCGCCGCAGCGAGTTCGGTGAGCTGGTCAGGTGGGCACATCGCCACGGACAGGGTGAACTTCACGCGTCGACACCTCCAGAACACGGACTATAACGTGTTCTAGTTTTCGCCGCCAGAGCCGAGCAGCTCGCGCAGGTTCGCGGTGTATTCGTCGAACGCCAGCCGCCCCTTGGCCGTCAGTTCGAGATAGGTGACCGGGGTGCGCCGCTCGTGGGTCTTGGTGACTGCCACATAACCCGCGTCCTCCAGCTTGCGCAGATGCGTGGACAGGTTGCCCGCCGTCATGTCCAGCAGCTGCTGCAGCCGGGGGAACGAGATCGAGTCCCCTTCGGGCAGAGCCGACAGCGCCACGGTCACCCGCAGCCGCGCCTGGGCGTGGATCACCGGATCCAGTTCCACGTCAGCCCCTCCTCACCGACACCACGGCACGCGAGCCGAAGCCGAGCAGGCCGGCGACGGCGAGGACCAGGGCCTGGTAATCCATTCCCACCAGGACGCTGACCACGGCGGAGGCGAGGAACACCACGCCGACGGCATAGAAGGCGATGTCGCGGAACATGGCGCCGCCGGCCAGGCACAGCGCACCGGCCAGCGTCATCGTCGTTCCCGACCACAGCACCGGGACAAGATCCTTCGGCAGCCCGTTCGACTGCAACATCAGGTTGACCGCGACCAGCGCGCCGTAGGACAACGTCCAGCTCCACCCGTAGAGCGCACCGGACAGCACCGACGGCCCGCGCAGCCCCCTGCCCGACCGCACCCCGAGCACAGCCGAGACGACGACCCCGGCAACGATCGCCACAGCCGTGATCACCCCGGCCACCCAGTACGGAATCACGGGCCCCGGCCAGCCACGGCCGGCGAGGTGGAACGCGAGGAAGCTGACGAACCACAGGCCCGCCCACATCCCGTTCAGCACTCCGACCGAGGCGGACAGCTTGCGCCGCACGTCGGCCCGTTCCTGTTCGATCACCTCGAGCGACCGCTCGGGCGACAGCGTCTCGTCGGCCATCGCACACCCTCCAACTTTGCAGCACAAACTACTCGCACTTTGTACTGCAAAGTGCTTGGTCAACACAAGCTCGCACCAAGGGGTGACGGACGACGCCACACACCTATGATCCACATCACAGGCAATTCCGGAATACCTTTGTTGTGATTTTCCCATTTTCCCGCACTGAGCTGGGCGAGTTCGCCAACCCCGCGACAGCGGCTTGTTGTTTACGTCACCCGAACATGCGATTGGGCAAATTGACACATTTCTGACCAGGTCGTTTACCGTTCCGTGATTGACGGCCGGAAAGGGCCCGCCGCGCCGTCACGAGAAAAGAAATCCAGTACCCCGACACTGGAGGAAATGGTGTCCCCTGCCCATTGGCGGCGCCCGACCGCCGCCATCGCCTGCCTCGCCTGTGCCACGAGCGCCATGCTCGCGTTCCCCGGCCAGGCGGGAGCGGCCTTCTCCACCCAGCAGACCATGGCCGCCGCCCCCTCCCCCGTTCAGTGGGGCAGCGACCTGACCTTCACCGGCAAGCTCAGCGGTCTCGGTGACCGCCCGCTGGCCGACCAGCCGGTCGACCTCGAGTGGCGGCCCGCCGCCGACAAGCCGTGGTCGGTGTCCGCCTCCGGGCGCACCAACGCCGAGGGAACCGCCGCCATCCCCGCCACGGTCACGGTGAGCGCCGAGTGGCGCATCACCTTCCGCGGCAACCGGCTCTACGACCCCTCCTCGTCGAACCCGGTCAGCGTCGAGTCCAAGCGGCCGACCGACCAGCTGCTGCTCGACGCGGCCGCCGCCCAGGCGGGCAAGCCGTACTCCTACGGCGCGACCGGACCGGACGCGTTCGACTGCTCCGGGCTGACCCAGTTCGTGCACCGCCAGGTCGGCATCGAGCTGCCCCGCACGTCGCGCGACCAGCGCGCCGCGCTCGGCCACATCGACAAGTCCGCCATGCGGCCGGGCGACCTGGTGTTCTTCGGCAACGGCCGCAGCGTCTACCACGTCGGCATCTTCGCCGGTGACAACAAGATGTGGGCCGCGCCGGAGACCGGTGACGTCGTCCGCCTGCAGAACATCTGGACCGACGCCTACACCGTGGGACGGGCGTGGTGACCCGGTCGTGACCGGGGACGGGAACGAACCGGACAACGTTCTCGTTGTCCGGTTCGAGAACCCCCGAACCTGGAGTCACGCATGGGTACCGCCATCGTTCTGATCGTTCTGCTGGTCCTCGTGGTCGGCGGCGCGGCGTACCTCGTCAACACGCAGGCCAAAGCCAAGCGCCAGCGTCTCGAGGACGCCAAGGCCGACGCCCGCAGGCTGGTGGAGCGCCTCGGCGGCCAGGTGCTCAACCTGGTCGGCACCGACACGGCCTCCCAGCAGGCACTGGCCGACGCCTCCGAGCGCTACACCGCCGCCGGCTCGCAGATGGAGCAGGCCCAGACCATCGAGCAGGCCAAGCTGGTCAAGGAGACCGCCGTCGAGGGCCTGTACTACGTCCGGGCCGCCCGGCTGGCCATGGGCATGGACCCCGGCCCCGAACTGCCGCGCGACCCCGAGCGGGAGAACGCCGGCGCCGTCACCGAGCACCGGTCGGTCGAGGTCGAGGGACAGCACTACGAGGCCTCGCCCGAGCCCGGCGCCAACACGCCGCACTACTACCCCGGCGGCCGCGTCGCCGGACGCCCGGTGCCGCAGGGCTGGTACAGCGAGCCGTGGTGGAAGCCCGCGCTCGTCGCCGGCGCCTGGGGCCTGGGCTCGATGCTGTTGTTCAGCGCCATGTTCTCCGGCATGGCAGGCATCGCCAGCGCCGACGCCTGGGCGTCGGGCTACAACGCCGGCCAGGAGGAGGCCGCCGCGGACGCGGGCGCCGACGGCGGTGACGCCGGAGGCGACGCCGGCGGCGACTTCGGCGGTGGTGACTTCGGAGGCGGCGACTTCGGGGGCGGCGACTTCGGCGGCTTCTAGCTCGTGAAGGCCACCTTCATTACGTGAGACCTGGATCCACCGACGATGATGACGAATTGATCGTGTCGTAGACACGCAGATGCCCTCTGACCTGGGATTGTTGTTC
>NZ_SFCC01000018.1 GCF_004214935.1 Amycolatopsis suaedae
CAACAACGGGCGTCAGTGGCTTTACGAGCCAAGCCCTCCACGATCTCCGTCCACACACATCATCACTGTGGCCTTCACGACCTTCCCGCCCGGCGGTCGCGGCCTCACCAGTCACATCCGGCCCAACAGACCCAGCAACCTCCCCCAATGTGGCATTGGGGAACTTGAACTCCCCCAATGCCACATTGGGGGCACACAGCACCCGAACTCTCCCGGGCCCTGCGCCCGCATGCCGTGAGTGCCCCCTTCACGGCATGGCGAGGACCGCGGTCGTCTGGGCGGCGTGCAGCCGGGCGTAACGCCCGCCGGCCGCGAGCAGTTCGTCGTGGGTGCCGCGTTCGACGATGCGGCCGGACTCCAGGACGAGGATCAGGTCCGCGTCCCTGATGGTGGACAGCCGGTGGGCGATCACGAAGCTGGTCCGCCCGGCCCGCACGGCCTTCATCGCCCGCTGGACGTGCACCTCGCTGCGGGTGTCGACCGAGCTGGTCGCCTCGTCCAGCACGAGGACCGGCGGATCGGCGAGGAACGCCCTGGCCACGGTGATCAGCTGCCGCTCCCCCGCGCTGATCCCGGCCGACTCACCGAGCACGGTGTCGTACCCGTCGGGCAGCGTCCGCACGAACCGGTCCACCCGGGTGGCCCGGGCGGCGGCCTCCACCTCCGCCCGGGTCGCGCCCTGCCTGCCGTAGGCGATGTTGTCCGCGATGGTGCCGTGGAACAGCCAGGTGTCCTGCAGTACCAGGCCGATCAGCCTGCGCGCGTCCTCGCGGCGCAGCGTGGCGATGTCGGTGCCGTCGACCAGGATGCGGCCACCGTCCACTTCGTAGAACCGCATCAGCAGGTTGGCGAGCGTGGTCTTTCCCGCACCGGTCGACCCGACGAGCGCCACCGTCCGGCCGGGCTCGATGGTCAGCGACAGGTCCTCGATCAGCGGTGTGTCCGGTGTGTACCGGAACGACACCCGGTCGAACACCACCCGGCCGCGGCCCGGTGACGGCCGAGGCGGATCGGGCGGATCGGGTTCCTGCTCGGCCGCGTCCAGCAACGCGAAGATCCGCCCGGCGGCGGCGAGTCCCGCCTGCGCGTCGCCGACGATGCCGGCCGTCATGCCCACGTCGGTGCCGAACCTGCCGCCGTAGAGCGCGAACGCCTGGACGTCGCCGATGGTGAGCGAGCCCGCCACCACCCGCAGCGCCCCGACGACGGCGACCACCACGTAGGTCAGGTTGGTGATCAGGTACATCACCGGCTCGGCCGCCTCCGCGGCGACCTCACCTCGCAGCCCGGCGGCACGCACGGCGTCGTTGTGCCGGTCGAACTCCCGCTTCACCCGGCCCCGGCGGCCGAACGCGGCGATCAGCGAGTGCGCGGTGTAGGACTCGTCGACGTGTGCGGTCAGCGCACCGGTGGCCGTCCGCTGCTCGTCGAACCGGGCCCGCGCGTGCCGGGTGATCCGCGCGGTGAGCAGGCCGGCCAGTGGCAACGAGCAGAGCACGAGCACGGCGAGCAGCGGCGAGTAGACGAACATCATCACCGCCCCGCCGACCATCGTGAACGACCGCACGGTGAACTGCTCCACCACCTGCTGCAACGACTGCTGGAAGGTGTCGACGTCGTTGGTCAGCCTGCTCATCAGGTCGCCACGGGAGTGCCCGTCGAAGTACCGCAGCGGCAGCCGGCCGAGCTTCGCCGACGCGTCGCGGCGCAGGTCGAACACCACCCGCCGGACGACCACGGCGGCCAGCCACGCCTGCACACCAGTGAGGATCGCGCCCGCCGCGTACAGGACGAGCAACAGGACCAGCACGTCCCCGAGCGCGCCGAAGTCGACCCCGTCCCCGCGTGCACCGGCGACGACCAGGTCGGTCGCCCTGCCGAGGATCGCGGGTGCGGCCAGCGCGCTCATCGTCGCGCCCCCGATCCCGGCGACGACCAGCACACCCAGCAGCCACCGGTACGGGGCCAGCCGGGCCAGCACCCGACGCGCGGTCACGGGGCACCCAGCCCGGCGTGCTGCGACGACGCGATATCGCGGTAGGTCTCGCAGGTGGCGAGGAGTTCCTCGTGCGGGCCGCAGCCGACCACCCGGCCGTCGTCGAGCACGACGATCCGGTCCGCGTGCCGGACCGTGCTCACCCGCTGGGCGACCACGAGCACCGTGGCCGCCGCGGTCTCCGCACGCAACGCCGCCAGCAGGGCGGCTTCGGTGTCCGGGTCGAGCGCCGAGAAGCAGTCGTCGAACAGGTAGACCGCCGGCCGGCGCACCAGCGTCCGGGCGATGGTGAGCCGCTGCCGCTGCCCGCCGGAGAGGTTCGCGCCGCCACCGGCGATCTCCGCGGCCAGGCCGCCGGGCAGGTTCTCGACGAGTTCGCGGGCCTGCGCCACGCCGAGCGCACGCCAGAGTTCGGCGTCGGTGGCGTCCGGGTCGCCGAACCGCAGGTTGGCGGCGACGGTGCCGGAGAACAGGTGTGCCCGCTGCGGTACCACACCGACGGTCGCCGTCAGCTCCGCCGGGTCCAGCTCCCGTACGTCGACCCCGTTGACCAGGACCGCCCCCTCGGTGACGTCGGCTCCGCGGAGGACGAGGTTGAGCAGGGTGGTCTTGCCGCTGCCGGTACTGCCGATCACCGCCACCGTCTCCCCCGGCCCGGCCCGCAGGTCCACCCCGTGCACCGACGGGAGTTCCGCGCCGGGATAGCGGTAGGTCACGCCACGCAGCAGCAGGGTGCCGCGGGTGCGGCCGGGCCGGGCGGGTACGGGCGGCGTCAGGTCCGCGACGGTGTCGAGCACCTCCCGGATCCGCCGTGCCGAAACGCTCGCCCTCGGCACGACCAGGAACACGAACGTCGCCATGGTGATCGACCAGGTGATGTACACCAGGTACTCGACGAACGCGTTCACCGTGCCGATCCCGATCTCACCGCCGTCCACCCGGACCGCGCCGAGCCACACGACGGCGACGGTGCCGGCGCCGGAGGCGAGCGAGACGGCGGGGAACATCACCGCGAACAGCCGCCCGGCCCGCAGTGAGTGACCGAGCAGCTCGGCGTTGGTGCGCCCGAACCGCTCGCGTTCGTGGGCGTCGCGGGCGAAGGCCCGCACCACCCTGGCCCCGGACACCTGCTCGCCGACGATCCGGTTCAGCCGGTCGACCGCGGGCTGGATCCGGCCGTAGACCGCGGTCAGCCTGCGCTGCGCGGCCCAGACCAGCACGGTGATCACCGGGATGAACGCCAGCAGCACGAACGACAGCGGCACGTCCTGGGACAGCGCGAGCGCGACGCTGCCCAGGCAGATGGCAGGCACCGCGGCGAGGGTGGTGAGCCCGTCGAGTGCCACCGTCTCCACCTGCTGCACGTCGTTGGTGCTGCGGGTGGTCAGTGACGACCCGCCGATCCGCTCCACCTGCTGGGCGGACAGGCTCTGGACCCGGTGGAAGACCTCCGCCCGCAGGTCGCGGCCCAGCGCCAGGGCCGCCCGTGCTCCGCAGAGGACCGAACCGAGCCCCGCCCCCGCCGCCGCGGCGGCGACCAGGACCATCAGCGCGCCCATCCACAGGATGTGCCCCTCGTCGCCGGCGACCACCCCGCGGTCGATGACGCTGGCGTTCAGCGTGGGCAGCAACAGCATCGCCACCACCTCGACCAGCTGGAGCAACCCCGCGAGGACGACCATTCCCCGGTAGGGGCGCAGGTAGCGGCGGAGCAGGCTGATCAGCACGGCGTCACTCCACGCCCGCGGCGCCGGTCACCGGCGCGATGCCGGCCAGCGCGGGCAGCGCGAGGACGGCGTCGGCGGCGGCAACGCGCCCGCCCGCCTCGCGCAGGAGGGTGGCGAGGCGGCTGGCGCGGCGGCGGTAGGAGTCGTCGCCGAGCACCGTTTCCAGCTTGCCGGTGATGTCGTCCGGTTCGGTGCGGTGCGGCCGGTCCAGCGTCAGGCTCACCCCGGCACTGCGGCCGCGGGCCGCCACGTCGTGACAGTCCGTCCACAACGGACGGATGACCATCGGCTTGCCGAAGTACAGCGCCTCGTGGAAGCCGTTGCTGCCCCCGTGGGTGAGGAACACCTTGATGCTGGGGTGGGCCAGGACGTCGAGCTGGGACGGCAGCCAGGACTCGATCCGCAGGTTCGCCGGCAGGTCGCCGGCAGGGGGCAGCAACTCCTGCTGCCGCTCGCTCAGCCGCCAGAGCACGTGGTGCCGGCCGTCCAGCCGGCGGGCCACCTCGACCAGCGCGTGTACGTCGTCCCTGGTGAGCTGCGTGATCGTGCCCAGCCCGACGTAGACCACCGAGGGATGCGCGTCGAGCCAGGCGGTGACGTCGTCGTCGCCTGCCGATTCCGGCAGCGGCGGAAGCATGGCGCCCACCAGGCGCATCGTCGGCGGCAGGTCGAGCGGGTACTCCAGCTCGGCGACCGAGTAGGTCAGCACCAGCTCCGCTACGTCGGCGGACACCCGGGGGCGCTGGGCCTCCGGTGAGATGTCCAGCTCACGGCACAGCCGGGTGTACGCGCCGAACCGGTCGCGCATCGTGGAGCCGAACAGCATCGTCAGGCAGCGCAGCTGGAACAGCCGGTTGGCCAGCCGCTGGCGAGCGGTCATCGGGTACGGCAGGCCGGTGTTGGGCGCCGGGAAACCCTTGGGCAGGCGTGATCCGAACGGCAACGGCAGGTGCCAGCTCATCGCGTGACTGGGCAGGAACGGGTTGCTCACCACGAACGGGATCCCCCTGCTGACCGCGAGCGCGATCGGGACCATGCTCATGGTGTCGATGACCATCAACGCCGGGCGCAGCTCGTCGACCGCCGCGCGCAGGGCCCGCATGCCCTCCGCCTGCCGGCCGGGCTGGTACATCAGCTCGACACCGGCACGCAGGGAGCGAAACCGGTCCGGCTGCGCGGCGGCACGGAAGGTCTCGGCATCCATCGTCGACGGCGTCAGCCCGGCCGGCGCGCGGCCCATGGACACGAACTCCACCCCGCCGAGCCGTTCCACGTCCGCCCGGCGGGTCTCGTCGGTCGCGAAGGCCAGGTCCGGCACGCCGCGCCGGGCGAACTCACCGGCCAGCACCAGCAGCGGGTTGAGCAGGCCGCTCTCGGGCATGCTGACGAACAGGATCGGACGCCGAACGGAGTTCATGAGCCACAGCGTCGCGCCGCCGGTGCTGGGAAAACCCCAGTTGCCCGGGCGGTGTGGGAAAACGCCCAGTCACCCTCGGCTAACGTGAAGCGCGGACGCTGTCCGGCAGGACGGCGCTGCGCCGCAGGATGCTCCGCCCGCAGGAAGGGGAGACGTGGCCAAGCGCGCGTTGATCACCGGGATCACCGGCCAGGACGGCTCCTACCTAGCCGAACACTTGCTCGGCCTCGGGTACCAGGTGTGGGGCGTGCTCCGGCACGACAGCGACCCGGCGGCCTCCCGGATCGCGCACCTCGTCGGCGACCTGTCGTTCACCAGGGCGGAGTTCGACGACAGCGCGAGCCTGCTGTCCGCGGTCGAGCGGGCGCGGCCGGACGAGATCTACAACCTGGCCGGAACCTCCTACGTGCCCACCACCTGGCGGCACGCGGAGCTGACCACCGAGGTCAACGGCATGGGCGTGCTGCGCATGCTGGAGGCCATCCGCGTCGTCTGCGGGCTCGACGAGTCGACGGCAGGCGGCGGCATCCGCTTCTACCAGGCGTCCTCGTCGGAGATGTTCGGCAAGGTCACCGAGACACCGCAGCACGAGACGACCATCTTCCACCCGCGTAGTCCCTACGGGGTGGCCAAGACCTACGGTCACCACATCACCCGCAACTACCGGGAATCCTTCGGCATGTACGCCGTGTCCGGCATTATGTTCAACCACGAATCACCCCGGCGTGGCAGCGAGTTCGTCACCCGCAAGATCACCCTGGCCGCCGCCAACATCAAACTCGGCCACCAGGACAAGCTGCACCTGGGCAACCTCGACGCCCAGCGCGACTGGGGCTACGCCGGCGACTACGTCAAGGCCATGCACCTCATGCTCCAGCAACCCACCCCGACCGACTACGTGATCGGCACCGGCACGTTGCACTCGGTCCGGGAGACCGCCCGCATCGCGTTCGAGACGGTCGGCCTGGACTGGCGCGACCACGTCGTCGTCGACCCCGACCTGATCCGCCCCGCCGAAGTCGAGACCCTGTGCGCCAACCCCGCCAAGGCCCACGCCGAACTCGGCTGGAAACCCAGCCTCACGTTCGAGGAACTCATCCAGACGATGGCAGAGGCGGATCTACGCAGGCTGAGTACCGGCTGAAGCACGAGGTCAGGACAGGGCACGCGATCCGAGGATGAGGTCGGCGGCCGCCCGCACCCCACCGGTCCGCCGCTGCAGCTCGCTGAAGTACCCGGCCCGTTCCCGGAACGAGTCTTCCTCGAGCAGGCGGCGCAGCTTGTGGTGCACGTCGTCCGGATCCACGGTGTCCGGGCGGTCCACGGTGAGCCCGGCACCGCTGTCCACGGCACGCACGGCGTGGTCGTAGCAGTCCAGCCACAGCGGGCGGGACAGCAGCGGTTTGCCGAAGTACAGGCCCTCGTGGAAGCTGTTGCTGCCGGCGTGGTTGAAGAACACCTTCACGTTGCGGTGAGCGAGCACGTCGTACTGGGAGGGCAGCCAGCTCTCGATGCGGAGGTTCGCCGGGAGTTCACCGGCCGGCGGCAGGAACGCCTGCTGCTCCCTCGGCAGCTTCCACAGCACCTGATGCCGGTCCCCCAGCCTGCGGGCCACCTCCACCATGGCGGCGACCTCGTCGCGGGTCAGCCGGGTGATCGTGCCGAACGCCACGTAGACCACCGACTCCTGGGCGTCGAGCCAGCGGGTCAGGTCGTCGTCCCCGGACGTCTCGGGCAGCGGGGGCACCATGGTGCCGAGCATGTGCAGCTTGTCCGGTACCGGGAACGGGTAGTCGAGCTCCAGCAGCGAGAAACACAGGATCATCTCGGCCGCGTCGAACGGGGCGTTCTGCGGTCGCGCCGCCCGGTCGACGCCAAGCCGGTCCATGGCCTTGCCGTACGCGACGGCCTTGCGCAGGATCACCGGGTCCAGGACCAGCGTCCGCATCCGCAGCCGGAACAGCCAGTGGGCGAACCGCTGTGCCCGCGTCATGTCCCGGGGCATCCCGGACTGCGGCACCGGGAAACCCTTCGGCAGGTTCGCCTGGCACAGGTCGCTGGGCAGGAACGGGGCCGTGATGACGAACGGGATCCGGTGTGTGATGGCGACCAGGAACGCGTGGTGGCACAGGCTGTTGATGACCATCAACGCGGGCTTGATCCGGGCGACGGCCTCGCTCAGCCTGCTGTACTTGTCGGCGACGTACCCGGCGTCCATCCCCGCCCTGACCCTGGCCCGGTAGGCGACGAACCGGGACCTTCCGGTGACGGCCCGGTAGGTGGGCTCGTCCCACATGGTGGCGGCCAGAGCCGGATCGACGTCACCGAGCGACACGAACCCGACCTCGCTGCGGGCGGCGAGCTTCTCCACCTCCACCCTGCGGTTCTCGTCCGTGGCGAACCACAGGTCCGGCACTCCCCTCCTGGCCAGCTCGCCTGCCACCGACAGACTCGAGTTCATCAGCCCGGTGGACTGGGTGCAGCAGAACAGAATCGGCTTGCGGGTCATCGCGGCGCCTTCCCCGTGGCTGTCCGGTGCGGGTAGAAACCCCGGCCGCTCTTGCGGCCGAGGTAACCGCCCTCGATCATGCGCAGCAGCAACGCCGGTGGTGCGTGCAGCGGTTCCCTGGTCTCGTCGTACATGGCCTCGCCGACGGCGGCGATGACGTCCAGTCCGATCAGGTCGATCAGCGCCAGCGGCCCCATGGGGTGCCCGCACCCGAGGGTCATGCCGCGGTCGATGTCCTCGGCCGTGGCCACGCCGGACTCCAGCATCCGGACCGCCGACATCAGATACGGCACGAGCAGCGAGTTGACCACGAACCCGGCCTGGTCCTTGGCGTAGATGACCTTCTTGCCCAGTACCTCGGTGAGGAAGGCGGCGGCACGGGCGAGCGTCGCCTCACCGGTCGCCAGCGAGGCGGTCAGTTCGGCCAGCGGCATCACCGGAACCGGGTTGAACAGGTGTACCCCGACCACTCGTTCCGGGGCGCTGGTCGCCCTGGCGAGCTTCATGATCGGCAGCGCGGACGTCGTGGAGGCCAGCACGGCGTCCCGGTCCGGCACGACCTCGTCGAGTACCGCGAAGACCTCCAGTTTGGTGGCGAGCTGCTCGGTCACCGCCTCCAGCACGAACTGCCGGTCGGCGAGGTCCTTCGGGTCGGTGGAATAGGTGACCCGCGCGATGGCTGTCGCGCGCTCGTCCTCGCTCAGCTTTCCCTTGCCCACCAACCGGTCCAGTGAGGACTCCAGGCGGGCGGCGCCACGCTGCGCGGACTCCGCGCTCGACGCGACGACGAGCACGTCCAGCCCGGCACGCGCACACACCTCGGCGAACCCGGTACCCATCTGGCCGCAGCCGACGACCCCGACGCGTTCGACGGTCATGCCGACCACCGTGCCAGGCAGGCGCCGACGGACATGCCCCCGCCGAACCCGGCGAGCAGGACGACGTCACCCGCCGCGACCCGGCCGGACCGGACAGCGTCGTCCAGTGCCACCGGAACCGAGGCGCTGCCGACGTTGCCGTAGCGATCGACCACGAGGTGGGTGTGCGCGCCGCTCAGCCCGCACCGGTCGACCAGCTGACGCAGCAGCACGCCGTTGGCCTGGTGCGGCACGAACGTGTCCACATCGGCCAGTGTCAGCCCGGCGTTGGTGACCAGCTTGTCCAGCAGCGGCGGCAGGGTGTCCATGACGAAGTCACGCACCTGCCTGCCGCGCATGGTGAAGTAGTGCCCGCCCTCGGCGACGGTCCGCGCGGTCGTGGGTACCCGGCTGCCGCCCGCCTCGACCTTGATCAGATCCTGGGCCTCGCCGTAGCTGCTCAGGTCGACCGCGAGGATCCCGGCGGGCTCGGGCACTTTGCCGAGCACCGCGGCACCGGCCCCGTCGCCGAGCAGGACGGAGGTGCGGCGCTCACCGAAGTCGAGGATGCGGGAGTAGACGTCGGCGCCGATGACGAGTGCGTGTGTCCCGGGACGGGCGGCGACCAGGGAACGCGCCAGTTCCACGGCGTAGACGAAACCGGCGCAGACGGCGTTGACGTCGAAGCACGCCGCGGCGTGCGCCCCGATGAGGCGCTGCACGAGGCACGCCGTCGGCGGCTGCGGGAAGTCCCCGGTCGACGTCGACACGATCAGGTAATCCACGCGGTCGGCCGGCAGGCCCGCGTGCTTGAGCGCACGCCGGGCCGCGGCGGCCGCGAGGTCGGAGGTCGCCTCGTCCGGCGCCGCCCAGCGGCGGGTCTCGATCCCGGTACGGCTGAGGATCCACTCCGGGGTCGCGTCGGTGACCAGTCCGGCGATCTCGGAGTTGGTGACCACCCGCTCCGGCAGATAGGACCCGGTACCGAGGAATCCGACGGCCATGCGTTCACACCTCTCCGGGGCCGGGGCTGCGGCCCCGCAACGGGTTGAGCCGGTCCTCGCCGATCCGCGCGCGCAGCCGCGGGTCGGTCACGCCGAGCCCGGTCCGGGGTGCGCCGCACAGCACCGCGATCTTGCCGATGTGCTGGTTGGTCTGCACGACGCGGGCGGCCTCGGCCACGTCCGACAGCGGGTACACCGCGGACATCGTCGGCACCACGGCGCCCAGTTCCAGCAGCCGGTTGGTATCCCACTGCTCCTGCAGGTTGGCGACGTGACTGCCGATGATCCGCTTGAGCTTCATCCACAGGTACCGGTTGTCGAACAGGTGGTGGTAGCCGGTGCTCGACCCGCAGGTGACCACGACGCCGCCGCGGCGCACGACGAACACGGAGACGCCGAACGTCGCGCGCCCGACGTGTTCGAAGACGATGTCCGGGTCCCTGCCGACGCGCTCGCGGATGATCCCGCCGAGCCGCCTGCCGACCTCGATCACCCGTGCCGGGTCGTCCGCCACGTCGGCGGTGAGCCCGATCTCCGACCGGTCGATCACGATCTCGCAGCCGAGTGCGCGCAGCGCTTCGGCCTTCTCCGGGGAACCGACCACCCCGACCGGGATGCCGCCGCCGTTGCGGACGAACTGGACCGCGTAGCCGCCGAGGCCGCCGGCCGCGCCCCAGACCAGCACGACGTCGCCCTGCTTCATCCGGGCGCCCCGGTCACTGACCAGCATCCGGTAGGCGGTGCCCGCGCACAGGGTGTTGCACGCCGCCTCCTCCCAGGTGAGGTGCGCCGGCTTGGGGACGAGCTGGTTGACGCGGACCACGGAGTACTCGGCGAGGCCGCCGAAGTTGGTCTCGAAACCCCACGCCCGCTGCTCGGCGCCGAGCATGCCGTCGGCGTGGCTGGCGGGCTCCTGGTCGTCCACGTAGGCGGGGCTGACCACGACGTGGTCGCCGACCTTCCAGTGCCGCACACCGGATCCGACGCGGACGATCACGCCAGCCCCGTCCGAGCCGACCACCTGGTGCGGCAGGTCGTGCCGGGACGCCCAGCCGCCCTGCCGGGCGAACTGGCTGAGGAAGCGGAAGGTGGGGATCGGCTCGAACATGGCCGACCACACCGTGTTGTAGTTGATCGAACTGGCCATCACCGCGACGACGACCTCGTCCGGCGCCAGCTCCGGCATCGGCACCCGGCCGACGCGCAGCGACTTGCGGACGTCCTTGTCCTCGACCCCGCGGAACATGTCGGCGTCCTCGGCCTTCAGGTGGGCCGCCAGAAACTCCGCCGGCAGGGGAAGGCGTTCGATCCGCTCGGGGCTCGCGCCCGTGAGCAACGCCTCGGACAGTTCGCTCGTGGTGGCCTCCGACAGAACACCCGGCATGTGACAACTCCTCGCCTGGTTCGACTCGCCTGCATCGGCACAGGGCGAACTCCGGTTCCATGAGGATGACCGCTGATGCCTGGAGGAATCCCTAGTTTCGATCGCGTTCAATCATGGCAGTGGCGTACCGATGAATGTACGCAGTCGGTGTCTTCACCCGAGGTCGGCAAGCTGGCCCGCGGTGCCGGAAGGGGAAAACCCGTGTCAAAACGTGCGTTGATCACCGGTATCACCGGCCAGGACGGCTCATACCTCGCCGAGCACCTGCTCGGTCTCGGATACCAGGTATGGGGCATGATCCGCGGCCAGGCGAATCCGAGGAAATCCCGTATCAGCCAGCTCATGGCGGATCTGTCCTTCGTGGACGGAGACCTGATGGACGAGGGCAGCCTGGTGTCCGCGATCGATCAGGTACAGCCCGACGAGGTGTACAACCTCGGGGCGATCTCGTTCGTTCCGCTGTCCTGGCAGCAGGCGGAACTGACCACCGAGATCAACGGCATGGGCGTGCTGCGCATGCTGGAAGCGATCCGGCTGGTCAGCGGGCTGGACAAGTCCCGCACCAGCAACAGCAGCGACATCCGCTTCTACCAGGCGTCCTCGTCGGAGATGTTCGGCAAGGTCGCCGAGACACCGCAGCACGAGACGACCATCTTTCACCCGCGTAGTCCCTACGGGGTGGCCAAGACCTACGGTCACTACATCACCCGCAACTACCGGGAATCCTTCGGCATGTACGCCGTGTCCGGGATCCTGTTCAACCACGAGTCGCCGCGCCGCGGCACCGAGTTCGTCACCCGCAAGATCACCCTGGCCGCCGCCAACATCAAACTCGGCCACCAGGACAAGCTGCACCTGGGCAACCTCGACGCCCAGCGCGACTGGGGCTACGCCGGCGACTACGTCAAGGCCATGCACCTCATGCTCCAGCAACCCACGCCCACCGACTACGTGGTGGGCAGCGGCACCATGCACTCGGTGCGCGACGCCGCCCGCATCGCGTTCGAGACGGTCGGCCTGGACTGGCGCGACCACGTCGTCGTCGACCCCGACCTGATCCGCCCCGCCGAAGTCGAGACCCTGTGCGCCAACCCCGCCAAGGCCCACGCCGAACTCGGCTGGAAACCCAGCCTCACGTTCGAGGAACTCATCCAGACCATGGTCGAGTCGGACCTCCGCCAGGCCGAGCGGGAACAGAAGTACGCCGAGCTGACGCTGAGTTCGGCCTGGTAGCCCTGCCGGCTTCCCCGTGCCCCCGGGGAGACAGAGAGCCCGCCCGTTGCCCACCGGGTGGGCTCTCTGTGTGTGGCGCCCCGGTTCACCTGATGCCGGGCCATGACTAGTGGCCCGCACCGGAAATCCGCTGAATAGTTCGCCGGTCCAGCTTCCCGCTGGCGGCGTTGCCGGTCCGCCCGAGTACGGTCCAGTACGAGGACGAACCGGCGCCTTGCCAGCGGAAACCTGGACTCGCCGACTTATGCACCGGATTTCCGGTGCAGGACACTAGGGTTTTGCCCGCCGTGCGGCGGCTTCACTGGGATCGTGACGATCACCGAGAACACGACGACCTGGCTGCGCCGCTACCACCCCGCGCCGCGCAGCACCCGGCGGCTGGTGTGCTTCCCGCACGCCGGCGGATCCGCGAGCTTCTTCCACCCCGTGTCGGCCCGGTTCGCCCCCGCGGTGGACGTCGTGGCAGTCCAGTACCCGGGTCGTCAGGACCGCAGGCACGAACCGTGCGTCGAGGACATCCGGCTGCTGGCCGACCTGATCGCCGAAGAGCTGCGGGCACAACCGGCCAAGCCGACGGCGTTCTTCGGCCACAGCATGGGCGCAGCGGTCGCGTTCGAGACGGCCTGGCGGCTGGAACGGGCCGACCACGGTCCCGCTGTCCTGCTGGCGTCCGGCTCGCGGGCCCCGTCGCTGCCCCGCGACGACGGCGTGCACGACCTCGACGACGACGGCGTGCTCGCCGAGCTGCGCCGGCTGGAGGGCACCCACGAGGCACTACTGGCCGACGAGGACCTGCTGCGGATGGCGCTGCCCGCCATCCGTGGCGACTACCGGGCCATCGAGTCCTACTCCACCACCGCCGACCGCGGTCTCAGCTGCCCGATCACCGTGCTGGTCGGCGACCGGGACCCGAACGTGAGTCTGGCCGAAGCCGCCCGGTGGCGCGAGCACACCACCGGCGAATTCCGGCAGCACGTCTTCCCCGGCGGCCACTTCTACCTCGTCGAGCACGCCGCCGAGGTCGGCGACCGGATCGGCGACGCACTGGCGGAATGCTGACGACGCCGATCCCGCCGGGCGATCAGGCCAGGTGTCCCGCCGCGGCCGTCCGGACGTCCTCCACCAGCCGGGCGGTCTCCAGGGCACCGGTCAGCCAGCCCTGCTCCTCGCTCGCCACCGCCCCGCGCAGCGCCGCGTCGGCGAACGACGAGACCGACAGCCGGAACTGGTGAGCCGGCGGCAGGAAGAACCGCTCGTCGTGGTCCTGTTCCTCGACGACGACGGCGGGCCGGTGGTCCGGCGGCGGGGTGAACGCCCTGTCCAGGCTGAGCGACGCGGTGCTCCCCCACACCTCGTACCGGCACCGGTACGAGTGCTGGAAACCGAACCGCAGGTCGACGAACACGCCGCCGCGGGAGACCAGCATGGCCTGCCCCGCCACGTCTACGCCCAGCCGCTCGTCCACCCGCAGCGCGGCGCCCGCGACCGACAGCCCGTCGCCGAACAGCAGCCACGCCAGCCGCAGCGGGTAGACCCCGAGGTCGAGCAGTGAGCCGCCGCCCAGTGCGGCGTCGTAGCGGATGTCGTCGGACGGCAGCGGCGGGATGGTGAACGCCACGCTCAGGGTGCGGACCGCGCCGAGCCGTCCGGCCGCCATCAGCTCCCGTACCCTGGCGTGCTGGGGATGGTGCAGGAAGGCGAAGTTCTCCCGCAGCACCAGGCCCCGCTCGGCAGCCAGGTCGATCAGGTCCTTGGTGGTGGCCGGGTCGCCGGTGAGCGGCTTCTCGCACAGCACGTGCTTCCCGGCCAGCAACGCCCGCCTGGCCCACTCGTGGTGCAGCCGGTTGGGCAGGCTGAGGTACACCGCGTCGACGTCCGGCCGCTCGATCAGCTCGGCGTAACCACACGGCTCGGCACCGAACGTCGCGGCGAACCGCTCCGCCTTCTCCGCCGAGCGGCTGGCGACCGCGGCCAGCCGGACGTTGCCGAGCGAATCCAGTGCGGGAATCGTGCGCCGCCGGGCGATGGCCGAGCAGCCCAGCACACCCAGCGACAGCCGCCCGGTCACCGCAGGCCCCGCAGGCAGGCGACCAGGGTCCTGGCCTGGACGTTGACGTAGTTCGAGTGCATCAGCAGGCTGTTGAGCTGGTGCAGGGTCAGCCACTGGAAGTCCGGCCGGCCGCCGTCCGGGAAGTCCTCCGGTGTCTCGATGATCTGGTACCGGTTGCGGGCGTGGTAGAAGCGCCCGCCCTCCTCGGACAGCTCGGCGTCGAACCACACCTGGCCCGGATCACGTTCGCGGACGTAGTCCAGGAACGGCGGGTGCAGTTCCCCGGGCAGTCCCGCGTAGTTGGCCGGAATGCACTGCACGGTCGGCGCCAGCTCGATGGTGCCGCGATACCCGGGCTCGACCCGTGCGCTCACCAGCGCGTGCAGCACCCCGGCGACGCGTTTGACCAGCAACGCGATCGAGCCGACACCGACGGGTTCGATCAGCGGCTGGGTCCAGCCGGCCACCTCGCGGCTGTCCGCCCGCACCGAGACCGCCATGACCCGGAAGAAGCGGTCCTCCTGGTGGCGGATGACGTCCTCGGTACGGCGCCACTCCCGCACCTCGTTCAGCCCGAGCAGCTCGGTCCGCACGTCGTGCTGCGCCTCCCGCGACGTGATCCAGCTCATCGCCTCGGTCCTGGTCCGCAGTCCACCGCGTGCCGGGTCGCAGGAACTGACCAGTGCCGACATGAACTCGCCCCGGTCGCCCCGTGCGCCTTCGAAACCGCCGGGCAGGCAGGCCAGCACGGTCCGGGTGTCCATGTTGACGGTGTTGTCCTCGGCGAGCAGGACGTGCAGCTGGCCGAGCGTCATCCAGCAGAAGTCGTCGCCGACCTCGACCGGCCCGTCCACCTCGACGATCATGTTCCGATTGCGCTTGCGGTAGAACCAGGCGCCCTGCTCGGACTGCAGCACGTCGGCGAGCACGTTGCCGTGGTGCAGGTTCTGGAAGTACTCCAGGTACGGCACGGTGTTTCCGGCGTGCACCCTGAGGTAGTTGCTCCGGGTGGCCTGCACCGTCGGGGAGATCTGCGCCCCGTTGACGTTGCCCGGCTCGGCCTTCGCCTGCATGAGGCAGTGCGGTACGCCGTCGATGTCCCGGATCAGGATGCCGAGGATGCCGATCTCCGGCTGGTTGATGATCGGCTGTGTCCACTGCCGGACGTGCCGGTAGTCCGAGTGGACCCGCAACCCCTGGATGCGGAAGAACTTGTGGCTGTCGTGACGCAGGTCGCCGGAGCCGTCCTCGAACCGCCAGGATCGCAGGCCGGCGAACGGGATGCGCTCGACGTGGTGGAGCTGACCGGCGCGACGCCGCGCGAGCCAGGAACGGATGTCGGCAAGGGAGTTGACGCCACTGTCCACGGTGCACGCGGACAGTGCCAGCCGGCCCGCCAGTGTGTCGTCGGGTACTCGCAGGACGGATCCTTCGACCGTTGCCATGAATCCACCTCCCGTCAGCACCAGTTGTATCGGGAAAGATGTAGGTTTAACCCCAGCTTGTCGCGCCGTCCACACCGGACTCGACGCTGTGGTTCACCGGGTGGAGACGAGCGATTCCAGCTGACCGGCCACCGCGGCCGGGGCGGGCATGGCGTGTGCCGCGGCGGCGAGCCCGCGGGCCGACTCGGCGAACGCCGGTTCGGACAGCAGGCGGCCGAGCTTCGCCTTGATCGCGGGGACGTCGGCTTCGTAGTTGCGCACGGACAACCCGCATCCGGCGCGTTCCAGCCTGCCCGCCGACCACTTCTCGGCGTTCTCCGCGATCGTCAGCATGAGCTGGGGAACCCCGCAGACCATCGACGTCAGGATCGAACCTCCGCCCGCCGCGTGGATCACCGCGTCACAGGTGGGCAGCACCAGGTGCAGCGGCACCTCGCTGAGCCGGTGCACCTGCCCGGGCAGTTCCGCCGTGCCCACGTCGGATTCGGCGGCCAGCAGCAGCACTTCCGCGCCGAGTTCGGTCGCGGCGGTGACCGCCTGTTCCACCTTGTTCGCCACCGGGCCGAAGCCACGTGTGGTGGTGCGCCCCCACACCACGCACACCCGGGGGCGGCCGCCACGCTCGGGCAGTTTCTCCGGGACGGTCCCCGGCCCGTTGTACGGAACGAACCGGATCGGCAGCCGGGCGCCGACGCTGTTCAGCCCGAACTCGCCGGGACACGGGTCGAGAACGTGGGTGAGCTGCCGGTCCAGCACCGAGGCGATCTCCGCCGACCCGAACGGGCTGTCCGGGCCGAACGAGTCCCTGGCGCGGGAGTTCCGGCTCGGGTCGCCCTCACCGAAACCACCCGTGGTGCACAGTGGTTCCTCGGTGCCGGTCGGTCCCCACAGGTGCACCACGCTGAGGGTCCCGGCCGCGTGCGCCGCCAGCGGTCCCTCGGCGCTGAGCGGGTCGTGGACCACCAGGTCCGGCCGCCACTCCCGGCCGTAGGCCTCGGCCGTCTCCGCGTCCTGGCGCCACCGCCTGCCGTAGGTGTCCACGGCGGCCGGCCACCAGCTGCCCATGTCGAAGGTGTCCAGGTCCAGCGGTTCCCCGGTGTCGGGGTGCAGTGGCCGGGCCGGGTAACGCCAGGTGCCGTGGTAGGCGCTGAAGAGGTTCATCAGCCTGGTGGACCACACCATCGGTGAACCCAGCAGGCGCGGGTCGGGGTGCAGGCCGGTCCGGAGGACCGTGTCGGCCTCCTGCGGGCTGCACAGCACTCGCACATCGTGTCCGGCACTACGCAGAGCCCAGCCCAGCGGCACCATCGGCATGAAGTGTCCCGGCCAGGCGGAGATCGCGATCAACACTCGCATCCTGTGATGCTAGGTAGCCCGAGTATGGGAAAAACCCAGTCCTGCGCACGGAAGCATGAGGGCATCGTATCCCGCCACCCGGGGAGGAAGTGCTGATGAGCGACCACGGCGCGGAGCTGAAAGCCCGGGTGCTGCAGCTCGTGCGCGACTACGACAAGGAGGTCGCGGAGCGACCGTTCCAGCCGGGTGTGACACCGATCTGGCCGTCGGGGGCCACACTGGACGCCGACGACCGGGTGGCGATGGTGGAAGCCGCGCTGGACCTGAGAATCGCCGCGGGAACGTCGGCGAGAAAGTTCGAACGGGACTTCGCCAGAACCCTCGGGCTGCGCAAGGCGCACCTGACGAACTCGGGGTCGTCGGCGAACCTACTGGCGATGACCGCCCTGTGCCAGCCGGAGCTGGGCGAGCGGCGGCTGCGGCCCGGGGACGAGGTCGTCACCGTCGCCGCGGGATTCCCCACCACCGTCAACCCCATTGTGCAATGTGGACTGAAACCGGTCTTCGTCGACATCGAGCTGGGTACCTACAACACCACCGCGCAACGGGTGGCGGACGCGATCGGGCCGAGGACCAGGGCGGTGATGATCGCGCACGCACTGGGCAATCCGTTCGAGGCCAGGGAGATCGCCGACCTCTGCGACGAGCGCGGCCTGCTGTTCGTCGAGGACAACTGCGACGGGGTGGGGGCCAGCTACCGGGGCGAGCTCACCGGAGGCTTCGGCGACCTGAGCACGGTCAGTTTCTACCCCGCCCACCACATCACGGCCGGGGAGGGTGGCTGCGTGCTCACCGACAACCTCGCGCTGGCGCGACTGGTGGAGTCGCTGCGTGACTGGGGCCGGGACTGCTGGTGTGAGCCGGGCGAAAGCGACACCTGCCACAAGCGGTTCGGCTACCGGCTCGGTGATCTGCCGCAGGGCTACGACCACAAGTACATCTTCTCCCACATCGGCTACAACCTGAAGACCACCGACGTCCAGGCGGCGCTGGCGTCCTCACAGCTGACCAAGCTGACCGAGTTCGGCGAGGCCCGCAACCGGAACTGGAACCGGCTGCGCCGAGGCCTTGAGGGCGTGCCGCACCTGCTGCTGCCCGAGGCCACCCCGGGCAGCGAGCCGAGCTGGTTCGGCTTCGTGCTCACCGTCGCCGAGGACGCCCCGTTCGACCGGGCCGAGATCGTGCGGTTCCTCGAATCCCGCAGGATCGGCACCCGGCTGCTGTTCGCGGGCAACCTCACCCGGCACCCGGCCTACCTCGGTCAGGACTTCCGGGTGTCCGGCACGCTGGCCAACAGCGACGTGGTGACCGAGCGGACCTTCTGGATCGGCGTGTTCCCGAAGATCACCCCGGAGATGACCGACTACATGGTCGCCACCATCCGCGAGTTCGTGGGAGGTCACCGGTGACCGCGGTGGTCCGGCCGCTGGCCGTACTGGGCGGCACGCCGGCGTTCGCGGAGAAGCTGCACGTCGGCAAGCCCAACATCCTGAACCCGCAACGGGTGCTGGACCGGATCAGGCAGGCCATGGACAGCTACGTGCTGACCCACTCCGGGCCGCTGGTGACCGAGTTCGAGCGGCGGATCGCCGACGCCGCGGGCGTGACGCACTGCGTCGCGCTGTGCAACGCCTCGATCGGCCTGCAGATCATGGCCAGGGTGCTGGGGCTGCACGGCGAGGTGATCATGCCGTCCTACACGTTCGTCGCCACGGCGCACACCATGCGCTGGGAGGGGCTGACCCCGGTATTCTGCGACGTGGACCTGGCGACCGGGCAGCTCGATCCGGAGGAGGTCCGGCGGCTGATCACGCCGCGGACCACGGCCGTCCTCGGTGTACACCTGTGGGGCAACCCGGCGCCGGTCGACGCACTGGCGGACATCGCCGCCGAGCACGGGCTGGCCCTGTTCTACGACAGCGCGCACGCCTTCGGCAGCGCGCACCAGGGCAAGCCGATCGGCGGATTCGGCCGCGCCGAGGTGTTCAGCTTCCACGCGACCAAGTTCCTCAACGCCTTCGAAGGCGGCGCGGTGGTCACCGACGATCCGGACCTGGCCGCCCAGGTGCGTGCCATGCACAACTACGGCCGCGACAAGGCCGGTGCGGTGCGAGGACTGGGAACCAACGCCAAGATGACCGAGCCGGCCGCGGCGATGGGCCTGGCATCGCTGGAGGGCAAGGAAGAACTGATCCGGGTGAACACCGAACGGCACGCGCACTACGCGGCCGGGCTGGACGGCGTACCCGGCATCAGCCTGCGCCGCCCGGAGCCGGGCGACCGCGTCAACCACTCGTACGTGGTGATGGAGGTGGACAGCCGCGCCGCCGGGCTCTCCAGGGACCAGGTGATCACCGCCCTGCACGCCGAGAACGTCCTGGCCCGCGACCATTTCCACCCCGGCTGCCACCGCACCCCGCCCTACGCCGAGGCCGGGCGGCTGCACACTCCCCGCCCGTTGCCCCGCACCGAGGCGCTCAGCGCGCGGGTGGTGCTGCTGCCGACCGGCCTGGGCGTCTCGGTGGAGCAGGTCGACGAGGTCTGCGCGGTGATCCGCGCCCTGGTCGACCAAGCGCCGGCCGTGCGCCGCACCCTAGCCCGCTGACGTGGGCCTGGTGTGATGCCGTGAAGGGGGCCCTCACGGCGTCTCATGCCGTGAGGGCCCCCTTCACGGCATGTTCGGGTGTCGGCCGGGCGAGTTGATGGGCTCGAGCGCAGAACTCACGACGTGGACCGGATTCTCAGCGGGTGCCGGTCACCCGTTCCGGGGCGCGAGTCGTACGTTCCGGGGCGCGAGTCGTAGGTTCTGACGCGCGAGTTGTACGTTCCCGTTCGCCTGGTTCCGCTGTCCGGCACGTCGGTTCCAGATCGCCGTACTCGCCTGGCGAGCGGGGCTACTCGCGGCGACCTTGCCGCTCCCCCGTAGCCTCTCGAGAAAGCAACACAAAACCACGGGCGACGAGCCGGGGTGGTTACTTCACGTAGTCGGGGAGCACCCTGGGTGGCCAGGCGCCGACCCCGAACAGGCCCATGGAGTAAGCGCGGGAAACCAGCGACGGACGATTCTTCGCTTTCAGCTTGCGCAGCAGGTTCGTGACGTGGTATTCGACGCCGCCGCGGCTCAGATAGAGCATCGATGCCAACTGGACGGTCGACACACCGGCAGCCACGCCTTCCAGAATCCGCGCGTCGATATCGGTCAGAATCTTCTTTCCGCTCGAAATCATATGACCTTTGTGATCGGTCTTTTCCGGGCGGAGTATCACCATGACCTGCTGGACACGACCGACCTCACCGGACACCGCGATGCCGACCAGTTCGGCGCCGAAGGTACAGCTGCCCGGGCGCAGGCCGATGACCTTGTCGGAGAACCGGTTGCGTTGCCCGTCAACAAGTCTGCGCAGCTGGTCGACCATGGTGCCGCGCACGCTGGGGTGCAGCAGAGCACCGAGCTGCAGACCTCCGATCTTCGCCTTGTCACTTCCGAAAAGACGAAGGAAATCCGCGTTGGCGTCCGTGATCCGGAGCGCGCAGTCGAGCGTCGCCACGCAGAGCCCGGACTGGTCGAACAGTGAACGGACAATGTCGCGGGCGTCGACTAGTTCGTGAACAGAGGAGGTCCGCCGGTCGGATTCAGGCAACGCGACATCGGTCATTTCAGTGGACATAGCAAGCAGTCCCCTCTGCGTGGAGTTGACGATCTGGTTCGATCGCCGGATCAGAAAGGCGAGAACGTGTTAGGAGCTTATGAACCCAGTCACAAACAAGTCAACAATATACCAACACAAACCCTTAAGACCGGGGTCGACCCCACATGCGGTTCGGAGGGTGCGGTCCTCCATACCACCGAGGTTCGGTCCCGCCGGGCAGCCGCAGCCGTCCGAACCTGCTGGAAATGGGCAGACACCGGTCAGTGCCGGGCGCCGAGCTTCGCGACCAGCTCCCTGCGGCCGCTCACGGCCAGCTTGCGGTAGGCACTGGTGAGGTTCTTCTCCACCGCACGGCGGGTGACGCCGAGTTCGTCGGCGATCCGCTGGTTCGTCCAGCCCCGCACGACGAGGTCGACCACACCGTCCTCGGCCTTGGACAAGCCGGCCCGGCCCGACCGGGAGACCTCGAGCACCGGACCGCACAACTCGGTCTCCACCTCGGCCCACCGGCAGTCCAGGTCGGCCGCGACGGCGTCGGCCTCGGCACGGATCTCCCCGGCCTCCCCGGTGCCGGGCAGCCGCCGGGCCAGCAGGATCCCGGCCCTGGCGTACTCCAGCCGGTCCGCGGATCCGGCCAGCGTTCGCCGGGCCGCCCGGAGCAGGCCGGTGCCCTCCTCGCCGTCGGTCAGCATCCCGAGCAGGCACAGTGCCTTCCCGTGCGCGGCCGGTGCGCCCCACGCGCGGGCGTCGTCGAGTTCGGCCCTCGCCAGTGACAGCGACGCCTCCCGCTCACCCTGGCGGTGCAGCAACGCGGCCGCCCACGGCCGCCACGGGTACAGGGCCGGGTTGATCCAGCCCCAGCGGGCCAGCCGCTGCCCGCAGTCGAGGAAGCGGTCCACCGCGCTGGCCAGGTCGCCGCGGACGGCGTCGAGCAGCCCGCGCAGCATCCGGTCCAGCAGCGCCGCCCGCGGGTCAGCACAGTCCCGGATCGCCGCCAGCACGGCGTCAGCCAGCTCGGTGTCCTGTGTGGACAGTGCGACGGCCGCCCTGGTGCGGGCGGCCAGCAGGGTGACCTCCGGCCAGGACTCCCCCGCCTGCTCCTGCGCGGTCGCGGCCAGGTTGACCGCCTCGGCGGAACGTCCGGCGGCGTGCAGCGCGGCCGCCAGCGACGCGGCCGCGGACGCCCGCTCCCCCGGGTACGGGCGACGCTCGGCCGCCGTCCAGGTGTGCCGCAGCCAGGGCAGCAGGTCGTCCAGCGCGTCGGCCGCGACCAGCGCGGGCACCAGCAGCGGCATGGCCGTGTAGGCGTTGTCCGGCGCACCCGGCTCGTATTCGAGCACCTCGGCACCGAGCCTGGCGACCTCCGCGGCCGGGAGACTGCCCCCCACCGCGGCGGCGAACACCAGCACCGACACCAGCTCACGCCCAGCCGGGTCCGCCAGCGGCAGCCCGCCGGCCTCCAGCTCACCGAGCCGGTGGACCGCGTCGGTCAGCCGGGTGGCCCGGTGGATGTCCAGCGCCCGCAGCCGCGCCTCCAGCCGCAGCGCACGGGACCCGGTCACCGGGCCCGCCCGGCCCGCGGCCGAGCGGACGAGGTCGCCGAGGGCGGGGACCGTGCGGGCGAGGGCGGGCGGGATACGCAGCACGGCGTCGACCCGGTCGTCCGGCGACTCGGTCTCCAGCAGCGCCTGCGACACGTGGGAGACGGCGGCGCCGAGATCCAGTCCGCGCTCGGCCGCGGCCAGGTCGACCAGCAGCCGGGCGCGCCGGGTACCGCCGTGCGGGCAGGACAGCAACGCGCAGCGCAGGTACCGGGTGGCTGCCTCCGGGTCGCCGCTGTCGAGTGCCGCGCCTGCGGCCAGGCGCAGCACGTCGACCTGCCACTCCTCGGTGACCGAGGTCAGCGCCACGAGCTGGTCGGCGACCTCGGTGGCGCCGGCGCCCGCCTCGTGCAGCAGCAGCGCCGCCCTGCCGTGCAGGCGCCCGCGCTCGGCAACCGGGAGCGTCGCCGCGATCGCGTCGGCGAGACCGGCGTACGCGAACCGTGGCGGGCCGCCCGGGGCCAGCAGGCCGAGGCCGTCCAGCGTGTGCAGTGCCGACTTGAACTCGATCTCGTCCAGACCGGCCAGCTCGGCCAGCAGCGCGGGCTCGGCCGGCGCCGCCCCCAGGACGGCCATGGCCCTGGCCAGCTCGCCCGCGTGTTCGTGCTGGGTGGCCAATGTGGACAGTCGATGGCCGGTCAGCAACCGCTGGATGTCGCCGGCCGGCTCCACGCCGGCCAGGCCGTCCGCCACCGTCAGCACGGCGGCCGGGTTGCCGCCGGTGATCCGGTGGCAGGTGGCCGCCAGCTCCGCGGAACCGTCGCCCAGCAACGCGCCGACCGCGTCCACCGACAGCGGGCCCGGCCGCACGTGGCGGGCCGCCGCCAGCACGTCCTGGAGCAGCGTGGAGTCCGCGCACGGCACGCCCTCGGTCACGGTGCAGGCCAGCAGCACCGGCGTCCCGGTCAGCCGTTTGGCGAGAAAACCCAGTGCCGTCAGCGACAACCGGTCGGCCCACTGGAGATCGTCGACGAGCACCCGCACCGGGCGGTCCTCCCCGAGGTGGCCGAGCAGGGCGGACAGGCCGGCCAGCACGGTCTCGGCAGCCGGTGTGCCGGGTGAGTCGAGGTCCCGCAGCGGTGCGGCGGGTCCCCGGAAGTAGTGCCTGAGCCGGCTCTCGCCCAGCCCCGCCAGCAACGGCCCGCAGAGCTGGCTGACCACGCCGAGCTGGTAGTCGCGTTCCAGCACCGTGCAGTCGGCACGCAGCACCCAGGCATCGGCGTCGGCGAGCGTGCCGAGCAACGCCGACCGGCCGATGCCGGGCGGGCCGGTGATCGCCAGGGCGGACCCGGAGCCCGCGGCGGCGAGCAGCGCGAGCTCGGATTCCCGTTCGAGCAGCACGCCTCAATCCTCCCGCGTGCCGTTGACCAGCCGGGCGAGCTGTTCCCGGCCGGCCAGCCCCAGCGCGCGGTAGACACCGGTCAGCCGGGACTCGACGGTGCGCCTGCGCAGTCCGAGCAGGTTCGCGATCTCGGCGTTGGACCGGCCCGCCGCGACGAGCGCGGCGATCCGGTTGTCCTCGCCGGTCAGCGCGGGAGTGCCGTCCCCCTCGCTGGCCCGCGCGGCCCACAGGCTGGTCTGCGCCAGCACCACCGGACCGCCCCACCGCCGGGCCAGCCGCACCGCGCGGCGCACGGAAGCGGCGGCGGCTTCCCGGTCACCGGTGGCGTGCTGCGCCGCCGCGGTGAGGATCTGCCACGGCAGCAGCGCCGGGTTGGTCCAGCGCAGGGTGGTCAGCACCCGCCCGGCCTCGGCGAAGTGCCGCAGGGCGGTGTGCGGGTCGGCGACCTCGACGGCGAGCATGCCCCGGACGAACAGCAGGCAGGCCCAGCCGAATCCGCGTTCGGCCTCGTCCGGCGGTTCGGCACGCAGGGCCGACTCCGCCTCCGCCGTCCGGCCCCGCGCCAGGTGCACGGCGCCCTCCAGCGCCCGCGGCCACGCCCGCGACCGGGGCAGCTCGGCGAGTACCTGCTCCAGGTGTTCCTCCGCCCGTGCGGCGTTGCCTGCCCGCAGGTCGTGCCAGCAACGTTCGCCCAGCGCCAGCGCGGCGACCGCGGGCACGCCCGCCCGGCGGGCGTCGGCGGCCAGCTCGTCGAGTGCCGCGCCGCCCTCGGCGAGGTCGTCGCAGTACAGCAGGGCCCGGCAGGCATGCAGGCGGGCTCCGAACAGGCCGTCCCGGCCACCGCAGACCGCACTGCGCGCCAGGTCCCGCGCCCGCGTCCGGTCCCGTCCTGCGGTGACCAGCCGCCACGCCACGGCGGTCCGGGCCACGCCGGCGGGCTCCTCCGGCAGGGCGGGCAACGTGGGTACGGGCAGTGCCTGCTCGCCGCCGCAGTGGCTCTCGGCGAGGGTGCCGAGCGCGGTCAGCGCGTCGTCCGGCTCGCCCGACCGTGCGACGGCGGTGGCGATCACCCGGTGCGCCGTCGCGGGGTCGGTGTGCAGCAGCAGCCGGTCGGCGGCGACGAGCACGGTGTCCGGCGCGACCTCCGAGGACGACAGCACGACCCGCTGGAGGCGCCGGGCCGCCGCGGCGACGTCGACCGCTGCCTCGACGCCGGCCAGTTCGACGAGCAGGCGGGCCTGGACGTCGGCCGAGCACGGTTCCCGCAGCGCGCGGCGCAGCAGCGCCGCCGCGTCGGCGTGACGGCCTGCCGCCCGGTGGGCCGCCGCCACCACGCTCAGTGCCTCGGGCGCCCACGGCTCGCCGACGGGCGGGGCGGCCAGCAGCAACTCGGCCTTCGTACGTGCGGGCAGCGCGGCCCGGTTGGCCAGCGCGGCGGCCCGGCCGGCCAGCCGCGCCCGCTCGGCAACATCGAGCGCGGCCAGCGCGGCGGAAGCCACCGCGGGGTCGGCGACCCGCGGCCGGGGGTCGCGCACGACCAGCCCCAGCCGGACCAGTGCGTCCAATGTGGACTCGGAACCGTCGGCGAGGCGGAGCACCAGTTCGCTGTCCAGGTGCCCGGCGGCGACGGCCACCGCCCGCAGCAGGGCGAGCACGTCCGGCGGCAGCCCGGCCAGCAGCGCCGACTCGACGTCGTGCGCGTACCGCTCCAGCCGCGGCAGGTGCTCGGGACTCGGGTGCAGCCGTCCGACGGAGAACCGGTCGAGGACCTGGTGCAGCACCGCGGGACTGCCCTTGCTGGCGGCCGCGGCCCGTTCGATGAACGTCGGCGCCACCGGGCCCCGGTAGCGTGAGGTGACGAGCTCGCCGACGCCGCGGGTGCTCAGCGGCCGCAGCTCGACGTGGATCCCGCCGCGCTCGCCCGCCGTCCCGGCGGGTGCGCCGGTGACCAGCAGGATCGGTGCCTGCCGGACGCGGCTGGTCATCGCGGCGAGCCAGGCCCGCGAGTCCTCGTCCGCCCAGTGCGGGTCGTCGACGGCCAGCAGCAGCGGGTGGGTACTGGCCAGACCGACGAACTCGGCACACAGGCCGGGCAGCCCGGACGCGTCGGCGCGGACCGGGAACCCGGCCGCGGTGAGCCCGGCGGCGAACTGCGAGACCACCCCGTAACGCAGCCCGCGCTCGGCGGGCGAACAGCGGGCGGTGGCGGCGGCGAGGCCGAGTTCCCTGCCGTGGGTCACCATTTCCCGCAGCAGCGTGCTGACCCCGCTGCCCCGCGGGCCGGTGACCAGCACCGTTCCCGAGCGGCCGAACAGCAGCGCGGTCACCGCCTGGTGCAGTCGTTCCAGCTGGGTGCCGCGTTCGACGAGCGCGCAGGATTCCCTGCCGGTCCACCGCGGGGTTCGTTCGCCCGGTGCGGCGGCCGCACCGGGAGGATCCAGGACGGTGACGCGGACCACGCGCTCAACCGTAGGAGTGATCGTGTGGCTTTGCAAGCCGGTCTATTGGTTTTGCGTGCTTTTAATTGCGACTTTCGGTGGTTCTGACTAATCCTGGAGGATTCCGGCATTCACCAGCGCACCGATCCACGAACACATGTCGTCGCGAAGCACCCATGGATCGACCTCCCAGATGCCCGCCAGCGCGACCGCCGCGTCGCCGACGTTCCAGTGGTGCGAGGTCAGCGCGATCCACATGGCCGTGGCCTCGGTATCCCCGGTCAGCTGGGTGGCCGAACCCGGAACCGACAGTTCGAGCGAACCGGTGGGGTCCACCTGTACCTGTAGTCCCGCCACCGGTCGCATCCCAGCTGGCTCCCATCCGGTGTGTGCCCGTGTCATCGGTGTCATCCCCGTATTTGTCCCACGCCGGTCACCCGGAATCACCTAGGAGCCGGGCCAGGTCGGAACGGCCGGTCACGGCGAGCTTGCGGTAGATGTTGGTCAGGTGCCATTCGACGGTGCGCTGCGAGACGAGCAGCGTGTCGGCGACCTCCCGGTTGGTCGTGCCCAGTGCCGCCAGCTCGGCGACCCGCCGCTCGGCGCTGGTGAGCAGGCCGGTGACGCTGCCGTTCGTGCGGTGCAGCCGTCCCCTCGCGGCCAGCAGCCTGCCGCGGGCGACCGCCGCCAGCTCGCCGTAACCCGCACGCGTCGCCAGGTCGGTGGCCAGCCGGTAGTGCTTGCGCGCACTGCCGGGATCGCCGTCCCGGCTGCGGACGTCGCCGAGGCGCAGCTCGGCGCGGACCCGGTAGCCGGGCGCCAGGCGAAGCTCCTGGGTGGCCTCGGCGAGCAGGCCTGCCTCGTCCGCTCCGGCCAGGACCGACCGGGCCATCGACAACATCCCCCTGGCGGTGGGCGTGTCCCAGCCGGCCACCAGCCGCTCGCCGTGGCGGACCATCCCCTGCACCAGCCCGGGACTGCCGAGGTCGGCACCGAGCAGCGCCGCCTCCAGCCACCAGGGCGCGAAGACCGGATTGGCCGACTCCCACTGGTCCGTCTTCACCCCGCAGGTCATGAAGCGGGTCAGCGCGTCCTCCGGGCGGCCGTCGGCGAGCGCGAGCCTGGCCCTGGCCATCAGGTACACCGGGTACCGCAGCAGCGATCCGGCCACCTCGGCCGGTTCGACGGTGGCCAGCACCTCCGCGGCCTCGGCGGAGGCCCCCCGCCGGATCAGCACGGTCGCCAGGACGAGCGGCTGCACACCGGGCATGGCGGACGGCACACCGTCGGTCAGGTCGTGTGCCCGCCGGGCGTCGGCCAGTGCCGCGTCCGTCGCGTCGCCACAGAACGCGCGGACGCTGAGCGCGTTGGCCAGATCCCACGGGGCTTCCCGCGGATCGAGGGCGTCCACCGCGCGGTCCAGCGCCTCGCGGGCGACGTCGGTCTCGTCGGCGAGATGGAGCACGAGTGCCGCGCCGGCCCGGCCCCGCGGCGTGTCCTCCGCCAGCGCCGCCCTGGCCAGCTCGACGGCCGTCCCGACCGGCCCGCCGTCGAGCATCGCGTCCATGGCCGCCATGGCACGGCTCTCGCGGTGCGCGGCGGCACGCGTGGTAGGCACGTCCCGGTCGCGGACCCTGCGCCGGGCCACCGCGAGCGCCGACTCGTCGTGCCAGCCCAGGCCGAGCAGGGCGGAGTCGAGCTGGATCCGCAGGTCGTGATCGGGTTCGGCCGCCCCCGCGACGATGGCGGCGTCGAACTCGTCCGACGTCCGGACGAGCAGGCCGACCACCTCGTCGACCGCGGGCCCGGCGGGCGCGACCCGGCCGAGCTGGACCGCCGCCTTCGCCCGCAGCCGGACGTCGCCCGCGGTGCCGACGACGTCCCGCAGCACGGCGTAGGCGGCGTTCGGGTCCTGCCCGCCGAGGACCCGGGCGTGGTCGATCGCCGCCTCGGCGTCGCCGGGATCGGTGTCGACCAGCCGCCGCAGGTAGCGGGCCGCGGCGCCGAGGTCGCCCTGCCGTTCGGCCCGGGCGGCGGCCTCGGCCAGCGACCGCCGCATCCACGGCTCGGGCAGCCCGGGCAGCGCCATCAGGTGCTCGGCAGGCGCGATACCGAGGTAGTTGAGCAGGCGCGCGGCACGTGCCCGGTACTCGGCCGGCACCGCCGTCAGCGCCGCGGCCCGGGTGTCCGGGTGGGTGAGGGCGGTCCGCCCCGTACCGATCAGCCCCTCCGCACGCAGGGCGGGCAGGGCCGCGGCGACCTGCCCGGCCGGCACCGAGCAGAACCCGGCCAGCAGTTCCTCGTCGGCCCGGCCCAGCACGGCCACCGCCTCGGCCAGCTCCCGGACCGGCCGGGGCAGGCCGTCGATCCGCGCCGCCAGCAGGCCGGGCCCTAGCCGCCCGGCTCGCCGGGCGGCCGCGGCGCCCGGCCGCAGGCCCTCGGCGTGCAGCCGGGCGAGCAGGGCGGCGGCGACGCCGGGGTAGCCGCCGCTGTGCTCGGCGATCGCGCAGGCGAACGCCCGGTCGGGCTTCGGCCACCAGCGTGCCGCCAGCTCCGCGACGCCGTCCTCGGTCAGCGGCCCCAGCGGCACGCGGCGTCCGGCGGCACCGGCTTCGGCCCGCCACGCCGGCAGGGCGCCGCTGCGCTCGGCCAGCACCAGCAGCACCGGCAGGCGTTCCGCCCTGCGGACGACCAGCCGGAACGTCTCGAACGACCGGCGATCACACCGGTGCGCGTCGTCGACGAGCAGCACCAGCGCCGTCGCCCCGGCCAGTTCCGCGACCCGCCGGGAGGCCAGCAACGACACCGGCACCGGGCTGGCGGCCAGATCGCGGCCGAGCAGGCCGCAGACGGCGGAGTAGTCGGCGGCAGGCTCGACGCAGGTCCACCGCCGCAGCACGGCGTCGCCGACCGAGCCGGCGAACGCGTCGAGCACCGCGGTACGACCGGCGCCCGCCGGGCCGTCCAGCCGGATCACCGCCGCCGCGCGGTCCCGCCGGCACCGCGCCAGGGCCGCCCGCAGCCCGGCGAGTTCCGCCGCCCGGCCGGCGAGGCCGGCAGCGGCGACGTGTCCGACCACGGCGATCCCCTGCCCTACGTGTCCGGCTGCGCTGCCCGATCCGCCGGCCACGATACCCAGGGTTGCCCGTAGAGAATTTCTTAAGACCGCGCCTCCACGGTGGTGCCCCGCCAACCGCCGGAGAGCCAATGGAGCCGATCAACGTCGTGGTCTGGGCACCCGACCCGCTGACCAGGGCGGGGCTGTGCGCGTACCTGCGCGCACGGCCCGGGGTGAACCCGCTGCCGGCTCATGAACTGGCCCGCGCGCGGCTGTTCCTCGCGGCGGTCGACCGCTTCGCCACGTCGGCGCTGCGGGTGCTCGACCACGCCGCGGGGGTGCCCGCGCTGGTGCTCACCCGCGTCGTCGACGCCGAGCTGCTGCCCGAGCTGGAGCGTCTCGGCGTGGCCGGGCTACTGCCGTTCGACGCACTGGAAGGAGAACAGCTGATGGACAAGATCACCTCGGCCGCGGCCGGCCACCGCGGCTCGCCGTTGCGCATGCCGAAGGGCGGCGCGCCCGCCGGGGGCCGCGAGCTGACCCCCCGCGAGCTCGCGGTGGTCCGCCTCATGTCGGAGGGCTGGAGCACGAGCGACATCGGGCACAAGCTCGGCTGTTCCGAGCGTGCCGTGAAGGGCGTCGTCGCCGACGTCGTGGCGGTGCTGCGGTCGCAGAACCGTCCGGAACCGATGACGAAGGCGATGCTCTCCGCACTCGGCTGACCCCCCTCAGCGACACTCGGAACGCGCCCGGCGTGGCCCATCCGCAAGAATGGCCCGCGGACCGGTTCCGAGGAGACGGGGTGCGCGATGGCTGGCAGGCGGGCGTGGACGGCCGTGCTGGCCGTACTCGCGGTCCTGGGGGCGGTGCCGGCCTGCTCGGCCGGGCCGGGTGAGCGCACCCGGCTGACCGTCGCGACGTTCGGCGAGTTCGGCTACGAGGCCCTCTTCGACGAGTACGAGTCGCTACACCCGGACATCGAGATCGTCGGCAGGGTCGCCGACTTCGAGAGCCACCACCGGGGGCTGGTCACCCAGCTCGCCGGAGGCGGCGGCGCCGCCGACATCGTGGCCATCGAGGAGCAGTACGTTCCGCGCCTGCGGCAGTCGAAGGACAAGCTCGTCGACCTCGGCCGGTTCGGCGCCCACGAGCTGCGCGGGCAGTGGGCGCCGTGGAAGTGGGACCAGGGGGTGACCGACGGCGGGAGGTTCGTCCTCGGCCTCGGCACCGACATGGGCGGGCTCGCGTTGTGTTACCGGCGCGACCTGTTCGAGCGCGCCGGGCTGCCCACCGACCGCGCCCAGGTGGCCGCGCTCATGCCGACCTGGGAGGCCTACCTCGACGTCGCCGGCAGGTTCGCCGCGGCCGGAACCGGCGCGAAGTTCGCCGACTCGGCCGGCACCGTCTACGCGGCGATTCTCAACCAGGCCCCGGAGAACTACTTCGCCGCCGACGGCGACCGGTTCATCGCCGACACCAACCCGAACGTCCGCAGGGCGTTCGACATCGCGGGCACGCTCGGCGAACGCGGGCAGACGGCCAGGGTCACGACGTTCACCCAGACCTGGAACGCGGCGATCAAGCAGGGATCGTTCGCCACCATCGCCTGCCCGGCCTGGCAGCTCAAGCTCATCCGGGAGGCGGCGGGGCCCGCCGACGCGGGCAAGTGGGACGTCACCACCGTGCCCGGCGGCGCGGGCAACCAGGGCGGCTCGTTCCTGAGCCTGCCCGCCCAGGGCGAGCACCAGCAGCAGGCCTACGACCTGGCCCGCTGGCTGACCGCACCGGAGCAGCAGAAGAAACTGTTCCTTTCCGAGGGCATCCTGTCCAGCCAGCCCGCCGTGTACCGCGACCCGGACGTGCTCGGCAAGACCGACCCGTACTTCAGCGGCGCACCGACCGGGCAGCTGTTCGCCAGCTCGGCCGACCGCCTGCGCCCGGTCTACCGCGGTACCGCCGACGCCGAGGTACGGCCGGAATTCGGCAGGGCGCTGGGCCGGATCGAGGACGGCAAGCAGACCATCGCGCAGGCGTGGGAGGAGGCCGTCCGCCTGGCCCGCGAGGCCGCCGGATAGCCGATGCGCAGGCTCACCCCGCTGCTGTTCGTCGCACCGTTCTTCGCGCTGTACGCGGTGTTCGGCGTGTTCCCGCTGTTCTACACCGCCTGGATCTCGCTGCGGGACTGGCATCTGCTGAACGGCGACCAGGGTTTCCTCGGCCTGGCCAACTACGCCGACCTGCTGGGCGATCCCGGTTTCTGGCGGGCACTGACCAACACGGTCAGCATCTTCGTGCTGGCCGTGGTCCCGCAGTTGCTCGCCGCGCTGGGTATCGCGGCCCTGCTGAACCGGCCGCTGCGCGGCGGGATGTTCTGGCGTACCGGGATCCTGCTGCCGCACCTGGTGTCGGTGGTGGCGGTCGCGCTGGTGTTCAGCCAGTTGTTCGGCCGGGACTTCGGGCTGGTGAACTGGGTTCTCGGGCTGTTCGGGGCGGACCCGGTCTCCTGGCAGTCGCACACCTGGTCCTCGCACCTGGCGATCGCCACGATGGTGATGTGGCGGTGGACCGGCTACGACGCGTTGATCCTGCTGGCCGCCATGCGGACCGTGCCGGACGAGCTGCGGGAGGCAGCCGAGCTGGACGGCGCGTCGCGGTGGCGGGCGTTCTGGTCGGTGACCGTGCCGGCGATCCGGCCGACGCTGGTCTTCGTCGTGATCACCTCGACCATCGGTGGCCTGCAGCTGTTCACCGAGCCGCTGATGTTCGACGACACCGGCACCGGTGGCGGCGGCAACGACCGGCAGTTCCAGACGCTGGCGATGTACCTGTACGAGAAGGGATTTCTCGCCTTCGACGCCGGCTACGCGGCCGCCGTCGGCTGGGTGCTGGTGGTCCTGTCGGTCCTGCTGGCCGTGGTCAACGTCCGCCTGGTACGGCGCTTCACCGGCGGTGGCCCGTGAGGCGGGTGGCCCCGATCCTGCTGGCCGGGGTGCTGGTGGTGTCGATGTTCCCGCTGTACTGGTCGGTGGTGGTCGCCTCCCGCGACGAGTCGGTGGTCGGCGACCGGGTGCCGGAGCTGGTGCCCGGCGGGCACCTGCTGGACAACATCGGCCGGGTGTTCGACACCGTGGACTTCTGGCTGGCCATGCAGAACTCGCTGATCGTGGCGACGACGGTGACCGTGGCCAACGCGCTGCTGTCCAGCCTCGCCGGGTTCGCCTTCGCCCGCCTGCGTTTCCCCGGCCGCGACTCGCTGTTCCTGCTGGTGATCGGGACGGCGATGGTGCCGGCGCAGCTCGGGCTCGTCCCGCTGTACCTGGTGGTCGGTGAACTCGGCTGGTACGGCAGGCTGGAGGCGGTCATCGTGCCCGCGCTGGTCAGCGCGTTCAGCGTGTTCTGGATGCGGCAGGCGTGCGAGGAGGCCGTCCCGGCCGAGCTGGTCGACGCGGCCACTGTGGACGGCTGTTCCCGGTGGCGGATCTACTGGAACGTCGCGCTCCCGCAACTGCGCCCGCACCTGGCGGCGCTGTCCACGCTGACGTTCGCCGCGGCCTGGAACGACTTCTTCTGGCCACTGGTCGTGCTGGACCCGCACGAGTACCCGACCGTGCAGGTCGCGCTGGCACGGCTCGCCAGCGGCTACTTCACCGACCACTCGCTGATGCTGGCCGCGGCGACCCTGGCGATCCTGCCGGTGCTCGTGCTTTTCCTGTTGTTGTCCCGATATGTTGTGACCGGGTTGACGAAAGGGACGCTCGATGACGCGCGCCATGCTCCAGTTTCCCAGGGACTTCCTCTGGGGCGCCGCGACCGCCTCGTACCAGGTCGAGGGCGGCGCCACCGCCGACGGCAGGGGTAGTTCCATCTGGGACGCCTTCACCAGGGTGAACGGCGCGATCGCCGACGGCGCCAGCGGCGACGTCGCCTGCGACCACTTCCACCGCTACGCCGAGGACGTCGCGCTGATGGCCGAACTCGGCCTGCCCGCGTACCGCTTCTCGATCGCGTGGTCGCGGGTGATGCCCGACGGCGCGACGCCGTCGCCGCGCGGGCTCGACTTCTACCACCGGCTGACCGACGAGCTGCTGGCCAACGGGATCGAGCCGGTGGTCACGCTCTACCACTGGGATCTGCCGCAGGCGGTCGAGGACGACGGCGGCTGGCTCGACCGCGACACCGCCGCCCGCTTCGCCGACTACGCCGCGCATGTCCACAGTGGACTCGCCGACCGGGTCGACCGCTGGACCACGATCAACGAGCCGTTCTGCGCGGCCTTCCTCGGCTACGGCAGCGGCGTGCACGCCCCCGGCCGTACCGACAAGGCCGCCGCGCTGGTCGCCGGGCACCACCTGATGCTGGCGCACGGCCGGGCGATGCGGGCGCTGCGCTCCCAGGCGCGGCCGGGCGACTCGCTGTCCATCGCGTTGAACTTCTCCCCCGCCATCGCCGACGGCGACACCGCCGCGCACCGGGAGGCGGCCCGCAAGTTCGACGGCATCCACAACCGGTTCTTCCTGGACCCCTTGCTGGGCAAGGGTTATCCCGACGACGTACTGGCCGACGTCGAGCACCTGCCCGGCCTGCGCGACGCGATCGCCGACGGCGACCTCGAGGTGCTGGCCGAACCGATCGACTGGCTCGGCGTGAACTACTACGCCCCCACCAGGGTCACGCCGCTGGACGACCCGAGGGCGGCCAGCAACTGCCCGCTGCCCGGCCTGCTGGGCATGGATGTGCTGCCCCCGCGGGGAAAACTGACCTCGTTCGGCTGGGAGCAGGCGCCGGACTCGTTCACCGACCTGCTGTGCTGGCTCGACGAGTACACCGGCATCCCGCTCGTCGTCGCGGAGAACGGCGCCGCGTTCACCGACACGGTGTCCGCCGACGGCGCCGTGCACGACCCGGAACGGGCCGACTACTACACCGAGCACCTGCGGGCCGTGCACCGGGCGGTCAGCAGGGGCGCCGACGTGCGGGGCTACCTGGCCTGGTCACTGCTGGACAACTTCGAGTGGGCGATGGGCTACACGCAGCGGTTCGGGCTGGTGCACGTCGACTTCGACACGCTGCGCCGCACGGTGAAGGACAGCGGCCGCCACTTCAGCCGCATCATCGCGGCCAATGCCGTGCCGGCCGCGAGCACGTGAAGGCCACCTTCATCACGTGAGACGTCAGGGCTCCGGCAAAGTCCGGGTGCTGTGTGCCCCCAATGTGGCATTGGGGTACTTGAACTCCCCCAATGTGGCATTGGGGGAGTTCGCCGGTGGCCGGGGTTGTCTCGTTCGTGGCGACCGGTGAGGCTGCCGAGCCTGCTGTGACCACTGAGGCTGCCGGGGCCGTGACACCGGGACCGCAAAGCTCGTAAAGGCCACCTTCATCACATGAGACGTAATGAAGGTGGCCTTCACGTGCTTCGGCGGCCCACGTGACCGGCCACGCCGGCGCGCGACGGGGTGCCCAGCTTGTCCAGCACCCTGGCGACGTGGGCCTGCACCGTGCGTCGCGGCAGCACCAGCTCACCGGCGATGTCCGGATTGGAGTGCCCGCCCGCCACCAGCGTCGCGATCCGCACCTCCAGCGGGGTGAGCGCCGCCCAGCCCTCCCCCTCGGCGTGCCGGACCCGGCCGCCCCAGCGGGACTGGACGCGCTCGACGTCCCACCGCGCGGTGAGGTCGGCGAAGATCTGCGCGGCCGTCGCGAACGCCGCGCCGGACAACGCGGTCCGGCCGTTGCCGCTGAGCAGCCCGCCCGCGTCCTCGGCGGCCAGCGCGAACTCCAGGCGACGGCCGGCGCGGCGGAAGTGCCGGGCGGCCCGCAGGACCGGCACCGGGTCACCGTCGATCAGCCCACGGCACCACAGCGTCGCCGCCCACGCCCGCGCGGGCGTGACCTCCTTGGCCGCCTCCTCCTCGCACACCACAAGCGCCCGGACAGCCGAGGACGGATCACCGGCGGCCATCGCCAGCCGGACGTAGCCGGGCAGCCACTGGTGCCGCAGCATCATCTGCGCGTAGGTCGGATCGAGCACGGGTTCCAGCAGGCGCAACGCCTCCAGCAGGTCGCCCCGTTGCTCGGCCACCAGCGACTGGGCGGCCAGCAGGAAGTCCAGGCTCTCCCGCTCCGACGTGCTCGCCGCGCCGTAGTCCTCGGCACGTTCCAGGTGCGCGGCCGCCTGCCCGGTTTCCCCCCGGCGCGCGGCGATCAGCGCGGCGACACCGTGCAGCAGCAGTGCCGCCGGACCGGGCTCACGCAGCCCGTTCAGGGTGATCACCGACGTCTCCTCGGTGACGGTGTCCAGCTCGGCCAGCGCCTGGTCCCACCGGCCGGTCCAGTAGTGGTGGACGGCGGCGGAGACCTGCAGTCCCGACGGCAGGTCGTGGGCGGCGGCGACGGCTCTCGCGCACTGCAGCGACTCCTCGGCCTCGTCGAGACGGTCCAGGTTCTGCAGCGTGAACATCCGGTTGTCCAGCAGGTCGACCCGCAGGCCGGCCAGTTCGGCGGAGTCCCGCGTGCGCGCCAGCGCGTTGTCGACGGCCGCCAGGGCTTCCTCGTGCCTGCGGTGCACCGAGTGCACGAGCCACAGCGACTGCCACGCGTGCGCGGACAGGTAGTCGTCGTCGCCCGCCAGCCGCAGTGCTTCCGTCGCCTGCCGCCGCATGCCGTCGAGATCGTCGAGACCACCCCTGCGGAAGTTGGCCAGCAGGTGCCGGTCGCGCACCCGCCACAGGTCAGGGACGTCCGGGTCGTCCTGCGCCGCGGTGATGACGGCGATGGCCTCGCCCGCCCGGCCGCGCCGGTACAGGCTCGCGGCCAGCACGTGCCGGGTCTCGGCGACGTGGTCGGGTTCGGTCGCGCGCTCCAGTGCCGCCCTGGCGGCCTCGACCGGCAGGCGGTCCAGCCGGAACAGCAACCTGACGTGGGCCAGTTCCAGCCGCTCCCGCCGCGGATCGTCCTGGCCGCACACCCGCAGCGCCCGCTCCAGCAGGTCCAGCGCGACCGCCGGGGCGCGGTTGGCCAGCGGGTCGTGCCACCGGGTCAGCCAGGTGACCAGCCAGTCGTCAGCGTCCCCGGACGCGGCGGCGAACTGCTCGGCGACCCGGAGCACCGGGGCGCCCGCATCGGCCAGCCGCCGCGCGGTCAGCCGGTGCAGTGCCGGCCGCTGATCCTCCGGGATGCTCTCGTACAGCGCCTGCCGCAGTGCCGGGTGGCGGAACGCGGGCTCGTCCGGGCCGTCCGCGATCACCCCGGCGGCCACGGCCTGCTCGAAGACCGGCACCAGTTCGGCCACGCCGAGCCCGGTGACGGCGGCGACGTCCCGCACGCCGAAGCCGACGCCGAGCAGCGCGGCCCGCCGCAGGACGTCCAGCGTCCGCTCGGGGAGCCCGGCCAGCCTGCGCCGCACGGCAGCCAGCACCGACGGCGGCGGGTCGAACTCCACCGACTCCGGCAGGTCGACGACGGCGCCGCGGCGGACCAGGCCGTGGGACCGGACCAGGCTGGCCACCATCTCGGCGACGAACAGCGGACTGCCGTCGGCCCGGGCGACCAGCCCGGCGAGCCTGCGCCCGGGTGCGCCACCGGCCGCCAGCCGAACCAGGTCCGCGACCTCGGACTCCGGCAGCGGGCCCAGCAGCACCACCTCGCCGTCGTGGTCGTCGACGCCCCGCCGCAGGCGCGCGTGCCGGTCGTCGCCGGGCAGCGGGCGGGTGGCCGCGACCAGCAGCAGCGGAAGCTGCCTCGCCGCGGCACACAGCCTGCGCCACAGTTCCAGGCTCGCCTCGTCCGCATGGTGCAGGTCGTCGGTGACCACGACGAGCGGACCCCGCTGGCACTGCCGGTCGACCAGCGCGAGCAGCCGGTCGGCGACCGTCGCGGGATCGGCGCCGGTGTCGAGGGCGAAGCAGTCGAGGAACACCTGCAGCGGGAACCCGCGCCTGCGCTCGTCGGCGACGCCCCAGGCGATCTGGCAGCCGCGGTGGCCGGCGTCGGCGAACGCCTCGATCAGCAGTTCGGACTTGCCGATGCCCGGTTCACCCTCGATCCACACGGCCCGTCCCCTGCCGGCGGCCACCTCGCCGACGACCTCCCGCAGGCGGTCGACCTGGGCGGCTCTGCCGACGAACGCCCGGCCAGGCCTGCCGAGGGCGTTGGCCACCGAGCCGGGCAGGACGGACAGCGGGGCTTCGGTGTCCGCGGGACGCCCGTCCAGTGCCGGGTCCCGCGCGACGACGCGTTCCCGCAGCCGGCGCAGGCGTGGCCCGGGCCGCACGCCGAGCTCACGGTCGAGGGTGCGCCGCACGTCGGCGAACACCTCCAGCGCGTCGGCCTGCCTGCCCGCCCGGTACAGCGCGAGCATCAGCGGCTCGCGGAGTTGTTCGCGCAGCGGGTACTCGCGGACCAGGCCGGTCAGCTCGGCGACGACCTCCGCGTGCCCGCCGCCCGCCAGCACGGCGGCGGCCCAGTTCTCCACCGCGGTCAGCCGCAGTTCGGTGAGCCGGGTGCGGTTGCCCTCGGCGAACGAACCCGCGACACCCGCGAGCGGCTCGCCCCGCCACAGGTCGAGTGCGGCACGCAGGGTCGCGGCGGCCTCGCGGTGGTCACCGGCCTCGTGCCTGCCGCGCCCGCGTTCGCAAGCGCGTTCGAACACCGCCACGTCGAGCGCGTCCTCGTCCAGCCGCAGCACGTACCCGGCCGGGGTGGTCGCCAGCGGTGAGTCGGCGCCGCGCCTGCGCCCCGGATCCAGTGCACGGCGCAGCCCCGAGACGTAGGTGTGCAGGGTGGCAGCGGCGCCGCGGGGCGGGGTGTCCTCCCACAGCGCGGCGACCAGCTCGTCGTGCGGCACCGGACGGCCGGGGCGCAGCGCCAGCACGGTGAACAGCCCGGTCGGCCGGGGCGAGCCGAGGCTGACCGGCTGGTCACCCCGCCAGACCCGCGGCGGTCCGAGCAGCTCGACCCGCAGGGCGTCAGGCACCGGCGGCCTCCCCGTACGGCGCGAGCCGTCGCGTGGCACGGCGGACGTCCCAGGCCGCGCCCAGCCGGGTGTACCGGTCGAGCGCCGCGTGCAGTGCCGCGCGGGCCTGTGCCCGCAGGCCGCGTGCGGCCAGCAGCTCGGCGGCGTCCTCCCTGGCGAACGCCTCCTCCAGCCGGTGCCCGAATCCGGCGTGGGCTTCCGCCGCGGCCAGCACGGTTCCCGGGTCGCCGTCGGCGAGGCCCCTGCAGTGCAGTGCGACGGGCGTGTGCCCGCTGCTCTCGGCGACGCCGAGTGCCCGGCTCACCAGCTCCGGCCTGCCGCCCGCCCGCGCCAGCCGCACCAGCATGGGCAGCCAGTGGTGGGCCGACGCGCCCAGCGGGCGCTGCTCGATCAGCAACGCCAGCACGTCGGCAGCCTCCTGCGGGCGGCCCGCCTGCTCGGCGAGCTGCGCGGTGGCCGCCAGCAGCAGGTCGTCGGTGTCGGCGGGCCCCGGTGTCTCGGTGGCCGACCGCAGCTGCTCGCGGGCCTCCTCCGGCCTGCCCTGGTGGCCGCGGACCAGCGCGGTGAGCGCCCGCACGGCACCGGCCGGCAGCCCGGCCCAGTCGCCACTCCAGTAGTCCCGCAGCGCGTCGCTGAGCCCGTGCCCGGCGCCGCCGCCCGCTTCACCGTCCAAACCGGACTCCACTTCGGACAGTGCGGAACGCAGCCGGAGCCGGACGTCCGCGTCGAGCAGGCCGTCGGCCAGCACGTCCCGCAGCAGGCGGACGGCCAGCGCCGGGCTGGCGGCGAGCACGTCGTCGAGGTTGTCCTGCAGCCACCGCGACACCCAGCGGTCGACCTCACGTGCGGCGGCGAGCTGCCCGGCCACCCTGACCACCGGTGCCCCGGACTCGGCCAGCGCCTGCGCGAGCTGGCGGTGCGACGGTCCACGCAACGCGGCCGGGGTCCGCTCGTAGCAGGCCTGGTAGACGACGGGGTGCCGGAACGCGACCTGCCCGCCGCGTTCGATGATCACCCCGGCGAGCCGGGCGTGGTCGACGTGCCCGCGCAGCACGGCCGGTTCCAGCCCGGTGGCGGCGAGCAGCTCGTCGAACCCGAACTCCTGGCCGAGCAACGCCCCGCGGGCCAGGGTGTCCCTGGCCGCCGCCGGGAGGAAGTCCAGCTCGCCCGCGATCCGCCGGGCCGGTGCGGGTACCGCGACCGGGACGTCGTCGCTGAGCCTGGCCTCGCCACCGCATACGGTGACCCAGCCGCGCTCGGCCGCCTCGCGCAGGATCCGGTCGACGTAACGCGGGTTGCCGCCGCCGTGGTCGATCAGCAGCTGCAGCCGGTAGTCCGGCTCGGCACCGAACCGGTCGACGGCGAGCCGCGCCGACTCCGCGCCGGACAGCGGCCCGAGCTGGAGCTGCTCCGCGCCGTCTGCGGGCCAGGGCGACCGCGCGGCACCGAGGGCCAGGACTCCGGCGTCCCCGCCGGCCAGCCGCCGCCAGCGGTCCAGGGTCCGCTCCCCCGCCCGCTGCAGGTCGTCGGCGATCACCAGGACCGGGCCGTCCGGCGCGGCCACCGCGTCGATCGTCGTCACCCGCACACCGCGGTCCCGTGCCATCGCCGCGGCCTCGGCGAGCAGGCTGGACTTGCCGCTGCCGGGTTCGCCGGTGACCACGACCGCGCCGCCCTCGCCCTGTTCCAGCCGGGTGAGCCGGTGCCGCAGCCCGGCCAGTTCCGCCCGGCGGCCTGCCAGTGGCCGCCTGCGCGGGGCGCGGATCCGTGCGGTGGCCCGCAACCGGTCCCGGCGTTCGAGGCAGAGCCGCCGCAGCTCGGCCAGCCGGGCCCGCTGCGCCTCGGCGAACGGGCCGGGCAGGCCGTCCAGCGGCTCGCCCCGCCACAGCGACAGTGCCGCGTCCAGCAGGCCGGCCGCCTGCTCGGGCGGGGCCTGCTCGGCACGCTGACGCAGGCTGTCGAACAGCCACAGGTCGACGGCGTCGCCCGGCAGCCGCAGCGTGTAGCCGGCGCCGGTGGAGGCCAGGATGTCCCTGCCGGTCCGGCCGGGCACGGCGGCGAACGCGCGGCGCAGCGACGAGACGTAGGTGTGGACGCTGCCGGTGGCGCTGACCGGCGGCTCGTCGCCCCACAGCGCGTCGATCAGCTCGTCCCGGGACACCACCTGGTCCCGGGTGGCGGCCAGGATCGCCAGCACCGTGCGCCGGTGTGCCGATCCCAGCGGCAGGTCCCGGCCGCCGACGGCTGCCGTCACCGGACCCAGCAGGCGGATCCGGAGAACGGGCGCGTCGGTCTCGTCGCTCAGGCCAGCACCACCGTCGGTCCCGCGTCGCCGATCTCGGCGGCGACGGTCGTGTCGATGCCGTCGTCGGTGATGAACGTGTCGATGTCGCGCAGCGTGGCGAACTTGGCGAAGTAGTCGTTGCCGACCTTGGTGTGGTCGGCCAGCAGCACCGTGCGCCGCGCCGCCGAGACGGCTGCCCGTTTGACCATCGCCTCGGCGAGGTCGGGCGTGGTGAGGCCGCGCTCCAGGGACACCCCGTTCGTCGCCATGAACGCGACCTCGACGTAGGTGTCCTGCAGTACCTGCAGTGCCCACGCGTCCACGGAAGCCAGGGTACGGCTGCGCAGCCGCCCGCCCACCAGCATCACCGTCAGGTTGGGCCGCGAGGACAGGGACAGCGCGATGTTGACCGAATGGGTCACCACGGTCAGGTCGCGGTCGCTGGGCAGCGCGTCGGCCAGGCGCGCGGTGGTGGTCCCGGCGTCCAGCAGGATCGTGCCCTCGGAGGGCAGCTGGGTCAGCGCGGCCTTGGCGATCCGCTCCTTCTCGGTGTTCATCACCGCCTCCCGCGCGGCGATCGCTGGTTCGAAACCCAGCCGCTCCACCGGGATGGCGCCACCGTGCACGCGGCGAACCACTCCGCGCCGCTCCAGCACCGTCAGGTCACGCCGGATGGTCTCGGTGGTGACCGCGAAACTCGCCGCCAGCGCTCCCACGTCCACCCGCCCCTGTGAGCGCGCGCGATCGAGGATCACCTGCTGACGTTCCTCCGCGTACATCAACCACCGCCCTGGGGGTCCGCGCCGGGTCTTGTGAGTTTGTGTGGCTTGCGGATGCGATTACAACAGATTCTATGGGTATACGGAACCTTGACAACATTCTCAGCGGCGCAGGGCCGCCAGCTCCGCGGCGATCTCACGGTTGACCGCGTCCTGCTGCCCGGTCAGGTAGAAGTGCCCGCCGGGGAACTCCTCCAGCCGGTACTCACCGGTGGTGTGCCTGCGCCAGCGCGCGGCCTCGGCCAGCGGCGTACGCGGGTCGGCCGAGCCCACCAGCACGGTGACCGGGCAGGCAACGGTGACGTCCTCGGCACAGGTGTAGGTCTCGATCGCGCGGTAGTCGCTGCGGATCGCGGGCAGCGTCATCCGCAGGATCTCGTCGTCGCCGAGCCTGGTGAGGTCGGTTCCGTTGAGCGAGCGCAGTTCGGCGACGATGCCGTCGTCGTCGCGCTGGTGGACGTTCTCGCGCAGCGGCGAGGACGGCCCGCGCCTGCCCGAGGCGATGAGCCGCACCGCGTCCCCGGTGCCGTCCCGTTCCATCCTGCGGACGACCTCGAACCCGATCACCGCACCCATGCTGTGACCGAAGAGGACGGTCGGCAGGGCGGGCTCGGGCGCCAGCACCGCGTGCACGAGGTCGGCGTACTCCTCGATCGACGCCGGACACGGCTCGTGGCGCCGGTCCTGCCTGCCCGGATACTGCAGCACCACGACGTCCGCGGCACCGCTGTGGGCGAGCGCGACCGGGTAGTAGAAGCTGGCCGAGCCGCCGGCATGCGGCAGGCAGACCAGCCGGACCGGCGCGTCGCCGGTGGGCCGGTACCGGCGAATCCACTTGTCCGCCTGGATGTCCCGCACGGTGGTCACGACAACTCCTCCTCGGCAGGGCCGGTGGCTGGGCCCCCAGTAGACCCGGCGCAGTCCAGGGAAAACCGCAGTAGCGGATAGTCCCGTCCAATCCTTGACATCACAGCCGGGCCAGCTTGCGTTGCAGCACCGAGCGTTCCCGCTCGTTGCGGCACAGCTCCAGTGCCCGCTCCAGCTCCGTCCTTGCCTCGTCCGGCCTGCCGAGCCGGGTGAGCAGCTCGCCGCGCACGGTGGGCAGCAGGTGCGACCCGGCGAACGCCTTGGCGCCGGCCAGGCCGTCCACGATCGGCAGTGCCGCCGCCGGTCCGCTGGCCATGGACACCGCCACCGCCCGGTTCAGGTCGACCACCGGCGACGGCGTGAGCCGCCCCAGCGCCTCGTAGAGGATCACCACCCGGTCCCAGTCGGTCTCCTCGACCGAGGCGGCGACGGCATGGCACTCGGCGATCGCGGCCTGCAGGCCGTAGGCGCCCAGTCCCCGCCCGGCGGCTTCCGCCCTGGCCAGTGCCGCCCGGCCGCGGCCGATCGCCGACCGGTCCCAGCGACGGCGGTCCTGGTCCTCCAGCAGCACCGGCTCGCCGTCCGGCCCGGTGCGCGCGGGGAAGCGCGCGGCGGTCAGTTCGAGCAGCGCCAGCAGGCCGTGCGTCTCGGGTTCGTCCGGCATCAGCCGGGACAGCACCCTGGCCAGCCGCGCCGCCTCACCGGCGAGGTCGAAGCGGATCAGCTGGTCACCGGAACTGGCCGACGAACCCTCGGTGAAGATCAGGTAGACGACGTTGAGCACCGAGCCGAGCCGTTCGGTCCGCTCCTGCGCCGACGGCGCCTCGAACGGCACCTTCGCCGCCGCGAGCGTCTTCTTGGCCCTGGTGATCCGGGCCTGGACGGTCGCGGTCGGCACGAGGAACGCGGTGGCGATCTCGTCGCTGGTCAGGCCGCCGACCACGCGCAGGGTCAGCGCCACCCGCGCCTCCCGCGCCAGCACCGGGTGACAGGAGATGAACATCAGCGCGAGGACGTCGTCGTCGATCTGGTCGGGGTCCCACAACACGTCGTCCCCCTCCCCCGGCGCGCCGCCCTCGCCCAGGTCGCGGGCGAGGGCGGCGTACCGGTCGTCGAGTGCCGACCGCCGGCGGAAGCCGTCGATCGCGCGGCGCCTGCCGACGGTGAGCAGCCACCCCGCCGGGTTGCGGGGCACGCCCTCCCTCGGCCAGTTCACGAGTGCCTCGGCCAGTGCCTCCTGGGCGAGGTCCTCGGCCAGCGCGAAGTCGCCGGTGTAGCGCGCGAGCGCACCGACGATCCGCGCGGACTCGATCCGCCAGACGGCGGCGACGGCCTCCCGGCCGGTCGGGTCAGCCATGTCCACTCAGAGCTGGTTGGTTGCCTTGCGCCAGGCCAGCTCCTTCTGGACCCACTCGTTGTCCTGCGGGAACTCGTCGATGGTGGTCACCCTGCGGATCTCGGTCTTGAAGCCGGGCCCGGTGAGCGGGGTGCGCTTGGCCCACTCGACGGCCTCCTCGATGGAGTCGAGCCGGAGGATGTAGAACCCGGCGAACAGCTCCTTGGTCTCCCCGTACGGGCCGTCGGTCACGATCGGCGTCTCCGACGAGTGGTCCACCACGACCCCCTCCGAGGCGTCGGCCAGCCCTTCGGCCGCCACCAGGACACCGGCCTTGATCAGCTCCTCGTTGAACCGGCCGACCGTCGCCAGCATCTCGTCGAAGTCGACGTCGCCCATCTGCTCGAACGCCTCGTCGGTGGCACGCCAGATCAGCATGTACTTCATGACACTCTCTCCCTGAGTGGTCCGGGGCCCCACCTCGGGGCCCTGCAACGCGCCTAGGTCGAACGGGCAGCACACCGGATCGACACACCCGCCGAACTTTTTTCCGGCCGAAGCCTATGCGATCACCCGCCACCCGCAGCGTATCGTTTAACGATATTATCGAAATTCGATAGGATCGAGGTGTGCCGATGACCTGGAACCCGCTCAGGCTGCTGACGACGATGACCACGGTGGCGACGTGGTTGATCGGCGTCGGCGCACTGGCCGTGCTGATCGCGAACCTGCTGGCGGCGGGCTGGCTGCCGGGCGGCGGTGGCGGCCCCGGCTGCGTCGGCACCGGCGGCTACCACGGACCGCTCCAGGACGGCGCACGGCTGACGGCTGGCGGTGACAGCGTCTGCGTCGACTCCCCCGGCGTGACCCAGCGGCTGGCCGACGTCGGCGACCAGCTGCCACCCGTCCTGTTCATGTTCGGCGCGGTCTGGCTGGCGTTGCGGTTCCTGCGCACGGCGGCACAGGACGGCCCCTACGACGCCACCATTCCGGGAAAGCTGACGACGCTGGGCTGGTTCCTGCTGGCAGGCGGACCGTCCGCCATGCTGCTGGCCGCGGTGGCGAGCGCCGCCCTGCGGGCGGACCTGCTCGCGGACGCACCGGCCTCCGGCTGGCTGGGCCAGTGGTGGTCGACGATGCCGTGGTGGTCGGTAGTCGCGGGCCTGACCGCCCTGCTGTTCGCGCACATCCTGCGTATCGGCGTGCGGATGCGTGAGGACCTGGAGGGCACCATCTGATGCCCGCGGTGATCACCGTGCACCTGGACGAACTGCTGGCTGCGCGGAACATGACGCTGGCACAGCTGGCACGCGAGGTCGACATCACCGTGGTCAACCTGTCGGTGCTCAAGAACGGCAGAGCGAAGGCCATCCGGTTCTCCACGCTCGCCCGGCTGTGCGCGGCCCTCGGCTGCCAGCCGGGTGACATCCTTCGGTGGCAACCGGACTGACATTGTCCGGATCGTGTCCTCCACCCGGCCCCTTACTCGGAACAGTGAAAGTCTGGTAAGACATTCGAGGGCGTTATTTCCCCATTCCGCACTTTCATCCTACGAATCGAGAGAGGCCCATGGACACCCCTGCCAGAACGCCGACCCAGACCCTCAGAACCTGGTTGGCCGACAAGTACGGTGACCCCTTGTCGAATATTCCTGACGGGATCGTGTTGTCCTTGATGACGGTGGCCGCCTGCGAGCGTGGCGTGCACGTTCCCGACGACATCATCTCCGCGTGGAGCAGCGAACTCGTCCTGGCGCGGCGAACGGTGCAGAAGGCTGAGCTCGCGTTCATCGATTACACGATGGCGAACAACTGGGACAGGGAGACGGTGGCCCGCCGGCTCCAGTTACAAGACAGTGGCGAGTTTCACACGGAACATCTCATTTAGTTGAACATTCGAATTGACTAATCAGTGCGCAATTGCGCGCGATGCCGGGCCCCGTCCAGCACGAGTGCGAGACCGTCGGCGAACTCCCGGTCGAAGTCCCGGCCGGACGGCCCGGCGGCGCCGAGCCGCTCCATCTGCGCACGGGTTTGCTGTTCGATGGTCAGCCCGATGACCAGTTGCCAGATCGCCGTCCGCACCGCGCCGGCGTCCCGCTCGGACAGCCCGCCCCGGCGGGCGGCCTCGACGAGGTAGCCACCGATCGCCGCGGTGGACAGCCCGCCGGCCTGGCCGGCCGACACCAGCTCGGCGCCGTCGGTGACCGCGAGCAGCGCGGCACGCAGGTCACCGGCGAGCCGTTCCAGCTGGCGGTCCCACCGCGTGCGCGACGAGCGGGGCGTCACCCCGGCGAGCACCAGATCGGCCAGCGCCGTGAGCAGGGCCTGCTTGTTCGCGAAGTGCCAGTAGAGCGCGCTCGGCTGGACGTCCAGCTCGGCGGCCACCCGCCGCATCGACAGGTCGGCGAGACCGTACCGCCGGAGAATCCCCAGAGCCGTGCTGAGCACGTCGTCGCGACTGTTGGCCACCCGCACACCCTATGCCGCCGGGCTCGGTATCCGAGGTACCCTGAACACCATTCAGGTGAACACCATTCAGGAGAGGTGACCGGATGCAGCTCGCTGAACTGGGAGAACGCGCCAGCCGGGGTGAGTCGATTACCCGCGAGGAGGCGCTCGCGGTGCTGACGACGACCGACGACCAGCTCCTCGACGTGGTGGCGGCCGCGTCGAAGCCCCGCTTCGCCTTCTTCGGCAACCGGGTACGGGTCAACTTCCTGGTCAACCTCAAGAGCGGGCTGTGCCCCGAGGACTGCTTCTACTGCTCGCAGCGGCTGGGGTCCGGCGCGGAGATCCTGAAGTACTCGTGGCTGCCGCCGGAGGAGGCCGTGGCCAGCGCCAAGGCCGGGATCGCGGCCGGCGCGCAACGCGTGTGCCTGGTCGCCAGCGGCACCGGGCCAAGCAACCGCGAGGTCGGCAAGATCCGTGAGATCACCGAGGCCATCAAGGCCGACCACCCGGGCGTCGAGATCTGCGCCTGCGCGGGATTCCTCAAGGACGGTCAGGCCGAGGCCCTCGCCGAGTCCGGTGTGGACGCCTACAACCACAACCTCAACACCGCGAGCTCGCACTACGCCAACATCTGCACCACGCACACCTACGACGACCGGGTGGACACCGTCGACCGGGCGCGGGATTCCGGCCTCTCCCCGTGTTCCGGCTTCATCGCCGGCATGGGCGAGACACCCGAGCAGCTGGTGGACCTGGCGTTCGCCCTGCGTGAGCTGAACGCGGACTCCATCCCGGTCAACTTCCTGCTGCCGTTCGACGGGACCCCGCTGAAGGGCACGAACAACCTCACCGCACACGACTGCCTGCGCATTCTGGCCATGGTGCGGCTGGTGAACCCGCGCAGCGAGGTCCGGATCGCCGCCGGGCGCGAGCTGCACCTGCGCAGCATGCAGGTCCTCGGCCTGCACATCGCCAACTCGATCTTCCTCGGCGACTACCTCACCAGCGAGGGCCAGCCGGGCAAGGCCGACCTCGACATGATCGCCGACGCGGGCATGGTCCTGGAGGGCATGAAGGACGCCGAGCCGGTCAAGCCCACGGACGTGACCATCCGGCGGCGCGGCGCCGGAACCGCGGCCCTGCCCAACACCTGAGCCATGCTCACCACGGAACTGGCCACCACCCGGCTGCTGGAGCTGGACCGGCAGCACGTGTGGCATCCCTACGGCCCGATGCCCGGCACCACCCCGCCGCTGCTGGTCGAGTCGGCGTCCGGGGTCCGGTTGCGGCTGGCCGAGCCGGTCGCCGGGCAGCACGAGCTGATCGACGGCATGGCGTCCTGGTGGGCGGCCATCCACGGCTACCGGCACCCGGTGATCGACGCCGCGGTCCGCGACCAGCTGGACCGGATGAGCCACGTGATGTTCGGCGGCCTGACCCATGAGCCGGCCATCCGGCTGGCCCGCACGCTCGTCGACATCACCCCGGAGCCGCTGCGGCACGTGTTCCTCGCCGACTCCGGCTCGGTGTCGGTCGAGGTGGCGATGAAGATGTGCCTGCAGTACTGGCAGTCCCGCGGCCGTCCGGGCAAGCGGCGGCTGATGACCTGGCGCGGCGGCTACCACGGCGACACCTGGCATCCCATGTCCGTCTGCGATCCCGACGGCGGCATGCACCACCTGTGGCGGGGCGCGCTGGCGCGGCAGGTGTTCGCCGACGCTCCGCCGCGCGAGTACGACCCCGGCTACGTGGATCACCTGGACGAGCTGCTCACCCGGCACGCGGGCGAGCTGGCCGCGGTCATCGTCGAGCCGGTCGTGCAGAACGCGGGCGGCATGCGGTTCTACCCGCCGGAGTACCTGCGTGCCCTGCGCGAGCTGACCAGGGCACACGACGTGCTGCTGATCTTCGACGAGATCGCCACCGGGTTCGGCCGGACCGGGACGCTGTTCGGGGCCGACCGGGCCGGGGTCAGCCCGGACGTGATGTGCCTGGGCAAGGCACTGACCGGTGGCTACCTGACGATGGCGGCGACGCTGTGCACCGGGGAGATCGCCGCGGGCATCTCCGCCGGTGAGGTGCCTGTACTCGCGCACGGGCCGACGTTCATGGGCAACCCGCTGGCCGCGGCCGCCGCGAACGCCTCGCTCGGCCTGCTGCTCGACGGTGACTGGCGCGGCGACGTCGCCCGCGTGCAGTCCAGGCTGACCGAGGGCCTGGGGCAGGCCCGCGGCCTGCCCGGGGTGCGGGACGTGCGTGTGCTCGGCGCCATCGGCGTGATCCAGCTCGACCACCAGGTGGACACGGCGGCCGCGAGCCGGGCGGCCGTGGAGCACGGCGTCTGGCTGCGGCCCTTCCGCGACCTCGTCTACACCATGCCGCCCTACGTCACCGGCGACGACGACCTCGTCCGCATCGCCTCGGCGGCCGTCGCCGCGGCGGTGTCGAGTGCGGCGGCCAGCTCGTCGTAGGTCGGTGCCAGCCTGCGCAGGATCGCGGCCACCGTGGCACCGTCGCGGGTGACCAGCGGATACTGCAGCGACCCGACCAGCCGGGCCTGCGTCCCGGCGACGCGGGCGGCGTCGTCGAGACCGGCCCGGCTCAGGCAGGTGGCCGCGTCGGCGAGCCTGCGGGTCCCGACCCGGACCGCGAACGCCACCAGGTGCTCGCGGACCTCGGCGAAGTCCTCCCTGCCCTCGGCCAGCTTCGCCAGCCCCTCGGCGGCCGCGCCGTTGCCGGCGCTGTCCGGCGGCATGTCCGTGCCCGCCGTCATGGACAGCCAGCGCCGCGCGGCGGGCAGCGCCGCCCGGATGGCGTCCACCTCGGCGACCTCGCGCACCCTGCGGAAACCGGTCCGCATCGTGTAGGCGGTGCCGTAGGTCAGTGAATCCGCCGCCCAGGCGGCCGTGAACAGCGGTGTCGGCAGCTCGGCGTAGGGGTAGCCCTGCGGGTCGTGCAGCACGACCCGCTCGTCGTCGGCATCGAGTACGACGACGTAGTGGTCGGCGCCGATCGGGCCGGTCATCTTCGGCTGGTGCCGCAGGTGGCCCATCTCCACCGGCCCGGCCCAGACCGGGCCGTCCGCGAGCGCGGCCCGCAGCCGGTCCATCGCGTCGGCGGCGGACGCGCCGTGAGTCACCGTGCTGGTCCAGCCGAGGATCCGCTGGGCCTCGTCGAACCCGGCCTCCGGCACCCAGCCGTAGGGGTCGAAGAACGGCAGCGTGCCACCGACCAGCTGCATGCCGAACGGACTGCCGGTGGCGAACTCGATCACGGCGGTCGACGGCGCGTGGTCGCCGAACATCATGGCGAACGAGTTGGCGTAGCAGTACGGGCCGGATCCGGTGTAGGGAAAGTGGTTCATGCCTGCCACCGTGCGACCTCACACGGTGGCAGGGTCAAGAACCGCTCAGGCGGTGGTGCGGCGGCCCATCATGCCGGGCAGCAGTCCCAGTGCCACCATGCCGACGCCGAGGCCGAGGTGCAGCCAGTTGTCCGCAGCGTTCATCGGGACGAAGTTGGCGGCGGTGTCGTGGCCGACGACCATGCCGTACAGCCACAGCACCAGGTAGATCACCCCGCCGCCGACGAGGAACGACCGCGCCCCGCCTGCCGTGCGGGCCATGGCCAGCCCGGCGACACCGAACAGCAGGTGCACGATGTTGTGCAGAATGGACACCTGGAACACGCCCAGCAGCAATGCCTGCGAGTCGTGCCCGGCGAACGTCATGGTGTCGTAGTTGGTGGTGACCCCGGGGATGAACCCGGCGATGCCGACGAGCAGGAACACCACCCCCACGGTCATCGCGATCGGCTGGAGCACCGACCTGTTCGCGGTCGCCTGTGGATGAGCCATCTGTCTGTCTCCTTTCCGTTGGCCGGCGGGCTCACCGCGAGCCGCTACCGGGTTCGGCCATCCGCCGCTGCTGCCTGGCCTTGGCCTGGTCGGGCAGTAGCCGTCCGGCTGCCTCCTGCAGCACGTTGCCCGCCGAACCGGCGACGACCTTGTCCTTGCCCTCCATGAGGGCGCGGTAGGCCTCCGTCGCCACGTCGGCGGGGTCGTCCTTGTCGCCGGTGGCGACCTTGGTGTCCCGCATGCCTGCCCGGTCGAAGAACTCGGTGTCGGTCGGGCCGGGCAGCAGCGCGGTCACCGTGACGCCGTGCTCGGCCAGCTCCTCGCGCAGCGCACCGGCGAACGAGGTGAGAAACGCCTTGGAGGCCGCGTAGGTGGCGTAGAACGGGCCGGGTGAGGCGCCCGCGATCGACGAGGTGAACAGCACGCGTCCCGCGCCCAGCCGCACCATGGCGGGTACGAGACGTTTGGTCAGGTGCACCGCCGAGGTGACGTTGAGGTTCACCACGCGGAGCTGGTCCTCCAGCGTCGTCTCGTCGCCGGCGAACGCGCCGGCCGTGGCCACGCCGGCGTTGACGATCAGCGAGTCGACCGGCCGTCCCGCCGCCGTGACCTCCTCAACCAGGTGTTCGACGCCGTCGTACCCGGCCAGGTCGGCACGCACCGCGCGGACGGCGACCCCGGCGCCGCGCAGCCCGTCGGCCGCGACCTCGATGCCCTCGTCCTCGGCCGCGATCAGCAGGTCGAAGCCGTTGCGGGCGAAGGTCGCGGCCAGTTCGAGCCCGATCCCGCTGGACGCGCCGGTGACCACGGCCAGCGGCCTCTCCGCGGTTGTCATGGGGATCCTTCCCTGTGTCGGTTACCAGTGACCCCCGGTTACCCACCCGGTACGCGGGCAACCATCTACGTTTGCCCGGCCTTCGCTGAGGTACAGGGTGCTCATGTGGTTGCTGAGACTGCCGGGTGTCTACCGGCCCCAGGCCGATACCCGGTTGCTCACCGGCGCGCTGCGCCAGGCGTGTGTCTCACCCGGCGGCCGGGTGCTCGACCTGTGTACCGGTTCCGGTGCCGTCGCACTGGCTGCGGCCAGGGCAGGCGCCCGCGAGGTGGTGGCCGTCGACCACTGCCGCCGTGCGGTGTGGAGCGCGGCGGTCAACGCGGCGATACGTGGCCTGCCCGTTCGCGCCCGTAGGGGTGACCTGCTCGAAGCTGTCCCGGATGGACGGTTCGACCTGGTGCTGGCCAACCCGCCGTACGTCCCCTGCCCGCCGGAACCCGGCCCGCGGCGCGGGCAGGCGTGGGACGCGGGTCCGGACGGCCGGCTGTTCCTCGATCCGCTGTGCAGCGGGCTGTCCCGGATGCTGACGCAGCGGGGAACCGCGCTGATCGTGCACTCCGCACTGTCCACACCGGAACGTTCGATCCGGCAGCTGCGCGACTCAGGACTGAAGGCCAGCGTGGTCGCGCGGGCGTTCGTCCCGTTCGGGCCGGTCAACCGGAGCCGGGTGTCCTATCTGGAAGAGGCCGGGTACTCCCTGCCCGGCCAGCGAACCGAGGAGCTGGTGGTGATCCGTGCCGACCGGACCGAACGAACCCCGTAGGCTGCGGCTGACCCGGGAGGGCCCGATCCTCGTCGAGGGGCCGGTCGAGGTGACGGCGCCGGAAGGCACGACCGTGCGCTGTGACCGGTTCCAGGTCGCGTTGTGCGGCTGCCGCCGGAGTAAGCGTTACCCGCTCTGCGACACCAGCCACCGCCGCCGGACCCAGTGACCCGCAGGGCCCCGGCGAAGTCGGGAGTCGTAGTCGTGGGCGATTGCCGTGAGGGCCCCCTTCACGGCATCAGACGCCACCACATCCGCCCTCACCCCGGCACACCAGCCACCACGAACGAGACAACCCACCTAGCACCAGAGCACGTGAAGGCCACCTTCACCACGTCACACGTAATGAAGGTGGCCTTCACAAGCTTGACCCCACGCGGGGCGACCGGCGCCACGGGAGAACCGGCGTCCACATCGTGAGTTCTGCGTTCCGGCCCGCGAGTTCTGCGTTCAGGGCCACCCACCTGGCCCTGCCGCATCGGTCCGTTCACCGGCACCATCGTGCTCGGCGTGAGTCCTGGTGATCAGGCTGATCGGCCCGCGTCGTCACTCTCCTTTGTGGACGGTGGAGCGGTTGTGCCGCTCACCCCGCTCGAGGCGTGGCTCGACGAGCGCGACGGCTTCGAGGACGGGCGCCTGGCACGGGCCGAGCGGTCGCCCGGGGGCCGTCCTGGAGAACTACCTGCGGTTCGGTCCGGTGTTCCGACTGGTCGCCGACGAGCTGACCGTGGAACACGTCGCGACCGAGCGTCGGCGCACCCCCTGATTGTCAGGGTGGTGGGTCGTGTGCGGTGTTGCGGATGGGTCTTCGTTTCGGGTCGTACCAGGTGGGTGGGATCCATTCGATGGCGCCGTGGTGCAGGCGCATGGTCCAGCCGCCGTGGTGGAGCAGGTGGTGGTCGCGTTCGCAGGTGAAGCCGAGCCCAGCGAGGTTGGTGGGGCCGCCGTCGGCCCAGTGCACCGTGTGGTGGGGCACGCACCATTTCGGCCCCCGGGTACACCCCGGCGCGGTACACCCCTTGTCCCGCAGGGCCAGTGCCCGCCGCTGGGCCGGGGTCGCGGTCCGCACCGCCCGCCCCAGGTCGAGGACCTCGCCTTGGCTTCCGAGGACGGCGGGCACGACCCGGGCGTCGCAGCACATCTTGCGTAGCTGGTCCACGGTCACCGCGCCGTAGCCATTCAGGAACACTGTCCCGGCCCGCCGCTCCAGTTCCTCCAACCCGACCGTCACCGTCACTACCGCCCGTTCGGCGGCCTTGACCGGCAGGTCGGGAGCGCGGGCGGCCAGGTCGAACACCGCCGCCACCGCGTCGCCGTGGCGTTCCGCCGTGGTGCGCTGATCCGGCAGGCCCTGCACGGCGGCGTCGGGTTTGGCCAGCGGGACCAGCAACGCTTCGGCCAGGGCGGCGGTCTCCGGATCGAACTCGCCGGTGAACCGCATCCGGCCTTCCCGGGTGAACGTGTACCGGAACTCCCGCCGCGGCCGCGCCAAATCCCGGTCCCGATCGGCCGGGGGCCGATCTTCCAGATCCCAGTGGGCCAGCAACCGACGGCCCGCTTTGCGCACGTTCGCCGGGGGCGCCTGCCTGGCCAGCTCGACGAGGGTCGACTCACTCGCGGACAGTTGCTCGGGAGTGACCGAGGCGGGAGCTTTGGACAGCACCTGCTCAATCTCCCGCACATGCTCAAAGCTAATGTCACCAGCGGCCAGTGCGGCCCGCAACACCGGGAACTCCGCAGTAGCGGCCGCGACCCGGGCGCGGGCTTCCCGGCGGGAGACCCGCATCCCCCGCTCCAGCAGCGCCGCCGTATCCCGAAACCCATTACTCCCCGCCAGACCGCGTTTGTCCGCCTCCGCCACCAACTCCAGATTCCTGGCGTACTCCCGCGCCAACCCGGCCTCGGACGCGACCAGTGCAGCCGACAACTCCCCCTCCGAGAGCTGCCACGCCGGAATCAACCCCTCAACACCCACACCCCCATTCCAGAAGAACACCTGTTCGAATAAATCACTCTCCCGTGGGACAAATTGGGCGATTCCATTCCTTAGCCTTCGGACCAGGACACAGGACACCGCTCGCCCACCTTGACGTCTTGCTCTTGGCTTCACCAGACCAGTTCCCGACGTGACCGCAGGCGGGGCACGCCACTGCCACACCCCTAGCCGCGCAGTGACGTACTGCCCTCCTGCCAGGCGGACAGCATGCGCTCCCCCAGCCGCTGCTCCAGCACTTCGGTCGCCTGGATGCCGAACACCACGTCGGCGGCCAGCTCCGGTTCCCGGGCCAGCAGGTCGTCCAGCACGTCCCGGCGCATGATCTGCTCGTGTACGGCGTCGGCCTCGATGTGCTCGGTGTAGAACTCGACGCAGGCGGGCTTCGCGCCCAGCCGCCGCAGCGCCGCCGCCATGCGACGGGCACTGGGCGCGGTGGTGATCTCGGCCGCGGCGAAGTGGCCGACCAGCGCGCCACGCAGCCCGCGGTGCAAACCACACAGTGACATCAGGTTCACCGTGGCCAGCATCTCCGCCGGCACCTGCTCAAGGTAGGCCAGGTAGCCAGGATCCATCCCCGCGGCGGCGAGCAGGTCGGCGAACAGCTGGGCGTGCACGCGCTCGGCCCGGCCGCCGCCGAACTCGTCGAACTCGACCGCGACCAGCGCCGCCTTGGCCCTTCCGGACAGCCTCGGGATCACCCACGCGTGCGGGTCGGCCTCCTTCAGATGATAGATCGACCGGTGCGCGAAGAACTCCCTGACGTGCCACCATTGTCCCCGCTCGGCGAGGAAGTGGCTGACGCCCGATCCGTCGACCGGTTCCACCAGCAGCTGGTCGACGGTCCCGGTGACGTCCTCACCGCCGTCCACATCGGACTTCAACCCGGCGAGGAACGCCCGTTCCAGCTCGGCCCGCAGGCGCAGCAGGTCCGGGTCCCACTCCCACGCGTCGTCCACCCCGGCCCAGCCGCGGTAGTGCAGTTCGTAACACAGGTGCAGCGCCAGCTGCAGATCTTCGCCGTACGGGTCGTCGTCGACTTCCGGGAATCCAATTGAACCGCCGGTCAGGGCCCGCAGGACGGCGGCCGACAGCGGGCCGCGGTCGGCGGGGAGCTTCGGGGAAGGCATGTCACGGGGTACCCACCATGGCCGCCCGGAACACCGCCCGCAGCCCGGGCCAGCCGCCGGCCTCGCGTTGCCGCCGGGCGCCGGACACCGCGGGCAGCACCATGTCCCTGTCCTCGGGGAGCAGGAAGTCACGCAGCTCGGCCAGCCTCCTGCCCGCCGACACGCGGCACGCCCGCAGCGGGTCGACGGCGGGGCCGTCCATCCCGTAGCGGGCCGCTGACCACACCGCCGCGGCGGCGACCTGCGGGTCCAGCTCGGGTGGGTCCTCGTCCAGCCTGGCCAGGGCCGCGGCGACGAGGGCACGCGCCAGCTCCGCCTGCGCCACGGCGTCGGCGACGGTCAGCGCGGTGTCGGCCACCCGGAACTCCACCGTGGGCCAGCGCGGCGACGGCCGGGCCAGCCAGAATGACATGCCAGGGTCGATCAGCGTCCCGCAGTCCACCAGCCCGCCGACGGCCGCCCGGTACTCGGCCGCGGACGCGAACCGCGGCGGGATACCCGACCCGGGGAACCGCGCCTGGGTGATCATGCGCCAGCTGCCGTACCCGGTGTCGGTTCCCCGGTCGAACGGCGAGTTGACCGACAGCGCCAGCAACGTCGGCAGCCAGGGCCGCAGGTGGTTGATCACGGCGACCGCCGTGTCCGGGTCGTCGACACCGACGTGCACGTGACAGCCACACACCTCGTAGCCGGTGACGACGCCCGCATAGCGCCGTTCGATCCCGGCGAAGCGGGCGCCCGGCGTCGCGGGCGCGGGTGCGCCGGGACAGGGCGGGGTCCCGGCCGGGGCCACCAGCACCCCTTCCCGCTCGGCTGCCGCCGCCAGTGCCCGCCGCCCCGCGGCGAGCTGACCACGCAGGTCGCCGAGGTCGGCGCACACGCCGGTCACCGACTCGACGACGCTGGCCCGCAGTTCCGGCCTGCCACCCGGCCAGTCGGCCCCGGCCAGCACCTCTGCACCCCTCGGCACGGTGGCGCCACCGCGCGGGTCGAGCAGGAGGAACTCCTCCTCGACGCCCACGGTGAGGCTCACGCGGGTGGCAACGGCTTGGTCGCGGGCCCCTGGATCACCTCGCCGTCGACGGTGAACCGCGAGCCGTGACACGGGCAGTCCCAGGTGCGCTCGGCGTTGTTGAACCCGACCAGGCAGCCCAGGTGGGTGCAGTGGGCGCGGCGGGTGTGCAGTCCGCCGCCGTCGTCGCGGTAGCCGCACACCATCGTGGCGCCGACCCTGGTTACCCTGCCCTCCCCCGCAGGCAGGTCGTCGAACTCGGCGGGCTCCCGCAACGCCCGCAGGTGATCGCCGACCAGGTGACGCGCCACGGTCACGTTGTTGCCGGCCAGCGAGGGCAGCGAACGCAGGTCCAGCCGGTTGGGGTCGTACAGCCGCACCGCCGGGTCGTCCGCACCGGCGCGGCCGGTCAGCAGCCTGCCGAGCAGCAACCCGGCGGCGGTACCGCCGCTCATCCCCCACTGCCCGAACCCGGTGGCCACCCACAGGTGCCGGGCCGCGGGATGGTACCTGCCGACGTACGGCACTTTGTCCACAGTGGACATGTCGTGGGCGGACCAGCGGTGGGTCACCTCGGTCATCCCGGTGTGCTCGGCGGCCCATTCGGCGAGCCGGCGGTACCGGGCCCGCACGTCGACCCGTTCACCGACGCGGTAGTGCTCGCCGCCGACGACCGCCATCGGCGTGCCGTCCCGCTCGTAGCCGCGGACCGAGTGGTGCGTCTGCGCGTCGAGGTACATCCCCTCGACCGGCGTGCCGACCGGGCCGGCGACCACCAGGTCACGCACCGGGTCGAGGCGGGCGAAGAACAGCCCGCGGTCCAGGATCGGGTAGTGCGTCGCCACGACCACGTCACCGGCCCGCACGTCACCCCGCGTGGTGTGCACCACGGGTGCCGGGTGCTCGTCGACGGCCGTCGCCCGGACCCCTTCCACCACCGTCCCACCGGCGGACTCGACCGCCGCGGCGAGGCCGAGCAGCCACCGCCGCGGGTGGAACCGGGCCTGGCCGGTGATCGTCACCCCCCCGGCCGCGGGCACCGCGAGCGGCACCGTGTCGTGGTAGGTCGCGGGCAGTCCGGCACGGGCGGCCGCGTCGGCCTCCCGGCGCAGCTCGCCGGTGTGCCGGGCGCCGGTGGTGTAGACGCTGCTGTCGGCACGTTCGAACTCGCAGTCGATCCGGTGGCGGGCGGCGGTGCGTTCCACCCAGGTGGTGGCTTCCACCTGCGTGGCCGCGTAGACCCTGGCCGCTTCCCTGCCCTTGTGGCGGGTCAGCGCGTCATACCGGACGCCGTGCTGGGCGGACAGCTTCGCCGTCGTGTGGCCGGAGACGCCCGCACCGACCGTGGCCGCCTCCAGCACGGCGACAGTGCGCCCCGCGGTGGCCAGTTCGTAGGCGGTGGTGAGCCCGGCGATGCCGGCGCCGATCACCACGACGTCCACTTCGGACGGCAGGCCGACGGTGTCGCGGGCGGGCGATGGGGCGGTGTCCACCCACAGCGACAGCGGACCGGGCAGCGCCGCGCTCATGCCGCGTCCCGGCCGGTCTGCTCGCACGCCTCGCAGATCAGATGGACCGCGACGAGGTGGCTCTCCTGCAGTTGTTCCGCCGTGCCGGGCAGGCACACCGCCTCGTCGGCGGCGTTGGCGACGGGGTTGGGCCCCGGGCCGGTCAGTGCCAGCACCACGGCGCCGGTCAGTCGCGCGGCGGTGGCCGCGGCGGCACCTGACCGGGACTGGCTGTCGGGCGCCAGCACCAGCAGCACGTCACGCCGGGTGACCTTCGTGCCGATCTCGGCCGGTATCCCGGCCCGGCCGAGGCGGTCGACCAGATGCTGGGCGTCGACCCGGGTGTCGCGTTCACCGGTGGCGACCAGCCGGCCACCGCGTGCGGCCCGCTCGACGACGAGGTGTCCCCAGCGCGTCAGCCGCGCCGCCTGCGCCCGTAACGCGACGAGCGCCGACTCCAGCGCGTCGAGGTGTGCCACACCGGCAGAACTACGCATGCGATCGGGGTAGCCCGTGACCGGGACGTCAAACCTGTTTAACCGGCGGCTCAGCGGAAAGCCTGAGCCGGTGGTGACAACCAGTGGTGAGGAGTGGTGATGGGGCGGCGCAACGTGTTCGTGATCGGCCTGGACGAGTCCAACCTGAGAACCCTCGAGGCGGTACCTGGCGCCAAGGATCTGGACTTCCGCGGCTTGCTGACCATTGAGGACATCCAGGTCGGCGAGATCCCGATCGCCGAGCTGCTGGAGCGGGCGGCGGCCGAGCTGGACGCCTTCGAGGGCGAGATCGACGCCGTCATCGGCTACTGGGACTTCCCGGTGACCGCGATGGTCCCGCTGCTGTGCCGCCGTTTCGGCCTGCCGTCCGCACCGCTGGAAGCGGTGGTCAAGTGCGAACACAAGTACTGGAGCAGGCTGGAGCAGCAGAAGGTGATCACCGGGCTGCCGAAGTTCGCGCTCGTCGACCTCGACGACGCCGGCCCACCCGCCGGGCTGGACTACCCGATGTGGCTCAAGCCGGTGAAGTCGTTCTCCTCGGAGCTGGCCTTCCACGTCAGCGACCACCGGGAGTTCACCGACGCGCTCGCCGAGATCCGGGCCGGTGTCTCCCGCGTCGGTAAGCCGTTCGAGTTCGTACTGGAGCAGCTGGACCTGCCGCCGGAGATCGCCGACGCGGGCGGGCAGGCCTGCCTGGCCGAGGAGGCCATGTCCGGTCAGCAGGCGGCCACCGAGGGCTACGTGTACCAGGGCGAGGTGACCGTCTACGGCGCGCTGGACTCGCTCAACTACCCCGGCACGGCCAGTTTCCTGCGCCACCAGTACCCGTCCCAGTTGCCCGGGCCGCTGGTCGAGCGGATGTTCGACATGTCCGAGCGGGTGATCAAGCAGGTCGGGCTGGACAACTCGACGTTCTCGATCGAGTTCTTCTGTGACACCGGCAACGACGACGTACGCCTGCTGGAGATCAACGCCCGCCACTCCCAGTCACACGCGGACCTGTTCCTCGCCGTCGACGGCGTGACCAACCACCACTGCATGGTCCGGCTCGGCCTCGGCGAGGACCCGAAGCTGGTCAAGGGCGACGGGGACGCCGCGATCGCGGCCAAGTGCTACTACCGCCGGTTCTCCGACGCCGTGGTGCGCCGGGTCCCCACCGCCGAGGAGATCGACGAACTGCGCCGCGAGCTGCCCGGCGTTACCGTCGACGTGGTACCGGAGGAAGGTCAGCGGCTGTCCGACATGCCCGCGCAGGACAGCTACAGCTACGAGCTGGCCGACGTGTTCGTCCGCGCCGGCAGCCAGGCCGAACTGGAAGAGCTGTACCAGCGGGCCGTCGAGTCGCTCCGGTTCGAGTTCGAGGAGGACTGATCCCATGCGCACGGTGACCTCGCTGCCCTACGAGATCACCGAGACCGAGCACCTGGAGATTCCGGTGTCCGACGGCACCCGGCTGGCCGCGCGGATGTGGCGGCCCGCCGGGTGCGAGGACCGGCCGGTTCCGGCCATCCTGGAGTACATCCCCTACCGCAAACGGGATCTCACCGCCCAGCGTGACTCCGTGCACCACCCCTACCTGGCCGGGCACGGCTACGCCTGCGTCCGGGTGGACATCCGGGGCACCGGCGAGTCGGAGGGCGTGCTCGCCGACGAGTACCTGGAACAGGAACAGCGCGACGCCGAGGACGTGCTGGCCTGGCTGGCCGACCAGCCGTGGTGCACCGGGCGGACCGCGATGATGGGCATCTCCTGGGGTGCCTTCGCCGCGCTGCAGGTCGCCGCACGCAAGCCGCCGAGCCTGGAAGCGATCGTGATCTCGTCGTTCACCGACGACCGCTACGACGACGACATGCACTACATGGGCGGCTGCCTGCTCTCGGACAACCTGGCCGAGGCCGGCACGATGTTCGCCTACAGCACCCTTCCGCCCGACCCCGCGCTGGTCGGCGAACGCTGGCTGGACATGTGGCTGGAACGGCTGGACAACTGCGGCCCGTGGATCGACAACTGGCTGGAACACCAGCGCCGCGACGACTACTGGCGGCACGCCTCGGTGTGTGAGAACTACAGCGACGTCTCGGTTCCCGTGCTGGCGTCCAGTGGCTGGGCGGACGGCTACTCCAACGCCGTCGCCCGCCTGCTGTCCAATCTGGACGTTCCACGCAAGGGCCTGGTCGGCCCGTGGTCGCACAAGTACCCGCACCTCGGCGAGCCCGGCCCGGCCATCGGCTACCTGCAGGAGGTGCTGCGCTGGTTCGACCACTGGCTCAAGGACGCCGACAACGGGGCGCTTGACGGCCCGATGCTGCGCACCTGGATGCAGGACAGCGTGCCGCCGTCGACCTCCTACGAGCAGCGCCCGGGACGCTGGATCGGTGAGCCGAGCTGGCCCTCGCCACACGTCCGTCCGGTGGACCTGCCGCTCGCCCGGCACCGGCTCGCCGACCCGGGCACCGCGGTACCCGCCGTGGAGCTGACGGTGTCCTCGCCGCTGTCGGTCGGCCAGTTCGCCGGCAAGTGGGCCTCCTACAACGCTCCCCCGGACCTGCCCTACGACCAGCGGGAGGAGGACGGCGGCTCGCTGGTGTTCGAGACCGAGCCGCTGGCCGAGGTCACCGAGATCCACGGCGCGCCGACGGTCACCCTGGACGTCGCGGCCGACCGGCCGGTGGCGATGGTCGCCGCCCGGCTGTCCGACGTCGCCCCCGACGGCAAGGCGACCCGCGTCACCTACGGGCTGCTCAACCTCACCCACCGCGACGGGCACGACGAGCCTGTGCCGCTGGAACCCGGTACCCGCTACCGGGTCACCGTGCGGCTCAACGCCGTGGCGCAGGCGTTCCCGCCCGGCCACCGCATCCGGCTGTCGCTGTCCAGCTCGTACTGGCCGCTGGCCTGGCCACCGCCGGAACCGGTCCGGCTGACCGTGTACACCGGCGAGGCGGTGCTCACCCTGCCGGTCCGCGAGGCGGTCGACGGCGAGGACCCGCGGCCGTTCGGCGAGCCGGAGGGCTGTGAGCCGCTGCCTGCCGAACCGGTGCGCGGCGGCGAGCAGCGATGGACGGTGTCGCGGGACATGGTGCACTACGAGTCGGCGCTGGAGATCGTCAAGGACGCTGGCACGATCCGCTTCCCGGACAACGGCCTGGAGGTCTCCCGCCGCGCACACGAGCGCTACGGCTGGGTGTCCGACGACTTCTGCTCGGCCCGCGGCGAGACGACGTGGGCCATGGAGTTCGAACGGGACGGCTGGTCGGCCCGCTCGGTGACGCACACCGTGCTGACCTGCACGTCGACCGACTTCACACTGCACGCCACCGTCGACGCCTATCAGGGTGACCAGCGGGTGGCTTCCCGCAACTGGCACCGCGTCATCCCGCGCGACGGCGTCTGACGGACGTACACAGTGGACAGATTCGCGCCCGGCCCGTTGCTGCGCAGGCATTCCGGCACGCTGATCCAGTCGGCCAAGGCGGCGGTGGCTGCCGTCGCCGCCTGGCTGATCGCCGCCGAGCTGCTGCGGCTGCCGCAGCCGTTCCTCGCGCCGTACGCGGCGGTGTTCCTGATGGAGCCGACGGTGTACCGGTCGTTCACCACCGCCGTGCGGCAGGTCGCCGCGGTCGCCGCCGGGGTGCTGCTCGCCGCGGCGGTCGGCACGGTGGTGCCGGTCCAGAGCGCCGCCATCGGGGTCGCCGTCCTGATCGGTCTGGTGCTGGGCAGCTGGCGGCGCATGGGCGACAGCGGAATCTGGATCGGCGTGACCGCCCTGCTGCTGCTCTCCTACGGCACCACGGGCAACGAGCTGCTGCTCGTCGACCGGTTGATCGAGTCGGCGCTGGGCGCGGCGATCGGGCTGGCGGTCAACGTCGTGATCCTGCCGCCAGCCTACGTCCGCGAACCGGCCCGGGCGGTCCAGCGGCTGGCCAGGGAACTGAGCGACCTGCTGACCGACCTGTCCAGGGCGATGGACGCCGACGAGCCTCCCGAGGAGAAGGAGAACTGGTCGCGGCGGGCACGCGACGCCGAAGCCCGCGTCCGGGCGGCGGAGGACGCCATCGGCTGGGCGAGCGAGAGCGTGGTGGCCAACCCGCGCCGGATCGCGCTGCGGGAGCGGCCCGCCCCGGCGCGGGCACAGGAGGTGCTGGCGTCGCTGCGAGCGGCCTGGCCGCACATCCGGCAGCTGTGCGAGGCGGTCGAGGCCGTCCTCACCGGACACGAGCCGTTCGCCCAGCCCTCGCGGGCCAACCGGGAGGCGGTGGCGAGCCTGCTCGACGCGCTGGGACGCGCGGTGACCGCGTGCGCGGAACGCGACCACGCCGCCCTGCGCGAAGCCCACCACGACACGGAAACCGCGCTGGACCGGCTGCACCGGGGCATCGCCGACGTCCCGGACGAACGCGCGGGGCTGGGTGCGGTGATCCTCCCGGCCAGGACCGTGCTGGCTCAGCTCTCCTGCTGAGCGGCCAGCCCGGCGGTGAAGTCGGCCACGATCTCGGCGGCGATCTCGCGTGCCTTGCGGTTGCGGTGCTGGGACAGCGCCACCAGCTGCCGGAACGCGGTGTCCGCGTCGACCCGGTGGGTGGCCATCAGCAGGCCGACCGCCTGGCTGAGCACGCTGCGGCTGTCCAGTGCGGCCCGCAGCTGCTCGGCCTCCCGCTCACTGGACTCCAGGACGGTCTCGCGCAGCCGGGACAGCTCCAGATGCACCCGGACCCTGGCGATCAGTTCGACCGGGTGGAACGGTTTGACGACGTAGTCGTCGGCGCCGTGACGCAGGCCCTCCACCGCGGACTCGGGCCCCGCCCGTGCCGTCAGCAGGACCACCGGGAGGCGGACCAGCCGGGGATCGGCCCGCAGCTGGCGCAGCAGGTCCAGCCCGTCGCGGCCGGGCAGCATGACGTCGCTGACCACCAGGTCCGGCGGCTTCGCGCCGATGAGCGCGAGCGCGGTGTCGACGTCACCGGCCAGATCGACCAGCCAGCCCTGCTCGTCCATCAGCCGGGCGAGGTAGTCACGCATGTCGGCGTTGTCCTCGACGACCAGGACGCGGGTGCCGTCTCTCGGCTCGGTCGTGCCCGCCGGTTCCCACTGCCGTGCCTCGCCGAGGAACGCGGGCGCCAGCTTAGCCGCGACGTCGTGCCCGGACAGGTCGCCGTTGGGCGACACGGCGGCGATCCTCGGCACGGTGACGGTGAAGGTGCTGCCCTGCCGCGGCACGCTGGCGACAGTGACCCGCCCGCCGAGCGCCGCGGCCAGGTCTGCCACCAGCGCCAGCCCGATGCCCGCGCCCTCCCTGCTGCGCCCACGGGTTCCGGCGACCTGGTGGAACCGGTCGAAGATGCGGTCCTGTTCGACGTCCGGGATGCCGACGCCGGTGTCGGCGACGGTGAGCGTCACGTCGTCGCCGGTGACGTCCAGGGTGAGCGTCACCGATCCGGACGGGGTGAACTTCACCGCGTTGGACAGCAGGTTGAGCACGATCTTGGCCCACATCTCGCGGTCGAGCGCCACGGTCGCGCCTGCCGCGCCGTCGACGGCGATCCGCAGCCGCAGGTCGTTGCGCTCGGCCACCGCGCGGAACATGCTCGCGCACTCGGCGGTCAGCGCGGCCACGTCGGTCGGCTCCCGCCGGGCGTGCAGTTCGTCGGCCTCGGCCCTGGCCACGTCCAGCAGCGCGTCGACGAGCCGCTGCAGGCGCAGCGCGGCCTGGTAGGCGGCGGCGAGTCCGTCGCGCTGGTCGGCGGGCAACACGTCGGCATGCCGGTCCAGCACCGTGCGCAGCGGTCCGAGCAGCAGCGTCAGCGGGGTGCGGAACTCGTGGCTGACGTTCTGGAAGAACCGGGTCTTCGCCGCGTCCAGCTCAGCCAGCGCGGAGGCCCGCGTGCGCTGGGCGGTGTAGGCCAGCGCGTCACCGAGCACGGCCGACACCCTGGCGGCGACCAGATCGAGGAAGACGCGGTAGAACTCGTCGAGTTCCCGGTACGGGCTCACGCCCACGGCCAGCACGCCGATCGGCTCGGCCTGCCCGCTGACCACCAGCGGCAGCACGACCGACCCGGCGACCCGCTCGGCCTGGCCGGTCCGCGCGACCTTGCGCAGGGTGTCCGGCGGGGTGTCCGCCTGATCCCCGTAGGCGGCGACCAGTTCGAGGCGGTCCTCGGTTCCGTCCGGGCGCAGGTAGGCCACGACCCCGGGCAGATCGGCCGAGCCGGACAGCACGGTGACCGCGGCGCGGGCGGCGTCGGTGATGGTGTCGGCGCCGGTGAGCGACAGCGTTCCCAGCTGGCGCAGGGATTCCAGCCGCCGGTGGGCCAGGGTGCGGGCGGTGACGTCGTTGGTGGCGACGAAGATGCCCGCCACCGTGCCGTCCTCGGAGTGCACCGGGCTGTAGGAGAACGTCCAGTAGGTCTCCTCGAGGTAGCCGTGCCTGCGCAGCAGCAGGTGCATCTCCTCGGAGTAGGTGGCGCCGCCCCCGCCGAGTACCTGCTCGGCCAGCGGTCCCAGCTGGTCCCACACCTCGCTCCAGCACCGCGCGGCCGGCTGGCCCGCGGCGTCGGGGAACTTGTCCCCGAGCAGCGGTGTGTACGCCTCGTTGAAGATCTGGATCAGCTCCGGGCCCCACCAGAGCAGCATCGGGATCCGGGACGGGAGAACGGTCCGTACCGCCGCACGCAGCTCCACCGGCCACGACTCGACCGGCCCGAGAGGTGTGCTCGCCCAGTCCTTCGCCCGCATCACCGCGGCCGTGCGGCCGGGTCCGGCGAACAGGCGGCCGGCCGTCCAGCCATGACTCACCAAGTCGACTCCGCCCGAGCCGACGACATCTCCACCATATGGCCCTGCACTCCCGAACGTAGACGGGCGGGCGGGCCACAGCGGGCGCACCAGACCCGCCTGAGCGAAAACGGTCCTGTGCGGCTGTGTCTCAACCAGCGAAGGCGATCTTATCCCGCCCCGCTCCGGCCCGGTGCAGGTGCCACGCTCAGGCGCCGGGCGGGCGCAGGTGGACCACCTTCGTCGTGGTCATCTCGTCGAGCAGCTCGGGGCCGTAGCCGTAGCCGGTGCCGCTGGCGCCCCTCGGCTCGGCCGCGCCGCCGGGGGCACCGCCGAACACCGCGTTCACCTTCACCGTGCCCACCGGCAGCTCCCGCCAGGCCCGCTGGGCGAACTCCATCGACCCGGTGAGGACCGTGGCGGCGAGGCCGTAGGCGTCGTCGGCGGCCTCGGCCAGCGCCTGGCCGGCATCGCCGACCACCCGCACCGGCGCCACCGGTCCGAACGTCTCCTCCCGCATCACCCGCATGTCCGGGGTAGCGCCGGTCAGCACCGTCGCCGGGTAGTGCGCGCCCGGTCCGCCGGGGATCTCGCCGCCCGCGGCCACCCTGGCCCCGGCGGCGACGGCCTCGCGGACCTGCTCGTGCACCTGCTCCCGGTGCGCCCGGTCCACCAGCGGGCCGAGCACGCTGGTGCGGGCACGGCCGGCCAGCGCGGCGGTGAACGGCTCGGCCACGGCGCGGTGCACGTAGATCCGTTCCACGGCGACGCAGATCTGCCCGGCGTTGGCGAACGCGCCCAGCGCGGCCTGCGCGGCGGCCCAGTCCGGGTCGACGCCTGCGTCGACGATCAGCGGATCGTTGCCGCCGTTCTCCAGCAGCACCTTCGCGCCGGTGACGGCTGCCCGCTGCCGGATCGACCGGCCCACCCTCGTCGAACCGACGTGTGCGATCAGGTCGACCCGGTCGTCGCCGGTCAGCAGCTCGCCGACCGCACCGTCGCCGTGCACGGTGCGCAGCACGCCGTCCGGCAGGGCACCGGCCAGCACCTCACCGAGCAGATCGCCGGTGTGCGGGCACCGTTCGCTCGGCTTGTGCACCACGGCGTTGCCGGTGACCAGCGCGGCGCCGAGCAGGCCGCAGGCCACGGCGACCGGGTCGTTCCACGGCGTCAGCGCCACCACCACGCCACGCGGCTGCGGCACCATCAGGTCGGTCGCGCCGGGATCGCCGAGCAGTGACCGGCCGCGGTGCACCGGCCCCAGCTCGGCGTACTGCTCCAGCGTGCCGATCCCGGCCTCGACACCGCCCAGTGCGTCCTCCCGCGGCTTGCCGGTCTCGGCGGTGTTGCGTTTCGCCAGTTCGCCCGCCCGCTCCCGCAGGGCCCGCGCGGCGGCCTTGACGGCGGCACCACGTTCGGCCGCCGGGGTACGCGCCCAGGACGCGGCCGCCGCGCGCGCACCGGCCAGCGCACTGTCCACTTCGGACCGGCTGGCCACGGGTACGGCACCCACCCTGCTGCCGTCGGCCGGGTCGGTGATCTCCAGGACTGTCACGCTCATTCCGGCCGGGTACCCGTGCCGTACCGGCGGAAACCGCGTGCCCGCAGCAGCGCCGGGTCGAGCAGGTTGCGGGTGTCGACCACCACCGCCCGTTCGGCGAGGGCGGCCATGCGGGCCCAGTCGAGGTCGCGGAACTGCGGCCAGTCGGTCAGCACCACCAGTGCCTCGGCGTCCTTGGCCACCAGGTACGGGTCGTCGGTGACCTGCACCCGCGAGCCGTCCAGCTCGGCCGGGTCGACGGCCGGGTCGTAGCCGGTGAGCACCGCGCCGCCGTCGGCGAGCTTCGCGGCGACGGCCAGCGCGGGCGAGTCCCGCAGGTCCCCGGTGCCCGCCTTGAAGGCCAGCCCCAGCAACCCGACCCGCGCACCGGACAGCGGCCCGCCGACGGCCTCACGCACCGCGGCGGCGACCCGCTCACCCTGCCGCTCGTTGGTCCGCACCGCCGCCCGCAGCACATCGAACTCCACCCCGGCACCGGCCGCGGCCCGCAACAGCGCCGAGGTGTCCTTGGGCAGGCAGGAGCCACCCCAGCCGGGGCCGGGCGCGAGGAAGTCCGGGCCGATCCGGGCGTCCAGGCCCATCGTCCTGGTCACCTCGGTGACGTCGGCGCCGAGCCGTTCGCACAGCTGCGCCAGGCCGTTGACGTAGGACAGTTTCGTGGCGAGGAAGGCGTTGCTGGCGTACTTGGCCAGCTCCGCACTGGCCGGGTCGGTCCGCACGACCGGCGCGACCAGCCGGCGGTACAGGGCAGCGACCGCGTCACCGGCTGCCTCGTCGGCTGAGCCGATCACGATCCGGTCCGGGTTCAGGAAGTCCTCGACGGCGTGCCCCTCGCGCAGGAACTCCGGATTGCTCACGGCCCGCAGCCCGCGCCTGCCGATCGCGGCCGCGGTGCCCACCGGCACGGTCGACTTGGTGACCACCACCGCGCCCGCGGGGAGCAGGTCCTCCAGCCGGTCCAGCACCGCGTCGACCACCCGGGTGTCCGCGTCGCCGTCGGCGGCGCGCGGGGTGGGCAGGCACAGCAGCACGACGGTGGTGTCCCGCAACGGTTCCAGGTCCGTGGTGAACCCCAGCTCGCCACCCTCCAGACCCGCCCGGACCAGCTCGGGCAGGCCCGGCTCGGCGATCCGCACCTCGCCCCGGCCCAGATCGTCCACTTTGGACTTGTCGATGTCCACGCAGGTCACCCGGTGACCGAGATGGGCGAGGCAGGCGGCGGTGGTCAGGCCGACGTAACCCGCGCCGACGACACCCACGGCACTCATCGGGTACCTCCCGCCACGGCGGGCAGCGCCGCCAGTACCTCGTCGACCTCGATCCACAGCAGGCCACGGTCGGGCTCGCCGCCGAACGGGTCGCCCTGCGCTCCCTTCCACAGCACCCGGTGCCGGGTCCGTTCCGGCGGCGGGCCCCAGCGGGCAGGTGGGGTCGGGCCGAACAGCAGCACCGACGGCGTGCCGAACGCGGTGGCCAGGTGACCGACGCCGGTGTCGCCGCAGACCACCAGCGTGGCGCCCGCGACGAGCGCGGCCAGTTCGGCCAGGCCGGTCCGCCCGGCCAGCACCGCCGACGACGGCAGCCCGGCCGCCCCGGCGACCCGCTCGGCCAGCTCCCGCTCCCCCGCCGACCCGGTGATCACCACGTGCTCGCCGCGCCGCGCCAGTTCCCCGGCGACGGCGGCGAAGCGGTCCGCCGGCCACCGCCGTGCCGGGTAGGCGGCGCCGGGATGCACGACGGCCGCGCCCGGCGCCGGGCTGGGCACGGTGGGCTCGCGCAGGTCCAGGTCGCCCGGATCGGCGGGGATGCCGCCGTGTTCCAGCAGCCGGCACCACCGGCGTACCTCGGGAACACCGTCCTGCCAGGGCGGGCCGCCGACACCGGGGAACGCCGGGTGCCGGTGGGTGAGCAGCCGTCCGGGGCGGGCGGCCAGCAGGTCGCCGATGCTCTGCGGGCCGCGGCCGTGCAGGTTCACCGCGAGCCGCGGGGGCGGGCCGGGCCAGTTCAGGTCGCCGAGCCGGGCGGTCGGCAGCAGGTCCAGCCCGGGGTCGATCAGCCCGGCCAGCGGCCGCAGCGGTTCCGGCGCGGCCAGGGTGACCGGGCCGGTGCGGCACAGGGCACGCAGCGCGGGCACCGCCGTCAGCAGATCGCCCAGGCCGAGTGCCCGCAGCGCCAGGACGCCGGTCACGGCCATGACGACTCTTCCGACGCGCACACCACCAGTTCCCGCACCTCGCATCCGGCGGGCTGCCGCAGCGCGAACAGCACCGCGGCCGCGACGTGCCGGGGATCGTTGAGCTTGGCGTCGGCCGGCGGCTTGTAGCGGTCCTCCCTGGCGTCGAAGAACGCCGTGCGCATACCGCCCGGCACGAGCGTGGTGACGCCGATCCGCCCGGCGGTCTCGGCGGCCAGCGCCCTGCTGAACCCGATCACGCCGAACTTGCCCGCGCAGTAGGCGGTCGCGTCGCTCACCGCGGACAGGCCCAGCGTGGACGCGCAGGTGACCACCGTGCCGTGCGAGCGTTCCAGGTACGGCAGCGCGGCCCGGACGACGGCGGCGGTGCCGAACAGGTTGACCCGCACCACGTTCTCCCACACCTCGGCGGGCACCGTGTCCAGCGTGCCGGGCACGTCGATGCCCGCGGCGGTGAACACCGCGTCCAGTCCGCCGGCCTCCTCGGCCAGTTCGGTGACGGCCGCCTCGGTGGCCGCGGTGTCGGCCAGGTCGGCCTTGCGGTAGAGCACGTCCGCCCCCGGCGGATCGCGGTCGATCACCACGGGCCTGCCGCCCTCGGCCAGCACGGCGTCGACCGTGGCAGCGCCCAGTCCGGACGCGCCCCCGGTGATCAGCACCGTGCCCGGTTTCCTTGCCGTTGTCACGCTTTCGCCTCCCCGTTCCGTGTCGTCGTGAGCAGTCGCGTCGTCGAGTAGCCCGCCACCAGCGGGACCAGCTCCACCCGGCCGCCGTGCCTGCGCACCACCTCCGCCTCCGGAAGGTCGGCACCGGCGTAGTCGCCGCCCTTGACCCAGACGTCCGGGGCCAGCCGCTCCAGCACCCCGGCCGGGGACGGTTCGTCGAACACCACCACGGCGTCCACATCGGACAGTGCGAGCAGCAGCCGGGCCCGGTCCTCGGCCGGCACGATGGGCCGGTCCGGTCCCTTGAGCCCGCGGACCGAGTCGTCGGAGTTGAGGCATACCACCAGGGCGTCGCCGAACGACCTGGCCCTGGCGAGCAGGCCGACGTGGCCGGGGTGCAGCAGGTCGAAGCACCCGCCGGTGGCGACCAGGGTGCCGCCGTGGCGGCGGACGCGTTCGGCCACCGCGAACGCGCTCGCCGTTCCGGCAGGCGCCTCGCGGGCGGGCTCGGACAGGGCCGTCGCGGCACCGGCGGCGACGAACCGCGCTGCCGACTCGACCGCGACGGTCACCGCGTCCCGTGGCCGCGCACCCTCCCACAGCGCCGCGGCGACGGCGCTGGCGAACCGGTCGCCCGCACCGCAGGTGTCCGGTCGCGCCCCCGCCGGCACGCGGGCCGAGGCGGGCACCGGGATGCGGTACACCCGGCCGGCCTCGGCCAGCACCGCGCCGTCCGCGCCGAGTGTGACCGCCACGCCGTCGCAGCCCCAGCGGCGGCGCAGCCGCTCGGCCAGCTCACCGGGTTCACCCGGACCGGCCAGGCCCTCCGCCTCGTCCAAGTTCGGCGTGGCCAGCCGCACGCCGGGAACCGGCTCGGCACCGCGGGGATGCGGGTCCCACACCACGGGCACGCGCCCGGCCGCCCGCGCGAGATACCTGCGGACGTCGGCGTGTGCGGCGGTGCCGCGGCCGTAGTCGGCCACCAGCACCGCGCCCGCGCCGTGCAGTGCCGAGGGCACGTCGCCGGTCAGCGGTCGCGTCGCGGCGGTGCCCTCGCCCCGGTCCAGCCGGACCACCGGCTGGCCCGCGGCGCGGACCCGGGTCTTGCGTGGGGTGTCGCCGTCCATCGGCAGGGCCACCAGGCTGACCTGCCCGTCCAGCAACGCGGCGACCCGGCGGCCCGCCTCGTCCGCGCCCAGTGCGCTGATCAGCACGACGTCCGGCGCGGAGCGGGCGGCCAGCCGGGCGGCGAGCCCGGCACCACCGGGGCGCTGCCAGTGCCGTCCCACCCGGACGACCGGAACGGGCGCGTCCGGGCAGAGCCGGTCGGCGGCGCCCTCGATGTCCTCGTCCAGCAACGCGTCGCCCACGACGACCAGCGGGCCGGCGGTCACGCGATCCCCAGCGCCCGGTCGAACGCGGCGCACAGCGCGTGCACCAGCACCAGGTGTGCTTCCTGCACGGTGGCGGTGCTCGGCGACTCGACGGCGAACGCGTCGTCACACAGGGCGGCCAGGCTGTTCGGCAGCGGACCGGTGAACGCCCACGTGGTCAGGCCGAGGTCGCGGGCGGTTTTCGCGGCGGCGCAGACGTTCTGGCTGCTGCCGCTGGTGGACAGCGCGATCAGCACGTCGCCGGGCCTGCCGTGTGCCTGGACCTGGCGGGCGAACATGTCGTGTTCGCCGTAGTCGTTGACGATCGCGGTGCCGGCCGAGGTGTCGGCGTGCAGCGCGATGGCGGAGAACGGCCTGCGGTCGCGCTGGAACCGGCCGACCAGCTCACCGGTGAGGTGCTGGGCCTCGGCCGCGCTGCCGCCGTTGCCGCAGGCGAGCAGCCGGTTTCCGCTGTCCAGCACGGAGGCGAGGTGCCGTCCCCACGATTCGATCCGTGGTGCGTCGGCACTGACGTCACCCAGCACGGCCCGCAGGTCGGCGATGTGTTCGGAGATCATCTCGTTCCTCCCGTCAGTTCGGGTGCCCGTGGGGCACCGGCGAGGTCGGACACGGCCTCGGCGACCGTCTCCGGGGAGATCCGGTTGAGGCACGGGTGGCCCAGCACGGGGCAGTGGCGGGCCCGGCTGTCGCGGCAGGGGGCGTGCTGGTCGCCCAGCAGCACGGTCGGCACCCGGTAGGGCGCCCAGCGCGCCGCGGGCACGACCGGGGCGAACAGGGACACGACCGGGGTGCCGACGGCCGCGGCCAGGTGCGCCGGCCCGGTGTTGGGGGCGACCAGGACGTCGGCACCGGCGAGGACGGCCGCCAGGCCGGGCAGGTCGGTGCACCCGGCGAGGTTGACGGCGTCGTGACCGGCGATCCGTTGGGCCCGTGGACGGTCGGTGCCGCTGCCGGTGACGAGCACCCGCCTGCCCTCGGCGGCGAGCAGCCGCACGAGGCCGGCGTAGCGGTCGGCGGCCCACTCACGGGCGGGCACCGACGCGGCCGGGTGCACCACGACGTAGCCCGGACCGCCGGTCAGCTCGGTGACGTCGGGCAGCGGTTCGCGCACGGCCAGGCGGCCGTCGTCCCCGGGCGGCAGGCCGTACCCGGCGGCGCGGGCCAGCGACAGGGCCCGCTCGGCCTCCGGCGGGTCGCCGCCGACCCGGTGCCGCAGGTCGAGCAGCGCACCCGGGTAGTCCTCGCTGATCGCCCCGATCCACGGCACGCCCGCTTCCCGCAACGCGAGCGCCAGCGGCAGCGGCGACTGATGGAACGAGGTCAAGATGAGTGCCCGGTCCGGGACGGCGGCCTCGACGCGGGCGCGGAACTCCCGCATGCCGTGTGCGGTGATCGGTGGCGGTTGCGGGTCGATCCACGGTGCACACCACTCGATGACCTCGTCGACGCCGGGCAGCAGCGCGGCCGCGTCCCGGCCGTGCGGCCCGGCGAGCATCGTCACCGAGTCGCCGCCGGCGGCCACCGCGCGCACGCACGGCCCGGCGAGCAGGACGTCACCCATGTTGTCCAGGCGGGCGATCAGGACCTTGTCGGTCATCGGCGCACCCCCGTCGCCAGCCGGACCGCAGTGGCGAGGTCGCCGGCGACGGCCGCGGCGCGGCGGGCCCAGTCGACCTCGGCCGGCAGCGTGCGGACCGTGGGCACCAGCACGGCACCCGCGCCCGCGGCCAGCGCGGCGGCGACGTCGGCGCCGGTGTCGCCGATGACCACGCAGTCCCGTGGGGAGATCCCGAGTTCGCGGGCGGCGGCCCGCACCATGCCCGGCCGCGGCTTGCGGCAGCGGCAGCCGTCGTCGGCGCCGTGCACGCAGACCTGCCAGGTGTCGAACGGGCCGAGCAGCTGCTCGACGCGGGCGTTGACGTCGGCCAGCTGCGCGGGGCTGATCAGGCCGCGGGCCACACCGGACTGGTTGGACACCACGCCGACCCGCACCCCGGATTCCCGCAGCCGCCGCAGGATCTCGGCCGCGCCGGGCACCGGGTCGACGCCGTCGGCGTCGGCGAGGTAGGGCCGGTCGGTGATCAGGGTGTCGTCGCGGTCGAACAGCACGGCCTTCGGCGGGCGGCGGTGCCCGCGGGCGGCGATTTCTCCGCGGAGGCGGTGGTAGCAGGCGGCGGGCGGGATGAGGACGCTGGTGAGCAGCATGCGGGCGATCTCGTCGGGCGTGCGCGGGCCGGGCGCGATCCGGCGCACGGCGAACTCCGCCGTCAGCCCGGTCCACAGCCCGGCGGCGACGGCCGCCACCTTGCGCGACCACGGCAGCGCGGCCACGGCGGTGACCGCCGCGGCGGTCGCCAGCGCGTGCCTGCCGAGCCTGCCCGGCCCTTCGCCGATCAGCCGCCGCCAGCCGCGGCCGTACAGCCTGCGCAGCAGGGCGTTGTCGGCGTTGCCGCGTTGTGCCCGCAGGCTGGCCAGGAAACCGGCGCGGCGGGCGGGGTGGACGGTGACCCGGTCGCCGCGTTCCAGCGCGTAGCCCGCGTCGAGTATCCGCAGGGCGATGTCGGCGTCCTCCCGGTAGGCGCGGGGGAACCGCTCGTCGAACCCGCCGACGGCCTCCAGCGCCTCCCGGCGGTAAGCCATGTCCGCGGTGATCCACCTGGCCCCGGCCAGCCCGGCGGTGCCGCGCTCGTCGTCGGCCGGGCGGCGGCCGTCCGGCAGTGGCACGACGATCCGGCCCTGCGATCCGGCGACGCGGGCGGGAAGCTCACGCAGGTCGGCGGCCAGGCGGCGACGCCAGTCCGGTCCGGTGCAGACGTCGTCGTCGAGGAAGACCACCCAGTCGGCGCCGGTGGCACGCCAGCCGGTGTTACGGGCCGCGGCCGGGCCACGTCCGCCGGATCGCAGCAGTCGCAACGGAAACCCGGTTTCCGGCAGTTCGAGGGGTTCACCGGCGGGCCGGTCGTCGACGACCACGACCTCGTCCGGCGCGGGGCCGGGCGTGGTGTCGAGCCCGGTCAGCAGGCCGGCCAGTTCGGGCCTGCCCACGGTGGGGATCACCACGGCGTAGCTCATCGGGGCCTCCGCACCAGGAACGGGCCCAGTGCCAGGACGTCGACCGGGCTGGAGCCGAAGCACTCCAGCGCGTCCCGCGGGTCGTCGACCATCGGCCGTCCCGCGGTGTTGAGGCTGGTGTTGACGACCGTGGGGATACCGGTCCGGCGCTCGAACTCGGTGAGCATCCTGGCCAGCAGTGGCTCGTCGGCGCGGTCGACGGTCTGGATGCGGGCGGTTCCGTCCACATGCGTCACCGCGGGGATGCGGTCGCGCCACTCGGGGGCGACGTCGTGCACGAACAGCATGTACGGACTGGGAATCGGGCCGCGGCCGAACAGGTCAGCGGCGCGGTCGGCCAGCACCATCGGGGCGATCGGCCGGAACTGCTCGCGGCCCTTCACCTCGTTGAGGCGTTCGGTGTTGCGTTCGTGGCCCGGGTGGGCCAGCAGCGACCGGTGCCCCAGCGCGCGCGGGCCGAACTCGGCGCGGCCCTGGAACCAGGCCACCACCTGGTCGGCGGCCAGTGCCTCGGCGACGGCGGCGGCGACGTCGTCCGGCCGTTCGTAGGGCAGCCTGGCCCGGTCGAGCCAGCCGGCCAGCTCGTCGTCGGACCAGCCGCGGCCCAGGTCGGCCCCGCGCATCGGTTCGACGGGCTCGCCCAGTTCGGCTGCCAGGTGCAGGGCCGCGCCCAGGGCGGTACCGGCGTCGCCGGCGGCGGGCTGGACCCACACCTCGTCGAACGGGCCCTCGGCATGCAGCCGGGTGTTGGCCACGCAGTTCAGCGCGATGCCGCCGGCGAGCGTGAGCGACCGTTGGCCGGTTTGCTCGTGCAGCCAGGAGGTGAGGTCCAGCAGCACTTCCTCGACCACCTGCTGCGCCGAGGCGGCCAGGTCGGCGTGCTCGGGCAGCAGCTCGCCGCCGGTGCGGCGTGGTGCGAACCCCGCGAGGTCGACCGGATCGGTGCGGAACCCGCCGTCGCCGGTGGCGTACACGGCCTTGCGCAACGCCGGGAGGAACCGCGGGGTGCCGTAGGACGCCAGCGCCATCACCTTGTACTCGTCGCTGGAGCGCGCGAAACCCAGGTGCTCGGTGAGTTCCTCGTAGAACAGGCCGAGCGAGTGCGGCAGCCGCTGCGCCGCCAGCTCGACGAGCTTGCCGTCGCGGTACTCCCCCGCCAGGTACGACGTCGCCTCACCGCGTCCGTCGGCGACCAGCACCGCCGAGTCGCCCACCGGCGCTGCCAGTCCGGCCGACGCGGCGTGCGCGACGTGATGCCGGACGAACCGGACGATTCCGGTGTCCAGGCTGGGTAGCGCGGTGGCGAGGAAGTGCGGTGCGCGGCGGGCGAACGTCGTGCGTAGTTCCTCCCAGCCCGGGTCCAGCCCGCCGAGCCCGTGGTCGACGACCTCGGGGTCGTAGGAGTAGCCGACGGCGTCGAGGTCCCCGGGACGCAGCCCCGCCTGGTCCAGGCACCAGCGTGCGGCCAGTTCGGGTTGTTCCCACGCCGAGAACGGAACCGGCCGCTTGCCGTGCTTGCGGCGGCTGAAGCGCTCCTCCTCGGCGGCGGCGACGATCCGGCCGTCGACGACGAGTGCGGCGGCCGGGTCGTGGAAGACGGCGTTGATCCCGAGAATCCGCACCGGTCACCTCCTGGGGCTTGGGGCCTTACGTCCATACCGCTACCCGGCGCAGTCGACTCCAAACGCCACCTGGACCAATCGGCTCGCCCAGCCGGTCAGTCGCCTACAGCCCGAAGCGACTCTCCCTGGCCGGGCGGGCGACGACCACAGCACGTGAAGGCCACCTTCATCACGTCACACGTAATGAAGGTGGCCTTCACGAGCTTGGGGCGGGCCGCGCCCGGCATCCGACATGCCGTGACGGGGGCCCTCACGGCATGAGACGCCGTGAGGGCCCCCTTCACGGCAGCGGCCTCCGCGGACCTCAGTCGGCCAGGGCGGGCGCGGTGCGGGCGGCGAACCAGTCCACGGTCCGGGCCAGGCCCTCGCGCAGCCCCACCAGCGGGCGCCAGCCCAGCCGGGTCCGCGCCACCTCGATGTCCGGGCAGCGGCGGCGCGGATCGTCCTCGGCCGCCTCGACGTAGGTCAACCGCGCCGTACTGCCGGTCAGCTCCAGGATCTCGCCGGCCAGCTGCCGCACCGGCAGCTCCTGCGGGTTGCCGATGTTCACCGGCCCGGCCAGGTCGCTGCCGGCCAGCGCGATCAGCCCGCGCACGGTGTCGTCGACGTAACAGACCGAACGGGTCTGCGTGCCGTCACCGTGGACGGTCAGCGGCTCGCCCGCCAGCGCCTGGCCGACGAACGCCGGGATCATCCGGCCGTCGTCGGCACGCATGCGCGGGCCGTAGGTGTTGAAGATCCGGGCGATCACCGTGTCCGCGCCGAACTCACGGCGGCACGCCGACGTCCACGCCTCGGCGTACCGCTTCGCCTCGTCGTAGACGCTGCGCGGGCCGATCGGGTTGACGTTGCCCCAGTACGTTTCCGGCTGCGGGTGCACGAGCGGGTCGCCGTAGACCTCGCTGGTCGACGCCAGCAGGAAGCGGGCACCGTGCCGCATCGCCAGCTCCAGCGCGTGCTGGGTACCCAGCGACCCGGTGAGCAGGGTCCGCGTGGGCATTCCCAGGTAGTGCCGCGGCGACGCGGGGCAGGCCAGGTGCAGCACCCGGTCGACCGGCCCCCGGACGGGCACGCCCTCGGTGACGTCGGCCTCGACGAACTCGAACGCCGGATGACCGTCGAACGCCTCCAGGTTGTCCCTGCTGCCGGTGACCAGGTTGTCCACACAGACCACCCGGTCACCGGACCGCAGCAGCCGCTCACACAGGTGCGACCCGACGAACCCGGCTCCTCCGGTGACCACAGTGCGCATGCCGCGGCGGCTACCCGCCACCCCGGCGGCCAAACGCGTTTCCCCGCCGCGGATCCGGGTAGAGCCACGGCATGCGCGTGTTGCTGACCGGGTGGCCCAGCTTCGTCGACGGCGAGGCCACCGCGGGGGACCTGCTGAGCATGCGCCGGGTGGCCGACGCGCTGGCGGCGCTGGGCGTACCGGCCGACCAGGTGCACAGTCCGAACCTGTACCCCGGCGGCCCCGACCTCGCCACCGTCGACCCGGACGCCTACAGCCACCTGGTGTTCGCCTGCGGGCCCGCTCACGGCGAGCAGGTCCGGGCGCTGCACCGGCGGTTCGCCCGGTGCCGCCGGATCGCCGTCGGGGTGTCCGTCGTCGACCCGGCCGATCCCGCCGTCACCGGATTCCACCACGTGCTGCCCCGCGACGACGCGACCGAGTCCACAGTGGACCTCAGTGTGGGCGGGCCCGCCGAGCCCGTCCCGGTGGTGGGCGCGGTGTTCGCGCCGGGACAACGCGAGTACGGCGAGCGACGGCGGCACCACACCGTGCACGACACGATCCGGAAGTGGCTGTGCGACAACGGCTGCGCGGTCGTCGAGCTGGACTCCCGGGTCGACCCCGCCCAGTGGCGCAACCCGTCGACACCGGAGGAGTTCCTGGCCGTCCTGCGCCGCATGGACGCCGTGGTGACCACCCGGCTGCACGGGCTGGTGCTGGCACTGCGGGCCGGCGTGCCGGCGCTGGCCGTCGACCCGGTGGCAGGCGGGGGCAAGGTCACCGCGCAGGCACACGCGCTGCGCTGGCCCGCGCTGCTGCCGGCCGGCCAGGTCAGCGCCGGTGAGCTGGACGGCTGGCTGCGCTGGTGCCGCTCGCCGGAGGCCGCCCGGCTGGCCGACGACCGCCGCCGCGCCGAGGAGACGCTCACCGGCCGCCTCGCCACGCTGCTGCGGGAGGAATCCCGGTGACCGGACGCATCACGGTGGTGATCGCCACCCGCGACCGCCGCGACCAGCTCACCCGCACGCTGGACCACCTGCGGGCACTGCGTCCCCGGCCACCGGTGATCGTGCTCGACAACGGCTCCACCGACGGAACCGCAGGCACCGTGCGGGCGCGCTATCCCGACGTCGAACTGGTGGCGTTGCGCCGCAACGAAGGTGCGGCCGCCCGCAACCTCGGCGTCGCGGGCGCGCGGACGCCGTACGTCGCGTTCAGCGACGACGACTCCTGGTGGGAACCCGGCGCGCTGCCCCTGGCCGAGCGGGTGCTCGACGAACACCCCGGCGTGGGACTGATCGCCGCGACCCCGGTGGTGAACCCCCGCGGTGAACCGGACCCGGTGGCCCGGCTGATGGCGGCCAGCCCGCTCGGCCGCCCCGACGGGCTGCCCGGTCCGGCCGTACTGGGGTTTCTCGCCTGCGCGAGCGTGGTACGCCGGGACGCCTACCTCGCCGTCGGCGGGTTCAGCCGCCTGCTGCACTTCGCCGCCGAGGAGAAACTGCTCGCCTACGACCTGGCGGCGGCGGGCTGGCAACTGTGCCATGTGGACGGTGTACGGGCCCGCCACCACCCGAGCCCCGGCCGTCCCGGCGAGCACCGGCGGATGCTGGAGGAACGCAACCGGCTGCTGATCAGCTGGCTGCGCAGGCCGCGCCGGACCGCGCTGACGCACACCGCCGACGTGCTGCGGCGCGCGGCCACGGACCCGCTGGCCCGCAAGGCGTTCGGCCAGGCCGCGCGGCGGCTGCCCACGGCGCTGGCCCAGCGAAGGGAACTGCCGTCCCGGCTGGAACAGCAGGTACGGCTGCTGGAGAGGGAGCACGGACACTGATGGACGAACCCAGGGTCACCGTCGTGGTGATCACGCACAACCGCAGGGCCGAGCTGCTCGGCACGCTGGCGCGGATGACGGCACTGCCCGACGCGGCACCGATCGTGGTGGTGGACAACGCCTCCACCGACGGTACCGCCCGCGCCGTCGCGGCCGAGTTCCCCGGCGTACGGCTGATCGCCGCCGACCGCAACCTCGGTGGCGCGGGCCGTAACGTCGCTGTCCGCGAGGTCACCACGCCGTACGTCGCGTTCTGCGACGATGACACCGTCTGGCAACCCGGCGCTCTGAGCCGGGCCGCCGACCTGCTCGACGCCCATCCCGGGCTGGCGTCGGTGACCGGGCGGTGCCTGGTCGAGCCGGAGCTGACCGAGGACCCGCTGACCCCGGAGCTGCGGGACTCCCCCGTTCCCGGCCCCGAGTGGCTGCCGGGCCCGGCACTGCTCGGCATCATGGCCGGGCTGTCGATGGTGCGGGTGTCGGCCTTCCGGCACGCCGGCGGGTTCAGCGAACGGATGTGGCTGGGCGGCGAGGAGGAACTGCTGGCACTCGACCTGGCCGCCGCGGGCTGGTGGATGTGCTGGGCGGAGGACGTGGTGATCACGCACCGCCCGTCCACCGCCCGCGATCCCCGGCGCAGGCGGGCACTGGGCATCCGCAACACGCTGTGGACACTGTGGCTGCGCAGGCCGGTACGCAGTGCGCTGCGCCGCAGCGCGACCGTCCTGCTGTCGGCACCGGCCGACCTGGCCACGCTGGGAGCGGTCACCGAGGCGCTGCGCGGGGTGCTCTGGGTACTGCGTGAACGCAGGGTGGTGCCCGCGCACGTCGAGCACGGGCTGCGGCTGCTGGAGGAGCCGCAGCGCACCTCGGTGGCGCGCCGCTACGTCGGCTGACTCATTCCGCGACGGCGGCGGGCAGCGCGCCCGGGTGCAGCACGCGCTCGTAGACCTTCAGGCTGTCCAGCGCGATCCGGTCCCAGCTGTACCGCGCCTGGGCGCGGTCGACGCCGGCGAAGCCGTAGCCCTCCCGCAACGCGTCGTCGGCGAGCAGCCTGCCCACGGCCGCCGCCAGCAGGCGCGGTTCCCTTGGCGGGACCAGCGCGCCGGTCACCCCGTCCACGACGGTGTCGGTCAGCCCGCCGACGGCCGTGGCGACCACCGGCGTGCCGCAGGCCATGGCCTCCAGCGGCACGATGCCGAACGGCTCGTACCACGGTGTGCAGGCCACGGCATCGGCCGAGCGCAGCAACGCCGGCATGTCCGCGCGGTCGACCTGGCCGAGCAGGTGGACCCGGTCGCCGACACCGAGCTTTCCGGCCAGTTCCCGCAACCGGATGGCCTCGGGGTCGTCGTCCAGCCTGCCCGCGGGCGGACCGCCTGCGATCACCAGTTCGGTGTCCGACAGCCGGCTCAGCGCGGTGATCATCGTGTCGAAACCCTTGCGTGGCACCAGCCTGCCGACCGAGACGACCCGGTGCCGCGCGCCCCGGTCCGCCACCGGGCCGGACGGGGTGAACCGGTCGAGGTCGACCCCGCACGGCACCACGGACATCCGTCCCCTCGGCACGCCGAGCCGGGTCAGCTCGAACACCTCGTCGGTGCAGGTCGCCGCGACCCGCCTGGCCTCCCTGCCGATCATCCGCTCGATCCGCACACGTTCGGCCGGGCTCGTGTCGGCGGACCCCTGGTACCGCTTCTTCACCACCCCCAGCGCATGAAAGGTCTGGACCACTGGGAGGTCGCAGTTCCTGGCCGCGAGCACCGAGGCGAGCCCGGACATCCAGAAGTGCGCGTGCGCGACGTCGGGCCGCTCCGCCGACCAGGCGTGTTCGAGGAACCGGCCGAATTCGCCCATGTAGGGCAACATCTCGTCCTTCGGGATGCGTTCGGCGGGACCCGCCGGCACGTGCACCACCCGGTACCCGGCCGGCGCGGTCACCTCCTGCTCGACCTCCGGGTCGTCCCGGCGAGAGTAGACGGTGACCTCGTGCCCACCGCGTACCAGCGCCGCCGACAGCTCGGCCACGTGCAGGTTCTGCCCACCGGCGTCCACCTCACCCAGCGCCGCCAGCGGATTGGCGTGCTCGGAGACCATCGCGATCCTCATCGGACTCCTTCCCACTCGTCCAGCAGCCGCTCGAACAGCACGTCCCAGGCATGCAGGAACGAATCCAGCCCGTAGTTGTCCAGCGCGAACTCCCGCGCCGCCTTGCCCATCCGGGTGGCCAGCCCGTGATCACCGGCCAGTTCGGTCAGCGCGGAGGTCAGCTCGGCGACGTCGGCCGAGACGACCCCGGCCTCCGCCGGCACCGCCCGGACCGCCTCGGTGCTGGCCAGCGCGACCACCGGCATGCCCAGGTGCATGGCTTCCAGCAGCGACAACCCGAGCGAGGTCCAGCGTGCCGTGTGCAGGTACACCCGGCGGCGCGCCATCTCCTCGTGCAGCCGCGCGGTGTCCAGGTCACCGACCGGCGTGAGCCGCGGCTCACCCACCCCGGTACGCCGCCCGAGATCGGCCAGGCCCATCCCGAACACGTCCAGCGGCAGCGCCCTGGCGAACGCCGGCAACAGGTCGGTTCCGGTGACCCGCCAGCGTCGCACCGGCTCGTTGACCACCACGGCCGCCCGCTCCAGCTCGCCGCTGTAGCGTTCGCCGGGGTCGACGATCCCGTGCGGAATCACCACCACCGGCGCGGTGCCGGTGTCCCACACCAGGTTGTTGAAGTGGGTGACGTGCACGACCGGTAGGTCCGGCCGGTCGGCCATCGGATGCCGGGTGTTCGGCACGTCGCCCTTCGGGGTGTTGTGCTCGACGAACACGGCCGGCACGTCCTCACCCGGGCGCCGTCCCAGCCAGCGGTGCACCAGCTCCAGTTCCTCCTGCCGCTGCAGCACCACGACGTCGACCGGGGTGTGGGCCAGTTCCTCGACCGGCACCTCCACGGCGGACTCCGGCCAGGGCCTGCCTGCCCGGCCACGGCCCCAGCAGTCGCCCGACGACCTCGTGGGCAGCAGGTAGGTGTGTCCGCCGTGGACCAGCGAGGTCGTCCACGATCCGTGCACGTGCCAGACCAGGACGCGTAACGGGCGTACGGGGGAAGCGGTCATGAACGCAGTGGTTGCCAGTGTGTACAGAACTAAACACCCGGCTTCGCCACGTGTGGACGGTCGGTCGACGGGGTAGCCCGAACACATGGGCGACGTGGGAACAGCGACCTCGATCCGGCGGCCGGTGCAGTTACGCCTGCCGGCCGAGCCCGAACGGCTGTCGCTGCTCAGACTGCTCACCGAGCAGATTGCCACCGAGGCCGACTTCGACCTCGACTCGGTCGCCGACCTCAAGATCGCCGTGGACGAGGCGGTCTCGTCGCTGATCGTCGCCGCGGTGGCGGGTGGCGACGTCACCTGCCAGTTCACGCTGACCGCGGAGGAGTTGCGCATCCATGTCACCGCCCCGGTGTCCATGGAACGGGCGCCCAGGGAAGCGGGATTCGGCTGGCACGTCATGCAGACCGTCGCCGACCACGTGTCACTGCGCACCGAGCCGGGCGCGGACGGCTCCTGTGTGGCCTCGGTCAGCCTGGTCAAGCGGCGTCAGGTGGCCGCCGGATGACGACGTACGAACATTGTGCCGAGCTGTTCGACGAACTCCACTCACTGCCCCCCGGCGATCCGCGCCGGGAAACGGTGCGGACCCGCCTAGTGACCGAGTACCTGCCGCTGGCCGAGCACGTCGCCCGCCGGTTCTCCGGACGTGGTGAGCCACACGACGACCTCGTCCAGGTCGCCCGCCTGGGGCTGATCAACGCCATCGACCGGTTCCAGCCCGACCGGGGCTCCGACTTCCTCTCCTTCGCCGTTCCGACGATCATGGGCGAGGTACGCAGGCACTTCCGCGACACCGGCTGGTCGGTCCGCGTGCCCCGGCGGCTCAAGGAACTGCACCTGGCGACCAGCCAGGCCGCCGGCACGCTGGCCCAGCGGCTGGGCCGGGCGCCGACACCGAGCGAGATCGCCAAGGAACTCGACATGGACGTCGAGGACGTCGCCGAGGGCCTGATGGCGGGCAACGCCTACCGCTCGGTGTCGACGGACAAGCCGGTGATGCACGACTCGGAGACCGTGTCCCTCGGCGACACCCTCGGGTTCGAGGAGTCGGGGCTGGAGGCCGTGGAGAACCACGAAGCTCTCCAGCCCCTGTTGAGAGAACTCCCCGACCGCGAGCGCACCATCCTCATGCTGCGTTTCTTCGGCAACCAGACGCAGACCCAGATCGCCGAGCGCATCGGCATCTCCCAGATGCACGTGTCCCGGCTGCTGTCGCAGACGCTGCGCAAGCTGCGTGCCCGGATGCGGGAGGAATGACACCGCCTCACGGCCGGAACAGCACCTTGACGGCGCCGTCCTGCTTCTTCTGGAACATCTCGTAGGCTCGCGGCGCCTCGTCCAGCGGCAGGTGGTGGGTGGCGAAGTCGTCGACGCCCAGCGGGTCCTCGTCGGTGAGCAACGGCAGGATGTCGTCCACCCAGCGGTGCACGTTGGCCTGCCCCATGCGCAGCTGGATCTGCTTGTCGAACAGGGTGAGCATGGGCATCGGGTCGGCCATCCCGCCGTACACGCCGGACAGCGAGATGGTGCCGCCGCGGCGCACGATGTCGATGGCCAGGTACAGCGCGTTCAGCCGGTCCAGCCCGCCGCGCTCCATCAGCCTGGCCGCGATCGGGTCGGGCAGCAGGCCGACGACCTGCTGCGCGATCTTGCCCACCGGCGACCCGTGTGCCTCCATCCCGACGGCGTCGATGACCGAGTCCGGTCCCCGTCCGCCGGTCATCTCCCTGATCACCTGGGCCAGGTCGTCGGGGTGCTCGTCCAGGTCGACGGTCCGCACGCCCCGCGCGGTGGCCCTGGCCAGGCGTTCGGGCACGCGGTCGACGCCGATCACCTCACCCGCGCCCCGGTGCAGCGCGATCCGCGCCGCCATGTCGCCGATCGGGCCGAGGCCGAGCACGACCAGGCTGCCGCCCGGCGGGACCGCCGCGTACTCGACGGCCTGCCACGCCGTGGGCAGCACGTCGGAGAGGAACACGTAACGGTCGTCGGCCGGGCCCTCGGGGACCTTGATCGGCAGGGTGTTGCCGAACGGCACACGCAGGTACTCGGCCTGCCCGCCGGGCACCTGGCCGTACAACTTGGTGTAGCCGAACAGCGACGCGCCGGTCCCGCGCTCGCGGACCTGACTGGTCTCGCACTGCGAGTGCAGCCCCTGCCCGCACATGAAGCAGCTGCCGCAGGAGACGTTGAACGGCACGACGACGCGGTCGCCCTTCTGCACCGCGTTGACGTCGTTGCCCACCTCCTCGACGACCCCCATCGGCTCGTGGCCGAGGATGTCGCCGGGATCCAGGAACGGGCCGAGCACCTCGTACAGGTGCAGGTCCGAGCCGCACAGCCCGGTCGAGGTGATCCGGACGATCACGTCGTCGGGCTTGCGCAGTTGCGGGTCGGGTACCGAGTCGACCCGAACGTCACGTCGGCCGTGCCAGGCCAGAGCCTTCACGTCGTCCACCTTCCCTGTGCAGCGGAATGTCCGATCCGTCGGCTACCCCGCCGGTCCGGCGGCAAACGGCCCCGGGCGGGATGTCGAATCGGGTAGCTTCCGTTCGACGCACTGACGACAACAGCGTCGGAACCACCGAGGAGCCAGCCATGCGCACCCTGATCACCACCGCCTTCGTCTCGCTCGACGGCGTCGTCGAGGCACCGGGCGGCGAGCCCGGCCACCGCAGCACGGGCTGGACGTTCAAGGACATCCCGTCCGACGACGCCGCCTACGAGATCAAGGGCCGTGAGCAGGAGGAAGCCACAGCGATGATGATCGGCCGGGTCAGCTACGAGGGCTTCTCCCCGGTGTGGCCAGGCATGACCGAGGTGTTCGCCGGTTACAACGCGATGCCGAAGTACGTCGTGTCCACCACGCTGCGCGAGGAGGACCTGGTGACCAACTGGGGTGAGATCACCATCCTGCGCTCGCTGGACGACGTCGCCAGGCTCAAGGAGACCGAGGGCGGCCCGATCATCATCCACGGCAGCGCCACGCTGAACCGCAACCTGTCCGACGCCGGCCTGATCGACCGCTACCACCTGCTGGTCTTCCCGGTCCTGCTCGGCGCGGGCAAGCGGCTGTTCAGCGACACCGACAAGGACAAGCAGATGCTGACGCTGGTCGAGAGCGAGTCCTACGGCAACGGCATCCAGAAGCTGGTCTACGACGTGGCCCGCTGAGCGGCCAGCCCGCGCAGCAGCAGCTCGACCAGCCGGCGCGGGTCGTAGCCGGGATCGTCGTCGCGTCCGATGCAGAGGTTGCCGACCCCGCGCATCAGTTCCAGCGGCGTGGTTCCCGGCACGGCCTCGCCGGCGTCGACCGCGGCGTCCAGCAGCCGCTCGCAGACCGGCAGCAGGCGGTCCAGGAAGTAGGTGTGCAGCGCGGCGAAGCCGCCGCTGTCCGACCGCATCGAGTTGGCGAGCCCGTGCTTGGTGACCAGGAAGTCGACGAAGAGGTCGATCCACTGCCGCAGGGCCTCGAACGGCGAGCCGGCGGCGGCCAGCAGTGCCGGGCCCGCCTCGGCGCAGGCTTCGACCTGGTGCCGGAACACGGCGACGATGAGGTCGGCCCGCGTCGGGAAGTGCCGGTAGATCGTCCCCATGCCGACGCCGGCCTTCGCGGCGATCTCGCGGATCGGCGCGTCGACTCCGGCGCTGACGAACACCTCGGCGGCGGCGGAGAGCAGCTTCTGCTCGTTGCGCACCGCGTCGGCGCGTTTCGTGCGGGCCACAGCCGCCTCCTTTCCGGAACCTGGCTCCACTTCAGGATAGCGTCCGGCGGAGGACGTCCATCGCGTCACGCAGCTCGGCGAAGCCGGTGCTCAGCGGGGACAGCCCGAGCCGGATGCCGTCCGGGGCGCGGAAGTCGATCAGCACGCCCGCCTCGATCAGCTTCGGCGCCAGTTCGCGGGCACCGGGGTGGCGGATCGTCACGTGACCACCGCGCACGGCCGCGTCCCGGGGTGAGCCCAGCTCGAACCCGAGCGGCGCCAGCCAGTCGTCGAACAGCTGGACGGCGTAGCCGGTGAGCGCGATCGCCTTCTCCCGGATCCGGCCGATGCCGGCTTCGGCGACCAGCTCGACACCGGCCTCCACCCCGGCGAGCCCGACGACCGGCGGCGTGCCGGACAGCATGCCGCGCACGTCGGGCTGTCCCTCGTAGCCCTGCGCCATCTCGAACAGGTCGCGGCGGCCGAACCAGCCCCAGATCGGCTGCCGCGCCGCGCCCTGGTGGTCGCGCCGGACGTAGGCGAACGCGGGCGCGCCGGGGCCACCGCAGAGGAACTTGTAGGTGCAGCCGACGGCGAAGTCGACGCCGTGGGCGTCCAGCGACAGCGGCAGGACCCCGGCGCTGTGGCAGAGGTCCCAGACCACCAGCGCACCGGCCTCGTGGGCCTGCCGGGTGATTCCGGGAAGGTCGGCGATCCGGGCCGACCAGTAGTCGACGTGGCTCAGCGTCACCACCGCCGTCCGCGGGCCCAGCACGCCGGGCACCTCGCTCACGTCGTCCACCCACCGGACCTCGCCGCCGAGTTCGGCCGCGATGCCCTCGACGAGGTAGCGGTCGGTGGGAAAGTTGCGGCGGTCCGTGACGATCTCGCGGCGGTCCGGCCGCATCGCCATGGCGGCACGCAGCACCTTGTACAGCCACACCGAGGTCGACTCCCCCAGCACCACCTGTCCCGGCGCGGCCCCGAGCACCGCCTCGCCGAGCCGGTCGCCGAGGCGGGTCGGCAGGTCCACCCAGCCCTCGGCCCAGCCGCGGATCAGCCGTCCCGCCCACTGCTGCCCGACCAGGTACTGGATCTTCTCCAGCGCCGCCTTCGGCGGGCGGCCGAGCGAGTTGCCGTCGAGGTAGGCGATCACGTCGTCGCCGGCGGGCAGGAAGCGGTCCCGGTAGTCACGCAGTGGATCGGTGGTGTCCCGGTGTTCGGCGGTGTGCGGCACGCCCGCAGTCCATCACGCGCCCCCGTTCCCGGGCCACTCGGCCGAATGGATCAACGGTGCTGACTGCGCAGCTGACCGGCATGCGTCGAGCCGGACCAGAATAGGTACCACTGGTCTGGACCAGGAGACTTTCGTCGGTTCCAGGGCCCGGATTTCCGCTCACAGAATTGAGCCGCCCCTCCCCTCCCCACGCGGCCGCGACCCGTGCCGCAGAATCGAGCCGGAAACATGAGACTGCGCTCTCTCGCCGTCCTGCTGGGCAGCGCGCTGCTGGCGTTGCTCGGGCTGACCGCACCAACCGCACTCGCCACCCAGGAACCGCAGGGATCGGACCAGGTCCAGCCGTTCATCATCGGCGGCCACCAGGCCACCAGCGGGCCGTGGGCGGCACGGCTGTTCGTCAACGGCAGGCAGACCTGCTCCGCGACGATCATCACGCCGCGGCACATCCTCACCGCCAAGCACTGCGTGAGCAGCAGCGGCACCTACACCTTCCGCATCGGCAGCCTCGACCAGACCACCGGCGGCACGATGGCGACCGCCAGCTCCATCACCCGCTACCCCGGCTCGGCCGACCTGGCCATCGCCACGCTGAGCACCTCGGTCAACGCCACCTACTCCCCGCTCGGCACGACCAGCGACGTGTCGGTCGGGCAGACCGTGCAGGTCTACGGCTGGGGCGCGACGAGCCGGTGCGGCTCGGAGATCAACTGCCAGTCGCGGTACCTGAAGTACGCCAACGTCCGGGTCAACTCGGTCTCCTGCCGTGACTACCTCAGTGGCATCGCGGTGTGTGCCAACCGCATCGACGGCATCACCGCCGGCGGTGACTCGGGCGGCCCGATGTTCGCCTCGGGCCGCCAGGTGGGCGTCGCGTCCACCAGCGACCGCTCGAACAACACCGCCTACACCAACATCACCCGCTACCGCGACTGGATCAACCAGGTCGCCGGAGTCTGATCACGACGAGCGCGGGGACCCCGGTGCCGCCGGGGTCCCCTTCTCGTCACTTGCGCCAGAACAGGTGATGGACGACGCCGCTGGAGCTGGGCACCACGTCGAGGTGGAACCGGTCCAGCAGCTCGTCCGGCGACTTCCACAGCCGCACCCCGGAGCCGAGCTCGACCTTCTGCGACACCGCCACGTGCAGGGTGTCGACGAGGTCGGCGTCGAGGAACTCCCGGATGGTGGTCGCGCCGCCGCCGAGCCGGACGTCCTTGCCCTGCGCCGCCTCCTTCGCCATCCCGAGCACCGTGGCCGGGTCGGCGTTGACGAAGTGGAACGTGGTGTCGGACAGGGTGAACGACGGCCGTTCGTGGTGGGTCAGGACGAACACCGGTGTGTGGAACGGCGGCTCGTCGCCCCACCAGCCCTGCCACTCGTGGTCGGTCCACGGGCCCCGCTGCGGGCCGAACTTGTTGCGACCCATGATCTCCGCGCCGATGTTGTGCGCGAAGTCGCGGGTGAGGTAGTCGTCCAGGCCGCGGCTGCCGCCCGGGTCGGTGCGGTTGGGCCAGCTCGCGGTGGCGCCCGCCCAGGTGAACATCTCCTGGGGATCGGCGTGGCCGAACGGCCGTTCGAGGGTCTGGTTCTCCCCCGCGGCGAAGCCGTCACTGGAGACGGTGAAGTTCTGGACTTTCAGCAGCTGGCTCACGTGGACCTCCTGTATTCGTGCCGCTGGATTGGACCAGGCCGGTGCCGCGGACTCATCGCTCCGCACGCGTGACGCCGGTCACAACGGATGCCGGTCGAGTGAAAGCGAACTGTCAGTGACCCCCCGCTAGCGTCTCGGCGAGCAGCAGCTGAGGGGGCGTGCGGTGGGAAATACCGAAACGGTGGCGTTCACGCGCGGCATCGTTGTCGATCCCGACGGACCGCACCGGCACGACACCACGATCGTCGTGCGCGGTGGGCGGATCGAACGGGTCGGGCCGGCGAGCGAACTCGCCGCGCCCGAGGGGGCGCAGGTCGTCGACCTACGGGGCCGGTACGTCATCCCGGGGCTGGCCGACATGCACCAGCACAGCTCGTTCGCCCGGATCGACCTGCCGCTGCTGGTCGTCAACGGGGTGACCAGGGTGCGGGAGATGTCCGGTACGCCCGAACTGCACGAGTGGCGGCGGTGTGCCGAAGCCGGCACCCTGCTCGGACCGCGCTCGACTATCGCCAGCCGCATCATCGACGGCCGCCCGACGCTGTGGGACCCCGATCTGGTCGAGGTCGTCCAGGTCACCGGCGACCGGGACGCCCGGGCGGCGGTCCGTGAGCAGCTTGCCACCGGCGCCGACTTCGTCAAGGTGTACACCCGGCTGCCCCGGCGCGCGCTGCGTGCCGTCGCCGACGAGGTGCGCAGGCACGACGCCCACTACGCCGGCCACTGCCCGGACCACGTTCCGATCGCCGAGGCCGTCACGCTCGGGCAGCGCAGCTTCGAGCACCTCACCTGGACGATGTACGGCGCGTCCCGGCGGGAGGCCGAGATACGCGCGCGGCTGGACGAGTTCCAGCTCGGCGAGGGCGACTACAACGGCTGGCTGAACCAGACCCACCCGCTGGAACTGCGGGCGGGGAGGACGTTCGACGCGGACAAGGCGGCCGCGCTGTTCGACCGGCTGGCGGGGTTCGGGGCGCGGCAGGTGCCCACGCTGATCATGTACCGGGGTCTGGACAACGCCAGGACCGTCGACCGGGACGATCCCCGGCGGCGCTACCTCCCGCCCGGCCAGCTGCGGGCGCTGGACACCGTGCTCGACGAGATCTATCTGAAGGGCCGGACCCCCGAGCAGGATGCCGACTGGGCGGAGGTGTTCGAGCACCGGTTGCGGCTGGTCGGCGCGATGCACAAGGCCGGGGTGCCGATCATGGCCGGGACGGACGGCGGCTGCCCCGCGGTGTTCCCCGGGTTCGGGTTGCACGACGAGCTGCGGCTGCTGACCGAGGCCGGCCTGAGCACGCGGGCCGCGCTGCGGGCCGCGACCGTCGAGCCCGCGGCGTTCCTCGGCACCCGGTCGGGCCGGATCGCGCCCGGCTACGACGCCGACCTCGTGGTGCTGAACGGTGACCCGATCGCCGACATCACGAACACCACCGCCATCCACGGCGTCATGATCCGCGGCCGCTACATCGGCCCCGGCGAGCGGGAGGCGATCCTGCGCGAGGTGGAGGAAACCGCCGCAGGCATGCGAGAGGACGGCTGAGCACGGCCATGACTCACCTGTTCGGATTCACCCTGACGACCGTGGAGGCCGCGATGGCCGGCCGCGCGCTCGGTACCGACCTGCGCCGGTTCCCGCTCGATCCGCCCGCACTGCCAGCCGACCCGGCCCGGCTGGCCGCGGTGCTCAGGATCGTCATCGACGATCTCGCCGCGCGACGTCTGTCCGTCGCCGGGGAGCTGAACCCGCACGTGCGGCAGGCGATCCGGCTGTTCGGCAGCGCTCGCGTGTCGGTCGGGCTGGCGGGTGCCCGGTTCCGGCTGCTCGGACTGACCGACGGCCGGGACGCGGTGACCGTGCGGCAGCAGGGTGACGAGCTGAGCTTCGAGTGTTATGACGACGAGGACATCGTCGCCGTTCTCGTCGGCGAACTTCCAGCCGCGCCCCGGTGCACCGGACCCGCCGAGGTGCGTGTCCCGGTGACACCGGACCGCGGAGCCGAGCACGACGACGAGTTCTTCGGTTCGTCGCCGGTCGCCGCCGGCGGCTGGACCACGGCCCGCCGCGAGCCGGACTCCGCTGCCCTGCTGCTGAGCGGAACACACCGGGAAGCCGGATTCGCCGCGGTCGACGGCGTCGGCCGGGCGGGAGCGCGGGTCACCGGCAGGCGGCTGTCCTGGGTGGACACCGACCACGGCCGCTACCTGGTGGAGCAGGCCGGAAACGCCGTCGTGTACACGGCGGCCGACCAGACCGGGCTGGCTCGCGTGCTGCGGGCGGCCGTCGACGACGTCCAGTTCGCGGGGGTGCGCTGATGACGGGATTGCTGGGACAGGCGAAGGCACTGGCCGAACAGGCCGCGGGTGGCGGGTTCGCGGTGGACCCCGCCACGGCGCGGCAGCTGCTCGACGGGATCCGGACGCTGCGGGACTACCTCAGCGACAGCACGCTGGCCGACCTCGCCGTGCTCACCGAACGGCCGAAGCTGAGCGAGTCCACCGCCGGGCAGTGGGCGGGCGGCGTGCTGATGGACACCGCGGCCGACGCCGAGGGGTTCCTCACCAGGCTCACCGAGCTGCGTGACCTGCTGCCCCACGCCGAAGCCGCGTTCGAACGGGCGATGCGGGCGTACGAGGAAGCCGACGACCGGGCCGGGCTCCGGTGCGGCGTTCCCGGCCTGGACCGGGGGTGACCGTGAATCCCCGTGACCTGACGACCGACCCCGCGTCGCGTTACTACGTCGGTCCCACGCAGACCTGGATCCCGTCCGGCCACCAGTTGCGGGCCGAGATCAGCGCGCGGGTCGGTGAGCAGGCCCGCGGCGGCTGGGCCGAGTCCTGCCTGGACGATCTGCTCGACAGCGAGGTCAACCAGCGCTACCAGGAGACCGTCGAGGCCGACAGCATCCGGCTGGCCGACGGGCTCACCCTGCGCGATCCCGGCGAGCCGCCGTTCGCGCACTACGACTGGATGTTCCACGACGACCTGGACCGGCTGCTGAACACCGACGCCGATCCGGTCGCGGTGTCGATCCAGTCCGAGAAGTGGGTCGAGGTCGGCAACGCGCTGGCCGGGTTCCAGCACACCCTCGCCGCGGCGATCAACCGTTCCGAGCAGGAGTGGCGTGGCCCGGCAGGCGACGCGGCCCGCGCCTACACGGCGGGGCTGGCGCGCTGGGTCGGCGAGGCCGGGCGCGGCGCCCAGTTGGCCGGTAACCAGCAGCAGATCCACTCGCAGGCGTTGAACGAGGCGCAGAAGCAGCTCGCGGACAACCCGCCGGTGGCGTTCTCGCTGGACGACGAACTCAACCGCCTGTCGGAGATCGACAACCCGGTCACCTACTGGCGGTCGATGAACCAGGTGTGGCAGGACTACGAGCGGGCCGAGGCCGCGCGCGAGCGTGCCGTGCGGGTCGTGACCGAGTTCGACGCCACGGTCGCGACCGCGACGACCACACCCGCCTTCAGCCCGCCGCCCGGCGTCCCCGGGCTCGCGCCACCCCCTACCCCACCTGTGGTGCCTCCCGTGACGCCCCCGCCGGTGGTGCCACCGCCCGTGGTGCCTCCGGGAACACCCCCAGGAACCCCGCCGGGATCCCACCCGCCACGCCGGCCACCCGGGCAGTGGCGCGACACCCGGCCGGGCCCCGGGACCGGCCGGTTCCCCCAGCCGGCCGGTCCCGGCGACACCACCACCCCGGCCGGTGTCCGGCCGGACACCGGTTACCGCCCAGCACGGTCCACTTCGGACGGCCCGCTCCCCGGCACGGGCCGCGCCGACCCGGGTGCCGCCGCGGCCGGTTCGTGGGGGGCCGGCCGAAGCGGCCCCGGCGGCGGGATGCCCGGGGGTACGTCCGCGGGGTCCGGCTCCGGCGCGGGCCGGGCGGGCGGTATGGGAACCGGCGCCGGCGGCCTGTCCCGCGGCCTCGACGGCGCGGGCGCCGCACGGGCCGGCGCCGCGGGTGGCCGGGGAGCCGGTGGCCAGTTCGGCCCGTTCGGCGGCGCCCCGGGGGCCGGCGGCAAGGGCGAGGAGGACAAGGAACGCAAGACCCCGGACTACCTGATCGACGAGCGGCACGCCGAGGTGTTCCTCCCCGACGGCACCGTCACCCCGGAAACCATCGGCGAGCTGAAGCAGCCCGACCGCGAGCTATGAGAGAGGTTTCGAGCGAATGAACGGATTCCGGATGGATCCGGCCCAGGTCAGGGACTTCGCCGTCTATCTGGGCGCCGAGGCACGCCTGACGCTGCCCGTGATCGAGAGATTCGTCGTCGACGAGGGACTCAACAAGCACGGTTTCAACTCTGACGACAAACGCACTCTGCTCTCGCCCATAGGTGACCTCTGCGACACGGCCAGGAACGCGGTAGTCACACCGGTGTTCGAGGAGATGCGCAGGAAGCTGTGCGAGCTCGGCGACCGTCTGCTCGATGCGGCGAGAGCTGTCCAAGGGGCCGATGCCGATCACCGGACGGTACTCGAACGCACTGAGAAGTGGTGGCGAGGCGAGTACGAAAAGTATCTCTCACCGGCAAGCGTCGTCGGCAAACCACCGGAGGTGATCAAGCCTCCGGAGAAGGAGCCGAAGGACGGCAACCCCCGGGACCGTAAGGAGCGCAAGTAGTGGCCATTCCCAAGGAAGATCAGCAGCTGGATGGCGTAGGTACATCCGCCTTCCATGTAACGCAGCTGACGACCTTCCAGGTCGAGCGTCCGGATATGAACTTCAAGAAAGAGCTCAACATCCAAAGCGACCCGATAGTGGCGACTGTCGACTGGGCGTGGCGACAGTTCAACCTGGGTGGCGGCGGAGGCTTCCTGGAAAGCCTTGTCGAGCCGCTCTCCGGAAACTATCTCAGCATCGAGGTCAACGGCGTCGTATGGCAGAAGGTCGGGACGATGTTCGCCCAGTTCGCCGGCAACCTCGGCGGCAACCTGACCAAGCTTGTCGCCGCCGAACTCTGGGACGGCCCGGCAGCCGAAGCCATGCAACGTTTTGTCGAGACCTACTGGACGAGGGGTGCCGCACTCGTCGGCGGCAAAGTGTGCGAGTTCATCGGCAGCGGCTTCGCCAGAATCGGCGACCTGGCTCGAACCATCGCGACGGCGGCAGCGAACCAGATCGTCAACATTTTCAGGATGGTGCGCGACCTCGTCGTAAAGCGACTGATCCCAGGGGTCGGATGGGTCCGCACGCTCTTCGAGTACGTGGCCGACATCTTCACTGACGTGAAGACACTGCATGAAAATCTCGAAGAGGTGTTCGCTGCGTTTCGGAAGCTCAGCCAGCTCCGGGACTCCATGAGCTTGCTCGTCGACGCTGCCCGCGCGTACCTCGACACGCTCGTCGAATTCAAGGACGCTGTCGCCAAGATCCCCTCTGTCGGCACGCTGGAGCAGGTGCAGCAGAGCTATGGCGAAATCACCAGCAAGGGGGCGGGGTTGAACACCAAGTTCTCCGACCTCGAAAATCGAAGCAAAGACGTCGTCGGCAAGGCCGACGACATCACCAAGACCATCCGGTCGAGGACCGGCTGATGAGCGAGGACTGGTACACACCCGAGATGGAGGCAGCCGCACGCAGTCTCGACGCTGTCGCCGACCACGTGACCACTGTCGTCCGCGACAGCGAGGCCCTCATCGCGGAGGCGGAGGCCGCACGGGAGCCGATCAGCGACGAGGATGTAGCGCGACTGGAAAAGTACGCCAACGCGCGCTTCCACACCCCGGAGTGGCAGGAGCTCAAGGCCCGGATCGCGGCCGGCGAGCTGACGTGGCGCGACATCGCCAGCGGCCAGGCCCTGACCGACCCCGGCGTCGCAGCGGCAGCGCAGTCCGTCCAGTCGCTGCCTCCGCCGACCGCCGAACAGCTGGCCGACCTCGGGCTCACGAAGCCGCCGGAGCCCGCCCCCACCACACCACCAACCCGGCGCCGCGAGTGGGCCGACGATGATGACTACTTCGACGAGTTCTCCGCCCAGGAGAGGTTCCACTAGCCTCCTCCGGGTGGGGGTGAGCTTCGAGGTTCTCGGGCCGCTGCGGGTGGTCGTCGACGGGGAGCCGGTCGCGTTGCCGCGCGGCCGCGTGGCGGCACTGCTGGCCTGCCTGCTGGCGCGGCCGAACGAGCTGGTGCCGCTGGGCAGGCTCCGCGGCTGGCTGTGGGACGACGAGCCGAGGGATCCGCGCGGCGCCATCCAGACCGCCGTCCGGCGGCTGCGGGCCGGCGTCGGTCACGACGTCGTCCGCACCGGGCCCGGCGGCTACACCGTCCCGGCCACCCCAGCGGAACTGGACCTGCTGCGGTTCCGGTCGCTCGCCGACACCGCGCGCCGCCACGAGGAACGGGGTGCACGCGGCGAGGCGGCCCGGCTGGCGGGGCTCGCGCTCGGGCTGTGGCGCGGCCCGGCGTTCGCCGACGTCGACGCACCCGGATTCCGGCGGGAGGTCGTGCCCCGGCTGGAGAACGAGCGGGTCCTGGCCACCCTGCTGTGGGCCCGCACGCTGGGCGACCGCGCCGCGGCGATCACCGAGCTGGCCCGGCTGACCGCGGAGCACCCGTCCCGCCAGGACCTCAGCGAAGCCCTCATCCGCCTGCTCCATCACGTTGGCCGCCGCGCCGAGGCGCTGGCCGAATATCGTCGTATCAGCGGCCTGCTGTCCACCGGCGTCGGACCGGCGCTGCGCGAACTGCACCGGTCCGTTCTCGGCGACGTCGCCCGCGAACCGGCGACCACCGTGCCGCCTGCCGAACTGCCGTCCGACCTGACCGGGTTCAGCGGCCGCGACCGCGAACTGTCCCAATTGGACAGCTGGCTGCACGCGGGCGGAACCGCCGTCGTCACCGGCCCGCCCGGCGTCGGCAAGACCGCGCTCGCCGTCCACTGGGCGCACCGTGCGGCCGCGCGGTTCCCGGACGGGCAGCTGTTCGTCGACCTCCGCGGCTGGGCACCCGGCCAGCCCCGCACGCCCGGTGCCACCCTGCGGTACCTTCTCGGCTCGCTCGGCGTGCCAGCCGGACGGATCCCGGCCGATCCCGGGCAGGCCGAGGCGCTCTACCGCCGCACACTCGCGGGCAAGCGCATGCTGGTCGTGCTGGACAACGCCGCCAACGCGGGCCAGGTACGGACACTGCTGCCGGACACCCCCGGCGTCGCCACCATCGTGACCAGCCGGGACGGCCTGCACCAGCTGCCCGCGAACCGGCTGACACTCGACGTCCCCACCGCCCGCGAGGCCGTCGCGATCCTGGCCGGGATACTTCCCACCGGGGCCGGCCACGCCGACCTGCCCGAACTGAGCGAACTCTGCGGGCGCCTGCCGCTGGCGCTGCGCATCGCGGGCGCCAACGTCGCCTCCCGGCCGGACGCGTCACCCCGTGCCTACCTCGACGAACTCCGCGACGGCAGGCTGGACGCGCTGGAGGTGACCGGCGACCGGGACGCGGCGGTCCGGGCCGCGTTCGACGCCTCCTACCAGCGGCTGCCGCCACCGGCGCGGCGGCTGTTCCGGCTGTTCGGCACCGCACCCGGTGCCGACGTCAGCGCCGCCGCGGCAGGCGCCCTCGCGGCGACGGCACCACGCACGACCCGGCGGCACCTCGACGCGCTGACGGCGGCACAACTCCTCCGCGAGACCGCACCGGGCCGGTTCGCCATGCACGACCTGCTGCGGGAGTACGCGGCCGAACGCGCACACGCCACCGACCGCGACACCGAACTACGCCAGGCGCGGACGCGGCTGCACGACTGGTATCTGCACAGCACCGACAACGCCATCCGCGCGCTCGACCCGGCCATCGCCTACGCGCCGCTGCCACCGGTCCCCTGCGGCCTGCGGCCGGCAGCGCCCCGCGACCAGCGGGACGCCAAACGCTGGCTCGACGCCGAACAGGACAACCTCGTCGCCACGATCCTCGACGCCGCCACGGGATCCGGTGCCCACGCCTGGCAGCTCACGTTCACGCTCGGCACCTACTTCCACTCCGCCCGGCCGCTCGAAGCCTGGCGTGCGGCCGCCGAGGCCGCGTACACGGCGGCCGACACGGCCGTCGCGCGGGTCGCCGCGCTGGCCGGTCTCGCCCACCTGCACCACTGCACCGGCGACTACGCCGAGGCGATCGCACACGCCGAACGGGCCGTTCCGCTCCTGGACGAGGCGGACTGGCCCACCGGTGAATGCGCGATCCGCTGGCTGCTGGGCATGGCCCACCAGCACACCGGCTCCCTGGACACCGCCGCCGCGCAGCACCGCAGGGTGCTCACACTGACTGACCGGCACGCCTTCACCTTCCACAACCTCAGCACGATCGCCGAGCAGGCCGGGCGGCTCGACGAGGCGATGGACTACGCCGACCGGGTATTCCGCGAGTCCGTGGCCGCGGGCGACGACGTCGGCGTCGCCGCCGCACTCCTGGCCACCGGCAGGGTCCACCACCACCGCGGCAACCTCGCCGAGGCCGAGGAGGCACTGCTGCGGGCCTACGCGCTGGTGTCCGGACTGGACCCGCTGGCCACCGCGCGGGCGGAGCTGTCCCTGGCCAGGCTCCATGTCGATCAGGGCAGGCACGCGGACGCCGCCGACCACGCCGCCCGGGTGCTGCGGTTCGCCGAGAGCGCCGCCGACCGGCCGAGTCAGGCGGGCGCCCGCTACGTCACGGCGATGGTCGAGCTGCACCAAGGCAATGCCGGCGCGGCGGCCGCTCAGCTGACCGAGGCACTGGCTCTCGCGGAGCGGTCGCGGCTCGGGTACGCCACGGTCGAGTTGCTGATCGGCCTCGCCGCGGCCGAAGACCGCGCGGACCGCGCGCTCGGCCATCTCGGGCGCGCGCTCGACCTGTCCGGCCGCGTCGGCTGCCGGGGCCTGGCGGCGCTGGCCCACCTCGTCCGGGCTACCGTCCTGCGCGCCATCGACGCGGACGCCGCGGCGGAGGCGGCGCGGGCGGCGGTCACCATCAGCGGCGCGACCGGCCACCGGCTCGTCCACGCGCGTGCCCTCGCCGAGGTCAGGGAAGCGTGAGCGGTTCGAGACGCAGCAGCCGCGCGCTGTGGGTGACGGTGAGCCCGGCGAGGTGCTGCCGGCTGGTCACGATCACCCTGCTGCGGGTCGCCCCGGGCAGCAGCGGCCGCACCTGGTCGGCGGCCCCGGCGTCGTCCAGTACCAGCAGCGCGCGGCGCCGGGCCAGCAGCGACCGCAGCAGGGCCGACGCCCGGTCGACGTCCTCCGGCACCCGGCCGGCCGGCACGCCCAGTGAGGTCAGCAGGCACGCGAGTGCTTCGCCCGCACGCACCGCGCCACCGAGCAGGTCGACGTACAACCTGCCGTCGGGAAACCGTTCCGCCGCGCGGTCTCCCCAGTGCAGCGCGAGCGCCGTCTTGCCGGCACCGGGCGCGCCGACGATCACCACGACACCGGCTTCCGCTCCCAGCAACCGGTCCAGTTCAGCCAGCTCGGCGTCACGCCCGCGGAACCGGGCGGGCGGTGCCGAATCCGCGCCCACGATCTCCCGGTGCAGGCGGCGAAGCGACGGTGACGGGTCGAGGCCGAGTTCGGCGGCGAGCACCCGGCAGGTGTCGTGGTACTCGGCGAGTGCCTCGGCGCGGCGGCCCGCCTGGTGCAGGGCACGCACGAGCAGCTCGCGGATCTCCTCCCGCAGCGGGTACTCCGCACGCAACGCGCTCAGCTCGCCGACGGCGAGCGCGTGCTCGCCGAGCCTCGACCACACCCGCACCAGCAGCAGGCGCGCGGCGAGCCGCTGCTCGGCGAGCGGAACACCCTCCTCGTCCCGCAGCCGGCGCGACGGCACGCCGTCGAACGGGTCGCCACGCCACAACGCCAGCGCGGCGGGGAGTTCCGCCGCCGCCCCACGCAGGTCCCCGTCCGCCACCAGGGCATCGGCGCGGGCCACCGCCGTGGTGAACCGCGTCAGGTCGAGGTCGGCCGCGCCGACGTCCAGCCGGTAGCCGCCCGCGACGGTCCGCACGACGTCGTCGCCGAGCACGTCCCGCAGCCGCCGCACGATCGTGTGAACCGCCGACTTCGGGTTGTCCGGACCGTCGCCGTCCCACAGCCAGCGGACCAGCTGATCGGTACGCACCAACTGGTTCGCCCGTGCCAGCAGACCGGCCAGCAGCGTCAGTACCCGGCCGCGCGGGAGCGGCACGGCCCGCCCGCCGATCTCGGCGCACACCGGACCGAGCACCCGGAACGAGACAGCCCTGCGCACCGTCTCACCGTAGTGCCAGCCCCAGCAACGGCTGCCGGACAGATCGTCCGGCACGCCGGCAACGTCGAGTCCATCCGGCTGCGGTTCACCGCGGTGAAGGACGCCAGCGCGTCGATCGCGGACGACGACAGCGCCTGCGGGCTGCTCTGCCGGTGGGTCACCGAGTCGTTCCGGGCCCGCCACGTCCGCCAGGACGAGCTGTTCGCGTTCATCGAGGAGAACCTCCGGCTCATCGGGGTGTCGCTGTGCGACGCAGCGGACACCTCGGTCCCGGAACCCGACCCGGTGCGGCTGGCGGCGCTGCCGTCGCTCGTGGCGCCGGTACCGGAGGCGGCCCCGGCCCGTCTCGGCTGGACCATCGAGCACGTCGAGCCGCTGCGGGACGTGCTGGACCAGCTGACCGGCAAGCCGCACGTCATCACCTCACATGCCGCGACCTGGTACAACATCGCGAACGAACTGCATGCCATGGCCGTGGAGCTGGCGGACCACGTCGCCTGCGACATCCCCGGCTGGCACGGGGCGGCGGCCGAGGAACACCGGAACCTGATGGCCAACAACGTCGAGGGCATCAGGCAGCTCGGCGCGATTTCCGCCGCGCTGGCCGAGATCACCGAAAGCGTCGGCGTCCTCGTCGCGCAGACGCGGCGGATCGTGCACGACCTCGTCCTGGACCTGGTGGCGCTCACGCTGCCGCTTCCGGTGGCGGCGGTGCGGGACGGGACGTTCGCCCGCTGGGCCCGCCGGATCAGCGTCTACGCGGTGGCGCTCGGCACCACGCTGACCCATCTGGACAGGCGCCTCAACGGCTGAGCGTCAGACCTGCTCCAGGTAGGGCCGGTCGTACCAGCCGTCGTCATCGTCGCCGGGGTCCCGGTCCGCCGCGGCCGGGCTCTCCCGGTCGGCCGCGCGGGCCGCCAGCTCCCGCAGCCCGTCCTCGGTCGCCTCGACGGTCTCGGCGTCCATGGTGGCCAGCTCGGCGACCTGCTGCTCCAGTCCGGCCCACGCCTCGGCGGCCAGCCGCTGCCGCACCTCGGCGGGCAACGCGTCGATCAGCCGCGACAAGCCCTGTGCCTGCACGAGAAGCTCCTCCCGCACCGGACCGTGTGCCAGCAGCTCGTGCGGCTGCCGCCGCCCGGCGACCACCTCGGCGGCGAAGTCGCCACTGGGGCCACCGGTCGCGGCCAGCAGCCGCAGCATCGTCTGGCGGGCCCGCTGTCCCTGTTCCGTCTCGAACGGGTTGTCCATGGTCCCTCCGGTCACAACCGAGCCCGCTCGCGCTTGGCAGGGCACTCGGCGTCGCGGTGCTCGTAGAACTCCGGCCACCGCGGCGGCTCCGCCGCGGCGATGGTGATGCCGGCGGCCCTGGCCGAGGCCTCGCCCATGGCGATCTGGTGGCCCCAGCCGAGCAGCGTGCTGACCGCCGTCTGAGCGATACCGAACGCGTCCAGGAAGGACAGCACCAGGTGCACCAGTTGCACGAGGTCGCGGTTCTCGAGGAACTCGATGATGTTGCCGCCGCGACCGAGGCTCGCCAGCACATGCTGGATCACCTCGACGAGGTCCTCGCCCGACTTCAGTGCGATGGTCTTGCCCTCGGCGAGGATCAGCAACGCGATGTCGATCGCGGCGCTGACGCTGTGCCGGATCGTCTGCATGAGGTGGTAGGCCGTCTGCGCCAGTGCCTGGATCACCTGGCTCGCATGGTCGAAGTACTGGGCGAGCTGGGTGACGGCGGAGTGGTAGGCGGCGAGCCAGTTCTTCGCCCGGTCGGCGGCCTCCCCTGTCCACGGCTCCTGGATCCCGTACTGGCCGTGCTTGATGTTGACCGCGATCTTCCCGAATCCCTCTGCGGCGTCGGCGTAGACGACGGCCTGCTTCTGCAGCACGCTCCAGTCGCCGACGAGGGCGTCGCCGAGCATCTCGATGAAGTCCTTGTCGCTACCGGTCAGGACCTTGATCAACGCGGCGACGTCGCCGAGCGACCCGCCCAGCCCGGTGAGCTCCTCGGCCTCCTTCCATGCCTTGACCGGCCACCACGACGGGTCCTCGAGCTTGTGCTGGTCGGGCCCGGCGTAGCCCACCGGCAGCGCGTCCCGGAACTTCCTCGCCTCGCCGGGGCCCGGCACGTCGTCCGGCGGAACCGGTGCGGCGTCCGGTTCCGGATGGATCCCGTCCAGCCGCTCGGCCACGCGCTTGTCGACTGCCGAGTACCAGCACCCGGCGCAGCACAGTTCGGTCCCGGCGGTGCCGGCCAGCCCCACGGCGGACCGGGCCAGGCTCTGCGACATCTCCTGCCACTCGTCGAGCTTCGGCCAGATCTGGGCCAGGAATCCCTCACCGTGTTCGGTGTCCTGGCCACTTCCGTCACCGGCCACCCGGTCGAACCAGACCCGGTAAGTGTCCGCGGCGTCACCCGCCCGCGCCACCAGATTGCCGAGAGCGCAGACGGCCTCCGGCTCCACGGAAAACCCCACGGCCTTCCCCCTTCGCGTCGAAAGTACCCATCCGACGCGGGCGAGTGTTGACAGGTTCCCATCCGATGTCACATCCGGTCAGCGCAGCGCCGGGATGACCTCTGCCGCCAGCCGCTCGAACTTCTCCGCCTGCCGTGGGGTCTCCGGCCAGCCCAGGACGAACGCCTCGATGCCCGCCTCGCTCAGCCGGCCCACCAGGTCTTCCAGCGAGGCACCCGGTGCCAGCGGATCGGTGGTGTCCCAGAGCAGGAACTGCCGCCGCAGCGTAGACGGGTCGCGGCCGGCCGCGAGGCACAGCTCGTCCAGCCGCGCGTTCTGCTCCCGCGTGCGGGCGACGATCTCGTCGACCGGCGCCCCGAACTGCCCGTTGGAGTTCCAGATGTCGGCTCGCTCCGCGGCGACCCGCAGCAGGGTCGGCGCCTGGCCGCCGACGATGATCGGCGGCCGCCGCACCGGCCCCGGCGCGGTCGGCACGTCCCGCACCCGGTACCAGTCGCCCTCGAAGGTGAACGGCTTGCCGTCGGCACGCAGGATTCCGTCGACGATCGCCGTGTACTCGGCGAACCGGCCGACCCGCTCCCGCACCGGCCACGGCCGTGAGCCGACGGCCTGGTGGTCGGACTCGAAGACACCGGCGCCCAGGCCGAGTTCAAGCCTGCCGCGGGACAACTGGTCCACCGTCATGGCCTGCTTGGCGAGTACGGCGGGTTCGCGCAGGATCGGGTTGTTCACCAGTGGCCCGAGCGCGATCCGCGACGTCTGCACGGCCGCGGCGGCGAGCAGGCTCCAGCCGTCGAGGAACGGGCCGGAGAGGTCGCGGAAGTCGCCGATGTGGTCGGCGAGGTAGAGCTGGTCGAATCCGAGTTCCTCGATGCGGCGGAACCGTGCCGTCAGCTGGGTTGCCGGCGCGTCCGGCATCACGATGACCCCAAAACGTCTCATACCGCTACCCTCGACGGCACCGTATGATCCGGCAAGTACCCACTTCGAAGTCAGATACCCACCCTCAGGTAAGGATCCAGCATGACGGCCCACGGCCCGTACTCCTGTGGTCTCGACGCGGCACTCGACGTCGTCGGCGGCAAGTGGAAATCACTCATCCTGTGGGCGCTGGCCGAGCACGGCAGGCTGCGGTTCGGCGAGCTGCGGCGGGAGGTTCCGGGCATCACCGAGAAGATGCTCGTCCAGCAGCTGCGTCAGCTCGAGGCCGACGGGCTGGTGGACCGCGAGGTGCACCAGCAGGTGCCGCCCAAGGTGGAGTACTCGATGACCGACTTCGGCGCGACGCTCAACGAGGCCCTCGTACCGCTCGGCGAGTGGGGCGAGCGGAACATGCGGCGCATCGTGGAGCGGAGGGCCGGATGAGCGCGAGCAGCGAGGACTTCCACCGGCTCGTCGACTCGCTCGACGAGATCGAGCAGGGACAGGGGCGCGACTGGACGTCCTACAGCGTGCGCGGCAAGCGGTTCGGCTACTACTGGCCGCGTACCCAGACGGTCGGGCTGAAGCAGACGCTGTCCGAGCAGCGGGCGCTGGTGTCGGAGCGGCCGGACGTGTTCGAGGAGCAGTTCACCGCTGGCGGTTTCGGCTGGGTCGTCGTGCATCTGGCCGGGGTCGAGGCCGACGAGCTGGCCGAACTGGTCTACGAGGCGTGGCGGCTGAGCGCGCCGGAGGACCTGCTGGCCACGCCACCGTCGTGGGCGCCGGAGCCGGCGTAGCCGGACCGGCCGTCATTTCCCCAGCAGCTGCGGAAACCACAGCCGGGCGACGGCATCCCTGGCGACCAGGAAGCCCGCGATGGCGAGTACCCAGCCGGTTGCCGAACTCGCCTTGCCGGTGATCCAGGTGTTCATCCGGTTCAGCAGCGGCTCGACGCGCGCACGGGCGGCCAGGCGCGCGCCCAGCAAGACGAGGGCGGGCACCACCATCACCACGCAGTATCCCGCGAGCAGCGTCGCCGCCGTGACACCGTCCACACCGGACGTCGTGATCATGCCGATGGCGCCGAGGTAGGGCAGCATCGTCGCGACCTCGATCAGTCCGGCGAGCAGTGCCAGTCCGATCAGCCACACCACCGACGAGGACTCCGCCATCGCACGTTCGCGCCACCTGGTCACACCACCGGTGTCCTTGCGGCGCTTGGGATCGAACCGGAAGCTGAGCAGGAACAGGCCCACGCCCACGACGAGCTGGATCCACAGCGCGACCCGGCTGTCGACCGCGCCGCCCAGGACCTCGGCGACCTTCCCGGCACCGAGCACGACGAGCAGGCCGACACCGAAGTAGAAGGCGGTGATCGTGGCGAGGTAGACGAGTACCCGTCCAATTCGGACTTGGCCTGGCGCGAGCAGCAGCCAGACCGGGATGAACAGCGTGCCGATGCTGGTGCTGTCCAGCAGGGCGAGGCCGATCAAGGACAGGATCAGGCCGACGGTCAACGTTTCCCCCAGGTTGGTTTCAGTGCTGCCGTGCGAAGATTCGGTCGAGGTAGCCGCGGAGAAGCCCGCGGGCGACGTCCTTGGTGACCAGTTCCGGTTCCAGCGCCCGCTGGAGCGCGACCCCGTCGGCGAAGGCGGCAAGCGCGAGCGCCGCGTCCCCGGGGTCCAGACCGGGGTCGACCTCACCCGCGTTGCTGGCCATCGCGAAGGCGTACCGGCACTTGTCCCGCACGGCGGCCGTGCCGGCGACGTGCCGTGCGCGCAGCGCGGGATGGACCGCGGCGCGGGCGAGAAAGGCCAGCCAGATCCGGCCCTCACCGTCCTGTTCGGACTCGTCGGCACTGGCCAGCACGCTCATTCCGAGGAACAGCCGCTCGCCGATGGTGGCACAGCTGTCACTGCTCAGCGCCCGCTCGACCCGGTCGTTGACCAGTTCACCGAGGTGGTCGAAGGCGAACAGGAGCAGCTCGTCCTTGCTGCTGAAGTACGTCTGCACCAGCCCGGTCGTAGCCCCCAGCTCGCGCGCGATCCGGGGGATGCTCGCCGCGTCCAGCCCTTCGGCGCCGGCCACCCGCAGCAGGGCGTCGGCCACCTGCCGGCGGCGCAGAACTGGGTCGGCATGACGAGGCACGGACGTAAGATTAAGACCATAATCTTACGAAGGTCAACTCGGGGGTCCCTGTTCGACGCGGCGCAGCACCGGGGCGAGCTTGTCGAGGTCGTCGCCGCCGAGCAGCTGCCGCTCGTCCCACCAGGTGGCGCCGGCCTCGGCGAGCGGTGCGACGAGGTCGCGGCCCCCGGCGGGACTGATACCACCCACGACGACCTCGAACGGCCCATCGGCGCGGTACCGGTCGACGTAGGCCACGACCTCCCGGACCTGCTCGGCCGACGGAACCCGGCCGTGCCCGGCATCGGTGAACAGCGGAACCACGCCGTCCCAGCGTGCGGCGCGGCGCATCGGCCTGCGGTGCGGCCAGAAACCGGCGACCCAGACCGGCGGGCGGGGCCGCTGCACGGTCGCGGGCAGCAGGGTCACGTCGTCGACCCGGAAGTGCTTGCCGTCGTGGCTCACCGGCTCGCCGGACCAGTACCGCTCCAGCAGGTCCAGGCCCTCGTCGAGGCGTTCGGCCAGCACGACGGCGTCGGTGGTGTCGCCGAAGCTGCCGAACTCCGGCCCGACCGGCCCACCCAGCCCGGCGCTGAAGATCACCCGGCCGCCGCTGAGGGCGTCCAGCGTGGCCACCTGGCGGGCGAGCTGTTCGGGCCGCCGCCGGGCCACCGGCGTCACCAGGGTCCCGAGCCTGATCCGGGAGGTCGCCAGGGCGGCCGCGGTCAGCAGCATCCACGGGTCGCCGAACGGGACCCTTCGCTTGTCCAGTAGCACGTGGTCCCAGACGAACAACCCGTCCCAGCCTGCCTGCTCCGCCGCGGCGGCCACCTTTGCCACCGTCCTGGCGTCGGCGAAGTCCCCGAAGTTCGGGATGTTGATCGAGAAGCGCATCACCGCAGCGTGCCCGTGGCTCGCCGGGCGGGGCAAGCGGATTAGAAGGAGACCCGGTCGGTGCTGTCGGCGCGCAGCACGGATTCCTGGCCGTAGAGCCGTGGGCCTGAGGTCAAGCTCGTGAAGGCCACCTTCATTACGTGTGACGTGGTGATGGTGGCCTTCACGTGCTCCGGTGCTTGGGTGGGTTGCCTCGTTCGTGGTGGCTGGCGGGGCGGTTGTGGTTTGGAGGGGTCAGGACTCGTCGGCGCAGTAGGCCCGCTGTTCGGCCGCGATCGCCCGCAGATAGGCGGTGACCACCTCGGCGTCCTCACCCAGTTCCCTCGCCACCCGGTCGAAGCGCGCCAGCATCGGACCCAGCGCCCGCATCGCCGCCTGCCACCCCTGTTCGGTCAGCTCGACGACGATGCGCCTGCGGTCGGTCGGGTGCTTGCGGCGGCGGACGTGACCGGCCGCCACCAGCCGGTCGACCATCTCGGTCGCCGACGCCGAACGGATGCCGAGGCGTTCGGCCAGCTCGACGGTGCCGAGCCCGCCTCCGGTGTCGCTCAGCACTTCCAGCGCCCGCACGTCGTTGTACGACACGCCCATCCGGCGCGCGATGGCCCGGCCCGCGTCGCTGGCGGTACGGGTGACCTCCCACAGCGCCCACGTCGGGTCCTCCGCCTGCCAGCGCCGCCGTTCCCGCCGCTCGACCTCGTCGATCATGCTAGGCAGCCTAGCGACCGGTGCACCAAAGGTGGTAATTTCGCTAGGCGACCTAGCGACCTGGGGAGGATTCCATGACCAACCCGTTCACCTCGACCACTTTCCGTCTCGGCGATCACCGGGCCACCGCACGCGGCCCGGCACTGCGCAGGGAGGAGTCGCCCGCGGGCGGGCCGGTGTGGGTGATCGCCGACAACGACCTGGCCCGGCGGGCGATCAACGACCGGCGCATCACCAAGGACACCGCGTTCGCCCCCGCCCACTGGCGCACCTGGGAGAACGGCCTCGAGCCGCCGGGCGGGCAGCAGCCGTCGCTGACCACCCTCGACGGCGAGGAACACCTGCGGCTGCGGCGCGCCCACACGCCGCTGTTCACCGCTCGCCGCCTGCGCGAGCACACCGGCCGGATGGCCGAGCTGGCCCGGACCCTGCTCGGCGCGGCCGGGCCGGATCTGGCCGCGGACTTCACCATGCGGTACCCGCTCTCGGTCATCTGCCACGTCCTCGGCGTCCCCGCCGAACACCTCGACGCGGTCACCGCCGCCCTGCGTGGCATGACGACCGGGACCGGCGAGGACATCTGGCGCGGCACCGTCGAGCTGACCCGGCTCACCGCCACGGCACTGCACGTCCCGGACTCCGGCGCGGCCGAGCTGCGCTCCCGCCTGCCCGCCGACCTCACCGACGAGCAGGTCGGCTACCTGCTGTTCGGCCTGGTGATGGCCGGGCAGATCACCACGGAGGCCACGCTCGGTTTCCTCATCGCCCACCACCTCGCCGGCCACCAGGGCGACACCGACGACGAGACGTTCGTCCGCGACGTCGTGCGCAGGCACTCGCCCGCCCCGTTCACGCTGTGGCGGTTCACCACCGAGGAAATCGAGCTGGACGGCCAGACCCTGCCGCCCCGTTCCCCCGTGCTGGCCCACATCCAGGGCATCAACGATGCCGGTGACGACCTGACGTTCGGCGCCGGCGCGCACTACTGCGTCGGCGCCCAGCTGGCCCAGCTCGAACTGGTCACCCTGCTCCGGATCCTGCGCACCGACTTCCCCGCCGCCCGGCTGGAGATGCCGTTCGACGAACTACCCGTCCACCAGGCGGGCGTCAACGGCGTCCGGCTCACGCGGCTACCGGTGACGCTGCGGTGATCCGGCCGCGGAGCAGGGTCACGCCGTAAACCCCCAGCCAGACCGCCCACAGCAGCCAGCCGGCCAGCCCCACCAGGCTGAGCGGGCCCTGCTCCGCGGTCACCCACGGGGCCAGCGTCGCCCCCGCGAACAGCAGCGCCGCACCGGTCAGCCCGACGGCGGCGTGCCACCGGCGGACCAGCCCGGCACGCCGCCCGCCGAGCGTGAAGCCCACCAGCGCGAGGGCGAGGAACGTCCCGTTGAACGCGATCAGCACGTCGTGCAGCCTCCACAGCCCGCCGGTCGCGCCCTCGCCGGCCAGCGCCAGCCGCAGCGCGATCACCACGCTGAACACGGCGTTCTGCAGCACCACCCCGGCGAAACCGACCAGTGCCCACACGCGATCGGCAGACCACAGCGCCGCCAGCGCACCGGCGGCGAACACCGTCGAGGCCACCCAGGCCAGCGGGAGCACCACCGTCACGGCGGCGACGAGGTCCCGCTGCGAGCCGAAGAAAGCCAGCGCCTCGGCGGCACCGGTCCCCGGAGTGGGCAACCCGGCGGGCACCAGCACGGCGTTGCCGAGGACGATCAGGGCGGCGAAGCCGAGTGCGGCGACGCCCGTCAATTTGGTTTTATCAGTCATATAATCAATGTAGCGAAGTTCAACCGAAAGGTGCGAATGACAGCGGAACCAGGCCGCCGCCGGTACGACTCGACGCGCCGGGCCGCACAGGCGGAGCAGACGAAGGCCGAGATCGCCCGCGCCGCCCGCGCCCTGTTCGTCAGCAGGGGCTGGGCTGCGACGACCGTCCGCGACGTCGCGCGGGAAGCGGGCGTCTCGGTCCCCACCGTGTACTCGGCCTACGGGCAGAAGAAGGGGCTGGCCAGGGCACTCGCCGACGCCGCCGACCTCACCGCCGACAGGCCGCGCATGCTCGCCGACCTCGACGCCCCCGGCGCCACCCCGGCCGGGCAGCTCGCGGCCATGTCCGGCTACGACCGCAGGCTGTTCGAACGCTCCGGCGACGTCATCGTCCTGCTCCGGGAGGCCGGGCGGACCGAGCCGGACCTGGCAGGCGCCTACGCCGACGGCAGGCGGCTGGGCGACCAGACCAGGGTGCGGGTGTTCTCGTCGTGGCCGGACGGTGTCCTGCGTGCCGGTCTCGACGTCGCCGCCGCCGTCGACATCTACGCGGCGCTGTGCAACATCGACGTCTACACCACGCTCACGGTCGAACGGGGCTGGCCGGCGGACCGGGTCGAACGCTGGTGGGCGGACGCGCTCGCCAGGGAACTGCTGGCTCAGCGGCGCAGCTGATCCCGCATGGCCCTGGCGACGCGGGCCATCAGCGCCTCGGCGCCCGGCTGGCTGACGGCAGGGACCCGCGACTCGGTCAGCGCCGCCACCGCGAACAGGCCGCCGTCGGAGTGTTCGACCACGCCGAACTCGTGCCGCAGGTTCAGCAACGTGCCGGTCTTCGACGACCACACCGACGCGTCCGAGCTGAACTCCGGGGCCAGCCGCTGACGCAGCAGGTTCAGCCGCATCAGCTCCCGCACCCTGGCGGCGACGTCCGGGTGAATGCGCGAGGGCGTCCACAGCGCCTGCGCCAGATCGACGAACGCCCGTGCCGAACCGGAGCTGCCCCTGGTCACGTCCAGCTGCGGGATGGGGTGGCCGCGGCCGACGGTGCCCGAGCCGATCGCCAGCGTCTGCGCCAGGTGTTTCTCCGCGGGGTCCAGCCGTTCGGCGACGGTGTCGCTCAGCTCCCGGATCGCGTGCCGCACGGTGATGCCCCGCACGCCCCACTCCCCCAGCATCGCGGCCACCCGGTCCGGCGGGGTCAGGCCGAACAACGTGTCGGCGGCGGTGTTGTCGCTCAGCGCGACGGCGAGATAGAGCAGGTCCTCCACGGCGATCCGGGCCGGGTGGCGGAACTGGCTGGTGCCGGTCGGCCCCACCACGGCCTCGCCCGGCTCGACGAGAACGGGCCGGGCACCGTCCAGCTCCCCGGTGCGGATGCGCTCCAGCGTCGCCGCCACGAGCGGCACCTTGACCAGCGATGCCGACGGGAACTCCAGGTCGGGATCGATCGCCAGCTCCGCACCGGACCGCAGGTCGCGGACCAGGAACGAGCCACGCAACCCGGCGTCGTCGAGTTCCTCGCCCAGCTCGCGCAACAACGCGTCGTCGTTCACCCGGCACTTCCTTCCGCACCCAGGCAACGGGCGATACCGGCGGCGCAGGCCCGCAACCGGGCGGCGTCGTCGGCGACGGCCGCCGCCAGGTCGTACCCGCGCGCCAGCCGCAGTTCCCCGATCGGCTGCCAGCTCAGCCCGAGCTCGCCGGCCTGAGCGCGGGAACACAGCAGGAGGTTATGGGTACCGAGGACGTCCGCGGTCGCCGACACCAGCGAGTCGGCGACGCTCACCTGCGACGGCCGCAGCCCGACGGCGTCCCGCATCCGCAGCACCCGGTCCCGGATGTGCGGGACGTCGTCCTCGGGCTGGATCCACACCCGCCTGCGGCCGGCCGGCTCGGATCGCAGTGCCCGCAACGACTCCAGGTACACCGCACCCGTGCCGGCGGCGCCGGAGCCGGCGACGCCGAGTGGCACCGTCCACGCGCCGTCGGACTCGGGAACCGCCACCAGCGCCACTCGCACCTCCCGGTTGCGGACGAGTTCGGCCCGCTGCCCGGGCGGCGCGGGCCGGAAGTCGAGGAACACGTCGTGGACGCGTGCGTCGGCGTCGAGGTTGGCCAGCTCCCGGACGCCGCAGGTCTGCGGCACCGCGACCCGCATCGGCCGCAGGCGGGCCCGGCGGGCCTCGTGCTCCATGTCGTCGGCCAGCCGCACCAGCCGCTGGGCCGACGGCAGCAGGTCCAGGCCGAACGGGGTCAGCGATGCCCGCCGCGTGGACCGGTCGAACAGCCTGCCGCCGAGATGGTCCTCCAGCGCGGCGACCCGGCGACTGGCGACCGGCTGCGGAATCCCCGCCGCCGCGGCGCCGAGCGTGAAGCTGCCGCGCTCGCTGACATGCACGAACGCCCGGTACGCCCCGATCAGGTCCACCACCTGATCTTATGCCACCTTCGCATGAAAACTTCTATTTCCGTCTTCGACAGCATGACCAGGGCTCGGAAGACTGCCGTTCGAACCCCACGGCAGAAAGGTGATCTTCGTGTCCCGTTCGTTCCCGCGACTCGGTACCGCGCTGCTGGCGGCCGTCGCGCTGGCCGCGTGCGCACCGGCGGCGGAGCAGCCGCCCGCCCCCGCGCCACCGTCCCCCGCCGCGGCGCCGGTGGTGTCGCGTGACGCCGAGTTCGGTCAGCTGGAGAGCCGGTTCGCCGCCCGGCTCGGCGTCTACGCCATCGACACCGGCAGTGGCAGGGAGGTGGCGTTCCGGCCCGACGAACGGTTCGCGTTCGCGTCGACGTTCAAGGCGCTGGCCGCGGCCGCGGTCCTGCGTGCCAACACGCCGGCCGAGCTGGACCAGATCGTCCGCTACACCCGGGCGGACCTGCAGGAGCACGCCCCGATCGCGGAGAAGCACGTCGACACCGGCATGTCGCTGCGGGCGCTGTGCGACGCCGCGGTCCGCTACAGCGACAACACCGCGGGAAACCTGCTGCTGAACGAACTGGGCGGCCCGGCGGGCCTGACCCGGGTGCTGCGCGAACTCGGTGACCAGACGACGCGGTCGGACCGGATGGAGCCAGAGCTGAACGAGGCGACGCCCGGCGACCCCAGGGACACCAGCACCCCGCGGGCGCTGGCAGGCAGCCTGCGCACGTTCGCCCTCGGCGACGCGCTGGCCGCGGACAAGCGGGAGATCTTCGTCGACCTGCTGCGCCGCAACACCACCGGCGACAAGGTGATCCGTGCCGGGACACCGGCCGGCTGGGTGGTCGGCGACAAGACCGGGACGGCCGACTACGGCGGCCGCAACGACATCGCCGTGATCTGGCCGCCGGGCCGGGCACCGATCGTGCTCGCGCTGCTCAGTGCCCGGTCCAGCACCGAGGACCAGCCCCAGGACGCGCTGCTGGCCGAGGCGACGAAGGTGGCGCTGGCGGCGCTGGGCTGAGTGGTGCACGTCTCGCACGTTCGGTGGTTGTGCCGCGCGGCACCGTAGGCCAGGTTGATCGCGTGATGGCCAGGCGCAGGGTGGCGCGACAACGGGAGGACCGCACGCCGCTGTCGGGGCGGGTCCGCCGGGTCTGGGAGGTGGTGACCACCGGGCTCGCCCTGATCACCGCGATCTACCTGGTGCTCAGCACGATCGAGCCGACGAGGCTGATCCTGGAGCGCTACGTCCTCAAGCTCAACGTGGAGGTGCTCACCGCGATCGTGGCGATCATGCTGGAGGTCGCCATCATCGCCGTCTACCAGCTGGGCCGCCAGGTCCGCAAGCTGCGTACCGAGCTGGCGCCGCGGGTGCACGGGCAGGTGGTCTACGACGTCAGCACCGTCGTGGAAGCCGTACGCAGGCTGGGCGCGGACGGCCGCCGCGGCGAGCGGACGCTGGAGGTGCTGGGCCTGACGCTGAACACCACGTGGCCGCAGCTCGCCGCGTGGCTCACCGGCCACGAGTCGCCGTCGCGGTGGCGGATCACGTTGTACTGCCTGGATCCGGAGTTCGCCGAGACCTGCGACGAACTACCCGGCCACTGGTCCACCGAGGCGGCCCGCAGCGCGCACCGCGTCCGGGCACTGCTGGAGGAGGAAGCAGGCGACCTGGAGCAGCGCCGGATCACCGTTGACCTGCGGACCTACGATTTCGTGCCGGTGGTGCACGGGTTCCGGCTGGGCAACGGGGAGATCTTCCTGGCCTACCTGCAGTGGTCGGAATCGGGCCGGGTGCGGCCGTTCGAGTTCTACGAGCGCATCGCCCCGGAGGACACCTCGGAGCGGGCCAACCGCTACCGCGACCTGTTCGACAGCTGGCTGGCCCGCGCCGAGCACAGGTCGGCGGAGGCCGTCCCGGCCGAGTGACTTTTCCCGGGCACCGGCAACGGGTAAGAGTGTGGTTGTGAACTCCAGGTCCGAGCGGCTGGCCAAGTACCGGTCGATGCGCGACTTCGACCGGACCGCCGAACCCGCGGGCGGCGCGGGCCCCGCGGACGGCAACCGGTTCGTGGTGCAGCGGCACCGCGCGAGCAGGCGGCACTACGACGTGCGCCTGGAGATCGACGGCGTGCTGGTGAGCTGGGCGGTACCCAAGGGCCCGACGCTGGATCCCAAGGCGCGGCGGATGGCCATCCACGTCGAGGACCATCCGATCGAGTACGCCGACTTCGAGGGCGTCATCCCGGCCGGCGAGTACGGCGGCGGCGACGTCATCGTGTGGGACCGCGGCACCTGGGAGCCGGTGGACACCGACGATCCGCTCAAGGCCATCGAGGACGGCAACCTGCACTTCGACCTGTACGGCGAGAAGCTGGCCGGCCGGTTCGTGCTGGTCCGGCCGCGCCGCGACGACGGCAAGCAGTGGTTCCTGCTACACAAGCAGGACGAGCACGCGCAGCCGGGCTGGGACGCCGAGGACCACCCGAAGTCGGTCAAGAGCGGGCGCACCAACGAGGAGGTGGCCGCCGACCCGGACGCGATGTGGCACGGTGATCGGCCCGCCGCGCGGGCCGAGGAGTCGCTGCGGCGCCCCCGGCGCGAGATTCCGAAGTGGACCGGACCGTCCGGCGACGAGCTGGAAGCCCTGGACTCGCTGCGGAGCAAGGGAACCTGGCACGTCGACGGCCAGGACGTCGCACTGACCAATTTGGACAAAGTGCTGTTCCCCGGCCGCGACGGCGAGGACCCGGTGACCAAGCGGGACCTGATCCGCTACTACGCCACCGTCGCGCCGGTGATGCTGCCCTACCTCGCGGACCGGCCGCTGAACACCCACCGGTTCCCGCAGGGCGTCGACAAGCCGGGCTTCTGGCACAAGGAGGTTCCCAGCCATGCCCCGGACTGGATCCGGCGCTGGCACAACGAGTCCGCCGATCCCGACGACGTGAAGTACTACATCGTCCCCGACAGCGTCGCCACGATGGCCTGGCTGGCCAACTACGGTGCGCTGGAACTGCACGCCTGGACGTCGCGGATCGAGGACGTCACACGGCCGACGTGGGCACTGTTCGACATCGACCCGGGCACCGACACGTCCTTCGACGACGTGCTGGTGCTGGCCCGGCTGCACCGCACGGCGCTGGAACACCTCGGGCTGGAGGGCAGGCCGAAGGTCACCGGCCAGCGCGGCGTCCAGGTGTGGGTGCCGATCGAGCCGCGGTACACCTACGCCGAGACCCGCGCGTTCGTGCAGACGGTGTCGAAGACGATCGGGCGTGCGGTGCCGGAGATGGTCAGCTGGGCCTGGAACAAGGACGAGCGGCGCGGGCGGGCGCGGCTGGACTACACGCAGAACGTCATCAACAAGACCCTCGTCGCGCCCTACAGCGTCCGGCCGCGGCCCGGTGCGCCGGTGTCGGTTCCGCTGGAGTGGGACGAGCTGGACGACCCGGACCTGGAGCCGGACCGGTGGACCGTCCGCACGCTGCCCGAGCGCCTGGCGAAGGCCGGTGACCCGTTCGCGCCGCTGCTCACCCTCGAGCAGAAGCTGCCGAAGCTCTAGCCGTGCGTGCCCGGTGACGGCGCACGGCGTCGCGGTTTGCGCAGGCCGGTGAGCAGTACCGCTGCCTGCCGCCGCGGCTGAAGTCGCCGAACGCCCTGCCGCACTCGGCCAGTGCGCACCGGTGCAGCCGGTCCATCCCGCGGCCGGTGAGGTGCAGTGCGGTGCCGACGCTGATCAGCGCCCGCAGCACCTTGGCCATGGGCAGGTCGTCGTCGCGGTAGTGGATGTGCCAGCCGGTGCCCGCGTGGTCGGTCACCCTGGGGTAGGCCGAGGAGTCCGCGAGCAGGTCGTTGAGCAGGCGGACCCGTTCGGCCGGTTCCGTGGCGTCGACCACCGCGAGCCATTCGCGCAGGAACACCTCGATGTCGGCGAGGTCGGCGGGCTGCGCGTCGCGGGGCGCGACGACGCCCGCCGCGCGGCACCGGGCGGTCAGCTCGGCATGAGTGCGCGGCGGCGTGGCCGCCAGGTCCATGGCCAGCCGGACGGGATCTTCGCCGTAAGGGTTCAAATGCACAAGGGCATTACAGCAGACTGGGGCCATGACCGCATCACACCGCTGGATCACCACCTCCGCCCACGTCACCAGCGAGGGCTGGGTCCGCTACCAGCGCTGCCACTGCGGGCAGACCCGCGTCCTGCTCAACGACCGCCCCGTCGCCGCCCCTGTCCGCCAAAGCACGTGAAGGCCACCTTCACCACCTGAGACGTCAGGGCCCCGGCCGGGGATCCTGGGTCGATTGCCGTGAAGGGGGCCCTCACGGCATCAGACGCCACCAACTCCCCCCTCACCCAGACACACCACCCGACCCGCCAGCCCCAGACGCCACAACCACCCCACCCGCCACCACGAACGAGACAACCCCGCCAACCCTCACCGCACGTGAAGGCCACCTTCACCACGTCACACGTAATGAAGGTGGCCTTCACGTGCTTGGGCCGGGGCCGGTGTCTCGCGATGCGGAACCGGCGTGCCGGACAGTGGGGCCCGGCGGGCGGGAACGGACAACTCGCGCGTTCGGGAACGGACGACTCGCACGAACGGACCGGCCACGCGGACGACCGGCACCACCTGAGAAACCGGTCCACATCGTGAGTTCTGCGCTCACGCCCGTGAGTTCTGCGTTCCGGCCCGCGAGTTCCGCGTTCGGGACCACGACCCGCCCCGCCGGACACCGACTTGGCCGGAATCCCGCCAACGCACGTGAAGGAACCCGACCGGCGCCAGCGTCAGTCCCGGGTCAGCTCACCGTCCACGCGGCGCCAGACGCCCTGCGGGTTGCCGTCACGCAGCACGTGCGGCCGCACCGCGTCGGGCACGTTCTGGTAGGCCACCGGCCGCAGGAAACGCTCGATCGCCCGCGATCCCACCGAGGTGGCCCGGGCGTCCGAGGTCGCGGGGAACGGCCCGCCGTGCACCATCGCGTGACACACCTCGACGCCGGTCGGCCAGCCGTTGAACAGAATCCGGCCCGCCGTGCGCTCCAGCACCGGCAGCAGCCTCGTCGCCTCGGCGTCGTCGGCCCCCGGCTCGGCGTGCACGGTCGCGGTCAGCTGGCCCTCCAGCGAGCGCAGCACCCGCAGCACCTCGTCGAAGTCGCGGCAGCGGATGATCAGCGACGCCGCGCCGAACATCTCCGTCTGCAGTGCCGGGTCCGCGGTGAACGTGGCGCCGTCGACCGCGAGCAGCAACGCGTGCCCCGCGGCGGCGGCCTCCGCTGCCGCTCCCCTGGCAAGCTCGGTCACACCGCTGTGCCCGCCGACCTCCTCGGTGGCCGACTGGTACGACCGGGCGATGCCCGGCGTCAGCATGGTCGCGCCGGCGTCGGCACCGACGGCGTCGGCCGCCGCGGCGGTGAACGCGTCCAGTCCCTCGCCCTCGACGGCGACGACCAGGCCCGGGTTGGTGCAGAACTGGCCCGCGCCGAGCGTGAGCGAGCCGACGAACGCCGCACCCAGCTCACGGCCACGGGCGGCCAGCGCACCGGGCAGCAGGACGACCGGGTTGATGCTGCTCATCTCGGCGTAGACCGGGATCGGCCGCGGGCGCCGGGCGGCGACCTCCACCAGCGCCAGGCCACCACCGCGGGAACCGGTGAAGCCGACGGCCTGGATGCGCGGGTCGGCCACCAGCGTCTGGCCGAGCCCGGGGCCGTCGCCGACGAGCAGCGAGAACACTCCCTGCGGCAGCCCCTCTGCCGCGACCGCGTCGGCGATCGCACCGGCGACCAGCTCCGACGTTCCCAGGTGCGCGTTGTGTGCCTTCACCACCACCGGGCAGCCCGCGGCCAGCGCGGACGCGGTGTCCCCACCGGCGACGGAGAACGCCAGCGGGAAGTTGCTGGCACCGAACACGGCGACCGGGCCGAGCGGCACCATCCGCTGCCGGATGTCCGGGCGCGGCAACGGGGTGCGGTCCGGCAGCGCGGTGTCCACGCGCACGCCCTGCCAGCTGCCCTCGCGCAGCACCCCGGCGAACAGCCGCAGCTGACCGGTGGTGCGCCCGACCTCCCCGGTCAGCCTCGCCTCTGGCAGGCCCGACTCGAGACCGGCCCGCTCGACGAGTTCGGCGGTGATCGCGTCGATGTTGCCCGCGATGCGCTCCAGGAACCGCGCCCGCCGCTCCGGGTCGGTCGCGCGGTAGGGCTCGAACGCCTCCTCCGCCAGCGCGCACGCGCGGTCGACGTCCCCGGCACCGCCGTGGTGGTAGGCGGGGTCGAGGGCCTGACCGGTGCGCGGGTCGACCGACCGCACCTCGGGTCCGTCTCCGGCGACGCGCTCCGCGCCGACGAACATCCGACCGGACAGCCGGGCGTCGGTGGTGGTGGACAACGTGTTCTCCTTCCCCGACCGGGATTTCCCGGTCGTCCACAACCCTAACGACGGATCGATACCGGTCCAACATTGTCTTTGCATCGTGTGATGCCAATACTGAATCGGTGTTTTCCCTGACCCAGCTGCACAGCTTCGTGGCCGTCGCCGAGGAGCTGCACTACGGCAGGGCGGCGGCCCGGCTCTCGATGACCCAGCCTCCGCTGAGCAGGCGCATCCAGCTACTGGAGCGGGAACTGGGCGTCGCGTTGTTCGACCGCGGCGGGCGCGCCGTGCGTCTCACGCCCGCCGGGCGGGAGTTCCTGGTCGACGCCCGCCGCATCCTGCACCTGGCCGAGCAGGCCACGCTGGCGGTCCGCCGCGTGCCTGCCGGCGAGCGCGGCCGGGTGGTGCTGGGCTTCACCGCCACGACGGCGTACTCGTTCCTGGGCACGGCACTGGCGGCGGTCCGCGACCGGCTGCCGCATGTCGACCTGGTGCTGCGGGAGATGGTCAGCGGCGCGCAGGCCGAGGCCCTGCTCGCCGGGGAGCTGGATCTGGGCCTGGTCCGACCGCCGGTCACCGGCAGCGACGTGGTCACCGCTCCCCTGTTGCGGGAACCGCTGCTGGCGGCGATGCCGGCCGACGACCCGCTCGCCGCATCGGCCACCGTTCCGGTCGCCGACTTCGACGGCAGGCCGTTCATCATGTACTCGCCGGTGGAGTCCCGGTACTTCCACGAGGTGCTGATCGGGGTGTTCCGCGGTGCCGGTGTGGCGCCGGACTACGTGCAGCACGCCAGCCAGATCCACACGGTGCTCGCGCTGGTCCGGGCCGGGCTGGGCGTCGCGCTGGTGCCGGCGGCGGCGTCGGTGCTGCATCTCGACGACGTCGTGCTGCGCCCGGTGTCGGGCATCGAGCCGCACCCGATCGAGCTGCACGCGATGTGGCGGTCCGGCAACGACAATCCGGCACTCGCCGCACTGCTGCCGGTCATCCGCGCGGCGCCCGGCGTCACCAGGTGAGCGCCGGGCAGGCCGCGACCTCGACCTGGAGCGTCGCGTGCCCGAGACCGTGCCGTTCGGTCAGCAGCCCGCGGGCCCGCTCCAGGACCCCGTCCCGGTCGGCGTCCCCGGCGACCCGCAGGTGCGCCGACGCCACCTCCATGCCCGAGGTCAGCGTCCAGACGTGCAGGTCGTGCACGTCCAGCACGCCGGGCAGGTCCGCCAGCTCGGCGCGGACGGCGGCGACGTCGAGCCGCGCGGGCGCGTGCTGGAACAGGATCCGCAGGGCGTCGCGGCCCAGGCGCACCGCGCGCGGCAGCACGAACAGGCCGATCGCCACGCCGATGACGGCGTCGGCGTACCGCCAGCCGAACCCCAGCGTCAGCAGGCCGCTGATCAGCACCCCGACCGAGCCGACCAGGTCGGCCATGACCTCCAGGTAGGCGCCCCGCACGTTGAGGCTCTCCGCCGCGCCCCGGCGCAGCACCAGCAGCGCCGCGAGGTTGAGCAGCAGGCCTGCCACCGCGACGATCGTCACCGGCAGGCCGGGCACCTCCGGCGGGTCGGCGAAGCGGCCGACGGCCTCGGTGAGCACCCACGCCGCGACTGCCACCAGCAGCACGGCGTTGAGCAGGGCCGCCAGCACCTCGCCGCGGTACATGCCGAACGTGCGGCCGCCGTTCGCCGCGGCCCGGCGGGCCACCAGCACCGCGCCCAGCGCCATCGCCACACCCAGCACGTCGGTGAGCACGTGCGCCGAGTCCGACAGCAGTGCCAGCGACGACGTCCGCAGCCCCACCACGAGCTGGACGGCCAGCGTCACCACACCGAGTGCGAGCGCGATCCCGAGCCGCCGGGCGTGCCTGCCCGACGCGCTGCCCACGTTTCCGTGCCCATGTCCGTGTCCCATACCGTCAACATATAGTCACATGCGCATGTGTGCAAGTGTCAGCTCGTTCACGGGTGGGTATCCCGACTCGGTCGTCGGGTCGAGAGGGTGTGAGGGCGATGGTGCCGGTGAACGTGGAGGGTGTGGCGCTGGTGGCGCCCTGGTCGACCAGCCCGGTGATGCTGCTGCGGGAACTGAGCGGACGGCAACGCTGGCTGCCGATCGTCATCGGCGCGCCCGAGGCCGAGGCACTGGTCACCGCGCAGGCCAAGGTCAACCATCCCCGGCCGACCACGGTCGAGCTGATCGGCGAGGTGCTGGCGGTGTTCGGGCACCGGCTGGCCCGCGTGCAGGTCACCAAGCTCGACAACGGCGTGTTCCACGCCGATCTGGTGCTGGACAAGGGAGTCCGGATCTCGGCGCGGCCCAGCGACGCCGTGGTGCTCGGCGTGCGGGCCGACGTCCCCGTCGAGGTCGACGAGGGCGTGTTCGACGAGGTCGGCGTCGAGTTCGAGGTACTGGGCGACGATCCGCTCGGGACCGCCACTCCACCGGACGCCGAGGAGCAGGTCGCCGAGTTCCGCGAGCTGCTGGATCACCTCGACCCGGAGGATTTCCGGGATCGTCCGTCCTGATCGTTTGACCGGCCGCGTGCCGCGGTACCCCCGCGGCATGGTCGGTACGACGAGCACCCAGCCCACCGCGTCGGCTCTGGACACCGCCCGCCTCGCGGGCACGGTGCTGCTGCCGACGCTCGCAGGCGGCGTCATCAAGCGCAGGCGAACACCGCTGCGCGTCGCCGAGAAGGTGCAGGCCGACCGCCCGGCCGTCGCGCTGCTGCGCGAGCTCACCGACCGCTACGGCACCCGGCCGCTGCGGATCCCGGTACCCGGCAGGCGGGTGGCCATGGTGCTCTCCCCCGACGACGTGCGTGAGGTCCTGCGCACCCGGGCCGAGGCGTTCACCCCGGCCAACGCGGAGAAACGGGCCGCGCTCACCAAGTTCCAGCCCCACGGCGTGCTGATCTCCCGCGGCGAATCCCGCCGCGAACGCAGGCGGTTCGTCGAGGCCGTGCTGGAGACGCCCAGCCCGATGCACCACCTCGCCGACGTCGTCACCGCCACCGTCCGGCAGGAGACCCAGCTGCTGCTCGACGACGTGCGGGAGGCCGGTGTCCTCGACTGGGACCGGTTCAACCGCGGCTGGTGGCGGATCGTGCGCCGGGTGACGTTCGGCAAGGCCGCCAGGGACGACAGCGCCACCACCGACGTGCTGGACCGGCTGCGCCGGTCGGCCAACTGGTCGTTCCTGTCCCCCGCGCGGGACCGCAGCCGCAGGCGGTTCGAGGGACTGGTCCGCGCCCACCTCGCCAGGGCCGAGCCCGGAACGCTGGCCGAGGCCATCGCCGACACCCCGGCCGAACCCGGCATCGACCCGGTCAGCCAGGTCGCGCACTGGCTGTTCGCCTTCGACGCAGCGGGCATGACCAGCCTGCGCGCGCTGGCGCTGCTCGCCGCGCACCCCGAACAGCGGATCGCCGCGCGCGCCGAACTGGCCGGCACCGACCTCGCGCGCCCGCAGGTGCTGCCCTACCTGCGGGCGTGTGAGCTGGAGTCGGTCCGGCTGTGGCCGACCACCCCGATCCTGCTGCGCGACACCGTCGCCGATACCGAACTGTCCGGTGTGACACTGCCCGAGGGCACCGCGGTGGTCGTCTACGCACCGTTCTTCCACCGCGACGAGCGGACCCACGACTACGCCAACCGGTTCACGCCGGAGATCTGGCTGGACGGCCGGGCCGAGGCCGATCCGTCGCTGGTGCCGTTCAGCTCCGGTCCGGGCGAGTGCCCCGGGCAGAACCTGGTGCTGCTGGTCACCAGCACGCTGCTGGCCGCGTTGCTGACCGGCCACGACTACCGGCTGAACTCCCACCCGGACCTGGGACCGGACCGGCCGATCCCGATGACCATCGACCACTTCCGGCTGGCGCTGCGTACCCAGCCCGCCTGAGGCCCACTGTCCACTGCGTACGACTAGGAGCATCATGCGTTTCGGCTACACCCTGATGACCGAGCAGGCCGGCCCACGCGAACTGGTCGGCTTCGCCGGCGCCGCCGAGCGGGCCGGCTTCGACTTCGAGGTGATGAGCGACCACTACTTCCCGTGGCTGGAGGAACAGGGCCACTCGCCGTACGCGTGGAGCGTGCTGGGTGCCGTGACGCAGTCGACCGAACGGGTCGAGCTGATGACGTACGTGACCTGCCCGATCATCCGTTACCACCCCGCCGTGGTGGCGCAGAAGGCCGCGACCGTCCAGCTGCTGTCCCAGGGCCGGTTCACGCTGGGCCTTGGCGCCGGGGAGAACCTCAACGAGCACGTGACCGGCGGCGGCTGGCCGCCGGCGAACGTACGGCACGAGATGCTCGCCGAGGCCGTGCACATCATCTCCGACCTGTTCGACGGCGGCCACGTCAACTTCACCGGTGACCACTACCGCGTCGACTCGGCCAAGCTGTGGGACCTGCCGCCGGTGCGGCCCGCGATCGGCGTCGCGGTGTCCGGCGAGCAGTCGGTGGCGCGGTTCGCCCCGGCCGCCGACGTCCTCATCGCGGTGCAGCCGGAAGCCGGACTGTGCCGTTCCTGGGACCGGCACCGCCGCGACGCCGGCATGTCCGAACCGGGCCGCAAGGTTGGTCAGCTCCCGATCTGCTGGGATCCCGACCGCGACGCCGCCATCAAGCGGGCACACGCCCAGTTCCGCTGGTTCGGCGGCGGCTGGAAGGTCAACGCCGAACTGCCCGGCCCCGCGGCGTTCGCGGCGGCCACGCAGTACGTCACGCCCGAGGATGTCGCCGAGGCGATCCCGTGCGGCCCGGACACCGACGCGATCGTCGAGGCGTTCCGGCCGTTCGCCGACGCCGGTTTCACCGACGTGGCACTGGTGCAGATCGGCGGTGACACCCAGGACAGCTTCCTCGACCACGCCCGCGACACCGTTCTTCCCGCCCTGCGCGAGGCGTATCCCGGCTGAGGCCGGGGTACCCCGGTCGAGTGAGACTCGGCGTACTGGACATCGGATCCAACTCCGCGCAGCTGCAGGTGGTCGACGGCTACCCCGGGGCGCCCCCGCTTCCCGCGGTGGCGGTCAAGGAACCGACCCGGCTGGCCGAATCGATCGAGGAGGACGGCACGCTGGCCGCGGACGGCGTCGCACGGGCCGTGCACGCCGTCGAGTCGGCGCTGGAGGCCGCCCGCCGCAACCGGGTGGAGCAGCTGTTCGTCTACGCCACGTCGGCCATCCGGGACGCCGCCAACCGCGGCGACATCCTGGACCGCATCGAGCGCGAGACCGGCGTGCGGCCGCAGTACCTGACCGGTGAGGACGAGGCACGGCTGACCTACTCCGCCGCCCACCGCTGGTACGGCTGGTCGGCGGGGCGAATCCTGTTGCTGGACATCGGCGGCGGCTCGCTGGAGATCGCGCTCGGCCGCGACGCCGAACCCGAGCTGACGCTGTCACTCCCGCTCGGCGCCGGACGGCTGACCAGGAAGTTCCTGCCGGACGATCCGCCGAGCCGCAAGCACGTCAAACGGTTGCGGCGGCATGTGCACGACACCCTGCGCGAGGTCGCCGACCGGTTGCGCTGGGAAGGGCATCCGGCCAAGACGGTGGTCAGCTCGAAGACGTTCAAGCAGCTGGCACGCCTGTGCGGGGCGGCACCGCAGCGCAGCGGGCCGTTCGTGCGGCGGACGCTCGACGCGGCCGACGTCCGCGGGCTGCTGCCCAAGCTGGCCGCGTTACCGGCGAAGAAGCGGGCGAAGCTGCGCGGGGTGTCGGCGCCGAGGGCGGGCCAGATCCTGGCCGGGGCCGTGGTGGCCGACGAGGCGTTCCGCGCGTTCGACATCACCACGGCCGAGGTCAGCCCGTGGGCCCTGCGCGAGGGCATCATGCTGCGCTACCTGGCGGGGATTCCGAGCACCGTTCACGAACTTCAGCTGCAGCCGATCCGCGGCGCGACCGACGTGGCGGACTCGGCCGACGCGGCAGGCACGGCCGTGCTCAGCCTGCCGGATAGGGCGCGCTCCTGAGCAGCCTGGCCAGGTGGGCGGCGTTGGCCGCGAGGCCGCGGGTGGTGCTGTCGACGGCTTCCGGCGTCGAGTCCAGGTCCTTGTAGTCCCTGGGGTTCATCGCCTCGGCGTTCCAGTAGGTGGCGCCCTGCGCCGGCACGGTGAACCCGATGTCGTCGAGGGCCTGGAACGAGTCGGCGACGATCTTGTGTGCGCCGTCCTCATTGCCAACGACCGCGACCACCGCCACCTTGCCGTACATCGCAGGCCTGCCGGCGTCGTCGGTCTCCGACAGCTCCGCGTCCAGCCGCTCCAGCACCCGTTGCGCCACGCTGGACATGTGGCCCAGCCAGGTCGGTGTGGCGAACACCAGGATGTCGCTGGCCTGGATCTTCTCCCGCAGGCGTGGCCACTGGTCACCGTCGCCCATGTCGGGCCACACGCCCGGGCGGATGTCGTAGTCGACCACCCGGACCGACTCGCCCCGCACGCCGTGGTCGGCGAGCGCGGCCAGTACCTGGTCGGCCAGCAGCTGGCTGCTGGACGGCTCCGGTGACGGCTTGAGGCTGCAGGTCAGGGCGGTGGCGGTCAGATCACTCATGCCGACCGGCTACCCACTGCGCGGACGGCCAACCGGGTGTGACCGTTTGACTAAATTTCAAATCTGGTCATATAGTCAGATCATGCCGAGCCGACGCAGCGAGGGACGAGCCGACCGGATCCTGGACGCGGCGGGCGATCTGCTGATGCGCCTGGGGTACCGCAAGGTGACCGTCGACGATATCGCCAGGGCGTCCGGCGTCGGCAAGGGGACGGTGTACCTGCACTGGCGCACCAAGGAGGAGCTGTTCGAGGCGCTGCTGCGCCGGGAGTACGTCGAGCTGATCTCCGAGCTGCTGGAGCGGCTGGCGGCCGATCCCGGCCTCGCTCAGCCGCACCGGTTCAGCCGCATGTCGTTCGTGGCGACCTGCCGCCGCCCGCTGCTGCTCGCGGTGTCCACAGGGGACAGAGAGATCATCGGCGCGATGGCGAAGGGGCCGCTGCACGCGCAGGACACCGTCGCGGCCGACCAGTACTTCGACTGCCTGCTCCGCCACGGGCTGCTCCGCGACGACGTCCCCGGCCTGGCCGAGACGCTGCACCACACGTCGTACGGCTTCTTCCTGCCCGACCCATCCGGCGCTCCCACCGACGTGGAAGCGCGTGCCGACGGCCTGGCACACGTGGTGCGGCACGCGTTCGAACCCCCGCGCAAGCCGCGGCAGTCGGCGCTCGTCGCCGCCGCGGCCGAACTGCGCGCCCTGTTCGGCGCGCTCCTCGACGCCTACCAGAAGGCGATCTACCCGGACGGCGGCTGATCCCGCCGGGGACGGAAGGGGACGACCATGACCACGACGGCTGACCTGTGGGGTGCCCACGAGGCCCAGTTCTGGCTGCGCGGGCAGGTGCCGGAGCAGCCGGTGTCCTACGACGCCGAGCTGGGCACCTGGAACGTCCACGGGCACCAGGAGATCCTGCGGATGCTCGCCGACCCGGCGACGTTCTCGTCGGACACCGCGCGGCTGATGCCGGAGCTGACCGACCCGCAGGACGGCAACATCCTCCAGCTCGACCCGCCCGACCACACCAAGCTGCGCAGGCTGGTCAGCCACGCGTTCACGCCGAAGGTGGTGGCCGACCTCGAACCCCGCATCGCCGAGCTGACCGGCGAACTGCTGGACCAGGCCGAGCCGGGGCGCGTCGAGCTGGTCACGGCGCTGGCCTACCCGCTGCCGGTGATCATCATCGCCGAGCTGCTCGGTGTTCCGAGCTCGGACCGGGACCTGTTCAAGAAGTGGGTCGACGGGATGCTGAACAGCAGCATGCAGTTCTCCCTGACCAACAAGGACGACAAGCAGCAGAAGGAACTGGACAGGGTGCTGGCCGAGGCCAAGCACCTCACCGACTACCTCGCCGTGCACGTGGCCGAGCGCCGCAGGCAGCCGAGGGAGGACCTGTTGAGCAAGCTCGTCGAGGCCGAAGTGGACGGTGAGCGGCTGAGCGACGTCGAGGTGGTCAACTTCGCCAACGTGCTGCTGGTCGCCGGGCACATCACGACCACGCTGCTGCTGGGCAACACCGTGCTGTGCCTGGACGCGCACCCGGAGCAGGCCGCTCGGGTCCGTGCCGACCGGTCGCTGCTGCCGTCGGCGATCGAGGAGTCGCTGCGCTACCTCAGCCCGTTCGCCACCGTCGCCAGGGCCACCACCGCCGAGGTGGAGCTGGGCGGTCAGGTGATCGGGCCGGACCAGCTGGTGCTCGGCTGGATCGCCGCGGCCAACCGGGACCCACGCCAGTTCACCGACCCGGGGACGTTCGACGCCGGCCGGGACCCGAACCCGCACCTGGCCTTCGGCAGGGGCGCGCACTTCTGCATCGGCGCGCCGCTGGCGCGGCTGGAGGGCCGGGTCGCGCTGAACCTGTTGCTGGACCGGTTCCCGGCGTTGCGCACCGATCCCGCCGACCCGCCCCGGTTCACCCCGACGCCGACCATGACCGGCGTGCGCCGGCTCCCCCTGCTGACCGGCTAGCTAGGCGTGCGCGGCCGCCACGGCGGCCGCCATGTCCGCCCAGCGGCCGGGGCCGGCCAGGCCCAGGTGGTACAGGTGCAGCTCCGCCGAGCCCGCGGCACGCAACTCGCCGACGTAGCCACCGATGTCCGGCACCGCGGCCGGCCCGACGGCGGTGACGTAGCTGCCCACCGCGACCTCCGCCGGCAGGGTCGAGCGTGCGGCCGCCACCGCGTCGACGCTGGCCCTGCCGGGTTGCCAGTTCTGCAGCACCACGGCGTCGGCGTCGGCGGGCGCGGCCGGGGTCAGGCCGGGCAGGGCGCCGGTGACCCACGGGTCGACGGCACCGTGCAGGACGACCCTCGGGCCGGAGCCGATCTCGGCCAGCACCGCCTGACGCAGCGCGTCGGTCGAGCGCTGCCTGCCGGTCAGCACCGCCTCGGCGACCTCGGCGGGCAGTTCGTCGGCCACCGCGCCCAGGTCACCCGACGCCACCAGCGCGCGGACCTCGGCGGCCAGCGCCTTGCGTACCGACGCCGGATCCAGGTCCCAGCCCGCGGCGCAGTGGTCGCAGCAGCACACCGACAGCAGCCGCACCGCGGCCGGCGACCAGACGGCGTCGGTCTTCTCGTGCTGGTGCTGGTGCACCACGCCGATCTGCCCGCACGCCTCCAGGATCACCGTCGACAGCGGCAGGTCCGCAACGGTCTCCGCGGCCAGCGTGGCGGCGTAGTCCCGCACTTCCGCGCTGGACGGGCACAGCGCCCATGGGTAGACCTCACCGAAACAGTTGCGCACCGCCACGTCCGGGAAAGCGTTGCCCAGCAGCGAGTTGTGCGTGAACACCAGCCACGCCGCCACCGGCACCCCGGCACCGGCCAGCGCTCGCACGGCATCGCCCCCGCTGTCCGGCGCGGAAACCCAGCCCGGGGCGGACGGCCGCAGCCGCGCGCCGCCCCAGGCCTCGTCCCGCACCGGCCGGTACAGCGCCGCGTGCGCGGCCACCACCGACGAGCGGTCCGGCGACCAGGGCGTCGCGGCCCGCGCACTGTGGTACGACAGCGCGACGGCCACCTCGTCGATCCCCAGTTCACCGACCCGGTCGGCGAACCCGGGAGCGTCCAGCACGTCCCACGGGTAGGCGTACCCGGTCACCCGCATGCGTGTCACCACCGTGCCTTGTTCGGTTCGAAGTCGTTGCCAGCGAAGCGTTTCATGTAGCTCGTGTCGTCCCGTTTGGTCTGTCCACAGCGGATGTAGTCCTCGTGTGCCCTGGCCAGCGCGTCCTGGTCGAGCCGCACGCCGAGCCCCGGCCCCTCCGGGACCCGGACGGCCCCGCCGCGGAACTCCAGCACGCCGGGCTCGATGACGTCGGTGTCCTTCCACGGCCAGTGCGTGTCGCAGGCGTAGGTCAGGTGCGGTGTCGCTGCGGCGACGTGCACCATGGCGGCCAGGCTGATGCCCAGGTGGCTGTTGGAGTGCATGGACAGCCCCACGCCGAACGCCTGGCACGTCATCGACAGCGCCTGCGTGTCGCGCAGGCCGCCCCAGAAGTGGTGGTCGGACAGCAGCACGCCGATGGCCCGCGCCCGCAGGGCAGGTTCCAGGTGGTCGAGGCAGACCACGCACATGTTGGTGGCCAGCGGCATCTGGGCCTGCGCCGCGACCTCGGCCATGCCCTCGATGCCCGGCGTCGGGTCCTCCAGGTACTCCAGGACACCGGCGAGTTCCCGCGCCACCCTGATACCGGTCGCGGGGGTCCAGCCGCCGTTGGGGTCGATGCGCAGCGGGTAGCCGGGGAACGCGTCGGCCAGCGCCTGGACGGCCTCGATCTCCTGCTCCGGCGGGAAGACACCACCCTTGAGCTTGATCGAGCGGAAGCCGTACCGGTCGACCATCGTGCGCGCCTCGCCCACCAGGGCCTCGGCCGTGCGGACGTCACCCCACTCGTCGCCCCGGCCGTCGAGATGCTCGCCGAACTTGTAGAACAGGTACGCGGAGAAGTCGACCTCGTCGCGGGCCTTGCCGCCGAGCAGGTCGGACACCGGACGATTCAGGTAGTGCCCCTGCGCGTCCAGCATCGCGACCTCGAAGAAGCCGTACACGGTGGCCAGCGTCTTGCTGCTGGTGAACCCGCCGGTGAGGCCGTGCCGGTCGGTGAACACCTCCCCGCCCAACACCCGGTCGACGATGCGGCGAAGGGCGGGGAGGTTGAACACGTCCTCGCCGGGCAGCTCGGCGGCGATCCGCCGGGCCTGGTCGAGGAAGGTGGCGTCGCCGTAGGACTCTCCCAGTCCGACGACGCCGTCGTCACAGACGAGCTGGAGGATGCTGCGCAGGGCGTACGGCTCGTGCACACCCATGACGTTGAGCAACGGCGGATCGGCGAAGGCGACGGGCGTGATGACGACCTCGCGGATCTTCACTTGCCCGCCCCCTTCACCTGGGCGAGCACCTCGAACCCGGCGCCGATGATGCGTTCGAGCCGGTCCAGCTGCTCGGCGCTGGGTTCCCGCAGCGGCGGGCGAACACCGCCGACCTTCTCGCCACGCAGCCTCGCGGCGGCCTTCACCAGCGACACCGCGAACCCGGGCGTCTCGTCCCGCAACGCCACCAGCGGCAGGTAGAACCCGCTCAGCAGCGCGTCCATCGTCGCGTCGTCCGATGTGGACAGTGCGGTGTGGAACGCCGACGCGATCTCCGGCGCGAAGCAGTGCACGGCCGAGGAGTAGCGGGCCACCCCGATGGCGGAGTAGGCCCGCGCCGAGACCTCCGCCGTCGGCAGGCCGTTGAAGAACAGGAACTGCTCGCCGCGCCCGCCCGCGGAGCGGATGGTCGTGACGATGCGGGTCATCAGGTCGACGTCGCCGTAGCCGTCCTTGAGGCCGACGACCGTGGGGATGTCCAGCAACGCTGCGGCACCGCCGGCGGTGAACACACCCGGGCTGCGGTGGTAGACGATGACCGGGATGTCCGCGCCCGCCGCCGCGTAGCGGACGTGGTCGACCAGGCCCTCCGGCGGCCCGGTCACCAGGTACGGCGGCAGCAACAGCACGCCGTCGGCGCCGCCCTCGCGGGCCGCGGCCACGCCCGCGCGCGCCGTCGCCGGGCCGCCGCCCGCGCCCGCCCAGATCGGGACCCGCCCGCGGACGACCTCCCTGGCCCTGCGCAGCAGGGCGGCCAGTTCGTCGGGGGCCAGCGCGCTGAACTCGCCGGTGCCGCATGCGATGAACAGGGCCCCCGCGCCGGCCTCGACGTGGAACTCGACGTGATCGGCGAACGCGTCGAGGTTCAGGTCGAGGTCATCGGTGAACGGAGTGAGCGGGAAAGCCAGCAAGCCGTCCAGCTCAACGTTGCGCGACACTATGCGCCCCCTTCGATGTTCACATTCATGAACCATGTCTGCTAGTGTGATCGTAGTTCATCTACTAGAACACTGTCGGGGACGCTAATATGACTGCATTCGCAAGTCAACCAACACAGGCGGGAGGTGGCATGCCGCAGCAGCCCGGGCTTCCAGCGCTCGACAACACCACGGAACCGGCCGGGGTGAAGTCGGCACGCCGAGCCATCGACCTGATCGAGACGTTCGCGGCCAACGACGTCTGGCTGTCGCTGTCCGATCTGCATGCCAGGACCGGCTTTCCGCGGTCCAGCCTGCACGGTCTGCTGCGCACGCTGCACGAGGCGGGCTGGCTGGAGTCCGACAGCAGTGGCACCCGCTACCGCCTCGGCGTCCGCGCGCTGATCTGCGGAACGGCCTACCTCGACCGTGACCCGGTCGTGCCGTTCGCCACCGAGGCGCTGGAGCGCGTCCGGGAGAAAACCGGCTTCACCGCGCACTACGCCCGCCGCAACGGCACCGAGGTCGTCTACCTGGAGACCCGGGAGTCCGGCAAGTCCACCCACCTGGTGTCCAGGGTGGGCCGCACGCTGCCCGCGCACGCGACCGCGCTGGGCAAGGTGCTGCTGGCCGAGTTGACCCACGACGAGATCGCGGCGCTGCTGCCCGCTCCGCTGGAGCCGCTCACCCCGAACACGATCACCACCCTCGACGCGCTCAACGCCGAGTTCGCGGTCACCCGCGAGCGCGGCTACGCCGCCGAGTACGAGGAGGGCTCCCCCGGCATCCGCTGCGTAGCGGCCGTGGTGCCCTACCGCATCCCCGCGACCGACGCGATGAGCTGCTCGATGCCCATCGACCAGGTCACCGACGCGGACGCGCAGCGGGCGGGCGAGTTGCTCGCCGAGACGGCGGCGGAGCTGGGCCAGACCCTGCGCCGCGCCGGCATCCGCTGACACCTCTCCCCCTTCACACCCGAAAGCGAGCTTCCATGTCAGTTCAGCGCGTCCTCATCACCGGAGCCTGCGGGGTCGTCGGCACCCTGATGCGGCCCCGGCTGGCCAAGCCGGGGCGGGTCCTGCGCCTGCTCGACGTCCGTGAGCCGGAGCCCGCCGCCGACGGCGAGGCGGTCGAGACGATCACCGCGTCGGTGACCGATCCGGACGCCATGGCCGCGGCCTGCGAAGGCGTCGACGCCGTCATCCACCTCGGCGGGCACAGCAGGGAGAACACCTGGGACGAGACGCTGCGGGTCAACATCCACGGCACCCAGGTCGTGCTGAACGCCGCCCAGGAGGCCGGTGTGCCGAGGGCGATCCTGGCCTCCAGCAACCACTCCGTCGGCTTCCGCCGCAACGACGAGGGTGGCGAGGGCGGCGTCCCGGCCGACTCCAGCCCGCGGCCGGACACCTACTACGGCGTCAGCAAGGCGGCCATCGAGGCGCTGGGCAGCCTGTACCACTCGCGGTTCGGCATGGACGTGATCGCCATCCGCATCGGCTCCTGCTTCGAGTCGCCGCTGAAGCTGGGCCCACGTGGCCTGAGCACCTGGCTCTCGCCCGACGACGGCGCCCGGCTGTTCGAGGCCTGCCTGGCCGCGCCGTCGCCCGGCTACCGGCTCATCTGGGGCGTGTCGGACAACACGCGCCGGGTGTACTCGCTGGCCGAGGCGGAGGCGCTGGGCTACAAGTCGCTGGACAACGCCGAGACGTACGCCGACCAGCTGGCCGGCCAGCCCGCGCCCACCGGCCCGGCGGCCGAGTACCTCGGCGGCCCGTTCGTCACCGCCCCCCTCGGCGAGCCCAACCCCCTCTGACGCCCCCACGCTGTGCCGTGAAGGGGCGAAGTCCGGTCGCGGCAGGTGATGTGGCTGGTCTCGAGCGTGGAATTCGCGTACCGGAACGCAGAACTCGCGTGCGTGAGCGCAGAACTCACCATGTGGACGCCGGTTCTCACCTCGCGCCGGTCACCCGCGTGAACGGCCCGTTCGCGCGAGTCCTCCGTTCCCGACCCGCGAGTCGACCGTTGCGGACCCGCGAGTTGCACGTTCCCACCCACCCAGTCCCACTGCCCGGCACGCCAGTTCCAGATAGCGAGACCAGCCCGTCATCGCCTGGCCGAACGGGCCGCTCGCGCAGCCCTGCCGGGCCGGAACGCGAGTCACGCGCTCAGGAACGCGAGTCTCGCCTTCCGGAACGCGAATGACGCGCTCCGGACCAAGTGAATACCCCATCCCGGTGCCGACCCGCGAGTCCCACCGTCGTGCACGCGAGTCCTACGTTCCAGCACGCGAACTCCACACTCCCGCACCACCACGACTCCCGACCTTGCCGGGGCCCTCACGGCATCCGGGGCCCGGGCGGCGGCTTGACAGGGCCCGGCGACTGTCGCATCCTACTGGGGAGTAGGTGTTACCTGTGGTTACAGCTACCCGGACACAGTGGCGTGGAGGGCTCATGGGCGCACGGTTCAAGGTGGTCATCATCGGCACCGGCTTCGGCGGCCTCGGCCAGGCCATCCAGCTCGAACGCGCCGGCATCCGCGACTACGTGATCCTGGAGAAGGCCGACGAGGTCGGCGGCACCTGGCGGGACAACACCTATCCCGGCTGCGCCTGCGACATCCAGTCGCACATGTACTCCTTCTCCTACGAGCAGAACCCCAACTGGTCCCGCTCCTTCTCCGAGCAGCCGGAGATCCTGGAGTACCTCAAGGGTGTCGCCGACAAGTACGGCCTGCGGGAGCGGATCCGGTTCGGCGTCGAGGTCACCGGAGCGCACTGGGACGAGGACCGGCACCAGTGGACGGTGACCGCACGCGACGGCTCCGAGTTCGTCGGGCAGTACGTCGTGTCCGGCATCGGCGGCCTGCACATCCCGCAGATCCCCGCCCTGCCCGGCATCGAGCGGTTCACCGGCGAGACCTGGCACTCCGCCCGGTGGAACCACGACTACGACCTGCGCGGCAAGCGGGTGGCCGTCGTCGGCACCGGGGCCAGCGCGATCCAGTTCGTGCCGCAGATCGCGCCGGACGTGGCGAGCCTGCACCTGTTCCAGCGCACCCCGCCGTGGATCATGCCCAAGCCCGACCACCCGATGCCGGACTGGGCCAAGCGGCTGTTCGCCCGCCTGCCCGGCGCGCAACGCCTGTACCGCAACGCCCTCTACTGGCTGCTCGAGGTCCGCGCCGTCGGCTTCAACGGCCACCCGGCGATCATGCGGGCCGCCGAGCAGATCGCCAAGCGGCACATCGGAAAGCACATCAAGGACCGCGAGCTGCGGCGCAAGGTCACCCCGGACTACACCATGGGCTGCAAGCGGGTGCTGATCTCCAACGACTACTACCCCACGCTGAACCGGGACAACGTCGACGTGGTCACCGACGGCATCGCCGAGGTCCGCGAGAACTCCATTGTGGACACCGCGGGTGTCGAGCACGAGGTCGACGCCATCATCTACGGCACCGGCTTCCACGTCACCGACGCGATGGAGTTCCTCGACATCACCGGCGAGGGCGGCCGCGGCCTGGCCAAGGAATGGGCCGAGAACGGCATCAACACCCACCTCGGCATCACCGCCGCCGGCTTCCCGAACCTGTTCTTCCTGCTGGGCCCCAACACCGCGCTCGGCCACAACTCCGTGGTGTTCATGATCGAGTCCCAGTCCCGCTACGTCGTCGACGCCATCCGGCTCGCCGACTCCGCCGGCGCGGCCGGGCTGCGGGTCCGCCCGTCGGTGCAGGAGGAGTTCCAGCGCGAGATCCAGGACAAGCTCGTCAAGGGCGTGTGGACCCAGGGCGGCTGCAAGAGCTGGTACCTCGACTCGCAGGGCGTCAACCGCACCATCTGGCCCGGCTTCACCTGGCGGTACTGGCAGAAGACCCGCAAGGCGGACCCGGCCGACTTCGAGCTGACCGGCCGGGTCCGCGAAAGCACCGAGAGCACTGAGAGCGCCGCCGTATAGGGCGTTATACGCCTCGCAGCTTGCGGAAGAACGCCCGCAGGTCGCCGATAAGCAGGTCCGGCGCGTCCTGGGTCGCCCAGTGGCTGCCGCGGTCGAACTCGCTCCACGACACGATGTTCGTGTGGTCGCGGTCGGCGAACCGGCGCAGCGGCCGGAAGTCGAAGGCGAAGCTGGCCAGCCCGGTCGGCGCGGTCGTCGGCTCGGCCGGGTGGTCGGTGTGGTGGTCCTCGTAGTAGAACCGGGCGGCCGACGCCGCGGTGTTGGTCAGCCAGTACAGGGTCGCGTTGGTGAGCACGTGGTCGTCGTCGGTGGTGGCGAGCAGCTGCGCGGTCCACGCGAGCTGACCGGCGGGCGAGTCGGCCAGCGCGTGCGCCAGGTTCTGCGGCGCGGTCTCCTGCAGCTTGGCGTAGCCCGACATGTCGTCGTTGAACGAGCCGAGGAAGTCCAGGTACGCCTGCTCCTCCTCGGTGAGGTCGACCAGCTCGGCCGGGTCCCCGCTGGGGAACGAGAACAGCTGCGTGACGTGCACGCCGATGACGTGGTCCGGGTCGTTCCGCCCGACCTCGGGCGCGACCAGGGAACCCGCGTCGTTGCCGTGGGTGCCGTAGCGCTCGTAACCGAGTCTGCGCATCAGCTCGGCCCACGCCCTGGCCGTGCGGTGCCGGTTCCAGCCCTTCTGCCGGGTCGGGCCGGAGAAACCGAACCCGGGCAGCGACGGGATGACGACGTGGAAGGCGTCGGCCGCGTCGCCGCCGTGTGCGACCGGATCGGTGAGCGGGCCGATCAGGTCGAGGTACTCGAAGACCGAGTTGGGCCAGCCGTGGGTAAGGATCAGCGGCGTGGCGTCCGGCTCGGCCGAGCGGACGTGCAGGAAGTGGATGTTCTGGCCGTCGATCTCGGTGGTGAACTGCGGGTAGGCGTTGAGCTTGGCCTCCCAGGCCCGCCAGTCGTAGCCGTCGCGCCAGCGGGCCACCAGCCGCCGCACGTACTCCAGCGGAACGCCGTACTCCCAGCCCGGCTGGACCGGGCCCTTCTGGATGCCGTCGGTGACCTCGGACTCCGGAAGCTCGTTGGCCCAGCGGACCCTGGCCAGCCTGCCGGCGAGCTCGTCCAGCTCGGCCTGCGGCACGTCGACTCGGAAGGGCTTGATCTCGGTGTTGTTTCCCATGAGCAATACACTACGGCGGTATTAGGCATGTTTCGTTCCTAATGGCAGGACAATATTTCAGGCATGGCTGACACCTCGGCACGACTGCTGCGACTGCTCGCACTCCTGCAGATGCGCAGGGAATGGACCGGCACCGAACTGGCCGCACGACTGGAGGTCAGCGGCCGCACGGTGCGCAACGACGTCGAACGGCTGCGGGCGCTGGGTTACCCGGTGCACGGCACCCGCGGCTCGGTCGGCGGCTACCGGCTCGGCGCCGGCGCGCAGCTGCCACCGCTGCTGCTCGACGACGACGAGGCGGTCGCCGTCGCCGTCGGCCTGCGTACGGCGGCGGGCGGCACCATCACCGGCGTCGAGGAGACGTCGCTGCGGGCCCTGGCCAAGCTGGAACAGGTCCTGCCGTCCCGGCTGCGCCGCCGGGTGCAGGCCCTGCAGTCGGTCACCGTGCCGGTCCCCCGCGACGAGCCCGGCCCCAGGGTCGACGCCGACACGCTGACCGCGCTCGCCGCCGCCTGCCGCGACAGCGAGCGGCTGCGGTTCGACTACGCCGACCACTCCGGCAACGCCACCCGCCGCGTCACCGAGCCGTACCGGCTGGTCACCTGGGGCCGCCGCTGGTACCTGGTGGCCTGGGACGTCGACCGCGCCGACTGGCGCACCTTCCGCGTCGACCGGATCACGCCGAAGCTTCCGTCCGGACCCCGCTTCACCCCGCGCGAGCTGCCCGGTGACGTGACCGACCGGGTGCGCCGCGGGGTGTCGTCGGCGGCCTGGCGCCACCATGCGACGGTCACCGTGCACGCCCCGGCGACCGAGGTCGCGCAACGCATCAATCCCGCCGTCGGCACTGTGGAGGCGATCGACGAGCACAGCTGCCTGCTGCACACCGGGGCGGACAGCGTGCACACGCTCGCCGTCCACCTCGGCATGCTCGACCTGGACTTCACCGCCGACGGCCCGCCCGAGCTGGTGGACCTGCTGGCCACCCTGTCCCGGCGCTACGACCGCGCCACCGGCTCAGCCGGGTAGCCCCCAGCGCGCCGCCGGACCGTTCGGGGCGACCGGGGCGACGTCGAAGTCGGGCCGGTCGCCCCTGCGGTACACGACGGCTTCCTCACCGCGGCGCAGCTCGATCTCCAGCGTGCCGCCGCCGAGGTCGCGCCACCGCAACGGCCTGCCGCCGCGGCCGCGCACCACGGGTTCGCCGCCCAGTCCCGGTCGCAGCACGCACGGCGCACCGGCCTCGCTGCGGATCCGCACCCAGCGGGTCGTCCCGCCCTGCCGGGAGGCGCTGAGCAGGAACGCGCCCTCGGTGCGGAAGTCGTGCACGACGGCGTCGCGCCAGGCCGACGGCACGGCCGGGAACACCCGGATCACGCCGCCCCAGCTCTGCACCAGCATGTCGTGCAACGACTGCGCCGCCGACAGCGGCGTCTCGATCACCGGCCCGGACTCCTGGTACATGGTGTTGGGCTTGATGAACCGCCGTTGCAGCTCGCCGAGGTAGAACTCGGCCTTGTCGCCGCGCAGCATCTGCGCCGACATCGACGCCGCGCCGGTGAACGTGTAGCCCTGCAGCGCGCCCTCGAAGCTGACCCAGTGGTTGAGCGAGGTCTCGATCAGCGAGCGCTTTGCCGGGTCCTCCCAGGTGACCTCGTAGAGCGGGTAGATCTGCAGCAGGTGCGAGTAGTGCCGGTGCGACTTGGCGAACGGGACACCCGCGCCGATCATGTACCCGTTGGCGTCGACCGGGTAGTCCACCAGCTTGGCCAGCACCTCACGCCAGCGCGGCAGCAGCGGGTCGTCCACGCGCAGCTCGCGGGCGGCGTCGACCAGCGTGCGGCAGCCCCAGCGCAGCAGCGCGAGGTCGTAGGTGCAGTCCGGCGCGTTGACGCCGTACTCCGGGGAGAACGTGAACGGCAGGTGCAGCCTGCCGTCGGCACCCGGGATGAGGAAGTGCAGGTAGTAGTTGACCGCCCCGCGCAGCAGCGGGAACAGCACGTCGCGCAGCAGCGCGCGGTCCATGCTGTGCCGGTAGGACAGCCACACGTTGTGCAGTGCCCAGGTGAGGTTGCCGACCTCCGGCGTCGGCGACTCCTTGCCGGGGATACCGACCGGGTAGCCCGCGTTGCCCGCGATCGGTCCGTTCCGCAGGGTCATGTCGGTGGTGCGCGGGATGCCGTAGGAGTCGGCCCGGTACGGCTGCGCGATCTGGTCGCGCAGGTTGTTCCGGTGCCGGTCCAGTGCGTGCGTGACGGCGTCCAGTTCCAGGTGGTTGGACCCGTGGATGAGCCAGTACTCCAGCTGCACGTTGAGGTTCCACCAGGTGGCTGGCCACGGCGTCGACTCCAGCCAGGGCCCGCAGGTCGCCATCACCGGCGCCTCCTTACGGGCGGCCGAGGCGAACTTGTAGAGCTGGATCCAGTAGAAGCTCTGCAGCCGCTGGTCCGGGACGGACAGGAAGCTCTTGCGGTAGAAGTCCTGCCACCACCGCCGGTGGTCCAGGGCCAGCGCCGGCAGCGGCAGGCTGGCCGTGCGGATCATCCACAGCGCGGTGCGCACCGAGGTCCGGTCCGGGTGCGACCAGGCGACCGCGGCGTAGAGCGTCCGCGCCCGGCCCCAGCGGGACTCCCGCCACGCCGTGACGTGCTCGCCGCCCGCGTGCAGCGGCTGCACCGCGACGTGTGCGTCACCGGCACGCTCGACGGTGGCAGGCGGGTTGGCGGTGTACCCGGGCGGTGGCTGCTTGTTGAACTTCGGGTTCGTTCGCGGGCTGACGGCCTCGGCCGGGTGGAACACCCACCGGAAGTCCCGTTCCCCGTCGGTGGGCCGCACCTCCACGGCCAGCACCGACCGTCCACTGTGGATCAGCGCGCGCAGCTCCAGGCTGCCCGCGCTGGTGGTGATCGTGCCGCGCAGTTCGGCGTTCCACAGGTCCATCCGCCAGTCCACGCCGGTGATCGCGCCGACCGGTTCCAGGGTGAAGTACCCGATCGGCAGCCTGGCCAGCCCGAACAGCGAACCGAACTCGGGCCGGTGGTCCTGGACCTCACTGTGCTGCACGTTGAACCGGACGGCGTTGGCGCCCGGCTCGGCGTAGATCCCGGAGCCGAGGAAACCGTTGCCCAGGAACGGTCCCTCGTACCAGGTCTTCGGCATGCGCTGCCAGACCAGGTCGGCCAGCCCGAGGAAACCCGGCCAGTCCACGCCGCCACGCACGGCGTCTGCCGCGGGTTCGGCCAGCGCGGGCAGCCCGGGGGCCAGTGCCGCACCGGCGGCACCCGCCAGTGCGGTCCCGAGGACGGTTCTGCGGTTGAGTTCGGCCATGATGTCGCGGCACCTCCGGGGTCAGGCGGGCAGTCCCCACGACGGCGCCGAGCCGTTCGCGGGTACGTCACGGGGTTCGAAGCCGGGCCGGGCACCGCGGCGGGTGACCACCGCCGTGCGGCCCCTGGGCAGGTCGATCTCGATACCGCCACGGGCCGGCCGCCAGGGCAGCTCCCGGCCACGGTCGTCACGCACCTCCGGGTCGGCGATGCCGCTGCGCAGGACCAGCGGTTCACCGGCTTCGCTGTGCACGCGGACCCATTCGGTCGCGCCGCCGCGGCGGGAGGCGTCGACGAGGAACGCGCCCTCGGTACGCAGCCCCGCGATGCTGGCCTCCCGCCACGCCGACGGCACGGCGGGGAACACGCTGACCACCCCGGCGTGCGACTGGGTGACCATGTCCAGCAGCGACTGGGCCGCGGCCAGCGGGCTCTCGATGGCAAAGTTGTTGCCCTCGCGGTACATCGTGTTCGGGGTGAGCTGGCAGTTGTCGACGACGGTGCCGTCGAGGAACACCCGCAGCTGCGCCAGCGACTCGTCGGGCGAGCCCATCAGCGACAGCATCGACGAGGCGGCGGCGAAGCTGTAGCCGTGCCACCGCTCGCGGTTGCTCGCCCAGTGGTCGTAGCTGCGGCGCATGATGTCCCGGTCGGCCGGGTTGTCCCAGTGCTTCTCCCGCAACGGGTACAGCCACAGCAGGTGCGAGAAGTGCCGGTGCGAGTCCGCCAGCGGGACGCCGTCGCCGATGATCACGCCGGTGGCGTCGGTGTGGTAGGGCACCAGCCGGTTCAGGATGTCCGTCCACACCGGACGCAGCGGGTCGTCGACGCCGAGCTGCCTGCTCGTCTCGAGCAGGGTGGTGCAGCCCCAGCGCAGCAGGGACAGGTCGTAGGTGCAGTCGGCGGCGTCGGCGTACTCGGGCGAGCGGGTCAGCGGCAGGTGCAGCCTGCCGTCGGCACCCTGGGTGAGGAAGTGGCGGTAGAAGTTCACCGCCTTGGTCAGGATCGGGTACAGCACGTCGCGCAGGATCCGGATGTCCATGCTGTGCCGGTAGGCCAGCCAGACGTTGTGCAGTCCCCAGATCAGGTTGCCGGTCTGGTCGGTCTTCGACCCGGTTCCGGGGATGCCGACCGAGCGGGTGCCGCCGGGGCGCAGCGTCCAGTCGCCGGGATGGGAAAGGGCGTAGGTCTGCCCGTCGCGGTAGGCGGGCGGGACCGACAGCTCCAGCGCGCGGTGGTCGCGGCGGAACGTGGCGGTGACGGCGTCCAGTTCCGGGTGGTTGGACCCGTTGCCCAGCGGGTAGGCGACCTGCACGTTGAGGTTCCACCACACCGCGGTCCAGCTGTTGCCGATCTCCGGGAACCACGGCCCCCACTCGGCCAGCACCGGCCCGTCGGCGCGGGTGGAGGCGGCGAGCTTGTACAGCTGGATCCAGTAGAAGCGCTGCACCCACTTGTCGGGTACGGACACCAGGCTGCGCGTGTAGAAGGTGTTCCACCATTCTCGGTGGGTGGCGAGCAGGCGGTCCAGCGGTGCCGCCTGGGCGTGCCGTACGGCGCGGACGGCGTCGCGGGTGGAGGTGGCGCCGGGGTGGCTGTAGGACACCGTCGCGGCCAGCAGCCTGCGGCTGCCGATGCGGCGTTCCTGCCAGGCGGTGGTGTAGCCGCCGCCCGCCAGCAGCGGCTGCTCGGCGTAGCGGACCTCCCCCGCGCTGCCCAGGGTCGGCGCCGGGTTGCCGACGTAGTCCGGCGGCTTGCGGATGGTGCGGGTGGTGGCCGACGGCAGTGGCGTGAAGCCCCAGGCGGCCCCGTCCTCGCCAGCGCCGGGACGCAGCGACACCAGCAGGACGCCGGTGTCGTTGTGCACCAGCGCGGAGAACGCGAGCGCGCCGCGGGTGGTGGTGATCGTGCCGGACAGCTCGGCGTTCCACAGGTCCAGCCGCCAGTCGACGGCGGTGACCTCCCCGGCGAGCGTGAGCGTCAGGTAGCCGATCGGCAGGCGGGACAGGCCGATGGCGGCCTCCCAGTGGTCCCGCTGGTCCTGCACCTGGGAGTGGCTCAGCATGAACTTCACGGTCCTGGCGTCGGCGCCGCGGTAGACCAGCACGCCGAGGCGGCCGTTGGCGAGGAACGGGCCGGTGCGCCACGAGTCGGGGAAGCGCTTCCAGACCAGTGCCGCGTCGTCGGCGATGCGCCGGTGGGTGTCCTCCGCTCGCGCCGCCGCGCGTGCCGGGGGCGCGGCCCACAGGCCGCCCAGCGCCGCGGTTCCAGCCAGGGCGGACGCGCCGTACAGCACCGTCCGCCGGGACACCTCAGCCATGCGCGCCTCCGGATTCATACTACGTTTCTGAACTGGCGACAGGCATACTCGCAGACAATCCGGTCTCCTGACCATCCCCAGTCACCCAGACATCCGATCTCTCACGTCCGGCGCGAAGCACGTGAAGGCCACCTTCAGCACGTCTCACGTAATGAAGGTGGCCTTCACGAGCCGGGTCAGGCCGCCAGCTCCAGCGACGGCCAGCCGGCGAGGTCGGCACGCAGCCTGCGGTCGTGCGTGGCCACCACGACGGCGACCGTGGTGCGCAGGATCGCCTCGGTCAGCTCGTCGACCAGCGTCACCGACAGGTGGTTGGTCGGCTCGTCCAGCAGCAGCACGTGCGGAGCACGCAACAGCAGCAACGCCAGCGCGAGCCGCCGCCGCTGGCCGGTGGACAGCCGGTTGACCGGCCTGGCCGCGTCCGGGCCGGTGAACAGGCCCAGCGACTTCAGCGGCACGACGTCGCCGGACGCCAGCTCGCCCCGGGCCACCAGCCGCGCGGCCTGCCGTTCGTAGAGCCGTGCGGCGCCGAGGTCGGTGTCCGGGAAGTCGGACTCCTGCGCCAGCAACCCGACGCGGGCCGACCGCGCCCGCCACACCGAGCCGGCCGCGGGCTCGACCCGGCCGGCCAGGACACCGAGCAGCGTGGACTTGCCCGCGCCGTTGGCACCGGCGACCACCAGCCGGTCCCCCGCCGACAACGCGATCGCGGCACCGGCGTCCAGCGTCAGCCTGCCCGGCACGGCGATGCCGGACGCGGTGAGCACCGCACCCGACCCGGCACCGTCGAGGTCCGGGCAGGAGAACCGCAGTGGCTCCGGCGGGCGGCTCACCCGGCGGGCGACCAGGTCGTCGAGCCTGCGCTGCACGTTGTGCAGCTGCCCCGGCGCCCTGGTCGCCCTGCCGTGCTTGTTGGTGCCCTTCTCCGGGCGCCACGAGCTGATCAGCCGGTTGCGGGCCGCGCTGGCGTCCTGCTTGAGCTGGGTCTCCTCGGCCGCCTCGGCCGCGTACCGCTGCTCCCAGCGGGCACGCTCGGCGGCCTTGGCCCGCTTGTACTCGGTGTACCCGCCGCCGTAGACCTTCGGCCCGGACTCCGCGGTGGGGTCCAGGTCGAGCAGGGCGAAGCACACGTCGTCGAGCAGCATGCGGTCGTGGCTGACCAGCACCACGGCACCGGGGTGGCTCCTCAGCCGCTCGGTCAGGTACCCGAGCGCCCCGGCGTCGAGGTGGTTGGTCGGCTCGTCGAGCAGCAGGATGCCGACACCCTCGGCGAGCAGGCACGCCAGCCGGACGCGGTAGCGCTGGCCCACCGACAGCTCGGCGAGCCTGCGCTGCCGGTCGGTCGGCGCGCCGAGTCCCTGCAGTGCGAGGTCGGCCCGCCGCTCGGCGTCCCAGGCGTCCAGCTCCTCCACCCGGGCCAGGGCCGCGGCGTAGCGGTCGTCCGAGCCGGGATCGCCCTCGGCGAGTGCCTCCGCCGCGGCGTCCAGTTCGGACAGTGCGGCACGGGCGGGCGCCAGCGAGACGTCCAGCAGCGAGCCGACGGTGTCGTCGTCGCCGAACGGCAGTTCCTGCGCCGCCAGCGCGACGGTGCCGTGCCGGGTGACCGTGCCGGCGTCGGGAACGGTGGTTCCGGCGAGCAGGTGCAGCAGCGTGGTCTTGCCACTGCCGTTCTCGCCGACGACGCCGAGGCACTGGCCGGCGCTGACGGTGAGCGTCACGCCGTCCAGAACGGGACGGCCGTCGTAGGTTTTGACCAGCTGGTCAGCGGAAATGTGCGATTCGTGCCGAATGCGGGACACGGTGAAGCTCCAGTTCTTTCTCGCGATTGAGTGGACGACGGACCCGAAGGGGCGTCGACCTCTCAGAGAAAGAACAGCTGTTGCACGCCGACCACGATAGCGGACCGGTGATCGTGACGGAACGTGATTTCCGGCTCAGCCAGTGTTCCGTGATCCTGGTTCCTCGCGTCCGCTGTGGATCCACGTGGTCGCTGGCAAGGCGGCGGAAAGCCCTCGTACCGGGTCGTACTCGGGCTTTCCGCCAACGCCGCCAGCGGCCGCGTGGGCCCCAGCGGGCGTGAGGAGGCCAGGATCACGGGACACTGGGGACGCCGGGTGGCGGAGTCGAGCAGGACGGCGCGAGCAGCGTCGCGACCTCGGGCCTGCGCAGGTTCTGGTCGGTGACCAGGATGGTCCCGGTGTCCACGCTGGGCCGCTGGTCTCCCCGGCGCAGCCGGGCGATCACGGCGGACACGGCCTCGAACGTCATCCGGAACGGGTTGGCCACCACCACCCCGTCGAGTACCCCGGTGCGGACCTCCGCGGCCTGCCTGCCGGTGTCGTCCCAGCCGACCACCGTCACCGCGCCACCGCGGCCGGTGCGGCGGATCGCCTCGGCCGCGCCCGCGGTGCCGACCTCGTCGACGGCGAACAACGCGTTGAGCCCGGGATTGTCGGCCAGCACTCGCTCGGCCGCGGCGACGGCGGCGGCGTGATCGGGCAGCCCGCCGCGGTCGCCGACCAGGCGGATGCCGGGATTGCGCAGCATCTCGGCGGTGAACCCGGCCATCCGCTGGGCCGTCACCGGCCGTACCGGGTCGGCCTGCAGCACGGCCACCTGGCCGGTCCCGAGCAGCCTGCCGGTGATGAACTCCCCCGCCCTGCGCGCGGCCACGAAGTCGTCGGTGCCGAACACCGGCACGTCCGACGGCCTCGGCTCGGTGCCCGCCTCGAAGTTCGCCAGCGCGACACCCGCCTTGGTGATCTCGACGCTGGTGCGTGCCATGCCGTCCGGATCGAGCGGCGCGTACACCAGCGCGTCGGTCCCCCGCGCGAGCTCGTCGCGGACGACCGCGGCCTGGTGGGGCACGTCGGCCGGCGGAGGCAGCGGCACCCAGCGCAGGCTCACCTCGGGATCGCGTTGCACGGCACACCGCGCGCCCTGTTCCATGAGGCCGAGCAGCGCGCCGGTGGCACTCCCGGACACCACGGTGACGGCGATCGGCCCTTTCGAACGTCCGGGAAGGGGCTTCATCGACTCACCCGAGCCGCACGCCACGGTCGTCGCCGAAACCAGCACTGCCACCGCCGACGCGAGAACGGTCTTGCGCACTGCTACCTCTCTGTGGACCCGGTGAACCCGCAGCTTACGCGGCTGCGAACGCCACGAAGCGTTCGCCCGGTAGGTGTACACTGACGAACATGGCTGTGCATATCAGAAGGCCAACGTTCGCTCGTGAACAGCCCTCCACCTTGTCGGTGGCGGCCGATGTACTGGCGATGGACCCCACAGCGTCCCTGTCCACCATCGCCGAGGCCGCCGGTATCGGCCGCACCACGCTGCACAAACGGTATCCGACCCGGCACGATCTCCTGTTCGCCGTGGCGAAGGACTCCCTGGAGCAGCTGTCCGCCGCCACCGAGCAGTCGGGCATCTCCGATCCGGACGTCCCGATCCCCGATGCGTTGCGCCGCATGGTCGAACTGTCCGTTCCGCTCGGCTCCCGGGTGTCGTTCCTGCTGCGCCAGCCGTCGCTGGACTCGGAGGAGGAGCTGATGCTCACGCTGCAGGAGATGGACCGCCCCGTGGAGGCGTTCGTGCGCCGCGCGCAGGACGCCGGCGTGCTGCGGCCCGACGTGCCGGCGTGGTGGGTGATCTCCACGCTGTACTCGATCCTCTACACCACCTGGGAAGGCGTCGCGATGGGCAGGCTGGCGCCGCTGGACGCCCCCCGGCTGGCCCTCGACACCATCCTCAACGGCCTGGGCGGCAAGAACTCCTAACGCGCGGCACAGCTAGGGCAGGGCCGGGAGGGCGGGCTGGTACAGCCACGGGTGGAAGAACGCGCCCAGCGCCCGGCCCGCGTGGCGTTCCGCCGTGGCCACGAACGCCTCCGTGGTCACGGTGGCGTGCCGGTTGGCCTCCGCCCAGTCCCGCACCAGCGCGAAGAACACCGTGTCGCCCAGCTCGTGCCGCAGCGCGTGCAGGGTCAGCGCGCCACGCTTGTACACCTGCTCGTCGAACATCCGCGCCACACCGGGATCGGCGACGACCAGGTCCGTGCCCTTGCCCGCGATCGTGGCGTACCACTGCCGGGCCAGCTCGTCCGCCGACGGCCCGCCGGTCTCGGCCGACCACAGCCACTCGGCGTAGGTGGCGAACCCCTCGTTGAGCCAGATGTGCCGCCAGTCGGCGACCGTCACGCTGTTGCCGAACCACTGGTGGGCCAGCTCGTGCACGAGCAGCCGCTCGTGGGTGCGGCGGCCGTCGACGAAGTTGCCGCCGAACACCGACATGCCCTGCGCCTCGATCGGGTCGTCCAGGTCGTCGTCGGTCACCACGACCACGTACTCGCCGAACGGGTACGGCCCGAAGAAACCCTCCAGCATGTCCATCATGTCGCCCTGACGGCCCAGGTCGTGCAGTGCGGCCGCGCGCAGCCGCGCGGGTACGGCCACCGCCTGCGGCACCGGCTCGGCCGCCAGCGGCACCTGCTCGTAACGTCCAATCTGGACACCCATCAGGTACGTCGGCGTCGGCTCCGGCCGCTCGTAGACCCAGGTCGTGGTGCTGGCGCCCTGCCTGCGCGACACCAGGTTCCCGGTCACCAGCACGGTGTACGGCGACGCCGTGGTCACCGAGACCCGGTAGGCCGCCTTGTCGGCGGGATGGTCGTTGCACGGGAACCAGGACGGCGCGCCGACCGGCTGGCTGGCCACCAGCGCGCCGTCGGTCAGCTCGTCCCAGCCGATGTCACCCCACCGGCCGCCGACCGGTCGCGGGTTGCCGACGTAGCGGATCTCCACCAGGAACGCCGACCCCGCCGGAATGGCCTTCGCGGGACGCAGCTGCAGCTTGTGGCCGCGGCGGCTGAACTTCGCCGCGCCGCCGTTGACCTGCACCCTGCCGACCCGGAACCCGGCCAGGTCGAGGCTGAACCGCGACAGCTGCTGGGTGGCGACGCCCTCCAGCACGGCGTGCCCAGACAGGCGATTCGGGCCGACGCGGTAGTCGAGATCCAGCGTGTACCGGGTGATCCGGTAACCACCGTTGCCGTGCTCGGGAAGATAGCTGTCGCCCGACGTCTCCGCCCCGGGAGCGGGCGGCGCCGCCTTCGGTGTCACCCCCGACGTCCTCCAGTCCTCGACCACACCGCGATGGGGTTGCCCAGCCAGCGGGAGTCCGCCGGCACGGCGTCGCCCCGCGTGACCAGCGAGCCGGGGCCCACCGTCGTCCGCGCGCCGATACTAGCGCCGGGCAGCACGATGCCGTGCGGCCCCAGGGTCGCGCCCTCGTCGAGGCTCACCCCGTCCAGGCTCATGATCCGGTCGTGGAACAGGTGGGTCTGCACGACGCAGCCCCGGTTGACCGTCGCGCCGTCGCCGAGCGAGACCAGGTCGGACTCGGGCAGCCAGTACGTCTCCAGCCACACTCCCCTGCCGATCCGCGCCCCCATGGTGCGCAGCCACAGCGGCAGCAGCGGGGTCCCGTCGACGGCACCGACCAGCCACGGCACGGCCAGCACCTCGACGAACGTGTCGGCCAGCTCGGCCCGCCACACGAACGAACTCCACAGCGGGTGCTCGACCCGGCGGAACCTGCCGACCAGCAACCACTTCACGGCCGTCGTGACCGCGGCGGCGACGACACCGGCGGCCAGCAGCACCGGACCGGCCAGCACAGCCGTCCAGCCCAGCCCGACCGCGCCGTGCAGTGCCACCAGCGCGGCGGCGACCAGCACGGTCAGCGCCACCCCGCACATCACCGGCACGATCCGGCACAGCTCGACCAGCGCCCGCGCCACCTTCAGCCGCAGCGGCGGGGCGTAGGTACGGCGCTGGTCACCGGTCTCCACCGCGCGCCGCAGCGGCATCGGCGGCATGCCCAGGTAGGACGACCCCTTCTTCGCCTTGCGCGGCGTCGACGACAGCACGCCGACCAGACCGCGCTTGGGCACCGAGTGGCCGGGCGCGGTGATCCCGGAGTTGCCGAGGAACGCCTGCTTGCCGATGCGCGCGGGCGCGACGTGCAGCCAGCCACGGCCCAGCTCGTAGGTGGCGACCATGGTGTCGTCGGCGAGGAACGCGCCGTCGTCGACCTTGGTCATCTTCGGCAGCGCGAGCACGGTGGACACCTCGGCTCCCCTGCCGACCCGAGCGCCGAGCAGCCGCAGCCAGACCGGCGTGAACAGGCTGGCGTACAGCGGGAACAGGCCCTCCCTGGCCAGGCCCATCAGCCGCTCGGTCGCCCACACCTGCCAGGCGTGCCTGCCGTGGACCGGGTGGTAGCCCTCGGCCATGCCGACGCCCAGTGCCCGCACGCCGATCAGGACCAGCAGCGCGTAGGTGAGGAAGTAGGCCACGGTGGCGGCAGGGACGACGGCGAGCGCCGCCCCCAGCGCGGCGCCGAGCGTCGCGGTGCCCTGGATGGCCCACGCCGCGATCAGCACCGCGGGCACGGCCGCCAGCGCCGGCAACGCGCCCAGCAGCAGCGACGTGACACCGTAGATGCCCGCCCAGGCACGGGACCGCGGCGGGCGGCTGGACGGCCAGCGCAGCGCGTCCTTCCCGGCGGCTCGCACGGCGGGCGAACCCGCCCAGCGCTGACCGGCCGGGATCGCCCCCGCCACGGTCGAACCGGCGGCGACCTCCGCGCCCTTGCCGACCCTGGCACCGGGCAGCAGCGTGCTGCGGGCGCCGATCCGGGCGTCGGCGCCGATCCGCAGCTTGCCGACGTGCACGAGGTCACCGTCCACCCAGTGCCCGGACAGGTCGACCTCCGGTTCCACGGCGGCGCCGCGGCCGAGCTTGAGCAGGCCGGTCACCGGCGGCGGTGAGTGCAGGTCGACGTCCGCGCCGACCTTCGCGCCGAGTGCCCTGGCGTAGGTCGTCATCCAGGACGCCCCGGCGACGCTGCTGGCACCGGACAGGTCGGCCAGCTTCTCCGCCGCCCACAGTCGCAAGTGGACACTGCCGCCGCGAGGGTAGCTGCCGGGGCGGACACCACGCAGCAGCAGCCGCGCGCCGCCCGCGGCGATGGCGATACGGCCGGCCGGAGTGAACAGCACCAGTGCGGCGAGGACGATCACCCACCACGGCGCGGCAGGCGCCCAGGCGACACCGAGGCTCGCCAGCGCGGTGGACACGGCGGCCAGCACGGTCGTCCAGCGCAGCCCGACCAGGCCGAACAGCGGCACGAGTGCCGCGGCCTGCACCAGTCCGGCCCGCCGGGGCGTCGGGGTGACGTCGCGGCGCCGGGCCTGCGTGCCGCCCAGCTCGTCCAGCATCGCGGCGAGCGTGCCCAGGCGCGGATGCTGGTAGATGTCGGCGACCGACACCGAGGGGTGCCGGGTGCGGATGCGGGCCACCAGCTGCGCGGCGGTCAGGCTGCCGCCGCCGTGGCTGAAGAAGTCGGCTTTGGGCGTGCTGACGGTGACGCCGAGGATCTCGGCCCAGCCCTCGGCCAGCCACTGCTCGGTCTCGGACAGGCCGCTGTCGCCGACGTTCACGCCGGGCAGCGGCCAGGGCAGCGCGGCCCGGTCGACCTTGCCGGAGGTGCGGGTGGGCAGGTCGCCGACGACGGCGAGCAGCGGCACCAGCGCCGCCGGGAGCCGTTCCCGCAGCAGTGCCGAGGCCGCGTCGGTGTCGAACTCGCCGCTGGGCACGAGGTAGCCGACCAGCACCTGGTTGCCCGCGCTCGTGCGGCGCACGGCGGCGGCCGCGCCGGCGACGCCGGGCAGGGCCTGCAGCGCGGCGTCGACCTCGCCCAGCTCGATCCGCCGCCCGCCGAGCTTGACCTGCTCGTCGGCGCGGCCCAGGAAGACCAGCCCCTCCGGTTCGGCCCGCACCAGGTCGCCGCTGCGATAGGCGCGGCGCCAGCCCAGTGTCTCCAGCGGGGCGAACTTCTCGGCGTCCTTGGCCTCGTCGAGGTAGCGGGCCAGGCCCGCGCCGCCGATCACCAGCTCGCCGGTCTCACCCATGCCGACCAGTTCGCCCGCGGAATCGACGACGGCGAGCTGCCAGCCGGTCAGCGGCAGGCCGATGCGCACCGGGCCGGTGCCGGTCAGCGGCGCGGCGCAGGCGACGACGGTGGCCTCGGTGGGGCCGTAGGTGTTCCACACCTCGCGGCCCTCGACCGCGACCCGCTCGGCCAGCTCGGGCGGGCACGCCTCGCCGCCGAAGATGAGCAACCGGACGTCCTCCAGCGCCTCGGCCGGCCACAACGCGGCCAGCGTCGGCACGGTGGACACGACGGTGATGCGCTGCGCGACCAGCCACGGGCCCAGGTCGACGCCCGTACGCACCAGCGACCGCGGCGCCGGCACCAGGCACGCGCCGTGCCGCCAGGCCAGCCACATCTCCTCGCAGGAGGCGTCGAACGCCACCGACAGCCCGGCCAGCACCCGGTCACCGGGACCGAGCGGCTCCTCGGTGAGGAACAGCTCCGCCTCGGCGTCGACGAACGCCGCCGCCGAGGCGTGGCTGACCGCGACGCCCTTGGGCTTGCCGGTGGACCCGGAGGTGAAGATGATCCACGCGTCGTCGGCGGGCGTGGGGCGGCCGGGCCGCCCGCCCGGGGTGGCGCGCTCGGACAGCGTGCCGCCGTCGGTGAGCACCGCGCACACGCAGGCCTCGTCGAACACCAGCTCGGCCCGCTCGTCGGGGTCGTCGGCGTCGACCGGCACGTAGGCGGCGCCGACCGAGAGGATCGCCAGGATGCTGACGTACAGCTCGGCGGTGCCCGACGAGATCCGGACACCCACCCGGTCACCGACGCCGATGCCGGCCTGGGCGAGCCTGCGGCCGAGCTGGTCGACCTCCTCCAGCAGCCTGCGGTAGCCCAGCACCGCGGTGCCGTCGTCCAGCGCGGGAGCGGCGGGGTGGGCGGCGGCGGTCGCCGCGATGACGTCGACCAGGGTGCGCTCGGGCGCGGCCAGGCCGGACCAGTACAGGGCGCGGTCGACCACCGGTGCCGCGGCGGGCGCGACGGTGACCTCGGCGACGCAGGCGGGCCGGTCAAGCTGCCGGACCGGGCTCTCCGGGGCGAGGGTCATCGCACCTCACCGTCTACAATGGACAGTCTCGAACGGGCGTGCACGCTACTCCTGAGGTGTCACTTCGGGCTGGCACTCCGGTCGAGGCGCCCGTGCAGACGGCCCAGACTACGCCAGAGGTGAACATCAGGTAACGACCGACCCACCGTCGAGTGGCCGGTGTCACGCCTGGTCAGCGCTTCTTGCGCGGGCCCGCCTTGGTGCCGGGCTTGCCGGTGCCACCGGGACGGGGCTTCTTCTCCCGCACCCGCACGTTCACCCGGACCGGGCTGCCGTGGAAGCCGAACCGCTCGCGGAACTTGCGCTCGATGAACCGCCGGTACCCCGCCTCCAGGAAGCCCGTGGTGAACAGCACCAGTGTCGGCGGCCGGATCCCGGCCTGCGTCGCGAACAGCACCTTCGGCTGCTTACCGCCACGGACCGGCGGCGGGGTGGCCGCGATCAGGTCCGACAGCCACCCGTTGAGCTGCCCGGTCGGCACCCGCTGGTCCCACGACTCCAGCGCGACCCGCAGGTGCGGGGCCAGCTTGCGCACCGAACGGCCGGTCAGCGCGGAGATATTGACCCGCTCCGCCCACGGCACCCGGACCATTCCGCGGTCGAGTTCGCGTTCCAGCTGGTGGCGGCGTTCCTCGTCGACCAGGTCCCACTTGTTCATCGCCAGCACCAGCGCCCGGCCCGCCTCGACCACCATCGTGATCACCCGCAGGTCCTGCTCGCTGATCGGCTCGCTGGCGTCCAGCAGGACGATCACGACCTCGGCGGCGTCGATCGCGGTCTTGGTGCGCAGCGACGCGTAGTACTCGGCACCGCTGGCGGTCTGCACCCGCTTGCGCAGGCCCGCGGTGTCGACGAACCGCCACGTCTGGCCGTCCAGCTCGACCAGCGAGTCCACCGGGTCGACGGTGGTGCCCGCCACCGAGTCGACGACCGAGCGTTCCTCGCCGGTCAGCTTGTTGAGCAGGCTGGACTTGCCGACGTTGGGCTTGCCGACCAGCGCGACCCGGCGCGGCCCGCCCTGCACGCCGCCCTCCCGCGGTGCCTCCGGCAGCGCGGCGATCACGGCGTCGAGCAGGTCACCCGAGCTGCGCCCGTGCAGGGCGCTGACCGGGTGCGGCTCGCCGAGCCCGAGCGACCACAGCGACGCCGTCTCGGCCAGCAGCCGCTCGTCGTCGACCTTGTTGGCGGCCAGCAGCACCGGCCGCTTCGACCGGCGCAGCACCTTGGCGACGGCCTCGTCGGTCGCGGTCGCGCCGACCGAGGCGTCGACGACGACCAGCACGGCGTCGGCGGTGTTCATCGCGATCTCGGCCTGCGCCGCCACCGCGGCCTGCATGCCCGACGCGCTGGGTTCCCAGCCGCCGGTGTCGACCACGGTGAACCGGCGGCCGGCCCACTGGGCGTCGTAGGCCACCCGGTCCCTGGTCACCCCCGGCACGTCCTGCACCACTGCCTCACGCCGGCCGAGGATGCGGTTGACCAGCGTCGACTTGCCCACGTTGGGACGGCCGACCACGGCCAGCACCGGCTGCGCCAGCTGGGCTTGCTCGTCCTGGTCGGCCGCGTCGATCGCCGCGTCGAGAGCGGCGAACTCCGACTCGTCGGACCAGGTGCCGTCTACTTCAGTCATCAGTCTTCTTTCTCAACACCGTGGCGGGAACGCCACTCGTCCAGGGCGCCGACCAGGCCGGCCAGCTCACCCCGCAGTCGTTCGGTCGCCGTTTCCAGCCCGGCGCGGCCCTTGCCGACGTCGACGGTGAACGGCTCGCCGACCAGGATGTCCACCCTCGGCCGGAACCGCCGCCCGCGGCCCTCCGGCCTGCGGGTGCCGCGGGTCGCGACCGGCAGGACGGTGGCGCCGGAAGCACGCACCAGCCAGGCTGCGCCCCGCTCGGCGTTGGCGACGTCACCCGCGCCGCGGGTGCCCTCGGGAAAGACCCCCACGGCGCCGCCGTCCCGCAGCACCGACACCGCGGTCAGCAGCGGCGCCCGGTCCGGCTCGCCCCGCCGTACCGGCACCTGGCCGATCCGGCGGAGGAACCGGCCGGCCATTCCCCGGAACAGCTCCTCCTTGACCAGGAACACCGACCGCCGCGGCAGCATTCCGAACAGCAGCTGCGGCTCCACCATCGAACTGTGGTTGGCGATCACCACGAGCGGGCCGGTGCGGGGTACCCGCTCGACCCCGTGGGTGCGGATGGCGAACGCGGGCCGCAAATAGTACCTCGCGTAGACACGGCCGGCGTCGTGCAGCCACGGCGTCGCACCGGGCGGCAGGCCGGTTCCGCTCACCGGGTGGCCTCGGCGGGCTCGTCGAGCAGACCGCGCTCCCTGGCCATCTCGGCCAGCGCCGTGAGCACCTGCTCACGGTCGAGGTCGCTGGTGTCCAGCAGCACCGCGTCGTCGGCGGCCTTCAGCGGCGACGCCGCGCGGGTCGTGTCGATCCGGTCGCGGCCCTCCACCGACTCCCGCGCCGCCGCCGGGTCGGACGCCAGGCCTGCCGCGGTGTTCTGCGCGTCCCGCCGTGCCGCCCTGGTGTCGGCCGACGCGGTCAGGAAGACCTTCAGCGGCGCGTCCGGCACGACGACCGTGCCGATGTCCCTGCCGTCGACGACGATCCCGCCGACCCCGTTCAGGACGGCGGCGATGATCTGCCGCTGCCCGGCGACGAGCAGCTCCCGCACCGCGGCGACGGCCGCGACCGGCGACACCACCCGGTCGACCTCGGGGGCGCGGATGTCGGCGGTGACGTCGGCGCCGTCCAGCAGGACCCGCGGCGTGGCCGGGTCGGTCCCGATCGACAGCTGCACGCGGCGGGCCAGCTCGGTCACCGCGTCCGGCGAGCCGACGTCGGTACCGGACCGCAGCGCCGCCAGCGCGATCACCCGGTACATCGCGCCGGTGTCGAGGTAGCCGGCGCCCAGACGGCTCGCCAGCCCGCGGGCGGCGGTCGTCTTGCCGGTTCCCGAGGGGCCGTCCAGCGCGATCACGCCGCGCAGGGCCGCGGTCGCCGTGTTGCCCTCGCTCACCGGTGTCTCCTAGCTACCTCGCACGAAAGTCGGTCCGGATCATTCTGCCTGGCCGCACAGCACGTCCCGCAGTGGGTTAGCGTGGACGGTGTGAACGTGGAAGTAACACCGCTGCCCGGGATCGGCGTACGCAAGGACTTCGCGCTGAGCAACGGGCGCCGCGTCGGCGTCGTCAACCACCGCGACGGGCAGATCGAGCTGATCGTGTCCAAGACCGACGACCCGGACGCCTGCGTCGCTGCGCTGCCGCTGACGATCGAGGAGGCCGGCGCGCTGGCCAACCTGCTCGGCGCCCCGCAGCTGGTCGCGCAGCTGACCGAGGAGCAGAAGGACCTGCCCGGCATCAACACCAGCAAGCTGGGCATCAAGGCGAACTCCCCGTTCGACGGCCGCACGCTCGGCGACACGGCGATGCGCTCCCGCACCGGCGTCTCGATCGTCGCGGTGATGCGCGCGGGTCAGGTCCACCCCTCCCCCACGCCCGACTTCACCTTCACCTCCGGCGACCTGCTGGTCGCGGTCGGCACGTCCGAAGGGCTGGACGACGCCCGCAAGATCCTGAGCTCCGGCTGAGCCCGTGGATCACACAGCGATCTCCCTGATCCAGTTGGGGGCGGTCTTCTTCGGCCTGGGCGTCCTCGGCAGGCTGGCCGGCAAGATCGGCATGTCGCCCATCCCGCTCTACCTGGTCGGCGGCCTCGCCTTCGGGCAGGGCGGGCTGATCCCGCTCGGCGACATCGGCGACTTCACCCACCTCGCCAGCGAGATCGGTGTGGTGCTGCTGCTGTTGCTGCTGGGGCTGGAGTACTCGGCGGCGGAACTGGTCACCGGGCTGAAGCGATCGTGGATGGCCGGTCTGCTGGACATCGTGCTCAACGCCGCGCCCGGCGTCGCGGTCGCGCTGCTGCTCGGCTGGGGCCCGGTGGGCGCGCTGGTGCTGGGCGGCGTCACCTACATCTCGTCGTCCGGGATCATCGCCAAGGTTCTCGGCGACCTGGGCAGGCTCGGTAACCGGGAAACGCCGGTGGTGCTGTCGATCCTGGTGTTCGAGGACCTGGTGATGGCGGTCTACCTGCCGATCCTCACCGCCGTCGTCGGCGGCGTGAGCCTGCTCGGCGGCGCCCAGGCGGTGGGCATCTCGCTGCTGGTGATCACCGTCGTCCTGCTGGTGGCGCTGCGGTTCGGCCGGTACGTCTCCGCGCTGGTCGACAGCAAGGACCGTGAGGTCTTCCTGCTCAAGGTGCTCGGCGCGGCGCTGCTGGTGGCCGGGGTGGCCTCGGCCATGCAGGTGTCCGCCGCCGTCGGCGCGTTCCTGCTCGGCATCGCCATCTCCGGGTCGACCGCGGAGAACGCCACCAAGCTGCTGGAGCCGCTGCGGGACCTGTTCGCCGCGGTGTTCTTCGTGGTGTTCGGGCTCAACACCAACCCGGCGTCGATCCCGCCGGTGCTGGGCTGGGCGATCCTGCTGGCCGTCGCCACGACGCTGACGAAGGTCGCCACCGGCTGGTGGGCCGCGCGGCGGCAGGGCATCGGGAAGCTCGGCCGGGCCCGTGCCGGTGCGGCGCTGGTCGCGCGGGGTGAGTTCTCCATCGTCATCGCCGGGCTGGCCGTCGCCACCGGCAAGGTCACCCCGGACCTGGCCGCGCTGGCGACCGCGTACGTGCTGCTGATGGCGATCCTCGGCCCGGTCACCGCCCGGGTGGTGGAACCGGTGGCCAGGGCGCTGCAACGCCGCCGCCCGTCGACGGCGACGGCCACCGCGAGCTGACCCGGGCCTGGCCCCGGCAAAGTCGTTTGTCAGGCGCGAGCGAGGGAGCCTTGCTGGCGAAGAAGGGGTAGCAAGCTCCCTCGCTGCGTTACGGGTGTGACTGGTGGGGCTGATGTGGTGAGCACGATGCCGTGAAGGCCGCACTCACGGCGTCTCGTGCCAGGGGCCCGGCAAAGTCGGGTGGTGTGCGGGACGTGGAGTTCGCGTGCGGCAGCGTGGAACTCGCGTGCACGAAGGTGGGATGAAGGGGGCCTTCACCACCATGGACCAGCCCTGCAGACAGGACACACCTGTCACACCGGCACCGGCAGGCACACCCTCCCCAGCCGCCACCACGAACGAGACAACACCAGGCCGAGCCCGCCGCAACCAACGGCACCTTACTTGCACCTTGCGCAACCAAGGCGCCCTCAGCAACCGCCTCGGGGCCCGGCCAACCCGACTTTGCCGGCGCCCTCACGGCGTCTCATGCCGTGAGGACCCCTTTTACGGCCTGCTTGCCATGGACACGTGGGCGGATAACCCGCCGCCCGGTGTGAAGGCCGAGTTTCTGTCGTGTCATGTGATGAAGCTGGCCTTCACGAACATCCCGCCCCGGCGTCGCGGCCTCACCAGTCACACCCGACCCAGCAGACCCAGCCGCCACCACGAAAGAGACCCAGCAACCTCCCCCAATGTGGCATTGGGGAACTTGAACTCCCCCAATGCCACATTGGGGGCACACAGCACCCGGACTTTGCCGCGGCCCTGACGTCTCACGTGGTGAAGGTGGCCTTCACGTGCTTGGGAGCCTGCTACAACCCCACGGTCTTGAACAGCGAGCCGACCTCGGCCCGCGTGAGCGGGCGCAGCTTGCCCGACTTCAGGCTGCCCAGCTGGACGTCACCGACCGACGTGCGCAGCAGCTTCGTCACCGGGTGCCCCACCTCGGCCAGCAGCCTGCGCACGATGTGCTTGCGGCCCTCGTGCAGCACGATCTCCACCAGGCTGCGGCCGGGCCGCTGGTCCTTGACCCGGAACCGGTCGGCCTTCACCGGGCCGTCCTCCAGCTCGACGCCCTCCCGCAGCCGCTTGCCCAGCCCGCGCGGCACGCTGCCCTCGACCTCGGCCAGGTAGGTCTTGAGCACCTCATAGGACGGGTGCATCAGCCGGTGGGCCAGGTCGCCGTCGTTGGTGAGCAGCAGCAGTCCCTCGGTGTCGGCATCCAGCCTGCCGACGTGGAACAGCCGCTCCGCGCGGTCACGCACCAGGTCGCCGACACACGGGCGGCCCTGCTCGTCGGACATCGTGCTGTGCATGCCGCGGGGCTTGTTCAGCGCCAGGTACACCAGGTCCTCGCGGACGATGACCCGCGAGCCGTCGACGTGGATGACGGCGGTGTCCGGGTCCACGCGACGGCCCAGCTCCCGCACCGGCTTGCCGTCGACGCTCACCCGGCCCTGCGCGATCAGTTCCTCGGCGGCGCGGCGCGAGGCCACCCCCGCCTTGGCGAGCACCTTCTGCAGGCGCACGCCTTCCGGTTCAGACGTCATCGATCGCATCCACCTCGGGCAGCAGCGGAGCGATCGGGGGCAGGTCGTTCAGCGACGACAGCCCCAGCCGCTCCAGGAACAGCTCCGTCGTCACGTACAGGGTGCCACCCGTCTCCGGGTCGGTCCCCGCCTCCTCCACCAGACCACGGGCGAGCAGGGTGCGGATGACGCCGTCGACGTTCACCCCGCGCACCGCGGCCACCCTGGCGCGGGTGACCGGCTGCCGGTAGGCGATGACGGCGAGCGTCTCCAGCGCGGCGCGGGTCAGCTTGGAGCGCTGGCCGTCCAGCAGCAGCTTCTCCACGTAGGGCGCGTAGATGTCGCGGGTGTAGAGCCGCCAGCCCTCGCCGACGCGGCGCAGGTCGATGCCGCTGGCCCGCTCGGTCAGCCGGGTGGCCATCGCGCCGAGGGTCTCGGTGACCCGCTCGACGGGCTGCTCCAGCGTCTGCGCCAGCGACTCCTCGCTGATCGGCGAGTCGACGACCAGCAGCAGCGCCTCCAGTGCCGCCTCCAGCGCCTGGTCAGCGGTCACGTCGGGCAGGCCACTGCCGACGGCGACCAGGTCGTCCTGTTCCTCGGGCTCCCCAGGTTCGCCCTGCACCTCGTCGAGGTCCACGACCGGCTCGTTCTCGTCGCTCACCCGTACTCCTCGTCCTCGTCGTTCGCGCGGTCCTGCTCGGCCGCGGCGGCGGCCTGCTCGACCGACCCGCCGGTCCACCGCACGTGCAGCTCGTCCAGCGCCTCGGCCTGCTCGAACTGGACGGTCGACTCGCGGTAGAGCTCCAGCAGCGCGAGGAACCTCGCCACCACCTCGATGGTGTGCTCGCAGTCGGAAACCAGGTCGGTGAACGTGGCCTGCCCCGCCTCGGCCAGCCGCACCCGCAGCACGGCCGCGTGCTCGCGCACCGACACCTTGCCCGCGTGCAGGTGATCCAGCGACACCGTGGGCGGCGGCTTCGGCCGGAACACCGCGAGCGCGATCTCGGCGAACTTCGCCGGGTCGACGCCCAGCATCACCTCGGGCAGCAGGCCGAGGTAGCGCTCCTCCAGCGCGACCGACCGCGGGTAGCGCCGCAGCGCCCCGGCCTCCAGCTCGGCGAACAGGGCAGCGACCTGCTTGTACGCCCGGTACTGCAGCAGCCGCGCGAACAGCAGGTCCCTGGCCTCCAGCAGCGCCAGGTCGTCCTCGTCCTCGACGTCGGCCGCGGGCAGCAACCGTGCCGCCTTGAGGTCCAGCAGCGTCGCGGCGACCACGAGGAACTCGGTGACCTCGTCGAGGTCCCACTCCGCGCCGAGCGCGCGGGTGTAGGCGATGAAGTCGTCCGTGACCTGATGCAGGGCCACCTCGGTGACGTCGAGCTGGTGCTGCGAGATGAGCTGCAGCAACAGGTCGAACGGGCCCTCGAAGTTGGCCAGCCGCACCCGGAACCGGGAGCTGCCGCCGTCCTGTTCCGCTGCTTCGGCGGGCACCGAGTCCGGCTGGGTGCCCCCGGCCGGTTCGGTCTCGTGCATCAGCCGCCGGCCTCGGCTCCGCTGTCCCGCAGCCGCTGTACCAGCACGGAGTCCTCACCGTGCTCCTCGAAGTCCGCGAGCACCACGGCCACGGCCTCTCTGACCAGCCGGCCACGGTCGACGACCACGTCGTGGGTGCCCCGCAGCTCCAACCGGGCGTGCTCCATGGCGAGCAGCTCGTCGCCGGACACGTACACGGTGATCTTCGCGTCGTGCTTCTGCCGCGGCGAGCTCTTGCGGGCCTTGGCACTGCGGGAGAGCTGCGAGCCGTCCGCGGGCTTGGGCTCCGGTTCCACCGGCGCCGGGGGTGGTGGCGGGGTGTCGAGGGCGGGGCTGCTGGTCAGGCGGAACAGTTCGGACGCTCCGGGCAGGGAAGCTCTCCTGCTCACCGAGCGATCACCTCGCGAGCCAGCGTGCGATACGCCGTCGCGCCGGCCGACTTGGGTGCCCACTTGGTGATCGGTTCCCCGGCCACGGTGGTCTCCGGGAACCGCACGGTGCGGTTGATGACCGTGTCGAACACGGTCTCGCCGAATGCCTCCACCACGCGCGCCATGACCTCCTTCGAGTGCAGGGTTCTCGGGTCGAACATGGTTGCGAGAATCCCAACGATGTCGAGCTTCGGGTTGAGGCGTTCGCGTACCTTCTCGATGGTGTCGATGAGCAGCGCGACGCCCCGCAGACTGAAGAACTCGCACTCCAGCGGGATGATCACGCCGTCCGCCGCGGTCAGGGCGTTCACCGTGAGCAGCCCGAGCGAGGGCTGGCAGTCGACCAGAACATAGTCGTAGGCGTCGAGGACCGGACGAAGGACCCTCATCAACGTGTGCTCGCGGCCCACCTCGGCCACCAGCTGGACCTCCGCGGCGGACAGGTCGATGTTGCTCGGCAGCAGGTCGACGTTCTCCACGTTGGTCGAGCGGATCACGTCGCTGATGTTGACCGAGCGCTCCATGATCACGTTGTAGACCGTGTGGTCCAGCTCGTGCGGCTGGATGCCCAGGCCGACCGACAGCGCGCCCTGCGGGTCGAAGTCGACGAGCAGCACCCTGCGGCCGTACTCGGCCAGCGCCGCGCCCAGGTTGATGGTCGACGTGGTCTTGCCGACGCCGCCCTTCTGGTTGCACATCGCGAGGACCTGAGCGGGCCCATGGCGTTCGAGCAGGGGTGGTTCGGCGATCTCCCGGAACGGCCGGCCGGTGGGGCCGAGGCGGTCCTTGGTCTTCTTGCCGTTGTGCGCGGGAACGACTGCCTCCGGGTCTAACTCGTCGGAGACGGCGTCTCCTTCGGTCGCGATGGTCATGTTGCTGAGGCTGGCAGCGGCCGAACCTGCGGACTCCGACGATCTCGCCGGCGGCTTCGATGTCGACATGGCGCGAAAGCTCCTTGCTCAGCGGGCACCCGGGAGCCTATGCGCGCCCCTGGTGCCCACCAAAGCGGCTCGCCGATCCACGCCGATTTGCTTCGCCAACGCCACGCCCTCAGGTGATCACGCTGTGCCCGCCCCGGCTCGCGGTCAGGCGCCCGCGCGGGGGTGCGCGGTGGCGTAGACCTCGCGCAGGGTGTTCACCGTGACCAGGGTGTAGACCTGCGTCGTCGTCACCGACGCGTGGCCCAGCAGCTCCTGAACCACCCGCACGTCCGCACCGCCCTCCAGCAGGTGCGTGGCGAACGAGTGCCGCAGCGTGTGCGGCGACACCGGCGCCTTGATCCCCGCGCGCTCCGCGGCGTCCTTGAGCACCTGCCAGGCACTCTGCCGGGACAGCCTGCCGCCGCGGGCGTTGAGGAACACCGCCGCCGTACCCCGTCCCCGCGCGGCCAGGCCCGGCCGCGCCCGCACCAGATAGGCCTCCAGCGCCTCGACCGCCGGACGGCCGACCGGCACGATCCGCTGCTTGCCGCCCTTGCCGTCGAGCAGCACGGTGCGGTCGGCGCGGTCGATGTCGTCCAGATCCAGCCCGACGGCCTCGGAGATCCGCGCGCCGGTCGAGTACAGCAACTCCAGCAACGCCCGGTCGCGCAACCCGCGTTCGCCCTCGGCGGCAGGCAGGTCGAGCAGCCGCAGCACGTCGTCCAGCGGCAACGCCTTCGGCAGCCGCCGCGCCGCCGCGGGCGGGCGGACGTCACGCGCCGGGTCCTGCTCGCAGATCCCCTCGGCCTGGGCGAACTTGTGCAGCCCGCGGACGGCCACGAGCGCCCGCGCGGCCGACGACGTCGCCAGCGGCCGGTGCTCGTCGTCGCCGGACCGCAACGCCACACCGAACGCCGTCACCTGTTCCTCGGTGACCTCCGGCAGTGCGACGACGCCACACGACTCCAGGTGGGCGGCGTAGCGGCGCAGGTCACGCGCGTAGCTGTCGAGCGTGTTGCGCGACGTGCCCCGTTCCACCGTCAGGTGATCGAGGTACGCGGCGATCACGCGGGACACCGACGCACGCGGGCTGGCCACCGCGCCACTGTAGAGGCTCCCGCCCGGATCTGGGCTACCGTGGACACATGTCCGGCAGTGACAGCACGAGGCTCAGCACCGCCGACCGCGAGGACGCCGTGTCCGTGCTCGGCGGCCACTTCGCCGAGGGCAGGCTGACCGCCGACGAGTACGAGGAACGGGTCACCGCGACGCTGGCGGCCAAGACGCGCGGCGAACTGCGGGCACTGTTCGTCGACCTCCCTCCGCCCCACCCCGTGGCACTGGGCACCCACGTGCCGGCACCGCCGCCTCCCGCCGCCGTCGTTCCGGTGACGACCTCGGAGAAGTCCAAGATCGTCGCGGGCGTGCTGCAGATCGCGCTGCCGTTCGGCGTCGGCCGCTTCTACACCGGCCACACCGGCCTCGCGGTCGCCCAGCTGCTGGTCTGCCTGTTCACCTTCGGCGCGGCCGCGATCTGGCCGGTGATCGACGGCATCCTGCTGCTGATCAGGGGCGGTGTCGACGCCCAGGGCCGCAGGCTGGCAACCTGACGGTGTGCAGCTCGTAGCCCAACTGCGGGACCTGGGGGTCCGAACCGGTGACGTTCTCGTCGTACACACCTCGTTCCGCGAGGTGGCGCCCGTCGACGGCGGGCCGGCGGGCCTGATCGAGGCGTTGCTGGAAGCGCTCGGCGACTCCGGCACGCTGGTCATGCCGTCGATGACCGGCGGGTCGGACAGCGAGCCGTACGACCCCGCCCGCACGCCGACCCGGGACATGGGCGTGGTCGCCGAGACGTTCTGGCGCATGCCCGGGGTCCTGCGTGGTGACCACCCGACGTCGACGTTCGCCGCGACGGGCAGGCACGCCGCCGCCATCGTCGCGCCGCAGCCGCTGTCCCCGCCGCACGGCCTGGACAGCCCGATCGGCCGCGTCTTCGAACTCGGCGGCTCGACGCTGCTGCTCGGCGTCGGCCACGACGCCAACACCGCGATGCACCTCGCCGAGGACCTCGCCGGCGTGCCGTACCGGTCCCGTGACTGGGCCCTGGTCACCACGGACGACGGCGTCCGCACGGTCGCCGTCGACGAGCCGAACCACTGCTGCCAGGGCTTCGCGGTGGCCGACCAGTGGCTGCGCGGGCAGCGCACCGGCACGGTCGGCAACGCCCGCGCCCGCCTGTTCACCCTGGCCGACCTCATCGACGTCGCCGTGCCGCGCCTGGCCGCCGACCCGCTCACCCTGCTGTGCCCCAGGGACGGCGACTGCGACGACTGCGCCGAGGCCTACGCCAGCCTCTAGTGTCCTGCACCGGACTTCCGGTGCGGGACACTAGGACCGGGACGCGAACCGGCTTGGCCGGTCCCGCCACGGCGCGTCCGCGGGCCGCGGCTCCCGGCCGCCGGACAGCACGGCGTGCGTGGCGAGCACCCCGGCCACCGTGGCCCCGTTGACCAGTTCACCGCCCAGCGCCATCGACACGGCCTCGTCGAGCGGGACCTTCCGGATGACCAGGTCGGCCTCCTCCTCGCCGAGCACCTCCCTGTCCACTTCGGACAGATCGCGGGCGAGGAAGACGCGGACCACCTCGTCGGTGAACCCCGGCGACGCCGCGACGTCGACCAGCGTGTCCCAGCGCCGGGCCCGCAGGCCGGCCTCCTCGACCAGCTCCCGCTCGGCGGTACGCACCGGGTCCTCGCCCGCCTTGTCGAGCAGGCCGGCCGGCAGTTCCCAGATGCGCCGCCCGAGGGCGTGCCGGTACTGGTGGATCATGGTCAGCGTGCCGTCGTCGCCGAGTGCGGCGATGGCCACCGCGCCGAGGTGCTCGACCACCTCCCGGCGCGCCGTCGTGCCACCGGGCATGACCACCTCGTCGACCCGGAGACCGACCACGCGTCCGATGTGGACGTCCCTGGTGGACTCGACCCGGAACTCGTGTGCCCCGGGAGCGGTCACGAGCGCGCCCCGACCGTCTTGCCAGGCAGCTCGACCGGGAGCCGGTCGGCGACGCGGTAGGCCACCACGGCACGGACGAACGCGTCGAACAGCGGGTGCGGCCGCGTCGGCCTGCTCTTCAGCTCGGGGTGGGCCTGCGTGCCGACGAAGAACGGGTGCTTGTCCTCGGGCAGCTCGACGAACTCCACCAGCCGGTCGTCCGGCGACGTGCCGGAGAACACCAGCCCGGCCTCACCCAGCCGCTCGCGGTACTCGTTGTTGACCTCGTAGCGGTGCCGGTGCCGCTCGGAGACCTCGGTGGTGCCGTACGCCTTGGCCACCTGCGAGCCCGGGATCAGCTTGGCCGGGTAGGCACCCAGCCGCATGGTGCCGCCCATGTCCCGCTCGCCGGCGACGACGTCGCGCTGGTCGGCCATGGTGGAGATCACCGCGTGCTCGGCGTTCTCGTCGAACTCGGCCGAGTTCGCCCCGGACAGCCCGGCGAGGTTGCGCGCCGCGTCGATCACCATGCACTGCAGGCCGAGGCACAGCCCGAGCACCGGGATGCCGCGGGTCCTGGCGAACGTGACGGCGCCGATCTTGCCCTCGATGCCACGCACCCCGAAGCCGCCCGGCACCAGCACGCCGTCCACATCGGACAGAACGGAGGCGGCGCCTGCCGGGGTGGTCGCCTCGTCGGCCGCGACCCACTTGATCTCCACCTTGGCCCGGTTGGCGAACCCGCCCGCGCGCAGCGCCTCGGTCACCGAGAGGTAGGCGTCCGGCAGGTCGATGTACTTGCCCACCACGGCAACCCGCACCGTCTCGGCGGGATTGTGCACGCGGTCGAGCAGGTCGCCCCACACGGTCCAGTCGACGTCGCGGAACGGCAGGCCGAGCCGCCGCACGACGTAGGCGTCCAGCGCCTCGCCGTGCAGGACCTTCGGGATGTCGTAGATGGACCGCGCGTCCGGGCAGGCGATGACGGCCTCGGCGTCGACGTCGCACATCAGGCCGATCTTGCGCTTGAGGTCCTCCGGCAGGTCCCGGTCGGCCCGGCAGACCAGCGCGTCGGGCTGGATACCGATGTTGCGCAGCGCGGCCACCGAGTGCTGGGTGGGCTTGGTCTTCAGCTCGCCGGACGGCGCGAGGTAGGGCACCAGCGACACGTGCAGGAAGAAGCAGTTGTCCCTGCCGACGTCGTGGCGGACCTGCCGGCACGCCTCCAGGAACGGCAGCGACTCGATGTCGCCGACCGTGCCGCCCACCTCGGTGATCACCACGTCCGGCTGCCTGCCGGTGCCGTCGGACTCGGCCACGGACACGATCCGCGACTTGATCTCGTCGGTGATGTGCGGAATCACCTGGACGGTGTCGCCGAGGTACTCGCCCCTGCGCTCCTTCGCGATGACGCTGGAGTACACCTGCCCGGTGGTCACGTTGGCCGACCCGGTGAGGTCACGGTCCAGGAACCGTTCGTAGTGCCCGATGTCCAGATCGGTCTCCGCGCCGTCGTCGGTGACGAAGACCTCGCCGTGCTGGAACGGGTTCATCGTTCCCGGGTCGACGTTGAGGTACGGGTCGAGCTTCTGCATCGTGACGCGCAGGCCACGTGCGGTAAGGAGCTGTCCCAGGCTGGAGGCCGTGAGTCCCTTACCCAGGGAGGAGGCGACGCCTCCGGTGACAAAGACGTACTTGGTGTGCCGCGGCTGAAGTCCCACGGGCTTCCACCTTATCGCACGGCGCGCGAGGCGCTCGTCGGACACGCCTCTACGATTTCCTCGTGGCAGACAACAGCTGGACAGCGCCGGTCGCGACGGGTCGTCTCAACGCGACCGTCCGTGTTCCCGGGTCGAAGTCGATCACCAACCGCGCCTACCTGCTGGCGGCGCTCGGCGACCGCCCGACGCTGGTGCGGGAACCGCTGGTGTCCCGCGACTCGACGCTCATGCTGGACGCCCTCACCGCGCTCGGCGGCGGCTACACCACCACCGCCGACGGCACCGAGGTGCGCCCGCTGGACCTGTCCGGCACGGGCGAGGCGGAGGTGGCACTGGGCAACGCCGGCACGGTCGCCCGGTTCACCCCGGCGCTGGCCACCCTGGGCGGGCGCACGGTCACCTTCGACGGCGACGAGGCGATCCGCAGGCGCCCCCAGGGGCCGCTGCTGGACGCGCTGCGCGAGCTCGGCGCGGACATCACCTCCGCACCGGGCGGCACGCCCCCGTTCACCGTCCGCGGCCGGGGTGGCCTGCCCGGCGGGAAGGTGGACCTGGACTCGTCGGCGTCCAGCCAGTTCCTCTCGGCCCTGCTGCTGGCCGCGCCGCGGTTCGCCGACGGCGTCACCGTGCGGCTGGTCGGCGCGCCGCCGAGCGAGCCGCACATCGCCATGACCCTCGACCTGCTGCGCCGCTTCGGTGCCGCCCCGGAGCGTTCCGGCACCGAGTTCCACGTGCCCCCCGGCCGGCTGGGTCTGGCCGAGTACACGGTGGAGCCGGACCTGTCGACGGCCGCGCCGTTCGTGGTGGCGCCGCTGCTCACCGGCGGCACCGTGCGGGTGGCGGGCTGGCCCGCCGAGACCACCCAGCCGGGCGACTGGCTGCGCAGCCTGGTCGGCGAGCTGGGCGGATCCGCGGTGCTGGACGACGACGGCCTCACCGTCACCGGCACCGGCGGCCTGCGGGGAGCGCGGCTGGACCTGCACGAGGTCGGCGAGCTGACCCCGGTGATCGCGGCGGCACTGTGCTTCGCCGACGGCCCGTCGGTCATCAGCGGGGTCGCACACCTGCGTGGCCACGAGACCGACCGGCTGGCGGCGCTGGCCACCGAGCTGTCCGGGCTGGGCGCCGGTGTCACCGAGACCGAGGACGGCCTGCGGATCGAGCCGGCGCCGATGCGTGCCGGGGTGTTCCACACCTACCACGACCACCGGCTGGTGATGGCCGCGGCGGTGATCGGCCTGCGGGTGCCCGGCGTCGAGGTGGAGAACCCGGCGACCGTCGGCAAGACGTTCCCCGGCTTCACCGGGGCCTGGGAAGCGGCGCTCGCTTAGGAGCCCTCGCGGGAGGTGCCCGGCGCCGGGCCCTGGGCGTTGCCCGCGATGCCGTACCTCCCGGAGCCGCCCTCCAGCTGCTCACGCAGCGCCAGCAGCGTGGTGACCCGCCCCGCCGCGGTGTCCACGTTGTCCACTGTGGACAGGATCGAGGTGGCCGAGGTGTCGGCCCGCACCACGCCCAGCGCGCCGGTTCCCTCCGCCGACACCGGGGTGCCGGCGAGCACGGTGCCCGCGCCGGAACGGTCCAGCTGCGTGGCGAACCGGGCCAGTGTGGACGCCCGGTCCCCCGCGCCGTCCCCGGCCGCCTTGCCGCCGGTGAGCATGATCGCCAGCTGCGCGGGCTTGACGTCCGGGCCGGGCTTGACGAACCCGCCGTCGGACAGGCCGCCGAGCGCCGCGGCCAGCTCGGCCGGTGCCGACTGCGGCTGCGCGGTGTCCTTGTTCAGCTGCAGGACCGTGCCCAGCAGCGCACCGGCGAGCGTGCCGGGGTCGCTGGCGGTCGGGAAGGTCACCCCCGCGGGCTGCAGGCGCGCGACCAGCTCCCGCAGCTGGTCGGCCTTGGCCGGATCGGCGAACGCCTCGGTCAGCTGGACCTCGCCGGTCACGGTGCCGCCCGCCTTGCCGACGAGGTCCTTCAGCGCGTCGCGGTCGCCCGGCCGCGCGTCCTCGGTGGTGATCAGCACGACCGTGCGCTTGTCCAGCGAGCCGGCGACGATCTTCTGCGCGGCCGAGCCGGTGAACGCGTCGGCGTCGGCGAGCCGGGCGTTGAGCGCGTTGCGCTCGGCCTGCAGCTCGGACACCTGGCGGGCCAGCTCGCCCCGCTCGTCGGACAACCCGGACAGCAGAGTGCCGTTCAGCGCCGTCGACCCGACGACGACCCCGACGGCGAGCGCCAGGAACACGGCGGCGATCGAGACGATGTGGTAGCGCAGCGAGATCACGTGAACAGCCCCTTGACCCAGGTGGTGAACGAGTTCCAGGTGTCGACGACCCAGTCGGTGTAGACGTCGCCCACATCGGACACCAGCAGGGCGGCGACCACGACCGCCAGTGCCGCGACGACCAGCAGCACCACGGCGCCGATCGACACCCGGCTGCGGTGCAGGGTGGCCACGGCCTTGCCGTCGACGAGCTTGGTGCCCAGCTTCAGCCGGGTCAGGAACGTCGACGGGTTCGAACCGGACCGGCCGTGGTCGAGGAACTCCCGCAGCGTGGCCTGGAAGCCGACGGTGACCACGAGAGAAGACTCGTGGGCGTCGGCCAGCAGCAGTGCCAGGTCCTCCGCGTTGCCGGACGCGGGGAACGTCACCGCGCCGATACCCAGGTCCTGGATGCGCTCGACGCCGGGCGCGTGACCGTCCGGCTGCGCGGGCACGACGACCTCGCCGCCGCTCTTGAGCGTGGCGGACTCGATGCCGTGCGGGTCGCCGACGATCACGTCGGGCCGGTAACCCTGCGCGTACAGCGTGTCGGCGCCACCGTCCACTCCGATCAGGACGGGACGGTGCTCGGCGATGTACTTCTTGAGCCGCTTGAGGTCGTCGGCGTGACCGTTGCCGGGCGCGACGACCAGGACGTGCCGGTCGCGCAGCGACACCCGCAGCTCGGGAACGCCGACCCCGTCCAGGATCAGCGTCCGTTCCCGGCGCAGGAACTCGATGGTGTTGGCCGAGAACGCCTCCAGCTGGGTGGACATCCCCGCCTTGGCCTCGATCATCTGGTCGGCGATGCTGTTGCGGGTCTGCCGGGTGCCGCTGGCGACCTTCTTCTCGCCCGTGTAGAGCGTGTCCTCGTGCAGCCGCACCCTGCTGCCGTCGCGGACGGTGCGCAGCACGGCGGTGCCGACGGCGTCGAGCAGCGGGATACCGGCGGCGATCAGGATCTCCGGCCCGAGGTTGGGGAACCTGCCCGAGATCGACGGCGACGCGTTGACCACGCCCGCGACCTCGGCCTTGACCAGGGCGTCGGCGGTGGTCCTGTCCAGGTCGAGCTGGTCGAGGACGACGATGTCGCCGGGGCCCACCCGGCGGAGCAGTTCCCGGGTCTTGCGGTCCACCCGGGCCACACCGGTCACCCCGGGAAGAGTGTCGTCGTTCCGCGCGAGCAAACCAGTGAGCTTCATGCCACCGATGGTGACAAAAGGATCCCCCAGATTGGCGCCAACACGCCGTAGCGGCGGTTCATGATCCGCCGCGCCGTGTGGGCACAGTGGACGGTCAGCGCTTCTTTCGAGTGAACTTCTTCTTGTCGGCGTCGGCCGCGGCGAGCAGTTCCTCGGCGTGCGCGCGGCCGGTCTCGGTGCCGTCCATGCCGGCCAGCATCCTGGCCAGCTCGACGACCCGCTCGGACTGTTCGAGCACCCGGACGCCACTGCGGGTGACGCCGCCGTCGGTGCCCTTGTCGACGACGAGGTGCCGGTCGGCGAACGCCGCCACCTGCGGCAGGTGGGTGACGACCAGCACCTGGTGGCTGACCGCGAGCCGGGCGAGCCTGCGGCCGATCTCGACCGCGGCGCGGCCGCCGACCCCGGCGTCGACCTCGTCGAACACCAGCGTGCCGACGGTGTCGGCGTGCGCGAGGACGACCTCGATGGCGAGCATCACCCTGGACAGCTCACCGCCGGAGGCGGCCTTGTGCACCGGCAGCGCGGGGGCGCCCTTGTGTGAGCGCAGCCGCAGCTCGACCTCGTCGACGCCGTCCGGGCCAGCGTGCACGGTGCGGCCGTCGACGGTGAGTGCCTGCGGGTCGTCGGCGGGCACCTCCCGCTGGCTGACGGTCACGTCGATCTGGGCCTGCCCCATGGCCAGGCCGGACAGCTCGGCGGTGATCGCGCCGGCCAGTTCCCCCGCGGCCTTGCCGCGGGCGGCCGACACGGCGGAGGCGTGGCCTGCCAGCTCGGCGGCCAGCTCGTCGCGGCGGGCGGCCAGCTCGGCCAGCGCCTCCTCCGAGGTGTCCATTGTGGCCAGTCGGCGGCGGGCGTCCTCCGCCCAGGCGAGCACGCCATCGACGTCGGCCGCGTACTTGCGGGTGAGCTTCTTCAGGTCGGCCTGCCGGGCCAGCGCCTGCTCCAGCCGCTGCGGGTCGGCGTCCAGCGAGTCCAGGTAGGTGCCCAGCTCGGTGCCGACGTCGGCGAGCAGCACCGACGCCTCGGCGAGCCGGGGTTCCATGCCCCGCAGTACCTCGTCCTCGGCGGAGGCGAGCCTGCGCTGCGCCTCGCCGATGAGGCCGAGTGCGCCGGGCTGGTCCGGGTCGCCGTCGCCCGCTCCAGCCACGGCGGCCTGCGCGGCGCTCGCGGCGGTGCGCAGCTCGTCGACCGCGGCCATCCGCTTGATCAGCTCGGTGAGTTCGGTGTCCTCCCCCGCCATGGGCTCGACGGCCTCGATCTCGGCCAGCCCGTGCCGCAGCAGGTCGGCCTGCTGGGCCATCTCCCTGGACCGGGTGGACCGTTCGGCCAGCTCGGTGACGACGTCCTGCCACTGCGCCCGCACCCGCCGGTAGTGCTCCAGCGGCCCGGCCACCGCGGGCCCGGCGAACCGGTCGATGACCGCGCGCTGCTCGGCCGGGCGCAGCAGCCGCAGCTGGTCGTTCTGCCCGTGCACGGCCAGCAGCTGCTCGGACAGCTCGGCGAGCACCCCCACCGGCACCGAACGGCCGCCCAGGTGCGCACGGGAGCGTCCGTCCGCGGAGACCGACCGCAGCGCGATGACGCTGCCGTCGTCGTCGACGTCGGCTCCGGCGTCGGTGACGGTCCGCTCCGCCGGACCCCCGCCCACCCCCTCGAACCGGCCCTCGACCACGGCCTTCGCCGAGCCGACCCGCACCTTGGACGCCTCGGACCTGCCCCCGGACAGCAGGTGCAGCCCGCTGACGACCATGGTCTTGCCCGCACCGGTCTCACCGGTCACGACGGTGAACCCGGAGTGCAGTTCCAGCAGGGCGTCCTCGATGACTCCGAGGCCCTGGATGCGCATCTCGGCCAGCACGTCTACCACCGTAGTGGCACGAGCCGACAGCGCACCGGCGGCACGCGACGAATGGGCCGTTCGCCGCGCCGAGGTGCGTCAGGAGCGTGGTTCGCGGCCGCGCCAGCTCTTCACCGGCAGGTCGAACTTGCGCACCAGCCGGTCGGTGAACGGGCCGTGCTGCAGGCGGACCAGCCGCACCGGGATCCGCCCGGCGACCACCCGGACCCGCGCGCCGCGGGGCAGGTCGATGTGCCGCAGCCCGTCGCAGGTCAGGACCGCCGACGAGCCCTCCGGGTCGACGCCGACGGTGATCACCGAGCTGCGGGACACCACCAGCGGCCGGGCGAACATGGCGTGCGCGTTGCTCGGCACGACCAGCAGGGCCTCCACCTCGGGCCAGATGATCGGCCCGCCAGCGGAGAAGGCGTAGGCGGTCGACCCGGTCGGGGTCGCGCACAGCACGCCGTCGCAGCCGAACGAGGACACCGGCCTGCCGTCGACCTCGATCAGCGCGTCCAGGATGCGCTCGCGGGTGCTCTTCTCGACGCTGGCCTCGTTGAGTGCCCAGGTGCGGGCCACGATCTCGCCGTCGACGGCCACGGTGACGTCCATCGTCATCCGCTCCTCGACGCGGTAGTGCCGCTCCACGACGCGGCGCACGGTCTCCTCGACCGCGTCGGACTCGGCCTCGGTGAGGAACCCGACCCTGCCGAGGTTGACGCCGAGTACCGGCACCCCGGCGGGGCGGGCCAGCTCCGCGGCCCGCAGCAGGGTGCCGTCGCCGCCCAGCACGAACGCCAGCTCGGTGCCGGCGGCCGGGTCGTCCTCGGGGGCCACCGCGGTGCACTGGTCGGAGCCGATGAGGTCGGCCACGTCCTTGTCGACCACCCGTAGCCGGACCCCGGCCGCGTGGAACCGGGCCGCCACCTCCCTGGCGGAGTCGCGGGCAGCCTCCCGGTCGGGGTGCACGACCAGCAGTACCTCACGCGGTGATGTCACGAGGGTCCCTTTCGCACGGCGGCGCGGACCAGGTCGGCCACGTCGTCGATGTCGCTGTGGTCCACAGTGGACGTGTCAGCGTCGCGGCGCAACCATGCGAAGTACTCGACGTTGCCCGCCGGCCCGGGCAGCGGGCTCGCCACGACGCCGAGGGTGCGCAGCCCAAGGCCGGCGGCCTCGCCAAGGACTCCGAGGACGGCCTCGGCCCGCAGCTCGGGGTCGCGGACCACACCGCCCGGGGGCAGCCGGTCCTTGCCCACCTCGAACTGGGGTTTCACCATGGGCAGCAGGTCGCCGCCGGGGCGGGTGCAGTCCGTGAGGGCGGGCAGGACCAGGCGCAGTGAGATGAACGAGAGGTCGGCGACGACGAGGTCGACGTGGCCGTCGGTCTGCTCGGAGTCGAGGCGCCGGACGTTCGTGCGGTCCATTACGAAGACGCGTTCGTCGGTGCGCAGGCGCCAGTCGAGCAGGCCCCGGCCGACGTCGACGGCCAGTACCTCGGTGGCTCCCTCACGCAGCAGCACGTCGGTGAACCCGCCGGTGGACGCCCCGGCGTCCAGGCAGCGCTTGCCGGTGACGGTGAGGCCGCGCGGGGTGAACTCGGCGAGCGCACCGAGCAGCTTGTGGGCGCCGCGGGAGGCCCAGCCGGGGTCATCGGTGTCGCGGACGACGATCGGGGTGTCGGCGTCCACGCTCGTGGCGGGCTTGCCTGCGACCATTCCGCGCACGGTGACCTTGCCGTCGGCGATGAGCGTGCTGGCGTGGTCGCGCGACCGGGCCAGGCCGCGGCGGACAAGCTCGGCGTCCAGCCGAGCCCTGCGAGCCACGCTAGCGTCCTGAGTCGGGGGTTGGCGCGCGAGTCGACGGATCCAGGTTTTCGCTGGCAAGGCGCCGGGGCGCCCTCGTACCGGGTCGTACTCGGGCGTCCCGGCAACGCCGCCAGCGGGAAGCTGGGCCGTCGAATCGCACGTCGTATCCCTGGCTCATGACGCTAGACCTTGTCGATGCTGGAGAGCGCTACGGTTAGCTCGGTGTGCACCGCGTCGAAGCGCTCCACGTGCTCGGCCAGCGGCACGCTGTCCAGGTCGTCCAGTCCGGCCACGGCTTCGGCGATGCCGGCCCGTGGATCGGTCTGCGGTGGCTGGGCGGGAGGTGGCCCCGGCTTCGGCCGGAACTGCCCGCCCTGGTCGGTCTGTTCGTGCACGTATCCACGCTAACCGATCGGAGGGACCGCGTTCAGAGCAGGCCGAGTTCGTCCAGGGCCGCACGTGCCTGTGTGTCACCGGGCGTACACGTGGTGTGCCCGGTTTCCCAGGCGGTCGCGCACAGGGCCCGGAGCAGGTCGACCGGGTCGGTCCCGGAGCCGGTGACGACCAGCCGGCCGCCGTCGGCCTTGACCTGCCAGTCCGGCCGGGGGCCGATCGCCAGCTCATCGGCCTCGCGGCGGAGTCCGCCCAGGTCGGCGGCCAGATACCGGGGCCGCTCGGCGGGGATGGCGGCCAGCAGCGACGCCGGGGTGGCCACACCGGTGAGCACGACCAGGGCGTCCAGCCCAGCGGCCGTGGCACCGGCGATGTCGGTGTCGAGCCGGTCGCCGACGACGACGGCCCCGGAGGTGCCGCCCGCCTCGGCCGCGGCCAGCAGGAGCGGTGCCGCGGGCTTACCGGCGACGAGCGGTTCGAGACCGGTCGCGGTCCGCAGGACGGCGACCATGGAGCCGTTGCCGGGCAGCTGGCCGCGTTCGGTGGGGAGGGTGGCGTCGACGTTGCTGGCCACCCACAGGGCTCCCGCCCGCAGGGCCACGCAGGCTTCGGCGAGGTCGGGCCAGGCGGTGTGCGGGGAGTGCCCCTGCACCACGGCCGCGACGCCGGGACCGGCCTCGCGTACGGGCCGCAGCCCGGCGGCGCGGACCTCGTCGGCCAGCGACTCGGTGCCCACCACGAGGACGTCGGCGCCGGGTTCGAGCCGCTCCCCGAGCAGCCGCGCGGCGGCGCCCGCGCTGGTGGCGACCTCCACCGGTTCGGTGGGGATGCCCAGGCCGCTCAGGTGAGCGGCGACTTCCGCGGGCGACTTCGACGCGTTGTTGGTGACGAACCGCACGGCGGTGCCGTGCTCGCGGATCTCGCCGATCACCTCGGCGGCACCGGGGATGCCCCTGCTGCCGTGGTAGACCGTGCCGTCGAGGTCGAGCAGGACCGCGCCGTAGGCGGTCAGCAGCGCGTCACTCATCGACGAGAGCGAGTTCGGCGGCCCGTTCCGCGGCGTCGGTCTCACCGGCGTCGTCGGCGTTGTCCGCGTGCAGGAACCAGGTGATGGCCTCGTCGGTCCGGCCGGCCGCCGCGAGGTTGTCCGCGTAGGCGTAGAACAGCCGGGCGCTCCACGGGTCGCGGCGCTTGGGGTCGAGATCGTCGCCCTGCAACGAGACGACGGCGGCGTCGAACTGGCCGAGGTCACGCCGTGCCCCCGCGGCCACGATGCGCAGCTCGACGCGCACGTCCTTGGGCAGGGCGTCGCTGTCGACCTCCTTGGCGAGGTCCAGTGCCCGCTCCGGCCTGCCCAGCGCGCGCTCGACGTCGGCGATGACTGCGACGTGCTGGTCGGTGCCGGACATCCGGCGCACCGCCCGCAGCTCGGACAGCGCCTCCGACCAGTTGCCCGCGTGGTAGGCGACCAGGCCGAGGCCCTCGCGGACGATGGGCACCCTGGACGCCTTGGTCTTGGCATAGCGGGCGTGGACGAGCGCGCTCTCCGGGTCGGTGTCGATCAGGCCGCCCGCGGCGACCAGGTGCTTGCCGACGGTCTCGGCCAGGCCCTTGGGCAGGGTCCGCAGCTCGCGGCGGACGTCTTCGTCGAGGTCCTCGTACTCGATGCCCTCGGGCAGCTCGGGTGCCTCGAGAAGTTCCTTCGCCAGCTCGGCGTCGCCGAGTTCGGCGGACGGCCTGGGCGTGCGTGCCGGCCGGTCCTGGCGAGGCTTGCGGTCCTCCCACCGACGAGGGCGGTCATCCCGCTCCTGCCGGGGCTTGCGATCGTCGAAGTTCCGCCGCGGGCGATCGTCTCGATCCTGGCGAGGTTTGCGGTCGTCCCACGACTTGCGTGGGGGCCTGTCCTCCCAGTTCTTGCGCGGCCGGTCGTCCCGGTCCTGGCGAGGCCTGCGGTCCTCCCACTTACGGGGGCGGTCGTCGCGATCCTGGCGGGGTTTGCGGTCATCGAAGTTCCGCCGCGGACGATCGTCCCGGTCCTGGCGCGGCTTACGGTCCTCCCACCGACGAGGGCGGTCATCGCGATCCTGGCGGGGTTTGCGGTCATCGAAGTTCCGCCGCGGCCGGTCATCCCGGTCCTGGCGCGGCTTACGGTCCTCCCACCGACGAGGGCGGTCATCGCGATCCTGCCGCGGCTTGCGGTCGTCCCACTGGCGCCGGGGGCGGTCGTCGCGGTCCTGCCGCGGTTTGCGGTCGTCCCACTTCCGCTGCGGACGGTCGTCCCTGCCGCGGTTGTCGTCTCTGCGGGCGTAGCCGCCGCGACGGTCGTCGTCACGTCGCGGGCCGCCCGACCGGCGCTGCTGCCCGCCGGCCGCACTCTTCCCCCGAGGAGCCGAATCACGGCGCCGTGGGCGACCGGGCTCGCGGCCGTCCTCCGAATCACGCCGGTCGAACTCGGACACCTGGGAACCTCCTGGAAAGCGACACTGGGGCTGGCACGAACGTGCCGACTGACAACTGTAACCGCCGTCGCGGCGAGCCCCGACGGCGGCATAGAAGAAGGCCCCCAACCGGCTGGTTGGGGGCCTTCTCTGAAGTTGATTTCGGCGGTGTCCTACTCTCCCACACCCCTTCGAGTGCAGTACCATCGGCGCTGGTGGGCTTAGCTTCCGG
>NZ_SFCC01000019.1 GCF_004214935.1 Amycolatopsis suaedae
GCCTGATCAGACCGGTGACAAACTCGATGGTGGACTTCGATACCGGCAGGGCGCTCTGGTAGACAGTGGGGCCGGAGCCCTCAGAGTGCTGATCTTGGGTCACATCTTGATCAACATCTGAGGGCTCCACCTCGTTCCAGCGAGCACCGCTGACACCCCTCCACCCCGTTCCCGCGCAACGGTTACCGCGAATGTCACCGCACTGACCAGCACAATCAGGATGAAAAATCCCCATTGGGGGACCTTGCCGGGCGGCCGGGAACGTACCTCGCGCGGCGGGCGGTGACGCATCGGTGGCGCTCCTGGGATCACATAGGCGCAGGACGAGCATGGAGAGTGCGGCATGACCACGAAATCGGGCACCACCAAGTTCACCGGCAAGTACCGCGGCTCGGTGGTGTCGAACACCGACCCGCTGCGGCGGGGCAGGCTGCTGGTGAAGGTGAGCGAGGGCCTCGGCGAGCTGCCCGCGTTCTGGGCCGAGGCCGCGACACCGCTGGCCGGGCTGCAGAGCGGCATGTTCGTCACCCCGCAGCCGAACGCCGGCGTCTGGGTCGAGTTCGAGAAGGGCGATCTGGGCAGTCCGGTGTGGACCGGGTTCTGGGCGGGCAGCCAGCTGGACACCCCGGCCGAGGCGCACCTGTCGCCCGGCGTTCCGTCGGTGGTGCTGGCGACCTCGCCGCTGAACGTCATCTCGATCAACGACAAACCGGGTCCGGCACCGGGCGGGATCATGCTGCGGCACGGGACGGCGTTCATCGCCATCAACGACACCGGCATCCAGATCTCCAACGGCCAGGGCGCCACGATCATCCTCGGCCCCGGCCCGTTGATCAACGTCAACGGCGGCGCTCTCACGGTGCTGAGCTGATGCCCGGCTTCCTTGTCCACAGTGGACCAGCCGTCACCTGCGTGCACGCCGGTCCGATGGTGGCCGTGCCGTCGACGCCGCCGAGGGTGACCGTCGGCGGGTTTCCGGTCGTCCCGGCCGCCGACGTGATGACCGTCCCCGAGTGCCCGGCGAAGGTCTGCAAGGTGATCGTGTGGGAGAACTTCTCCACCCGCGTGCTGGTGAACGGTCAGCCGATCGCGTTGCAGCTGACCCCGCCGCCGAGCAACGCCAACGGCCTGTGCGTTCCGCCCGCGCCGCCGGTCAAGGTGCCCGCACTGACGGCGGCTCTCCAAATCCGTGTGCTGGCGATATGAGGCGTGACAATGCAGATTGACTTCCCGTTCCACATCGACGCGCGCGGCCGCGTCGCCGAGACCGGCCGCGACGACCACATCCGCGACCTCATCGAGCAGCTGCTGTTCACCAGCCCCGGCGAGCGGGTGATGCGGCCCGACTTCGGGTGCGGCCTGCTGGACCTGGTGTTCGAACCCAACAGCCCGGAGATGGCCGCGACGTTACAGGTCAGCGCGGAGGGCGCGCTGCAGCGCTGGCTCGGCGACCTGATCACCGTGCGGGAACTGGTGGTCACCGCCGAGGAGTCCACCGTCACCGTGCGGGTCCGGTACGTCGTGATCGAGACCGGCGAGCAACGCGACGAGCTGATCGAAGGAGGCGCGTGATGGCGTGCCGCACGGACCAGCGCAGGGCCAGGGCCCGCGCCGAAGGCTACAACGGCATCGACGCCGTCAACGTCAGCGAGGACGGCCGCACCGTCACGGTGATCTTCTTCGGCTCGGTCCCCGACGACCTGACCGCGGCGAACTTCCACATCACCGGCGGGAAGCGGGTCACCGGCATCGAGGTGGTCGACGTCGTGCACTGCGGCCACGAGGACCCCGAACTGGAGGACCGGGCGCGGCTCACCGTCGACCGGCCGGGCGACTTCTCCACCTACCTGCTCTCGGTCGTCGAGGCCGACTCGCGGGGCAGGCCGGGCACCGAGCCCTACCCCGGTTTCGACCCGCGTTACGCCGCGGCCGAGTTCGTGTTCACCGCACCCTGCCACGAGGTCGACTGCGCCCCGGCGCCCGCGGCGGAACCGCCGGACGAACCGGGTCCGGAAATCGACTACCTCGCCAAGGACTACGCCTCCTTCCGGCAGCTGATGTTCGACCGGCTGACGCTCACCATGCCGAACTGGACCGAGCGGCACGTGCCCGACGTCGGCGTGGCACTGGTCGAGCTGCTGGCCTACGAGGGCGAGCGGCTGAGCTACCGGCAGGACGCCGTCGCCACCGAGGCCTACGTCGACACCGCGCGGCTGCGGACCTCGGTGCGCAGGCACGTCCGGCTGGTCGACTACCCGATGCACGACGGCTGCGCCGCGCGGGCGTGGATCTCCGTCGAGGTCGACGCGGCCGTGGCGCTGGACGCGGGAAAGTACCGGTTCGCCACGCTCCCGGCGTCGTTCCTGCCGGAGAGCAAGGGCGTGGTCCAGGAACGCGACCTGGACCGGCGGGACACACCGCCACACGAGATCTTCGAGCCGGTGACCGACGAGCGGATCGAGCTGCGGCCGGAACACAACCGGATTCCACTGTGGACATGGGGCGACACGGACTGCGTCCTGCCGGAGGGAACGACGTCGGCGACGCTGGCCGACGGCACCGAGGACTGCCGCGTGCTGCGGCTGAAGCCGGGCGACGTGCTGCTGTTCGAGGAGGTCCGGGGCGCGCGGACCGGCGCCGAGGCCGACGCCGACCACACGCACAAGCAGGCGGTCCGGCTGGTCTCGGTCACCGAGGCGACCGACGAGCTGTACTGCCGGCCGGTGCTGGAGGTGACCTGGGCCGAGCGCGACGCGCTCCGGTTCCCGCTGTGCGTGCGGGCCCGGGGCGGTCCAGAGTGCGAGGACCTGGAGGTCGCGGTGGCCCGCGGCAACATCGTGCTCGCCGAGCACGGCCGGACGATGCCCGCCGAATGCCTCGGCGAGGTGCCGGGGCCGGAGGCCGGTGAGCCCGGTTGCCCGGACCCGCCGGACTTCGGCTGCCCGGACGTGACCGTTCCGGCCACCCGACCCGCCTACCCGCCGCTGCCGGTGCGTTACCGGCCGGTGCTCGGCGAGCGGCCGGTGACGCAGAGCGCGCCGTTCCCGGAGACCGCCGACGTCGCGGCCGCCCAGGCCCGCCGGCTGGCCGGGCTGCCCGGCCGCACCCGGAACGAGGTACACCGGTTGTGGCGCAAGGCAGGCCGCGAGGAACTGTCCGAAAAGGACATCGAGTACCTGACGATCGTGTTCGGCGCGGACGTCCTGCGCCGCGTCGAGCTGACCGAGCACCCGCGGCGGGCACTGCGCACGCTGCTGGCCCGGTTCGACAGCCTGCTGGAACGCAAGCTGGAGCGGCTGGCCGAGCTGGTCCGCCGGGCCAGGTCCGGCTATCTGCTCGACGCCGGCGACGAGGGCTGGGAGATCGGCCAGACCTGGGGCAAGGACGAGGGCAACGCCCTCGATCCCGCCCTCCCGGTGTTCCGCGGGCCCGCGGCGCTGGCGATCCCGGCCCAGCCCAGGGCGGCGCTGCCGGCCCTGCGGGTCGAGGACGAGCACGGCCAGGTCTGGCTGCCACGCCGGGACCTGCTCGACAGCGGCCCGGCCGACCGGCACTTCGTCGGTGAGACCGACGACGAAGGGCGCATGTCGCTGCGGTTCGGCGACGGCCGCAACGGGCTGGCACCGTACCCGGGCTTGACGCTGACCGCGCGCTACCGCGTCGGCAACGGCGTCGCGGGCAACGTCGGCAGGGACGCCGTCGCCAGGCTGGTGCTGCGTGACGTCGCGGGGGTGGCGGTGTCGCGGGTGCGTAACCCGCTGCCCGCAGCCGGCGGGGTCGATCCCGAGCCGGTCGCCGACGTCCGGCAGGTGGCCGCGCAGGAGGCCAGGCACCGGCTGCTGCGGGCGGTGGCCGCGGAGGACTACGCGGAACTGGCCGGCCGGACGCCGGGGGTCCAGCGGGCCGCGGCGGACCTGCGCTGGACGGGCAGCTGGTACGAGGCCCGCGTGGCCGTCGACCCGCTCGGCGCCGACGTCGCGCCGGACGAGCTGCTCGACGAGGTGCGGGACGGCCTGCACCGTTACCGCCGGATCGGCCACGACCTGGCCGTCGTCACGGCGACGCTGGTGCCGCTGGACCTCGCGCTGCGGGTCGAGGTCCAGCCCGGCTACCTGGCCGGGCACGTCCGCGAGGCCGCGCGCCGGGCGCTGGAGGCCGACTTCGAGCCGGACGACCTGACGTTCGGCACCCCGGTGCGGGTGAGCCGGATCGTGGCGACCGCGGCGGCTGTCGCCGGAGTGCGCAGGGTCGCGGTCACCCGGCTGCGGCGGTTGTTCGGCCCCGCCGACGACAAGGTGCTCGCCGACGGCGTGCTGCCGATTCGCGCGCTCGAGGTGGCGCAACTGGACAACGACCCCAGCCGGCCGGAGAACGGCCGCATCGAGCTGGACGTGAGGGGCGGAAGATGACGGTCAACGCCAAGGGATGCGGCTGCGGGTGTGACGGTGTCGACACGGAGACACCGCGCAGCACGCACAACCGGCCGGGGCTGTCCGCGCTGCGGTACCGCGTGGGCACCCATCCGGCGTTCGCGCGGTCGATGCGGGCGAGGCTGTCCAGCCGCGAGGCGCTCCTGCCGCTGACCACTAGGGAGCCCGACGACCCTGCCATCGCACTGCTGGACAGCTGGGCGGTCGTCGCCGACGTGCTGACGTTCTACCAGGAGCGGATCGCCAACGAGGGCTACCTGCGCACGGCCACCGAGCAGCGGTCGCTGGACCACCTGGGCGCGCTGGTCGGCTACACGCCACGGCCCCCGCTGGCCGCGAGCACCTACCTCGCCTACACGGTCGCGGACAAGGAGCGGACGGTCGTCCCGGCCGGATCGGCGGTCCGGAACACCCCCGGCCAGAACGCGCTGCCGCAGACCTACGAGACGTCCGAGGAACTGGCCGCACGGGGCGAGTGGAACTCGCTGGCGGTCCGGCGTACCGATCCGCCCGGGCTGGTCTACGCCCGCCCCGACGAGGACGTGCCGGGCAACGCCCACCGCGTGCCGTCGCTGACGTTGAAGGGGACCACGGCCAACCTCACCGCGGGCGACCGGCTGCTGATGCTGTTCGGCGACCCGGTGTCCGACACCGACCGCCGCGCGGTCGTGCGGACGGTGTTCTCGGCCAAGCCCGACTTCGACGCCGACACCACGGCGGTCGCGCTGGTCAGCGAACTGGACCAGTTCGCCGCCGCCGTCCTGACGGCACGGACGGCCGTCGACAAGGCCGTCAAGGACGCGCCGAATGGGGCGGAGGTGGCGCACGTGGTCCAGAACGAGCTGACCCCGCTCGGCGCACTGCTCACCCCGCAACTGCTTCCCGAGGCGGTGTTCACCAACACGATCCCGGCGCGGCTGGACCGGCTGGCGGAGATCTCGGCGCTGGCGGAGATCCACCTGTCGTGCACGGTCCGCAAGTGGATGAACGACCAGGTGGCGAACGTGATCGGCACGGTCGGCGAGGTCGTCGCGCGGGCCGCCGTCCTGACCCGCCGCAACGACCTCGAGATGGATCAGCTGATCGAGCTGGCCGAGGACACGCTGTGCCCGCCGGAACAGGGCGGGGGCAGCAAGCTCGCCGCGAGCGTGGACCTCGACGACGACTGTGGCTGCGGCTGCGAGCCCGATCCGGAGAACTGCGACCGCGCCACCGCGCTCGTCGCGCTCACGCCGATGCTGGAACGGCTGCGCCGCCCGCCCGCCCGACCACCGCGCAAGGCCCGCGACGTCGAGCCGGACCTGGCGGAGCTGTACCGGCCCGACTCCGACGTGCACCCGAAGCTGCTGGCGACCGCGCAGCCGCGGATCGAGGCGAACCTGCACACGGCGTGGCGCAACCAGCGCATCACCCGGCCGCCCGCGCTGGCCGACCTGCAGGCGATGCGGGTCAAGGCGAAGATCGGCTCGGTGCCGGATTCCGGTGGCGGGGTCGGTGTCGCGGCCGCGCCGACGACCGAACTGCGGCTGGACACTGTCTATCCGGCGATCGTGCCCGGCACGTGGGTGGTGCTGGAGACGGACAAGACCCACGTGCTGCGGGTCGTCGGCGTGCGGCAGGCCCTGCTACCGGTGACGGTCGGGGAGGAGGAGGTCGGCACCGCACCGGTGACCGTCGTCGAGGTCGATCGCGCCGTGGAGCAGCCCGCGGTCGGTGATCTGGTCTTCGCGCAGGGCGAGTCGCAGACGGTGCTCGGCGAGCCCATCCGAACCCCGGTCGGCGGCAGGGAGATCGAGCTGGCCCGGCTGTACGACGGCCTGCGGCCGGGCCGCTGGCTCGTGGTGTCCGGCGAGCGGACCGACATCCCGCACACCAGCGGCATCACCGCGGCGGAACTGGTGATGCTCGGCGGGATCCGGCAGTGGGTGGACGCCACCAAGCCCGGCGACACCGTGCGCACCAGCCTGCTGCTGACCACCCCGCTGTCCTACACCTACGCACGCGACAGCGTGGTGATCAACGCCAACGTGGTGGAGGCGACGCAGGGGGAGACCCGCGACGACGTGCTGGGCAGCGGCGACGCCGCTGTCGGCGGGCAGGCGTTCGCCCTGCGGCAGACGTCGGCGGACAACCCGCTGACCTGGCTGCCCGCCCCGAATCCCTCCGGTGCCGAGGAGACGCTCACCGTGCGGGTGGGCGGCGTGGAGTGGCGTCGTACCGAGGCGCCGCTGCTGGCCGGCCCGACCGAGCACGTCTACTCGCTCGGCCGCGGTGACGTCGTCAGGTTCGGCGACGGCGTGCACGGCGCCCGGCTGCCCAGCGGCACCGAGAACGTCACCGCGCGCTACCGCACCGGCGCGGGCAGGTCCGGGAACGCGCCCGCGGGCAGCGTCAACCAGCTGTCCAGCCAGCCACTGCACGTCCAGGCGGTGACCAACCCGGTCCCGGCGACCGGCGGCGCGGACGGCGACCGCCCGGGGGACGCGCGGGTCACCACGCCGCTGCGGATGCGGGCACTCGACCGGCTGGTCTCGGTACGCGACTACGAGGACTTCACCCGTGCCCGCGCCGGAATCGGCAAGGCCGCCGCCCGCAAGCTGCTCGACGGCGGCCGTCAGGTCGTGCACGTGACGATCGCCGGAACCGGCGACGTCCCGATCGACCCGGCGTCGGCGCTGATGGCGGGGCTGGAGACGGCGCTGCTGCGTTACGGCGACCTCGGGGTTCCGGTGCGCGTGGACGTCCGGCAACTGGTCACGCTGGTGATCCGGGCCGGGGTCAAGCTCCTGCCGGAGTACTCGTGGGACCTCGTGGAGCCCGCGGTCCGGGCCGCCCTGCTGGCGGAGTTCGGCTTCGACCGGCGCGAGCTCGGCCAGTCGGCGTTCCTGAGCGAGGTGTTCGCCACCGTGCAGCGGGTTCCCGGCGTGGACTACGTGGACGTCGACACCCTCGCCGGTGTGCCGGGCGACGCGAGCCCGGTCGACCTGGCCACGCTGCTGGGCCGCCTGGAGGGCGCCGCCGACTGCGTGCCTGCCCCGCCCGCCCGGTTCCGGGAGCGGCACACGAGGGTACGCCGTCGCAGCGACAGCTTCCCGGAAACGCTCACCCAGGTGGCCCGCCGGACCGGGCTGACCGTGCTCGAACTGCTGCGGCTCAACCCGTCGCTGACCAGGTTCGACGTCGGCACCCGGCTGACCGTCGCCAGCGGCGTGGTGCCCGCGCAGCTGGCCGTGCTCCCGCCCGGCCTTCCCGAGGCCCTGATGCTGAGGAGGATCCCGTGACGAGCGAGGCCGACCGGCGGCTCTACGACCTGCTGCCGCGGATCTACCACAAGTACGACGAGGAACGCGGCGGGCCGATGAAGGCACTGCTCGGTGTCGTCACCGAGCAGGCCGACATCGTCGACGCCGACATCGACCAGCTCTACGCGGACTGGTTCGTCGAGACCTGCCAGGACTGGGTGGTGCCCTACCTCGGCGACCTGGTCGGCTACCGGATGCTGCCGGGTTCGCAGGAGACGCTGTCCGCGGGGACCGAGGCCGCACGGCGGCTGCTCGCCGCGATCGCGTCCCGCCGCGACGTCGCGCACACCGTGGGCAACCGGCGTCGCAAGGGAACGCTGGCGTTGCTGGAACAGCTGGCCGCCGACGTGGCGGGCTGGCCCGCCCGCGCGGTCGAGTTCCGCAGGCTGCTCGGCGTCACCCAGTCGGTCCGGCTGCACGGCGGCGACCGGCGGGCGGACGCCCGGCGGCTGCGCCGCGGCAGGCTGGTCGACGTACGCGATATCGACGTCCTCGACCGCGTGAACGGACCGTTCGACCGGGCAGCGCACACGGTCGGCCGCCTGCACAACATCCCCGAGGTGGGACTGCACGTCTGGCGGCTGCGCCCGCACCCGGTCACCATGGCGCCCGCCTACTGCGAGGACCGCGCCCGCACGCACTACACGTTCAGCGTGCTGGGCAACGACACCCCGCTGATGACCAAGCCGGTCGTCGAGCCGTCACCGACCCACGTCGCCGACGAGACGAACGTGCCCGCGTTCATCCGCAGGCGGGCGTTCGCCGAGCGCACGGCGCACTACTACGGGCCAGGCAAGAGCCTGTGCGTCTACCTCGAAGGCGGCGAACCCGTGCCGCTGAACCAGATCGTGCCCGCCGACCTGAGCGGCTGGCGGTACCGGCCGCGGCCGGGGCAGGTCGCCGTCGACCCGGTGCTCGGCCGCATCGCGTTCCCTGCGCGGCACGCACCCGACACCGGTGTCTGGGTGAGCTACCACCACGGCTTCTCCGCCGAGATGGGCGGCGGCGAGTACCGGCGCACGCTGGACGAGCACCCCGATCCCGCGCCCTACCTGGTCGGGCCCGGTGGGTTCGACGGGCTGATGGCGGCGCTCGCCAAATGGGCCGAGGACAAGGAAGCCGACCCCGGCAGGCGGGAGGCGATCATCGAGATCACCGACTCGGGTGCCTACCAGGAGCAGATCGAGCTGCGGCTGGACCGCGGGGACCGGCTCACGGTCCGTGCCGCGCAGGGGAAACGGCCGGTACTGCGCCTGCTGGACTGGCACAGCAACCGGCCGGACGCCCTGCGGGTCAACGGAACCGGCGAGGGCGACCCCGAGCTGCCCCTGCCCAGGCTGGAACTGGACGGGCTGCTGATCACCGGGCGCAGCATGCGGGTGCAGGGACCGGTCGGCCAGGTCGTCATCCGGCACAGCACGCTGGTGCCCGGCTGGTCGCTCGACGAGCACTGCACCCCCGAGCACGTCGAGGAACCCAGCGTCGAGCTGGCCGACACCCCGGCGTGCCTGGAGGTGGACCGCAGCATCGTCGGCACGATCCTGGTGACCGCCGACGAGGAACGTACCGAGCCGAACCCGATCTGGCTCACCGACTCCATTGTGGACGCCGCGGGCCCCGGCCTTGCCGCGATCGCCGGGCCGGACGACCGGCACGCGCACGCGGTGGTGTCCGCCCGCCGCAGCACGTTGTTCGGTTCGCTGCTGGCACACGGCACCGGGACGGTGGAGAACTGCCTGCTCGTCGGCGTGGTGCGGATCGCCCGCAGGCAGGCCGGCTGTTTCCGGTTCTGCTGGCTGCCGCCGGAATCCCGCACACCACCGCGGTTCCACTGCGAACCGGAGCACTCCGGGGACGCGCTGCGGGTCGTGCCGAGGTTCACTAGCGTCCGGTACGGCACGCCGGGCTACGCGCAGCTGGGCACCGGCTGTGCCGAGGAGGTACGGCGGGGCGCCGACGACGCGTCGGAACCTGGCGCCTTCCACGACCTGTTCGCCCCGCAGCGGGAGGACAACCTGCGTACCCGGCTCGAGGAGTACACGCCGGCAGGCGCACACGTCAGCATCCTTTTCCAGACCTGACAAGGGGAACGATCATGCAGGGCGATTTCTCGCGCGTCACCCACGACCCGCGCAAGCACTTCTCGGCCGTGCTGTCCCAGCAGGGCAGGGTCCAGCTCGACGCCGACGTCAACGAGCAGGCGGCCATCCTGCTGCACCAGATCCGCACGGCGATGATCGACCTCGTCGGCGACGCGGCCACACCGGCCGGGAAGCCCGGGTTCGCCATCGAGACCGTGCCCGACCCCAAGGAGCCCGGCAAGATCGTCGACCTGACGATCAAGGCCGGCCGCACCTACGTCGACGGGCTGCTGGTCGAGAACGACGCCGACACGACGTACTTCGGGCAGCCGGACGGCCACCTCGACCGCGACGATGACGAGCTGCCGCAGGGCGTTCCGTACGCGGTCTACCTGCGGGTGTGGGAGCAGCTGGTGCACTCGCTGGTCGACCCGTCGATCCGCGAGGTCGCCCTCGGCGACCCCGGCCCGGACACCGCGGCCAGGGCGAGGGTGGTCTGGCAGGTGGCCACCCACGCGCTGCCCACCGGTACGACCGGGAAGGACAAGGTCAAAGAGGAGTTGCGGACCTGGCTGGACGGGCTGAACCCGCGCCGGGGCAGGCTCGCGGTGCGGACCGACCGGCCGGAGGACAGCGACGACACCCCGTGCGACCTCTCGCCGGAGTCCCGCTTCCGGGGTCCGGAGAACCAGCTCTACCGCATCGAGGTGCACAGCGGCGGCCAGTCGTGGAAGCGCGGGACGAAGTCGGGCGACGACGACCGTGACGACGACTCGTGCCTGTTCGGCGCGACGTTCAAGTGGTCGCGGGAGAACGGTTCCGTGGTGTTCCCGATCCTCTCGCTGTCCGGTGCGGAGGTGCGGCTGGCCGACCTCGGCCGGGACGGCAAGCTCGGTCTGGAGGTCGGTGACTGGGTCGAGATCGTCGACGACGCGTCCGCCGCCCGGGTGGCCGACGACGTCGCACTCGACGACGACCCGGTGCGGGCGCCCGCGTTGCGCCGCGTCGTCGCCATCGACGCCGCCGACCGCAGGATCACCCTCGACTCCGAGCAGGCCGACGACGGCTGTGGCACCAGGCAGCGGCTGCACCCGCTGCTGCGCCGCTGGGACCACGGCCCGACGCCGATCCGCGGCATCCGCACCCGGCTGGCGTCCGACGGCGCGGTGCCCATCGTGGAGGACGTCTGGATCGACCTGGAGGACGGCGTCCAGGTGAAGTTCAGCTCGCCGGAGATCGGGAAGCAGGGCACCTACCGTCGCGGCGACCACTGGCAGGTCGCCGCCCGGATCGCCACCGGCGACGTCGAGTGGCCCCGGTCCGGCGGTGAGCCCGCGGACCTCGAACCACACGGCGTGCACTACCACTACGCGCCGCTGTGGTTCGTGCCAGGCGGCACCGCCACGCCGGAGGACCTGCGCAGGCTGTTCGCCCCGATCGAGGAAGCCGGCGGCAACGTGGACCAGCCGGACGCCGCCGCGAAGCCTGCTGCCACCAGGTCCCGCAGGCGGACCACTGCGAAGGAGGATGACGATGTCTGATCAGGTGACGTCCTGGCTGCGCACGGTGGTGCCGGGACTGTGGTCCGCGCTGGTCGCGTGGCTGGTCTCGCTCGGGATCCCGGACGCGGTGACCGACATGCTCAACGGCCTGGGCAGCCAGGTGATCGTGCCCGTCGTGCTGGCGGCTGTGTACGCGTTGCTGCGCAAGCTGGAGCCGAGCATGCCGCGCTGGCTGACCGTCGTGTTGCTGGGGTCCAACCGGCCACCGCAGTACGCCCCGGCTGGGCAGCCGTGACGAGCATGGAGCCGCCGGTCCCGGCAGGTTGCACCCGCTGCGGGAGCGGGTGCAACCTGCTGGGTGGGCAGCGGCTCCACCTGGAACCGCGCCTGCTCCCGTTCGAACGCCCGTTGCCGTCCACAAAGGACAGGACCTCGGCATCGGCACGACGAGTCCCACGTTCCCATCACGTTCGGCGTGGACGTCGGACGGCTACGCGTTCGAACGGTCCGCCGTGCGCGGGATCGGCGGTGCCTCGGTGGGCATCACCGGTGGTCCCGCGCTCAACGGTGATCCGCACCTGCTGGTGAGTGCCGGATTCACCGTGGTCGAGTACCTGAAGGGAGCCTACTCGGCGGGGCTGTCACTGGACCTCCGTGAGGGCACGGCCTCCGGCGTCCTGGGATTGGGGTCGCGGCTGTCGTTCTGAAGCTCAGGCGCTGGGTAGCAGCCGCAGGATCTTGTGCATCTCCGGCGACGGCCGCACGCCCAGTTCGCTGGCCAGCAGCTGCCGGTACCGGCGGTAGGTCGCCAGCGTCTCCGAGTAGTTGCCCTCCGCCAGGTGGATCTCCATCAGCAGCCGGTACGGGCTCTCCCGCAGCGGCTCGGCCCGGACGGCGACCAGCGTCGCCTCGACGGCGCTGCCGTGCCTGCGAGCGGCCAGTTCCGCGCGTGCCACGCGTTCCAGGCTGCGTAGATACAACTGGCGCAGCCGTTCCCGTTCGACGAGCACCCACTCGTCGTACCAGCCGGGCAGCAGCTCGTGGCTGCGGAACGGCACGGCCGGCTCGCGGATGCCGTGTGCTGTGCGGACCAGTTCGTCGGTGTCCACCTCGACCCAGTCGTGCAGGCGAAGGATCTCGCCGCCGGCCTGGACGATCGGCGCGGCGGTCTGCTGGGTGCGCCACAGCGCGGTGCGCAGGCTTCCCGCCGCCTTCTGCTCGCCGGCGTCGGGCCACAGTGTCGCCATGGCGTGCCCTCTGGTCGCGGTCCGCTGCAAGCCGAGGAACGCCAGCAGCCGCTGAGAAGTACGCGGCACCTCCGTCGGGGTGCCGTCGCAGGTGAGTTCGAACCCTCCGAGCAGGGTCAGTCGTGCAGCAGTGCAAATCGAGCGCATCGCAATTCCCCCTTGCCGAGCCCTGGGACCGATAGTGGTCCCCACCCCGGCCGCGGCGCGCTCCCCAACGCGAGGGCGATCGGCCGTCGTTGGCGCGCCCCGAGGTCAGCCCGATCGGGCAGACCCATGCGTCAGCGCGACGGCATCAGCACCCAGAGGACGAGGTAGATCACGAACTGCGGGCCGGGCAGCAGGCAGGACAGCACGAACAGCAACCGGACGGTGCCGGGCCGCATGTTCCATCGTTCGGCCAGCCCGGCGCACACGCCCGCGATGCGGCGGTTGTGGCGTGGTCGGCTCAAAGTCATGGCGCTCATGGCCCCATGGTCCCCGAAAACGGCCAATCCGACACTGTTGGCAGGTCGGGGCGTCCTTCTTCCGGACGATCGTGACTCCTGCCACCGGCCGCTCGTCGCGCCCACTCGGCCGAGGCGGACGGCGGGAGGCGGTCCTACCGTCGCGGACGTGATGGTGTCCCGGGTGATGACGGTGGTGCGGTTCCTGGTGGCGGCGGTGTTCCTCGCCTACGGTGGGTTGAAGATCGCGGGTGGCCAGTACTTCTACGGCGACTGGGTGATCGACAAGAAGACCGTGCCGGGGCCCGGCCTGGTGTGGGCGTTCTACGGCTACTCGCCGTTCTACGGCGTCGCCACCGGGTTCTTCGAGTTCGTCCCCGCGGTGCTGCTGCTGTTCCGCCGCACGGCCACCCTCGGTGCGCTTGCGCTGTTCGCCGTCTCGCTGAACGTCACGCTGATGGATTTCGCCTTCGGTTTCCCGGTTCCGGCCACCGCGCTCGTCACCACCTGCACCGTCCTGTGTGGACTACTGCTGTGGCACGACCGGCAGCGGCTGCTCGCCGCGTTCTGGAGGCCGGTCAGTCCGGCTCGATCGCGTAAGCCTCGATCTCGACCAGCATCCCGGGGCTGATCAGCGCCGAGACCTCGACGGGCTCGCGACAGCGCATGAAGGCCACCTTCATTACGTGTGACGTGGTGATGGTGGCCTTCACGTGCTTGGCGCTTGCTGGATTGTCACGTTCGTGGTGGCTGGTGGGGCGGGTGTGCCGGGGTGAGGGCGGATGTGGTGGCGTCTGATGCCGTGAAGGGGACCCTCACGGCAATCGCGCCGGACCTCGACTTTGCCGGGGCCCTGCCGCGAGACGGGATGAAGGTGGCCTTCATACACACCCGGACTCCGGGCGGACCACACCGGTCAACGTCACCGCTACGAAGGGCACCTTGGTAGCGCAATGCGCAACCAAGGTGCCCTTGGTAGCGCCGCCGGGAGCCCGACCGCCTGGACTTTGCCGGGGACCTCACGGCACGGGAGCGCGATTTAGTTGAACCATGGTACAACTAGAACCATGGTTCAACTAACTGCGCGTGCCGCTGGCGTCCGGGAATGGCTGGGGCTCGCGGTGCTGGCGCTGCCGACCGCGTTGCTGGGGCTCGACCTGACCGTGCTCTACCTGGTCGTGCCGCACCTGGCGGAGGAGCTGCGGCCGAGCGCGACCGAGATGTTGTGGATCATGGACGCGTACGGGTTCCTGGTCGCGGGCTTCCTGGTCACCATGGGGACGCTGGGCGACCGCATCGGGCGCCGCAGGCTGCTCCTCATCGGCGCGGTCGCGTTCGGGGTCGTGTCGGTGGTGGCGGCCTACGCCACGAGCGCCGAGATGCTGATCGCCGCGCGGGCGGCCCTCGGGATCGCGGGCGCGACACTGATGCCGTCGACGCTGGCGCTGATCAGCAACATGTTCCCGGACGCCCGCCAGCGCGCGGTGGCCATCGGCGTCTGGGCGACGATGTTCGCCGGCGGGATGGCGGCCGGTCCGCTCGTCGGCGGGGTACTGCTGGAGCACTTCTGGTGGGGCTCGGCCTTCCTGGTCGCCGTGCCGGTCAGCGTGGTGCTGCTGGTCGCCGGGCCGGTCCTGCTGCCGGAGTACCGCGACCCGCGCGGCGGCCGCCTGGATCTGCCCGGCGTCGCGTTGTCGCTGGCCACGCTGCTGCCTGCCGTCTACGTCGTGAAGCACCTCGCCAAGGACGGCTTCGACGCCACGACCGTCCTGGCCCTGGTCGCGGCACTGGTGTTCGGCGTGCTGTTCGTCCGCAGGCAGCGCCGGGTGCCCGACCCGCTGGTGGACGTCCGGCTGTTCGCCGACCGCAGGTTCGGCTTCGCGCTCGGCATGCTGCTGCTCGGGTTGGTCGGCGTCGGCGGCACGCTGATGCTGGTCGCCCAGTACCTGCAGTCGGTCGAGGGCCTGTCGCCGCTGGCCGCCGGGGCGTGGATGGGACCGCCCGCCCTGATGATGCTGATCGCCGGAGTGGTGGCACCGCGGGTCGCGCGGCGCGTGCGGCCCGGCTACGTCGTGGCCACGACGCTGGCGTTGTCCACCGTCGGCTACCTGATTCTGGCCACTGTGGACGGTCCGGGGGAGACGGTTCCGGTCGTCGCCGGGTTCGCGCTGGTGTACCTCGGCCTCGGGGTCCTCGCGGCACTCGGCACCGACCTGGTCGTCGGGGCCGCGCCGCCGGAACGCGCGGGGTCGGCGTCGGCGCTGTCGGAGACCGTCCAGGAACTCGGGCTCGCGTTCGGCGTCGCCACGCTCGGCAGCCTCGCCACGGCGGTGTACCGCGCCGAGGCCGGCCCGCCGGGCGGGGACAGCCTGCCCGAGGCGGCGGCCGCCGCGCTGCCCGCGGCGAAGGTGGCGTTCGCCCAGGGGCTGAGCGTCTCGTCACTGGTGGCGGGCGCCGCGACGCTGGGACTCGCCGTCGCCACGGCCGTCGCGCTGCGGCGGATCGGCCCGCTCGGCAGCTCCGGGTACGGTGGGGAGTCTCATCGTGAGTAGGAGAACCCGGTGGTGGACCAGGCTTCCCCGCCCGTCGACGGGCGGCGTGCGCGGGGCCAGCGGCGCAGGGCCGAGATCATCGCGGCGACGCTGCGGGTCGTCGAACGCGACGGCGCCGCCGGCGTCACCCACCGCACGGTGGCGCGCGAGGCCGACGTGCCGACCAGCCTGTCGGTCTACTACTTCGCCACCCTGGACGACCTGCTCGTGGCCGCGCTCACCACGGTCGCCGACGAGTACGAGCGCAAGCTACGCGCCATCCTCGACGCCGGCGGCGATCCGCTGACCGGGCTCGCCGAGCTGCTCGCCGAGTCCGCGGGCGAGGGCAGGGGACGGGCGCTCGCGGAACGGGAACTGTCGACGCTGGCCGCGCGCCGTCCCGCACTGCGGCCGGTCGCACGCCGCTGGCGGGACATGGTCGCCGAGATCGGCAGGGGCCAGACCGGCGATCCGCTGGCCGTCGAAGCGCTGGTGGCGGCGTCCGACGGGCTGTGTGCCGCGATCCTGATGGGCGGCGAACGGCCCGACGTCGAGCGGGTCCGCGGGGTGCTGGCCCGTTCGCTGGGGCGGGCTTAGCACCGCTCCCGCAGCACGGCGGTGCCCTCGCCGCCGAGTTGTTCGGCGAGCCGCATCGCGACCTGCCGGTCGAAGTCGAACCGGCAGCGGATGACACCGGCCAGCCAGCGCAGCGGGGCCAGGTTGGCCGCCGAGGTCAGGTGGGCCCGCCGCTCGTGGTCAGGCCGGCGAGGTCGGCGGCGAGTGCGGCGCGCTCGGTGTGGACCAGAGCCCAGGCATCGTCGTTCCTCACCGGGACATCCTCCCGCGGCAGGAGGCGGGGCGGAAGAACGCTGCTTACGCTCGCCCTCATGCGATTGTTCGGCAGGCCGGTCGTCCCGGCGCGGTTGTTTCCCCTGCTCGCCGTGGCCGCGGTGCTGGGGTTCGGCTTCCCGGACTCGGTGCCGGTCCGCCCGGCCGACTGGACGGTGGCGCTGGCCGCCGCGGTCCTCACCATCGGCGGCGGACAGTGGCCGTGGCCGGTCACCGTGCTCCAGGCGGTCCTGCTGGCGGTGTCCGCGCCGGTCGCCGGCACCGGTCGCTACGCCGTGCAGGTCCTCGCCGCGTTCGCACTGCTGGAGCTGATCATGCGACGGGACAGCCCGTGGCGTGCGGCAGGCGCGGTGGTGGTCGGCGCCGCGACGTTCGTCAACCTGTGGTCGATCACCGGCTCAGCCGTCCGCGGTCTGGTGTGGACGGTCGTGATCGTCGCTGTGGCCGGTGGGCTCGGGGTGCACACGTGGTCGCTGCGGGACTGGATGTCCCGCTACTACGAGCAGTTCCACCGCGCCGAGCGGCTACGCGAGTCCGACACCATGGCCGCCAGGGCCGGCGAGCGGACCACGATCGCCCGCGAGCTGCACGACCTGGTGGCCCACCACGTCGCCTCGATCGTGCTCCGTGTCGGGGTGGCCAGGCACGTGGTCGCCGGAACCGACCCCAAGATCGTCGCCGTTCTCGACGACGTCCACGCCACCGGTTCGGCCGTCCTCGACGACCTGCGTGAGCTGGTCGCCGTGCTGCGCGATCCGGCGACCGCGCAGGGGGATCCGAACGTGCCGCTGCTCGACGCCGCCGACCTGCCTGCCGCGCTCGCCGACGTGGCCGACCGGATCACGCAGGCAGGACTGCCGGTCGAGGCCGACGTCTACCCGTCGGTCGGTGAGCTGGACGCGATGCGCAGGCTGGCCGTGTTACGGGTCGCGCAGGAGGGGCTGACCAACGCCCTGCGGCACGCCACCGGAGCCACCGGGGTGCGGCTGGTGGTGCGGCAGGACGACAATGGCGCCGTGGTGATCGAGGTACGCGACGACGGCAGGGCCGCGGCCAGGTCCGGGTCCGGCCACGGCCTGATCGGGATGGCCGAGCGCGTCGCGCTCGCCGGTGGCAGCTTCCACGCCGGGCCCGACGGCACCGGCTGGTCGCTGCGGGCAGTACTGCCGGAGGTCCAGAAGTGATCCGCGTGCTGCTGGTGGACGACCAGGACCTGGTGCGGGCCGGCCTACGGATGCTGTGCGAGTCGGCCGACGACATCCTCGTCGTCGCCGAGGCCGCGAACGGCCACGAGGCGGTGCGCGAGGTCGACCGGCACGTGCCCGACGTCGTGCTGATGGACCTGCGCATGCCCGGACTGGACGGTATCGGCGCCACCGAGCGGATCCTGAGTACCCGGCCCGGCACGAGGATCGTCGTGCTGACCACGTTCGACGACGACGATCACCTGTACCCGGCGCTCAGCGCCGGCGCGTGCGGATTCCTGTCCAAGGACACCGCTCCGCCGGACCTGCTCGCGGCGATCCGCCGTGCCGTCGCCGGCGACAGCCCGTTCAGCCCGCCCGTGCTGCGGCGGCTGGTGGCACGCGCGGTGGGGACCGCGTCCGCACCGGCGGCGCCCGCACTCGACGTCACCGAGCGCGAGCGGGAGGTGCTGGCACTCGTCGGCGCCGGGCTGTCCAATGCGGACATCGGCGCACGGCTGCACCTGGGCGTCACGACGGTGAAGACCCACGTGGCGAACCTGATGACCAAGACCGGCCGGGCCAACCGGGTGCAGCTGGCCGTGCTGGCGAATCAGGTTGGCCTGGTGGCCGAGTCCGGTGAGAATGGCGCCTGACCGAGCCGCCGGGAGGGTACGCGTGCAGACCGTCATGGAGACCGACCGGCTGGTGCTGCGCCGGTTCACCGAGTCCGACGTGGACAACCTCGTCGAGCTGGACAGCGATCCGGAGGTCATGCGCTTCCTGACCGGCGAGCCGACACCCCGCGCCACGATCGAGAACGAGGCGCTGCCCTCGATCCTGCGTGCCTACGCCAGCGGGCCGGCGGGCCGCTGGGCGACACACGAACGGTCCACCGGCGAGTTCGTCGGCTGGCTCGCTCTCGATCCGCCTGCGGACGGCAGCGTCACCGACGTCGAGCTTGGCTACCGGCTCAAGCGGTCGGTGTGGGGCCGTGGCTACGCCACCGAGGGCGCCCGCGGGCTGGTCGAGTACGGATTCGGCGCGCTCGGCGTGCGGCGGATCTGGGCGCAGACGATGGCCGTCAACACGGCGTCCCGGCGGGTGATGGAGAAGGCCGGACTGCGTTACGTGCGGACGTTCCACGTGCACTTCGACGACCCGCTGCCCGGCACCGAGCACGGCGAGGTCGAGTACGAACTGCTCCGCGCGGACTGGGCCGGCCGCTGATCAGAACCCGAACAGCTCGCGCGGTGCCTCGTGCTTGTCCGGCCAGGTCAGCCAGGCGACGTCGGTCGGGCCGATGACGTAGTCGGACAGCCGCCATGGCCGCGTGTCGTCGTCGGACTTCCTGAGCAGGGCCACGTAGGTGTCGGACATGACGCCGTCGGCCCGGCGTGCCTCGTAGCCGGTCCCCGCGTAGTACGGACGGCCGCCACCGGCATCGCGCATCGTCGCCTGCAGGAAGACCCACGAGCCGACGCGGTTGAGCTGTTCCACCTCCACCCGGACCCGGTCGTCGAACGCCTTGTCGAGTGGTGCGGTCGCGGCCCGCAGTACCGCCTGCCGGGCCGGATCGCCGGTGCCCAGCGAGTGTGCGGACGGGGTGTTCATCGACTTACCTCCAGGTCAGGACTCATTTCGGCGGGGTGAGGATCTCGACGAGGCCACCGCCGCCGCCCATGCTGATCCGCTGCGAACCGTCGGGGTTGACGTTGTTCGAGCCGATGAACTGACCGTCGCCCGCATACAGCACGACGTGCCCGCCGCCGTTGGAGACCACCACGTCGCCGGGCTTGGCCTCGGACAGCGGGACCGACGTCCAGCCGTCCGCCTTGAGGTTGGCCGACAGCTGCGACACCGACGCGCTGGCCTGGCTCTTGTCGATCAGGCCGGCGGCCTCAAGGCAGCCGGAGACGAAGTTCGCGCAGTTGACGTTGTTCGGCACCCACGACTGCATCGCGGGCAGCTCGCCGCTGCCCTTGAGGTCGCCCGCGTTGCGGCCGAGGAAGCGTTCGGCGATCTTGGCCGGGTTGTCGCCCTGGGCGTCGATCGGCTTGGCCGGCCTGCCGTCTCCCGGGACGCCCGATGCGCCGCCGTAGTCCCCGCCGCCACCGCTGCTGCCGCCACCGCCGCCGCTGGTGGAGGGAGCCTCGGTGCCCCTGAAGTCGATGCCGCTGGAGGCCGAGCTCGCCGTGGTGCCATCGCCCTTGCCGGCGGGCACCAGCTCGAGGAAGCCGTTCTCGATCTCCATGCCGAGCGGCTTGAGGAGTTCGTCGATCTCCTTCTCGGCGGCGTCCAGCGCCTGCTCGATCTCCTCCTTCTTGCCGTTGGCGTCCTTCTCGTTGAGCTGCCGGAGGCGCTCGATGTCGGACGCGGCGGCCTCGATCTCGCTCTCGTCGTCGGAGCTGTTCTTCCGCTGCCGGGCCGCGCCGATCAGGGCGCGGTTGTCCGCGTCCTTGTCGTTGGCTTCCTGGGCGAGCTGCGCGACCTTGCGCTTGACGTTCTCCATGATCTCGGAGACGCGCTGCAGGATGTCCCGCGCGGCCTCGGCCTTGTCGCTGACGTTGTGACTGGCCTTGCCGAGCTTGTCGAGGTGGTCGGCGACGGCCTCGGCGTCCTTGCCGTCCCAGTTGCGCAGCACGTCGTCGCGGAAGAGCTTGAGCTCGTCGCCGAGGTCGTTGGCACTGGTGGCGGCGCCGCCCGCCTTCACCGCCTGGTCGTTGACCGCGCCCGCGTTGAGCTTCTCCGCCTGCTTGGCGTGGGTGTCGATGGCGTCCATCGACTTCGGACGGTCACGCGCCGGGTCGTCGAGCGCACCCTGGTTCGGTTCTGTGGTGGTCATCTGTCAAGCCCCCTGGGTGTCCGTCAAGCGCGCTCGGAGTCGGTGGTGCGGAGGGTGTGAACGGCCTGGTCCTCGTCGGTCCGCATGCGCTCGGCAGCGTAGGCCAGTGCCTGGGAGGCGGCTTCGACGAGCTTCGCGGCGGCGTTCAGCTCGGCGTTCACGCCCTTGTAGAAGCCCTGCATCGTCTGGCCGGCGCTGGCGGCGTTCTTCAGGTGGCCGTACGCCTCCCCGGGGTTGCCGTCACCCAGCTCCGTGCCTGCCTTGCCGTAGCTCTCCTTGAGCCCGCCGACCTTCTTGGCCAGCTCGGCGATCTGATCCGGATCGAAACGGCGAGTCATGAATGGTCCCTCCAGTGCCGGCGGCGGCGACGACGTTCGAGGATACCGACGCACCCCGTCGCACATCGGTTCCCACAACGGGTGAGATTCAGGAGCCGGGAAGGTCGATGCTTTCGGCGAGCGAGCTCGCGCGCGCGAGGCGGCGATCGGTGGTGAGGACCTGTACTCGAAGGCGAGCGGCGAGTTCGAGGTAGAGGGCGTCAGTCAACCGGATATCGGCACGGCGCGCCCAGGCGCCGACCGCCAACTCGGCGACGGAGTGACGCGTAACCGGGACCGCGGTCAGTGCGGCCAAGGCGGCGTCGACATCGGCCGTGGTCAGCTCTCCCGCGCGGTGGAGCCGGCCGAGGGCCGACAGGACCTCGGCGTCCATGTGCGACGGCGCGTGCATGACGGTGCCGGCGAGCCGTTTCTTCGCCGGGGCCGCGTACTCGGTGCCCGCGAGGAGGTCGACCAGCACCGAGGCGTCGAGGACGACGAGTTCGGCCGGTGGCTCAGTCATCCGTGTCGGCCAGCTCCGAGCGGGCGCCGTCGAGCGCCTCCAGGGCGGCGTGATGAGAGACCGTGGCTCGGGGAGCGGGTAGCGTCTCCAGCCACGAGGTCGTGGCCTGGCGTTGCAACTCGTCCGCGATCGCGGCCTGCGCGAGCGCGGAGATGTTCAGGTCCGCGGCCTTCGCTCGCTCGGCGAGTTCATCGGGCACGTACACGTTCAGCCTGGCCATACACACAATGTACACACACTCGCCCGCGGAGGCCGACCAGGATTCCGGCGCACTTCGTCGCGCATCGATTTCCACGATGGGTGCGATATGACCGCCGGACGCGCGGCCCCTGCGCGATGGTGGGCCCGGTGGGACTCGAACCCACACTGGCACGGACCTAAACCGTGTGCCTCTGCCAATTGGGCTACGGGCCCGACGCCGGAAATCTTAGCGGCATGCCAACTAATCCGGCTCGGCGTGGCCCGCGCGACCGTGGACCCGCCGGTGAACTAACGTGGTGACCTGCGACGAACTGCCCGGCAAGGAGGACTTGTGGCCCGCGACCCGGACACCATCGAGCGTGAGATCGAGAAGGCCAGGGATGCGCTGGCCGACACCCTCGACCAGCTCGGTACCAAGGCGAACCCGAAGAAGCTGGCGGACTCGGCGAAGTCCAGCGTGCTCGCCACCCTGGAGAACCCCAAGGTCAAGTACCCGCTGATCGCCGTCGGGGCGCTCGTCGGGCTGCTGCTCGTCCGTAAGCTCTTCCGCTGACGTCGGCTCAGGTGCTGGCCACCGGCTCGGCGGCCGGCACCTGGTCGGCGTCGTTGTCCTCCGCGCTCGGCTGAGCGGGCACGGCGTCCGCGTTGTCTTCCGCGTCCTCCGGCTCCTCCTCGGCGGCCTTCTCCTCGGCGTCCGGGGTCTCCACCTCGGGCTCGGGCCTGGCCAGCCGCGCGGTCATGTAGGCCGTGGTGAACTCCAGCGCGCTTCCGCCAAGCAGGTGCACGACCGTGACGGGCTGCTTCTCGCCGGTGATCTTCTCGACCAGCTGGTCGGCCGTGTCTCTCGCCGCGATGATCCCGGGGGCTCGCGCGGTCATCTCCTTGCCGAGGCCGGTGACCGTGATGGTCCAGTCCTCGTCGTCCTGCACGTAGACGGCAGTGATCGTCTCCGCCATCGGTTACCCCTCTCCATCGGTACGCCCCTCATGGCTGGGAGTCGCTCCCGCCAGCCACGTGACGTCGGGCTCACCCCACTGGGCGATGTCTCCCGCATCGCCCTCGCGTCGCACCCGTGTTATCGATACCCCAATTCCACGCTCCGTCACAAGTTGAAGTGAGGAATTGAGCGCTGCGTAACTAGGCAGGTGGATTAGTGCAACACTCGCCGTCGCAGTCCGCCCCAGAGCAGATCCATGGCGTAGTCGGTGGCCGTTTCCGGCGTGACGTGCTCGTGCCGCTCGCACCAGATCGCCAGCCGCTCGCACGCTCCGACGACGAACTCGGCCGACGCTTCCACCTGTTCGGGGGAGTCGGCGCCGAAGTAGCCGGTCATCAGCTTGCCGATGAGGTCGGTCTGCTGCCGGCGGGTCGCCTCGATCTCGTCCGCGGCGGGGGTGCCGATCAGGGTCATCTCGTGACGCAGCAGCAGCCACGACTGGCGCCGCCTGTCGATGAACACGAAGAAGGCATGCAGGCCGCGGCGTAGCGCCTCCTCTGCGTCGGCGACGTCCGCGACGGCGTCCTCGGTGGCCAGGCGCAGCTCCGACCTCGCCTGCCGGATGCACGCCAGGAGCAGGCCCTCCTTGGAGTTGAAGTACTCGTACAGCATCGGCTTCGACACGCCGACCCGCTCGGCGATCTCGTCCATCGAGGCGGCCAGGTAGCCGCGCTCGGCGAACACCTGCTCGGCGACGTCGATCATCTGCCGCTCGCGCTCGGCGCGGGGCATGCGTTTGCGGCGAGGGATGTCCGGAGTGACCACGGCCTCAACTCTACCGGAAGTAACCTTACTCGGAGTAAGGTGGACGATGGGTAACACATAGTCGGGTCGAAGGGCGCGCAATGGGCACACGTGTGGACACCGGAGTGATCGTCGTCGGAACCGGGTTCTCCGGGCTCGGCATGGCGATCCGGCTGCGGGAGGACGGCAGGGAGGACTTCGTCATCCTGGAGAAGGCGAGTGAGGTCGGCGGCACCTGGCGCGACAACACCTACCCGGGGTGCGCCTGCGACATCCAGTCGCACATGTACTCGTACTCCTACGAGCAGAACCCGGACTGGTCGCGGGCCTACTCGCCGCAGCCGGAGATCTGGGACTACCTCAAACGCGTCGCCGACGGGCACGACCTGCGCAGGCACATCCACTTCGGACAGGAGATGACCGGCGCGCGGTGGGACGAGGACAGCTCGCGCTGGGAGGTCACGACGGCTGCCGGCGACGTGTTCACCGGCCGCTACCTGGTCTCCGGTGTCGGTGCGCTGCACATCCCGCTCGTTCCCGAGCTGCCCGGCGCCGAGCGGTTCCGCGGGCGGGCGTTCCACTCGGCACAGTGGGACCACGACTTCGACCTGCGTGGCAAGCGGGTGGCCGTCGTCGGCACCGGGGCGAGCGCGATCCAGTTCGTGCCGCAGATCGTGCGGGACGTCGCGTCGCTGCACCTGTTCCAGCGCACGCCGCCGTGGATCATGCCGAAGGCCGACCGCGAGATGCCGGGCTGGGTCAGGACCCTGTTCCGGCGGGTGCCGCTGACCCAGAAGCTGTACCGCGCGGCGTTGTACTGGATGCTGGAGTCGCGGGCCATCGGGTTCAACGGTCATCCGTGGGTCATGCGCCTGGGGCAGCAGATCGCCAAACGGCACATCGCGCGCAGCGTGCGGGACCGCGAGCTGCGGGCCAAGCTCACCCCGGACTACACGATGGGCTGCAAGCGGGTACTCGTGTCCAACGACTACTACCCGGCGCTGACCAGGGACAACGTCGAGGTGATCACCGCGGGGATCGCCGAGGTGCGGGAGAACTCCGTCGTCGACGCCGACGGGGTGGAGCACGAGGTCGACGCGATCATCTACGGGACCGGGTTCCACGTGACGGACGCGTTCGACCAGTTGGAGATCGTCGGCGTCGGCGGGCGTCACCTCGGCAAGGAGTGGGCGGACGAGGGCATGCGGACGCACCTCGGCATCACCGTGTCGGGCTTCCCCAACCTGTTCTTCCTGCTCGGTCCGAACACCGGGCTCGGCCACAACTCGGTGGTGTTCATGATCGAGTCGCAGGCGGCCTACGTCAGCAAGGCCATCCGGCTGACCGAGTCCGCCGGCGCCGCGGCCATCGAGCCGAGGGCGGAGGTCCAGGAGCGGTTCAATGCGGAGATCCAGGACAAGCTGGAGAAGGGCATCTGGACGCAGGGCGGCTGCAAGAGCTGGTACCTCGACGCGCAGGGCGTCAACCGGACCATCTGGCCGGGATTCACCTGGCGCTACTGGCTGCGCACCCGCCGCGTCGACCCCTCGGACTTCGAGCTGTCCGGCAGCGTTTGATTGCCCTTGCTTCGCTGCGGGCGCGGTCGGGCCCTTCAGTCGGCGTCTTCCCTCCTCGCCGTCGCTCGCTGCGCGAGCTTGGGGCTCGTCAGTCCAGACGCCGACGGCCCGACCGGTGCGGTGCAGGTCAGCCCGATGCGAGTTTGGGGGTCAGGCGGAGAAGGCCCGGAGGCGGGTGGTCAGGTCGGGGGCGGGCAGGGCGCAGAGTTCGGCCAGGCGCTCGATCGCGCCGCTGTCCAGCATCACCTCGCGCGCGCCGTCGGCCTGGCTGAGCCTGCCCTGCGCCCAGCGGCGCAGCGGCAGCAGTTCGGGCTGGTCGTCGGCGACCACCCGGTCCAGGTCGATCCGCAGCCGGCCCGGCTCGTCGGTGAACACTCTCCGGTGGACCCTGGCGAGCAGGTTCTGCGGCAGTTCGTCCATGGCCAGGCACAGTTCGACCAGCCGCACGACCGAGCAGTGCCGCGTGCCCAGTTCGTAGGTTGCCAGCGTCTGCAGCGAGATGTCGCTCTGCAGGTGCTGGTTCAGTTCCTTGCGCGTCCAACCGCGGCGCCGGCGCAGCTTACGGAGTTCCTCGCCGAGCACCCGCTGATAGATGTCTCCGTCGATCCGCACTCCGCGTCCCTCGCCTCGCCCACGCGTTGTCCCGCTGTCCTCTGCCGCCGCCGTCGGCGGGATGCGAGCCGTCTCCACGGTTATGTAAGTCGGCGAGCCGACATCTCTTACGCGAATCTCGGAGGTGTTTCTCAACGTAGACCGAGTTGACCCCATTCGGACTAATCGGCTACGGCAGAGGTCCCAAACTCAGTTGACGCAGATGACGCCGTCAGCCGTGATCGGCTTGTCCGCGTTGTTACCCGGCGGCGGGGCAGCGGGCTCAGCCGCACGCTGCGGTTCGGAGGCGGGCGGGGCGGCCGCCCGGGAGCCCTCGCCGGAGTAGTCCGACCCGAGCAGCACCGCGACGTGACCACGCGGGATCGCGGCGTCCTCCTCGGCCGACAGCTTGCCGCCGAGTGCCTCGACGACCTTGCCCGCCGCACCCTGCTCACCCGGCGCGTAGCGGACCACGGACGTCTTGCGTGCCGCCGCGTTGGCGGCCTCGCCGCCCTTGAACCCCTTGTCGGTCAGGCTGCGCAGCACCTGCGCGGCCAGCCCGGTCACGCCGGACGCGTTACGCACGTCGGCGGTGATGGTGGCGTTGTCCGGACCCGCGGGCGGCGGCGCCTGCTGCTGGCCGCCGGACAGGCTCTTCACGAACTTCTGGATCGCCCTCGGGTCGACCTTGATCGCCGAGCCGTCCTCCGGCGTGTGGTAGTCCATGTTCTCGACCGGGACCGTGCGGAACTCGATCTGCCCACCGGTGAGCCCCTTCATCTCCTGGGCGAACTTCAGCACGTCCCAGCCCTGGTTGAGCACGACCGACTTCTGCAGCGCGCCGATCAGGTCGTTCAGCTTGACCGGGTCGGCGAGCGTCCCGGCCGACAGCACCTTGCGGGCCAGACCGGCCATGAACACCTGCTGACGCACCACCCGGTCCAGGTCGCCGCGGGGCAGGCCGTGCCGCTGCCGGACGAACGCCAGCGCGTCGGCACCGGAGATCGTGTGCGGCCCGGCCGTGAAGTGGGCACCGGACAGCTTGTCGTCGACGTCGCCGTTCAGGCACACGTCGACGCCGCCGATGGCGGTCGTGACGTCGAAGAACCCGAGCAGGTTGATCGAGGCGTAGTTGTCGATCTTCTGGCCGGTCAGCTGCTCGACGGTGGCGACCAGGGTCTTGGCGCCCTCCTGGTTGCTGCGGACGTCGAGTTCCTTCGGGTCCTTGACGCCCTGGGCCTCCAGGTTGCGCCGCGCGTCCGTCTTCGCCCGCGCGTACGCGGAGTTGATCTTGTGCCTGCCGTAGCCGCCGGGGATGTCGACGTAGGAGTCCCTCGGCAGGGAGATGGCGACGGCCTTGCTGCCGTCGTTGGGCACATGCAGGAAGATCAGCGTGTCGGTGTTCAGCTCGCCGTCGGCGGCACCGGCCCGCAGCTGGGCGAGGACCTCCTTGGGCAGCGGGTTGCCCTGGGCGTCGGTGCGGCTGTCCATGCCGACCAGCAGGATGTCGCGGGCGCCGTCGGCCGGTTTCTCGCCGCCCGCGTCGTCGCTGAGCACGTCGGCCTGCGTGATACCGCCGACCAGGTTGTTCCACGTCGCCCACGCGTAGCCGGTCAGCGTCATCACCAGCAGCGACACCAGTGCCAGCACGATCTTGGCGCCCCTGCGGGGCCGCGGCTCGTCCTCGTAGTAGTAGTCGTCGTCCGGTGGCTCGGGCGGACGCTGCCGGGGCGGCGCCGGACGGACGGTGGCGCGGGGACCGGGAGGCGGCGGCAGCCGGTAGGGGTCCTGGGGCGGGCGACGCCGCCGAGGCGGCTGATCGTCGTCCCAGGGCCGTCGTGCGGGACGCCGCCCCTCGGGCAAGGATCGGTCCTTCCGAGGCGGGTAGTCCACGCCGGCTGCTCCTTTCGCGCTCGTTGCTGAGACTGTCCGGGGACGCGTGGCCCCCGCTGCGGGTTGTCGTAGCGTGGCACACAGGGTGCGTGAAGCGTGCGAAGGCACGGTCATCACGCGGTCCGCGTCACCATCCGTCCACCGAACGTGCTGGTCAGGAGCGCGGCGACGGCGAAAGCCGCGGTCACCGAGTGCACCGCGAGATTGGGTGTGTCGATCACGTCGCTCGACGTGGCCGACATCAGCGGCGGCACGCAGGCGAGCAACGTCAGCACCCAGGTGTGCACCGCGCCGCTGGTTCCGGTGCGGACCGCCTGCAGCAGGAACACCCCCAGCAGCAGGTGCAGCAGGTTCTGGATCGGGTCGACCTCCAGGCCGAGCACCGTCGCCTTCGCGCTGAAGCCGGTGAGCGCGAAACCGAAGACGCCGAGCGCGGCGTAGCCGGCACCGAGCACCACGGCCGGGCGGCCGAGCCTGCCTGCCGGTGCGGTGCCGACCGGCGCGGCGGCGGGCTGCCTGCGCCGTTCGAACCACCAGAACAACAGCACGGCGGGCACCGCGAGCACGGCGACGCCGGTCAGCGTCCTCGGCCGGGTCAGCCAGTCGCCGATGGCGGGCAGATCCACCGGCAGGTACACCAGCGCGACCAGCAGCAGCATGGCGGCGAGGAAGGCCAGGTACAGGCTCATCGGCGCGCGCAGCGCGGTGGCCGCGGCCCTGGCCAGCCCGGTGCGCGCGGCCAGCCTGCGCAGCGGGACGTGCACCAGGCCCAGCAGCCCGAGCTGGCCGACGCCCAGCAGCAGTACCGCGAGCGTCGGCCCGGCCAGCGCGGGCGTGGTGCCCGGGGTGCCGAGCAGCGTCGTCGGGATCAGGCCGGCCGCCACCGCGACGGCCAGCGTTCCGAGGCCGGCGGCCGCCAGTCCGGCGAGCAGCCGCCTGCTCGTCCGCGGCCGCTCGGCGTGGACCAGCGCGAGCTGCTGCGCCAGCAGCGCGAGGACGAAGGTGGCCGCCTGGTCCGGCAGCGGCGACGGCAGCAGGCTGGCCGCCACCTCGGCGCCCACGAGCAACGCGGCCAGTGCGGCGACGACCGGCAAGCCGTGTCCGGGAAGCTTGCGGTGCAGGGCGTGCATCGCCGGGGTGGCGATCATCGTCAGCAGGTAGAGGCCGAGCAGCCACAGCGGGTGCAGCGCGATCCGCATGACGACCGCGCTCGTGCCCGCCGGGATGTGCAGCAGCTCCATGGCCACCGGCACCAGCAGCGTGACCACGGCGAACACGACCGCGGGCCGCAGCAGCCAGCTGGCCCGGTGCGCCAGGTACTGCCGGTAGCCGCCGCCGGCGTCGCGGGTGGCCAGCCAGCCCGCGACGTTGGCGTGGCCGCCCGCGAAGAAGAACACGAACGCGAGCTGCGCGACCCAGGTCAGCGGCCACAGCCAGGCCTCGTCGGCCCCGGCCCAGCGGGCCAGCGCCAGTGCCGACTCACCCAGCACCAGTGCCGCGATCGCGGCCACGCCGATGACGGCCCACCGGCCGCCCGGCGTCGGGGCCGTGGGTTCCCGCGGGGCCTTCTCCGGCCGGGGAGTGGCCCGCCGGACCCGCAGCCAGCCACGCAGCCGGACGACCAGCAGGCAGCCGATGACGGCCACCCCGGCCAGCATCGGCTCGATCGGCTCGCCGACCGGCGGTCCCCAGCGCTGGTGCCAGGAGTTCACGACCAGCCCGGCCGAGTACAGGCCGGCCACCATGCGGCAGGCGGTCGCGGAGTTCATCGGGTTCAGGTCGCACGCGGCGTACATGTCGGCGGACAGCCGGTCGTCCAGTGCCTCGCGTACCTCCGGGCCCAGCGGGTGCCCGCGGGCCGCCGCGTACCGCAGCAGGTCGTAGCCGAGGTCGTGGGAGCGGCAGGACACGCCGTAGTCCCATCGGGTGTTGTCGTCACCCCATGGTGCGGAGCAGCCGCCGCCGGTGTGCACGGCGCGAACGGTCCCGTCGCGCGACGGTTCGGAGCTGGGCGTGACGCCGGTGACCCGGGTGAAGTCGGCTGGCAGGCGACGCAGTGCGTCGGGCTGGGTCCCTGGCGCGATGATCGCCTGCGCCGCGGCTGCCGCCGCCGCGACGTCGGCCGGTGGGGGCCCCTGCGCGGGCGGCGCCGGTGAGCGGGAGGCCACGAAGCCGAACCCCAGCACGACGACGGCCACCAGCAGCAGCCAGGCCGACGTCGACAGCGTGCGCCGTGCGCGGCGCGGTTTGGCGGCGTCGGTCATGAGCTCCAATGTGCCAGTTCTGATCGACTCGGGCCCCGGGGATAACCCCCCATTTTCGGGTGAGGTTGGCCCGCACAGTAGTTGACGGATACTGGTGTGCGTGACAGGCGGCTGGGTGTTGCACGTCGATCTGGACCAGTTCCTGGCCGCGGTCGAGCAGGCCCGGCATCCCGAGCTGCGCGGGAAACCGGTGGTGATCGGCGGCAACGGTGATCCGACCGAGCGCGCCGTGGTCGCCACGGCGTCCTACGAGGCCAGGGAGTTCGGGATCCAGTCCGGCATGCCGCTGCGCACGGCCGCGAAACGCTGCCCGGAGGCGATCTTCCTGCCGTCGGACGCTCCGGCGTACGAGGAGGTGTCGGAGCGGGTGATGGCCGCCCTGCGCGGGCTGGACGTCGTGGTGGAGGTCATCGGCTGGGACGAGGCGTTCCTCGGCGTGCGCACCGGCGACCCGGAGGCGTTCGCCGCCCTGGTGCGGGACACCGTACGGGAGGCGACCGGCCTGTCCTGTTCGGTCGGGATCGGCGACAACAAGCTGCGGGCCAAGATCGCCACCGGCTTCGCCAAGCCTGCCGGGATCTACCGGCTGACCAGGGACAACTGGGTCGAGGTGATGGCCGACCGGCCCACCGACGCGTTGTGGGGCATCGGCGGCAAGACGTCCCGCAAACTGGCCGAGATGGGCGTCGGCACCGTCGCGCAGCTGGCCCGCAGTTCACCGGAGACGCTGGCCGCGCGGTTCGGCCCGCGGATGGGCCCGTGGTACCGCACGCTCGCGCTGGGAGCCGGTGATCCGGAGGTCACCGCGACGCCGTGGATCGCGCGGTCCCGCAGCAGGGAGACGACGTTCCAGCGCAACCTCACCGAGCCGGGGCAGATCAGCGAGCAGGTCGCGGCGCTGGCGCGGCGGGTCACCCAGGACGTGCTGGACGAGGGCAGGCCGGCCGTCCGGGTGGCGGTGAAGGTCCGGTTCGCGCCGTTCATCACCCAGACCCGGAGCATGACACTGCCGGAGCCGACCACGTCGGCCGGCGACATCGAGCGGGCGGCGCTGACGGTGCTGGAGAAGTTCGAGTCCGGCCGTCCGGTGCGGCTGCTCGGGGTGCGGGCGGAGTTCGAGCCGCCGCCGGAGGACTAGGCGGTGCGTAGCTCGCGGGCCCAGCGCAGGGCGACCGGGGCGCCGAGGAGGACGCCCGCGATCCCGGCGATGGCGATGGCGTTGGTCGCTGAGCCGACCAGCTCGGCCACCACCCCGCCCGCCGCGACGCCGATGCCCTGCGCCACCCGCAGCCCGGTCCGGTACAGCCCGCCACCGCCCCCGCGGAACTCGTTCGGCGTCCAGGTGATGAACGTGGCGCCCACCGTCACGATGTAGGCACCCGCCATCCCGGCGAACCCGAGCAGCAGCAGCGACAGCGGCAGCGACGGCTGGGCCAGGAACGCGATCAGCAACGCGGCCGGTACGACCGCCAGCCAGCCCATGACCCGCCGCCTGCTTTCCGCCGAGACCCAGCGCGACAGCAGGAACACGCCGATCACGAAGCCGAGCGGGTCGGCGGCGAGCAGCCAGCCGACGGCCTCCTGCGGCGCGCCGATCTCCATGGCCAGCGGCGCCACCAGACCCTCGGGCACGACGGCGAGCCCGACCAGCCAGGACATCGCCAGCAGCACCCGCAGCCTGGGCTGGCTGAACACCCACCTGGTCGCGCCGAACCACGGTTCACCGGGCTTGCCGACGGCGGGCCGGTGCCGGACCCAGCGCAGGATCACCAGCGTGCTGATCAGGAACGTCACCGCGTCCAGCGCCAGCGCGAGCGACGCCCCGAGCTGCGTGACCAGCACGCCGCCGCCGGCCAGGCCCGCCAGCATGGCGACGTTCATGGTGACGCCACGCAGGTCCTGACTGCGCAGGTACAGCTCGTCGTCGTCGAAGATGTCCCTGGTCAGGGCGTTCTGCGCGGCATTGGTCGGCGACCCGGCGAGGCGGGCGAGCGCGAGCAGCGTGCACAGCACCACCAGCGGGGTCCCCGGAATCGCCATGAGCCCGACCAGGACGGCCTGGATCCCCAGCGACGTCGCCAGGACCGTCCGGCGCGGGAACCGGTCGGCGAGCTGGGACAGCCCGAGCCCGCCTGCCAGCGCGGGCAGGAACGTCAGGGCGAACGTCAGTGCCGACCACAGCGGCGAGCCGGTGCGGGCGTACACGGTGAGTGTCAGCGCGACCGTCGTCAGCTGGTCGCCGACCAGCGACTGCGTTTCCGCGGCCCACAGTGCCCTGAACTCGACGTTGCCGAGAGCCGTCCGCATGCGTCGCGGCTCTGTCGTGGTCACCGTCGATACCCCCCGGCGTGACTGGTCGTGCGCGAATGGGAGCGCCCCGTGTTCAGTATGCAACCGCGACCCCTGATACGGACAGTAGACGGGAAGCCCTGGCGGCCGTTCTGCCGGTGTTTCGCCGGAGCACTTTCACCGGACTGGTCAGGTGTCACTCACTCGGCGCACTGTTTCCACCGTTCGTCGCTACGTCCGTTTGGAGTAGGGCCTCAGGACCAACACTGAATCCAGAAAGCCAGTGGCAGCTCGGCTGCGTCGGGGCTGGCTCGGGGTTCAGGGAGGACCGGAGCGATGAACAAGCTGCTCGAGGGGAAGTCGGTCGTGGTGACCGGCGCCGGGAGGGGCCTGGGTGAGGCGTTCGCCGTCCACCTCGCGCAGGCCGGGGCGAGCGTGGTGGTCAACGACGTCGACGTGGCGCTCGCCGACCAGGTGGTGGCCAACATCCGGGCACACGGCGGGCGGGCCGTTGCCAGCGGGCACAGCGTGGCCGACGCGGAACAGGCCCAGGCGATCGTCGACCTGTGCCTGGCCGAGTTCGGCGCGGTCGACGGCCTGGTCAACAACGCGGGCCTGAACTACGAGGCGCTGCCGTGGGAGGAGGACCCGGCGCAGGTGCGGGAGATCGTCGAGGTCAACGTGCTCGGCGTCATCTACACCGGCATGGCCGCTGCGGCCGCGATGCGGGCGGGCGGTGGCGGGTCGATCGTGAACATTTCCTCCGGCGCGTCGCTGGGCCAGCGCAAGCTCGGCACGTACGCGGCGACGAAGGGAGCGGTCGCCTCGCTGACCTACTCGTGGGCGCTGGACCTCGAGGACGCGGGCATCCGGGTCAACGCCGTCTGCCCGCTGGCGCACACGCGGATGGTGTGGAAGTCGGAGCGTTCGCTGCGCAACTGCCCGCCCGACCGCACGCCGTCGCGGATCGCGCCGCTGGTGCTGTTCCTGCTGGGTGAGGGTTCGGCGGGGATCACCGGGCAGCTGATCCGGTGCAACGGCCCGCAGCTGCACCTGGTCGGGCAGCCGTTCCTGAAGGCGCCGATCCTGGAGCGGCAGGTGTGGGACACCGAGAGCGTGCAGCGCGCGTTCGACGAGGTGTTCAGCGCGCACCTGGAGCCCTACGGCCTGGAGAAGCGGGTCCCGCCCCGCCTGCGCAAGTGGACGGAGGCGCCGCCCCGGAGCGCTTGACGGCACGTGAAGGCCACCTTCACCACGTCTCACGTACTGAAGGTGGCCTTCACGGCACGGTTCGGGTCTCGGGCAGGCGAGGTGGCTGGTCTCGAACGCAGAACTCGCGTCCCGGAACGCAGAACTCGCGTGCGTGAGCGCAGAACTCACCATGTGGACTGCGTGCGCACGTGGTGCGGGTCAGCTGCGTGAACGGTCCGTTCGCGCGAGTCGTCCGTTCTCGCGCGCGAGTCGTAGGTTCTGACGCGCGAGTCGTCCGTTCCGGACCCGCGAGTTGCACGTTCCCGCCTACCTGGTCCCACTGTCGGGCACGCCGGGTTCCAGATCGCGGGACCAGCCCTGTCGTCGAACGGGCCACTCGCGTGCGTGAGCCCGCCCCAAGCACGTCAAGGCCACCTTCACCACGTCTCACGTCATGGCCCCGGCAAAGTCGGTTGTCAGGCGCGAGCGAGGGAGCTTTGCTGGCGAAGAAGGGTAGTAAAGCTCCCTCGCTGCGTACGGGTGTGACTGGTGGGGCTGGTGTGGTGACCTCGATGCCGTGAAGGGGGCCCTCACGGCGTCTCATGCCGTGAGTGCCCCCTTCACGGCATGCTTGCCACGGACACGTGGGCGGATAGCCCGCCGTCCGGTGTGAAGGCCGAGTTTCTGTCGTCTCATGTGATGAAGGTGGCCTTCACGAACATCCCGCCCCGCGGTTGCGGCCTCACCAGTCACACCCGGCCCAACAGACCCAGCCGCCACCACGAAAGAGACCCAGCAACCTCCCCCAATGTGGCATTGGGGGAGTTCAAGTTCCCCAATGCCGCATTGGGGGCGCGCAGCACCCAGACTTTGCCGGGGCTCACCACGTCTCACGTAATGAAGGTGGCCTTCACGAGCTTCGGGGCTACGCGGGGGCGGTCGCCTCGTAGAGGCCCTCGATGTGCGGGGCGTAGCGGTCGGTGATCACCCGGCGCTTCAGCTTCAGCGTCGGCGTCAGCTCGCCGGTCTCCGGCGTCCAGGTCTTCGGCAGCAGGTGGTACTTCTTGATCTGTTCCACCCTGGCCAGCCGCTCGTTCGCCGACTCGACCGCCCGGTCGATCTCGGCCCGCACCGCGGGGTGCTCGGCCAGCTCGGCCACCTCGCCGATCTCGATGCCCTGCGCGGCCGCCCAGCCGGGCGCGATCTCGTCGTCCAGCACGATCAGCGCGGTCACGTAGGGCCGGTTGTCGCCGATGGCGACCGCCTGCCCGATCAGCGGGTGCTCCTTGAGCAGGCTCTCGATCCGGGTCGGCGCGATGTTCTTGCCGCCGGAGGTGATGATCAGTTCCTTCTTGCGGTCGGTGATCGTGACGTACCCGTCGTCGTCGACTGCGCCGATGTCGCCGGTGGCGAACCAGCCGTCGGCGTCAACGGCGGGTTCGATGGTGCCGTCGGCCTGCAGGTATCCGAGGAACACGATCGGCCCGCGGACGAACAGTTCGCCGTCCTCGCCGGTGCGGATCTCGACACCGGGCAGTGCCTTGCCGACGCTTCCGGCCCGGAAGGCCTTGGCACAGTTGGAGGTCGCCGCGCCGGTCGTCTCCGAAAGGCCCCACACCTCCTGGATCTCGATGCCCAGCCCGGCGATGAAGTACAGCACCTCGACCGGCAGTGCTGCCGCACCACTGGAGGGCACTTTCAGGTTGTCCAGCCCCAGCATCGCGCGTACCGGGGCGAGCACCTTCGCGTCCGCCTGCTCGATGCGCTCGGCGAGGTCGGCGGGGACGGGCTTGCCCGCGTTCCGCAGCTTGTACCCCTGCAACGTGACGTCCTGCGCGGCCAGCAGCGCGTTGCGGTTCTCCTCCGGCGCCGACGCCAGCATGTTCTTCAGGCCGGCGACCATCTTCTCCCACACCCGGGGCACCCCGAACAGGCCGTCAGGCCGCACCCGCCCGAGCGCGCCGACGATCTGCGTCGGGTCGGCGAGCGTGTGCACGTGCCCGGCGTAGATGGTCGGGATGTACAGCGACAGCTCACGCTCGGCGATGTGCGCCAGCGGGAGGTAGGCGATGGTCTTGCCGTGCAGGTCGGTCTCGTGCAGGCCGTGGACCGCCAGCCCCTGCCAGATCGCGTTGCGGTGGGACAGCACGACGGCCTTCGGCTCGCCGGTGGTGCCCGAGGTGTAGATCATCGACAGCGGGTCGTCCGGCTCGATCGCGGACACCATGTCCTCGAAGACCGACCGGTCGGCCGCGTGCAGCTCGGCGCCCCGCGCGCGCACGTCGGCGTAGGAGACGAACCGCTCGTCGCCCTCGGGCAGCGCGTCGGCGTCGAGCATGACGATCCGCCGCAGCGCGGGCAGGTCGTCCAGCACCGGCCGCCACCTGGCCAGCTCCGCCTCGCCACCGAGCACGACGACCGGCGCTGCGCTGTGCCTGGCGACGTAGCGGACCTGGTCGGGACTGAGCGTCGCGTAGGCCGTGCACGGCAGCGCGGCCAGGTGCGTCGCGCCCATGTCGACGATCATGTGCTCCGGCCGGTTCGGCGCCATGATCAGCATCCGGTCGCCCCTGGCGAGGCCGAGGTCGGCGAGCCCGCGGGCCAGCGCGGCGATCTCCCGCCGGTACTCCGCCCAGTTGAGCGTGGGCTGGTCCGGATCGTCGAGCGAGCTGAGCGCGGGCTGGTCACCGTAGGTCTCCGCGTTGCGGCGCACCAGCTTCGGGAGCGTCTGGCCGTCGACCTGCTCTGCGAGGGACTTCGGATCGGACAACTGTGCCTCCCTGGTCGCACCGCTGCGGTTCTCCGACGTCACTGTAGTGCCTCGACGCCGCGAGTCCAGCGTCCTCAAGGGGGATACCTGCTCACCACAAGGGCCTCTACCAGGGAAAAGGGCGCCCGGAATTCAGGTGCAGAGGCGAATCGCCGTTAACTTAGCGTACCTCCTGCACCTGCGGGCCCGGTGTCGGCTCGTGTAGCTGGTCGATGTCGCCGCGGTACTTCTCCGCGATCGGCCTGCGCCGCAGCGACATCTTCGGGGTCAGCTCGTCGCCACCAGGGTCCCAGGTGGTGGGCAGGATACGGAAGCGTTTGACCTGCTCTGCCTGGTTGAGCTTCTGGTTGCCGGTCCGGATCGCGTCGCGGACGGCCGCGAGGACGGTGTCGTCGGCGACCGCGATGCCGAGCGCGTCGGCGCCCAGCCCGAACCGTGCTTCGAGGACCTCGGGGTCGAGCACCACCAGCGCGGCGACGTAGGCCTTGCCGTCGCCGATGGCCATGGCCTGGGCGATCAGCGGGGACGCCGCCTTCATGGCGTTCTCGATGTTGGTCGGCGACATGTTCTTGCCGGCCTCGTTGATGATCAGTTCCTTCTTGCGGTCGACGATCGTGACGAAGCCGTCCGCGTCGATCGTGGCGATGTCGCCGGTGTGCAGCCAGCCGTCGGCGTCGATGGCCTCGGCGGTCCGCTCCGGATCACGGTGGTAGCCGGGGGTGACCAGCGGGCCGCGGCAGAGCAGTTCGCCGTCGTCGGCCAGCTTCAGCTCGACGCCGTCGAGCGCCTTGCCGACCGAGCCGATCCGCAGCTCACCGGGGGCGTTCGTGGTCGCGGCGGCGCAGGTCTCCGACATGCCCCACACCTCGTACACCGGCAGCCCGATGCCGAGGAAGTACTCCAGCGTCTCCGGCGGGATGGCCGCCGCGCCGGACACCGCCCAGCGCAACTGGTCGAGGCCGAGCGTGTGCCGCAGCTTGCCGAGCACGAGCGCGTCGGCGATCCGGTGCTGGACGCCGAGCAGCGGCGACGGCCGGTCGGTCAGCGCCGCCCTGCGGCCGACGTCCAGCGCCCACCGGGCGATGGCCCGCTTGGCAGGCTTCGCCTCGTCCAGTTTGGACTCGATACCGGCCTTGATCTTCTGCCACACCCGGGGAACGGCGACCCAGATCGTCGGGCGGGCGTCGGGCAGTGCGGCGGCGATGGCGCGCGGATCGTCCACACAGGTCACCTGCACGCCGAAGATCAGGTTCAGGTACTGCGCCGACACGCGGTCGGCGACGTGTGCCGACGGCAGGTAGGACGTGATGCGGTCGTCCGGGCCGGGCGAGAGGTGGGTCATCAGTGCCCTGGCCTCGGCGACGATGTTGGCGTGGGTGAGCTGGACGCCCTTGGGCGGCCCGGTGGTGCCCGAGGTGTAGATGAGGGTGGCGACGTCGCCGGGCTCGACCCGCTCGACGGCGGCGTCGAGGTCGAAGTCCGGATCGCCCGCGGCCGCCAGGTCGTCGAGGGTGAACTCGCCGTCCACGCAGACGATATGCGCTGGCCGCGTGTCGGCCGCGACGATCCGGTCGAGGAAGCGTTGCTCGGTGACGACCACGCGATTCTCGGCGTTGCCGAACAGGTAGCTGATCTGCTCGGGTGAGCTGGTGTTGTAGATCGAGAACGGGATCGCGCCCAGCAGCAGCGCGGCCGTGTCGACCAGGTGTGCTTCCGGCCGGTTGGTGAGCATCAGGCCCACGGTGTCGCCGCGGTGGATGCCGAGCGCGGCCAGCCCGGCCGCCAGCTCACGGACCCGCTCGGTGTACGCCCGCCAGGTGATCTCCTGGCCGCCCGCCACCCGCAGCGCGACGCCGCCGGGCCGCAGCGCGGCGGTGCGGCCGAACGCGTCGGCCAGGGTCTGGATGGTGCCACCATCTGGATGGGGACACGCTGGCCAGGTCTGCGTGTTCGTCATGCGGGCCTCCTGTGCGCCGGATGACGAAGGCTAAGCGGACAAATGTCACAACCAGGCCACGAACGGGTTGCGGGGTCAGCGGCGGAAGACGACCGTGCGGTTGTGGTGCAGCAGCACGCGGCTCTCGGCGTGCCACCGCACGGCCCTCGCCAGCGCGAGGCACTCGGCGTCGCGGCCGATGGTGACCAGGTCCTCCGGCGTGTGCGTGTGGTCCACCCGGCTGAGTTCCTGCTCGATGATGGGCCCCTCGTCGAGGTCGGGCGTGACGTAGTGGGCGGTCGCCCCGACGTGCTTGACCCCGCGCGCGTGGGCCTGGTGGTACGGCTTGGCGCCCTTGAAACTGGGCAGGAACGAGTGGTGGATGTTGATCGCCCGCCCGTCCAGCCGCTTGCACAGGTCGTCGGACAGCACCTGCATGTACCTGGCCAGCACCACCAGGTCGATCCGCTGCTCGGCGATCAGCTCCAGCAGCCGGGCCTCGGCCGCCGGTTTCGTCTCGGGGGTCACCGGGACGTGCTCGAACGGGACGTTCGCGGCCGTCGCCATCGGTTCCAGCGTCGTGTGGTTGGACACCACCAGCGCGATGTCCACCGGCAACGTCCCGCTGCGCCAGCGGAACAGCAGATCGTTGAGGCAGTGACCGAACCGCGACACCATGATCGCCACCCTCGGCCGCGCCGACGCGTCCCGCAGCTGCCAGCTCAGCTGCCAGCGGGACTGCATGCCGAGGAACGCCGAGCGCAGCACCTCGGGATCGGCGTCGCCGGGCAGGGTGAACTCGGTGCGCAGGAACAGCTTTCCGGAGAGCCGGTCGTCGAACTGCTGGTGTTCGACGATGTCCCCGCCGTTCTCCACGAGCACCGACGTGATCGCGTGCACCGTGCCCGGCGTCTCCGGGCAGCTCAGCGTCAGAACGTGGCGGCTCATGCTGCCACCGCCGCGTCCCGCAGCCAGGTCTCCAGGTACCGGGCGAACGACGAGCGCACCAGCACCGTCATCCGGTCGTCCTCGCGGTAGAGCACGACCGGGGCCTTGGCGAGCATCGTCTGCGCGCAGCGGCCCTCGGTGAGCAGCGCCAGGTCCAGCGCGCAGCCGAAGGACAGCAGTTCCGGCGGAATCCGTAGCGTGGTCCGCTGGGCCGAGACGTCGGTGACCGTGGCGAACTCCTCGCCGATGGCCGACTCCAGTTCCTCGGCAAGGCCCGGTTCGGCGCCGACGATCAGCCATTCGTCCGGGCCAAGCCACAGGATCCGTCCCGCCACGGTGTTCGGCTCGGCAGGCAGCGGCGTGCCCAGCACCGTTTCGACGGCCGCGCGGGCAGGGGAGTCCGGCGGCATCCGCAGCGAGAGCTGGCAGCGGTACCGGTCCTCGATGATGTCAGCCATCCCGGCGTGCTCCTTCCGGGTCGAACAGCACCGACGAGGTGACCGTCACCGGCACCACGCCGCCGGTGCTGACGGCGTACAGGGTCTGGCCCGCCCGCTCCCGCCCGCCGGCCAGGAGCGCCAGGGCGAAGGTGCGGCCCAGCGCGGCACTGCGGTAGCTGGACGTGACGTGCCCGAGCATGGGCGAGGGCGGCTCGCCTGCCACCAGCTGCGCGCCCTCGTCCAGCAGGAACGCGGGGTCCTCCGGCAGCAGCCCGACGAACTGCAGCCGGTCCGGGCGCTCGGAGTCCACACGCGACAGTGAACGCTTGCCGACGAAGTCCAGCTTCTTCTTCGACACCGCCCAGCTCAGCCCCAGATCGTGCGGGTTGACCGTGCCGTCGGTGTCCTGGCCGATGATCGGGTAGCCCTTCTCGGCACGCAGGACGTGCATGGTCTCGGTGCCGTACGGCGTCACCCCGCGGCCGGCAAGGGCGTCCCACACCGTTCGCGCCGACCAGGGACTCACGTTGATCTCGTAGGCCAGCTCGCCGGAGAAGCTGATCCGGCAGACCCGCGCGGCGACACCGGCTACGTAGGCGTCGTGCCAGGTCATGAAGCCGAACGCCTCGTTCGAGACGTCCAGCGACGGCGCCAGCTCGCCGAGCAGTGCCCGCGAACCGGGACCGACCAGCGCGATCGTGGCCCACTGCTCGGTGACTGACGTGCAGTGCACCCGCAGGTCCGGCCACTCGGTCTGCAGCCATTCCTCCATCCACTCCAGTACGGCGGCAGCGTTGCCGGTGGTCGTGGTGACCAGGAACCGCTGCTCGCCGACCCGGATGACCGTGCCGTCGTCGAACACCATCCCGTCGGCCTTGCACATCACGCCGTAGCGGACGCGGCCGACCTTCAGTGTGCTGATCATGTTGGTGTACAGGCGATCCAGGAACTCCCCGGCGTCCGGCCCGTGCACGTCGATCTTGCCCAGCGTCGACGCGTCCAGCATCGCCACCCCGGTACGCGCGGCCGCGCACTCGCGCAGCACGGCCTGTTCCATCGACTCGCCGTCGCGTGGGTAGTACCGGGGCCGCTTCCACTGGCCGACGTCCTCGAACACCGCGCCCGCCTCGACGTGCCAGTCGTGCAGCGCCGTGATCCGCGCCGGGTCCAGCAGGTCACCGCGGTCGCGGCCGGCCAGCGCGGCGAACAGCACCGGCCGGTACGGCGGCCGCAGCGACGGCGTGCCCAGCTCGGCGATGTCGACGCCGAGCAGGCCGGCGACGATGCCGGAGGTGGTCGTCGCGCTGGTGCGGCCCTGGTCCGGGCCGGTGCCGATCGTGGTGTACCGCTTGACGTGCTCGACCGAGCGCAGCCCGGCACCGGTCGCCCGTTCGATGTCGGCGACCGTGGCGTCGCGGGTCAGGTCCACGAACTGCCGCGCCCGCGCCTGTTCCGGCGCGGGGACCGCCCACACCCGTTCACCGCTCGGCGCCGGGACGAAACCGTCGGCCGTCGCCGGCAGCGGGACCGGCTCACCGCGGGCCCCGTCGGCCAGGCACCCGGAGAGGGTGAACTCGCCCGCCGCGGCACCGACGACGGTCACCCCGCGCGGGGAGGCGCCCGGGACGAACGCGCCGAGGTAGCGGTCGAACCGCAGCGTGCCGCGGGCCTGCGTGAACAGCGCGGTAGCCGGGTTCCAGCCGCCACAGGTGAGCAGCAGGTCGCAGTCCACGCGCCAGGTGTCCTCGGGGCTGGGGCCGATGTCCACTGTGGACACGTGCGGGTCGCCAGCGGTGCCGTGCACGGCGTGCCCGGGCAGGATGTCGACGTGCCAGGCCGCGCAGCGGGCCGCCCAGTACGGCGGCGCCTCGGCCCTGGCGTCCAGCACGGTGACCCGTGCGCCCGCCTCGGCCAGCTCCACGGCGGCCGCGTAGGCACTGTCGTGGCTGGTGAACACCACGACCCGTTGCCCGGCCAGCACGCCGTAGCGGTTGAGGTACTGCCGGGCCGCGCCGGCGAGCATGATGCCGGGCCGGTCGTTGCCGGTGAAAACCAGCGGCAACTCGTGTGCACCGGTGGCCAGCACGACCCGGCCGGCGCGGATGTGCCAGGCCCGCTGCCGGGTCCGCGCGTCGGGCTCGGCCTGGACGGCCAGCACGTAGTTGTCGTCGAAGTGGCCGACGGCCGTGGTGCTGGTGAGGACGGTGACGTGCGGCATCGACCGCAGTCGCTCCGCGGCCTGCCGGGCCCACTCGGTCGCGGGCAGCTCGTCGAGGATGTCCCGGGAGCCGAGCAGCGAACCGCCCGGCTCGGGCTGTTCGTCGACCAGGATGACCCGCTCACCCGACCGCGAGGCGGCGAGCGCGGCCGTCAGCCCGGCCGGTCCGGCGCCGACGACCAGAACCTCGCAGTGGGCGTAGCGGCGGTCGTAGCGCGCGGTGTCCGGCTCGTCCGGCAGGACGCCCTTGCCCCGCAGGCCGCGGGCGACCAGCCCGTCCCGCAGCCACACGCCGGTGGCGGGCAGCATCGGTTCGGCGTAGGGGCGTTCGACCTGGACGAACGCGCCCGCCTCCTCGGCGCCCGCCGAGGTGATGCCGCGTGGACGGCCGAAGCGGACGCTCGCGCCCACCTCGTGCACGCCGTTGGCGAGCAGCGCGGAGGCGAGCGTGTCGCCGTCGAAACCGGTGTACTCCGTGCCGTCGAAGGTGAAGCGCAACGGCCGGGAACGGTCGATGCGGCCGCGGTCGGGAAGCCTCATGACGGCACCTCGATCGTGTTGGTGACGGTGTCGCGCACGACGTCGAACCAGCGGCGGCAGCCGGCGGTGTGGCACCAGCGCTCCGCGAACGGCCCCTTCGGGTTGTCCCGGTAGAACAGGTAGGCCGCCCACTCCTCGTCGGTCAGCAGCACCGGGTCGGCGGGGTAGGCGACGCCTGCCTGCCCGCCGTAGTGGAACTCGTTCTCGTCCCGCGGGCCACACCACGGGCACGGGATCAGCATCATGGGAGCCTCCTAGTGCTAGTGCGCGACGGCGGCGGCGCCGTGCTCGTCGACGAGCGCGCCGGTGACGAAGCGGTCCAGCCCGAACGGCGCGACCAGCGGATGCGGTCTGCCGTGCGCGATCGTGTCGGCGTAACACCATCCGATGCCCGGCGTGGCCTTGAATCCGCCGGTGCCCCAGCCGCAGTTGAGGTAGAGACCGTCGATCGGGGTCGGCCCGATGATCGGTGAGGCGTCCGGGGAGACGTCGACGATCCCGGCCCAGGTCCGCAGCACGTGGGCGCGGGCGAAGATCGGGAACAGCTCCACGGCCGCGGCGAGCTGCTGCTCGATGACGTGGAACGCGCCGCGCTGCCCGTAGCCGTTGTAGGCGTCGATGCCCGCGCCGAGCACCAGCTCGCCCTTGTGGGCCTGGCTGACGTAGACGTGCACCGCGTTGGACATGACCACCGTCGGGTGCACCGGTTCGAGCAGCTCGGACACGAGTGCCTGCAGCGGGTGGCTCTGCAGCGGCAGCGGGAGGCCGAGCTGGTCGGCCAGCACCGACGTGTGCCCGGCGGCGGCCAGCGCGACGGTGCCCGCGCCGATGGTGCCGCGGCTGGTGCGCACCCCGGTGACCCGGTCGCCGTCGCGCTCGAAACCGGTGACCTCGCAGTGCTCGATCAGGTCGACACCGAGGTCGTCGGCGGCACGGGCGAAACCCCACGCCACGTAGTCGTGCTTGGCGATGCCCGCGCGCGGCTGGTAGGTAGCACCGAGAACGGGATAACGCAAGCCCGGGTCGGTGTTGACAATCGGGCAGACCTCGTGAATCTCGTGCGGCTGCAGGAACTCCGCGTCGATTCCGTTGAGCCGGTTGGCGTTGACCCTGCGCATGCCCTCGCGGACGTCCTGCAGGGTGTGCGCCAGGTTCAGTACGCCGCGCTGGCTGAACAGGATCGGGTAACCGAGGTCGTCCTCCAGTCCCTCCCACAGCTTCAGCGCGTGCTCGTAGATGCCGGCACTGGCGTCGAGCAGGTAGTTCGACCGGATGATCGTGGTGTTGCGGGCCATGTTGCCGCCGGCGAGCCAGCCGCGTTCGAGGACGGCGACGTCGGTGATGCCGTGGTTGCGGGCCAGGTAGTAGGCCGTGGCCAGGCCGTGCCCGCCGGCGCCGACGATCACCACGTCGTACGACCGCTTCGGCTCCGGCGTGCGCCAGAGGCGGTCCGGGTGCTCGGGAAGGTCGGACATGCCTGTCTCCCTCGCTGGAATCGGGGTGGTCGACAGCTGATATATCAGTCTGTGGGCTACGGTAGGTGGCGTGGAACCAGCCGTCAAGGAAATCGGGACGCTGGCCGAACTGGCCTACACGTCGCTGCGCGATCGCATCGTCACGCTCGCCATCGCGCCCGGCTCACCCATTCACGAGGAACGGCTGAGCAAGGAGATCGGGGTGGGCCGCACGCCGATGCGCGAGGCGATCAAGCGCCTGGAGTCCGAGGACCTGGTGGTGATCTACCCGCGGCGCGGGACGTTCGCCGCGGAGATCAACATCACCGACCACGGCCTGATCGCCGAGGTGCGCAGGAACCTGGAGGGGCAGGCCGCGCGGTCGGCCGCCGGCCGGGCGACCGCCGAGCAGCGCGCCGAGCTGACCGGGCTGGTCGAGCAGATCGGGATGCTGAGCGCCGACGAGTCGATGATGCGGCTGGACACGACGATCCACCGGGCCATCTACCGCAGCGCGGGCAACCGGTACCTGGAGTCGACGTTGAACCACTACTACAACCTGACGCTGCGGATCTGGTACCTGTTCCTGCCGCGGCTGCCGGCGATGGCCGAGCACCTGGCCGAGCACATCCCGCTGCTGCACGCCATCGTCGACGGCGAGGCGGAGCGGGCGGCCGAGCTGGCGATCGAGCACGTGCGGCACTTCGAGCAGGCCGTCTTCGCCGCGCTGCGTAGCTGAGGTTGCCTGGGGCGCCGGAGCACGTGAAGGCCACCTTGGCCACGTCTCACGTCACGGCCCCGGCAAAGTCCGGTGGCGGCCAGGCGAGGTGGCTGGTCTCGAGCGTGGAACTCGCGTTCCTGAACGTAGAACTCGCGTGCCGGAATGCAGAACTCGCGTGCGTGAGCGCAGAACTCACGATGTGGACGCCGGTTCTCACGTGGTGCCGGTCGGCCGCGTGAACGGGCCGTTCGCGCGAGTTGTCCGTTCCCGACCCGCGAGTCGACTGTTCCGGACCCGCGAGTTGCACGTTCCACTCGCCTGGTCCCGCTGCCCGGCGCACCGGTCCCAGATAGCGAGACCGCTCCGTCATCGGCTGGCCGAACGGACCGTTCGCGCGGCCGCGCCGGGCCGGAGCACGAGTTTCGCGTTCCTGAACACGTCATTCGCGTTCCCGGACACGACACTCACCATCCGGACCCCGCATCCCAGCCCGTGAACGGCGCACCCGTGCCAACGGGCCGCTCGCCGCGAGTCTCGTGTTCAGGAACGCGAGTCTCGGCTTCCGGAACGCGAATGACGCGCTCCGGACCACCCGACTTTGCCGGGACCCTGACGTCTCACGTAATGAAGGTGGCCTTCACGTGCTGTGGACGTTGTCGCAACCGCCCCGGCAGTCTCACCAGTCACAGGCGTCACTCCCGTAACGGAGCAAGGGAGCTTTACTAGCGTCTTAGGGTAGTAAAGCTCCCTTGCTCCGCGTTCGGGCGCGCCTGTCAGCGGAGCGAGCGGAAGAACTCGCGCACGTCGGAGACCAGCAGCTCGGGTTCCTCCAGCGCCGCGAAGTGGCCGCCGCGGTCGACGTCGGTCCAGCGGGTGATCGTGTTCTCCTGCTCGGCGTAGCGCCGGATCGCCACGTCGTGCGCGAAGACCAGCGCCGCCGTGGGCACGCCGGAGTTGTCCAGCGTCGCACCCCACGCGCCACCCTGCGCGTAACCGACGTAGGCCGCCGATCCCGCGGTACCGGTCAGCCAGTAGATCATCACGTTGGTCAGCAACCGGTCGATGCCGATGATCTCCTCGGGCAGCGTGGTCCGCGGGTGGGTCCACTCGCGGAACTTGTCCATGATCCACGCCAGCTGGCCGACGGGGGAGTCGACGAGGCCGTAGGCGATCGTCTGCGGGCGGGTCGACTGGATGGAGATGTAGCCGAACTCCTCCCGCATGAACGCCTCGATCCGCGCCACCCGGTCCTGGTCCACAGCGGACAGTGAGGTCCGTTCCTCTTCGGACAGCGGGAACGGGGGCATCGGGCCGGGGCCACCGTTGGTGTGCACGCCGACGACCCGTTCCCGGTCGGCCCGGCCGACCGCGGGCGACACTGCGCCGCCGATGTCACCGCCCTGCACGCCGTAACGCTGGTAACCCAGCCTGCGCATCAGTTCCGCCCACACCCGGCCGATCCGCGCGGTGTCCCAGCCGCCCTCGGACACCGGACCGGAGAACCCGAACCCGGGCAGCGAGGGGATCACCACGTGGAACGCGTCGGCCGCCTGGCCGCCGTGGGCGACCGGGTCGGTGAGCGGGCCGATGATGTCGAGGAACTCAACGACCGAACCGGGCCAGCCGTGGGTCAGCAGCAGCGGCAGCGCGCCCGGCTCGGCCGAGCGCACGTGCAGGAAGTGGATGTTCTGCCCCTCGATCTCGGTCGTGAACTGCGGGAAGGAGTTCAGCTCACGCTCGGCGGCCCGCCAGTCGTAGCTGTCCCGCCAGTAGTCGACCAGCCCGCGCAGCCAGCCGGCGGGCACGCCGGTGTCCCAGCCGTCGCCGGGCAGCTCGTGGGGGAGCCGGGCCTTGCCCAGCCGGTCGGCCAGGTCGTCCAGCTGGGCCTGGTCGATGTCGATCCGGAAGGGCCGGATTTCCTCGTTGCGCGTCATGAGTACTACCTTAGAAATTAAAGCGGTCAACTTCGGTCCTAGGTGAAAACGAATGCTGGAAACCTCCGCACGGCTGCTCCGGCTGCTGTCGCTGTTGCAGATTCCCCGGGTGTGGACCGGCGCCGAGCTGGCCGAACGGCTGGAGGTCGGCCCGCGCACGGTCCGCAGGGACATCGACAAGCTGCGTAACCTCGGCTACCCGGTCGAGGCCACCTCGGGTGTGCCGGGGTACCGCCTCGGCCGCGGCGCCGACCTCCCTCCACTGCTGCTCGACGACGATGAGGCGGTCGCGGTGGCCGTCGGGCTCCGGGCCGCCGCCGCGGGCACGGTCGCCGGCGTCGCCGAGTCGTCGGTGAGCGCGCTGGCCAAGCTGGAACGGCTGCTGCCGTCCCGGCTGCGGCACCGGGTCGGCCTGTTCCAGCAGGTGGCGGTGCTGCCGGCGGGCGGGCCGGAGGTGGACCCGGACACGCTGACCGCCGTCGCCGCCGCCTGCCGGGACCACCAGCGGCTGCGGTTCGACTACCGCGGCCACGACGGCACCGAGACCGTCCGGCACACCGAGCCACACCGTCTTGTCCACACTGGACGACGCTGGTACCTGGTGGCTTGGGACGTCGACCGCGAGGACTGGCGGACGTTCCGCGTCGACCGGCTGAGCCCGCGCGTCCCGACCGGCCCGCGGTTCACCCCCAGGGAACCGCCGGCCGAAGCGGGCCGGTACACCGCGCGGTCGGTGTCCGTGTCGGCCTACCGTCACCGCGCCCGCTTCGTCATCGAGGCACCCGCGCCGGTCGTGGCCGACCGCATTTCCGCCACCGTCGGTGTCGTCGAACCACTCGACGACCATCGCTGCGCCCTGGACACCGGCGCCAACTCGCTCGACGAACTGGTGCTTTACGTCGCCCTGCTCGGCCACCGGTTCACCGTGACGGGCCCGCCGGAGGTGGTGGCACACGTCCGGGAACTCACCGCTCGGCTGGCTGCTGCCACCCCGGCGGATTCTCGCTGAACGCCGCCGTCACCTTCGCCAGCTGCGCGGCCAGCCCGTCGATCAGCTCCCGCTCCTCGGCGCTGCCGCCGAACGCCGCCCGGTCGTGTGCGACCCCGCCACGCCAGACGGTGCGGATGCGGCGGGTGTGCGTGACGTCGGCGGTGGGATCGCCGTCGACCAGCAGCAGGTCGGCCCGCCTGCCCTCGGCGAGCACACCGCGGTCGTCGAGTCCGTAGTGGACGGACGGCCCGGCGGTGGCGGCGGTCAGCGCTCGTTCCGGAGTCAGGCCACCCTCGACCAGCAGCTCCAGCTCGCGGTGCAGGCTCACGCCGTGTGCGGTGCCGGGGTTGGGCACGTCGGTTCCGGCCAGCAACTCGACGCCCGCGTCGACCAGCCTGCGCAGGTTGCCGAGCACCGCGTCGTACCCCGGGCCGTCCGGGTCGCCCCAGACCGACGGATCGAACGCGAGGGTCTGCCGCCAGTGTTCGCTCAGGTACGGCCGCAGGTGCGGGTCGCCGGCCAGGGTCGCGCCACCGCGGCGGCCCATCAGGTTCTCGAACACACCCAGCGTCGGGGTCACGGTGACGCCCAGGCCGGCCATGCGGGCTGCCAGCTCGGGCGGCAGTTCCTCGTCCGACGGCAGGTGCTGGATGCCGTGTGCGCCGGCAGCGACGGCGTCGGCCAGGCCGGACACCGCGCTCACGTGCACGTCGACCCGCAGTCCGTGGGCGCGGCCTGCGCCGACCAGCGCGGCCATCGTGTCGCGGTCCAGCCGCGGCATGGGAAACGGCAGCTTGGCACCGCGGTCGTAGATGATCTTCAGGTAGTCCGTGCCCTCGGCGACCCGGTCCCGGACGAACTGCTCGGCCTGGTCCGGACCGGTGGCGTAGGGAATCCCCGGATACATCAGCGACGGGTGCCCGCCCGGCGCGGTCGCGCCGACGCCGGCCGAACGCACGTCGGCCAGCCCCGGTTCGGCCGCCGCCTGATCCTTCAGCCGCGTGACCGTCTCCGGCAGGCTGAACATGTCGAGCTCGGTGGTGACGCCGAACGTCAGCGCCTGGTGCGCGGCGCCGGGCAGCAGGTGGACGTGGGCGTCGATGAGCCCGGGCAGCAGGGTCGCGCCGCCCGCGTCCACCAGGTCGTCGCCCGGCTCGGCGATCGAGCGGCCGCCGAGCGCCGTGATGCGGTCCCCGGTGAAGCGCAGTGCGGTCGCCGGGACGACGTGGTTCCCGTCGAAGATCCGTGCGTCGAACACGGTCGTACTGGTCATGGAACCGACGCTACGGCCTCACGTGACGTCAGGCTCAACCCTTTTCGCCTGCGGTGATAGGCGACGGTGAGCAACGCGAGCAACGGCCCCCACAGCATCTGCGGCAGGTAGCAGACGGCCATCAGCAACTCCCAGCCGTTGCCGTCGGGGGCGCCGCCCTGCGCCGGGCCGAGGAACATCCACGGCAGCGGCGTCCACAGCACGATCAGCCCGGCGGCGCCGAGCCCGGCGGGGACCGTGGCCGCCAGCGGCGGGATCGGCCGTCCGCCGAGCAGCGGCACCCACCGCGGGACGACCTCGCCCCACCGCCGGACCAGACCGAGCGACAGCAGGGCCAGCGCCTCGGTCAGTACGGACAGGCCGAGCAGGTAGAGCTTGTCGTGCCAGTCGTCGGTGGCGGCGGTGTAGAACGCGGCTTCCCAGCCGATCGGCAGCTCGAACACCCAGGCCAGCCGCCACAGCGCGACCGGCAATGTCAGCAGCGGGATGAGGTGCGCGACCCGGACGGCCCACCGTGGAGCCAGGTTCGTCGACATGCCGGTCAGCCTGCCGCGCTCGCGCACCCGCGGGTTCCCGCTCCGGAGGGAGGTGCCTCACCCCCGGGAGGCACGCCGGCAGGGTGCCGGCAGGCCGAGGCGAATCGCGTTCCCCGCGTGCACGCCGTAGGCCAGATCGGAGATCAGTCGGGCGAGGGATCGGATGAACTTTCGCATGAAGACCATGGTGGGATGTCCGGTTCGCCCAGAACAGTGGCGACCGCGACACCTTTCGCTAAGATATCGCCATGCCCAACCGGTCCGTCGCGGTACTCGCCTACGAGGACATGACGCCGTTCGAGAGCGGCATCGTCGTCGACGTTTTCAGCCTGCGCTGGGACCTCGACATCGGTGACGACTGGTACGACGTGACGATCTGCGCCGAACGGCCGGGCGCGGTGCGGATGAAGGGCGGCGTCGAGCTGCACACCCCGCACGGTCTGGACGTGCTGGCGGCCGCGGACACCGTGGTGGTGCCCAGCGTCGCCGACCCTGCCGCCGAGACGTCGCCGGAGGTCATCGCCGCGCTGCGGCTGGCCCACAGCCGGGGTGCGCGGCTGGTGTCGATCTGCTCGGGTGCGTTCGCGCTGGCGGCGACCGGCCTGCTCGACGGGCTGCGGGCCACCACCCACTGGACCTACGCCGACCTGCTGCGCCGCCGCTTCCCGGCGGTCGAGGTCGACCCGCACCCGCTGTACGTCGACAACGGCCGGATCCTCACCAGCGCGGGCTGTGCGGCGGGAATCGACCTGTGCCTGCACATCGTCCGCTCCGACTTCGGTGCCACGATCGCCAACGCGGTCGCCCGCCGCATGGTCGTGCCACCGCACCGCGACGGCGGGCAGGCGCAGTACATCGAGACGCCGGTGGCCGCGGATCCCGACGACGACCGCATCGCCCGCAGTATCGAATGGGCCCTGCGGCACCTGACCGAGGACATCTCGGTGGCCACGCTGGCCGAGCGGGCCGCGATGTCGAGCCGGACCTACCTCCGGCACTTCGCGCGCACCGTCGGCACCAGCCCGATCAAGTGGCTGATCGCCCGGCGGGTCCACGCGAGCCTGTCGTTGCTGGAGACCACCGATCTGCCGATCGAGGAGATCGCCACCCGGGTCGGCTTCGACACCGCCGTCACCTACCGGCACCACTTCACCCAGGCCATGCGCACGTCACCGTCCGGCTACCGGCGTACGTTCCGTCAGGCCGCCTAGTGTGCGGCCCCTGCCCACCCCCTGACCTGGGCAGGGACCGCACGTTCCCCCGGATCAGTTGGCCATGCGGCGCAGCTCCGGCCAGGTCTGCGACCACGGCTCCCGCAGTCCCTCGGCGAACAGGATCGGCTTGCCCTGCAGGGCGTTGTTGATGTTCAGTCCATTGTCGACGGTTCCGACGCGCCGGACCGAGGTGAAGTGCTCCCGCAGGCGCTCGACGTCTTCGCCGACGTAGACCACCGAGTCGACGCCGTCACCCGGCCTGCCGAAGTACCAGTACCCGCGGTGCGGGCTGTACGCCCTCGGCAGTCCACGCTCGGGCCCGTAGAAGTCGAGGGCGGACGCCGCCCAGTAGCCCTGCGACATCAACGCGGTGTGCTCCCTGGTCTCCGGCGGCAGGGCGTGGTAGACGGCGGCGACGTCGTCGGCCAGCTGCGGCCAGCCGATCTCGTCCCGCTGGAACGCGATGACCTGGCGGGGCAGCCCGGCGTGGACCGACATCGGCAGGATCGGCAGCCCGACCACCAGGGTCAGCGACGTGACGGCGTACACCGGCCAGGTCGGGATCCAGCGCCACCAGCGGGACGGCTCGCCGTCCTGCATCCGGACCGCGCCGAAGGCCCACAGGACGGGGGCGAATCCGGCGATGTAGTACGGCCTGCCGTTGCTCACCAGGAACACCGTGACGACGATGAGGAACGCCCAGCCGAGGTAGCGGTACGGCCGCAACTCCTTGGCCCGCAACAGGTTCCACAGTCCGTAGAGGGCGAGGGCCAGCCCGGCGAGACCGCCGAGGCCGGTCAGCGCCAGCGGCAGGAACGTCAGGCGCCCTCCGGTGATCTCCATTTCCGTGCTCACGGTCGCGCTCATCTGCAGCAGCGGCCAGTCGTTGTCGATCTGCCACAGCAGGTTCGGCACCGAGGTCACCGCGGCGATCCCGGCACCGGCCCAGAGCGCGGGCCGGGTCAGCAGGTCCCTGCGGCCGGCGAGGAACGCGCTGATCACCAGCGCTGCCAGCAACGCGATCACCAGGTGCTTCGCCTGCAGCGCGACCGCCGTGACGACCCCGGCGAGCAGCAGCAGCCGGTCGGCCCGGGTGCGTTGCCAGCGCACGACCAGCCAGAGGATGAGCATCCACAGGAACGGGTCCACTGTGGACGTCGCGAGCAGGTGGCCGTACAGCGGCGCCCACAGGGCGTACGCGCCCGCGGTGAGCAGCTGGGCCCGGCGGCGCCCGCCCAGTTCACGGGCCAGCTGGGCGGCGACGACGACGCCGACCGCGGTCAGGATCGTCGCGGGCAGCCGCAGCGCGACGACCGAGCCCGGCCACAGGGTGTCCATCAGCAGCGCGAGCAGCGGGAGTAGCGGTGGCTGGTCCGCGTAGCCCCAGTCCAGGTGCCTGCCGGCGGCGACGAAGTACAGCTCGTCGCCGAAGTAGCCGTACCGGCCGCTGACCGCCAGGAGCAGGCCCCCGACCGCTGCCGCCAGCAGCAGCACCGGCCTGGTCGCCAGTGCGGGTTTGACGCCGGTGACCGGCGAGACCGTCATCAAGGGCATGTCCCCTCCAGGAATCCGAAAAAGTGATATCACTATGCTATGGTTATGATGGCTCGGGACGCAAGGAGGCAAGATGAAGTCCGTGGACATGCCGTCGCCGAAGGTGCGGGAACGCCTGATCTCCGGGGTGACCGGAATCCCGCTGCTGGCCGTCAGCCTCGTGCTGGTGCTCGGCGGAATTCCGATGGTGGTGCTCAGCATCGTGTGGCTGGCGCAGCACGGCGGGTTCGGCCGGGTGGTGCTGCTGGTCGGGTGCGCGCTGGCGCTGCTCTGCGGGCTGATCCTGATGGCGGGTCTGACGCAGGTCGCGCCCGGTGAGGCGCGGGTCGTGCAGTTGCTCGGCCGCTACACCGGCACGATCCGCACCACCGGTCTGCGCTGGGTCAACCCGATCACCGACCGCAAGCCGATCTCCACCCGGATCCGCAACCACGAGACCGCGGTCATGAAGGTCAACGAGGCCGACGGCAATCCGATCGAGATCGCCGCCGTGGTGGTGTGGCAGGTGGAGGACACCGCGCAGGCACTGTTCGAAGTGGACAACTTCGTGCAGTTCGTCGCCATCCAGACCGAGACCGCCGTCCGGCACATCGCGAACGGCTACCCGTACGACGCGCACGCCGACGGCCAGCTCTCGCTGCGCGACAACGCCGACGAGATCACCGAGAAGCTGTCGGCCGAGGTCGCCGAACGGGTGCGGCCGGCGGGCGTGCGGATCATCGAGTCACGGATCACCCACCTCGCCTACGCGCAGGAGATCGCCCAGGCGATGCTGCAGCGGCAGCAGGCGGGTGCCGTCGTGGCCGCGCGGCAGCGGATCGTCGAGGGAGCGGTCGGCATGGTGCAGATGGCGCTGGACCGGCTGGCCGAGCAGGAGGTCGTCGAGCTGGACGAGGAGCGCCGCGCGGCGATGGTCAGCAACCTGCTCGTCGTCCTGTGTGGCCACCGTGACGCCGCGCCCGTGGTCAACACCGGATCGCTGTACACCTGACCGGTGGTCGAACGCAAGAAGGTGCTGCTGCGGCTCGACCCGGCCGTGCACGACGCGCTGACCCGTTGGGCGGGCGACGAGCTGCGCAGCACCAATGCGCAGATCGAGTTCCTGTTGCGCAGGGCCCTGTCGGAGGCAGGCCGGCTGCCCGGCAACGCCGGCAAGATGCGCCGCCCCGGCCGCCCGCGCAAGGACGAGCCGCCCGACGACGACGGCGCCGGTGACGACCCAAGCACGTGAAGGCCACCTTCATTACGTCTCACGTGGTGAAGGTGGCCTTCACGTGCTTTGCGCGGCGGCTTCAGCGGGGGATCAGGCGCGCCGCGGCCAGGACGAGCGGGTCGAGCTTGTCCTGGCCGGTCTCGACGTGACGGAACAGGTCGGCCTTCATCCGCGGGTCCCAGAACGCGCGGATGTGGGTGGCGATGGCCTTCGCGGCCTCGTCCTCCGGCTCGTTCCGGAACTGCGCCGCGATCTCGTTGGCCAGCCGCACCTGCGGCGAACCCGCGCTCACTTGGCCATCACCGGGGTGCGCAGGCCGACCTGGACGGCGGTCACCTTGTACTCAGGGCAGTTCGTCGCCCAGTCGGAGTTCTCCGTGGTCACGACGTTGGCCCCGGTGACGGGGTGATGGAACGTCGTGTAGACAACGCCGACCGGCATGCGGTCGGACAGCACCGCCCGCAGCGTCGTCTCGCCGACCCGGCTGGCCAGCGACACCTCGTCGCCGTCGGAGATCCCGCGCACCTCGGCGTCGTGCGGGTGGATCTCCAGCAGGTCCTCCGGGTGCCAGGCCACGTTGGCCGTACGCCGGGTCTGCGCACCGACGTTGTACTGGGACAGGATCCGGCCCGTGGTGAGGATGAGCGGGAACTTGCGGGTGCTGCGTTCCTCGGTCGGCACGAACGTCGTCGGGACGAACTTTCCCTTGCCGCGCACGAACCCGTCGACGTGCATGATCGGCGTGCCCTCGGGTGCGGCGTCGTTGCACGGCCACTGGACGCTGCCCAGCTTGTCCAGTTTCTCGAACGACACCCCGGCGAACGTCGGCGTCACCGCGGCGATCTCGTCCATGATCTCGCGGGAGTGGTCGTAGTGCATCGGGAAGCCCATGGCCTGGGCGATCTCGCAGGCGACCTGCCACTCGTGCTTGCCGGTCTTCGGCGGCATCACCGGGCGCACCCGGTTGATGCGGCGCTCGGCGTTGGTGAACGTGCCGTCCTTCTCCAGGAACGACGTTCCCGGCAGGAACACGTGCGCGAGCTTGGCGGTCTCGTTGATGAACAGGTCCTGCACGACCAGCAGGTCCAGTGACTTGAGCGCCGCCATGACGTGCTTGGTGTTCGGGTCGGACTGCGCGATGTCCTCGCCCTGCACGAACAACGCGCGGAACGTGCCGTCGACGGCGGCGTCGAACATGTTCGGGATCCGCAGGCCCGGCTCCGGCTGGATGGGCCGGTCCCACAGCGTCTCGAAGATCTCCCGTACCGCGTCGTCGGACACGTGCCGGTAGCCGGACAGCTCGTGCGGGAACGAGCCCATGTCACACGATCCCTGCACGTTGTTCTGCCCGCGCAGCGGGTTCACGCCGACGCCGTCGCGGCCGATGTTGCCGGTGGCCATGGCCAGGTTGGCCATGCCCATGACCATCGTCGAGCCCTGGCTGTGCTCGGTGACGCCGAGGCCGTAGTAGATGGCCGCGTTGCCACCGGTGGCGTACAACCGCGCCGCCGCCCGCACCTGGTCGGCGGGGACGCCGGTGATTGCCTCGGTGATCTCCGGGCTGTTCTCCGGGCGGGCGATGAACTCGGCCCACTTCTCGAAGTCCTCGCACCGCTCGTCCACAAAGGATTGATCGACCAGGCCCTCGGTGACGATCACGTGGGCGAGCGCGTTCACGATCGCCACGTTCGTGCCCGGCTGCAGCTGGAGGTGGTGCTGGGCCTCGATGTGCGGCGAACGCACCAGGTCGATCCGCCGCGGGTCGATCACGACCAGCTTGGCACCCTCACGCAGCCTGCGCTTCATCCGCGAGGCGAACACCGGGTGCCCGTCGGTCGGGTTGGCGCCGATCACCACGATGACGTCGGACTTGGCGACCGAGCGGAAGTCCTGCGTGCCCGCCGACGTGCCGAACGTCTGCTTCAGCCCGTAGCCGGTGGGCGAGTGGCACACCCGTGCGCAGGTGTCGACGTTGTTGTTGCCGAACGCCCCTCGCACCAGCTTCTGGACGGCGTAGACCTCCTCGTTGGTGGTCCGCGACGACGTGATTCCGCCGATCGAGCCGACGCCGTGCTCGGCCTGGATCTCCCGCATCCTGTCGGCGACGTAGCCGATGGCGGTGTCCCAGTCGACCTCGCGCCACTCGTCGTCGATGCTCTCCCTGATCATCGGGCTCATCACCCGGTCGGGGTGCGTGGCGTAGCCGAACGCGAACCGCCCCTTGACGCACGAGTGGCCCTCGTTCGCGCCGCCCTCCTTGGCGGGCACCATCCGCACCAGCTCGTCGCCCCGCAGCTCGGCCTTGAACGAGCAACCCACACCGCAGTACGCACACGTGGTCAGCACGCTGCGGGTCGGCATGCCCAGTTCGACGACCGACTTCTCCTGCAGCGTCGCCGTCGGGCACGCCTGCACGCAGGCACCGCAGGACACGCACTCCGAGTCCATGAACAGCTCGCCCGCACCGGCGGAGACCTTCGACTCGAAGCCGCGGCCCTCGATCGTCAGCGCGAACGTGCCCTGCACCTCGCCACACGCCCGCACGCACCGCGAGCAGGCGATGCACTTGGACGCGTCGAAGTCGAAGTACGGGTTGCTGGTGTCCTTGGCCAGGTCGAGGTGGTTCTCGCCCTCGTAGCCGTAACGCACCTGACGCAGCCCGACCACGCCGGACATGTCCTGCAGCTCGCAGTCCCCGTTGGCCGAACAGGTCAGGCAGTCCAGCGGATGATCGGAGATGTAGAGCTCCATGACGCCCTGGCGCAGCTTCTCCAGCTTCGGCGTCTGCGTGCGTACCTTCATGCCCGGGCTGACCGGCGTGGTGCACGACGCGGGCGTGCCCCGCCTGCCGTCGATCTCCACCAGGCACAGCCGGCACGAGCCGAACGCCTCCAGACTGTCGGTCGCACACAGCTTCGGGATGTCGATACCGGTCATGGCCGCGGCACGCATCACCGAGGTGCCCTCGGGCACCATCACCGGATGACCGTCGACCTCGACCTCGACGGTCGCCTCGCCGGGCCGGGCCGGCGTACCGAGGTCGTGTTCCTTGTACAGCGTCATGACTTCGTCTCCTCGTGCCGGGCGGTGAAGTCGTCCGGGAAGTGCTTGAGCGCGCTGAGCACCGGGTTCGGGGTGAGCCCACCCATCGCGCACAGTGATCCGTCGGTCATCAGGTCGCACAGGTCGCCGAGCAGGGCGAGGTTGTCGTCGGTGTCCTGACCGGCGACGATCCGGTCGATGGTCTCCACGCCACGTACCGAGCCGACCCGGCAGGGCGTGCACTTGCCGCAGGACTCCTCGGCGCAGAACTCCATGGCGAACCTGGCCATCGCGGCCATGTCCACGGTGTCGTCGAACACCACGATGCCGCCGTGGCCGAGCATCGCACCGGCTTCGGCGAACGCCTCGTAGTCCAGGGGAAGGTCCAGCCCGGACGCCGGCAGGTAGGCCCCGAGCGGGCCACCGACCTGTACCGCGCGCACCGGACGGCCCGATCGCGTGCCGCCGCCGTAGTCGTTGATCAGTTCGGCCAGTGACATGCCGAACGCCGTCTCGAACACCCCGCCGCGGGCGATGTTGCCTGCCAGCTGGAACACCTGGGTGCCCAGCGAACGGCCGGTACCCAGCGCGGCGTAGGCCGCGGCACCGTCGGCCAGGATCGTCGGCACCGACGCCAGCGTGAGCACGTTGTTGACCACCGTCGGCTTACCGAACAGGCCGGTGATGGCCGGGATCGGCGGTTTCGACCGCACCATCCCGCGTTTGCCCTCCAGGCTGTCCAGCATGGAGGTCTCCTCGCCGCAGATGTAGGCACCCGCGCCGACCCGCACGAACAGGTCGAACTTCGTGCCCGAGCCCAGGATGTTTTCGCCGAGCCAGCCGTGCGCGTAGGCGATCTCGACGGCCTGGCGCAGTGTCCGCACCGCGTCCGGGTACTCCGAGCGCAGATAGACGTAGCCCTCGGTGGCCCCGGTGGCGTAGGCGGCGATGGTCATGCCCTCGATGAGGCAGAACGGGTCACCCTCGATCAGCATGCGGTCGGCGAACGTGCCGCTGTCGCCCTCGTCGGCGTTGCAGCAAACGAACTTCAGCTCGCCCTCGGTCTCCAGCACCGTCTTCCACTTGATCCCGGCGGGGAACCCGGCGCCGCCGCGGCCACGCAGGCCCGACTCGGTCACCTGGGCCACCACCTCGGCGGGCTTCAGCTCCAGCGCCTTGCGCAAGCCGGCCATGCCGCCGTTGGCGAGGTAGTCCTCGGCCGACGTCGGGTCGGTGACGCCGACCCTGGCGAAGCAGAGGCGCTGCTGGTCACGCATCCAGGGCAGGTCCTCGACGGGACCGAGCCGCAGCGGGTGTTCGCCGCCGCCGAGCAGGTCACCCCCGAGCAGGTCCGGCACCTGCTCGGGGGTGACTGGGCCGTACCCGATCCGGCCCTGGGGGGTGGCCACCTCGACGAGTGGCTCCAGCCAGAGCATTCCCCGCGAACCGTTGCGCACGACGCGGACGTCGAGGCCGCTCGCCAGCGCTTCGCGTTCGACGGCGGCGGCGACCTCGTCCGCGCCGACGGAGACGGCGGCGGAGTCCCGGGGGACGTAGATGGTGGTGGTCATGCGTGTTCCGCCTTCGCCTCGGCGATCAGGGAGTCGAACCGCTCGGGCGTCACGTGCCCGTACATCCGGCCGTTGACCTGCGCGGCCGGTCCGAGCGCGCAGTTGCCCAGGCAGAAGACCTGCTCCACGGTGACGGCGCCGTCGGCGGTGGTCTTGCCGAGCTTGCTGCCCAGCGTCTGCTCGGCGTGGGCCACCACCCGCTCGGCGCCGACGGACTGGCAGGCCTCGGCCCGGCACAGCTTGACGACGGTGGTGCCGGCGGGTTCGGACCTGAAGTCGGTGTAGAAGGTGACGACGCCGTGCACGTCGGCCCTGGACAGGTTCAGTTCGCGGGCCAGCGCGGGCACCATCTCGTCGGCGATGTAGCCGAACTCCTCCTGCAAGTCGTGCAGGATCGGCATCAGAGCCCCTCGGTCACCGCGGTGCTCCTCGACGACAGCCCGCACGCGTTCGGCAATGGACGCCATGCTCACTCTCCCTGCATACGGTATACACCAACACTACCGCCGACCCCGGCGGAACGAAAGGGGACCGGGTCCATCGCCGTCCTGGTCGAGGCTGCCGGTCCAGGCTGGGCCCCGGTTGGCGGCTTGACGGTGGACCGAATGGCCCACCCGGGTGCCGACGCGTGCCCGGGTGAACTGAGACACTGATCGCACGATCGCGGCGGGATCCGGACGAACTGCACTCGGTTGGCGGTACAGGCCGTAGAGTGCGGGTGCCGGGTGCGCGACGTCACCCGGTAGTGTTCGAGGGTTGGCACCCGCCCGGTTCGAGCCGTAGGGGAGATGACGATGGCACGCGATGCCCGCAAGGGCCGCCGCCCGGCGTTCGGGCGCATCGACCCCTTCTGCTGGGCCGCCGCCGGCCCGCTGCTGATCGTCGCGGTGCTGTTCGTCATCTTGAAGATCATCGAGGGCGCGATCATCGCCGCCGTGCTGGCGATCCTGCTGCTCCTCATCGACGCCAGGGTCAACCGGGGAAACGTCAAGGAGGCCCCGCCGCAGCGGAGCAGGGAGCGCGCGCGTCAGCCCGCCCGGCAGCCGCAGCGCAACCAGCGGGCCCAGCCGCGGACGCAGGCCCAGCGCACGCAGGCCGGGCAGCGTTCCCGGCAGCAGGGCCGGGCTCCGGCGCGGCGGCCGGCCACGCCGCCGGGGCGCGCGACCCGCTGAGAGTCCACTCCGGACTCCACCCGATGGAGAACTTCGATGGGAAGCGGTTCGTTTCCGCGAAGCTGTAAAGCACGTGAAGGCCACCTTCATTACGTCTGACGTGGTGAAGGTGGCCTTCACGTGCTTTATGGCTGCCCGGTGTCTCGTGATCTGGAACCGGTGTGCCGGACAGTGGGACCCGGTGGGCGGGAACGGACAACTCGCGGGTCCGGAACGGACAACTCGCGCGCCAGAACGTACGACTCGCGCGCCAGAACGTACGACTCGCGCGTGAGAACGTACGACTCGCGCGTGAGAACGTACGACTCGCGCGTGAGAACGTACGACTCGCGCGTGAGTTCTGCGCTCGGGGCCGCGCACCGCGCCCTGACAACGAACTAGCCGACCGGACAGAAATTTTCCGGGATACCGCGCGACCTTGACAGCCGTATTGGTCTAGTCCATTCTGGGTCGCACTGAGTCACCGGGTGAACTCACAGCATCACCCTTTCCGGCGCCAACTCCATCCCGCCCATGCTCGACAAGGGAGTCAGCAATGGTGGTACGACGTCTCCTGTCCCTGCTCGCCATCGCACTCGCCGGTGCCATCGCCCTCGTCGCACCGTCGGTTTCCTCAGCTCAGGACCGTGACGACGTGGGAATCATGGCGTTCCCCGTGAGCGAGTCCCAGTTCAATCAGATGTTCCCCAACCGGAATCCCTTCTATACGTATTCCGGCCTGACCCAGGCGCTCAGCGCGTATCCGGCGTTCGCCAACACCGGCAGTGACACGACGAAGAAGCAGGAGGCCGCGGCCTTCCTCGCCAATGTCAACCACGAGACCGGTGGCCTCGTGCACATCGTCGAACAGAACGAGGCCAACTACCCGCACTACTGCGACCGCAGCCAGCCCTACGGCTGCCCGGCAGGCCAGGCCGCCTACTACGGCAGGGGGCCGATCCAGCTGAGCTGGAACTTCAACTACAAGGCCGCCGGTGACGCCCTGGGCATCAATCTGCTGAACGACCCGTGGAAGGTGCAGAACGACTCGGCCGTGGCCTGGAAGACCGGAATCTGGTACTGGATGACCCAGAACGGTCCCGGCACCATGACGCCGCACAACGCCATGGTCGGCGGGCACGGCTTCGGCCAGACCATCCGCAGCATCAACGGCGCGCTGGAGTGCGACGGCAAGAACCCGGGTCAGGTGCAGAGCCGGGTGAGTGCCTACCAGCGCTTCGCAGGCATCATCGGCGTCGACCCGGGCGGTAACCTCTACTGCTGAGCCTCCGGTCCCGTCCAAAGCACGTGAAGGCCACCTTCACTACGTCTCACGTAATGAAGGTGGCCTTCACGAGCTTGTCGGCGGCGCCTGGCTAGGCTGCCTCCATGACTGAGCCTGAGCAGCACGAGCAGCCTGAGCCGGCCGTGCGGTGGGTGCGGGCCGTGCTGCTCGCGGTGGTCGTCCTCGTGGTGGACCAGCTGACGAAGCTGTGGGCCGAGAACGCGCTGACCGACCGCCCGCCGATCCCGCTGCTCGGCGACTTCCTCAGCCTGCGCCTGCTGTACAACCCGGGCGCGGCCTTCTCCATCGGCGCAGGCCAGACCTGGATCTTCACCATCTTCGCCGCGCTCGCGGTCGTCGGCATCGGCTGGCTGATCAGCCGGGTCCGGTCCGGCGGCTGGGCCGTCGCGCTCGGCCTGCTGCTCGGCGGCGCCACCACCCACCTGCTCGACCGGCTGTTCCGCGCGCCGGGATTCGCCAGGGGGCACGTCGTGGACTTCATCGACTACAACGGCTGGTTCGTCGGCAACGTCGCCGACATCGCCCTCACCGTCGGCGCGGCGTTGATCATCCTGTTGTCACTGCGCAAAGTGAGCATGGACGGCCGCGATCCGGTGACCGAGTAGCGGTTGCTCGCGATCAGTGACCGGTTGACTCGCGGGTGTGTATGGTTTTAGCCGGCCGAGGGGAGCGCAGCTGATGCAGGACCGGGTGGTCGCTGGGCGCTACCGGCTCGTCGAGCAGATCGGCACCGGTGGCATGGGGGTCGTCTGGCGCGCCCTCGACCAGGACAAGAACCGCACGGTCGCGCTGAAGCAGGCCAGGATCGCCGACTCCGGCTCTGGACGCAGGCTGCGCAGGGAGGCGCGGCTGGCCGCCGAGCTGTCCCACCCCAACGTCGTCTCCGTGTACGAGTCCATCGTCGACGGCGACGAGCTGTGGCTGGTCATGGAATACGTGCCCGCGCGTAACCTCGCCGAACGGCTGGAGGACGACGGGCCGCTGCCGGTCCCCGACGTGACGCGGATCGGCACCGCGCTCGCCGGCGCGCTGGCGGCCGTCCACGACCGCGGGATCGTGCACCGCGACGTCAAGCCGAGCAACGTCCTGCTGCCCGACGACGGCGTCAAGCTCACCGACTTCGGCATCTCCCGCTCGGTGGCCACCGACGAGACGCTCACCGACGCGGCCGTCGTCGGCGGTACCCCCGGTTACCTCGCGCCCGAGGTCGCCGAGGGCCGCGAGCCGACGCCCGCGTCGGACGTCTTCTCCCTGGGCGCGACGCTGTTCGCCGCCGTCGAGGGCGTACCGCCGGTCAGTGGCGCCAATCCCTACGCCGTCCTGCGCCGCACGGCGGCAGGCGAGCTGACCGCGCCCCGGCGGGCGGGGGCGCTGGCGCCGCTGCTGGCCGAACTGCTGCGGGTCGACCCGGCCGAGCGGCCGTCGGCCACCGCCGCTGCCCGCAGGCTCGCCGAACTCGACGGCAGCGTCCCGCCCGTCCGGCCACGGCGGCGCCGGTCACGCAGGCTGGCCGCCATCGCGGCCGTCGTGCTCGCCGTGGTGGTGACCGCGACCGTGGTGACCATCGTCGTCGGCAGCGGGCGCGGGACCGGGCAGCTCACCTCGCCGCCGGTCGCCCAGGTGAGCCACGACCTCCACGCGGCCGACCCGTGTGCGCTGGTCGACCCCAAGCCGCTCGCGCACATCGGCGCTCCCACGGTCGATCCGGCCTACGGCGGCTTCAACCGCTGCGACGTGCTGCTCGATCTCCCCGGCGACCACGAGGTCGACATCCGGGTCGAGCTGGAGGAGCCGCCGGGTCCGGGAGGCAAGCCGGAGGGCGAGGTGGTGCGGGTCGGCGCCGTCGACGTCCACAAAGGACTCATCATGGATGGCCGGTGCCTGCGGACCATCCCGTTGCCGGACGGGTACCGGGTGGTCGTCACCGCCGTCGACTACAAGGATCCCGCCGTGGTCGACCTGTGTGCCGTCGCGGACATCGCGACCGCCACGGCCGCCGCGGTGATCGAACGCTCGGGCGTGCCACGCCGCGCGGTCGCGTTGCCCCGGGAGTCACTGGCCTGGCTGAACGCCTGCTCGCTGCTCGACAACGCCACCATCGGACGGCTCACGCCACTCGGTGCCGCGAAGCCGGAACCCTTCTACGGCAACTGGGTCTGCGACTACGAGCTGCCGACGACCGAGGACGAGCTGATGGTCCGGTTCGACCGCAACGAGCCGCTGAAGGTCGAGAACGGCAGGTTCGTGCGGATGTCCGACCGCGACGTCCGGCTGATCGAGGGCGACTACGGCCCGGACACCTGCGAGGCCGACATCGTCTACCGCACCTACACCAACGCCAACGGGGAGGACACGATCGAGATGGTCCAGATCGTGCTCAGCGGGCCGCCGCCGACCGCCCGGCTGTGTGAACCGGTCGCCGAGCTGGCACGCGTGGTGGCGGCCAGGCTGCCGCGTCCGTGAGCGGAGAGGAAGTTCCAGTGACCGAACCCGAGCAGCCCGACGACGACGTCCTGTCGGCCGGGTACGGCAGCCTCGCGCACGGCGTGCCGCCGTCGGTTCCGGGGACGATCTACGCCCTGGCGATCAACGGCGGTATCACGGTGAAGCCGAAGCAGGGGCGGACGTTGCTGTTCGGTCGCCAGCGGGAGGACGTGCACGTCTGTGTGGGCGAGGACGACCGCAAGGTGTCGCGGTTGCAGGGCAGGCTGATCTGCGACGGTGGCCGCTGGTGGATGCACAACGACGGCAGGGTGCCGATCCGGCTGCCCGGGCCGCGGCTGCTGTTTCCCGCGGACGAGCCGTTCCCGCTGGACGAGGGGTACACGGCGGCGTTCGTGCCGGGGTCGCGGGATCGTGAGCACCTGCTGGAGTTGTTCGTCACGGGATCGGATGTGGAGCGGCCGCACGCGCAGCCGTGGGAGGTCACCGAGCCGCCGAAGGTGTGGCCGCTCAAGCCGGACGAGCGGCTGGCGCTGGTCGCGCTGGCGCAGCGGTACCTGTTGCAGGAGCCGCGGCCGCAGCCCCGGACGTGGGGTCAGGTGGCCGAGCAGCTCAGCCAGCTTGAGCCGGACGCGGAGAAGCCGTGGAGCGCCAAGCGGGTCGAGCACCTGGTGGTGCGGGTGCGGACCAGGCTGGCCAAGGCCGGTGTGGCGGGACTGACCAGGGAGGAGGTCGGTGAGCCGGTGGGTAACTCGCTCAACGACAACCTGGTCAGGGAGCTGCTGCTGACGACCTCGCTGGTGCCGCCGGACCTGCGGCTGCTGGACCCGCCCGCCGACCGCTGATCGCCCGGGACCGGTCCCCGGCACCGGTCGTACCGTCCCGCTCGTAACCAGAGCAGGGGAGGGCCCGTGGACGTCGAGCCGGACGCCAGGCTGCCAGCCGGGCACGACAGCCTCGCCCACGGGGTCGCCTCGCGGACGCCGGGCACGCTGTCGGTGCTCGGCCCGCGAGGCGGCGTGGTGATGCCGCCGCTGGCCGGGGCCGAGGTGACGTTCGGGCGCAACCGCGCGCTGGTGGCCGTCGGGGTCGGCGAGGAGGACCGCCGGGTCAGCCGCAGGCACGGGTACGCCGAATGGTACGAGGCGGGCTGGTGGCTGCGGGTGACCGGCCGGACGCCGGTGCGGCTGCCGGGCTCGCGGCTGCTGTTCGCCGACGCCGAGCCGGTCCGGCTCACGCCCGGCTACACACCGCTGTTCCTGCGGGGAAGCCGCGGTCAGGAACACGTGCTGGAGATGTACGTGTCGAGCGAACGGGACGACGCCGTACGCAGGCCGTGGAAACTGACTGCTCGGGAACGGCTCGTCATGACCGTGCTCGGGCAGCGTTATCTGCGGTGTGAACCGTCGCCGCGGCCGCTGAGCTGGCTGCAGGCCGCCGAGCACCTGGCCAGGCTGCAGCCGCTCGCCGGGTGGACCGTGGTGGCCGTCGAACGGCTGGTGACCGATCTGCGCGCGCGGATACCGGCGGGGACCGGCGGCGACTGGCTGTCAGCCGGGTTCGTGGAACCCGGCGTGATCGTGCCACCCGACCTGGCGCTGCTCGCCCCCGAGCCGGGCGCGGTCGAGGTCGGCGACGACACCACCGAAGTGCCTAGAGTGCCTCGCGCAGCATCCGTGCGAGATCACCGGCCGACCTGACCGCGATCTCCGGATGATCGACCAGCGCGTGGTCGATCACCTCGGCGAGGCGGCGCGGGATGCCCGGCACGCGGGTACGGACCGGCACCGGCTCGGTGCCCAGCACCACCGAAATCGGGTCCTGGCCCGGCGGGAAGTCCCTCGGGGTGTGCCCGGTCAGCATCCAGTACAGCGACGCGGCCGCGGCCCAGACGTCGACCGCCGGCTTGGCGAACTTGAAGTTCACCAGCTGCGGGCGGGCCATGAACGCCATCGTCCCGGCCACGGCACCGGTGTGCGTGTGCCCGGACAGCCCGGCCATGTCGAACGCCTTGGAGATCCCGAAGTCGCCGACCTTGAGCACCCGCTCGCCCGGCACCCCGGCGAGCAGCAGGTTGGCCGGTTTGACGTCGCGGTGCACCAGTCCGCGGCCCCGGCCGAGTTTCCCGTCGGCCAGCGGCACGTCGGGGATCGTCGCCCGGTGCGCGTGGTCGAGGCCGTCCAGTGCCTGCATGACGAGCGGGACGGCGACGTCCGGGGACAGCGTTCCACCCTGCGCGGGCACCCACTCGCGCACGCTGCCCGCCGTGCAGTACTCCGAGGCCAGGAAGAACGTCGCGCCGCTCGCGCCGCCTTCGACGAACCGCACGATGTTGGGGTGCCGAAGTGCCCGGGTGCTGTCGATCTCGCGCAGGAATCCCTGCCGCGCCATCGGCCGGGCGGCGATCCTCGGCAGCAGGATCTTCAGGGCGATCCGCTCGCCGGTCACGTCGTGCTCGGCGAGGAACACGGCTCCCTGACCGCCCCGGCCCAGTTCCCGCACGAGCGTGAACCCCTGCAGGGTCACCACCTCGGGCTCGCCGCGAGCGGCCCGTTCGAGCAGCAGGCGTGCGGCGGTGGCCGGGTCGCGGCGGCAGGTCGCGCACAGCACGTCACCACCCGCGGGGTCGGCCTTGACCTCGGCGCCGCAGTGCGCGCACCGGCCCCGGGACGGGCCGGTGGCGGGCGCGGTGACCCGCACCCGCAGCACCGACCGTCCGATCCGTACCTCGTCGCCGTCGAGCAGGTCGCGTTCGGGGAACCACAGCCGGGCGCCCTCCTCCGGCGTCTGACCTGCCTGCCTGCGGCCGATCTCCTCGCCGTTGACGTGGGTTCCGTTGAGGCTGCCGAGATCGCGTACCCGCACGTCCGGTGGGTTGATGTCGAACAGGCAGTGGTGCCGGGACACCCGCCCGCCGGACAGCCGCGGATCGCAGTCGGCCGCGCGGCCGACGATGCGGGTGGTGCGTTCGTGGAAGGTGTACTCGGCCCCGGCGTCCGTACCGGCGGTCACCGCCAGGGTCACCGAGGCCCGCATGCGGTCAAGCCTACTTGGCGGAGGTCGGCCGGACCGACCGCAGCGCCACCGCCACGAACGCCGCGACCAGCAGGCTGCCCGCGACGCCGATCCACGCCACCCACTGCAGCCCGGTCACGAACGACCGGCTCGCCGCGCTCGTCAGCGCGCCGCCCAGGTCGGCGGGCAGCCCGGTGGCGACGTCGAAGGCCGCGCCGAGCGTCTCCCGCGCCCTGGCCAGTGCCTCGGGAGCGAGTCCCACGGGCGCGGACTCGGCCAGGTCACCGCGGTAGACCACCGCGCCGAGGCTGCCCAGCAGTGCGATCCCGGCCGCGCCGCCGAACTCGTTGGCGGTCTCGGATATCGCCGACGCCGCACCGGCCCGTTCCGGGGGCGCGGTGGCGAGCACCAGCTCGGTCGCGATGGTCGCCACGCCGCCGATCCCGGCGGCCAGCACCACCTGCGACGCGACCACCCAGGCCACCCCGGACTCGGCGCTCACCTGGGCGAACAACACGAACCCCACGGCGGCCAGGCACAACCCGGCCGCGACGATCCGCGCGGGCCGCACCTTGCCCGCGATCGCCGTCGCGGCACTGACGCCGACGCCCATCCCGGCGACGCTCGGCAGGCTCCACAGTGCCGCCACCAGCGGGCTGTAACCCAGCACGAGTTGCAGGTACTGCGAGACGAACAGCCCGATCCCGGCCAGCACCAGGAAGGTCACCGCGCAGGTGCCGAGCGCGCCGGTGAACTGCGGGCGGCGGAACAGCGTGACGTCGACCATCGGGTTGTCCGCGGCGAGCTGCCTGCGGACGAACAACACGCCGAACACGCAGCCGGCCAGGATCGAGCCGAGGTAGCCGAGTGCGAAGCCGTCGGCGGCGATCTTCTTGACGCCGTAGATGACCGGCAGCACGGTGGCCAGCGACAGCAGGGCGCCGGGGAGGTCGAACCGGCCCGCCGCGGGGTTGCGGAACTCCGGCAGCAGCACCGGGCCGAGGACGAGCAGCAGGACCATCACCGGGACGTTGAGCAGGAACACCGAGCCCCACCAGAAGTGCTCCAGCAGGAACCCGCCGACGATCGGGCCGACCAGCGCGCCACCGGCGAAACCCATGGTCCACGCGCTGATCGCCACCTGGCGTTGCCGTGCGTCGGTGAACATGTTCCGGATCAGTGACAGGGTCGAGGGGGCCAGCGTCGCGCCCGCGACGCCGAGCAGCGCCCTGGCCAGGATCAGCAGCTCGGTGGACGGCGCGTAGGCGGCCAGCACGGAGGCCGCGCCGAACAGGGCGGCGCCGGCGAGCAGCACCTTCCTGCGGCCGAACCGGTCGCCGAGCGAGCCCATGGTGATCAGCAGGCCCGCCAGCACGAAGCCGTACAGGTCGAGGATCCAGAGCAGCTCGGTGCTGCTCGGAGCCAGGTCGGCGGACAGGAAGGGCAGGGCGTAGAACAGAACCGACAGATCCATCGACACGAGGAGGCAGGGCAGGACGAGCACGACCAGGCCCAGCCACTCCCTGCGTCCGGCACGCGGCGCGGTGGAAAGGCTTACCATGTGAATCTCCATGGGTGATTACGACGTAAACATCAGCGTGATTACAACGTAAACCCATGGACGTAGGATTGGCAAACGAAATGTGGTGAAGGATGACCGAGGTGCGCGACCCGGCGCGGCGGCCGCCGCTGACGTTGTCGCTGATCGTGTCCACCGCCATCGGCGTGGCCGACGAGGGCGGCCTGGACGCGGTGACCATGCGGCGGGTCGGCGAGCGGCTCAACGCCAGCGGGATGGCGCTCTACCGGCACGTCGCCAACCGCGACGAGCTGATCGCGTTGATGATCGACAAGGTGGTGGGCGAGTACGCCTACCCCGTCCCGCGGCCCGAGGGGTGGCGGGCGGCGCTGGCCGCGTCGGCGAGGCAGGACTGGCGGTCGTTCTTCGCGCACCCGTGGGTGCTGCGGGCGACGGCGTCGACCCGTCCGCCGATGGGGCCGAACATGCTCGCCAACATGGAGTGGGCGCTGGCCGTCTTCGACGGCCTGAACGTGACCGGGCGGGAGCGGCTGCACCTGCTGAGCTCGGTCGTCTCCTACGTGCACGGGCTGGCGATGACCTGGCTGCCCGCCGCGTCGGCAGGCCGGGAGGGCACGGCGCGCTGGTGGCGCGACCAGCTGGACTCCGCCGGGCACGACCGCTATCCGCGCCTGGCCGAGCTGACCACCGACCTGGCCGGCGACCCGAGCTGGCAGGAGGAGGTCGACGAGGAGTTCGAGTTCGGCCTGGCGAGGGTGCTGGACGGCGTGGAGGCCTACGTGTCCGGTCGCGCAGACCGGCCGTAGAGCTCGTGAAGGCCACCTTCATTACGTGAGACGTGATGAAGGTGGCCTTCACGTGCTTTTGGCTGACGCGCGAGGGAGCCCGGGCCGTCAGGTCGCCTTCTTCTTGAGCTTCTTCGCCTTGCCCTTCACCGTGCCGACGGCGTCCATGGTCGGCGAGTAGGTCGCGTACAGCGCCGGGTTCGGCCTCGGTGCCGTGGCCGGGCCGCCGAGCGGCTCGGGGTCGTGCAGGTACTCCAGGTCCGTGCCGTCGCCGACCCAGCCGCCCTTGTCGCCGTCGGTGCCGTCGGACAGGTGCCAGATCGTGTGGTTGTGGGTCTGGTCCTCCTCGTCGAACAGGGCGTCCGGCACGATCGGCTGCTCCAGCCCGTCGCTGATCAGTTCCTCGATGGCGGCCAGCCACTGCTTCTGGTGCACGGTGTCGCGTGCCAGGTTGAACCGCAGCATCTCCTTGACGCCGGGGTCGTCGGTCATGTTGTAGAGCCGCGCGGTCTGCAGTCTGCCCTGGGCCTCGGCGGCGACGTTGGCGCGGAAGTCGGCCAGCAGGTTGCCGCTGGCCACGATGTAGCCGCCGTTCCATGGCACGCCCTGGCTGTTGTTCGGCATCGCTCCGCCACCGGCCACGATGGCCTGCTGCGGGTCCATTCCGCCGAGCACCGCCGCCATCACCGGGTCCTTCGCCGCGGCAGCGGCCTGTTCCGCCGGAGCGCCGTCGAGCAGCCGCGCGACCATCGTGGCCAGCATCTCGACGTGCCCGATCTCCTCGGTGGCCGTGTCCATGATCAGGTCCTTGTACTTGCCCTCGATGCGGCAGTTCCACCCCTGGAACAGGTACTGCATGGTCACGGTCATCTCGCCGTACGCGCCGCCGATGAGTTCCTGGAGTTTGCGGGCGTAGACGGCGTCCGGACGTTCCGGCTTGGCCTCGCACTGCAGCAGCTTGGTGTGTCGGAACACGTCGCCTCCTCGTCGTCGGTGAACGCCTGGCATTCCCCGGGATCCGGAAACCATGCGGCGCCGCGACGGGTTTCTCGCGTCAGGCCATCGTCAGGCTGAAGTCGTGCACGACGTCGAAACGGCGGCCGGTGGCGATGCGGACCTTGCCCGACTTCTGGCCGTAGACGATCGACCATTGGGTGTGTGGCTGGTGGACCCTGGCCAGCAGGTCCATCGCCTGCGGCTGGTCGAGCTTCCCGTTCGCCGCCCGCAGGGCGCCGCTCGCGGTGGCGTAGCGCGGATCGGCCAGGCGGGTGGCCTCGTCGCTGCCGGCGAGCTGGATGTTGGTGAGGACCTGCCACGGTCCGCGTTGCCGCTCCACCACCAGCCTGCCGTCGACGAACTCCAGCACCGCCGCGCCACCGTGGGCGTCGGCGAACAGGTAGTGCAGGCCGGTGCCGTCGCTGAAGTCGACGTTGAACCGCTCGAACACGGCGATCGCCTCGTCGACGGTGGACGCCTCGTCGAGCACCATCCGCATGATCCGGACGCTGCCGACGGTGCGCCGTTCCGGCCGGACGGTGGCGCGGGCGTCGGGTGCGGTCGCCATTCCCACGGTGAGGCCCTTGGCGTTCATCCCGTCGAACGGCAGCAGGTGGGCGCCGAGCAGCGCCTGCCGTCCCTTCTCGGTGGTGAAGTCGGCGTCGCTGGTGAGCCCCAGGTAGGAGGTGTCGACCATCGAGACCGACGCATGCCTGCCCGCGGGGGCGGTGAACAGCAGCAGTGCGGGCTGGTGCGGGAAGTCGAAGTTGCGGCCGAACAGCGGGTCGGCCGGGTCGCCGTGGGCGGTGAACAGCGAGCAGTTCGTGGTGGGCCGGACCCGCAGGGCGTCCGGCACCACCAGGGGGTCGTAGTCCCCGTGGACCCGCATTGTCCACAATGGATGGTCGTCGACCTTGCGGAGGGTGGCCAGCGTCGCGGCCGCGTCGATGACCGGCGCAGCCGGCGCCGGTGCCGGTGGGGCGGCCGCGCTGTGACATCCGGCGAGCACTGCGGCCAGCAACAGCATCGGGACGGCACGTCTCATCGGAACAGCATCGCAGGCCCGGGTCGATTCAGGTCCCGAAATGACCTGAATGCCCGTTAGCTTCGCCGTTGTTGTTACCCCGACCCTGGAGGAGACGCAGTGAACGTTCCGGCCCGCGCGAGGGAGGTCCGGCTGGTGGCACGCCCGGGCGACCGGCTCGGCCTCGAGCACTTCACGACGGCCGAGGTGGACGTGCCCGAGCCGGACGAGGGCCAGTTTCTCGTCCGTAACGACTGGATGGTCCTGTCCATCGTCATGCGCAGCCTGATGGACGCCGAGGTGCACCCGGACCTGCCGATGTCGGGCTACCGGCTGAACGAGGCGCCGTGGGCGCCCGCGATCGGCACGGTCGTCCGGTCCCGCGCACGCGAGTTCGCCGTTGGCGACGTCGTCTCGCACACCCGCGGCTTCCGCGAGTACGTGCTCGGGCAGGCGGAGGACTGGGAGTTCAGCAAGCTGGACACCACCCGGGTGCCCGGGCCGGAGTACTACCTCAACCAGGGTGTCACCGCGTGGCGCGGCATGGTGACCGTGGCGGATGTCGGCGAGGGCGACACGGTGTTCGTCTCCGGTGCCACGACGGCCGTCGGCTCGCTCGCGGGGCAGATCGCCAGGTGCCGTGGCGCGAAGCGGGTGATCGGCAGCACCGGGGACCCGGCGAAGATCGGGTACCTGGTCGGCGAGCTGGGCTTCGACGCCGCGTTCGACTACCACGACGGGCCGGTCCTCGACCGGCTCATCGAGCTGGCGCCGGACGGGCTCGACGTCGTGTTCGACAATGTCGCCGGCGAGCAGTTCGAGGCGGCACTGCAGGCGGCCGCGCCGAACGCGAGGTTCGCGCTGTGCGGGGCGCTCTCCGGGCGCAGTCCCGTGCTGGACCTCGACCCGGTCGTGCTCAAGGACCTCACCATCCGCGGGTTCACCACACCCTACGAACCCGCCGACGTCGCCGAGTGGACCGAGCACTACACCCGGTGGCTCGCCGAAGGCCGGTTCGTCTTCCCGCACACGGTCGTCGAGGGCGGGGCCGGCGCGGTTCCGCAGGCCATGCTCGACGTGGTGGCCGGCCGGTTCCGCGGGACGGTGCTGGTGCGGCTGTCGTAGGTATGTTGGGGTCGTGGCCGATTTTGTCGATCCGATCAAGACCGAGCGCCTCGTGCTGCGTCCGTTCACCGCGGCCGACGAGGCCGACCTACTGGAGTTCGAATCGTTGCCCGAGGTGGCCAGGTACCTGTTCAACGAGCCGTTCGACGAGGAGGACAACGCCAGGGCACTGGCCAAGCGCCGGAAGCAGACGTCGCTGGCCAGGGAGGGTGACACCCTGGTGCACGCCGTCGAGTACGACGGCAAGGTGATCGGCTGGGTGCAGCTGGTGTGGGTCAGCGTGACGCATCGGCAGGGCGAGTTCGGCTACGTCTTCCACCCCGGCTACGGCGGCAAGGGGTTCGCCACCGAGGCCGCGGTGGAGATGCTGCGGATCGGGTTCGAGCGGCTCGGGCTGCACCGGATCTACGGCCGCTGCGACGTCCGCAACGAGGCGTCGGCGCGGGTGATGGAGCGGATCGGCATGCGCAGGGAGGCGCATTTCGTCGAGGCGGAGATCTTCAAGGGCGAGTGGGGCGGCGAGCTGCACTACGCCATGCTCGACCGCGAGTGGCGGGCGTCGAAGTGGGCGAGCTGACCGCGCAGGGCACGGGCGGCGGGGCTGACCGGTCCTTCGGTACGCCAGGCGAACCCGAGCCGCCCGCGTAGCGACGGGCGGGTGATCCGCAGCGGCACGACGCCGTCGTGGTTCACGGCGATGGTCTCCGGCACGACGGCGACACCGAGGCCGCGTGCCGCCAGCCGCACCAGCGCCTGCGGGGTGCCCGCCTCGAACGGCACCAGCGGCGCGAAGCCCGCGGCCGTGCACGCGTCGTCGAGAATCGACCGGATGCCGCCGCCCGCAGGCAGGCAGATCAGCCTGCGGTCACGCAGGGCGCTCAGCGGGATCGTGGAGCGCCCTGCCAGCGGGTCGCCCGGGCCGACCGCGGCGAAGATCGCCTCGTCCGTCACCACCTGGGCGGTCAGGCCCGCGGGTGGCTCGGTCCCGTAGGCGACGATCGCGGCGTCCAGCCTGCCGTCGAGCACGGCGGTGACGAGGGCGTCGTTGTCGTCCTCGGTCAGGGTGATCTCCACGGCCGGGTGATCGTCGTGGAACCGCGCCAGCAGCGCGGGCAGGTCGACCGGATGTGAGGTGACCATGCCGATGGAGACCTTCCCGCGGACCAGCCCGGCGAGTTCGTCGACGGCGAGCCGGACGCCGTCGACGGCGGCCAGCGCGGCGCGGGCGTAAGGCAGAACTGCCGCTCCCGCGTCGGTCAGCCGCACCGAACGGCCCGTTCGGTCGAACAGGTCCTCGCCGAGTTCCCGTTCGAGGCGCCGGATCTGCGCGCTCACCCCCGGCTGCGCCACGTGCAGCCGGGCGGCGGCCCTGGTGAAGCTGCCCTCGTCGGCGACCGCGACGAGGTACCTCAGCTGGTGAAGCTCCATGTCATGAGCTTTACCACCCGGCCGCGAACGCGGCGAAGTCGGCGGCTTCCGCCGTCCCCAGCTCGCGGTACAGCGCCAGCGCCGACGTGGCGTGCTCACGGGCCTCGGTGTGGCGGCCGAGTTCGTGGAAGGCGCGGGCGAGGCCGTCGTGGGCGCGGGCCTGCTCGTAGCGGAAGTGCACCTCGGTGGCCAGCCGTAGCGCCCGCCGGTGATGCTGAACGGCCCCTTCGGGATCGCCGCTCGCCCTGACGGTGAGGCCGAGGAAGTTGGCGCCCTCCACCTCGAGTCCCACGTCGCCGTTCAGATGAGCCATCTCCACGGCCTGCTGCCAGTGCTCGATGGCCCTGGGATAGTCACCTCGCTCCCGGGACAGGTCGGCGTAGCTTCCCCGGACGTAGGTCCCCATCGCGCCGTTGCCGGACTCCTCCGCGATGGCCCGCGACAGGTCGATCAGTTCCTCGGCCTCGTCGAGTCGGCCGAGTTGTTGTAGGGCGATGCCGAGGTTGTTGGCCGCGATGGCTTCCGCGTCGCGGGACCCGATGACCCGGGCGATGGCCAGCGCGCGCTCGTAGTGCTGCCGGGACTCGTCCAGCTTTCCCCGCATGCCCAGGTTTGTCCCCAGGGAGTTCGCCGCGATCAGCTGAGTGACGCCGTCGTTCGCGGCGCGGCCGAGCGCGTCGGCACGGAGGCCCGCGTCGATGGCCTCGTCGAGCCTGCCGAGCCGGGAGAGGGTGCCCGCCCGGTGGACCAGCGCCCTGCCGGTGTTCGGCGACTCCAGCTGCACCGCGGCGGTGTGCAACGCCAGTGCGTCGTGATACCGGCCGCTGATGTCCAGATACCGGGCCAGGACCGAGGAGAGGTGCGTGACATGCCGCGCGGAACCCTGCGCGGTGATGGCGAGCAGGATGTCGATTTCGCGGTCCAGCCACCGGTCACCCCGGGTGATTTGAACCGGTGGTCCGGCGGGTTCGGGCATCGGCGGGTAGCGATGCTCGTCGTGCGGATTCCAGCGCATCGCGGCGACCGAGGCGAGGTAGCAGTAGCGGTCGTAGAGCCGGGTCAGTGCCGCCGCCCGGTCCTGCTCCGAGTCCACAGTGGACGCCAGCTCGGCGGCGTAGAGGCGGACCAGGTCGTGCATGCGATAGCGGTCGGCGTCGACCTGGCCGAGTAGGTTCGCCGTGGTCAGCTCCCGCAGTGCGGGCTTGGCGTCCGCACCGGTCAGTGCCGTCGCACCCGCCAGCGTGACGACCGGACCCGGCGCCAGCCCCAGCAGCCGGAACGTCGTGGCGGTACCCGGGTTCAGGGTTCGGTACGACGCCGCGAGCACCGCCCGCAGGTTGGCGGGCACCTCGCCGGCGTCCAGTGCGTCCAGCCGCGTGTCCCGCAGCTCGTCGGCGAGTGCCGCGAGTGGAAGCCCGGGCTGGGTCGCGGCCCGGGCGGCGACGATGCCCAGCGCCAGCGGCAGGCCGGCGCAGTGCCGCAGCAGGTCTGCCACCGCGGCGGGTTCGGCTTCGGCCCGGGCCGCGCCGGCGGCGCGGGTCAGCAGGTCCGTGGCCTCGGTGTCGTCGAGGACGTCGAGCGGGAGCGGGCGTGCGCCGTGGGTGGTGACCAGGGCGCCGAGCTGGTTGCGGCTGGTCACCAGGACAGCGCAGGTGGCACCGCCGGGCAGCAGCGGGGCGAGCTGGGTGCTGTCGCGGGCGTTGTCCAGCACGATGAGCATTCGCCGGTCGGCCACCAGGCCCCGGTACAGCGCGGCCTGCGCGTCCAGGTCCGGCGGGACGGCCGCGACGCCGAGGCCGTCCAGCAGGCCACGCAGCGCCGACGCCGGCGTCACCGGCTCCTCGACCGGGTCGAAGCCGCGGAGGTTGAGGTAGAGCTGGCCGTCCGGGAAGTCGGCCGCGTGGTCGTGTGCCCAGCGCAGTGCGAGCCAGGTCTTGCCCATCCCGCCGCCACCGACCACAGACACGACGGTGGTCTGCCGTAGCGCGCCGGTCAGTGCGGCCAGTTCCCGCTCGCGGCCGGTGAAGGCGGGCGGCGGCGCGGGTAGCTGCCGCGGCACGCGCCTGCCGCTCGCCGGCGCCGTCAGCGTGGGGTCGGCGGTGAGGATGCGCTGGTGTAGCCGCTGGAGTTCGGTGCCGGGGTCGGTGCCCAGCTCGTCGGCCAGCCGTTCGCGGAGCCGCCGGTAGTGGTCGAGTGCCTCGGGCTGCCTGCCGTTGCGGTACAGCGCCAGCATCAGCTGGCCGACCCGCCGCTCGTCGACCGTGGCACCGTCGACGCGGGCGAGCAGCTCGGGCAGCACCTCCGCGTGCCTGCCGAGGCGCAGCATCCGGTCGTCACGGTCCAGTTCCGCCGTGACCCGCCTGCGGTCCAGGCTCGCCCGCAGCGACTCCAGCCACGGTGTGTCGGTTGTGGACAGTGGCGGGCCCTGCCACAGGCCGAGTGCCTCGTCGTACAGCTCGACCGCCCGGGCGTCGTCTGTGCAGTCGCGTGCCCTGGTCAGCAGGTCGTCGAAGCGGTGCAGGTCGACGGTGGCGGCGTCGACCGTGAGCCGGTACCCCTCCGGGCGCCGTTCGATGGTGGCGACCCCGTCGAGGGCGCCGCGGAGCCGCGAGACGTAACCGTAGAGCGCCTCGCGGGGTTGCCGCGGCAGGCGTTCGCCCCAGACCCGGTCGATCAGGTCGGCCGCGGTGACCAGGCGGTTCGCGTCGACGACGAGGGCGACCAGGACGGCGCGCTGGCGGGCGTGCCCGAGCCACACCGGCCGACCGTCGACCAGCAGCTCCAACTCGCCGAGCAGGCGGAACCGGACGTCCACCCGCACCCCCTGTCACCTGGGACTTCAAGGTTTCCTCCCAGCTTTCCACACGGCGGCGGTCCCAGCCTTGGTAACCAGCCGAGAAGGGAGTCCACGATGAGCCTGCTGGACCAGGAGGCGGCCCGCGCCGAGGCCGCCGACCGTGCCCGCACAGCCGACGAGACCACCGAGCCCGACGACTGACCGCTCCGGCCGAAGCTCGTGAAGGCCACCTTCACCACATGAGACGTAATGAAGGTGGCCTTCACGAGCTCCGGGCCAGGTCGGAGGAGACCGTCTGGTTGCGGCCGGCGTCCTTGGCCAGGTACAGGGCGCCGTCGGCGGAGTTGAGCAGTTGCCGGATCGTGGTGCCCGCCGCCGGGTAGAGCGCCGTGCCGATGGACACCGACAGCCCGGTCACGTTGGCGCCGTTCAGTTCGATCTCGAGTTCGTTCACCGCGGCCCGGACACGCTCGGCGACCGTGCGGACGTCGTCCGGGTCGGTGATGTTCGGCAGCAGGACGACGAACTCCTCGCCGCCGAACCGGCCGACGGCGTCGTTGTGGTCGCGCACGGTGCGGGTGATGGTGGTGGCGACGACCTTCAGGATGTCGTCGCCGCCGAGGTGGCCGTAGCGGCTGTTGATCTCACGGAAGTGGTCGAGGTCGATCATCAGTAGTGCGATCGGCCTACCGTGCTGGTCCACTTTGACCAGTGCCTCTTCGGCGACCGCCGTCCAGCCGGTCAGGTTGAGCAGTCCGGTCTTCTGGTCGCGGTTGACCGCCGCCTCCAGCTGGCGCACGTGCAGGGTCCGTTGCAGGAACAGCAGCGGCGGCACCACGAGCACGGCCAGGACGGGCTGGGTGACCAGCGCGAGCGCGTTCAGCGCGCCGAGGCACAGGGTCGCCAGTTCGAGGCCGTTGTCCGACCAGGTGCCGAACAACTGCACCGGGGTACGCCCGACGGTGGTCCGCGCGGGCAGCACGATCAGGGCGTTGACCACGAAGTACGCCCCGATCGCCGCGAGCAGCACGGCCGCGCAGCGCCAGCCGCCGTTCAGCACGCTGCGCAGGTCGGTGACGCCGCCGACGGTCAGCACGGTGTGCGCGGCATGGCAGGTCAGCACGATGAGGCTGGCGTTGTTGACCGTGCGCCAGGTCGGCGCGCGGTGCAGGCGGTGCCAGCTGCGGGCGGCGAGGTGGGCGTAGAGGATCACCGTCAGCGTCGCGGTCAGCGACGGCGGCAGCACCAGCACGGCCGCGAACGTCCACACCGACGTCATGTTGATGTGCAGCGTGCTGCCGACCCGTCGCCGTACGCGCTCGAAGTGGCGGCCGAGTTCAGCCTGCACGATGGCGAGTGTGATCATTACAGCCAGCAACGCGAGCTGACCTGCCGTCGGCGTGCGGTGCAGCCACAGTGTGGTGGCCACCGCCGCGGCCTCGGTGGCCAGGCAGTAGACGACGACCCGCGACGGCTGCGACCACAGTGCCCAGCGCCGCGGGGCGACGATCGCGTTACGAAGTCGGGTGGGTGGTTCGGAACCGGTGACCCTGGTGCGGATACTCATGAGTACACCCCGACGATCCACAGCGAGCCGGGAGAGGAGCTTCGCCATGCGTAACCGCGACAACTGATCATCATGAGGCGTTCACCCGCACACTCGAATACGCGTGGTGGTAGCCGAACGCAGCCGGCCCCACGAGGTCCAGACCACCGCTGGTGGTCCATCGTGGATCGCAGGGGGCCGCGACGACCGTGACCCGGTGACCGTACCGGAGAGCCTCGGTCGTGATCGGCTCACCGGTATCTGTTTCCAGTACGCAGATCAGGTCCGGTGTGGACGCCAGCACCGCACCGCCCTCGCCGCGTGCGAGGAGGAACTCGTTCTGCATCGACAGGACGAGCGCGCCCACGTCCGTTCGGCCGATCGATTCGACCGTCGCGGTGCCCCGGGCGAAGCCTCGGCTCGTCGCGCGCCGCACGTCGGTGATCTTGCCTGTGGCGAGGTGGACCCCGCCGAGCACGTCGACGGCGGCGGCCACCGGATCGGCGTGATCCTCCCGCGCGGAGCGCACCGCCGCGCCCAGTCGCTGTGCCAGCGTGACCGTCCCGCTGACCAGCCCGTCGGCCAGTTGATGCCCTGCCAGCAGGGTGTCCGCGGTGAACACCGAGCATCCGCTCTCCGTGCACACCGCACGGGCGATGCGCTCCGCCCACCGGTTGCTGCCGGTCTCTACCAGGGTCGTGTTGCCCTTGTCGTCGGTGATGGCCATCGGCGTGGCGCTGACGCCCGCCAGCGACGGCAGCGTCATCTGAGCCTCGGGGAACGCGCGGCCCATGCCGTCGCCGTCGACCAGCGGCAGCCCGGTCTCGACGGCGGCGGCGACCGGGACCAGCGAGTTCATGCCGCCGATCTCGATCGGCACCAGATGCGTGGCCCGCCTGCCCGTGGTGCGTTCCAGTGCCCGCAGGGCCGCGACCGCCTCGCCGCCCTGCGGAAGTTTCTCGGTGGACACGGTCGGCGCGCCCATCATGGCGACCGGCACGACGACCGCGTCGGCGGGCACCTCGTCGACGCTCACCAGCGTCGCCGGCCCGTTCAGCTCGATCGCACGTGTGGCCAGCAGCATGCCGATGTGCGGGTCGCCGCCGCCACCACAGCCGAGGATCGCGGCTCCCCGCGCGATGTCGGGCAGCACCCCGGCGTCCAGCTCACGCACAGGACACCTCCGGCTCCCCGGGCAGCCGGTCGATGTCCAGGTCACCGACGGCCTTGATCCGGACCCTGGTGGCACCGCTGGTCAGGTAGGCCAGCGGGATCTCCTCCAGCGCCACCACCCGCACACTGCCCGCGCGGGCGCCCGCCGCCTCGGCACGGGCGACGGCTTCCTCCTTCGCCTCCGCGAGCACGTCGCGGCGCCTGCGGGTGCCGAAGTGAACGACTCGGTCGACCTCCCCGCCGACGGCCGCGATCGCCGCGCCGATGGCGTTGGCGACCGCGTAGTGCTCGGGCCTGCGCAGGTCGGGCAGCTCCTCGGTGGGGTGGGGGAGCAGGACGCTGCCGCCGCCGACGACCACGGCGGGCAGCGGCTCGGGTGAGGTACGCATCCGGTCGACGGCGTCGGCGATCCGCCTGCCGATCCCGGCCAGCACCCGCCGGGCCCGGGCCGGATCGACGCCGTCCAGCAGCGACCGGTCGCCGACGTCGGCCCAGCCCGCCGCCGTCGCCAGGTCGGTGGCGGTCAGTGTCGACCCGCCGAACGCGAGCGCGCGGGTGGTCAGGTCGTGCCCGACGCTGTCCGGGCCGACGGTGTCGCCCCGCACCAGGCTGCCGCCGCCGATGCCCAGCGAGAGCAGGTCGGGCATCCTGCCGTTGGTGCGCACGCCGGCCAGCGTCGTCAGCGACGACGCCTCCCGCGGCACGCCGCCGCTCAGCACGCCGATGTCCGTCGTGGTGCCGCCGATGTCGATCACCGCGCAATCGTCCACACCGGACAGCAGCGCCGCGCCACGCATGGAGTTCGTCGGCCCGGACGCGATGGCCCTGATCGGGAACCGGCGGGCGTGGTCCAGCGCCATCAGCGTGCCGTCGTTCTGGCTGAGCAGCAGCGGCGCGGTGACGCCGGAGTCGGCCACCGCGGCCGTCAGCGCGGCGATGGTTTCCTCGGCCAGCTCGCCGAGCGCGGCGTTGAGGATCGCGGCGTTCTCCCGTTCCAGCAGCCCGATGCTGCCGACCTCGTGCGAGCACGTCACCCGCAACTCGGGCACGGTCTCGCCGACGATCTGCGCCGCCCGCAGTTCGGCGTCGCCGTTGACCGGCGCGAACACCGACGACACGGCCACCGCGCGGACGCCTTCGCCCGCCAGTTCCTCCGCCGCGGCCCGCAGTTGCTCCGGGACGACCTCGGACAGCGTCGAGCCGTCGTACTCGTAGCCGCCGTCGCACAGCCGCCACCGGCCCCGTAGCGCCTCCCGCAACCGCGCCGGCCATCCGGTCATCGGGGGAATCGCCGCGGTGGCCGGCAGTCCGAGCCGGATCGCCGCCGTCGGCGTGAGCCGCTTGCCCTCGACCAGCGCGTTGGTGAAGGTCGTCGTCCCGATCATCACCGCCCGGACCCGCGCCGCCACCGGTTCGGACAGCAGGTCCCGCAACGCGTTGCGTACGCCGCCGGTGACGTCGGCGGTCGTCGGCGTCTTCGTGGCGGCGACGACATCGGTGCCGGACAGCAGCACCGCGTCGGTGTGCGTCCCGCCGACGTCGAGGCCGATCCTCATGAGCGCACCTCCTCGCGACCGCTGGTCGGGCCGTCGGCGAACGAACGCAGCAGCCCGGCCTTCGCCGCGACCAGGTACGCGACGGCGGCCACCGCCAGCGAGTTCAGCGCGGGGATGCCCCACTGCGCCTGCTCGGTCCACCAGCCGAACGCGGCCGCGCCGAGCCACACCACCAGCGTCGCCGGGACCCAGCCCGGCTCCGCGGCCGGCAGCACACCGTTCGCGCGCGAGGTGTCCAGGTCGCCGCGCCAGCGGCGCACGACGAAGTACTCGGCCGCCATGATCCCCGCGATCGGCGGCAGCGCGACGCCCAGCAGCGTCAGGAAGTCGCTGAACCGCTCCAGGATTCCCGCCGTGGACAACGCGGTTCCGACGACGCCGATCACCGCGGTGACGACCACGCGGCGGACGCGGGTCCGGGTGAGCGTGGCGATCCCGTTGACGACGGCGAGGCTGCCGCCGTAGAGGTTCCAGTCGTTGATCTTGACCGTGGCCGAGACCAGCACGATCACACCGGCGACCCCGGAGGTCGCCGCGACGATGGCGACGATGTCGCTGGAGCGAACGGCGTAGGCGACCAGCACGCCGATCAGGCCCATCACGTACTGGCCCAGCGTGATCGACACGACGCTCTGCTTCACCACGTCGGCGGCGGTGCGGTTGAACCGCGTCATGTCCGGGGTGATCACCGCGCCCGCGATGAACGAGCCCGCCACGATCGTCGCGCCGGTGGCGATGGAGATCGGATCGCCGAACGGGCCGGACGCGGCGAGGTCGCCTAGGTCGTGCTCGGACAGCTGGCTCACGATCGACCAGCCGGCGAGCACGAGGAACGCAGGGACGGTCACGTAGGCGACCCAGGCCATCCAGCGGAAGCCGAACAGCACCAGCACCGTCACGGCCAGCCCGGTGATCACCGACCAGACCGGCAGTGGCAGCGCGCCGACGAGCGTGTGCATCCCGCCGGCGAACAGGCTGTTCTGGATACCGAACCAGCCGATCAGGCTGACGCCGATCACCAGCGCGATGAGCGCGGAACCGTAGCGGCCGAAGCCGGTCCAGCGCGCCAGGACCGATGTGGACAGTCCTTCACGCACGCCGATGATCCCGACGACGATGGCCACCAGCTCCAGGATCGCCGCGCCCAGGGTGAACGACCAGAACGCGCCCCACAGCGACAGGCCCGCACCCAGCGTCGCGCCGAGCAGGAACTGGGTGAGATCGGACAGCTGGCCGAACCGCTGGACGGCGACCGTCCACCATGGATAGCGGGCGCGGTCCGGTACCCGTTCCAGTGCGTAGTCCTCGCCGGTCTCACCGCCGTGCACGGGACGCCACCACCCTTCGCGGCGACGGCTCGCGCAGGCCCGGCCGGGGCGGTCCCTCGGCGACGACGTTCAGCGTCATCGCAGGCTCGCTCAGGTACGGCAGCGGTGTCTCCCGCACCGCGGTGACCCGCACGCCGCCGGGGTCGGCACCGGCGAGGACGGCCGCGGTCCGCGCCGCGGCCCTGGCTTCCTCCCGCACGCCGTCGGCGTCCGGCCGCCGGGCGGCGACGATCCGGTACGCCCTGCCGCGCACCGCGGCACACGCCACCCCGACCGCCGCGGCCGCTTCGGCGTGCGGCGGGCGGCGCACCGTGGAGACACCGGGAATGCGTGCCGGCAGCCGGGCCGCGAGCGCGGTCGCACCGGCACCGGCCAGCAGTACGGGGAGGTCATCCGGCCCGGGTTTGGCCCGGTCGAGCGCCTCGTCCAGGGTGGTGTTCGCGGTGGAGACCAGCGCCGGAACCCTCAGCTGGGTGGGAATTCCGGCGATGAGCGTCGGCCCGATGTCCAGCCTCGGCATGCCGTCGGCGAGCGTGCACACGGCACGCTGGCGTCCGTCCACATCGGACAGCAGCACGAGCGCGTCCGGTACCCCGGCGAGCCTTCCCGCACCAGCCGCCGTCGCGGCGTTGACGCCACCGTGCAGCGGAAGCGGGTGGGTCACGGCGTGGTCCAGCGCCGCCACCGTGCCGTCGTGGCAGCCGACGAACACCTCGGCGTCACCGAAGCCCGCGTCGGCCAGCGCGGCCTGCAGTGCACTGCCCTGCGCCCGCGCGCGGTGGATGAGCGCGGCCTGCAGCACGGTCGCGTTCTCCCGGTCGAGCAGGCCGAGCCCGCCGAACTCGTGGGAGGTGACGACCGGCATGGCGTCGCCGAGGCGCCGGTGCAGCAGTGCGGCCGCCTCCAGTTCGTGACCGGGCCGAACGGCGGCGAACACGCCGGTGACGGCGACCGCGGCGGCGCGTCCGGCGATGCGGTCGGCGAACGCCGAGACGGCCGCCCGGTCCAGCGGCTCGAACTCCTCACCGTCCAGCATGGACCCACCGGCGACGCAGGCCGTGTCGACGGCGATCCGGTCCCGCAGCGGAGGCGGCCACGCTCCCAGCGGCGGTACGGCCGTGGTCGCCGCGCCCAGCCGCAGCACCGCGACACCGCCGATGCCGGGCGGCCAGATCCCGTCCGGCCAGCCGGCGAACCCCGCGACCGCGCTGGCCGACACCAGCACCCGGTCGACGTCACCGGGGACGATGCCGCGGGCGCCCGGCTGCTCCAGCAGCGCGCCGGTCAGCCCCGCGACGACGGTGTGCCAGCTGGAGTCCGGCGCGGGCGCGGTCGTGCCGGTCGCGGCGAGCACCTCGTCGTCCGGGTCGAGCAGGGCGGCCGAGACCGAGTCGTCCGCCCAGCACAGGCCCAGGCGGAAACGCGGCTGCGGCAGGTTCACGCGGTTACCCCCAGCGGGTGATAGTCCAGGCTGAGCCCGAACGCGCGTGGCCCGACCAGGTCGAGCCCGGCGGGGGTGAGCCACTGCGGCGGGCAGGGCAGCGCGGCGATCACCAGCCGCAGGCCGTATCGCAGGGCGTCGGCGGGCACCGGCCGTCCACTGTAGACATCGAAGGCGGAGATGATGTCCGGCACGGTCGCCCGCACCTCGCCGTCCTCGACGGCGGCGAGGTACTCGTGACCGACCTCCAGGCGCAGCCACCGGCTGGCGTCCGCGCCGATGCCCTCGACGACGGCGGCGGAGCGTGCGTTGCCCGCCATCGGGGTGCCCGCGGGGTGGGCGTGGCGCATGTCGGTGACCCTGCCCTCGATCAGCCGCAGGCCGCCGAACCGCTCGACCAGCCGGTCGACCACCGTCGCGGTGGTGCCGCCCTCGGCCGCGGCCTCGGTGAGCGTCGCGCCGATGGCCAGCGCCTTGCCGACCGAACCGGCCACCACGGCCGTGCCGGCGTCGCGGGCGCTCATCACGTACTCGCTGCTCGCGCCGCGGTCGCCGAACCCGGCCGTGACCTGGCGGGCGAGCCGTTCCAGCCAGCGGCCGTTCTCGGCGTTGACCAGCACGACGCGTTCGTGCTCGTCGGCGAGGACGGCCGGCGCCGGGGTGATGCCGGCCAGCTGCATGGACACCTGCTCGACGCCGGGGAACGCGCGGCCCATGCCGTCGGCGTCCAGCAGCGGCAGCCCCGCGTGCGCGGCGAGCGCCACCGAGCCGGGGCCGTTGAAGCCGCCGATCTCGGTGCACATCAGCGCGCCGACCGGACGGCCGAAGTGTGCCTCGACCTGGCGGCGGATCGACTCGGACTCGTGGCCGGTGCCGATGCGCTCCATGGCGATGTCCGGCGCGCCGAGGTAGGCGCACGGCATCACCAGGTCGTCGGGGTGCAGGTCGGTCAGCGTCACGACCGGAACCGGGCCGTGCTCGGCGATGGCGTGCGCGGCCAGGGGCAGTGCACCGGCCGCGGAGCCTCCGCCACCGGCTCCGAGCACGTCGCAGCCGACGGCGAACTCGGGAAGAGCCGGCAGGTCCAGGAGCACAAGCGTCACCGTAGCGAAATGGTCACCCAACGTGGCTGTGTTGGTAGTATGAAAACTTTCGGCGGCTAGTACTGACCGTATGAATCTGGGGACTGGATGAACACGGTTGCACTACACGGTGTTCTCGCAGGTGGTGACCTGCCGAGATTGATAATGGTCGCTGGAGACGACGAACGCATCGTCCGTTCGGTGCATGTGCGTGACACGCTCGACACCCTGGGTGACCTACCGGCCGGTGCGCTCGCCGTACTGACGCCGTCGGCGGCCGGTGCCGCGCACGGTCACGTCTTCGACATCGCGCTGCGCAACGCCGCCATGGCCGGGGTCGCCGCGGTGGTGCTGGCCGGTGTCGAGGCCGCCGCGGTGGAACGCAGTGCGCAGCACATCGCCGACCGCAACGGGCTCGCGTTGCTGGTCGCGCCCGAACCGGTGGAGCCGGCCAGGGTCGTCGCCGCGGTCGCCGGGGCGTTGCGTGGTGACCCGGTCGACTCGCTGGCGCAGATCGACGAGGCCTGCAGGCGGCTGCGAACCGTTCCGGCCGAGCCGAAGGCGGTACTGGAGGCCGCCGGTGCGGCGCTGGGGACCCGGGTCGTCGCGCGGGCGACGGCGGGAACGGGACCTGCGGTGCCGGTACCGAGCGAGGGCGGTGGCCCGGTCGGTTACCTGGCGCTGGCCGAGCCGTCCCGTTCGGCCGGGCACGAGGTCGCCGTGCTGGCCGTCCTGCAACTCGCGGCACACACCTACGCCCACGCGCTCGCGGCGCAGCGGCGGGCGTCGCTGGCCGGTCTGCGGGACCGGGGCAGGCTCCTCGGTGAGCTGATCTTCGCGCCGGACAGCGAGCGTGGGCACCTCGGCGCGCGGGCGCGGGCGCTGGGGATGCGCACCGACGGCTGGCACCAGGTGCTGCGGTTCACGCTGGCCTCGCCCGGTGCCGACCAGCTCGACACCGTCACCACGCTGGTGCTGGAGGCCGTGCGTGACGACGACCGCTGGTACTGCACGCTCATCGGCGGCGATCCGCTGCTGGTGCACGCGCTGGGCGGGGCGCCGGGGCCGTCGACCGGGCGGGCGGCGCAGCGTGCCGCGCGCGCCGGCATCGACGTGGTGCGCGAGCGGTTCCCCGGCCTGTCCGTCCGGTGCGGGATCGGCAGCGCGCAGCGTGGCGAGGAAGGACTGCGGACGTCGGCGGCGGAGGCGAAGGCGGCGCTGGTGATCGGCCAGCAGAGCGATCCGCCGCAGGAGGTGGTCGCCATCGACGCGCTGAACCTCAACCGCATGCTGGTCGCCTGGTACGCCGCCGGAACCGCCCGGGCGACGGCCGACGAGCTGTTGTCGCCGCTCACCACGGACACGCGGACGGCCACGGACAACGTCCGCACGCTGCAGGCGTACCTGGACCACCAGAACTCGCCCAAGCAGGCGGCGGCCGCGTTGAAGATCCACGCGCAGACGGTCAACTACCGCATCCGCCGCATCCGCGGCCTGCTCGACGCCGACCTCGACGACCCGGACCAGCGGCTCGCCCTCCAGCTCGCCTGCCGGGCCTGGCTGCTCAATTAATGGAGTCGACTCCAAGTTTGGAGTGTGCTCCAATATTGGTGTGGGTTTACGCGAGCGCAAGAAGCAGGAGACGCTGCGGCGGATCTCCGCCGAGGCGATCCGGCTCTTCGTCGAGCGCGGGTTCGACCGGGTGACGATCGCCGAGGTCGCGGCGGCCGCGGACGTCTCGGTCAACACCGTCTACAACTACTTCCCGGCCAAGGAGGACCTGGTCTTCCCCGGCGGCGATGCCCTGCCGGACCGGCTGGCCGACGTCGTCAGGACGCGGCCGGTGGGCGAGTCGGCCGCCGGTGCGGTGCTGGCCTACCTGCGGGAGGCGCTGCGGTCGCGGGACCGCGAGATCGGGCTGGCCGAGGGGTTTGGCCGGGTGCTGGCGATGATGCTGGCGACCCCGGCGCTGGCGGCGCGGCTGACCGGGCTGGGTGAGCAGATGGTCCGCTCGCTGGCGGTGGTGCTCGCCGAGGAGACGGGCGCCGCGCCGGACGATCCGCTGCCCCGGCTGGTGGCGAGCCAGATCGGCTGGCTGCACAGCCTGGTGTACGGCGAGGTCGGCAGGCGGGTGCTGGCCGGTGACCGGCCGGACGACATCGCGGAGTCCACTGTGGACCTGCTGGACAGCGTCGAGTGGCTGCTCGGCGATCGGATCATGAGCTATGCGGTGAGGGAATCGTGAACGTGTTCAGGGTGCTGGTGCGGGGAAAGTTCGACGGGCTGGACGAGGCCCAGAAGGCGAGCCTGCGCGGGAGCGGCGGTCCGATGTTCAGTGCGGAGGGTTCGTTCACCTTCGACAGCAACGTCACCGCGTTCACGTTCCGCTGCCAGGTGCCCGCCGGGCCGGACGACGACGAGCGGGTCGCGCGCGAGCGGGCCACCGAGGCGCTGCGGGCGCACGGCCTGCCCTACCGTGACCTGGCGTTCTCCGTGACCGACATGCGCGACATCCGCGTCCGCCGCAAGCGCTGAGTTTGACCCCGGCGCGATTAGTCAACTAATGTTGCTTGCATGCCGGACGTACCCCAGGATCCCGCCGACGCGCTGGCGGCCGTGGTGGCGCTGCGGCGCCTGGCCGACCAGCTCGAGGACGCCGCCGTCGAGCACGCCATGCGGACCGGCTGGGGCTGGCCCAGGGTCGCCGAGGCGCTGGGGGTGACCCGCCAGGCGGTGCACCGCAAGCACGTCAAGCGATTGATCGACGCCGGAGTCGAGCTGAGGAGACGCGAGTCGTGAGCGCCATCGACCACTACATCAACGACATGCTCGTGCGTGCGGAGCGGGAGGCTGTCGACGGCGGCTCGGGCACGATCGAGGCCGAGCACCTGCTGCTGGCCCTGGCCGGCGAAGGCGGTCCGGTCATCCGCGAGGCGCTCGCGTCGACCGGCCTGGACCACGCGTCGATTCTCGCGGCGCTGGAGCGGGAGTTCGACAAGAGCCTCGCGGCGGTCGGGGTGTCGAGGGCGGCGTTCGACCTGCCCCGGCCGACCCCGAGGCCCGGCAAGCCGAAGCTGGGGGCGTCGACGAAGCTGGCGCTGGAGCGTGGTTTCGCGCTCGTCCCGAGGAAGAAGGACTTGCGGCCGGTGCACCTGCTGCTCGGGGTGCTCGCCGCGGAGGCGGGCACGGTGCCGCGGGCGCTGGAGGTGGCCGAGGTCGACGTGCCCGCGCTGCGTGTCCGGCTCCGGGAGTCGCTCCACAGCTCGTGAAGGCCACCTTCATCACATGAGACGACAGAAACTCGGCCTTCACACCGGACAACGGGCTATCCGCCCACGTGTCCGCGGCAAGCATGCCGTGAAGGGGGCACTCACGGCATCAGACGCCAGGGCCCCGGCAAAGTCGTGGGCAGCGTCGGCCTGGGGCCGTCGGCAGGGGCGCTGTGGTTGCGTCTTGCGCAAGTATGGTGCCGTTGCTGGCGGCGAGCTGCGGGGGTGTTGTCTCGTTCGTGGTGGCTGGTGGGGTGGGTGTGCTGGCTGGTGCCGGTGTGACAGGTGTGCCCGCCTGGCGGGTTCGCGTCAGGTACGTGAAGGCCACCTTCATCACGTCTGGCGACAGGAACTCGGCCTTCACGCGATCCCAGCTGTCCCGCTGGCATCGCAGGCCACGGCAGCCCCACCAGCCACACCCGTAAGACAGCAAGGGAGCTTTACTACCCTTCTTCGCTAGTAAAGCTCCCTTGCTCACCCCGGCGCCCGACTTTGCCGGGACCCTGACGTCTTACGTAATGAAGGTGGCCTTCACGTGCTTGAGGACGGCGTGCTGCCGACGTGCGGGAGGCCCGCCAGGACGCGGACCGTGTCCACCAGGGCGCGGACGGGGGTCTCCGGGGCGATCGAGCGGAACAGGCCGAGGCCCACCCCCATGGCCAGTAGCGCCACACCCAGTTCCTCCGCCGGGATGGCGGGGGTGATGCCGTCAGCGTCGGCCACCGACGTCACGGCCGTGCCCGCCGTCGAGCTGAACGCCGCGATCCGGCGCGCCAGTTCCTCCCGGAGTCGCGGGTCGCGCCCGGCGTGCACGCCGAACTCCAGTTCCAGTGTCGTCCACTGTGGATCGCCGATCACCCGCTCGGCCCACACCTCGAACCGGCGCAGCCGTTCCTCGGTGTCCGGCGCCCGCAGTACCTCGGCGATCTCCATCGCGTGCTCGGCGCGGATCTCGTCCAGCACCGCCATGCACAGCTCGTCCTTGCCGCGGAAGTTGGAGTACACGGCGCCCTTCGAGAAGCCGGCGGCCTCGGCGACCTTGTCCAGCGACGTGGGCTGGTAGCCGTCCCGCAGGAACAGTTCCCGCGCGGTGGCGAGCAACTGCGCCCGGGTACGGGCCTGGCTCTCGGCTCGGGTCAGTCGTGGCACCCGGACAGTCTAGCCATTGACATCCTGCGGGAACTCGAATACCAATGGTATCCGAAAGGGAGTGGTCGCATGGCACCGCAGTACGACGCCGTCATCGTCGGGGCGGGGTTCGGCGGCATGGGGGCCGCCATCCAGCTCAAGCGGCTCGGCGTGGACAACCTGCTGATCCTGGAGCGGGAGGACGACCTCGGCGGCACCTGGCACGTCAACCGGTACCCCGGGCTGGCCGTCGACATCGCGTCGGTGACCTACTCCTACTCGTTCGAGCCGAACCCCTACTGGTCCCGCCTCTTCGCACCCGGCGCGGAACTCAAGCGCTACGCCGACCACGTCGCGGACAAGTACGACCTGCGCAGGCACATGCGCTTCGGCACCGTCGTCGACGGCGCGGTCTGGGACGACGAGACCCGCACCTGGACCGTCCGGATCGGCGCCGAGCAGGTGACCACGCGCTACCTGCTGACCGCGACCGGCTTCCTCTCCCAGCCGAAGATGCCCGACATTCCCGGCATCGACTCGTTCGCGGGCAAGGTCATCCACAGCACCGCGTGGGACGACGACTACGGCCTTACCGGCCGCCGGGCCGCGGTGATCGGCACCGGCGCGACAGCCGTGCAGCTCATCCCCGAGGTCGCCAGGAAGGTCGCCGAGCTGACTGTCTACCAGCGCACGCCCATCTGGGTCACCCCGAAGCTGGACGGCCGGATTCCGCCGCTGGTGCAACGCCTGTTCGCCACCGTCCCGCTGGCACAGCGCCTGGCCCGGCTGGTCAACACCGCCATGCTGGAAGCCCTGATGGTCGTCGGCGTGCTGCACTACCGGCAGGCCAGGGCGACCAACCGGGGCGCGGAACGGCTGGCCCGCAAGCACCTGCGCCGTCAGGTTCCCGACCCGGAGCTGCGCCGCAAGCTCACGCCGGACTACTCCTTCGGCTGCAAGCGGCCGACGTTCTCCAACGACTACTTCCCGACGTTCACCAAACCACACGTCCACCTGGAGACGACGAGCATCGAACGGGTGGAGCCGGACGGGATCGTGACCGCCGACGGCCGCAAGACCGAGATCGACACGCTGCTGCTGGCCACCGGCTTCGACCTGTGGAACACCAACTTTCCCGCCATCGAGATCATCGGCCGGGAGGGCCGCGATCTCGGAAAGTGGTGGCGGGACAACAGGTTCCAGGCCTACGAGGGTGTGACGATCCCGTACTTCCCCAACCTGATCTGCCTGAACAGCCCGTACTCCTACAGCGGACTGTCCTATTTCACCACCATCGAGGCACAGATGAAGCACATCAAGCGTCTCTTCGGTGAGCTGCGGCGACGCGGCGCCACGACGTTCGAGGTGACCCAGCGCGCCAACGACGAGTTCCTCGACCGCATGACGGTCAAGCTCGGTGACTCTGTGTTCTACCTCGGTGACTGTTCGACGGCCCGGTCGTACTACTTCAACCAGCACGGCGAGGCCGCCCTGCTGCGGGCGGGCTCGACGATCGGCACCCACCGCCGGGCGGCGAGCTTCCCGCTGTCCGACTACGCGTATCAACCCTAAGTAGGACCGTGCGTCGCCCCGCGGGGCGACGCCGCCGGTGGTCACGCACCGTCAGACTCACCCCATGAGGGAGCACCGCAGGCGGGGCATGGGGGCTAGCCCCACCCCAGCTCGGGTGCTGACGTCACTGTGCCGGGAGCCTCAGCGCGCCAGGCTTGGTGATCGTAGGGACCGACGTATCTGGGTGGGACTGATGATGGTGACCAAGCTGTTGCGCAGGTATCCGTTCACCGTGGGTGGCCTGGCCATGATCGTGGTGGTCGGGCTGGTCTTCGGCACGTTCACCACGGCCGTGGAGGACAAGCCGTGGAGCGAGGCGGTGACCTACGGCCTGCCAGCCGTCATCGAGGGTCGCTGGTGGACGATCCTCACCGGACTCCCGTTCGCCATCACCCCGCTGTGCTACATCGCCGTGCTGGGCAGTTTCGCCGCGTTCGTCGGATTCGCCGAGCATCGGATCGGCACCGGACGGACGGTGGTGGCCTGGGCGCTGGGCCACGTCGTCGGCGTGACCGGCGCGCTGCTCGTCCTGCTCGCGGTGGACGGCCCGCTGGCCGACGCCGGTGACGTCGGCCCGTCGGCCGGCACGATGGCCGTCGCCGCCATCGTGACCGCGACCCTCGCGCCCCGGGCCCGCCTGGTCATCCGGATCGGACTGCTCGCCTACGTCGTCGGCTCGATCCTGATCATCGGCAGCCTCGCCGACCTGCTGCACCTCGTCGCCGTCGTGGCCGGCCTGCCACTCGGGTCGCTGTTCACCCGCAGGGCCCGCCCGCCTGCCGACGCCGACCGCGCGCTGGACCTGCTGCGCCGCCACGGTGGCGGCACGCTGTCCTGGATGACGACCTGGCCCGGCGCCGAGTACGTCTTCGCCGCCGCCGGTGACGGCTTCCTCGCCTACCGCAGGCACGCCGGGGTCGCCATCGCGCTGGGTGACCCGGTGGGCTCGGCGGGCTGGCGGCGGGCCGCCCACGCCGAGTTCACCGCGCACTGCCGCCGCGAGGGCCTCGTGCCGTGCTGGTTCTCCGTCGGCGAGGCGACGGCCGACGCCGTCGGCACCCGCCGGGTGCAGGTCGCCGAGGACACCCTGATCGACCTGCCGGAGCTGGCCTTCCGCGGTAAGAAGTGGCAGGACATCCGTACCGCGCGCAACCGCGCGGCCAAGGAGGGCATCGAGTTCCGGATGGTCACGCTGGCCGATGCCGACCCGTCGGTCATCGCCCAGGTGCGGCAGATCTCGGCGTCCTGGCTGAAGTCCAAGCACACGCCCGAACTGCGGTTCACCCTCGGCGGCGTCGACGAGGCCATGGACCCCAGGGTCCGGGTCGGGATCGCGGTGGACGCGGACGGCACGGTACACGGGGTCACCTCGTGGCTGCCGATTCTCGACGAGACCGGTCACCCGCGCGGCTGGACGCTCGACCTGATGCGCAGGCGCGAGGACGGCTTCCGGCCGGTGATCGAGTTCCTCATCGCCGAGTCCTGCCTGCTGTTCCAGGCCGAGGGCGCCCAGGTGGTGTCGCTGTCGGGCGCGCCGCTGGTGCGCACCGCGGGTGGTCCGGCCGGGCTGCTGCAGCGCGGCCTGGACCTGGGCGGCAGGCTGATGGAGCCGCTGTACGGCTTCGGTTCGCTGCACGCGTTCAAGGCGAAGTTCCAGCCACGCCGCGAGCCGCTGTTCCTGGTCTACCGGCACGCGGCCGACCTGCCCCGCATCGGTGCCGCCATCACGGCCGCCTACCTCGCCAAGCCGACCGTCGCCCGCCGCCTGGCCCAGCCGGTCCACAGCGGTGCGACCACGGCACCGGCGGCCGCGATGCCCAGCGCGACCACGAGGAGCCAGGTGAAGCCAGCCGTGGCGGCGAACCACAGGCCGGCGGAGTTGATCACCGTCACGTAGACGGCCTCGATCGACATCGGCACCGTGTAGTCGGTGGCCGCCGCCGACCGGCGGGCCTGTCCCATCGAGACGGTGGCGATCCAGGTCAGCTGTGCGCCGTAGGCGGCGGACATCGTGACCATCGCGGCGGCGGTCGGCCAGAACGAACCGTCGCCGGCGGCCAGCGGCAGCAGGCCGGCAGTGGCCACCGCGCACGACGCCCCGGCGACCGCCGCGAACCGCGACGAGCCGACCCGGCTCAGCACGGCACCCGCCACCAGGGCGGTCAGCAGCTGTGCCGTGGTGCCGACCGACTGCACGACGGCGATCCGGTCCATCGGCCAGCCCGCGCCCAGCAGCATGGCGGGCTGGCCCGCGGTTCCCAGCCAGGCGCCCGCGCCGAACAGCGGGATGATCACCAGCGCCCACAGCGTTCGCCGGGTCGAGGCGAAGTACCCGGCCAGCGTCCGCCACGGCGCCTCGGCGACGGTGCCCGTCGCCGCCGGCTCGGTCACCGTTCGCAGGACGAGCAGCGGGACGGCGTACACCGCGGCCAGCGCGAGAAGGGTGACCGTCCACCCGGCGTTCGAGTAGAGCAGCAGCGCCCCGCTGGAGCCGATGAGGATGGACGCGGCGGCCGACGCGACCTGCATGCCGTTGGCGCTGCCGTGATCGCTCTCCGGCAGAATCCGCACCACCAGCCCGTTCATCGCGGCGTCGTGGAACAGCGACAGCACGAGCACCACGACGAGCAGCCCGAGCAGCGCCGCCAGGTCGTCCGCCGGGTCCAGCCACGCGATGGTGACGAGCGTGGCGACGAGCGCCAGCTGGGTCCCGATGAGCCACCGGCGGTAGTGGCCGGTCCGGTCCACCACCGGTGCCATCAGGAACCGTCCGAAGTAGACCATTCCGAGCAGGTTGATGGCCGCGACGGTGCCCAGCGGGACACCGCGACCGAGCAGGATGGTGCCCAGCGTCATGAACAGGAACGAGTAGCCGATGTTGGAGACCAGGTAGAGCGCGCCTACCAGCGCCATCCGCTGGGGCCGGGTCACAGCAGCGTGGACGGGTTCGCGCGGGCGTCGGGCACGGGATGGCTCCTCACGGTGGATGTGGTGGTGGGAGCGGAGCCGGTTCGGGGTGTGGTGGGAACAGCGGGTCTAGATGCGCCAGCCGCGAGCTTGCTCGTACTGGCGGAACAGGCGGTCGTACAGGCCACCGGCCTGCCGCAGCTCGGCGGGCGTGCCGAGTTCGGCGACCCTGCCACCGTCGAGCGCGACGACCTGGTCGGCGGCCTCCAGCGTCGTCGGGCGGTGCGCGATCACCAGCACGGTCCGGCCCGGTTCGGCGGCCAGCTCGGAGATGGCCGCGCTCACGGCGGCCTCGTTCTCCGGATCCAGTGCCGACGCGGCCTCGTCGATGAGCACGATCGGCGCCCGCTTGAGGAACGCGCGGGCGATCGACACCCGCTGCCGCTCGCCGCCGGACAGCTGTGCGCCGCCCTCGCCGACCAGGGTGTCCCAGCCGTCGGGCAGCCGCTCGACGACCTCGTCGAGCCGCGCCGACCGCGCGGCGGCGGCGAGTTCGGCCTCCGTCGCGTCCGGCCGGGCCAGCCGCAGGTTCTCCTCGATGGTGGTGTCGAAGAGGTAGACGTCCTGGAACACGATCGCCAGCCGCTCCAGCAGGGTGGCGTGGTCGTACTCGCGGACGTCCCTGCCGCCGACCAGGACCTGGCCGGAACCGGCGTCGAAGAACCGGGCGATCAGCCGGGTCACCGTGGTCTTGCCCGAGCCGGACGGGCCGACCAGGGCGGTCGTGGTGCCTGGCAGGCAACGGAACGAGACACCGTCGACGGCCGGTTCACTGTCCACATAGGAATAACTGACGTCACGCAGCTCGACCTCGGAACCGGTGACCTCGCGGACCGGATCGGCTGCGGCGGGTAGCGGGGTGATGCGCAGGGTCCGGCCCGCGGTCTCCACCAGGTAGTCGAGCGCACCGAGTGCGCCGACCAGTCCGGTCAGCGTGCCGAGCGGTTCCAGGAACCGGGCGGCGAGCACCAGGACCGCCACCGCGTCGGCGACGCCGAGCGCTCCGTCCAGCAGCAGCCACGCACTCAGCGCGAGCGTCAGCGCGAAGCCCGCCGCGATGACCGCGTTCATCGACAGGTCGGCTGGCAGCAGGCGGTTGAGCCCGGATGCGTACCGGCGCCGGTGCTCGGCCAGCGCGTCCCGCATCGCAGCGGTCCCGGTGCTGCCGTGGCCTGCCGCCCGCAGGACGGGCTGGGCCTGGCCGTACTCGATCGCCCTGCCGGCGATCTCGTTGGCGGCCACCTCGATGTCCTCGACCACCGCGGTGTTGGTGCGGCGAGCGTGGTGCAGCATGACGAACAGCACCGGCAGCGTGACCAGCAGCACGAGCCCGAGGCGCCAGTCGACGGCGAACGTGACCGCCAGGACGGTCACCGGCACCAGGATGCTGGTGATCACCGGGCCGCCGACCACGACGCAGATCCGGGAGATCGTCGTGGTGACGCTGGTGACCGTCCGGACGAACCGTCCTTTGTGGTCGGAGTCGAACCAGCCCAGCGGCAGTGTGGTGAGGTGGCCCATCAGCCGGTGCCGCAGTTGTACGGCCAGTTCGTTGCTGGCGGCGAAGCCGATCGGGGTGACCACGATGCCGAGCAGCCAGTGGACCAGGACGCCGACCGCACCGGCGATCAGCCACGGCAACGCGGCGCCGAGGTCGGGTTCGGGCCGCAGCAGGGCCCGCAGGATCGGTACCAGCGAGCCGAGCAGCAGGCCCTGCAGGACGGCGAGCACCGCCCGCAGGACGGCGAAGCGGACGAGCAGGCCGGGGCGCGGCCACAGCCCGGTGAGCTGGCGGAGCATGGGTCAGTGCCTTTCGTGCTGGGCCCGCCAGAGGCGGGCGTACCGGCCATCGCGAGCCAGAAGCTGTTCGTGGGTACCGGTTTCGACGAGACGGCCGCCGTCGAGCACGAGGATCTGGTCGGCGCCGCTGACGGTGTGCAGCCGGTGCGCGATCACCAGCACGGTCTTTCCGGAGACCAGTTCGGACAGTGCTTCCTGGACGGCGGCCTCGCTGTCCGGGTCGAGCGACGCGGTCGCCTCGTCGAGTACGACGATCGGTGTGTCGGCGAGGATCGCGCGGGCGATGGTCAGCCGCTGCCGTTCCCCGCCGGACAGGCCGCCGCCGCCCGCTTCCAGCACGGTGGCGTAGCCGCCGGGCAGCCGCTCGATCACGTGGTGGATCTGCGCGGCCTTGGCCGCCTGCCGGACGTCCTCGTCGCTCGCTCCGGGCCGGGCGACCCGGATGTTGTCGGCGACGGTCGCGCGCAGCAGCACGACGTCCTGGAACACCAGCGACATCGACGACAGCAGCGTCGCCTGGGTCATGTCCCGGACGTCGACCCCGCCGATGCGGACCGCGCCCCCGGTGACGTCGTAGAACCGGGGGAGCAGGCTCGCCAGCGTCGTCTTGCCCGCGCCGGACGGGCCGACGACCGCGGTCAGCGTCCCCGGTTCGCAGACGGCGCTGACGTCGTCGAGTGCGTTGCCGGAACCGTTGTAGGAGAACGTGACCCGGTCGAACTCGACCCGGTTGCCGCGTGGTTCGCGGGGACGGCCGGGCGCGGGCAGCGGCGGCAGGCTGAGCAGCGAGTCGATGTGCCCGGCGGCCATCCTGGCGGTACGCAGCGCGATCGTGCCCTGGATCAGCGGGAGGAACGACGTCGGCAGGCCGACACCGACCACGAGGAACGGCAGCAGATCCGGCGCGGCGAGCCCGCCGGTGGCGACCAGCAGGGTGCCGGTGAGCACGACGACGGCGAGGACCGTGACCTCGGAGCCGAGCACCTGGTTGAGCGCGAGGCTGTGGCGGACCTCGTCGACCCAGGCGCGGAACGCGGCACTCTGCTCGGCGACGGCCTGCCCGAACCGGTCGAGGATCCGGCCGCCGTTGCCGAAGGTCTTGGCGACCGCGATGCCGTCGGTGTACTCGACGGTCGCGGCGCTCACCCGGCGCTCGGCCGCCAGCAGTTCCGCGACGCGGCCGGGCATCGTCCGCATCGACACGTGGTAGACCGCCAGTGCGAGCAGCGGCACGGCGACGGTGACCAGCGCCATCCGCCAGTCGACGGTCACCAGGTAGCCGAACGCGACGGCCAGCGCGGTGCAGGCGCCGACGATCTGGCCGAGCGAGTGGGCGAACAGGTCGTGCATGTCCTCCAGGTCGCCGGTCATCGCCTTCTTGATCTGACCGGAGCCGGCGGAACGGAACCAGCCCAGCGGCAGCACGCCGAGCCTGCCGACGATCCGCCTGCGCAGCTCGTGCAGCATCGTGGCGTCGGCGTGGTGCCCGATGTGCGAAGACAACCCGAGCAGGACCAGCCGCAGCAACGCGCCGGTGATGCCGATGGCGACCCAGGTCCAGACGGCGGAGGCGGGGTCCCGGCCGTCCGGGCCGAGTACGGCGCGGGCGATCTCGGCGGCGGCGATGTAGGGGGCGAACCCGGCGGCCTCGCCCGCCGCGGACAGCAGGGCGCAGGTGACGAGGTGACGACGGACCGGGCGCAGCATGCGGGCCGCGGCGCCGAGTCCGATCAGGTGCGGTGCCATGGATGCCCTTCGTGGCAAGGTTAGGCTTACCTGAGAATCTTGTTTCTTGAAGGTGACTTGATGTCAACTGGACGCATGGCGGTAACCATCGGCGAGGCGGCGGCACTGTTCGGCCTGGCGCCGTCGACACTGCGGTACTGGGAGCGGTGCGGGGTGCTGACCCCGCCGCCGCGGCGGGACGGCAGGCGGGTCTACGACGAGGCCGACCTGCGCCGGATCGGTGTGGCGTACCTGTGTTGCGTCACCGGCATGATGCCGCTGGACCGGGCCGCTGTGGTCACCTCGGGCGCGGCTGACCTGGAAGTATGGCAGGAGACGGTGCGTGAGCAGATCGTCGAGGCCGACCGGGCGATCCGGCAGCTGACGGCGGCGCGGCAGTACCTGGCGCACCTGCTGAGCTGCGAGAGCGACGACATGGCGTCGTGTCCCGTGCTGGACGGCGAGCTGATCGCGCGCACCCCGCGGGGCCGGGTGACGGCGCCGGACCTCGTCACGGCGGCGCGGGCAAGGGAGGGTGACGAAATGGCGGTCGATGGTGACGAAAGGTGCGCCTGGTGCGGTGCGCCGCTGCAACAGCCGGAGCGTGGCAGGCGGCGCCGGTTCTGCTCGCACGCCTGCCGGCAGCGCGGTTACCGGCGCCGGACGGTCATCGAAAGCACGTGAAGGCCACCTTCATTACATGAGACGTCAGGGACCCGGCAAAGTCCGGTGGCGGCCAGGCGAGGTGGCTGGTCTCGAGCGTGGAACTCGCGTGCCGGAACGTAGAACTCGCGTGCCGGAGCGTAGAACTCGCGTGCGTGAGTGCAGAACTCACCATGTGGACGCCGGTTCTCACGTGGTGCCGGTCGCCCGCGTGAACGGCCCACTCGCGCGAGTCCTCCGTTCCCGACCCGCGAGTTGTCCGTTCCCGCCCACCTGGTCCCACTGTCCGGCACGCCGGTTCCAGATCGCGAGACGTGGGCCTGAGGTCAAGCACGTGAAGGCCACCTTCATTACGTGTGACGTGGTGATGGTGGCCTTCACGTGCTTTGCCGGGCGGGCGCGGGGCTCAGGAGTGGGTGACCTTCACGCTGTAGATGACCGTCTGCCCGTAGTTGCCGCTCTCGCACGGGTCGGACTTGTCGCAGTTGGCCTGCGTGTAGGCGCCGGCCTTGAAGTAGCCACCGCTGAACTTCGCCGGGATGGTCGCCTTCAGCTCACCGTTGTAGTACGCCCGGATGTTGCCGCCGCTGACCACGAACTTGGCCTGGAACCGGGTCCCGAGCCGGTAGTCGTCGGTGATCAGCGTGTGCTTGTCGTTCTCCTTGGTGATGTACAGCTTCGTGCCCTCCAGCCGGAACACCGACCGGTCGTTCTCGCCGTCGTGGATCTGCCCGGCGACGACGTGCGGCTTCTTCTTCGGCAGGTGGGTGATCGCCTGGTCGATGACCATCGTGTGGGTACCCGACGTCGACGACCAGGCTGCCTCGTCACGGCCATCGTCGGTCATCTCCCGCAGCTCCGAGCGCGGGTAGCTGGAGTTCGACGTGGTGACCCCGTTGACCGCGGCCCGGAACTGGATGCCGTCGCAGGCCGCGGTCGGGGTGAACCACGGGCTCTTGCTGTAGGTCGCGAACTTCGGCTGCTTGACCTCCAGCGGCTGCTTGCCGGATTTGTCGGGGTCGTCGATCGGCAGCTGGACCTTCCAGTCCTTGCTCAGCCCGATCACGGCTGCCGGAGGGTCGCAGGCCGGCGCGGCCGTGGCACTCGCCGGCAGAACCGTGACGGCTGTACCCGCCAGCGCCGCCACAGCGAGGATTCGGAGGTGGGACACGGTGTCGCTCCTTCGTCGGTGACTGTCCTCGCGGGCAGTCAACCGGATCATGAGCGGCCGAGACGGGCCGTGGCAGGCTCCTGCCAGCTCAGTTGACGACGGGGGCGAAGTAGCCACCGTCGCCCTCGGCGAACGCGGTCAGCATCGCGGTCGCGTCCGCCCGGCCCTCCTCGTCGGGCTCCTCGGCGGTCAGTTCCTGCTCCAGTAGCCAGGCCTCCAGCAGCACGGAGTATCCGATCAGCACGTCCGGCCCGCCCGCCTCGTCCACAGTGGACTTGACGATCGGGTCGACGGCCGGCCGCATCGCCGCCCGGTCGCCAGGGCCGTAGGCGATCTTGACCAGTTCGTTCAGGTCGACGGCGACCGGTGCGATCACGGCGAACTCGAAGTCCAGCAGCGCCAGCACCTCGCCGTCGCGCCACAGGGTGTTCGGCGTGCAGAAGTCGCCATGGTTGAGCACCGGCTCGGCGTCCGGCAACGCCGCCCAGAACCGGTCCAGCACGCGCCCCAGGCCGTCCGCGTGCGCGGCGGTGAGCGCGCCGCCGCGGACCAGCCTGGCGAGCGTGGCCGTGGCCTCCGCCGGATCGTCGGGGAAGAACGGCGACCGCGACCGGGCGTGAGGTGCGGCCGCCGCGGTGCCGACCCGGTGGACGTGCCGCACCCGCTCCCACATCTGCTCGACGGCGGCGCGACGGGCCTCGTCGCCGAGCGTGGGCCAGACCTCCTCCAGGTTCTCGCCGCGCACGCGCCGGGTCAGCACCCACTCGTGGCCGTGCCGGACACCGGCGTCGACGACCTCCGGGTAGCCGACCTCCGGCGGCAGCAGGGCGACGATCCCGCGCTCCCGCAGCAGATCGGCCGGTCCCGGCTCCCGCGCCACCCGGACGACGAGGTCGCGCGCCAGCCAGGTCGCGTTGGTCCAGCCCCTGCCGCGCTCGGTCTCGCCGAGGTCGACGCCGTGTTCGGCGAGTACCTCCCGCGCGACCCGCTCAGCCACGCCGGAACGCCCAGGTGGTCGGCCCGCCGTCGGGCAGCTGGACCTCGGCCGTCACGGTGAACCCGAGCCGCTCGTAGAACCGGACGTTCGCCTGCTCGGAGGTTTCCAGGAAGGCGGGCACGCCCGCGGCCTCGGCCGCCGCGAGGCCGGGTTCGACGATCGCGCGGCCCAGCCCCTTGCCCTGGTGATCGGGGTGGACGCCGACGGTGGCGAGGAACCACACCGGCTCGGCCGGCCGGTGTGGGGCCATGGCCGCCTCGGCGGAAGCCGCGGCGGCCGCGCGGTCGCCTGCCAGTGCCGGGGTCAGCTCGGCCAGCTCGGCGAACGCCTCGCCGATCCCCGTCGAATCCGGGGTGGTCCAGACCGCGGCGGCGACGACGCCGTCGGGCCCGTCCGCCACCCACACCCTGCCGTGCGGCAGGCCGATGCGTTCGATGAACAGCCGCTGGAGATCGCGGACGCGGCGCTGGTGGTCGTCGGCCGCGATGGTGTGCCTGGTCCAGGCGTAGTCGGAGAATGCCGCCGCGAGAACGTCGGCGGCGCTGTCGATGTCGCCGGTCTCGGCCGGCCTGATCTTGTCGAGGGTCATCCCTGCCGACACTACCGAAAATACCGGCTACCTGATCTCCACATAGGACGGCGAACCGGTCGCCGTGCGGACCGGCTCGCCGCCGTCGAGCGGGACGGCGGTGATCTCACCGCCGAGCTGGGATGCGACGAGCAGCCGGTCGCCCGCGATCGTGAAGTGCCGGGGGAACGCGCCACACGGGTGATCGGCGACGGCCCGCGGTTCCGGGGCGGACACGTCGAACTCGGTCACGCAGTCCGGGCCGCGGTTGGACACGTACAGCCGGTCGCCGGTGATCTCCAGGTGGGCGACGTAGTTGGTCACCCCGGGATATTCGGCGGCGGTCGCCCGCACCACCGACAGCGGCGTGAACGTGCCCACCGGGTCCTCCCGCACGGCGATCAGCGTGCCTGCCAGCTCGCCCGCGACGTAGGCGAGGTCGTTGCCCTCCTTGCGGACCAGCTGACGCGGCCCGGTTCCCGGCGGCAGCGCGGACGTGGCGAGCCGGGTGAGCTGCCCTTCGGTGAGCGTGTAGGACACGATCTGGTCGGTGCCGAGGTCGACCGCGCTGACCACCGTGCCGTCCGCGGTCGCCAGCGGCACGGCCATGTGGACGTGTGCCGACGCCTGCCGTTCGGTCACCGGGCCGGAGCCGTCGTGGGTGACCAGGTCGGTGCGCTCGGCCACCGTGCCCTCGTGGTCGAGGGCGAACACGGCGAGACTGCCGCTGGTGTAGTTGCTGCACAGCAGGTACCGGCCGTCGGGTGTCACGGCCAGGTGGCAGGGGTCCGCGCCACCACTGGACACCGTGCCGGCGGCCCGCAGCGGGTCGGTCCGGACCGTCGTGATCGTGCCCTCCGCCGACTCGTTGGCCGCGTACAACACCGGCAGCGTGGGGTGCCAGGCCAGCCAGGACGGCGAGGTCATCGCCAGCTCGCCGACCGGGGTCAGGGTGCCGTCGGAGTGGGAGAACGTCCGGATGCCGGTTCCGCTGCCCGCGTCCGGGGTGTAGCAGCCGACGTAGACCAGGTCCATGCGCTCACCCTAGAACGCCGGACTGCGGAAGCGCGCCGGACCTTCTACGGTGCTCCGATGGGGATCACACGGACCATGGACGTCGACACCGTGCTGAAGCGGCAGGAGAGCGGCGACCTGAAGCGCCGGCTGCGTGGCCGTGACCTGGTCGGCTTCGGGGTCGGCATCATCATCGGCACCGGGATCTTCACCCTCGCCGGTGTCGAGGCCAAGACCCACGCGGGCCCGGCCGTGACGTTGTCGTTCGTCATCGGCGCCGTGGTCGCCGGCCTCGCCGCGCTCTGCTACGCGGAGCTGGCGTCCAGCGTGCCGACCGCGGGCAGCGCCTACACCTACGCCTTCGCCACCCTCGGCGAGGTGTTCGCCTGGATCATCGGCTGGGACCTGCTGCTGGAGTTCGCGCTCGGCGCCGCCGTGGTGTCCCGTGGCTGGTCCGGCTACCTGGCCAACCTGCTGGGCCTGCCGCAGGAGTGGTTCGGCGAGGACGCGACGGTCAACGTCGGCGCGGTGCTGATCATCGCGTTGCTGACGGTGGTCGCCGTGGTCGGGATCCGGCAGTCCTCCGTGGTCACCAACGTGCTCGTCGTCGTCAAGGTCGCGGTGTGCGTGCTGATCCTCGCCGTCGGCTTCTTCTTCGTGAAGGGCGCGAACCTGACGCCGTTCGTCCCGCCGTCGCGCCCGGCACCCGAGGACGCCGACGCCCTGCACCAGCCGGTCGTGCAGGCCGCGCTCGGACTGGAGCAGACGGCGTTCGGCATCGCGGGCGTGCTCACCGCCGCGGCCATCGTGTTCTTCGCCTACACCGGTTTCGAGGCGCTGGCCAACCTCGGCGAGGAGACCAGGAACCCGCGCAAGGACCTGCGGGTCGGCATCCTCGGCGCGCTGGGTGTCTGCGCGTTGCTCTACATCGGCGTGTCGCTGGTGCTGACCGGCATGGTGCCGTTCACCGACATCGACGCCGGTGCGCCGCTGGCGGCCGCGTTCGACTCGGTCGGCATGGGCTGGATCGGCGCGTTGATCTCGCTCGGCGCGGTGACCGGGCTGACGTCGGTGATGATGGTCGAGCTGGTCACGATCGGCCGGATCGGCTTCGCCATGGGCCGCGACGGCCTGCTGCCGAGGAAGCTCGGCACGGTGCACCCGAAGTGGGGAACGCCGCACCGGGTCACCATCATCGGCGCGGTGCTGATCGCGGCGCTGGCCGCGTTCGTGCCGATCACCGAGCTGTCGGACATGGTGAGCATCGGCGCGTTGTCGGCGATGATCATCGTGGCGATCGCGGTCCCGGTGCTGCGGCGCAAGCGGCCGGACCTGAAGCGGCCGTTCAGCGTGCCGTTCTCGCCCGTGCTGCCGATCGTCACGGCGCTGGCCTGCGTCTACCTGATGCTGAACCTGGACGTGCTCACCTGGATCCGGTTCGCCGCCTGGCTGGCGCTCGGCCTGCTGATCTACTTCGTCTACGGGCGCCGTCACTCGCGCCTGCGCGAGCGCTAGCCGGTGACCTCGGGCTCCAGCACCCGCACGACGGCCTGCTCGACGGCTTCCGACATGGTGGCCATGTACGTCGCGGAGACGTGGTTGTCGTCCAGGTAGACGAGCACGTTGCCGATCACCGGCGGGCAGACGTCCGCCTCGCAGAAGTAGTCGCTGAAGTCCGCGAATGCCACGCCCGGGGGCAGGTCGGCGACGGCCGTGTACGGCGGGTCCGGCGCGTACAGCTGTGCTCGCGGGGTGGCGCACTCCGGAGAGGCCGGGCCGCGCGACTCGACACAGGCCACCGGCGGCGAGCCGAAGCGCGGGTTGTCCCGTACCGCGAGCACGGGGATGCCGGCGGCGTCGACCTTGCGCCACTGGTTGACGTAGCCCGGCGGGGTGTACTCGGTCGCGTCGACCCGCACGTCCCTGGTGGCGATGGTGAACACCAGATCCGGCCGCAGCTCCACGATCTCGTCCGCGACGGCGGCGTTCCAGTCCATGCACGGCTGGTCGCCGGGCACGGTCTCGGAGTCGGTGGAGAACGGGCAGCCGCCCCGCACCATCGTGATGATCTGCCAGTTCCGCCGTTGCGCCGCCGGTTGCAGAGCGGCGACGAACTGCTGTGCGTGCGAGTCGCCTGCGACGACGATGCGCCGCTGGGGTGTGTCCAGCTCGCCGGTGGTGCAGACGGTCAGCTCCGGGTGCCGGGGCGCGATGCCGCACTGCTCCTCCGGGATCGTCGCGTAGTCCTGCGGCAGCGTGACCAGCGACGGTGCCAGGTCCGGATCGGCCGAGCCCCAGTAGGTGAACCCGGGTTCCTTCGCCCTGGCACCGGGGTGATCCGGGTTGTCGACGGTGGCGGCGTAAGTGCGGGCCTTACCGGTGGCGACGGCCTGCCAGCCACCGGTGACGGCCAGCACCGGCAGCAAGGTCGCCGCCGCGAGCGTCACCGCACCCCACTGCCGGGCCTGCGCGGGCCGTTCCACCAGGTGGTGGGTGGCGGCGGCGAGCAGCAGCGACAGGCCGATCACCGCGGCACCGCCCGCCAGGCCCGGCTCGTCCCGGCCGGTGGCCACCAGGAACAGCACCAGGACCGGCCAGTGCCACAGGTACAGCGCGTAGCTGAGGTCACCGAGGTGACGCACCGGCCGGGCCGACAGCCACCGGTCCGCTCCAGCGCGGCTGCCGGTGCTGCCCGCGGCGATGACGGCGGCGCCGGACAGCAGCGGCCACAACGCGGCGTACCCGGGGAACACGGTGCCGACCTGCAGCACCAGCCCGCAGGACACCAGCCCGGCCACTCCCAGCCAGCCCAGCGCGACCCGGACGGCCCTCGGCAGCGTGATCCGGTCGACGGCGAGCGCGAGCAGTCCGCCGAGGGCGAACTCCCACATCCGGGTCGCGGTGTCGAAGTAGGCGACGGGCTGGTCGGTGGCGGTGAGCGTCACCGAGTACAGCAGCGACGCGGCGAACACCGCCAGCAGCACGGCCGTCAGCGTCCGGCGGGACCGGGTCAGCAGGAGCAGGCCGCCGACCAGCAGCGGCCACAGCAGGTAGAACTGCCCCTGGATGGACAGCGACCAGTAGTGCTGGACCGGGCTCGCGGTGCCGTGCTGGGCGAAGTAGTCGGCCGAGTCCGCGACGAGCTGCCAGTTCTCCAGGTACAGCGCCGACGCGGCCACCTCGCGGATCGTGCTGAACCAGCGGTTCTCCGGCAGCAGCAGGAACGACGCGACCACGACGCCGAGCAGCACGGTCAGCGCGGCGGGGAACAGCCGCCGCACCATCCGGCCCCACATCGCGCCCCAGCGGATGCCCGCACCGGCGGCGGCCCGCACCAGCTGGCCGGTCAGCAGGAAGCCGGAGATCAGGAAGAACACGTCCACGCCGCCGGAAACCCGGTTCAGCCAGACGTGGTAGACGACGACGAGCAGTGCGGCGACGGCACGCAGCCCCTGCAGTTCGGGGCGGTACCGGCGCGTGGGGACGCGGAGTTCGTTCATCGGGTTTTCTCTTCGGGGGGACCTACAGTTCGACGAGACCGGCGCGGATGGCGTAGCGGGTCAGTGCGACCCGGTCGCGCATGCCGAGCTTGGCCAGGATGTTGGCCCGGTGCCGGTCGACGGTCTTGACGCTGATCACCAGGGTGTCGGCGATCTCCTTCGCCGAGTGGCCCTCGGCGATGAGCTTGACGATCTCCTCCTCACGCGCGGTGAGGATGCTGTCCGGCAGCGGCTGGCCCTGGCGGTTGCGCCGCAGGTAGTCGCGGACCAGCGCGGTCACCGCGCCCTGGTAGAGGAACGGCTCGCCACGCATGGCCGCCCGGCACGCCTCCATCAGATCCTGGTCGGCGACCGACTTGAGCACGTAGCCGGACGCACCGGCCTTGAGCGCCTCGAAGAAGTACTGCTCGTTGTCGTACATGGACAGCATCAGGATGCGGATGCCCGGCGCGTCCCTGGCGATCTCCCGCGCCGCCTGGATGCCGGTCATCCTCGGCATCGCGATGTCCAGGATGGCCAGATCGACCTTTCCGTCGACGGCCGCCGAGACGGCCTCCGCGCCGTCGGACGCCTCGGCGACGACCGTGAGGTCCGGTTCGGCGTCCAGGATGAGCCGCAGTCCGCGCCGGACCAGGGCATGGTCGTCGGCGAGCAGGATCCGGGTGCGGGTCACCGTGCCTGCCCGTCCCACGGCACGGACAGCCGCACCTCGGTTCCGGAGTCCACTGTGGACTTGATGGTGAGCAGCGCGCCGATCAGCAGGGCCCGCTCGCGCATGCCGCGGATGCCAGCGCCCTCGCGGGTGATGCCGCCGCGGCCGTCGTCGACGACCCGCAGCAGCAGCTCGCCCGGGCGGACCGACAGGGACAGCTCCGCCGACGTCGCACCCGCGTGCCGGGCCACGTTGGTCAGGCTCTCCTGCGCGATCCGGTACAGCACCAGCTCGACGTCGGCGCCCAGCTCCGGCAGGTCCGGGTCGACGCGGCGGGTCACGAACGGGTACTCGCTCGCCAGCGCGGCGAGCGCGCTCTGCAGGCCGAGGTCGGCGAGCACGCCCGGCCGCAGCCGCCTGGCCACCTGCCGGACCTCGTCGATGCTGTCGCGGACGGTCTCCTGCGCCGCCTGCAGCTCCGGTCGCAGGTCCTCCGGCGCGCGGTCGAGCGTGCGCTTCAAGCCGAGCAGGACGACGGTCAGGCTTTGCCCGATCTCGTCGTGCAGTTCCCTGGCGATGCGCTGACGTTCGGCTTCCTGCGCGGCCAGCGCGTGCGCGCTGCTCGCGCTGCGCTCGGCCTCCAGCCGGTCGAGCATGCCGTTGAACGTGTGCACCAGGTGGGTCAGGTCGCCGTTGCCCTGCTCGGTCAGCCGGTCGCCGCGGCGCAGCAGGTCGACGCGTTCCATCAGCGTCTCCAGCGCGTCCAGCGGTGCGAGGCTGCGCCGGACGAGGAACGCGTTGGCGGCGAGGATGAGCAGCAGCCCGGTCAGCAGCACCGGCAGTTCCGTGGGCAGGACCGGCGCGGACACCGTCGCCGGTGACAACGCGAGCACGACCGTCCCCGCGGTGAACAGGAACCCGTTGATCACACACAGCCGGCCGAACAGGGCCTGCGCTGGACGGCGCACGCGCGGCGCCCTCTCGGCGTAGGTCATCCCCTCAGCCTCGCTCCGCGGCCGCGTGTTGTCCATTGGAGTCAACACCCATCGCGGCAGGGATCACACCCCCACGGCCCATGGGGAATGGGTGCTGGCTCCGATGTCGTCAGGCCTGTGACCAGCGAAGACTTGACCCGGTGAACGGACGGAACGGACGAACGGGTCGATAACGGTGGAGACGCGTGCCGACCCGCTCGTCTACTGGACAGCCGGTGCCGCGACGGCACTGGTGGTCCTGGCGGTGTCCGTCGTGCGGATCGTCCCGGCGGGACAGTGCCTGGTGTTGCTCCGGTTCGGCGCGGTCTCCGGGGTTCGGGGACCCGGGTTGATCGTCGTGCTGCCCCTGCTGCGGCAGGGCCTGCGCGTACCGACCACGCCGCACACCCTCGACCTGCTGTGGCTCGAGGTGGTGACCCGGGACGGGGTGCCGGTCACGGTCAGCTGCACGGCGACCGCCGTCGTCCGGGATCCCGCCGCCTACGCGGGTCACGTGCTCGCCGGTGACGCGCCCGACACGGACCGGGTCGCCGCCGACGTGATCGTCACCTGCCTGGCGCGCCGTCGGCTCGCGGACATCGCGCGGGCCGACGGCGACGGACTCGCGCGGGCCGTGACGACGCGAACCCGGTCCAGGGGAATCGAGGTGACCGACGTCGAGGTCGCCCGCGCCGAGGTGCCCCTGGGACCCGAGTTGTTCCGGTGGGCGCACCCCGACAACGAGCGTCAAGGAGGCCAGTCGTGACCACGTCACCCGACATCGAGCCCGACCACAGAGAGGTGGCCATGAAAGCAGGGGAGATCGCCGTGCGCGTGCCGACGATCACCGTGGCCGATCCGGTCGCCAGGGCCGTCCGGCTGATGGCGGTGGGCAGGCTGCCCGGGCTGGTGGTCGTCGACGACCGCGGCAGGCCGAAGATCGTGTTGCCGGGCACCCAGGTGCTGCGGCTCGCGGTCCCCGGCGCCTACCAGGACGACCCGGCGCTGGCCAGGGTCGTCGACGAGGACCACGCCGACCGGTTCTGGGACGAGCTGGGCAACCTGACCGTCGGCGACTGCCTGCCCCGCCAGCCCCTGCGGCCGGTCACCGTGCCCGCATCGGCCACCCTGCTGGAGGTCGCGGCCCTGATGGCGAGGGCGCACAGCCCGCTGGTCGCCGTCGTCGACACCGACGGCGTGCTGACCGGCGCGATCACGCTGGAGCGGTTGCTGGTCAGCCTCGCCCTGTCCGGGCTGGGGGACTGACGTGGCGGTTGTCGCGCTGGGGATCTTCCTGGTCGCGTTCTTCTTCATCGCCACCGAGAAGATCAACAAGGTCGCGGTGGTACTCACCGCGGCCGGCGCGATGGCGGTGCTCGGGCTGATCCCTGGCTCGGAGGTGTTCTTCTCCGAGCACGAGGGCATCGACTGGAACGTCATCTTCCTGCTGCTCGGGATGATGGTCATCGTCGGCGTGATCAAGCAGACCGGCCTGTTCGACTACCTCGGGATCTGGGCGGCGAAACGGTCGAAGGGGCGCCCGTACCGGCTGATGGTGATGCTGATGGGCATCACCGCGGTGGCCTCGCCGTTCCTGGACAACGTCACCACGATCATGCTGGTGGCGCCGGTGACGGTGGTGGTGTGCAACCGTTTGCGCATCCCCGCCCAGCCGTACCTGATCGCCGAGGTGCTCGCGTCGAACATCGGCGGTGCCGCCACGCTCATCGGCGACCCGCCGAACATCATCATCGGCAGCCGGGCCGGCCTGTCGTTCAACGACTTCCTGGTGCACATGGCGCCGCCGGTGATCGTCATCTTCGCGGTGTTCGTGCTGCTGACCCGGGTGCTGTTCCGCAAGTCCTTCGTCTACAACCCGGACAACGTCGCCGCGGTGATGGCGCTGCAGGAACGCCGGGCCATCACCGACCCGGCGCTGCTGGTGCGCTGCCTGGTGGTGCTCACCGGTGTCGTCGTCGGGTTCGGCCTGCACGCCGTCGTCCACGTCGAGCCGTCCATCGTCGCGCTCGTCGGCGCCGGGGTGATGGTGCTGGTGTCGCGTGTGGACATCCGGGACGTGCTGAACGAGGTGGAGTGGCCGACGCTGGTGTTCTTCATGGGTCTGTTCGTCATGGTGGCGGGGCTCGTGCACACCGGAGTGATCTCGACGGTCGGCACGTGGGCCATCGGCGCGCTCGGCGACAACTACTTCGGGGCGGCGACGGCGCTGCTGTTCGGGTCGAGTGTGCTCGGCGCGTTCTTCGACAACATCCCGTATGTGGCGACGATGGCGCCGATCGTCGAGGGTGTCGTGGCGCAGATCCCGGACCCGTCGACCGGGCAGGCGCTGTGGTGGGCGTTCGCGCTCGGCGCCGACTTCGGCGGCAACGGCACCGCCGTCGCGGCCAGCGCGAATGTGGTCGCCATCGGCATCGCCGCGCGTACCGGGCACCGCATCTCGTTCTGGCAGTTCACCCGCTACGGCATCGTCGTCACCGTGCTGAGCACCGTGCTGGCCTGGGTCTACGTCTGGCTGCGTTACTTCCTCTGATGCCGGGCCCTCTCATGCCGTGAGGGCCCGGCGGGGTCCAGGTGCTGTGCGCCCCCAATGCCACATTGGGGGAGTTTGCTGGGTCTCTTTCGTGGTGGCGGCTGGGTCGGTTGTGCCGGATGTGACTGGTGGGGCTGCCGCGCCGGGGCGGGAGTTCGTGAAGGCCACCTTCACCACGTGAGACGACAGAAACTCGGCCTTCACGCCCCGAACAAGTACGACTCGCGCGTCAGAACCTACGACTCGCGCGTGAGAACGTACGACTCGCGCGTGAGAACGTACGACTCGCGCGAACGGCCCGTTCACGCGGGCGACCGGCACCAGGTGAGAACCGGCGTCCACATCGTGAGTTCTGCGCTCACGCACGCGAGTTCTGCATTCCGGCCCGCGAGTTCTGCGCTCGGGACCGCCCACCTCGCCCTGTCCGACGTCCGACTTTCGCCGGTGCCCTGGCGTCTGATGCCGTGAGGGGCCCCCTTCACGGCAAAGGTCGGGTGGTGTGCGTGAAGGTGGAGTTCGCGTGCGGGAGCGTGGGACTCGCGTGCGCGAAGGTGGGACTCGCGGGGCCGCGGGGTGGGAGGCGTGTCTCACGGTATGAACTCCACGCTCGTGCACGCGAGTTCTGCGTTCCGGTACGCGAGTTCCACGCTCGCGCACGGTCGCCCGCCCCGGACCCTGCCGGGCCCCTGACGTGAGACGTAATGAAGGTGGCCTTCACGTGCTCCGGGGCCAGCGCCGGTCAGCGTCAGAGGAAGACCGGCACGCTCTCCACACCGCCCGCGAGCCTGTCCGTGCGCACCGCGATGTCGTCGACGTCGACGGCCAGCCGCATGGTGGGGAACCGGCGGAACAGCGCCGGGAACACGGTCCGCAGCTCGATGCGGGCGAGGTTGGCGCCGATGCACACGTGGGCGCCGTGCCCGAACGCGACGTGGACGTTCGGCGAGCGGGTGGGATCGAACTCGTCCGGCGCGGGGAACACCGACTCGTCGCGGTTGGCCGCGTCGCTGGACACGAGCACGGCGTCGCCACGCGCGATGCGGACCCCGCCGATCTCGACGTCCTCGTGCGCGTACCGCAGCAGCCCGCCGGTGCCGCTGGTGGCCGACAGCCGCAGGATCTCCTCGACGGTCCGCTGCACCTGACCGTCCGGGTCGGCGACGAACCGGTCGCGCCTGCTCAGGTCGCTGAGCAGGAACAACACGCCGAGCGCGATCCGGGTCGACGTGGTCTCGTGGCCGGCGAACAGCAGACCCGCGGCCTGGCGGGCCAGGTCCTCGTCGGTGAACGTCGGGTCCTCGGCCTGCACGGCCACCATGTCGGAGATGACGTCGTCCTGCGGATCCTTTCGCTTGGCCGCCGCCAGCGACGCCGTGTAGGCCATGAACTCCCGCATCGCCGCCTGAGCGTCCTCCCTGCCGTCGAGCACCGCGATGCGTTCGGACAGCGTCCGGAAGTGGGCACGGTCGGCGAACGGGACGCCGAGCAACTCGCAGATCACCAGCACCGGCAGCGGGAACGCGAGCAGCTCGGTCAGGTCGACCGGACGGCCGGGGTTCGCGTCCTGCGCCGCGCGCATGTCGTCGAGGCAGCGGCTGGTGAGGTCGGCGATGTGGTCGCTGAGCGCACGCATCCGCGGAGCGGAGAACGCGGGCGCGAGCATGCGGCGCATCCGCTTGTGCTCGTGTTCCTCGGTGTCGTAGTTGCCGCTGGGGCCGTCCTGCAACGCGGCGTGCGAGATGCGGGACGCACGCTCCGGCTCCGGGTGGGAACGCCCGAACCGGTTGTCCCGGAAGACTTCCTTGACGTGCTCGTAGGACGTCACCAGCCACGCTGGGTCACCGGCCGGCGTGACGACCCTGGTCAGCGGGGACCGGCTGCGCAGCCTGGCGTACAGCGGCGCGATCTCCAGCGCGTTGCGCCGGTCGAAGGGCAGCCGCGGGTTCTCGGTGGTGGTCATCGGTCCTCCTCGCTACTGGTCGAGCGCAGGGTGTCCAGCCACGCCCGTTCCTCGGTGAGCCTGCGGCCGACCTCGGCCAGCACGGTGCGGGTCCACGGATCCGCCTGCGCCGCCGCGAGTTTGCTGAGCCGCTCGCGCTCGGCCGTGATGACGCGGTCACGCGTGTCGAGCACCGCGCGGCGTTCGTCCTCGTCGAGCCTGCTGAAGTTGCCCACCCTGGCCAGGAACTCCGTGTCGTTGAGCGCAAGTTCCTCGGGGAAGTCGGTGAGCTGGTCGTGCAGCAGTTCCCTGCCGACGTCGGTGATCGAGTACACGTGCCGGGGCGGCTTGCTCTGCTGGTCCTCCGCGTCGCGGAGCACCGCGCCGGCGTCGACGAACCGCCGCAGCGTCGGGTACAGCGAGTTGTTCGACAGCATGCGGCCCGTCGACGCCTCCACCGCCTTGCGCAGCTCGTAGCCGTGCAACGGGCCCTCGGCGAGCCGGGACAGCAGGAGGATCTCGATCCACACATGTGTCACGGTAACCTAGGTTAGCGTGACATGCCAACAACACTGAGTGACGTCAGAGGAAGCTGACGTTCTGGGCCAGCGTGAGCGTGCTGGAGTAGTTGACCGTGTTGGTCGCGCGGCGCATGTAGGCGCGCCAGGCGTCCGAGCCGGACTCGCGGCCGCCGCCGGTCTCCTTCTCCCCGCCGAACGCGCCACCGATCTCCGCGCCGGACGTGCCGATGTTGACGTTGGCGATGCCGCAGTCGGAACCGTCGGCGGCCAGGAACCGCTCGGCCTCCTGCTGGTCGCGGGTGAACACCGCCGACGACAACCCCTGCGGGACGTCGTTGTGCAGCGCGATGGCCTCGTCGAACGTGTCGTAGGTCAGCACGTACAGGATCGGCGCGAACGTCTCCTCCCGCACGATCGCGGTCTGGCCGGGCATGCGCACGATGGCCGGTTCGGCGTAGGCGCCCGCGCCGGTGTCCAGCAGGCCGCCGCCGGCGAGGACCTCGCCGCCCTCGGCCTGGGCCTGGGCGATGGCCTCGCGCATGCGCTTGGCCGCGTTCGCCGAGATGAGCGGGCCGACCAGCGTGGTGTCGTCGAAGGGGTCGCCGATCGGCAGCCTGCGGTACGCGGTGACCAGCGAGTCGAGCAGCTTCCCGGCGACGTCGCGGTGGACGATGAGCCGCCGCAGCGTGGTGCAGCGCTGCCCGGCGGTCCCCGCGGCGGCGAACACGATGCCCTGCAGTGCCAGGTCGAGGTCGGCCGACGGGGCGACGATGGCGGCGTTGTTGCCGCCCAGCTCCAGCAGGCAGCGCCCGAACCGCCCGGCCACGCGCGGCCCGACCTCGCGGCCCATCCGGGTGGAACCCGTCGCGCTGATCAACGCCACCCGCGGATCGTCGACGAGTTGCTCGCCGACGGCCCGGTCGGCGAGCAGCAGACGGTGCACGTCGTTCGGCGCACCGGTCGCGGCGATCGCGCGGTCCAGTAGGTGGCTCGCGGCCAGCGAGATGAGCGGCGTCAGCTCGGACGGCTTCCACACCACGGTGTCCCCGCATACCAGCGCGATCGCGGTGTTCCACGACCAGACGGCCGCGGGGAAGTTGAACGCGGAGATGACGCCGACGACCCCGAGCGGATGCCAGGTCTCGGCGAGCCGGTGGCCGGGGCGTTCGGACGCGATGGTGCGGCCGTAGAGCTGCCGGGACTGACCGACGGCGAAGTCACAGATGTCGATCATCTCCTGGACCTCGCCGAGCGCCTCGGAGCGGATCTTCCCCGCCTCGATGGTGACCAGGTCCGCGAGGTCGGACTTGTGCTCCCGCAACAGTTCGCCGAACACCCGGACCAGCTCGCCACGGACCGGCGCCGGTGTGGTCCGCCAGGTGCCGAACGCCTCCGCCGCGGCCGCGATCGCCGCTTCCGCGTCGGCGGACGTGCTGGCACGCAACGGGAAGAGGTCCTCACCGGTGATCGGGGTACGTGCCCGGACGCCGTCACCGTCCGGCAGCGTCACCCCGACGCGGTCGAGCGCGGTGCGGGCGCGGTCACGCAGTTCCTGGGTGGTCGGCAGGGTGACGGTCATGGTGTCCTCTCGGCTTGTGGTTTCTCAGACGATGTGGGCTTCCGGGCGCCCCGCCGAGGTGGCGAACCGCTCGGCGGACAGCGGGCCGACGTCGACCACCGGTGGCCTGCCCAGGTACAGGTCGCGCACGACCTCGCCGACCGCGGGAGCCTGCAGGAACCCGTGGCCGGAGAACCCGGTGGCGTACAGGAAGTCCCCGGTACGGCCGATGAGCGCGTTGTGGTCGGGAGTCACCTCGTAGAGGCCGGCCCAGCCGTCGCGCAGCCCGACGTCGAGCAGGCCCGGAGCCCTGGTCCCGATGGCCGCGCCCAGCCGGGGCAGCCAGTCGTCGGTGTAGCGCAGGTCGAACCCGGGCTCCTGATCGGGATCGGACATGCCCAGCAGCAGGCCGCGACCTTCCCGGTGGAAGTAGAACGACGTCCCGAAGTCGATGGTGAACGGCACGGCCGGTGGCAGCTCCGGCATGGGTTCGGTGAAGATGATCTGCCGTTTCACCGGCGTCACCGGCAGGTCGACGCCGGCCAGCTCACCGACGGCACGCGACCATGCCCCGGCGGCACACACCACGGCACCCGCCCGGATCGTGCCACGGTCGGTGATGACGCTGCCCGCGTCGAAACCGGTGACCTCGACCCCGCTGAACAGCCGCGCACCGTGCCGTCGCGCCCCGGTGGCGTAGCCGAGGACGACGGACTCCGGCGAGCAGTGTCCGTCGCCGGGGGAGAAGGCCGCCGCGAGCACCCCCTCGGTGTCCACGAGCGGCGAGAGCCGCTTCGCCTCGGCGGCGTCGATCATGCGGCTGGTGACGCCGAGTTCGTTCTGCAGCGCGACGTCGGCCTCGAACGCGGCGACGTCCTCCGGCGTGGTGAGCAGGAACAGGTAGCCGACCCGGTGCAGGTCGATCTCCTGCCCGGGATGCTCGGGGAAGCGGGCGAACGCGGCGAGGCTGCGGGCGCCGAGTTCGATGTTGATCCGGTCGGAGAACTGGGCGCGTACCCCGCCCGCGGCCTTGCAGGTCGACCCGGCGCCGAACTCGCCCCTGTCCAGCAGGACCACGTCGCGGATACCGGCCTCGGCCAGGTGGAACGCGATGCTGGTGCCGATCGCGCCGCCGCCGATGACGACGACCTCGGCTCCGGCGGGCAGCGTGTTGGTCATGGGCACATGGTCCCGGTCGGGACCGTTGACGTCCATTCCCGATCGGTGGGCTCGACCGTGCGGAATCCTCGACGATGCCGAGGGGGTCCGACGACGGTCAGTCCCTTCCCGGCTCGATTCCGGCGTCGATTCCCGCGTTCTCGTATTCCTTGACCAGCTCCATGTAGTTGCCGCAGACGCTTGCTCTGTCGCACAGGAAATGACTGTCGACGATCACGACGCCGACTTCACTGGGGGATTTCGGGATGGGCGAGCCTTGGCTGGTCTCCTGTATGAGCTTGCTCAGCTTGCGTTCGGTGTCCTGGGCGATCCCGTTTTGGTTGTTCACGTCGATCATGTCGAATAGTTCGTTGCCGGCCCGGTCGAAAGCGTCGATCAGTGGGTTCACAATTTCGAACCAGTGGGCGCGATTGGCGCTCCCCAGGCCCGGTGGTGCGCGTAGCCAGTCAGCTCGTTCCACTTCGACCGAACCCTGGAATTCCTCGATTATTTCACCGGCAATCAGTGAAGTGATTGTACCGACGATTGTGGCGCCGACGGCCCCTGTGGTCGCGGTGAGCGGCAGGGCGAGCAGGCTGCCGAGCACCGCGTTGGCGATATCCCATCCGGAGATGTCGATGGCCAGCCCGCCTTCGTCGATCGCGGCGAATATCTCGGTCGTGCGCTGCATCAACGACTTGACTTTGTTCCTGCTGCCCTCGAAGCACCCTCGGTAACGGCCCAGTGCCTCGGCGAGCAGGATGGCTTGGTTCTCGAGTCGCTCCGCGTGTATGACGATGCTTCGCTGGTAATACAGGCAGGTGGCGTGACGTGGATCTTCCCCGCCCAGCCCCGGTATGACCTCCATGGCCGCACGAAACTTGCAGAAACTCATGTCATGGTCGTACAGAAGCGATTTACCGCTTGATATTCGCAGGTGTGACTTGCACAGTTCGCCGTCGGTCAATGCGCGAAATGCGTCGCCCATCGTGCTGTGTTCATGCCACAACATGCCGCAAAACGCGTGTATGGCGTGAAACAGCGATGGAACCTTCAGGTCCTGGAGGACAGAGCGTAGTTCCCATCTCGCCGCTTCGCCATGGGTTTGAGAGATGTTGTGGAAGTGATCCAGTTCTGCCTCGTTGCGTTTTCTGGTTGAATCGTAGTAGAAGCCACAACCTTCCTGGCCGCCGCATACGTAACGACGAGGTCCGTCATGGTCGCTCGGGTTGAGAAGATAGTTGATCCAGCACGCGAAGTCGTGGACAGTGTTCCGGACATCCTTGTCAATGTATTCACTGTCCCACCCCGGGACCGGTTTGTCGGTGTACGGGGCCGGCGCGCGGGTCATCGGTCACCGTCCGCCAAGGACTTTGCGATGGTCGCAAGTTTGCTCGCACCTTTCCTCGTCCGCGGCTCGCAAGTTGTTCGCGAACTGGGCGAGTCCGTTGAGGTAGCGATCGAACGAGTCAACGAGTTCTTTCTGCTCGGCCATTTGTTCCGCGATTTTGCCGGCCAGCCACGCCAGGAACTGTCGACTGGCGTCAGGGAGCCGACCGGTTCCACCGTTGCCGCCGAACCACTGGTCATCGGGGCTGCTGACGAGTTTGTGTGCGGCCCCGTAGCTGCCAAGCTGGTCGCTGAATCCATCAAGCGTGCTGGACTTGTGGTCCTGAATCCCCTTGAGCAGTTCTTCTGGGTTGACGTGAATATTGACCCGGTTCGACATGTGGCCCCCCGCTTCGTGTATTGGCGCCGCACGAGGCTAGGCGCTACACATTGAGGGAATCTTGAAGTTGATCAAGCCTCGGAGAGCCGCAGGTGCCGCAGTGCGCGCTCGGCGGCCTTCGCGCCGCACATGCCGTGTGCGCCCGGCCCCGGCGGGGTCGCCGCCGAGCACAGGAAGTGGCCAGGCAGCCCGGTGTCGTAGGGCTGCGTCGTGGCCCGCGGGCCGAGCACGAGCTGGCGGACGTCCTTGGCCCCGGTGAGGATGTTGCCGCCGACGTAGTTGGCGTTGTACCCGGCGAATCCCTGCGTGGTGCGGGTCGAGGTGCCGACGATCCGGTCCCGGAACCCGGGCGCGAAGCGTTCCAGCTGGGCGATGATCGCCTCGGTGGCGTCGCCGGTGTAGCCGTGCGGGACGTGCGCGTACGTCCACACCGGGTGGACCTCGCCAGCCGACCGGCCCGGGTCGGCCAGGTACTGCTGCCCGGCCAGCACGAAGGGCCGTTCGGGCATCCGGCCGCGGTGGATCTCCCGTTCGGTGAAGGCGATCTCGGCGAGCGAACCGCCGACGTGCACGGTCCCCGCCCGCCTGGCCGCCTCCGCCGTCCACGGCACGCCGCCCTCGACGGCGAAGTCGACCTTGAACGCACCGGGGCCGTAGCGGAAGCGCCGGTAGGCCCGGGCGACCCGGGCGGGCAGGCGGTCGCCGAGGATGTCCGCGACGGCGGTCGGCGTGAGGTCGTACAGCGTCACGTCGGCGGCCGGGAGGTCGCTCGCCGACCGCACCCGCACGCCGGTCTCCACCGTGCCGCCCAGCTCGGTCAGCAATGCCGCCATGGCGTCGGCGATGCGTTGTGATCCGCCCTCGGCGACCGCCCAGCCGTACCGGTGCCCCGCGGTGAGGATGCCGAGCCCGATGCTGGAGCTGAACGGTTTCTCCAGCGGATGGAAGGCATGCGCGGCCACGCCGCCGAACAGTGCCCGTGCCTGCTCGGTGGCGAACAGCCTGGCGACGAGCGTCGCCGGGGCGAGGGCGGGCAGTCCGAACCGCGCCAGCCGCAGAGGGTGGCGCGGAAACCGCAGCAGCGGGCCGAGGATGTCCTCGGCGAGCAGGTCGTAACCGGCGGCCGGGTGGCCGAACAGCCGTTCCCAGCGCCGCCCGTCCACACCCAGCCCGGCGGCGGTTTCGGCGACGGACCGGTGCAGCACGCCCGCGCTGCCGTCGTCGAGCGGGTGGGCGCAGTCGATCTCCGGCAGCCGCCACCGCAGGCCGTACCGGTCGAGCCCGAGCCCGGCGAGGAACGGCGAGCCGACGGCCATCGGGTGCACGGCCGAGCAGTGGTCGTGCAGCAGCCCCGGGACGATGGCCTCGCCGGAGCGGGTGCCGCCGCCGATCCGGCCGGCGGCTTCGAGGACGGTCACGCCGACACCGGCCTGCGCCAGCCTGATCGCCGCTGCGAGCCCGTTCGGCCCGCTGCCGACCACGATCGCGGAGTTCATCGGCCGAACGGTAGCCGCTCGTCCCGGGGCGTGCCCCGTCAGGTGATCTCGCCGGCCCTGTCGTTGCGGGCGACCGACGACCAGGCGTCGTCGCCGCAGAGCTCGCAGGACGGCCCGAAGAAGACCGGCTTCGCCCGCTGGTCGCCGGTCAGCCAGTACCGCAGCCACGCGGTGACCGCACCGAGCAGCCGCACCCGCGTGTCCCCGGCCAGGAAATGACCCGCACCGCGTACCTCGCCGAACACGGCGGGGACCTGATCGGCCTGCCCGTAGCGGGCACGCACGTAGAACGAGGGCACGATGAGGTCGACCTGACCCGCGGCGAAGAACGCGGGACCGTGCAGCGCGCCCACCTGTCCCTGCGGACCTGGCTGGATGGGCACCGTGGTGTCGACGATCGGATCGGCCCCCGCCGCGATGGCGCCGCCACCGCCCTGCGAGTGGCCTGCCGCCCCGATCTTCGTCTCGTCGATCCTGCCGTGGAAGACGCTGCCCGGCCGCTTGTCCTCGTCGATCAGGAACCGGGCACCGGCCAGCATCTCGCGGCCGCTACCCGATTGGGTGGTGTTGGCGGCCGCCACGACGAACCCCCAGGACGCGATGTGCCGCAGCACGGCGTCGTACGGCTCGGGCGTGGCGCCGGTTCCGTTGCCCCAGATCAGCACCGGCATCGGGCCGGGCGCGTCGGTGGGGTAGTAGAGCGTGTGGTCGGGCCCGCCCCGCTCGACGGTGACCGCGTGCGGCCCGGCCTGTTCGTAGTGGCGGGCCGGTGCGGCCGACGCCGGTGCCGGCGCCAGCAGGCCGACGACGAGCGTGGCGGCGACGACCGCTCGGGTGAGTGTCATGAGGTGCCTTTCCATGGGAAGCCTGGTGGGCCGCTGCCCCAGCGGCCCACCAGGCTGGAGTGCGGTCAGAACGTGATGGCGAAGCCCTCGATCGTGCCCGTGTCGAAGCGGTACACGTCGCGGACGCTCAGCTTCCAGGTGCCGTTGGCGTTCTCCGCCGACGCGTCGACGGTGAACGTCTGGTGCACGCCACCGGCCGAACCGACACCGCCGGAGTCCTTCAGCCGGTAGGACCTGCCGCTGGGCCCGACGAGGTCGATCACCAGATCGGCGGTGTAGCCGTGGCTGATGTCCACCTTCACCGGCAGCCGCGCGGATACCGTGCCGGGGCACGAGTCCTGCGTCACCGACGTGGTCACCGCGTCACCCGCGTCGGGAATGGCGACCGGCGTGTTGTTGGACTTCACGCCGCACTGGCCCGGGCCGCCGCCACCGATGAACGACACGTTCAGCAGCTTGTTCGGCGACCCGCTGCCGACGTTGCGGATGACCCCGTCGGTCGCGTTGCTCACCAGCGCGTCGCGCACCTGCTGCGGGGTGGCACCCGGGTTGGCCGCGAGGTACATCGCCGCCGCGCCGCCGACGTGCGGAGCCGCCATCGACGTGCCGGTCATGTTCGTCGAGCCGCCACCGGTGCCCTTGCTGAGCGAGGTCACGTTCTCGCCCGGCGCGAACAGGTCGACGCAGCTCCCGATGTTCGACCCGAAGTAGCGGTTGTCCGACGAGTTGGTGCCACCGACGGTGATCACCTCCGGCACCCGGGCCGGGCTGGTGTTGCACGCGTCGCTGGAGGCGTTGCCCGCCGCCACCGTGTACACGACACCGGAGGCGACCGACGCCTTCACCGCGTCGTCCCCGACGCCGGGGGCGTCCATGGTCAGGCTCATGTTCGCCACCGCCGGCTTGCGTGCGTTGGCGGTGACCCATTCGACGGCGTCGATGATGCCCGAGTCGGGCCCGGTGTTGTCGCAGCCGAGGACCTTCAGGCCGACAATCTTGACCTTCTTCGCCACGCCGTAGGTCTTGCTGCCCAGGGTCCCCGCCGTGTGGCTGCCGTGCCCGTGGCAGTCGGAACCGTTGCCGCCCATGAAGTCCTTGCCGACGCTGGCCCTTCCCTCGTACTCCGGGTTACCGGGGTCGATGCCGCTGTCGAGGTCGTAGACGGTCACGCCCTCACCGGTGTTGTTGTAGGTGTAGGTGCGGTCCAGCGGCAGCGCCTTCTGGTCGACGCGGTCCAGTCCCCAGGTCGCGCCCTGCTGGGTGTCGGCGCCGCGTGCGGTGCCGTCCTCGTGAACCGACTTCACGGCCGGGTCTGCCGCCAGCCTCCGGGCTTCCCGCTCGGTCATGCCGCGTACGGAGAATCCGCGCAGGGTCACGCTGTAGGTCGACCGCAGCTCGCCGCCGTACCGTTCCGCCAGGGCACCCGCCTGCGCGCTGACGGCGTTGTCGCGCAGGACGACGATGTACTGGTCGCCGTAGTGCTCCCTGGCCTTGACGACCGTGCCCTCGGGTTGTGCCGCCGACGCCAGCCCGGTGCCGAGTGCCACCAGCCCGAGCGTCAGTAGTAGTGCCTTTCCCTTGCTACGCATGAACAATTACCTCGCTGATCACTGGACGGTGAGGGTGTAGGTGGCGGTGACGGTCTTGCCTGCGGCGTCGGCCGCCGTGACGGTGATCGGGTAGGTGCCCGCCTGGAAGGGCGCGAAGACCTGCATCGTGGAACTGCCGCCCGCGGCGATCGTCTGCGGGTTGAACATCGGGGGGATCGGCAGGCCGTTGCCGGATGCGGAGAGCCGGATCGACCCGGTGCCGCCGGTCGCGGTCACGGTGGCGCTGACCAGCGCCCCGGGCCGGGCGGATCCCGCGGCCGGGTCGACCTTGACCACCAGGTCGCCCGGCTGGGACCCCTTACCGACGGTCAGCATCAGCGTCGTGGTCGCCGTGTCGGTGTTTCCCTTGCCGGACACGGTGATCCGGTACTCACCCTCCGGTGTGGACGTCGCCGTCTCGATGGTCAGCTTCGCCACCTCGCCGGAGTTGATGGTCGACGGCTGGAACGTGGCCGTCGCGCCACCGGGCAGGCCGGACGCGGTGAGCGTGACCTTCTCGGCCCCGCCGTCGCCGGCCTTGCTGGTGATGCTGGCCGACACGTGCTTACCGGGTTCCACCCGCACCGACGCCGGTGTGGCGCCGAGGCTGAACCTGCCGGTCGGCGGCTGACCGCCGATCTGCTCGTTGACCCAGTCGCCCATCTCGTTGTTGAGCCGGCTGTAGATGCTGTACCAGCGGAAGTCGCTGCGGCTCCAGGACGCCACCCCGGCGACCTTGCCGTCGACGATGAACGGGCCGCCGCTGTCGCCGGGCAGCACGGTCTTGCGGCCGTCGGGATAACCGGCGCAGATCATCGTCTTCGGGTCGGCGCCGTTCTCCACACCGGTGCACTGCCGGTGGTCGACGATCGGCAGCGTCAGCTTGTGCAGGGTGACGTCTGGCGGGCTGTCACTGTGGCTCTTCTTGCCGTAACCGAGGCTGTAGCCGTCGCGCCCCGGCGACTCCAGTCCGGTGTCGGCCGACGTCGCCACCTTGGCGTAGCCGCCCGCGGGCACGGGGATGTCGGCGTCGGTGGTGATGACGGCGACGTCGTAGCCTTGCGCGAAGTGGACGTAGCGCGGGTGGGTCTTGTAGTCGACGACGTTGAGCTGCGTTCCGCCCGGAGCGGCGAGGTCGTCCAGCCCGTACAGAACGGTCTTGCGGCCCTGCAGTTCCTTGCAGTGCGCGGCGACGAGCACCTTGCGCGGCGCGATGACCGAACCGGAACAGCTCTGCCCGCGTGGCCTGCTACCGCCTTCCCGCAGCGCGGCGATGACGAACGGGTGATCGCGGACCGAGGCCGGTTCCCCGCCGATGCTGGCCGGCCGCACGTCGCCGGGAAGCCGCGCCTCGTCGGTCGGTGCGACCGCCCGCTGTGCCAGGGATCCGGTGTACAGCAGCTTGTTCGGCGAGCCACGGCCGTCGGTGATCTTGCCGCTGGTCGCGCTGCCGGTCAGCGCGCTCGTCACCTGGGACGGCGAGGCGCTGGGGTTGGCGCCCAGGTAGATCGCCGCGGCCCCGGCGACGTGCGGTGTCGCCATCGACGTGCCGTTCATCCGGGTGGTCCCGCCGCCGTTGCGCAGCGAGGTGATGTTGCTGCCCGGCGCGAAGATGTCGGTGCAGCGGCCGAAGTTGGACGACTGGAACCCGCTGAAGACCGACCGCCGGTCCCGCTCGTCGCTGGCCGCGACGGTGATCGCCTCCGGTGTCCGCGCGGGTGAGTAGTTGCAGGCGTCCTGGCCGTTGTTGCCTGCCGCGACCGTCGCGGTCACGCCCGCGCGGACGGCGCCCTGCACCGCTTGGTCCACACTGGACGTCGCGCCGCCGCCCAGGCTCAGCGTGATCACCGCGGGCTTGCGGGCGTTCTTCGCGACCCAGTCGATGCCACGGATGATCCCCGACCACGCGCCGGAGTTGTTACAGCCGAGCACGCGTACCGAGACGACCCTTGAGCCCTTGGCCACCCCGTAGGTGTTGCTGGCCACGGTGCCCGCGACGTGCGTGCCGTGCCCGGCGCAGTCGGCGGCGTCACCGTCGTTGTCGATGAAGTCGTACCCGCTGGATGCCCGCCCGCCGAACTCGGACTGCCGGTAGTCCACGCCGCTGTCGACGACGTAGACGGTGGTGCCCTCACCCTTTCCGGCGTAGCTGTATCGCCTGTCCAGCGGGAGGTCCCGCTGGTCGACCCGGTCCAGGCCCCAGGTGGGATCGGTCTGCGTGTCGACGCCGGTGGCGATGCCGTCCCGTTCGACCAGTGCGACGGCGGGATCGGCGGCCATTCGCCGGGCCTGGCTCTCGGTCATCGTCGCGGAGAAGCCGCGGACCGCCGTGTCGTAGGTGTGTCCGAGGTCGGCGCCGTACCGCTCGGCGAGTGTGCCGGCCGCGGCGGACACGGCACCGTCGAGCAGCACGATGTAGCCGGAGGGTGCCTGGGCGGCCGCGGTGGGGGCGGCGAGTGCCGTCACCGCGACGGCGGCCACGGCCGCGCCCAGCGCGCGTTTTCTTCTGGACATGGGCGTCTCCGTAGAATAGGGATCGGGACGCCTATTACTGTCGAGTAGTGCGGCTGGCGAGAACAATAGTGGTGGGTGGCCGTAAACTACCCAATAATTGAGTCATGCAATTACGCTACGGACCCTTATTGATTTTTCGGAGTGTTTCCTCGGTAAGCAGGGAACGGGACGGTAACCCCAGTTTGCGTAGTGCCTTTCCGACGTGGATTTCGACGGTTCGCGGCGAGAGGAACAGCAGTTCGGCGATCTGCCGGTTGGTCAGGCCGCGTGCCGCGAGCCTGGCGACCTCGGTTTCCCTCGGCGACAGCGTGGGCCCGTAGCCACGGCGGCCACGGCGTGGCAGCAGCGGGTCGCACCGGCGCATCGCCCGCCTGCAGCGCAGTGCGTCGGCGGCAGAGCCGAGGCCGTGATAGAGCGCCTCGGCGGTCGAGTAGGCAGCGACGGCCGCCTCGGCGTCGCCGAGTTCGGCCTGGCAGTCACCGGCCAGTTCACCGGCGCTGGCCGCGGAGTACGGCCGGGGCAGTGCGTCGTAGGCGACCCTGGCTCCGCCGAACAGTTCGGCCGCCCGCGCGGGCTCACCCGCGTCCCTGGCGAGCATGCCCTGGCACAGCAGGTCGGCCGCGGTGGCAAGCGGCGCGTCGCGGCCGGCGATACCTTCCTGGAACTCCGCCAGCAACTCGGCTGCCTCTCCGCTGCCGCCCAGCAGCACCAGCACCCGCACCGCCAGCGGCAGCAGCTCGGCCGCCCACACCCAGTTGTCTTTCGTGCGGATGCCGGCGAGTCCCTGCCGGGCCAGCGCGCTGGCGGCGACCAGGTCCTTGCCTGCCAGGTGGACGGTCACCCGCCCGGCGAACGTCGAGGCCCGCAGCGGCGCACTGCCTTCGGCCAGCGCGTGTGCGCGCTCGAAGTGCCGCAGCGCGGCCGTACGCCTGCCCCTGCTGTTGTCGTGCCAGCCCAGCGCGACGAGTGGTTCTGCGGCCAGCGGACCGGCCGCGCCGACCTGGTCCAGCAGGCGGGCGGCGTCACTGTCCACTGTGGCCCAGACGCCGGTGGCGACGTCGAGGCGCAGGCTGGTTCCGGCGGCGAGCGCGTCGAGGTAGGGCTGGCGCTCGTCGGTGGTGAGCTGCTTGGCCGTCGCCAGGTAACCGCGGGCGGCGGCGTAGTGGCCGTTCCAGGCCGCCGCGTCGGCGAGGTTGACGTAGGCGCGGCTGACCTGCCTGCGGACGTCCGCGCTGTCCGGCGCGGCAGGCAGTGTCTCGATGTCCTGCCAGACGTCCGGATCGGCGACCTGCATCCGGGCCGACATCCGGTTGGCCGTGACGGCCGCGGTGACGACCGCGTCGCCCGCCGTCCTGCTCGCCCGCTCGGCCAGTGCGAGCCAGCGCAGGTTCTCCTGCACCGGCACCGCGCCGAGGTGGGGAAGGGACAGCGAGGCCAGGCCCCTGGCCAGCACCGCCTCGTGACCGGCGAGATCGGCCGAGGCCAGCTCGATCTCGTGGCGCCCCGCGTCGACCTGGCCGGTCTGGTTGATCAGCACCCGGCCGAGGTGCATGCGGATCTCGCCACGCGCTGAGCCGCTGAGCGGGTGATCACGTACGGTCTGCCGCAGCCTGCTGATCGTGCCGTCGCGAACCAGGCCGTGCGGCATCTCCCTGCTCAGCCGCACGGCGAACGTCTCGCGGGCGGTGCGGGGCAGGCCCGGGTCGTCCAGTGCCTCCTCCAGCAGCCGGACGGCCTCGTCCGGACTGGCCTGGTCGACCGCGCCGGACGTCCACCGGATCCACTCGGGTATCTCGCCCGCCCGGCGGTGGTGCCAGGCGATCCGCGCCGACGGCGGGTCCACCGAGGTCGCCAGCGCCGCCGCGGCCCTGGCGTGCAGCCGCGCCCGCCGCGGGCCGGGCAGCGTCGCGTAGACGGCCTCCCCGGTCAGCGGGCTGCCCGGTGCGTACCGGTCCATACCCAGGTCGGCGAGCAGGCCGGCGGTGACCGCGCGGGCGATCGCGGTGTCGGCGGGCAGGCCGGAGACCGCGCCGAGAACGGCGGCTCCCGCGGCCTCGGCGAGGACGGCGGACGCCTCGACGACCTCCCGCACGGCGCTGTCCTGGGCGGCCAGGCGAGCGGCGGTGCGGGCGCGGAACCGTTCCGTGCCACCGTCCTGCAGCTGGGCGAGGATCTCGCCGACCCGGCCCGCGGCCCGGCGGTGCAGCTCGCCCGCTGGCGTCGTGCTTCCGGCGAGCGCGGCAACGGCGTCGACCGGGAACGGGCCGAGCGTGAGCGCGAGGGTGGCGTCCGCGCGGGCAGGCCAGCGGGCGCCCGGCGCGCTGCTCACCACGACCGCGGGCGCGTCCCGGCTGCCGGTGAGGAATCGCAGGAAGGCGTGGGTCTCCTCGTCGGCGAGGTGGATGTCGTCGAGCACCAGCGGGCCGTCGCCCAGCACCTCGCGCAGCGCGCGGAACAGGTGGTGCCTGCTCGTGGTGGCGGGCGCCTCCGGCAGCCGCGGCGCCCATTCGGGCAGGACGGTACGCAGGGCGCCGGTGACCGGCGGCGGCTTGCTGGGCGGTCCGGTGCGTTCGACGGCGTCGACCACCGGCCCGAGCGGGACCGATCCGTCGTGCGCGGCGCAGCGGGCCGACCGGGCGGCGGTGCGCGCGCAGAGTTCGTCGAGCAGCCGGGTCTTGCCGGACTCCGGCTCCCCCTCGACGACCACGAACGCCCCCGGCGAATCCGCGGCCGCCAGCAGGGCCGCGATTTCCGCGTCTCTCGCCACGAACGGCATGCTCAGACCTTACGCCGGGAAATCGCGGCGGCGGTCCTTTGATAAGGGCCCTTACCTATTCGGCCGCGGGCTGTCGGTCCCGCCGGTTAGGGTCGGGTCATGGAACTCGACGGATGTTTGTCGTGGAAGGGCAGGGAAATCGTCTGGGGCAAGGCCGGTTCCGGGCCTGCCGTGGTGTTCTGCCACGGAACACCGTGGTCGTCGTGGCTGTGGGAACCGTTCGCGGACGCGCTGAGTGCCGAGTTCACCGTGTATGTCTGGGACATGCCGGGCTACGGCCGGTCGTCGAAGGACCCCGCGCATCCGGTCGACTTCGGTGTCCAGGCCGAGGTCTTCACCGCGCTGCTGAGGGCGTGGGAACTCGACCGGCCGCACGTCGTCGCGCACGACTACGGCGGCGCCGTCTCGCTGCGTGCCACCCTGGTGCACGGCGTGCCGTACGCGTCGCTGCTGATGGCCGACGTGGTGGCCATCCCGCCGTCGGGTTCGCCGTTCTTCCGGCTGGTCAAGGAACATCCGGACGTCCTGAGCAAGCTGCCGCCCTACGTCCACGAGTCGGTGGTCAGGACCTACATCGGCAGCGCCGCCCACCGTGAGCTGCGGGAGTCCGACCTCGCGCGCCTGACGCGACCGTGGCTCGGCGAGGAGGGCCAGGGCGCCTTCTACCGTCAGATCGCCGCCTACGACGAGGGGTTCCTCGCCTCGAACGAGGCGTTGCTCGGCAACCTCGACATCCCGGTGACCGTGGTGTGGGGCACCGAGGACGCGTGGATCCCGCTGGCGACAGGTGAACGGCTCGCCGCCGCCATTCCCGGCGCGGACCTCACCCGCGTGCCGGAGGCCGGGCACCTGATCCAGCTGGACGCCCCGGTCCAGCTGGCGACGTTGCTGCGCTCCTGGCTCGGGCGGGTCGCGGGGCGGTAGCCGTTTCTGCCGGTCTGCCGTTCCGCCGTGAGCGGAACGGCTGCCGCCCGGCGCCGCCGGGGTGTCAGGATGACGGCATGGCCGACATCCTGCCCTTCCACCGCGACCCCGAGCCCGAACCGTTGTGGCGTGAGGTGCTCGGCCGGAGCCTGCGTGCGGCGAGGGAGGAACAGAACAGTCGCCTTGTCGACATCGCGGAGCGGGCCGGTATCTCGCCGCAGTACCTGTCCGAGATCGAGCGCGGCCGCAAGGAGCCGTCCAGCGAGATGATCGCCGCGGTCACCGGCGCGCTCGGCGTCGGGCTGGCCGACCTGCTCGCCGGGATCGCGGGCGAGGTCCGGCGCGGCCGGACCGGCGGTTCCGTGCCGCTCCGCCGCCCCGCCGGCCCCCTGCTCATGGCCGCCTGAGCGTCCGGCTCCAAGCTCGTGAAGGCCACCTTCATTACGTCTCACGTCAGGGCCCCGGCAAAGTCCGGTCGCGGGCAGGTGAGGTGGCTGGTCTCGAGTGTGGAACTCGCGTGCCGGAACGTAGAACTCGCGTGCCGGAACGCAGAACTCGCGTGCGTGAGCGCAGAACTCACGATGTGGACCCGGTTCTCACCTAGTGCCGGTCGCCCGCGTGACTGGGCCGTTCGCGCGAGTCCTCCGTTCCCGACCCGCGAGTCCCACCGTCGTGCACGCGAGTCCCACGCTCCGGCACGCGAACTCCACGCTCCCGCACCACCACGACTGCCGACTTTGCCGGGGCCTTTACGTCTCACGTGGTGAAGGTGGCCTTCACGTGCTTTGCGGCGTGCCGTACCCGAGGGGTCAGGACCGTTCGTCGATGACGTTGTCCGCGAGCCCGTAGGCCACCGCGCCCGCCGCGTCGAACACCCGGTCCCGGTCGGTGTCGTGGCGCAGGTCCGCGATCTGCTGACCGGTGTGCTTCGACAGGATCTCCTCAAGCTGGGTCCGGACCCGCAGCACCTCGTCGGCCTGCAGGATGAGGTCCGGGATCGTGCCCCGGCCCTGTGCCGCGGGCTGGTGTAGCACCACCCGGGTGTGCGGCAGCACCGCACGACGTCCCTCCGCGCCCGCGGCGAGCAGCACCGCGCCGGCCGCGACCGCCTGGCCAACGCACGTCGTCGCCACCGGCGCCTTGATGTAGCGCATGGTGTCGTACAGCGCGAGCATCGCCGACGGGTCGCCGCCCTCGGAGTTGATGTACATGTCGATCTGCTGGTCCGGGTCGTCGGCCTCCAGGTGCAGCAGCTGGGCGATCAGCGCGTTGGCCACGCCGGAGTCGATGGCCGTTCCGAGGTAGACGATCCGCGACGACAGCAGGTGCGAGTAGACGTCCATGATCCGCTCGCCGCCCGGGCCGCGCGTGATGACGTTGGGGATGGTGTAGGTGCTCATGCGCGGACCTCCGAACGGATCCCGATGTCGTGCCTGCGTACCGGGACAACCTGCTCAAGGCTGTCGACGACGTGGTCGATGAAGCCGTACTCCAGCGCCTGCCCGGCGGTGAACAGCCGGTCGTGCAGCGAGTCGGTGAAGATCCGCTCGACCGGCTGGCCGGTGTCCTCCGCGATCAGCCCGAGCACGGTGTCCCTGGTGTGCCGCAGGTCGTCGGCCTGCACCTCGACCTCGACCGCCGACCCGCCGATCCCCGCGGACCCCTGGTGCATCAGGACCCGCGCGTGCGGGAGGGCGAACCGCTTGCCCGGCGTGCCTGCCGACAGCAGGAACTGCCCCGCGCTGTACGCCGTGCCCAGCGCGAGCGTGGCGACGTCGCACGGCACCAGCCGCATCACGTCGCGGATCGCCAGCATCGACGGCACCGAGCCGCCCGGCGAGTGAATCCACAACGCGATGTCCTTCTTGGGGTCCTCACTCGCCAGCGACAGCAGCTGGGTGGTGAGGACGAGCCCGTTGTCGTCGTCGAGGACACCGTCGAGCACCAGCACGCGCTGGCTGAAGAAGCGTTCGCGGAGCCGGTGGTCGAACATCGGCCGCTTCTCGTCGTTCGTCATGCCCCGACGATGCCGCCGCCGCGCCCGGGCTCGCCGCTTTCTCTGCCCTGGGCAGATCAGCTCACAGCGGCCCGGTCGCTCTCGCCGTCGGAGAGGAAGGCCGCCAGCCGCTGCCCTTCCTCGGTGACGGCCGTGCGGTCGGCGCGGGACAGCCGGCGCAACGGGGCGACGGTGACCGTGCCGCCGTCGACCGTCCACGTCGCGCTCACCCGGCCGTCGACCAGCACGACGCGCTCGCCCGCGACGGACAGGTTGCGGTGTTCGTCGTCGATGATCCGGGTGCGGTCGTGGTAGCCGAGGATGGCGTTGTCGAAGGCGGGCAGGAAGCGCACCGGCGCCGGTGTGTCCGGATCGGGCAGCGGCGCGCCGGGCAGGTCGACCAGCTGACGGCCGCGTTCGTCCCGGAAGGTCACCAGCTCGTCGCGCATGGCCGACACGGCGGCGGGCAGTCCGGCGACCCCGGACCACCCGCGGATGTCGGCCACCGCGGCCGGGCCGTACGCGGCCAGGTACCGGCGCACCATGGCCTGGCCCACCGGGTCGCCGCCGTCGGGTGCGGGCGGGTCGACCTCGCGGCCCAGCCAGTCGGCCACCGGCAGGTTGCTCACGGCGGCCTTGGTACGCCACACCCCGCGTGGCGGCAGCTGCACCATCGGGATCAGGGTGGAGACCAGGATCTCGCCGAGCGGCCGGTGCCCGGCGCCGGGCCAGCGCTCGACGAACGCCCGCCCGAGTTCGGCCATCGTGCGGGGCCGTCCGTCGGCCATCAGGGCCCGGCCAGCCGCGGCCAGCTCGTCGAGGTCGACGCCGTCGAGTTCGGCGCGGTAGGTCGCCAGCAGACGCTGCCGCAGCATGGCGTCGTGCCGGGACCGCCAGGCCAGGACGTCCTCGGCGGTGAGCAGGTGGACGGTGCGCCGCATGAGGTGGGTCCGCACCACGCGCCGTCCGGTCAGCAGGCTCGACAGCGTCGCCGGGTCGAACGCGCGCAGCCGTGACCAGAGTCCGGTGAACGGCTCCTGCGGTTCCTGCGCCTGCATGCCGCACAGGTGGGCGACGGCGTCGAACGGGGACATGTCGGCGCGGTCGAGCAGCAGCTGGCGGGCGAGCGTCGCGCGGTTGAGAGCCCTGGTGTCCAGAACGGTCATGAGAGAAATGGTGACAGCAATAGCGGTCAGTTTGTGGCCGCTACGGCGCCGAAATTTACCGGGGCCAACCCGAAGGGCTAGCGTTTCCGCCCTGGGCTGGGGAGGTCGACATGGGCGTGCGAGTGGCGCGTGACCACGACATCGAAGTTCTCGTCGCCTCGGTGTCGGCATTGTTCGCCGAGGACGGAGCCCGCCGGGATCGGCACCTGGACGTGTCATGGCCCGACCGGCACGGCCGGGACTATTACCGGGAACTGCTGGCGGACCCCGGCTGCTCGTGCTGGCTGGCAGTGGGCGACAGCGGGCAGGTCGTCGGGCACCTCGTCGGGCGGCTGGCGAAGCCGGATCCGCTACGGCCGGGCGCGGTGACCGCCGTGCTGGAGAGCATGCGGGTCGCACCGGCCTGCCGCGGGCAGCGGATGGGTGCCGCGCTGGTGGCCGAGTTCGACCGGTGGGCACGCCGGTCCGGAGCGACCGAGCTGACGGTCACCGCGTATGCCTCGAACGAGGCCGCGCTCGCGTTCTACCGCGGTCAGGGGTTCGCCGAGTTCGAGGTCCGGTTGCACCGGCCCGGGCTCAGCGGATGAGGCTCTCCGGCACCCGCAGGTCCTCGTGCTGGTACAGCGCCCGCACGGACACCGGATCGTCCTCGGCACACACGGTGGCCACCTCGTCGAGCAGGACGTCGTAGTCCTCGCCGGTCTTGCCGGCGTAGGCGTCGGTCATGCGGCCCCACTCGTCCCACGGCAGCGGCTCGATCTTGTTCAACGCGGCGAGGTCACGCAGGGCGTTGCCGCTGATCTCCGCCGGGCCCCAGTTCTCCGTGCCGACAACACCGAACCGCGACCCGTCGACCTCGCCACGCCGGTAGGCACTCCACGCCTCGCCGCCGGTGAGGAAATCCTCCGGGCGCAGGTCGTGCAGTCGGCCGGGCAGGTCCTTCCCGAGATGCTCCACGTCGACGCGGACCCACCGGTCTCCGTCCAGGTACTCGGTGATCCAGTGGTCGACGGCCTTGCCCGGCTCGAAGTAGGTGGCGAAGCCGGCGCGGGGGCGCGCGGTGATGCCGTTACGGCGCAGCAACGCGCATCCCAGCGTCGCGAAGTGCCTGCAGGTTCCGACCACGCGCCGGTCCGGCTCGCGGGCCGTGGTCAACGGCGCCGGGTCCAGTGCGAGCAGCAGCCGCACCAGCTCGTCCACCCGCCGGATCTGGTTGCTGTCGAAGCGCGGGGCCGGCAGGCCCAGCGGCCGTGCGTCGGTGGGCTGGATGAACAGGTAACGGACCGGCCGGCAGATGCCCACCGGATCGGCGGCCGCCGGTTCGAGCGCGACGGGATCCACGCCGTCGAGTCCGGTGAACGGTCCGGGCGAGGTGTAGTCGATGACCCCAGTCACGTCGCCATCCTACGTGAGCAGTGGCACAGGTTCAGGCTGTCACGAAATCACTCGTTTTCCTGTCCACTGGAAGGAGAACACCCGTCGAACGGAGATCGTGATGACCCGTCCCACCGAGAACCAGATCGCCACGTCGGTGCTCGTGATCGGCACCGGCGGCGCGGGATTGCGTGCGGCCATCGAACTGGCCGAGCGTGGCGTCGACGTCCTGATGCTGGGCAAACGGTCCAAAGAGGACGCTCACACGACGCTGGCGGCCGGTGGGATCAACGCCGCGCTCGCCACGATGGACCCCGAGGACTCCTGGCAGCAGCACGCGGCGGACACGATCAAGGAGAGCTACCTGCTCGCCCACCCGGACACCGTGCGCATCGTCACCGAGAACGCGGCACGGGGCATCGCGGATCTCGAGGGCTGGGGCATGCCGTTCGCCAGGGAGGCCGACGGCCGGATCTCCCAGCGCTTCTTCGGCGCGCACACCTACCGGCGGACGGCGTTCGCCGGGGACTACACCGGGCTGGAGATCCAGCGGACGCTGGTCAACCGCGCCAAACAGCTGGGCATCCCGGTGATCGACACCTGTTACGTCACCCGCATCCTGGTGCGCGACAACGTGGTCTTCGGCGCGTACGGGTTCGATGTCGACACCGGCGAGCGGTACCTGATCCACGCCGACGTGGTGATCCTGGCCGCGGGCGGGCACACCAGGATCTGGCGGCGGACGTCGTCGCGGCGGGACGAGAACACCGGCGACTCGTTCCGGCTGGCGGTGCTCGCCGGCGGCCGCATCCGGGATCCGGAGCTGGTGCAGTTCCACCCGTCGGGGCTGATCGACCCGGAGAACGCGGCGGGCACGCTGGTGTCCGAGGCGGCCCGCGGCGAGGGCGGCATCCTGCGCAACGCGCTGGGCGAGCGGTTCATGGAGCGCTACGACCCGGTGCGCCGCGAGCTGTCCACCCGCGACCGGGTGGCGCTGGCCGCCTACACCGAGATCAAGGAGGGCCGCGGCACCCCGCGTGGCGGAGTCTGGCTGGACGTGTCCCACCTGCCCCGCGAGACGATCATGCGACGTCTCCCGCGGGTCTACCAGACCCTGCTGGAACTGCAGATGCGTGACATCACCCGCGAACCCGTCGAGATCGCGCCCACCGCGCACTACTCGATGGGTGGCGTGTGGACGCGCCCGGAGGACCACGGCACCGGCGTGGACGGCCTGTACGCCATCGGTGAGGCGGCCAGTGGCCTGCACGGCGCCAACCGGCTCGGCGGGAACTCGCTGACCGAACTCCTGGTGTACGGCCGGATCGTCGGCGAGACCGCCGCCCGCTACAGCAGGGAGCTGACCGTCCAGCGGCGGTCGCCGGACGCGGTCGCCGAGGCGCGGGACGAGGTGGCCGGGCTGCTGGCGTCCGACGGGCCGGAGAACGTCCGCGCCCTGCAGCGTGCCGTGCGCGACACGATGACCGAGCACGCGGGCGTCGTCCGGGACGAAACCGGGCTGCACAAGGGACTCGTCGAACTGGACGACATCGAGCGCCGGCTGTCCGAGGTCGGGGTGCACCCGGACCGCGCCGGTTACCAGGACCTCGCCCATGCCTTCGACCTGAAGGCGTCGGTCCTCGCCGCGCGCGCCACGCTGGAGACGGCGCTGGAACGCAGGGAGACGCGCGGCTGCCACAACCGGTCCGACTTCCCCGGCCTCGATCCCGCCCTGCGGGTGAACCTGGTCTGGTCCGGACCTGGGCAGGTCGAACGGGAGCAGCTTCCGCCCGTACCGGAGGAGATCGAACGGCTGATGCGCGAGGTGTCGACCGAGGGCAAGCTGGTCGAGTGAGCCGGTCCTGACTCTGTCACATTTCGCGCGGTCGCCTAGTCCTATGGGCAGGAGGTGGTGTGCCGATGGTGACCCCCACGAGAGGACCGGCGGCGGCGCAGCGGGCCGCGGCAGGGGCGGCGCGCTGGGCCGACGACCGTTACCACCTGTCGAAGGGCCTCAAGCGCCAGTTCAACAAGGTGTTCCCGACGCACTGGTCGTTCCTGCTCGGCGAGATCGCGCTCTACTCGTTCCTGGTGGTGCTGCTGACCGGGGTGTACCTGACCCTGTTCTTCGACCCGTCCATGGAGGAGGTCGTCTACGACGGCAGCTTCCAGAACCTGCAGGGCGTCGAGATGACCAGGGCGTTCGCCAGCACGCTGCACATCTCGTTCGAGGTTCGCGGTGGGCTGCTGGTGCGGCAGATGCACCACTGGGGTGCGTTGATCTTCATCGCCGGGATGTTCGTGCACATGTGCCGGGTGTTCTTCACCGGCGCGTTCCGCCGCCCGAGGGAAGCGACCTGGGTGCTCGGCGCGCTGCTGCTGATCCTCGGGATGTTCGAGGGGCTGTTCGGCTACTCGCTGCCGGACGACCTGTTGTCCGGCACGGGAATCCGGGCGACGCTGTCGGGCATCATCCTGTCCGTGCCGGTGATCGGCACCTGGATCCACTGGGCGTTGTTCGGTTCGGAGTTCCCCGGAACGGAGATCATCCCCCGGCTGTACTCCCTGCACATCCTGATCATTCCGGCGATCATGCTCGCGCTGGTCGGGGCGCACGTGGGGATCGTCTGGTACCAGAAGCACACCCAGTTCCCCGGTCCGCGGCGCAAGGAGACCAACGTCGTCGGGGTGCGGATCATGCCGAAGTTCGCGGTGAAGGCGCTGGCGTTCTTCGCCGTGGTCACCGGGGTGGTGACCCTGATGGCGGGGCTGTTCCAGATCAACCCGGTGTGGAACCTCGGTCCGTACAGTCCGGCCCAGGTGTCGGCCGGTTCGCAGCCGGACTGGTACCTCGCGTGGGCCGACGGCATCCTGCGCATCTGGCCTGCGTGGGAGCTGTACCTGGGCGACTACACCGTTCCGCCGGTGTTCTTCGCCGGGGCGATCGGTCTGGCGCTGTTGTTCACGTTGCTGATCGTCTATCCGTGGATCGAACGGAAGCTGTCCGGCGACACCGCGCACCACAACCTGGTGCAACGGCCGAGGGACACGCCGGTGCGGACCTCGATCGGCGTGATGGCGCTGACGTTGTTCGGGGTGCTGGAGGCGTCGGGATTCAACGACATCATCGCGCTGACGTTCGACATCTCGCTGAACGTCACGGTGTGGGCCGGGCGGATCGCGGTGCTGATCCTGCCGCCGCTGGCGTACTTCCTCACCTACCGGATCTGCCTCGGCCTGCAACGGGCCGACCGCGAGGTGCTGGAACACGGCGTGGAGACCGGGATCATCACCCGCACGCCGTCCGGTGGTTACCTGGAGATCCACCAGCCGCTGAACGGTACGGCGCTGGAGTACCAGGGCGCGCCGGTGCCGAAGAAGATGAACAAGCTGGGTGCCGCGGGCACGGCCGTGCCGGGCAGCCTCTGGACGCCCGACCCGCCGGAGGAGGTGGAGGCGCTGCGGCGGTCGTCGCGCTGAGCACGAGCGTGGTCGGCTGCCGGGTTGTCTCGAACGTGGCGATCCCGGCTACGGAGCGTGCGATTTCGCCCGAAATCCCACACCTGCGACGCGCGCGCCGATCCCCGCCTCAGCAGTCACACGAGTCCCGTCGGTCCCACGCGCCACTTCCGTAAGGTAGCAAGGGAGGTTTACTACCCTAAGACGAGAGCAAACCTCCCTTGCTCGCGGGTTCACCCGGGCGGTGGCGAGGGGTGCCCGGGGGAGTGGCGGAGGTTACGGTCCGTCGCGGAGGGGTTTGCGGGAGAGCAGGTGGAACACGCGGCTCAGGCGGCGGTAGGGGTCCCGTCTGCTGGCCTCCAGCTCTACCTCCGCCACCCGTTCGGCTTCGGCCAGGTCCAGCTGGGTGCCGCCGAACTCGTGCCAGTCGGCGAACAGCCACACCCCGTACCAGCGCAGCGGTTCGACGCCGTGGCCGCGCACGAGGTCGCTGATCTCCTCCACCGTGTCGGCCCGGCCCCGCACGCCCAGCACGCCGATCCCGGTGCGGGTGTCGAACGCCGCCAGGGCGTCGTCCCAGCGGCGTTCCATGGCGGGCTGGACCGCCATCGCGTGCGCGTTGCCGGTCATGATCGAGACGATGCCGCCGTCGGCGGCACACTGACACAGCTGGCCGATCATCGGCTCCGGCGCCTCCAGGTAGCCGAGCACGCCGTGACACAGCACGGCGTCGAACCGCCTGCCCTCGACGGCCGCCACGGCGTTCTCACCGTCCGCCCGCAGCAGGGTCACCCGCTGCCGGGCCGGGTCGTCCAGCAGCCGCTGCCGCGCCTTGTCCAGCATCGCGGGCGACGGATCGAGCAGCGTCACCTCGTAGCCTGCCCGTGCCAGCGGGAACGACTGGTGGCCGGCGCCGCCGCCGACGTCCAGGACGGTCGCGGGTGGCGGCGGCAGGTGTTCCAGCAGGTGCTGGTGCATCACGTAGGTGCGCACGTAGCCCTTGACCGTGGCGTAGGCCTCGTCGACGAAGAGGTCGGCCAGACCGGCCCAGGCGTCATCGCTCACCCACCCACGGTAGCCCCATTAAACTGCCGCCGTGATCATCGCTCGGCGATTCGGCAGCGGTGTCTGGTATGCGCCGATCGCACTGCTGCTCTTCGCCGGATCGCTCGTGCCCGCACTGCACAGTCACGGGACGCAGCTCGGCGGCATGCCGGCGCGTCCGTTCGACGCGCTGGCCGTCGTGGCGGTCGCGCTCCAGTGCGCCCCGCTCGTCGTGTGCAGACGGTGGCCGGTGATCAGCCTCGCGCTGGTGTCGATCGGGTTCGCCGTCGACCAGCTTCGTGGCTACCACTCGTTCGCAGGCACCGCGCTGCCGATCGCGCTGGCGACCGCCGGGTTCGCGCTGGAACGGCGGCGGCTGCTCACCGCCGTCACGTTCTCCGTGGCCTACGTGCCGCTGGCCGTCGTGCTCGGCCACTTCGGGTCCGGTGAGTCCGTCAGCGGGTTCGTGACGTTCTACCTCGCGCTGGTCCTCGCGTGGTGCGTCGGAACCTGGCTGCGCTCGACCCGGATCGCCGAGGCCGAACGCCGCCGCCGCGTCGCCGAGGAGACCCGGACCGCCGAGCGCACCCGCATCGCCCGCGAACTCCACGACGTCGTGACCCACCACGTGACGGCGATGGTCGTGCAGGCGGAAGCCGCGCGGTACCTGACGGGCGACCGCCTCGACCAGAGCCTGGCCGCCGTCGGCGACACCGGCAGGCTGGCACTCACCGACTTGCGGCAGCTGCTGGACGTGCTCAACCCCGGCCACGGCACGTTACGCACGCTCGTCGAACAGACCCGCCGCGCCGGCCAGCCCGTGGAGTTCACCGAACGGGGCACACCGGCGGAACCGGCCGGTGCCGCGGGCCCGGTGGCGTACCGGGTGGTGCAGGAGGCACTGACGAACGCCCTCAAGTACGCCCACGGCCGCCCCACCTCGGTCCAGGTGCACCACGGCGAACGGGACATCACCGTGGAGGTCGGCACGGACGGTGCCGGTTCGGCGTCGCCGGGCGGGAGCGGGCGCGGCCTCGACGGCCTGCGCGAGCGGGTCGGTGACCTCGGCGGCGACTTCAGCGCGGGCCGCCGCGACGGCGGCTTCTACGTGCGTGCCCGCATCCCGGCGGGAAGCACGTCGTGATCCGGGTTCTGGTCTGCGACGACCAGGTGCTGATCCGCACCGGCCTGGTCACGATCGTCGACGCCCAGCCCGACATGGAGGTCGTCGGCGAGTGCGGGGACGGCCGGACGGCGGTCGACCTCGCGCACCGCCTCGAACCGGACGTCGTCGTGATGGACGTGCGCATGCCGGAACTCGACGGCATCGAGGCGACCCGCCTGCTGGCCGGTGCCGGGGTGGCCAGGCCGGCCAAGGTGCTGGTGGTGACCACCTTCAACCTCGACGAGTACGTCTACCAGGCACTGCGGGCCGGAGCGAGCGGGTTCCTGCTCAAGGACGCGCCGCCCGGCCAGCTGCTGCACGGGATCCGGACCGTGGCGACCGGCGCCGCGCTGCTCGACCCCGAGGTGACCCGCAGGCTCGTCGGCGCCTACGCCACCCGGATCCGGCCTGCCGACGGCGACCCGGCGGACGTCCCGCTGACGCCCCGCGAACTGGAGGTCCTGCGGCTCATCGCCGACGGCCTGTCCAACAGCGAGATCGCGGCAGCGCTGGTGATCAGCCAGGAGACCGTCAAGACCTTCGTCTCCCGCATCCTCGCCAAGCTCGGGCTGCGTGACCGGGTACAGGCCGTGGTCTACGCGTTCCGGCACGGACTGTCCGCTTAGGACTGATCGGCGACCCGCCGGATCGCCGCGACGGCGAGGTCGGGCTCGTCGACGTAGATGTAGTGCCCGCTGTTCGCGGCCGTGCTCAGGTTGCTGCGGCTGGACAGCCCGCGCCACTTCTCCTGCCCCTCGGACCACGCCCGCTCCAGCGCCGGTCCATACTCGGGAACCACGCCCAGGTGCGGTTTCCCGTGCTGGATCACCTCCACCGGGATGTCACCGGCGGGCCGGACATCCCCGTCCGGCGCCGCGAGCCTCTCCGGGTTCTCGCCGCGGAGGACCGCGACGGTCTGCGCCTTCAGCTCGGCGCCCAAGCCGGTGGCTGACGCGGGGATCGTCTTGTCCAGGTCGGCACCCTGGGTCGGTGACGTGGCGTCCAACAGGACCAGCCCCGCGACCCGGTCCTGATGATCGGGCGCGTACCGGCCCGCGATCAGCCCGCCCAGCGAGTGCCCGGCCAGCACGACCGGGGTGTCGGCGGCGATCTGGTCGAGCACGCCGGTCAGGATCCGCCCGGTGCTGTCGAACGTCTGCGGCTCGCCGGGCTGGTCGCTGGCACCCGCGCCGAGCCGGTCGTAGGAGCAGACCCGCTCGGTCGCGCTCAGCGTCTGCTGGATGCCAGCCAGCTTGTCCAGGCTGTCGCCGCCGCCATGCAGCAGGACGATGACCGGCCGGTCCTCCACCGGACTGCCCGAGCAGGACACGTTCACCGACTTGCCCTCCACGGTGAGCTTCCTGGTGCCGGTGAACGCCTCGGCCTCGTCGCAGCCGGCGAGCCCGACGCCGGCCACGACGCAGCTCAGTGCGATCGCGGATGCCTTGACAGTACGGAGCACAGTGCCCTCCAGGTAACGGGATTCGACGCGCCGGACGCTACGGATCCGGAGGGCCGAAGTCGTCACCACGCGGTGGACACCCGCGGGTAGCTCGCACGGGGGACAGCGCCGGTCAGCGGCCGGTGGAGCCGTCGATCAGTTCGCGGAGGATGTCCGCGTGACCCGCGTGGCGGCCGGTCTCCTCGATCAGGTGAGTCAGTGCCCAGCGGACGCTGGGGGCGCGGCCGGGCCGGACGGGTGCGCCGAGGTCCGGGCAGCCGTCGAGCACGTCGTTCGCCCGCTCGACGGCCTCCCGGTAGCGGGCCACGACGTCGGCCACGCTGTCCGCCGCGTCCGCCCGGAACGTGGCCTGCCAGTCGCCGACCTCCTCGCCGAGGAACATCGCGCGCTCGACGAAGGTCAGGTGGTTGAGCAGGCCGAGCAGGTTCGTGCCGGAGGGGACCGCGGCCGAGCGCACGGACGGTTCGGGCGCGCCGTCGACCTTCGCGGCGACCGACGTCCGGAGGTAGTCGAGGAAGCCACGCAGGACCTCGGCCTCGCTGTTTCCGGTCCGGGGTGGCGGGGCGTCGCGGCGGTGGTTGCGGCGGACGAGCAGGACGTGGTCGGTGACCTCGGCGGTCTGCCCGCCGGGACCGGTCGCCGTCCGGCGCGGCGAGTCGGCACGCACGATCGTCCACTTCGCGGGGTCCAGGCCGAGGTCCCCGGCGATCTCCCGCGGGCCCGGGAAACGGGCCTCCTGGTTCCACGACCACGGCGCGGCCGAGCCGTGGTCGACGATCAGCAGCCGCCCGCCCGGACGCAGTGCGCGTGCTGCCGAGCGCAGGACGGCCGTCCTGTCCAGTTCCAGCGGCGTGTGCAGGTAGTGCGCGCAGATCAGGTCGAACCGGCCGCGCGGGAACGACTCCCGCAGGTCGTGCCGCTCGACGGTGAGCCGGTCACCGGCGAGTCCGGCGAGCCGGTCGACCGCGACGGCGGAGACGTCGACGGCGGTGACCCGCCATCCCCGCTCGGCCAGCCACAGCGCGTCGCCGCCCGCACCACAGCCGAGGTCGAGCGCGTCACCGGGCGGCAGGCCGGTGACCACCTCGGTGAGGCGGGCGTTGGGCCGCGGGTCCTGGACGGTCCGCGCGGCGTGGACACCGTCCCAGAACGTGACGGCATCGGTGGTGTTCATCGGGGCTCCTTCGGTCGGCACGAGCCCAGTGTTGGCAGGCATCCGCCGAGCTGGCACGGAAACTTGCGGTTCTGGCAAGCTGGCCGTCGTGGACACCGATGACGAGGTACTCGACGCGGTAGGGGCACGGCTGCGCGCCCTGCGCCGCGACCGCGGTATCACGCTCGCCGACCTCGCCGCGACGATCGGCGTTTCGGAGAGCACGCTGTCCCGCCTGGAGAGCGGGCAGCGCCGGGCCACCCTGGAACTGCTGCTGCCGCTGTCCCGGACCTACGACGTCCCGCTGGACGACCTCGTCGGCGCTCCACGCACCGGCGACCCGCGGATCCACCTCAAGCCGATCCACCGGTACGGCATGACGTTCGTGCCACTGTCCCGGCGGCCGGGTGGGGTACACGCGTTCAAGATGATCATCCCGGCACGCCCGGAACCACTCGAACCGACTCCGCAGACCCACGACGGGTTCGAATGGCTGTATGTCCTCAATGGACGGCTGCGGCTGATCGTCGGCGAGCGGGATCTGACGTTGCCGCCCGGGGAGGCGGCGGAGTTCGACACGTCCGTGCCGCACTGGCTGGGCAGCGCCGACGGCGGCGCGGTGGAGCTGCTGATCCTGTTCGGCACGCAGGGAGTGCGCGCACACGTCTAGGCATTCGCGCGGCGGAGGCGTTCGGCAGCCTGGTCCCGGAGCGTGTCGATGGACAGCGGGCGGCTGCCGTGCAGTGCCTCCCACCGGGCGTTGTGGGCAGCCGTCCACAGCCCGGCCGCCCACGCGACCTCGTGTTCCTCGGCGGTGAAGGCACGGCCGCGCAGTTCCTGGTAGGCGGTCAGGAACGCCGCCGAACTCTCGATCGGTGGCAGGCTCGGCGCACCGGTGTTGACGAACGTCTCGCTCGCGGCTCCCGCCAGTGCCGCTTCCGGCTGCCACCCCAGGCTGTCCCAGTCGTGCACCACCCGGATCCGGCCGCCGTGCCAGCGCAAATTCTGCGCTTCGTAGTCGGCGTGACCCAGCACGCACGGCAGCCGCGCGGCCAGCAGGCGGCGCCGGACCCGCACGGCGGTCTCCGTGACGTGCGCCGGCACGGCACTCTGGTCCCTCTCGTCGAGGAACCCGATCGCCGGCCACAGCCCGGGGTCCGCGTGGTCCCACCGTGCCCAGCGTGGATTCGGCAGCGGTGGCGGGACGGTCACGCCGGCCAGTTCGGCCATCAGCCGGGCGAACACCTCCGCGTAGCGGACGGCCACCTCCGGTGAGTCCCCGCGCAGCATGTCACCGCCGGGCAGGTGCTCCTCGGCGTGCACGGCCAGCGGACCGACGCCGGTCACCGGCGTGAGTGGCCGGGGGCAGGGGAATCCCCGCTCGGCGAGCTGGGCCTGGGCGGCGACACACGACCCGGCCCGCCCGTCGTCGGGACGCGCCTTGACCACGACCTCCGTGCCGTCACTCAGCCGCAGGCCGCACACGGCCGAGACCCCCTCCCGCCCGAACAACACGTCGGCGGGTGCGGCACCGAGGTGCTCGCGGCACCAGGACGGCAGCCAGTCCGGAAGTTCCTCGAAGGACATGGTGCCGACTGTGCCAGGCTCGCGGCCCGGGTCAACGGTAGGCGGCCGTGGCGATCCGGGCGAACGAGCGGATCAGCGGGTTCGCGTCACCGTCCTTCCACGCCGCCACCACCCGGCTCGGCGCCATGTCGGTCACCGGGACGGCGGTCAGGTTCTCCGGCAGGTCGTGCCCGAGCGGGGTCATCCCCACCGTGGCGTTCCAGAGCACGGCCTGCAGGCACTCCTGGACGACCCGCACCACCGGGCCCTCCCGTGGTTCGCCGCCGTTCCAGTACGCCTGCCAGACCGGGTCGGTCCCGCTCGGGAACTGGAACCAGCGGCGCCCGGCGAGGTCGGCCAGCGTCAGGCTGTCCCGGCCGGCCAGCGGGTCGTCCGTCCGCAGCACCGCGCCGACCGGGTCGGCGCGCAGGTGCCGCACCGTCAGGCCGGTCTCGTCGAACGGCGCGCGGGTCAGCGCGACGTCCACCAGCCCGGCACGCAGCCCGCAGGTGGGATCGGCCAGGTCGGCGTCGCGGATCCGGACGCCGACACCCGGATGCCTCGCGCGGTATGCGTTCGCCAGCCGGGTGGCGTGCGGATCGGTGCTGTCGCCGAGGATTCCGACGGTGAGGGTCGCGGTGCCTGCCACTCGTTCCCGGATCCGCTCGGCGTGGTCGAGCAGCACGCGGGCCTCGTCCAGCAGCACCGCCCCGGCCGGGGTCAGCGTGACGCCGGTGGGCGACCGGTCGAACAACGCCGCGCCGAGGTCGGCCTCCAGCCGCTGGATCGCCCTGCTCAGCGGTGGCTGGCTCATGTGCAGCCGGGCGGCGGCCCTGCCGACGTGCCGTTCCTCGGCGACGGCCACGAAGTACCGCAGCGTCCGTAGCTCCACACAGCCACGATACGTGCGCGTCAGGCCGCGACCGGACGCGTCACCGTGCCGCGGCCAGCCACCAGCCCGACGACGAGCTGACCGGCCGCCGTGACGCACATCAGGACGATCGGCGCCGTCCAGCCGGAACCGGCGGTGTGCAGCAGGCCGAACAGCACCGGCCCGGCGGCGGCCAGCAGGTAGCCGACCGACTGCGCCATCGCCGACAACGCACCGGCCGCGGCCGGGTCCGGGGCGCGCAGGCTGAGGAACGCCAGCGCGAGCACCAGGCAGGCACCGCCGCCCAGCCCGAGCACCACGCTCCACAGCAACGCCCATTCCGGCACCGCGAGCAGCCCGGCGTAGCCGGCGAGGACGACGGCCGAGCAGACGGTCGCCACCCCGCGCTGGTCGCGGGCCCGGCGCAGTGCGGGTGCCACCGCCAGGCTGGTCAGCACCGCGACCGCCTGGAACAGGAACAGCAGCCAGCCCGCCGCCGCGGCGCTCACCCCGCTGTCCTGGAACACCGTCGGCAGCCACGTCACGGCGACGTAGAAGCCCAGCGACTGCAGGCCCATGAACGCGGTGACCGCCCACGCCAGCCCGGAACCCCACGGCAGCCGGTGACCGCGCACGGTGCCCGGCGCCCGCGGTGCCCGCGACCGGGGCAGCCACAGCGCGACGGCCACCAGCGCGAGCACGATCCAGCACCCCAGCGCGGTGTGCCACCCGCCGGGTGCGACCTCGCTGACCGGCACCGCGACGCCGGAGGCCACCGCGGCGACGCCGCCCATCACGGTGGCGTACGCGCTGGTCAGCAGCCCGATCCTGGTGGGGAAGTCGCGTTTGATCAGGCTCGGCAGCAACACGTTGCCGACGGCGATGCCCGCCCCGATCAACACGGTTCCGGCGAACAACGCCACCCACCGCAGCCCGATCCCGAGCGTCAGCACCACGAGCGCCGCCGTGAGCAGCCGTTCCGGTCCCCAGCGCGCCGCCAGCCACGGAACCGCAGGCGACACGACCGCGAACGCCAGCAATGGCAGCGTGTTCAGCAGGCCGGCCACGGCCGGGGTCAGGCCCAGCTCGGCCTGTACCCGGTCCAGCACCGGCCCGACGCCGGTGAGGGCGGGGCGCAGGTTCGCCGCCACCACCAGCAGTGCCCACACCAGCAGTACCCGGCCGGAACGCCGCCTGTTCTCCATGCGCACCACGATCGGGCGCGGCCGGGGCGGCAACCAGGCCGTGCCCAGGCTGGCCCTCGCACGGCCACCCTCGGTACCGGATGGAGTCCTAGACTGATCGCGTGGGCAAGCCGCTGGGGGACTTCATCCGCGCCAAGCGGGACAGTCTCCAGCCGGAGTCGCTGGGGCTGCCGGACCGCGGCCGCCGCCGCTCGCCCGGCCTGCGCAGGGTGGATCTCGCCACCCGGGCCGGCATCAGCGTGGAGTACCTGACCCGCATCGAGCAGGGCAGGGACCGCAATCCGTCGGCGGCGGTCGTCAACGCGCTGGCCGACGCGCTCAGCCTCGATCCCGCCGAACGCAACCACCTGCGTTACCTGGTGAAGATCACCAGCGACCAGTGCCCGGCCCGGATCCGCCCCGTGCCACCGGACCGCCGGGTGCGGCAGTCCGTCCTGGACACCCTGCGGCTCCTCGAACCGGGCATCGCCGTCGTGACCAACCGGCTCGGTGACGTCCTCGCCCGCACCAGCGGCTACGAGTCGATCATCAGCGGCACCGGCCTGCTCGACGCCGACCCGCCGAACCTCACCCGCTACGTCTTCACCGACCCCCGGGCACGGACGTTCTTCGCCGACTGGGACGACGTCGCCGACGAGCAGGCCTTCGACCTGTGGCTGGCGCCGTCCGTCGAGAACTCCGAGTGGCTCATCTCCGAACTCACCCCGGTCGCCGGTCCCGGCTTCAGCAGCCGCCTCAACCGCCACGCGGTGCCGCGGCGTGGGCCGCTCCGGCTCGATCACCCGGCGGGGCACCGGCTGGAACTGCGCCGGGAGACGCTCGAACTTCCCGCCGACGCCCAGCAGCTCGTCGTCTTCCACCCCGTGGACGAGCGGACGGCGCGGGCCGTCGACCGGCTTCGCCTGCCACTCCGGTCGATTTCCTAGGCGCCCGCGACGATCAGGCGGAACCCGGCGTCCCACTCGTCGAGGCCGAGCAGGTCGCGGTGACGTTCGTGCCAGCGGCCGGAGTCGAGGTCGTCGCGCAGCGCTCGCAGGCCCCGGTCGACGGCGGCGGGATCGGTCTGCGCGAGTGCCGAGCAGCCGCGGCGCACCCGTGGGTCGAGGTAGGCGGCCGGGCGCCGCCAGTAGGCGGGGAACACGCCGTCGGTGAAGTCCCAGGGCAGTGGCAGGGGAACGATGCGGTCGGCGGCCAGCTCGTCGGCGATGTCGGGTGCCGACGGCCTGCCGAGTTCGAGGTCGGCGATCTCGGGTACGTACTCGCGGACGAACCAGAACTCGGTGTGCCGCCGGGTGTCGTAGGCCAGCACGACCTGACGCGGAGCCACCCGGCGCAGCTCCGCGAGCCCGCGCCGCCAGTCGGTCCAGTGGTGGACGGTGAGCACGGCCAGCACGGCGTCCGCCGCGTGGTCGCGGACCGGCAGGGCCTCGGCGACCGCACGGACGGCTGGGCCCGCGTGACGCGGCCGCTGCCGGATCATCTCGCCGGAGGGCTCGACGGCGAGCACCGTCCGGCCGTCCGGCTCGTAGGAACCCGTGCCGGCGCCGACGTCGATGACCGAACGAGCCTCTCCGAGTGCGGCGGCGATGGCGGTCATCCACCGGGGATCGGTGCGCCTGCCCAGCGAGTAGCCGGTGCCGATCTCGTCGTACAGCTCGGTTCTGGCCATCGGCCGCAACGATAGCGCCCCGGCCCGGCAAGTACGCTGCGAAGAATGAGCCAGCGCCGATCGCCGGGCCGGCCGCGAACCAAACCCGCGGAGGAACGGCGTGCGGACCCGCTCGACGCCGCCGAGCGGGTCTAACAGCCTGACTGAGGCTCATTCAATAAATGTGCCGTGAAGGGGGCCCTCACGGCGTCTCATGCCGTGAGGGCCCCCTTCACGGCACCGGCGTGTGCCCGCCTGGCGCCCGGCTTACTGGCAGGCTTCGCAGTCCGGGTCGTCGATGTTGCAGGCCGCGCCGTCGGTGAGCTCGAAGTCGAAGTCGTCGAGCGCCGGCACGGCCAGCGTGGACGTTTCCTGCGGGGTGGCGGACATGGTCTCTCCTCCGGGTTGGGCGGCTTCTACCTGTCTGTAGCGCTGAAGATCAGCCCGCATTCCGTGACCCGCGTCACCCGGTCGCTCAGAACCTGCCGCAGTTGCCGCTGCCCGCCTGGCCGTTGAACACGGTCGTCAGCCACGCGGCCGCCTCACCGGCCGCGCTCTGCATGCCCAGCGCGTGCGAGAGGATCGGCGAGAACGACACGAGGTCCTTCCACTGGACGTTGGCGCCCTTGGCGCACCAGTCCTTGGCCATCTGCTTGCCGACCGCGACCGGGATGACGTCGTCCAGCGGACTGTGCTGGACCATGGTCGGCATCGCCGGTTTGATGGTGCCGATCCGGTTCTCCGCGACGATGGCGTCGAACGGCGGCTGGGCGAGGAAGGACGCCACCGGCTGGCCGTTCTTGGTCAGCGTCCTGCTCTGCTTGTACATGAACTGGAAGACCGCGGGCAGCGTGCAGGTCTGCTTGGCCTGCTGGAACAGCTGCACACCCGCCGGGTTGGCCAGGTCCATCAGCTTCGCCTCGGGGTAGGCCTGGTTGATGCCGATCAGCGCGTAACCGAGGAACGCCACGTACATACCGCCGTCCAGCGACTTGGCCAGCACGGCCTTGTCCGCGGGCGGCGCGCCGGAGTAGACGCCCTTGACCTTCAGCTCCGGCGCGTAGGTCGCGGCGAGTTCGGCCGCCGCGGCGGCAGCGCTGCCGCCTTCGGAGTAGCCCGCGATACCGACCGGTCCGTTCGCGGGCAGTCCGGTGCCGGGAAGCCGTTGCGCCGCTCGGATCACGTCGAGCACCGTGTGTGCCTCGGACAGCCGCATCACGTACGGGTGGTCACCGCTGCCCTCGACCCACGGTCCGATGTAGTCGGTCTGCGCCACCGCGAATCCCTTTCCCAGCAACGCGTTGACGAAGGTCGCCTGGAAACCGGACACCATGTCCCTGGCACCTTCGCCCGCCAGGGTCTTCGACGGCGCGCACTGGGCGCCCATGCCGAACGTGAACGGCGCGTAGGCCACGATCGGCCGCTCACCGGGGCCGGTCCACGGATTGGACGGCACCAGGACCGTGCCGCTGACGGCGACCGGCTTGTTCTTGTTGTCCCTGGACAAATACTGGATCCGCGTCGACTTGGCGCCGGGATAGTTCGACGGCTGGGATTTGATCACGTCCCCGTTCTGGCCTGCGGGCAACGTCGCCGGAGCGGTGTAGACCGAGGTGGTGTCGGCGGTCGCCGGCGCGATCGACAACGCGGCGGCGACCAGGGTTACGGTGGCGATCAGCCCGCGGCGGCGGGAAATGGACATGCGGCACTCCACATTGAGTCGGAACGTGACTGACGAGGCGCCTGCTGCCAAGGATGGAAACCGATCCATCGCACAGCGTCAATTCACGAAAACCGAGTGGTCACCGAACTTGTCAGCCTGCCACGAGCGGGACGTCACGAATTACGCGTCGCCGATGAACTCGACCTCCGGGCAGGCGGGGTGCGGACCGTCGAACAACCGGGTGGGCCGGTCGCGCAGATGCAGGTCGAAGAACGCCCGCAGGTACGTCCGGGTGGCCGTGACGACCCTGCCCGGCGCCGTGCGCCCCAGTTGCGTGGTGAGGTAGGCGTCCGCCGTCTGCCCGGGTTCGAGCCGGACGGCGCCCGCGGCGAGCAGCGCGGGCAGCAGCGGTTCGTAGTCGGCGAAGGAAATGTGGTGGGAACCAGCGACCCGGAGGTCGCGTTTCCAGGCGCGGTGGTGTTTCCAGAACGAGGCGATCGACGGATCGGCGAGGTGGGTCGGGTTGGCCTGTTCGCTGCAGTACAACAGGACCGGCCGGTCCAGGCCGTGCCGCGCCACCGGTGGCAGCACCTTGCCGTGCAGGTCGTAGGCCAGCCCGCTGTCGACCACGGCTCCGGCGCGGATCCGGTCGTCGTGGTACATCGCCTCCGCGGTGGTCGCGCCGCCACCGGAGTGGCCGAACATCCCGATCCGGGACAGGTCGAGCGACCGGCCCAGCCCCGCCGGCAGGGGCCCGTCGCCGCAGCCGCGGCCGTCCGCGAGCCAGTCCAGCCGGTCCAGCACCGTGCGCACGTCGGCCACCCTGGCGGCGATCGTGGACCGGTTGAACTCGGTGACGGTCTCCACGGTGGGCACCGGAACCGTCCGGGGGACGACCCGCCCGCCGGGGAAGTCGACGGCGGTCTCGCGGGTGTGGTCGACGGTCACGACGACGTAGCCGTGGCTGGCCAGATCCTCGACCAGCATCGTGTTCAGCTCGCGGGGCGCGAGATGTCCCGGTGAGAACAGCAGCACCGGCCTGCGTTTCGCGGGCAGCAGCCGTGCGCCGTCCCGTCCGCGGATGTCGACGGTTCCCAGCCCCGCGGGCACCTGCGCCCAGTCGGCGAGGTTGCCGGACACGGTCGCCGTCGCGGCGGGCCCGAGGTACCGGGCCGGTTCGCCGCCGCCGTCGGCCGGATACCAGAAGCTGACCATCAGCTCCCGGTACGGCACGTCGGCATCCCACGGGTCGGTCCGGGACCAGTCCACCACACGCACCGCCGCGCGGCCCACGCCGTGCGGACCCGTCGGCCGGGGCAGGGCGACCCGCGTGGCGGCGTGCGCCGGCGCAGCCCCCAGCGCCTGGATTCCAGCTGCCGCGAACAGACCGAAGGCTGTGCGCCGTGTGAGGTTCACCGACATCCCGGTTTCCTTTCCGAAAGCCCGCCGTCCTCAGCATGGGCATGCGCGGGGCCTTCGGCCTCCCTCCCGAGCGGGGGCCAGCTCCCTCGCCAGCGGGACATCTGATGAATAGTGCACGTTTGTCGTATTGACTGAGCACATGCGGGCGAAGCAGCATCAATAGGTCGGATGACTGTCAACGGAGGGTGCACGCCCATGCGACCCAGACGAACGCTCGTCCTGCTGGCCACCGGCACCCTGCTCGCCGCCGCGATCCCGGCCGCCAACGCGGACGACCGCCCGGCGGCCACCGCGGCACCGGCCGCGGTCATCGTGCCGCTCGACGGTTACTTCGACAACGACGGCATCGACTCGGCATCGGCACGGGACGGCAACTTCGACGGCTCGGGTAACACCTTCCCCGCCGAGGGACTGCCCAGCGGCCGGACGTCGGTCGACGGCATCGACTTCACCTTCCCGTCCGGTGCGGCCGGTGTGAAGAACAACGTCGTGGCACTCGGCCAGCGGATCGAGCTCAGGCCGGGCCGGTACCACTCGGCGCACTTCCTGGTCGCCAGCAGCTACGGCGCCGCGTCCGGTCCGGCGACCGTGCACTACGCCGACGGCGGCACGACCACCGCGACGTTGTCCGGCCCGGACTGGTACGGCGGGTCCGGCGCGATCACCGCGCCGTTCCGGTACACGCCCGGCGGGACCGACCAGCACGCGGTCTCGATCTCGGCTGCCCAGGTGTGGATCGACGCAGGCCGGGACGCCGTCGCCGTCACCCTGCCGACGACGAAGCCCGCGCAGCCGAACCAGTCGAGCCTGCACGTGTTCGCGTTGAGTGCGCAGCCCGCGGGCGCGGGCAAGACGTTGGCGTTGCGTGGATCGCGGTCCACCACGAAGTCGCTGCCCGGTGGTGTCCAGGCTGTCGAGGCCACCGTGACCAATCTCGGCACCGAGTGGATCACCGAGCGGGACGGGATCACCGTGCGGGCCGAGGTGGCCGGTGCGCGGACCGTCCGGCCCGCGTTGGTCCGCAGGCTCGGCCCGGGCGAACAGGCCAGGGTCCGCATCGGCATCGTGCGCACCACGGCGCCGGCGAACACCGTCGTGGACGGCACGGTGGTGGCCCAGGGCAGGCGGTTGCGGGCCGAGCAGCCGGTCCGGTTCACCCTCGGCGTCCCCGACTACCAGCCGACCGACGCGTCGTTGGGCACCCACGAGTCGCCGTACTGGTTCGACGACGCCAAGTTCGGCATCTTCATCCACTGGGGCCTCTACTCGGTGCCCGCCTGGTCGCCGCCGGGCGAGCAGTACGCCGAGTGGTACTGGCGCTGGATGGAGGACAGGAACAACCCGGTGTACGCCCACCACGCGAAGACCTACGGCGAGAACTTCAGCTACGACCGGTTCATTCCCGGGTTCACCGCGGACAGGTACGACCCCCGGGCGTGGGCTGAACTGATCCAGGCAGCCGGAGCGAAGTACTACGTGCTGACCTCCAAGCACCACGAGGGATTCGCGCTCTACGACTCCAAGGTGTCCGGCCGCGACTCGGTCGACCTGGGTCCGCGCCGCGACCTGGTGAAGGAACTGTTCGACGCGTCCCGCCGGTACACCCCGGAGCTGCGCAACGGCCTCTACTTCTCGATGCCCGAGTGGTACAACCCGGACAATCCCTGGATGGGGCACGGTCCACGCAACCCGTACACCGGCGCCGACGAGCCGTACACCGGTTACCAGGCTGGCAAGGACTACGTGCGTGACTACCAGGGCCCGCAGATGCGGGAGATCGTGCGGCAGTACGACCCGGACGTGATCTGGTGCGACATCGGCGGGGTCAACGACAGCCGCTCGGTGCTCGCCGAGTACTTCAACCGTGCCAAGAACCGTCCCGATCCCAAGGACGTGACGGTCGACGACCGCTGCGGCATCCCCACCCACGACTTCACCACGCCCGAGTACACGACGTATCCGGACACCGTGGTGAAGAAGTGGGAGACCAGCCGCGGCCTGGATCCGCGGTCCTACGGCTACAACCGGGCGACGCCGGACCACATGTACATGACCGCCGACGAGGTCGTCGACACGCTGGTGGACACCAACAGCAAGAACGGCAACTTCCTGCTGGACATCGGACCGCGTGCGGACGGCTCGATCCCGGAGATCATGCAGACCCGGCTGCGGGAGGCGGGCGAGTGGCTGCGGGTGAACGGCGAGTCGATCCACGGGACGACCTACTGGGCACGCATGGCACAGCAGGGCCCGCTGCGGTTCTCGGTGAAGCAGAACGAGGCCTTCTACATCACCTCGCTGGAGCCGCCGGGCAGCCAGATCGTGGTGGACGCGCCGGTGCCCATCCGCGACGGCGACCGGATCACCATGCTCGGCTTCCCCGGTCACAGTCTGAAGTGGACGAAGCAGGGCGGCAAGCTGATGATCGACGTGCCCGACGCCGCGCGAGCGGCGGGGAAGTGGGCGTGGACGTTCCGGATCGGCTGAGTTGGTCTCGGTTTCGTTTTTTCCCGGACCGGGCGGCGTCCTGACCGCTACCGTGTGGCCCCGTGACGACGTTTCTGGCGACCATTCCCAGTCCACCGCGGGGCGTGTGGGAACTCGGCCCCATCCCGGTTCGCGCCTACGCGGTGTTCGTCGTCCTCGGGATCGTCGTCGCCATCTGGTGGGGCCAGAAGCGCCTCATGGCCAGGGGCGGGGCCGCCGGGACGGTGGCCGACGTCGCCGTGTTCGCCGTGCCGTTCGGCGTGATCGGCGGCCGGATCTACCACGTGATCACCGACTACCACCAGTATTTCGGGGAAGGCAAGGACCCGGTCCGCGCGCTGTACATCTGGGAGGGCGGCCTCGGCATCTGGGGTGCGATCGCCCTCGGCGCGGTCGGAGCGTGGCTGGGCTGCAGGCGCAAGGGGGTGCCGCTGCCGGTGTTCGCCGACGCGGTCGCGCCGGGCATCGCGGTCGGGCACGCCATCGCCCGGCTCGGCAACTACTTCAACCAGGAGCTGTACGGCGCGCACACCACGCTCCCGTGGGGCCTGGAGATCTACCACCGCGTCAACGCCAACGGCGAGCCCGACCAGCTCAACGGCATCTCCAACGGTATCCCGCTCGCGGAGAGCCCGGTACATCCGACGTTCCTCTACGAACTGCTCTGGAATCTGGGTGTCGCCGCGGTGGTGGTGTATGTGGACCGCAAACGCCGCCTCGGTCACGGCCGGGCGTTCGCCCTGTACGTCGCGGCGTACACGCTCGGGCGGACCTGGATCGAGCTGATGCGTACCGACCCGGCGACGCCGGTGTTCGGAGTCCGGGTGAACGTCTGGGTCTCGATCCTGCTGTTCCTCGGCGCGCTGACCTACTTCTTCCTGGCTCGCCGGAGAGGTCCACGGGAAGTGCTCGAACCCCGGGCCGGGAAGCCGGAGCCCACCGTCACCCCGTGACACTGCCGTGAAGGGGGCCCTCACGGCATGAGACGCCGTGAGGGCCCCCTTCACGGCAAGGCCCGGTCCGGCCCGGCGGTCAGGAGTCCTGGCCGAACAGGCCGGCGAAGCGCCGCAGGTACAGCGGCCAGCCGCCGTCGCTGCCGACGCCGCCCGCGACGGCCTCCCAGCCGTCGCCGTGCCGCTCGATGTGCCGGTGCTCCAGCTCCAGCCGGGTACGCCGCGGCGTCTCGGCGACGAACCGCACCTCGACCTCGCTGGTCCGGTCCGGATCGGACTCGATCTGCCACCGCGGGTCGAGGTTCCAGCTGAACACGACCCGGTTCGGCGGCTCGTAGGCCAGTACCCGCGCCCAGCGGCACTCGCTGCCGTCGACCGCGCGGTCGTAGATGTGCCCGCCCACCCGGCGTTCGAACACCGTTTCCGCCAGCTCGACACCGAGAATGTTGTGCTCCGGCGGCTTGAAGTCGCCGAACCTCTCGGTGAACACGCGGAACGCGTCCTCAATGGACGCCTCCACGACGATCTGCGTACGGACCGTTTCCTGTCCAGTTTGTGCGGCCATCGATTCTCCTGCGTCGTCCTGCTCGGCGGATCGCTTGTACGCCGCCAAAGTTCTCGTCCAGAAGCTGTCGAGCTGTGCCCGGAACGCGGCCAGCCCGTCGGGATCCACCCGGTAGATTCGCCGGTTGCCCACCGGCTGGTCGGCGACCAATCCGGCGTCCTTGAGCACCTTCAGGTGCTGTGAGACGGCCGGCCGGCTGACCGGCAACGTCGCCGCCAGTTCACCGACCGTCTGCGCCCGCGCCGCGACGCGCTCGAAGATCACGCGCCGGGTGCGGTCGCCGAGCACGCCCCACCCGTCAACATCGTAAGTTTCCACTAACCGTTAGTCTGAACTTACCAAGGCTCGGTGTCAATCCGTTGACCGGAATAGGGAGCTGCGATAGTCGTTGACGATCTACTGATCGTCGAAGAAGCAGGTGGAGGATGCGCCGGATGCTCGTCGGGTTGCTGGCCGTGGCCGGTGTCCTCGCCTTCACGCCGGTCGCCGGTGCCGGCTCGTCGTGGGTCCAGGTCGGCGCGGACATCAGGTCCGGCGTCAGCGGTGTCGCCGTCGTCGAGCGGTCCGACCGGCGGATCGACGCGCTGGTCGTGCGGGACAACAAGAAGCCGGGGGAGAACCGGATCGCCCGGCTGACCTGGCGGCCCGGCCGGGCTCCGGCGGTCGAACCGCTGGCGTGGCGTGGCGAGCTGCCGGTCGACCTGGAGTCCATCGACCCGGTGCCGGGCCGCCCGGGTGAGTACGTCACGCTGGCCAGCGGTGGCAAGGGGTTCCACATCAAGCTCGAGTCCGGCGCGGTGTCGGTGCTGGGCACCTTCACGCTGCCCGCCGGGCAGCCGGGAGACGACTACGAGTCCTTCGCGCTCGTCGCGCAGCGGGACCGGACGGTCGCGCTGTGGGCCGACCGCGGCCAGGACGCTCGCCCGAGCACGCTGTACAGCGCGGAGTTCGACGTCGACGACCTGACGTTCGGCCCAGCCCGGTCGGTGACGTTCCGCGCGCCGTCCCCGGCCACGCACGTCCGGCACATCTCGGACCTGGACGTCACCGCGAACGGACGGCTCGTCGTGTCCTCGGCCTCCGATCCCGGTGACGACGGCCCGTTCGCCTCGGCGGTGCACGTGATCGGCCAGCTCGCCGACGGCCCCGAGGTCACCCTGCTGGACAAGCCGCGCACCATGGCCACCTACCCCGGTCGCAAGATCGAGGCGCTCACGTTGCTCGGCCGGTCCGGCGACTCCATGCTGCTGGGCACCGATGACGAGAACCTCGGCGGCTGGGTCCGGCTGTCCTAGCTCCTCAGCTCGGGGAACTGGTCGTCGCGCCACTCGGTCCGCGCGACCGCGCCGGCCTCCTCACGTTCGCGGCGGCGTAGCTCCACCCGGCGGATCTTCCCGGAGATCGTCTTCGGCAGGTCGCCGAACTCCAGCCTGCGGATCCGCAGGTAGGGGGCCAGGTTCGTGCGGGCGTGCCGGAGGATGGCCAGCGCGGTGTCCCGGTCCGGCTCCCACCCGGCCGACAGCGTGACGTAGGCCTTCGGCACGGCCAGCCGCACGGGGTCCGGCTGGGGCACGACGGCGGCCTCGGTGACGGCCGGGTGTTCCAGCAGCACGCTTTCCAGCTCGAACGGCGAGACCTTGTAGTCCGATGCCTTGAACACGTCGTCGGTGCGGCCGACGTAGAACAGGTAGCCGTCCTCGTCGCGGGTCGCGGTGTCCCCGGTGTGGTAGAAGCCGCCCTCGGTGACCTCGGCCGTCTTCTCCGGCATGTCGAGGTAGCCCACCATGAGGCTGACCGGGCGCCGGGACAGGTCGATGCAGATCTCGCCCTCGGTGTCGGAGACCTCGCCGGTCACCTCGTCGACCAGCACCACCGGAACGCCGGGCAACGGCCGTCCCATCGACCCCGGCTTGACCACCGACCCCGGCGTGTTGCCGACCGACGCGGTGGTCTCGGTCTGGCCGAACCCGTCCCGCAGGGTCAGGCCCCAGGCCGCCCGGACCTGTTCGATGATCTCCGGGTTGAGCGGTTCCCCGGCGGCGACGACCTCCCGCAGGGTGCCGGGCCCGCCGGAGAGGTCCGCCTTGATCAGCATCCGCCAGACCGTCGGCGGCGCGCAGAACGTCGTGACGCCCTTCTCCCGGAGCTGGCCGAGCAGCGTCGCGGCGTCGAACCGGCCGTAGTTGTGGACGAAGATCGTCGCGCCGGCGATCCACGGGGCGAACAGGCAGCTCCACGCGTGCTTGGCCCAGCCGGGCGAGCTGATGTTGAGGTGCACGTCGCCGGGGCGGATGCCCAGCCAGTACATGGTGGTCAGGTGCCCGACCGGGTAGGACGCCTGCGTGTGCTCGACCAGCTTCGGCAGGCTGGTCGTGCCGGAGGTGAAGTACAGCAGCAGCCGGTCGTCCGCGGTCGTGCCGGGATGCTCGACGGGTGCGTCGTCCGCGGAGTGCGAGTCGGCGAAGTTCAGCCATCCGGACACCGGCTCGCCGACGGCGATCGGGGTGCGGTCGCCGGCCAGCCCGTCGAACTTGTGCGCGCAGGCCGAGTCGACGATGAGGTGCCGGGCCTCGCCGCGGTCGAGCCTGCCGGGCAGGTCGACGGCGCCCAGCGCGGTGGTCGTCGGCATGATCACCGCGCCGAGCTTCATCACCGCGAGCATCGACTCCCACAGCTCGACCCGGTTGCCCAGCATGATCAGGACGCTGTCGCCCCTGCGCACCCCGTGCCCGGCGAGCCAGCGGGCGACCTGGTTGGAGCGCCGCCGCATGGTGTCGTAGCTCCACGACGCCTCGGAGCCGTCCTCCTCGACGATGTGCAGCGCCGTCTGCTGTTCACCGTCGGCGATGACGTCGAACCAGTCGTGTGCCCACTGGAACGGGCCGTCGAGGACGGGCCAGGTGAAGTCCGCGACGGCCTTCTCGTGGTCGCCGTGCAGGGCGACGAGACGGTCCCGGGACTCGCGGTAGATCTCGTGGTTGGTCGGCATCACGGTCCTTCCGGGCGGGGTGGTCAGGCGGCGGTGGGCTCGCCGTGCCGGGGCTGTTCGTGTTCGAGGGCTCGGTCGCGGGTCTCGGCCAGCGCGGAAACGCAGACCAGTGACAGCACGCCGGTCAGCGAGAGCATGACGCCGATGGCGATGCTGCCGAACGACGCGGCGAGCCCGGGGGCGACCAGCGGCGGGATCGCACCGCCGAGTACGCCGGCGAGGTTGTAGCCCAGCCCGGCGCCGGTGTAGCGGTGCCGCGCGGTGAACAGTTCGGGCAGGAACGAACCGGCCGGGCCGTAGGACACTGCGAAGATCACCAGCGTGCCGGACAGCCCGACGGCGAATGCGGTGGCGCTGCCGGTGTCCAGCAGCGGGAACAGCACCAGTGCCCACACGATGCCCGCCACGCAGGAGACGCGGATGACGTTGCGGCGCCCGAACCGGTCCGACAGCATCCCGGCGGCCATGGTGGTGAGTCCGAACAGGACCGCGGCACCGATACCGATGCCCAGCACGACCGGGCGGGACAGCCCGGCGCCGTTCGGGTTGGTGCCGTAGCTGGTCAGGTAGGCGGTTCCCATGTAGAAGAACGCGAACAGCATGGTCAGCGCACCGGCGGAGAGCAGCACCTCGCGCGGCTGGGCGCGGATCGCCTCCAGGAACGGCATCCGCCTGGCCCGGTCGAGCGAGTTCGCCTCGGCCCGCGCCCGGGTCTGCGCCTCGCGGAACGCCGGGGTCTCCTCGATGCTCATCCGGACGTAGAGCCCCACCAGGATCAGCACGATCGAGAACAGGAACGGGATCCGCCAGCCGTAGGACAGGAACGCCTCGTCGGTGTCGCCCATGATCAGGCCGGTCGCCAGGAACGTGCCGCTGGACAGGGCGAACGCGATCGCCGGGCCGATCTGGGGGAAGACGCCGTAGAACCCGCGCCGGTGTTTCGGCGCGTACTCCGCGGTCAGCAGCGTCGCCCCTGCCCACTCGCCGCCGACGGCGAAGCCCTGCGCGAAACGCAGCACGACCAGGGCGATCGGCGCGGCGACGCCGATCGTCTCCGCCTCGGGTAGCAGGCCGATGAGGACGGTCGCGACACCCATCAGCAGCAGGGTCGAGATCAGCGTGCGTTTGCGGCCGATCCGGTCACCGAAGTGACCGAACACGATGGCGCCGACCGGGCGGGCGACGAACGCCACCGCGAACGTGGCGAACGAGGCCACCGTGCCGGCCGTGGAACCCAGTGCCGGGAAGAAGACCTTGGGGAACACCAGCGCGGCGGCGGTGCCGTAGATGAAGAAATCGTAGAATTCGATGGTCGTGCCGGCACAGCTGGCTGCCGCGACCCGCCACAGCGGGACGGGCGGGGTGGCACTGTGTTGCGAACTGGACATCGAGGCTCCTCGTTGAGCTCGGACCTGCCGTTCTTCGCACCAGGTGGGACGCTGGCGAGGGCGTATCATCCGAATCGTCCGGCTGGCCCCGCTACCCCCGGAAAGGGGTAGCCCCGGCCGGGGCGGGCGGGTTTGCTGCCAGCGACGCCCACCGACGAGCGCAGGAGGTCACCGTGTCCACAGTGCTGCGGCCGGCCGACGGGGAGCTCTACCGGCGTGCGCTGCGCGGGATCCGCCACCGCACCGGAGTGCCCCTTGCCTTCGCCGGTCAGCTCCACGACCAGCGGCTCGTCCTTTCCGAGTTCCTCGGCGCGCGGACGACCGGGCTGCGTGACCTGCACGTCGAGCCGGGCAAGGGCGTCGGCGGGACGGTGCTGGAACGCGGCCGCCCGTGTGGCGTCTCGGACTACCGGGCCGCCCGCTCGATCACCCACGACTACGACGACCCGGTGCTGGGCGAGGGCATCCACGCGACGATCGCCGTCCCGGTCGCGACGCACGGCCGGGTCCGTGGCGTGCTGTACGCCGCCGTCCGCTCGGATCTGCCGCTGGGCACCCGTGCCGTCGACGCGCTCGTCGGCATCGCCGGTGAGGTCGCCCGCGAGCTGCTGGTCCGCGACGAGGTGGACCAGCGGCTGAAGCTGCTCACGGCGGCCGCCGCGGAACCCGGCCCGGCCGGCCGGGAGCAGCTCCGCGAACTGCACGCCGAGCTGCGTGGCATCGCCGCGGACGTCCCGCCCGGACCGCTGCACGACCGGCTCCGCCGCGCGTGTGACCGGATCAGCGCGCTCGGCGGCCCGCCGCCCGATCCGGCCCCGGTGACGTTGTCGCCCAGGGAGATCGACGTGCTGAGCCAGATCGCGCTCGGCTGCAGCAACGCCGAGGCGGCCACCCGGCTCGCCGTCCGGCCGGAGACGGTGAAGGCGTACCTGCGCAGCGCCATGAGCAAACTCGCCGTCCACAACCGGTACCGGGCCGTGCTGGCCGCCCGCAGGCTCGGGCTGCTGCCCTGACGGGTTGACGCGTAAGCAGTTCCTTACGTATTTTGGCTGTGTGCCCACCGCCACGGACGTCTACCAGGCCATCGCCGACCCCACCCGCCGGACCATCCTCGACCTGCTGGCCGAGGGGGACCGGTCGGCCGGAACTCTCGCCGAGTCGTTCCGGATGAGCAGGCCGGCGGTCTCCCAGCACCTCAAGGTGCTCAGGGAGGCCGGCCTGGTGTCCGAGCAGCGCTCCGGCAGGCAGCGGATCTACCACCTCGAGCCCGACGGGCTCGCCGAGGTCGCCCGCTGGCTGAGCTACTACCAGCGGTTCTGGCACGCCAGGTTCGCCGCACTCGGCGAATACCTCGACGCCCAGGAGACAGACGAATGAGCCGTACCACGACCGCCATCCACAACGAGACGTTCTTCCCGCATCCCGTCCAGAAGGTATGGCGCGCGATCACCGACCCGGACGCGATCGCGAAATGGTTGATGCCCAACGATTTCAAGCCGGAGATCGGTCACCGGTTCACCTTCCGGACCGACCCGATCCCACCCGACTTCGACGGGGTCACCCACTGCGAGGTGATCGAACTCGACGAGCCGAACGTGCTCGCCTACACCTTCCGCGGCGGCCCCGGCCTGGACACCGTGATGCGGTTCCGGCTCCAGGCCACCGAACGCGGCGGTGTCGCGGGAACGCTGCTCATCGGCGAGCACTCCGGCTTCGACCTGACCAACCCCGCCCAGCTGGAGGGCTTCCGGCAGATGGCGGGCGGCTGGGGAGGCCACATGGTCGTCGCGCTCGGCGAGGTGCTCGACCAGCTGGCCTGACCGCTCCGTCCCCGGACTTTGCCGTGAAGGGGGCCTTCACGGCGTCTCATGCCGTGAGTGCCCCCTTCACGGCATGCTTGCCGCGGTCGCGGCCTCACCAGTCACATCCGGCCCAACAGACGCAGCCGTCACCACGAAAGAGATCCAGCAAAGTTCCCCAATGTGGCATTGGGGAACTTGAACTCCCCCAATGCCACATTGGGGATTTTTCATCCTGATTGTGCTGGTCAGTGCGGTGACATTCGCGGTAACCGTTGCGCGGGAACGGGGTGGAGGGGTGTCAGCGGTGCTCGCTGGAACGAGGTGGAGCCCTCAGATGTTGATCAAGATGTGACCCAAGATCAGCACTCTGAGGGCTCCGGCCCCACTGTCTACCAGAGCGCCCTGCCGGTATCGAAGTCCACCATCGAGTTTGTCACCGGTCTGATCAGGC
>NZ_SFCC01000001.1 GCF_004214935.1 Amycolatopsis suaedae
TTCGCAGTTGAGGGTGTAGTCCGGTCGGCGCGTCGGTGGCCGGGTAGGGGTCGAGGTCTCCCGAGGATGGAGGTGACCGCGATCCGCTCCTTCAGCAGGTCCATCTATGATCTCGGGCTCGAAGTGCTCGGGCAGTGGTTGGAGCCCGATCGGGCGATTCTCCGGTGCCGGGTTGTCGAGCCCGTCAGATGGTGTCGTCGCTGCGGATGCCAGGGCGCGGCCAGGGACACGGTGGTCCGGCGGTTGGCGCACGAGCCGTTCGGGTGGCGGCGCACGGTGTTGGAGGTCAGCCTCCGCCGATACCGGTTGCACCGGGTGCAGTCACGTGTGGCGCCAGGACACGTCGCGGGCCGCCGAACCGCGGGCGACGCTGTCGCGACGTGGGGTTGGTGTTGCCTGCGGGGATCGTCTGGTGGGCGTAGCGGTCGCGGGTCGCCCGGTCGCTCGTCATCTCGATGACCGCCTCACGGTCGAGGTGACGCGTACGTGCACTGATGGCACGCGGAACGCGAATAGTGCGTTGTATGGCGCGGTCTGGCGTGCGGCCCGGGGGATGGGTTACCGCAGGTTGATCACGTACACCCAGGCAGGTGAATCCGGGGCAAGCCTGCGCGCCGCTGGGCTGATTCCTGTCAGCTCGCTTGCCCCTCGACGTGGGTGGCACACGCCCAGCCGGCCGCGGCGGTCGCACGGGGCTGATGGTGTTGCTCGGGTGCGGTGGGAGATCTGGGCGGGCGATCACGGTTGTGTTCCAGCTGTTTCAGCTGGTACAGCTGCCAATCGAGACCATCCGAACCGGTCCTGAGCCAACGAGAGCCGTGGCACAGCACCGGGACCAGAGCCTGGCTCAGGCGTTACGGGAGCTGGCTGACGCCGTGCGGTCGCTCGCGGCCGAGCGGACGCGCGATCCGGACGCTCTGCTGACAGCGGAGCAGGTGGGGGAGTTGCTGGCCATTCCCGCGCGGACGGTGAAGGACCGAGCCGCGGCAGGGGCGCTGCCGCATCGGCGGTTCGGCAAGCACTACCGGTTCAGTCGGCAGGACGTGGTCGAGATCGTTCGTCTCGCGAGCCACGGCGGCGAGACGGCAGGTCTGTGGCATACGGTCAGCGAGACCATGACGGGAAGGACGGCTGGCGTGCCCGGTACAAGCGTCCGGATGGGACGTGGGGCAGCCGGTCGGGCTTCTCTTCGGAGAAGGCCGCCGAGGAATGGGTTCTGAGCAGGAGGCGCTGATCCGGCGGAACATGTGGATCGATCCCCGAGACGCCGAGACCGGGTTCGAGACCTTCGCGGAGGAATGGTTCGAGGCGCTTGCGCCTCGGCTCGAACCGAGCACGGTGGCGAAGTATCGGTCCTATCTGGACAACCATCTGCTGCCGCAGTGGTCGGCGTGGCCGATGATCGGCATCTTCAACGGCTACGTGGAGATCGAGAAGTGGCTGTCCGAGTTGCATGAGGACTACACCGACACCACGGTGGCCTCGATCTTCGCCGCCTTTTTCCACCATCCTGAACGCCGGAGTGAAAGCACGGTTGATTCCGGCCAACCCCTGCTACGGGATACGGGTCACCTCCGGTGCGTTCGAGACCGAGCGTCTGGTGGCACAGCCCGTGCAGGCGTTGCGTGCCGCGATGCGGCTGTACGAAGCCGGTCTGGGCCTCGGCGGCTTCGTGTTGTGCCTGGCGGACTTCTATACCGGGGGCCGATGGGGTGAACTCGTGGGGCAGCAGCGGCACGAGTACGACGCCGAGCGCCGAGCCATCGCGATCCGCCAGCTGCTGAAGGAGATCGCTGGCCGGCTGCTCAAGGGCGGCCGCTTGGCAGCGGGGGATGCCGGTGGCGCCGAGCAGGTGCCGCCGCGGCGGCACCGGGGCAAGAAGGGACGGACGAAGACGCCGGCGGGACAGCGGTGGGTAGAGCTACCGCCGAGCATCGCGGTGTTCTACGAGGAACTGCTGGACAGTCACCGCCATCCGTTCGTGTTCTGCACACCGGAGGGCAAGCCCTGGCGGCGGTCGAACTTCCGGCAGCGATACTGGCGCCCGGCCTGGGACGGGACGAACCCGGACAACCCGAGTGCTGTGGATCACACCCCGGCAATCCTGCCGTGGATCACCTTCCACGAAGGGCGGCACAGCCACACCACCTGGCTGACCGAGGACGGGATCCCGGAAGTAGCCCGCCGGGCACGGCTGGGCCAGAAGATGAAGGGCATGGCCCGGGTCTACGACCACGTGACCCCGGCGATGCTCAGCCAGATCATCCAGGCCCTGGAAGTCCGCTGGCTCGGCTCGCTAGCGGTGCTGTCTGCGGCGGAACGGGCCCGGCTGGCGTCGTGGTTTCCGCATCTGCGGGCCTCGTTCGACCAGTTGTCAGAACGGGGCGATCAGAAGGCCATCGCCATTTCATCGCCATTTCAGCAGTGAGGCCCTGTCCTCGTGAGTGAGAACAGGGCCGCTGACCTGGTAAAACAGGTGGTGCGCGATACTGGGATTGAACCAGTGACCTCTACCGTGTCAAGGTAGCGCTCTCCCGCTGAGCTAATCGCGCGAGGTGGAGACGGGATTCGAACCCGTGTACACGGCTTTGCAGGCCGTTGCCTCGCCTCTCGGCCACTCCACCGTGTCGGACCCGAGTAGGCCCTCCGAGCGGATGACGGGATTCGAACCCGCGACCCTCACCTTGGCAAGGTGATGCGCTACCAGCTGCGCTACATCCGCACTCCCACTTGGCCGGTGATCCCGTCCCCGTGGTGTGGCAAAACTGTATCGGACCCCGAAAACGGCGCTGACACCGGGGTGGCCACTCGGTGTCGCAGCGCTGTCATCAGCTCAAATCGTTGGGGATGAGGTGGGTCAGCGCGTCGTCGACGTCGACCCACAGGTGCTCGTTGCCCGGCAGCACGACGTCGTAGGTGCGGTCGAGGAAGTCGGCGAGCTCCTGGGCGGAGGCCTCGAACATGGCGTGCCCGGACGGCGAGTTCAGCTCGATGAGCACGGACTCGGGGTCCTCCACCGACGGCCGGATGCGAACGTCCCCGTCGCCGGCTTCGGCCAGCAGGCCGTCGGCGAGCAGGTCACGTGCGTACACCCATTCCACCCAGCCGGCGCGGCCGGTGCGGAAGGCCGCCACGACGGCATAGGGGTCGCGGGTGTCGTAGCGCAGCTCCACCTTCACCGGGACTGCGGGAGTCCGCGGCGCCAGCAGGTCGAAGACCGCCGTCGAGCGGAGCGTCACGTGATCGTTTCGCATCGTCGTACCCTTCACTCCTCTCCCGGTCCATGGTGACCGAGTTGCGACGGTGAGACGTAGGAAGCCGCCCGGTCGCTCGCGGTTTCGCCGAAGATCACCCGTACGGGGTCACGCGGCGCGCGCCCCATCTTCACCCCCGGTGCGCCCGGCCCCGCGACCGCCCCTCGTGTGATCGCCTTCGTGTACATACTGCTCGGTTTCCCCTCATGGCGATAGCACTGTCCCGCGAATGTCGGACGCGAAAAGCACGTCACCCGAATGCCAGCCGCGGGCCACAGCCCGCGCCACCACGCGGTTGTTCGGTCCGTGTCCGTCAGTGCGCGGACCGTGGTCGCCGGGGGGGACCCCCTGTGTGAGCCCCTCCGGCGGGTCCGCTACAGTTCTCCACACACCGCGAGGGGGCGATTAGCTCAGCGGGAGAGCGCTTCGTTCACACCGAAGAGGTCACTGGTTCGATCCCAGTATCGCCCACGCACGACGACCCCGGCCAATCACCGGGGTCGTTTTGTGTTCAGGCTCATTCTCACCGACCCGTCTGGGGGATAGGCGAGGTCTCAGGTCGGCCACGCCGCCGGTGTGGCCCCGCTCACCCGGCGCCGGTGGGCCGGTGGCCGGTTCCGGCCGATCGTCCATTGCGGACCGTCCGCGGTGCTCCACAGTGGACGGTCCGGTGCCGGGTTCGCGCAGATCGGACGTGAGGGGCGGCGGCAATTCTGCCGTGTCATCCCGCGTGACCCATTTTCCGACTACCTAACGTAATGGTCGGGCGCCGGGTAACCTCACGCTTTGTCATCTTGCCGTTATCTTTACCGTGTTCACTCCTGCATTCTGCGTAGTCGACGCTCGTGCATACCTCGTGTAACAGCCTTTCGAGGGTGACCGATACCACGGCCGGACGTCACCCGAATGGTCACGCAGCGTCGATCAACGTTCGTCACTCTCCGGAGTCGTCTGCCAGTTCTTCCCCGCGTTGCCCGTGTTCCAATGCGCTGGAGGTCTGATGGAAGAGTCGGTGCGCGCCCGCCCGCTGCCCGCGCGCGACAGCCGTCCCGGGGGGACGGTCCGTGCGACGGCGCGGGTTCCGGCGACCGACTGGGAGCGTGGCTACCGCGCCTGGGTGGTCACCAGTGACCTCGCCGCGACCGTCGTCGTCGTGCTGCTGGGCGCGGCCGTCGTCGGCTGGCTGGGCTGGCGCACCTCGGCCAGCTGGGTGCTTGCCGCCGGGACCGTCCTGGCCGTCGCCTGCGCGCTGGCGGCCGGCCGGGCCTGGAACAAGCGGGTACTGGGGGAGGGTGCCGAGGAGTTCCGCAGGCTGGGCCGCGGCCTGTTCTCCGCCGGAGTGCTGGTCGGCCTGGCCGGGCTGCTCACCGGCGCGCTGGCCGTGCAGCCGTGGGTGTTCGTCGTGATCCCGGCGATCGGCCTGGTGGCCTTCCCGCAGCGGTACGTCCTGCGCAGGCTGCTGCACCGCGCGCGCCGCCGCGGCGGTTGCCTGCTGCCGGTGATGGCGGCGGGCAGCCCGGACAGCGTGCGCGACCTGATCACCCGCGCCCGCGGGGCCTCGCACGTGGGCTGGCGGGTCGAGGCGGTGTGCACCGCGGACGGCGCGGCAGGCGAGGTGGGCGGGGTGCCGGTCGTCGGCGGGCTGGCGGAGCTGGCCGACCACGTCCGCCGCGGCGGCTACCGCGTCGTTGCCATCACGTCGGATCCGTACTGGACGCCGGAACGGTTGCGGCGGCTGGCCTGGGACCTGGAGGGCACCGAGGCGGAGATGGTCGTCGCGCCGGTGCTGATGGAGGTCGCCGGCCCGCGGCTGAACGTCTCCGGCGTTCTCGGCATGCCGCTGCTGCGGGTGGCCGCGCCGACGTTCACCGGCGGGCGCAGGCTGGTCAAGGAGATCGTCGACCGGGTCGCCTCGGCCGCGCTGCTGATCGCGCTGTCGCCGCTGCTGATCGTCATCGCGCTCGCCGTGCGGGTGACCAGTGCCGGGCCGGTGATCTACCGCCAGCGCCGCGTGGGCAGGGCGGGCCAGACGTTCACCATGTACAAGTTCCGCACCATGGTCGCCGACGCCGACCGGGTGCGGGCGGCGCTGCGGGAGTCCAACGAGGGCGCCGGTCCGCTGTTCAAGCTGCGCAGGGATCCCCGGGTCACCCGGGTCGGCGGCCTGCTGCGGCGCTACTCGCTCGACGAGCTGCCCCAGCTCTGCAACGTCCTGACCGGCCGGATGTCGCTGGTCGGCCCGCGGCCGCCGCTGCCGGAGGAGACCGAGGCCTACGCGCCGGAGGTGCGCAGGCGGCTGCTGGTCAAGCCGGGGCTGACCGGGCTGTGGCAGGTGAGCGGGCGCAGCGACCTCAGCTGGGACGAGAGCGTGCGGCTGGACCTGCGGTACGTGGAGGACTGGTCGCTGGCCCTGGACGTGGTGATCCTGTGGAAGACGGCGCGGGCGGTTCTCGGCGGGGCGGGCGCGTACTGAGCGTGTGACTCACGACACCCGGCAAAGTGGTTGAGAGCGAAATTATCAAGCGCTCAACCATGTTGGGTCGAGGTGGAGTGACCCCACACGAAAGGACGCCCGTTGTGACTTCCTCGACCATCGACCCGGCCGCCACCCAGGACCTCCAGCTGCCCCCCGAGGTGCAGGATCTGCTGTTCCGCGAGGCGCGCACGGCGAACACGTTCAGCCCCGAGCCGGTCAGTGACGAGCAGGTCCGGGCCATCTACGAGCTGGTCAAGTGGGCGCCGACGTCGATGAACACCCAGCCGCTGCGGGCACTGGTGGTCCGCACCGACGAGGCACGCGAGCGCCTGCTGAAGCACATGGCCGACGGCAACCGCGCCAAGACCGCCGCCGCGCCGCTGACCGTGGTGCTCGCCTTCGACGCCGACTTCCACGAGAACCTGCCCCGGCTGTTCCCGCACGCGCCGGGCGCGAAGGACTACTTCGCCGACCCCGAGCCGCGCACCGACGCCGCACGCCTCAACGCGCTGCTGCAGGTCGGCTACTTCATCATCGGCGTGCGGGCCGCGGGCCTGGCCGCCGGCCCGATGACCGGGTTCGACGCCGACGGGCTGGACGCCGAGTTCTTCGGCGGCACCACCTGGCGCTCGCTCGTGGTGATCAACATCGGCAAGCCCGGTGAGGGTGCCTGGTTCGACCGGCTGCCCCGGCTGGACTACGACGAGGTCGTGACCGTCGCCTGAGGGCCGCGGGCGGCGACGGCTGGGGGAAGCGGGCGCGAGGCACTCATCGGGTGACGGATAGCATCACCGGAGTCAGTCCAGACCAGTGTGATCCGAGGAGCCAGCCGTGTCCCAGCCGTCGCCAGCAGCCGCCGCCCCCACCTCGCGCGTGGTGGTGCCGGCCGGCACCACGGCGGGCGCCGCCGTGCGCGAGGCGGGACTGCCCGGCAAGGGGCCGGACGCCGTCGTCGTCGTGCGCGACGCCGGCGGCGCACTGCGGGACCTGTCCTGGAGCCCGGAGACCGACACCGAGGTCGAGCCGGTCGCCGCGAACACCGAGGACGGCCGCTCGGTGATCCGCCACTCCGCCGCGCACGTGCTGGCGCAGGCGGTCCAGCAGCTGTTCCCCAAGGCGAAGCTGGGCATCGGGCCGCCGGTGCGCGACGGCTTCTACTACGACTTCGCCGTCGACACCCCGTTCACCCCGGAGGACCTGCAGGCGCTGGAGAAGCGCATGAAGCAGATCGTCAAGGGATCGCAGCAGTTCTCCCGCCGGGTGCTGGCCTCGGTCGAGGCGGCCCGCGAGGAGCTGGCCGACGAGCCGTTCAAGCTGGAGCTGGTGGACCTCAAGTCCGAAGTGGACACCTCGGAAGTGATGGAGGTCGGCGGGGGAGAGCTGACCGTCTACGACAACCTCGACCCGCGCACCAAGGAGCGGGTCTGGGGCGACCTGTGCCGTGGGCCGCACGTGCCCACCACGAAGTTCATCCCGGCGTTCAAGCTGACCAGGGTCGCCGCGGCGTACTGGCGGGGTAACGAGAACAACCCTCAGCTGCAGCGGATCTACGGCACCGCGTGGGAGTCGGCGGAGGCCCAGGACGAGTACCTGGAGCGGCTGGCCGAGGCCGAGCGGCGCGACCATCGCAAGCTCGGCGCCGAGCTGGACCTGTTCTCCTTCCCCGAGGAGCTGGGCTCCGGCCTGCCGGTGTTCCACCCCAAGGGCGGCATCATCCGCAGGGAGCTGGAGAACTACTCGCGCCGCAGGCACGAGGACTCCGGCTACGAGTTCGTCAACACCCCGCACATCACCAAGAGCGCGCTGTTCCACACCTCGGGGCACCTGCCGTACTACGCCGACACCATGTTCCCGCCGATGGAACTGGAGGGCGAGCAGTACTACCTCAAGGCCATGAACTGCCCGATGCACAACCTGATCTTCCGGGCCCGCGGGCGGTCCTACCGGGAGCTGCCGCTGCGGCTGTTCGAGTTCGGCTCGGTGTACCGCTACGAGAAGTCCGGTGTGGTGCACGGCCTGACCAGGGTGCGCGGGCTGACCATGGACGACGCACACATCTACTGCACCGAGGAGCAGCTGGCCGACGAGCTGCGCTCGCTGCTGGACTTCGTGCTGGACCTGCTGCGTGACTACGGGCTCAGCGACTTCTACCTCGAACTGTCCACACGCGACGACTCGCCGAAGTTCATCGGCGACCCGGCCGAGTGGGAGGTGGCCACCGAGACGCTGCGGCAGGCGGCCATCGACTCCGGCCTGGAGCTGGTGCCGGACCCGGGCGGCGCCGCCTACTACGGTCCGAAGATCTCGGTGCAGGCCAAGGACGCCATCGGCCGGTCGTGGCAGATGTCGACCATTCAGCTGGACTTCAATCAGCCCAAGCGGTTCGGGCTGGAGTACCAGGCCAGTGACGGTACCCGCAAGCAGCCGATGATGATCCACCGCGCGCTGTTCGGCTCGATCGAGCGGTTCTTCGGCGTGCTGACCGAGCACTACGGCGGCGCGTTCCCGGCGTGGCTGTCGCCGGTGCAGGTGGTGGGCATCCCGATCGCCGACGAGCACGCCGAGCACCTGCGCGGGGTGGAGAAGGCGCTGCGGGACAACGGGATCCGGGCCGAGGTCGACGTCAGCGACGACCGCATGCAGAAGAAGATCCGGACCCACACCACCCAGAAGGTGCCGTTCCTGCTGCTGGCGGGCGGCAAGGACGTCGAGTCGGGCGCGGTGTCGTTCCGGTTCCGCGACGGTGGTCAGATCAACGGCGTGCCGGTGGCCGACGCCGTCGCGGCCATCACGGCGTGGGTGGACCGCCGGGAGAACTCCTCGCCCACGGCCGACGCGCTGGCGGCGGTCCTGCCGTGACGGGGCCGACGCCGGAGCCGCAGGACGGCGTGGGGGTCCAGGACGCGCTGCAGCGGTTGTGGACCCCGCACCGGCTGGCCTACATCAAGGGCGAGAACAAGCCGGACGGCGACGAGCCGCAGGGCTGCCCGTTCTGCCGCCTGGTCGGGATGGACGACGCCGAGGGGCTGATTCTGGCGCGCGGGCAGAGCGTGTACGCGGTGCTGAACCTGTACCCGTACAACCCGGGGCACCTGATGGTGGTGCCGTACCGGCATGTGGCCGACTACACCGGCCTGACCCAGGACGAGACGCTGGAGCTGGCCGCGTTCACGCAGCGGGCGATGACTGTGGTGCGCTCGGTGTCCGACGCGCACGGGTTCAACATCGGCATGAACCAGGGCGTCATCGCCGGGGCCGGGATCGCCGCGCACCTGCATCAGCACGTGGTGCCGCGCTGGGGCGGCGACTCGAACTTCATGCCGGTGGTCGGCCACACGAAGGTGCTGCCGCAGCTGCTCGGCCAGACCCGTCAGCTGCTGGCCGACGCCTGGTAGCGGGCCGTCAAAGCTCGTGAAGGCCACCTTCATTACGTGAGACGTACTGAAGGTGGCCTTCACGTGCTTGTGCGCGAGCCGGGCTCACTGCTGCAGGGCGGCCTCGATCTCCAGGGTGATCTTGACCTGCTCGCCGAGGAACGAGTTGCCCTCCGGGCCGATGCCGAAGTCGCGGCGCTTGATGGTGGTCTCGGCGGAGATGCCGATGGTGGTGGCGTTGTCGTTGGCCGGGTTCTGCCCGAAGCCGTTCAGCTCGGCCTTGAGCGTGGTCGGCACGGTGGTGCCGCGCCAGGTCAGCTCGCCGTCGATGAGGTAGTCGTCGCCGTCCTCGCGAATGCCGGTCGAGCGGAACGTGATGGTCGGGTGGTTGGCCACGTCGAAGAACTCGTCGGTCTTGAGGTGGTTGTCCCGGTACTCGTTGCCGGTGGCGATGGAGCCGGCGTCGATCTCGGCGGTCACCGTGGAGTCGAGGATGTTCTCGGCGGTGACGATCTGGCCGGTGAAGGCGGTGAAACGGCCGCGGCTCTTGGCCAGGCCGAGGTGCTTGACGCTGTAGGCGATCTCCGAGTGCGGCGTGTCGATGTTCCAGGTGCCGGCGATGTAGCCGGGGACGGTCGTGGGCGCGCTCATGTGGATTCCCTCCAAGTAGTTGAGCTCTCAATTACGGACCCTAGTCCATACTAGTTGAGCGCTCAACCATGGGTACACTATTCCCATGACCCGGTGGCTAAGTGACGAGGAGCAGCGCGTGTGGCGCAGCTTCAGCGCGGCCATCGACATGCTGAAGGGCCACGTGGAGACCCAGCTCCAGCAGGAGTCGGGTATGCCACACACCTACTACGAGGTGCTGGTCATTCTCAGCGAGACCCCCGGCCACACCCTGCGGATGAGCGAGCTGGCCGAGCAGTCCCGGTCCTCGCGCAGCAGGCTCTCGCACGCCGTGGCGCGGCTGGAGGCCAGCGGCTGGGTCGAGCGCAGCAGCTGCGACGTCGACAAGCGCGGCGCCTGGGCCCGGCTGACCCCGGCCGGGATGGCGGCGCTGGAGACCGCCGCGCCAGGACACGTCGGCGCCGTCCGGCAGGCGCTGTTCGACCAGCTCACCCCCGAGCAGGTGCGGGTCCTGGGGGAGATCAGCGACGCGATCGTCGGCGGGCTGGCCGTCCCGTGCGCGAAGGCCAAGGCCGAGGAGCTCGCCGCCTGCACCGAGGCGGACGCGCGGCTGCCGGCGGAGTCACCTGCGCATACCGGCGAGCCACACGCGAGCGTGCCGACCTCGGCTCGCTAGGCTGCGCCTGACCAGTCCGCCGCCATCAGCTAGGACCGCAGCCCAACAGATGCTCAATATCTTCGCGCGAGCCTCGGTCTCCCGCGTCACCGACCCGATCGGTGCCGCGCTCAACCGGGTGGGTCTCACGCCGAACGTCATGACGGTGCTCGGCACCGCCGGTGCGATGGTCTGCGCCCTGGTGTTCTTCCCGAACGACCTGCTGCTGGCCGGCACGTTCACCGTGTGGGGCTTCGCCATGCTGGACCTGCTGGACGGGGCCATGGCCCGCGCCCGTGGGTACGGCACGCCGTTCGGCGCGGTGCTGGACGCCACCTGCGACCGGCTCGTCGACGGCGCGTTGTTCGCCGCCATCGCCTGGTGGTGCTTCGTCCACCTGCCGGGCGGGCGCAGGGCGGCCGCCGCGGCACTGATCTGCCTGGTGCTGGCGCAGGTCATCTCCTACGTCAAGGCGCGGGCCGACGCCTCCGGCCTCGCCGTCGACGGCGGGCTGGTCGAGCGGGCCGAGCGGCTGATCATCGCGCTGGTCGGCACCGGCCTGGAGGGGCTGGGGGTGCCCCATGCCGTCGAAGTCTCCCTGTGGCTGCTGGCCGCGCTGTCGGTGATCACCCTGCTGCAACGGATCATCGCCGTCGCCGGCGCCGCGCGAAAGGACTCCTCGTGAGCCTGTCCGACCGGTTCGTCGACCTCGGCTACGCCGCCGGCTGGCGGCTGGTGCGTACCCTGCCCGACTCGGTGGCGGCCGCGGCGTTCAACCTCGGCGCCGACCTCGCCGCGCGCCGCAAGGGCCCGGGGGTGCGTCAGCTGCGCCGCAACCTGGCACGTGTCGTACCCCAGGCAGGCGAGGCCGAACTGGACGAGCTGACCAAGCAGGCGGTGCGGTCCTACGCCCGCTACTGGCGGGAGAGCTTCCGCCTGCCGACCATGGACCACGCCGACATCACCACCCGGATCCAGGCCACGATGACCGGCAGGCAGAACCTCGACGCCGCGCTCGCCGACGGCAACGGCGTGGTGATCGCCCTGCCGCACACCGGCAACTGGGACGCTATCGGCGTCTGGCTGGCCAACTACGTCGGCGGCTTCACCACCGTGGTGGAGCGGCTCAAGCCCGAGTCGGTGTTCCAGCGGTTCGTCGCCTACCGGGAGTCGCTCGGCTTCGAGGTGGTGCCGCTGACCGGGGACAGCTCCGGGTTCCGGCTGCTGCTGCGGCGGCTGCGGGAGAACAAGGTGGTGTGCCTGGTCGGCGACCGCGATCTCACCAGCAACGGCCTGCCGGTGACGTTCTTCGGCGAGCAGACCCGGATGCCGGCCGGGCCGGCGCGGCTGGCCGCCACCACCGGCGCCGCGTTGCTGCCGGTGGGCAACTGGTTCACCGACGACGGCTGGCACCTGCGGATGCACCCGCGCATCCGGGTCAACGCACGCAGCGAGATTCCCGCGGCCACCCAGGCGCTGGCCGACGTGTTCGCCGGCGACATCGCCGCGCACCCCGCCGACTGGCACATGATGCAGCCGTTCTGGCCCGCCGACGCCGCCGAGCCTGCGAACGCGGGGTGAACCGGTGAAGATCGGCATCGTCTGCCCGTACTCCTTCGACGTCCCCGGCGGCGTGCAGGGCCACGTGGTCGACCTGGCGAAGGCGCTGCTGGAACGCGGGCACGACGTGTCGGTTCTGGCGCCCGCGGACGAGGACGCGGACCTGCCGGACTTCGTGCACCCCGCTGGGAAGGCGCTGGGCATCCCGTACAACGGCTCGGTGGCGCGCCTGCAGTTCGGGCCGGTGTCCTACGCACGGGTGCGGCGCTGGATCCGGGACAACGAGTTCGACGTGCTGCACCTGCACGAACCCGCCGCGCCCAGCCTGTCGCTGCTGGCGCTGGCCGTCGCCGACGGGCCGATCGTGGCCACCTTCCACACCTCGACGCCACGGTCCCGCACGCTGGCGGCGTTCCAGCCGGTGCTGCGGCCGCTGCAGGAGAAGATCACCGCCCGCATCGCGGTGTCCGCGCTGGCCCGCCGGGTGCAGGTCGAGCACTCCGGTGGTGACGCGGTGGAGATCCCCAACGGTGTCGACGTCGGCTTCTACTCGGCGGCCCGGCCGCTGGAGGGCTACCCGCGCACCGGCGGCACCGTCGGCTTCGTCGGCCGCTACACCGAGCCGCGCAAGGGGATGCCCGTGCTGCTGGCCGCCTTGCGGCCGCTGCTGGCTGAGCTGCCCGACCTGCGGCTGGTCGTCGTCGGCAAGGGCGAGGAGGACGCGCTGCGCCGCGAGGCCGGGCCGGAACTGGCCGGGCACATCGAGCTGCTCGGCCAGGTCGACGAACCGACCAAGGCCCGCGCGCTGCGCAGCGTCGACGTCTACTGCGCGCCCAACACCGGCGGGGAGAGCTTCGGCATGATCCTCACCGAGGCGATGGCCGCCGGGACCCCGGTGGTGGCCAGTGCGCTCGACTCGTTCCGCCGGGTGCTCGACGACGGCGCGGCCGGTGTGCTGTTCCCGCCGGAGGACTCCGCGGCGCTCACCGAGGCGCTGCGGGACCTGCTCGGCGATCCGACCCGGCGGGCGTCGCTGGCCGCCGCGGCGGGGGAGCGGGTGGTGGTCTACGACTGGTCGGTCGTGGCGACCCAGGTGCTGCGGGTGTACGAGACGGCGGTCGCGGCCGATCCGCGCCGGGTCAGCGCCGCCCAGGCGGCCGTGCGGTGACCGGGTTGTACATCGGCCTGGCGGCGCTGGGCGTGCTGGTGGTGCTCGTCGGGCTGTGGCTGGTGGCGACGGCCAACCGGCTGGACCGGCTGCACGTGCGCACCGACGCGGGCTGGGCCGCGCTGGACGCGGCACTGGCCCGGCGCGCGGTGGTGACCAGGGCGGTCGCGGCCGTCGGCGGCGTTCCCGGGCTGCGGGCGGTGGCCGAACGGGCCGAGGGCGCGCCCCGGGGCGAGCGGGAGGCCGCGGAGAACGAGCTGTCGCTGCTGCTCGCCGGCGTCGACCGCGCGGCACTGCCCGCCGCGCTGGCCGAGGAACTGAACGACGCCGAGCACCGCGTGGTCATCGCCCGCCGGGTGCACAACGACGCCGTACGCGACACGCTGTCGCTGCGCCGCAGGCGGCGGGTCCGCTACTTCCGGCTCGCCGGAACGGCGCCGCATCCGGAGTACTTCGAGATCGCCGAGCCCGACCTGCCGGGCTAGGGCACTAGTCGGCCCAGTCCTGGCGGCGTACCTCGTAGCAGGCCAGCGCCGCCGCGGTGGCGACGTTGAGCGAGCCGACCTTGCCCAGCTGCGGGATGAACGTCACCGCGGCGCAGGCGGCCAGCAGGTCCGGTGTCAGCCCGCGGTCCTCGTTGCCCACAGCCACGCACACGTCGCCGGTCAGGTCGGCCTCGTGCATCGGCACCGCGGTGTCGGTCAGCTCCAGCCCGACCAGCCGGTACCCGTCGGCCCGCACCCGCTCGACGGCGGGGGAGAGGGTCTCGAACGCCCGGACGTCCAGGTAGCGGTCGGTGCCCATGGCGACCTTCTGCGCCTTCGGGTTGCGTGGCGAGGCGGTCAGCCCGACCACGTACAGCTCCGCCACGCCCAGTGCCGCGGCGGTGCGCACGATGCCGCCGACGTTGAACGGTGACTGCACGCCTTCCAGCAGCAGCGCCAGCCGCGTCGTGCTCTGCCGCTTCCAGGTGCGGTGCAGGCGTTTCAGTTCGGTGCCACGGAGTTGGTGCAAGTCAGTCCGTCCTCGGATGTACTTCGAGCAGCCGGTATCCCCGCTGGGAGGTCAGCCTGCTCGTGGGAAAGCCCTCGCCGGTCAGCCAGGCCGCCAGGGAGTCCGACCCGAGGTGCTTCTGCACCACCAGGTAGGCCACCCCGTCCGGGCGCAGCCGCGGCAGCCACCGCAGCAGCAGCTCGTGCAGCGCCCGCTTGCCGACCCGGATCGGCGGGTTGGAGTAGATCGTGCCGAAGCGCACGTCGGCGGGCACCTCGTCGGGCAGGCATGCGGTGACGTTGCCCAGCCCGGCCGTCTCGGCGTTGGCCCGCACCAGCTCCAGTGCGCGTTCGTTGACGTCGACCGCCCACACCGGGTACCGCTTGCGGCGCGTGGCGTAGGTCAGGGCGATCGGCCCGTAGCCGCAGCCCAGGTCCAGCAGGTCACCGCGGACCTTCGGCAGCGGCGCGTGCTCCAGCAGCACCCGGGTGCCCGGGTCGAGGCGGCTGTGCGAGAACACGCCGCCGTCGGTGCGCAGCCGGAGCCGGACGTCGTCCAGCTCCACCGTGACCGTGCCGCCCGCCGTGGGCTCCGCTGCCGGCCGCGCCGAGAAATAGTGCTCCTGCCCGGCGGGCAACCCCGATCGCCTTCCCTTCGCCTGGCGCGCCGGCGGAGTGCCGGCGCGCGCCGCATCTTACGGCGTCAGGCCGGCATCGGGTCGAACCGCACGTGCCGCCGGGTGAACGTCGCCGTGCCGGAGGTCAGCGAGCGCAGGTCGATGGCGTAACGCAGCAGCTCGGTCGCGGGCACCTCGGCCCGGATGACCGACCGCCCGCCACTGGCGGCCTCGGTGCCCAGCACCCGGCCCCGCCGCGCCGACAGGTCGCCCAGCACCGAGCCGAGGTACTCGTCGGGCAGCTGGACGTGCACCTCGTCGTAGGGCTCCAGCAGGGACATCTTCGCCTTGCCCGCCGCGTCCTTGAGCGCCAGCGACCCCGCGGTCTGGAACGCGGCGTCGGAGGAGTCGACGCTGTGTGCCTTGCCGTCGACCAGCGTGACCCGGATGTCGATCACCGGGTGGCCGTCGACCAGGCCGCGGGCCAGCTGTGCCCGCACGCCCTTCTCGACGCTGGGGATGAACTGGTGCGGTACGGCGCCGCCGACCACCCGGTCGACGAACTCGAACCCGCTGCCGCGCGGCAGCGGTTCCACCTCGATGTCGCACACGGCGTACTGGCCGTGCCCGCCGGACTGCTTGACGTGCCTGCCGTGCCCGGAAGCCTTGCCGGCGAAGGTCTCCCGCAGGCTGATCCGCACCGGTTCGGTGTCCACCTCGGCGCCGCCGGTACGCAGCCGGGACAGCACGACGTCGGCGTGTGCCTCGCCCATGCACCACAGCACGAGCTGGCCGGTCTCGGCGTTGCGTTCCAGGCGCAGCGTCGGGTCACCGGCGACCAGCCGGGACAGGTTGCGCGACAGGGTGTCCTCGTCGCTGCGCTTGTGCGCCACGACGGCGACCGGTAGCAGCGGCTCGGGCATCGTCCACGGCCGCATCAGCAGCGGGTCCTCCGGGGAGGACACGGTGTCGCCGGTCTCGGCCGAGCCGACCTTGGTCAGCGCGCACAGGTCGCCCGCGACGCAGTAGGGCACCTCGCGCAGCGTCGCGCCGAGCGGGGAGTACAGGTGGGCGACGCGCTCGTCGGCGTCGTGGTCCTCGTGCCCGCGTTCGGCGAGGCCGTGCCCGGACACGTGGACGGCCCGCTCCGGGCGCAGCGTGCCGGAGAACACCCGGACCAGCGAGACCCGCCCGACGTAGGAGTCGACGGCGGTGCGGACCACCTCGGCCGCCAGCGGGCCGTCCGGGTCGGCCGACAGCCGGGGGCGCGGGATGCCGTCCGGGGAGGTGACCTCGGGCAGCTGGTGCTCCAGCGGCGACGGGAAGCCCCTGGTGATGGCCTCCAGCAGCTCGGCGAGCCCGACGCCGGAGGTGGCGCACACCGGGATCACCGGGTGGAACGAGCCGCGGGCCACCGCCGTCTCCAGGTCGGCGATCAGCGTCGACTCGGCGATGTCCTCGCCGGCGAGGTAGCGGTCCATCAGGCTCTCGTCCTCGCTCTCGGCGATGATGCCCTCGATGAGCGCGTTGCGGGCCTCGGTGAGCCGGTCGAGGTCGGCGGGATCGGGTTCGGCGACCGTGGGCGGGAAGCCGCCGGAGTAGTCGAAGTACCGCTGGGTGATCAGGCCGATCAGGCCGTCGCCTGCGGGCAGGTAGAGGGGCAGCACCCCGGGGCCGAAGGCCTCCTGGCAGGCGGCGATCTCGGCCATCGCGTCGGCGCGCTGGTGGTCGAGCCTGGCGACCACGACGGCCCTGGGCATGCCGACCGCGGCGCACTCCTCCCACACCGCGGTGGTGGCGGCGTCGACGCCCTCGGCGGCACACACCACGAACAAGGCGGCGTCGGCCGCCCGCAGCCCGGCCCGCAGCTCACCGACGAAGTCGGCGTAGCCGGGGGTGTCGATGAGGTTGACCTTGACGCCGTTGTGCACCAGCGGCGCGACCGACAGGCCGACCGAGCGCTGCTGGCGGACCGCGGCGGGGTCGTGGTCGCACACTGTCGTGCCGTCGACGACCGAACCCGCCCTGGTCACCGCGCCGGAGGCGGCCAGCAGGGCCTCGGTCAGGGTGGTCTTGCCCGAACCGGAGGGACCGACCAGGACCACGTTGCGCACCTTGCTCGGGTCGTCCACAGCGACCGCGGCTCCGGTGTCCCCGTTCTTCGTCTGCTTCTCGGCCATGGCGCGCTCCAGAGGTCTCAGGGGTGTCGGCTGGTGTGTCCTCGATCACACACCCGATCCGGGTTCGCGGCAAGGTGGCGAACAGGGGTGAAGTGGACTGCCGAGATAGCCGTTCACTGGCACGCCTGCGCAGGCCACGTTGCGCCTACCGTTGTATCGACAACCCGCTGAGCAGGTAAGAAAGGGTACAGCTGTGTCCGAAGTCCAGTCCGGTTCCGAGAAGGGCACCGCGCGCGTCAAGCGCGGGATGGCCGAGATGCTCAAGGGCGGCGTCATCATGGACGTCGTCACCCCGGAGCAGGCGAAGATCGCCGAGGACGCCGGTGCGGTCGCGGTGATGGCGCTGGAGCGGGTTCCCGCCGACATCCGCGCGCAGGGCGGTGTGGCGCGGATGAGCGATCCGGACCTGATCGACGGCATCATCGAGGCGGTGTCGATCCCGGTGATGGCCAAGGCCCGGATCGGCCACTTCGTCGAGGCGCAGGTGCTGCAGTCGCTGGGCGTCGACTACGTCGACGAGTCCGAGGTGCTCACCCCGGCCGACTACGCCAACCACATCGACAAGTGGGAGTTCACCGTGCCGTTCGTGTGCGGTGCGACCAACCTCGGCGAGGCGCTGCGGCGGATCACCGAGGGTGCGGCGATGATCCGGTCCAAGGGCGAGGCCGGCACCGGTGATGTGTCCAACGCGACGACCCACATGCGCACCATCCGGGCGGAGCTGCGCAGGCTGCGGTCGCTGCCCGAGGACGAGCTGTTCGTCGCCGCCAAGGAACTGCAGGCGCCCTACGAGCTGGTCAAGGAGGTCGCCGAGCTGGGCAAGCTGCCGGTGGTGCTGTTCACCGCGGGCGGGATCGCCACGCCTGCCGACGCGGCGATGATGATGCAGCTGGGTGCCGAGGGCGTGTTCGTCGGCTCGGGCATCTTCAAGTCCGGCGACCCGGCGCGCCGCGCGGCGGCCATCGTCAAGGCCACCACGTTCCACGACGACCCGGACGTGCTCGCCAAGGTCTCCCGCGGCCTCGGCGAGGCCATGGTCGGCATCAACGTCGACGACGTCCCGCAGCCGCACCGCCTGGCCGAGCGCGGCTGGTGAGCATCCGGCTCATGTCGCGGAAGCCGTCCGGGCAGGCCGCGGTCAGGTCCGGATACCGGTGCGAGGTACGCAGGTACAGCAGGAGGAAGTAGGGATCGACGGCGCCGGGGTGTTCGGTGTTCGCCTCCACCACCACCCCGTCGCCGATCCGCTCGAACCGGCAGTGCTCGCCGTGCACGTGGAGCCGCCAGGCCGAGCCGCCCGCGTCGAGTTCGTCCGGGTACGGCTGTTCCCGTTCGAGGAGGGGTTCGACGTGTTCCCGGAACGCCGCGACCAGCAGTGCCGCGAGCCCGGTGAACTCCGCCACCGCCGCGTCGAGTTCGTCGCGCAGGCGCCCGGCCCGCTTGTCCGCCACGGCGTCACGGTACCGCCGCGGTCAGGGATGCTCGGACAGCAGCACCGCGGCGGTACCGGGGTCCAGGGCCTCGAAGACGTGCGGCAGGTCGCCCGGGTAGGTCACGTAGTCGCCGGGGGCAAGCTCGACCGGCTCCTCGGCCAGGCCGACCAGCGCCCGGCCGGCGCCGAGGACGACGTGCTCGACCACGCCGTCGCGGTGCGGGTCCGAGCGCCGCACCGTGCCCGGCTCGGCGGTGATCCGGTAGATGTCGCGGCGGACCTGCGGCGGGCAGGACGCGAGCAGGGTGGCGACGTAGTCGGCCTCCTCCGAGCGCACCGCAGGGCCTTCGCCTGCCCGCACCACCCGCACCCGTGGCGCGGGCGGGTCGACCAGCCGGGAGAACGGCACGTCCAGCGCCTTGCCCAGTGCCCACAGCGTCTCCACGCTCGGGTTGCCGGTCGCCGACTCCAGCTGGGACAGCGTCGACTTGGCGATCCCGGCCAGCTTCGCCAGCTCGGACAGGGACAGCCCGGCACGCGTCCGTTCCCGGCGCAGCGAGTGGGCGATGATGTCGAGAGGCGCACCCATGTGTTCGCTCCAACAGTCCAATCGTTCGGCTTGACGAACAGAATCCAGGTGTTCACGATAACGTACATGCGTTCGTTACGCCGAACCCTCGGTCCCGAGCTGATGCGGGACATCGCGCTGGTCTGCCTGGCCGACGGCGTCGTCGGGCTGTCCTACGGTGCCATCGCCGTCAGCTCCGGCTTCGACGTCTGGGTCCCCATGCTGATGTCGGTGGTCGTCTTCGCCGGTGCCGCCCAGTTCCTGTTCATCGGACTGGTCGCCTCCGGTGGCAACCCGTTCGCCGCCGTCGCGGCCGGTCTGCTGGTCAACGTCCGGCACGTGCCGTTCGGCTTCGCCGTCGGCGACGTCCTCGGCAAAGGCTGGGCCCGCAAGCTCGCGGGCAGTCACCTGATGATCGACGAGACGGTGGCCTTCGCGCTGGCCCAGCGCGACCCGGCACGCCGCCGGGCAGCCTACTGGTTCTGCGGGATCAGCCTGTTCGTCGTGTGGAACGCCGGTGTGCTGGCCGGGGCGTTCGCCGGCACGGTCATCACCGACACGGCGCTGTTCGGGCTCGACGCCGCGTTCCCCGCCGTGCTGCTCGCGCTCGTCCTGCCCTCGCTGAAGGACCCGCGGGCCCGCAACGCCGCGCTGGCCGGTGCGGCGGTCGCGCTGCTGGCCTCGCCGTTCCTGCCCGCCGGCCTGCCGGTCCTGCTGTCGCTGGCCGGCGTGCTGGTCGCGCTGCGCACGCCGGAAGAGAAGAAGGTGGCCGCGTGATCGCCGACCCCGTGCTGCTCGTCGCCGCCACGCTCGTGCTCGGCGTGGGCACCCTCGCGTTCCGGCTGGCCGGGCCGGTGCTGCGGGCCCGCGTCGAGCTGACCGCGCGGGCCGAACGCCTGATGGCCACCTCGGCCGTCGTGCTGCTCACCGCCGTCGTCGCCACCGCCGCGCTGATCGCCGACGGCGGCTTCGCCGGCTACGCCCGCCCGGCCGGGGTGCTCGTCGGCGGGGTGCTGGCGTGGCGCAAGGCGCCGTTCGTGGTGGTGGTCCTCGCCGCCGCCGGGACGGCCGCGGGGCTGCGTCTGTTGGGTGTGCCCTAGACTTGACCAGGGAGGATGCGATGTCGGAGCCGGTCGTCGGAGTGCTCGCGCTGCAGGGCGCGGTCCGGGAGCACGTAGCCATGCTGGAGCGCGCGGGCGCGGTGGCGCGCCCCATCCGCCGGCCCGCCGAGCTGTCCGAAGTAGACGGTCTGGTGCTGCCGGGTGGCGAGTCCACCGCGATGTCCAGCCTGCTGGAGTCCTTCGAACTGCTTCAGCCGCTGCGGGAGCGGATCGCCGCGGGTATGCCGGCGTTCGGTTCCTGTGCGGGAATGATCCTGCTGGCCCGCCAGGCACTGGACGCGCGGCCCGATCAGCACCAGCTCGACGGCCTGGACATCGTCGTGCGCCGCAACGCCTTCGGCCGCCAGGTGGACTCCTTTGAGGAGGACGTCGACTTCGCCGGTGTCCACGGCGGACCGGTGCACGCCGTGTTCATCCGGGCGCCCTGGGTGGAGAAGGTCGGCGCCGACGTGGAGGTACTGGCCAGCGTGCCCGACGAGCAGGCCACTAGGATTGTCGCGGTCAGGCAGGGGGCGGTGCTGGCCACCGCGTTCCACCCGGAGCTGACGGGTGACGAGCGGGTGCACCGGCTGTTCGTCCGTATCGTTCGCGACGCGTCGACGTAGATGGAGGAAGAATGAGCGGCCACTCCAAGTGGGCCACCACCAAGCACAAGAAGGCCGCCCTCGACGCGAAACGCGGCAAGCTGTTCGCCCGGCTGATCAAGAACATCGAGGTCGCGGCCCGGACCGGCGGGGGAGACCCGGACGGCAACCCGACGCTGTTCGACGCCATCCAGAAGGCCAAGCGCAACTCCGTCCCGCAGGACAACATCGAGCGCGCTCGCAAGCGCGGCGCCGGTGAGGAGGCCGGTGGTGCCGACTGGCAGAACATCACCTACGAGGGTTACGGCCCCAACGGCGTCGCGGTCCTGATCGAGTGCCTCACCGACAACAAGAACCGCGCCGCCAGTGAGGTCCGCACCGCGCTCACGCGCAACAACGGCTCGCTGGCCGACCCGGGCTCGGTGGCGTACCTGTTCAACCGCAAGGGCGTCGTGATCATGCCGAAGAACGACCTGTCCGAGGACGACGTCCTCATGGCGGTCCTCGACGCCGGTGCCGAGGAGGTCAACGACCTCGGCGAGAGCTACGAGATCGTCAGCGAGGCCACCGACCTCGTCGCCGTGCGCTCGGCGTTGCAGGAGGCGGGTTACGACTACGAGTCCGCGGACGCGAGCTTCCTGCCGTCGGTCAACGTGCCGCTGGACGCCGAGGGTGCTCGCAAGGTGTTCCGCCTCATCGACGCGCTCGAGGACTGCGACGACGTCCAGAACGTCTACGCCAACTTCGACGTCCCGGACGAGGTGCTCGCCGAAGTCGGCTGAGTGCAGGATGGTTCGACCACGTTCGGGTGAGGCACAATGGCCGCCGTGACCGACGCCCTCGCCCCAGAAGACCAGAAGCTGCAGGACTGGATCGTCGCCGAGGGGGAACGGCGCGGCAATGCGATCATCCAGGTCGCCGCGGACGACGAGGGCCCCGGTTTCTGTTTCACCGCTTGCGCTTTCGCGATGCACAACGTGCCGGAGGCCGTCGTCGTCGGGCTGCCCGAGCAACTGGGGCCGGTGTTGCTGGACGCCTACGTCGACCGCGCGGCCAACGGCGAGGAGTTCCAGTTCGGCACGGCGTACACGGATTTCTTCGAGGGTGTGCCGGTGACGTTCGAGGCCGTCGCCAAGGGCTGGTACATGGAGTACTTCGGCAGCGCGTTCGTCATCTACCCGGACGGTGACTTCCCGGCGGTGCAGATCATCGTCGCCAGCCCGGACGGCCACTGGCCGTGGGAGTCCGGCGCGCCGGAGGGGTTCGCGCAGTGGCAGCCGGTGCTGACCGAGAGCGGCCGCCCGGAGAGCTGGATCCCCGGCGAGACGGGCGTCTGAAGGTCGAACTCGCGCCGTGGTCAACTCGCGGGGCGCGAAGGGTGGACTCGCGGGGGCCGGGTGGTGGACTCGCGCGTGTCCTGCGCGGGTGGGGGCAGCGGGGTCGGTAGCCTGCTCGTCGAACTGGTGTTCGTCGGAAAGGTGAGCGGGTGCGCGTGCTCGGTGTGGACCCCGGGCTGACCCGGTGCGGGCTGGGTGTGGTGGACGGGGGGACCGGCCGGTCCGTGACCTGCGTGGCGGTCGACGTCGTGCGCACCCCGGCCGACGCCGACCTCGCCCACCGGCTGCTGACGGTCGCCGACACCGTCGAGCAGTGGCTGGACCGGTACCGGCCCGACGCGGTGGCCGTCGAGCGGGTGTTCAGCCAGCACAACGTCCGCACGGTGATGGGCACCGCCCAGGCAGGCGGGGTGGTGGCGCTGGGCGCCGCCCGCCGGGGCCTGCCGGTCGTCTTCCACACGCCCAGCGAGGTCAAGGCCGCGGTCACCGGCTCCGGCCGCGCCGACAAGAACCAGGTCACCACCATGGTCACCCGGCTGCTGCGGCTCGCCGCCCGGCCGAGCCCCGCCGACGCCGCCGACGCGCTCGCGCTGGCCATCTGCCACCTGTGGCGGGAGCCGATGCGAGCCCGGCTCGCCGCCGCCGAGGCCCGCGCCGCCGAGCTGGCCAGGACCCACAAAGCCCGGCTGGCCGCCGCCCGCAAGGCCGCCGACACCACAGGGAGCGCCCGATGATCTCCTCCGTCCGTGGCGAGGTTCTCGCCGTCGCCCTGGACCACGCCGTCGTCGAGGTCGGCGGGGTCGGCTTCGCCGTGCAGGCCACGCCGGCCACGCTGGCGACGCTGCGCCGCGGCGAGCAGGTGCTGCTGCACACCGCGCTGATCGTCCGCGAGGAGTCGCTGACCCTGTTCGGCTTCGCCGACGCCGAGTCCCGCGAGCTGTTCGGCCTGCTCCAGACCGTCTCCGGCATCGGGCCCCGGCTGGCGCTGGCCGCGCTGGCCGTGCTGGAGCCCGACGCCCTGCGCACCGCGCTGGCCGAAGGCAACATCACCGTGCTCACCCAGGTGCCCGGCATCGGCCGCAAGGGCGCCGAACGCCTGACGCTGGAACTGCGGGACAAGGTCACCGCCGTCGCCACCGGCGCCGACGGCGTGCCGCCGGTGACCTCCGGCAGCGCACTGCGCGGCGAGGTGGTCGAGGCGCTGGTGGGGCTCGGGTTCGCGGCGAAGCAGGCCGAGCAGGCCGTCGACAAGGTGCTCGGCGCCGACGGCGCGGGCACCGACACCTCGTCGGTGCTGCGGGCGGCGCTGACCACCCTGGGTCGTAAGCGCTGACGCCCGGCATGCACGATGACCCCGTGACCGAGTTCGAGCCGGAGGAGACGCTGTCCGCCCTGCCCCAGCAGGGCGAGCGGGACGTCGAAGGCACGCTGCGGCCCCGCAGGCTCGACGAGTTCGTCGGCCAGCCCCGCGTCCGCGAGCAGCTGCAGCTGGTGCTGGAGAGCGCGCGCCGCCGCGGCGTCCCGCCCGACCACGTCCTGCTGTCCGGACCGCCCGGCCTCGGCAAGACCAGCCTGGCGATGATCATCGCCGCCGAACTGGACGCCGCCATCCGCATCACCTCCGGTCCCGCGCTGGAACGGGCAGGCGACCTGGCGGCGATGCTGTCCAACCTCGTCGAGGGCGACGTGCTGTTCATCGACGAGATCCACCGCATCGCCCGCCCCGCCGAGGAGATGCTGTACCTGGCGATGGAGGACTTCCGCGTCGACGTCGTCGTCGGCAAGGGGCCCGGCGCGACCAGCATCCCGCTGGAGATCGCGCCGTTCACGCTGGTCGGCGCGACCACCCGCTCCGGCGCGCTGACCGGGCCGCTGCGCGACCGGTTCGGCTTCACCGGGCACATGGAGTTCTACTCCGCCGAGGAGCTGGAACTGGTCGTCCGCCGCTCGGCGACCATCCTCGACATCACGCTGGATACCGATGGTGCCGCCGAGATCGCCGGGCGCTCCCGCGGCACGCCGCGCATCGCCAACCGGCTGCTGCGCCGGGTCCGCGACTACGCCGAGGTGCGGGCCGACGGCACCGTCGACCGCGACGTCGCCAGGGCGGCGCTGAAGGTCTACGACGTCGACGAGCTGGGCCTGGACCGGCTGGACCGGGCCGTGCTCAGCGCCCTGGTCAAGTCGTTCAACGGCGGCCCGGTCGGGGTGGCGACGCTGGCCGTCGCGGTGGGTGAGGAGACGACCACCGTCGAGGAGGTGTGTGAGCCCTACCTGGTCCGCGCGGGTATGCTCGCGCGCACTCCCCGGGGCCGGGTGGCCACGGCCCTCGCGTGGGAACACCTCGGGCTGACGCCGCCGGCCGCTACACCGTTCGACGTCGGGCCGACCCTGTTCGACTAGTTCGACCTGGTACCTGGCACACTCGATAGAGCACATCTACATCAATCGGACGTTCCGGCTCGGGATGGACGTCCGCCGAATGGAGAATCATGGAAAGCCTCTTCCTGCCGTTGCTGCTGATGCTGGTCGTCGCGATCCCGCTGGTGCTGGGCACGCGCAAGCAGAAGCGCGCGATGCAGGAGCAGCAGCAGCTGCAGAACAGCCTGACCGAGGGCGACAGGGTGATGACCACCTCGGGGCTCTACGCCACGGTGGCCGACGCCTCCGGTGACACCACCATCGACCTGGAGATCGCTCCCGGCGTGGTGACCACGTGGCTGCGCCAGGCCGTCCGCGAGAAGGTCGACCCGGTCATCGAGAGCGCCGCCGACGCCGACGACGAGACCGACACCGAGTCGGCCACGATCATCGAGTCGACCAAGGGCATCGAGGACACCACCCCGAAGACCGAGGTCAAGGACGACAAGGCCGAAGGCGACGCCAAGAAGGACGAGCCGTTCTCGACCGTGCAGCAGTCCGCCTCGGAGCAGAAGAAGTAGCTCGCGGGCAGCGGAAAGACCCGACCGGCGGAGGGTGCGGACCCCGCCGTGTCGGGGTGTAACGTCGGGTTCACGCAGCGCCGGGTAGGGTCCCCGTGCTGCGTGTACCCGTGCGCGGGGTAATCCCCTGCGTACCGGACGCAGTCCCCACCCAGGCAGGCACCAGTTCGAGGAGACCGACGCACCGTGGCACCACCGGCCGGGCGTTTCCGCCCGGGACGCTATCTGGCGTTCTTCATCCTGATCGTCGTCGGTCTCTACTCGCTGGTGTTCTTCACCGGCGACGGACAGGCGAAGCCCAAGCTGGGCATCGACCTGCAGGGCGGCACCCGGGTGACGCTGACCGCGCGGACCCCCGACGGCGCCGAGCCGTCGCGGGAGTCGCTGGCGCAGGCCAAGCAGATCATCGAGACCCGGGTCAACGGCATCGGCGTCGCGGGCACCGAGGTGGTGCTCGACGGCAACAACGTCGTCATCACCGTGCCCGGTGAGCAGGGCGAGCAGGCCAAGAACCTGGGCCAGACCGCGAAGCTCGGCTTCCGCAAGGTGCTGGTGGCCCAGCCCGCCGCTCAGCCGGTGCCGCCGCCGAACCAGCCCGGTCAGGTGCCACCGCCGACGGCCAGCCAGCCCGCCCCGCCGCCAGCCAACGGCGGCGGCGCCGCACAGGGCCAGCCCGCCCCGCCGCCTCCCCCCGGGGACGGCACGCTCGACGACAAGGCCGTGCAGGAGATCCAGGCCGCCAAGGCGACCCGGCAGAACCCCGCCCTGTTCGCCGCCAACGAGGGCGACCAGGCCGCCGTGGCCGCGGCCCAGCAGGCACAGCAGCAGGCGCTGGCCGCCTACCAGTGCCTGCCGGACGACCCGCTGCGCGGCAACGACGACCCGAACCTGCCGCTGGTGACCTGCCTGAAGGACGGCACGGAGAAGTACGTGCTCGGGCCGGTGTTCCTGCAGGGCACCGAGATCGCCGACGCCAGCTCCGGCCTGGACCAGCAGGGCGGCCGCGGCTGGGTGGTCGACCTGCGGTTCGAGAGCGAGGGCGCCCGGATCTGGGCCGACTTCACCTCGAAGAACGTCAACCAGCGCGCCGCGTTCGTGCTGGACACCGAGGTGGTGTCGGCGCCGAACATCACCACCGCGATCCTCGACGGCAACACGCAGATCACCGGTGACTTCACCCAGGCCGAGGCCAAGAACCTGGCCGACGTGCTGAAGTACGGCTCGCTGCCGCTGTCGTTCACCTCGTCCGACGCCACCACGGTGTCGGCGACACTGGGCCTGGCCTCGCTGGAGGCCGGCCTGATCGCCGGGGGCATCGGGCTGCTGCTGGTGTTCGTCTACTGCCTGTTCTACTACCGCATGCTGGGCGTGCTGACGATCCTCTCGCTCGGCCTGACCGGCGTGATCGTCTACGGAGTGCTGGTGCTGCTCGGCCGCTGGACCGGCTTCACGCTCGACCTCGCCGGCGTCGCGGGCTTCATCATCGCCATCGGTGTCACCGCGGACTCGTTCGTCGTCTACTTCGAACGGCTCAAGGACGAGATGCGCGAGGGCCGCACGTTCCGGTCCGCGGTCACCCGCGGCTGGGTCCGGGCCCGGCGCACGATCCTGGCGTCCGACGCGGTCATGTTCCTCGCCGCCGCCGTGCTGTTCCTGCTGGCGGTCGGCGAGGTGCGCGGGTTCGCGTTCACCCTCGGCGTGTCCACCGTGCTCGACCTGATCGTGGTGTTCCTGGTGACCTACCCGCTGGTGGGCCTGGTGGCCAAGTCGAAGACGCTGTCCGACCCGCGGATCTCCGGGCTGGGTGCGGTGCAGCAGGTCGGCAGGCGCAAGCGGACCGCGGCCGCGGCCGTGAAGGAGGCGTGACGTGGCTAGCAACGGCATCGAGGACCTGGGCACCGACGCCGAGGGCAACCGGAAGAAGAAGCCCGAAGGCAGCATGTTCCACCGGCTCTACGTCGGTACCGGTGCGTTCGACATCGTCGGCGCCCGCAAGAAGTGGTACATCTTCTTCGCCGCGCTGGTGATCGTGTGCATCGCCTCGATCGGGATCAAGGGCTTCAACTTCGGCATCGACTTCGAGGGCGGCACGCAGATCTCCATGCCCGCGCAGGGCGCGCAGGGCGTGGTGGACGAGGAGCGGGCCAAGCAGGTGTTCTCCGACGCGGCCGGTGAGCCGGCCTCGGAGGCGCAGAAGGTCGGCACCGGCGGTGCGACCACGCTGCAGATCCGCTCGGACACCCTGGACGCGGCGCAGGTCGCGCGCGTCAAGCAGGCCCTGTTCGACGCCTTCCAGCCGCTGGCGGCCAACGGCCAGCCCAGCCCGCAGGCGATCAGCGACAGCGCGGTGAGCGCGTCCTGGGGCGGGGAGATCTCCGAGAAGGCGCTGATCGCCCTCGGTGTGTTCCTGGTGCTGGTGACGATCTTCCTCGCGCTGTACTTCGAGCGCTGGATGGCCGTGGCCGCGCTGATCTCGCTGGTGCACGACATCGTGGTGACGGCGGGCGTCTACTCGCTGGTGGGGTTCGAGGTCGCCCCGGCGACCGTGATCGGCCTGCTCACCATTCTCGGCTTCTCGCTGTACGACACGGTGGTGGTGTTCGACAAGGTCAAGGAGAACACCCGCGGCATCCTCGGCCTGACCCGCCGCACGTACGGCGAGGCCGCCAACCTGGCGCTGAACCAGACGCTGATGCGATCGATCAACACCGCGGTCATCGCGCTGCTGCCGGTGCTCGGCCTGCTGGTGATCGGCTACATCCTGCTCGGCGCGGGCACGCTGCAGGACCTGGCGCTGGTGCAGCTGACCGGCATGCTCGCCGGTGTGCTGTCCTCGGTGGGCCTGGCCACGCCGCTGCTGGTCGACTTCAAGATGCGTGACCCGAAGTACAAGCAGCAGGCCGAGCGGGTGCGGGCACGGCGGGCCAACCAGGCCCGCAAGGCCGCCGAGCGTGCCGACGCCGACGACTTCGACGCCGGCGACGACGAGCAGCTCGAGGCCGAGCTGCGCAAGGAGAAGGCCTACGCCGCCGCGGCCAGCGTCCCGGCCCGGCACCAGAAGTCGACCGTGCGCAAGCGCCCCGCGGGCAAGCCGTCCGGCAAACGCAAGCGCTGAGGTTTCGCCCAAGGCTCGTGAAGGCCACCTTCATTACGTGAGACGTGATGAAGGTGGCCTTCACGTGCTTTTGCGGCCGACTCAGGGGGCCCGGCCGCGTCCGAGCGAAGCGAGGACAGACAGCAGGGAACGCCCGGACGGCGGCGCGCGTTACGCTAGACATCCCAGGCACGCGCGATAGGGAGGTGCGGGTGAGCCACGAGCTCGATTCCGTGGCGGCCGCGTCGAGCGGATCGCCCGCCCGACCGGTGCCCACCCCGCCCTCCAACGGCAGCAGGGCACCGTCGGCCACCCGGCGCGTGCGCGCCCGCCTGGCCAGGCGGATCACCGCCCAGCGGGCCGCGCCGGTCAAGCAGGTGCTGGAGCCGCTGGCCGCCATCCACCGCGAGCTGCACCCCGGCGCCGACCTGGGGCTGCTGCAGCGGGCCTACGACGTCGCCGAGGAACTGCACCGGCACCAGCGCCGCAAGTCCGGCGACCCGTACATCACCCATCCGCTCGCCGTGGCCACCATCCTCGCCGAGCTGGGCATGGACACCATCACGCTGGTGGCCGGGCTGCTGCACGACACGGTCGAGGACACCGGGTACTCGCTGGAGAACCTGTCCGCCGACTTCGGGCAGAAGGTCGGCGAGCTGGTCGACGGCGTCACCAAGCTGGACAAGGTCAAGCTGGGCACGGCCGCCGAGGCCGAGACCATCCGCAAGATGGTCATCGCGATGGCCCGCGACCCCCGCGTGCTGGTCATCAAGCTGGCCGACCGGCTGCACAACATGCGCACCATGCGGTTCCTGCCGCCGGAGAAGCAGGCCCGCAAGGCCAAGGAGACCCTGGAGGTCCTGGCGCCGCTGGCCCACCGGCTGGGCATGGCCACGGTCAAGTGGGAGCTGGAGGACCTGGCGTTCGCCATCCTGCAGCCGAAGAAGTACGACGAGATCGTGCGCCTGGTCGCCGACCGGGCGCCCTCGCGCGACACCTACCTGCGCTGGGTCATCGGCGAGCTGACCACCCACCTGGACGGCTCCCGGATCACCGCGAAGGTCGAGGGCAGGCCCAAGCACTACTACTCGATCCACCAGAAGATGATCGTCCGCGGCCGCGACCTGGACGACATCCACGACCTGGTCGGCGTGCGCATCCTGGTGGAGGACGTGCGGGACTGCTACGCCGCGATGGGCGTCGTCCACGCGCTGTGGCAGCCGATGCCCGGCCGGTTCAAGGACTACATCGCCCAGCCCCGGTTCGGCGTGTACCAGTCGCTGCACACCACGGTGATCGGCCCGGACGGCAAGCCGCTGGAGGTGCAGATCCGCACCTACGAGATGCACCGCACGGCCGAATACGGCATCGCGGCGCACTGGCGCTACAAGGAGACCAAGGGCACCCACACCGGCAACTCGGTCGACGTCGACGAGATGGCCTGGATGCGGCAGCTGCTGGACTGGCAGCGGGAGGCGGCCGACCCGGGGGAGTTCCTGGAGTCGCTGCGCTACGAGCTGGCCGCGCGGGAGATCTTCGTGTTCACGCCCAAGGGCGACGTGATCACGTTGCCGGTGGACTCCACGCCGGTGGACTTCGCCTACGCCGTGCACACCGAGGTCGGGCACCGCTGCATCGGCGCCAGGGTCAACGGCAGGCTGGTCGCGCTGGAGCGCAAGCTGGAAAACGGTGAGGTCGTCGAGATCTTCACCTCCAAGGCCGAGGGCGCCGGCCCCAGCCGGGACTGGCTGAACTTCGCGGGCTCGCCGAAGGCGCGCGCGAAGATCCGCCAGTGGTTCGCCAAGGAACGCCGCGACGAGGCGATCGAGGGCGGAAAGGACGCCATCGCCAAGGAGGTCCGCAAGGTCGGGCTGCCGCTGCAGCGGCTGGTGTCGGCCGAGTCGATGGGCGCGCTGGCCGCCGAGCTGCGGCACGCCGACATCAGCTCGCTCTACGCCGCCGTCGGCGAGGGCCACACCAGCGCCAAGCACGTGGTGCAGCGCCTGGTCGCGCTGATCGGCGGCGTCGAGGAGGCGGAGGAGGAACTGGCGGCGCGGGCCACTCCGTCGACCGTCACCCGCCGCCGCGGCTCCAACGACGTCGGCGTCGTGGTCAAGGGCGCCACCGACGTCTGGACCAAACTGGCCCGCTGCTGCACGCCCGTGCCCGGCGACGAGATCCTCGGGTTCGTCACCCGCGGCGGTGGGGTCAGCGTGCACCGCACCGACTGCACCAACGCCGAGGACCTGCGCTCGCAGCCGGACCGGCTGCTGGAGGTCGAGTGGGCGCCGTCGGAGTCGTCGGTGTTCCTGGTCGCCATCCAGGTCGAGGCGCTGGACCGGCACCGGCTGCTGTCCGACATCACCAAGGTGCTGGCCGACGAGAAGGTCAACATCCTGTCGGCGTCGGTGACCACGTCCCGGGACCGGGTCGCGGTCAGCCGGTTCTCCTTCGAGATGGGCGACCCCAAGCACCTCGGGCACGTGCTCAAGGTGGTGCGCAGCGTCGAGGGCGTCTACGACGTCTACCGGGTCACCTCGGCGTCATGACCGACGGCCTGGAGTTCACCCGCGACGGCGAGGTGGCGTGGCTGACCCTCGCCCGCCCGGGCAAGCACAACGCGATCTCGCACGCCATGTGGCTCGGTGTGGCGCGGGCCGCGGCCGAGGTGGAGCGCGACCCGGCGCTGACGGCGCTGGTGCTCACCGGCGCGGGCGGGCACTTCTCGGCCGGGGCGGACATCAGCGAGTTCGGCGCGCTGCGCTCGTCGGCCGACGGGGCCGCCCGCTACGACGAGGCCATCGAGGGTGCCGTTCGCGCGCTGACCGGTATGCGCAAGCCGACGGTGGCGATGATCCGCGGCAACTGCATCGGTGGCGGCTGCCAGTTGTCGGTGGCCTGCGACTTCCGGTTCGCCGCCGCCGACGCGCGGTTCGGCATCACCCCGGCCAAGCTGGGCATCGTCTACGACTTCGCCTCGACCCGCCAGCTGGTCGGCCTGATCGGACCGGCGCACGCACGGTACTTCCTGCTGTCCGGGCTGCTGATCGACGCCGCGCGGGCGCGGGAGATCGGGCTGGTCAACGAGGTCCCCGCCGACCTGGAGGCCTACACCAGGGAGTTCCTGGCGACGCTGGGCAGCCGGTCGCAGTACTCGGTGCGGGGCATGAACCGGATCATCGAGAAGATCCTGGACGGCCAGGCCGAGTCCGACGCCGAGGTCGACCGGATCCGCCTCGGCGCGCTGCACGGCGAGGACTACGCGGAGGGCGTGGCCGCCTTCCTGGAACGCCGCACGCCCAAGTTCCCCTACCGGTAGGTGCCCCCGGACGCATGAAGGCCACCTTCATCCCGCGAGACGGGAGGAAGGTGGCCTTCATGTGCTTGGTGCGGGACCGTCAGCCCTCGACGCTGATCGCGGTGAACTTCACCGGGGTCTTGGGCTTGCCGGTGCCGTCCATGCTCTCGGCCATCGACGCCGGGTCGATGCCGTCCTTGGCGACCTTGTCCAGCACCTGCAGGCCGGCGTCGGAGATGCTGCCGAACACGGTGTAGTCCGGCGGCAGCTCGGCCTTGCCGAACACCATGAAGAACTGGCTCCCGCCGCTGTTGGGCGCCTGCGTCTTGGCCATCGCCAGGATGCCGCGGCCGTACTTGAGCTCGGGGAAGTTCTCGTCCTTGATCGTGTAGCCGGGCCCGCCCATGCCGGTGCCCTGCGGGTCACCGCACTGCAGCATCTGCAGCCCGGACACGCCGAGGCGGTGGCACGAGGTGTCGGTGTAGAACCCGGCCTTGGCCAGGTGCACGAAGCTGTTCACGGTGCACGGCGCCAGCCCGCGGTCCAGCGTCACCGGGATGTCGCCCGCGGTGGTCTTGATCGTCGCGTTGACCGTGCCCTTCGACGACACCTGCCCGGCTGCGGGCGGGGTCACCGGCTTCGAGGCCGGCTCGCCCTGACTGGCCGGGTACTCGCAGGACACCGGGTCGGCCAGCGCCTGCGGCCGCTGCGGCATCGGGGCCCGCTCGGTGGGGATCGGGTCCGGCGGCGGCGGTGTGGGCGCCGACGAGGACTGCGCGGCCGGGTCCTGGTTGGGATCCGGTGCCGCGTTCGGGTCGGCCCGCTCCCTGGTCACCAGGAAGATCACGAGCCCGGCGACCACCACGACCGCGCCGGCCGTGGCCACCACGGCGACGATGCGGCGTCGCTTGGCCCGTTCAGCCCGACGAGCCATCTGCCGCTCGAGCTTGCGCTTAGCGGCTTCGCGGCGTTGCTGGTTGGTCGCCACCTGCCCTCCCGATCTGCCGTTGGGGTTCACACGCCTAGGTGTGGCGGCAGTCTATGACCACAGCCTGTGAGGACCCTGTACAGGGGCCGCTAGGCTGTGCCGCGTCGGCCGGGAGAACTGCAGGCGGAGGTGGGGTCTTGCTCGTCGTCGGGTTCGCGGCCGGCGGGTTGCAGGCGAACTGTTACCTGATCGGGACCGGCCCGGGTGGCGAGTGTCTCGTCGTCGATCCCGGCGAGGGCGCGGCCGACGGCGTCGAGGCCGCCCTACGTGAACACGATCTGCGGCCGGCGGCCGTGCTGGCCACCCACGGGCACTTCGACCACGTCCTGTCCGCCGCCACGATCGCCGACGCCCACGGCGTCCGGACCTGGATCCACCCCGCCGACCGCCACCTGCTGACCGATCCGCTGGCCGCGCTGGGCCCCGAACTGGCCGCCGCCGTCGGCGAACTGGACATGGCCGGACCCGCCGCCGTGGCCGACCTGGAGGAGGGCAGGCTCGAACTGGCCGGCCTGACCGTCACCGTCGACCACACCCCCGGCCACACCCCGGGATCGGTGGTGTTCCGCCTCGACACCGACGAGGGCGGCCACGTCGCCCTGACCGGCGACACGTTGTTCGCCGGGTCCGTCGGACGGACCGACCTGCCTGGAGGCAGCGTGCACGAACTCGAGTCATCCCTGCGCACAGCGGTCCTGCCGCTCGACGACGCCACGGTGGTGCTGCCCGGCCACGGGCCGGCGACCACCGTCGGCCGCGAGCGCTCGGCCAATCCGTTCCTGCGGGGACTGGCATGAGCGAGGAGCCCGCCACCCCGGCCGAGCCGGAACGCATCCCGCTGTACCGGCCCGACCGCCGCACCAAGCGCCGCCGCGGCTGCTCCGGCCTGGTCGGGATCGTGTTGTTCGCCGCCGCGTTCGGCGGCATCGCCGGTCTGATCGGCGGCCAGGTACCGGGGCTGGTGGTGGCCGCCGTGGTCGCGCTGCCGCTGGTCTACGTCGTCGGCTACAACCTGCGCCGCGAGGTGTGGCTGGAAGGCAAGACGGTGCGGGTGCGCGGCTGGAAGGTCCGCACGGTCGACCTGGTGGCGGCGCGGCGGCTCGACCTGCTGGTCACCGACGTGCGCGGCAGCCGCACGGTGAGCCTGCTGGTCAACTCCGGCGAACGCGGCAAGACCGCGAAGATCGACCTGGCCGTGTACGCCGGCACCGGCGGCCACGAGCTGGGCGTGCTGGCACTGCGCAGGCTCGCCGACACGCTGGTGAACAACATCGAGGCCAACGGCATGGTCTTCGCCGAGCTGCTGGTGGCGCAGCTGCGCTCGGAAGCCAGGGGCGACGCGGCGGCCGACCGGCCGCTCTACCGGCTTGCCTCGGCCGCGCCGGGCGGCAAGCTGGCGCAGCGGTTCACCATGGAGGCGGTCAGCCGGTTCGTGGCGAGCCTGGACTGAGCACGTCCTCGCGGGCGGCGATCAGCGCCGCCAGCACGGTGGTGATCGGCACGGCCGCGACGATGCCGATGCTGCCCGCCAGCGTCCGCACGATCTCCTGCGCGATGTCCTGGGAGCCGAGGATCGACCCGAGCCCGACACCGGACAGCGACGAGTAGAGCAGGACCGGCAGCGCCGTGCCCGCGTAGGCCATCACCAGGGTGTTCACCGCGGACGCCACGTGGTCGCGGCCGATGCGCAGCCCCGCGCCGTACAGCGCGCGCCAGCCCAGCGACGGGTTGGCGCGGCGCAGTTCCCACACGGCGCTGGTCTGGGTCACGGTGACGTCGTCGAGCACACCCAGCGCGCCGATCACCACACCGGCCAGCAGCAGGCCGCGGGCGTCGATGCCGTGGCCGAGCGAGCCGATCAGGGTGACGGTGTCGTCGTCGAGCCCGGTCAGCTTCGACACCGCGGAGAACACTGCCGAGATGACGCCGATCAGCGCCAGGCTGACCAGCGTGCCGAGCACCGCCACCGACGTGCGGGCGGACAGGCCGTGGGTGAGGTAGAGCGCGACGAACATGATCAGCCCTGCGCCGGAGATCGCCACCAGCAGCGGGTTCTCCCCGGCCAGGATCGCGGGCAGCACGAACAGTGCCAGCACCACGAAGCTCAGCCCCAGCGCGACCAGTGCCGCCAGGCCCTGCCAGCGGCCGAGCACCAGGACCGCCACGGCGAACAGCGCCGCCAGCGCCAGCAGCGGCCAGCCGCGCTGGAAGTCGACGAGCTGGTAGGAGTCGGGCTGGGTCGCGTCGGCTCCGGTGTAGGACAGCACCACCTCGTCACCGGCGGCGAAGCGGGGGCTGCTCGGCTCCAGCGGGGTGATCTTGTCGATGACCTGGCCCGGGGCGGGCCCGTCGGTCAGCCGCACGCGCGCGGTCAGGCAGGACGGCTCGCCCGGCGGCGGCTCGCCGACCTGCACCCGGCCCGGCGCCACGCACGGGCCGGTGCTGGTGGTGACGACCTCGCCGTGCACCGGGGTGCCCTGCGCGAGCGCGCTGGCCTGGGTCTGCGTGCCCCACGGGTAGAGCAGGACCACCCCGGCGACGGTGGCCAGGGCGAACGGCAGCAGCAGGCCGATGAGCAGCTTGCGTACCCGCGCCGACGCCGGTGCCGCGGGGCCGTGCCCGTGCCCGTGGCCGTGTCCGGTGGGCAGTTCCGGCTCCGGCGGTTCCGGCGCGCGGCGGCGGCGGGGTGGTTCGGTGGCCGGGCGGGGGCGCCGCCGCGGGGCGTCGTCGTCCGCGGGGCGGCGGACGGGTTGCCGGGGCCGCACGCGCCGGATCGGGCCGGTGTCGGCGTCGGCGAGGTCGCCGCTCCACCGGTCCGGCGGGCTGTCGTCGGGGCGCTCGTGACGGGGCACGGGCGACATCCTGCCAAGTGGCTAGAACATCACCAGACCGGCGGTGACGTTGACCTCCTCGCCGGTGATCGCGGCCGAGGCGTCGGAGGCCAGGAACACGACCGAGTTGCCGACGTCGGCCGAGTCGACGAACCGGCCCAGCGGCAGCCCGGACAGCAGCGAGGCCTTCGCCCGGTCCGACTCCGGGTGCGCCGGCCAGTCCGGCCGGTCGCCGACGACGTGGCCGGGGGAGAGCAGGTTGACGCGGACGTTGTGCGGCGCCAGATCCAGCGCGGCACTGCGGCAGAAGCCGAGCAGGCCGAGCTTGCTCGTCGCGTACGCCGCCCGGTGCGGCATCGGCTGCTGGCCCTCCATGGTGCCGATCAGCACGATGGACCCGCTGCCGCGCTCGATCATGCCCGGCGCGAACGCCCGCACGGTGTGGAACACCCCGGTGGTGTTCACCGCGAGCGTGCGGTCCCACTCGGCCGGGTCCATCTCCCACACCGGAGCGGTGGGGCCACTGACGCCGCTGTTGCACACGACGACGTCGGGCACGCCGAACCCGGTGCGGACCACCTTGACCAGGTTGGTCAGTGTCTCCGGGCGGGTGAGGTCCAGCTCGGCCGCCATCCAGTGCGCGCCCAGCTCGCCCAGTTCCGCGCCGGTGGCACGCAGTGCCCGCTGGTCGCGGCCGGTGAGCACGACGGCGGCGCCCGCCTTCGCCAGCCGCAGGGCGACGGCGCGGCCGATGCCGCGGGCAGCCGTCGTCACCAGCGCGACCTTGCCCGCCAGTTCCCGTCCCGTGGTCATGCCGGCGGCTCCACGTGTGCGGTGGTGCGCCGGGCGACCAGTTCGTTGCGGAACCGGTGGTGCACCAGTGCCCGGTCCGGGCTGCCGATGCGTTCGCGCAGCAGGGTCACGGCGATCTGGGCCATGTCCGAGAGCTGCTGGCGCACGGTGGACAGGGAGAACGCGCCCCAGGCGGCCATCGCGATGTCGTCGTAGCCGCTCACCCAGACCTGCTCGGGGACGGCGAGGCCGTGTGTGCGGATGGCGTCCAGCGCGCCGAACGCGCTGAAGTCGTTGGTACAGAACACCGCCGTCGGATGGTTGCGGCCGGTGCGTTCCAGGATGGTGTGCATGGCGGACTGGCCGCCGTCGTGGGTGAAGTCGCCGTTGGCCACGCAGTCCTCGGCCAGCTCCAGCCCGTACTCGGCGCAGCCGCGGCGGTAACCCGCCATCCGGTCGCGGGCGGTGCTCGCCGACTCCGGCCCGCCGACCAGGCCGACCCGCCGGTGCCCGGCGGCGGCGAAGTAGGCGGCCACGCGGGCGGCGCCGTCGGCGTTGTCGCTGTCCACCTGGTCGCACGGCAGTCCCGGCACGCCACGGTTGACCAGCACCACCGGCGCGCCCCGGCGGATGGCCGACGCCAGCGGCGCGGACCGCGCGGTGGCCGTGGTGAACAGCAGGCCGTCGATCAGCCGCTGGTCGATGGCCTGCAGGGCGGCCGACTCACCGGGACCCGCACTGTTCCACAGGATCATCCGCAACTCGGCACGGTCGAGCTCCTTGGTCAGCGCCTTGATCAGCTCCGGGTAGAAGGGGTTGGTCACGTCGTCGACGATGAGCCCGATGGTATCCGTGCGGTTGGTGCGCATCGCGCGCGCGGCGACGTTGGGCTGATAGCCGGTCTCGGCGAGCACCAGCAGCACGCGGGCGCGGGTGTCCTCGCTGACCGAGTCGTGGTCGTGCAGGACGCGGGAGACGGTCGCCTGGGACACCCCGGCGAGCCGGGCGACGTCCCGAGCGGTGACCACGGCGTGCTCCTCGACCTGTGCGCGAATGGTGACGTATACACTCGCCACTCGCTGGCAGTGTGTCAAGCGGCGGCCAAAGCACGTGAAGGCCACCTTCACCACGTCTCACGTCAGGGCCCCGGCAAAGTCCGGGTGCGGGCAGGGCGAGGTGGCTGGTCTCGAGCGTAGAACTCGCGTGCCGGAACGCAGAACTCGCGTGCGTGAGCGCAGAACTCACGATGTGGACGCCGGTTCTCCCGTGGCGCCGGTCGCCCCGCGTGGGGTCAAGCTCGTGAAGGCCACCTTCATTACGTGTGACGTGGTGATGGTGGCCTTCACGTGCTTTGGTGCTTGGTGGGTTGTCTCGTTCGTGGTGGCTGGTGGGGTGGTTGTGCCGGGGTGAGGGCGGATGTGGTGGCGTCTGATGCCGTGAAGGGGGCCCTCACGGCAATCGCCCCGGACTCTGGACTGTGCCGGAGCCCTGGCGTCTCATGCCGTGAGGGCCGCCTTCACGAGCTTTCAGAAGCGCTCGATCCGCGCGGTCAGGGCCGGGTCGGTGCTGGACATCGTCCAGGCGCCGCCGGACTCGAAGCCCGGGTTGCGGACGGTCAGCCCCACCGACTCGATGGTGTCCACACCCACGTCGACGCCGAGGTCCACCGGCGGTGTGTCGGTGGCACACAGCTGGAACGCCACCGTCACCTCCTTCTTGCCGCGGACGAAGTCGCCGACGTCGATCGGGCCCTGGTCGCTGCTGCCGTTCATCCAGGTGTACTCCCACCAGTCGGTGACGTCGCGCTGCTGCACGAGCAGCCCGTCGATGGTCAGCCGCTTCACCAGCTGTCCCTCGAACAGCCGAGTCTGGGCGTACTGGTCGTAGTGCCAGAACGACAGCTCGTACCGCGGCGAGTACGGATCGACCGCCACCCGCTGGCTGGCCGTGGCGCAGCTGTTCGGCGCGGGGGAGGTGCGGTCGGGCAGGCTCAGGCTGAGCCTGCCGTCACCGAACATCGCGGTGTTGTCGGTGCGGTAGCCGTCGCGCGGGAAGGGCGCCGGGTCCGGCGGGTAGGGCCGGTTGGTCCACGGCTTGCCGCGCAGCGTGGTCGCCACCGCGTCGCGGATGCGCGCGGGCCGGTCGGCGGCGTAGTGGTCGAGCGAGCCCAGCAGGGCCCGCGAGTTGCCGCCGATCTTCCACGCCCAGCTCTGCTCGAAACCGCCGTCCAGCACCAGGAAACCCTCACCGCGGACGTCGTCGAACCCGACGTCGAGCGGGAAGTTGCCCACGCCGTTGCGCTCGAACACCCGCAGGGTGAGCAGCGCGGTGTGCTTGCCGCGCAACGCGTCGCTGAGGTCGACGGTGCGCTCGACGTAGCCGTGCCCGCCGGGGTCGGCCACGTCGGACTCCCACACCACCTTCCCGTCCACCAGCACCTGTTTGGTGTGGAAGCCGGGAGCCGGGGTGGTCGGGTTGTACCAGTCGAAGTCGGCGAAGCGCAGCGTGTGCCGCCGCTCGTGCGGGTTGACCACGATCCGCTGCTCGGCCGAGGCGTAGTCGCCGGTGCGGGTGCCGACGAACGAGGCCAGCGAGACGTTGAACCGGCCGATGCCGTGTGCCGCGCGGTTGTCCGCCGTCGGCGCCGGTTTGCCGCCCAGTGGCAGGCCGTAGGCGTCGATGCCGAGGATCCGCCCGCTGCGCTGGTAGGGCAGTGCGCGCCGGATCGACTCGGCGACGTAGTTCTCCGTCGGCGGCAGTGCCGCGTCGAGGAACCGGTTGGTGTAGAGCAGGAACAGCACGCCCAGCCCGCGTGGCTCGGTCTGCGCGAGGATCTGCTCCAGGTTGGCCTCGACGGCCGTCGGATCCTGGGTGTTGTTGCTGAACCCCAGGTACGGGTAGACGATCCCGTCGATGTACGGGCCGAACCGCGCGTAGAATTCCGGGCTCACCGCGTGCCCGTGGTAGGCGCAGGTGTAGAAGCCCAGCCTCGGGTTGATGGCGTCCTGCGCGTCGACGATCTGCTGCATGTAGTCCGGCGTGAACAGCTCGCCGTTGGCGCCGATGAGGAAGTCGTCGATCGCCCAGGCGACGACGTTCGGGTACTGCAGCGAGAGCGTGGCGATCTCCTGCGCCCAGCGGACGAAGTCCAGCTTGAACGGCCGGGAGCAGCGGCCGGACAGGTGCGGCGCCGGGTTGTCGAAGCACTCCGACGGCGGCACGGTGTACACCCAGATCTTGATGCCGGCCGCGGCCGCCGCGGGCGCGAACTCCAGCCGCAGGTCGTCCCAGTCGGTCGGCGAGTCCCAGATGCCGTAGACGTAGGTGTTCAGGCCGTGCTCACGCAGCTTGGACACCAGCCGCGGCGTGTCGATGTGGCGGTAGCCGTCGTCGCGGGGTTCCGGTTCGCGGACGTCGGCGTAGATCGTGTTGCCGCCGGTCATTGCCGCTTTGATGCCGCCCTCGGGAACCACCGACGCCCGGATGTCCGACAGCGCAGCGTCCTTGACCCGGACCGCGGTCGGTGCCGGTTCGCCGATGGTCTGGGCCGCCGCGGCCGGCACCAGCACGGACGCGACGAGCGCGGCCGTACACGACAGGATGGCGGTGAAGGCCAGTGCTCTTCGGTGGGGACCGAACATAGTATTCTCCGTATATCGAAGATAGTTACGAGCAACTGAAGAATCATTTGATGATGCCGCCGCCCGGATGCCCCGGAAAGAGGCCGATGCGGTGACACTGGTGTGCACCGGGCGCGGCGGAACCGAGGTGGGCAGGCGCATGACGGCTCAGGACGATGTGGTGCGACGGCCGGCGTCACCGGCGGTGGACCGGGCGCTGACGGTGCTGGAGACGCTGATCGGCTCGGACGAGGGCCTGACGCTGACCGCCCTGTCGCGCACGACCGGCATCCCGCTGGCGACCTGCGCCTCGATCGTCTACACGCTGGAGCAACGGGGTTACGCCAGCCGGACCATCGTGGGCCGCAGCCACTTCTGGCGGGTCACCCTGCGCCTCTACGACCTGGCCGCGCCGCTGATCCGGCAGGAGGACCTGTCCGAGGTCGCGCAGCCGCAGCTGCGGGCGCTGGTCGACGCGCTGGGCATGCCCGCGCACGTCGGCGTGCTCGACGGCGCGTCGGTGGTCTACGTCGGCAAGGTCGCCCCGCAGGGGTTCATCCAGTTCGACACCTACCCGGGCAAGGTGTCGCCGTTCAATCTGACGGCGCTGGGCCGGGCGATCGCCGCCTACCTGCCCGACGCCGAGCTGGAGCCGCTGCTGAACCAGCTCACGCCGGGTACCGGGCCGAAGGCCAAGCGCCCGACCGCCCGCGCGCTGCGGGCGCAGCTGGCCAAGGTCCGCCAGGTCGGCTACGCGCTGGAGGCCGAGGAGGAGCAGGCCGACATCGCGTGCGTGGCGGCCCCGTTCTTCGACGCCGAGGGCCGGGTGGTCGGCTCGGTCGGGGTCACCGGATTCGCCCATCAGCTGACCGGCCGCAAGCTCACCCGTGCGGCGGAACTGGTTGTCCAGCAAGGGAAAGAGGTCTCGGCCAAGCTCGGGTTCTGATCCACCCGGGGGTTGCGCCGGTCGAGTGAGCGCGCCTACCATCTTCCGCCTAACGGAGATATCTTCGAAATCGCGTACATGCCCTGGTTCAGGGGAGGTCGGCGTGGCGAGAAGACGACGGGTGACGGTGGCGCTGGGGGCGGCCGCGGTGCTGCTGGCGACGGCGGCGTGCGGCGGCAACGGCGGCGGGGGAGAACCCGACGTCCAGGCCACCGCGGACAGCGGCAGCGGGCCCGTCCGCGAGGGCGGGGTGCTGGTGTTCGGCCAGACCGACGGGGTCACCCAGCTCGACCCGAACAAGATCAGCAGCGCGGCGGCCACCCAGCTGCAGACGCTGCTGTGGAACGGGCTGAGCAAGTGGGGCCCGGACAACCTCGCCAAACCGGACCTCGCCGAGTCCTGGCAGTCCTCGCCGGACTTCAAGCAGTGGACGTTCCGGCTGCGCCAGGGCGTCAAGTACCACAACGGCAAGGCGTTCACCGCCGCGGAGGCGAAGAAGAACTTCGACACCGTGCTGCAGCCGAACTCGACCGCGCAGGTCAAGGCCAAGATCAGCATGGTGTCCGCGGTGACGGCGAAGGACGACACCACGCTGGTGATCGACCTGAAGACGCCCAACCCCGAACTGCCCATCGACGTCATCGACGTCAAGATGAGCGACATCGACGACATCGCCAACGTCAACCGCAACGCCAACGGCACCGGGCCGTACAAGCTGAAGTCGTTCGTCCCGGACCAGACCGTGGAGCTGGTCCGCAACGACACCTACTTCGGCAAGCGCGCCCCGCTGGACGGCATCACCATCACCCGCTACGCCGACTCGACGGCGGCGCAGACCGCGCTGCGCTCGGGTCAGCTGCACGTGCTGGCCAACGTCACGCCGGACGTGGTGAAGGGCCTGGCCGCCGACGGCAGGCAGCTGCTCACCGCCGCGGAACCGGCGGCCTACACGGTGTGGGAGCTGGACACGTCCTCGCCGCCGTTCGACAACCCGAAGGCGCGGCTGGCGCTGTCGCACGCGGCCAACCGGCAGGCGATGATGGACGCCGGGTACGCCGGGTACGGCGTGCCCACCCCGGCCAACGTGGTGGTCAACCCGAAGAACAAGCACTTCGACCAGGCCCTGCCCGCGCACGAGTTCAACCTGGACCGGGCCAAGCAGCTGTTCGCCGAGGCCGGGGTGCCCGAGGGCAGCACGCTGACGTTCTGGGCCAAGGCCGGCAGCAACACCGAGTGGCTGACCATCGGTCAGATCCTGCAGGAGGACCTGCGCAAGATCGGGATCACCCTGGACATCCAGAGCAACGAGAACAGCACCTGGAGCGCGAAGTTCTACCCGAAGGGCAAGAAGTTCCCCGGCATGCTGGCCGCGAACTACCTGTCGTTCACGCCGCTGCCGGACAGCTACGCGCTGGCCTGGTTCGAGGGCAAGCAGGGCACCTGCGAGTGCAACTGGGTGCCGCCCAAGGAGTACGACGATGCGGTGGCCGCCATCGAGGCCAGCGGCGAGGGGCCGCAGCGTGACGCCGCGTTCCGGACCGCGCAGCAGGTGCTGAACCGGGAGAACCCGATCATCGTGGTCGGCAGCACCGCGTTCCTCTCGGTGGCGCAGGGCAACCTGCGCGGCGCCTGGGTCCAGGCCGAAGGGACGTTGCACCTAGAAGAAGCCGGCTTCGCGGCATGAGGACATTGGGGGCTTGGCAAGGCGGTCCAGTAGGGCGCGCTCAGACGGCGATCTGCGGCGTTGAGGTCCGCTCGAGTATCTCCGATACGAGTCGCGGGCCTCTGCCTTGCAGCTCATCCGTCTGAACGCGCCCGGGTGGTCACCATGAGCAAGTGGTGGGAAGGCAGCAAGGGCGGTGGTGCGGCGATGACCGCCTACATCCTGCGGCGGCTCGGGGCCAGCGTGGTGATGCTGGTGCTGGTGTCGATCCTGATCTTCGTCGTGCTCCGGCTGCTGCCCGGAGACCCCACGGTCACCAAGGTCGGCGCGGCACAGGGCATCGACCCGAAGGCCCTGCTGCAGCTGCGGACCGAACTGGGCCTGGAGGACCCGATCCCGGTGCAGTACTGGGACTGGGTCACCGGCCTGCTCTCCGGCGACCTGGGCCGGTCCTACTTCAGCCAGTTCGACGTGGGCAGCCTCATCGGCGCGCAGCTCGGCCCGACGCTGGAGCTGTCCCTGGCGGGCGTCCTGCTCGCCGTGCTGCTGGCCGTCGTGCTCTCCGTGCTGCCGACCGTGCTGCGCAGCAAGTGGCTCGGCCGGATCGTCGGCGGCTACACCACGCTGGGCATGGCCGCGCCGCCGTTCGTGTTCGGCATCGTGCTGATCGCCATCTTCTCGGCGCAGCTGGGCATCCTGCCCGCAGAGAACCACGTGCCGCTGACCGAGGATCCGCTGGCCAACCTGCGCGTGCTGATCATGCCGGCGCTGACGCTGGGCATCTGCCTGTCCGCGCCGCTCATCCGCTACCTGCGGGCGTCGCTGGCCGAGGTGGAGAACTCGCAGCACGTCCGCACCGCCGTCGGCAAGGGCATTCCGCGCCGCGCGGTGATCCTGCGCCACGTCCTGCCCAACGCCCTGCTGCCCGCGCTGACGTCGCTGGGCATCACCGTCGGCGCGGTGCTGTCCGGCGCGGTGGTCGTCGAGTACGTGTTCCGCTGGCCCGGGCTGGGCTCGCTGATCGTCGACTCGGTCTACAAACGCGACTACGCCGTCATCCAGAGCACCGTGCTGCTGCTGGCCGCGGTGTTCGTCCTGGTCAACCTCGTCGTCGACCTGCTCTACGGCGTGCTCGACCCGCGCCTGCGGGTGCGCGGGAGCCGGAAGGAGGCCGCCGCGTGAGCGCCGAACCCGGTGCCGCCGCACCGCCGGGTGAACCGTCCGAACAGGCCGGTCCCGGCCTGCTGCGCCGGTTCCTGTCCCGCCCGCCCGCGGTGGCGGCACTGGTGGTGCTCGGGCTGTTCGTGCTGCTGGCGCTCGTGCAGCCGTTCCTGCTGGCCTCGCCGACCGCGATCAACGCGCGGAACAAGTTCGCCGACCCCAGCCTCGCGCACCCGTTCGGCACCGACGAGCTGGGCCGCGACCTGCTGTCCCGGGTCGCCCAGGCCGGTCAGCTCTCCCTCGGCTTCGCCGCCGGTGCCACGCTGATCGCGATGGTCGTCGGCGTCTCCTGGGGCCTGCTGGCCGCGGCCCGCTCCGGCTGGCTGGACGAGGTGCTGATGCGCATCGCCGAGGCGGCGCTGGCCATCCCGACCATCCTGTTCGCGCTGGTGTTCGTGGCGGCGTTCGGATCGGACCTGGTGGCGATGACCGTCGTCGCCGGGCTGCTGATGTCGCCGCTGACCGCCCGGATCGCCCGGTCCGCGGTGCTGGCCGAACTGAAGTCGGAGTACGTGCACGGCCTCGACGCCGTCGGGGTGCCGCGGACCCGCATCCTGTTCGGCGAGGTGCTGCCCAACGCGCTGCCCGCGCTGCTGGCGCAGGCGTCGCTGAACGTCGCCACCTCGCTGATGCTGGAGGCCACGCTGAGCTTCGTCGGGCTGGGCATCCAGCCCCCGGACGCGTCCTGGGGCACGCTGCTCAAGGCCGGCTACGACCGGCTCTACGAGTCGCTGTGGTACCCGCTGATGCCCGCGTTGCTGATCATCGCCGCCATCGCCGCGCTCAACACGATCGGCGACCAGCTGCAACGCGTCCTGCACCGGAGCACGTCATGAGCGAGGAAGTACTCCGCCTGGAGGGACTGGACCTCGGCGTCCGGTCCGGCAAGCAGGTCCGCCCGCTGGTGCACGGCGTGAACCTCACCCTGCGCCGCGGCGAGCGGGTGGCGCTGGTCGGCGAGTCGGGCAGCGGCAAGACGCTGACCTCGCTGGCCGTGATGCGGCTGAACCCGGAGCCGACGGTGCGTACCGCGGGCAGGGTCATGCTCGGCGCGACCGACCTGGCCACCGCGCCGGAACGCGAGCTGGAACGCGTCCGCGGCGGCACGGTGGCGATGATCTACCAGGACCCGTTGTCCTGCCTCAACCCGGTGCGCACCGTCGGCAACCAGCTGGTGGAGGCCCTGCGGGCGCACACCGACCTGGACGCGGCCGCCGCCCGGCGCCGCGCGGTCGAGCTGCTCGACGAGGTCGGCGTGCCCGATCCGCGGACCCGCATCGCCGACTACCCGCACCAGTTCTCCGGCGGCATGCGGCAGCGGGTGATGATCGCCATGGCGATCTCCTGCGAACCCGACGTGCTGATCGCCGACGAGCCCACCACCGCGCTCGACGTCACCACGCAGGCGCGCATCCTGGCGCTGCTCGACGACCTGGCGCGGCGGCGCGGCATGGCGGTCCTGTTCATCACGCACGACCTCGCCGTCGCCGCCCAGTTCTGCCGCCGCATCTGCGTGATGCGCGACGGGCGGGTCGTGGAGACCGGCGAGCTGCGCTCGGTGCTCGCCGCACCCGGGCACGCCTACACCCGGCAGCTGCTCGACGCCGTGGTCACCCTGGACACCGAGCCCGCCGTCGGCACACCGGCCGGGACCGGTGAGGTGCTGGTCGAGGCCGAGGACGTGCACCGCCGCTTCGGTTCGGTCACCGCCGTGGCAGGGGTGTCGCTGCGGGTCCACCGCGGCGAGACCGTCGGGCTGGTGGGGGAGTCCGGGTCGGGCAAGTCCACGCTGTCCCAGCTGCTGCTGGGACTGGACCGGCCGACCTCGGGCACCGTGCGCCACCAGGGCACCGACCTGGCGACGCTGTCCGCCCGCGAGCTGCGCCGCCGTCGCCGCGACATGCAGGTCGTGCTGCAGGACCCGATCGGCTCGCTGAACCGGCGCAAGACCGTCGAGCACATCGTCGGCCTGCCCCTGGCCGTCCACGAAGGACTGTCCAAACGGGAGCGCCGGGCACGGGTGGCCGAGCTGCTGGGCCTGGTCGGCCTGCCCGCGTCGTTCGCCGGCCGCTACCCGAGGGAGCTGTCCGGCGGGCAGTGCCAGCGGGTCAACATCGCCCGCGCCATCGCGCTGGAGCCGTCGTTCCTGGTGCTGGACGAGGCGGTGTCCGCGGTCGACGTGGTGATCCAGGCGCAGATTCTCGACCTGCTGCGCGACCTGCAGCAGCGGCTGGGCCTGACCTACCTGTTCGTCTCGCACGACCTGGCCGTCGTCCGGTCGATGGCGCCGCGGCTGGCGGTCATGTACCGCGGGGAAGTGGTCGAGGAGGGCACCCGCGAGGAGATCTTCGGCAACCCGCGCCACGAGTACACGCGGACCCTGCTGTCGGCGATCCCGACCCTGGACGTGCCCGCATGACCGTCCGCCTCGCGCTGGTCGGGCTCGGCGACATCGGGACCGGTGCGCACCTGCCCGCGTTGCGCCGCAACCCCGACGTCGAGGTGGTGGCGCTGGCCGACCCCGACCCGGCACGCGGCGCGCCCTACGCGAGCCTGGACGAGGTGCTGGACCACGTCGCCGTCGACGGCGTCGTGCTGGCCACGCCGCCGTGGGTCACCACGGACCTGATCACCCGCGCCACGCAGGCCGGGGTGTTCGTGCTGGCCGAGAAACCGGTCGCGGTCACGCCGGAGGCCGCCGCACCGCTGGCGGAGCTGCCGCCGGAGCAGCGGGCCCGCGTCCAGGTGGGCCTGACCTACCGGCACGACCCGGCCATGGACGTCCTGCGCCGCTGGATCACCGGGCGCGTCCTGGGCGACGACCTGCTGGTGCGGGCCCACATCTACGACGAACGCCGGGACCCGGCCGATCCCGGGCACGCCGGGCGGATCGAGGCGACGCTGGGCCACGGCCTGCCGGTGGTGCACGAGGGCGCGCACGTCTTCGACTGGTTCGCCCACCTCTTCGGCGGCGGGCCCACCGCCGTCGACGACGCCTGGTCGGTGGCCACCCGGCCAGGGCTGCCCTCCGCCAACCTGTGCGGCGCGCGGCTGCGCTATCCCGGCGGAGTCACCGTGCTGGCCGAGTTCGGCTGGCTCACCGCCGCCCTGCCACGCTGCGAGATCACCTTCCTCGGCGACCGCGGACACGCCGTGCTCGACGGGTCCAGCTTCGCGCTCGACGCGACGTTCGGCCACACGGTCAAACGGGTCCGGTTCACCGGCGACCGCACCACCCGCTGTTTCGACCTGCAGGTCAGCCGGTTCGTCGCGTTGATCACCGGCACCGACCCGGTGCCCAGCCCCAGCCTCGCCGACGGGCTGGCCGCGCTGGAGACCAGCACCCGGGTCGCCCGCCTCGCCGGAGGTGGCCGGTGACGTTCCTGCGCTGGGCCGACTCCACCCGTGAACAGCTGCGTGCCGTCCTGCCGGACGCGCTGGTCGTGCTGCCCTTCGGGGCGACCGAGCAGCACGGCCCGCACCTGGCCACCGGCACCGACGCCCTGCTGGCAGGCGCCGTCGCCGCCCGCGCCACCGAGGCGGCCGCCCCGCTCGCGGACCGGCCGCTGGTGCTGGCGCCGTGCCTGCCGTTCGGCGCCTCCGATCACCACCTGCCCTTCGGCGGCACGCTGTCGCTGTCGGTGGAGACCGCCACCGCCGTGCTCGGCGACCTGGCCCGCTCGGTCGTCGCCGGTGGCGGGCGGCGGCTGCTGGTGGTCAACGGCCACGGCGGCAACCGCGGGGTGTGCCACGCCGCCGCGTCCGGCGCGTCGTCGCGGTACGGCCTGGCGGTGTCGGTCACGCACTACTGGGACCTGCTGCCCGCCGACCCGGCGGTGCCCGGCCACGCCGGGCGGTTCGAGACGTCGATGGTGCTGGCCGTCGACGAGACGCTGGTGGCGCCGCGCCGCCCGCGCCCCGACCCGCCGGCGGGGTCCACTGTGGACGGTGTCGATCAGCACGACCCGAAGGCGTGGCTGCGTATCGACGGCTACACCGACCACCCGGAACTGGCCGACGCCGCGGCCGGCGCGGCGTGGCTGGAACAGGCGGTGTCCGCGCTGAGCGCGCGGCTGATCGAGCTGGCGAGGATGTGATGATCGACTTCCACACGCACACCCCGGCCTGGCACACCGGAACCTGGCTCGGCGGCACCGCGTTCGGGCCGGGGGAGTTCCTGGAGTTCCTGGACAGCGCGGGCATCGAGGCCGCCGTGGTGCTCTCGCACGACGGGCTGTTCAACGCGACCCCGGCCGCCAACGACGAGCTGGCCGCGTTCGTCGCGGCCGATCCGCGCCGGATGATCGGCTACGGCACGGTCAACCCGCGCCACGCCGACGCCGCCGACGAGGTCCGCCGCTGCTTCACCGAGCTGGGGCTGGGCGGGCTGAAGCTGCATCCGTGGCTGCAGGGGTTCAGCATGCACGAGCGGTCGCTGGACGCGATCTGCGAGGAGGTGATCGACGGCGGCGGCATCCTGCTGTCGCACGACGGCACGCCGCCGTACTCGATGCCCGGCCAGATCGCCGCGCTGGCCCGCCGCCACCCCCGGCTGCCGGTCGTGCTCGGCCACGGCGGCCTGCACGACTGCTGGCGGGAGGCGCTGGCGATGGTGTGCGAGACCGACAATCTCTACTTGTGCCTGTGCGGCACGCCGCCCTACGCGGCCCGGTACATCATCGAGCACGCGCCACGCGGCAAGGTGCTGTTCGGCACCGACGCCGGCCTGTCCGACAAGGCAAGCCAGGACTACGCCGTCGCCCGGGTCGCCGAGATCGACGGCTGGGGCATCACCGGCGAGCAGCGCGCCGACCTGCTCGACCACGCCCCGCGTGCGCTGCTCGGCCGGTGGCTGGCATGAGCGAGCGGATCGCGGCGGTACACAGCGTCGCGGTGAGCCTGCCCGCCCACCCGGACCTGGTGGTGCGCGGCGCGAAGGGCGCCCACGACCGGTCGGACTTCCTGCTCGTACGGGTCACCACGTCCGGCGGAGCGCAGGGCTACGGCGAGGTCAGCGGCACCGCGTTGTGGAGCGGGGAGGACGCGGTCAGCGCCCGGCACTTCACCCACACCGTGCTGGCGCCCGCGCTGCTGGGCAGGCCGCTGGCACCGGTGGGCGCGCTGGAGGCGGTGATGGACCGCGTGCTGGCGGGCAACCCGTTCACCAAGGCCGGGCTGTCGACGGCACTGTGGGACGCGCACGCACGGGTGCTCGGCGTGCCGCTGGCCGTGGCGCTGGGCGGGCCCTACCGCGACGAGGTGCCGATCAAGCTGTCGCTGTCCGGCGACGGGGCGCGGCTGGAACGGGCGTACGCGGCGGCGGTCGCGGCCGGGTTCGGGGCGTTCAAGGTCAAGGTCGGGCTCGGGGTGACCGGCGACCTGGAACGGGTGCGGCTGGCCAGGGAACTGGCCGGGCCGCAGGCCTTCCTCGGCACCGACGCCAACGGCGGGTGGAACCGCGCCGAGGCCGCCACCGCGGTGCGCGGGCTGGCCGGGTTCGGGGTCGCGTTCGCCGAGCAGCCGCTGCCGCCGGAGGACCTGGCCGGCATGGCGGCGCTGCGTGCGCACGGGCTGCCGGTGGTGGCCGACGAGTCGGTGTTCGGCACGGCCGACCTGACCAGGGTGATCCGGGCCGAGGCCGCCGACGTGGTGAGCCTGTACGTCGGCAAGGCGGGTGGGCCGGGACGGGCCGTCGGGATGGGTGCGGTGGCGCGGGCGTTCGGGTTGCCGGTGCTGATCGGGTCCAACGGCGAACTGGGGCTGGGTGCCGCGGCGCAGCTGCACGTGGCGTGCGCGCTGCCGGAACTGTCCGCGTTCCCGTCCGACATCATCGGCGCCCACTACTACGCCGAGGACATTCTGGACACCCCGCTGGACAGCGACGGATGCCGGGTCCGGCTCGGCACCGGACCGGGGCTCGGCGTGCGGCCGAGGGACGACCTGAGGAGGCGGTTCCGGTGATCGTCGACGTGCACGCGCACACCCCGACCCACGTCGGGGCCGTACCCGAGGCGGAGCGGAAGGTGTACCCGCACTGGCGCACCGACCGCCCGGTGGTGACCACGAACTCGTGGGCCGACTACGCCGAGGCGATGGCCGACGCCGACGTCAGCATCGTGTTCAACATCGCCGTCGACGACCCGGAGCCGATGACCGGGCTGCCCTACCCGCCCGAGCGGACCAACGACAACACCGCCGAGTTCGTCGCCGACGACCCGAAGCGCCGCATCGGGTTCATGTCGGTGAACCCGACGTGGGACAACGTCTTCGAGGAAGCCGAGCGGTCGCGCGAGCTGGGCCTGGTCGGGGTGAAGCTGGGGCCGAACTACCAGAACTTCGACCCGCTGGGCGAGCCCGCGCTGGCGTTCTACGCCTACTGCGAGCGGGAAGGGTTGCCGATCCTGTTCCACCAGGGTGCCTCGCCGATGCGGCACGCGCCGCTGCGCTACACCTACCCGCTGGTGACCGACGAGGTGGCGCTGCGGTTCCCGGAACTGCGGATCGTCATGGCGCACATGGGACATCCGTGGGGCACCGAGACGGCGGTGACCATCCGCAAGCACCCGCACGTCTACGCCGACGTGTCGTCGATCTACCTGCGGCCGTGGGTGTGCTACCAGTCGCTGCTGGCCGCGCACGAGTGGGGCTGTATGGGAAAGCTGCTGCTGGGCAGCGACTTCCCGATCGCCAACACCGGTGAGGCGATCGCCGGGCTGCGCCGGGTCAACGACATCCTGGCCGGCACGGCGCTGCCGCGCATCCCCGAGGACGCGATCGAGGACGTCATCCACGCCGACGCGCTCGGCGCGCTGGGACTGGAGGTGCCCGCGTGAGCGTGATCGACGCGCACGTCCGCATCGGCGACGGCAGGGAGGTCGCGCTCGGCGCCGCGACCCTGCTGTCCACAATGGACGAGCTGGGGATCGACCGGGCGCTGGTGGCGCCGGGAGAGCGGTGCATCGCCGTCGCCAACGCCGAGGGCAACGACCTGACCACGGCGGCCGCGGCGGCCTCGGGCGGGCGGCTGCTCGCCTACGCGGTGGCCAACCCGTGGTTCGGCCGTGCGGCCGTCGACGAGCTGGCCCGGGCCCGCGACGCCGGGGCGGTGGCGCTGGCCGTCGACTCGGTGCTGCAGGGGTTCGACCTGCTCGACGGGCTGGTCGAGCCGCTGCTGACGTTCGCCGCCGGGCAGGGCTGGCCGGTGTACGTGCGTACCGGCACGCCGCCCAGTGCCGTCCCGCTGCCGCTGGCCACCCTGGCGCGCCGGTTTCCCGAGCTGGACTTTCTGATGGGACGCAGCGGCGCCACCGACTTCTGGATCGACGCCGCGCCCGCGCTGCGCTACGCGCCCAACCTCTACGCCGACACCAGCTACGCGCCGTGGGACACGGTGCTCAGCGAGTTCGCCCGCGACCCGGAGATCGGGGTCGGTCGGGTGGTGTTCAGCACCGACGCGCCCTACACCGTGCCCAGGGCCGAGGTCGCCAGGGTGCGCGACTGGACGATCGGCGAGGACGACCGGGCCCGCGTGCTGGGCGGGACCGTGCTGGAACTGCTGGAGAGGAAAGGTGAACGCGGATGACCACCGTGGAGGTGCGGGTGCCCTCGCCCGTGCGGGGAGTGTCGCCGGTGCTGGAGGTGCCGTTCACCGACGACGGCGAGATCGACGTCGAGGGCTTCCGGCGGGTGGTCCGGTACGTGCTGGGGACCGGGGTGGGCAGCGTGATGTTCCCCGGGTTCGCCTCGGAGTTCCACAAGCTGAGCGAGGGCGAGCGCGCGACGCTGACCGGTGTGCTGCTGGCCGAGACCGGGCCGTCCGACGTGTCGGCGATCGTGGCCGTGCAGGACCACGCCACCCGGCTGGCGGTGCGCAGGGCCGCCGACGTCGTGCGGGCCGGGGCAGACGTGATCAACCTGCTGCCGCCGCACTTCCTGGCCCCGTCCCGGCGGGCGATCGTCGCACACGTGCGGGCGGTGCTGGCCGCCGTCGACCCGGTGCCGGTGGTCGTGCAGTACGCGCCGACGGAGACCGGCACGAGCCTGGACGGCGAGACGCTGGCCGGGATCGCGCGGGAGCACCCGAACCTGGCGCTGGTGAAGGTGGAGTCCAGCCCGCCCGGCGCGCTGATCGCGGAGCTGGCCGCCGGTGACCCGCCGCTGCCCGCCGTCGAGGGCTACGCCGGCGTGCAGCTTCCCGACGCGTTCCGCCGCGGCGCCGTCGGCACGCAGCCGGGGTGCTCGTTCACCGAGATCTACGTGGAGATCTGGCGGCGGCTGGCCGAGGGCGACCCGGCAGGGGAGGAGCTGCACCGCAGGCTGCTGCCCTACATCTCGTACTGGATGCTGGACACCGAGCTGATCATCGCCGCGGAGAAGCTGATCTCGGTGCGGCGCGGGCTGTTCGGCAGCGCGCACTGCCGCGAGCCCGCGCACCGCCTGGACCCGGAGGAGATCCGGATGGTGGACCGTTTCCTGGCCGAGTTCGCCGACCACCTGCCCTACCTGGGCTAGCCTTCCCGGCCCGGCAGGTCGCGGCCACGCGGCGGCTCGCCGCCGGTGGCGTGCAGGCGCTTCAGCTCCGCGAGGCCCTGCAGCCAGCCGGCCTCGTGTTGTGCCGCGCTGTCCCGCTCGGCCTCGGTGAACCCGCTCTGCACGAACGTCAGCCGCGTCCGGCCGCCCGAGCCTTCCAGTTCCCAGCGGGTGACCATCTCCCCGTCGACGTAGACGAACACCCTGCCCGGCTCGAACTCGGTGATCTCGCCGTCGGCGCCCAGCGTCACCTTGCCGCCGACCCTCGGCTCGATCTCGACCGGCCAGCCGAACCACCGCCGCACGGTCTCCGGGTCGGTCAGCGACCGGAACACCGCCTCCGGCGCGTCGTCGACCGTCACCTCCGCGCGGATCTCCAGTGGACGGTCCGGCGAGAAGTCCGCCTTCGGCGTCAGCTCCCGGCCCTCGGCGTACTCGGCGAGCGTGCCGACGGCCAGGCTCCAGAACGTGTGCAGCGAGTGCAGCCCGTCCCGGCGCCCGGTGTGCGCCATCATCTGCTCGACCGTGGGCACGCCGGTCTGCTCCAGCTTCACCTTCGTCCCGTCGCCGTCGGCGGCCAGTGTGAAGCTCGCGGTCGTCTCCTGGTCGTCGAGCCGCCAGCCGAACCGCAGCGCCCGGCCGGGCTCGGCCTCCACCAGCCACTGCCTGCCGCGCTCGCCCTGCGGCGTGTACCTGCCCCAGAACTCGTACCGCCCCTCGGGCAGCGACACCTCGGCGTGCTCGGCCAGCCACACGCGCAGCGCGCCGGCGTCGGTCAGCGCCGCGTAGACCCGCTCCGGTGGCGCCGCGATCCGCGCGTCGATGGTCAGGACCTCACTCATCGTCGTCCTCCGTCCTCGGATAGCAGAACAGCGCGACCCGGTACCCCTCACCGGCATCGCCGCCGTACTTGGTCAGCAAGCCCTGCAACGCGGCCCGCAGGTCGTCCATGAAGGGCTGCCGCTGCCCGGGGCGCAGCCACACCTCGCCGTCGACGGCCAGTGACGGCACCTCGCGTTCCGGCGTCCGGCGGCCCAGCCGCGCCACGTCGCCCTGCACCACCTCGACGAGGTCGAGCAGGTAGCCCAGGCTCAGCTCGTCCCTGCTGCGTGCCGCCAGCGGGCCGACCAGCGCGGGGGAGAGCCAGAACGACCTGGCGACCGCCTGGTAGATCCCCTCCCGCACGGCCCGCACCCGCCGCTGCGACACCTGCGTCACCAGCCCGGCCTCCACCAGGCGCTGCACGTGGTAGTAGACGCGCTGCGGCGTCTGCCCCAGCACCTCACCCACCTCCGCGCACGACTTCGGCTCGGCGAGCTGCCGCAGCACGTCCACCCGCTGCGGTTTGAGCAGCGCCTCCGCCTGGTCGAGCCGGTCCAGGTACCACACGTCCTTCATCAAGAAGGAACGTTATTACGTAAAAATACTTTTGTAAAGTCAGCGGGCGGCTCGGTGTGGGTGGCCAGCACGACCGTGACGTCCGGGCACGCCCGCAGCACCCCGGCCAGCACCCGCTCGCCGTGCCCGGCGTCGAGTCCCTCGGCCGGCTCGTCGAGCAGCAGCACCCGCGGCCGGGCGAGGACGGCCCTGGCCAGCACCAGCCGTTGCCGCTGCCCACCGGACAGGGTGAGCGCGTCCTGATCGAGGTCGACGTCGAGGTCGGCCGCCCGGCACGCCGCGCGCAGCTCTTCCGCACCGGCCGACGGCGACGTGAGCAGGAGGTTGTCCCGCACGCTGCCCCGGAACACGTGTGCGGTGGCCGTCGTGGTGATCACCTCGGGCAGGCCGGTGTACTCCGCGAGGTCGCGGCCGTCGAGCGTCACCCGCCCCGACGCCGGGGCGACCAGGCCGGCCATGCAGTCCAGCAGCGTCGTCTTGCCCGACCCGTTCGGGCCGAGCAGTGCGACCCGGCTGCCCTGCGGCAACTCCAGGTCCACAGTGGACAACCCGGGCCGCCCGGTCAGGCGTTCGGCCCGCAGGCACAGCGGCCCCTCCGGTACCGGCCGGGTGCCCGCCACCGGCGCCGGCGCGTCCAGCAGGTCCCGCAGCCTGCGCAGCGATCCGCCCACGGCGACCCACCGCTGCGCCGCGGCGGTCAGCGGCAGCACGGCCTCGAACACCCCCAGCGTGCCCAGTGCCACCGCCGCCGCCACCGGCCCGCCCGACGGCGCGGCCAGCAGGCAGGCGGCGACCACCGTGGCCCACTGCACCAGTGTCCCGGCCGCCGACAGCGCCACCACCGCACCGGTCCGTTCGGCACGGGCCAGCGCCCGGGCGTCGGCCTCCGCCGCGGCGAGCGCGACGCCGGTGGCGCCGTAGGCGCTCAGCTCGGCCGCGCCGCGCACCAGGTCCACCGTCCGCTCCCCGAGAGCGGCCCGGATCGGCGCCGCCCGGCAGGCGGCGGCCGCGCTCGCCCGCGCACAGCCGTAGGGCAGGGCCACCCCGGCGACCAGCAACCCGAGCGCCAGCACCCCCGCGACCGCCGGCGCCACCAGCAGGGCCACTGCCACCGCGATCACCCCGGTGAGACCGGCGACCACCGCGGGCAGCAGGCAGCGCAGCACCGCGTCCTGCGCCGCGTCCACATCGGACACCACGCGGGCGAGCAGGTCGGCGTCGCGGGCCCGGCGGTCGCGGTGCGGCAGCAGCGCCCGGTACACCCGCTCACGCAGCCGTCCCACGGCCGACAGCACGACGTCGTGCCCGGCCAGCCGCTCGGCGTAGCGCAGCGACCCGCGCAGCAGTGCCAGCGTGCGCACCGCGACGATCGCCACGGTCAGCGCGGCCATCGGCGGCCGTTCGGCGGCCCGCAACAGCAGCCACGCCGCGGTGGCCAGCAGTGCCGTCCCGGCCAGCTCGGCCGCGACGGCCAGCAGCGCCGCCCGCGCCAGCCGGACGGCGTCGGCGCGGCTCAGCCCCCAGCGTGACATGGTTCCTCCAGCACTCCCGCGCGCAGGCGCACCACCCTGGTCGCCAGTTCGGTCATCACCGGCCGGTGCGCGACCAGCACGACGGTCCGGTCCCGGGCCAGCGTCCGCGCGGTGCGCAGGAACTCCGCCTCGGTCGCCGTGTCCAGGTGCGCCGTCGGCTCGTCCAGCAACAGCACCTCCGCCCGCGGGCGCCGCAGTGCCCTGGCCAGCCCGACCCGCTGGGCCTGCCCGGCCGACAGACCCGCCCCGTGCTCGCCGACGGCACGGTCCCCGGCGAGCCCCGCCACGCCGGTGACGGTCCCGGCCAGGCCGAGCGTGACGTTGTCCCGCAGCGTCCCGGCGAACAACGTCGGCCGCTGCGGGACCCAGGCCAGCTTGCGCCGCCAGGCGTCCGGGTCCAGCTCGCGCAGGTCGACGCCGTCCACCAGTACCCTGCCGGAGCTGGGCGGGACGAACCCCAGCAGCACGGCCAGCAGCGTGCTCTTGCCAGCGCCACTGGGACCGGTGAGCGCGATCCGCTCGCCCGCGCGTACCACCAGGTCCACTTCGGACAGTGCCGGGCGGTCGCGGCCGGGATGCCACACGGTGACCCGCTCCAGGCGGATCTCGCCGACCGGGCCGGGTTCGCGTGTCCCGGCGACCGGGCTTGGTGGCAGTGACCGGATCTCCTCCAGCACCGCCAGTCCTTCGGCGGCGGCGTGGAACGCCGCGCCCGCCGCCCGCAGCGGCAGGTACGCTTCCGGGGCCAGCACCAGGACCAGCAGCGCGGTGTGCGCGCTGACCCCGCCGTCGAGCAGGCGCAGGCCGACCGGCACCGCCACCAGCGCGACCGACAGCGTCGCCACCAGCTCCAGCACCAGCGCCGACAGGAACGCCACCCGCAGCGTGCGCACGGTGGCCCCGGCGTGTGCGTCGGCCATCCGGCGCACGACCGCCGCCTGTGCCCGCGCCCGCCCGAACGCCTTGAGCGTCGGCAGGCCCGCGACCATGTCCAGGAAGTGACCGCCCACTGTGGACAGCAGCCGCCACTGCCGCCGGTTCCGGTCCCTGGTGTGCGCACCGACCAGCGCCGCGAACACCGGAACCAGCGGCAGGGTGACCGCGATGGTGAGCGCCGCGGTCAGGTCGGCCACCGCCAGCCGGGCCAGCACGGCCAGCGGCACGACGACGGAGGCGACCAGCCGGGGCAGGTAGTCGGCGAGGTAGGCCCGCACCCCGTCGACACCACGGGTGACCAGCGTGGCCGTCCGGCCCGGATCGGCGCCGGGCCGCACCCGGGCCAGCACGGTGGCCCGCAGCGTCGTCCTGGCCCGCGCGGCGAACCGGTCGCCGAGCAGGCCGCCAGCCCAGGTCAGCGCGGCCCGGCCGGCCACGGCGCAGGCCAGCAGGGCGACGGCGGTGCCGAGCGTGCCGGGCGCGGGCTGCCCGGCGGCGTGGGCGAGCAGGCCGGCCAGGAACTCCGCCTGCACGAGGATCGCGGCCGCGGTCGCCGTGCCCAGCACGGCGAGGACGGCGAGATAGCGGCGCAGGCCGGGCAGTTCACCGGCCAGCCGCGGGTCGACGGGACGCATGCCGCTCCTAGAAGTGCAGCAGCGTGCGCTGGTCGACCGGGCGCCGCTGCCAGCGCCAGGTCAGCCACTGGGTGAGGGCGACCAGCAGCACGGCCGGCGGGGTGACCACCGCCAGCACGTCCAGGGTCGCGTCCGCGGCCGCCGCCTCGTAGAGGTCCATCGACACGACCAGGTCGGGGAACCGCAGCGTCCCGGCCAGTGTCACCGGCAGCGCGCTGAGCACCATGGTCGCGGGCAGCGCCAGCCGGGGCCGCCGGGTGAGCAGCCCGGTGAACGTCGCGGCCAGCGCGAGCACCGCCACGCCCAGCACCGCGGGGCCGGGCAGTGCCGAGTCCACAGTGGACGTGATGCTGGGCGACAGCCCGGTCCACAGTGCGACGGCGGCGACGAACCCGGCCACGACCGGCACCAGCCGCAACGCGATGCGGCGCGCCCGCGCCGCGAGCGCGGCGTCGCCCCGCACGGCGAGGAACGTCGCCCCGTGCAACAGCAGCAGCGCGACGAACCCGAGGCCCCACACCGCCAGGTACGGGTCGGCCAGCGGCACCGGCCCGTCGGCGGGCAGCCCGCGCACCAGCACGCCGAGGAACAGGCCCCAGCAGACCGTGGTGACCAGCGCTCCCACGGTGATCAGCCCGTCCCACGCACCCCGGCCCGCGTCCGGCCGGCGACTGCGCAACTGCACCGCGGCGGTGAACGAGACCAGGCCGAGCAGCAACACCACCACGATCAGGTAGGCACCGGCGAACACCTTGCTCTCCCAGCGCGGGAAGGCGCCGAACAGCAGGCCGACGGCGGCCACCAGCCACACCTCGTTGCCGAGGAAGAACGGCCCGACCGCGCCGAGCGCGCGGCGGCGCCCCGCCTCGTCGCGGCCGAGGAACCGCAGCAGCATCCCGGCGCCGTAGTCGTATCCGGCCAGGGCGAAGTACCCGGCCGACAGCAGGCCGAGCACGGCCCAGAAGAACAGTTCCATGGTCAGACTCCCGGCGTGACGGACGGTTCGGGGCCGCGGCGGGCCAGCCGGGACAGCAGCGTCCAGTCGGCGACGGCGAGCGCGGCGAACAGCAGGAGGAACGCGACGAAGGAGACCGCGACGTGCACCGGGTCGAGGCTGGTGGCGGCGTCGGCGGTGGTGAGCTTGCCGTAGATCAGCCAGGGCTGACGGCCGATCTCGCGCACCAGCCAGCCGAGGATGGCCGCGAGGAACGGCAGCGGGATCGCCCACACCATCAGGCGCAGCAGCCAGCGAGCCCGGGCGATCCGCAGGCGGGGCAGGAACAGCAGGGCGAACGGGGCGGCGAAGAAGTAGAAGTAGCCGATCATGATCATGAAGCCGAGCGCGCTGCCGGTGGCGGGCGTCCCCAGCTTGTCCGGCTGCAACCGGGTCACCGCGGGGAACTGCGCCACTCCGAACGCGACGGTCACCAGAGCGCCTGCGGTGCTCACGACCACCCCGGTCCGCATCGAGCGGGCGAAGAAGTCGACCTCGTCCGAGCGCCGCAGGAAGTGGTGGGCGCTGACGCCGACGACGAACACCCCGCCGGTGAGCAGCGCCGCGCCCAGGACGTGCGGCAGCGCGTTGACGAACAGCGGGTTGGTCAGCAGCGCGCCGAACTCGGCGAGTCGTAGGACGCCGCCCTCCTCGCGGTAGCCGACCGGGTTCTGCAGGAACGAGTTGGCGGCCATGATCCAGAACGCCGAGGCGTAGGCGGTGAGCATGACGATCCAGATGGTCGCCAGGTGCAGCCACTTGTTCATCCGGCCCCAGCCGAAGATCCACAGCCCGAGGAACGTCGACTCCAGGAAGAACGCGACGAGTGTCTCGATGGCCAGTGGTGCCCCGAAGATGTCGCCAGCGTAGGTCGACAGCCCGCTCCAGTTCAGTCCGAACTGGAACTCCATGACGATGCCGGTGACGATGCCCAGCGCGTAGTTGACGACGTAGAGCCTGCCCCAGAACCGGGTCATCCGGCCCAGAACCTCGTGCCCGCGCAGCGCGTACCGCGTCTGCGTGATCGTCACCATCGTGACCAGTCCCAGCGTGAGCAGCACGAACAGGAAGTGGAACGACGTGGTGGTGGCGAACTGGAGCCGGGCCAGATCGATCGAATCCATGTTGGGAGGCTACATGTAGCGCGCCTACATGTAGTGCCGGTACTGCCGGGTTCAGGGAAAACTCAGGGTTGTTCCCGGTGGGTCCGGCTCCGCGTGCTTCGTACGGTGTCCGGCATGCGGGTGGACCTGGACATGCGGCTGCTGTCCGTCCTGGAGGGACGGCAACTGTCCGGCCACGCCGTCGTCGAGGCGCTCGGCGGGCCGGGACCGGCGGGTGCGGTGTACCCGGCGCTGCGGCGGCTGGAGCGCGCCGGTTACCTGACGGGGGAGTGGGCACGGGTGGGGGAGCGGACGCGGCGGGTCTACCGGCTCACCGGCGCCGGCCAGCGGTCGCTGGCCACGGCCAGGACGGCCGCGCGGGGAGGCCTGGCGTGGGCGTGATCGAGGGCTATCTCGACGAGCTGGCCGGCACGCTGCGCGGCGCGCCCGCGGCGAAGGCGGACCTGCTGGCCGAGGCCAGGGACGGCCTCGACGACGCCGCCGAGTCCTACCGCGCCCGCGGCTTCGACCCGGCCGAGGCGGAACGGCGCGCGGTGGCCGACTTCGGCACCGTCGCGCAGGTGCGCCGGGACTTCCAGGCCGAACTGGGCGTCGCGGCCGGGGTGCAGGTGCTGCGGTCGCTGGCGCTGGCGTTACCGCTGATGCACGTCATCTGGGAGCTGACCCGGATCACCTCGTTCGGCGAGTGGAGCAGGGTCGGCGCGGTGCTGCCGGAGTGGTTCGGCCAGCTGTCGCGGTTGTCCGACGGCAGTGGCTACGTGGTCGCGGGTCTGGCGGTGCTGGCGTTGCTGGCGACCCGGCTGCTGTCGCGGTACGGGCGCGTCACCGGGCTGGCCCGCTGGCTGGCGGTGCTGGCGCTGACCGGAGCGGTCGGCGACCTGGCCGTCCGGATGGTCCTGATGACCGTGGCCGGGTCGCACGACCTGGGCCTGCTGTTCCTGTCGCCGTCGACCGCGGTGGTGGGGCTGATGTCGTTCCTGGTGAGCCTGCGCCTGCTGATGCTGGCGGCGCGTTCCTGGCGGGCGAGGGTTGCTTAGTTTCCACCAGTCCGGGCTAGCTGGTTCATCCGGTCGGCCGCTTCCGGGCGGCCGGCCGGGGTTGGCAGGCTGACCCCTCGTCACGCCGGGTGTGCGTACGGTCGCGCTCGGCCATTCGAGGGGAATCCAGTTGCTGACTCGTGCTGTCGCGGTGGTCGCTGCCGCGCTGATGATGGCCGGTGGTTGCGCGGCCACCGAACCCGAGGTGAAGAAGCTCGACGCCGCAGGCCTGGCCGCGGCGATCCGGACGGCCGGTGCGCAGGCGAAGACCGGTGCGTTCACGCTGTACCTGAACTCGTCCGAGGGCAGCCGGCACGCGGAAGGGCTGTTCCGCATCGGCGAGCAGGGGTTCGAGGTGCGCGCGACGCTGAGCCCGGGCGGGATGCCGGAGACGAAGTTCGTCTACTCCGGCGGAGCCTTCTACCGCGAGGCCGACGAGGACGAGAAGGCCGGCGGCAAGCCGTACCTGCGGCTGCCCAGGGACAAGGCCGGTGACGACCTGCTCGGCGCCGTGTTCGTCCGGATCGTCGACAGTGCCGAACCGGAGAACATCCTGCGTGTCGTCGAGCGGGCGGGGACCCTCACCGGCGAGCTGCCGGGCACGGCCACCGCCGCCAAGCGGTACACCGTCGACCTCGACGTCGCCCGGTTCGCCGAGTACGCGGGCGGTGGCGCGCCGGTGTCGCAGGACCTGCGGGCCGCGCTGGCCGAGCGCACGAAGGCGAAGGCGCCCGTGCTGCCGGTCGAGCTGGGCGTCGACGACGCGGGCCGGCTCGTCCAGTTGACGGTGCCCTCGGCGGAGCCGGCCACTGCCGGCCAGCCGAAGCCGGTGGTGAACCTGCTCTACCAGCGCTGGGGCGCGCAGATCGACATCGCCAAGCCGGCGGACGACCAGGTGCGCGGCTGACCGGCGGTGCCCTGACGTCTCACGCGGTGAAGGTGGCCTTCACGTGCTTCGCGGCGTTCCGGAGGGAGAGCCGGGCCGCGTTTGACACCGCGATAGAACACGTGTTCGACTGACGGGCATGCGGTGGGATGCACAACGCGAGGACTGCCGGCCCCAGCTCAGCCTTCCCGGGCTGGTCCGGTCGGTCACCACGCCCGAGTTCGCCGGCGTCACCTTCCACGAGGTGCACGCCCGGTCCGTGCTGAACAAGGTGCCCGGCGGGTCCGCGGTGCCGTTCCGGTGGACGGTGAACCCCTACCGCGGCTGCTCGCACGCCTGCCGGTACTGCTTCGCCCGCAACACCCACACCTACCTCGACTTCGACGCGGGCGCCGACTTCGACAGCCAGGTCGTGGTCAAGGTCAACGCCCCGGAGGTGCTGGCCGCACAGCTGCGCAGGCCCAGCTGGACCGGCGAGCACGTCGCCATGGGCACCAACACCGACCCGTACCAGCGCGCCGAGGGCCGCTACCGGCTGATGCCCGGCATCATCGGCGCGCTCGCCGGTGCCGCGACCCCCTTCTCCATCCTCACCAAGGGAACGCTGCTCACCCGGGACCTGCCGCTGCTGGCCGAGGCCGCCGAACGGGTCGACGTCGGCCTCGGCGTGTCGGTCGCGCTGCTCGACCGCGACCTGCAGCGCCGCCTGGAGCCCGGCACGCCCAGCCCGAGGGCCCGGCTGGACATGATCCGCCGCATCCGCGACGCCGGCCTGCCCTGCGGCGTGCTCATCGCCCCGGTGCTGCCCGGCCTCACCGACTCGCAGGAGGCACTGGACACGCTGCTCGCCGAGATCGCCGAGGCGGGCGCCACCGGCGTCACGGCGCTGCCGCTGCACCTGCGTCCCGGTGCCCGCGAGTGGTTCGCAGGCTGGCTCCGGCAGGAGCACCCGGAACTGGTGCCGCGTTACCGCGAGCTGTACGCCAGGGGCAGCTACGCCACCCGCGGCTACCGGCACTGGCTGTCCGAACGGCTGGCCCGCCTGATGCGCCGTCACGGCCTGGACAGCGGAGCGGGCAACCGCGCACCCGAGGTGCCACGGCCACGGCAGGAGGCGCGGCCCGTGCAGCAGACGCTGTTCGACCGGTGACCCGAAAAGCGCTGGAGCCGGTTCGCTAGCCTTTACGGACAACCCAGTCCGCTGTCAAGGAGAGCAACCGCTGTGCTTCGCACCCACAACGCCGGCACCCTGCGTGCCGAGCATGCCGGCCAGACCGTAGTCCTCACCGGCTGGGTGGCGCGGCGGCGCGATCACGGCGGCGTCATCTTCATCGATCTGCGTGATGCCAGCGGGGTGGCGCAGGTGGTCTTCCGCGAGGGCGAGATGGCCGAGCGCGCCCACCAGCTGCGCTCGGAGTTCTGCGTGAAGGTCACCGGCGAGGTCGCCACCCGGCCCGAGGGCAACGAGAACGCGGAGATCCCCACCGGCGCCATCGAGGTGCTGGCCACCGAGCTGGACGTGCTGTCCGAGGCCGCGGTGCTGCCGTTCCCGATCGACGACCGCGTCGACGTCGGCGAGGAGGTCCGGCTCAAGCACCGCTACCTCGACCTGCGCCGCAACGGCCCGGCCCGTGCCATGCGCCTGCGCAGCGAGATCAACCGCGCCGCCCGCGAGGTGCTGCACGCGCAGGGCTTCGTCGAGGTCGAGACCCCGACCATGACCCGGTCCACACCAGAGGGCGCGCGTGACTTCGTGGTGCCCGCCCGGCTGCGGCCCGGCTCCTGGTACGCCCTGCCGCAGTCGCCGCAGCTGTTCAAGCAGCTGCTGATGGTCGGCGGCCTGGAGCGGTACTACCAGATCGCCCGCTGCTACCGCGACGAGGACTTCCGCGCCGACCGGCAGCCGGAGTTCACCCAGCTCGACATCGAGATGAGCTTCGTCGAGCAGGACGACGTGATCGCGCTCGGCGAGGACATCGTGACCGCGCTGTGGCGGCTGATCGACGTCGAGCTGCCCAGGCCGTTCCGCCGGATCACCCACGCCGAGGCCATGGCCAAGTACGGCTCGGACAAGCCGGACCTGCGCTTCGACCTCGAGATCACCGAGCTGACCGAGTACTTCGCCGACACGCCGTTCCGGGTGTTCCAGGCTCCCTACGTCGGCGCCGTGGTGATGGCGGGCGGCGCCGACCAGCCCCGCCGCACACTGGACGCCTGGCAGGAGTTCGCCAAGCAGCGCGGCCACCGCGGCCTTGCCTACGTGCTGTTCGCCGAGGACGGCACGCTCGGTGGCCCGGTCGCCAAGAACCTGTCCGAGGCCGAGCGCGCTGGCCTGGCCGAGGCGACCGGCGCCAAGCCGGGCGACTGCGTGTTCTTCGCCGCAGGCAAGCCCGCCGACGCCCGCGCCCTGCTCGGCGCCACCCGCGTCGAGATCGGCCACCGGCTCGGCCTGATCGACCCGGACGCCTGGTCGCTGGTGTGGGTCGTGGACTTCCCGATGTTCGTCAGCACCGAGGAGTCCGACGACGTCGCCGTGGGCAGCGGCAAGTGGAACGCGCTGCACCACGCGTTCACCTCGCCCACCCCGGAGTGGATCGACAAGCTGGAACAGGACCCGGGCAACGCGCTGGCCTACGCCTACGACATCGTCTGCAACGGCAACGAGATCGGCGGCGGGTCCATCCGTATCCACCAGAGCGACCTGCAGAAGCGGGTGTTCGACCTGATGGGCCTGTCCGCCGAGGAGGCCCAGGAGAAGTTCGGCTTCCTGCTCGACGCCTTCCAGTACGGCCCGCCGCCGCACGGCGGCATCGCGTTCGGCTGGGACCGGATCGCCATGCTGCTGTCCGGTTCCGAGTCGCTGCGGGACGTCATCGCGTTCCCGAAGACCGGCGGCGGGTACGACCCGCTCACCGGTGCGCCCGCGCCGATCACCGCGGAGCAGCGCAAGGAGGCGGGCGTCGACGCCAAGCCGGAAACCAAGCCGGCGTAAGCGATGCTGCACCTGCGGGCGGTGTCGCCGCCCGACCGGACCGCCGAGGTCATCGAACTGCTGCGGGGGCACCGGGGCGCCACCCACCTGGTGGTGATCCCCGGTGCCGCCGTGGAGCCGGCCGGTGACGTGATCGAGGCCGACGTCGCCAGGGAAGCCGCCGACGAGATCATCGAGTCGCTGTGCCTGCTCGACCTCGACCACACCGGCGGCATCACACTGGAGGTCATCGACACCGCGCTGTCCGACGCGGCCGACCGGGCCGAGGAGGACGCGCCGGGCGAGGGCGCCGACGCGGTGGTGTGGCAGGAACTGCTGGGCCGCACCGGTGACGAGTCGCGGCTCAACGTCACGTTCCTGACATTCCTTGTCATCGCGTGCCTGCTGGCCGCGGTCGGCGTCGTCACCGACTCCCCGGTCACGATCGTCGGTGCCATGGTCGTCGGCCCGGAGTTCGGCCCGCTCGCCGCGATCGCCGTCGGGCTGGTGCTGCGCCGGTGGGACCTGGTCGGCCGGGCGACGGTCGCGCTGGCCGTCGGGTTCCCGGTCGCCATGGCGATCACCGCCGGGGCCTCGGCACTGGCCGAGTCCACCGGTCTGCTCGACGTGGCCGCCCTCGCCGGGGAACACCAGGTGGATTTCGTGTTCGACGTGGGGCCGTATTCGTTCATCGTGGCGCTGCTGGCCGGAGCCGCCGGCATGCTGTCGATGACGTCGGCGAAGTCGGCGGCGCTGGTGGGTGTGTTCATCTCGGTGACCACCGTGCCCGCCGCCGGGTATGCCGCGGTGGCGGCGATTCTCGGCCAGTGGGAAAAGGTGGGTTACTCCACCCTCCAGCTGCTGGTCAACCTGGTCGGCATCGTGCTGGCCGCCGCGACGGTTTTGTTGTTGCGCCGTCGAAAGCAACGGAACGCGGCGACGGAACGTCCACTCTCACGCGGATAATTGAGTAGGGTCGGGGACAATGACTGTGGACACGTCTGAAGACGGAAGTGACTCGGCAGCCAGGCGATCCGTAGGAACCACCATCGGATGCCCGAGCGTCGACGAGGCGGTCAGCGCGGGTGAGGCGGTGCTCGCCCACCGGTTCGGCAGTGCGATCACGCTGGTCGAGCCCGAGGATCTGGCCGGAAGCGGCCCGGCGACGGTGGTGCGGGCCAAGGTGGCGACGTCACCGTTCGCGCTGCCGCGCACGCTGGTCATCAAGTGCTATCCACCGGCGCCGGACGGCGCCGAGCCGTCGACGATCGACCCCTTCGCGCAGGAGGCGGTCAGCTATCAGCTGTTCACCGCACTCCCGCAGGAGGAGCGGGTCTGCCCGGAGCTGCTCGCGCACAGCAGCGAGCACCGGGTACTGGTGATCGACGACCTGGGCAGGGCACCGACGCTGGAGGACACCCTCTACCGCTCCGACGCCCGGGCGGCCGAACGGGCCCTGCTGTCCTGGGCGCGGGTGCTGGGCAAGCTGCACGCCAGCACCGCCGGCCGGGAGGCCGACTTCAACGCGCTGCTGCGCAGGCTCGGCCGGAGGGTGCACGGCGAGGACACCGGTTTCGTCGTCGCGACCGCACAACTTCCCGCGCTGCTGGAGGACGTCCTCGGCGTCGCCACGCCGGACTCCGTGCGGGCCAGGGTCGACGCCGTCGCCGAGCAGGCCCGGTCGGCGCGGTACCGGGCGTTCAGCCCGGTCGACCTGTCGCCGGACAACAACCTGGTGACCGGAAGCGGGGTGCGGTTCCTCGACTTCGAGCGCGGCCGGGTACGCAGTGCCCTGGTCGACGCGGCCTGCCTGCGGGTGCCGTTCATCTCCGCGGAGCAGCCGCTGGCGCTGCCGGTCGGGATGAGCGAGGCGATGATCGCGGCGTGGCGCGCGGAGGTCGCCGGCGTGTGGCCCGCGCTGGTCGACGACGACCTGCTGTCGGCGCACCTGCTGGACTCGCAGCTGCTGCGGGTGTGGCTGGCGACCTGGGAGTCGCTGCCCAGGGTGCTCGCGGGCGGGGCCGGCGCCGCGGCGCCGACCGGCCGCGCCGCCGCGCTGGTGACCTGGTGGGCCGACCTGGCCACGCACGCCGAACGGGCCGGGTTGACCGACGTCGCCGAGCACGCCGGGCTGGTCGCCGGGACGCTCGACGCCCGCTACGGTCCCGGCCTGCGGCTGGCCCTGTACCCCGCCTTCCGATAGTTAGCCGAGCCGTCCCCGGCTGGTCACTCAGGCATCACCGCCGGTGAGTGTGCGTGCCCGATCGTCAGCACGTGACCGTGCTGCGTGAAGAAGCAACCCCAGTCGTCACCACCCCCGTTCCCGTGCGCCGGCTCGCCGTCCTGGGCGATTCGACCGCCGTCGGTCTCGGCGATCCGCTGCCCGGCGGTGGCTGGCGTGGGGTGGGTCCGCTGGTCGCCGACGCGCTGGACGTACCGGCCGACGGCTACCTGAACGCGTCGTTCACCGGCGCCCGGATGCGGTGCGTGCTCGATGACCAGCTGCCCGCCGTGCTGCGGCAGCGGCCGGACGTCGCGCTCGTCGTCGTCGGGATGAACGACACGCTGCGCTCGGACTTCGACGCGGCCGCGATGGCCGCCGACCTGGACGCCGTGGTGACCCAGCTGACCGCGATCGGGACGCTGGTCGTCCCGGTGCGGTTCCACGACCACGGCAAGGTCTTCCGGCTGCCCGGCGCGCTCTACCGGGCACTGCGCTCGCGGATCGACGAGCTGAACGCGGCGATCGACTCGGTCGTCGCGGCGCGCGGGGTGCCCTGCCTGGACCTCATGGCGATCCCCGGCGCCTACGAGCTGAGCACCTGGAGCGTGGACCGGCTGCACCCGTCCGAACTCGGGCATCGCTTGCTGGCCAAGGGATTCACCGACATCATCGCGGCGGCTGGCCGGGACGTGCCGCGGCCGGTGAGCCTGGTCTGCTCGGGCGGCGTCCGGCCGAGCACGGCCCAGCACGTGGCGTGGCTCGTCGTGAAGGGCATTCCCTGGCTGTGGCGCCGGGGCAGTGATCTGGTCCCCTACGCGGTGAGCATCATCCTGCGCTCGGCGTGGGAGGCGCGCCGCTGAGCAGCCGCGGGCGCAGCTCCAGCCACTGTGCCAGGGTGCGGGCGAGTTCGGCCGATTCGAGGTGTGGCAGGCAGTCCCGCAACGCGTGGAGCTGATCGCGCAGCCGCCGGGACAGCCGGATGTCGCCGGGGGACAACGCCTGCCCGCCGGCCAGTCCGCGCCCCTCGTCGAGTGCAGGCGCGGTCGCCAGCCACCGCCGGACCAGCTCGTCCATGGTGGGCAGGGCCGCCACGTCCCGCGGGTGGCTCAGCCGCCAGCCGGCGAGGTTGACCGCCGCCTGCCCGGGCGGGTCGATCCCGCGGTCACCGGCGTCGGCGTCCAGCGCGATCCGCAGCCGCGTCCACGACGGCGGGCCGTCGTGGCTCTCGTTGCCGACGGTCAGCCGCAGGAAGTCCCACCACAGCACGCGGTCCGGGCCCGCGCCGGGCTGGTGGTCGTCGAGCCAGTCCGCCCGGCGAGCCGCGGGGACGCCGAGCAGGGACTCGGCGTACCGGCGGAACTCCTGCCGCTGGCCGCCGAAGCGCTGCTGTGCCTTGAGCGTTTCCTTCCGGCCCGCGCCGCCGAGCATCTTGACCACCGTGCCGGGCGGGCCCCAGTCCGCCTCGTCCGGCGAGCCGACGACCAGTGCGGACAGCGGCACGCCGGGTACCCAGTGCTCGCTCCACGCGGGGTCGTGCCACCGGGTGGCGCTGTCCATGGTGAACCCGCGTGCCTCCACCGCCGACCGCAGGTCGGCGATGTCGAGCCGTTCGCGGAACCGGCCGTGGCGGCGCCGCAGCACCGGGCCCACGATGCGCCGCCTGTGCAGGCGGCCGCGGCCGGTGAGCCGGTGGTTCTGCGTGCCGTAGTGGGTCGCCTCCCAGTCGCCGGACGCGTGCCGGATCCAGCCGATCTCGACCAGGCCGTAGCCGCTCAGCGCATAGGTGTGCTCCGATCCGGCGGGGGCGTGCTGCTCGTAGAGCCGGCCGTCGCCCAGCACGTCCTGGACGGTGGCGAGGTCGCTGGTGTGGTCGATCCCCAGCACCGTTCCGGTGATCGCCAGCCCGGCGAAGAAGTCCAGCTCGGTCACCGCGACATCTTCGCCTACCGCGCCCTGGGGGCGAACACGCCGTGGGCCTCGCGGTCGGAGGCGGGGGAGCGGACGAAGAAGTCCACCCACCGCTCGACGTCCGGGTAACCCGAGGTGTCCACTATGGACCGGCAGGCCGCCTCAGCGTCGAACTCGGTGCGGCGCAACCGGATCTCGCCGCCGGACAGCAGCGCCCAGCACGCGCCGGTGCTGCCGTAGGGCATGCCGACACTGCCCGGGTTGACCACCGTCCTGCGGTCGACGAGCCGGGCGAACGGCATGTGGGTGTGGCCGCAGACCACCGTGCGAACCTCGTCCGGCACACCGGCGAGGACCTCGGCCCACCGCTCGTAGGAGCTGTCCACGAGCACGATCTCCTCGTCGTCACGGGGAGTGGCGTGGCAGAACAGGGTGTCACCGAGGCGGACGGTGGTGGGCAGGCCGGCCAGCAGCTCGACCTGGTGCGGCCGCAGCCGCGCAGCGGCCCATGGCGCGATCGGGTCGGGGATCGCGGTGTCGCCGCCGCTGGCCAGCGTGACCAGCTCGCGGTCGGCGTTGCCGCGGACCCAGACGGCCCGCTCGCCCAGCGAGACCAGCAGGTCGAGGGTGGGGCCGGGCTGCGGCCCGGCCGCCAGGTCGCCGGTGAGCACGACGCGGTCGGCCGCGGCGACGTCGGGTTCGGCGAGAACCGCCTCCAGCGCGGGCAGCACCCCGTGAATGTCGGACAGGACGGCGACACGCTCGGTCATCGGCTCAGCCTGCCGCGTGGCGCACCGCCGGGCCAGTGGTGTTCGCGGCCAGCGCACGCACCGTCGGTGGGGGCGGTTACCGTGAGGTGGTGCAGCAGGACGAGCTCTTCACGGTGAACCCCGACGTCGGCCCGCCACCGGACGAGCCGGAGGCGCCGAGGGAGATCGCGGTGCCGCCGGGGTCGCCGCTGGCCGTGCGGATGCGGCCGCGCACGCTGGACGAGGTCGTCGGGCAGCAGCACCTGCTCGGTGAGGGCGCCCCGCTGCGGCGGCTGGTGGAGGGCGCCGCTCCGGCGTCGGTGCTGCTCTACGGCCCGCCCGGCACCGGCAAGACCACGCTGGCCAACCTGGTGTCCACGGCCACCGGGCGCCGGTTCGTGGCGTTGTCGGCGCTGTCGGCCGGGGTGAAGGAGGTCCGCGGGGTCATCGAGGAGGCCCGGCGGCGCCGCCGGTACAACGCCGAGAACACGGTGCTGTTCATCGACGAGGTGCATCGGTTCTCCAAGACCCAGCAGGACGCGCTGCTGGGCGCGGTCGAGGACCGCACGGTGCTGCTGGTGGCCGCGACCACGGAGAACCCCTCGTTCTCCGTCGTCTCGCCGCTGCTGTCCCGGTCGCTGGTGCTGCAACTGCGGCCGCTGACCGACGACGACGTGCGGGAGCTGATCGACCGGGCGCTGGCCGACGAGCGCGGGCTGGCCGGTGAGCTGGAGCTGACCGGCGACGCCCGCGCCCACCTGGTGCGGCTGGCCTCCGGCGACGCGCGGCGGGCGCTGACCGCGCTGGAGGCCGCGGCCGACGCGGCGTCGGCCACCGAGGCGAAGACCATCGACCTGCCCACCGTCGAGTCCACTGTGGACAAGGCGGCGGTGCGGTACGACCGGGACGGCGACCAGCACTACGACGTCATCTCGGCGTTCATCAAGTCCATCCGCGGCTCCGACGTCGACGCGGCACTGCACTACCTGGCTCGGATGATCGAGGCGGGGGAGGACCCGCGGTTCCTCGCGCGGCGGCTGGTGGTGCACGCCAGCGAGGACATCGGGATGGCCGACCCGACGGCGCTGCAGTCGGCGGTGGCGGCAGCGCACGCGGTGCAGTTCATCGGCATGCCGGAGGGCAGGCTCGCGCTGGCGCAGGCCACCATCCACCTGGCCACCGCACCCAAGTCGAACGCGGTGATCACCGGCATCGACGGGGCGCTGGCCGACGTGCGGGCAGGCCGTATCGGTACCGTGCCGCCGCACCTGCGCGACGGTCACTACGCCGGTGCGGAGAAGCTGGGGCACGCGCAGGGCTACCGCTACCCGCACAACGTGCCGGAGGGCGTGCTGGCGCAGCAGTACCCGCCGGACGGCCTGGTCGGGGTCGACTACTACGAGCCCACCCAGCGGGGTGCCGAGCGCACCCTCGCCGAGCGGGTCCCGAAGCTGCGCCGCACGATCCGCGGCGGCTGACCCCGGGCTGACTTTGCCGTGAAGGGGGCCCTCACGGCATCAGACAGCAAGGCCCCGGCACAGTCCGGTCGCGGGCAGGCGGGGTGGCTGGTCTCGAGCGTGGAACTCGTGTACCGGAACGCAGAAGTCGCGGTCCTGAACGCAGAACTCGCGTGCGCGAGCGCAGAACTCACGATGTGGACGCCGGTTCTCACGTGATGCCGGTCGCCCGCGTGAACGGCCCGTTCGCGCGAGTCGTACGTTCTGGGGCGCGAGTCGTAGGTTCTGACGCGCGAGTTGTCCGTTCCGGACCCGCGAGTTGCACGTTCCCGCCTACCCGGTCCCACTGCCCGGCACGCTTGTTCCAGATCGCGAGACCCAGCCCGTGCTCGCGTGCCCGGCAGGGTCCCAGCCTGTGAACCCAACCTCACGCCAGGTATCCGGCCCCACGCGGACTGTATAACGACCTATACGGTGTGGCCGTTCAGCCGCTCACGCCAGGGCGGCCATTCTCGACCCGTCCGGTCAGGGCGCTGAGGAAGGCGGGGTCGGCGTCGGTGGTGACGCGGACGTCGAACCAGCCCTGTTCCGTCCGCCACGGCAGCCGTGCCGTTCCGCGCGGCGGCGCGGGCAGGACGCGGGTGGTGTGCGCGTAGCGGCTGCTGGTGAACCGCATGAGCACCAGCCGGTCGCCCGGGTTGGTGACCGACAGCTCGATACCCGAGCGCAGCGGCAGCGTGCGGCTGCGTACCTCGATACCGGCCGCGGCGCCGCTGCGCCTGCCACGCAGTTCCCACCACGCCCGGTTCGGCCCCTGCACGACCACGCGGTAGTCCTCGCCGGTCAGCGGCAGCCGGATCTCCCGGGTGCCGGTGACGTCGTGGTGTGCCGGACGGGGCAGCTCGACGCCGGCGTAGGCGTAAACGGCGAAGTGCACCGCCGACGTCCCGTCGTTGGCCAGCGTCAGCACGAGGTGGCCGTTCGCGACGTGTCCGGTCACCGTGGGCCGGTAGGGCAGCGGCCGGGCCGGGCGGGTGCCGGGCTCGACGGCGGGCAGGGCCTGCCGGACCGGGGGCTTGGGGTGCCAGCGGTCGATGGGCCGCGGCACCGGGCCCGGCTTGCGGGGCAGCGGCGGCCTGCCGGTCCGGGTGAAGTCGAACGCCCCGGTCAGATCGCCCGCGACGGTGCGCCGCCAGCGGCTGATGTTCGGTTCGGCGACGCCGGTCCAGCGCTCCAGGAACCGCAGGACCGAGGTGTGGTCGTAGACATGTGAGTCGACGAAGCCGCCGACCGACCACGGCGACACGACGGTCATCGGCACCCGCGGCCCGAACCCGATCGGCTGTCCCTCGAAGTGCTCGGCGGCGTCGTCCGCGGGCGGCACCGGCGGTGGCACGTGGTCGAAGTAGCCGTCGTTCTCGTCGAAGTTGAGCAGCAGCACGGTACGCGACCAGGTGTCCGGGTCCGACGCGATGGCGTCGAGCACGTCGTAGATCAGGTTCGCGCTGCCGACCGGGGTGGACGCGCCGGGGTGCTCGGAGTCTGCGGCCGACGGGACCAGCCAGCTCACCTTCGGCAGCGTGCCGGCGGCGATGTCGGCACGCAGGCGCGGTACCAGCGACTCGGGTTCGGTGCGGCGCATGGCCCGTTCGAACAGGTTGCGCTCGGCCGGGGTGAGCGTGGCGACGCCCGCCTCGAAGCGCCGCAGCAGCTCGGCCCGCTCGTCCGCGCTGCGGTCGAACAGGGCGAAGTAGAACTCCTCGGTGGTGCGGAACTTCGTCGTGGGAGTGTTGACGGCTTCCAGGATGCGGCGGCCGATCCGCTTGAACGGCACGAAGTACTCGACCGCGTTGTCGGTGAAGTTGTCCCACTCCTGGTAGATGCGCCAGGACACGCCCGCGGCGTCGAGGCGCTCGGGGTAGGTGGTCCAGGTGTAGCCGGGGTGGTCGTAGGAGTAGGCCGCGTTGGTGACTGCGCGGCGGCCGTCGGCCTCGGTGCCGATGGTGCCGGTCATCAGGTAGTTGCGGTTGGGGTTGGTGGAGCCGAACACCGAGCAGTGATAGGCGTCGCAGATGGTGAACGTGTCGGCCAGCTCGTACTGCAGCGCGATGTCGGTGCGGTCGTAGTAGGTCATCGTGGCCGGTGTCTTGGCGGCGATCCAGGCGTTGTTCCAGCCCTTGGCCCACGCCCTGCCGCTGCCGCCCCAGCTGTGGTCGAGGTCGCCGAGGTACTGGATGTCCGACGGATCGCGACCGGCCGCGGCGGCCTGCTCGCGCAGTGAGAACGGCAGTACGGTGCCGCCCGCGGGGTTGGGCTGCTCGAAGATCGTGCCGCCGCCCGGCAGCTCCAGCGGCGAGGCGTCGCCGAACCCGCGCACGCCGCGCAGGGTGCCGAAGTAGTGGTCGAACGAGCGGTTTTCCTGCATCAGGACGATGACGTGCTCGATCGCCCGCAGGCCGCCGCCGCGGATCGGCTGGGCCATGGCGGTGTGCAGGGACGGTGGGAGCAGTGATCCGGCGAGTGCGGCGCCGGAGACGCCGAGCATGCGGCGGCGGGAGAGTTCGGGCATGCCGGAACACTCGCCGAGCGACGTGAACGGCGCAAGAACCCTTGGTAGCTGATCAGCGCAGGTTTCGGATGATCAGCTCGGCCGCCTTGGCGGCGGCGCCGCACGGATCGTTCTCCCAGTGCGGTACCGGCTTCTCGCTTTCGAGTTCGTAGTTCACGACCAGCATGGTGTCGTCGGCGACGCCGATCGACGCGTTGCAGGAGCGCTCGGGCAGGTCGCCGGGGATCGAGATGATGACGGGGAGACCGTCGATCGAGGTCTCGGTCCACCGGGTGTACAGCTCAGGCTGGCGCCGATGGAGGTCGACGAGGTGGGCCAGGGATCTGAGGTTCACGGTCGCCGGACCCGGAAGGAACGCCAGCACCGATGCCGAGGTGAACCTGAACCAGGAGCACGACGGGCCGTCGGCGGAGTGGGAGTCCGTGTCGATCGGGCCGAGCGGATCGTCGACGATGCTGAGCTGGGCCAGCTCGTCCTTGCCGAGGGCGGAACACGGGTTCGCGACGAACCTGTCGAGCGGCAGCGGGTTGCTCACCGGGGTGACCGGCACCGGGGCGCCGGTCGCGGCCGGGACCGGCGTCGGCAGGTTGCGCAGCCACTCCGGCACGTCGGACTCCGGACCGCATGCCGAGGCGCCGAGTACGAACACCACGGCGGCGACGAGTCGGATCCACATTCGCAGCCTCCCCTCTGCGCCGGTGATCGTAACCGATCGACTTCGGCGGGTGACGGGCTACGGTCGGCGGCGTGGAGGTTTCGACTCGACGGCTCCCGGGCAGCGCCGGCGCCGACACCGCGTTGATGCAACGGCTGGCCGACCTGGTGAACGTCGTCTACGCCGAGTCCGAGCAAGGCATGTGGAACGACGGCGCGGCACGCACCAGCACCACCGAGATGGCGTCGATGACGGCCGCGGGCGAGATCGTCGTGGCCACCCTCGGCCGGGAGACGGTCGGCTGCGTGCGCCTGCGGCGCATCGACGAGACGACCGCCGAGTTCGGCGTGCTGGCCGCCGACCCCGCCCGGCGTGGCGTCGGCGTCGGGCGGGAACTGGTGCGCCACGTCGAGCGGGTCAGCGCGGCCGACGGCGTCACCACGATGCGGCTGGAGGTGCTGGTGCCCCGCGAGTGGTCTCACCCCAGCAAGGAGTTCCTGATCGGCTGGTACACCCGGATCGGCTACCGGCGCACCGGCACCGGCCGCGTCGACGAGGCGCACCCGCACCTGGCGCCGCTGCTGGCCACGCCGTGCGACGTGGCCCAGTTCGCCAAGCCGCTCACCGAAAGCTCATTCGGAGCCGAGTAGCCGAACCCGAATAGTCTGACCCGGACGGGTACGGCCAGCCTGCCCGGTAGGCCGTGGCCGGGCACGGTAGCCTGACCGGCAATCACAGACCGGAATCGAAAGAGCCGAGGAGGGCCCGTGTCGGCAGGGCAGATCGCCGCACTCATCGCCGCAGGCGCGTTCGTACTGCTGGTGCTGCTGCTGGCGATCCCGTTGGTCAAGCTCGGCCGGACGCTGGACGAGGCCACCATCGCGATCCGCAAGGCACACGAGAACACCGACCCGCTGTTCGACGGCGCCAACGAGACCATCACGCACGTCAACACCCAGCTGGAGCGGGTGGACGGCATCACGGCCAACGCCAAGGCGGTCAGCGGCAACGTCTCCGCCCTGTCCTCGGTGTTCACCGCGACACTCGGCGGTCCGCTGGTGAAGACCGCGGCCCTGTCCTACGGCCTGAGCAAGGCCATCCGCAGGCGCAAGTCCGCGAAGGCCGACAGGGCCGTCGCCACCAAGGTCAGGCGGAGGGGCAGGGCATGAGGCGGCTGTTCTGGCTCGGCGTCGGCGTGGTCGCCGGCGTCGCGATCTCCCGCAAGGCCACGGAAACCGCTCGTCAGGCGACGCCGGCGGGGTTAGCCTCGAACCTGGGCGACGCCGTGCGGGAGCTGGCGGGCGCCGTTGGCTCGTTCGGCGCCGACGTCCGGGCGGGCATGAGCGAGCGGGAACAGGAGCTGGCCGACATGGTGGAGCAGCGCGCCGGAGTCGAGGTGTCGCGGCGGCCCGAGGGCCGTCACGCCGCACCGCGCCCGCGGCGAGCTCGCCGGGCGGAAGGCTGACGCAGCCGGCCGTCGCGCGAGACGCCGCAGCGAACCTTCCGCCGGAGCAGGCCCCCGACCGCTTCCAGCACAAGGAAAACCAGTGGAAACACACGAGATCAACAACCGCTTCCTCGGCTACTTCGAAAAGCAGGGGCACACCAGGGTGCCCAGCGCCTCGCTGATCCTGGACGACCCGAACCTGCTGTTCGTCAACGCCGGCATGGTCCAGTTCAAGCCGTACTTCCTCGGCGAGGTGCCGCCGCCGTACCCGCGCGCGACCAGCATCCAGAAGTGCGTGCGCACCGGCGACATCGACGAGGTCGGCAAGACCACCCGGCACAACACGTTCTTCCAGATGGCCGGCAACTTCTCGTTCGGCGACTACTTCAAGGAAGGCGCGATCGCGCACGCCTGGGAGCTGCTCACCACCTCCCAGGACTCCGGCGGCCTCGGCTTCGACCCGGACCGGCTGTGGGTGACCGTGTACGAGAAGGACGCCGAGACGGCCGGCCTGTGGAGCCGGGCCACCGGCATCCCGACCGAGCGCATCCAGTACCGCGGCGCCGAGGACAACTACTGGGACATGGGCGTGCCCGGTCCCGGCGGCCCGTGCTCGGAGATCTACTTCGACCGCGGCCCCGAACACGGCCGGGACGGCGGCCCCGCCGTCGACGAGGACCGGTACCTGGAGATCTGGAACCTGGTCTTCATGCAGGACATCCGCGGCGAGGTCAGCCCGAAGAAGGGCGCCCCGGTGCTGGGTGAGCTGCCGAAGAAGAACATCGACACCGGCATGGGCGTCGAGCGCGTGGCCTGCCTGCTGCAGGGCGTGGAGAACGTCTACGAGACCGACCTGGTGCGCCCGGTGATCGCCAGGGCCGAGGAGTTCTCCGGCCGCCACTACGGGCGCGACCACGCCGACGACGTCCGGTTCCGGGTCATCGCCGACCACGCCCGCTCCGGCATGCTGCTGATCGGCGACGGCGTCACCCCCGGCAACGAGGCCCGCGGCTACGTGCTGCGCCGCCTGCTGCGCCGCATCGTCCGCTCGATGCGCCTGCTCGGCGTGCACGAGCCGGTGCTGCCCGAGTTCGCCGCCGTGGTGCGCGACGCGATGTCGCCGTCCTACCCGGAGCTGGCACGCGACTTCGACCGGATCAGCGACGTCATGCGGGCCGAGGAGGAGACCTTCCTCGCCACGCTCACCAGCGGGTCGCGCATCTTCGACCTCGCCGCCGAGCAGACCAAGCGGTCCGGTGGCTCCGTCCTGGCCGGGGACAAGGCGTTCCAGCTGCACGACACCTACGGCTTCCCGATCGACCTGACCCTGGAGATGGCGGCCGAGCAGGGCCTGGAGGTCGACGAGGCGGGCTTCCGCACGCTGATGGAGGAGCAGCGGCAGCGGGCCAAGGCCGACGCCGCGACGCGCAAGAGCGGCCACGGTGACCTGTCGGTCTACCGCGACGTGCTGGAGGCCCACGGCGAGACCGAGTTCCTCGGCTACACCGACCTGCAGGCCACCGCGAACGTCGTCGGCCTGCTGGTCGACGGCACGCCGGTGCGCAGCGCGGCCGCGGGCACGAAGGCCGAGCTGGTGCTGGACCGCACCCCGTTCTACGCCGAGAGCGGTGGCCAGGTCGCCGACACCGGTGTGCTGGTCGGTTCGGGTGTCGAGCTGACCGTGCTGGACGTGCAGAAGATCGTGCCGGGACTGTTCGTGCACCGGGTCGAGGTCGTCTCCGGCGAGGTCGGCGTCGGCACCGAGCTGACCGGCTCGGTGGACGCCGCGCGCCGGTCGGCGATCGAGCGCTCCCACTCGGCCACCCACCTCGTGCACGCCGCGGTGCGCGGTGCCTACGGCAAGCGCGCCGCGCAGGCGGGCTCGCTGAACTCGCCCGGCCGCATGCGGTTCGACTTCACCAGCTCCGGCGGTGTGTCGGCCGATGTGCTGACCGAGGTCGAGGAGGAGGTCAACGACTACCTGCGCACCGACGTCGAGGTGCAGAGCTACGTCACCACCAAGGACAAGGCGCTGGAACTCGGCGCGATCGCGTTGTTCGGCGAGAAATACGGCAACGACGTCCGCGTGGTCGACATGGGCGAGTACTCCCGCGAGCTGTGCGGTGGCACCCACGTCCAGCGCATCGGCCAGCTCGGCCTGGTCAAGCTGGTCGCCGACGCCTCGATCGGGTCGGGCGTGCACCGGGTGGAGGCGCTGGTCGGCCCGGACGCGCTGCGGTACGTCCGCAAGGAGCAGCTGCTGGTCTCCCAGCTGGCCGGCACGCTGAAGGTGCCCACCGAGCAGCTGCCGTCGCGGATCGACGACGTGCTGTCCCGGCTGCGTGCCGCGGAGAAGGAGATCGAGCAGCTCAAGACCCAGCAGGTGCTCGGCTCCGCGGGCGACCTCGCCGCGAAGGCCTCCGACGTCGACGGTGTCGCGGTGGTGGCCGAGAAGCTCGCCGACGGCGTCGACGCCGCCGGCGTGCGGGCACTGGCCGCCGAGGTGCGCGGCCGGCTCGGCAGCCGGCCCGGCGTCGTGGTGCTGTTCGCGCCGTCCGGGGACAAGCTGAGCTTCGTCGTGGCCACCACGGCGGCGGCCAGGGACAAGGGCATCGCCGCGGGCAAGCTGGTGCCGTCGTTCGCGGGGCCGGTCGGCGGCCGCGGGGGCGGCAAGCCGGACCTGGCGCAGGGCGGCGGGACCAACCCCGCCGGTATCGACGAGGCCATCACCGCGGTGCGGACGGCCGTGCGGGAGGCGGCTGGGTGAAGCCCCCGCAAGCGGACCGGCCCGGGGAGGACGATCCCGGGCCGGGCCGTCGTCTGGGTGTCGACGTCGGTGCGGTGCGGGTGGGGATCGCGCTGAGCGATCCCTCACCCGTTCTTGCTACCCCGCTCGTTACCCTGTCGCGTGATGCGACCCAGGACAGCGATCTCGACCAGCTCGCCGCACTCGTCACCGAGCACGAGGTGGTCGAGGTGATCGTGGGTCTGCCGAGGACGCTCGCCGACCGGCACGGTCCGGCCGCGGCCATCGCCGTCGAGTATGCCGAGGCGCTCGCCGGCCGGGTGGCCCCGGTGCCGGTGCGGCTGGCCGACGAACGGCTGACCACGGTCAGCGCGGCACGCATGCTGTCCGGACGCGGGGTGAAGGGTCGCAAGCAACGGGCGGTCGTCGATCAGGCGGCGGCCGTGGAGATCCTGCAGGGCTGGCTGGACGGACGAGCCGCCCTGCGTGCGCGGAAAGGTGAGTCGTGACCGACGACCCCTACGGCGAACGACCGGCCCGGCGGCCGCGTCAACCCCGTGACCCCAGGCAGCAGCCAGGCCCGGTACCCCGCACCCGGCGTCCCGGCGACCCCCGCCGCGCCCGGCCCTCTGCCGAGCAGCCACCCGCCTGGGAACCCGACGAGCCGCGTGAGCCCGTGCGACGGCCGGCGCCGCCGCGGGCACGGCCGCCCCGCCGGGCCGAACCGCCCCGTCCCAGCGGCAGGCGGCACCTGGAGGAGGAGCCGCCGACCGAGGTGATCGACAGCCCGCCGCCGCCCCCGCCGAGGCCGCGGAGCCGTCGTGCCGAGCCGGAACCGGAACCCGTTCCCGAGGACGACTACTACGACGACCTGCTCGAGGACGAGTACTACGACGACGAGTACTACGACGACGAGTACGAGGACGAACCGCCGCCCCGCAAGCGGCGCCGCGGCCGCCGGGTGCTCGGCTGGGTCGCCGCGCTCGCGGTGATCGGGCTGCTCGCCGCCGGAGCGTTCTACGGTGCCCAGGAGTTCCTCGGCTTCGGTTACGACGACTACGAGGGCAGCGGCGAGGCCGACATCGTCGTGCAGGTCGCCGAGGGCAACTCCACCAACGCGATCGGCGCCAAGCTGCAGGAGGCCGGTGTCGTCGCCAGTGCCAAGGCGTTCGTCGAGGCCAGCGAGGACGACGACCGGGTGCGCAGCGTGCAGCCCGGCTACTACGTGCTGAAGACGAAGATGTCCGGCGCCAGCGCGGTGGCCAGGCTGGTCGACCCGGCCGCACGCAAGGGCGTGCTGCAGATCCGCGGCGGCACCCAGCTCGACGACATCATCCAGCCGGACAAGAAGGTCACCGACGGCGTGTACGCGCTGCTGTCCAAGGCGTCGTGTGCCGACCTCAACGGGCAGAGCACCTGCGTGCCGCCGGATGCGCTGCGGCAGGCCGCGGGCACCGCCGACCTGACCGCGTTCGGCGTGCCACCGTGGGCGGCCGAGCAGGCCGCCAAGGCCGAACCCGCCCGCCGTATCGAAGGGCTCGTCGCCCCCGGGGTGTACGACGTCAAGCCCGGCTGGAACGCACAGGAACTGCTGGGCGCGGTGCTGAAGGAGTCGGCGACGCGGCTGCAGGCCACCGGCCTGCCCAAGGCCGCCGACGGCACCGGCCGCACGCCGTACCAGATCCTGACGATCGCCTCGATCATCGAACGCGAGGGTGTGAAGACAGACTTCGGCAAGGTGTCCCGGGTGATCTTCAACCGGCTGGGCAAGGACATGAAGCTGGAGATGGACTCCACCATCAACTACGTCCTGCACCGCCCGGTGGTGACCACGACGCCGGAGGACCGCGCCAAGGCCGGTCCGTACAACACCTACCTGAACAAGGGCCTGCCGCCGACGCCGATCTCCGCGCCCAGCGAGGAGGCCGTCGAGGCCGCGCTGAAGCCGGCCGAGGGGGAGTGGCTGTTCTTCGTCAAGTGCGAGAAGAACGGGCTGTCCTGCTTCGCGGTGACCAACGACGAGCACGAGCAGAACAAGCGTGACGCCAGGGCCCGGGGTGCCTACTAGGGCGGCGGTGCTCGGCAAGCCGGTCGAGCACTCGCTCTCGCCCGTGCTGCACGGCGCCGCCTACCGTTCGCTGGGCCTGTCCGGGTGGAGTTACGACCGGGTGGAGATGGACGCCGAGGGCCTGCCCGCGTTCGTCGCCGGGCTCGGGCCGGAGTGGGCCGGGTTGTCGGTGACCATGCCGGGCAAGCGGGCCGCGCTGGCCGTCGCCGACGAGGTGACCGACCGTGCCGCGGCCGTCGGCGCGGCCAACACACTGGTGCGCACCGGTGCGGGCTGGCTGGCCGACTGCACCGACGTCGACGGCGTCCTCGGTGCGTTGCGGGCGGCGGGCGGGTACCGGCCGTCGCCGGGCGACGCCGGTGTCGTGCTGGGTGCCGGTGGCACGGCGGCGGCGGTGGTCGTCGCGTTCGCCGCGCTGGGCCTGTCCGGGGTGACACTGGTGGTCCGGGACCCGGCCCGGGCGGCCGAGACGGTGGCGGCCTGCGACCGGGCCGGGCTCGCGGTGGACGTCCGGCCGTGGGCCGATCTGGCCGCGGTGCCGGCCGGGGCGGCGGTGCTGGTGAGCACCGTGCCGCCGGCGGCCGTCGCCGGTGCGGCGGACGCGCTGGCCTCGGCCGGGTGCGTGCTCGACGTCATTTACCACCCGTGGCCCACGCCGCTGGCCGAGGCGGTCGCCGCCCGCGGCGGCCGCCTGGCGACCGGGCTGGACATGCTGCTGCATCAGGCGTTCGGCCAGGTGGAGCAGTTCACCGGGCGGCAGGCGCCCAGGCAGGCCATGCGCGACGCGCTGCACGAGGCGACCGGAGGCATTCTGCCGCTGCCGCTGGACTGATAATCTGGCCCGCTGCCTTGAGGAAAGGAGCCGGCGTGGCCAAGTCCGAACGCGTGCCGTACACCGACGAGGAACTGCGGGAGTCCTTTGTGGACGGCCCGGTGGAACTCAACTCGACCGTCACTCTCGCCGAGTACGATCCCGGCTGGCCCGCCCGGTTCGAGCGGGAGGCCGCCCGGATCCGCGCGGCGCTGGGCGACCAGGTCGTCGAGCTGGAACACGTCGGGTCGACGTCGGTGCCCGGGCTGTGCGCGAAGCCGGTCATCGACATCATGCTGGTCGTGCCCGACTCGTCCGACGAGCCCCGCTACCTGCCCGCGCTGGAGGCGGCCGGCTACCAGCTGCGGGTGCGCGAGCCCGACTGGGAGGAGCACCGCTGCCTGCGGGGCCCGGACGACGACGTGAACCTGCACGTCTACTCGCCGGGCAGCCGCGAGATCGAGCGGTACCGGCTGTTCCGGCAGCGGCTGCGGGAACACCCGGAGGAACGGGAGCTGTACGCGGCCACCAAGCGGGAGCTGGCCGCCCGCACCTGGCGGTACATGCAGAACTACGCGGACGCCAAGAACGAGGTCATCGACGCCATCATCGCCCGCGCCCGGGCCGCCCAGGGCACGTGAAGGCCACCTTCATTACGTCTCACGTAATGAAGGTGGCCTTCACGTGCTTGGCACCTGTCGGGCACCCGCCCGGTTTAGGGTGTCCGGGTGACTCGACGGATGACCGCGGCCACGCTGGTGGCCCTGACGACCGCCGCCCTGCTGACCCCGGCCGCGGCCCACGCCGAGCCGGAGGGCTTCGGCAGGAGTGTGCGGTTCGCGACGTTCAACGCCTCGCTCAACCGCGCCCGCGCCGGGCAGCTGCTGGCCGACCTGTCCGCACCGGGCAACGAACAGGCGGCCAAGGCAGCCGAGGTGATCCAGCGCAACCGGCCGGACGTGCTGCTGGTCAACGAGTTCGACTACGTCGCGGGCAACGCCGCCGCCGACGCGTTCCGGGCCAACTACCTGCGCGTCGGGCAGCGCGGCGCGCAGCCGATCGACTACCCGTACGTCTACACCGCGCCGTCCAACACCGGTGTCCCCACCGGGTTCGACCTGGACCGCAACGGCACGGTGGGCGGCGGCAACGACGCGCACGGGTTCGGCGAATTCGAGGGGCAGTACGGGATGCTGGTGCTGTCCCGGTTCCCGATCGACACCGCGGGCATCCGGACGTTCCGGAACTTCCGCTGGAAGGACATGCCGGGCGCCCTGCTGCCCGACGACCCGGCCACCCCGGCGCCCGCCGACTGGTACGGGCCGGATGCGCTGAACGTGCTGCGGCTGTCGTCGAAGTCCCACTGGGACCTGCCGGTGCGGGTGGGCCGCCAGGTCGTCCACTTCCTCGTCGCGCATCCGACACCGCCGGTGTTTGACGGCCCGGAGGACCGCAACGGCAGGCGCAACCACGACGAGACCCGCTTCTGGGCCGACTACGTCACGCCCGGCAGGGCCGGGTACGTCTACGACGACGCCGGCCGGCGTGGCGGGCTGCCGTCCGGTGCGAAGTTCGTCGTCGCGGGTGACTACAACGCCGACCCGCACGACGGCGACGGCGTGCCCGGCGGGATCGAGCGGCTGCTGCACGCGCCCCGGGTGATCGACCCGCGCCCGGACAGCCGCGGTGCCGTCGTGGCAGCCCGTGAGCAGGGCGGCGCCAACACCACCCACTGCGGGCCGGCCCGGCTCGACACCGGCGACTTCGCCGACACCACCCCGGGCAACATGCGCGTGGACTACGTGCTGCCGTCGTGGGGCCTGGTCCCGTGGCGCGCCGAGGTGTTCTGGCCGGTGCCCGGCTCGCCGCTGGCGCGGCTGAACGACACCAGCGACCACCACCTGGTCCGGGTGGACGCCTTAGTCTTCGGTGCATGAAGATCGCGATTCTCGACGACTACCAGAACGTGGCGCTGGGCCTGGCCGACTGGGCCTCGCTCGACGCCGAGGTGGAGGTGTTCACCGACTACATCGGTGATCCCGACGAGCTGGTCCGCAGGCTGGCCGGCTTCGAGGTGGTCGTCGCGATGCGCGAGCGCACCCGGTTCCCCGCCGAGTTGCTGGCCCGGCTGACCGACCTGCGGCTGCTGGTCAGCACCGGCAGGCGCAACGCCGCGATCGACCTCGCCGCCGCGCACGAGCGGGGGATCGTGGTCTGCTCCACCGGCTACCAGCCGACGCCGACCGTCGAGCACACCTGGGCGCTGATCCTGGCCGCCGCACGGCACCTTCCCGCGGAGGTGGCGTCGATGCACGCGGGCGGCTGGCAGACCACCCTCGGCACCGGCCTGGCCGGCAAGACACTGGGCCTGCTCGGACTGGGCAGGCTGGGCGCCAGGGTGGCCGAGGTCGGGCAGGTGTTCGGCATGGAGACGATCGCCTGGAGCCAGAACCTGACCGCCGAGCGCGCCGCCGAGCACGACGTCACCGCGGTGAGCAAGGAGGACCTGTTCCGGCGCGCCGACGTGCTGTCGGTCCACCTGGTGCTCAGCGACCGCAGCCGCGGCCTGGTCGGCGCGGGTGAACTCGCGCTGATGAAGCCGGGCGCGCTGCTGGTCAACACCTCGCGCGGGCCGATCGTCGACGAGCGGGCACTGCTGGAGGCCCTGCACGCCGGCCGCATCCGCGCGGCGGTCGACGTCTACGACGTCGAGCCGCTGCCCGCCGACCATCCGCTGCGTTCGGCGCCGAACACCGTGCTCACGCCGCACATCGGCTACGTCACCCGCGACCTGTACGAGGTGTTCTACGGCGACGCGGTGGAGGACATCGCCGCCTACCAGGCAGGCAACCCGATCCGCGTGATGCGGCCCTGACCGGGTACCCTATCTCTTTACAACGTATAGAGATAGGGAGGACGTGCATGCCCACGGCAACGCTGCACGACGGGAACACGATCGAGGTCGCCGTCCGGGGCAGTGGCCCCGACGTGCTGCTGGCTGTGCGGCCCGACCCGGTCGAGGGCCCGGCCGCCGACGAGATGCGCAAGTGGGGAGTGGACCCCTCACTGGGGGCGACCCTGGTCGAGGACCTGGCCAGGGACTTCCGGGTGACCGCGTTCGACTACGAGGGCCACTGCCTGGCCGTCCCCAAGCCGGACACGCTGACCCCGGATACGACCACCGCCGACATCCTCGCGGTCGCCGACGCCGCCGGGGTGGACCGGTTCGCCTTCTACGGGTACTCCTGGCTGGCCATGAGCGGCCTGCAGCTGGCCATCCGCACCGGCAGGCTGTCGGCGCTGGTGATGGGCGGGTTCCCGCCGCTGGGCGGGCCGTACGCGGAGATGCTCGCCGGCACCACCGCCACCCACGAACTGGCACTGCGGCCCCGGCAGGACCCGGCACCCGAGGGCGAGTTCGACTGGGACACGGCTCCGATGACGATGACTCCCGGCCAGACCCGGCAGTTCATGACGCTGTACGAGGCGCTGAAGGGCTTCGACGACGCCGCCGCCCAGGCCCGGCTCACCTGCCCGCGGCTGTGCTTCGCCGGCTCGGCCGACGTGATCGACTACAGCGAGCGCTGGGGCGGGATGCACGTCGACATCGGCGGGATGGTCGTTGCCCGCCGGGCCGAGCTGGCGGCGGCCGGATGGGACGTCGAGGTGCTCGACGGGCTGGATCACGTGCAGGCCATGCAGCCCGGTGCCGTCCTGCCGGTGCTGCGTCCCTGGCTGGAGTCGCGGCTAGGCTAGCTCGGCCAGCACGCCGTCGGTGAACTCCGGCCAGGCCTGTGCCGCCCACGGGCCGAACTTGCGGTCGGTCAGCGCCACGCACGCGGCCCCGGCGTCCGGGTCCACCCACAGGAACGTTCCGGACTGTCCGAAGTGGCCGAACGTGCGGGGCGAGCTGTTCGCGCCGGTCCAGTGCGGGCTCTTGTGGTCGCGGATCTCGAACCCGAGGCCCCAGTCGTTCGGCTTCTGGTGACCGAAGCCGGGCAGCACGCCGGTCAGGCCGGGGAACTGGACCTCGGTGGCCGCGCTCAGTGTCGACGGGTCGAGCAGGGTGGGTGCCTGCAACTCGGCGGCGAACCGCACCAGGTCGTCCACAGTGGACACAGCGCCCGCCGCGGGGGAACCGTCCAGTTTGGTCGCCGACATGCCCAGCGGGCCGAACAGGGCCTCGGCCTGGTAGTCGGCGAAGGCGATACCCGAGTGCTCGGCCAGTGCGTCGGCGAGCTGTTCGAATCCCGCGTTCGAGTACAGCCTGCGCTCGCCGGGCGGTGCCATCACCTTGTGCGCGTCGAACGCCAGGCCGGAGGTGTGCGCGAGCAGGTGCCGGATCGTCGCGCCGTCGGGACCGGCCGGCGAGTCCAGCTCGACCACGCCCTCCTCGACCGCGATCAGCGCGGTGTAGGCGGTGAGCGGCTTGGTCACCGACGCCAGCGGGTAGGGCCGGGCGGTGTCGCCGTGGCTGCCGGCCACGGTGCCGTCGGCCAGCACCACCGCGGCCGCCACGTTGTCAACTGGCCAAGTCTCGAGAGGGAGCAGGCTTTCCATACGCTCACCTTACGGACCCGTGCTCTTGCGCCCGCTGCGGGCGCGGCATGAGAGGTGACTCGGGCGTGTAAGTCCAACATTGAGGTAATCATCCAGCTGGATCTAAAGAGGCGGGCGGCAATTCGTGGTCATTATCCCTTCGCAGAACCGAGCGGTCGAACAATGCGTCGGTCCAAGGGGAGCACAGCTCACGGTATCGGGCGCCTTCCGTTCTGCCGCGCAACTCGGATAGTAGTTCAGCGATTAGAGCGTCCAGATGTCCTCCCGCGCGGGAGAGTGAACTGCTGGCGACTAGCTGTTCGTCTTGTCTTACCCTAATCGTGTCTAGTAGATCGTGCTCGTCAGCGCTTCCATCTAGTAGGGCGAAGACTGAACGAAAGTAGTGTGCGTCGGGATGTCTTCCCCCGGCCAGTTGTTCCAGCTTGTCGCAATGGTCGAGTACTGCAAACCATAGTTCTAGATTGGCAAGACGTTGACATGTCTGAACTAGTGCGAGCGCGTAGTATTCATGGACAGTTCTCCAATCCCCATTGCTTTCCCGTGTATCCAACAATTCGAAAAGGGCGCCACATAGCTTTCCAATACTTGGGCCATCGAGTGTGGGCAGAGAGTCCCGAATTGTGTAATACAGCCACCGTGGATTTGTGGGCTCGATGCGGCGCGCATCGGAAAGTAGGCGAAGGTTTCGCTCGCGCTTGGCCTTATCTTGAACGACGCTTTGGTTGTAGCCGTCGTGTAAGAAGTCGATGTTTAAGCCGACCACACCGAGTGGTGAGCCGTCAGTCGTATTGTAAGGGTACTCGTGCACTGGTCCTTTGAATCTAATGCTGGCATCTGCTCGAAAGATACGTGGAACGTCGGTAGTTGTTATGTGATTATCCACGTCGTGTATTCTGGGCGCGAAGACGAGCTGGTTTACGTCTTCGATTCGGTCGATCGACGAAAGGCACTTCTTGAGATATGGTCCAGATTTCTCGGATACCCACTCGTCTGCGTCGACGAATACAACCCATTTAGAAGTGAGCGCTTCTAGGGCAAGATTTCGTACGTTGCTGAATGAATCTTGCCAAGGTGTCTCAATTAACTCAACCCCTCCATCCTTGTAACCCTCTACTATCTGGATAGTGTTGTCAGTTGATCCGGTATCCACTACGAGGACGTAATCGAATTGATGTCCGATGATACTGTCGAGACAGCGCGAGATGCACCGCTCTTCATTTCTGCTCAGAATTACAATGCTAACTGTACAGTCGTTACGGTGCTCACTGTTGACATTGAGGTCGAGGGTTGGTGTGAAGAGTTGAGAGATCCAAGGCCCTAAGCTATCTACGGAGCTGTTGTCAGGTGCACTGTGAGGCATTTGACCCTTACTGATCACATAGGTAATGCCGCGGATTCCTGCCGTGTTTACCTGGCAAGAATCCGCGGCCAGTGTCGGAAACCTAGGTTCTAGAACCCTTGCCCGCATGCCTCTTTATAGCCCAAATCTTCTTTGGTGCCGCAGGCGCCGGTGAAGGTATGGTGGAATACGTGACATAGTGTGACATGGTTAGGCCTGTGGCTTCGGATATAGCGAAACTCGCTCCAGGCGGCTCCGCAAGACTTTGTATGCGAACTGGCCCTGAAATTGGGTCGCATCAAAGTGTGACAATCGTTACGGACTGACGAGTCGGCGGACTGGGTAGCGCTTGCGGTTCCTGCTGATATGGCGAAGAAGGACGCTGTTGCGAGCAGTACTGCGGCGAGACTGCCAATCTTTGCCGTATGCTTGCGGTGGGTGAGAGATTGGTTAACTTGCTGGCCAATCAAGTCCGATTCAAGTTCTTGAAGAAAGAATCTTTGCTCGTTTTTCATACTGCTGCTACCCCTCTTCTTTGTGAAACTTCTTTCTGTGATCTTAAAAGTGAAAGATGATCTGATTGTCGTGAAAAGTACGACAATTGTCGTCGATTAGTGCTAGCGATTTTAAGCTATACCGATGTGCGATTGAACTCGTACCGCTATCTGGGTGAACGAATGCTTGGTCGGCGCATGTTGCCGCCAGCTTATAGAAATATAGAAGGAGGGCTGCTGGAAACTGCCGTTTGTGGCAGTTGAAGCCTGGTCCTAGTGTCGAACAAGCGAAGTTCGAGGCGCTGCGTGACTCTGGCGGTGCTGTTGATGGCGCCAGGTTGGCCGGACGACGCAGCGGAAACTACGTTCGCTCGGCATTACGAGCATTGTCTCCGTGCTCGACACCACTGACGGCACAGTGCTCGGCGACTCAACAAGTACCGCACATCCAGGTGTAGTCGACCGAGGAGGCGAGGGTCGTCGCGGCGTACGCAGTCAATCCCGTCCTACGACGGCGCCGCAGGAGGCGGGCTATCGAGTTCACCGAGCTTCTCGCTGCTAAAGGCAACGCTGTTGCCGCTCGGAGGGGGTATGTGCCTGATCTTGTGCGACAGCACGCGCCCTGGAAGATCCTAGCGATCAAAGCCAGCTGACCCGTAGAGATGGTTCACAGGAGATTTTGCGGCTTTGTGAAGGAAAGTGGGAATGGATTAAAGTGTCAGAGCCTGAAGTCCGATACTGGTCGTAAGAAAGACTACGGAAGGCGATTGGCTCAGTCGTAGGAATGTTGGCTGCGGGGTTCCAGGCTCACGGCCTTGGCGCGCTGTGGGTGTTCGATCGGTGGGCCGGAGCCGATAGCGTGGCGGTCCGGAGGCGCTTGGCTTTAGGTGTGAGCGCCATTGGTGGAACGGGGCGTTGTCCCATGGAGCCCGAAGTGGGCAAAAATCCGACGGCTGTCGTCGCTCCAGTGGCGCGACCTGAACGTGGTTACTTACGCCTCGAGGTGCTCGTTGGCGACCTGTTGTTAGCGAGCGCCATCTCGTCGAGTCGTTGGTCACCTGGTGAAGTGGCTGCCCGTAGGACAGCCTACGAGCCACAGCGCAGAGCCACCACACGCGGGCGTCGTGGCTCTGCGCTGTGCTGCGGTTACGCGTCGAGGTCGCTGGCCACCAGGTCGGCGATGGCATCCACCGCGGCCTGGGCACCCTCGCCCTCGGCGGAGATGACCACCTCGTCACCGTGTGCGGCGGCCAGCGTCATCAGGTTCAGCATGCTGCCCGCCGGGACCGGGGGCCCGCCGTCCTTGGCGATGCTGACCTGAACCGGCTGTTCCGCTGCCGCCTTGGCGACCAGCGCGGCGGGGCGGGCGTGCAGCCCCACCTTGCTGGCGACCGTGACACGTCGTTCCGGCATGACCGTCCTTTCCGTACTGAACTTCAGCGGTTCTTCGCCGCGGTTGCTTCGAGATCCTGCTCGACCGAATCGTCCTCACGGCCTGGCGTGCGGATGTTCCACTTTGTGATGACCCAGCGGAACAGCACATAGTAGATCGCCGCGTAGATCACGCCGATCACCAGCAGCAGCCACACGTTGGAACTCGCTTGTTTACTTGTCGAGTTGAGCGCGAAGTCGATCGCACCCGCCGAGAAGTTGAAGCCGAGATGGATGTCGAGTGCGTTGACCAGTGCCAACGAGATACCGGTGAGCAGCGCGTGGATCAGGTACAGCGGCCAGGCCACGAACATGAACGCGAACTCGATCGGCTCAGTGACGCCGGTGAGGAACGAAGTGAACGCCGCAGCGATCATCACACCGCCGACGACCTTCTTCTGGCTCGGCTGGGCGCTCTGCCAGATCGCCAGCGCCGCCGCGGGCAGCGCGAACATGAAGATCGGGAAGAACCCGGTCATGAACGTGCCCGCTGTCGGGTCGGCCTTGACCATGAAGTTGGTCAGGTCGCCACCGTCGAAGATGAACCACACCGGCACGTTGAGCAGCTGGTGCAGACCGATCGGGATCAGCAGGCGGTTGAGGAAGCCGTAGATGCCGCCGCCGACCACCGCGTTGCCTGTGACGATCTCGCCGAGGTTGTGGATGCCGGCGTTGACATACTCGAACACCAGGCCGAAGATGACGCCGAGAACCAGCAGGACCAGCGAGTTGATGATCGGCACGAACCGGCGGCCGCCAAAGAAGGCCAGGTACGGCGGGAGCTTGATGCGGTGGAACCGCTGCCACAGCACCGCGGTGACCAGGCCGACGATCACACCGCCGAGCACGCTGTACGGCCAGTAGATCGGTGCGAGGAACCAGCCTTCCTTGAAGCCCTCCAGTTCTTTGATCGGGGCGAAGACCTGCACGACCTTGTTGAACACGACGAAACCGACGACGGCCGCCACACCGGTCGAGCCGTCACCCTTGCGGGCGAAACCGACCGCGATACCGACCGCGAACAGCAGCGGTAGCCAGTCGAACAGGCCACCGCCGGCCGCGCCGAGCACGGCGGCGACCTTGTCCCAGCCGAGCCCGTCCTTACCGAGTAGGTCGTCCTGACCGAGCCGGGACAGCAGACCGGCCGCGGGCAGTGCCGCAATGGGCAGCATCAGGCTGCGGCCGAACCGCTGCAGCCCCGCGAGCCCCTTGCCCTTACCCTTCGCCCCCACGTCGGTGGCGCTCATCGGGTACCTCCATGTTTGGCAGGAATACCGGAATCCGGGGAACTCCGGTCCAACTGCATGGTCACCTGGTAGTGATCTCCCCGGTACCAGGACGTCATGTCCTCCAGCGGATCGCCGTTCATGCTGGCGACCCTGCGGAAGACCAGGAGCGGGCTGCCGGCCTTGATGCCGAGCAGCCGCGCGGTCTCCCTGTCCGCCGACTCCGCCCAGACGGTCTGCCAGGCGTGGTCGAGACGGACGTCGTAGTGCTGTGCCAGTTGCGCGTAGAGCGACTGGGTGAGATCCAGTTCGAACAGCCCGGCCAGGCGGTCGGGGTGGTACCAGCCGCGTTCCACGGCCAGCGGGACGCCGTCGGCCCGGCGGAGCCTGCGCAGCCGCAACGCGGCCTGTGCCTCGCCGAGTCCCAGCGCGTTCGCCGTCGTGGTCGGCGGGATCTCGCTGGTGGTGCCGAGGATCTCGGTGGTCGGCACCAGCCCGCGCCGCCGCATGTCGTCGGTGAACGACATCAGGTACAGCTGCAGGTCGATCCGGCGGGTCGCGGTGAACGTGCCCTTGCCGCGTACGCGCGAGAGCAGGCCCTCCTCGACGAGCTTGCCGATGGCGGACCGTACCGTGAGCCGGGACACCTGGTAGCGCTCGGCGAGTTCCCGTTCGGACGGAATCGGCGAGCCGGGAGGCAGTTCGCGTTCGACGGCCTTGCGCAGGATCTCCCTGAGCTGGGCGTGCTTCGGCGTCGGGCCGTCGACCACCCGGTCGGAGGGTGTGGGAAACGCCGCCGCGCTCACCCCATCACCTCCGGTCCTGCCGCCGGCCCGCCGGTAGTGGTACGTTCCGGTCTAGACCATTCATTGATGGGGCAGGATGCTCCCCGATCGGAGCAGGTGTCAACAGCCGTTACGAGTTCGTGCTCGGGAGCGGCGCGGGGTACCGGCGATCGGCGTAACAATGTTTGGCACACAGGGTGCAGGTGCGACGAAACAGGAGGTCACCGGTGGCGGACGAGAGGCCGGAGAAGATTCTCGCGGCGCTGGGCGGCGCGGACAATGTGATCGAGATCGAGGGTTGCATCACGCGCCTGCGGTGTGAGCTGGAGGACGGCTCCCTCGTCGACGAGCCCGCGCTCAAGGCCGCCGGTGCGATCGGCGTGGTGAAGGCTGGTTCGGTCGTCCAGGTGATCGTGGGCCCGGAGGCCGACACGATCGCCAGCGACATCGAGGACCTGATGTGAGCCTGCGGATCCTGAGCCCGGTCAGCGGGCGGACCGTGGCGATGTCCGATGTGCCCGATCCGGTGTTCGCGCAGGCGATGGTGGGCCCCGGCATCGCGGTGCAGCCCGCCGGCGGGCGGTCCGACGCCGTCGCGCCGGTCGACGGCACGGTCGTCACCCTGCATCCGCACGCCTTCGTGGTGTCCACAGCGGACGGCCGCGGGGTGCTCGTGCACCTCGGCATCGACACCGTGAAGCAGAAGGGCGAGGGCTTCACCCTGCACGTGGTCAAGGGTGAGTCCGTCCGCGCGGGACAGCCGCTGGTCAGCTGGGACCCGGAGGCGGTGACCGCCGCCGGTTTCTCGGCGGTGGTGCCCGTCGTGGCGCTGGACGCCACCGCCGAGGTGCTGTCCGGACTGAACGTGGACGTGGACGTCGCCCCCGGCGAAGACCTGTTCACCTGGGGCGGCTGACAGCTCAGGCGCTGAGGATCTGGCCGTTCTCCACCTTCACCGGGACGGCGGGCAGCGGCTTGTCCGCCGGACCGGTGCGGACCGCGCCGGTGAGGGCGTCGAACACCGATCCGTGGCACGGGCAGGTGAGGCTGGCGCCCTCCGCCTTGACCTTGCAGCCCTGGTGGGTGCAGGTGGCGCTGAACGCCGCGGCCGTCGACTCGGTCGGGCGGGCGACCACGACCTCCTCGTCGCCCGGCCCGGCGACGATCTTCGCCTGGCCGACCGGGATGTCGTTGAGCGCGGCCAGCGGGGCGTTCGGCCCGGTGGCGGGTTCGTCGCTCCCGCAGGCGGCGAGCGTGACCATTCCGGCCGCGCCCGCGGCGACGGCGGCTCCGGCGGTCAGGGCGGTGCGGCGGGTGTGCAGTTCGGCAGTCATACCGTGCGACACGAGACGGCAACCGGTTCGGTTCAATCCGGGCGCCGATGTGAACCGAACGGCGGTCTGTCTCGTGTTGAGAGGTAGGGTCTGCCGCACGGCACAGGGAGCGCGCCATGGTCGGTTGGGTTTTGCGGATTCTGGTGGTCGCCGGCCTGCTCGGGTCGGCCTGGGTCCACCTCGACCTGTGGCTGGTCGGCTACCGCGACATCGACGTGATCGGGCCGTTGTTCCTGGTCAACGTCGCCGCCGGAGCGATCATCGCCATCGCCGTGCTGACCTGGCAGCACTGGCTGCCGATGCTGGCCGCGGCCGGCTTCGGCGCGGCCACGCTCGCCGCGTTCTTCCTCTCGGTCACCGTGGGGCTGTTCGGCATGCGCAACGACCTGTCCTGGGGCTCGCCCCAGGTGTGGGCCGCGGTCGCCGAGGCGGCCTGCGTCGTGTTCGGCCTCGCGGGCCTGGTGATGCGCGACGGGCGGCGAGCGGACACCGCCGCGTGAACGACGCGCCGGAAGACGAGTTGATGCGCGCGCTGCACGACGACCATGCCGGCGCGCTGTGGTCCCACGCGCTGGCGCTGACCGGGGGAGACGCCGCCCGGGCCGAGGACGTCGTGCAGGAGACGCTGCTGCGGGCCTGGCGGCATCCGAAGGTGCTGGACCAGTCGCAGGGCTCGGCGCGGGCGTGGCTGTTCACCGTCGCCCGGCGCATCGCCATCGACGGCTGGCGCTCGGCCGCGTCGCGGTCCGAGGTGAGCACCGATCTGCCGCCCGAGCAGGCCGTCCCGGACGACACCGAGCGGGCCGTCCAGGGCTGGCTGGTGGCCGAGGCGCTGGAGCAGCTGTCGCAACGGCACCGTGAGGTGCTCGTGCTGTGCTTCTTCCAGGGATTCTCCGTGGCCGACGCCGCGCGCCGGCTGGGCATCGCCGAGGGGACCGTCAAGTCGCGCACCCACTACGCCCTGCGCGCCCTGCGGCTGGCGCTGGAGGAACGGGGGGTGAGCCAGTGAGGGACCCGTTCGCCACCTACGACGCGGCGTACGTGCTGGGCTCGCTGTCCCCGGAGGACCGGCACGCCTACGAGACCCACATGAAAACCTGCCGGGAGTGTTCCCAGGCGGTGCGGGAGATCGCCGGCCTGCCCGGGCTGCTGTCCCAGGTCGATCCGGCGGCGTTCGCCGCGGAGCCCCCGCCGCAGCTGCGGCCGTCGCTGATGCGTGGCGTCCGCCGCTACCGGCGCAGGCGGCTGTGGCTGACCGTCGCCTCGGGCGTGACCGCGGCGGCCGCCTGCGCTGCGCTGGTGGTAAGCCTGGTCGTGCTGCCGCCGCGCGACGACACCGTGGGCACCGCCATGACCCCGCTCGGTGAGTTCCCCGTGCAGGCCAGCGTCGAGCTCGCCGACCGCGACTGGGGCTCGCAGATCGACATGGCCTGCAGCTACCGCGGCGGCAGGGTCGGCGACTACGTGCTGGTGGCCGTCCGCTCCGACGGCGCGGTCGACCAGCTCGCCTCCTGGCACGCCGTGCCCCAGGACACCGCGCGCATCTCGGTCGGCACCCCGCTGCGCCGGGCGGACATCGACTCCCTGGAGATCCGCAGCGCCAGCGGCCGTCCCCTGATGCGCTGGCAGCCGTAATATCTGCCCTTGCTTCGCGGCGTGCGCGGTCGGGCCCTTCAGCCGGCGTCTTCCCTCCTCGCCGTCGCTCGCTGCGCGAGCTTGGGGCTCGTCAGTCCAGACGCCGACGGCCCGACCGGTGCGGGTCGGCTTCGCCGCGGGCGCGGTGCCGAAGCTCGTGAAGGCCACCATCACCACGTCACACGTAATGAAGGTGGCCTTCACGAGCCTGGGCCGGGCCACGTCTCGCGATCCGCAACCGGCGCGCCGGACAGTGCAACCAGCCGGGCGGGAACGGACAACTCGCGGGGTCGGAACGGACGACTCGCGCGAGCGGGCCGTTCACGCGGGGCGACCGGCGCCACGGGAGAACCGGCGTCCACATCGTGAGTTCTGCGCTCACGCACGCGAGTTCTGCATTCCGGCCCGCGAGTCCTGCGCTCAGGACCACCACCCACCCCGCTGGACACCGACTTTGCCGGGACCCTGACGTCTCACGTAATGAAGGCTCCCTTCACGTGCTTTCGCCGTGCGCCTGGCACCCGGGCCTGCCGCGGCGGCGCCGCGCGGGAAGTGCCGTTCGCGGCGGCCGCGTGCGCCCGCCAACGGCCCGTTCGGACACCCGGCGCCGCACGACCCGCCCACTCGCGCCGGAGGGGTTGCGCCGGTGAAGTGCCTGGTCACAGGCTTGTCCCGTGGACCCGATCTTCGTTCCCCTCCTCGCGCTCACCGGCTCGGCAGCGGGCTTCGCGGCGGCCCGGCTGTCCCGGGCGGCCAGCCCGCCCGCGGTGGTGAGCGAGTGCGGCTGCGCACTCGTCACCGGGCTGTGCTGGGCCGTCTTCGGACTGTGTGCCGGTGACTGGTGGCCACCGTGGTGGCTGCCGGTGCCGCTGCTGCTCACCGCGCTCGCCGTGCCCCTGGTGGCCGCCGACCTGCGGTACCGGCGGCTGCCGAACCCGCTCACGCTGACGGCCTACCCGGTACTGGGCGTCGCGGTCGGTGCCGCCGCGCTGGGCGGCGGTCCGGGACTCGCCGGGCGGGCGCTGGCCACCGCGGTGCTGTTCGCGGCCGCGCACGGCGTGGTGTGCCTGGCCGCACCCGGCGCGCTGGGGGCGGGCGACGTCAAGCTCTCCGGCAGCCTGGGCGGCGTCCTGGGCGCGGTCGGCTGGACGGCTCCGGCGCTGGCGGCGGTCCTCGCGGCGGTGGTCACGCTGGCGCTGGTGGGCTACGCGCGGCTACGCGGGCTGCGGGGCTGGCGCGACGGCGTGCCACACGGTCCGGGGATGCTCGGCGCCACGGTGCTGGTGTCCTCCGCGCCGGGGGTGATGCCGCTGCACTGACCGTGGCGCGCCCATGACAGGATCGACGCGTGTTGCGCTGGATAACCGCAGGTGAATCGCACGGTCCCGCCCTGGCCGCCGTGCTCGAAGGCATGGTGGCCGGTGTCGAGATCACCACCGCCGAGGTGACCGAACAGCTGGCCCGCAGGCGGCTCGGGTTCGGCCGGAGTCCCCGGATGGGCTTCGAGACCGACCACATCGAGTTTCTCGGCGGCGTCCGCCACGGCCTCACCCAGGGTGGCCCCATCGCGGTGCGCATCGAGAACTCCGAGTGGCCCAAGTGGGAGAAGGTGATGGCGGCCGACCCGGTCGATGCGGCCGAGCTGGCCGGGCTCGCCCGCAACGAGCCGCTGACCCGCCCGCGGCCCGGCCACGCCGACCTGCCCGGCATGCAGAAGTACGGCTTCGACGAGGCCCGTCCCGTCCTGGAGCGCGCCAGCGCCAGGGAGACCGCGTCGAGGACGGCGCTGGGCACGGTCGCGCGGGCCTACCTGCGGCAGCTGCTCGGGGTGGAGGTGATCAGCCACGTCGTGTCGATCGGCGGCGCGGCGGCCCCGGACGGGCCGCTGCCCGGCCCGGGCGACCTGGCGGCCATCGACGAGAGCCCCGTGCGGGCGTTCAGCGCCGAGGGCACCGAGGCGATGGTGGCCGAGGTCGACGCCGTGCGGAAGGCCGGTGACACCGTCGGCGGCGTCATCGAGGTGATCGCCTACGGGCTGCCGCCCGGCCTCGGGTCCCACGTGCACTGGGACCGCAGGCTGGACGCGCGGCTGGCCGGCGCGCTGATGGGCGTGCAGGCCATGAAGGGCGTCGAGGTCGGCGACGGCTTCACCACGGCGACCCGGTGGGGCAGCCAGGCACACGACGAGATCGACCGCGGATCCGGGCCGGTCGGGGTGACCCGGCGGTCCAACCGCGCGGGCGGACTGGAGGGAGGCATCACCAACGGCGAACCGCTGCGCGTGCGCGTCGCCATGAAGCCGATTTCCACCGTCCCCAAAGCACTGTCCACTGTGGACGTCGTGACCGGGGAGCCCGCGGTGGCCATCCACCAGCGCTCCGACGTGTGCGCGGTGCCCAGGGCCGGGGTGGTGCTGGAGTCCGTCGTCGCGCTGATCCTGGCCGACGCGGCGGCGGAGAAGTTCGGCGGCGACTCGCTGGCCGAGAGCCGGCGCAACGTCGAGGGTTACCTGCGTGCCCTGGAGGAGCGGTGGTGACACCGGCGGCGGTCGTGGTCGGCCCGCCCGGCTCCGGCAAGAGCACCGTCGGGCCGCTGCTGGCCCGGCGGCTCGCGGTGCCGTTCCGCGACAGCGACGACGACATCGTCGCCGGAGCTGGCAAGCCGATCTCCGACATCTTCACCGACGACGGCGAGCCGGCGTTCCGCGCGCTGGAGGAGTCGGCGATCGCCACCGCGCTCGCCGAGCACCCCGGCGTGCTGTCGCTGGGCGGCGGCGCGGTGCTGTCGGCCGCGACCAGGGCCCGGCTCGCGGGGCACGCCGTCGTGTTCCTCAACGTCGGCATGGCCGAGGGGGTGCGCCGGGTCGGGCTGTCCTCGGCCCGGCCGCTGCTGGCCGGGGTGAACCCGCGCGCCACCTACAAGCAGCTGCTGGACGCCCGGCTGCCGCTCTACCGCGAGGTGGCCACCGTCGAGGTCGACACCGACCACCACGGGCCCGCCGAGATCGTCGAGCAGGTGGTCGCCAAGCTGAACCTGACCATTCCCACCGAGAACGGAGTGTCATGACCGACCCGGTCCGCATCGAGGTCGCCACCGGCAGGCCGTACCCGGTCATCGTCGGCAGGGGCCTGCTGGGCGAGCTGACCGACGTCCTCGCGGGCGCCTCGAAGGTGGCGCTGATCCACCCGCCGACGCTGACCACCACCGCCGAGGCGGTCCGCGAGTCGCTCACCGAGGCCGGCCTGGACGCGCACCGCGTGGAGATCCCCGACGCCGAGGACGGCAAGGCACTGTCGGTCGCCGGCTTCTGCTGGGAGGTGCTCGGCCGGATCGGCCTCGACCGCCAGGGCGTCGTCGTCGGCCTGGGCGGCGGTGCGGTCACCGACCTCGCCGGGTTCGTCGCCGGTACCTGGATGCGTGGCGTCGGCCTGGTCAACGTCCCCACCACGCTGCTGGGCATGGTCGACGCCGCCGTCGGCGGCAAGACCGGCATCAACACCGAGGCCGGCAAGAACCTCGTCGGCGTCTTCCACGAACCGAACGCGGTGCTGGTCGACCTGGCCACGCTGGAAACCCTGCCGCGCAACGAACTGATCGCCGGCATGGCCGAGGTCGTGAAGGCGGGCTTCATCGCCGACCCGCGCATCCTGGAGCTGATCGAGGCCGACCCGGCGGCCGCCACCGACCCGGCCGGCGACGTCCTGGGCGAGCTGGTGCGCCGGGCCATCCAGGTCAAGGCCGACGTCGTCGCCGCCGACCTGCGGGAGTCCAGCCTGCGGGAGATCCTCAACTACGGCCACACCCTCGGCCACGCCATCGAACGCCGCGAGCGTTACCGCTGGCGGCACGGCGCGGCGGTCAGCGTCGGTCTGGTCTTCGCCGCCGAACTGGCCCGCCTGGCCGGCCGGCTCGACGACGCCACCGCCGACCGGCACGCCGCCGTGCTGCGCCTGCTCGGGCTGCCGGTCACCTACGACCCCGACGCCCTGCCCCAGCTGCTGGAGGGCATGCGCTCGGACAAGAAGACCCGGTCCGGGATGCTGCGGTTCGTCGTCCTCGACGGCCTGGCCAAGCCGGGCCGCCTGGAAGGCCCCGACCCGGCCCTGCTGGCCGCCGCCTACTCGGCCATCGCCGACGACACGACCTCCACCGGGAGCGTGCTGCTGTGACCATCCACGTCCTCAACGGCCCCAACCTGGGCAGGCTCGGCGCCCGCGAGCCGCTGATCTACGGCGCGACCACCCACGACGAGCTGGTCGCCCTGTGCGAGGAGACCGGCAAGGCCCTCGGCCGCGAGGTCGTGGTGCGCCAGACCGACGACGAGAGCGAGATGATCGGCTGGCTGCACGAGGCCGCCGACGCCGGGGTGCCGGTCGTGCTCAACGCCGCCGCCTGGACCCACTACTCGATCGCCGTACGCGACGCGGCCAGCCAGCTGACCGCGCCGCTCGTCGAACTGCACATCAGCAACGTGCACCGGCGCGAGCAGTTCCGCCACCACAGCGTGCTGTCCGACGTGGCCACCGCCGTCATGGCCGGGTTCGGTGTCGAGGGCTACCCGCTGGCCATCCGCTGGCTGGCCGAACGGACGTGACCGGCGTCCCGGTCCTGCGCTCGGAGCGGCTCACCCTGCGCGGACTGGAACCCGCCGACGCCGAGGTGCTGCGGCCGCACTACCGCGACCCGGAGATGAGCCGGTACTTCGAGGCCGACCTGAGCGACCCGGCCGAGTTCGACGCCATGATGGCCAGGAGGCTGTCCTACGACGGCCCGGCCGGGCTCGGCCACTGGGCCATCGAGTACGAGGGCGCCGCCGTCGGGGTGGCGCACCTGCGCCCCTCGTGGGAACTGCCCGGCGGCGTCCCGGAAATCGGCTACGCGCTGGCCCGCGCCGTCGGCGGGCGCGGCCTGGCCACCGAGGCCGCCGCGCGCCTGCTCGGCTACGGGCTCGGCGAACTGGGCCTGCCCGCGATCTGGGCACTGGTGCGCGAGGACAACGTGCCCAGCCGGAAACTGGTGGAGCGCCTGGGATTCCTCGAGGTCGGCGGCGGCTTCCACTACGGCGCCGAGCACCGCGTGCACGTCGCCCTGCCGGGCACGCACGGGCGCCTGCACCACGTCGAGCTGTGGATCGGCGACCTCGACGCCGCGCTGCCCGGCTTCGACTGGCTGCTCGGCAGCCTGGGCTGGCGCCGCTTCCAGCAATGGCGCCACGGCGTCAGCTGGCGGCTCGGGCCGACCTACCTCGTGCTGGAGCAGTCGCCCGCCCTCACCGCAGCCGAGCACGACCGCCTGCGCCCGGGCCTGAACCACCTGGCACTGCACGTGTCCGGCCGCGACCGGGTCGACGCGCTGGCCGCCGACGCCGCCGCCCACGGCTGGACACCGCTGTTCGCCGACCGCTACCCGCACGCGGGCGGGCCGGACCACTACGCCGCGTTCCTGGTGAACGGCCAGGGCTTCGAGGTGGAACTCGTCGCCACGCCCCTCCACCCGAACGGGTGAGTCACTCCGTACACTGAGCAGGTCCTTGGCCGAAGGCGTGTCCCTCGGCCGTGAGTGAACGGCACGGCTCGGGGAGCGGGATTGCGGCGACCACACGGCGGACCGATGGTGCGAGCACTGCGTGGCGCCACCGCCCTCGCCTTCGCCGCGATCGCCGTCGCGGGCTGCACATCCAGCGCGGCGCAGCCGCAGGCCGAGGGCGCGGGCCCGAACCGGCCCGGCATCGGCGGCGACCAGCCCGCGCCGGAGGCGCCGCCACCGCCGCCGCGCCCCAGCAACCAGCCGCTGACCACCGACCTCGGCCGGGAAAGCGGCGCCACGGTCGCCGCGGGCGGCCCGGGAGCCCCGTACAACTACGGCCCAGCCCTCATGCGCGACGGCGCGCTGAACCGCATGTGGTGGTGCAGCCAGTACCCCGGCGCGGCACCGCCCGGCGACGACATCCTCTACGGCGAGGCCGCCGGCCTGGACGGCCCGTTCCGCGCCCCCGGCGGCGCCCCGCCCCGCGCCGTGCTGTCCGGCGCCCCCGGCGGGTTCGACGGCGTCCACACCTGCGACCCGTCGGTGCTCCGCGTCGGCGGGACCTACTACCTGTACTACACCGGCGCGGCAGGCGACCACGCGCTGGGCAACTCGATCGGGCTGGCCACCAGCACCGACGGGCTCACCTGGACCCGTGCCAACGGCGGCAGGCCGATCCTCAACCCGGCCCACGACGTCCACCGCGACAACACCTATGGCGCGGGCCAGCCGGCGGCGGTCTTCCTCGACGGCTGGTTCTACCTGATGTTCACCGACACCACCGGCAAGGCGGCGGGCTGGAACGGGGCGGGCCAGTTCATCGTCCGCTCCCGCGACCCGGCGTTCGCCGGCGGCATCGAGACGGTCGGGCCCGACGGCTTCCTCCAGGTCCAGAACACGCAGGCACCCCGCACCCGGTCGCTGGTCGACGCGTTCAGCGCCGACCTGATGTGGGTCGACGCGCTGGCCGCGTTCGCCATCGCCCACGAGACCCAGCACGGCACCACGCTGACCTTCTGGGACCGCGAGTTCCGCACCAACCCCTACCTGCCCGCGCTGATCCCCGGCCCCTGGCAGGAGGGCCCCGGCCTGCTGCGCCAGCCCGACGGCCACGCCCCGGTCTCGGCAACCGACCCGTGCGGCCGGGTACCGCTGGACGTCGTGCGTGCCACGGTCATCGGCGAGGCCGGCGCGCCGACCAACCTGCGGCACTTCGGCATCGACCTCAAGGGCATCGACGGCTGCGGCGACGTGCCGCGCATGCTGGCCGTCCTGGACGGCTTCGCGATGCCCTCCCCGCTGCGCACCATGGACCTGGTCACCGGCGGCACCGTCGTGCGGGTCGACCGCCGCTCGGTGGCCGGGGAACTGGCCGCGCGGGTGCTGGACACCCGGCTGCCGCAGCTGGACCGGGCACCGGTGGCCGCGCACCTGCGCTCCGGCGCGGAAGCCTTCCGCTCCACGGCGTTCGGCCTCGGCGTGGTGCTCGACGACGGCAGGCTGTGGCCGGTGCGCTCGGCGAAAGCCTTGCAGCTCAACGGTTCCGTTCCGCAGGCCATCACCGACGAGCGCTGGCGGACCTACCCGGCGGGCTCGGCCTTGGGCCGCTGATCGGAACCGAGCTTGCCGCCGACGAACAGGCCCAGCCCGGCGGGGAGCAGGATCAGCAACGCGGTGAACGCCGCTCCGCCGGTCAGCGCGTTGCCCAGCTCGGAGATGCCGGTCTGGTCGACGAACACCGCCCGGCCGATCACCGACAGCAGCCCGGACACCGGCCCGGCCACCAGCGACGCGATGAACCACACCTTGCCCCGGTCCGGCCTGCGCCACCAGCCGTCCAGCGCGCTCCACAGTGCCGCGGCGCCGACCAGCAGCGCGACCGCCACGATCCGCGCCAGGTCGGCGTCGTCGGGGGAGAAGACGGCGATCTTCGCCTGCACGACGGCGGCGGCCGCGTGCAGCAGCGCCATCCCGAACGCGCGCACCAGCCAGGCGTACATCATCGGGCAAGCCTAACTAAGCTGTCCGGGTGCCTGAGACCAGGGAAACCCTCGCCAGCCGCCGCGACACCCTGCGCTCCCTCATCCGGGACGCCGAGCTGGACGCGCTGCTCGTCACCGACCTGCTGAACATCCGCTACCTGACCGGCTTCACCGGCTCCAACGCCGCGTTGCTGCTGCACGCCGACGGCGACGACGGCACGGTGTTCTGCACCGACGGCCGCTACGCCACCCAGGTCGCCGCCGAGGTGCCCGACCTGCGGCTGGTCCTGGAGCGCGCCAGCGCCGCCGCGCTGGCCGGCCACGCCGGCGCCGAGGCCGCCCGCTACCGCCGCACCGGTTTCGAGAGCCAGCACGTCAGCGTCGAGCAGCACGCCGCGCTGGCCGACCTGGCCACCGGCGTCGAGCTGCGCAGGGCACCCGGCCTGATCGAGCGGCAGCGGCTGGTCAAGGACGCCAGCGAGATCGCCGCGCTGCGTGCCGCGTGCGCCGCCGCCGACGCCGCGCTGGCCGAGCTGATCGAGCACGGCGAGCTGGCCGTCGGCCGCACCGAGCGGCAGGTCGCCAGGGCGCTGGAGAACCGGATGGCCGACCACGGCTCGACCGGCCCGTCGTTCGACACCATCGTCGCCACCGGCCCGAACTCGGCGATCCCGCACCACCGGCCCACCGACGCCGTGCTGGCCGCGGGCGACTTCGTCAAGCTCGATTTCGGCGCCACGGTCGACGGCTACCACTCCGACATGACCCGCACCGTGGTGCTGGGCGAGCCCGCCGGCTGGCAGCGGGAGCTCTACGACCTGGTCGCGGCCGCCCAGGCCGCCGGCTGCGCGGCCGTGCTGCCCGGCGCCGAGGTCTCCGCGGTCGACAAGGCGGCCCGCGAGGTCATCGAGCGGGCAGGCCACGCCGAGGAGTTCCCGCACGGGCTCGGCCACGGCGTCGGCCTGCAGGTCCACGAGGCACCGAGCCTGGCCACGACGGGCGCCGGTACACTGTCCGCCGGTATGACCGTCACCGTGGAGCCCGGCGTCTATCTCGCCGGCCGCGGTGGTGTGCGCATCGAGGACATCCTGGTCGTCCGCGACGGCGGGGGAGAGGTCCTCACCCTGAGCAGCAAGGAACTCGTGGTCGTCTAGGCCGCGCTTCGACACATCTACAGGAGATTCGGTACTCGTGGCCACCACCAACGACCTGAAGAACGGTCTGGTTCTCAACCTCGACGGCCAGCTGTGGTCCGTCGTGAACTTCCAGCACGTCAAGCCGGGCAAGGGCGGCGCGTTCGTGCGCACCACCCTCAAGCACGTGCTGTCGGGCAAGGTGGTGGACAAGACGTTCAACGCCGGCACCAAGGTCGACACCGCGACGGTCGACCGGCGCAACATGACCTACCTGTACAACGACGGCACCGACTTCGTCTTCATGGACGGCGACACCTACGACCAGATCACCGTGTCGCCGGAGATCGTCGGCGACGGCGCGGGCTACCTGCTGGAGAACACCGAGGTCCAGGTCGCCGTGCACGAGGGCGTGCCGCTCTACGTCGAGCTGCCCACCTCGGTGGAGCTGGTCATCCAGCACACCGACCCCGGCCTGCAGGGCGACCGCTCCACCGGCGGCACCAAGCCGGCGACGCTGGAGACCGGCGCGGAGATCCAGGTGCCGCTGTTCGTCAGCACCGGCGAGAAGGTCAAGGTCGACACCCGCGACGGCCGCTACCTCGGCCGGGTCTCGAGTTGAGCCCAGCCGATCCACCCCGGCGCGGCGGCCCGATCAGCCGCCGCGCCGCGCGCAGGCGCGCGGTGGAGATCCTGTACGAGGCCGCGCAGCGGGAGAGCGACCCGGTCACGCTGCTGGCCGACCGCGTCGGCTCGGTCGAGGTCGACCCGATCGCGGACTACACCATCGCCCTGGTCGAAGGCGTCGGCGCCCGCCGGGAGGCCATTGACGAGCTGCTCGCCGAGCACTCCCAGGGCTGGACGCTGGACCGCATGCCGCCGGTGGACCTGGCGGTGCTGCGGGTCGGGGTGTACGAGCTGCTGTGGGCGGCCGACGTGCCCGACCCGGTGGCGATCGACGAGGCCGTCGGCATCGCCAAGGAGCTGTCGACCGACGACTCGCCACGGTTCGTCAACGGCGTGCTCGGACGCATCGGCAGTATTGCCGACCGGCTGCGCGCCGTTCTCTAGACGAAACACCGGCGGCCCGGGATCAACCGGGCCGCCGTCGTCGTCAGTCCTCCTTGGAGGGCCGGGCCTCCGGCGGCAGCACACCCCAGTCGATCAGCTGCTCGGTCAGCTCGCCGGGCGTCATGTCGTAGATGATCGCCAGCGACCGCAGGTCCTCGGTCCGGATGGACAGCACCTTGCCGTTGTAGTCGCCACGCTGGCTCTGGATGGTCGCCGCGTAGCGGGCCAGCGGCCCGACCTTCTCCGCGGGCAGCTGCTGCAGGCGCTCCAGGTTGATCACGATCTTGGTGGCGGGCTCCGCGCCGGACGGCACGCGGCCCTCCGGCAGCAGCTCGACCACCGGCACACCGTAGAAATCGGCGAGCTCGGCCAGCTTCTGGACGGTTACCGCCCGGTCGCCGCGCTCGTACGACCCCACGACGACGGCTTTCCAGCGCCCGCCGGACTTCTGCTCGACACCGTGCAGGGATAGCCCCTGCTGCTGGCGGATGCCGCGGAGCTTCGCCCCGAGCGCCTTGGCGTAATCGCCCATCTGGTGGTTCTCCGTTTCTTCGCCCCGTCGGTCGGAGGACGTCAGGGGGCCTTCCCGAGTCGAATACTCAGAGTAATGGTTACGCGTTGTCGTCACCAGGTCAAGCAGATGATCCAGCCAGGGTGGTTCCGGCGCGCGCCATACCACCCGTAAGGCTGAGCGCGCCACCCTGCTAATGTCGCTCTTGATTACCGCATCAACCAGCGGAATCGACGTCCTTTAAGGACCCGTCCAGCGAGGCGGGGAAGGAGGTCCACCGTGGCGCCACGCCCCCGTGGCGCGACGGAACCGGTCGGTGAGCGGGAGCTGCTCTCCGCCGGTGACGTCGCGCGCACCATCGCTCGAATGGCCCATCAGGTCATCGAGAAGACCGCACTCGGTGCTGGTCGGTCCGACCCACCGGTGCTACTCGGCATTCCCACCCGGGGCACCCCACTGGCCACCCGTCTGGCCCAGCGCATCGCCGAGTTCTCCGGCGTCGAGGTCGCCTCCGGCGCACTCGACGTCACCCTCTACCGCGACGATCTGCGTCGCAGGCCCACCCGCCCCCTGGAGCAGACCCAGCTGCCCGACGGCGGCATCGACAACCGGGTCGTGCTGCTCGTCGACGACGTGCTGTTCTCCGGCCGCACCATCCGCGCCGCACTGGACGCCCTGCGCGACCACGGCAGGCCGCGCGCGGTGCAGCTGGCCGTCCTCGTCGACCGCGGCCACCGGGAACTGCCCATCCGGGCCGACTACGTGGGCAAGAACGTGCCGACCTCCCGGTCCGAGGAGGTGGCCGTGCTGCTGTCCGAAACCGACGGAAGGGATGCGGTGCTGCTGCGCAGCCGGAACGGAGAAGACTCGTGAGGCACCTGCTCGCCACCGAGGGCCTCGGCCGCGAGCAGGCAACGGCGATCCTCGACACCGCCGACGAGCTGAAGCAGACGCTGCTCGGGCGCGAGGTCCGCAAGCTGCCCACGCTGCGCGGCCGCACGGTCATCACGATGTTCTACGAGAACTCCACCCGCACCAGGGTGTCGTTCGAGATCGCGGGCAAGTGGATGAGCGCCGACGTGGTCAACGTCTCGGCGAGCGGCTCGTCGGTGAACAAGGGCGAGTCGCTGCGCGACACCGCCCTCACCCTGGCCGCCGCCGGAGCCGACTGCGTGATCGTGCGCCACCCCGCGTCCGGCGCCGCGCACCGGCTGGCCGGCTGGCTGGCCGACGCCGGCACGCACGTCGTCAACGCCGGGGACGGCATGCACGAGCACCCCACCCAGGCGCTGCTGGACGCCGCGACCCTGCGCGAGCGGCTCGGGCCGCTGGACGGCAGGCGGATCGCCATCGTCGGCGACGTCCTGCACAGCCGGGTCGCCCGCTCCAACGTGCACCTGCTGGCGACGCTGGGCGCCGAGGTGGTGCTGGTCGCGCCGCCGACGCTGGTGCCAACGGGCGTCGGGGCCTGGCCGGTCACCGTCTCCCACGAGCTGGACGCCGAGCTGCCCGCCGTCGACGCGGTGATGATGCTGCGCGTGCAGGCCGAGCGGATGACCGGCGGGTTCTTCCCCTCGGCACGGGAGTACTCGATCGCCTACGGCCTCAACGCGGCACGGCAGCGGCTGCTGCCCGAGCACGCGGTCGTCCTGCACCCCGGCCCGATGCTGCGGGGTATGGAGATCGCCTCGGCCGTCGCCGACTCACCGGCGTCGGCCATCACCGAGCAGGTCCGCAACGGCGTGCACGTCCGGATGGCGGTGCTCTACCACTTGCTGGCAGCGGCCGAGGAGGAGGCAGCGTGACCCGGGTACTGCTGAAGGGCGTCCGGCCCTACGGCGAGGGCGACCCCGTCGACGTGCTGGTCGACGACGGCGCGATCGCGCAGATCGGCGCCGGGATCGACCCGGGCGGCGCCGAGGTGATCGACGCCGCCGGCCAGGTGCTGCTGCCCGGGTTCGTCGACCTGCACACCCACCTGCGCGAACCGGGCCGCGAGGACACCGAGACCATCGCCACCGGCTCGGCCGCCGCCGCGCTGGGCGGCTACACGGCGGTGTTCGCCATGGCCAACACCGACCCGGTGGCCGACAACGCTGTGGTCGTCGAGCACGTGTGGCGGCAGGGCAGGGCCGCCGGCCTGGTCGACGTCCACCCGGTCGGAGCCGTCACCGTGGGCCTGGCCGGGCAGAAGCTCGCCGAGCTGGGCACGATGGCCCGCTCGGCCGCGGCGGTGCGGGTGTTCTCCGACGACGGCCACTGCGTGTCCGACCCGCTGCTGATGCGCCGCGCGCTGGAGTACTCGACGGCGCTGGACGTGGTGATCGCCCAGCACGCCGAGGACCCGCGGCTGACCGCCGGGGCGCAGGCCCACGAGGGCGAGCACGCGGCCAGGCTGGGCTACGCCGGCTGGCCGGCGTCGGCCGAGGAGTCGATCGTGGCCCGCGACTGCCTGCTCGCCGGGCACGCCGGCGCCCGGCTGCACGTGTGCCACGTGTCCACCTCGGGCACCGTCGACGTGCTGGCCTGGGCCAAGCAGCGCGGCACGCGGGTGTCGGCCGAGGTCACCCCGCACCACCTGCTGCTCACCGACGAGCGGCTGGCGACCTACGACCCGGTCAACAAGGTCAACCCGCCGCTGCGCACCGGCACCGACGCCGAGCGGATGCGGCAGGCGCTGGCCGACGGCGTCATCGACTGCGTGGCCACCGACCACGCGCCGCACGCCCCGCAGGACAAGGACTGCGAATGGGCCGCAGCCCGGCCGGGCATGCTCGGCCTGCAGACCGCGCTGTCCATTGTGGCCGAGACGATGGTGCGGCCGGGCCTGCTGGACTGGCGCGGCGTGGCCAGGGTGATGAGCGAGCGGCCCGCCGAGATCGCCGGGCTGCCCGACCACGGCCGCCCGCTGACGGTGGGCGAGCCGGCCAACCTGACGCTGGTCGACCCGGACGCCGAGTGGACGGTGCGCGGCGAGGAGCTGGCCAGCATCGCCGCGAACACCCCGTACGAGGGAATGCGACTGCCCGGTGTGGTGACCGCGACGCTGCTGCGCGGCGAGATCACCGCCCGGGACGGAAAGGTGGCGCTCTGATGGAACGATTCCTGCTGACCATGGGCGTGCTCGCCTTCTTCCTGCTGTGCTGCTACGGCATGTGGCTGGGCTGGCGGCGCAAGGCCCGGGCGCAGAGCGTGCGGGTCGCGCCGTTCCCCGAGGTGCCGGCCGAGCCGGGCGAGGCACGGCTGACCGCCGAGGGCCTCTACGTCAGCACCACCATCGCCGGCCGCTGGCAGGAGCGGATCGTCACCAGGGGAGCGGGGCTGCGCAGCTCGGCCACCCTGCGGCTGTACGACGGCGGCCTGGAGGTGGAACGGGTCGGCGCCCCCGGCTTCTGGATCCCCCGGGAGTCCATTGTGGACGTCCGGCGGGACCGGGCGATCGCCGGGAAGGTGATGGGCACCAACAGCCTGCTGGTGTTCACCTGGCGACTGGGCGAGCAGACGCTGGACACCGGCTTCCGCGGCGACGACATCGGCGAGTACCAGCGCTGGCTGGACGTGCTGAACGGCAAGCAGATCAAGGGAGGTGCCTGAACATGAGCAGTGGTCGGAATCCGGCGGCGCTGGTGCTGGAGGACGGCAGGGTGTTCCCCGGCACCGCGTACGGTGCCACGGGGCGAACCCTGGGCGAGGTGGTCTTCTGCACCGGCATGACCGGCTACCAGGAGACGCTGACCGATCCGTCCTACCACCGCCAGATCGTGGTGCAGACCGCGCCGCAGATCGGCAACACCGGCTGGAACGACGAGGACGACGAGTCGGCCCGCATCTGGGTGTCCGGCTACGTGGTGCGCGACCCGGCCCGCACGCCGTCGAACTGGCGCTCGCGCCGCACGCTCGACGGTGAGCTGGCCGAGCAGGGCGTCGTCGGCATCAGCGAGGTCGACACCCGCACGCTGACCCGCCACATCCGCGAGCGCGGCGCCATGCGTGCCGGGGTGTTCTCCGGCGACGCGCTGCGCGGCGAGCGGGAGATGCTGGACGAGGTGCTGGCCGCGCCGGAGATGGTGGGCGCCGACCTGGCAGGCGAGGTCACCACCGGCAAGCCCTACGTCGTGCCCGCCGGAGGCGAACGCCGGTTCCGGGTGGCCGCGCTGGACCTGGGCATCAAGTCCAACACCCCGCGGCTGATGACCCAGCGGGGCATCGAGGTGCACGTCCTGCCCGCCACCACGTCGCTGGACGAGCTGCTGGCCGTCGAGCCGGACGGGGTGTTCCTGTCCAACGGGCCCGGCGACCCGGCCACCACCACGCACCCGACCGAGCTGACCAAGGCGGTGCTGGAGCGGCGGATCCCGCTGTTCGGCATCTGCTTCGGCAACCAGATCCTCGGCCGCGCGCTGGGACTGGGCACCTACAAGATGCGTTACGGCCACCGCGGCATCAACATCCCGGTGATCGACGTCGACAGCGGCCGGGTGGCCATCACCGCGCAGAACCACGGCTTCGCCCTGGAGGGCGAGCCCGGCCAGCGGTTCGACACCCCCTACGGCCCCGCCCGCATCAGCCACTACTGCCCCAACGACGACACCGTCGAGGGCGTGCGTGCCGAGGAGGTGCCCGCGTTCTCCGTGCAGTACCACCCGGAGGCCGCCGCCGGGCCGCACGACGCCGCCCCGCTGTTCGACGAGTTCGTCACCCTGATGGAGAAAGCCCGGTAATGCCGAAAAGGACTGACATCGAGCACGTGCTCGTCATCGGCTCCGGCCCGATCGTGATCGGGCAGGCCGCCGAGTTCGACTACTCCGGCACCCAGGCCTGCCGGGTGCTGCGGGAGGAGGGCCTGCGCGTCAGCCTGGTCAACTCCAACCCCGCGACGATCATGACCGACCCGGAGTTCGCTGACGCGACCTACATCGAGCCGGTCACGCCGGACTTCGTGGAGAAGGTCATCGCCGAGGAACGCCCGGACGCGCTGCTGGCCACGCTGGGCGGGCAGACCGCGCTCAACTGCGCCGTCGCGCTGCACGAGCGCGGCGTGCTGGCCAAGTACGGCGTCGAGCTGATCGGCGCCGACATCGACGCCATCCAGCGCGGTGAGGACCGGCAGAAGTTCAAGGACATCGTCCGCGAGATCGGCGCCGAGGTGCCGCGCAGCCGGGTCTGCCACTCGATGGACGAGGTGCGCGAGACCGTTGCCGACCTCGGCCTGCCGGTGGTCATCCGGCCCTCGTTCACCATGGGCGGGCTGGGCTCGGGCATGGCGCACACCGACGCCGAGCTGGAGCGGCTGGCCTCGGTCGGGCTGGAGGAGAGCCCGGTCACCGAGGTGCTCATCGAGGAGAGCGTGCTCGGCTGGAAGGAGTACGAGCTCGAGCTGATGCGCGACAAGCACGACAACGTCGTGGTCATCTGCTCGATCGAGAACGTCGACGCGATGGGCGTGCACACCGGCGACTCGGTCACCGTGGCGCCCGCGATGACGCTGACCGACCGCGAGTACCAGCACATGCGGGACGTCGGCATCGCCGTACTGCGCCAGGTCGGCGTCGACACCGGCGGCTGCAACATCCAGTTCGCCATCAACCCCGACACCGGGCGCATGGTCGTCATCGAGATGAACCCGCGGGTGTCGCGGTCCAGTGCGCTGGCGTCGAAGGCCACCGGCTTCCCGATCGCCAAGATCGCCGCGAAGCTGGCCATCGGCTACGCGCTGGACGAGATCCGCAACGACATCACCGGCGAGACGCCGGCCTCGTTCGAGCCCACGCTGGACTACGTCGTGGTGAAGGTGCCGCGGTTCGCGTTCGAGAAGTTTCCCGGCGCCGACCCGACGCTGACCACGACCATGAAGAGCGTCGGCGAGGCGATGGCGCTGGGCCGCAGCTTCCCCGAGGCGCTGGGCAAGGCCATGCGCTCGATCGACACCAAGGCGTCCGGGTTCTGGACGGTGCCCGACCCCGAGGGCGCCACGCTGGAGTCCACTTTGGACAGCCTGCGCTCGCCCCACGACGGCAGGCTCTACGCCGTCGAGCGGGCGCTGCGGCTGGGTGCCACCGTCGAGCAGGTGCACGACGCCAGCGGCCTCGACCCGTGGTTCATCGACCAGATCGCGCTGATCGGCGAGGTCGGCGCCGAGGTGCGCGACGCCCCGGTGCTCGACGGCGCGCTGCTGCGCCGGGCCAAGCGCACCGGGCTGTCCGACCGCCAGATCGCCGCGCTGCGGCCGGAACTGGCCGGTGAGGACGGCGTGCGGTCGCTGCGGCACCGGCTGGGGGTGCGGCCGGTGTTCAAGACCGTCGACACCTGTGCGGCCGAGTTCGCCGCGCGTACGCCCTACCACTACTCGGCCTACGAGTCCGACCCCGCCGCCGAGAGCGAGGTGACGGCGCAGACGGACAAGCGCAAGGTGCTCATCCTCGGCTCCGGGCCCAACCGGATCGGGCAGGGCATCGAGTTCGACTACTCCTGCGTGCACGCCGCGCTGGCGCTGCGGGAGGCCGGGTTCGAGGCGGTGATGGTCAACTGCAACCCGGAGACCGTCTCCACCGACTACGACACCTCCGACCGGCTGTACTTCGAACCGCTGTCGTTCGAGGACGTCCTGGAGGTCGTCCACGCCGAGCAGGAGTCCGGCACGGTCGCCGGGGTCATCGTCCAGCTCGGCGGCCAGACGCCGCTGGGACTGGCGCAGCGGCTGGCCGACGCGGGCGTGCCGATCGTCGGGACGCCGCCGGAGGCCATCCACCTGGCCGAGGACCGCGGAGCGTTCGGCGAGGTGCTGCGCGAGGCCGGGCTGCCCGCGCCGCGCTACGGCACGGCCACCTCGTTCGAGGGCGCCCGGCGCATCGCGGCCGACATCGGCTTCCCGGTGCTGGTCCGGCCGTCCTACGTGCTCGGCGGCCGGGGGATGGAGATCGTCTACGACGAGCAGTCGCTGGCCGGTTACATCCGCCGGGCCACCGAGGTCTCGCCCGAGCACCCGGTGCTGGTCGATCGGTTCCTCGACGACTCGATCGAGATCGACGTCGACGCGCTCTACGACGGCGAGGAGCTGTACCTGGGCGGTGTGATGGAGCACATCGAGGAGGCCGGCATCCACTCCGGCGACTCGTCCTGCGCGCTGCCGCCGATCACCCTGGGCCGCACCGACCTGGAGGCCGTCCGCCGCTCCACCGAGGCCATCGCGGCCGGTGTCGGCGTGCGCGGGCTGCTCAACGTGCAGTACGCGCTCAAGGACGACGTGCTCTACGTCCTGGAGGCCAACCCGCGGGCCTCGCGCACCGTGCCGTTCGTGTCCAAGGCGACGGCCGTGCCGATGGCCAAGGCCGCCTCGCTGATCATGACCGGCTCCACGATCAAGGACCTGCGGGCCTCCGGCGTGCTGCCGGCCAACGGCGACGGCGGGGACCTGCCGGCCGAGGCGCCGGTGTCGGTCAAGGAGGCCGTGCTGCCGTTCCACCGGTTCCGCACCCCGGAGGGGCACGGCGTGGACTCCCTGCTGGGCCCGGAGATGAAGTCCACCGGCGAGGTCATGGGCGTGGACGTCTCGTTCGGCAAGGCGTTCGCCAAGTCGCAGTCCGGTGCCTACGGATCGCTGCCCGTCGAGGGCAGGGTGTTCGTGTCGGTGGCCAACCGGGACAAGCGGTCGCTGGTGTTCCCGGTCAAGCGGCTGGCCGACCTCGGGTTCGAGGTGCTGGCGACGTCGGGGACGGCGGAAGTGCTGCGGCGCAACGGAATCGCCTGCACCGTGGTGCGCAAGCACTTCGAGGGCAGCACGGAGTCCGAGCCGAACATCGTCGAGCTGATCCTGGCCGGCGGCGTGGACATGGTGATCAACACGCCGTACGGCAACAGCGGCCCGCGCGTGGACGGCTACGAGATCCGCACCGCCGCGGTCGCCAGGGACATCCCGTGCATCACCACGATCCAGGGCGCCGCCGCGGCCGTACACGGCATCGAGGCGCTCATCCGGGGTGACATCGGGGTCCGGTCGCTGCAACAGCTCCAGGCGGCGCTGGGCGGCCTGCGGGGCGAGTCGTGACGCACTTCGGGCAGCGGCTGGCCGCGCTGACCGGGCAGCGCGGCCAGCTGTGTGCCGGGGTGGACCCGCATCCCGGCCTGCTCGACGCGTGGGGCCTGCCCCGCGACGCGAGCGGCCTGGAGCGCTTCGCGCTGACCGCCACCGAGGCGATCGCGCCCGAGGTGGCCGTGCTCAAGCCGCAGTCGGCGTTCTTCGAGGCCTACGGTGCCGCCGGGATCGCCGTGCTGGAGCGGGTCGTCGCGCTGGCGAGACAGGCGGGCACGCTGGTGCTGCTGGACGTCAAGCGCGGCGACATCGGCTCCACCATGGCCGCCTACGCGGCCGCCTACCTGGCCGACGGCGCCCCGCTGGCGGCCGACGCCATCACGGTGTCGCCCTACCTCGGTTTCGGCTCCCTGGAGCCGACACTGGAGCTGGCACGGGCAGGCGGGCGCGGCGTGATCGTGCTCGCCCGCACCTCCAACCCGGAGGCGGCGGGGCTGCAGAACGCCGTGTCCGCCGAACGGACCAGTGTGGCGCAGGGAATCGTGGACGCGGTTTCGGCCCGCAACGCGGGCCTGTCACCGCTGGGCGACACCGGGGTCGTGGTGGGTGCGACGATCGGGTCCGGCGAACTCGATCTGAGTGCGCTGAACGGTCCCGTGCTGGCCCCCGGATACGGCGCGCAGGGAGCGACGGCGGACGACCTGAAACGCCTGTTCGGAGCAGGTCTTTCGGGGGTTCTGCCCGCGTCCTCGCGCGATATCCTCAAGCATGGTCCCGATCCCGCCGCGCTACGTGCGGCGGTGTCGCGGGCACAACGGGAACTGCGGCCCTAGAACACCGCCGGAAACGGTGTTCCGCGGGCCGATACCACCACCCCGATCCGCAGGTGGAGGCCCACCCCCGCATTGTGGCTGGTGTGGCAGGTGGGTACCGTCCCGACGACGGCCGAAAATTGAGTACTACCGGAGGAAATCGTGGCACTTCCCCAGCTGACCGAGGAACAGCGTGCAGAGGCGCTGAAGAAGGCCGCTGCGGCCCGTCGCGCCCGCGCGGAGCTGAAGGAGCGGCTGAAGCGGGGCGGCACCACGCTGGTGGACGTGCTGAAGCAGGCGGACGAGGACGAGGTCCTCGGCAAGATGAAGGTGTCCGCCCTCCTGGAGGCGCTGCCCGGCGTTGGCAAGGTTCGGGCCCAGCAGACCATGGAGCGCCTGGAGATCGCCCCCAGCCGCCGCCTGCGTGGCCTCGGTGACCGGCAGCGCAAGGCGCTGCTGGCCGAGTTCAGCGGCGAGTGAGCGGCAGCGCACACGGCGACGCTCCACCCGAACTAGCGGAGGGTGAGCCGGCACCGGGACGCGGGTCCCGGCGCCGGCTCACCGTCGTATCGGGCCCGTCCGGCGTCGGCAAGTCCAGCGTCGTCGGCGAACTGCGCAGGCTGGACCCGGACATCTACTTCAGCGTCTCGGTGACCACCCGCGCGCCGCGGCCCGGCGAGGTCGACGGCGAGCACTACCGCTTCGTCGACCGGGCCGAGTTCGACCGGCTGGTCGCCGGCGGCGCCCTGCTGGAACACGCCGAGTTCGCGGGCAACTGCTACGGCACCCCGCGCGAACCGGTGGAGCGGGCGCTGGCCCAGGGCCGCTCCGCGGTCCTGGAGATCGAACTGCAGGGCGCGCGGCAGGTCCGCGAGGCCATGCCGGAGGCACGGCTGGTGATGCTGGTCCCGCCGTCCTGGGGCGTGCTGGTGGGGCGGCTGACCGGCCGCGGCACCGAGGCCGAGGAGGCCGTGCGGGCCCGGCTGGCCGAGGCGGAGCGGGAACTGGCGGCCGCAGGCGAGTTCGACGCGACCGTGGTGAACGCCGATGTGCGGACCGCCGCGAGCGAGTTGCTAAACTTGATGTCGGACGATTCTTGACTTCCCTTTCTCAGGAGTACTACGAGTGACCACGATGCTGGGTGCGCAGGGCGAGGAGCTCGAGGGCATCACCAACCCGCCGATCGACGACCTGCTCGAGAAGGTCAGCTCGAAGTACGCGCTGGTGATCTACTCGGCCAAGCGCGCCCGCCAGATCAACGACTACTACGCCCAGCTGGGCGAGGGTCTGCTGGAGTACGTCGGCCCGCTGGTCGAGCCGGGGCCGCGGGAGAAGCCGCTGTCGATCGCGCTGCGGGAGATCCACGCCGGCCTGCTCGAGCACACCGAAGGCGAATGACCGCCAAACCCCGGGTGGTACTCGGGGTCGGTGGCGGCATCGCCGCCTACAAGGCCTGCGAGGTCCTGCGCGGCCTGACCGAGTCGGGCCACGACGTGCGCGTGGTCCCCACCGACGCGGCACTGAACTTCGTCGGTGCCGCCACCTTCGAGGCGCTGTCCGGTCACCCGGTGCACACCGGGGTGTTCACCGAGGTGCCCGAGGTCCAGCACGTCCGGGTCGGCAAGGAAGCCGACCTGGTGGTCGTCGTGCCCGCCACCGCCGACCTGCTGGCCAAGGCCGCGAACGGCCTCGCCGACGACCTGCTGACCAACACCCTGCTCACCGCCCGGTGCCCGGTGGCGTTCTTCCCCGCCATGCACACCGAGATGTGGGAGCACCCGGCGACCAGGCACAACGTCGCCACGCTGCGGTCGCGGGGCGCCGTGGTGGCCGAGCCGGCGTCGGGCAGGCTCACCGGCGTCGACACCGGCAAGGGCCGCCTGGCCGACCCGAGGGAGATCGTCGACCTGACCAGGCTGCTGCTGGCCGAGCCGGCCGCCCTGCCGCGTGACCTGGAGGGCGTCCGGGTGGTGGTGTCCGCCGGCGGGACACGGGAGCCGCTGGACCCGGTCCGCTTCCTGGGCAACCGGTCCTCCGGCAAGCAGGGCTACGCCCTGGCCAGGGTCGCCGCCCAGCGCGGGGCCGAGGTGAGACTTGTCACCGCGCACTCCGCGGAGCTGCCCGAACCGGCCGGGGTGGACGTCCTGCACGTGTCCACCGCGCTGGAGCTGGAGCAGGCCGTGCGGGCCGCCGCGAGCGACGCCGACGTGGTGGTCATGGCGGCCGCCGTCGCCGACTTCCGGCCCGCCGAACTGGCCACCCACAAGATCAAGAAGACCGACGACGGCGGCGCACCCACCGTCGAGCTGGTCCGCAACCCGGACATCCTCGCCGGCCTGGTGGAGGACCGGAAAGACGGCCAGGTCATCGTCGGTTTCGCCGCCGAGACCGGCGACGAGGGCGGCGACGTCCTGCACCACGCGCGGGCCAAGCTCAAGCGCAAGGGCTGTGACCTGCTCGTCGTCAACGCCGTCGGCGAGGGCACCGCGTTCGAGGTCGAGGACAACGCCGGCTGGCTGCTGGCCGCCGACGGGACCGAGCGCCCTATCCCGCTCGGATCGAAATCGCAACTGGCGGCCGAAGTGTGGAACGCCGCATTGGCGTTGCTCAAGGCTTGACCCACCATCAAGCCTGCTCAGTACGCTGGGTGCGTTGACTAGTGGCGAGCAGAAGGATGTGACGAGAGCCGTGACCGCGTCGAACCGCAGGCTGTTCACTTCGGAGTCGGTGACCGAAGGCCATCCCGACAAGATCTGTGATGCCATCAGCGACTCCATCCTCGACGCCCTGCTCTCGAAGGACCCGCGCAGCCGGGTCGCCGTGGAAACCCTGATCACCACCGGCCAGGTGCACGTCGCGGGCGAGGTGACCACCGAGGCCTACGCCGACATCCCGACGATCGTGCGGGAGGTCATCCTCCGCATCGGCTACGACTCGTCGGCCAAGGGCTTCGACGGCAACTCCTGCGGCGTGAACGTCGCCATCGGGTCGCAGTCGCCCGACATCGCCCAGGGCGTGGACACCGCCTACGAGTCGCGGCTGGAGAACGCCGACGACGAGATCGACAAGCAGGGCGCGGGCGACCAGGGCCTGATGTTCGGCTACGCCTGCTCCGACACCCCCGAGCTGCTGCCGCTGCCGATCGCGCTGGCGCACCGGCTGTCCAAGCGGCTGACCGCCGTGCGCAACAGCGGCGTGCTGCCCTACCTGCGTCCGGACGGCAAGACCCAGGTCACCATCGAGTACGCGGGCGACCAGCCGGTGCGGCTGGACACCGTCGTGGTCTCCACCCAGCACGCCGAGGGCATCGACCTGGACACCCTGCTCGGCGTCGACGTCAAACAGCACGTGGTCGCGCCCGAGCTGGAGGCGCTGGACCTGGACACCAAGGACGTCCGGCTGCTGGTCAACCCGACCGGCCGGTTCGTCATCGGCGGCCCGATGGGTGACGCCGGCCTGACCGGCCGCAAGATCATCGTCGACACCTACGGCGGCATGGCCCGCCACGGTGGTGGCGCGTTCTCCGGCAAGGACCCGTCGAAGGTGGACCGCTCCGCGGCCTACGCCATGCGCTGGGTGGCCAAGAACGTCGTCGCCGCCGGCCTGGCCGGGCGGGTCGAGGTGCAGGTGGCGTACGCGATCGGCAAGGCCGCCCCGGTGGGCCTGTTCGTGGAGACCTTCGGCACGGAGACCGTCGACCCGACGAAGATCCAGGCCGCCATCACCGAGGTGTTCGACCTGCGCCCGGCCGCGATCATCCGCGACCTGGACCTGCTGCGCCCGATCTACGCCCCGACGGCCGCCTACGGCCACTTCGGCAGGCCCGAGCTGGACCTGCCCTGGGAGCGCACCGACCGCGCCGACGCGCTGCGCTCGGCCGCCGGCGCCTGAGCCGGCAGTCCACCGTCCGCGCCCCGCGAGCCGGCCGCTCGCGGGGCGCTGTCGTGTGTGCCCCGTCTCGGCGGGGAAGCGTTCCGGCGCGTTCCGTGCTGGAATGTGCGGTTATGGGACGTTTCCAGGGCAGGCGGCCCAATCCGCTGCAGTGGGTCTGGTACGCATTCGGCGGCAAGCTGCCGGCCGACCGGCGGGACTGGGTGCTGCACGACGTCACCGCCCGCACCCGCGGCCTGCGGCACGCCATCCGGACCGTGGTGCTGCTCTCGCCGGTGCTCGTGGTGTGCCTGATGCTGCCGGGGCCGCTGGGGCTGCGGTTGTCGCTGGTGCTGATGGCGTTGCTGGTCGGCCTGTTCTACTCGCTGGTCTACCTGGACGAGAGTGGTGAGCACCGGCTGGTCCGACACGGTTTCCCGCACGGCACCGGCGCCGCGGTGCGTGCCCAGGCGACCGCCGAGGCCGACGCGGAGGCGACGCGCCGCTACCTGGCCGCCTACCGGACGGGATGACCGGTGCGCCCAAGCACGTGAAGGCCACCTTCACCACGTCTCACGTCAGGGCCCCGGCAAAGTCCGGTCGCGGGCAGGTGAGGTGGCTGGCTCGAGCGTGGAACTCGCGTACCGGAACGCAGAACTCGCGGTCGGGAACGCGGAACTCGCGTGCGTGAGCGCAGAACTCACGATGTGGACGCCAGTTCTCACCTGGTGCCGATCACCCGCGTGAACGGCCCGTTCGCGCGAGTCCTCCGTTCCCGACCCGCGAGTCGGCCACTCCGGACCCCCGAGTTGCACGTTCCCGCCTGCCTGGTCCCACTGCCCGGCACGCTGGTTCCAGATCGCGAGACCAGCCCCCTCGCGTGGCCGAACGGGCCGCCCGCGCGGCCCTCAGGGCCCCGGCAAAGTCGGGCGCCGGGCGTGAGCGAGGGGCTTTACTGGCGAAGAAGGGTAGTAAAGCTCCCTTGCTGTCTTACGGGTGTGGCTGGTGGGGCTGCCGTGGCGTGTGATGCCAGTGGGGCGCCTGGGATCGCGTGAAGGCCGAGTTCCTGTCGCCAGGCGTGGTGAAGGTGGCCTTCACGTACCGGGGGCGAACCCGCCAGGCGGGCACACCTGCCACACCGGCACCAGCCAGCACACCCACACCACCAGCCACCACGAACGAGACAACACCCCGCACCCCGCCGCCACCAACGGCACCATACCTGCGCGAGACGCAACCACCGTGCCCTTGTCAACGCCCCAGGCCGTCGCTGCCCCACGACTTTGCCGGGGCCCTGACGTCTCACGCAATGAAGGTGGCCTTCACGTGCTTTGACGGACAGCCGACCCGCACCGGTCGGAAGGGCCCGCAGCGAAGCAAGGGCAGAGGACTCTGGTAGAGATCGAGTGGTGAACTCGCCGGAGCCGACCCCGCTGTGGGACCTGCCGGCGCCGGCCAAGCGCGGGCGCCCGGCCAAGCCCGCCAAGCCGGTGAACCGGCGCGGCCAGCAGCAGCCCGCGCCGGAGCGGCCGATCGGCCGCATCCTGGTCGACGTGCCGCTGGCGCACCTGGACCGCACCTTCGACTACCGCATCCCGGACAAGCTGCACGAGACCGCCGTCCCCGGCTGCCGGGTGCGGGTGCGCTTCGCCGGGCAGCTGGTCGACGGCTTCCTGCTGGACCGCGCCGACACCACCGACCACGAGGGCAGGCTGAGCTGGATCGAGCGGGTCACCTCCAGCGAACCCGTCCTCGGACCCGAGCTGGCGACGCTGGCCCGCGCCGTCGCCGACCGCTACGCCGGAACGGCCATCGACGTGCTGCGGCTGGCCATCCCGCCGCGGCACGCCAAGGCCGAGGGCGAACCCCCACGCGAACCCGCGCCCGTTCCCGGGCGCCCGGACACCGGCGGCTGGGCCCGCTACCCGCGCGGCACCGCGTTCACCGACGCGCTGACCGCCGGCCGCCGGGCCCACGCGGTGTGGCAGGCGCTGCCGGGGGAGGACTGGCCGGCCCGGCTCGCCGAGGCAGCGGTGACCGTCGCCGCCGCCGGGCGCGGGGCGGTGCTGGTCGTGCCCGACCAGCGTGACCTGGACCGGGTCCACCGCGCGTGCGCCGAGCTGGCCGGTCCCGACGCCGTGGTGGCGCTCTACGCCGACCTCGGCCCCGCCGAACGTTACCGGCGGTGGCTGGCCGTGTCCCGGCGGGCGGTCCGCATCGTCGTGGGCACCCGGGCGGCGATGTTCGCGCCGGTCGCCGACCCCGGCCTGTTCGTGGTCTGGGACGACGGCGACGACCTGCACCTCGACCCGCACATGCCCTACCCGCACGTGCGCGACGTGCTGATGCTGCGCGCCCACGCCGGCGGGGCGACGCTGCTGGTCGCCGGGTTCGCCCGCACCGCGGAGGCGCAGCTGCTGGTCGAGTCGGGCTGGGCGCACCCCATCGTCGCCGGCCGCGACGTGCTGCGGGCCGCCGCGCCCCGGGTCACCCCGGTCGGCGAGGACTTCGACGTCGCCCGCGACCCGGCCGCCCGCGCCGCCCGGCTGCCCGCCGTGGCGTTCGAGGCGGCCAGGGCCGGGCTCGGGGCCGGAGCCCCGGTGCTGGTGCAGGTGCCGCGGCGGGGCTACGTGCCCGGCCTGGCCTGCGGCCACTGCCGTGCGCCCGCGCGGTGCCGCCAGTGCGCCGGGCCGCTGACCCTGCCGGCAGGCCGCGACGGCGCCGGGGTGCCGCACTGCCGCTGGTGCGGCGTGGCCGAGGCGGCGTTTCGCTGCTCGGCGTGCGGCGCGCGGCGGCTGCGGGCGGTCGTGATCGGCGCGAAGCGGACCGCGGAGGAGCTGGGCAGGGCGTTCGCCGGGGTGCCGGTGCGGACCTCGGGTGCCACGGAGGTGCTGGCCACGGTGCCAGCCGAGCCCGCGCTGGTGGTGGCGACGCCCGGCGCCGAGCCGGTCGCCGAGGCCGGCTACGGTGCCGCGCTGCTGCTCGACGGCTGGGCGCTGCTGGGCCGCCAGGACCTGCGGGCGGCCGAGGAGACCGTGCGCCGCTGGATGGCCGCGGCGGCGCTGGTCCGGCCGGGCCCGAAGGGGGGCCGGGTCGTGGTGGGGGCGGAGGGGTCACTGGCACCCGTGCAGGCGCTGGTGCGCTGGGACCCGGTCTGGCACGCCGCCGCGGAGCTGGGGGAGCGGCGTGAGCTGGGCTTCCCGCCCGCCGTGCGGATGGCGTCGGTCGACGGCACGCCGGACGCGGTCGCCGCGCTGCTGGGCGAGGCGGACCTGCCCGGGTCGGCGGAGGTGCTGGGCCCGGTGCCGCTGGGGGAGGTCGACGCCGAGGGCCGGTCGGAACGGGAGCGGGCGCTGGTGCGGGTGCCGCGCTCGGACGGTGCCGCGCTGGCGGCGGCCCTGGCCGCGGCGCAGCGCGGGCGGGTGGCCCGTAAGGAGGCCGACCCCGCCCGCGTGCAGCTGGACCCGCTGGAACTGATCTAGGCCGTACAGCCGAAGTCGTAGTCGCTCAGGTCGAAGCCGCGGCTGGTGGCGATCGTCTCCAGGGTGGGGGAGGCGCGGAAGGGCACGTCCCCGTGCTCGTCGAAGTAGTAGCTGTTGGCCTGGGCGCAACTGTCCTGGAAGAACACCTGATGGCGGCGCCGGGCGAGCATGGCCCGGAAGTACCGGTCGTTGGCCTGGCGGGTGACCTCGATCCGCGTGGCGCGGGTCCTGCGGGCGTTGCGCAGGCAACGGACGATGTGGGCGGTCTGGGTCTCGATGAGGTTGAAGTAGGACGAGCCGTTGTAGCCGTACGGCCCGAGGATGGTGAACAGGTTCGGGAAGCCGGGGACGCTGACCCCCTGGTACGCCTGGAAACGGTTCTCCTGCCAGAACTTCTCCAGGTCCGCCCCGCCCGCACCGCGGACGGTGAAGGCGGGCATGTTGCCCTTCTCGAAGACCTTGAACCCGGTCGCCAGGATCAGGACGTCGGCCGCGTGCTCGACGCCGTCGGCGGTCCGGACGCCGGACGCGGTGACGGCGTCGATGCCGGTGGTCTCCAGCGTGACGTTGGGCCGGTTGAAGGTCGGCAGGTAGTCGTTGGAGAAGCTGGGACGCTTGCAGCCGAGGGCATAGCGCGGGGTGAGCTTGTCGCGTGTCTCCGGATCGCGCACGGCGCGCCGCAGGTGGGCGCGGCCGAGCCGTTCCCCGGCCGCGGCCGTGGGCACGATCCGGTGGAAGTGCGCGGCCAGCGGGAACGTCAGCTCGACGAAGGTCTGGCTGGCCAGCCGGGAGATCCGCCGTGCGCCGGGCAGCCGCCGCAGCAGGAGCCGTACCGGGGCGGGCAGGGCCGTGTCCGGCTTGGGCAGGCACCAGATCGGCGTGCGCTGGAAGACCGTCAGGTGCCCGACGTCGGCCGCGATGGACGGGATGACCTGCACGGCCGAGGCGCCGGTGCCGATCACCGCCACCCGCCTGCCGGACAGGTCGAGGTCGTGATCCCAGCGCGCGGTGTGCACGACCGTGCCGCGGAAGTCCGCCAGGCCGTCGATGTCGGGCGTCTTGGGCTGGGTCAGCACACCGGTGGCGCCGACGACGAACCGCGCGGTGAGCGAGTCACCGTTCGCCAGGTCCAGCCGCCACTGGTGCCGCTCGTCGTCGAACGTCGCCGTGGCCACCTTCGCGCCGAGGCGGGTCCGGCGCCGGATGTCGTACTTGTCGACGCAGTACTCGGCATAGGCCTTCAGCTCCCGGCCGGGCGCGTACACCCGGGACCAGCCGGTGACCTGTTCGAAGGAGAACTGGTAGCTGAACGACGGGATGTCGACGCCGACCCCGGGGTAGGTGTTCCAGTGCCAGGCCCCGCCGACACCGTCGCCTTCCTCCAGCACGACGAAATCGCCGAAACCGGCCCGGTCTAGCAGGATCGCGGCGCCGATGCCGGAGAAGCCGCCGCCGATGATGACGATCTCGTGGTCCGGACTCACGTGAGCTGTCCTTCCGGGGTGCCGGCGAACACGGAACCGGGGCCGAGCACGACGCAGTCGACGCGATGCTCCACGCCCTCGGCGGTACGCACGCCGCCGGCGGTGAACGCGTACACGGGCCAGGTGACCAGCGTGCAGTGCGGCCGCCGCAGCGCGCCGTAGTACCCGGGCCCGGTTGCCAGCCGCCGTGAGCCGAAACGGCCGGGAGTCAGCAGTCGCCGGATCCACGGGTCCTTCACCTGCTGGCGCAGGAAGATCCGGGCCACGAGGACGCCGACGGCGCGGGGGCCGGGCACGGGCAGCGGCAGCACCCAGTCCGGCTCCTCCTGGAACACCTTCACCGACAGCGCGGTCGCGGCCACCTCGGGGACGATCTGCGCGGCCTCGCGGCCGGGTGCGACGACGGCGACCCGCTGCCCGGTGAAGTCGTGGCCGAACCAGTCGGTGCCCTCGATGAGCCTGCCCCGGAAGTCCGCCGCCGTCACGAGGCCACCGGCTCGTGGGTGATCTCCTTGGTCCACGACTGCGGCTTGCCCAGCAGCCACGCGGGAATCCGGCTGGTCAGCTTCACCATCGGGTCCGCGAGCAGCCGGTGGTAGGGATGGGTCCGGTCGACGATCGCCGCCGCCTGGGCCTTCAGCACGTGGTAGGCGGGGATCCGTTTGGTGAACTCGCCGCGGCCGCCGATGGTGGCGAAGCGCTTGACCGCGTTGTAGAGCTTCTGCTCGGGCAGGCCCATGGCGACGATGTTGTCCCGCATCTTGTTGATCAGCGGCACGAACACCACGATCAGGCCGATGATGACCTGGGGTTTGAGCGCGCCGATGGTTTCGATCAGCAGCTTGTGCGGCGCGCCGGCGCCGATCAGTTCCAGGACCTGGAAGTCCAGCGTGATGTGCCGCGACTCGTCGGAGTTGATGTGCCGGAACACCTGGTGGCACACCGGATCGGAGACCTCTTCGAGCAGGAACTTCACCAGCGCGCCGTCGAGTGCGCACTCCAGCAGCGGGATGAGGGTGGCCAGACTGGACAGTGGCAGGGTGTCGCCGTAGTCGTCGAGCACCTTGATCGCCATCTTGACGTTGATGTTCGGTTCGGGCATCGAGCCGTCGGCGTCGAGCATGCCCCAGCGCTTCATCAGCGCCAGCTCGGCGTTGGCGTGTTTCTGTTCCTCGGCGTGGAAGTACCGGTAGATCTCCTGGATCTCCGGGGTCGGCGCCTTGGTGGCCAGGGAGGCGAAACCGCGCGCGCCGACGTGTTCGATCCACACCAGGTCGGCCATGAACGGGCGCATCCTGGCGCGTAGGTCGTCGCTCATGGTCTCCGCGCCCGGCGCGTCCCAGTCGATATCGGCCAGCGACCACTGCTTGTCCTTGATCGTCTGCAGCATCGCCGCGAAGTCGTAGGACATCATGCCTCCTTGTCTCGCGGGCCGGGAACGAACCGGCCCAGGACCCCGGCCATCCGGGCATAGGGGGTGGGCAGCAGCCGTTTGGCGTGCCACAGCAGCAGTGCGTCCGGCTGCGGGACGACGTAGAGCCTGCCGCGGTCGCAGGCGTCCAGGGTCATCCGGGCGACCCGCTCCGGCGAGAACCCCACGGCGCCGGCGACCCGCCGTGCCAGGCTGCCCGCCGCGGCGTCGACGAGGTCACCGCCGAAGATGTTGGTGCGCACCAGCGTCGGGCAGAGCACCGTCACCGCGACACCGGTGCCGGACAGTTCCGCGGCCAGCGTCTCGGACAGGCTCACCACGCCTGCCTTGCTGACGTTGTAGGCGGCCATCCGCGGCGCGGCGGCGAACCCGGCCGCCGAGGCGACGTTGATGACGCCACCCGCTCGCGCCCGGCGCAGCGCGGGGACGAACGTGTGGCAGCCGTGGACGACGCCCCACAGGTTCACGCCGAGCGTGCGCTGCCAGTCGGTCAGCGGAGTGTCTCCCACGACCCGGCCGCCCGCGCCGACGCCCGCGTTGTTGACCACCAGGTTCGGTTCGCGGCCCAGCCACGCTCGGGCCTTCTCGGCGAGGGCGTCCACGTCGGCCGCGCTGGCGACGTCGCAGCCGGCCGCGACCGCCTCGCCCCCACGCGAGCGGATGCCCGCCGCGGTGTCCTCCGCCGTGCCGGGGTCGATGTCGGCGCAGACGACGCGGCCGTCGCGCCGGGCCAGTTCGGTGGCGAAGGCCCGGCCGATCCCGCTGCCCGCGCCGGTGACGACGGCGTGTGCGCGGTGGGTCCGCCGGGGCATCAGGACGCCTCCCTGAGGAAGCGGCAGGCCCGTGCCAGCGCGGGCCCGGCTTCCGCGCTCAGCCGCGGGAGCGCCTGGAAGACGTGCATCTGCCCGGCGACGATGTCCAGTTCGCAGTCGGCGCCGGCGCGCCGCAGTTCGCGCGCGAGTTCGACGGCGTCGGTCGCGAGGATCTCCCGTCCGCCGGCTTGGATCAGCACCGGCGGGAACCCGGTGACACCTGCCGCGGACAGCCGCAGCCGGGGGGAGCGCGGGTCGGCGTCGCGGGTGTAGAGGCCGACCAGCCTGGCCATCGCGGCGGCGGAGATCATCGAGTCGCGCTGCATTCGCTCCCGCGCGGCGGCCAGGGCGAACGTGGCGTCGAACAGCGGCGAGAACAACGCCAGCGCCGCCGGCGCGACCCGGCCTTCGCGCAGCAGTTGCAGCGTCAGGTCGACGGCCAGATGGCCGCCGGCCGAGTCGCCCGCAAGCAGGATCCGCCCGGGGGCGAACCGGTCGGCTAGCCAGTCGTAGGCAGCGCGGACGTCGTCCGCGGCGCAGGGAAACCGGTGTCTCGGTGCCAGCCGGTAGTCGGGTGCGAACACCGGCAGCCCGGTCCCCGCCGACACCCGGGTGGTCAGCCCGCGGTGGGTCCGGGCCGAGCAGAGGGCGTACCCGCTGCCGTGGAGGTAGAGGACCACCGCGTCGTCCCGCTCGGCGCCCGGACCGCGCACCCACTCGCCACGCACACCGCCGGCCGGTTCGACGCGACTGCCCCGCAGCGGGGGGCCGAGCAGGGCGAGACCGCCTGCCACCAGCCGGCGGGAGAACAGGACGCCCGCACGGTTGGACGGCACCACGGCGGTCAACGGCCGGAGTGTGATCGCGGCGAGTGCCGCGGCCGCCCCGCTGCGGGAGAGGCGCGCGTTCCGCAGGCCATTCTGCATGCGCATGCCCTCAGACTGCGATCTGAGGGCACGTGATGTCAATATGGACCGGTGAGTTCACCTCAGCCGGCCACCCGGCGCTACGGCGGCAAGAGCGCGGACCAGCGCCAGAGCGAACGGCGGAACGCCCTGGTCGGCGCGGCACTGGAGATCTGGCAGGAGCAGGGCTGGGCCGCGGTCACCATGCGGGGTGTGTGCGCCAGGGCCGCCCTGACCGACCGGTACTTCTACGAGAGCTTCGCCAATCGCGACGAGCTGCTGGCCACCGTGTGGGACCAGCTGCGCGACGAGACACTGGCGATGGTCCTGCGCACCGTCGCCGAGCGGGCCGACGAACCCGCGCTGGACCAGCTCCGCGCCGCGCTGCACGTCGTGGTGCACCACATCAACGCCGAACCCGCCCGTGCGCAGATTCTGTTCGGCGATCACGCCGGCAGCGCGGTCCTCGAGCAGCGCCGCCGCCAGACGGTCCAGCAGGCCACCGACATCCTCATCGACCTCGCGCACCGGTTTCTCCGCGACGACACCGACGAGGCCACCTTCCGGATCTACGTCCTGCTCGGTATCGGCGGGTTCGTGGAGACCATGCTCGCCTGGCGGTCCGGCCTGATCGACGCCGACGCCGACGCGCTTGTCGACCACCTGGCCGACATCGGCTCGACGCTGTCCACCCGCTTCCTGCGCCCCGAAGGACCGTGACGCCCGCTGCCCGGTGCGTCACGGTCGTCCGGAGGCGGCCACTCAGGCGGGCTCCTCCTGGAGGGCCCGGACCTCGACCCTGCTGCGCAGCGCACGCGATGCCTGCTTGGTCCACTCGATGGCGACGTCGTCGTTCTCGGCCTTGATGATCCAGAACCCGCCGAGGTACTCGTCGGCCTTGACGAACGGGCCGGGCGTGACCACCGGGCTGTCCCCGGAGTAGTCCACGGTCTTCGCGGTCGACGGCGGCTGCAGGCCACCCGCCGTCACGAACGAGCCCGCCTCCATGAGCGCGGTGTTGAAGGCACCGACCTCGGCCATCACCTGCTGCAGCTCGGCGGGGTCCATGTTCTCCATCGTCGGCTCCTCGTTGGAGTCGTGGGGCAGGCTCAGGAAGTACTGCGGCATTTCTCGTCTCCTCGTTCGTTCCCCGTTGTGGGATGAGGCAACGCTATGCCGGGGCACCCCGGCAGGGCATCGGTCATCGTGACCGATGTCCGGGGTCCCGATGACTGACCTCGACGCCTCAGCCGAGGCCGGCCAGCCCGGCGCGACCGGTCACGCCGAGTTTCGGATAGGCCTTGTACAGGTGGTGGCCGACGGTCCGCGGGCTGAGGAAGAGCTGGGCGGCGATCTCCTTGTTGGTGTGCCCGGCCGCGGCCAGCCGCACGACCTGCAGTTCCTGCGGGGTCAGCAGGGTGAGCGGACCGCTGTGCCGGGGCTCGTCACCCTGCTCGCCGAAGGCGGCCAGTTCACCGCGTGCCCGCTCGGCCCACAGCTGCGCGCCGAGCCGTTCGAAGGCCGAGACCGCGGCCGCGAGATGGGCACGGGCCTCGGTACGGCGGCGCCTGCGGCGCAGCCACTCGCCGTAGACCAGGCCGGTACGGGCATGCTCGTAGGGGCCGCCGTACCGTTCGTGGAGCCGCAGTGCCTCGGCGTACAGGGCGTCGGCGTCGTCGTCGCCAGCCAGCAGGGCACGGCAGCGCAGGACGAGCCCGGTGGCGGCCGGACGGCCGGCGTGCTCGGCCCAGTGCCGCAGCACCGTCAGCGGTTCGCGGGCACGCTCCGGCTCGCCCGCGCGCACGGCGGCCTCCACCAGGTCGGGCACCGCCCGCATCGGCACGTCGCGGCTGGCCGGTCCCTTCGCCACGGTCTCCAGCCGGTCGAGTGCCTCGGCGAACCGCCGGGCGGACAGGTCGAGCATGCCCAGACCCCAGGCACCGATCTCGGCGTTGACCAGGTGCCGGGCCCGGGCTCGCGGGAGCACCTCGTCGGCGAGAGCCAGGCAGCCCGCCTCGTCGCCCGACACGGCGTGCAACCACACCTCCACCGACCGGTGGGCCAGGCGTTCGGTCGTGTTGCCGAGTTCGGTGCTCACCGCCGCACCCTCGGTCACGCACGCGCGGGCGTCCGCGAACTCGCCGCGCAACAGCCGCGCCACGGCGAGCACGTTGAGGGCGTAGGGGACCCAGCCCAGCGCGCCGGTGGCCCGCACGTCGGCGAGCAGTTCCTCGGTGCCGGTGACGACCAGGTCGTCGTCGGCGACCAGGAGCCCGCCGATCGCGGCGGTGATGCGGTGCATCCGGTCGTTGTCGCCGCCGGGGGCGGCGGTGTACAGCTCGCGCATCGGCCCGGCGGCCCGCTCCGGGCGTCCGGCGAAGAGCTCGGCCCACCCGAACAGGGCGGTGACGACCGGCGCCCAGTGCCGGGGCGGGGTGAAGCCACGCATCAGATCCGCGGCACGCCACAGCAGCTCGTGTGCCGCCCCGTGCCGGGCGGCGTGCACGGCCTCGAAGAACGTGAGCGCGGCGCGCTCGGGATCGCTGTCGCGCACCAGCTCGGCGGCTTCGATCGCCAGCTCGGCGTCCGCCCGTGGCGAGGTGCGTTCGTACTCCACGGCGCCGCGGGTGTAGATGGCGTCGGCCTGGACGCCGGGGTCGGTGGTGAGCGAGAGCGCCTCGGCCGCCAGCCGGGCGGCGCGGTCGGTCTTGCCCGCGTCGAACGCGGCCTGGCTCGCCCTGGCGATCCGCCGGGCCTTGCGTTCCCGGTCGGTGCTGAGCCGGCCGGCGCGGTCGTAGGCGGCGGATACCGCGTTCACGCCGCCGCGGTGCCAGGCCCGCTCCGCCGCCCGTTCGAGTTCGGCCGCCACCGCCTCGTCGGGAGCGGTGGTGGCGGCGGCGAGGTGCCACGCCCGGCGGTCCGCGTCGGCCTCGCCCAGTGCGTCGGCGTACGCGCGATGGACCTCGATCCGCAGGTGCAGCGGCGCGTCCTGGTAGGCGGCCGCCCGGACCAGCGGGTGGCGGAACGTGATCCGGCTGTCGGTGCGGAGCAGGCGGTGACGCTCGGCGGGTGCCAGGTCACCGGGCTGCCCGCCGAGGGCTTCGATCACCCGCAGGATCGTGGCGAGGGGAGCGGCCGTGTCGGCCGCCGCGACCAGCAGCGCGCGCTGGGCCGGCTCGGGTAGCCCGGCGATCTGGCGGCGGAACGCCTCCTGCACGCGGCGGGGCACCGGCAGCGGCCCGACCTGATCGGCGGGGCCGGACTCGTCGCCGGACCGGGCCGAGCCGAGCTCGATGATCGCCAGCGGATTGCCGCCGGACTCGGCGAGCACCCGGGCCCGTACCGGTTCGATCAGGTCCGGTGCGTGGTCGTTCAGCAGCCGGGTGGCGTCGGGCGTGGCCAGCCCCGGCAGGTCGACGACCTCGACGCCGGCGATCTCGAACGGCGCGGGGGTCTCGCGGATGGCGAACAGCATCGCGATCGGGTCGGCCACGAAGCGGCGGGCCGCGAACAGCAGCGCGTCCACCGACGCCTGGTCGAGCCACTGCAGGTCGTCGACCACACACAGCAGCGGGGCCTCGTCGGCGAGGTCGGCGAGCAGCGACAGGGTGCCCGCGGAGATCAGGAACCGGTTGACCTCGTCCCCCTCGGCCAGGCCGAGGGCGCACCGCAGCGCGCCCGCCTGGGGAGCGGGCAGGGCGTCCAGCCGGTCCAGGTGTGGCAGCAGGAGCTGGTGCAGGCCGCCGTAGGCCAGCTCGGAGTCGGATTCGACCCCGGCCCCGCGGATCACCGTCACGCCACCGTCGGCCTCGGCGATCGACACCGCCTGCTCGAGCAGGGCTGATTTGCCGATGCCCGCCGCGCCGCGCAGCGCCAGCGCGCCACTGCGGCCGTCGCGAGCGTCTGTCAGCAGGCGCCGGATCCGCGCCAGCTCGGAGTCCCTTCCCACCAGCGGCATGCGGTCACCCTAGTGTCCTGCACCGGAAGTCGCGTAGGTTACGGCGCATGTCAGCGCGTGCACGTCGAGGCGCCGTGATCGCCTTGACCACCCTCACCTCACTGGCCCTCGTCGCGCCCGCGACCGCCGCGGCACCGCCGGGGAAGGTCCCGGTCGCCTCCGGCTACCTCGGCGCGGTCTCCAGCATCGACGCCGACGCCACCGCGGCCGGCATCGAGGTGCTGCGCCACGGCGGCAACGCCGTCGACGCGGCGGTGGCAACGGCGGCCGCGCTCGGCGTCACCGATCCGTTCTCCGCCGGGGTCGGCGGCGGCGGGTTCGTGGTGTTCTACGAGGCCCGCACCGGCAAGGTGCACACCCTCGACGGCAGGGAGACCGCGCCGGCCGCCGCCGACGAGAACCTGTTCGTCGAGAACGGCAAGCCCATCCCGTTCGCCGAGGCGGTCACCAGCGGGCTGTCGGTGGGCACCCCGTCCACCCCGGCCACCTGGCGCGACGCGCTGCGGCGGTGGGGCACCCGGCCGCTGTCGGACATGCTGCGGCCCGCCGAGCGGATCGCCCGCGGCGGGTTCGTGGTCGACAAGACCTTCCACGACCAGATCGCGGGCAACGCCACCCGCTTCGCCGCGTTCCCCGCCACCCGCGAGCTGTACCTGCCCGGCGGCGCGCCGCCCGCCGTCGGCAGCCGGTTCCGCAACCCCGACCTCGCCGACACCTACCGCGAACTCGGCGCCACCGGCACCGGCGCGCTCTACCACGGCCGCATCGGCGCCGACGTCGTGCGCACCGTGCGGCAGCCGCCGGTGGACCCCGCCGCCGGGCTGACCGTGCGCCCCGGCCGGCTCGCCGCCGAGGACCTGCGGGCCTACCGCACGGTCGAACGCGAACCCACCCACACCCGCTACCGCGGGCTCGACGTCTACGGCATGCCCGCGCCCTCGTCCGGCGGCCTGACGGTGGGCGAGGCACTGAACATCCTCGAATCGGCCGATCTCGGCACGCTCGGCAATACCGAGTACCTGCACCGGTTCCTGGAGTCGACCCGGCTGGCCTTCGCCGACCGCAACCGCTGGATCGGCGACCCGGCGTTCGTCGACGTCCCCGCGCGCGAGCTGATCAGCCAGGAGTTCGCCGACAGCAGGGCGTGCCTGATCAACCCGGCGCAGGCGCTGGTCAGCCCCGTCGCACCCGGCGACCCGCGTAACCCCGCGCCGTGCGCCGCGGGCGGCACCCCGGCGCCGACGCCGTACGAGGGCGAGCACACCACCCATCTGACCACCGCCGACCGCTGGGGCAACGTCGTCGCCTACACGCTCACCATCGAGCAGGAGGGCGGCAGCGGGATGGTCGTTCCCGGCCGCGGGTTCCTGCTCAACAACGAGCTGACCGACTTCTCGTTCACGCCCGTCACCCCCGGCGTCCCCGACCCGAACCTGCCCGGCGCGGGCAAGCGGCCGCGCTCGTCGATGGCGCCGACCATCGTGCTGCGGCACGGCAAACCGCTGGTGGCCGTCGGCTCGCCGGGCGGCGCGTCGATCATCACCACCGTGCTGCAGGTGCTGACCGGCAGGCTGGACCGCGGCCTGCCGCTGGTCGACGCCATCGCCGCGCCGCGGGCCTCGCAACGCAACTCCGACGCCGCCCAGGTCGAGCAGGCGTTCCTGGACCAGCCGGAGACCGCGGCACTGCGGGCGCTGGGCCAGGAGTTCGCCGAGCGGCCGAGCGAGATCGGCGCCGTCACCGGCGTCGAACGGCTGCCCGACGGACGCTGGCGCGCCGCGGCCGAACCGGTCCGGCGCGGTGGCGGTGCGGCCGCCGTCGTCCTCCCGCACGGCCGGTAAGCACGGTCCGTAGACTGGCCCGGATGATCGCCTTCGAATCCTCCGGCACGGTGCGCTGATGCGGCTGGTCTTCGCCGGCACGCCCGAACCGGCGGTGCCGGCGCTGCGGGCACTGCTGGAGTCTCCCCGGCACGAGGTGGTGGCCGTCGTCACCCGTCCCGACGCGCGGTCGGGGCGCGGCCGCCAGGTCAGCCGGTCCCCGGTGGGAGCACTGGCCGACGAGCACGGCATCGAGGTGCTGACGCCCGCCCGGGCCGGCGACGAGGACTTCCTGGCGCGGCTGCGGGAGCTGGCCCCGGACGCCTGCCCGGTGGTCGCCTACGGCGCGCTGCTGCCGCAGGCCGCGCTGGACATCCCCCGCCACGGCTGGGTCAACCTGCACTTCTCGCTGCTGCCGGCGTGGCGTGGCGCGGCGCCGGTGCAGGCCGCCGTGCGGGCGGGCGACGAGATCACCGGGGCGTCGACGTTCCGCATCGTCAAGGAACTCGACGCCGGACCGGTGTTCGGGGTGGTCACCGAGACCGTCCGTCCCGGCGACACCTCGGGCGCGCTGCTGGAGCGGCTGGCCGGATCCGGCGCGCGGCTGCTGCTGTCCACGATGGACGGAATCGAGGACGGCACCGTCCGCGCGGTCGAGCAACCGGCCGACGGGGTGAGCTACGCGCCCAAGGTCACCGTGGACGATGCGCGGGTCGACTTCGCGACGCCGGCCAGCGCCGTCGACCGGCACATCCGGGCGGTCACCCCGGAGCCCGGCGCGTGGACGCTGCTGCGTGGCGAGCGGTTCAAACTCGGCCCGGTGTCCACTGTGGACGAACCGGCGCTGGAGCCGGGTGAGCTGCTCGTCGAGCGCAAGCGTGTCCTGGTCGGCACCGCCACCACCCCGGTGGCACTGGGCGAGGTGCAGGCGCAGGGCAAGAAACGGATGGCGGCGGCCGACTGGGCGCGCGGCACCAGGATCGAGCAGGGAGAGCGCCTCGGATGAACGAGCACAGGCGAGGCCGGCCCGCCCGGCCGCAACGGGGACGGCCGGCGCCACGCAAGAGCGGCCCGCGCAGGCCGCCGCACGAGGACCCGGCCCGCCGGGTCGCACTGGACGTGCTGCGGGCCGTCCGGGAACGCGACGCCTACGCCAACCTGGAACTGTCCCAGCAGTTGCGGGCCAGGCGGATCAGCGGCAGGGACGCGGGGCTGGCCACCGAGCTGACCTACGGCGCCGCCCGCGCGCAGGGCCTGCTCGATGCCGTGATCGACGCGTGTGTCGACCGGCCACTGTCCCAAGTGGACGGTGTGGTGCTGGACTGCCTGCGGCTGGGGGCCTACCAGCTGCTGCGTACCCGCATCCCCGAGCACGCCTCGGTCACCGCCACTGTCGACCTGGCCAGGGCCGACGCCGGTTCGCACACCGCCGGGTTCGTCAACGCCGTGCTGCGCAAGGTGTCGGAGAAGGACGAGGCCGCGTGGCTGGACGAGCTGGCGCCGTCCGCGGGCACCGACGCCATCGGCAACCTCGCGCTGCGCACCGCGCACCCGCGCTGGATCGCCAGGGCGTTCGCCGAGTCGCTGGGGGACAAGGGACCGGAGCTGGAGGCGGCGCTGATCGCCGACGACACCCGTCCCGACGTCCACCTGGTGGCCCGGCCCGGTGAGATCAGCGCCGACGAGCTGGCCGCCGTCACCGGTGGCGAGGTGGCGCCGTACTCGCCCTACGGCGTGCGGCTGCCCGCCGGCACCGGCGATCCCGGCGAACTGGAGCCGGTCCGCGAGCGGATGGCGTCGGTGCAGGACGAGGGCAGCCAGCTGTGCGCGGTGGCGGCCACCCGCGTGCCGCTGGAGGGCACCGACGAACGCTGGCTGGACCTGTGTGCCGGACCCGGCGGCAAGGCCACGCTGCTCGGCGCGCTGGCGGCCGTGTCGGGTGCGACCGTCGACGCCGTGGAGAAGGCCCCGCACCGGGCGCGGCTGGTGGAGAAGGCGACCGACGGGCTGCCGGTGACCGTGCACGTCGCCGACGGCAGGGACTCCGGCCTGCGGCCCGGCTACGACCGGGTGCTGGTCGACGCGCCGTGTACCGGCCTCGGCTCGCTGCGCCGCAGGCCGGAGGCCCGCTGGCGCCGTCAGCCCTCCGACGTTCCGGAGCTGGTCAAGCTGCAGGACGAGCTGCTGGCCGCCGCGCTGGACCTGGTGCGGCCCGGCGGTGTGGTCACCTACGTGGTGTGCTCGCCGCACCTGGCCGAGACCGAGGGCGTCGTCGCCGACGTCGTCCGCAAGGCCAAGGCGCAGACCCTGGACGCGCGGGAGTTCTTCGACGGCGTGCCGCAGCTCGGCGACGGGCCGTACGTGCAGCTGTGGCCGCACCGGCACGGCACCGACGCGATGTTCTGCGCCGTGCTGCGCCGGACGTGACGCGCGTCCTCGGCCTGGTCGTCAGCTCCTGCGGCGGGATCGACACCCGGCTGGTCCCCGAGCTGGCCGCGCCCGCGGCCGAGCGGGGCTGGCGGCTGGCGATCACGCTCACCCCGAACGCGGCCCGCTGGCTGGACGCGGCGGGCGAGCTGGACCGGCTGTGCTCGCTCACCGACCTGCCGGTGCGCTGGGAGTCGCGCCTGCCCGGGCAGCCCCGGCCGCACCCGGACCCGGCGACGTTCCTGTTCGCCCCGGCGTCGGCGAACTCGGTGGCCAAGCTCGCCCTGGGCATCGCCGACAACCAGGCGCTCACCGTGCTCGGTGACGTGGTGGGCGCGCCGGACGTGCGCATGGTCGTCGGCTACCAGGTGCAGCCCGCGCGGTTCCGGCATCCCGCCTGGCGCGGGCACCTGGACGCGCTGGCGAGCGCGGGCATCCGCGCCAAGCCGATGCCCGGCACCTGGGCCGACCTGCTCCCGCTGCTCGACGCTTGACCTTCACTTTGGTTGAGGTTTTAGCGTCTGCGGGGTGAGGCCGGGAACCGGCCCTGAGCCACGGGAGACACCACATGCACGCCATTCGCCAGTACGAGTTCGGCCCGGCCGACCGGCTCCGCTACGAGGAGGTACCCGACCCGGTGCCGCACGCGGGCCAAGCCCGCATCCGGGTCGCCGCGGCCGGGGTGCATCTGGTGGACACCTCGATCCGGGCCGGTGTCACCGGCGGCCCGTTCCCGCCGCCGGAGCTGCCGATGACCCCCGGCCGTGAGGTCGCCGGGGTCGTCGACGTGGTCGGGTCCGAAGTGGACAGCCAGTGGGTCGGCGCCAGGGTGGTGGCGCACCTGGGCCCGGCCAGCGGCGGTTACGCCGAGCTGGCCGTGGCGAACGTGACGTCGCTGCAGCGCGTCCCGGACGGCGTGGGCGACGCCGCGGCGGTCGCCACCATCGGCACCGGGCGCACCGCCATGGCCGTGCTGAACGACGCCGCCGTCACCGCCGACGACGTGGTGCTGGTGACGGCCGCGGCGGGCGGGATCGGCAGCGTCGCCGTGCAGGTGGCCCGCAACGCCGGGGCCACGGTGATCGGCCTGGCCGGCGGTCCCGCCAAGGTCGAGGTGGTCCGCGCGCTGGGCGCCCACATCGCGCTGGACTACGAGGACCCGGGCTGGGTGGACCGGCTGACCGCCGAGCTGGGGGAGCGCAGGCTCAGCGTGGTGCTGGACGGCGTGGGCGGCAAACCCGGCCGGGCGGCGATGGACCTGCTCGGCCCGGGTGGCCGGCTGGTCATGTTCGGCTGGTCGGCGGGGGAGCCGACCGAGCTGAGCGCGCCGGACCTGTTCGGCCGCGGCCTGACCGTGTCGGTGCCGATCGGTCAGCGGATCATGGCGGTGCCCGGCAGGCTGCGTGCCCTGGAGGACCAGGCGCTGGCCGAGGTTGCGGCCGGCCGGGTGGAGCCGCTGGTCAACGAACCGTTCGCGCTGGCCGACGCGGCCGCCGCGCACGTCGCGCTGGAGACCAGGGCCACCGTCGGCAAGGTGGTGCTCATCCCGTGATGTCCGGGTAGCGGTGGTCGGCGGCGAAGTAGGGGCGGATCGGCGGCGGCGGGAAGACGGCGCCGCGGTGCAGGTAGGTGTCGAGGAACCGCTGTGCCCGGGTCAGCATCTCGGTGCTGTCGGCCACCGAGAGGTGGCCGTCGCGGACGGCGTCGCCCAGCTCGTCGAGGTCGAGTACCCGGTAGGCGGGTCCCATGCCGGGCACCACGAAGTCCAGGTACTGGTCGGTGACGTGGAACGTGTCGCCCTCGCGGTCGATGCGCACCATGTCGACGTACCACTCGCGTTCCCACCGGAACGCCTCCCACACCAGCTGGACGCCGACGTCGAGCAGCCAGAAGATGCGCCGGTCGCCGCCGTGCCGGGTGTTGGTGGCCGGTTCGTCGCTGATCAGCACGTCGCCGACGAGCACGGCCGGCCTCGGCGCTCCGTCGAGGATGCGATGGCGCACGGTGATGGTCACGATCGGTCCCCCTCGGTTTGCCCGGGTGCAGTATGACCGACGTGCTGGTGGGCGCCCGGCGGCGGAGGCCTCCTACACTGCGTCACCGTGACCGCAGCTCGACCGCTCATCGCCCCCAGCATCCTGTCCGCCGACTTCGCGCGCCTCGGCGCCGAGATCGACGCCGTCGCCGGTTCCGGCGACAACCGCGCCGACTGGGTCCACGTGGACGTCATGGACGCCCACTTCGTGCCCAACCTGACGCTGGGGCTGCCGGTGGTGGAGTCGCTGCTGAAGTCCACCGACCTCCCGCTGGACTGCCACCTGATGATCGAGGACCCGGACCGCTGGGCCGTCGGCTACGCCGAGGCGGGCGCCTACAACGTGACGGTGCACGCCGAGGCCGCGGCCGACCCGGTGGCCATCGCCAGGGACCTGCGGGCCGCGGGCGCCAAGGCCGGCCTGTCGATCAAGCCGGGCACGGCGCTGGAGGACTACGTCGAGGCGCTGCGGCACTACGACACGCTGCTGGTCATGTCCGTCGAACCGGGCTTCGGCGGGCAGTCGTTCATCCCGTCCGTGCTGGACAAGGTGCGGGCCGCCCGGCGGATGGTCGACACCGGCCACCTCAACGTGCTGATCGAGATCGACGGCGGCATCAACGCCGACACGATCGAGCAAGCGGCCGAGGCCGGAGTGGACTGCTTCGTGGCAGGCTCGGCCGTGTACGGCGCGGGCGACCCGGGCCGCGCCGTCGCGGCGTTGCGGGAGCAGGCCGCCGCCGCGCGGTGAGGGGGATCTCACCAGCGAGGTGCGGCCGGGAGGTCCACCATGGTGGAACAATGCTGAACAGCAGGCTTGGAGGCGGACAGTGTTCACCGGCATCGTCGAGGAGCTCGGCGACATCACCGCGGTGGAGCAGGTACCCAACGCGGCACGGCTCACCGTCCGTGGCCCGCTGGTCACCAGTGACGCGGCACACGGCGACTCGATCGCCGTCAACGGGGTCTGCCTGACCGTCGTCGACGTCGCGGGCGGGGAGTTCACCGTCGACGTGGTGCACGAGACACTGCAGCGGTCCAGCCTCGCCAAGGTCGCCGTCGGCGACCGGGTCAACCTGGAGCGGGCCGCCGCCGTCGGCGGCAGGCTGGGCGGCCACATCATGCAGGGCCACGTGGACGGCACCGGCGTGTACCTCTCCCGCGACCCCCAGGGCGTCACCCGGTTCGCTCTGCCCGAGCAGCTGAGCCGCTACGTGGTGGAGAAGGGCTCGATCGCCGTCGACGGCGTGTCGCTGACCGTGGTCGGGGTCGGCGTGGACGAGTTCAGTGTGGCGCTGATCCCGACGACGCTGGAGCTGACCACCCTCGGTCGCCGCGAGCCGGGCGATCTGGTCAACCTTGAGGTAGACGTGGTGGCCAAGTACGTGGAGAAACTGGCGGGTGCCCATCTCCCCGGCGCCTCGAAGGAGCGGTCATGACCATCCCACGCACCGACGATCCGGCGACTCCGGTGTTCGACTCGTCGGCCATCGACGCGGCCGTCGCCGACATCAAGGCCGGCCGGCCGGTGATCGTGGTCGACGACGAGGACAGGGAGAACGAGGGCGACCTGATCTTCGCCGCGGAGCGCGCCACACCCGAGCTGCTGGCGTTCATGGTGCGCTACACGTCGGGCTACGTCTGCGTGGCGCTGACCGAGCAGGACTGCGTCCGGCTCGACCTGCCGCCGATGTACCACACCAACCAGGACCAGCGCGGTACCGCGTACACGGTGACCGTGGACGCCGCCGAGGGCATCAGCACCGGCATCTCCGCCGCCGACCGCAGCCGCACCATCCGGCTGCTGTCCGACCCGAAGTCCACCGCCGCCGACTTCCGCAGGCCCGGGCACGTCGTTCCGCTGCGGGCCAAGGAGGGCGGCGTGCTGCGCCGTCCCGGGCACACCGAGGCGGCCGTCGACCTGGCCCGGCTGGCCGGGCTGGCGCCCGCCGGGGTGCTGTGCGAGATCGTGTCGCAGAAGGACGACGGCGACATGGCCCGCCGCGACGAGCTGGAGGTGTTCGCGGCCGAGCACGACCTGAAGCTGATCTCCATCGCGCAGCTGATCGCCTACCGCAGGCGGACCGAGAAGCAGGTGGAGCGCGTCGCCGACGCTCGCATCCCGCTGGCGCACGGCACGTTCCGCGCCGTCGGCTACGACAGCCTGCTCGACGGGATCGAGCACGTCGCGTTCGTCTACGGCGAGATCGGCGACGGCGAGGACATCCTGGTGCGGGTGCACTCCGAATGCCTCACCGGTGACGTGTTCGGCTCGCTGCGCTGCGACTGCGGCCCGCAGCTGGACGCGGCGCTGGCCGCCGTGGCCGCCGAGGGCAGGGGCGTGGTGCTCTACGTGCGCGGGCACGAGGGCCGGGGGATCGGCCTGCTGCACAAGCTGCAGGCCTACCAGCTGCAGGACGCCGGCGCGGACACGGTCGACGCGAACCTGGCGCTCGGCGTCCCCGCCGACGCCCGCGACTACGGCACCGGCGCGCAGATCCTGTGCGACCTGGGAATCCGGTCGATGCGGCTGCTCAGCAACAACCCGGCCAAGCGCGTCGGCCTGGAGGGCTACGGGCTGCGGGTCACCGGCCGGGTGCCGCTGCCGATCTCGCCCAACCCGGAGAACCTGCGGTACCTGCGTACCAAGCGGGACCGGATGGGGCACGACCTGTCGCAGCTGGAACACATCGACGACGTGGGCGCCGACCTGGACGGTCTGCGTAACGGGGAGGGTGCGAGGTGAGCGGCGAGGGACGGCCCGACGTCGAGCTGGATCTCAGCGAGTGCGAGAACCTGCGGCTGGCCGTGGTGGCCACGCGCTGGCACCCGCGGATCACCGACACGCTGCTGGAGCGCTCGCTAGCGGCGGCGCGGGAGGCGAAGCTGACCGAGGAGCCGACCGTGGTCCGCGTCGCCGGTGCGATCGAGCTGCCGGTCGTGGTGCAGTCGCTGGCCCGCTCGCACGACGCCGTGGTGGCGCTGGGCGTGGTCATCCGCGGTGGCACGCCGCACTTCGAGTACGTCTGCGACGCGGTGACCGCCGGGCTGACCCGGGTGGCGCTGGACGAGAGCACGCCGGTCGGCAACGGTGTGCTGACCTGTGACACCGAGGCGCAGGCCTTCGAGCGGGCCGGGCTGCCGGGTTCGAGCGAGGACAAGGGCTACGAGGCGACGGTGGCCGCGCTGGACACCGCGCACGTGCTGCGTGGCCTGCGGCAGCCGTGGACCGAGCGGGGTTTCGTGTGACCGTCATGACGGAGGAGAAGCTGTTCGTCCGCCCTCGGCGGGTGTTCTGGGTGTGTGTCCCGCTGGCGCTGCTGCTGGTAGCGGTGTTCGTCACGGTGGCCGTGCTGCTGCGCAGCTCCGACACCGGGGTGATCTTCCAGGTGTCCGACCAGGTGGCGATGATCGGCATCGGCGTCCTGCTCGCGGCAGGCACGATGCTGTTCACGCTGTCCACGGTGAAGGCCGACGAGAACGGCATCGTGGTGCGCAACCTGCTGCGCGTGCGGCACTTCACCTGGACCGAGGTCCTGTCGATCACGTTCCCCGACGGCGCCTCCTACGCCCGGCTGGAGCTGCCCGACGACGAGTACCACTCGGTGCTGGCCGTGCAGGCGGTCGACCGGGAGCACGCCGTCGAGGCGGTCCGGGCCCTGCGCAGGCTGCACCGCCGCTTCCGCGACGACTAGGCCGCGATGCCCGAGTACGCCGACTGGGCCGGGTACTTCCGCCGGCGCGGCTTCTGTGGCGTGCAGCCGCTGGGACAGGGCATGGAGGGCGCGGTCTTCCAGCTCGACGAGACAGCGGTACACAAGGGACAGTCGATCAGCATCGAAAGGCGACTTGACGGCCGTTCGCTGCTCTCCGCGATGGAGTCCGGTGCGGCCGGTGTCGTGGGCTTTCCGGCCGAACTCCTGTTGCGGTACCGGGCCGCCTACGCGATCGCGGGCGCGAACTCCTATGGCGCGGACGGAACAGACGGCCACTTCGCCTGGTGCGTGGCCAACCTGGAACGCGCCGACATCGCCGAAGCACTCGGGCTCTAGGCGCACCGGCAGCGGGAAGCGGGCCTGCGCCTCGGTTTCAGGCGGGGATTCGGTGGTAGGGGTTGGTGCTGGGTCTTCGGCGTCTGGTGAGCCAGGCTGGGGGATGGAACTGGGGTTTGCCGTGGACCATGGTGACGGTCCAGTCGGTGTGGTGGATGATCCGGTGGTGTCTGCCGCACAGGAGGATCATCTCGTCCACTGTGGTCTGTCCGCCGTGTTGCCATTCCCGTACGTGGTGGACGACGCACCAGCGGGCTTTCCTGGTACAGCCGGGGAAACAGCAGCCACGGTCCCGTAGGCGGAGCGCGCGGCGCTGGGCTTTGGTGGCGAGCCGGACGTCGCGGCCCAGGTGCAGTACCTCGCCCTCGGAACCGAACACGGCCGGGACGAGCTTGGCTTCACAGCACAGCCGCGACAACGCCGACGCGCTCAGGTACCCGGCGCCGTCGAGCACGGTGGGTCCGGCGCGGCGTTGCAGGTCGTCGAGCGTCGTGGTCACGGTGACCACGGCCCGTTCCCCGCCTTGGGTGCTCAGGTCCTCGGTGCGGGCGACCAGTTCGATCATCTCGGCCAGTGCGTCGCCCTTCCGTTCGGCCTGATCGCGTAGATCGGGCTGCCCTTCCTCGGCCGGGCACGGTTTGGCCAGCACATCGAACAGGCCGTCCAGGGTGGCGCCGGTTTCCGGGTCGAGGGTTCCGGCGAACCGGTACCGGCCGCGTCGATCCACTGTGGAGCGGAACTCGCGGACCGGGTGCGCCAGTGCGTCTTCGTCGGGTGGGGCGCTGTCCTGGTCGACGCGGGCCCGGATGTTGTCCCCCGCCTTCCGCACCGCGGTCGGTGGGGCCGTGCGAGCCAGGGTCAGCAGAATGTCCTCGAAACCCTCCCGCGCCTCCACCGGCAGGGCCGTAATAGCGCGGTGGATTTCCACCGCGTGCTCCAGTGACACCTCACCCGCCGCCAGCGCCGCACCGGTCGCGGCCAGCGAGCCGAACAGTTCCTCGGCCAGCTGCACCCGTGTCTTGGCCAGCGCGCGGGAGACGTTGAGGTTGTCCACCTGAAACGCCACCAGATCCCGGAACCCCAGATCCGCCCCGCGGGCGCTCAGCTCCGCCAGGCCTTCCAGTATCTCGGCGGCGGCCGCGGCCATCTTTTCCTGGCCACGCTGAATGATGGCGGCTACCTCCTCGTCGGAGTGCCGCCACAGGCGGGTACCAGGCTTCTCGAACACATCACCATCATATTGCGAACAGGTGTTCGAAACAAATACACGATCGAGCGAGTTCAGCGTTCGTCGGGCCGCAGCGCGTCGAGGATGAGCGACAGGCCGAAGTCGAACTCGGCGCCGTAGTCGTAGCCGGGCTTCAGGGCGTGCTCGACGGCCAGTTCGGTGAGGTGGGGATGGGTGCCGGCGGGCAGGCTGTCCAGGATGCCGCCCGCGACCTGCTCCAGCTCGGCAGGCGTGGTGAACGGCAGGCTGTGTTCCTGCAGGACGAAACCGTAGAGGTAACTGTCGATCACCGAGAAGGCGTGCGCGGCCATCGGGACGGAGAAGCCGCCCGTGCGCAGGATGCCGATGACGGCGTCGTGGTGGCGCAGGGTTGCCGGGCCGGGTGTGCTGCGGGAGTCGAGCAGGCCGACCGCCCAGGGGTGGCGGCGCAGCGCCGCGCGCAGGGAGACGCAGCGCTCGCGCAGGGCCGGTTTCCAGTCCGTGGTCGCATTCGGCAGCCGCACCTCGCCGAACACCGTGTCCACCATGCCGTCGAGGATGTCCTCCCGCCCGGCCACGTGGTTGTAGAGCGACATCGCCTCGACGCCGAGTCTCGCGGCGATCGCCCGCATGCTGATTCCCGCCGCGCCCTTCTCGTCGGCCAGCTCCACGGCCGCCGTGACCACTCGTTCCCTGCTGAGTGGTGCGCGCTTGCCCATCGATGCCTCCTTGACCGGACTTACGCCGTAAGTCTAGCCTGGACTTACAGTGTAAGTCCGGAGGGAGCGGGAACATGAGGGTCTGCGTCATCGGAGCGTCGGGCAAGCTCGGGCAGTACCTGGTCGGGCACTCGCTGGACCGCGGCTACGAGGTCGTCGGTGTGTGCCGGGAGCGCAGCGTCGGCAAGCTCGCCGCGGTCGCCGACCGGATCACGATCGTGCCGGGCCCGACCAACGACGCGGGGGTGATCCGCGAGGCGGTCGCCGGCTGCGACGGCGTGCTGACCGTGCTCGTGCCGTGGGGCGTCCAGCAGTACTCGTCGGGCACGGCACAGGCGGTGCTCGACCACGCCGAGCCCGGCGCGCGGCTGGTCTTCTCCTGCGGCTGGCACATCAGCCGCGACGGCAGGGACCGCTACTCGTGGCGGTTCCGCACGGCGTTGCGGCTGGCCACGTGGGCGGGGCGCGTGGTGCGGGCCGTGGAGATCGACGACCAGGTGGAGGCGTGCCGCCGGATCTTCGCCAGCGACCGGCGGTGGACGGTCGTGCGGGGCAGCGACCTGGAGGAAGGGGAGAGCCAGGGGCTGCCGGTGTGGAGCAGGCACGTCGGCGACCCGATCCTGGCCAGCAACCTGACGCGCCGGACCGACTTCGCGTTGTTCATGGTGCACGCCCTCACCGACGACACGCTCGTCGGCGAGGCGCCCGCGATCGTCGGGCGGCTGTCACCGAGCGCCCGGGCGGCCTAGAGATCCAGGTCGACGACGATGGGCGCGTGGTCGGAGGGGCCCTTGCCCTTGCGGGCCTCCCGGTCGACGTAGGCGTCGGTCACCGCGGCGGCGAACTGCTGGTCGGCGTAGACCAGGTCGATGCGCATGCCCATGTTCTTGTGGAAGGCGCCGGCCCGGTAGTCCCAGTAGGTGAACGGGTGGTCGTGCTTGAGCGGCCGGGGGATGACGTCGGTCAGGCCGGCGTCACGCAGCGCCGCCAGCGCGGCCCGCTCCGGCTCGGTGACGTGGGTGGACTCGGCGAACAGGCTGATGTCCCAGACGTCGGCGTCGGTCGGCGCGACGTTGAAGTCGCCCAGCACGGCGAACGGCCTGCCGGAGGCGGCCTCCTTGGCGGCGGTGCCGTGCAGGGCCGCCAGCCACCGCAGCTTGTAGTCGTAGTGCGGGTGGCCGGGCTCGCGGCCGTTGGGCACGTAGACCGACCAGACCCGGACCCCGCCGCAGGTGGCCGCGATCGCACGCGGCTCGGCGCGGCTCTCGAAGTCCGGCTCGTCGATCAGGCCGCGGGTGACGTCCTCCAGTCCCACCCGGGACAGCACGCCGACCCCGTTCCACCTGCCGACGCCGTAGGCGGCCGCCTCGTAGCCCAGCTCCGCGACCTCGGCGGCGGGGAAGGCGTCGCTGTCGCACTTGAGTTCCTGCAGGCACACCACGTCCGGCCGCACCGAGGCCAGCCACTCCAGCAGCCGGGGGAGACGGGCACTGACGGAGTTGACGTTCCAGGTGGCGATCCGCATAACCGCAGAGTGCCACACCACCCCGACAGCCCCCGCGCCCGAATGCCGTGAAGGGGGCCCTCACGGCAGGAGACGCCGTGAGGGCCCCCTTCACGGCCCTTGCTGCGGGAGATCAGACCCCGGCGGTGGAGCGGATCCAGTCGCGGCTGTTGGCCACGCTGCCGTAGTTGTTCGTGCCGTTGGGGTTCTCGCCACCCTGGTTCTGCACCGTCGAGGCGACGCCGACCTGCTTGCCGTCGGCCATCTGCGGGCCGCCCGAGTCGCCCTTCCACGCCGCGCCGTTGATGCCGCGGCTCTGGATGGCCGGGCCGCCCAGGTAGTCCTGGGACTTGCCGGTGACCTCCACGTTGGCGGTCTTCAGCTTCGGCGCGGCGGGACCGGTCGGGGTCTCGCGGCCCCAGCCGAAGATCTGGTTGGTCGCGCCGGTGGCCGGGTCCGCGTCACCGAGGGTGACGTAGGTGGTGTCGAACGAGCTGGTCAGGTGCAGCAGGGCGATGTCGGCACCCGGGGCGACCTCCTGCCGGTCGACGGTCACCTCGGTGCCGCCGCCCAGGTCGTTGCTGCCCAGCCGCACGCTCATCGAGTTGCCGAGGCAGTGCTCGGCGGTGAGCACCCACTGCGCGGAGATGATCGTGCCGGAGCAGTTGAACCGCCCCTCCACGTAGACCTGCGCGGCGTAGGGGACGGGGCTGGCGACGTCGCCGCCGACGATGAACGGCTGGACACCACCCGGCTGCGGGGCGGCGCTGGCGACTCCGCCGGCGAGCAGGGTGGACAGTGTTGCGGTCACCGCGCAGGCGGCGCCGGCGAGACGGGCACGGCTCACGTCGAGTTCCTTCCGGTTGGGAGGCGCCGGCAACCCGGCGTGAAACGGAAAGTAATTTCCGAACCACTCGAAAGATACCTACCAACGTCGGATAGAGCGGTGTGCGTGCGCAAACATGACGCCATGTGACAAGCGGGCGGGTAGCGGACACGGGGGCGCGCGGCCGGGGCGGGGGCACGCGGGAGCGTCGGTGGCGAGCCATAGGCTGGTCGGGTGGCTGATCCGTCCACCTACCGTCCGTCGTCCGGCAGCATCCCGGACGCCCCCGGCGTCTACAAGTTCCGTGACGAGACCAAGCGCGTCATCTACGTCGGCAAGGCGAAGAGCCTGCGCAGCCGGCTGAACTCGTACTTCGCCGACCTGTCCGGCCTGCACCCGCGCACCCGGCAGATGGTCACCACGGCGGCGTCGGTCGAGTGGACGGTCGTCGGCACCGAGGTCGAGGCGCTCCAGCTGGAGTACAACTGGATCAAGGAGTTCGACCCGCGGTTCAACGTCCGCTACCGCGACGACAAGTCCTACCCCGTGCTGGCGGTGACGCTGCACGAGGAGTTCCCCCGGCTGCACGTCTACCGCGGCGCCCGTCGTAAAGGCGTGCGGTACTTCGGCCCGTACGCCCACGCCTGGGCCATCCGCGAGACCCTCGACCTGCTGCTGCGGGTGTTCCCGGCCCGCACCTGCTCGGCCGGGGTGTTCCGGCGGCACGGCCAGATCGGCAGGCCCTGCCTGCTCGGCTACATCGACAAGTGTTCCGCGCCGTGCGTCGGCCGGGTGTCGGAGTCCGAGCACCGCCGCATCGTCGAGGACTTCTGCGACTTCCTCGCCGGCCGCACCGACATCATGATGCGCCGCCTGGAACAGGAGATGGAGCAGGCCGCGGAGGAACTGGAGTTCGAGCGGGCCGCGCGGCTGCGCGACGACCTGGGCGCGCTGCGCCGGGCCATGGAGAAGCAGGCGGTCGTGCTCGGCGACGGCACCGACGCCGACGTCGTGGCCTTCGCCCACGACGAGCTGGAAGCCGCCGTCCAGGTCTTCCACGTGCGCGGCGGCCGGGTCCGCGGCCAGCGCGGCTGGGTGATCGACAAGGTCGAGGAAATGGACGAGGCGGCGCTGGTCGAGCAGTTCCTCACCCAGTTCTACGGCGAGCAGGTCGACCTGGCCGCGCGCGAGCCGGGCACCGGCGAGCCGGTCCCGCGCGAGGTGCTGGTCCCGGTGCTGCCCGCCGACCCGGCGGCCATGACAGACTGGCTGACCGGCCTGCGTGGTGCCAGGGTCGCCCTGCGGGTGCCGCAGCGCGGCGACAAGCGCGCGCTGGCCGAGACCGTCGCCCGCAACGCCGGCGAGGCGTTCGCCCAGCACAAGCTGCGCCGCGCGGGTGACCTGACGGCCCGCTCGGCGGCGCTGGCCGAGCTGCAGGACCACCTGGGCCTGGACACCGCGCCGCTGCGCATCGAGTGCGTCGACATCAGCCACATCGCCGGTACCGACGTGGTGGCCTCGCTGGTGGTGTTCGAGGACGGGGTGGCCCGCAAGTCCGAGTACCGCCGGTTCGCGCTGCGGGAGGCCGCCCAGGAGGGTGACGTCGCCGCCATCGCCGAGGTGGTGCGCCGCCGCTTCGCCCGCTACCTCAAGGAGACGGCGGGCGAGACCCCGGAGAGCACACCCGGCATCGACCCGGAGACCGGCAGGCCACGCAAGTTCGCCTACCCGCCCAACCTGCTGGTCGTCGACGGTGCGGGCCCGCAGGCCACGGCCGCCGCGGACGTGCTGGCCGAGCTGGGCGTCACCGACGTCGCGGTGGTCGGGCTCGCCAAGCGCCTGGAGGAGGTGTGGCTGCCGGCCGATCCGGACCCGGTCATCCTCCCGCGCACTTCGGACGCCCTGTACCTTCTCCAACGCGTGCGCGACGAGGCGCACCGGTTCGCGATCCGCTACCACCGGGAGAAGCGATCCAAGCGGATCCAGGTGTCCGCATTGGACGGTGTGCCCGGCCTCGGCCAGGCACGCAGGGCCGCGTTGATCAAGCACTTCGGGTCGGTCAAGAAGCTGAAACAGGCGAGCGTGGACGAGATCGCCGGGGTGCAGGGGGTCGGCAGGCGCACCGCGGAGGCGGTGTACGTGGCGCTGGCCGGCGAGAACGGTACGGGAGAAGGGGAGCAGGACAGATGAGCGGGGAGACCGACGAGCGGACGTCGGGCATGGAGGTCGCCGTGGTGACCGGCCTGTCCGGCGCCGGCCGCAGTACCGCGGCCAAATGCCTGGAGGACCTCGGCTGGTTCGTGGTGGACAACCTGCCGCCCGAACTGATCGCCACCATGGTGGAGCTGGGCGCGCAGGCCCGCGGTGCGATCACCAAGGTGGCCGTGGTGATGGACGTGCGCTCCCGCGCGTTCACCGACGACCTGGCGTCGATCATCAAGGACCTGGACGCCCGCGGCTACAAGCCGAGGGTGCTGTTCCTGGAGGCCACCGACGCCGTGCTGGTGCGCCGGTTCGAGGCGGTCCGCCGCGGTCACCCGATGCAGGGCGACGGCAGGCTGTCCGACGGCATCGTCGCCGAGCGTGCCCTGCTGGCGCCGCTGCGCGAGGAGGCCGACCTGGTGCTGGAGACCTCGTCGCTTTCGGTGCACGAGCTGCGCGCCAAGATCGAGGACGCGTTCGGCACCGAGGCCAGCACGCAGACCCGGGTCACCGTGCTGTCGTTCGGCTACAAGTACGGCCTGCCGATGGACGCCGACCTGGTGATGGACGTGCGGTTCCTGCCAAACCCGTTCTGGATCCCGGAGCTGCGTGAGCACACCGGCCTGGACGGCGAGGTGCGCAACTACGTGCTCAGCCAGGAGGGTGCCGAGGAGTTCCTGGAGCGCTACCACCAGCTGCTGCGGCTGGTCGGCGCCGGTTACAAGCGGGAGGGCAAGCGGTACCTGACGCTCGCCGTCGGCTGCACCGGCGGCAAGCACCGCAGCGTGGCACTGTCCGAGGAGCTGGCCCGCCGTCTGTCCACTGAGGACGGTATGGCGGTCAAGGTGGTGCATCGCGACCTTGGCCGCGAGTAACCTGCGCGCGGTCGCGCTCGGTGGCGGGCACGGTCTGCACGCCACCCTCACCGCCCTGCGGCGGATCACCGACGACGTGACCGCGGTGGTCACCGTCGCCGACGACGGCGGTTCCTCCGGCCGGCTGCGGCGTGAACTGGGCCTGCTGCCGCCGGGGGACCTGCGGCAGGCCCTGTCCGCGCTGGCCGCCGCCGAGGACGGCGGCCCGCTGTGGGCGGAGGTGTTCCAGCACCGGTTCGGGGGGACCGGCGCGCTGGCCGGTCACGCCGTCGGAAACCTGTTGCTGGCCGGGCTGTTCGAGGTGCTGGGCGACCCGGTCGCGGCCCTGGACGAGGCGGCCCGGCTGGTCGGGGTGTCCGGCCGGGTGCTGCCGATGTGCACCGACCCGCTGGAGATCGAGGCCGAGGTGACCGGCCTGCAGAACGGCGACATCAGCCGCATCCGCGGTCAGGTCGCGGTGGCCAGCACACCGGGACAGGTGCAGCGGGTGACCCTGCGCGACCCGGGCAGGCCCGGTCATCCGCCAAGGGCGTGCGCGGCGGCGGTGGACGCCGTGCTCGGCGCGGACGTGGTGCTGCTCGGGCCGGGATCGTGGTTCACCAGCGTGCTGCCCCACCTGATGGTGCCGGAACTGCACGACGCGCTGGTGCGGACGAGGGCGTCCCGGACGGTGATCCTGAACCTCGTCCCTCAGCCGGGGGAGACGGCTGGCTTCTCGCCGGAGCGTCATCTACACGTACTGTCCGAACATGCTCCCACGCTGAGACTGGACGCGGTGGTCGCCGACCACGACGCCGTCCCGACGCCGGCCCGGCTGCGGAAGGCGGCGGCCGAGATGGGAGCGACCGCGCACCTGGACCACATCGCTGACCCGAACGTGGCGGAACGGCATGATCCGGATGCGCTGGCGAGCTGTTTGCGAAAGGCTCTCGGTCTGACCGGGAGCGGGGAGGAGGGGCGATGGCGATGACGGCCGACGTCAAGGACGAGCTGAGCAGGCTGGAGATCACCAAGACCGGCCCGCGCCGCTCCGAGGTGGCCTCGCTGCTGCGGTTCGCCGGTGGGCTGCACATCGTGGGCGGCCGGGTGGTGGTGGAGGCCGAGCTGGACACCGGCTCGGTCGCGCGCAGGCTGCGCCGGGAGATCCACGACCTGTACGGGCACCACTCCGACGTGCACATCATCACCTCCAGCGGGCTGCGCAAGGGCACCCGCTACGTGGTGCGCGTGGTGCAGGACGGCGAGGGACTGGCCCGCCAGACCGGGCTGATCGACCAGCGCGGCAGGCCGGTGCGTGGCCTGCCGGCCGCGGTGGTCTCCGGCGGTGTCGCCGACGCGGAGGCCGCGTGGCGTGGCGCGTTCCTCGCGCACGGCTCGCTGACCGAGCCGGGGCGGTCGTCGTCGCTGGAGGTCACCTGCCCGGGCCCGGAGGCCGCGCTGGCACTGGTCGGCGCCGCCCGGCGGCTGGGTATCCAGGCGAAGTCGCGTGAGGTCCGCGGCGCGGACCGGGTGGTGGTGCGCGACGGCGACGCCATCGGCGCGCTGCTGACCCGGCTCGGCGCGCACCGCAGCGTGCTGGCCTGGGAGGAGCGGCGGATGCGCCGCGAGGTGCGGGCAACCGCCAACCGCCTGGCCAACTTCGACGACGCGAACCTGCGCCGCTCGGCCAGGGCCGCGGTCGCCGCGGCGGCCAGGGTGGAGCGGGCACTGGACATCCTCGGCGAGTCCGCCCCGGAGCACCTGCTGGCCGCGGGACGGCTGCGGCTGTCCAACCGGCAGGCGTCGCTGGAGGAGCTGGGCCAGCTGTCCGACCCGGTGATGACGAAGGACGCGGTCGCCGGCCGGATCCGCAGGCTGCTGGCCATGGCGGACAAGAAGGCCAAGGAACAGGGCATCCCGGACACCGAGTCCGCGGTCACCGCGGAGATGCTCGACGACCCGGTGTGAGCCGCGACCCGTTCGTCGACGCGGTCCGTGCCGTCGCGATGACCGGGGTGGTCGCCGGGCACTGGCTGGTGACCGCCGTCGTCGTGGTGCCCGGCGGTCTCGACGTCGACAGCCCGCTGCGGCATCACCCGCAACTGGTCCCGCTGAGCTGGCTGCTGCAGACGCTGGGCCTGTTCTTCTTCGCGGGCGGGTTCGGCGCCGCGGTGAGCCGGGGCCGGTCGGGCGAGTCGTACGGACGGTGGTTCGGCACCCGGCTGCGGCGGCTGGCCGTCGCGGTCGCGGTGGTACTGGCGGCGTGGGCGGCCGTGCTCGGGATCGGTGCGGCGGCGGGAATGCCGGGCGACACCGTGTCGACGGCCGCCGGGCTGGTCACCAGCCCGCTGTGGTTCCTGGCGGTGTACCTGGTGCTGCTGGCGGCCACCGGGCCGCTGCGGCGGCTGCACGCGGCGTGCGGGGTGTGGGCGGCCGCCATCCCGGCGGCGCTCACCGTGGCGGCGGAGCTGGGCCCGGACTGGGCGGGGCAGGCGACGGTGGTGCTGGCGTGGTGGGTGCCGTGGCAGCTCGGGGTCGCGGCCGCCGAGGGATGGCGGCCCGGCCGGGTGGCCGGCTTCTCGCTGGCCGCCTGCGGCGCGGCGGTGTTCGCCGGGCTGGTGCTGCTGGCCGGGTTCCCGGCCAGTGCCGTGGGCGGCACCGGGGAGCCACGGTCCAACCTGGCGCCGCCCTCGCCCGCCGTGGTGGCGCTGGCACTGGCGCAGCTGGGCGTCGTGCTGCTGGCGGCGCCTGCGTTGCGCGGGCTGCCGGCCAGGGCCGTCGGCTGGATCAACCGGCGCGCCCTGCCGATCTTCCTGCTGCACCAGAGCGCGCTGGTCGCGGTGACGCTGCTGGCCGCCGCGGTGGCGGTGCTGCCGGGCCTGCACACGGTGCCGGACACCGGTGCCTGGGTGGCGCTGCGGCTGGCCTGGCTGCCGGTGTTCGCGGCGGTCCTGTGGCTGCTGCTCGGCGGGTTGTCGCGGGTACTGAGAAGCACGTGAGGGCGCGGCCCTCACGTGCTTGCGCCGCTCAGGTACGGGCGTTGGAACGGCCGCGCAGCACCGTGTTCGCCGAGGCGGCCTTCTTGATCGCGCTCTCGATCTGCGCCATCGACGAACCCGGCGACAGGCCGGGCACCGTGGCCGACGTCAGCGCGTAGAGCGTGAACGTGTACGGGTTGGTCGAGCCACCGGGACAGGGGCCGAAGAACTTGCGTGAGTTGGCGCCGCTGCCCATGGCCTTCTGCTTGGCGCCGCCCTGACCGGGCACGGTGTAGCCGGCGCCGAGGTTCTCCGGCAGCGACGTCGCCGCGGCCGGGATGTCCCAGATCGCCCAGTGCAGCTTGTTGCCGCCGTTCTTGCGGTCGGCGAACACGATGGCGTACGCCTTGGCGCCGTCGGCGGGCGTCCACGCCAGCGGGGGCGACGGGTCCTGGCCCGCCTTGCCGTCGCCGGCGCAGGTGTACTTCGCCGGGATCATGGCGTTGTCGGCGAACGCCGTGCTGGACAACGTGAACGGCGGAGCCGCGTGCGCGACGCCGGTGAGCGTCGCCAGGACCGTGCCGGCGACGACTGCGGAGAAGCGGAATGCCACGTCGAATCCTCCTGGGAGGTCACGCGGCGGAAGGGCGGGAACGTCCCGGCCCGGTGGGAATCACACCGTCGTAGACGATTTCCTGTCAAGGGCACACCAGTGGTCCGGGCGGTCGAGGTGCGCAGGCAGCCGGGTCTTCCCGTCCCCGCGTGCCGCGGCGATCTGCGGCCGCGTCAGGAAGAACGCCGTGCTCAGGTCGGCGCCCCGCAGGTCCGCGCCGCGCAGGTCGGCCCCGATCAGGTCCGCCTCACGCAGGTCGGCACCGCGCAGGTCGGCGCCGATGAGGTAGGCGCCGCGCAGGCTCGCGCCACGCAGGTCGGCCCGCCGCAGCCGGGCGCCCATCAGGTCGGCACCCCGGTGGTCCGGACCACGGTGGTGCGCCCGCATCCGCTCGCTGACCCGCAGCAGCACGGCGTTGACCCTGTCCCGGTGCGCCGCGACGTCGGCGTCGCGCTCGCCGGCCAGCTCCCGGGTCCGCGCCAGCAGCGCATCCACCTCGCCACGCAGCGGCCGTGCGGCGGGCAGGGTGCGTGACTCGGCCAGGTACCACAGCAGTTCGTGCAGCTGCCGGACGCCGCGGAACACCTCCAGCATCTCCGGCGTCGTCCGCCAGTCGGTGCTGGCGAACCGTTCCTGGGTGACGTACTGGCCCGCGCCGAAACAGTCGTAGGCCATGCAGCCGGGGAAACCGCGCTCACGCAGCTCGGAGTGGATACCGCAGCCGAAGTCGGCGCCCAGGTTCGGGCACGGCGTGCCTGCGTCCTTGTCGATGGCGAAGTCGGCCGAGCGGCTCAGCGGCAGCGCGACACAGCACAGGCCCGCGCACCGGGAGCAGTCGGCACGCAGGTCGGCCAGGACGGGAAGCACCCGCCAATGGTAGGCGGCGGTTGGAGTGCGGCTGGGGTGGCCCGCCGCCTTCGCCACCCCAGCCGCGGCCTGTCACGACGCCCTGGCGCCGCCCGAGTACACGATGTCGATGTGCAGGACCCGGTCGTTGTTCGGACTGCCGTCCTTGTCCGCCGACGTGGTCAGCCAGATGTCGCCGTCCCGGTCCACCTCGACCGTGCGCAGCCGCCCGTAGGTGCCCTGGAAGTAGACCTTCTGCTCGACCAGGCCGGCGTTGGCGTCGATCCGCATCCGGTACACCCGCTCGCCACGGGTGGTGGCGACGAAGACGTGGTCGTTGATGATCGTCAGCCCGCTCGGCGACGCCGACGCGGTCGACCACGTCTTCTTCGGCGGGATGGTCCCGCCGCAGCTGCCCGAGGTTCCCTCGCAGCCCGGCCAGCCGTAGTTGCCGCCGCGGGTGATCAGGTTGACCTCGTCGGTGCTGCTGTTGCCGAACTCCGAGGCCCACAGCCTGCCCTGCGAATCGAAGTCCAGGCCCTGGACGTTGCGGTGCCCGTAGCTCCAGATCGCCTTGCCGGGGAACGGGTTGTCCGCCGGGATGGAGCCGTCCGGGTTGAGCCGCAGGATCTTTCCGGCGTTGTTGTTGAGGTTCTGCGCGTTGCTGCCGTTCTGCGCGTCGCCGGTGGAGACGAACAGGTGCCTGCCGTCCGGGCTGAACCGCAGCCTGCCGCCGTTGTGGAACCGGTTCTTCGGCACGCCGGACAGCAGCGTCTGCCAGCCGGTGAGCTGGTTGCCGGACAGCCTGGCGCGCACGAGCTGATTGCCGCCGCTCGCCGTGTGGTAGACGTACACGAGGCCGTCGGTGGCGAAGTTCGGCGACACCTCCAGCCCCATGACACCGCCCTCACCGCCGGTGCCCTGCGCGCCGGGAACCTTGCCCAGCGCGGTGCGCTGGCCGGACTCGGTGAGCCGGTAGACGTTGAACGTCTCCCGCTCGGTGACCAGTGCCGACCCGTCGGGCAGGAACGCGACGCCCCACGGCACGTCGGTGCCGCCGAGGATCTGCCGTACCGCGCCCGGGTCGGGTACCCCGCCCGGCCCGCCTGCCGACGGTGTCGCGGTGACCTCGTTGCTCGGCCCGGACACGTTGCCCGCCGCGTCGCGGGCCCGCAGCGTGAACCGGTACTGCCTGCCGGTCTCCAGCCCGGCCACCGTGGTGCTGGTGGCCGCACCGTCGGCGGTGCCGCTGGGCGCGCCGTCGCGGAGGATGTCGTAGCCGGTCACCTTCACGTTGTCGGTGGACGCCGTCCAGGCCAGGTCGACGGTGGTGGCCGTGGTGCCGGTGACCCGCAGCGCGCCCGGCACGGTCGGCGCCTGGTTGTCCGGCGGGGCCGGATCGGTGGTCACCGTGACCGGGTTGCTGGCCTGCGAGACGTTGCCGGCCGCGTCCTTGGCGAACACCGTCCAGGTGTACTCGGTGGCGGCGTCCAGGCCGTCGACCGTGGTGGCCAGCGTGGCGCCGTCGACCGACTTCATCAGCTGGCCGTGCTGGTAGACGTCGTATCCGGTGACGCCGACGTTGTCGGCGGCCGCGTCCCAGGCCAGCGACGTGCTGTTGTGGGTCTTGCCGGTGGAGCGCAGGTTCGCGGGCGGGCGGGGTGCCTCGGCGTCGGTGCTGGCGACGGTGAGCTTGTCGACGTTGGGGCCGCCGTTGGCGGTGACCGCGGTGGCGCGGATCTTCGCTCCGGCCGCGACCGTGGCGCGGACGGTGACCGTGCGCCAGGTGGTCCAGGCGCCGGTGCCGGGGAAGGCGAGGTCGTCGGCGACCAGTGTGCCGTTCACCGTCACGTCCATGGCGCGGTTGGCGGTCGTGCCGTTGGCGAACCGGAACGTCAGGTCGGTGGGCCCGGAGGCGCCGGACGGAACGGTCCATTCGACGTAGCTGCCCGCCACGTTGTCGTAGTTGACGAAGCCGCGCCCGGTGTAGCCGGTGTGGTTGGACTCGACGAGGCCCTGGCTGACGGTGGCGTCCTCGGCCTCGTAGTCGGCGGACGCGAGGGGCGCCGCCTGGGCCGGCACGGCGAGGGCGAGCAGGGTGGCAGCCGCGGTGGTCACGGCCGTGGCCGTGTACCGGTGGGGACGGGGTGACACGGGTCCTCCTGTGTCGGGGATGGGGAGGGGGAGGGGGACGCGGCGGCTGACGGGTTCAATTAGTTAGGAAAGTTTCCTGTCCGAGACTCAGATCACACACCCGGATCGGCCGGGTGTCAACACCCTTGCTGTAAGCGCTTACCCAACTGGTCCAGTCCGTGGGCCCCCGGCCGGGCCGAAGACGGCCAGCGTGGCCGGGTCGCCGGCCAGTGCGGCCCGCGCCAGCAGCATCGCGCCGGCCGTCCACGTGGTGCGTTCGTCGGGCCAGAGCGCGTCGTCGGCGAACTGGTAGCCGGTCCAGTACGAGCCGTCGTCGTGCCGCAGCCGCGCGCCGATGTCGGCCAGCAGGCGTGCCGCCCGCGCCCGCTCACCGCGGGCGGCCAGGGTGAGTGCCAGCTCGGCGGTCTCGCCGCCGGTGACCCACGGTTGGTGGTGCACGCAGCGCACGCCCAGGCCCGGCACCACGAACCGGTCCCAGCCGTCGGCCAGCCTGGCCGTCGCCGCGCCGCCGGTGATCACGGACGTCAGCACCGGGTAGTACCAGTCCATGGCATGCGGCTTGGGCAGGAACGCGTCCGGCCTGCCGGTCAGGGCGGCCCGCAGCCCGGCCGCCGCCCGCGCCCACCGGTCGTGCCCGCCGGCCAGTTCCTGGCCGTGCCGCAGCGCGTGGGCGATGCTGCTGCAGCCGGTGACCAGCGCGTCGGCCGAGTCCTCCCGCCACCGGATGGCGCCGTCCGGGCGGCGCAGGCTCAGCACGTAGTCCAGCGCGCCCTCCACGACCGGCCACAGTCGCCTGGCGAACCCGGTGTCGCCGGTGGCGAGCAGGTGGTGCCGGACGCCGACGGCGACGTAGGCCGTGACGTTGCTGTCGCCGACCCGTTCGGCGTCCGCGCCGTAGCCGGCGAACCACGAGCCGTCGGCGTTCTGGACGGCGGCGAGCCAGTCGTAGGCGGCCGCCGCCTGCTCGGTCAGGCCGGCGACGGTCAGCCCCATCGCCGCCTCAACGTGGTTCCATGGGTCCAGCGGACCGCCCGGGTACCACGGGATCGCGCCGTCGGTGCGTTGTGCCGCAGCGATCCAGCCCGCCGTCACGGTTTGCGGGCGTAGACGACGACGCTCTTGCCCAGCACCGGGTTCAGTGCCCGCTCGGCGATCCGGACCGGCTTGGGCCCGCGCAGGATGTCCCAGCAGAGGAACTGGTGGTACCGGCGGACCAGGACGTGCTCGTCGTCCAGCCCGACGGCGGCCTTCAGCCACCAGAACGGCGCGTGCAGCGCGTGGGCGTGGTGACTGCTCACCGTGACCAGCCCGGCTGTCCGCAGCAGCCGGAGGAGTTGCCCGCGGCGGTAGATGCGCACGTGCCCGCCCTCGACCCGGTGGTACTCCTCGGACAGTGCCCAGCAGATCCGCTCCGGCCACCACCGCGGCACCGTCGCGGCCAGCAGCCCGCCGGGCCGCAGCACCCGCACCGCCTCGGCGAGCAGCCCGCGGTCGTCCGGGATGTGCTCCAGCACCTCGGCGACGATCACCCGGTCGAACGTGGCGTCGGCGAACGGCAACGCGAACCCGTCGGCCCGCACCGGCGCCGCCCTGCCGTGCCCGGGCATCCCGCCGAGCAGGTCGCGGACGTGCTTCAGGTCGGTCTCGTCGACGTCCACCGCGACGACGTCGGCGCCACGCCGGTAAGCCTCGGCCGCGTGCCGCCCGGCGCCGCAGCCCAGATCCAGCACCCGGTCGCCCGGCCCCACCGGGAACCGGCCGAAGTCGACGGTCAGCACACCGGCACCCGCTCCCTCGGCGCGAGCAGGTCGCGGTAGTGCCGCACGGTGTCCTCCGCGGTGCGTCGCCAGCTGAACCCGGCCGCTCTGGCCAGCCCGGCGGCCCGCAGCCGCCTGCGCAGCCCGGCCTCGGTCAGCACGGTCACCAGCGCGCCGGCCAGTGCCCGCGGATCACCGGGCGGGACCAGCATGCCAGCCTCGCCGACGACCTCCGGCAGCGCGCCGCCGGTCGTCGCCACCACCGGCGTCCCGGCGGCCATCGCCTCGACCGCGGGCAGGCAGAAGCCCTCGAACAGCGACGGCACACAGGCGACCTCGGCACTGGACACCAGTGCGGCCAGCTCGGCCTCGGTCAGGCCGTGGACGAAGCGGCCGTCGCCGGCCAGGCGGGCGACCGGGCCGTCCGGCTTCGGCTTGCCCACCACGATCAGCTCGGCACCCGGACAGGCCTGCCGCACCGCGGGCATGGCGGCCAGCAGGTGCCGCAGGCCCTTGAGCGGTTCGTCGGCGCTGGCGGTCGTCACGATCCGCCCGGGCACGGTCGTCCCGGTGGGCGCGAACCCGTGCGGGGCAAGGGGAACCACCCGGGTGCGGGCCGGTTCGACGCCCATCTCGGCGGTCAGCGCGGCGCGGGACGCCTCGGACACGGTCAGCAGCAGCGGAAGCCGCCGGGCCACCCGGTGCTGCATGGTCAGGAAGCCGTACCAGCGAAGGATTCCGGCATGCCCGGACTCGGCGTCGGCCAGGGCGAGCCGCCGGTCGACCGCGATGGGATGGTGCACGGTCGCCACCACCGGCAGCCCGCAGGCGAGCAGGCCGTAGCCCAGTCCCTGGTTGTCGTGCACGATGTCGAACTGCCCGCGGCGGCGGCGCAGCTGCCAGGCCGCGCGCAGGGAGAACGCCAGCGGCTCGGGGAATCCGCCCCGGCGCATCCCTGCGAACTCCACCCAGTCCGGCAGCGTGCGCAGCTCCCGCAGCGCCGGCGTGCGGAACGGGTTCGGCTCGGCGAACAGGTCCAGCCCGGGCAGCCGGGTCAGCGGCACGCCCGGGTCGAGATCGGGGTAGGGCGGCCCGGAGATCACCTCGACCCGGTGGCCGAGTGCGGTCAGTTCCCGGCTGAGGTGCCGGACGTAGACGCCCTGCCCGCCGGAACGCGGGTTGCCGCGGTAGGTGAGCAGCGCGATCCGCAGCGGCTGCCCGCTCACCGGTCAGTCTCGCCAGTGCTCGAGCTGCTCGCGGATCTTGCGGGTGGTCGGATGCCGCTCGCCGAGGACCCGGAGTGCTTCGGGCAGCAGTTCCTCCCACGCGGCGACGGCCTCGCCGGTGCCGCCCGCCCGCGCGAGATCGAGTGCCAGCGTGAACCTGGCGTGCAGCTGGTCATTCAGCGACCCCGTGCGGATCGGGAGCCGCGTCGCGAGCTCGTCGAGTCCGGGGGGGGGGTGCGCCATTTGGCGCCCCCAGAACACCAGGTTCTCGTCGATCTTGCCGACGAGATCGTGGTCGGCACCCAGCCGCTCACACACCTCGGGGCGCAGCGCGGTGAACCGCGCGACCGCGTCGTCGACGTCGCCGCAGCCGCCGATCGCGATGGCGAGCATGTGCCGGGCGAGCAGGGTCTCCTCATGGCCGGGTCCGAGCCGGGCGGTGGCGAACTCGACCAGGTCGGTGAACTCGGCCCTGGCCTGCTGGTGCCGGTCGAGCATGAGCAACTGGAACGCGGCGTTGTTGCGCAGGCTGGCCTCCTCCGGGGCGGAGACGGGAGCGGCGAGCAGTTCGGCGAACAGCCGCCGGGCGTGCTCGGCGTCGCCCGCCTTGCCGGTGGCGGTCGCGTGCCGCGCCCGGCAGACCCGGGTCAGCGGGTGCTCGCGGCCCAGCTCGTACTCTGCGCGCCGCGCCCAGGCCGTCCAGCGTTCCCGGTTCTCCACCGGGATGTCCGAGGGTCTGGTCTCCAGGCTCGTGACCGCCTCGGCGTGCCGTCCGGCCCGCCAGAGGTGTTCCGCCTCGTGGGCGTCGGCGTAGTCCTGCTCCGGTCCGTGCCCGTCACGCTCGGCCACGGGTGCCACCTCCCTCAGCGCGTCGGCGATCGCGGCGTGGACTTCGGCTCCGGCTCCCCGCGGGTGGCGCGCCCGTGCCGACTCGGCCGGGGTGCCGGGCTCCCGCCGGATCGCGTTGCCGTGCGCGAGCTGGTCGTGGATCCGGCTGCGGCCCGACGGCCCGCCCAGCCTGGCGGAGGCCGCGGTCAGGACCCGCAGCGGCAGGAACACCCCGGGCGGCACCGCCTCCAGGACCCGAGGTACGACCGGCAGGCCTTCGCGCGGGAGCGGAGGGTACGGTCGTGGGCCGGGCGGCGCCGGCCGGCCGAGTCCCGCCCCGGCCATCCATACCGTCGGCGTCCGGACCACGGTCCAGCCGGGCGGTGGGTCGTCGGTCGTGACGACCACCCGGACGCCCGGGTTCTCGCCGGCCAGCCGCTCCAGTTCGGCCAGCAGCCAGGACCGGGTCCGTGCCGCCAGCGTGTCGGCGCCCCCGACGGCGATGCGGACCGGCTGGGACGGCAGCCGGCTCAGCGGCCCGGCGATCTCCCTGTCGAACGGTTCGGCGGTGGAATCGACCGTGCTCCCGGCGAACCCGGGCACGGTGTGCCGTAGTTGCCGTCGCAGCTCGCGCACCGCCGCGTCGACGGTGTCGGACCCGGCGAGGAACAACGCGGCCTGCAGCAGCTGCGGCGGTACGTGCTGGGGCGCGGCCTGCGGCCAGGCCAGCGCGGCCAGCAGCTCGCGCGCCCGGTCACCGGTCACCGCGATCAGGCATGCCGGGCCGTACAGCGCGCTGAGCACCTCGCCCAGCTCCGGGCCGGGCTCGTAGGCGCGGGCCGCCTTCTCCACCGGCACCGCCACCGGGCTGCCCCACAGCGGGGAGCGGCGCACGACATCGGCGGTGTTGTAGGCCAGCCACAGGCCCTCGTCCCCGTCGGCGACCTGCCGCACACCGTCGAACGCCAGGTGCAGCGCGGTCTGGTCCGGGCAGGCCTGCGCCACCACCCGCTTCAGGTCCGGCGCCCGTAGCCGCTGACCCAGTTCCGCCTGGCCTGCCCGCAGCGTCCTGGCGAGCGAACGGGAGAAGCAGCCGTCGGCGGCCGGCCGGTGGTCCGACGCCGTGAGCACCTCGAACCGCCGTCCGGCCTCGCCGACGATGCGGATCCACCGCGCCGCGGCCTGCTCGGCCCCGACCGCGGCGTGGCAGGTGTCCAGCAGCACCACCAATCCGTCCAGCATCGAGTACCGGCCCAGCAGCTCCTTGACCCGCTGGGCCAGCAGGAACCCGGTGCGGCTGCTCACCGGTTCGGTGGCGTCCCTGGGGAGGAAGTAGAAGTCGTCGTCCCGGTAGTCGCCGTGGCCGACCAGAGCCAGGAACAGCGTGGCCTCGTCCTCGTCGGCCCGTTCGAACGCCGTCGTGACCGCGTCGTCGAGTTCGACCGCGGTCGGGTCCACCACGAGGTCGCGGCCGTCGGGCAGGGCCGGGACGCAGCCGCCGATGTCCGGGTCGAGCAGCACGCCGGCCAGCTCGCGGGCGGTTTCGGGCAGGAACGACAGCAGGTTGCGCGTCGCGCACTGCGACGCGATCACGAGTGCCCTCCGCTCACCCACGGCGTCGACAATACTGTGCGTCGTGGCACGGATCGTTCTGGTACACGGCATCGCGCAGGAGCAGAAGTCGCCGGACTCCCTGGAGGCCGAGTGGCTGCCCAGCCTGGCGGGCGGCGTCCGGCTGGCGGGCAGGCCGGAGCTGGCCGACGCGTTGTGGCGCGACGGCAGGCCGGGGCCCGCGCGGATGGCGTTCTACGGCGACCTGTTCCTGCGGCGCGGCCAGCAGGGCGACGGTGACGAGCTGACCGCGGCGGAGTGGCCGTTCGCCGAGGCGCTGGCCCTGGAGTGGCTGAACCGCGCGGCCGCCGACGCCAGCCGGGAGCGCGACCGGGCCACGGCCGCACGGGAACTGGCGTTCCTGGCCGGGCCGGCAGGGGAGGAGCAGGGCGTGCGGGCCGCGCTGCGGCCGGTGCTCAACGCCCTGTCACGGCTGCGGCCGTTCGCCCGGTTCGGCGTGGCGCTCGCCGAGCGGGTGGTGGTCAAGGCGCTGCGGCAGGTCACGCTGTACCTCACCGACGAGGCGGTGCGCGAGGCCGTGCAGGAGCGCGTCGCCGAGCACGTCGGGCCGGACACCCAGGTGATCGTCGGGCACTCGCTGGGCTCGGTCGTCGCCTACGAGGCCGTGCACCGGCTGGGCCGTCCGCTGCCGCTGCTGGTCACGCTCGGCTCGCCGCTGGGCCTGCGTACGGTGGTCTACGAGCGCACCCGTCCGCAGCCGCCGGCGGTACCGCCGATGCTGGCCCGGTGGGTCAACCTCGCCGACCGTGACGACCTGGTCGCCGCCCGGCCCGATCTGACCGCCCTGTTCCCCGGCGCCGACGGCGTGCTGGAGTCCGGCTACACCGTCGACAACGGGGCCAAGCCCCACGAGGCCACGTTCTACCTGGCCAAGCGGGAGACCGGCGCCGCCGTCGCCGCGGCCCTGTCCTGACCGGGACGCCCACCCCGCCAACCGTCAAGGCACGTGAAGGCCACCTTCACCACGTCTCACGTAATGAAGGTGGCCTTCACGAGCTTGGGCCGCGCCTCAGTCGGCCACGCCGGCGTGGGCGATCACCCGGTCGATGCGGGCGCGCACCAGCAGTTCGCCCGGCACCGCGTTACGGGCGCCGAACTCCGCGGCCCGGTCCGCGCCCATGTAGCGCCCGCCGATGCGGGTGGCCCACTCGCGCATCAGGTCCATGTCCTCGGACAACGTCGCGGTGGCCAGGAACTGCACGTAGGAGAACGGCGGGCGGTCGTCGTCCACGCACACCGACAGCCGGGGATCACGCCGCAGCGCGCGGCCCTTCAGCGACGTCGCCCCGGTGTTGAAGATCAGCTCGTCACCGCCGGGGCCCTCGTTGAGCACGAACCAGATCGGGGTGACCCTCGGCCCGCCGTCGGAGTGGACGACCCCGAGCCGCCCCGTCCGGGTGCCTTCCGACGCGAACGCCCACCACTCGTCCCTGGTCATCTTCCGCATTGCGCGAACCTACCCAGCGGGCGCGTCACCGGCCACCCGGGACCTGGCGGCTCCGGCGTCGTGTCCCAGCCGCTCGCGGCAGTACGCCCGGCGGCGCAGCAGTTCGGCGCGGTCCTCCGGATCGCCCTCCAGCGCCACGGTGTAGTCCTCGATCGCCTCGGTGAACAGCCCGGCGTGCTGGCGGGCGAAGCCGCGGTTGCCACGCACCTCCGGATCGTCCTCGATGGACAGTGCCCGGTCCAGGTGACGCAGCGACTCGTCGACGTCGCCGCGCTCGAACGCGAGGACACCGAGATTGGCCCAGGCCGCGGCGAGCGTCTCGTCGCGGCGCAGGGCCTCCTCGAAGTCGCGCCGTGCCGCCGCTGGGTCGTCCGCGGACAGGGCGAGCAGGCCGCGCAGGCACAGCAGGTGGGCGTGGTCCGGGTCGAGGGACAGTCCCGACTCGACGTCCGCGGCGGCGGCGACGTGATCGCCCAGCTCGAACGAGGCGGCCGCCCGGTTGAGGTAGGCGTCGGGCGACGGGCGCAGTTCGATCGCGTACCCGAGGTCTTCGATCGCTCCGGCGTTGTCGCCGAGGTCGAGCCGCACCAGCGCCCGGTTGTAGTACGGCTCCGGGGACGGCGGGCCCGCTCGGCCGGCCGCCGTGTAGTCGGCCATGGCTTCGTCGTGGCGCCCCAGTCTGCGGTAGAGCGTTCCCCGGTCGACGAGGTAGTGCATGTGGTGCGGGTCGTCGGCCAGGACGGCGGTGTATTCGGCGACGGCCTCGGTCAGCTTGCCCATCCGGGCCAGCAGCTGCGCCCGGTTGGAGCGCAGGACCGAGCGCAGCAGCGGGTAGTCCCGCGGGGTCAGGGCGCCGAGATACTCCAGCGCGGCGTCGATCCTTCGCATGGCGGCGTCGTCGTCACCGAGATGCATGTCGACCAGCGCCAGCGCGTTGTCGGCGCAGGCGCGGTCGAACGGGCCCTGCCGCGGGTCGGGGTTCTGCCCGGCCAGCACGACGGCCAGGTTCCCCCATGCCTTGGCCGCGCGCAGATTCCGGACACTCCGGTTGCTGTACCGCGAGTGATACACGGCCCGGCTGGTCGCGGTGAGCGAGTGCAGACGCGGCATGGAGGACTCCGCGCAGGCGCCTTCCCAGACGTCGTCGGCCTCGTCGATCCGGCCCAGCATCGCCAGCGCGGCGGTGAGGTTCCGCGTCGCCAGCAGACACTTCTCCGGCATCGTGGCCCAGTCCACCAGCTTGCGGTAGCGCTGAGCGAGGTCGAGCAGCCCGTGCAGCAGGTCGTGCCGACGGCAGTGGGCCATGGCGTGTTCGAGCGCTTCGCGGGCGGCGCCGGGGTCGCTGCCGCGTTCGAGATGGAACGGGATGGCGCCGAGCCGCAACGACTCGTCGCCGCGGGCGGTGAGCTCCTTGGCGCGCTGGTCGTGCAGGCGCTCGCGGTCAGCCACCGGCAACGCCTCGTAGGCGGCACGCTGCCGCGGATCGGTGCTCGTGCAGTCACCCTCGACGTAGCGCACGGCCAGGTCGGCGGAGCCGGACTCCGCGCCGGTGTCCCCGTCGTGGACCACGATCCGAAGGTGCCGGGGATCGGCGCGGCGGGAGAGGATCGCCAGCCAGTCGGCGTCGGTACGGTCGGCGTGCGCGGCCCGCCGGATGATCAGCGACAGCGGCCCGCGGAGTCCGGCGGCGTACTCGCCGACGAACTCGGCGAGGCCGTGGCAGATCGACAGCGTGCGCTCGGCCGGGTACTGCCTGATCCGGCTTTCCACGGGCTCGTCCGCGGTCAGCGTCCGCCGGTGGCACCCGACCAGGCCGGCCAGGTCGGGTGCGGCGGTGACGATCTCGATGTCGTAGCGCCGGACGAGTTCGGGGTGGTGGGTCAGCGCATCGGGCACGATCGCCCGCATGAGGGCGCCCGCCGCGGTGAACGGCCCGCGCAGCCGCGCGTGGGCGTCGACATCGGCCAGCACAATGTCATCGGTCATGGGATGTCCCGGGGTTCGAGGTACGGCTACGGTGGGAGCGCACGGCGAGCAGGCCGGCGACAGCGGGCAGGAACAACGTGAGGGCGAGCGACCCGGCGGCGTCCCAGAGCCGGGCGGCCGGCACGGTGTCGTCCACGAGGGTCGACAACGCGGTGGAGGCGAACGTCCACAACACCGGCAGCACGACCGTGGCGAGCGCGACCGCCATCGCCAGGTAGCCGAGGACCATCAGCGGCGCGTACCACCGCGCGACCGACCGGTCGCGCGGATGCAGCAGGGACTCGTCGGTGGCCCTGCCCGGCCGGCCCACCGCGGTCCAGAACCGGTTGCGGAGCAGCACTTTCGCTGTCTCGTGGAGATCGGTGCAGCCGGTGACGGTGACGACGAGATAGTAGATGTCGGTGCGCAGGAAGACGAAGAACTGCCAGCCGAGGCCGAGCAGGGTGGAGAACGCCAGCGCGAGGCAGAGCCGGCCGGCCGTCGTCAGGGAGCCGTCCCCGGCACGCAGCAGGTAGGCGGCGACGGTGAGGGCCGCCGCCACGAGGACGTCGGCGAGCATTCCGGCCAGCAACGGGAGGTACCGCTGCCGCCGCGGGCGGACGGCCAGCCCGTCCAGGGTCGTCTCGAACACCACGAAGTAGAACCGCTGGCTCACCCGGATGCGTGACCCGACGCCGATGCGCCGTCCCGCGAGGAGGTGGAACAGCTCGTGCAGCAGGGCCCTGGGCACCTGACCGTAGGTGAAGGTGAGCTGGACGAGCAGGAGGTAGGACGAGAAGAACAGATGGTCGCGCTGCGGGACGAGCCGGGTGTCGGCGATACAGACCGCCACCGCGGCGACCAGGAGCAGGCCGTAACAGCACCACGCCACCGGCGAGAACAGGGCACGTCCCAGGCGCTGCCACCGGACCCCGCGCACCGGCGTGTCGCCTGCGTCCCTGACGAACCCCAGTTCCCGCAGCGTGGCGGTGAACTCCGCGATGTCGACGGTCTCCCCGAACCGCCGCTGGTACCAGTCACGAGCGTCGGCGACCGTGCGGCCGTTCTCCAGTTCGGCCAGCAACGCCGCGCCGTCCGCGGGGAACACCGCGCAGGTGCCGGTGTCCGCACGGCCGACCACCACCTCGCCGCCGTCGGCCAGATAGGTCAGCGGATGCAGGGCCAGCGGTTCGGTTTCGCCGGGTTCGGACGTCCCCACAGCTCATTCCTCCTCTGCGCCGGCCAGGTGGTGCCGGCAGGGGGGCCTGCCGGCACCGGTCGGGGCGTGCTCGGGTCACTGCCAGTACTGGCTCGTCGGGCGGATGGGCTCCGCCTTGCGAACGACGATCTTCTTCATGTCACCTCCCGTGCCGGTTCGTTCCTGACGGCCGGACGTGAACACTAAGATGTTGATCTTCAGTGTGGCTGGAGATTTTCGTCAGCCCGCTGGAGTCGGTGAGTGCCGAACACCCCCGGCGGGTGGTGCCCCCGCCCTGCCCGCGCGCCGACCGGGTGACGGCGGCTAACCTGGCTCGCTGTGCGTGCAGACGAGCTGATCGGCGGGGGACTCGCCGACGAGGGGCTGACCCGTCGGCTGAAGGCGCTCGCCTGCACGGCTCCGCTGCACGACCTCGACGCCCGCAAGGCGAAGCTGGACTGGGCCGACGCCACCGTCTATCAGATGGCCGAGGTCGCCCTGCACACCATCGACCAGGTCACCATCGCGATGGACTTCGACACCGGCGCCGACCACGGCGAGGTCATCCGCCGGGTCACGCCGTTCGTCGCCGCGCAGGCACCCGGCCGCGGCCCGGACGAGCACACCCAGGTCGCCCGCTGGGTGCTGGACAACCTGATCAACGTCGGCACCACCGACCGCGGCTTCCGCCGGGTCTACGGCAGTGTCGGCGCCGGCGGCGCCTACCAGCGCCGGGCGTTCGACTTCAAACTGCTGGTCGAGCTGGCCGCGCCGGACGGCGAGGTGTACCTGCGGGCCACCGACGAGGCCATCAACGTCCTGGTCGGGGCACTGGACACCGACGTCGAATCGGCCCAGATCGCGGCCGAGGTCAAGCTGGAGAACCTGATCAACCGCGGCCGCCTCGCCGACGCGAAGCTCGCCGCCGAGCAGGCCCGCTACCGCACCGTCCAGTACGGCGAGACGCTGCGGGCCAAGCTGGACGCCACCCGCCGCGACGTCCGGGCCGTCGACTGGGAGCGGGAGATCCCCGAGCTGCTCGACTCGGCGCTGTCGCACATCGAGTCCCGCTTCCGCTCCGAGACGGCGATCCTGCGCAACATCACCACCGCCCGCGACGAGGCCGAGGACGCCGACCGCAAGCGCCGCGCGGCCGAGTTGGTCGACATCGTCGGCGACTGCATCCGCAGGCACACCCAGCTGCAGGCCCGGCTGCAGGCGGCGGGCGCGGTGTTCCGCGCCGAGCAGGACCGCCAGCAGTTCTCCGGGCCACCGCAGCGTTCGGCCATCGACCTGTTCGGCCAGCTGCTCAACCCGACGCTGGGGCTTCCGCTCGCCGACGCGCTCGGCCCGGCGACGGCGTTCTTCCAGGCGGGCATCGGCGTGTCCGCGCCCACCGTGCCGTCGCTGCCCGCGCTGGTGTCGCTGCTGCTGCGGCCCGCGCCGGAACGCGACCAGCTGGTCGGCGAGGTCCCCGAACCGGAGCTGCTGCCCGCGGAGGAGACCGACCGCTACAGCGACGAGCAGTGGCGGCTGGCCGACGAGCTGCTGGACCTGCCCGAGGTGCCCCGGCGGCTGTCCGGCCTGATCGCCGAGGCTCGTCGCCTCGACCCGGTGCTGCCCCGGCTGGTCGCGCTGCGCGCCGTGCACGCCTACGGCTCCGAGGTCGGCGCCGCGCTGCGGCAGGGCGACCGGCAGCTGCTGGTCGCCGTCGACGACGGCACCGAGTTCACCGACGGCGAGTTCGGCGGGGCCGACCTGCTGCTCGCCACGGCCGCGCTGGACCGGCCGGACGACACAGGGGAGGGAGCGGCGTGAGCGCCACCAACGCCGACGCCGAGGCCGCGGCCCGGCTGATCTCGTTCGGCCTGCGGCCCAAGCAGATCCCGGCACGCGACGTCGTCTACGGCGACCTGGTCCGCCGCTACGGCGAGGACAGCGCGTTCAAACAGCTCACCAACGCCGTCGCCGCCGGGCTCGGGCTGATGGTGCTGGAGGTGAGCAGCCAGTCCGGCGCCGTGCTGGCCGCCACCGACGAGTCCGTGTTCGAGATCAAGATGGACTCCTACGCCCGGCAGAGCAAGATCCGCGAACGCCGCGACACCGAGAAGGTGCTGCACGGGCTGGTGCACCTGGCCGTCGCCGCGCTCGGCTTCCCCCGCCCGGACGACCTGGCCAACGACACCTACGTCGGCCGGGTCAACGTCGAGCAGGTCGACGCGATGGTCCGCGAGGCGTGCCGCATCCTCGACGAACGGGCCGCCGAGGCCGAGGCCAACAACGACCCGCTCGCCGACGCGCCGGAGCTGGAACAGGCCTGGCGTGCCTACGCCCGCCGCCCGTCCGCGGCGGCGACCAAGGACGGCAGGCTCTCCTCGGACACCACCAGGGGAATGGTCGCCAGGGCACTGCGTTTCCTCGCCGAGCAAGGATTCCTGGTGCACATGAGTGCCGAGCAGGGCGGCACCTACCGGACCACGCACCGCTACCAGGTGCAGGTGCGGGAACTGGCCGCGGACGCGGCGTTCGAGGAACTGCTGGCGCTGAACGTGGTGTCGGTGGCCGACGGCGCGGGCACGTTGCGCGCCGCCGCGCCGGATACGTTGCACTAGAGGGGACCCATGTACGAACTGTCGCGGGTGCGGCTGCACTCGGTCGGCCCGGCCGGCGCGCGCTACCAGGACGTCCTGCTCGACTTCAGCGGCGTCGGCCCGGTCATCACCGCGCCCCAGCAGGACGCGTTGTTCGCCGCCGGGGTGCACGCCGCCGGGCAGGGACCGCCGCGGCGGCCGTCTCCCGCCAGCGTGCTGTTCCTGGAAAACGGCGGCGGCAAGTCGGTGCTGATCAAGCTGATCTTCTCGGTGATGCTGCCCGGCCGCCGCCAGGTCGTCGGCACCACCAGCACCCGCGTGCTGGAGAAGTTCGTCGGCGCCAAGGACGTCGCGCACGTCGTGCTGGAGTGGCAGCACACCGGCACCGGCGAGCGGGTCATCACCGGCAAGGTCTCCGAGTGGCGCGGGCATGTCGTGTCCTCCGACCCGGCCAACCTCATCGACTCCTGGTACTGCTTCCGGCCCACGGCCGCGCTGGACCTGGAATCGCTGCCGCTGACCGTGGACGGCAGGCTGCTCACGATGTCGGGCTACCACGACAAGCTCGCCCAGGCGCACCTCGCCGAGCCGGAGCTGGAGCTGTCCTGGACCCGCAAGCACAGCGAGTGGACCGCCCGGCTGGACATGCTCGGCCTGGACACCGAGCTGTTCCGCTACCAGCGCGCCATGAACGCCGGCGAGGGCGAGGCCGCCGACGCGTTCGCGTTCAACACCGACGAGGCGTTCGTCGAGTTCCTGCTGCGGGCCGTGGTGTCCGAGGACGACCCCAGGGATCTCGCCGAGGTGTTGGCCACCTACGCGGACAACCTCGCCCAGCGCGGGGACCTGCTGGCGGAGAAGGACTTCGTCGCAGGCGCGCTGGACCTGCTCGGCCCGCTGGCCGACGAGGAGTCGATGGCCGCGGCCTCACGCAAGCTGGCCGAGGCCGCGAAGACCGACCTGCGCGCGTTCTCCGGCGAGGTCGCCGCCCGCGACAGGCTGGAGTCCGACCGCCTCGGCGGGCTGGAGGCCCACGTCGAGGAACTGGACCAGGCCGTGCGGCTGGCCGAGGGCGACCACCGCCGCCGCACCGCCGCGGTGACGGAGCTGCGCCGGATCGCCGCCGGCATGCGGCTGGAGGAGGCCGAGGCGGCGAAGCAGCGCGTCGACGCCGAGCTGGTGCGGGCCAAGGCCGAGGCGGAGGCCTGGCGGGAGACCGGCACCGTGCTGGCCCACCTCGGTGCCGCCCGGCGGGCGGCCGACCTGCGGGAGCTGGTCGGCGGCAGGGAACAGAAGGCGCGCCCGGCGCTGGAGGCCAAGCAGGCGGCCGCGACCGCGCTGGCCCGCGGGCTGCTGGAGCTTGCCGTGCGGGCGCAGGGCCAGGCTGAACGCGCCGAGCAGGCGTCGGCCGCCTGCCGCGCCGAGGCCGACCGGGCCCAGGCCGACCGGGACGAGGCGGCCACGCTCGCCGCGACCCGCCGCGCCGAGGCCGACGGCCTGAAGGCCAGGGTCGCCGAGGTGCGGGCCGAGATCTCCGAGGCGGTGGCCGCCGGACTGTTGCCGTCCGGTGCCGACGTCGGCGAGGCGGCCCGCACGGCCCGCGGGCAGGTCGAGGCCGCGGCCGAGGAACTGGCCGGCCGGGAGGCCGAGCTGGAACGGGTGGCCGAGCAGCACGCCGCCGCCCAGGCCTCCGTCAACGACGCGCACCGCGCCGCGGGGTCGGCCCGTGACCGCCACGAACGGCTCGCCGAGGACCTCGACCGCGCCCACCGCCGCACCGACAGCCTCGCCGCCGAACCGCGGCTGGTCGAGCTGCTGGGCAGTGGCGACGTCGCGCTGGAGACCGACGCGCCGGTGCTGACCGAGCGGCTCGCGCAGGCGCGGTCGGTCGCCGAGCGCGAGCAGACCTCGCTGCGGATGGAGGAGTCGGCCGACGAGCGCGCGCTGGCCGCGCTCGGTTCCGGGGGCCTGCTGCCGCCGCCGGAGGAGGTCCAGGCGGCACTGGACGTGCTGGAGGACGCCGGGATCACGGCGTGGTCCGGCTGGCGGTATCTGTCCACAGTGGACGCCAAGACGCGCGCGGGTGCGCTGGAGCGGGTACCGCACCTGGTCGCGGGCGTGCTGCTGAATGAGGACAGCCAGGTCACCAGGGCACGGGAGGTGCTGACCGAGCGGCGCCTGCTGCCCGGCGCGGCCATCGCCGTCGGCACCACGGCGGCCGTGCACGGCGACTCGGCCGCCCCCGGGGTCGAGTTCGTCGTCCCGCCCAACCCGGCCATGTACGACGAGGACGCCGCCGAGACCGAACGCGAGGAGATCCGCACCCGGCACGCCACCCGGCAGAAGCGGCTGGGCGAGCTGTCCGACGCCGTCGCCGCCGACACCGCGCTGTCCTGGAAGGTCGCCGCCTGGCGGGAGGACTACCCGCCGGGCAGCATCGCCGTGCTCGCCGAGCAGACCCAGCAGGCCCGCGCCGAGCGGGACCGCACCGAGGCCGCGCTCGCCGACGCCACGGCCGAACTGGAGCGGCTTGCCACGGCCCGGCGCACGCTGGGGGAGCGGATCCCCGCGCTGCGGACGGCGTTGCGCGAGGCCGAGGAGACCTCGCGCAGGCTCGACCAGCTCGCCGCCCGCGCCGCCCGGGTGGCCCAGTGGACCGAGGAGGCGGAGCGGGCCGCCGACGCGGTGGAGCGGGCCGAGGCACAGGCGGCGGAGGCCGCCGCCACCGCCGCGCGGCAGCGCGACCGGGCAGCCGAGGAGCAGCGCACCGCCGACGGGCACGCCCGCACGGTCAGTACCGCCCGCGCCGAACTGGCCGAGCTGCCCGGCGCGGCCGACGTCACCGAGGACATGCCCGCGCCGGACGAGCCGGTCGACGCGCTGCGCCGGGCCTACACCTCGGCCGCCGAGGCGTACGCGAAGGTGGAGGTCGGCAGCGATCTGCGGGCCGAGCTGGAACAGGCCGAGCTGGCCGAGTCGGCCGCGAGCACCGCCGTGGCAGCGCTGCCGGACGCCGTGCGGGCCCGGGCCACCGAGCTGCTGGACACCCCGGACGGCTCGGACGCCTCGGCCCGCGCCGCCGCGCAGGCCCGCGCGGGCCGGGTGCTCGCCGCCGTCGAGGAGGAACGCGCCGAGGTCATCGCGCTGGTGGCCACCCGCAAGGCCGAACGTGACCAGCTGCCGCCCGCGCCGGGTGCCGTCGACGTCACCGAGCGGCCCCGCGACCTCGACCACGCGCACGAGCTGATCGACGCCGCGGGCGCCGAGGCGTCGGCGGCCGCGCGGTCGTGGGAGGAGCTGAAGGAACGGCACGCCGAGGCCAAGCGGGCGCTGGAACAGGCGAGCCGGTCGGCGTCCGGGTTCGGCATGCTGGCCGAGGCCATGCCCGAGGGCGACGCGACGGCGGGCGCCTTCGACGGAGGGCTGGACCAGGCCAGGGCCCGGTACAACGCCCTGACCACCGCGCTGGAGACCGCGCAGCAGGCCGTCGACACCGCCGAGAAGCGGGTGCGCTCGGCCGCCGACGCGCTGGCCCAGTACGCCACCGAGAAGCGGTTCGAGAAGCTGGACACCCCGGTGCGCCAGCAGGTCGTGTCGGTGCGCCGGGACAGCCTGCCCGGCCACGCCGCCGAGTGGGCCGCCGCGCTGCGGCCCAGGCTGCGCTCGCTCACCGACGACCTCGACCAGATCGACCGGCACCGGTCCGGGATCATCACCCGGCTGCAGAGCATGGTCGACGGCGCGCTGCGCACGCTGCGCTCGGCGCAGCGGGTGTCCCGGCTGCCCGACGGGCTGGGGGACTGGTCGGGGCAGGAGTTCCTGCGGATCCGGTTCACCGAGCTGGAGGACGCGGCGCTGGCCGAGCGGCTGGGCGAGGTCGTCGACGAGGCGGCGGGCGGGCGGACCGCCGACGGCAGGGAGGTCAAGCGGGACGGCATGTCGCTGCTGCTGCGGTCGGTGCTGGCGGCGGTGCCGAAGGGCTTCCGGGTCGACATGCTCAAACCGGATTCGGTGCTGCGCACCGAGCGGCAGCGGGTGTCGGAGATCCGCGACGTGTTCTCCGGCGGCCAGCAGCTGACCGCGGCGATCATCCTGTACTGCACGCTGGCCGCCCTGCGGGCCAACAACCGCGGCCGGGTACGCACGCCGCACTCCGGCGTGCTGTTCCTGGACAACCCGATCGGCCGCGCGTCGGCGGGTTACCTGCTGGAGCTGCAGCGCGCGGTGGCCACCGCACTGGGCGTGCAGCTGGTGTACACGACGGGCCTGTTCGACGCGGGCGCGCTGTCGGAGTTCCCGCTCATCGTCCGGCTGCGCAACGACGCCGACCTGCGGGCGGGGCGCAAGTACCTGTCCGTCGACGCCACCATCCGCGCCGGGCTGGACGAGCTGGGCGACCCGGACGGCACGGCCCGCGTCTCGGCCACCCGCGTCTTCGCCCGCGAGTCGTAGCAACCGGGCCATGGCAGTGCGGGTGACGGTGGCGCAGCGGCGGGCGCGGCTGGGGGTACGGCACCGGCTGGCCACCCGGGCGGGCACACCGGAGGAGGTGGCCGGCGCGCTGGTCGCCCTGCACGCCACCGACCCGGCCACGGTGTACCTCTCGACGGCCGCGCGCCTGCGGGAACCGAGCGTGGCCGAGGTGGAGCGGGCGCTCTACGACGACCGCACGCTGCTGCGGATGCTGTGCATGCGGCGCACCATGTTCGTCCTGCCGGTCGCCGTCGCCGCGCGGGCCCAGGCCGGTGCCGCTCTCGACGTCGAACGCAAGCAGCGCACGCTGCTCATCAGTCACCTGTCCAGCCAGGGCCACCCGGACAACGTGCCCGGCGCCGCGGAGTGGCTGGCCGAGACCGAGGAGGCCACCCTCCGCGCGCTGCGGGCCAGGGGCCAGGCGACCGGCGCGGAGCTGTCCGCCGAGGTTCCGCGGCTGCGCCAGCAGCTGATCATGGCGAAGGGCAAGCCCTACGAGGCCATCGGCAACGTCACCAGCCGCGTGCTCTACCTGCTCGGCCTGCGCGGCCGGATCGTGCGCGGACGGCCGCGCGGCTCGTGGCTGTCCAGCCAGTACCACTGGGCCACCCTGGACACCTGGCTGCCCGGCGGGCTGCCCGAACTGGACCCCGTCACCGCGCGGACCGAGCTGGCCCGGCACTGGCTGACCTCGTTCGGACCCGCGCCGGTGTCCGACCTGCGCTGGTGGACCGGCTGGACGGCCGCCCAGACCAAGCAGGCGCTGGCCGCTCTGGACCTGGCCGAGGCCGACCTCGACGGCGAGCCCGGCGTGCTGCTCGCCGGCGACACCGAACCCGTCCCGGAGCCCGAGCCGTGGGTGGCGCTGCTGCCCGCCCTGGACCCGACGCCGATGGGCTGGCAGCGGCGCGACTGGTTCCTCGACGGCCACCAGGCCGCACTGTTCGACCGCAGCGGCAACGCCGGGCCGACGGTGTGGGCCGACGGCCGGGTCGTCGGCGGCTGGGCCCAGCGTGCCGACGGCGAAGTCGTGACGAGAATCCTGTCCGACGTCGGCGCCGAGGTCACCCGAGCGGTCGAGGCCGAGGCCGCGCGGCTGACCGCCTGGCTCGGCGAGGTCAGGGTGACCCCGCGCTTTCGCACCCCGCTGGAGAAGGAACTCTCGGGAAACCCCTGAAAACACTGGGCGTCTTGATCGATTCTTGACCCGGGACCTGGGGTGATGGAAGTCTCCTCGGGGCAACGGAAAGGCCCAGTCCGCCCAACGCTAGGGTTGGGTCACCCGCAAGTTCCCCGGTGCAGCCGGGTCGAGCCGCAGAGGAGTGGCAGCAGTGACGGTTCGCGTAGGTGTGAACGGCTTCGGTCGGATCGGCCGCAACTTCTTCCGGGCCGTGCAGGCCGGCGGTCACGACATCGAGGTTGTCGCGTTCAACGACCTCGGCGACGTCAGCACCATGGCCCACCTGCTCAAGTACGACAGCATCCTCGGACGCTTCCCGGAGGAGGTCAGCGTCAGCGACGAGGGCATCGTCGTGGGCGGCAAGACCATCAAGGCCCTCGCCGAGAAGGACCCGGCCAACCTGCCGTGGGGCGACCTGGGCGTGGACGTCGTCGTGGAGTCCACCGGCTTCTTCACCAACGCCGACGCCGCGAAGGCCCACGTGGCCGGTGGCGCCAAGAAGGTCATCATCTCCGCCCCGGCCAAGGGCGAGGACCTGACCGTGGTGCTGGGCGTCAACGACGACAAGTACGACGGGTCGCAGACGATCATCTCCAACGCCTCCTGCACCACCAACTGCCTCGGCCCGCTGGCGAAGGTGCTGCACGAGAACTGGGGCATCGAGCAGGGCCTGATGACCACCATCCACGCCTACACGCAGGACCAGAACCTGCAGGACGCGCCGCACAAGGACATGCGCCGCGCCCGCGCCGCCGCGCTGAACATCGTCCCCACCTCGACCGGCGCCGCCAAGGCGATCGGCCTGGTGCTGCCCGAGCTCAACGGCAAGCTGGACGGCTACGCGCTGCGGGTTCCGGTGCCGACCGGCTCGACCACCGACCTGACCGTCACGCTGTCCAAGGCCGCGACGCTGGACGAGATCAACGCCGCCTACCGCGCCGCCGCCGACGGCCCGCTCAACGGCATCCTGCGCTACAGCGACGAGCCGATCGTGTCCGCCGACATCGTCACCGACCCGGCGTCGTGCATCTACGACGCACCGCTGACCAAGGTCATCGGCAACCAGGTCAAGGTCGTCGGCTGGTACGACAACGAGTGGGGCTACTCCAACCGCCTCGCCGACCTGGTCAAGCTCGTCGGCGGCAAGCTGTCCTGATCATGGTGCGGACTCTCGACGACCTGATCGCCGAGGGTGTCTCGGGTCGGCGCGTCCTTGTGCGCGCCGACCTGAACGTCCCCCTCGACGGCGAGACCATCACCGACGACGGCCGCGTCCGCGCCGCGCTGCCCACGCTGCGCAAGCTCGCCGGCGCGGGTGCGAAGGTCATCGTCACCGCCCACCTGGGCAGGCCCAAGGGCGAGCCGGACCCGAAGTTCTCGCTGGCGCCGGTCGCCGCGCGGCTCGGTGAGCTGCTCGGCACCGCGGTCCCGCTGGCGGCCGACCTGGTCGGTCCCGGCGCCCGGTCCGTGGTCGACGCGCTCGGCGACGGCCAGGTGGCACTGCTGGAGAACGTGCGCTTCGACGCCCGCGAGACCAGCAAGGACGAGAAGGAGCGGGCCGAGCTGGCCGGCGAGCTGGCCGCGCTGGCAGGCGACGCGGGCGCGTTCGTCTCCGACGGGTTCGGCGTGGTGCACCGCAAGCAGGCGTCGGTGTTCGACGTCGCCCGCGTGCTGCCCGCCTACACCGGCGGCCTGGTGCTGGCCGAGCTGGAGGTGCTGCGCACGCTGACCGAGGAGCCCGCCCGGCCCTACGTGGTCGTGCTCGGCGGGGCCAAGGTCTCCGACAAGCTGGGCGTCATCGCCAACCTGCTGACCAAGGTCGACCGGCTGCTCATCGGCGGCGGCATGGCCTACACCTTCCTCAAGGCCCAGGGCCACGAGGTCGGCAAGTCGCTGCTGCAGGCCGACCAGCTGGAGCAGGTCAGCGGCTTCCTGGCCGAGGCCGACAAGCGCGGCGTCGAGCTGGTGCTGCCGGTCGACGTGCTGGCCGCCACCGAGTTCGCCGCCGACGCCGAGCACGAGGCCGTCGACGCCACGGCGATCCCGGCCGACCGGCAGGGCCTGGACATCGGCCCGAAGACCCGCGAGCTGTTCGCCGGCAAGCTGGCCGACGCCGCGACGATCTTCTGGAACGGCCCGATGGGCGTGTTCGAGTTCGACGCGTTCGCCGGCGGGACCAGGGCGGTGGCCGAGGCCATCGCGCGGGGCGACGGGTTCAGCGTCGTCGGCGGCGGCGACTCCGCCGCGGCCGTGCGGCAGCTGGGCCTGCCCGAGGACGGCTTCTCGCACATCTCGACCGGCGGCGGCGCGTCGCTGGAGTACCTGGAGGGCAAGCAGCTGCCCGGCGTCTCCGTTCTGGAAGAGGGAAAGTAGTGGCACGCAAGACGTTCATCGCCGGCAACTGGAAGATGAACTGCAACCACCTCGAGGCGATCGCGCTGGTGCAGAAGATCGCCTTCGCGCTGCCGGAGAAGTACTACGCGAAGGTCGACGTCGCGGTGATCCCGCCGTTCACCGACATCCGCAGCGTGCAGACCCTGGTCGACGGCGACAAGCTCCTGCTCAGCTACGGCGCGCAGGACGTCTCGCCGCACGACTCCGGCGCCTACACCGGTGACGTGTCCGGCCCGATGCTGGCGAAGCTGGGCTGCAGCTACGTCGTCGTCGGCCACTCCGAGCGCCGCGAGTACCACGCCGAGGACGACGCGCTGGTCAACTCCAAGGTCCGGGCCGCGGTCAAGCACGGCCTGACCCCGATCCTGTGCGTCGGCGAGAAGCTGGACGTCCGCGAGGCCGGAACCCACATCGAGCACACCACCGCGCAGCTGGTGGCCGGGCTGGACGGGCTGAAGGCCGAGCAGGTACGCGGTGTGGTCGTGGCCTACGAGCCGGTGTGGGCCATCGGCACCGGCAAGGTGGCGACCCCGGCCGACGCCGAGGAGGTCTGCGCCGCGATCCGGGACACCCTGGCCGGGAAGTACGGCGCGGACGTCGCGGGTGACGTGCGGGTTCTCTACGGCGGTTCGGTCAAGTCGGGTAACATCTCCGACCTGGTCAAGTGCGACAACGTGGACGGTGCGCTCGTCGGGGGCGCGAGCCTGGACGGCGACGAGTTCACGAAGCTGTGCGCGCTGGCCGCCGGCGGGCCGCTGCCCTGAACCGGGTGATCACCCGGTAACCTTGGGCGAACCGGGACGCGGGATACGGGTTTCCACGACACACTGAGGGTGACATGAAGCTGGCGCTGCAAATTTTGTTGATCGTCTCCAGCGTGCTGCTGATCGTCGCGGTGCTGCTGCACCGTGGCCGCGGAGGCGGGTTGTCGTCGCTGTTCGGCGGCGGCATGCAGTCCAGCCTGGCGGGGTCGAGTGTCGCGGAGAAGAACCTGGATCGGTTCACGCTGTTCTTCGGGGCCATCTGGCTGATCAGCATCATCGGTCTCGGTTTGATCATGAAGCTCTGACCAGCCGTTACTCATCAACACCGGGGTGTGACAATTCATGGTTGGCGGTAACGCTATTCGGGGCACCAGAGTCGGTGCCGGCCCGATGGGCGAGTCGGAGCGCGGGGAGGCCGCTCCGCGTCGCCGGGTGTCGTACTGGTGCGCCAACGGGCACGAGGCCCAGCCCTCGTTCGCGTTGGACGCGGAGATTCCGGAGGAGTGGGACTGCCCCCGGTGCGGGCTGCCCGGCGGGCAGGACGAGCAGAACCCGCCCGCGGCCCCGCGTACGGAGCCGTACAAGACCCACCTGGCCTACGTGAAGGAGCGGCGCAGCGACGCCGACGGCGAGGCCATCCTCAGCGAGGCGCTGGAGCGCCTGCGCAAGCGCCGCGAGATCTGAACCAGCTGAACTCACGGTGAGTCCACCGGCCGGCGCCGGTGCCGGCGAACGGACCAGTCGCGGGCACCGGCGCTGGTCTGTTCTGAGCCCCGGTGAGCGGGCGCTGGTGGTCGTCCAGCTGCTCGTCCAGGGCGCCGTCCGGGCCGCCCTGGTGGTGTTCGCGCTCGTCGTCTTCCTGACGGCCACCCCGCTGATCGGCGGCAAGACCGGCCGGACAGGCACGGCCGAGCTGACCGGCTGCGCGTCCGGTGACCTGTTCGGCTGGGTCGTCGCCTGCCAGGCCCGGGTCACCTGGCCGGACGGCGAGATCACCACGCACAGGCTGGAATCGGCCGACCTCACCGCCGGCGACAGCGGCCGTTCCGTCCGGGCCGTCGAGCACGGCAGCGCCAGGGTGCCCACCGCGGTCGCGCTCGACCTGCCGCACCGGTACACCGCACTGGGCTGGTCGCTGCTCACCTCGGTGGCCGGGGTGGCGCTGCTGTGGCCGTACTGGTGGCGGGGACGACCACCGCGAGCGGGACCCGCCGTCGCCGTGCTGACCGGTTACTGGCTGATCGTCACCGGCGCGCTGGGAGCCGCGGTACCGCACCAGCCCGCCCTGACCGGGGTCACGATCGTCGCCGGGCACCTGGTGCTCGTCGCCGGGCTCGTCCGGTCCCGCAAACCCGCCGCCGGGCGGAAGGCCAGGCCCGTGGCCGGCTGGACGCTGCTCGCCGTGGCCGTCGCCGCCCTGCTGTGGGTGGTACTGGGCGGCCTGCCGTGGACGTCCACCGGGCTGCCGGTCGCGCTGCTGGTCGCGGGCATCCGCCTGGTGTGGCGCGCACGCCGTCCGCGGTGAGCGGGAACCGATGTGACACCTGGCACGTCGGAGTCCCGAGATCCCCGACTAGGACGGAACTGGGCATGACGGAGCAGCCGGAACCGCAGTGGCTCGCCGACATCAAACGGCAGGGCAAGCAGATGGTCGAGCAGTCCCAGCGACTTCAGGAGGAACTCGGCGGGCTGACCGAGACAGCGCAGTCCGACGACGGGGCCGTGCGGGTCAGCGTCGGCGCCGGCGGGGCGTTGTCCGGGCTGGAGATCGACCAGCGCGCCATGAGCAGGCAGAGCGCCGAGCTGTCCGCCGAGATCCTCCGGCTGGCCGCGCGGGCCCAGGCCGCCGCTGCCCGCCGCGCGATGGCCGTGGTGGCGCCGGTCGCGGGCGAGTCCGGCATGGACTTCCTGCGCAGTCAGCTGCCGTCCGAGGAGCCGGAGGAGGCCCCGGCGGCCCCGGCACCCGAGCGACGTGCCGGCGGGGACGACGACGAGCCGCCGCAGACGTTCATGCGGCGCGTGTACTGAGGGGAGACGGACTCATGGCACCGGGAAAGGGTTACACCGTCCGGCCGGGGGAACTGGCGCAGCACGGCGGCACGGTCGACGGGATCGCCGAGCGGATCCGCGGCGCCGCCGAGAAGGGCGGCGGGTTCACGTTCGGCATCGACACCTTCGGCATCGTCGGCCAGCTCTTCGCCGGTGACGCGCAGCGGGTCTCGCAGGAGGCCGTCCGGGAGATGAACGACTTCGCGGGCGACATCCGGGACCTGGCCGGCTGCGTACGCCAGGCGGGGCAGCTCTACCAGACCTCCGACGACGCGCTCGCTCAGCCGTTCAAGGGAGGGGAGTGACCATGACGGATCTGGACAGCGCGGAAGCCAGGACGGCGACAGCCGGTGCGGGCGTGGTCGACACGGCCCGCGCTACCGCCGCGGCCATCCAGGACGAGGACTGGGGCGAGTTCGCCGCCAGCGCGGGGGTTCTGGCACTGGACGGCCTCGCGGTGGCGGTGGACCCGGTCGGTGCGGCCCTGTCGGCGGGTGTCGGCTGGCTCATCGAGCACTTCGACCCGCTGACCAACCTTCTCGACAAGCTCGCCGGCGACCCGGCGGCCATCCAGGCCGGTGCGGACACCTGGACCGAGGTGCAGCGCGACCTCGAGGCGCTGGCCAGGGAAATCCCCGGTATGGCCGAGAAGGACCTGCCGAGCTGGTGCGGCGACGGCCGCGACGCCTACGACCGCAACGTCAAGGACTGCGCGGCCGGCGTCGAGGCACTGGCCGTCAGCGCGGGCAGCGCGGCGGCCGTGGTCGCCACCGCGGGCACGATGGTCGCCACCTGCCGGGCGCTGATCCGGGACATCATCGCCGCCGTCGTCGCCGAGCTGATCAAGGGCGCGCTGGCGGCCCTGGCGACCTCGGTGATCTCCTTCGGCGCGACCGTCGCGGGCTACATCACCTACGCCGTCGGCCGGATCGGCATGAAGATCGCCGAGATCAGCGCCAAGATCAGCAAGCTGCTGGCCAAGCTCGGCAAGGCAGGCGCGCACCTGGCCAAGGTTCTCGACGACATCGCCGCGGTGGGCGCCAAGGTCGGCAGCAAGCTGGGCAAGGCCGGCGGAGCGGTCGGCAAGGTCGCGCCCAACATGGGCACCAGGATCGCGTCGGCGGGGGACAACGTGGCCGCGGCCGCGTCGAAGGTCGACGACGTCGGCAAGGCCGTCGGCCGCGGCGCGGACAAGGTCAGCGGGATGGCCGACGACGTCGGCAACTTCGCGGCCCGCACCGGTTCGCGCAGCGGCGACATCGCCGCCAAGGGACGCGGCCTCATCGACAACGCGGGCGAGTACGGCAAGCGGGCGGGCGACGCGATCCGCAACGGGCCGCTGCCCCAGGGCGGGCTGCGTGACTTCGGCGAGACGTTCGGTCTGGTCAACAAGGGCGTCCTGCCGAACGTCCCGGGCATCGCGGCGCGGGGCATCGCCTACGAACCGCAGGCCTACGAGCAGAACGACGCCGAGGACATCGCCGAGGGCAACGCGGGCGCGAAGTACGACCAGTACGACGGCTACAACCGCAACGGCCGCCCGGGCGGGGACGGCTTCTACGACAACCGTCCCCGCGACGAGCAGGTGCGCTAGTGTCCGGCACCGGAAATCCGCTGAATAATTCGCCGGCCCAGCTTCCCGCTGGCGGCGTTGCCGGTCCGCCCGAGTACGGTCCAGTACGAGGGCGAACCGGCGCCTTGCCAGCGGAAACCTGGACTCGCCGACTTACGCACCGGACCTCCGGTGCAGGACACTAGCCGACCCCGGAGAGGGGGTACCGGGCGCGGACCCGGAAGCCCCCCTCGGGGGTGGGCTCGGTCTCGAACGTGCCGCCGAGCAGCTTGGCCCGCTCGGCCAGTCCGGTGAGACCGTGCCCGCCCGAGGGCAGGCCGGTCGTCGGCTCGCACGGCTGGTCGTTGTGAACCTCGACGCCCAGCGCGTTCTCCTCGCCGCCTACCCAGACCGTCGCCTTGGCGCCGGGGGCGTGCTTGTAGACGTTGGTCAGGCACTCCTGGACGGTGCGGTAGGCGGCGTTGGACACCGGGAACGGCAGCTGCTCGGGCAGCCGCTCCATGGTGAGCTGGACGGGCACGTCGGAGGTCCGGATCAGCTGGTGCAGCTGGTCGATTCCGGGCTGCGTGCTCTCGTCGTCGACGCCGGACCGCAGCACGCCCACCAGCGACCGCAGCTCCTCCAGGGTGCGGGTGCTCAGCTCGCGGATGGTCTGGGCGGCCTGCTGGGCCTCTCCGCCCGCCGACGACATCGACAGCACGCCCGCCTGCATGGCGATCAGCGTGATGTCGTGGGACACGACGTCGTGCATCTCCCTGGCCAGGCGCGCGCGTTCCTCCGCCCGGATGGCCTGGGCGTGCAGCTGGCGTTCACGGTCCCGGCTCTCGGCGAGTTCGGCCAGCCGTTCGGACAGCTCGGCCCGCGCGCGGAACAGCAGGCCCAGCGCCACCGGCATGCCGGCGACCACGACGCCGTAGATGCCGGCCAGGACGTGCTCCTGCCAGGTCTGGGCGACGAACTCGGGCAGCGGCCACTGGACGAACCGGCTGCACCAGACCAGCCCGAACCCGACGACCGTCTGCCAGCGCAGGCCGCGCTGGTGTGCCAGCGTGCCCAGCGCGACCATCGCGGCGATCTGGGCCCACCCGGTCAGGAACCCGGGGAAGGTCGCCACGACGACCAGGAACGGCAGCCTGCGGCGGAACAGCAGCGCCGCGCAGGAGAAGGCCGACAGCCAGCCGCTGTAGGCGGGGGCGTCGTGGGCGAAGTTGAGCCAGACGTCGAGTGCCGCGAGCGCGACGAAGGCGATGTCGAGGGCGAATGCGGGCACTGCCGGCTTGCGCAGCCACCGCTGCCAGTGGACGGTGGGCACGGTTATCTCGCGCGACCGGCTGATCACGTTGTTCCCGCCGCCCGTGATCCCGGGTATAGAGAGTCCCTCTGTGGTCACTGTTCGGACCTCCCCGCGTCTTGTGGACTTACTGGTGAGAGGTGCGCGCACCCCGATCGGGACGCGCAACAACGAACAAATGTGCGGATGCTAACGCGTCGGTAGGGTCCGGCGGTAACTTTCCCGCCGTTCAGCCGTACAGGTGTCCGATTATCGGACAGTGGACTGGTTGACCGTCAAGCGGACGCGCACGGCCGGTTGCCGGACACTGGATCGGTTCTCTGCAAGCTTCCTGCAAGCTCGGATCGCTAGTTTGAGTGACGTAACGAGAGCGTGAATGCGCGGGAAAAGGGTGCGTGGAATGCGTGCGGGAATTGCCGCCGCCGCACCCGGATGGCGTCGTATCGCCGGGCCGGTTTCGGTAAAAGGGCAATCTGTCCGCCCCGGCAATGCGCACTGGGGGTGACCCGGTGCTGTGTGCCGATCGGGGTCGGCGGCGGCACCGGGTCACGTAAAAGCTCGTGAAGGCCACCTTCACCACATGAGACGTCAGGGCCCCGGCAAAGTCCGGTGGCGGCCAGGGCGAGGTGGCTGGTCTCGAGCGTGGAACTCGTGTACCGGAACGCAGAACTCGCGTTCCTGAACGTAGAACTCGCGTGCGTGAGCGCAGAACTCACCATGTGGATCGGGTTCTCACGTGGTGCTGGTTGCCCGTGTGAACGGCCCGTTCGCGCGAGTCCTCCGTTCCCGACCCGCGAGTCGACCGTTCCGGACCCGCAAGTTGCACGTTCCTGCCCTCCTGGTCCCACTGTCCGGCACACCCGTCCCAGATCGCGAGACCAGTCCGTCATCGGCTGGCCGAACGGACCGTTCGCGCGACCGCGCCAGGCCGGAGCACGAGTTTCGCGTTCCTGAACACGACACTCACCATCCGGACCCGGCGTCCCAGCTCGTGAACGGCGCACCCGCGCCAACGGGCCACTCTCCGCGAGTCTCGTGTTCAGGAACGCGAGTCTCGTCTTCCGGAACGCGAATGGCGCGCTCCGGACCACCCGACTTTGCCGGGACCCTGAGATGAGACGTGCTGAAGGTGGCCTTCACGTGCTTGGGGGCCTCAGCCGACCGGCGGCTGGTAGACCTTCGACAGCTTGCCCGCCGCGGCCCGGTCCAGCAGCCACAGGGTGCGCCGCCGCCCGCGCGCGCCGGCCACCGGGATCTGCACCTCACCGGCGCCGGCCAGGGCCAGCGCCACGGCGTCCGCCTTCGCCTCGCCGGTGGTGACCAGCCAGACCTCCGCCGACCGCCGGATCGCGGGCAGCGTCAGCGACACCCGGGTGGGCGGCGGCTTCGGGCAGTTGCGCACCGGCACCACCGGCCGCTCGGTCTCGTAGACCGCGGGCGACTCCGGGAACACCGACGCCGTGTGCCCCTCACCGCCCAGGCCGAGCAGCGTCACGTCGAACGTCGGCACGTTGCCGTGGTCCTCCGGCTGTGCCCGCTGCGCCAGGACCCTGGCGTAGTCGGCGGCCGCCGCGTCCGGGTCGTCGCCGAACGGGCCGTCGGAGGCCGCCATGGCGTGCACCCGCGCCGGGTCGACCGGCACGTGGTCCAGCAGCGCCTCGCGGGCCTGCTTCTCGTTGCGCTCGTCGTCGTCGGCCGGGACGAACCGCTCGTCACCCCAGTACAGGTCCAGCCGCGACCAGTCGATCGCGTCCCGAGCGGGGGAGTCCCGCAGCTGCTTCAGGATGGCGATACCGGTTCCGCCGCCGGTCAGCACCAGCGACGCCGAGCCCTTCGCGGCCTGGACGTCGACCAGCCGGGTCACCAGCCGCGCGGCGACGGCCGCCGCCAGCAGCTCCGGGCCGGCGTGGACGACGACCTCCGGCGCGCTCACGAGCCCGCCTTTGCGGCGGCCTTCTTCTTGGCCGCCGGCGCCTTCTTCTTCGCCGTGGCCCCGGCCGCGAACTTGCCGAGACCCTGCAGCGCCGCCTCGTAGATCTCGTCCGGGTCGAGCCGCCGCAGCTCCTCGATCAGGCAGTCCTTGTTGTCCCGGCGCTGCAACGAGATCCGCCGGGTCGGCTGGCCCGGCTGGGTCAGCGTGCCCACCCGCCCGTCCGGCCGGTGCAGCTCGATCGGCCCGGACCGGCGGTCCAGCGTCACCGAGACGATGCCCTGCGCGCTGGTCGTCTTGACCCGCTTGACCGGCACCTTCAGGTAATAGGCCAGCCAGCCGGCCAGCAGCTCGGTGGACGGCGAGTCGGCCTCGCCGGTGACCGTCGCGCCGGTGATCTTCTCGTACGGCGGCAGATCCAGCGCCGACACCAGCTGCGCACGCCAGCGGGTCAGCCGTGTCCACGCCAGGTCGGTGTCGCCGTCGGTGTACGCCTTGGCCCGCGTGTTCAGCGCGCGGATCGGGTTGCGCTCGGCGGCCGAGTCGGTGATCCGCCGCTGCGCCAGCTCGCCCAGCGGGTCGCGCGCCGGGTCCTTCGGCCCGGTGCCCGGCCACCAGGTGACGATCGGCGCGTCCGGCAGCAGCAGCGGGATGACGGCGCTCTGCCCCTGACTGGCCAGCGGCCCGTACAGCCGCAGCACGATCACCTCGCTGGCACCGGCGTCCCCGCCGACCCGGATCTGGCCGTCGATGCGCGGCGCCGCCGTGCGGGCGCCCTTGGCCACCACGATCACCCGCGACGGGTGCTCGCGGCTGGCCTCGTTGGCCGCGTCGATGGCCTCCTCCAGCCGCTCGTCGTCGTCGGCGACGATGACCAGCGTCAGCACCCGGCCCAGCGCGACGGCACCGCCCCGCTCGCGCAGCTCGACCAGCTTCTTGTTCAGCTGCGACGTGGTGGTGGACGGAAGGTCGATGATCACGGGCGCCTCCAGTGCCTGCCGCTGCGTGCCAGGAGTTCCTCGGCCGACGGCGGCCCCCAGGATCCGGGCGGGTACGACTCGGGTTCTCCATGTTTGGCCCAGTAGTCCAGCACCGGGTCCAGGATCTTCCAGGACAGCTCGACCTCCTCGTTCACCGGGAACAGGGAGGGCTCGCCCAGCAGCACGTCCAGGATCAGCCGCTCGTAGGCCTCGGGGGAGGACTCGGTGAACGCGTGCCCGTAGCCGAAGTCCATGGTGACGTCGCGGACCTCCATCGTGGTCCCCGGCACCTTCGACCCGAACCGCATGGTCACGCCCTCGTCCGGCTGCACCCGGATCACCAGCGCGTTCTGCCCCAGCTCCTCGGTCGACGTCGAGTCGAACGGCAGGTGCGGCGCCCGCTTGAACACGACGGCCACCTCGGTGACCCTGCGGCCCAGCCGCTTGCCGGTGCGCAGGTAGAACGGCACCCCGGCCCAGCGGCGGGTCTGCACCTCCAGCGTCACCGCGGCGTAGGTCTCCGTGGTGGAGTCCTTGGCGAACCCGCCTTCCTGCAGCAGGCCGGGCACCTTCTTGCCGCCCTGCCAGCCACCGGCGTACTGCCCGCGCGCGGTGGTCTCGGCGAACGGCGTCACCGCGCGGGTCGCGCCCAGCACCTTGACCTTCTCCGCCCGCAGCGCCCTCGGCTCGAACGAGACCGGTTCCTCCATGGCGGTGAACGCCAGCAGCTGCAGCAGGTGGTTCTGGATGACGTCGCGTGCGGCGCCGATGCCGTCGTAGTACCCCGCGCGGCCGCCGAGGCCGATGTCCTCGGCCATGGTGATCTGCACGTGGTCGACGTAGTTGGCGTTCCAGATCGGCTCGAACAGCTGGTTGGCGAACCGCAGCGCCAGGATGTTCTGCACCGTCTCCTTGCCGAGGTAGTGGTCGATGCGGAACACCGACTCCTCGGGGAAGACGTCGTTGACGATGCCGTTGAGTTCCTGTGCGCTGCGCAGGTCGTGGCCGAACGGCTTCTCGATGACGACGCGGCGCCAGGTCTCGCCGTCCGACTGCGCCAGGCCGGAGCGGGCCAGCTGCTTGGTCACCACCGGGAACGCACCCGGCGGGATCGACAGGTAGAACGCCGTGTTCCCGCCGGTGCCGCGCTCGGCGTCGAGATCGCGCACGGTCTGCGCGAGCCGGTCGAACGCGTCGTCGTCGTCGAACGAGCCCTGCACGAACCGGATGCCCTCGGCGAGCCGGTTCCACACCGACTCACGAAAAGGGGTGCGGGCGTGCTCGGCGACCGAGTCGTGCACCAGCTCGCCGAAGTCCTGGTCGGCCCAGTCCCGCCGGGCGAACCCGACCAGCGAGAACCCGGCGGGCAGCAGCCCCCGGTGCGCGAGGTCGTAGATCGCCGGCATCAGCTTCTTGCGGGACAGGTCGCCGGTGACACCGAAGATCACCAGGCCGGACGGCCCGGCGATGCGGGGGAGCCGCTTGTCCCTCGGGTCACGCAGCGGGTTGGTCCACCGGCTCACCGGATCGCCTCCTGTACGGCCGCGACGAGCTGCGCGAGCCCCGCGGCCCGGTCGGTGAAGTGCAGCCGCAGCACCGGCCGCCCGTGCTCGGCCAGCACCTGGCCGTCGCCCAGTGCCTGGGCCAGCTGCAGGGTGCCCAGCGTGTACGGCCGGTCCGGCACCGCCAGGTCCTCCTCGGCGTCGCCGGTGATCTGCAGGAAGAACCCGTTCTGGTGCCCGCCCTTGTGGTACTGCCCGGTCGAGTGCAGGAACCGCGGCCCCCAGCCGAACGTCGTCTGCAGCCCGGTGCGCTTGGCCAGCTCACCCCGCAGCAGCGACGCCGAGGCGTCGTCGAGCCGGTCCAGGTAGGCCTGCACGGCCAGGTAACCGCCCGACCCGGTGGCCTGCCCGGCAAACCCGGTCAGTGCCTCGGTGAGGTTCGCGGCGGTGACGCCGAAACCCTGGACGGCGCCGTCGGTGAACGCCGGCTCCTGCGCCTGCCCGCCCTCGGGCCGGTCGAGCAGCGACCGCGCGGCCTTCTTGGCGGCCTCGACGTCGGGCTGGTCGAACGGGTTGATCCCGAGCAGCCTGCCGGCCAGCGCCGTGGCGTACTCCCAGAGCAGGAACTGGGCGCCCAGCGGGCCGGTGACCGAGATCTGCGCGCCGTCGGCGGCCGGGCCGACGGCGACGGCTGTCGCGTCGGCGCCGTGGTCGGCGAACCCGGGCGCCTGCGGACCCTCGACGGCCACCGGCAGCAGGCCGGTGCCCTCCTTGCCGGTCGACTCGGCGATCAGCTGCTCGGCCCAGTCGCCGAAGCCGGTGATGCCCGACCCGGTGTCGGCCAGCACCACCTTCTCCGCGCCGTCCTCGTGGGCCGCGCCGAGCGCGGCGGCCAGCCGGATCGCCGGGTTGTCCGGCGAGTCGGCGGCCAGCGCGTCGGCGACGCCGGCGGCCTGGTCGAGCAGGCGCGCGACGTCGGCACCGGCCAGCCCGGCGGGCACCAGGCCGAACGCCGTCAGCGCCGAATAGCGGCCGCCGACGTTCGGGTCGGCGAGGAAGGTCCTGCGGTAACCCTCCTTCTCCGCCAGTTCGGCCAGCGGAGAGCCGGGGTCGGTGACGACGACGATCCGGCTCGCGGCGTCGATCCCGGCCTCGCGGAACGCCTCGGCGAAGATCCGCCGGTGGCTGTCGGTCTCCACCGTGCCGCCGGACTTCGACGACACCACCAGCACCGTCCGGTCGAGGTCACCGGCGAGCGCGTCGGCGACCTGGCCGGGGTCGGTGGTGTCCAGCACCGTGAGCGCGACGCCCTCGGTCCCGGTGATCACCTCGGGGGCCAGCGACGAGCCGCCCATGCCGGCGAGCACCACCCGCTCGACGCCCTCGGAGCGCAGCTCGGCCCGCAGCGTCTCGATCTCGCCGATCAGCGGCCGCGAGCTGCGGTGCAGTGTCGTCCAGGACAGCCGGATCGACGCCTCGGGCTCGGCCGCGGGACCCCACAGCGTGGCGTCCTGCGCGGTCAGTTTCGAGGCGACCTGGCCCGCGGCCAGCGCCGCCGCCGCGGACTCGGCCCTGGCGGCCAGTGCCGGATCGACGATCGTGACGGTGGTGGAGCCGACATCCCCCTGCTGTACGTGCTCGGTCACTCCGCCGCGCCGCCCTTCGCCTTCTCCAGCTGGCCGGTGACCGTGTCGAGCAGCTCGGTCCACGACTTCTCGAACTTCTCCACGCCCTCGTTCTCCAGCGTGAGGAAGACGTCGGTGATGTCGACGCCCGCCGCGGACAGCTTGTCGAACACCGCCTTGGCCTGCTCGCCGGTGCCGGTCACCGTGTCGCCGGTGATCTCGGCGTGGTCGGCGACCGCATCGATGGTCTTCTCCGGCATCGTGTTGACCACACCGGACACGACGAGCTGGTCGACGTACCGGGTGTCCGAATAGGACGGATCCTTGACCCCGGTGGACGCCCACAGTGGACGCTGCGGGTTGGCGCCCTCCTTGACCAGCGCCTGCCAGCGCTCGGAGGAGAACAGCTCCTCGAACGCCGAGTAGGCCAGGCGGGCGTTGGCGATCGCGGCCTCACCGCGCAGCGCGGTGGCCTCGTCGGTGCCGATCGCCGCCAGCCGCTTGTCCACCTCGGCGTCCACCCTGGACACGAAGAACGAGGCGACCGAGTGGATGCCGCGCAGGTCGTGGCCGTTGGCCTTGGCCTGCTCCAGCCCGGCGAAGAACGCGTCGATCACCGCGCGGTAGCGCTCCACGGAGAAGATCAGCGTGACGTTGACGCTGATGCCCTCGGCCAGCGTGCGGGTGATGGCGGGCAGACCCTCCTCGGTGGCCGGGATCTTCACCAGCAGGTTGGGCCGGTCGACGGTCTTCCACAGGTCCTTGGCCTCGGCCACCGTCTTGTCGGTGTCGCGGGCCAGCCGCGGGTCCACCTCGATCGACACCCGGCCGTCGACCCCGTTCGTGGCGGTGTAGACGTCGCGGAACAGGTCGGCCGCGTTGCGGACGTCGGTGGTGGTGAACTCGCGGACCGCCGCGTCGGTGTCGGCACCGCGGGCCACCAGCTCACGCAGCTGCGGGTCGTAGGACTCGCCCTTGGACAGCGCGTTGGCGAAGATCGTCGGGTTGGTGGTCACGCCGACCACGTGCCGGTCGCGGATCAGCTCGGCCAGGTTGCCCGACTCCAGGCGCTCCCTGGACAGGTCGTCCAGCCAGATGGACACGCCGGCGGCGGACAGTTGTGCCAACCGGTCTGTGCTGTTCATGACCTCGTCATCCCCTTAGATTCGGTTACGTAGTCAGGAGTCCTGCGTCTTGGCCAGCGAGCGCCGCGCCGCGTCGACCACCGCGTCGGCGGTGAAGCCGAACTCGCGGAACAGCGTGGCGTAGTCGGCCGAGGCACCGAAGTGCTCGATCGACACGATCTCGCCGGCGTCGCCGACGAACCGGTGCCACGGCTGGGCCACCCCCGCCTCCACGGCGACCCTGGCCTTGACGGTCGGCGGGATCACCGCGTCGCGGTAGCTCTGTTCCTGCTGGTCGAACCACTCGACGCAGGGCATGGAGACCACACTGGCAGGAACGCCCTGCTCCTCCAGCCTGTTCCTGGCCTCCACCGCGAGCTGCACCTCGGAGCCGGTGGCGATGAGCACCACCTCCGGGCTGCCGTTGGACGCCTCGGCCAGCACGTAGCCGCCCTTGGCGACGCCCTCGGCGTTGGTGCCCTCCAGCACCGGCACGTTCTGCCGGGTCAGCGCGATGCCCGACGGGTGGTGGACGTCCTCCAGCACCGCCTTCCACGCCGCGGCCGTCTCGTTGGCGTCGGCCGGGCGCACCACGTTGAGGCCGGGGATGGCCCGCAGCGCGGCGAGCTGCTCGATCGGCTGGTGCGTCGGGCCGTCCTCGCCGAGGCCGATCGAGTCGTGCGTCCAGACGTAGATGACCGGCGCCTTCATCAGCGCGGCCAGCCGGACCGGCGGGCGCATGTAGTCGGAGAAGATCAGGAACGTCGCGCCGTAGGGGCGGGTGCCACCGTGCAGCGCGATGCCGTTGAGGATCGACCCCATCGCGTGCTCGCGGACGCCGAAGTGCAGCGTGCGGCCGTAGGGGTTGGCCTTCCACATGCCGGTGGAGGCCTTCTCCGGGCCGAACGAGTCGGCGCCCTCCATCGTGGTGTTGTTGCTCTCGGCCAGGTCGGCCGAACCGCCCCACAGCTCCGGCAGCACGTCGGCCAGCGCGTTGAGCACCGCGCCGGACGCCTTGCGGGTGGCCACACCCTTGGGGTCGGGCTCCCAGGACGGCAGGTTGTCGGCCCAGCCCTCGGGCAGCGAGCGGGCGGCCAGCCGGTCGGCCAGCGCCTTGCGCTCCGGGTTGGCCGCGGCCCACGCGTCGAAGCGCTCCTGCCACTGTGCCCTGGCGGTCTTGCCGCGCTCCAGCGCCTTGCGGGTGTGGGCGATGACCTCGTCGTCGACCTGGAAGTTGCGCTGCGGGTCGAAGCCGAGGATCTCCTTGACCGCGGCCACCTCGTCGGCGCCCAGCGCGGCACCGTGTGCCTTGCCGGTGTTCATCTTGTTCGGCGCCGGGAAGCCGATCACCGTGCGGAGCAGGATGAACGAGGGCCGGGTGGTCTCCGCCTTGGCCGCGGCGATGGCCTCCTCGAACGCGACGACGTCCTCGCCGCCGTCGACGACCTGCACGTGCCAGCCGTAGGCCTCGTACCGCTTGGCGGTGTCCTCGGACAGCGCGATCGTGGTGTCGTCCTCGATGGAGATCTTGTTGTCGTCGTAGATCACCACCAGGTTGCCCAGTTCCTGCCTGCCTGCGATGGACGACGCCTCGGAGGTGACGCCCTCCTCGATGTCACCGTCGGAGGCGATCACGTAGACGTGGTGGTCGAACAGGCTCTCGCCGGGGGCCGGGTCCGGGTCGAGCAGGCCGCGCTCGCGGCGGGCCGCCATGGCCATGCCGACCGCGTTGGCCAGGCCCTGGCCCAGCGGGCCGGTGGTGGTCTCCACGCCCGGCGTGTGCCGGTACTCCGGGTGACCCGGCGTCCTGGAGTCCCACTTGCGCAGCTGCTCGAGGTCCTCGATCTCCAGGCCGTAGCCGGCCAGGTACAGCTGGATGTAGAGGGTCAGGCTGGAGTGCCCGGCCGACAGGATGAACCGGTCCCGCGCCGGCCACTCCGGGTCGGCGGGGTCGTGACGCATGATCCGCTGGTACAGCGAGTAGGCGACCGGCGCCAGGCTCATGGCCGTGCCGGGGTGGCCGCTGCCACAGTTCTCCACCGCGTCCGCGGCGAGCACTCGCACGGTGTCCACCGCCCGGGTGTCCACGTCAGTCCAGTCGGCGGGGTAGTTCCGCCGGATCAGTGGGTTGTTCTCGCTGGTGGAGGCGGTTTGGGACACTGGACTCGAACTCCCCGTCTTTCTGGTTGCCACGTGCTCGGGTACTGCTACGCGCTGCGTTTCGCCCGTGTTCTCCCCCCGTCGTACTCAATCGATCCGGAAGGGACGATATTCCTGCTTGGACGGGCGCGCACGCGCACGCGCGGTCAGCCTAACGTTTCGGGTACCCGGCCGTTCGGCGACGACACCCGGTGACCCCCGGAGATGGGGCGAAACGGCAACAACTACGATCTGTCGGAGAGGGCGCGCCGAGCCCACCAGAAGATCGACTTCGTGCGCGCATCCCCGAACCTGACGCAGGGAGCCAGATGTCGTTGGTGCACGCTGCGCACGGCCGCAGCGCCGTGCCCCCGGCCGGTGCGGGACCGAGCGACGGCAAACGGTCGCCGCGTCAGGTCATCGCCGCCTACGCGGCGCTGGCCAAGCCGCGGGTCATCGAGCTGCTGCTGGTGACCACCATCCCGGCCATGTTCCTCGCGGGCCGGGAGATCCCGTCCCCGCTGCTGGTGCTGGCCACGCTGGTCGGCGGCACGATGGCCGCGGGCAGCGCCAACGCGCTGAACTGCGTCATCGACGCCGACATCGACAAGGTGATGAACCGCACGAAGCGCCGCCCGCTGGTGCGCGATTCGGTGCCCCGGCTGGGTGCGCTGATCTTCGGCGTCGCGCTGGGTGTGGCGTCGGTCGCGGTGCTGTGGACGACGGTCAACCTGCTGGCCGCGATCCTCGCCGTGGCGACCATCCTGTTCTACATCTTCGTCTACACGCTGGTGCTCAAGCGCCGGACGCCGCAGAACGTCGTGTGGGGCGGGGCCGCGGGCTGCATGCCGGTGGTGATCGGCTGGGCCGCGGTGACCGGCACCGTCGAGTGGCCCGCGTTCGTCATGTTCGGTGTGATCTTCTTCTGGACCCCGCCGCACACCTGGGCGCTGGCCATGAAGTACCGCGAGGACTACGAGCGCGCCGGGGTTCCGATGCTGCCCGTGGTCGCCACGCCGCAGCACGTGGCCAAGCAGATCGTCATCTACTCGTGGGTGATGGTCGTCTGGACGCTGCTGCTGGTCCCGGCGACGAGCTGGCTGTACGCGAGCTTCGCGGCGCTGGCGGGCGGCTGGTTCCTGTTCTACGCGCACCGGCTGTACTCCGCCGTGCGGGCGGGGGAGAAGACCAAGCCGATGTCGCTGTTCCACCGCTCGAACACGTACCTGATGATCGTGTTCTGCGCCCTGGCCGTCGACGCCGCAATCGGCCTGCCGGTACTGGGCCTGCCCTTCTGACCGGTCCCCGGCCCACGGCCAAAGCACGTGAAGGCCATCTTCATCAGGTGGGGCGGCAGGGTCCCGGCGAAGCCGGGTGGTCCGGAGCGCGTCATTCGCGTTCCTGAAGACGAGACTCGCGTTCCTGGGCACGAGACTCGCGGCGGGTGGTCCGGTGGCGCTCGCGGGCTGGGATGCGGGGTCCGGATGATGAGTGTCGTGTTCGGGAACGCGAATGACGTGTTCAGGAACGCGAAACTCGTGCTCCGGCCCGGCGCGGTCGCGCGAGCGGTCCGTTCGGCCAGCCGGTGACGGGCTGGTCTCGCGATCTGGAACTGGCGTGTCGGACAGTGGGACCAGGCGAGCGGGAACGGGAACGTGCAACTCGCGGGTCCGCAACGGTCGACTCGCGGGTCGGGAACGGAGGACTCGCGCGAGCGGCCCGTTCACGCGCGGCGATCGGCACGAGGTGAGAACCGGAGTCCACATCGTGAGTTCTGCGCTCACGCACGCGAGTTCTGCGTTCCGGCACGCGAGTTCTACGTTCCGGTACACGAGTTCCACGCTCGAGACCAGCCACCTCGCCTGACCGCCACCTGACTTTGCCGCGGCCCTGACGTGTGACGTGGTGAAGGTGGCCTTCACGTGCCTTGAGCGACAGCCGCTCGCGCATACCGCACTCACCCTCGTGAAGAAAAGTCGCCGAACGGGGAATCTTCCCGGCGGGCGGCGCGTTGGTAACTCGCCGAACCGCTAGCCGAGGGAAAGAGGGTGGCTCTTGTCCGTGTCCCCGAACAGGGCAAACACCGAGACAGAGACCGAGATCGCCATCGAGCAGGAGTACGTCTGCGCACTGTACGACAAACTCGACACCGAACGTGAGGTCGCGCAGCGGCGCCTCACCGACACACTGCGGCAGAGCGGCGGTCTGCCGCAGGCCCGGACCGAGCGGGACGCCTCGGCCCGGCTGCACTCCGAGCGGCTGGCCCAGCTGGGGGCCGTCGAGCAGGGCCTGTGCTTCGGCAGGCTCGACTTCCTCGACCCGGACCGGGACGGGCCCGCCTACATCGGCAGGCTGGGCCTGTTCGACGAGGGCGACGACTACCGCCCGCTGCTGCTGGACTGGCGCGCACCCGCGTCCCGGCCGTTCTACCTCGCCACCGCCGCCTCGCCGGACGGCGTGCGCAGGCGGCGGCACATCCGGACGCTGACCCGCAAGGTCGTCGGCATCGACGACGAGGTGCTCGACCTCACCGAGGCCGAGGACCGCGGCCGCAGCGAACTGGGCCTGGCCGGCGAGGCCGCGCTGATGGCCGCCCTCACCAAGCGCCGCACCGGTGAGATGGGCGACATCGTCTCCACCATCCAGGCCGAGCAGGACCGCATCATCCGCGACGGCCTCAACGGCGTCCTGGTCGTCCAGGGCGGGCCGGGCACCGGCAAGACCGCCGTCGCGCTGCACCGTGCCGCGTTCCTGCTCTACACCTACCGCGAGCAGCTGGACCGCCGGGGCGTGCTGGTGATCGGGCCGAACGACACGTTCCTGCGCTACATCGGCCAGGTGCTGCCGTCGCTGGGCGAGACCGGTGTGGTGCTCACCACGGTCGGCGGGCTGTTCCCCGGCGTGGAGCCCACATCGGCCGACAGCAGGCTCGCCGCCGAGGTCAAGGGCCGGATCACCATGGTCGACGTGCTCACCCAGGCCGTGGCCGACCGCCAGGTGCTGCCCGAGCCCGGCACCCAGGTCGAGGTGGAACGCGACACGCTCGACCTCGACCCGGAGGTGTGCGCGCGGATCCGGGACAGGGCCAGGGCCACCCGCAGGCCGCACAACCTGGCCCGGCCGGTGTTCGTCGACGGGCTGCTGGACGCCCTCGCCGAGCAGGCCGCGCTGAAGCTGGAGTCGTCCGTGCTGGACGGCCTGCCGGACATCCCCGTCTCCGGGGACGAAGACCCGGACGCACCGGTGCTGGACCCCGGCGACGTCGCGGAGATCCGCGCCGAGCTGGCCGCCGACCCGAACGTCCGGGCGGCGATCGACGCGCTGTGGCCCGCGCTGACCCCGCAGCGGGCCCTGGCCGACCTGCTGTCCTCGCCCGAACGGCTGCACAGTGCCGCCGCGCGGTGGCTGACCGCCGAGGAACGCGCCGCGCTGGTGCGGGAGCGCGGCCGGGCGTGGACGCCGGCGGACGTGCCGCTGCTCGACGAACTGGCCGAGCTGCTGGGGGAGGACGACCGGCAGAAGCAGGCCACGCGGGCCCGCCGGGAACGCGAGCAGCGGGCCTACGCCGAGGGTGTGCTGCACATCATGGACCAGGACGACGAGCTGGCCGACGAGGAGATCCTGCGGGTCGGCGACATCCTGGACGCCGAGCTGTTCGCCGAGCGCCAGCAGCGGCGCAGCGAGCTGACCGTCGCCCAGCGCGCGGTGCGGGACCGCAAGTGGACCTTCGGGCACGTCATCGTCGACGAGGCGCAGGAGCTGTCGGCGATGGACTGGCGGACGCTGATGCGCCGCTGCCCGAGCAGGTCGATGACGCTGGTCGGTGACGTCGCGCAGACCGGTTCCGCGGCCGGGTCGACGTCGTGGTCGCAGGCGCTCTCGCCCTACGTCGAGGACCGCTTCCGGGTGGCCGAGCTGACCGTCAACTACCGCACGCCCGCCGAGATCATGGACTTCGCCGCCGGCGTGCTGCACAAGGTCGACTCGGATGCCGAGGTGCCGGTGTCGGTACGCAGCACCGGTGTCGAACCGTGGCACCGCACCGAAGCCGACCCGGCGGCCGGTCTTCGGTCCATTGTGGACCGGGAGCTGGCCGAGGTGGACGGCGGGACGGTGGCCGTGCTGAGCCCGGCGGGGCGGCTGGGCGAGCTGCCGCTGACGCCGGACGAGCGGCTGACCGTGTCGACCGTGGAGCGGGTCAAGGGCCTGGAGTTCGACGCCGTGGTGGTCGTGGCGCCGGACGAGATCGTCGCCGAGTCGCCGCAGGGGCTCAACGACCTGTACGTGGCGCTCACCAGGGCGACCCAGCGGCTGGGCGTGGTGCATACCGGGGCCGACGAGTTCGGTGGTGCCGGTTAGGCTCCACGGCATGCGCAAACCAGGCATGATCATGGTCGCGGTGGCGGCCGCCGCGTTGACGCTGGCGGCCTGCACACCGTCGGAAGAGGATTCCCCGCTGCCACCCGGTGCGCAGCCGTCGACGGCACACACCCCGCCGCCCCCGGCGGGTGCCGCGCCGCCGCCGGTGCCGCCGCCCGCCCCGCGGCCGGAGGGACCGGAGTGCACCGTCGACCAGATCGAGGTCAAGGGTGACAAGGGCGAGAAGCCCGAGATCACCCTGCCCCAGGGCTGCGCGCCGCCCACCAAGGTGCTGACCAAGGACCTGGAGCCGGGCACCGGCCGTCCGGCGGCCAACGGCATGCCGCTGCAGATGAACTACCTGCTGATGACCTGGTCGGACAAGAACATCGTGGACAACTCCTACGACCGGGGTCAGCCGTTCGAGCTGACGCTGGGCGAGGGCAGGGTCATCCCGGGCTGGGAGGAGGGCCTGCAGGGCATCTACCAGGGTGGCCGGCGTGTCCTGGTGATCCCGCCGGACAAGGGCTACGGCCCGCAGGGCAAGGCCCCGGTGAAGCCGAACGAGACCCTGGTGTTCGTCGTGGACGCCGTCAAGGTCGGCTGACACTCCCGGGCACAAGCACGTGAAGGCCACCTTCACTACGTCTCACGTAGTGAAGGTGGCCTTCACGTGCTGTCAGGGCAGCAGGAGCAGCTTCCCGCTGGTGCGGCGGCCCTCCAGGTCCTCGTGGGCGCGGCGCGCCTCGGCCAGCGGGTAGCGGCCGCCGATGGTGATCGTCAGGTCCCCGGCGATCACCGCGTCGAACAGCTCACCGGCCCGCCAGTCCAGCTCGTCGCGGGTACGGGTGTAGTCCTTCGCGGTCGGCCGGGTCAGGAACAGTGAGCCGCCCGAGTTGAGCCGCTGCGGGTCCAGCGGCGGCACCGGGCCGCTCGCGGCACCGAACAGCACCAGGATGCCCCGGGTCCGCAGGCTGGCCAGGCTTCCGTCCACAGTGGACTTGCCGACGCCGTCGTACACCGCGGCGACGCCCTCACCACCGGTCAGCTCCCTGGTCTTCTCGGCGAAGTCCACCTGGTCGTAGCGGATCACCTCGTCCGCCCCGGCCTCGCGGGCCGCCCGGGCCTTCTCCTCGGTCGACACCGTGCCGATCACCCGCGCGCCGCGGGCCTTGGCCAGCTGGGTCAGCAGCAGCCCGACGCCGCCGGCGGCCGCGTGAACGAGGATCGTGTCGCCGCTGACCACCGGGTAGGTGGAGGCGACCAGGTAGTGCGCGGTGATGCCCTGCAGCAGCGTGGCCGCCGCGACGTCGTCGGAGATCGAGTCGGGCACCCGCACGGCGGACGACGCCGGGACGAGCGCCTGCCGGCTGTAGCCGCCGAGCACGCCCTGCCAGGCCACCCGGTCGCCCTCGGCGAAGCCGGTGACGCCCTCGCCGACCGCGGCGACGCGGCCCGCGCCCTCCTGGCCGAGGGTGAACGGCAGCTCCAGCGGGTAGATGCCGGCGCGGTGGTAGGTGTCGATGTAGTTGACCCCCGCGGCGGCGACGTCCACCAGCAGCTCACCGGGCCCGGGCGAGCGCTCCGGCACGTCGGCGACCTCCAGGACCTCCGGCCCTCCCGTGCGCGCGACCCGAATCGCAGTGGGCATCCGCTCCTCCTTCGTCTTGGCCAGTTGCCGGGTACAACTATGGCCGTCACCACGGTGTTCCGCGTTCCGGGGAGTGGACCTCTATGCTCGGGGCGTGGCTGAGAAAGAGGACACCCCGGCGCCGACCGCCCGCCAGCTGGCCGCCGCTCGCCGGTTCGTCGAACAGCACGGCACGCCGGCCAAGGCCGTCGTGGAGCGGATCGGCCGCGGTGGCGCGCGGGTGGTGCTCGTCGGTCACGACGGCGCGCTCGGCGACGTCGTCGTCCCCGCCCCGGAGACCGGCGACGCGCTGGTGGCCGCCGTCGCGGACCTGGAACCGTCCGAGTGGGACTCCGAGCTGGTGAACGCGACCGCGATCGGTGCCGCGCACCGGCGCCGGATGGCCGGCCGCTAGACCTTCAGGCGGGCGGCCAGCCGTTCGGGCCTCGGCCAGCGGACGTCGCGGGCCCAGCCGAGCTTCTCGAAGATCCAGATGAGCCGGGCCGACACGTCGACCTGGCCCCGGAGCACGCCGTGCCGCGCGCAGGTCGGGTCGGAGTGGTGCGAGTTGTGCCAGGACTCGCCCATGGACAGCAGCGCGAGCGGCCAGAAGTTGGCTGCGCGGTCGCGGCTGGTGAACGGCCGGTCGCCGATGAGGTGACAGATCGAGTTGACCGACCAGGTCACGTGGTGCAGGAACGCGATCCGCACCAGCCCGGCCCAGAAGAACGCGGTCACCGCGCCCCAGACCGACCAGCTGAGCAGGCCGCCGAGCAGGGCGGGAACGGCCAGGCTGAGCGTCGTCCACAGCCAGAACAGCCGGTTGACCACCCGCAGGTCGGCGTCGGCGAGCAGGTCGGGGGCGAAGCGCTCGTAGCTGGTGACCTCCCTGCCGAACATCCAGCCCATGTGGGAGTGCCAGAACCCGCGGGCCAGCGCTCCCGGGCCGGTGCCGAACAGCCACGGCGAGTGCGGATCGCCCTCGCGGTCGGCGAAGGCGTGGTGCCTGCGGTGGCTGGCCACCCAGAAGAACACCGAGCCCTGCACGGCGGTGCCACCGGCGACGGCCAGTGCGATCCGCAGTGGACGGTTGGCCTTGAAGGCGCCGTGGGTGAGGTAGCGGTGGTAGCCGACGGTCACGCCGAGCGTGCCGACGACGTAGAACACGCCGGCCAGCGTCAGGTCGAGCCAGGTCAGCCCCCAGCCCCAGGCCAGCGGCACGGCCGCGACCAGCGCGGCGAACGGGATCAGCAGGAACGCTTTGAGGACCACCATCTCGACGGCCGACCGGCGGTGCGAGACAAGCGGCTTCACATGTGCCACGCGGGGACCGTAGCGGTACCGAATGTCCGGTTCGTTACGGGGGCGTGGCTGTCAGTCGGCAGTGGCGAGTTCGGCTTCCGCGGTGGGACGGCCGGCGTAGGGCAGCGGGCCGCGGTCGCGGGCGGCACACCAGAGCACTGCGGTGGCGACGATCACCACGGCCGAGCCGAGCACGTGCAGCGAGACCAGTGCCTCGGGGATGCCCAGCGCGTACTGCAGGGAGCCCAGGCCGCCCTGGGCGAGGGTGATCACCCACAGCACGCCGTAGCGGCGCCACAGCCCGGCGGGCACCCCGGCGCGGACGAACTGGATGCCGAGGATCGCCAGCGCGATCAGGTAGGCGATCAGAAGTCCACTGTGGACGGTGACGAGCGTGTCGATGGGGGCCTGCAGGCGCGGCGTGTCCGGGTCGCCGCCGTGCGGGCCCGCGCCGGTGACCAGGGTTCCGGCCGCGAGGATGCCGCCGAGCAGCACCACCATGACGGCCAGCAGCCTGCGCCCCAGCGGCGGGATGAGCCAGCGCGGCGGTTCGTCGCCCTCGCGCAGCGCGCGCAGGAACAGCACGGCCAGCCACACCAGCGGGGTGGACGCCAGGAAGTGCAGCGCGACCGTCCACCAGAGCAGGTCGTTGAGCACGGTGATGCCGCCGAGCACCGCCTGGGCGACGACGCCGCCCGGCATGGTCCAGGCCAGCGCGACGAGCCTGCGGCGGCCCGGGTGGGCCTGCTGGATGCGCATGGCCATCAGCACACAGAGTGCGGACACCACGACCAGCACGCCGGACAGCATGCGGTTGCTGAACTCGATCCACTGGTTGAGCGCGGCGTACTCGGGGTGGTCGACCGGGAACATGCTGCCGGAGAAGCACTGCGGCCAGGTCGGGCAGCCCAGGCCCGAGCCGGTGACCCGCACGATCGAGCCGGTGACGCCGATGCCCGCCTGGGAGATCACCGCCGCGACGGCGACGGCCCGCTGTACGCCGGGCGAGGGATACGGCAGACGGGCGACCAGCTTGCTCAAGACCACCCCCGAATGGTATTCGCGCTCCCGCCGCGCGATCCGTGCGGGTTGCCGAAGGCTCGTGAAGGCCACCTTCATCACGTGAGACGTCAGGGTCCCGGCGAAGCCGGGTGGTCCGGAGCGCGTCATTCGCGTTCTGGAAGGCGAGACTCGCGTTCCTGAACACGAGACTCGCGCCGAATGGCCCGGTGCGGTCGCGCGAACGGTCCGTTCGGCCAGCCGACCACGGGGTGGTCTCGCTATCTGGAACTGGCGTGCCGGGCAGTGGGACCAGGAGGGCGGGAACGTGCAACTCGCGGGTCCGGAACGGACGACTCGCGGGTGGGGAACGGAGGACTCGCGCGAACGGACCGGTCACGCGGGCGACCGGCACCACGTGAGATCCGGCGTCCACATGGTGAGTTCTGCGCTCACGCACGCGAGTTCTACGTTCAGGAACGCGAGTTCTACGCTCGGGACCACTCACCGCGGCCTTGGGGGCACCGGCGCAGGACGGCCGGGCGAGGTCAGCTCAGGCGGGTGGTGCGGGTGGCCAGGGCGCCGATGGCGGCGGCCCAGACGAGCAGGGTCAGCAGCGGGCCGGCGGCGAAGCTGCCGTCCAGCAGCGCCGCCCGCAGGCCCTCGGCCAGCGCGCCCGACGGCAGCAGGGCGACGACGTCGCCGAACACGCCGGGCAGGGTCGCCGGCGCCAGCAGGATCCCGCCAGCCAGCAGCAGCACGAACCACACGACGTTGGCCACCGCCAGCACCGCCTCGGCCTTCAGCGAGCCGCCGAGCAGGACCCCGAGCGCGCCGAACGCCAGCGTCCCGCACACCAGCAGCAGCACCGCGGCGGCCACACCACCGGGCTCGGGCGACCAGCCGAGCAGCGCGGCCACCACGCCCAGCACGACGACCTGCACCGCCACCACGGTCAGCGCCGCGGTCAGCCGCCCGGCCAGCAGCAGCCACCGGGGCAGCGCGGTGGCCGCCAGCCGCTTGAGCACGCCGTAGCGGCGGTCGAAGCCCAGCGCGATGGCCTGCCCGGTGAACGCCGACGACATCACCGCCAGCGCCAGCAGCCGGGGCGTGATCCAGTCCACAGTGGACGCGCCGCCGAGCTGGGACGCGGGGAGGATGTCCAGCAGGCTCAGGCCGACCAGCAGTGTCAGCGGGATGAGCAGGGTCAGCAGCAGCTGCTCGCCGTGCCGCAGCGTCAGCGCCACCTCGGTCCGCGCCTGGGCGAGCAGCATCCGCCGCAGCGACCCGCGCCCTGGCGCCGGGGTGAACGTGCCGGCCTCGAACGTGGTCATGCCCGTAACGTCCGTCCCGTCAGCTCGAGGAAGACCTCCTCGAGATCCCGCCTGCCGACGTGCAGTTCCTCGGCCAGCACGCCGTGCTGCGCGCACCACGAGGTGACCGCCGACACCACCTGCGGGTCGACCTTGCCCGCGACCCGGTAGGTGCCCGGCGTGGGCTCACGCACCAGGTAACCCTCCGGCAGCGCCGCGCTCAGCAGGCCGGTGTCCAGCCCCGGCCGCGCGCGGAACCGCAGCTGCGCCTGCTCGGAGTGCTCCGCGGTCAGCTCGGTCGGCGCGCCGTCGGCGATGACCCTGCCGTTGTCGACGATCACCACCCGGTCGGCCAGCGCCTCGGCCTCCTCCATCAGGTGGGTGGTGAGCAGCACGCTGACGCCGTCGGCCCGCAGCGCCCGCAGCAGATCCCAGACCAGCCGCCGCGCCTGCGGGTCCATGCCCGCGGTCGGCTCGTCGAGGAACACCAGCTCGGGCCTGCCGACGATCGCGCAGGCCAGCGACAGCCGCTGCTGCTGCCCGCCGGACAGCCGCTTGAACGGCGTCCGCCGCACCTTCGCCAGCCCGAGGACGTCCAGCAGCCAGCCGGTGTCCAGCGGGCTGGCCGCACACGCCGCCACCAGGCCGAGCATCTCGGCCGCCCGCACGCCGGGGTAGGCGCCGCCGCCCTGCGGCATAACGCCGATCCGGGCCCGCAGCCGGGCGCCGTCGGCGACCGGGTCGAGCCCGAGCACCCGCACCGAGCCGGCGTCGGGACGCTGGAAGCCCTCGCACACCTCGACGGTGGTCGTCTTGCCCGCGCCGTTGGGGCCCAGCAGGGCGAGCAGGCTGCCCCGGGGCATCCGCAGGTCGAGGCCGTCGACGGCGGTCGTCGATCCGAACCGCTTCACCAGACCGGTGATCTCGACGGCAGGGGCGCTCACGACGGTCAAGGGTACGGCGTGCGGTTCAGGCGCTCGGCTCCGGCTCCTTGTCCCGGCGGCGCAGGCGCGGCAGCTCGGGAACCAGCTCCGGCGCGCGCCTGCGCACCAGCAGCACCGCGATCACCACGACGATCGCCGCCGCGGTGTAGGCCGACACGGGCACGAACATCCGGCCGCCGAAGGTGCCGCCGGTGGGGAAGGCCACGAACGCCAGCGCCACGCTGACCACGGTCGCGGCCACCCGGAACCGCGACGTGCCCGCGGCGGCGGCCAGCGGGATGACCGCCCACAGCAGCCACCACGGCTGCAACGCCACGTGCAGCATCATGAACGCGCCGAGCGACACACCCAGCCCGATGATCGGCCGGTACTTCCACTTGAAGCTGTCCCAGAGGAACTTCAGCGTGATCGCGCCCGCCGCGGCGTAGCCGATCAGGCTGATGATCGTCACCAGCGCGCCGGTGTGGTTGCCCAGGCCCAGCGCGATGCCGAGCACGCCGCCCAGGTTGGCCAGCTCGGCGATCGGCGAGATGAACGAGCGCACCAGCCCGGCCGTCCCCATCGTGCCGATCCAGCCGAAGCCCAGCCCGGTGCCCAGGCAGATCACGACGGTCACCACGGCGAACACGCCGCTCATCAGCGCCGCCGCCTTCACCAGGTCGCTGATCCGGCTGTGCCAGCGCCTGGCGATCATCACCCCGAGGAAGCCCAGCGCCACCACGGCGTGGATCTTCACCATGGCCGCGACCGAGATCACCGCCGCGCCGAGGATCAGGTAGGCCAGCTCGCCCTGTGCCAGCGGCGGCGGGCTGTCCCCGGACACCCGGTACGGCAGCCTGCGCAGGGCCAGTTCCAGCCCGGCCAGCATCAGGCCGATGGCCAGCGCCTCGTTGTGGATCCCGGCCACCAGGTGGAACGACACCAGCGGGTTGAGCGCGCCCAGCCACAGCGCGGTCGCCGGCTGCACGCCGAAGCGGGTGGCGAGCTTGGGCAGCGCCCAGACGATCAGCGCCACCCCGACCAGCGCCAGTGCCCGCTGGACCAGGATCCCGGTGGGGATCTCGTTGCCGACGATGCTGGACAGCCAGCTGCCCACCCGCAGGAACAGCGGGCCGTAGGGCGCCGGGGTGTCCTTCCACATGTTGGACACGCCCGCGGTGAACGGGTCGGCGACGCCGAGCGCGTCGGCCGGGCCGAGGGTGTACGGGTCCATGCCGCGGCGCACGATCTCGCCCTGGGCCAGGTAGCTGTAGACGTCCCGGGAGAACAGCGGCGGGATGATCAGCAGGGGAGTGCACCACATGACCAGCGTGCGGTGCAGCTGGCGGGGGGTGGCCAGCCGCTCGCGGCCGGGCTTGGCGAACCGGCCGATCCACAGCCAGGCGATCACCATCATGAACATGCCGATGGCCGCCAGTGCCAGCGAGACCGTCGGGATGCGGGCGAACAGCCGCAGCACGGGGATCTCCAGCACCGGGTTGATCACCGGGGCGGCGCTGGCGCCGAGCGAGCCGAACGCCAGCATCAGGGCGCCGACGATGCCGAACCGGCGCACGATGGTCAGCGTGCGCTGCTCCGCGGCGTCCAGCGGGGCGGCGTCGCCCGGGTACACCGGGGACACCACCGGGCGCCCACCGGCTTCCGGCACCGGTTCCTGCTGCGCTCGCTTCTCGCCAAGTACCACGAGCGGAAGCGTATCGACTCCGGGTCCGCCGTGATGCCGGTCACGCACAACCGGGGTCCCTTTGCCCCGCCGGAGTAAATACGACACACTTGTGTTGTGAAAAAGACCGAGGCCGATCAGCAGCACGACGCCGCGCCGCGGCGTGGTGCCGCCGACCTCGGTATGCCCAGTGTTCCCGCCCAGGCCGGGGCGGACGGGCGGACCCGCCACGAGGTGGCCCGCCTGCTGCTGGAGGAGGGGCCGATCACGGCCGCGGCGGTCGCCGCCCGGCTCGGGATCAGTCCCACGGCGGTGCGCAGGCACCTCGACGCACTGCTGTCCGACGGCGAGGCCGAGACGCTGGACGCGCCCCGGCGCGGCCCGCGTGGCCGGGGTCGCCCGGCCAAGATGTTCCGGCTGACCGACACCGGGCGCGCCCGGTTCGGGCACGCCTACGACGACCTCGCGGTCTCGGCCGTGCGGTTCCTCGCCGAGCACGCGGGCGAGGAGGCCGTCCGGGCGTTCGCCGAGCGCAGGGTCGCGGCGCTGGTGGAACCCCACCGCGACGCCGTCACCCAGCTCAGTGAGCCCGCGGCCAGGGCGGAGGCCCTCGCCACGGCCCTGACCAGGGAGGGATACGCTGCGTCGACCCGCCAGGTCGGCGCCGGCGAGCAGCTGTGCCAGCACCACTGCCCGGTGGCGCACGTCGCCGCCGAGTTCCCACAGCTGTGCGAGGCCGAGACCGAGGCGTTCGCCCGGCTGCTGGGCACCCACGTGCAGCGGCTGGCGACCATCGCACGTGGCGACACCGCGTGCACCACACACGTGCCGGCGGATCATCCGCGCGGTAACGAAGCACCACCCCCGAACGGAGGGACACCCGCATGACTGCCGCTGCCGAGCAGCGCACTCCCACCACCGCGCCCATGACCCAGGAAGAGACGATCGACTCGCTGGGCAGGTACGCGTTCGGCTGGGCCGACTCCGACGAGGCCGGTGCCAGTGCCCGGCGTGGGCTCAACGAGGACGTCGTCACCGACATCTCGGCGAAGAAGTCCGAGCCGGAGTGGATGCGCGAGACGCGCCTGAAGGCGCTGAAGTTGTTCGAGCGCAAGCCGATGCCCAACTGGGGTGCCGACCTGTCGGGGATCGACTTCGACAACATCAAGTACTTCGTGCGCTCCACCGAGAAGCAGGCCACCAGCTGGGAGGACCTGCCCGAGGACATCAAGAACACCTACGACAAGCTGGGCATCCCCGAGGCGGAGAAGCAGCGGCTGGTCGCCGGTGTCGCGGCGCAGTACGAGTCCGAGGTCGTCTACCACCAGATCCGCGAGGACCTGGAGGCCCAGGGCGTGATCTTCCTGGACACCGACACCGGCCTGCGTGAGCACCCGGAGCTGTTCAAGGAGTACTTCGGCTCGGTCATCCCGGCCGGTGACAACAAGTTCTCCGCGCTGAACACCGCGGTGTGGTCGGGTGGCTCGTTCATCTACGTGCCCAAGGGCGTCCACGTGGACATCCCGCTGCAGGCCTACTTCCGGATCAACACCGAGAACATGGGCCAGTTCGAGCGGACGCTGATCATCGTCGACGAGGACGCCTACGTCCACTACGTCGAGGGCTGCACGGCGCCGATCTACCAGTCGGACTCGCTGCACTCGGCGGTCGTCGAGATCATCGTGAAGAAGGGCGGCCGCTGCCGTTACACGACCATCCAGAACTGGTCGAACAACGTCTACAACCTGGTGACCAAGCGTGCCAAGGCCGAAGAGGGCGCCACCATGGAGTGGGTCGACGGCAACATCGGCTCCAAGGTCACCATGAAGTACCCGTCGGTGTTCCTGATGGGCGAGCACGCCAAGGGCGAGGTGCTCTCCGTCGCGTTCGCCGGTGAGGGCCAGCACCAGGACGCCGGCGCGAAGATGGAGCACCTGGCTCCGTACACCTCGTCGACGGTCGTGTCGAAGTCGGTCGCCCGCGGCGGTGGCCGGACCTCGTACCGCGGCCTGGTGAAGGTCGCCAAGCGGGCACACCACTCGCGTTCCAGCGTGGTGTGCGACGCGCTGCTGGTCGACACGATCTCGCGCTCGGACACCTACCCGTACGTGGACATCCGCAACGACGAGGTGTCCATGGGCCACGAGGCCACGGTGTCCAAGGTCAGCGAGGACCAGCTGTTCTACCTGATGTCGCGCGGCCTCACCGAGGAAGAGGCGATGGCCATGGTGGTGCGCGGGTTCGTCGAGCCGATCGCGCGCGAGCTGCCGATGGAGTACGCGCTGGAGCTGAACCGACTGATCGAGCTGCAGATGGAAGGGTCCGTCGGCTGACATGACGGCTACTACTGAGAACAACGTGTCCGCCGCCGCGCGGGAGTCGGTCGTCCCGGCCGCCTCCCGGGCGGAGCGGTTCGCCTCCTACGACGTCGAGGCCTTCGAGGTCCCGGGCGGGCGCGAGGAGAACTGGCGCTTCACGCCGATGAAGCGGCTGCGGGGGCTGCACGACGGCACCGCCGTCGCCGACGGGGAACTGGTCGTGGAGGCCGACGTGGCCCCCGAGGTCACCGTCGAGACCGTGGGCCGCGACGACGAGCGGCTCGGCGCCGCCGGCGTGCCCAGCGACCGCATCGCCGCGCAGGCCTACACGGCCTTCGCCAAGGCGACGGTGGTGACGGTGCCGAAGGAGACCAAGGCGTCCAGGCCGAGCGTGCTGCGCCTGACCGGCCCCGGCGAGGGCAAGGTCGCCTACGGGCACCTGCAGGTGCGCGCGGAGGCGTTCGCGGAGGCCGTGATCATCCTCGACCACACCGGGTCGGGCACCTACGCCGACAACGTGGAGTTCGTGATCGGCGACTCGGCGAAGGTCACCGTGGTGTCGGTGCAGGACTGGGCCGACGACGCGGTGCACGTGTCCGAGCAGCACCTGAAGGTCGGCCGCGACGCCGTGCTCAAGCACACCGTGGTCACCCTCGGCGGCAACCTGGTCCGGGTGTCGCCGACCGCGACGTTCGCCCAGCCGGGCGGCGAGGTCGAGCTGCTGGGCCTGTACTTCGCCGACGCGGGGCAGCACCAGGAGCACCGGCTGTTCGTCGACCACGCCGTGCCGCACTGCAAGTCCAACGTCATGTACAAGGGCGCGCTGCAGGGCGACGACGCGCACGCGGTGTGGATCGGCGACGTGCTGATCCGCGCGGCCGCCGAGGCCACCGATACCTACGAGCTCAACCGGAACCTGGTGCTGACCGAGGGTGCCCGCGCGGACTCGGTGCCCAACCTGGAGATCGAGACCGGCGAGATCGAGGGCGCGGGCCACGCCAGCGCCACCGGGCGGTTCGACGACGAGCAGCTGTTCTACCTGCAGTCGCGCGGGATCGCCGAGGAGCAGGCGCGCAGGCTGGTCGTGCGCGGGTTCTTCCACGAGATCCTGGTGAAGATCGGCGTTCCCGAGGTGCGTGAGCGCCTGGAAGCCGCGATCGAAGCCGAACTCCAGGCCGTCGGCGCCTGACCCGAACTTTCCCGTCCACCCAGGAGAACGAAGCAAACCCATGGCAACACTGGAAATCAAGGACCTGCACGCCTCGGTCACGACCGAGGAGGGTGCCAAGGAGATCCTCAAGGGCGTCAACCTCACCATCCGTTCCGGTGAGACGCACGCCATCATGGGGCCCAACGGCTCGGGCAAGTCCACCCTGTCCTACGCGATCGCCGGCCACCCCAAGTACGAGGTGACCTCCGGCCAGGTCCTGCTCGACGGCGAGGACGTGCTGGAGATGAGCGTCGACGAGCGTGCCCGCGCCGGCCTGTTCCTCGCCATGCAGTACCCGGTCGAGGTGCCCGGCGTGTCCATGTCGAACTTCCTGCGCACCGCGGCCACCGCGATCCGTGGCGAGGCACCCAAGCTGCGCCACTGGGTCAAGGAGGTCAAGGAGGAGATGGGCAAGCTCGACATCTCCGCCGAGTTCGCCGAGCGCAGCGTGAACGAGGGCTTCTCCGGCGGTGAGAAGAAGCGTCACGAGATCCTGCAGCTGGCGCTGCTCAAGCCGAAGTTCGCCGTGCTGGACGAGACCGACTCGGGCCTGGACGTCGACGCGCTGCGCGTGGTCTCGCAGGGCGTCAACGACTACAAGGCGAACAACGAGGTCGGCGTCATGCTGATCACGCACTACACCCGGATCCTCAAGCACATCACCCCGGACTACGTGCACGTGTTCGCCGGCGGGAAGATCGTCGAGTCCGGCGGTGTTGAACTCGCTGACGAGCTCGAGGAGAACGGCTACGTCAAGTACGTCAAGGCCGAGGCCGCGGTCTGAGTTCGCGGGTCACCCCGGAGTCCACCACCACAGCACGAGAGGAGTTGGCGCGATGACCACCACCACGTCAGCCGGCTCTGTCCCACTGGACGTCGGCGCCGTGCGCGGCGACTTCCCGATCCTGGCCCGCACCGTGCGGGACGGCAAACCACTGGTGTACCTGGACTCCGGGGCGACCTCGCAGCGTCCGCTGCAGGTGCTCGACGCCGAGCGGCGCTTCCTGGAGACCTCCAACGCGGCGGTGCACCGCGGCGCGCACCAGCTCGCCGAGGAGTCCACCGACGCCTACGAGGGCGCCAGGGTGCGCATCGCCGAGTTCGTCGGCGCCACCCCCGGTGAGCTGGTGTTCACGAAGAACGCCACCGAGGGCTTCAACCTGGTCGCCTACGCGATGAGCAACTCCGCCACCTCGGGCGAGGAGGCGGAGCGGTTCCGGATCGGTCCCGGCGACGAGATCGTCATCACCGAGATGGAGCACCACGCCAACCTGGTGCCGTGGCAGCAGCTGTGTCAGCGCACCGGTGCCACGCTGCGCTGGTTCGGGGTCACCGACGACGGCAGGCTCGATCTGTCCGATGTGGACAGCCTGATCACCGAGCGGACCAAGCTGGTGGCGTTCACCCACCAGTCAAATGTGCTCGGCACGGTCAACCCGCTGGAAACGCTGGTGCGCAAGGCGAAGTCGGTCGGCGCGCTGACGCTGGCCGACGCCTGCCAGTCGGTTCCGCACATGCCGGTGGACTTCGCCGGGTCCGGTGTGGACTTCGCGGTGTTCTCCGGGCACAAGATGCTCGGCCCGTCCGGCATCGGCGTGCTCTACGGCCGCCGTGAGCTGCTGGAGGCCATGCCGCCGTTCATCACCGGCGGTTCGATGATCGAGCTGGTCCGCATGGAGGGCTCGACGTTCGCGCCGCCGCCGCAGCGGTTCGAGGCCGGTTCGCCGATGACCTCGCAGGCCGTCGGCCTGGGCGCGGCCGTCGAGTACCTGTCGGCCGTCGGCATGGACCGGATCGCCGCGCACGAGCACGCGCTCACCGAGGCGGCGCTGGCCGGGCTCGGCGAGATCGACGGGGTGCGGATCATCGGCCCCGCCGACTCGGCCGACCGTGGTGGTGCCGTGTCGTTCGTGATCGACGGCGTGCACCCGCACGACGCCGGCCAGGTGCTGGACAGCCTGGGCGTCGCGGTGCGGGTCGGCCACCACTGTGCCTGGCCGCTGCACCGCCGGATGGGTGTCCCGGCGACCGTGCGCGCGTCGTTCTATCTGTACAACGACCTCAGCGAGGTGGACGCCCTGGTGGCCGGTGTCCGCGAGGCGCAGCGTTTCTTCGGGGTGGCCTGAGCCGTGCAGCTGGAGAGCATGTACCAGGAGATCATCCTGGACCACTACAAGAACCCGCACGGCCGCGGTCTGCGTGACCCGTTCGACGCCGAGTCGTTCCAGGTGAACCCGACCTGCGGCGACGAGGTGACGCTGCGGGTGTCGCTGGACGGTGACAAGGTCGGCGACGTGTCCTACGAGGGGCAGGGCTGCTCGATCAGCCAGGCGTCGGCGTCGGTGTTGACGGATCTCGTCGTGGGGCACACCGTGGACGAGGCGATGTCCACCATGGAGGCCTTCGTCGAGCTGATGCAGGGACGGGGTCAGGTCGAGCCGGACGAGGACGTGCTCGAGGACGCCGTCGCCTTCGCTGGCGTGGCGAAGTACCCGGCCAGGGTCAAGTGCGCCCTGCTCGGGTGGATGGCCTTCAAGGACGCGCTGACCAGGACCGAAGCGAACCGCCGGAACGGAGAGGCTTCATGAGCGAGACGACAGCGGACCACCGGGAGGGACGCACGGCGGCCGACCTGCCGGAGCAGGCCGAGCCGTCCGCCGACGTCGCCAAGGTCGAGGACCTGGAGGAGGCCATGCGTGACGTGGTCGACCCGGAGCTCGGCATCAACGTGGTGGACCTCGGACTGGTGTACGACATCCGGGTGGAGCCGGACAACACGGCGACCCTGGACATGACGCTGACCTCGGCGGCCTGCCCGCTGACCGACGTCATCGAGGACCAGACCGCGGCGGCGCTGACCGGCGGCGCGGGTCTGGTGAAGGACTTCCGGATCAACTGGGTGTGGATGCCCCCGTGGGGCCCGGAGAAGATCACCGAGGACGGCCGCGAGCAGCTGCGCGCCCTCGGCTTCACGGTGTAGCTCCTCCCGGCTGGCCCAAGCACGTGAAGGCCACCTTCATTACGTCTCACGTGATGAAGGTGGCCTTCACGTGCTTGTGGACCGTCAGCCGACCGGTCCGCGTGCGCGCAAGCCGTTGATCAGGCCCGCGACGGTGTCCGGTGCGCGGCAGGTCAGCCATGTTGTGCTGCCGTCGGACAACGTCAGCCGCAGCACCCGCCCCGGCCACAGCACGGACATCCCGGAAGCCAAGCCGCGCAGCGAACCCCGCACCAGCCAGGTGACGGTGTCGAGTTCGGCGGTGTCCGCACGCTCGACGGTGTCCAGCCGGACGAGCCGCCGCACCGGGCCGAGCCGCACACGGACGGCGTGCTCGTCGACCCGCAACGAGTAGCGTCCCAGCGCCTCGAGCGCGACCGCGGCCACGACCGGCGCGACGCCTGCCAGCCCGATCAACGGACCGAGCATGATACTCAGTACCGCCGTGGCCACGACCCCGCCGAGGGTCAGCGCCGCGGCGAGCCATCGGTAGATCCAGACCGGCTGGCGCTCCGACCACAGCACTCGTTCTCCGGCGCCAATCGGTGTCACGGCCGCGCCGGCGGGCAGGGGACCGGCGGCCGGAAGGTCTGGTACCTCGGTTCCGGCGAGCAGCAGGCCAACGGCGAGCGCGAGCACGATCGCGAGCGGCACCGCGGCCAGCAGCATCAGCGACGGCGGGCCCACCTGCTCGGGGCTGGTGGCGTCCAGCGCCGGTGCCAGGATTGCCAGCAGGGCCAACGGCAGAACGGTGGTGACCACCAGGACGGTCGGCAGCACCGCGGCGCGGAAGTGTTTATTCAGTAAGAAGATCGTGGCGCCGAGCAGCCACACCGCGATCGCGGTGCCCAGTAGTCCGACGGAGACGGAGTCGACCGATATCGTGCCGACGACGGGTTGCCCGGTTCCCGCGCTCCCGCGTTGGGGGAGGGTAGCGGGAAGGCGTGAGCGCCAGACCAGTGCCAGCGTGCTGCCGGTACCGATGCTGATCGCGGGCAGCAGGACCAGGCCGGTGAGCCAGCGAACGTTCATGGCAACGCCTTTCGCACGAGTTGGACGACGTCGTCGGCGCCGAGGCCCATGCGCCGGGCCGCGTCCGCCACTTCCCGCAGTGCCGCGGACATTCGGGCACTGTCGGCAGGATGAGTGGCGGTGATCACCGCACCCCGGCCCCGGCGCAGCTCCAGCAGCCCCTCGTCTCGCAGCGCGGCGTACGCCTTGAGCACCGTGTGCATGTTGACCCCCAGCGAGTCGGCGAGTTCCCGGGCGGCGGGGAGCCGGTCACCGGTGGTGATGGTCCCATTGACCAGGTGCTGGCGGACGTTGCCGCTGATCTGCTCGACGAGCGGTACGGAGCTGGACGGGTCGACGCGGAACAACATGTTCTATTGTTTATAGAATAATCAGCATTGAGTCAAATGTATAACGGCCTATACGGCACCGCTTTGAGGTCACTCCACCGTCCGGGACGCCTGCCGACGTTGCCCGCGGAAGACCACGAACAGCAGCCGAAGGCCGACCAGCGCGCTGATCACCAGCAGGTTGTAGCCGAACACGTGGTTGAGCGGCAGGTCCGGCAGCACGTTCGGCCCGCCGCTGCCGGCCAGCAGCAGCGCCGCCATCAGGCCGGTGGTGGCGCCCGCGAACGCCAGCAGCACCTCGTGCAGCCATCCGGTGACGACGCCGCGGTCACGCTCGTCGGCCAGCAGCCGGACGTTGACCGACAGCCTGCCCTGCTCCAGCGCCCCGGTGATCCGGTCGATCCGCCGCGGTAGCCCGCGCAGCACCGGCAGCATGGCCAGCAACTCGTCCCGCGCGACCTGACCGGCCGAGTCCGGCCGCATCTTCTCGCCGACGCGTGCCGTGGCGAACTGCCGCGACTCGACCATGATGTTGAACCCGGGCGCCAGCATCGCCAGCGTGCCCTCCATCGTCGCCAGCGCGCGGAACACGGCCGCGACCGGCGGCGGCACGGCCAGCCGGAACTCGGCGATCACCCGGAACAGGTCGGTGAACAACTCGACGTCCGGCGCCTGCCCGTGGCTGAAATGCTTGGCGACCAGCGCGCCCAGCGCCCGTTCCAGCCGCTGCTCGTCGATCTCGTCCGGCCGGTCGACGACGTCGAGCAGCCCGTCGCGCAACGCACCCGGGTCGCCTCGGTCGATGGCCAGCAGCAGGCGGTTCAACCCGGAGCGCAACCCGGCGTCCAGCCTGCCGACCGAGCCGAAGTCGAGCAGGCCGAGCCGCCCGTCGGCCAGCAGCAGCACGTTGCCGGGGTGCGGGTCCGCGTGGAACACGCCGTGCAGCATCACCTGCCGCAGCAGGCAGTCCAGCAGCGAGCGGGCCAACGGCTCCCGCTGCCCGTCCTCCGGCCGCGCGCTGCCGAGCGGGACGCCGTCGAGCCGGTCCATCACCAGCACCCGCTCGGTGGACAGGTTCTGGTGCACCCGGGGCAGCGCCACGGCGCCGTCCGGGTAGGCCGCGGTCACCGCGGCGATGTTGCGGGCCTCGACCCGGAAGTCCAGCTCCTCGACCAGTGCCACGGCGAACCCCTCGGCCAGCTCCACCACGCCCAGCGAACGGGCCCAGGCGGCACGCGAGTTCAGCGACGCCGCGACCCGGCCGACGATGTCCAGGTCGCGTTCCACGACCTGGCGGACGTCCGGCCGCTGCACCTTGACCACCACGTCCTCGCCGGAGCGCAGCCGCGCCCGGTGCACCTGCGCGATCGAGGCCGCCGCGAGCGGCACCGGGTCGAACTCGGCGAACAGCTCGGCCGAGCCCGCGCCCAGCTCGTCACGCAGCACCTCCTCGATCCGCTCGGCCGGCACGCGCGACACCTGGTCCTGCAGCCGGCTCAGCTCCTCGATGAACGGCGGCGCCAGCAGATCGGGCCGGGTGGACAGCAGCTGACCGAGTTTGACGAACGTGACCCCGCCTTCCTCGAGCGCCTTGCGCAGCGACCGGGCCAGCGTGGCCTGCCTGCCGGAGATCTCCGGGTCGCGGCGGCCGACCAGGTACGGGCCCAGCCCGTGCCGCACGGCGATCCGGCTGATCTGCGAGTACCGCCGTGCCCGCGCCACCCTGCGCCGCAGCGACCGCAGCCGCGCGATCGGCCCGAGGGCCGTGCCGCTGGGCACGGCCATCTCCGCGAGGAACAGGAAGATCATCGTCGCCAGCAGCGCACTGCCCGCGATGGGGATGATCAACGCGGCGAACGCACCGGGACTGTTCTGCATCCGGCTCAGCAGCACCGTCATCGCGCCCACGCCGACGGCCCAGCCGATCGCGGCACCGACCAGCGCCCTGACCACGCCGATGCGAACACCGAGCACGCGACGGGCCGCGACGACGAGCGGCCACAGCACGACGAGGTAGAAGGGAAGGCTGAGCAGCGCGAACAGCGGTGAGAGCATGGGCAGAATCCAAGCACGCCCGCGGACCGCCAGTCTCGTTCGGACGTCTGCGACCGCTCCCTCCCGGGAGGGAACCCGTCCCGTAGGGACTTCTGCGAGGATCGTCGGGTGCGTGTGCTGGCCCCGCTGGTGAGGCGGTCGACCTACCGCCGATGGGTTTACCTGATCCTCGGCGGTGCCCTGCTGGTGCCCTACCTCATCCTGGTCACCGTCGCGGTCCCGTCGATGCTGCCGCTCGCGGCCACAGTGGACACCGCGATGGTGATCGGGGTCGTGCTGGCACTGCTGGTGATGCTGGTGACGTCGTTCATCCCCGCGGTGCGGGTGCTGGAGGGCGCGGCCGTGCGGGAACTGCTCGACGATCCGGTGCCCGGCGTGACGTTCGGCCCCGCCGGGAGCTGGTCGGTACGGCTGCGGTCCGGCGCGATGTTCCTGCTGCACGTGGTGGCCGGTGGCATCGTGAGCTTCCTCAGCCTGATCGTGCCGGTGTTCCTGGTGCTCAGCATCATCGGGGTGTTCACCGGCAAATGGGCCATCGGCACACCGGACGGCCTCGAGGTGCCCATCGGCTGGCCCGGCGTGTGGGTCCCGGCACTGCTGGTCGTCGCCGTTGTCGCGCTGATCTACCTCACCGCGGGGGTCGGCGCCCTGCTGGCCAGGGCGGCGGCCGCGCTGCTGGGCGTGTCGGCGGGCGATCGCATCGCCGAGCTGGAGAAGCGGACCGAGCGCCTGGCCGAACGCAACCGGCTGGCCCGCGAGCTGCACGACTCGGTCGGGCACGCGCTCAGCGTGGTCACCCTGCAGGCGGGGGCCGCCCGGCGGATTCTGCGCGACGACCCCGACGGAGCCGAACGGTCGCTGCTGGCCATCGAGGACTCCGCCAGGGCCGCACTGGACGACCTGGACCACGTGCTGGGCCTGCTGCGCGACGAGAAGGCGGGGACCCGGCCGCAGGCCGGGCTCGCCGAACTGCCCGCGCTGCTGTCGGCCACCCGGCTGTCCGGCGCCACCGTGCACGACGACGTGCGGGGCGACCTGGCAGCGGTTCCCGCCGTGGTGTCCCGCGAGGCGTACCGCATCGTCCAGGAATGCCTGACCAACGCCCTGCGGCACGCCGGTAAGGTCCCGGTCACGCTGGTGCTCGACGTGGGCGCCGACGTGCTGGAGCTGACGGTCACCAATCCCGCCACCGACGTGCCGCGGCGCCGGGTACGCGGCGGGCGGGGGCTGCGGGGCATGGCGGAACGGGTCGACGTGCTGCGCGGGGAGTACCGTGCCGGCCGACGGGGTGAACAGTGGGAGGTCGCGGTGCGACTGCCGTGGGGGACAGCGACATGACCATCGACGTGCTGCTGGTGGACGACGAGCAGCTGATCCGCGCCGGCCTGCGGGCTATCGTCGACTCCGAACCGGACCTGCGGGTGGTCGGCGAGGCCGGGGACGGCGCCGAGGTGCCGGGCCTGGTGTCGCGACTGCGGCCGCACGTCGTGCTGATGGACGTGCGCATGCCCGCGGTCGACGGGATCCGCGCCACCGAGCACCTGATGTCCACAATGGACCAGCCGCCGAAGGTGATCGTGGTGACGACCTTCGAGAACGACGACTACGTCTACGACGCGCTGCGCGCCGGCGCGTCCGGTTTCCTGCTCAAACGCGCGCGGCCGGAGGAGATCGTCTCCGCGGTGCAGACCGTCGTGCACGGCGAGTCCCTGCTGTTCCCCGCGGCGATCCGCAGGCTGGCCGCCCGCAACACCCCCGGCTCGGGCCGGGACCGGCTGGCCAAGGCCGGGCTGACCGAACGGGAGGCCGAGGTGCTGCGGCTGATGGCCACCGGGCAGTCCAATGTGGAGATCGCGGGCACGTTGTTCCTCGGTGTGCAGACGGTGAAGACCCACGTCGGCAACGTGCTGAGCAAACTCGGGGCGCGTGACCGCACGCAGGCGGTGATCAGGGCGTTCGAGTCCGGCTTCGTCGACCCGGCCTGACCGGCAGCGCCAGCCCCGCGCGCAGCCGCCACGGCGACGCGCCGAACAACGCGGCCATCGCCCGTGCCGTGCCCGGCAGGTCGTCCCTGCCGCCGGTGTAGGCGTGGCGAAGTGGCGCGGGCAGCGTGAAGAACAGCTCGAAGAACTCTGGGACGCGCCGCGGCGGCAGCGCGGTGAGCGCGGCCAGGCCGTGCCGGCGCAGTGCGTGGACCGCCCGGGCGGCCGGTGGCCAGATCACCCTGGCCGCGGCGGTCCTGGCGGCGCCGGGATCCGCGGCTACGGCGGCCGCGACGGCGGGCGCCAGGCGCAGCGTGGTGGCGAGGCTGTAGCCCGTGGCCGGGTGCACCAGCCCGGCGGCGGCACCGAACGGGACGGCCGCGCCCCGGGTCGTGGCCGGAAGGTCCAGCGGGATGCGGACCCGTTCGGGCGGCCCGGCCGCGGCGATCCCGGCCGCGGTGAGCCGTGCCCGCAGGCGGCCGGCCAGTACCGCCGGGGCGAGCCCGGGCGCGCCGGCCAGGTCGGTCTCCTCCACCAGCACCCTGCCCTCGCCCAGCGGCACGGCGTAGAGGAACGTCGGGGTGGCCAGCCCGTCCGGCCGGGGACCCGGGTGCCAGTCCATGAACACCACGTCGTGCCCGCCGGTCAGCGCGGCCGCGTCGGCCACCGGGAGGCCGTACGCGGTCTGGTTGCGGGCCGCCCGGCGGGCGCCGGTCGCGTCGAACGCCGCGGCGGCGGCGAGGCGGCGGCCGTCCGCCAGCGTCACCGTGACACCCGCCGGGCCGGCTTCGGCCCCGGCCAGGCGACCGGTGACGAACCGGATCTCCGGGTGGCTCAGCCACCGCCGCAGCCCGGCGTTGTCGGCGATCAGGTACTCGCCGTCCAGCCGGTGGGTGGTCACGGCGGTGGCGACGACGTCCCGGCTCGCCGCGGCGACGGCGGACGCGGGCAGGTCCGGCACCTCGTCGCGCCACAGGCCGTAGGTGGCCGGCCACGGCCGTCGCGGAGCCGGGTCGACCAGCGTCGTCGCCAGGCCCAGCCGGGCACACGCACCCGCCAGCGCCACACCGGCGGGACCCGCTCCGGCCACGATCACGTCCGTCACGGGCTCCCACGTTACGGTGGGCCCATGAACGACCTCGATCCCCGGGCCTGGCGGCGTGACGGCGTCGCGGCGGACGCGGAGCTGGCCACCACCCCGTTCCGGATCGACCGGGACCGCATCGCGGCCTCACCGTTCTTCGCCCGGCTCGGCGGGGTCACGCAGGTGGTCAGCGCGTCCGGGTCGGGTCTGCTGCACAACCGGCTCACGCACAGCCTGAAGGTCGCGCAGGTCGCCAGGGCGATCGCCGAGCGGCTCGGGACCGGGGTGGACACCGCGCAGCTGGCGGCCAAGCTGGGCGGCTGCGACCCGGACGTCGCCGAGGCGGCGGCGCTGGCCCACGATCTGGGCCATCCGCCGTTCGGGCACCTGGGGGAGCGGGTGCTGGACCGCATCGCCCGCCACCGTTACGGCCTGACCGACGGCTTCGAGGGCAACGCGCAGACCTTCCGCATCATCACCACCACCGACGTGCGCGGACCGTCCGCGGTGGGCCTCGACCTGACCGCGGCCGTGCGCGCGGCCGTGCTGAAGTACCCGTGGGCGCGGCGGCACCGGCCCTCGCCGCACCCGTCGACGATGCGCATCCCGCCCCGGGGCGCGGCCGAGCCCGCCGACGCCGTCGGCACCGGGTCGAGCAAGTTCTCCGCCTACTGCACCGAACTGGACGACTTCGAGCAGGCACGGGCGCCGTTCGCCGAGCGGATCGAGCCGTGGCAGCAGACGGTCGAGGCGTCCGTGATGGACACCGCGGACGACATCGCCTACGCCATCCACGACCTGCAGGACTTCCACCGCATCGGCGTGCTGCAGCACGCGTCGGTGGCGGCGGAGCTGGGGCAGTGGGTGGACCGGCTGGGCGAGCTGGCCGGGCTGGACACCGCGGAGCTGGCGGCCGACCAGCGGCAGCCGGGCCGGTCGCTGGAGGCGCTGCGGCGGCGCCTGCACGCCAAGGACGGCTGGATCGTCGACGACGACGCGTTCGCGCACGCCGTCGCGCGGGTGCGTTCGGAGCTGGTGGACGACCTGCTGGCCAGCCCGTTCGACGGCTCCATCGAGGCCGAGCGGGCCACGGCGGCGTTCTTCGCCAGGTGGACCGCGCGGCTGGTGGACGGCGTCACGCTGACCGCGGCGCCGTCGACCCGTTCCGGTCACGTCACGCTGCGACCCGCCCAGTGGCACGAGGTGCAGGTGCTGAAGTTCGTGCACCGGCGGTTCGTCCTGCTGCGGCCCGACCTGGCGCTGCACCAGCGCGGGCAGGCCAGCCTGCTGTCCTCGCTGGTCGACGCGCTGGACGCGTGGCTGGGCGACCGCGAGGAGGCGTCCCGCCTGCCGCGGCGGCTGCACGACCTGGTCGAGCTGGCGCACGGGGAGTACACGGCGCTGGCCCGGTCGGCGCCCGAGCTGCTGGTCGGGCCGGCCGGTGAGCCGGTGACCGGACGCGACGAGCTGTACGGCCTGGCCCGCGGCAGGGCGGTGGTGGACTTCGTCGCCTCGCTCACCGACAAGCAGGCGGTGACGCTGCTGGACGCCCTGTCCGGCCGCGCCGCACAGCCCTGGTCGGACTCGTTCGTCCTCTGACGGGCTCCCGTCCCGGCCACAGCACGTGAAGGCCACCTTCATTACGTGTGACGTGGTGAAGGTGGCCTTCACGAGCTTCGTCGCCACCGTCGTGTGAGTGTCACTCCAACGGGTGCTGCCTGTCGCCACTGTGGGTACTTACGCTGACTCAGCCGGTGATCACCGGCATCGGTCTGCGTGAGTCGGGGCACGCGCCTAGGAATCGGAGGCGCACGTGCGTCGAACGTCCCTCACCCGCAGGAGACCGCAGGCGGTACTCGCCGCGCTCACCTGCCTCGTCACCGCCGTGGGGCTCGCGGCACCCGCGACGGCCGAGCAGCCCGCACCGGGCGAGCTCACCGACACGATGTTGAGCCAGATCGCCGCCCTGCAGCAGCTCAAGCGCTCGCAGACCCCGGCCGAGTCCAAGGTGGACAGCCGGCTGGTCGTCGAGAAGCGGCTGCGCGAGGGCGGGCTGCGGAGCACTCCGCTGAGCGCGCTTTCCACTGGGGCCAAGGTTTCCCAGCAGGGCACCGTCGAGGTCGACATCCGGGCGACCGCTGTCACCGACGGCCTGCTGACCGCGCTCGCCCAGCTCGGCGGCACCGCCCGCGTCGTGTCACACAAGGCGAGCAGCATCCGCGCCGCCCTGCCGCTGGACGCCGTGGCCCGGCTCGCCGAGCGGTCCGACGTCCGCGCCGTCGAGGCCGCCGGCGGCGCGATGACCGCCCGGCAGGCCAACGAACCCGCCGCGCCGGTCACCTCCGACACGCCACGGGACAAGGAGGCCGACGCGGCGTCGGTCGCCGCCGAGGTCGGCCAGGCCATGCGCGTGCGGGCCGGTGCGGTGACCAGCCAGGGCGACCGCGCCCACAACGCCGACACCGCACGCCAGCAGTACGGCGTCACCGGCGCCGGGGTGAAGATCTGCGCGCTGTCCGACGGCGTCGGCTCGCTGGCCGCCTCGCAGGCGCGCGGTGAGCTGCCCGCCCGCGTCGACGTGCTGCCCGGGCAGGCGGGCACCGGCAACGAGGGCACCGCGATGCTGGAGATCCTGCACGACGTCGCGCCCGGCGCCGAGCTGGGCTTCGCCACGGCGTTCAGCTCCGACGCGGGATTCGCCGACAACATCCGCAAGCTGCGCTTCGACGCCGGCTGCGACGTGATCGTCGACGACGTCCTGTACTTCAAGGAAAGCCCGTTCCAGGACTGGATCATCGCCCAGGCCGTGAACGAGGTGACCGCCGACGGCGCGCTCTACTTCTCCTCGGCGGGCAACGAGGGCAACACCACCGACGGCACCTCGGGCCACTGGGAGGGCGATTTCGTCGACTCCGGCCAGCAGGCCGGCAAGTTCGTCGGCGCCGCCCACGACTTCGCCGGTGCCGCGGGCACCCAGATCTTCCAGCCCGTCTCGGCGGCCTCGTCGGCGAACGTCCCGGTGACGCTGCACTGGTCGGACCCGCTCGGCAGGTCCGCCAACGACTACGACCTGTACCTGTTCAACGCCACGGGCGGGGTCGTCGCGTTCAGCCAGGCCAACCAGACCGGCACCCAGGACCCGTACGAGCGGCTCAACACTCCGCTGGGCGGCGGCAGCGGCCTGCGCCTGGCGGTGGTGAAGTACTCCGGCGAGAACCGGTACCTGTCGCTGTCCGCGCTGCGTGGCCGGTTCTCCGACTCGCCCGACGGCCTGAAGGCCTACACCACGCCCGGTGTCACCGTCGGCCATTCGGCCGCCCGGCAGGCGTTCAGTGTCGCCGCCACCCCGGCCGCCACGCCACTGGGCAGGCCGCTGGAGCCGGGCGACCCGGCCAACCCGGCCGGCCCGTTCCCCGGTTCGTTCGGCCCGGGCAGCCAGGTCGAGCGGTTCGAGTCCGACGGCCCGCGCCGGATGTTCTACGAGGCCGACGGAACGGCGATCACGCCGGGCAACGTGTCGGCCAGCGGGGGAGAGGTGCGGCAGAAGCCGGACCTGACCGCGGCCGACGGCACCGCCACCAGCGTCACCGGCTTCAACCCGTTCTTCGGCACCTCGGCGGCGGCACCGCACGCCGCGGCCATCGCCGGGCTCGTGCTGTCCGGCAACCCGGGCATGCACCCGAAGGAGGTACGGGAGGCACTGATCGCCACCGCGCAGGACATCGAGGCACCGGGCGTCGACGGGGTCAGCGGCGCGGGCGTGATCCTCGCCGACCGGGTGCTGGCCCACACCGGTGCCAGCCCGCAGCCGGTGGCCACGGCCCAGCGCCCGATGGTGACCCCCAACGACGGCGGCGGCCACCTCGATCCCGGCGACACGGCCAGGGTCATGCTGCCGGTGACCAACAGCGGTGACGGTGCCGCGGTGTCCACCAGCGTGCTGCTGACCAGCCCGACGCCCGGGGTGACCGTGGCGCCGCGGTCGAAGTTCTACGGCACGATCAGCCCGAAACAGACCGGTGTCAACGAGTTCACGCTGACCGTCCCGCCCGCCCATGAGCCGGGCGTGCCGGTCGTGCTGCGGGCCAGGGTCACCTTCGCCGGTGCCCACTCGCCGACCGAGGTGGAGTTCCCGGTGCCGGTCGGCAGGCCGTCCGACGTCACCCAGCACTTCGCCTACGCGGGGGAACCGGTGGCGATCCCGGACGACAGCGAGGTCGGCGCCAGCGTGCGGATTCCGGTGACCGGGGTGGGCCGGGCGTGGAAGGTGTCCGTGTCCATCGACGGCACCACGTGCAGCACCGACCAGAACTCCACGACGGTGGGCATCAACCACTCGTTCGTGGGAGATCTGGTCGGCACGCTGACCACGCCGGGTGGCGCCACGGCCACGCTGTTCTCCGAGTCCGGCGGCGGTGGCAACAACCTGTGCCAGGTGGTGTTCGCCGACGGCGCGGCACGGGCGTTCAGCACCGTCGGGGCGAGCGACGCGCCCTACACCGGCACGTACGCGCCGGTCTCGCCGCTGGCGACCGCGGAGCGGGTGGACGGGACGTGGACGTTCACCGCGAAGGACGTGGCCGGCGGCGACATCGGCTCCATCCGGTCGGTGTCGCTGCACCTCAACGGCTACCAGGCCGCCCCGCGCAGCCCTGTCCTCGTCCAGCCGGGGGTGGGCAACGGGCCGGTGCGGCCGCTCTAGCTCTACGGTGACCGGGTGGCGAAGGTACGGCAGGCGGCGGGCGGCGGACGGGTCGTCGAGGTGGACCCGCGCCGGCTGGCCGGCTGGTTCGACCGCTTCGCCACCCGCAACGACGGGGTCACCGCCACCACCCTGGCGGCGGAGACGGTCCGGGTGACAGGTGGGAACGGTACGACCGCGACGGCGGCCGTGCCGTTCCCGCCGCTGGCCGGGACCGGCGAGCACGACGGGCTGGTGGTCGGCCCGCTGATCGAGCACGCCGGTGTGCCGCGCACCGTCGGCCTGCTGCTGGTCCGCCTCGGCGGCCACAGCGTGGGCCTGGCCCGCGACGGTGCCGTGCTGGTGTCGCGGACCGACCGGCGCCTCGTGCACGGCCGCAGCGCCGCCGGCGGCTGGTCCCAGCAGCGGTTCGCCCGCAGGCGCGAGGGGCAGGCGAGGCAGGCCCTGCGGGCCGCCGCCGAGGACGCCTTGGCGGTACTGGGTTCGCGACTGTCCGAACTGGACGCCGTGGTGCTCGGCGGGGACCGCAGGGCGCTGGACGAACTGCGGGCGGACCGCCGGCTGGAGCCGGTGTTCGCGCTGGCCGTGTCCCGGGTGCTCGACATCCCCGAGCCGCGGCGCACCGTGCTCGACGACGCCGCCGAGCGGGCGTTCGCGGTGGAGATCACCGTCCGCGACGGGTGAGCCCGCCCACGCCGGGGAAAATCGGTGGACACCGGCCCGTATCCTGGGGAACGTGGACATTCAGCTGGAGTAGCGCCGCGCCCGCGTGCCGACACCGCGGGCGATCCCGTGCTTCCCGTCCACCCCTGTAGTCCAGGAGTTTCCCTTGATCACGGCCACCGGCCTCGAGCTGCGCGCCGGCTCGCGCATCCTGCTCGCCGACACCGCGCTGCGTATCCAGTCCGGCGACCGCATCGGCCTCGTCGGGCGCAACGGCGCCGGCAAGACCACGACCCTGAAGGTGCTCGCCGGGGAAGGCGAGCCCTACGCGGGCGAGGTCCGGCACGGCGGCGAACTCGGCTACCTGCCGCAGGACCCGCGTGAGGGCGACCTGTCGGTCACCGCGAAGGACCGCGTGCTGTCCGCGCGCGGACTCGACACGTTGCTGCGCGACATGGAGAAGGCCCAGTCGGCGATGTCGGAGCTGGTCGACGACACCGAGCGGGACCGTGCCGTGCGCCGCTACGGCAGGCTGGAGGAGCGGTTCGCCGCGCTCGGCGGGTACGCCGCGGAGAGCGAGGCGGCGCGGATCTGTTCCAACCTCGGCCTGCCCGACCGGGTGCTGGCGCAGACGCTGGGCACGCTGTCCGGCGGCCAGCGGCGCCGCGTCGAGCTGGCGCGGATCCTGTTCGCCGCGTCCGAGGCGGGCGCAGGCGGCAAGTCCGACACGATCCTGCTGCTGGACGAGCCGACCAACCACCTCGACGCCGACTCGATCACCTGGCTGCGCGGCTTCCTCAAGGCCCACGAGGGCGGGCTCGTGGTGATCAGCCACGACGTCGAGCTGCTGGCCGAGGTGGTCAACAAGGTGTGGTTCCTCGACGCCACGCGGGGCGAGCTGGACCACTACAACATGACCTGGAAGCGGTATCAGGAAGCGCGGGCCACCGACGAGAAGCGCAGGCGCCGCGAGCGGGCCAACGCGGAGAAGAAGGCCGCCGCGCTGCAGCAGCAGGCGGCCAAGCTCGGCGCGAAGGCGACCAAGGCCGTCGCGGCGAAGAACATGGCGCGGCGGGCCGAGCAGATGCTGGCCAACCTCGACGAGACGCGGCAGGCCGACAAGGTCGCGCACATCAAGTTCCCCGCGCCCGCCCCCTGCGGCCGGACCCCGCTGACCGCCGAGGGACTGTCCAAGTCCTACGGCTCGCTGGAGATCTTCACCGGCGTCGACCTCGCCATCGACCGCGGGTCGAAGGTCGTCGTGCTCGGGCTCAACGGCGCGGGCAAGACCACGCTGCTGCGCCTGCTGGGCGGCATGGAGACCGCCGACACCGGCGCGGTGGAGGCCGGGCACGGGCTGCGGCTGGGTTACTACGCGCAGGAACACGAGACGCTCGACCACGACGCCACGGTGTGGGAGAACATCCGGCACCTCGCGCCGGACACCGGTGCGCAGGAGCTGCGGAACCTGCTCGGCTCGTTCCTGTTCAGCGGCGAGCAGCTGGACCAGACGGCCGGCACGCTCTCGGGTGGTGAGAAGACCAGGCTGGCGCTGGCCGGCCTGGTGTCCAGCGCGGCCAACGTGCTGCTGCTCGACGAGCCCACCAACAACCTGGACCCGGCCAGCCGGGAACAGGTGCTGAGCGCGCTGCGCAGCTACACCGGCGCCGTCGTCCTGGTGACCCACGACCCCGGTGCGGTCGAGGCGCTGGAGCCGGAGCGGGTCATCCTGCTGCCCGACGGCACCGAGGACCACTGGTCGGCGGACTATCTGGATCTCGTGCAACTCGCGTGACGGCTTTTTTGCCGTCAATGGGTGCGGAGGGTGTACTAGTCCTGCGGATACGTCCCGAGTTGATCTCGTGATCGTGTTGTTAGTTGATGTTGAACAAACACACTGGAATGGCCCAATGTCATAGCGGTTTCGGAAGGTTTTTCGCCCGTCGTCTGGCAATCCGGGCTGCGGTGTTCGATCATTGCGGCGGCAGGGGGCCGTATGTGGCCCAAAGCACTCTCAGGCGGAAGGCGGAGAGACGTGGCTGACCTCAAGAAGGGCGCGCGGATCACCGGAAACACGCGCGACAAGCTGGCCGCTGACCTGAAGAAGAAATACGAGAAGGGCGCGAGCATTCGTGCGCTCGCCGAGTCGACTGGACGGTCGTACGGATTCGTCCACAGGGTGCTTTCCGAATCCGGCGTTCAGCTGCGCGGCCGTGGCGGCGCGACGCGGGTCAAGAAGAAGTAGCGTCCGCGCGCTGTCGCGCGCCGGTGAAGGCCAGCGACGCGCCCAGTAGCACCGCCGGGTACACCAGGTAGCCGAAGCGGCTCGCCGGGGTGAGCAGAATCAGCGTCCCCATGCCGACGGCCATCCGCCACATCGCGTCCGCGGCCGTGGTCGGTGGGTGCCGCAGCACCCACCAGCCGATGGCCAGCCCCGCCACGCCGATCAGGACGAACACGAGCGCCTGACCGACCGGTCCGGTGCCGGCGAGCAGCTGCCCGGGAAACGGACTCGCGGCAGGCGAGGCGACCTGGCCCATGCCGAGCGGGAACCACACCACGTGCTCGGCGAACGCCCTGGGGTTCACCAGTGCCACCGGAACGTTGACCGCGGCGGTCACCGCGGCGAACGCGAGCACGAACCTGCCCAGCGCGGGCCCGCCCAGCCGCGCGGCGATCACCACGGCCACGACGATCGCCGTCGGCAGCGCGGTGGCCTTGGCGTTGACGACCAGCGCGGCCACGACCGCCGCGGCGAGCGGCCGGTCGGCGACGGCCAGCGCCGCGGACAGCACGATCAGGCCGAGGATCGCCAGATCCGGCGCGGCGGTGGCGAAGGTCAGCGCCGTCAGCGGGAACACGACGGCCAGCTGTGCCGCGCCGACCGGTACGGTCCGGACCCGCAGCAGCCTCAGGGCGGCCCAGCCGCACGCGACCGCGGTGAGCACGAACATCAGCCTGGCGTCGGTGAGCGCGTCGGTCACCGGCGTGCCGCCGAACAATGCCCTCGGCAGGCCGAACACCGGCATCAGCGGGCCGTAGGGCGTGTAGTCGTTCACCTCGGGCGGCCGGGGCAGCGCCGCGATGTCGGTGTAGGGCGTGCCGGTGTCCAGCAGCAGCCGGGCCGACCGCTCGATCACCCAGACCTCCGGCTGCGCGCTCCACGACCACGGCGTGATCAGCCAGTCGCGGCCGGTCAGCCTGCGCACCACCAGCATCACCAGCGGAGCCAGCATGCCGACCACGGCCACCGAGCCGATGCCGAACCAGCGGGACCGCAGCCAGGCCGGCGCGCCCTGGCCGAGTCCGGTCAGCCGCCAGGCCGTGTGCAGGAACGCCAGCCCGTATCCGGCGAGTGCGAAGTTGCCCCAGATCCGGAACCCGTAGAACTCGTTGGTCAGCGCCAGCGTCAGCGCGTACCCGGCGCAGCCCAGGTAGAACAGCAGGTCGACCAGCAGCGGCCGGGCCCGCAGACCGGCGACGAGACGCACCATGCGGGCAGGTTATCGAGACCGCCGCGGCACGGTTCGGGCACATCGGAAGATTTCTCGCCGAATCGGGAAGAACCAGGTGGCACCCGGCGTTGGCCAGGACATATCCGCAGAAAAGCTCAACTAATATAGAAGTTTCTGGGAGGATCGGGGATGGACAACGTCTGGTCGTTGTGGAATTCCGCGATGCGAGCGGACGAGGCCCCGAAGGGCCTGCGCAAGGGCACGGTCCGCAGGGTGGCCCGGTTCGCCAGACCGCACTGGCGGCGGCTGAGCTGGTTCGTCGTGCTGACCGTCATCGGCGCCGGCCTCGCGGTGAGCACGCCGCTGCTGGCCGGCAAGGTGGTGGACGCGATCTTCGCGGGCCAGGACGCCGGACTGGTGGTCGGGCTGGCCGGGCTCATCGCCGTGGTCGCACTGGTGGACGCCGGGATCGGCCTGGTCGAGCGGTGGCAGTCCGCGCACATCGGGGAAGGGCTCATCTTCGACCTTCGCCGCGCGGTGTTCGAGCACGTGCAGCGGATGCCGGTGGCGTTCTTCACCCGCACCCGCACCGGCGCGCTGGTGAGCAGGCTGAACAACGACGTGATCGGCGCCCAGCGCACGTTCACCGCGACGCTGTCCGGCCTGGTCACCAACGTGATCCAGCTGGCGCTGTCGCTGGTGGTCATGATGGCGCTGTCCTGGCAGGTGACGTTGCTGGCGCTGGTGCTGCTGCCGGTGTTCGTGCTGCCCGCCCGCCGGATCGGCAGGCGCATGGCCGACCTGCAGCGTGAGTCCGCCGGGCTGAACGCGTCGATGACCACGCAGATGACCGAGCGCTTCTCCGCGCCGGGCGCGACGCTGGTCAAGCTGTTCGGACGGCCGAAGGCCGAGGTCGACGAGTTCGGCGAGCGCGCGGGCCGGGTCCGCGACATCGGCGTGCGGACCGCGATGCTGACCCGCTGGTTCATGACCAGCCTGACGCTGGTGTCCGCGCTCGCGCAGGCGCTGGTGTACGGCCTGGGCGGCTGGCTGGCGCTGCGCGGCGAGCTGGCCCCCGGCGCCGTGGTGGCGCTGGCCCTGCTGCTCACCCAGCTCTACGCCCCGCTGACCGCGCTGGCCAACGTCCGGGTCGACGTGATGACCGCGCTGGTGTCGTTCGAGCGGGTCTTCGAGGTGCTCGACGTCAAGCCGATGATCACCGAGCCCGCCGACCCGAAGCGGGTACCGGCGGGCGGGGTCGCGGTCGAGTTCGACGACGTCCGCTTCGGCTACCCCTCGCCGGACCGCTACTCGCTGGCCTCCCTGGAGGAAGTGGCCACAGTGGGCAATCGCGGTGGCGAGGAAGTGCTGCACGGCATCAGCTTCCGCGCCGAACCGGGGCAGATGGTGGCGCTCGTGGGGTCGTCGGGCGCCGGCAAGTCGACGATCGCAGGCCTGCTTCCCCGGCTCTACGACGTGGACGAGGGCGCGGTGCGGGTCGGCGGCGTCGACGTGCGCGAGCTGAGCTTCGAGTCGCTGCGCGAGACCATCGGCGTGGTCACCCAGGACGGGCACCTGTTCCACGACACGATCCGGGCCAACCTCGCCTACGCCAAGCCGGGCGTCGCCGAGGACGAGCTGTGGGACGCGCTGGAGCGGGCGCGGCTGGCCGAGCTGGTGCGCAGCCTGCCGGACGGGCTGGACACGATGGTCGGCGAGCGCGGCTACCGGCTCTCCGGCGGCGAGCGGCAGCGGCTGACCATCGCCAGGCTCCTGCTGGCCCAGCCCAGGGTCGTCGTGCTGGACGAGGCGACGGCGCACCTGGACACCGCGTCCGAGGCCGCGGTGGGCGAGGCGCTGACCAGCGCGCTGGCCGGCCGGACGTCGCTGGTGATCGCGCACCGGCTGTCGACCGTGCGGGCAGCCGACCTGATCCTGGTGATCGAGGACGGCACCGTCGTCGAACGCGGCACCCACGACGAGCTGATCGCGCTGGACGGCCGGTACGCCGAACTGCACCGCACCCAGTTCCTCGACCGCCCGGTGGCCGAGGCCGCCTAACCGAGGCAGCTGTAGAGCGCGGCGACCAGCGCGAGCTTGCGCGGGTCGTCGCGCAGCAGCGGGCCCATCTGGTTCATCACGTAGCCGAAGCCGACGCCGGCCTCCGGGTCGGCGCCGCCGCTGGAGCCGCCGAAGCCGTCGTGGCCGAACGCCAGCGGGTTGGGCCCGAAGCCGCGTTCCTCGCTGCCGAGGTAGAACCCGAGCGCCCACTCGTTGGGCAGCCCGCCGACCACGTCGACCTCCCGACCCTGGCCGGCCCGCGCGGTGGCCAGCGCGGCGTCGGACAGCAGCCGCTGCGACCCGTCGGCCAGCGCCCCGTAGATCGTGGCCACGGCACGGGCGGTGCCGTGGCCGTTGAGCGCGGGCAGTTCCGCCCGCCGCCAGTCGTCGGCGTTGGCGTGGTGGCCCTCCACGCGCGGGTTGGCCATCGCCGCGAGCGCCACCGGGCCCGCGTTGGCGAACGCCGTCGCCAGTGCCTGCGCGGCAGCCGAGGTGAGCACCGGCTCGATCATCGACGAGCAGCGCGGCAGGTCGGCGTCGCCGAGCCCGAGGACGAAGTCGGCGCCCAGCGGGCCGGCGACGTGCTCGGCCAGGTACTCGCCTGCGGTCTGCCCGCTGACCCGGCGGATCACCTCGCCGACGAGGAAACCGTAGGACAGCGCGTGGTAGCCGCTGGCCGTTCCCGGCGCGAACAACGGCGCCTGCGCGGCCAGCAGGCCGGTGATGTGCTCCCAGTCGTAGAGCTCCTCGACGGTGACCGGGCGGTCCAGCCCGATACCGACCACACCGGAGCGGTGGGAGAGCAGCCAGCGCACCGGGATGGCGTCCTTGCCCTCGGCGGCGAACTCGGGCCAGTAGCGGGCGACGGGCGCGTCCAGGTCCAGCTCGCCGCGGTCGGCCAGCTGGTGGGCGGCGATCGCCACGACGCCCTTGGTGGTCGACCAGACGTTGGTGAGCGTGTCCTCCCGCCACGGCACGGTCCGCTCCGCGTCGGCCCAGCCCGCCCACAGGTCGACCACCAGCTCACCGCCGACGGTGACGGCGACCGCCGCGCCGACCTCGCCGCGGTCGGCGAAGTTGCGCTCGAACGCCTCCCGGACCGGTTCGAAACCGGGCGCGCACCGGCCGTTCACCGCAGGGCCGGGATGCGCTCCTGGTACCGCTCGCGCAGCCGGATGTTGGCCTGGTCGCCACCGTCCACGTTGGAACTTTTCCACAGTGGAACCTCCACGTTCTCCGACGCAGCCAGGTCAAGAGTCGACACTAGGATCAGGTTCCACAGGTACGCGTTGACCACAGTGGACAGCGGTGCGGTGACGGGCGAGTCCTCGGGGTAGCTCGCGTCGCCGGGGCGGATACCGGAGTCGAGCACCACCGACGCCTCCTCGACCAGGGTGCTGCCCGCACGGCGGGGTGCCACCGCGACCGAGTCGACCGACGTCACCGCCACCACCCGGGTGCCGGCCGCGCGTGCGGTCGCGGCCAGCTCCACCGGGTACGGGTTGACCCCGGAGGTGGAGAAGACCACGAGCAGGTCCTGCGGCCCCGGCGCGGGCCCGGCCAGCACCTCGGCGGCCAGACCCGAGCGGCGCTCGGTCAGCGTGCTGCTGTGCGCGCCGTGCAGCGGCAGCAGATCGGGGTGGTACAGCGGGTACACGCACGCCAGCCCGCCCGCCCGGTAGAACGTCTCCGCGACGGCGGCCAGCGAGTGGCCCGCGCCCGCGGTGTAGATCAGCGCGTCGGCCCGGATGCAGTCCACCACCAGCCGTGCTGTCTCGGCGATCCGGTCGGTGTTGCGATCCTCCGCACGCGCCAGCGCGTCGGTGGCCAGGCCGCCGAGTCGAGTGGTCTGCACCACAGTGCCCCTTCCGGTCGGGTTCGTGATCCGAATCCACCTTGCCACGATCACCACGCTGCGGGGAGGCTGCGGGAATGAACGACGACCGAATGGTGGCGGCACCGGCCGATCACCCGGTGCTGTCCGTGCGCAGGCCGCCGGGCGCGGTCACCGGGATCGCGCTGGTCCTGCACGGCGGCGCCGAGCACGACACCGAGCGGGTCCGGCCATGGCGGCTGGCCTACCTGCGGATGGTGCCGTTCGCGCGGGACCTGTTCCGCGCGGGCGGCCGCCACGGACTGGCCGTCGGCCTGCTGCGCAACCGGCTGCGTGGCTGGAACGAGCCGGCGCTCGATCCGGTTGTGGACACCCGGTGGGCGCTGGAACGCCTGCGAGCGGACCATCCGGACGTCCCGATCGTGCTGCTGGGCCACTCGCTCGGCGGCCGCGTCGCGTTGCGGGTGGCCGACGATCCGGCGGTGACCGGGGCCTGCGCGCTGGCGCCGTGGACCCCGGCAGGCGAACCGGTGGAGCCGGCCGCCGGCCGCAGGGTGCTCGTCGCGCACGGCACCAGGGACCGCGTCACCAGCGCGGCCGAGTCGCACGCGTTCTGTCTGCGGGCCGCCGCCCTGGCCGCCGGGATTGTCCGGTTCGAGGTCACCGACGAGGGACACTCCATGGTGCGCAGGCCCTCCGTGTGGACCCGGCTGGCCCGGGCTTTCACACTGGAGACACTGGCGCTGCCCACCGACGCCACGCTCGGCGGAGTGTGGAGTAAACCGGAGGCAGAACGGTTGCGAATCCGGATCTGACCCCGACAACAGAATCAAGGGAGGACAGTCGTGAGCACATCGAGCGTCGAATCGCCGAACCCGGCAGCGGGCCAGCGCTGGCCGGGACTCGCGACACCGCCGAGGGCGCCGTGGCGTGCCCGCATCGCCGAGGCGTTGTTCCGCAGGGCCGTGCGCCCCCTCGACGTGCGGATCACCCTGCCCGACGGCAGCACGCTGGGCGCGGGCGGCGCGGGCGCGCCCGAGATGCGGCTGCGCAGGCCCGCCGCGTTCTTCCACCGGCTGGGTGCCGACACGAAGATCGGCTTCGGCGAGGCGTACATGGTGGGGGACTGGACCACCGACGCGCTGGCCGAGTTGCTGACGCCGTTCGCCGAGCGGATGGCGACGCTGATTCCCCCTGTGCTGCAACGGTTCCGGCGGCTCGTCGAGCGGCAGCAGCCGCGCGGTGAGCGGAACACGGTCGAGGGCGCCCGGTCCAACATCCACCGTCACTACGACCTGTCCAACGACCTGTTCGCCACCTTCCTCGACGAGACGATGACCTACTCGTCGGCGCTGTTCGCGCCCGGCGAGGACGACCTCGCCGCCGCCCAGCGGCGCAAGATCGACGGCGTGCTGGACTACGCGGGCGTCCGCGAGGGCAGCAGGGTGCTGGAGATCGGGACCGGCTGGGGCGAGCTGGCGCTGCGCGCCGCGGGCAGGGGAGCGCGGGTCACCTCGCTCACCATCTCCACCGAGCAGCGCAAGCTGGCCACCGAGCGGATCGCCGCGGCGGGCCTGGCCGACCGGGTCGACGTGCAGCTGCGCGACTACCGGCACGCCGAGGGCGAGTACGACGCCGTGGTCAGCGTGGAGATGATCGAGGCGGTCGGCGCGGCGTACTGGCCGACGTTCTTCGACACCGTCGGCAGGCGGCTACGGCCGGGCGGGAAGTTCGGCATCCAGGCCATCACCATGGCCCACGACCGGATGCTGGCCGCGGCCGACACCTACACCTGGGTCCACAAGTACATCTTCCCCGGCGGGCTCATCCCTTCGGTGGAGTCGGTCCAGCGCGGCGTCGCCGAGCACGGCGGGCTGCGGCTGCAGGCGGTGCGGGAGTTCGGCCAGGACTACGCCCGCACGCTGCGCATGTGGCGGGACCGGTTCACCCAGCGCTGGAACGACGTGGCCGCGCTCGGCTTCGACGAGGTGTTCCGCCGGATGTGGGAGTTCTACCTGGCCTATTCCGAGGCGGGCTTCCGGTCCGGCTACCTCAAGGTTCACCAGTTCGGCTTCGCCAAACCGGCCGAAACAACCACTTAGGGGTGTCGGGCGTCCCTAGTTCGACGGCCTGCGGTTCACTTGTGACCGACAGGGCAGCCGAACGCGGAACGGGAGATGGGCGATGACCTACGGCGGAGACTACGGCGGGCCGCCCCCGCAGCCTCGCCGTCCACGAGGCCCCCGCCAGCACCAGCACACGCGGATGATGCCGCTGCCGGGACGGGAGGGCGAGCCGCCGCCCTACGTGCCGCCGAGCACCGTGCGTGCGGAGCCGCCGCGTCGTGACGTGCCGCCCCCGCCGCCCCAGGACCAGCGCAGGCCGCCGATGCGCCCGCCGCGCAGGCGGCGGCGCTGGAGCGTGGGCAAGGTACTGCTCAGCCTGCTGATGGTGTTCGTGGTGCTGCTCGCCGGTGTGTGGATCTACCTGGAGTTCTCCATCAACCGGGTGGACGCGCTGGCCGACTACGACGGCAGGCCCGCCGCCGCGTCGGGCACCAACTGGCTGATCGTCGGATCGGACTCGCGGGCCGGGCTCGACCCGGAGGACGAGGCCAGGCTGTCGACCGGTGACACGGCAGGTCAGCGCACCGACTCGATCATGCTGGCGCACATCCCGGACAACGACACCCCGCCGACGCTGCTCAGCCTGCCGCGGGACTCCCAGGTGAAGATCCCCGGCCACGGGACCAACAAGATCAACGCCGCGTTCTCGTTCGGCGGCCCGGCGCTGCTGGCGAAGACCGTCGAGCAGGCCACCGGCCTGCGGATCGACCACTACGCGGAGATCGGGTTCGGCGGGTTCGCCGGCATCGTCGACGCCATCGGTGGTGTCGAGATGTGCCTGGACCAGGAGATGAACGACACCAAGACCGGCGCGAAGCTGGCCGCGGGGTGCCAGGAACTCGACGGCGCGCAGGCGCTGAGCTTCGTCCGCATGCGCTACAGCGCGGCGACACCGCGGTCGGACCTCGACCGGGTGGCCAACCAGCGCAAGTTCATCGGCGCGCTGGTCAACGAGATGTCCAGCCCGGCGACCCTGCTGAACCCGTTCGACGTGATCCCGCTGCTGTCGGAGGCACCCGAGGCGCTGACCATGGACACCGGCGACCACGTGCACAACCTGGTCGGGCTGGCCTGGGCGATGCGGGGCATCTCCTCCGGTGGCGTGGTCACGACGACGGTGCCGGTGACGTCGGCGTCGGCGGAGACCTGGGACAAGAAGAAGTCCGGTCAGCTCTTCGACGCGCTGCGCAACGACACCCCGATCCCGGACAGCGTGATCGTGAATTAGCGCGAGTCGTACGCACAGCCGCGCGAGTCGTAGGTTCCCACGCGCGAGTTCGCGATTCGGAACCTACGACTCGCGCGTGAGAACGTACGACTCGCGGTCAGGCGCGGGCTCGGAGAGCTTTGAGGGCCTCGTCGGCGTGCACGGACATGCGCAGCTCGCTCTTGATCACCGCGAGCACGGTGCGGTCGGTGTCGATGACGAACGTCTGCCGCCGGGTGAGCAGCGGGCCGAACCGGCGGCGCACGTCGAACAGCCGCGCCACCGTGCCGTCCGGGTCGGACAGCAGCGGGTAGTCGAACCCGTGTGCCGCCGAGAACTCGGCCTGCCGGTCCACGGTGTCCGGGCTGATCCCGACGCGCTGCGCGCCCGCCTCGGCGAACTCCGCGGCCAGATCACGGAAATGGCAGCTCTCCGCCGTGCAGCCCGACGTCATGGCCGCGGGGTAGAAGAACAGCACCACCGGCCCGTCGGCGAGCAGATCGGACAGTGACCGGGGCGTGCCGGTGTCGTCGGGGAGGGTGAAGTCCGGCGCGAGGTCTCCCTGCTTCATGCGCCGATCATGCCCTACCCGGCGGCGTGCCGCGCGATCATCTCCTCGACGTCGTCGGCCGTGGCGGACTCGGTGACGAACGGCCCGCGGGCGGCGATCACGCCGACTTCCCTGAGCCGCCCGGCCTGCTCCAGGCTGCGTACGCCTTCCGCGCCGATCCGCAGGTTCATCTCCCGGCCGCGGGTGACCAGGTGCGACAGGTGCCGCGTCGCGGCCTCGTCGGCGGTCTCGGCCACGGCGTCCACCACGTCACCGGACAGGATGATGTGCCGGACCGGCAGCTGGTGCTTGCGGATCAGCTCCAGATCCGCCGTGCCCGACACGGCCAGCACCAGGTGCGCGCCGAGGTCGGCGAGGACCGCCAGCGAGTCGATCACCTCGCCGTTCGGGTCGAGCACCGACGGCCCGTCCGTGCACAGCCGCAGTGCCCGCGCCGGCAGGTTGTTGCGGTCCAGCTCCTCCTTGACCATCAGCACCAGGTCCGGATCGGTCGCCAGCCGGTACGGCAGCCGCAGGCAGACGTCCGGAGCGGCGGCGCCGAAGCGTTCCTGCCAGCGGGCGGTCGCCGCGAGCGCCTCCTTCAGCAGCCACCGGCCCAGCGGGATCATCATCCCGGTCTCCTCGGCCAGCGGGAAGAACTCGTCGGACTCGAGCAGCCCGAATTCCGTGTGGTGCCAGCGAACACCGGCGTTGACCGCCGCGAGCTGGGCGGGATCGGCCAGTTTCACCGTCGGCTGGTAGATCAGCGAGAACTCGCCGTTCTCCAGCGCACCGGCGATGGCCGCGCCGAGCCGGTACCGGCTGCGGTCCTTGGCGTCCAGCTCCGGGTCGAACAGCATCCACTGCGCCTTGCCTGCCTCCTTGGCGCGGTGCAGTGCGATCTCCGCCGCCCGCTGCAGCTCCGACGGGTCGGCACCGGCCGCGGCCCGCACGACGATGCCCGCGCTGGCGCTCACGCCGATCCCGATGCCCTCCAGATAGGTCGGCTCGCCGAGTTCCTCCAGCGCCCGCTGCACCAGCGCGATGACCTCGGTGGCGTTGAGTTCTCCTTGCAGCAGCACGGCGAAACCGTCGCCGGACAGCCGGGCCAGCACCGCCTCGTGCTCGCCGAACACCGCGGCCAGCTTGCGGGCGACACCCCGCAGCACCTGGTCGCCGACTCCGGCGCCCAGCCCGTCGTTGACGACCTTGAACCCGTCGACGTCGAGGTAGACCAGCGCGAGCTGGCCGGGACGGCCCGAGCCGATCGCCGTCTCCAGCTGGGCGGCGAAGCTGGTTGAGTTCGGCAGCCCGGTGAGGCTGTCGTGCAACGTCTGGTACCGCAGCTTCTCCTGCAGCAGGTGCAGGTCGTTCACGTCCTCGACCATCATCACCGGGTACGCCGAACCCGGTGCGTCGCCCGGCAGGTGCGCCAGCGTGACGTTGACCCACAGCGGCTCGTCGTCGGCGTTGGTCAGCTCGATCAGCTGGCGGTACAGCGACATGTCCTGCGTCGCCAGCTCGGACAGCCCGTCGGCGAGCATGGCGGCGGCGCCGGTGTCGGTGGCGAGATCGGCGATCATGGTGCCGCGCAACGATTCCGGGGTGCGGCCGAGCATCTTGCCCAGCGCCGGATTGGCCTCGACGATCTCGCCGGCCCGGTCGGCCAGCGCGATGCCCAGCGGTGACGCCGCGTAGAGCCCGGCGAACCGCAGCACGGCGGCCTGCCGCGCCTGTTCCTCCTGAGCGCGGACCTCACCGGCGAAGCGGAACAGCCGTTCCTCGATCTGTTCGCTCGGCAGGCTTACTCCGTCCGTGTCGGCCAGGGTTGTGGCCCACCGGCGGACGATCTCCACCAATCCTGGTGCGTCACCAGGTCTCGGCACACTCCACCTCTTCATGCCCGAAGGAAGGCCAGCTCAACGCCCCGGGTGCGGATCCAGGCACACGCCAGGTACGAGTTGGCCGAGAGCCCTGCCACGTCATCATGGTGCGAGTGGAGTGTCTACCGGCTGAAGGAGTGATGATCAGTGCCCATTTCATTACTCTGTGTACCACTTGTTCACGATCGTGGCTACCCCCGTGGTGAGTGGCCCGCTTCCTCGAAAACAGGCCACTCACCAGGGGATGTTGTCAGTCGGTCAATTCCGCCCGGACCTGACCCGTCGCAGTGACAAGGTTACTCAGCGAAGGTTCCACCTCCGCGTAACCCCGGGTCTTCAGGCCGCAGTCCGGGTTGACCCACAGACGGTCCGCGGGCACGGCGTCGAGTGCCTTGCGCAGCAGCGCCGACACCTCGTCGGTGTCCGGGACCCTCGGCGAGTGGATGTCGTACACGCCGGGGCCCACCCCGCGGCCGAAACCGCCGGCGGCGAGGTCCTCCAGCACCTCCATCCGCGAACGGGCCGCCTCGATGCTGGTGACGTCGGCGTCGATGGCGTCGATAGCCGGGAGGATGTCACCGAACTCCGAGTAGCACATGTGCGTGTGGATCTGCGTCGAGTCGGCGATGCCCGACGTCGCCAGCCGGAACGACGCGACGGCCCAGTCGAAGTAGGCCGCGTGCTCGGCCGCGCGCAGCGGCAGCAGCTCCCGCAGCGCCGGCTCGTCGACCTGGATGATCCGGATTCCGGCCGACTCCAGGTCGTGCACCTCGTCGCGGATGGCCAGCGCCACCTGCCGCGCGGTGTCGCCCAGCGGCTGGTCGTCGCGGACGAACGACCAGGCCAGGATCGTCACCGGCGCGGTCAGCATGCCCTTGACCGGCTTGCTGGTCAGCGACTGGGCGTAGGAGGCCCACCGCACGGTCATCGGCTCCGGCCGGGACACGTCGCCGTACAGGATCGGCGGGCGCACACAGCGCGAGCCGTAGGACTGCACCCAGCCGTGCTCGGTGGCCGCGAACCCGTTCAGCTGCTCGGCGAAGTACTGCACCATGTCGTTGCGCTCGGGCTCACCGTGCACCAGGACGTCCAGCCCCAGCTCCTCCTGCAGCCGGATGACCTTCTCGATCTCCGCCCGCATCGCGGTCTGGTACGTGTCGCCGTCGATGGTGCCCGCGCGGAACGCCGCCCGCGCCTTGCGGACCTCGGCGGTCTGCGGGAACGACCCGATGGTCGTGGTGGGCAGCGGCGGCAGGCCCAGCGTCTGCCGCTGGGCCTGCGCCCGGCGGGCGTAGTCGCCGCGGACGCTGTGCTCCGGCCGCAGCGAGTCCAGCCGGGCACGCACCCGGTCGTCGCGCAGGTCGGCGGCGCCCGCCCGGTCGGCCGTGGCCGCCCGTGCGGCGGCGAGCCGGTCGGCGACCGCCTCGGTGCCCTCGGCCAGCGCCGCGCCCAGCAGCACCACCTCGTCGACCTTCTGCTCGGCGAACGCCAGCCAGCCGCGCACCCTCGGGTCGATGCCGGTCTCGACGTCGACCGTGTAGGGAACGTGCAGCAGCGAGCAGGACGTCGACACGCTCACCGACCCGGCGGTGCCGAGCAGGGTCGCCGCCTTGGCCAGCGCCGCGTCGACGTCGACCCGCCAGATGTTGCGGCCGTCGACCACCCCGGCCACGACCTCCTTGTCCCGCAGCGCGCCCTCGGCGGCCACGGCCCGTACCGCGGCGGGGTCGGTGACCAGGTCGACGGCCAGCGCGTCGATGGGGGAGCGGGCCAGCACGCCCAGCCCGTCGCCGAGCGCGCCGAAGTACCCGGCGACCAGCAGCCTCGGCCGGTCGGTGAGCCCGCCGAGCACGCGGTAGGCGGTTGCCAGGGCGTCCAGCTCGTCCTGGGTGCGGTCGGCCGCGAAGGCAGGCTCGTCCAGCTGCACCCACGGCACGCCCTCGGCGTGCAGCTGGGCCAGCAGCTCGGTGTAGGCGCCCAGCAGCGACTCCAGCAGGTCCAGCGGGCGGAAGTCCTCCGGAGCGCCGGAGGCCGCCTTGGCCAGCAGCAGGTAGGTGACCGGGCCGACCAGCACCGGCCGGGTGACGACGCCGGCCGCGCGAGCTTCGCGGAACTCGTCCAGCGGCTTGCTGCCCGCCAGCGTGAAGGCCGTGTCCGGGCCCAGCTCGGGCACCAGGTAGTGGTAGTTGGTGTCGAACCACTTGGTCATCTCGAGCGCAGGCGCCTCCTGCACCCCGCGGGCGGCGGCGAAGTAGGTGTCGACAGGCGACAGGCCCAGGCCGGTGAACCGCGACGGCAGCGCGCCGAACAGCACGCTCGCGTCGAGCACCTGGTCGTAGAAGGAGAAGGTGTTGGAGGGCACGGAGTTCAGGCCGGCGCCGGCCAGCCTGCGCCAGGTGTCCACGCGCAGGCCGCGGGCCACCTCGTTCAGCTCGGCCTCGTCGATCCGGCCCGCCCAGTAGCGTTCGACGGCCTTCTTCAGCTCCCGGTCGGGCCCGATCCGGGGATACCCCAGAACGGTCGTGCCAACGCGGTTGTGGTCTGTCACTAGCTCTCTCCTCGCGAGCTCGTTCGAACGAGCCCGGGTCAGGCGAGAGAGCGCATGCGAACCGGGCGAGGGCACCGGCCACCGCCTGGTTCGGACGAGCCTGCCCGCGTGGCCCGGACCCGCGCGTGCCGGCGGCACGCGCACCACGGGCAGGTCTTCGGACTCGTGGGCAGGACTCGACGGAATCGGCGGGCTCGCCGAGCCGGGCCTAATGGCCGTCGCTTCCCGGGCAGCTGGCCCAGTGCTGGACCGCCGGCCTGGTGGCCGACGGTGACGGCGTTCGTTCCCACATACCGCTGCGGGGCAGTCCCGGATTCGCACCGGGTTCCCTGTTGCCTTCCCGGCACGTGGCCGCGCCGGGAAACCAGTGGCGTGCCCGAGGGTAGCAGCGAAACGCCCCCGGAGCCGATCCTCTCGTGTGCTGGAATCGGCGCTGGGGTGTGCGGGGTGCGGGGCTGGCGAAGCCGGGTGGCCCGCGCCTGCGGCGCTGCTACGAAGGGCACCATGATTGCGAAACTCGCAAGGATGGTGCCGTTGGCTGCGGGTCGGCGTGAAGGCCACCTTCATCACGTCTGACGTAATGAAGGTGGCCTTCACGTGCTTTGACCGGGACGGGAGGCGGGGTCCCGCTGGCGAGACCCCACCCTGTGAGCCGTCAGTCCCAGTCGAGCGCGCCGCCGGACTGGTACTCGATGACGCGGGTCTCGAAGAAGTTCTTCTCCTTCTTCAGGTCCATCGCCTCCGACATCCACGGGAACGGGTTCTCGTTCTCGCCGAAGATCGGGGCCAGGCCGATCTGCTGCGCCCTGCGGTCGGTGATGAAGTGCATGTACTGCTCGCACAGCTCCGCCGACAGCCCGAGCATGCCGCGCGGCATGGTGTCGCGGGCGTAGGCGACCTCCAGCTCACACGCCTCGGTCAGCATCCCGCGCACCTCCTCCTGGAACTCCGGAGTCCACAGGTGCGGGTTCTCGATCTTGATCTGGTTGATGCAGTCGATGCCGAAGTTCAGGTGGATCGACTCGTCCCGCAGGATGTACTGGTACTGCTCGGCGATGCCGACCATCTTGTTGCGCCTGCCCAGCGACAGGATCTGCGCGAACCCGGTGTAGAACCACATTCCCTCGAAGATGACGTAGAACGCCACCAGGTCGCGCAGGAACGCCTGGTCGGCCTCCGGCGTGCCGGTCTCGAAGTCCGGGTTCTCCAGGTTCTGCGTGTACTTCAGCGCCCACGCGTCCTTGTCCGAAATGGACGGGACCTCGCGGTACATGTTGAACAGCTCGCCCTCGACCAGGCCGAGGCTCTCGCAGATGTACTGGAAGGTGTGCGTGTGCACGGCCTCCTCGAACGCCTGCCGCAACAGGTACTGCCGGCACTCCGGGTTGGTGATCTGCCGGTACACCGCGAGCACGATGTTGTTGGCCACCAGCGACTCCGCCGTGGCGAAGAAGCCCAGGTTGCGCTTGAGCATCTGCCGCTCGTCGTCGGTCAGCCCGTCCGGGGACTTCCACAGCGCGATGTCGGCCTGCATGGCGACCTCGGTCGGCATCCAGTGGTTGTTGCAGCCGGCGAGGTACTTCTCCCACGCCCACCGGTACTTCAGCGGCAGGAGCTGGTTGACGTCGGCGCGGGCGTTGATCATCCGCTTGTCGTCGACGTTGATCCGCTCGGCGCCACGCTCGATCTCGCCGAGGCCGGTGGCGTCGGTCAGCGGTGCTTCGGTGTTGGTCATTCCCTGGGTTCCTTTACTGGCAGGCTTCGCAGTCGGGGTCGTCGATCCGGCAGGCGGCACCGTCGGTCGCGGTGAAGTCCACGTCGGCCGCCGACGGCGACGGGCTGGGGGAGGGCGACGGAGCGGGCGCGGGCGACGGCGACGGCGCGGGAGCCGGGGTGGCCGACACCGCGTTCAGCTTGCCGTCGGTGCCCCGCAGGGTGCTCTTCTCCACGTGCGTGGCCGACTGGGCCCGCAGGTAGTAGGTGGTCTTGAGACCCTTGTGCCAGGCGTAGCGGTACAGCTCGTCCAGCTTGCGGCCGCTGGGCGCCGCGATGTACAGGTTCAGCGACTGCGCCTGGTCGATCCACTTCTGCCTGCGCGAGGCGGCGTCGACCAGCCACTTGCTCTCCACCTCGAACGCGGTGGCGTAGAGGTCCTTGAGGTCGTCGGGCACGCGGTCGATCTGGCCGAGGCTGCCGTCGAAGTACTTCAGGTCCGACACCATGACCTCGTCCCACAGGTCGCGCTCCTTGAGGCTGCGGACCAGGTGCGGGTTGACCACGGTGAAGTCGCCGGACATGTTCGACTTCACGAACAGGTTCCGGAACAGCGGCTCGATCGACTGGCCGACCCCGCAGATGTTGGAGATGGTGGCCGTCGGCGCGATCGCCATGACGTTGGAGTTGCGCATGCCGACCGTCATCACCCGCTGCCGCAGCGAGTTCCAGTCCAGTGTGGACGTCATGTCGATGTCGAGCGCGTCACCCTGGCGTGCCTCGGCGAGCAGGCGCAGCGAGTCGATCGGCAGGATTCCCTTGCTCCACAGCGAGCCCTCGAACGTCTGGTACTGGCCACGCTCCTCGGCGAGGTCGGTCGACGCCGAGATCGCGTAGTAGCTGATGTGCTCCATGCTGCGGTCGGCGAACTCGACGGCGGCCTCCGACGACAGCGGCAGGCCCAGCTCGAACAGCGCGTCCTGGAAGCCCATCAGCCCCAGCCCGACCGGCCGGTGCCGCAGGTTGGACCGGCGGGCCTCCGGGATCGTGTAGAAGTTGATGTCGATCACGTTGTCGAGCATCCGGACCGCCGTGCGGACGGTCTTCTCCAGCCGCTGCGTGTCCAGCCCGTCCGGGGTGACGTGCTTGAGCAGGTTGACCGAGCCGAGGTTGCAGACCGCGACCTCGTCGCTGTTGGTGTTCAGCGTGATCTCGGTGCACAGGTTGGACGAGTGCACGACGCCGACGTGCTGCTGCGGCGAACGCAGGTTGCACGGGTCCTTGAACGTGATCCACGGGTGCCCGGTCTCGAACAGCATGGTCAGCATGCGCCGCCACAGGTCGACCGCGCGCACCTGGCGGAACACCTTGATCTCGCCACGCTCGGCGGCGGCCTCGTACTCGCGGTAGCGCTGGGCGAACGCGTTGCCGTAGAGGTCGTGCAGGTCGGGGACCTCGTTGGGGGAGAACAGCGTCCAGGTGCCACCGGCCTCGACGCGGCGCAGGAACTCGTCGGGCACCCAGTTCGCGGTGTTCATGTCGTGCGTGCGCCGCCGGTCGTCACCGGTGTTCTTGCGCAGGTCGAGGAACTCCTCGATGTCGACGTGCCAGGTCTCCAGGTAGGCACAGGCCGCACCCTTGCGCTTGCCGCCCTGGTTGACCGCGACGGCGGTGTCGTTGGCGATCTTCAGGAACGGCACGACACCCTGCGACTGGCCGTTGGTGCCCTTGATGTGGGCGCCGAGGCCGCGCACCGGGGTCCAGTCGTTGCCCAGCCCGCCCGAGTACTTCGCCAGCAGCGCGTTGTTCTTGTACGCCTGGAAGATCGAGTCCAGGTCGTCGTCGACGGTGGTGAGGAAGCACGAGGACAGCTGCGGGCGGGTGGTGCCGGAGTTGAACAGCGTCGGCGTCGAGGCCATGAAGTGGAACGACGAGAGCAGCTCGTAGAACTCGATGGCCCTGGCCTCGCGGTCGTTCTCCCGGATGGCCAGACCCATGGCCACCCGCATGAAGAACGCCTGCGGCAGCTCGAACCGGGTGCCGTCGTGGTGCTGGAAGTACCGGTCGTAGAGGGTCTGCAGGCCGAGGAAGCCGAAGTCGAGGTCACGCTCGGCACGCAGCGCGGCGGTGATCCGGTCCAGGTCGAACGTGGCCAGCTCGCCGTCGACCAGCTCCAGCTCGATGGCCCGGCGCAGGTAGTCGCGGAAGTAGCCGGGGTAGAGCTCGGCCATCTGGTCCTGGCTGGCCTGCCGCGGCGCGCCGGCCAGGTAGCTCAGCGCCTCGGCCCGCAGCTTGTCGGCCAGCAGCCGGGCGGACACGTAGGAGTAGTTGGGCTCCTGCTCGACCAGCGTGCGCGCGGCCATGATCTGCGCCAGCGCCAGCTCGTCGGCGCTGATGCCGTCGTAGAGGTTGCGCCGGGTCTCGGCCAGCACCGGCTCGGCCGACACGTCCTCCAGACCGGCGACGGCCTCGCCGACGACGTGCGCGACGCGGTCCCAGTCGAGCGGGCGCAGCGAGCCGTCGGCCGCCCGGACGTTGATCGCGGACTCGGTGCGGGCCGGGGTGGCGGCCGCGCGGGCCTTGGCCCGCTCCTCGCGGTAGAGCACGTAGGCGCGGGCCACCTTGTGGTGCTCGCCGCGCATCAGGGCCAGCTCGACGAGGTCCTGGATCTGCTCGATGTGCAGGGCCGTCTCGGGACCGGCATGCCGCAGCAGCGACGCCTCGACCTGCTTGGTCAGCTCGCTGACCAGGTGGTGGATACGCGAGGACGCCGCGGCGTCGTCACCCTCGACGGCGAGGAAGGCCTTGGTCATCGCGACCGAGATCTTGCTGGCGTCGAACGGGGACACGCTGCCGTCCCGGCGGATGACCCGGACGGTGCCCGGAACGGAGTCCGGGTCCGCGGGCGGCCGCTGGGTGGTTTCGAGGGACATGCACAACTCCAAGAGGGCGCGTCGGATCGCCACGCCGTCCCCCACGGACGGCGTGCTGGTGGCACTGCAGGTCGAGTCCGGCACCACTCGCTCGCGTCTCCCGCCGCTGGGGCGCTGCCGGTGCCCAGAGACTACATGTTGGGGTGTGGCCGTGCACGTGCCCCAATGGGTGGCGTGTCGGGGCGTCCCTCAGCCGGGTTAGACCTGTCCGAAGTGGAGCTCGAATCCGGGCAGGTGGAGGCTCAGAACGGGGGTCCGGGAGGCCAGGAATCCGAGTGCCCCGGACGGGTTGAGGTTCCACCTGGCGGACGCCAGCCGGGCGGCGCTGCGGGCCCGGACCGGGGTCCGGCACAGCGCGCCGCCGAGGGTCTGGACGATCTCGAAGGCGGCCGGGACCCGCAGCGGCAGGCCGAACCGGTCGGAGAACGCGGCGGTGGCGATCCAGTCACTGCCGGTGGCCGCCGTGGCGGTGAACGTGCGGCCGGGGGAGAAGTCGAACACCGCCAGGTCCTTGGGGATTCCCCACAGCTCGCGCCCGCCCGCCAGCGACACCTCGCTGTCCACCCAGATGTCGGTGATCGTGGCGGTGGGCTTGGCGGCGGCCAGCGTGACGGTGGCCAGCAGCTCGGAGTAGCTGAGCTGGCCGGGCGGCTGGTAGTCGATCCACGCGGTGACCACGGTGGCGCTGCCGCCGACGACGGCCGGGCGGGTGCCCTCGGGCAGCGGGGGCAGCTCGGCCTCGGGGACGCGCCAGACCGAGGCGTAGGCGTGGCCGGCCAGGTGCCAGGGCTGCGGTGGGTAGCTCACGGCTGCCGCCAGGGCAGGAAGCCGGGCAGGTCCTTGTCGACCCGCAGGCCGAACTCCGGTGGCCGTTTCTGCAGGAAGGACAGGACGCCCTCGACCGCGTCCGGGTTGGCCGGCAGGCTGCCGATGAGCTTGGAGTCGAGCTGGTGGACCGGCAGTGGCGAGTCCAGGCCGGACATCCGGTACAGCAGCTGCCGGGTGACCGCCACCGAGACCGGTGCCGTGGTCCGGATCAGCTCGGCCGCCAGCTCGTAGGCGCGGTCCAGCAGTTCCGTGGCCGGGTACAGCCGGTGCACCAGGCCCGCTTCCAGCGCCTCCCGCGCGTCGAACACCCGGCCGCTGATCATCCAGTCCATCGCCCGGCCCATGCCGACCAGCCGGGGGAGGAACCACGCCGAGGCGCCCTCGGGATAGATCCCCCTGCGGACGAACACGAACCCGAACCGCGCGTCGTCGGCGGCGAGCCGGTAGTCGGCGGACAGCGTGATGGTGATGCCCCCGCCGACGGCCGCGCCCTGGATGGCGGCGATCACCGGCTTGTTCATCGCGAACACGCGTTTCGAGCACCGGCCGGCCGGTTCCTGCCAGGCGTCGTCCGGGCCGGTCTCGGCGTCGAAGTCGAACCCGCCCTGGGACAGGTCCGCGCCGACGCTGAAGTCCGGCCCCGCCGCCGCGAGCACCACGACGCGGACGTCCTCGTCGTTGTCGGCGCGGTCCATCGCGTGGCCCAGCTCGTCGGACATCCGCACGGTGTAGCCGTTACGGGCCTGTGGCCGGTTGAGCGTGATGGTGGCGATCCGGTCCGCGACTCGGTAGGTGATGTCCTCGTACTCGGCCACGCCTGCTCCCCGGGGTGTCGGCTGCGTCCACCCGACGGTAGCGCACCCTGGCCCGCATTGGCAGTCCGTCAACAACGGGTGCTGCAAAAACAATCAAGCGCGCTTGATTTGTTCGGCGGCGGGTGCCACGCTGCGGATGAGCAGAGGAGGTGCCCCGCGTGGCGGACCTGACCCCGATCCTGCGTGATCTCGCCGACGAGTCGCAGGTCGTGGACGATCTGGTGGCCGGCCTGCCGGACAGCGGCTGGGCGCGGCCCACCCCGGCGCCCGGCTGGACGATCGCCCACCAGATCGCCCATCTCGCGTGGACCGACGCGAAGTCGCTGCTGGCCGTCCGGGACCCCGAGGCGTTCCAGGCCGAGCTGGCCTCGGTGCTCGCCGAGGCCGCGACGTTCGTCGACAAGGGCGCCGAGGAGGGCGCCGCCGACCCGCCGCCGGTGCTGCTGACCCGCTGGCGCGAGGGCAGGGCGGCGCTCGCCGACGCGCTGGCCGGCGTCCCCGAGGGGTACAAGATCCCCTGGTACGGCCCGCCGATGAGCGCGGCGTCGATGGCCAGCGCGCGGATGATGGAGACCTGGGCGCACGGTCAGGACGTCGCCGACACGTTCAGCGTCGTCCGCGAGCCGACGGCCCGGCTGTGGCACATCGCCCGTCTCGGCGTGCGTACCCGCGACTTCGCCTACGCCGTCAACCAGCGCACACCGCCGGCGGAGGAGTTCCGGGTCGAGCTGACCGCGCCGGACGGCGCCGTCTGGGACTGGGGGCCGCCCGACGCCGCCCAGCGGGTCACCGGCAGCGCACTGGACTTCTGCCTGCTGGTCACCCAGCGCCGTCACCGCGACGACACCGACGTCGTGGCCGTCGGCGAGCAGGCGGCGGAGTGGCTGACGATCGCGCAGGCGTTCGCCGGCCCGCCCGGCGGGGGACGCGAGCCGGGAGGTCAAGCGTGATCCGCATCGGCAACGCCTCCGGCTTCTACGGCGACCGCTTCTCGGCGGTGGAGGAGATGCTCACCGGCGGGGACCTGGACGTCCTCACCGGCGACTACCTCGCCGAGCTGACCATGCTCATCCTCGGCCGCGACCGGATGAAGGACCCCGGCCGCGGCTACGCCAAGACGTTCCTGCGCCAGATGGAACAGAACCTGGGACTGGCCAAGGCGCACGGTGTCCGGGTCGTCACCAACGCTGGCGGGCTCAACCCCGCGGGACTGGCCGCCGCGTTGCGGGACCTGGCCACACGGCTCGGCGTCGACGTGGCCATCGCCCACGTCGAGGGCGACGACCTGCTCGGCCGCGCGGACGAGCTGGGCCTGGGCACCCCGCTGACCGCCAACGCCTACCTCGGCGCCTGGGGCATCGTCGAATGCCTCGACGCCGGTGCCGACGTCGTCGTGACCGGCAGGGTCACCGACGCGTCGCTGGTCGTCGGGCCGGCCGCGGCGCAGTTCGGCTGGGCCCGCACCGACTACGACCGGCTCGCCGGAGCCGTCGCCGCCGGGCACGTCCTGGAGTGCGGCGCGCAGGCCACCGGCGGCAACTACGCCTTCTTCACCGAGCACGACGTCACCCGGCCCGGCTTCCCGCTCGCCGAGATCGACGCCGACGGGTCCAGCGTGATCACCAAGCACGAGGGCACCGGCGGCGCGGTCACCGTCGGCACCGTTACCGCGCAGCTGCTGTACGAGATCGGCGGCCCCCGCTACGCCGGCCCGGACGTCACCACCCGGTTCGACACGCTGACACTGGACCAGCAGGGACCCGACCGGGTGCGGATCTCCGGCGCCACCGGCGAGCCGCCCCCGCCGACGACGAAGGTGTGCGTCAACACCGTCGGCGGCTTCCGCAACGAGACCACGTTCGTTCTCACCGGACTGGACATCGAGGCCAAGGCCGCGCTGGTGCGCGAGCAGGTCACCACGGCGCTGAAACCCAGTCCTCCCAAGGAGATCCGCTGGACGCTGGCCCGCACCGACCAGCCCGACGCCGCGAGCGAACAGCAGGCCAGCGCCCTGCTGCGCTGCGTGGTCAAGGACCCGGACCCGAAGGTGGTCGGCAGGGCGTTCAGCGGCGCGGCCATCGAGCTGGCGCTGGCCAGCTACCCCGGCTTCCACGTCACCGCGCCGCCCTCGGACGGCGCGCCCTACGGCGTGTACACCCCGGCCTACGTCGGCAACGACGCCGTGCCGCACGTCGCCGTCCTGCCCGACGGCAGCCGGATCGACATCGCCCCCGCCGCAGACACCCGCGAACTGGCCGAAGTGGACTCGGCCGAGGTGCCGGAACCGCCGGCCGGGCCGGTACGCCGGGTACCGCTGGGCACGATCGCCGGAGCCCGCAGCGGCGACAAGGGCGGCGACGCCAACGTCGGCGTGTGGGTGCGTTCCGCGGAGGCCTGGCGGTGGCTGGACGCGACGCTCACCGTCGAGGAGTTCCGGCGGCTGCTGCCGGAGACCGCGGACCTGACCGTGCACAGGCACCGGCTGCCCAACCTGCTGGCACTCAACTTCGTCGTCGAGGGCATCCTCGGGCAGGGAGTGTCCTCGCAGGCCCGATTCGACCCGCAGGCCAAGGCACTCGGCGAGTGGCTGCGGGCCCGGCACGTCGACGTACCGGAGGAACTGCTGTGACCGACCCCTTCGACACCCCCGAACGACGGGCACTGCGCCAGACGGTACGCACGTTCGTCGAGAAGGAGATCGCCCCGAACCTCGACGACTGGGAGGACGACGGGGAACTGCCCCGCGACCTGCACCGCAAGGCCGGGGAGCTGGGCCTGCTCGGCGCCGGGTTCCCCGAGTCCGCCGGCGGTGGTGGCGGCAACCTCGTCGACTCGCTGACCGTCGCCGAGGAGATGCTCTACGCCGGAGCCTCCGGCGGTGTGCTGGCGTCGTTGTTCACCGGCGGCATCGCGCTGCCGCACATCGTCGAGGCCGGTGACGCCACGCAGATCGACCGCTGGGTCCGGCCGGTGCTGGCCGGTGAGCTGATCGGCTCGCTCGCCGTCACCGAACCGGAGGGTGGGTCCGACGTCGCCTCGGTGCGCACCACCGCCCGCCGCGAGGGTGACCACTACGTCGTCAACGGCATGAAGTCGTTCATCACCTCGGGCTGGCGGGCCGACTTCGTCACCACCGTGGTCCGCACCGGCGAACCGGGCGCGCACGGGTTGTCGCTGCTGGTCGTCGAGCGCGGGACGCCGGGATTCCTGGCCAACCGCAAGCTGCGCAAGATGGGCTGGCACTGCTCCGACACCGCCGAGCTGTCCTTCATCGACGCGCGGGTGCCCGCGGCCAACCTGGTCGGCGCTGAGAACAGCGGGTTCGCCCAGGTCGCCACCCAGTTCGTCACCGAACGGCTGGCGCTGGCCGTGCAGGCCTACGCCACGGCGCAGCGGGCACTCGACGTCACGCTGGAGTGGTGCAGGCTGCGGGAGACGTTCGGCCGCCCGCTGATCTCCCGGCAGCTGGTGCAGCACAAGCTCGTCGACATGGCCCGGCGGATCGACGTGGCGCGCGGCTACACCCGGCAGGTCGCCCTGCGGCACGTGGCGGGCGAGTCGGTGGTGGCCGAGGCCTGCTTCGCCAAGAACACCGCCGTCGAGGCGGGGGAGTGGGTGGTCAACGAGGCCGTCCAGCTGCACGGCGGGGCCGGGTACCTGCGCGAGGTCGAGGTGGAACGTGCCTACCGCGACATGCGCATCCTCGGCATCGGCGGCGGTACCAACGAGATCCTCGCCGGACTGGCAGCGAAAGTACTGGGATACACCTCATGACGACACTGAAGTCCACTGTGGACGCGAACGCGCCGGAGTTCGGCGCCAACCGCGACGCGATGCTGGCCAAGCTCGCCGCACTGGAGGCCGAGCACGCGAAGGCCGTCGCCGGTGGCGGCGAGAAGTACGTGCAGCGCCATCGCGAACGCGGCAAGCTGATGGCCCGCGAACGGGTCGAGCTGCTGCTCGACGAGGACTCACCGTTCCTGGAACTGTCCCCGCTGGCCGCCTGGGGCACCGACTACCAGGTGGGCGGCAGCGTCGTCACCGGCATCGGCGTCGTCGAGGGCGTCGAGTGCATGGTGGTCGCCAACGACCCGACGGTGAAGGGCGGTGCCAGCAACCCGTCCAGCCTGAAGAAGGGGCTGCGGGCGGCGGAGATCGCCGCGCAGAACCGGCTGCCGACGGTCAACCTGGTCGAGTCCGGCGGCGCGGATCTGCCCGCGCAGAAGGAGATCTTCATCCCCGGTGGCGCCACCTTCCGCAACCTCACCCAGGCCAGCGCCGACCGGTTGCCCACCGTGGCGCTGGTGTTCGGCAACTCCACCGCGGGCGGCGCCTACCTGCCGGGCATGTCCGACTACGTGGTCATGGTCAAGGAGCGGGCCAAGGTGTTCCTCGGCGGGCCGCCGCTGGTGAAGATGGCCACCGGCGAGGAGTCCGACGACGAGTCGCTCGGCGGCGCCGAGATGCACGCCCGGGTGTCCGGTCTGGCCGACTACCTCGCCGCCGACGAGGAGGACGCCATCCGCATCGGCAGGCGGATCGTGCGCAGGCTGAACTGGCGCAAGCAGGGCCCGGCGCCCCGGACCGGCTACGGCGAGCCGGTCCACGACCCGGAGGACCTGCTCGGCATCGTGCCCGAGGACCTCAAGGTGCCGTTCGACCCGCGCGAGGTGATCGCCCGCATCGTCGACGACTCCGACTTCGACGAGTTCAAGCCGCTCTACGGCCCCAGCCTGGTCACCGGCTGGGCGAGCCTGCACGGCTACCCGGTCGGCATCCTCGCCAACGCCCGTGGCGTGCTGTTCAGCGAGGAGTCGCAGAAGGCCACCCAGTTCATCCAGCTGGCCAACCAGACCGACACGCCGCTGATCTTCCTGCACAACACCACCGGCTACATGGTGGGCAGGGAGTACGAGCAGGGCGGCATCATCAAGCACGGCGCGATGATGATCAACGCCGTGTCCAACTCCCGGGTGCCGCACCTGTCGGTGCTCATGGGCGCCTCCTACGGCGCCGGTCACTACGGCATGTGCGGCCGGGCCTACGGGCCACGGTTCCTGTTCGCCTGGCCCAGCGCCAAGTCCGCGGTGATGGGACCGCAGCAGCTGGCCGGCGTGCTGTCGATCGTGGCCCGGCAGGCCGCCGCCGCACGCGGGCAGGACTACAGCGAGGAGAACGACGCGGCCATGCGGGCCATGGTGGAAGGACAGATCGAGGCGGAGTCGCTGCCGATGTTCCTGTCCGGGATGCTCTACGACGACGGGATCATCGACCCGCGCGACACCCGGACGGTGCTCGGCCTGAGCCTCTCGGCGATCGCCAACGGCCCGGTGCGCGGCACCGACGGCTTCGGCGTCTTCAGGATGTGAGGGCGATGATCACGAAACTCCTGGTCGCCAACCGCGGCGAGATCGCGCTGCGGGTGTTCCGCAGCTGCCGCGACGCCGGGATCGGCACCGTGGCCGTGTACTCCGACGCCGACGCGGACGCCCCGCACGCCCGGGCCGCCGACGCGGCCGTCCGGCTGCCCGGCAACACGCCCGCCGAGACCTACCTGCGGGCCGACCTGGTCGTGCGGGCGGCACTGGACGCCGGTGCCGACGCCGTCCACCCCGGCTACGGTTTCCTGTCCGAGAACGCCGCGTTCGCCCGCGCCGTCACCGAAGCCGGGCTGACCTGGGTCGGCCCCGACCCGGACGCCATCGAGTCGATGGGGTCCAAAGTGGAGTCCAAACGGCTGATGGAGCGGGCCGGCGTGCCGGTGCTCGGCGAACTGGACCCGGACAAGATCACCGAGGCCGACCTCCCGGTGCTGGTGAAGGCGTCCGCCGGCGGCGGTGGCCGGGGCATGCGGGTCGTCCGCGAACTCGCCGAACTGGCCGAGGCCGTCGCCGGGGCCTCGGCGGAGGCCGAGTCCGCGTTCGGCGACGCGACGGTGTTCTGCGAACCCTACGTCGAGACTGGCAGGCACATCGAGGTCCAGGTGCTGGCCGACCGGCACGGCACGGTGTGGGCGGTGGGGGAGCGCGAGTGCTCCATCCAGCGGCGGCACCAGAAGGTCGTCGAGGAGGCGCCCTCGCCGCTGGTCGGCCCGGCGATGCGGGAGGAACTGTTCACCGCGGCCCGCGCGGCGGCCAAGGCCATCGACTACGTCGGTGCCGGGACGGTGGAGTTCCTGGCCACCAACGACGGGAAGTTCTTCTTCCTGGAGATGAACACCCGCCTGCAGGTGGAGCACCCGGTCACCGAGTGCGTCACCGGCCTGGACCTGGTCGACCTGCAGCTGCGCATCGCCGAGGGGCACCGGCTGCCCGCCGACCCTCCACAGTGGACCGGCCACGCCATCGAGGTGCGGCTGTACGCCGAGACCGTCGTGGACTCCGGCTGGCGCCCGCAGAGCGGGCCGCTGCACCGGTTCGAACTGCCCGGGGTGGACGTCGAGTTCACCACCGGCGGCAGTGCCGGGGTGCGGCTGGACAGCGGCGTGGAGTCGGGGTCGACGGTCGGCGTTTTCTACGACCCGATGCTGGCCAAGGTCATCGCCTGGGCACCCGACCGCACCGCCGCCGTCCGGCGGCTCGCCGCCGCGCTGGCCGGGGCGCGGATCCACGGCCTGGGCACCAACCGGGACCTGCTGGTCAACGTGCTGCGGCACCCGGCGTTCCTGGCCGGTGACACCGACACGGCGTTCTTCGACCGGCACGGCCTCACCGAGCTGGCCGAGCCGCTGGCGAACCCGGACGCGGTCCGGCTGTCGGCCCTGGCGGCCGCGCTGGCCGAGGCCGCCGCCAACCGCGCGTCGGCGCGGGTCCAGGGCAGGCTGCCCAGCGGCTGGCGCAACGTCGCCTCGGTGCCGCAGCGCAAGGTGTACCGCCACGGTGACGACGAATACGAGGTGACCTACACGCTCGGCAGGGACGGGCTGAGCGGTCACCCGGACGTCGAACTGGTCGGCGCCACCCCGGACGAGGTGGTGCTGACCGTGTCCGGCCTGCGCAGGACGTTCCGGGTGGCCCGCTACGGAGCCGAGGTGTGGGTGGACTCCCCGCTGGGGCCGGTCGGCCTGGTCCGGGCGCCCCGGTTCGCCGACCCGGAGGCGGCACTGGCCGCCGGGTCGCTGGTCGCGCCGATGCCGGGCAGCGTCACCCGGATCGCCGTCTCGCCCGGCGAGACAGTCCGCTCCGGCGACCCGCTGCTGTGGCTGGAGGCCATGAAAATGGAACACCGCATCGCCGCGCCGGCCGACGGCGTGGTTACCCAGTTGCCCGTGACCGTCGGCCAGCAGGTCGAGGTCGGTGCCGTGCTGGCAGTAGTGGAGGAGCAGGGATGAACTTCACCGAGTCCGAGGAGCGCGCCGCGCTGCGCAAGGCCGTCGGCGAGCTGGGCCGCAGCTACGGCTACGAGTGGTACGCCAAGATCGCCCGGTCCGGTGGACATACCGCCGAGTTGTGGGACGAGGCGGGCCGCCTGGGTTACCTGGGTGTGGCCGTACCGGAGGAGTTCGGTGGCGGCGGCGCCGGCATCGGCGACCTGGCCGCGGTCTGCGAGGAGTTCTGCGCAGCCGGGACGCCGATGCTGCTGATGGTGGTGTCCCCGGCCATCTGCGCCACGGTCATCGCCCGGTTCGGCACCGACGAGCAGAAGAAGCGGTGGCTGCCCGGGTTCGCCAGCGGCGAGGTGCGGATGGCGTTCGCCATCACCGAGCCCGACGCCGGATCCAACTCGCACCGGCTGACCACCACCGCGCGGCGCAAGCCCGGTGGCGGCTGGGTGCTGTCCGGCCGCAAGGTGTTCATCTCCGGGGTCGACGAGGCCGACGCCGTGCTGGTCGTCGGCCGCACCGAGGACGCGAAGACCGGCAAGCTCAAGCCGGCGCTCTACATCGTGCCCACCGACGCGCCCGGGTTCGAGTACAACCGCATCGACATGGACCTGGTCTCGGCGGACAGCCAGTTCGGGCTGTTCCTCGACGACGTCGAGCTGCCGGCCGACGCGCTGGTCGGCTCCGAGGACGCCGCCATCGCGCAGCTGTTCGCCGGGCTCAACCCGGAGCGGATCATGGGCGCGTCGTTCTCGCTGGGGGTGGCCAGGTTCGCACTGGACAAGGCGGTCGGCTACGCCAAACAACGCAGCGTGTGGGGCACGCCGATCGGCGCCCACCAGGGGCTCGCGCACCCACTGGCGCAGGTCAAGATCGAGCTGGAACTGGCCAAGCTGATGACCCAGAAGGCCGCGGCGCTCTACGACTCGGGCGACGACTTCGGCGCGGGCGAGGCGGCCAACATGGCCAAGTACGCCGCCGCCGAGGTCGCCATCCACGCCGTCGACCAGGCCGTGCAGACCCACGGCGGCAACGGCCTGGCCAGCGAGTACGGTCTCGGCGCGCTGATCGCCGCGACCCGGGTCGGCCGGATCGCGCCGGTCAGCAGGGAAATGGTCCTGAACTTCGTCGCGCAGCACAGCCTCGGGCTGCCGAAGTCCTACTGAGAGGAACACCAGTGAGCCTGGCAGGAAAGACACTGATCATGTCCGGCGGCAGCCGGGGCATCGGCGAGGCCATCGCCGTGCGGGCCGCCCGCGACGGCGCCAACGTCGCGTTGATCGCCAAGACCGCCGAACCGCACCCGAAGCTGCCCGGCACGCTGTACACCGCGGCGAAGGCCATCGAGGAGGCCGGTGGCCAGGCGCTGCCGATCGTCGGCGACGTCCGCGACGACGCGTCGGTGGAGGCGGCGGTGGCGCAGACCGTCGAGCGGTTCGGCGGCATCGACATCGTGGTGAACAACGCCAGCGCCATCGACCTCACGCCGACCGAGCAGGTCAGCATGAAGCGCTACGACCTGATGCAGGACATCAACGCGCGCGGGTCGTTCCTGCTGTCGAAGCTCTCCATCCCGCACCTGCGCAAGTCGGCCAACGCCCACGTGCTCACGCTGTCGCCGCCGATCAGCCTGGACGAGAAGTGGTTCCGCGGCGGGCATCTCGCCTACAGCATGGCCAAGTACGGCATGAGCCTGGTGACCGTCGGGCTCGCCGCCGAACTGCGCGAGGACGGCATCGCCGCCAACTCGCTGTGGCCGCGCACCACCATCGACACCGCCGCCATCCGCAACGTCGTCGGCGCCGAGATGGCCAACTTCTCCCGGACGCCGGAGATCATGGCCGACGCCGCGTACGCCATCCTCACCAAGCCCAGCCGCGAGGTGACCGGGAACTTCTTCATCGACGACGAGGTGCTGGCCGCCGAGGGCGTCACCGACTTCGCGCGGTACCGGTTGTGCGAGCGGGAAGAGGACCTCGTGCCCGACTTCTGGGTGGAACCGGCGGGCTGATGGCGCAACCGCAACAGGAACGCAGCCGCACCACCCGCAGACGGCTGGTGGAGGCGGCCGTCGAGTGCCTGGCCGAGCACGGCTGGAGCGGCACGACGGTGGCCGTGATCGCCGAACGGGCCGGGGTGTCCCGCGGCGCGGCCCAGCATCACTTCCCGACCAGGGAGGACCTGGTGGTGGCCGCCGTCGTGCAGGTCGGCGAGGCGCAGATCGAGCAGCTGCGCGGCCAGGTCCGCAAGCTGCCGTCCGGGGCGTCGCGGACCGAGTACGTGGCCCGGATGCTGCTCGATCTGTACACCGGCCCGATGTTCCGCGCGGCACTGCACCTGTGGGTCGCGGCGTCCACGGACGCCACCCTGCTGGCGACGCTGGGGCCGCTGGAGGCGCGGGTGGGCAGGGAGGCCCACCGGGTGGCGCTGGAGCTGCTCGGCGTCGATGAGAGCGAGCCGGGGGTGCGGGAGACCGTGCAGGCGACGCTGGACCTGGCCAGGGGACTGGGGCTGGCGAACCTGCTCAGTGACGACACCCGGCGACGGCGGCGGATCGCCCGGCAGTGGGCGCGGATGCTGGAGCAGGCCCTGCCCGTACCAGGCGGGAACCGAAGTGGTGTGGCTTTCGTCTCAAAAACTAGTTAACACCTATGGAGCAACCTGCGATAGTGGAGTTAACGCACAGTGATCTGGGGGAAAGGAAAGAACAGTGTCCGAACCAGGTGAATCTCTGTCCTACCGCGCGCTGGCCATGCTGCGCGCGGTCGCTGCCCAGCGGGCCACGATGTCGCTGAGCTGCGAGCCCGATCTCTTCATCGACGGCTTCTCGTGCTGCGACCAGGTGACCGCGCACGACCTCGCCCGCCACGGCTTCATCCGCCCCGGCGAGGGCGCCGGCCCGCGGGTGCGGGCCGAGATCACCGAGGCCGGCCGGGCCGCCCTCGCCGCGGCCGCGCAGTCCACCCGCGCCGCCTGAGCCTCGCGCGAGTCGTACGTTCTCCCGCGCGAGTCGTACGTTCTGACACGCGAGTTGTACGTTCCGCAGGTGCCGGGCAAGCACGTGAAGGCCACCTTCATCACGTGAGGCGTCAGGGCCCCGGCAAAGTCCGGTCGCGGGCAGGCGAGGTGGCTGGTCTCGAGCGTGGAACTCGCGTGCCGGAACGTAGAACTCACGTGCCGGAATGCAGAACTCGCGTGCGTGAGCGCAGAACTCACCATGTGGACGCCGGTTCTCACCTCGTGCCGGTCGCCCGCGTGAACGGGCCGTTCGCGCTGTCTTGCCGGGCCGGAACGCGGGTTTCGCGTTCCTGAACACGTCATTCGCGTTCCCGAACACGACACTCACCATCCGGACCCGCGAGTCCCACCGTCGTGCACGCGAGTCCCACGCTCCGGCACGCGAACTCCACGCTCCCGACTTTGCCGGGGCCCTGATGTGAGACGTGGTGAAGGTGGCCTTCACGTGCTTTGTGCGGACCGGGCGGCGGCGGGGTGTCACGGGAGCGTCCTGCCGTTAGCAAGTCGTTGTCCGCAAGGTTAAGCGGTATACGATCGTCCTGTTCACCGCGTGCATCCGGTGCCGTACTGTTCGTGGGCACACGAACGGATGTGAGGTCTTGGTGGGGGATGGTGTGCGGCGCACGGCGACCTTCCGGGAGACGTTCGCCGTGGGCGAGTTCCGCGCACTCTGGTTCGCCGAGCTGCAGTCGGTCTTCGGCGATCAGCTCGCCAGGGTCGCGCTGTCGGTGCTGGTGTTCGAGCGGACGTCCTCGGCCACCTGGCCCGCGCTGACCTACGCCCTGACCTACCTTCCCGACCTCTTCGGCGGCCCGCTGCTGGGCGGGCTGGCCGACCGGCTGCCACGCCGCCAGGTCATGGTGACCACCGACGTGCTGCGGGCCCTCCTGGTCGGCCTGATGGCGGTGCCGAACCTGCCGCTGCCGGTGCTGGCCGGGGTGCTGATCCTGGTCCGGCTGCTCAACGCCCCGTTCAACGCGGCGCAGGCGGCCGTGCTGCCCAACATCCTCGACGGCGACCGCTACCTGCTCGGCCAGTCGGTACGTCAGGTGACCAGCCAGGCCGGGCAGCTGGCCGGGTTCGCCGCGGGCGGGGTGGTGGTCGCCCTCATCGGGCCGAACCGGGCGCTCGCCGTCGACGCGCTGACGTTCGCGGTGTCGGCGCTGGTGATCCGGCTGGGCCTGCGGGACCGGCCCGCCGCCGGCTCGGCGGCACAGGGCGAGACCACCACGCTGCGCAGGCTGGCCGCGGGCGCGCGGACCATCTGGCGCGATCCGCGCCTGCGTTCGCTGGTGTCGCTGGCCTGGCTGGCCGGATTCGTGATCGTGCCCGAGGGGCTGGCCGTTCCCTACGCCGACGAGATCGGCGGGGGGCCGGTGACTGCGGGCCTGCTGCTGGCCGCGCATCCGGCCGGCATCGTCATCGGTGCCTTCGTGCTGGGCCGGTTCGTGCCTCCCGAGCTGCGCCTGCGGCTGGTCGGCATCCTCGCCGTCGGCGCGGTCGTGCCACTGCTGGCGTACTTCTTCCGGCCCGGTGTGGCGGTGACCTGTGCCCTGCTGCTGCTCTCCGGCATGTGTGCGTCGTACCAGGTCACGGCAAGCGCGACGTTCATGCGGCTGGTACCCGACGCGGAACGCGGGCAGGCGTTCGGCCTGGCCGGATCCGGCCTGATCGCGGTGCAGGGCATCGGTCTGCTGGTGGGGGGAGGGCTGGCCGCGGTGCTCGAGTCACCCGCGGTGACGGTGGGGGTGGTGGCTGCTGCCGGTGTGCTCGCGGCGGTGCCGGCTGCAGCCTCCTGGCGGAACGCGCTCCGCCATCACCCACTGTAGCGACGGATTTTGTCGGTCCGTCGTCCTATGATGAAAAGATCACCAGTTCTGCCCACGAAGCGTCCAGTTCTGTCCACGCATGGTGATCACCTCCCTTCGATAAGGTCGGCAAACGAGTTAAACCGCAACGCGACTGCTCCAGATGGCCGCGTGACAGGACGTGAACATTCGGTTACGTTGCCACAATGGACGGGGGAGCGGACATGAAGGGTGCTGGTGGCCAACGTGCCCCCGGGCTATTCGGCCTGCGTGCCGTGTCCGGGTGGGGTCTGTGGCGGCTGCGGTGGGGGCTCATCGCATACGTCCTAGTCATCGATCTCGCGGCCCTGGCGGGGGCGGTGTGGGCGCTTGTCGAGGTTCCGGTCGAAGCTGGAAATCTCTTTCCATTCATCGTCCTGGTCATCTGCAGTGTCCTCTATACCGAGATGTCCCGCCCGATCGAAAAGCTGCGAGAACGTTATTCGGTGACACCTCACATCGACCTCCAGTCGGTGTGGATGTTCGCTGCGGTGGTGACCATTCACCCCGCCTTGGCGGCCGGGGTCATCACGGCATCGTACTTCTACCGTTGGCTGCGCGTGCAGCGCAATCCGCTCTACAGGAGGACGTTCAGCACCGCCGCCACGATCGTCTGTGGGTATCTGGCGGTCGGCTTCCTCTCGCTTGTCACCGGTTTGCCACTCGCGGAGACGACCCGCGACGTTCCCGGTTTTCTCGCGCTCGTCGGTGCCGGTCTGCTTTTCCTGATCGTCAATACTGTGACGTTGACTGTCGCGGTGTACTTCGGCAGCCCGCACGTCAGCCTGCGTACCGCGCTCGGGTCGTTCTCCGACTACAGCCTCGAGGCCGCGACGATCGGCCTCGGCATTCTGCTCGGCTGGGCGCTGGACGAATGGCCGGTCGCGTTGCTGCTGATCGTCGGGATCACGCTGGTGCTGCATCGCAGTGTGCTGGTGCGCCAGCTGCGCGAGCAGGCGCGGTCGGACCGCAAGACCGGGCTGCTCAACGCCGAGGCGTGGGCCGACGCCGCCCGCGCCGAGCTGGCCCGGGGCGAGCAGCTCAAGCACAGCAGCGGGCTGCTGGTGCTCGACCTGGACTTCTTCAAGAAGGTCAACGACACCCACGGCCACCTCGCCGGCGACGACGTGCTGCGGGCCACCGCCGCGACGCTGCAGGCCGAGGTCCGCGCGGGTGACCTGGTCGGCCGGTTCGGCGGCGAGGAGTTCGTCGTCCTGCTGCCCAACATCGGTCAGGCCGAGGCCGTGGCGATCGCCGAGCGGATCCGCAGGCGGGTCGGCGCCACGGCGGTCCCGCTGACCCAGGGCGGTGACGGCCCGGCCGACATCACGGTCACCGTGTCGATCGGCGTGGCCTCGCACCCCAAGGACGCCAGCTCGCTGGAAGCCCTGATGCAGGCCGCGGACACGGCGCTGTACCAGGCGAAGGCCGCGGGCCGGAACCGGACGCTGCTCTACGTCGCACCGGACGAAGGTGGCTTGCGGGCGGTCGGCTAGTCCACTAGTCCACTGTGGACGGATCGACGCCGATGTCCTCGTACCAGAGCTCGGGATGCTCGTCGATGAACCGCGCCATCAGGGCGGCGCAGTGCGGGTCGTTGACGATGGTGATGTCGACGCCCGCGCGGGCCAGCCAGGCGTGCCCGCCGGAGAACGTCGTCGCCTCGCCGATCACCACCCGCGGGATGGCGAACTGGCGCACCAGGCCGCTGCAGTACCAGCACGGCGACAGCGTCGTCACCATCACCGTGTCGCGGTAGTGCGGCCGCCTGCCAGCCGCGCGGAACGCCGCGGTCTCCGCGTGCAGTGACGGGTCACCGTCCTGGACGCGCCGGTTGTGCCCGCGCCCGAGCAGTTCCCCGTCCGTGGTGAACAACGCGGCGCCGATCGGGATCCCGCCCTCGGACTGGCCGAGCAACGCCTCCTCGCGGGCGACGGCGAGCAGGCCGGCGGCGTCGGTGGTGGTCATCCGCACAGGGTCTCGCATCCGGGCGGGCGATGGCTACGCTTGACCGCGGAGGTGTCAGGTGTTCGAGCCGGTGTTCTCGGCCGAGGTGTTCCGGGTGGCCGCCGGGCGGCCGGACGTCCCGCCGCGTCTGGCGCTGGCCGCCGACGCCGTCCGCGAGGGCAAGTTCACCTGGGAGGACGTGGCCGCCGGCACGTGTACCCACCCCATCGCCGCCTCGCTGTTCACCGCCAAGGCCAGGCAGTCGCTGTGGCCGGTGCTGGAGCGGATCGAGGCGGAGCTGGACGGCCCGCCGGAGCCGCAGCCCGAACCCCGGCCGCGGCGGCTGCCCGTGCCCGACGAGGACTTCAGCGAGCACACCTACCTGCACGACGCGATGGACCCGCCGAAGCGCAACACCTGGCGCTGACCTTCGCCATCGCGACCGGTGCGGCGGCCGTGGGAACCGTCGCGCGTCCGGTAGCGTCCCCTCTCCACCAGCTAACTGTGACATGGAGGGGTGAAATGACACCGCCAGGTGGATACAGCGTGCAGGTCGCCGCGCTGCGACGGGTCGCGTCCAACACCGAGGGCGTGGGGCTGCCTGCCGCCGCGGGCACGCTGCGCACGGCATCGGAGTCGATGCGGGACCTGTACGTGCAGCCGGCGGGTGCGTTCGGAGCCGACGGGTCCGGCATCGACCTCGGTCAGAAACGCAACCGGCTGATCGCCGCCATCATCTCCGGCGGTCTCGCGATCACCGAGTCCATCGAGCAGACGGCCGAGCGGCTGGACGTCATCGCCGACGCCTACGAGCGCATCGAGCGCCAGGTCACCGGGGAGAAGTGACACCATGGCACTGACCGACCTCGGGCCGAAGGACATGCAGGCGCTCTACGACCGGGTGGCGCCGAAGATCCGGGCGGAGTTCCCGCACGACAACGACAGCATCTCCAACGAGGAGATCGGGATCCTGATCCCGATGAACGAGTGGCTCAAGTACGCGCTCGACGGTGACGTGGAGCTGTTCGCCGCACCCGGTGCCACCGACCCGGACGGGGCGCTGTTCCACAAGCGCAAGGCGTTCACCGACGCCAGGGCCACCCTGCAGACGATCCGGACGAAGGTCACCTCGCACTGGGCGGGGGAGGCGTCCGATCAGTTCGACAAGTACCTCAGCCTGGTGGAGACGCACCTCGACCACTTCATCGGCGACGGGACGTCGGCGTCCAACCCCGTCGGCTACCTTCCGCAGGCCTCGGCCGTGCTGGACATGATCTTCGCGGTGGAGGTGGCGTTCAAGAACGACCTCCGGGAGCTGGTGCTCTCCGCCGAGAAGGCCGTCGAGCGGATGGACGACGTCGCCGTCGACTACCGGCCCGCGCTGATCTTCTGCGGCAAGCTGGCGCTGATCGTCGCCAAGCAGATCCCGAAGGCCGACCTGGTGATCGAGGTGGCCCAGTTGATGTGGGAGACGGCGGACATGCCGTCGCTGGAGGCCGGAACGCCGAACGGCCCCGGGGAGCGCGTCGAGATCACCGGCCGCCTGATCATCGACGTCATGCGGTCCTTCTACCAGGCTCTGACGCAGGTGGTCGAGGGCTACCAGGCGAGCCTGGCCGCCCTGCACAAGCACCTCGACGACGTGCTGGAGTTCGTCGACGACGCGAAGCTGTCGGAGCTGTCGCTCAGCGACGTCGTCCCCAAGTGGCCCGACCACGAGGGCAAGTCGCTCAAGGACCTGCTCTCGCTCGGCGAGACCCTGGAGGTCCCGGAGATCAACGACCGCGCCGCCGAGGAGAAGGCGCCGCCGATGCCCAGGGAGAAGGAGGAGCCCGCCGGCCCGCCCGGCGGCCCGGGGCCGCGCTGACGGCCTTCACCCGAACGACGGCCGCCCACGTGTCCGCTGGTCCCGCAATCTGGAATCGGTGTGCCGGACAGTGGGACCGGGTGGACGGGAACGTGCAACTCGCGGGTCCGGAACGGACAACTCGCGCCCCAGAACGTACGACTCGCGCGTCAGAACCTACGACTCGCGCGAACGGGCCGTTCACGCGGGCGACCAGCGCCACGTGATAACCCGGTCCACATCGTGAGTTCTGCGCTCAGGACCGCGAGTTCTACGTTCCGGTACACGAGTTCTGCGCTCGAGACCAGCCCGGCGGTCCGGGGCCGCGCTGACGGCAGAAAGCTGCCCGTCGATGTGGATGGGCAGGTTCCGTTTCGCTACGGTGGAACCGGAACAGTTTCCTCCACATCGACGGGAGCAGCCGTGACCGAGGTCGCCGATCCCCAGTTCCCCATGGCCCGTTCGTGCCCGTTCTCGCCGCCCGCGCAGTACGCCGGCCTGCGCGAGCGGGCGCCGGTGTCGAAGGTGAGCCTGCCGTCGGGCAGGCAGGCCTGGGCGGTGACGCGCCACGACGAGCTACGGGCCATGCTCACCGACACGCGGTTCAGCTCCGACCGCACCAACCCGGACTTCCCTTATCTGGTCAAGGAGAGGCCCAAGAACGACAACAGGTTCCCGCCGACCATGATCTCCATGGACGCGCCCGAGCACACCGCGGCGCGGCGGGCCGTCGTCGGGGAGTTCACCGTGCGCCGGATGGAGGCGCTGCGGCCGAGGATCCAGCAGATCGTCGACGAGCACCTGGACGCCATGCTGGCCGGCCCGAAGCCCGCCGACCTGGTGCGGGCGCTGTCGCTGCCGGTGCCGTCGCTGGTGATCTGCGAGCTGCTCGGCGTTCCCTACGGCGACCACGAGTTCTTCCAGGCCAGCAGTTCCAGGCTGCTGGACCGCGGGGAGAGCGCCGAGGAACGCGACGAGGCCGTGCGCGGCCTGATGAACTACCTCGACGAGCTGGTCACCGCCGCCGAGGCCGAGCCGGGTGACAACCTGATCGGCAGGCAGGTGCGCAAGCAGCGCGAGGAGGGTACCCGGGACCATCGTGGCCTGGTCGGCATGGCGTTCCTGCTGCTGATCGCCGGCCACGAGACGACGGCGAACATGATCTCGCTGGGCACGCTGGCCCTGCTGGAGCACCCCGACCAGCTGGCGCTGCTGCGGGAGGACCGCGGCCGCACCCTGGGCGCGGTCGAGGAACTGCTGCGGTACTTCACGATCGCCGAGACCGCCGTGTCACGGGTGGCCGTGGCCGACACCGAACTGGGTGGCGTCACGATCAGGGCGGGCGAGGGTGTCCTCGGGCTCGGCAACGCCGCCAACCGCGACCCCGCGGCGTTCCCGGACGCCGACCGGCTCGACATCACCCGCTCGGCACGGCACCACGTGGCATTCGGCTTCGGGGCTCATCAATGTCTTGGCCAGAATCTGGCAAGGTTGGAGTTGCAGATCGTGTTCGACACCCTGTTCGATCGGGTGCCGGGGCTGCGGCTGGCCGCGACGCTGGAGGAGTTGCCGTTCAAGGACGACTCCACCGTCTACGGCCTGCACGAGCTTCCGGTGACCTGGTAGGAGGACCCATGCGAATCCATGCGGACGCCGACCGCTGTGTCGGTGCCGGCCAGTGCGTGCTCACCGAGCCGGACGTCTTCGACCAGAACGACGAGGACGGCACCGTCGTACTGCTCGCCGACCAGGCCGAGGGCGAGGTGCTGGTGCGGGTCGAGGAGGCCGTCCAGCTCTGCCCCGCCCAGGCCCTGTCGGTCGGTGAGTGATCAGCCTGCCTTGGCGCGGCGGGCGAGCACGGTGATCGACGCCAGCGCGGCCGCCGCGAGCAGGATGATGTAGGCCGACACCGACATCGACGTGCCGGTGCTGTCCAGCAGCAGCACCATGATGAACGGCGCCAGACCGCCGCCGACCACGGCGGCGATCTGGTAGCCCAGCGACGCCCCGGTGTAGCGCATCTCCGGCGTGAACAACTCGGCGAACAGCGCTGCCTGCGGGCCGTACATGATGCTGAGGAACACGCTGCCGACGAACGAGGCGATCACCAGGTTCACCATCGACGCGGTGTCGATCAGCAGGAACATCGGCACCGCCCAGACCAGCAGCCCGATCGCCCCGGCGGCGTAGATCCGCAGCCGTCCGATCCGGTCCGACAGTGCCGCGGCGAACGGGATGATGGCCAGCTGGGTGAGGCTGACCAGCAGGGTCGCGGTGAGTACCGGTCCGCGTTCCATGCCCAGCGTGCGCGTGGTGTAGTCCAGCGTCCCGGTGAGCAGGATGTAGAACGTCGCGGTGTTCACCGCGAACGACGCCCCGGCCAGCAGCACGGTGCCCAGGTGGTGGCGCAGCACGTGCCGCAGCGGTGACGCGGGCCGGGACCGCTGCTCGGCCGCGAAGCGGGCCTCCGCCTGCCGGTACTCCGGCGTCTCCTCGACGCGGGCGTGGATGTACCAGGCCAGTACCAGCACCAGCACGCCGACCAGGAACGGCACCCGCCACGCCCAGCTGAGGAACGCCTCCGGCGGCGCGAGGTGCTCGGACAGCAGGAACACCGCGTACGCCAGCACCACGCCGATCGGCACGCCGAGCTGCACCACGCTGCCGTAGAGGCCGCGTTTGCCGGGTGGTGCGTACTCGGTGGCCAGCAGCATGGCGCCGCCCCACTGGGCGCCGACGGCGATGCCCTGCAGCAGCCGCAGCACGACCAGGATCAGCGGTGCCGCGATGCCGATCGACTCGTACGTCGGCAGCAGGCCGATGCCCGTGGTGGCCACGCCCATCAGCGCGATCGCCATGACCAGCACGGGTTTGCGGCCGCGGCGGTCGCCGAGCGTGCCGGCCACGATGCCGCCGAGCGGGCGGGCGAGGAAGCCGACGGCGAACGTCGCGAATGACGCGAGCACCCCGGCCACCGGGCTGGCGGCTGGAAAGAACGTCTTGCCGAACACCAGCGCGGCGGCGATGCCGAAGACGAAGTAGTCGTACCACTCGACCGCGGCCGCCATGGCCGCGGCGGTGGCCGCGCGGCGGCGCTGGGTCGTCGATGCCGGGGAAGTGCCAGTGGCGGGGTGCGCGTCCATGAGTGCCGGCCTCCGGGAAAGGGGGGACATCGGGCAGAACGGAGAGCCACCGCAAGTTACCAACTGCTTAGTATGTGGTCAACGTCTCAGTGCCACGATTGGATACCGACCGGCCGGTATGGTGACGCGGAACCGGGATCAGGAGGTCGACGCACCCAGCATGCGCAGCACCAGTTCGGCGTACTCACGCCCCAGCGCGGCGGGCGACTTCCGCATCCGCTCGCTGTACCAGCGGGCCACGTCGACGCCCAGCGACAGCACCGCGCGGGCGGCCGTCCGCGGCTCGGTGACGACGAACTCGCCCGCGGCGACGCCGTCGGCGACCAGGGTGCGGACCAGATGCTCGATGCGCCTGCGCAGCTCGGCGACGACCTCGTACTCCCGCTCGGGCAGGGCCTGCAGTTCGTACTGCACGACCCGGGCCACCGTGTGCCGCCTGGCGTGCCAGGCGACGAAGCCCTCGACGAGTTCGCGGATCTTCTCCTTCGGCGACGCCTGCGTGGCGACAACGGCCTCGACGAGGGCCAGCGTCTGTTCGTGGCCGCTCTTGCTGATGGCGAACAGCAGGGCCGCCTTGGAGGGGAAGTGCACGTACAGTGCCGCCGGGCTCATCCCGGCGCCGCTGGCGATGTCGCGCGTGGTGGTGGCGTGGAATCCGCGCCGGGCGAAGGATTCGACGGCCGCGAGCATGAGGCGGCGGGCGGCTTCGGGTTGCACGTCCGGCCACAGTTCCGCGGACAGCGTCGACGTCATGACATCATTGTAAGCAAGCGCTTAGTCGAAGCAGACGGGAGAGCCACAGCCGTGAACTCGCTCAAGGATCGCGTAGCGATCGTGACCGGCGCCAGCCGGGGTATCGGCCTGGGCATCGCCAAGGCGCTCGTCGAGCGTGGCGCGAAGGTGTGCATCACCGCCCGCAAGCCGGAGCCGCTGGCCGAGGCCGTCACCGAGCTGGGCGGACCGGACCACGCGATCTCGGTGGCCGGCAAGGCCGACGACCCCGAGCACCAGCGGGACGCGGTCGCCACCGTGATGGAGACCTTCGGCAGGGTGGACATGCTGGTCAACAACACCGGTATCAACCCCGTCTACGGCCCGCTGATCGACATCGAGGCCGGCGCGGCCGCCAAGATCCTGGGCGTCAACGTGCTGGCCCCGCTGGGGTGGACGGCGCGCGTGCGCGAGGCGTGGATGGGCGAGCACGGCGGGTCGATCGTCAACGTCGCCTCCATCGCCGGGCTGCACGCCTCGCCGGGCATCGGCATGTACGGGGTCAGCAAGGCCGCGCTGATCCGCCTCACCGTGGAGCTGGGCGCGGAGCTGGGCCCGGACATCCGGGTGAACGCCGTGGCCCCGGCCGTGGTGAAGACGAACTTCGCGACCGCGCTGTACGAGGGCCGCGAGGAGGAGGTGGCCTCGGCCTACCCGCTCAAGCGGCTCGGCGTGCCGTCCGACATCGCGGGTGCCGTGGCGTTCCTGCTCTCCGACGACGCCGGGTGGATCACCGGCCAGACCCTCGTCATCGACGGCGGGGTCACCCTGGTCGGTGGCCTGTGATCACCCGGGCCGACGTCCCGGACAACGCCGGTGTGGTGATCACCGGCGGTGGCGGCGGCATCGGCGCCGCGCTGGCCAGGCGGTTCGCCGCCGGGGGAGCGCGGGTCGTCGTCGCCGACCTCGACGGTGAGGCCGCCGCCGCGGTCGCGCGGGAGGTCGGCGGCACGGCGTTCGCCGGGGACGTCGCCGGCGAGGACGGACTGCGCCGGCTGCACGCCGAGGCGCTCGGCGTGCTCGGCGAGATCGACGTCTTCTGTGCCAACGCCGGCATCGCCGTCCACGGCGGTGCCGAGGTGTCCGAAGAGGACTGGGCGCGCTCGTGGGAGGTCAACGTGATGGCCCACGTCCGCGCGGCACGGCTGCTGCTGCCGGCCTGGCTGGAGCGCGGGCGCGGCCACTTCGTCGCTACGGTGTCCGCCGCGGGCCTGCTGACCAGTCTCGGCGCGGCGCCGTACTCGGTGACCAAGCACGGCGCGCTGGCGTTCGCCGAGTGGCTGGACGTGACCTACCGGCACCGCGGCATCTCGGTGTACGCGGTGTGCCCGCAGGGTGTGCGCACCAGGATGCTCGCCGACAGCGGCCCCGGTGGCGAGCTGATCATGGGCCCGTCCGCGATCGAGCCCGAGCAGGTCGCCGACGCGGTGTTCGAGGCGATGGCACAGGGCCGGTTCCTCGTGCTGCCGCACGAGGAGGTCGCCGGGTTCTACGCCGCGCGGGCGGGCGAGAACGAACGCTGGCTCGGCGGGATGAACAAGCTGCAGCGCAAGGTCGAGGATCTGCTCGGCGAGCGGTAAATCGTTGGCCGGAAAGGAATCCGGCCGGTTACCGTGCGCCGCGTGATCCACGAGAATCCACTGGCCTACGTACTGGGCATGCAGGGCGCCGCCCTGCTCCGCGCCTTCACCGGGGAGTACGACCGGGCGTTCACCGAAGCCCGGATCGCCGAGATCCGCGCCCTGCTCGACGACGAGCGCTTCGCCGGTGCCGCCGTCGACGTCGAACGGGTCGGCACGGTCGACGGGTACCGCGTGTGGTCGCGGACCTACGACGACGAGGACAACGGCGCGTTCGACTTCGACCAGCCCGCGGTGACCGCGATCCTGGACACCCTGCCCGCCGGGGTGGCACTGGACGCGGCGTGCGGCACCGGCCGGTACGCCGCGCTGCTGGCCGAGCGCGGGCACGACGTCATCGGCGTCGACAGCTCACCGGACATGCTGGAGCGGGCGGAGCGCCGGGTGCCGTCGGGCCGGTTCCGGGCCGGTGACCTGCACCGGCTGCCGGTCGGCGACGGCGAGGTGGACCTGGTGGTGTGCGGGCTGGCGCTGGCGCACGTGCCGGACCTGGGCCCGCCGATGGCCGAGTTCGCCAGGGTGCTGCGCCCCGGCGGGCACCTGGTGATCGCCGACATGCACCCGGAGAGCATCGCGCGGGGCTCGGTCCCCACCGTGCGCGACGACACCGGGCGGCCGGGCCGGGTGGCCTGCCACCGGCACCGGATGGGCGACTACCTGCGGGCCGCGCTGGCGGCGGACCTGCGGCTGCTGCGGTGCGAGGAACCGGTGCTGCCCGTGCCGGACCCGCTGCCGCCGGCGGCGGACACGCTCGGGCCGTGGGAGGCCTGGCCGTGGTCGCTGGCAGCGGTGGTCCCGGAGGCGGCCGCGGCCGCCACCAGCGGGTCGCCGGTCACCGTCATCTGGCAGTTTCAGCTGCGCGAGTAGGCTCTGGTCATGACCAGGGCGAGCACCCGCAAGGCAGGCGCGGAGCGCGACGGCGACGAGGGTCAGGCGGCTGTTCCGCTGCGCCTGCTCTCGGTCGCCACGAAGCTGTTCGCGAAGCAGGGGTTCGACCGGACGTCGGTGCAGGAGATCGTCGAGGCCGCCGGCGTCACCAAGGGCGCGATGTACCACTACTTCGGCTCCAAGGACGACCTGCTGTACGAGATCTACGGCCGGGTGCTGCGGGAGCAGACCGAGCAGCTGGAGCGCCTGCTGGCCACCGAGGCGCCGCTGCGGGAACGGCTCAGCGCGGCCGCGTCCGACGTCGTGGTGAGCACGATCGCCAACCTCGACGACGCGACGATCTTCATGCAGTCGATGCACCACCTCAGCCCGGAGAAGCAGCGCAGTGTGCGCGCCGAGCGGCGCCGCTACCACGAGCGGTTCCGTTCGATGATCGAGGAGGGGCAGGCGTCCGGGGAGTTTCGCGCCGACAAGCCCGCCGACGTGATCATGGACTTCTTCTTCGGCGCCGTGCACCACCTCGGCTCGTGGTACCGCCCGAGCGGCAGCCTGTCGGCGCAGCAGGTCGGCGACCACTACGCCGACCTGCTGCTGTCCGCCTTACGTCCCTGAACTTGTCGCCGCACCGGACGGCCCAAAGCTCGTGAAGGCCACCTTCATTACGTCTCACGTGCTGAAGGTGGCCTTCACGTGCTTGGACGGCCGCTGGTCCCGGCGGGAGGTGCGCGCGAGCGTGGGACTCGCGTGCCGGAAGGTGGAGTTCGCGTGCGCGAGGGTGGAGTTCACCAGGTGAGACAGCCGCCTCACCACGCGGGCACGCGAGTCCCACCGTCATGCACGCGAGTTCCACGTTCCAGCACGCGAACTCCACCGTCCCGCACCACGACTCCCGACTTTGCGGGACCCTGACGTCTCACGTGCTGAAGGTGGCCTTCGCGTGCTTGGCGCGGGACCGGCGGACGAGCGCTAGGCCGGGAGGTCCACCAGGGTGGCCAGGCGGCGGCGGTGCGCGCCGGGGGTGCCCAGGGCGATCTGGTCGCTCTTCGCCCGCTTCAGGTACAGGTGCGCCGGGTGCTCCCAGGTCATGCCGATGCCGCCGTGCAGCTGCACGCATTCCTCGGCCGCGTGCACGGCCACGTCGGAACACCTGGCCTGGGCCAGCGCCGCCGCCACCGCGACGTCGTCGCTGCCGGTGGCCACGGCGTCGGCCGCGTAGCGGGCCGTCGCCCGCGCCGCCACGACGTCCAGCCAGACGTCGGCCAGCCGGTGCTTGAGCGCCTGGAACGACCCGACCGGCCGTCCGAACTGGTAGCGCTGCTTGACGTAGCGCACCGTCTCCTCCAGGCACCACTGCGCGATCCCCAGCTGCTCCGACGCCAGCAGCGCGGCACCGGCGGTCAGCGCACCGTCCACAGCGGACACCGCGGCTTCGCCGGAGAGCACCGGGGTCGCCGCCGCACCGTCGAACGTCACGTCCGCCAGCCTGCGGGTCAGGTCCAGCGGGGTCACCTCGGTGACCGTGACCGCCGACGCCTCCACCGCGTACAGCGCCGGACCCTCCACCGGCACCAGCAGCACGTCGGCCACCGTCGCGTCGGCGACCGTGCTCACCCGGCCGGTCAGCCGGTCACCCTCGGCCCGCACCGTGGCGGGAAAACCGCCCGGCGCGGTCGACAGCGGAACGGCCAGCGTGCCGATCGCCTCCCCGGTGGCCAGCCTGCGCAGCAGGTCACCCTCGGGCAGCGCCAGGGTGGCCAGCACGGCGCTGCCCAGGAACGGCACCGGCGCGAGCGCACGGCCCAGCTCTTCGAGCACCAGCGCGGTCTCCCGCACCGACGCGCCCTGACCGCCGCAGGCCTCGGCCACCGGCAGGCCGGCCACGCCCAGGTCGACCGCCAGCGTCCGCCAGAGCTTGCGGTCGTAGGGCTCGTCACCCTCGATCCGGCCCAGCAGCGTGTCCGGCGCGCACCGGTCGGTGAGCAGGTCACGCACGCTGGCCCGCAGGTCCTCCTCGACGTCGCTGTAGCGCAGGTCGGTCATCGGGGCAGGTCCTTCCACGCGACGTCCTTGTCCACCCTCGGTTCGGCGGGCAGGCCGAGGACCCGTTCGGCGATGATGTTGCGCAGGATCTCCGACGTGCCGCCCTCGATCGAGTTGCCCTTCGCCCGCAGGTAGCGGTACCCGGCCTCGCGGCCGGTGAAGTCGACGATCTCCGGCCGCCGCATCGTCCAGTCGTCGTAGCGCAGGCCGTCCTCGCCGAGGAACTCCACCTCGAGCCCGGCGAGTTTCTGGCTCAGCTCCGCGAAGGCCAGCTTCATCGCCGAACCCTCCGGCCCCGGCTGCCCGGCAGCGAGCTGCTGGCGCAGCCGGACACCGGCCAGCCGCACGGACTCGGCCTCCACCCACAGCCGCAGCAGCCGGTCGTGCAGCTCGGGCGTGCGCAGCTCCGGGCGGTCCCGCCAGGCCGACGCGACCACGCCCACCATGCCGCCCTCCCGGGGAACGGCGCTGCCGCCGATGGCCACCCGCTCGTTCATCAGCGTGGTCTGGGCGACCTTCCAGCCCTCGCCGACCTCGCCGAGCCGGTGGGCGTCGGGAATGCACACCTCGGTGAGGAACACCTCGTTGAACTCGGCCTCGCCGGTGATCTGCCGCAGCGGCCGCACCTCGACGCCCGGCGCGGTCATGTCGCAGACGAAGTAGGTCATGCCCTGGTGCTTGGGCACGTCCGGGTCGGTGCGGGCGACCAGGATCGCCCACCGCGCGGTGTGCGCGCTCGACGTCCACACCTTCTGCCCGGTGACCACCCAGTCGTCACCGTCGCGCACCGCCCTGGTGCCCAGCGCGGCCAGGTCCGAACCCGCGCCCGGTTCGCTGAACAGCTGGCACCACACCTCCTCGCCGGTCCACAGTGGACGCAGGAAGCGGCGCTTGTTCTCCTCGGAACCGAACCGCAGGATGGTCGGCGCCGCCATGCCCAGGCCGATGCCGATCCGGCGCGGGTCGTTGTCCGGCGCGCCCGCCGCGGCGAGTTCGGCGTCCACCACCGCCTGCAGCGACCGCGGCGCGTCCAGCCCGCCGAGCCCGGCGGGGAAGTGGACCCAGGCCAGCCCCGCGTCGAAGCGGGCCCGCAGGAACTCCAGGCGGGGCGTGGTGGCGGGGTCGTGTGCGGCGAGCAGTTCGGCGACCAGCTCGCGCAGGCGATCGGCCCCGGTCACGGCAGGTACTTCTTCAGCTCGCGGCGGGCCAGCGACCGCTTGTGCACCTCGTCCGGGCCGTCGGCCAGCCGCAGCGTGCGCGCGCCCGCCCACAGCTCGGCCAGCGGGAAGTCCTGGCTGACTCCGCCGGCGCCGTGTGCCTGGATGGCCTTGTCCAGGATCCGCTCGACGGCGACCGGCGTGGCGATCTTGATCGACTGGATCTCGGTGTGCGCGCCTTGGTTGCCGACGGTGTCCATCAGCCAGGCGGTCTTGAGCACCAGCAGCCGCAGCTGTTCGACGGTCACCCGCGCCTCGGCGATCCAGTCCTGCACGACGCCCTGCTCGGCGATGGGCTTGCCGAACGTCGAGCGGCTCAGCGCGCGGCGGCACATCAGCTCGATGGCCCGCTCGGCCATGCCGATCAGCCGCATGCAGTGGTGGATCCGGCCGGCGCCCAGCCGGGCCTGGGCGATGGCGAACCCGGCGCCCTCGGCGTCGATCAGGTTCTCCGCGGGCACCCGGACGTCGGTGAACACCATCTCGGCGTGACCGCCGTGGTCGCCGTCGGTGTAGCCGAACACGTGCATCCCGCGCACGATCTCCAGTCCCGGGGTGTCCCGGGGGACCAGGATCATGCTCTGCTGCTTGTGCGGGGCGGCGTCCGGGTCGGTCTTGCCCATCACGATGAAGATGCGGCAGTTCGGGTTCATCGCCCCGGAGATGAACCACTTGCGGCCGTTGATGACGTAGTCGTCGCCGTCGCGCACGATGCGGGTGCTGATGTTGCGCGCGTCCGACGAGGCCACGTCCGGCTCGGTCATCGCGAACCCGGAGCGGATCTCACCGTCGAGCAGCGGCCGCAGCCACTGCTTACGCTGCTGCTCGGTGCCGAACATGGCCAGCACCTCCATGTTGCCGGTGTCCGGCGCGGCGCAGTTCAGCGCTGTCGGTGCCAGCCGGGGGCTGCGGCCGGTGATCTCGGCCAGCGGCGCGTACTGCAGGTTGGTCAGCCCCGCGCCGTGCTCGCCGGGCAGGAAGAAGTTCCACAGGCCGCGGCGGCGGGCCTCGGCCTTCAGCTCCTCGACGACGGGCACGCTGCTCCACTCGTCGTCGCGCTCGGCCAGCTGCCGTTCGAACACCGGCTCGGCCGGGTAGACGTGCTCGTCCATGAACGCGAGCAGCTCGGTCCGTAGTTTCTCGGTCCGCTCGTCGTAGCCGAAATCCATCACTTCTCCTTGAGAATCTCGTTGCCGTGGGCGACCAGCGGCGCGACGCCCTTGCCGGCCAGCTCGAAGCCGGTACCGACGGTCTTGCCCTGGGTGAAGCGGAAGTAGATGCCCTCCAGGATCACGGCCAGCTTGAAGAACGCGAACCCGACGTACCAGTCCAATGTGGACACATCGCGGCCGGACCGTTCGGCGTAGCGGGCGATCACCTCGTCCCTGCTGGGGTAGCCGGGTGCCAGCGTCGCCGTGGCGACGAAGTGCAGGTTGGCGGAGTCGCGTTCGGCGTAGGCGATCATCAGCGCGAGGTCGGTGAGCGGGTCGCCGAGGGTGGACATCTCCCAGTCCAGCACCGCGGTGATCCGGTCCCGCTCGTCGACCAGCACGTTGTCCAGCCGGTAGTCACCGTGGACCACGGTGGCCGGGCCGGACACCGGCACCGACGCGGCCAGGCGGTCGTGCAGCCGGTCGATGCCGGGCACGTCGCGGCTGCGCGAGGCGTCCAGCTGCTTCTTCCACCGCCGCAGCTGCCGTTCCAGGAAACCCTCCGGCCGCCCGAAGTCGCCCAGGCCGACCTCGCCCGGGTCGACGGCGTGCAGGTCGACCAGCGTGTCGATCAGCCGGTGCGCGATCGTCGCGGTGCGCTCGGCGCCGAGCGCCTCCATCTCCGCCTGGGTGCGGTAGGGCGTGCCCGGCACGAACTCCATGACGTAGAACGGCGCGCCCAGCACCTCGGTGTCCTGGCACAGCAGCAGCGTTTCCGGCACCGGCACCACGGTCGGGTGCAGCCCGGTGATGACCCGGTACTCGCGGGCCATGTCGTGGGCGGTCGGCAGGACGTGGCCCAGCGGCGGGCGGCGGACCACCCAGCGGCCGGTGCCGTCGCTCACCACGTAGGTGAGGTTGGACCGGCCGCCCTGGATCACTTCGGCGGTCAGCGGCCCGCTCAGCAGGCCGGGCAGCTCCCGGTCCAGCTGGGTTCGCAGGCCGGCGAGGTCCAGGCCGGGCGGGTCGGAGTTGGGCATCGCTTTCTCCATCCGGTCACGATACCGACTGGTCGGTATGTCGTACAGTCGCCGGTGCGCGCCGGCCACCGGGCACGGCGCACACCGGTCAGGCGATCAGCCGGCTGACCATCTCAGCCACGCAGGCGGGCTTGCTCTCGCCGTCGATCTCGATCGTCCACCGGACCACCGCCTGCTTGCCACCCGGGACGTCGCTCACCTCGAGCAGTTCCGCCCCGGCGCGTACCCGGGCGCCGACCTTCACCGGCTGCGGGAACCGGACCTTGTTGAGGCCGTAGTTGATGCCCATGGTCAGGTTGGTGACCTGGTAGAGCTCCTGGCCGAACCGGGGGATCAGCGACAGGGTGAGGTAGCCGTGCGCGATGGTTCCGCCGAACGGGCCCGCCGCGGCACGCTCGGTGTCCAGGTGGATCCACTGGTGGTCGCCGGTGGCGTCGGCGAACAGCTGGACCTGCTCCTGGGTGATCGTGGTCCAGCCGGTGTAGCCGAAGTGCTCGCCCGCCGCGGCGGCGAACTCGTCGACGTCGGTGAAGACCCGCATGCCGCCCTCCTCAGTCCTTCGGCCCGCCGGCCACGTAGATGACCTGGCCGGACACGAATCCGGCGCCCTCGCTGACCAGGAACGACACGGTGTGGGCGATGTCGTCGGGGGTGCCGACGCGGGCCACCGGGATCTGCTGCGCCGCGGCGGCCTTGAACTCCTCGAACCCCACCCCGAGCCGCTCGGCGGTCGCGGCGGTCATGTCGGTGGCGATGAACCCGGGCGCGATCGCATTGGCGGTCACCCCGAACTTGCCCAGCTCGATGGCCAGCGTCTTGGTGAAGCCCTGCATGCCGGCCTTGGCCGCGGAGTAGTTGACCTGACCACGGTTGCCCAGCGCCGAGGTCGAGGACAGGTTGACGATGCGGCCGAAGCGCTGCTCGGTCATGTACTTCTGCGCCGCCCTGGTCATCAGGAACGAGCCCCGCAGGTGCACGTTGATGACCGAGTCCCAGTCCTCCTCGGACATCTTGAACAGCAGGTTGTCCCTGGTGATGCCGGCGTTGTTGATCAGGACGGTCGGCGGGCCGAGCTCGTCGGCGACCTTGGTGACCGCGGCCTCGACCTGGCCGGCGTCGCTGACGTCGAGCCCGACGCCGATGGCTTTGCCCGCGCCGATCGCCTCGGCGCCCTGCTTCGCGGCGGACTCGTCGAGGTCCAGCAGCGCGACGGCCATTCCGTCGGCGGCCAGCCGGGCGGCGACCGCGGCACCGATTCCCCGGCCGGCACCGGTGACGATGGCGACGCGGGTCTGGGACTCGGTCACGTTGTTCCTCCTTGAACGGCTGGGTGACTAAGCAAGCGCTTAGGACCGTACCGCAGCCGTCCCGGAGCTGACTAGGTGAGCTGGAGCGCGTCGGACCTCGACGGCTGGGGCCGCAGCAGACCGGCGGTCAGCGCGCCGAGCGCGAGCACCTCGTTGACGGCCATGAACCGTTCCACCAGACCGAGCGGGACGAACGTCCACCACGGGCCGCCGCCCGTCAGCATCACGACGACGCCGGTGAGGATGACGCCGAACCACATCAGCGAGGTGACGCCGAGTGCGACGGTGAGCCTGCGCGGGACGGGGGAGTCGGGGTAGACCCGGCGGGCCGCCGCGATCACCGCGAGCGGCAGGCTGACGAACGCGACGACGCTGGCCCACCGGTGGATGGTGCCGCCCACGCTCGGCCCGATCGCCCAGTTGGTCTTCTGGAAGAAGATCAGCACGATCAGGCTGGCCACCCAGAGAAACCCGAGGAAGCTGGTGAAGCTCAGGGTGGCGACGATCCGGCGGCGGATCAGGGTCGCGAACACCGCCGCCGAACCGGCGGCCACCACCGCGATCCCGAGGTCGAACAGCCACCGGCTGTCGGTCAGCGCGTACTGGCTGATCGTGGAGTACACCGGGCTGATGGCGTCGGTCGGCGGCAGCACGTGCAGCAGCAGGAGCAGCGCCGACCCGGCGAGCAGAGCGGCGACGCCCGCGAAGGGGAGGGCGCGGGCGTCGCCGGGGCCCGCGGGCGCCGGAGCGGCGAGGGTGTCGGCGGAGGGGGACATGCTGCGAGGTTATCGACGCCGGTGTGTGCTCACGCTGAGAGCAACCTGTCGAAAACCTGTCGGCTTGTCCGGTTTCACGTCGCCGTGGCCGGGGCCGGGTAGTCCTTCAGCTCGATCGAGTCGTAGAGCCGCAGCCCCTGCGACTGGAGGCGCACCAGGGCCCGGCCGGCCTTCGACGGCAGGACCGACAGCAGCCGGGCGGCTTGGACCAGCCCCCACATGCCGGAGCGGGACGCGGGGATCAGCGTCCTGGCCGCGCGCAGCGCGAGTGCGCGGCTGCCGCGTACCGGCTCGGCCATTTCCCGCTCGTAGGCGGCGAAGGCGCGCTCGTGGTCGCCGCGTGCCGCGGCCAGCTCGCCGGCCAGGACGTAGGCGCCGAGCATCGCCAGCGTCGTGCTGCCGCCGACGGCCGGGCCCGGGCAGTAACCCGCGTCGCCGACCAGCGTGACCCGGCCCTTCGACCAGCTGTCCAGGCGGAGCTGGGTGATGGCGTCGAAGTAGAACGCCTGCGTGGTGTCCAGCTCGCCCAGCCAGCGGTCGACGTCGGGGTGCATGCCGGTGTACGCCTCGCGCAGCAGCTCCTTCTGCCGCTCGGTGTCGCGGTGGTGGTAGTCCAGTTCCTCGCTGTGGAACAGGAACACCGCCCGCGCGGCCACCCCGTCGCGGGTTCCGTAGAGCGCGGCGATCCTGCCGACGTCGAGGTGCGCGTGGTACTCGCCGTTGGTCGCCAGGTCCTGGGGTACCGACAGCACGCCCAGGTGGGCACCGATGAAGTTGCTGAACAGGTGCTCCTCGCCGAACACCAGCCGTCGCACGGTGGAGTGCAGCCCGTCGGCGCCCACCACGAGGTCGAACCGGCGCCGGGTGCCGCTGTCGAAGGTGACCTCGCCGTCGTCGATGGCCGCGACGGAGTCGGCGAAGACGTACTCGACGTCCGCGCGGGTCGCGTCGTAGAGGACCTCGCTGAGGTCGTCGCGCATGATCTCGACGTGGCGTTCCGCGGTGCCGCCGAGGATGTTGTCGAGGTTGACGCGAACCGGGCGCGCGACGCCCTGGCGGTACATCAGCATCCGGCTCATTCCGGTCGCCAGCGCCTCGACCTGGGGGAGCACGCCCATCTTCTCGACGATGTCCATGCCGGGGCGGAACAGGTCGACGGCGTGCCCGCCGGTCTTGCGCAGGGTGGGCGCCCGCTCGACGACGGTGACGTCGAAGCCGTACCTGGTGAGCCAGTACGCGAGGGCGGGACCCGCGACGCTGGCGCCGGAGATCAGGACGCGCATGAAGCCTCCTTACTTAACGGAAGGTCAGGATACCAGCGTTCCTTACCTACCGTTAAGTCAAGTACGCTTGACCGGTGCCCCGTGAGTCGAACACCAAGCAGCGCATCCAGGACGCCGCCCGTGAGCTCTTCAGCCAGAAGGGCGTGCAGAAGACGAGCCTGCAGGAGATCGCCGACCGGCTCGGCATCACCAAGCCCGCGCTCTACTACCACTTCTCGTCGCGGGACGAACTGGTGCGCAGCATCGTCCAGCCGCTGATCGACGAGGGCGAGGCGTTCCTGCGGGCGTACGAGAAGCGGGACCGGATCGACCCGAGGGCGTTGCTGGAGGGCTACTTCGACTTCCACTACGAGCGCCGGGACGTGCTGATGCTGGTCCTGGCGGAGATGACCACGCTCGCCGACCTCGGGCTGATCGACCTGGTCGTGGCCTGGCGGGCACGGCTGTCGGAGATGGTGGTCGGCCCGGACCCCACGCTGGCGCAGGCGACCCGGGGTGTGATGGCCTTCGGCGGGCTGCAGGACTGCGCCATCCAGTTCGCTCATGTTCCCGCGGACGAGTTGCGGCCGGCCGCGGTGGACGCGGCCATGGCCGCGCTGGGACTGTCGTGACCGGCGTCGACGTGCACGCCCACGTGCTCGCCGAGGACACCGTGGCGGTGACCGGCGCCGGGTACCGGCCGTTCGCCGCCCCGGTCGGCGACTACCTGCGCCACCTCGGCGCGGTGGGCCTGTCCAGGGGCGTGCTGGTCAACCCGAGTGCCTACGGCCAGGACCACACGGTGCTGCTGGCCGCGCTGCGTGCCCATCCGGACCGGCTGCGCGGCGTGGCCGTCCTGCCGTCCACTGTGGAATCGTCCACTGTGGAGGAGCTGCACGCCGCCGGGGTACGCGCGGTGCGGGTCCAGGACCGGCTGGCAGGCGGGCTGCCGGTCGCGGAGTTGCCGGCGTGGCTGCCGCGCCTGGCCGAACTGGGCTGGCACGCCGAGGTGTGGACCGACCTGGCCGAGCACGGCGACACCGTGCTGGCGGCCGTCGAGTCGGCGCGGGTGCCGGTCCTGCTGGACCACCTGGGCAACCTCCCGCCCGGCGACGAGGGGACGGCGACGCTGCTGCGGCTGCTGGACGCGGGGCCGTGCTGGGTGACGTTGTCCGGCGCGTACCGGCTCGCCCCCGGCCTGGCGGAGGCCGGGGCCGCGGCGCGGCTGGCCGACCGGGTGGCCGCGGTGCTGGACGCGGCGCCGGACCGGGTGGTGTGGGGTTCGGACTGGCCCTACGTCGCCCCGCCGGGCCCGGTCCCGGCCGCGGCCGACCACCGTGCCGTCCTGGACGCGTGGCTGCCCGACCCGCGGGTGCGGGAGCGGGTGCTGCAGGACAACCCGGCGGTACTCTACGACTGGGGGTGAGGGATGACACCGGGCCTGTTGACCGTCGACGAGTACGCCGCACTCGGTGCGCTGGAGTCCGGCTACACCGAGCTCGTCGAAGGACGCCTGCTGCTGGTACCGGATGACGGGCGTGATCACGACTCCGTCACCGACACGTTGGCCAAGACGCTGGAGCGGCAGTTGCCCGATGGCGTCGAGTTGCTGGTGCGGGCCGACCTGGACCTGCGCCTGGCTGCCGCCGGGGAGCCCGGCTACTCCCGTCGGCCTGATCTGATGCTGGTCCGGGACGCCGCGGGTGGGCTGGTGAGGTCCGGCGAGGTCGTCGTCGTGATCGAAGTCGCGGCGGAGGGGTCGCGGCGCACCGATTACGTCGCCAAGCGGGCCGAGTACGCCGACGCCGGTATCCCGCACTACTGGATCGTGGACCTCGACGAGCCGGTGTCGCTGACCGCCTGCCACCTCGCCGGTGAGTTCGGCTATCAGGACAGCGGTGCGGTGACCGGCACGTTCACCACCGCCGACCCGATCTCCGTGTCACTGGACCTCGACCGTTTGCTTTGATGCTTCCGTGCGGCTGGAACTGGTGACCCTCGTCGTCGACGAGTACGACCCCGCGATCACCTTCTTCACCGAGGTCCTCGGTTTCGAGCTGGCGGACGACTCGCCTTCGCTGACCAACGACGGCAGGCCCAAGCGCTGGGTCGTCGTGCGGCCGCCCGGCGCGCAGACCGGCATCCTGCTCGCGCGCGCCGACGGTGAGCACCAGCGCGGAGCCGTCGGCAACCAGACCGCCGGCCGGGTCGGGTTCTTCCTGCGGGTGGACGACTTCGACGCCACCCACCGCCGCATGCTCGACGCCGGTGTCACGTTCGTGACCGAGCCGCGGACCGAACCCTACGGCCGTCTCGCGGTGTTCCTCGACATCGCGGGCAACAGGTGGGACCTGCTCGGCCCGCGCTGACCGGGACTCCGCACGCCCGGTAGCCCCACCAGTCACCCCGAACGAGACGACATCGGGTCAATGCCACCGCTACGAACGGCACCGTGGTAGCGCAACGCGCAACCAAGGTGCCCTTGGCAGCACCCCGGAAGCCCGACCACCCGACTTTGCCGGGGCCCTGGCACCTGACGTGCCTTACGACGTCACCCGCCGGGGCGCGGCGTTCCAGCCGCCCACCTCGACCACCGGCCGGGGACCGGCGTCGGCGGGCTGGTAGTCCGCCCGCAGGGTGATCGACTCGCCCGGCCACAGCGCGACGTAGTTGTCGGTCCACGTCACCGGCAGCACCCGGCTGCCGTCGGCCTTGCGCAGCGTGACCCGCACCGCGGGCGCGATGCTGCCGGACGTGTTCCGCAGCGTCACCTCGGTCGACGCGCCGGCCGTGCGCGTGCTCACCTCGATGTCCGCGCGTGGCAGGGCGGCCAGCCCGCTCAGGTCGGCGTAGCTGCTCACCGGCGTGTAGTACCACTGCGAATTGTCCCAGTCGACGACGTCCGGCCGCGCCGACAGCCAGTACGTGTTGCGGCTGACCGTCGTGCCCGTGCCGTCGTCGAGCCACAGGCGCACGAAGTACGCACCGGTCACGCCCGCGGGCGGCGGCAGCGTGAACGCCTTCGTGACACCCAGCGCCGGCACCGTCAGGCCGGACTGCTCCTGCCGGTGCAGCAGCGTGCCGTCCAGCCGGTACATCTCGGCCCGCACCGTGAGCCCCGCCGCCTGCCCGGGACCGCGGCCGACGACCACCACCGAACGGTCGTCGTAGCTGTACTGGACGTGCAGCGGCTCGTTGCCCTTCTTCGCACCGAAGTAGGCACCGCCGGGGTTGAGGTAGTGGTCGTAGAGGTGCCAGTTCAGCGACGGCCAGGCGTTGTTGAGCATCCAGTACACCAGCCCGGTCGCCTTGCGCGGCGCCGTCTGCTGGCGGCCGTAGGCCTCGAACTGCGCCCTGGTCATCTCGTAGTTGGCCAGCTGCGCCTTCTCGACGTAGTCGGTCAGCCCGGTCGGCTGCCCGTAGCGCTGCGCGAGCGCGGTGCTGAACAGCTTGAGGTTGTTGAACGGCTCGGTGCCGCGGCCGGTGTGGTACTGCGGCGCGGCCGGATCCTTCCACAGCGCCTCCCGCTCGGCGGGTGAGAGCATCTCGCGCAGGCTGTCCTCGGTCGGGATGGAATGTCCTGCACTCAGCTCACCGGCGAAGCCGAACGCGGCGCCGACCTTGTCGCCGTACCAGTAGTCCGGCGGCACCCAGTCGTACGGGCCCTCCATCTTGATGCCCGACGATCCCAGCGGCGGCGGGGCGTTGCGCATGGCGGCGGCCGGGATGACCGGGTTCGGCCAGCCCGCGCCCGCCAGCGCGGCCAGGTACATCCGCTGCACGTCCTCCGGTGGCGCGATGTCGCTGGAGATCATGAACGCGATGACGCTGGGATGGTTGCGCAGCAACCGCGCCTGCGCGGCCATCGACCCGCCCGCGATCGGGTAGTCGGACTCGGTCCACGCCTCGCCGCCCCAGCCCGACCACGGTTCCCACTTGTCGCAGCACTCCCAGCCGGGCAGCAGCAGGATGCCGTAGCGGTCGGCCAGGTCGTACAGCTCGGGCGTGTCCAGCTTGCCCTCCAGCCGGATGGCGTTGAGCCCGAGGTCACGCACGTACCGCAGCTGGGCCTCGAGTCTGCCCGGCTGGCTGCGCAGCAGCAGGTCCGACGCCCAGCCGCCACCCCGGATCTGGACCTGCCTGCCGTTGATCACGAACTCCCTGTCGCCGCTGGCATTCAGCGGCGCCTGGACGTCGCGGACACCGAACGTGGTCGTCACGGCGTCGGACACCCGGCCGCCTGCCGACACCGACAGCGCGAACCGGTACAGCGGCTGGGCGCCCAGCTGTGCGGGCCACCACACGTTCGGCCGCTGCAGGGTGACCGGCGGCAGCGCGACGGTGCGGGTCTCGCCCGCCGCGAGCGTCACCGTGTGCCGGACGGGCAGGTCGCCGACGGTGCCGCCGAGCGTCACCTGCTGGGCGGCGGGCAGGTTGTTACGCAGCTCGGCGAACGGCTTCAGTTCCGCGGAGGCCATGCCCGGCAGCGCGAGCCTGGTGTGCACGTACGAGCCCAGCAGCGTCACCGGCCCGCTGCGCACCAGCTCGACGTCGCGGAAGATGCCCATGTTGTTGTCCGGCGCCGGCTGTGCCCAGTCGATCCAGCTGATCGTGAAGTGCTTCTGCGGGTCGGCCGGGTGCACCCGCAGTGCCACGGCGTTGCGGCCCGGTTTGAGCAGCGGGCCGATGTCGAACTCCCTGGCGTTGTAGGTGCCGGTGACCTCGCCGATCCGCACGCCGTTGAGCCAGACGTCGGCCCGCGACGTCGCGCCGGGAACCCGGAGGAACGCGTGCCGCTCCGGGCCGCGGGCGAGGAACTCCGAGCGGTACCACCACGGCACCGCGAAGTCGGCGCGGTCGACCTTGTCCCGCATGTTCGTCGAGTGGAACAGGTCGGGGTAACGGCCGTTGGCGACCAGGCCGGCCATGATCGTCGTCCTCGGCGCCACCGGGTACCAGCCCGCGCTGCCGAAGCCGGGCCGCGACACCTCCTCGCCGCCCGCGGGAACCGCAGCCGAGGACTGGATGCGCCACCCGCCGAGGCGGGTCGTGCCGCCGGAGGCCTCGGGTAGCACGGCACCGGTTTCCGGCGGTGCCTGCTGGGCGAGCGCGGCGGGTGCGAGCGCGATGCCGAGCAGAAGCGCGAGCAGCAGGGCGAGACGGGACCGGAGCATGCGGGGTCTCCTCGGCTGGGGCGGGAATCCCAGTAATAGGAAGGTTTCCTATTTCCGTCAAACCCGTCACCCGGTCAGTCCAACAGCACGCCCGGATTCAGGATGCCCTGCGGATCCACGGTCTTCTTGACCGCCCGCAGCGCCTCGGCGAACAGGTCCGGCCGCTGCCGGTCGTAGCCGGGCCGGTGATCCCGGCCGACGGCGTGGTGGTGGGTGATCGTGGCCCGGTGGCGGTCCAGCACCTCGCTCGCGGCGGCCTTGATGTCGTCCCACATGGCCAGCTCCGACCCGGGCCTGCCGGGGGCCAGCACGGTGAAGTACGGCGCGGCGCCGTCGGCGTAGACGTGCGTGAGCCGGCAGTTCACGATGCCGGGCGCACCGCACACCCGCTCGACCGCGGCGGCGACCTCGGTGTGCACCTCGGAGTACAGCTTGAGCAGGCGGTCCCAGGTGGTGGCCGTCTCGAAGGTCTCGACCACCGTCCCGGTCCTGGCCAGCGCGTCACGCAGGTAGGGCATGCGCAGGAAGCCCGAGCGCCACGTCTCGACGATGTCCGCGCCGTCCTGGTTGGGCCGGACGGTGCCGCCGTGCATGCGGGCGATCTCCACGGCCGCGTCCCGCGGGGCGAGCACCGGGTGCGCGGGCGACTCGAAGCCCAGGATGAGCACGCTCTCGCCGCAGCGGGCGGCCCCGGCCAGTGCCGCCTCGCCCGCGTCGAGCAGCCTGCACCCGGCCGGTGAGAGTCCACTCTGGACTATGGCGCGGACGGCGGCGATACCGTCGGCGAAGTCCGGGAACGTCACGGCGGCCGACGCCCGGTGGGCCGGCCGGTCCTGCAGCCGCATCCACGCCTCGGTGAGGATGCCGAGGATCCCCTCCGAGCCGAGCAGCAGCCGGTCCGGCGACGGGCCCGCGCCGGAGCCGGGCAGGCGCCGGGACTCGCTGATGCCGCGCGGGGTGACCACCCGCAGCGACTCGACGAAGTCGTCGATGTGCGTGGTCGTGGTCGAGTAGTGCCCACCGGCCCTGGTCGCGAGCCAGCCGCCGAGGCTGGAGAACTCGAAGCTCTGCGGAAAGTGCCGCAGGGTCAGGCCGTGCGGCCGCAGCCGGTCCTCCAGTGCGGGCCCGAGGATTCCACAGTGGACACGGGCGGCGCGGCTGGTGCGGTCGATCTCCAGCACCTGGTTGAGCCGGGACAGGTCGACGCACACCCAGGGCAGCTCGCCGCGGTACTCCACACCGCCGACGACGGAACTGCCGCCGCCGTAGGGAACGACCGCGGCACCCACGCCGCCTGCCCAGTCCAGTACGGCGACGATCTCGCCCTCGGTACGCGGGTAGGCGACGAGGTCGGGGCAGCGTTCGAACCGGCCGGCCAGTGCGCGGACGACATCGCGGTAGGCCTTGCCGTAGGTGTGGGCTGCTCTGGCCAGGGGAGTGGTGGTGCAGAACTCGGCCACGGCGGCGGGCGGCCGCAGCCGGATCGCGGGCAGTTCCAGTGCGGCCGGGTCGGGGATCCGCTTGGGCTTGCTGGGCATTCCCGGCAGGCCGCGGGCGAGCTGGACGCATTCGCTGTCGGCGAGGGCGTTGTCCGCCCAGCCCCAGCCCCACCAGGAACGTTCGCGCATGGTGAGAACGGTAGTCCTCCCTCCGGGCGCGGGGAACGGGTTCTTGACACTACGGGGTCCCGATGCCAATTTGAGCGGTATGAACCTGTCAGGCAGGCGGACAGCTCGCCGGGTCAGTGCCATGGAGGTCGTTCTCGACGAGATCCGTGGCGCGATCGAGCGTGGCGAGTACGCGGTGGGCGACAAGCTGCCCGCCGAATCCGCGCTGGCGCAGGAGTTCGAGGTCAGCCGGTCGGTCATCCGGGAGGCACTGCGGGCCACCGCGGCGCTCGGCCTGACGGTGTCGCGCACCGGCAAGGGAACCTACGTCCAGGCGGCCGGGCCGGTGGAGAACCCGATCTTCGGTGACTACACGGCACGTGACCTGTGGGAGGTCCGTCGGCACGTCGAGGTGCCGGTCGCCGGTTACGCGGCGACCCGGCACCGGGCGCCCGACCTGGAACGGCTGCAGCGGCTGGTGGCAGGCATGGAGGCGGAGGAGTCCGACCTGGAGTGGGTCGCGCTGGACGCCCGGTTCCACACCGGCATCGCCGCCGCGTGCGGCAACCCGGTCTTCACCACGGTGATCGAGGAGATCGGCGAGGCGCTGCGGCAGCAGTCGTTCGTGCTCAACCAGCTTGCCGACCGGCGGGAGTGCTCCAACGCCGAGCACCGGGCGATCGTCGAGGCCATCGCGGCCCGCGACAGCGAACGGGCCGAGGAAGCCATGCGCGAGCACCTGGCCAGGGTCGAGCAGGCGCTGGCCGGGATCGTCGGCGGTAGCTAGCGCAGTAACCCGATCGGGACCGCCATCCCGACGAACAGCACGAGCTGGTAGGCGCTGTTGATCACGGTGAGCCTGCCGGGCTTCTGCTCGAAACCGTTGTGCTGCGCCAGGGTCGACAGCGAGAAGCCGAGCCATGCCGCGAACCCGACCGCCACGGCCACCCAGAACGAGTCGGTGCCGAAGAAGCCGGACGCGAGGGAATTGGCGGCCGCGAGAGCCAGTGCGGTGACGACGATCGACGCCACCAGGACCACGAACGGTCCCTTACCGGCTCGCACCGAGTCCTCCTTGGTCACGCCGGTCAGCTTCCGCCAGACGCCGCCGAGCAGCCCCCAGTCGCTGTACCAGATCCAGGCGACCGCCATTCCGGCGACGATCGCGACCACGACAGCCGGCCAGCTGATGCTCAGTGCCACGGGAATCCCCTCTTCTCGACATCCAGGCCTGTGGTTGAGATAATCAACCGCGATGGAAAAAGTCAACCGCAGCGGCCCGCGTTCCTACGGACAGTTCTGCGCTCTCGCGCGCTCGCTGGACGTCGTCGGTGACCGGTGGACGCTGCTCATCGTGCGGGAACTGCTGCCGGGCCCGATGCGCTACACCGAGCTGAAGACCTCGCTCACCGGCATCGCCACGAACCTCCTGGCCGAACGGCTGAAGACCATGGAGGCGAACGGGATCGTCGAGCGCCGCCTCGACGGCGCGGGTGTGGTCTACGCCCTCACACCGTGGGGGGCGGGGCTGCGCGAGCCGATGGAGGCGCTCGGCCGGTGGGGTGCGCCGCTGCTGGCGAGCGGCCGGGGCGAGGACGCCTTTCAGCCGCGCTGGCTGACCCTGGCGCTCCCCGCCCTGCTCCGGGGCGTGACCGCCGCTCCGCCCGTCGAACTCGGCATCGAGACCGACGGCTTCCTGATGACCCTGCGGGTCGGCGAGGACGGCCCGAGCGCGTTCGTGCCCCGACGGGAGCCGGCCTCGGTGCTCACTGCCGCTCCGGACGTGGTCGTCGCACTGGCATCCGGAGCGATCAGCGTCGAGCAGGCCGTCGCCGCGGGTGCGTTCCGGGGCGACTCGCACGTCCTGCGCACCGTGTTCGCCCGGTAGTCCCTAGGGCTCGTACGGCAGGCTCGCCGTGACCCGGAATCCGCCGTCCGGACGGGGTCCGGCGTCGAACCGTCCTGAGTAGACGGCCACCCGCTCACGCATCCCGATCAGCCCGTGCCCCTCGGGGGCCCGCGGGCGCGCCGTCCCGGGCGGACCGCTGGTCACCTCGATCCGCAGCTCGCCGGGCAGCGCCTCCACCCGCACCACGCACTCGGCGGGGGCCGCGTGCTTGACCACGTTGGTCAGCGCCTCCTGGACGATCCGGTAGGCCGACAGTGCCACGCCGTCGGGCAGGTCCGCCCGCTCCGGGGCCTGAAGCGTCACCCGCACGCCCGCCTGCTCCGCGTGCTCGGCCAGCTCGCGCAGGCCGGCCAGTCCGGGGACGGGCGCGAGTTCCATCCCGGGTTCCTCGGCGGAGCGCAGCACGCCGAGGACGTGACGCATCTCCACCAGCGCCGCCCTGCTGGTGGTCTCGATCGTGCGCAGCGCGCGGACGGCCTCGGCCGGGTTCTGTTCGGCGACGTGGTTGGCGACGCCCGCCTTCACCGCGATGAGGCTCATGCTGTGCGCCACCACGTCGTGCAGTTCCCGTGCGATGCGCAGGCGCTGGTCGGTCAGCGCCCGCGCGGCGGCCCGCTCGGCCTCGGCGGCCCGGGCGAGACGGCCCTGCCGCATGCCCCTGCCCAGCACCCACGCCGTGCCGATCACCAGCCACACCGCCGCGGTCGTGCCGACCGTGTCGCCGGGCAGCGGCTCGCTGACGGCGAGCGCGGTCGCGGCGGCGGCGAGTGCGACGGCCAGCGTCACCACGGCACGCCACCACCGCTCGGCCAGCCCGACCAGGTAGGCAGCGCAGCCGAGGGCGAGGTGGGGCTCCAGCACCATGTGCAGCAGGCTGGCCGCGACGGTCCCGCTCAGCACGACGGCGAACACCGGCAACGGCCAGCGCCTGCGGACCGCGAGCGGGACGCCGACCGCCGCGGCCACCAGCCAGCCCAGCCACACCGGGCCGGTGAACCCGGGCTGGGCAGGCGTGCTCGGGGCGTAGGAGAAGCTGACGTACGCCGCGGTCGCGGCCACCGCCAGCAGCGCGTCGAACAGGTAGAGATGCGGCGCGCGGGGTACGGCTGCTGACCGGCCGGTCGAGGTCACCGGCCGAAACTACCGCCCGATGCCGCCCGGCGGATCGGCCCTGGAGCCGTCATACCCCGGTCGGGCGGGACGCACGCTCCCGCCCGCGCGGGCGCATGGGCGGCATGTCAGGGTGGAGCCATGGCCGCCGTACGTAGTTCCATGCTGTCCTGGACCGTTGTCGTGCCGCTGCTGGCGCTGGTGGCGCTGGCGCTGACGTGGGGCCGGGAACTCGGGACCGTGCTGGTGATCCTGGTCGCGTTCGTGCTGGCAGGAGCCGTGCTGTCGGCGGTGCACCACGCCGAGGTGGTCGCTCACCGGGTGGGGGAACCGTACGGATCACTGGTGCTGGCGGTCGCGGTGACGATCATCGAGGTCGCGCTGATCGTCACCCTGATGGTGTCCGGTGGCCCGGAGTCGGCGTCGCTGGCGCGGGACACGGTCTTCGCGGCTGTGATGATCACCACCAACGGCATCGTCGGGCTGGCGCTGATGGTGGGTTCGCTGCGGCACGGGCTGGCCCTGTTCAACGCCGAGGGCACCGGCGCCGCGCTGGCGACGGTGGCGACCCTGTCCGGCATGTGCCTGGTGGTGCCGACGTTCACCACGACCACGCCGGGCCCGGGCTTCTCCGCCGCCCAGCTGGCGTTCGCGGCGATCGCCTCACTGCTGCTCTACGGCCTGTTCGTGATGACGCAGACGGTGCGCCACCGCGACTTCTTTCTTCCGGTGGAACACGGCGAGGGGCCGAAGGACGCCGACGGCGACGGCCACGCCGACCCGCCCAGCAACAAGGCCGCCGCGGCGAGCCTCGGGCTGCTGCTGGTGGCGCTGGTGGCGGTGGTCGGCCTGGCGAAGGTCGAGTCGCCTGCCATCGAGTCGGCGGTGAAGGCCGCCGGGTTCCCGCCCTCGTTCGTCGGTGTGGTGATCGCGTTGCTGGTGCTGCTGCCGGAGACCCTGGCCGCGGTGCGGGCCGCCGCCCGGCAGCGGGTGCAGATCAGCCTGAACCTGGCCTACGGCTCGGCGATGGCCAGCATCGGCCTCACCATCCCGGCCATCGCGGTCGCCAGCATCTGGCTGGAGGGACCGCTGGAACTGGGGCTGGGGCCGGTGCACATGGTGCTGCTCGCGCTCACGATCGTGGTCAGCGTGCTGACCGTGGTGCCCGGCCGGGCGACCCGCCTGCAGGGCGGTGTCCACCTGGTGCTGCTGGCGGCGTTCCTCTTCCTCGCCATCAACCCGTGACCGGGTTCCCGCCACCCGCCCTCGCTGGGTGGCGGGAACGTGCGGAGCGGTCAGCAGCCGCCGCAGTTGTAGTAGGTGACGTCCCAGTGGTTCGACTCGAGGTAGTAGATGTTCCCCGAGCCGGAACGCCACTTGTTCCCGCCGATCGACGTGAACGTGTTGCGGATGTAGCTGTTGAGGCAGTTGCTCAGTGAGAAGTCGAGCTTGTAGCCGTTCCAGTGGCTGTACGTCCCGCTGGCGTGACCCGTCTCGGTGCCCCCGGTGACGTTCAGCGCGCAGCGGGAGGCGGACTTGAGCGTCTGGGCACCCTGGATGGTCGCCAGGTTGACCTGCTCGAACGACGTGCAGCGCGGGTTGTTGCGGTTGCTGCAGCCGCCGCTGGACGACCAGGTGATGCCCGACGACCGCAGGCGCGACGTCGCCTGCGAGTGGCTGAGCTTGGTCACCTGGACGGTCGGCGTGCCGGCGTCCGGCGCGCCGACCGGGTCGGTGCCCTTGCTCTCCGCGGACGCGCCCGCGGGCACGCCGGAGGCCAGTAGGCCCAGCGCGGCGAACGCACCCACCGCCGCCGAGCGCAGCAGAACCTTGCGCATGTAACTCCTCCAAACCGGTTTCGAGGCAGCCTCGACCGGCCCGTGCAGGCTGGAGAAATGGCCGAGAACTGCCGCAGGGGTTTCGAACCGGTTGGGAGCGTAACAATCATTGGCCAAATGCCACAGTTTGCGGAGAAGGATTTTCTTCCGGAAACATACTTTCGTCGTAGGGCGAAAAGCCGTCTTTTCTGCGCCGGTCAGCCCACCGCGTTCGCGGTGGTACGGGTGCGGCGCTGCGGAATCGCTTTGCGGCCGCGGCGGGTGCGGCCCCACGGCTTGTAAACCGAAAGGACGACACTGGTCAGGTACATGGTCGTCGACACGCACCCGGCGACGATGAGGTTCGGCGCGTACGGCCCGATGTCGGCGAGCGTGCCGGCGGGCACGGCCGTCACGACGGCCACCATTTCGTGGATACCGGGCAGCAGCGACAGCGGAATCAGGATCACCGGAATGACGGTGAGCACGAATTTGGCGATAACCCAGCGGTATTTCAGCAGGCCCCATTGCGTGCCGAGGCCGAGCCACAGTCCGCTGACGAACGACAGCAGGCTCGCCGGGATCAGCAGGGTGTCGCCGACGATGCCCATCGCCACGAACGCCGAGCGCTGCACGTCGGCGGTGTCGGCGAGCAGCCCGGTCAGTGCCAGCGCGAGGTTGCCGACGTTGATGCCGAGCCAGCTGACCGACGACACGATGTGCACCAGCAGCACGGCCTTGCGAAGCCGCGGGGACATGCGGGGGAACGTGGCGGTGGAAGTCATGGCGATCAGTGTTGCCGCGGCGGTGCCGTCACGGCGTCCGTCGCGGCGCGGCACTCGCGCCTACGCCGCCCGTCGTACGCTCACGCGGTCACGAGCTGCGCTCGGCGGCCCGGCGGCGTTCCCGGACCCGGTGGTGGCTGTAGCCGAGCAGCACGAACAGCACGATCCCGGACAGGATGAGGCTGGAGCCGACGCTCCAGCCGCCCAGCGGCAGCCCGGGCACGAGACCCCACACCACGCCCGCCGCCACGAGCGCGAGGCCGGCGAGGACCGAGCCGGCGATGCGCAGCGGCGAGGACACGCTGTCCTCCGCCGCCTTCATCGCCCGGTCCCGCACCGGGTCGACGTAGCGCTCCAGCTTCGGGAACTCCGACGCGAGCGTCACCAGGCCGGCGAGGACCAGCAGCAGGCCGGGCCCGGGCAGGACCAGCAGCGCGATGCCGACGAGCGTGAGCGCGCCACCCACGACGAGGACGACGGCGCGTTTGAAGTGGTTGGGCCTGGTCACAGCGGTCACGCTACCCCCGGGTGCCGCGCTCGGCACGTCAGCCGAACGCGGCCCGGATGTCATCGGGCGGCGTGACCGGCCGCATCGTCTCGGTGCTGACCCAGACGTAGCGGTTGATCACCTCGGTGGCCAGCTCGTCGCCCCGCCGGACGGCGAACCTGAGCACGAGCGAGGACCGGCCGACCCGTTCGGTGAACACCTCGACGACCAGTTCGTCGTCGAACCGGCACGGCAGGTGGTAGCGCAGGTTCGACTCGGCGACCACCAGGTCGACGCCCCGCGCGGTCACCGCGGCGTGGGAGCCGAACAGTTCCCGCAGGCACTCGAAGCTGGCCATGTCGGCATAGGCGAGATAGTGCGCGTTGAACACCACCGACTGCGGGTCGCACTCGTGGAAGCGCACCCGCAGGGGCATCCGCACCAAAGGCTCGGTCATGCGGGCAGTGTACAGCGTAGACCGTCACGTGTACGGTGTAGACATGACCGAGAAGGGGACGGCGGAACGGATCGCCGACGCGGCACTGGCGATCCTGCTGGCCGAGGGCGCCGACGCCGTGTCGATGCGCCGGGTGGCCGCGGACGCCGGCGTCACGGCGATGGCGACCTACCGGCACTACCCGAACCGCGAGACCCTGCTGCGTACGGTCGTCGACGCCGCGGTGGCCGAGCTGAGCAGGGACTGGGGCAGGCGCCGGGGCGCCACCACGTTCACCGGCAGGCTCGACGAGCTGACCGACGACTTCCTCGACTTCGCACTGGGCAAGCCGAACCTGTACCGGTTCGTCGTCACCGAACGGCGCGAGGGCGTCCGGCAGTTCCCCGGGGACTTCCGCGCCGGCGGCACGCCGACGTTCGGCCCGGTGTTCGACGCGGTCGAGCAGGCGATCGGCGACGGCGTGCTGCGGGCGGACGACCCGCTGGAGGTCACGCTCGCCATCACGATGCCGGCGATGGGGCTGGTGCAGCTCTACCACGGCGGCCGCATCGCACTGTCCGAAGAGGACTTCCGCCTGCTCTGCAAGCGGACCATTGCCCGGGTGCTCTCGGGCCTGACCGCGGGGGAGAGCGGATGAGACGGAAGGTCCTGATCGGACTGGCGGTCCTGCTGGTGCTGGTCGTCGGGGCGTCGTTCGGCCTGGCGTGGTGGGGCAGCGGCGAGGCGATCGAACCCGATCACCGGCACTACACCAACCCCGACCGCTCCAACATCGTGCGCGAGGTGCGCTGGTCGGGCAGCACGCGGACGGTGGTGATCGGCTCGCCGAACGACTTCGCCCGCAGGCTCGGCACGCACCGGATGGTGTGGGACGGCGTCGACGCCACCGTGGGCCCGGCGCTGGCCGAGACGGCCGACACGGTGGAGCGGCCGATCGTCGAGGGGCCCGCCCCCTCGGTGGGGACGACCGTGGCCGTGACCGGCGTGATGATCACCGATCCGAAGTCCACGTTCGGGTTCGACTACACCGAGGTCATGGTGCCCACCGAGCTCGGCCCCGCGCCGGCCTGGCGGATCCCGGCGACCGGCCCCGCCGAGGACACCTGGGTGATCGCCGTCCACGGCCGCAACGCCCGCCGCAACGCCATGGTCGCCATCCCGGCGTTCCACCGGCTCGGCCTGCCGGTCCTGGCCATCACCTACCGCAACGACGAGGGCGCGCCGCCCGCGCCGGACGGGTTCCTGCACTACGGCGAGTCCGAGTACCGCGACGTCGAGGCGGCCGTGCGGTACGCGCAGGGTCAGGGTGCCCGCCGTGTCGTGCTCTACGGCGGGTCGATGGGCGGCATGATCGTCGGCCAGTTCCTGCGGCACTCGCCGCTGGCGTCCACGGTCACGGCGACGGTCCTGGACTCACCGCTGCTGAGCATGCCCGCCGTGACCGAGCACGCGGCAGGCCAGTACGGCGTGCCACCGCCGGCCGCCTGGCTCAGCACGGTGCTCGTCAACTGGCGCAGCGGTGTCGACCTGGACGAACTCGACCTCGTCACGCACCCGCCCGCGACCCGGCCGCCGATGCTGCTGTTCGGCGCGGGTGCCGACTCCCAGGCGCCGCCGCGTATGACCCGCGACTTCGTCGCCGCCGCACCGGCGCTGAACTGGCCGGTGACCTACGAGGAGTTCCCCGGCGCCGAGCATGTCGAGTCCTGGAACGCCGACCCGCCCCGGTATGAGCGGGCGATCTCCGGCTTCGTCTCGCGTACCGTGCTCGGCAGGCCGTGACCGAGCCAGCGCAGGTCGGCGCGCGTCCGGTCCAGGTCCCGGTCGGGCACGCCGGATCCACGCAGCCGTGGCTCCGGCCGCGCCCGGCGCCGGTGGGCGCGTTCCAGCGCGACCACCACGGCCACCGCGAACAGCAGGACGGCGCACCACATCAGGCCCTCACCGCGGTGCCCTTGAAGAACGTGTAGTGGAACGTGCCGTCCTGGCCCGCGGCGCGGTGCAGGTCGGCGATGCCGCGGTCCCACTCGTCCGGTGTGGACAGTCCGGCGGCCAGTGCCTCCTCGCGGACACCGTCGACCATGGCGATGAAGGTGTTGCGGGTGAACCCGTCCACCAGGCCGGGCCGGGAGCCGTCGACATAGACCGTCCGGGGCTCGACCACGACCTCCCGCAGGCCCGCGGCACACAGGAGCGGGTGCAGCCGCCTGCCGATGAGCCCGTCGCCACCCGCGGCGGCCTGCAGGCCGACCAGGTGATCGATCGTCGCCTGCGCGGCGGTGCTGCGCGGGTGGAAGAACGCGGAGCCGTGGTCGCCCTCGATCACGGTCGCCGTGCCGCCCGGCCGCACCAGCTCACGCACGGCCGCCAGCGCGGCGACCGGGTCGGGCAGGTGCTCCAGCACGAAGCACACGAAGGCGTGGTCGAACCCCGTGGCGGGCAGGTCGAACAGGTCGGCGTGCAGCCACCGGACGTGCGCGCCCGGAAACCGCCGCGCCACCGTCTCCCTGGCGGTCGCGAGCGACTCGGCGGAGCGGTCGACGGCGGTCAGCTCGATGTGCGGGCTGGCGGCCAGCAGGTGGACCGTCTGCGCGCCGACCCCGCAGCCGACCTCCAGGACGCTGCTGCCGGCCGGGAACCGGGTACCGGCGTGCAGGAGGCCGGCCAGTACGTCGGCCTGGTCCCCGAGACGGCGGGCCTCCGGCCCGGAGTAGCCGTGGACGTAACGTGGGAAATCGACGCGCATAACGCCAGCGTGGCGCTACTCTGGTCCAGTGAACAGGTCCAAAGCGGACGTGATCGACGGGTCCAAAATCGTGGGCTCCGACTTCCTCCAGCTGTCCCGCGCCGACGTGCCGAGGGGCGGGCTCGCCGACTGGCTGACCGGGCGGCTGCGGCAGGCGATCGCCGACGGCAGCCTCGCGGTGGGCAGCCGCCTGCCACCCACCCGCGTGCTGGCCGCGGAGCTGCGGGTGTCGCGCGGGGTGGTCACCGAGGCCTACCAGCGGCTGGTGGAGGACGGCCAGATCGCGGGCAGGGGCCGGCTTGGCACCGTCGTCGTGGCGGCGCCCGCGCCGCCGGTCACCCCGGCCGGTTCCCCCGGCGTGCCCGCGGTGTTCGCCGGGCGGCCCGGCCCGGACGTGTTCGACGTGCTGCGTGCCGCACCGGCGCGGATCGACCTCTCGCCGGGCGTCCCGGACCTGGCCGCGTTCCCCCGTACTGCCTGGCTGCGCGCGGAGCGGGCGGTGCTGAGCCGGCTGTCGGCGGCCGACCTGGCCTACGGCGACCCGCGGGGCGCGCCCGCGCTGCGGGAGGCGGTCGCGCACCGGCTGGCCAGGACCCGCGGGATCCGCGCCGACCCTGCCGACGTGGTGGTCGTCGCCGGCGTCGCGCAGGCGCTGAGCCTGCTCGCGCAGCTGTTCGTCGCCGAGGGCATCACCGAGATGGCCGTGGAGGACCCCGGCTCGCTCGGCGCGCGGCAGCACCTGGGCAACTGGCTGGAGCGCACCCCGCCGGTCCCGGTCGACGAGGACGGCCTGGTGGTGCGGCGGCTGCGGGAGCTGGGCAGCCCCGCGGTCCTGCTCACGCCCGCCCACCAGTTCCCGACCGGGGTGGTGCTCGGCGGCGACCGGCGTCGTGACCTGATGCGCTGGGCCGCCGACGGGGGCCTGATCGTCGAGGACGACTACGACGCCGAACACCGCTACGACCGCCCGCCGGTTCCCGCGCTGCGCTCACTGCTGGCCGAGCAGGTCTGCTACGCGGGCAGCGTGTCGAAGCTGCTGGCTCCGGCGCTGCGCGTCGGCTGGGTGCTGGTGCCCGCCCGCTTCCGCGAGGCGTTCGTCGCGGCCAAGCGCTACGCCGATCTCGGCAACGCGGTGCTGCCGCAGCTGGTGGTGGCCCGGCTGATGGAGTCCGGTGAACTCGACCGGCAGCTGCGGCTGTTGCGGGGCAGGCACCGGCGCCGCCGCGACGTGATGATCGCCGCGGTCGCGAAGCATCTGCCGGGAGCCGTCGTCCACGGTGCCGCGGCCGGGCTGCATCTGACGATCACGTTCCCCGGCCGGGCGGTGTCCGATGTGGACATCGCGGCCGGTGCGCTGGAACGCGGGGTGAAGGTGCAGCCGCTGTCCTGGCACTGCCAGCGCCCGCACGACCCCGGGCTGGTGCTCGGCTACGCGGCCAGCGCGGCGACGGAGATCGAGGACGGCGTCGCCGCGCTGGGCGCGGTGCTGTCACGAACCGAGTGAGATCCGGTCCAGGTCCGGTGCCCCCTCGTCGGGATTGAACAGCCGGATGGTGTTGGCCCCCGCGGTCAGCGTCACCGGCAGGGATTCCGTCTGGGGCTCGGTGTTGCCCAGGCCGGTCCCGGTGACCCGGGCGGGCGGACCGCCGTTGACCGACACCAGGTAGGACCGGGTGCCGTTGACCGTGAAGTCGACGAACAGGCGGTAGACCCCGGCCGAGGGCACCGTCACGTCACCGAAGACGACGTGGGCGTCCGGCGAACCGCCGATGTTGCGGACCTTCTGCTCGCCGGAGCAGCGGCCGCAGCCGGTCACGCCGGAGCTGCCGATCTGGTTGCGGGAGTCCTCGGCCTCGCGCACGAACACCCGGTCGGCCGGACGCGGGCGGACCTTAACCGGCTTGGCCACCGACTTCGCCCTGCCCAGTGTCCGGAACGACGCCGTGACCGGGATTTCGGTGGCGGTGACGTCCTGGCCGGCCGGTGAGGTCAGCGTCCAGGTGCCGTGCAGCAGCTGTCCCAGCCGCAGCGACGGGGCGCTCGCCGGTGCTCCGGTGACCGTCCAGCCCGCCGGGACGGCCGGGGCGAGACTCACCTGGTCCAGTGCGTCGTCGACGTCCATCCGCAGCGTCGCCGACACAGTGATCGACTGGCGGCCGGAGCCGAGCCACTGGACGCCGTGTGGTTCGACGGTCAGCGTCGTCCTCGGCACGTACGACGACGGCGGCATCGGCCCGGCCGACACCCGGTCGAGGCCGGGACCGCGGGGTGCCGTGCTGTAGACCGTGACCGAGTTGGCGCCCGCCCGCAGCGGCACCGGGATCGCGGTGCTCACCGGCACGTCCCGGCCACCGGCGGGGACGGCGACCTCCACCGGATCGCCGCCGTTGACCCGTACGGTCAGGCTCGTCGGCGCCTCGGCGGTGTGGTCGAGCTGGAGCCGGTGCTCGCCTGCGGTGGCGGCGGTCAGCCCGTCGATGGTGACGGCGTTGCCCGCGCCGCCGCCGAGCCCGGTCACCTGCGCCGAGCCGGAGCAGGCCCGGCAGGTGGCCGGCGCCGCGGTGCCGGTGAGCGCGGCCGACTCCGCCTCGCCCGGGGCTTCCCCCGCGGCCCGCGGGTAGCCGTAGCCGACCTTGATCTCGTCGATCTTGAGCTGCCGGTGGAACGGTGGCGCCTGCGGGCCGCTCCAGGTGTTGGCGACCTCGAGCCGGACGAACCGTGCCTGCCGGTCGCCGATGTCGACGAACTGCACGCCGCGGGCACTGGGCATCGCCGTCGCGCGTACCGGGGCACCCCAGGACACGCCGTCGTCGCTGAGCCGGACGCGGTAGTCCTTGATCCGGGCCGAGTCCTCCGGCCTGCCGAACGACTCCCGCGCGTAGGTCGGCGACCACTCCCGCTGGTTGACCGCGAAGTGGGTGACCGGCCGCCGCCTGCCGAGGTCGAGGGTCACCGACACGGGCAGCGTGCCGCCCGCGTCCCAGAACTTCTCGAAGCTGCCGTCGGCGAGATTGGCCGCCGGGTGATCGGGGTGCGCGGCGGAGGCGATCGCCCGGATCACCGAGGGGTCGTAGTAGAACCGCTGCCCGGCGGTGCGGACCCGGAACACGGTGTCGTAGGCGTCCCATTCGGTGATGCCCAGAATGGTGAGATATCCGCCGGACTGGGTGAACTCCTTGCGCTTGCCGGTGCGCAGGTCGGTGACCTCGGTGATCTGGTAGCCGTTGTCCCGCAGCCGGACCTGGTCGGTGCGCGGGCGGGTGAGCACGTGCACGTACTGGGTGGCAGCGCCCGGGGCGACGGTGACGACGCCGTGCGCGCCGTCGTTCCAGAAGCCCGGCTGCATGCCGCCGTACATGTAGCCGCCACCCTCGGTGCCGCGCAGCGACTCCTGGATCGGCGGCACCCAGCGGGACATGAACTCGTTGAACTGTTCCTGCTGCGGCGGGAACCTGCCGTTGACCATCGGGGTCTCGGCCATCAGCGACTTCATCGACGATCCGGCGTTGGTGATGTAGCGGCCCGTGCTCAGCCGGACGTCGACCGGGTGATCGCCGCCGTCGTACCACCAGGAGCCGGTGGTCGGCAGCTTGTAGTCGGCCTCGGTGAGCCGCGGCATGGGGGTGAACGCCGCCTGCGGGTAGTCGTAGGACGGCGTCATCCCGGTCTTCTGCTCGTTGCTGACCGTGTCCATGATCGGCGTGTCCTCGTTGTTGTTGCTCAGCAACCAGGACGGGCGCTTCTCGCGGATCTGCTCGTAGAGCCGGTTGCGCTCCCAGTACTCGTTGTCGTTGTCGATCCAGAAGCCGGCGAGGTCGGCGTAGTTGTCCATGACCTCGAAGAACAGGTCGTAGCTGTACCTGCCGAAGCCTGGCCGGGTGGTGAGGTCGACCTGCTCGCCCTTGTACGCCGAGTAGGCCGCCGAGTCCAAAGAGGACTTGCCTTGCTCGTTGTGCCACTGGGGATCGTCGGTCATGTACAGGATGATCTTGACGTCCTTGGCCTTGCCCGCCGCGACCAGTTCGCCGAGCAGGTCCCGCTTGGTCGCGCAGCTGCCCGGGATCTTCGACGGCCAGGGCCGGGCGTAGCCGAGCCTGCTGTGGAACGTGGCCAGCACGATGTAGGACGCGCCCAGCTTGCGTGCCTGGTCGACCCAGTAGTCGGCGGACCAGCCGCCCGCGGTGACGTCGCGTTCCCATTCGGCGCAGTCCAGGTGCTTGGGCGCGGTGTACATGCCCCAGTGCAGGAACAGGCCCGCCGTCGACGCGCGCAGCCACTGCTGGCGGGGATGGTGCACCTCGGCGGTGGCGGCGGGAGCGCTCAGCAGCGTCGTCAGCAGCGCGAGGACGGCGGCGAGGCCGGCGAGCCGCCGGAGGCGGGATGGACGGGTGCGGCGCAGTGGTCGAAGCGGTCGAAGTCCCATGGGCCGGTCGCTCCCTCATCGGTCCTGCTCGGCAGAGATCCGATGATTTCACCGTGACCAATGGCAGGCAAGCCTCCCTTCGGAGTCTGACTCGGGCAGGCATCCGACGTATACCGTGCACCGGTGACCGTCAGAGCACGTGAAGGCCACCTTCCTGCCCGGTCGGCCAGGCGAGGACAGGACTGGTCTCGCGATCTGGACCCGGCACGCCAAGCAGTGGGACCAGACAGGCGGGAACGTGCAACTCGCGGGTCCGGAACGGTCGACTCGCGGGTCGGGAACGGAGGACTCGCGCGAACGGGCCGGTCGCGTGAGCGACCGGCACCGGGTGAGAACCTGGTCCACATCGTGAGTTCTGCGCTCACGCACGCGAGTTCTACGTTCCGGCACGCGAGTTCTACGCTCGGGACCAGCCACCTCGCCCTGCCCACACCTGGACTTTGCCGGGGCCATGACGTGTGACGTGCTGAAGGTGGCCTTCACGTGCTTGGCGCGGGACAGGAGCCGGGATCAGCCGATGACCGGGCGGCCGCCGGGCTCGAACCGCACCGGCAGCGAGTAGACCCCGCGCGCGATCCGCTGCCCGTTGAGCCAGCCGTGGAAGTAGATCCTGCCGTCGACCACGTCCGCGCCACCGGGCCCGTCGACGGCGCCGCCGACCTCGGCGGTCGTCAGCAACGGTTCCGCCGCCTTGGTGAACGGGCCGGCCGGGGCCGGCGCCGTGGCGTATCCGGTGTGGTAGCCGGTGCTGTCGAACCGGTCGCCGGAGTAGAGCAGCACGTAGCCGCGCGGCACCCGCACCATCGCCGGTGCCTCCACCACCCCGTTCTCCCCGGGCCGGTCGGCCCGCAGGATCAGCCGCCGCTGCCCGGCCAGGCCCAGGCCGTCGGCGGTGACCTCCTGCAGCCAGATCCCCGACGGGACCGTGCCGCTCTTGTACAGCAGGTACCGGCGGCCGTCGGCGTCGACGAACGACTCCGGGTCGATGTCGCCGTGGTCCTCCGGTACGCAGACCAGCGGAGCGTCGCCGACGGGGTGGTAGGGACCGGCCGCCTCGGCCGAGAGTGCCGCGCCGATGCACAACCGGTCCGTGCCAGCGGGCTGGGCGGCGAAATACATCAGGAAGTCGCCGCCCCGCGACGACACGTCGGGCGCCCAGAACCTGCCGTCGCCGTCGGCCCAGCGAGGGGGGTCGGCGAGGGCGTCACCGCCGACGGTCCAGGGGCCCGTCGCCGATGGTGCGCGTGCCACCGGGATGCGTCCGGCCTGCCCGCCGGTGGCGAACGCGGTGAACCCGTCGCCGGTACGCAGCACGTCGGGATCGGCGAAATCCTGGTTGATCAGCAGGACCGGTTCCACCGCGGCCGCCGGGGGAGCGGTCAGCAGGGCCGCCCCCAACGTCACCGACAAGACTGCCGAACTCCACCGCACGCTGCCGCCTTCCGCCGCCGTTGCCGGTCCGGGTAACCCGGCGGCGGCGCGGTCATGCCCGCAAACGGCGACGATCACCCGACCGTGCCGGGAATGTCGGCTGTGGACCTACGCTTCGTGCGAGACCTGTTCGATGATGTGCACCATCAACGCGGGCATGGAGACGCCGATCTGCCGCGCTTCCTCGACCATCGGATCGACAACGTGGGCGAAGAAGTTTTCCTGCCGCTCCAATGTTCCCAGCTCAGGTCCGATCGAATCTTCAACCATTTCGCGGCCTCCGGCGTTCGGTCGGTGAAAATACCTTGACGTTGTGACAACGTTAGCCCAGCGCGAATGCGGTGCGTGTCGATCCGGGGAGGCAAACCGGAGTCATACCTCAGGCTGATCCAGCCAGGAGCGCAACCCCCACCACATGCGTAGACCTCGTAGGACGCCCGGTTGATCACCGGGGGCTCCCGCCTCGACGGACAGCCCGGTGATCTCGCGCAGCCGGTCCAATCGGTACCGAACCGTGTTCGGGTGGACATGCAGGGCGGCGGCCGTGTGGTCGAGCCTGCGGTCGTTGTCCAGGTACGCCAGCGCGGTGAACGCCAGCTGCCGGTGGAACCGGTCGGCGGGGTCGAGCGCGCCGAGCAGGGTGGTGCCGAGCAGCGCGCCCAGCGCGGGCTGGGCGGCCAGGGCCACCTCGCCGGCCAGCTCGGTGAGCAGGTGCCTGCCGCGGGCACGACGGCGTTTCGCCGTGCCGAGGGCGGTGACGCACAGTGAGTACAGCGCGGGGATCTCGTCCAGCGGAACGGCGGGGGTCACCACGGTCAGCGCCGTCCCACCCGCGCCGGGGGCCGGCAGCCGGGGCAGCAGACCGGTGAGCCGGCCGTCGACGAGGCCGAAGACGCCCTCGCCGAGTTCGTGCTCCAGGGTGCGGGCCTGCACCGGGTCGCTGACGTCGGAGACCAGGCAGTGCTGCGGGCCGTCCGGGCAGATCCCGGCCTGGGTCAGCTCCTCGTCGGACGGCCGCCGGCCCAGGACGGCGCGGCGCAGCAGCTGGGTCCGCGCGTCGCGGGCGGTGCGGGACAGTTCCAGCTCCGCCGTGTGGTAGCCGGTGATGACCTGACGTTCCAGCTCGCCGATGTGCCGGTCCACGTCGAGCAGGGTCTCCACCAGTACCTGCTCGGGCACCCCGGCCGCGCGCCCCCGCGCGATGGCGATCTCCACCGCCCGGCTGCGCCCGGCCTGCACCCCGCGCAGCAGCGCCGTGATCGGCACACCCTGGGCGGCGCGGTCGGCGCCGAGCGAGGCAGCCGCGGCGAAGCCGCTGTCGTCGGGCTCGGCCGCCTCGTCGAACAGCGCCAGGCCCGCGGCGAGCAGCACCGCGATGTGCCGCCGGTTCTCCGCCTCGGGCAGCCGGGCCACCTCGGGCGCCGCCGCCCGTGCCGTCGCCACGACCTCGTCGAGCACGCCCTGGTCGGCAGCCATCTCGCGCAGGATCCGGCCCACCCGGTCACTCCACTGGCCGACGGTCATCCGTCCCGCCCCTTTCTGGCAGCCACCGCAACGTAACAGCACCGCACGCCCTACTGTGGGGCCGTGTCAGGCAGCCAGGTTCCGTTGTGGGTTCCCATCGTCGTCGGCCTTCTCGGGCTCGCCGGGGTGATCGGCGCGCAACTGGTCGCCGGATGGCGCGAGGACCGCAGATGGCGGCGGGAGACCGCCCGCGAGGAGTTGCGCTGGCAGCGGGAACGCGAGCGGGAACGGGAGAATCGCAGCTACGAGGGGCGGGCGCAGGCCTACGCCGAGGTCGTCGGCGCGATCGAGGCGTTCGACTGGGTGCTCTACCGCGCCAGGGAAATCGCCGACGGCCAACTGGACGAGCATCTGGAGGCCGAGCTGCGGGAGGTGGCCGCGCGTGCCCGCGACTCCCTCGGCACGATCAACGTCCACGCGCCGGAGAGCGTCCGCCGGATGCTGCGGGAGTCGATGCTGCGCCGGTCCACCGTCGCGATCGGGTTGCTGAACACGCCACGCCACCCCGACGAGCAGCGGCTCTGGGACGAGGGCCTGCGGGAGTACCGGCTGCTGCGCGCGGCCATGCGCCGCGACCTCGGCCTCGACGCCGAGGACGACGCGACCGTGCACGCCGAGTACGCCGACATCCTGGGGCCACCGCCGCGGGACTGACACCGCGCCGAATACCGTGACGGCATGGAGACGATCACGGGTACCGCGGCGGGCGTGCCGTACACGGCACTGGCACCGGAGGGCGGCGGCCCGGCGCCGTTGATCGTCACCTGGCACATGCTGGACGCGCCGCGGACGGACGCGGCGTTCGCGGCGGCGCTGCCGATGACCGGGGTACCGGCCTGGCGGGTCCACCTCGGCATGCCGATGTGTGGCGCGCGGATGGTCGACGGCCGGCTCGACGCCGCCGTCGCGCTGGCCCGCGAGGACGTGCTGCTGTCCTTCCTGGCGCCGTTCGCCCGGCAGGCCGCCGCCGAGTTTCCCGCCGCGCTGGCCGCGCTGCGCGACCAGCTGCCGGTCGGCGACGGGCCGGTCAGCGTGCTCGGCGCCTCGCTCGGCGGAGCCGTCGCCCTGCGGGTGCTGACCACCTCGGAGATCCCGCTCAGGTCGGTCGCGCTGGTCAACCCGGCGGTGCGGGTGCGGTCGGCGGTCGGGCTCGCCGAGGGCCTGGCCGGGCACCCGTACCGGTGGACCGAGCAAGCCGAGCGGACCGCCGGTGAACTGGACTTCGTCGCCCGTGCCGCGGACATCGCGGCGCAGCCGCCGCTGCTGCTGGTCAGCGGCGAACAGGACCACCCCGGCTTCCGCGCCGACGCCGCCGAGCTGGTCGCCACCCTGCGCGGCCGTTACGACCGCCCGGCCGACGTCGAGCTGGTCACCGTGCCCGGCCTGGCGCACCCGCTGGCCGACGAACCGGGCCTCGAGCCGGCGCCACAGCTGCCCGCCGCCAGGGCGGTCGACGAGATCCTCACCGGATGGTTCCGCGCGCGGCTGGCGGCCTGACGGCGTATCTGGCGGCCCATCGCCGCCTCTTGCACCCGTGGGCGAGCAGCTGGACGCACGTGACCTGCGGGGCGCGCTGGACGTGGTGGGCGCGCTGACCGAATGCGGGCACGAAGCCGAGGTCTCCGGTGCGGGCCTGGCCTTGCTGGCACGGCTGGTCGGCAGCGATGCCGCGGCGTGCGTCCAGACCGACCACGTCACCGGCCGCGTGCTCGGCGCCGTGACCGACCGGCCGGAGGCCAACCTCTCCGGCAGCCCCGAACTCGGCGCGCTGGTCCACCAGCACCCCGGCTTCGCCGCCTACCGGACCGGCAGGCTGACGGTGGGCGGGTCGGTCGCGCTGAGCGATCTCGCCGGCATGCGGCAGTTGCGGCGCCTGCCGCTGTACACCGACTTCTACCGGCCGAGAGGCACCGTCGACCAGCTGCTGTGCGTGGTCGGCGTCGACGACCGGCACGGCAGCGTGCTGACCGTGAACCGCTCCCGCAGCGGATTCACCGCACGCGACCGGATGCTGGTCGAGCTGATCGCGCCGCACCTGGCCAGGGCGCTGGCCTGGCAGCGGCTGCTCGCGGCACAGCCGCGTCCGGAGGTCCTGGCCTGCCTCACCCCGAGGCAGCGCCAGATCGCCGGGCTGGTCGCCAGGGGCCGGACGGACCGGGAGATCGCCCGTGAACTGGCGATCAGTCCCCGGACCGTCCACAAACACCTGGAGCTGACCTACCGCACGCTCGGCCTGACCAACCGCACCGGACTGGTGGCCGCGCTGACCGGTCAGGTGGCGGCCTGGCCGACCACCACGTAGTCGCACTCGAACAGCCCGCCGGCCCCCACGCCGACGGCGTTGTTCGTCGCCGAGATCTTGATCTGCGTCCCGGTCGTGCCCAGCGGCGTCACCGTGACGTTGTAGACCACGAAGGCGACCCCGCCCGCCGCCGGGTTCTCCCTCGGATGCACCAGTGCCGTGACCGTCGGCCGCCCGACGAACCGGACCGGCAGCTCGATGAACACCTGCCGCACGTGATCGCCACCCAAGGGCACGAACGTCGGCTCGATACCCGAGCAGATGTAGGAGTCACCGACCCGCAGGATGTTCGGCCCCACCGCCGTCCCGCGGTCCACCACCTCTGTCCTGTCCACTGACCTTCCCCCTTGCCGAATGCCGTTGTGAGACAGCGACAGCACACCACCCGGCGGGCCCGCGGCTCCATACGCAGTTGTACGTAACCCCGATGATCGTTTTTCGGTAGCATCGCGGGCATGCGTTGACGCCAGCCCGGCATCCGGGCACCCCCGCGCTCCTTCGTGGCCAGTGAAATCCCATCCCACGAAGGAGAAACACCGATGTCACCGTCGGCATCCGTCGACATTCCCGACACGTTCACCGCGTTGCACCGCGACGAGCACGGCACCTGGGTGGCCGGGCTGCCGTCGCTGATCGGCGACTGCATGGACCGCTGGGCGGTCCGGCCGGACGGCCCGTCCGCGCACGGCATGGGCTCGCTCGTCGTCCCGGTGGTACGCGACGACGGCCTGCGGGCCGTGCTGAAGTTCCAGCCGGTCACCGACGAGAACGCCGGCGCACCGGCGGCGTTGCGGCGGTGGAACGGTGACGGCATCGTCCACCTGCTCGACCTGGACGAGCCCACCGGAACCATGCTGCTGGAACGACTCGACGCCGCCCGGCCGCTGTCCGCGCTGCGCGACGACGACGCGCGGCTGCGGGTCGTCACCGGCCTGCTCGCGCGGCTCGTCGCCGTACCGGCCCCGCCCGGCATGCGGCGGCTGGGCGACATCGCCGCGGCGATGGTCGACGACACCGGGCGCGCGCTGCCCGCGCTGGCCGACCCCGGCGAGCGGGCCCTGCTGCGGGTCTGCGCCGGGGCGGTGGCCGAGCTGGTGCCCGAGCCGGGCGACCGGCTGCTGCACTGGGATCTGCACCGGGACAACGTCCTTGCCGGGCAACGGGAACCGTGGATCGCGATCGACCCGGTCCCGCTGGCGGGCGACCCGGGCTTCGAGCTGCTGCCCGCACTCGGCGACCCGTGGGACGACGGCGCGGGCACGGTTCGCGGCGTGCTCCGCCGTTTCGACCTGATGACCGAGGCACTCGGACTGGACCGTCCGCGTGCGGCAGGCTGGACCCTGGGCAGGGTCCTGCAGAACGCGCTCTGGGACATCGAGGACGGAAAGTCCACAATGGACCCGGAGCAGGTCGGTATCGCCCGGACGTTGTTGCTGTACCGGCGATGACGGGCTCAGTGTCCGGCGGGCTCCGGCGGCCGGCCCGGGCGGCCAGCCGGAGCAGGCCCGGCGTGAGCAGCCACGCGGGCATGCCGGACGCTCCTTGCCGGCGGATGATCACGAGACGCGGGAGCGTAGGCCGCGACCGGCCGGGGACGCTCGTGGTTTTCCGCCGGGTCCGGCGGGCGGAGGCGGGCCGTCCGCTACGGTGAACGGCGACAACCGAACCGGTGAGGAGTGCGCATGGCGGCCCAGGATCCCGACTTCGTTCCCGAGGGTGTCGACCTGGAACACCCCAACCCGGCGCGGATCTACGACTGGTTCCTCGGCGGCACGGCGAACTGGGCCATCGACAGGGAGTTCGGCGCCAGGGCGGTCGCGGCGTTCCCCGGGGTCCGGGTGCTGGCGAAGGTGGGCAGGGAGTTCCTCGGCCGCGGCGTGCAGTACCTCGCCGAGCAGGGCGTGAACCAGTTCCTCGACCTCGGCTCCGGCGTGCCGACCGTGGGCAACGTCCACGAGATCGCCGACGAGGTCAACCCGGGCAGCCGGTGCGTCTACGTCGACATCGAGCCGGTCGCGGTGGCCCACTCGAAGGTGTTGCTGGAGCGCGAGGGCGACCCGAAGCGGCACGCGGTCATCCAGGGTGACCTGCGTGATCCGGAGACGATCTGGCGCCGGGCGCTGGACACCGGGGTGCTCGACCCGTCGCAGCCGATCGGCCTGATCGTGGTCGGCGTTCTCTACTTCGTCGGCCCGGAGGACAACCCGCACGCCATCATCGGGCACTACCGCGACCTGCTGCCGTCGGGCTCGTACTTCCTGTGCTCGCACCTGACCGTCGACGACGAGCCGACGGAGGAGGGCGACCGCCGGGAGGAGGTCCGCCAGCAGTACCGGCAGCACAGCACCGAGCTGCACATGCGCGACCGGGCGGAGTTCACCCGGTTCTTCGACGGCTGGGAGCTGGTCGACCCCGGCGTGGTGTGGATCCCGCAGTGGCGGCCCGACCTGCGGCCCTCGCCGGCGACGCGGGAGTTCGCCGGCAACCCGTCGAGCAGCAGCGGCTACGCCGGGCTCGGCCGCAAGCCCTGACTCCTGCCCCTGGCGTACACGGCGAAAGTCGGGTGCTCGGGCCGTGTGTGAGCGCTAACAGTCCTCCTAACGCACTATTGACGTATACCGTGAATTGTTGTTGTCTCATGTTCGATCTTGTTTGAACATGGAGGTTCAACATGCGCCGCCGCGGTGGGCTGCTCGCTGCCCTCGTGCTTCCGCTGACCATGGTCGTCGCCGTTCCGGCGTCGGCCGGACCGCCGGGTGACCTGTACTCCTACCTCGAAGACCCGAGCAAGGTGGGGGAGAACCAGGAGCCGGCCCACGCCAGCCTGCTGCCCTACGCCGACGCGGACTCCGCCGCCAAGGGCGCCCCGGAGACGCCGTTCACCCGCAGCCTCGACGGGCAGTGGCGGATCGCCATGGCCGACCGGCCCGAGGAGGTCCCCGCCGGTTTCCACGCCGACGGCTACGACGTGTCGGACTGGCGGCAGGTGAACGTCCCGCACACCTGGCAGACCGACGGCCTGGATCACCCGATCTTCCGCAACATCGCCACCGAGATCCAGCCGGACGACCCGCCGAAGGTGCCGAGGGACGTCAACCCGACCGGCGCCTACGTCCGCGACTTCGACCTGCCGGCCGACTGGTCGGGCCGCAGCACCTTCCTCCGCTTCGAGGGCGTCACCTCGGCGTACTTCGTCTGGGTCAACGGCCGTTACGTCGGTTACGACCAGGGCGGCTACACGCCCGCCGAGTTCGACATCGGTGCCGCGCTCCGCCCCGGCAAGAACCGCGTCGCGGTGCAGGTGCACCGCTGGAGCGCCGGTGCCTACCTCGAAGACGTCGACCAGTGGCGCTACGCCGGGATCTTCCGCTCGGTCAGCCTGCGGTCGACGCCGTCCACCTACGTCGAGGACGTCACCCTGCGCACCGACCTGGACGACACCTACACCGACGCGACGCTGTCCGCCGCCGTCGAGCTGGGCCACAAGGCGGGCGGCACCACCGGCAGGCACCGGCTCACCGCCAGCCTGCGCGACGCCAGCGGCGCCGAGGTCGCCACGGCCGCCACCGAGGTCGACGTCACCGGCCCGGACGCGACCGCGAACCTGACCATGCCGGTGCGCAACCCGGCGAAGTGGACCGACGAGACGCCCAACGTGTACACGGTGGTGCTCACGCTCACCGCGCCCGACGGCACGACCCACATCACCAGCGAGACCACCGGTTTCCGGGAACTCCAGATCCGCGAAAAGCAGTTGCTGGTCAACGGAAAGCGGGTGCTGTTCAAGGGCGTCAACCGCGCCGAGACCGACCCCCGTACCGGCCGGCACGCCACCCGTGCCGCGCAGGAACGCGACGTCGCACTGATGAAGCAGCTCAACGTCAACGCCGTGCGTACCTCGCACTACCCGTCCGACCCCTACCTCTACGACCTCGCCGACCGGCAGGGCATCTGGATCGGCGACGAGGTCGACATCGAGACGCACAACCACGAGGACTGCTCGAAGTGGTGCCAGGCCAACCAGCCCGAATGGAAGAACGCCTTCCTGGACAGGCTGATCGGCATGGTGGAACGCGACAAGAACCACCCGAGCGTCTTCCTCTGGGACACCGGCAACGAGGCCGGTCTCGGCGCCCACCACTTCGCGATGGCCGAGTGGCTGGACGCCAACGAGCCGACCCGGCCGATCTACCACCAGTCCAACAACCCCGACGGTGACGCGCCGTTCGCCGACATCTGGGGACCGCGTTACCCGTCGCCGGAGAAATTCGCCGAACAGGCCCGGACCACGACCAAGCCGCTCATCTTCGGCGAGTACGCCCACGCGATGGGCAACAGCCTCGGCAACTTCCGCGAGTTCTGGGACATCATCCGGGCCAACCCGGCCACCCAGGGCGGATTCATCTGGGACTGGGCCGAGCAGAGTATCCGGCAGGACATCCGCATCGTGCCCGACCGGTCCGGCAACAACATCTCCACCCACCTGTCCGGAATGCCGGAACATGTGCCCGGCCGCGACGCCCAGGCGGGCAAGGCACTGCACCTGAGCGGCCTGGACGACTTCGTCGAGGTCTACCGTGACCGCAAGCTCGACATCACGGGCAAGGCGGTCACCCTGGACGCCTGGGTCAAACCGGCGCCGTGGACCGGTGACTTCCGCATCGTCGGCAAGGGCGATCACCAGTACGCACTGAAGATGAAGGACAGGGACACCCTGGAGTTCTTCATCCACAGTGGAACGTGGCGGACCGCCCAGGCCAAGGTGCCTGCCGACTTCTACGGCAACTGGCACCGGGTCAGCGGCACCTACGACGGCACCGCGGTCCGCCTGTTCATCGACGGCAGGCAGGTCGCCAGCACACCGTTCGACGGCCCCATCGACGGATCCTCGGCCGAGGTGAACATCGGGCGGGACTTCGAGATGTCCTGGAACGACCCCAGCGAGGTCGGCAGGATGGCCCACGGCACGGTGGATGACGTCCGGATCTACGACCGGGCACTGACACCCGCCGAACTGGGTACCCGCGAAGCCGCGCCGAAACCGGTGCTGGCACTGGACTTCGACGAGATCCACCAGCGCGGCACCCACCTGTCCTACGGTTCCACGATGTCCGGTGTGGACGGCATGATCACCCCGGACCGGCAACCGCAGCCGGAGACCACCCAGCTGGCGTGGGCCCACCAGCCCATCCGGTTCGCCTTCGACGCTGGCGCGCTGTCGATCCGCAACGAACGGCAGTTCACCGGCACCGACGACCTGACCCTGCGCTGGCAGGTCACCGAGGGGACCCGGCAGGTGGCCGGCGCGCGGCAGCCGCTGCGGGCCGGACCGGACGCCACCGTGACCGTCCGGCCGGCGATCCCGCCCAACCCGGGTGACCGCGAACGGTTCCTGACCGTGGAGGCCGTCACCGCCGACGGTCACGTGCTCGCCCACGACCAGTTCACGCTGGGCGGCAAGCGGATCCCCGGGCTCGACCGGCCCGGGACGGCCGGGGCCGCCCAGGTGACCGAGACGGCCACCGCGGTGACCGCCACCGCCGGCCGGACCGTCTACACCGTGGACAAGAACACCGGCACGCTGTCCTCGATCCGCGCGCAGGGCAAGGAACTGCTGGCCGGTGGCCCGAAACTGGACGCCTGGCGGGCACCGATCAGCAACGAGACCTGGGCCTGGGGCCGTGCGGAAGGGGAGGACTGGCGCCGCGCCGGGCTGGACCGCCTGCGTACCACCGTCACCGGCGTCCGGGTGGAACCCGGCCCGCGGATCGTCGTCGATTCCCGGGTCGCCGCACCGGACGTGGCGGGTGCGTGGTTCGACCAGACCATGACCTACACCGTCACCCCGGCGGGCGAGCTGAAGCTGGATCACCGCGTCGTGCCCCAGGGCAGCGTGCGGACACTGCCGTACCTGCCACGCATCGGGGTGTCGCTGGCCGTGCCCGACTCGTTCGACCGGTTCAGCTGGTACGGCCGCCGCGACGAGAGCTACAACGACCGCCGCGACGGCACCCCGATCGGCGTGCACTCCAGCACCGTCGACGAGCAGTACGTCGACTACCACCGGCCGCAGGACTACGGCAACCACACCGACAGCCGGTGGGCGCTGCTGTCCGACGGCAGGCTCGGCGGGTTGCTCGTCGCCGGTGCCAAGGACGTCAGCGTGACCCCCTTCGACGACCTGGACCGGGCCGCGTACCCGTTCCAGCTCCAGCGCAACAAGGGCTGGTTCACCCTGCACGCGAGTCACGCGGCCACCGGTGTCGGCGACACCCCGAACCCGGTGCGTAAGCAGTACCAGGTCGCCGCCGACGCCACCTACGAGTACAGCCTCACGCTGCGGCCGCTCACCCCGGCCGAGGCGCGCGCCGGCCTGCCCGCCGGCGCCTGACAGTCCGGAAAGGACGGTTGACGTGACGTTGTCAGGGAAGATCGCGGCCGCCTGCGTGCTCGTGCTGGCCTGCACGCAGGCGGTTCCCGCCGCCGCGGCCGAACCGGCCCCCACGCCGCCGCTGGGCTGGAATTCGTGGAACACCTTCGGCTGCGACATCAACGAACAGCTGATCCGCGACACCGCGGATTCGATGGTGTCGTCCGGGATGGCCCGCGCCGGTTACCGGTACGTGGTGATCGACGACTGCTGGTTCGATCCGCAGCGTGCCGCCGACGGCAGCCTGCGGGCGCACCCGCAACGGTTTCCCAGCGGTATCAAGGCACTGGCCGACTACATCCACGGCAAGGGCCTGAAGTTCGGCATCTACCAGGTGCCGACCGAGAAGACCTGCGCGCAGCGCGGTGGCGCCTACCCGGGCGCCACCGGCAGCAGGGGACACGAGGTGCGCGACGCCCGCACGTTCGCCGAGTGGGGCGTGGACTACCTCAAGTACGACTGGTGCTCGCCGGAGGGCACGCTGGCCGACCAGATCGCGGCGTTCACCGTGATGCGGGACGCGCTGCGGTCCACCGGCCGCGACATCGTCTACAGCATCAACGCCAACAGCTACCACGACGAGAAGAACGGCGCGAAGTACGACTGGTCCGCGATCGCCGACCAGTGGCGCACCACCGAGGACATCAAGCCGGTGTGGCGCACCGGCAACCCCAACACCTATCCGATGGGCGTCACCGACATCATCGACGTCACCGAGCCGCTGCGGGACTGGGCGGGGCCGGGGCACTGGAACGACCCGGACATGCTCGAGGTCGGGGTGTACAACGTGGAAGGCTTCCCCGGCCTGACCGACACCGAGGCCAGGGCGCACTTCAGTATGTGGGCCATGCTGGCTGCGCCGATGATCGCGGGCAACGACCTGCGGGCCATGCCGGGCGAAATCAGGAAGATCCTCACCAACCGCGGCGTGCTGGCGGTCAGCCAGGACCGCCGCGGCGTCGCCGCCGACCGGGTACGCGACGACGGCGACCTGGAGGTCTGGGCCCGGCCGCTGGCCGGCGGTGACGTCGCGGTGGCGTTGTTCAACCGGTCCGAGCGGGCCGCGCGGATCACCGCGCGGACCGGGGAAGTGGGGCTGCGCCCGGGTCCGCACCTGGTCACCGACCTGTGGACCGGGCGGAAGTCGGTGAGCCGGGGCGAGTTGTCGGCGGAGGTGCCGGTACACGGGGTGGTACTGCTGCGGGTGCGGCCGCTGACGTGAGGCTGGTCCGCGCGGCGGGTCACTGGCAGTATCGGACCGACCACGACGTCGAGGAGGATTCGTGACCGGCGAGGAGATCGTGCTGGGGCCCCTGCCCAAGGGGATCACGCTCGCGGGCGAGGGCATGCGGAGCAAGGTGTGGAACGTGCTCGGGCACACCTACTCCATGAAGGCGTCGAGCGAGTCGAGCTTCGCCTTCGAGACCTACGACCCACCGGGCACCGGCGTGCCACCACACGTCCACCCCACCCAGGACGAGCACATCTACGTGCTGGACGGTGTGTTCACGCTGTACCTGGACGGCCAGTGGGAGACCGCCGGGCCCGGTGACACCGTGCGGATGCCGAAGGGCCTGCCGCACGCGTACTACAACCGCAGCGAGGCGCCCACCCGCGCGTTGTTCTGGGTGAGCCCGGCGGGACGGCTGGCGGAGCTGTTCGACCGGCTGCACGACCTCGACGACCTGGAGGAGGCTGTGCGCCGGTCGGCCGAGTGCGACGTGAACTTCCTGCCGCCCGGTTCGGTGGACGGTGCCTGAGGCCGCCATCGAGCGGCGTTCCATCGACCCGGTTCCCGAGGCCGAGCGGCACGGGCACCCCCGGAGCCTGTTCACGCTGTGGTTCGCGGCGAACATGCAGATCACCGCCGCGGTGACCGGGGCGCTGACGGTGCTGGTCGGCGTGCACCCGTTGTGGGCGCTGGTCGCTGTCGTGCTGGGCAACGCGCTGGGCGGCGTGCCGATGGCGTTGCACGCCGCCCAGGGGCCGCGGCTGGGCATCCCGCAGATGATCCAGTCGCGGGCGCAGTTCGGCGTCTACGGCGCCGTGCTGCCGTTGCTGCTGGTCGTCGTGATGTACCTGGGCTACTTTGCCAGCGGCAACGTGCTCGGCGGGCAGGCGGTCGCCCAGATCACCGGCCTGCCGACCGACGTGGCGATCGTGGGCTACGCCGCCGCGTCGGCGGCGATCGCGGTCGTCGGCTACCGGCTGATCCACCGGTTCGGCTGGGTGGCCTCGGCGTTGTCGGTGGTCGTGTTCGTGTACCTGAGCGTCCGGCTGGTCGGTGGCCACGACCTCGGCGCGGTGCTCGCCGAGCCGCGGCTGGACCTGCCCAAGTTCCTGCTGGCGTTGTCGCTGACCGCGTCCTGGCAGCTGACGTTCGGCCCGTACGTGGCCGACACCTCGCGGTACCTGCCTGCCACGACGTCGGTGCGGTCGACGTTCTGGTGGACCTACGGCGGTACCGTCCTCGGCGCGGCCTGGGCCATGTCGTTCGGCGCGCTCGCCTACGCCGTCGCGGGCAACGCGTTCAAGGGCCGCGAGGTGGCCTACATCGTCGGGCTCGGGGGAGAGGCGCTGGTCGTCCCGCTGCTGCTGGCGATCGCGCTGGGCAAGTTCACCGTCAACGTGCTCAACATCTACGGCGGCTACATGACGGTCGCCACCACGCTGACCGCCGTCAGCAGGAAGGTGGCGCTCTCGCAGGCGGCGCGGATCGGCTACATCGCGGCGGTCGGGGTGCTCGGTGGCGTGATCGCGGTGCTGGGCCGCGGTGAGTTTCTCGGCAACTTCGTGCTGTTCCTGCACTTCCTGCTGTACTTTCTCACCCCGTGGAGTTCGATCAACCTGGTCGACTTCTACCTGGTGCGCAAGGAACGTTACGACCTGGACGCCATCTACGACCCGGGCGGCCGCTACGGCCGCTGGGCGGCACCGGCGTTGCTCGCCTACGTCGCCGGCATGCTGGTCCAGGTGCCGTTCTCCAATGTGGACGGTGTGTACGTCGGCGTGCTGGTCGGGCTGCTGGGCGGGGCCGATCTGGCGTGGGTGCTCGGACTGGTCGTGCCCGGTGTGCTGTACGCCGTGCTGATGCGCCGGTCTAGGGAGCGGGATTGGTGACGAGGGGGTGCAGGGCGGCGTCGAAGGCGGCGTCGTCCGGGGGTGTCTCGTAGTCGCTGCTGCGGTCCGAGTCCGGGTTCACCATGATCCGCGGCGAGCAGCCGGGTTCCGGCATGGTCCCGTCGGCGGGGAAGGAGTGGACCGGGCGGCCGGTACGGGCCTCGTACACCTCGACCTGCCAGCGGCCCTGGGAGGACGACGTCGAGTAGCCGCCCGAGTAGGAACAGCTCTTCGAGCCGCTGTCGTTGGTCCCGACCAGGCGGGCGCATGCCACGAGCTGCAGTTCCGTGGCCGGCGGCCAGCGCTCGTCGCTCTCGGCGAAACCGGCCGTGTGCTCGGGGTAGGAGTCCTCGCTGTCGGTGCCGAGGAAGACGGCCACCGGGTGCGGCCCGGGGCCGGTGTATTCGGCGGCGCGGCCGAACGGCTCGCCGCCGAAGCACATCCGGCCGAAGTCCTTGATGTGGTGTGGTGGCCGTCCCGCCACCAGGTTCACCGTCTCGGGCAGAATGGCGAACCAGAGGGCGGCGGCCGCGGCGATGCCGGTGGTGGCGCGGAGTGCGACCCGTCCCTTGGACAGCGGCAGGAGCGGGCCGCCCTGGCGGACGGCGCGGAGCAGGTCGTCGTGCCTGCTCATCGAGGGGACAGGGAGGACCTGCCGTTCGCCGTCCTCGGTCCACACCAGTTCCTGGCGGGTGTTCGGCACCGTTCCCACAATCCGCAGGGACAGCCGGTCCCACGGAACGGGTGTCGGGCTGACGTCGAGCCCGGTCTGCCAGACCACCAGCCCGCCCTCGGCGACGGCGAGGTAGTGCCTGCCCTCCAGGCTGGCCACCGGGCCCCAGCGCAGCCAGAGCAGGCCGAGGCACAGCAGCGCGGCCCAGCCGACGATCGGCAGCCGCCAGTACGGCGTGTCCTCCAGCAGCAGCGGAAGCACCGAGATGGCGGCGGGCACGGAGGTCAGCGTCAGCAGCGTGATCACCGCGGCCAGGCTGCTGTACTGGTAGTGGATCCGGACGACCCTGCCGAAACCCGCCTGCTCCGCCGCCTCGGTGAGCAGCCGCCGTGGTCTGCTGGTCACTACTCATTCATACCTCACCGGCACCGGGACCCGTCCCGGTTGGCACACTCCTGCCGGACTCCGCGCCCCCTGGTGCCGGTGCCGTGAAGGTGCCCCCACGGCATGAGACGCCAGGGTCCGGCAAAGGTCCGGTGGCGGGCAGGCGAGGTGGCTGGTCTCGAGCGTGGAACTCGCGTGCCGGAACGTAAAACTCGCGTGCCGGAATGCAGAACTCGCGTGCGTGAGCGCAGAACTCACCATGTGGATCGGGTTCTCACGTGGTGCCGCCGGTCGCCCGCGCGACTGGGCCGTTCGTGCGAGTCCTCCGTTCCCGACCCGCGAGTCGACCGTTGCGGACCCGCGAGTTGCACGTTCCCGTCCGCCTGGTCCCACTGTCCGGCACGCCGGTTCCAGACGGCGAGACACCGGCCCTGGGTAAAGCTCGTGAAGGCCACCTTCATTACGTCTCATGTGGTGAAGGTGGCCTTCACGTGCTTGTGCCCGACGTGCGAGGGTCTCGTTCGTGGTGGCCGGTGGGACTGCTGAGCGCGTTGTGCCTGTTGTGCACGTTGTGCTCGCCGAGGCGGCGGGAGCCGGGCCGGGAAGCGCATGAAGGCCACCTTCATCAAGTCAGACGACAGGAACTCGGCCTTCACACCAACCCAGCTGACCGGCCACCACAACGGCACCGCCGGTCACACGAACGAGACCCCACACTCGCAGCCAACGGCACCATCCTGGCGAATCTCGCCACCAAGGTGCCCTTCGCAGCAGCGCTGCGGCCGCGGTCACCGGACTTTGCCGGGACCCTGACGTCTCATGTGATGAAGGGGGCCTTCACGTGCTGTGGCGCGCAGCCGGTTGCCGCCGCTGTCAGCCCTTCTTGGCGAACGAGATCCGGTGCAGGCGCCCGGGTACCTCGTCGGCCAGGTACAGCTCACCCTGGGCGTCGGTGCCGAACGCGGTCGCGTCGAGCGGGAACTGGCCGATCTGGCCGCTGGCGTAGGTGCCGTCGGCGTTCTTGCGCACCGCCCACGCCGTGCCGCGGCAGAAGTCGGTCGCCAGGTAGGTGCCCGCCGCGAGGCCGGCGAACTTCCTGCCGCGGTAGACGTAGCCGCCGATCACCGCACAGCCCTGCTCGCCGGAGATGTAGTGGAACACCGGGTCGGTGTACTTCGCGTCCGGGCTGCACCGGGTCTCGTCGTAGACCACCGGGCCCTCCTTGCACGACCAGCCGAAGTTGACCCCGCCCTGGTTGCCGCCGATGTGGTCGACCTCCTCGAAGCGGCCCTGCCCGACGTCGCCGATCCACAGCGACCTGTCCGCCCGGTCGAACGAGAACTGCCACGGGTTACGCAGGCCGTAGGACCAGATCTCCGGGCGGGCGCCCGGGGTGCGGACGAACGGGTTGTCGGCGGGGACGCAGTACGGCAGCGGGGCGCAGGCACGGCTGACGTCGATCCGCAGGATCTTGCCCAGCAGGGTGTCCAGCTTCTGCCCGGTGGCCAGCGGGTCGCCCGCGCCGCCGCCGTCACCGATGCCCCAGTACAGCTTGCCGTCCGGGCCGAACGCCAGCTGCCCGCCGTTGTGGTTGGGGTAGCGCGAATGCTCCTGGGAGAGCAGTTCCTGCACCTGGTTGGAGCCGAACCTGGTCCGCCCCAGCGTCACGGCGTTGTCGGACTTGCGGGTGTAGGCGACGTAGACCTGCCTGTCCGTGGCGATGGCGAGACCGAGCAGGCCGCGTTCGACGTCGGCCGCGTTCACCTTGTCGCTGATGTCGAGCAGGGGCTCGGCGGCCAGGCCGGTCCGCGGGTGGTAGGCACGGACGACGCCGCGCTTCTCGGTGACCGCGATGCGGCCGCTGCCGTCGTTGAGCGCGGTGATCGCGGTCGGGTTGCGCAGGCCGGTGGCGACCTCGGTGGCCGTAGCGGTCAGCTGGTCCAGCGGTACGCCCGCACGGGTCTCCGTCCCGCTCGCCGCGGGCATCGCGGTGCCGAGCAACGTGAGCACGGCCAGCGAGGCGACCACGGGCAGGTGTCGTCGCGACATGTGAGCTCCAAACGCCGTTGAATGGTCTAATCCAATTCAACCAAGCGCCGGGCGCGCCGCGGTACCTCCATAAGTGAGTTCGTCCGGTTTCACCGGCGGCGGCGCCTGCGGGTGATCAGCCAGGTGCCGCCGATGACCAGCAGCGCGAACAGCAGCAGGCCGGTGCCGAACGTAGCGATGATCAGCACCCGGTCACCGACCGACAATGTCCCGGCCAGCGTGACCTGCAGCGAGCCGACGGCGAAGGCGATGGCCGCGGTGAAGACCGTGACCAGCTCGATCGCCCGCACCGTCGACGTCTGCAGGGTGCGGCGCAGGTCGTCGGTGCTCTCCTGCTGACGGGTCCACTGCCGTTTCTGCTCGGCGGTCCAGGTGGCCAGCTGCTGTCCCTGCTGGATGGTGGCCCGTTCGACGAGGAACTGTTGCTGGAACTCGTTGTGGCTGCTGCGGGAACCGATGGCGGGCAGCAGCCGCAGCGCCGTGTCGATGCTGTCCAGCGCGGCGTCGAAGTCCTGGCACATCCGCTGCCCGGCAGCCAGCCGGAACCGGAAGATGGCGGATGTGGGATGCGCCGCGACGGCCTGCTCGGCGCGGGACCGCAGCAGCTCGGGCTGCCCGTCGAACGGCGGACAGGCCGCGAGCGCGTGGAGGCAGAGGTCGATGACCGCGTAGCCGCGGCCGGGGGAGTCCCAGGCGCGGTCGAGCAACGTGCGGGCGTGCTCGGCCCGCACCACCCGGCTGCCGAACGCGGCGAACGCCTCCAGCGCCACGAACAGCGGATCCTCCCGATGCTGGTCGCACGCCAGAGCCAGCGGCGACGAGTCGAGGAACGTGCGCAGGTCGTCGAAGACGAAGTTCGCCCGGAGCTTGCCCGCGTGGTAGAGCGTGGCGAAGTAGGCGATACCGGCGTCGCCGCGGTGCTCGCTCAGGATCGCCGCGACGGCCTCGGTCAGCTCACCGGCGGACTCCACGCTGTCCCTGGTGACGAACGCGTACCCGAGCGCCCACTTCTGTTCGACCGCGTCGTGGTGGCCGGGATCGACGTGGCGGGTCATCCACTGGCGGCAGCGGACGGCGGTGTCGACGGTCGGGCGGTCCAGGAAACGTAGCCGCCAGTAGCGGTCGGCGCAGATCAGGAACGGGTCGGTGGCGAAGTCGGCCGACTCCACCCGGAACGGCGGCTCGACGCCGGCGGCGATCAGATCCTTGGCCGCGGTCTCGCAGATCCGGTCCAGCTCCCGCGAACCCGTGGCGGCGGCGTGCCGCAGGGTCTCGGTCAGTGCGCGCTCGTCCATGAGTCCCCTCAAGCCATGGGTGTGCTGTCCCACTACCTACCACAGTCGGGCGGTCACGGGTGGTAGACACTACGGCCGTGCGGGTTGACGTGGTGACCGCGGTACACGCGGACTATGCCTCCTTCCTGCCGGACGCCTACCGCTCCCTGCGGGACCAGACCCACCCGGACTGGCGGTGGTTCGTGCAGTTCGACGGCTGGGACGACGCGGGGGTGACGGCGGCACTGGCCGTGACCGGCGCCCTGTCCGACGACCGGGTCTCGTTCGCGGGCAACGGCGAGAGCGCCGGGCCGGCCGTGACCCGCAACATCGCCCTCGCCCGCACCGGCGCGCCGTACGTGCAGAACCTCGACGCCGACGACGAACTGGAGCCGGCGGCGCTGACGACCCTGCTCGCCGCGCTGCGTGCCGCGCCGTCGGCAGGGTTCGCCGCGGGCCACGCCCGGGACCTGCTGCCCGGCGGCAGCCTGCGGGACCACCCGCTGCCGGTGAGCCCGGGGCCGCTGCCGAGGGGCAAGCTGGCCGAGGAATGGTTGCGTGACCCCACGCGGCCCCCGCCCATTCACCCCGCCGGGGTGCTGTGGCATCGCGAGCTGGTCGTCGAACTGGGCGGCTGGACGGCGTTGCACGGCATGGAGGACACCGGCCTGCTCATGGCCGCGTCCGCCGTGGCCGACGGCGTGCTGGCCGACGCGGCGACCCTGCGCTACCGCAAGCATCCCCGCCAGCTGTCGCGGCGGAGGGAAACCTCGAAATTCGCCGGGGGGGGGGCGCATCGGACGCTGGTCCGGCAGCGCGTCGAGCTGCTGTCCCGCGGTCCGGCGTGGAACCATCGGTGAGATGCGGATCCTCACGCTGAACCTGTGGGCCCGGTACGGCGACTGGACGGCACGCCGGGTGGTCCTGGCCGAGCGGCTGCGTGAGCTGGCACCCGACGTGGTGGCGTTCCAGGAGTCGGTCCGGACCGGCGGCTACGACCAGGTGGCCGATCTGCTCGGTGACGACTACACGGTCGTGCACCAGGAGGATCCCGACGCGGACGGCAGGGGATCGGCGATCGCCAGCAGGCTGCCCATCGGGCAGGTACGCCAGTTCCGCATGCCCGCGACACAGCGGGTCGACCTCGCCGAGTTCGCGGCCTGGGTGGGCATGGTCGAGGTGCTGGGGCCGTCGCCGATCTGGTTCGTCAATCACAAGCCGTCGTACCGCCTGGCACACGAGCACGAACGGGAGCTGCAGGCGGTGTTCGCCGCGCGGCTGATCGAGCGGACGGTGGCCGACCGGGACCTGCCGGTGGTGGTGGCCGGCGACTTCGACGCCACCCCGGACGCGGCCAGCATGCGGTTCTGGCGCGGCCTGCAGTCACTGTGCGGCACCAGCGTGCGCTACCGCGACGTGTGGGAGTGGCTGCATCCCGGCGAGCCGGGGCACACCTACAGCGCGGTGAACCCGCTCGTCGTGGGCGACGGCGGCCGCAGGCTGGACTACCTGCTCGTGCGGGAGACCGACGCCGGACCCGGGCTGCTGCCGTCGGACTGCCGGCTCGTGTTCGACGTGCCGCGTGGCAGGGTGTGGGCCAGCGACCACTTCGGCGTCACCGCGGACCTGCGCTCACAGGAACTCGTCGAGTAGCCGGTACCAGTACAGCCGGGCGGGGTCCGGCCGGTCGATCAGGCCGTAGGCGGCGAGAAACGAGCCGGCCTGGTCGCCGGTGAGGCCACGGCAGGCCAGCGCGATGTCCCGGTGGCGGTCGGCGACACCCAGCCGGGACACGTCGGTGAGCAGCGCCGAGCCGTCGGGACGCAGCAGGACGTTCTCGGCGGTGAAGTCGCCGTGGCTGACCACCAGGTCCTCGTCGGCGGGACACAACGCGACCAGCCGGTCCAGCAGCTCACCGGGGGTGGAACCGGCGTGGTCGTCGTCGAAGTCGTCCGCGTCGACGAGCCCGGCGGCGACGTTGTGCCTGGCCTGGCCGACGGTCACCGGTGTCCGGGCGTCGAACGGGCACCGCGCCACCGGGAGCAGGTGCAGGCGGCGCAGGATCGCGCCCATCGCCGCGCCGGGGTCGGCAGGCGGCTCGGTGGCCACGGATACGGCACGCGCGTCGGCGAGGACGAGCCAGTCGCCGGTGAACGCCGCGATCTCGGGCACCGGCACCCGGCCGGTGAGCCAGCGCAGCCGGTCGTGCTCGCGAGCGGCGTCCTCGCCGTGCTTGACGAAGAAGGTGCCGGCGGCGCCGGTGGTCTTCCAGACGCCGCCGCTTTGTCCCTCGTGATCCGCCGACCACTCGGCGCCGTCACCGACGACGGCGGTGACGGCGGGTGGGACCGGCACGGTCTACGTCCGGGCTCGGCGCTTGCGGCCGGTGACCTTGTTGTAGATCACCAGCACGATGATCGCGCCGATGACCGACCCGATCCAGCCCGCGGGCTGGAAGCCACGCAGGCCCACGGTCAGCAGCCCGAACAGGAAACCGCCCACCACCGAGCCGACGATGCCGATCACGATGGTCATCAGCAGGCCGATGTCGTCCTTGCCGGGAACCAGGGCCCGTGCGATGAAACCGGCGATGAGGCCGAACCCGATCCAGCCCACGATCGTCCAGAACATGTGTCACCCCGTAGTTGTGAGATCCTCCACCGTCACGCTACTGGAGATCCACAACGGCGGCACGTCACGACGCGGCGATCAGGGCCTGCGGTGCCGCCTGCTTGATCCGGGTGAGCAACCAGCCCAGCTGCCTGCTCGTCTCCTTCTCGCAGGAGTCGACGATCTCCAGCAGCTCGTGGTCGGCCAGCCCCTGCGCTGCCTGGCCGACCACCGTCCAGGTGATGTCGGCCAGCGACGCCAGCGTGTAGAGGTCCTGCAGGTCCCGCAGCAGGCCGACGGCACCGCCGCGGACGTCGTCCATCCCGGCCGCGTGCAGCCGCTCCGGCTCGTCCTCCCGCTGCTCGCCGTAGCGCCGCACCACCGGCTCCAGCGCCTCGGCCTGTCGCTCGGTGCGGCCGGCGAGCAGGTGGCACAGCTGCTGCACGTCCGGCTCCTCGGCGTGGCCGTCACCGACCCGGCGAAACGCGTCGGCGAGCGTGCCCAGCGAGGTGTGCAGCAAGCCGACGTAGGTGGCCAGGTGCATGGGCCGTCTCCCTTCAGGAAACCTTGGTGACGCGCACGGCGGACAGCTTGAACAGCGGCTGCTTCGACACCGGGTCCCACTCGGTGACCGTCAGCTCGTTGGCCGCGCGGCCATGGTCGGCCTCGACGTCCCAGGTGCCGTAGTGGAACGGCAGGAACACCACCCCGGGCCGGGTGGTGCCGATCCGCGCGGGAACCTCCACCGCGCCCCTCGGCGACTCGACCCGCACCAGGTCGCCCTCTGCCACGCCCAGCTCGTCGGCGTCCTGTGTGGACAGTTCGACCCACGGCCGTGGCGCGGCGTCGTGGAGCCGGCGGGAGCGGCCGGTCTTGGTCCGGGTGTGGAAATGGTGGACGGTACGGCCGGTGGTGGCACGCAGCGGATAGTCCGCGTCCGGCTGCTCGGGCCCCGGAACGTACTCGGCCGCCTTCAGGAACGCCCGCCCGTCCGGCCGCTGCGCCTGATACTTCTCCGGCGGGGTCGCCGCGCCGGTGAGCAGGTCGTGGCCGAAGTCCTCGCAGAAGCCGGGATCGGTGGGGAACACGCCGTCGGTGTAGAGCCGGTCGACGCCGTCCGGCTCCTTGTCCGTGCACGGCCAGGGAATGCCGCTGCCGCCACGCAACCGGTCGTAGGACAGTCCACTGTAGTCACACGGGCGGCCCCGGCTGCACTCCCGCCACGCGGCGAACGCGCCTTCCGGGCCGGACCAGCCGACCAGCGGTGCGCCGTCGCGGTCGCGGAAGTCCATGCGGCGGGCGTAGTCCAGGAAGATGTCCAGGTCGCTGCGGGCGTCACCGGGTGGTTCGACGGCCTTCTCCGACAGGTGCACGGTACGGCTGGCGTTGGTGAACGTGCCCTGCTTCTCGCCCCACAACGCCGCGGGCAGCACGACGTCGGCCAGTTCGGTGGTCTCGGTGCGGAAGCCGTCCTGGACCACGACGAACAGGTCCTCGGCACGCAGGATGTCGCGGATGCGGGGCAGCTGCGGCAGCGACACCGCCGGGTTGGTGCCGGAGATCCAGAGCAGCCGGATCGAGCCCTGCTCGGCGTAGCGCCAGATCTGCATGGCGTGCGTGGGCGGGGACCAGTGCGGGATGGTGAGCGGGTCGACGTTCCACAGCCTGGCCAGCTCGTGGACGTGGTCGGTGTTGTTCCAGTTGCGGAATCCGGGCAGGTCGCCGTCGGCGCCGCACTCGCGGGTGTTCTCCGCGGTGGGCTGCCCGTTCATCTGCAGGACACCACAACCGGGCCTGCCGAGCATGCCGCGCAGCAGGTGCAGGTTGTTGACCTGGCAGGACGCCGCCGTCGCCTGGTGGGACTGGTAGAACCCCTGCAGCACGGTGGACAGCACCCGGGGCGAGGTGCCGAAGATCTCCGCCGCGCGGCGCAGGTCGGCAGCGGGTACGCCGCAGATCTCGGCGGTGCGTTCCGGGGTGTAGGGCGCGACCGTCGCGGTCAGCTCGTCGAGCCCGACGGTGTGCACGGAGACGTAGTCGCGGTCGGTCCAGCCACGCTCCAGCAGCTCCCGCACCAGGCAGTTCATCAGCGCGAGGTTGGTGCCGGGCAGCGGGGCGAGGTGCACGCCGCCGGAGTCGGCGGCGGCCCGCGCGACGGCCGTGCGGCGCGGGTCGACGGCCACCAGCACCGGAGGGTCCGGGCCGTCGAGGCGGTCGAGCACCCGGGACCACAGCACCGTCTGCGTCTCGGCCATGTTGTGCCCGAACAGGAACAGCGCGTCGCAGTGCTCGATGTCGTTGTAGCTGCCCGGCTGGCCGTCGGCACCGAACGACTCCTTCAGTGCCGCCGCGGCGGTCGCGGTGCACAGCCGGGTGTTGCCGTCCATGTGCGGCGTGCCCAGCCCGGCCTTCCCGATCACCGCCAGCGTGTAGTACTCCTCGAGGAACAGCTGGCCGCTGGTGTAGAACCCGTGCGACAGCGCGCCGACCTCGTCGAGCAGCTCCCTGGACCGGCGCACGATGCGGTTCATGGCCTCGTCCCAGGTGGACTCGGCGAGCCGCCCGCCGTCGCGCACGAGCGGGCGGGTCAGGCGGTCGCGGTCCTGCCACTGCCACGACCCGTAGAGTCCCTTGGGGCCCAGCCTGCCGTGGTTCACGCGGTCCCCGGCCCGGCCGCGTATCCCGACCATCCGGCCGTCCCTGACGGCGATGTCGCAGGCGCAGCCGTTGCTGCACAGCACGCAGGCCGAGCGTACCCAGCGCTCGACGTCGGACTCGGCGAGACCGTCGGCCAGGTGCAGGTCCACCCTGGCCGGCCACGGCGTGCCCCGGCCGTGCGGGGTGCGGGCGCCCCAGATGTCGGTTGTCCGGTCGGTCGTCACCTGGCAGCCCTACCCACTCGGATGCCAGCGCAAACAGCGCCCGTGCTGGTACAACTCGGACATGGGCGACCAACCGACCGCGGCCGAGCTGGCCGACGACCTGCTCGACGCGCTGGCCACGGAGGCGCCGATCGTGGCGACCCTGGACAGCATCCCCGGGCACGACCACGAGCTACGCGACGTCTCCGAGGAGGGCGACGCCCGGTTGCGGGAGCGGGCGGCCCGGATCGCCGGGCAGGCCGCCGAATCGGCCGATCCGGACCGGATCACGCTGAGCGTCGTGACGCACCACGCCGAGGGGCTGCTGGCCCGGCTGGACGCGCGGCTCACCGAGTTCGTGGTAGCCGACCCGATGGAGGCCGAGGGCGCCCAGGTGCTGGCGTGGCTGCCGCAGCAGACCCCGGTGGGCGAGCGGGCGGAGGAGGACTTCCTGGCCAGGCTGGCCGCGGTGCCCGGCTTCTTCGCGGCGCTGGCCGCCCGGCAGCGGGCCGGTGCCGGGGCGGGCAGGACGCCGGTGGACCGCATGATCCGCAACGCCGTCGGCCACGTCGACCGGTTCCTGGCCACCGAACCCAGCCCACTGCTGACCCCGCCGCTGACCGGCGAACGGCCGGAACGCCGGGAACGGCTGGTGTCCGGCGTGGTGCGTCCCGCGCTGGTGGCCTACCGCGACGCGCTGACCGACCTCGCCGGGCGGGGCCGTCCGGACGAGCGCCCGGGACTGTGCTGGCTGGACGGCGGTGAGCAGGCCTACGCGCGGCTGGTCCGCATGCACACCACCACCGACCGTACCCCGGAGGAGCTGCACCGCACCGGACTGGAGATCGGCAGGGCACTGGACGAGGAGTACCGCGCACTCGGCGGCGCGGAGCCCGCCGCGGTACGGCACCGGCTGCGGACCGATCCGGCACTGCGGTGGCGGGACGGCGAGGAGATGCTCGCCGTGGCCAAGGCGGCGGTGGAGCGGGCGACCGCGGCCGCTCCCGCCTGGTTCCGCCGCGTGCCCGCGGCCGAGTGCGTGGTGCGGCCGGTGCCGGAAGCCGACGCGCCGCTCGCCTCGCCCGCGTACTACACGACCCCGGCGCCGGACGGCAGCAGGCCGGGGATCTACTTCACCAACACCCACCGGGTGAGCGACCGGTTCCGGTTCATCGCCGAGACCGTCGCCTTCCACGAAGCCGTGCCCGGCCACCACTTCCAGATCAGCCTCGCGCACGAGCTGCGCGGCCTGCCCCGGCTGCGGACGCAGGTGTCGCTGTCGGCCTACGACGAGGGCTGGGGCCTGTACACCGAGCGGCTGGCCGACGAGATGGGCCTGTACTCCGACGACCTGATGCGGCTGGGCATGGTCGCCGAGGACTCGGTGCGCGCGGCGCGGCTCGTCGTCGACACCGGGCTGCACGCGCTGGGCTGGTCGCGGCAGCAGTGCGTGGACTACCTCAGCGAGCACTGCGTGCTCAGCGACGTCGAGGTGCAGTCGGAAACCGACCGCTACATCGAGTGCCCCGGGCAGGCGTTGTCGTACATGACCGGCAGGCTGGAGATCCAGCGCCTGCGGGCACTGGCCGAGCAGCAGCTCGGTGACGCGTTCGACGTGCGCGACTTCCACGACGTCGTGCTCGGCAGCGGCCTGGTGCCGCTGCCGGTCCTCGGTGACCTGGTGGCCGACTGGATCGCCGGGCGCGAGTGAGCCGGCTGAAAGCATTCTGACAGCGGTCGTGGGGCAGGGTGACGCGGACATGTGACAGCCGCTGGACAGGAGAACGCCGGGATGCACCAATCACCACGCGGTCCGTGGCCACCCGGCAACTGGCCCCATGGTGCGTACGCCGGTGGTGTGCCGCGGCGCCGGGGGAACACGGCGGTGATCGTCGCGGTCGTCGGCGCCGGGCTCGTGTTTCTGCTGGGCACGCTCGCCGTACTCGGCTTCGTCGCCCCCGGCTTCTTCCTCTCCGACGATCGGCGGGTGCGGGCGGCCGGGCCTGACCGCGCGGCCGCGACCCCGGTCCTGACGACGTTCCTGGACACGATCGGTGGCGGTCACGTTCAGGCCGCCACCGCCCAGCTGTGCAGCTCGGCCCAGCAGGGCACCCCCGCGGACGCGGTCGGCGAGGCTGTCCAGTCCGGCGCGCGACTGCGGCTGGACGGACCGCCGGACGAGCCGACCACGGAGGACCGCTACGTGATCGGCTATCTGACCGGCACCAGCACCCGCGGTACGGCGAACGGCCGCATACAGGCCACGTTCACCGAAGGTCGCTGGTGCGTCTCACACTTCTCCTGGTACTGATAGCCAGGCGGTCGAGGATCAGGGCGATCTCGTCGCCGGTGAGCGACACCAGTTCCAGGACCAGCTCGCCGGGGCCGCCGGTCATCACGAACACCGGCGGGTCTCCCGCGGCCAGCTCCTCGGCGACCCGAGGGGCGTCGTCGAGTGTCAGAACGGCTCGGGTCACCGGGGCGCCTGCCGGGTCGGGCCAGGGCCGCGCCGTGATCCCGGGCAGCGCGGACGCGTCGCGCACGAACCGCTCGGCCTTGGCGGCCTCGGCGGCGACCCAGTCCTCGCCGCGCCACGCCTCCAGCGCGGCGAGCACTCCGGCCAGTGACTCCTTCGTCGGCTTCATCCCCCGGCCGATGCCACGGTCCTGGTCGCGGACGGCCCGGACGAACTCCCGCGTCCCCAGCACCAGCCCGGCGGTCGGGGACGCGAGGTACTTCTGGCCGCTGATCAGCACCGCGTCGGCGCCCAGCGCGGTCAGCTCCCTGGCGCGGGGGAACTGGGCCGCGGCGTCGACGACGGCAGGCACGCCCCGCGCGTGTGCCGCCCGTACGGCTCCGGCCAGGTCGACCGGCTCGCCGGGACGCACCAGCCGCGACGACACCAGCAGCAGGCAGGCGACGCCGGGCGCGGCCAGCGCGGCGTCCAGGTCGGCGAGGTCGCAGCGCTGCTCGGTTCCGGCGAGGACCACGCGGGCACCGGCCAGGCGGATGGCCTGGAGGTTGCTCTGCCCGTAGTCGACGGCGTGCCCGGCCGGGACGACGACCGTGTGCGGCATCCCGGTGACGTCCGGCAGCGCGGCGATCCGGGCGGGGTCGCTGCCTGCCATGGCGGCGGCCACCGCGACGGTGGTCGCCGCCGAGGTGCAGTGCACCACGGCACCGGCGTCCGCCCCGGTCGCCGCCGCCAGCGCTTCGCCCGCCCGGTCGGCGAGCTGGTCGATGACGAAGAACTCCTGGAGGGCGTCGGCGACGGCCGCGGCGACCGGCGCGGGGGTGCGCGACACCCCAAGCGGCGTATAGGTGCCGTGCGCGTTGACGACCCTGGACACTCCCCACCGCTCGTGCACACCCATGGCCCCGACCCTAGCCGGGAAACCGACCACCACGGCACCACCGCCACGAACGGCACCTTGGTAGCGCAACACGCAACCAAGGTGCCCTTGGTAGCACTGCCGGGAACCCCGACCGCCCGGACTTTGCCGGGGCCTGGCGTCTCATGCCGTGAAGGCCGAGTTTCGGTCGTCTCGTGTGATGAAGGTGGCCTTCACGAACCCCCGCCCCGGGGGCGCGGCCTCATCAGTCACACCCGGCCCAACAAACCCAGCCGTCACCACGAAAGAGACCCTGCAAACTCCCCCAATGTGGCATTGGGGAACTTCAAGTTCCCCAATGCCACATTGGGGGCACAGCACCCCGGCCTTGCCGGGGGCCCTGGCATCAGACGCCGTGACGGCACACCGTCTCACGTGGTGACGGTGGCGTTCACGGGCCTCGGCCGGGACGGCACGACCGTGGTGATCACCGCGTGTACCAGCCACTCCAGCGGCCCGCGCCGCAGCCACCGGCGCCACAGCACCGACGTCACCAGCGTCACCGTGACCACGGCCAGCAGGTAGACGGCCGAGTAGGACTCCGGCTTGCCGGTGAGGCTCTGGTACACGATGTGCCCGGCGTACCAGGTCATGGTCATCCCGCCCGCCGCGGCCAGCGGCCACAGCGCCGTCCGCCAGCCCGGCCGCTCCGCCAGGTTCAGCAGCACGCCGAGCAGGAGCAACGCGACGCCGATCATGAACGTCACGCCCACCGCGCTGGTGGCGTACAGCGACCGCGGCCCGGGCATGGCGAGCAGGGCCTGCCACGGCATGGCCGGGGGCTGCGCGGCGTCGATCGTCTCGGCGGCTCCGAGCGGGTACAGCGCCACCCAGGACACCAGGCACGCCGCGACGGCGATCCCGGCACCGGTGACCGCCATCCGCAGCCGCACGGCCCGGTCGTACAGGTCCAGCCTGCCGATCGCCAGCCCGGCGAGGACGAGCGGCACACCGTAGACGGTCTGGAACCCGCCGCCGGCGAAGACCAGGCTGAACACGTACTCGCCCCACTGCGCCGGATGGGTCAGCACCGCCAGTCCCTCCGGGAGGTCGGCCATCATCCACTCCGGACGGTCGGTGAACACCCAGATCGGGTACAGCGTGGCGAGCGGCACGGACACCGCGGACAGGGCGAACAACGTCCGTGGCCGCAGCCGGGTGAACGGCAGCAGGAACACCAGCAGCACCGCGTAGAACTCCAGCACCGACGGGCCGAACTCGCCGATGCACAGGCTGATCAGCAGCAGCACGACGGCACGCACGGCGACCCGCAGGCAGGCCGTGCCCCACCGCCGTCCCTGGTACGGCCGGGAGCCGCCGGTCATCAGCGCCACCGACACCCCGGCGAGCAGGACGAACAGGCTCATCGCCCGTGAGGACGTCTCGGCGTCCAGCCAGCGCAGGAACGCGGGCGTCTCACCGCGTGGCCCGGCGTGGAGCCAGCCGGTCATGCTGAAGTGCATGACGAACACGCCGATGATCGCCAGCGCGCGTACGACGTCGACGCCGAGCAGCCTGCCCCGCGGCACCCGGTGCCCGACGCTGTCCGATGTGGACTTTTCGATGTCCGATGTGGTCATGCGGACAGAGTTCCCGGCCGGGGTCCGGGTGACGTGGCGGCCGTGTCCCGGTTTCGTCGCAGCCCTACCGCGGCGGGCAGGTGCGGGGGCCGCCGTCGCTGCCGTCGGTGAACGACACGACGACCGTCACCGGCTCCCGCGCGCCGGCCTGCCGCCGTACCCCGGCGGCCGTGCAGGTCACCTGGTCGACGCCGCGTGGACCCACCTCACCGGGGGCCAGCGGCAGGGCGACGGTGATCGTGTCACCGGCCACCGTCACCTTCGGGCCGAGTGAGCTGACCCGCCGCAGATCCGACCGCAGGCCGGGCGGGTCGCTGGTGCGCAGCAACAGGTCCAGGGCACCGGCGACGTCGCCGAGCTCGCCACTCTCGGTCAGGTTCGGCCGCAGCTCGCCCCGCCCGTCGACGAAGTAGAGCGTCACGCCGGGCGCCACGCCGGTGGGCGCCTCGCCGCCGTCGAGTACTCCGGTCGGCTGAATGCCGCACCCGGCGGTGACCAGTGCCGCGAGGATGATCAGCCGTCGCACCGGTCCTCCTCACGCCGGGGCAGCCGGACGGTGAACCGCGCACCGGCGCCGGGTTCGTTGCCGGCCTCGATGTCTCCGCCGTGCAGCCGGGCGTTCTCCGCCGCGATCGCCAGCCCCAGCCCGCTGCCCTCGGAGCGGGTCCGGGCGGTGTCGGCCTTGTAGAACCGCTCGAACACGTGCTCGGCCACCTCGCCGGGCAGGCCAGGGCCGTGGTCGGCGACGACCACCTCGACGGTGTCCTCCGTGGCGCGCACCCGGATCCGGACCGGCGGGCTGCCGTGCCGCAGCGCGTTGCCGACCAGGTTGGCGATGATCACGTCGAGCCTGCGCCGGTCGAGCACCGCGGGGACGGCGACGGGGGAGTCCAGCTCGACCGAGCCGGACCAGCCACGCGAGCGCAGGCAGTCCTCGACCGCGCGGCGGACGTCGACGTCCTCCAGCCGCAGCCGCGCCGCCCCGGAGTCGAACCGGGACACCTCGATCAGGTCGGCGACCAGCCGGGTGAGCGCGCGGGTCTCGGCGACGGCCAGCAGCACCGGCTCCCTGGTGTCGGCCGGCAGCCTGCCCGCTTCCGCCTCCAGCACCTCGGCGACCGCGGTCAGCGTGGTCAGCGGGGTGCGCAGCTCGTGTGACACGTCCGCGGTGAACCGGCGCAGCTCGCCCACCGACGCCTGCAGCCGGCCGGCCATGTCGTTGAACGTGGCCGACAGCTCGGCCAGCTCGTCGGAGCCGCGGACCGGCAGCCGGGCGTCCAGGTCACCGGCGGCCAGCCGCCCGGCGGCGTGTCGCAGCCGCCGCACCGGGCGCAGCACCCCGCGCGCGGCCAGCAGCGCGAGCAGGACGGCCAGCGGCAACGCGAGCGCGCTGGTCGTGGTCGCCGCCTCGGCGGAGGCGTCGACCTGCTGCTCGGTGGCGGTCAGATCGCGCACGGCGTACACCTCGATGCCCGACGGCCGCCGGGATCCGTCCACCGCGGTCGCCATGACCGGGGTCCCGACCAGCAGCCGCGGCCCCGCCACCCGCTGCAGCACCAGGCGGCCACGCTCACGCACGGCGGCACGCAGCTCGCCGGTGATCAGGGCGGTGTCCGGGCCACCGGCCGAGGTCAGCTCGCCCGCGGTGACCAGGGCCGGCCCGCCGACCGCCGCCCGCAGGCGGTCCAGCGCCGCCTGGTCGGGTGGGTAGCGCAGGTCCGGCGCCAGCTCGGTGACCCGGCGCTGGATGTCCTCGGTGATGCGCTGCTGTGCCTCGGTGACCAGGGAGCCGCGGGTCGCGCCGTACCCCGCCCATGCCGCCGCGGCCGCCCCGGCGACCGTGACCAGCGCGAACGTCAGCACCAACCGGACCCGCAGGCCGGTCAGCCACCTCGGCCGGGTCACACCGGCCCGAACCGGTAGCCGAACCCGCGCACGGTCTGCACGAACACCGGCGCCGCCGGGTCGGTCTCGATCTTGGCGCGCAGCCGCTGCACGCAGTTGTCCACCAGGCGTGAGTCGCCGAGGTAGTCGTGCTGCCACACCGACTCCAGCAGCTGCTGGCGGCTGAGCACCTGACCGGGGGAGCGGGACAGCTCCAGCAGGACCCGCAGCTCGGTCGGGGTCAGCGAGACGGGCTCGCCGTCGCGGCTGACCGCGGCCGCTCCCCGGTCGATGACCAGCCCGGCATACCGTTCCACCCGCCGCGGCTCCGGGGTGCCGCGCCGCAGCACCGCCCGGATCCGGGCGTCCAGGACGCGTGGCTCGACCGGTTTGACGACGTAGTCGTCGGCCCCGGCCTCCAGCCCGCCGACGACGTCGAAGTCGTCACCCCGGGCGGTGAGCATGATGATCGGGACGCCTGAGCCCGCGCGCAGCCGCCGGCACACCTCGAACCCGTCGATGCCGGGCAGCATCAGATCGAGCACGACGACGTCGGGTGCCGTGCGGGCCTGGTCGAGCCCCTCCTCACCGGTGCGGGCGGCGCGGACGTCGTGTCCGTGCCTGCCCAGCGCGAGGCCGAGGCTGCGGCGGATGGACGGGTCGTCCTCGATCAGCAGAACCTGTGCCACACCGCCGATTATCGGCGCGGACCGCCGTGCGCGCCCGGCGCACGGCGGTTCTGCGACACGATCAGGACATTGCGCGGCTCCGCGGGGCTCACAGCCCCTTGGCCAGGCGGTCGGCGAGCAGGCGCGCGAACCTTGGCGGGTCGGCGACCTCGCCGCCCTCGGCGAGCAGCGTCGTCCCGTAGAGCAGCTCGGCGTCCTCGGCCAGCGCCGGGTCGTCGGCCCGCTGCTCGTGGGCCGCCTTCAGGCCGGTGATCAGCGGGTGCTTCGGGTTCAGCTCCAGGATCCGCTTGACGTCCGGCAGCGGCTGGCCCATCGCCCGGTACATGCGGGCCAGCTCCGGGGTGATGTCGTGCTCGTCGCCGACGATGCAGGCGGGCGACGTCGTCAGCCGCGACGACAGCCGCACCTGCTTGACGTGGTCGGACAGCTTCTCGCCGAGCCAGCCCAGCAGTCCGCTGAACTCCTCGTCCTGCTTGTCGCCGGTCTCGGTCCCGGAGTCCAGGTCGACCTCGCCCTTGGCGATCGACTGGAACTTGCGGCCCTCGTACTCGCCGGCGGACTCGACCCACATCTCGTCGACCGCGTCGGTGAGGATCAGCACCTCCCAGCCCTTGGCGGCGAACGCCTCCATGTGCGGGGAGTTCTCCACGACGGCGCGGGAGCGGCCGGTCATGTAGTAGATGTGCTCCTGCCCCTCCGGCATCCGGTCGAGGTAGGCACGCAGCGTGGTCTGCTCCGCCTTGTCGTGGGTGGAGTCGAACGAGGCGATGCCGAGGATGGCGTCGCGGTTGTCCGGGTCGGTGACCAGGCCCTCCTTGACCGCGGTGCCGAACTCCGACCAGAACGTGCGGTACTTCTCGGTGTCGTTGTCCAGCAACGACTTCACCGTGGAGAGCACCTTCTTGGCCAGGCGGCGGCGCATCAGGCTGATCTGGCGGTCCTGCTGCAGGATCTCCCGCGACACGTTCAGGGACAGGTCCTGCGCGTCCACCACACCCTTGACGAACCGCAGGTACTCCGGCATCAGGGACTCGCAGTCGTCCATGATGAACACGCGCTTGACGTAGAGCTGCACGCCGCGCTTGGCGTCGCGGGTGAACAGGTCGTAGGGCGCGCGCGAGGGCAGGAACAGCAGCGCCTGGTACTCGAAGGTGCCCTCGGCGCTGAGGCGGATGGTCTCCAGCGGGTCGACCCAGTCGTGGCTGATGTGCTTGTAGAACTCGTTGTACTCGGCGTCGGTCACCTCGCCGCGGGGCCGGGCCCACAGCGCCTTCATCGAGTTGAGCGTCTCCGTCTCGCGGACGGTCTCGCCGTCCTTGGTGCGCTCGACCTCCATCCGGATCGGGTGGCTGATGAAGTCGGAGTAACGCTGGACCAGCGACCGCAGGGTGCCGACGTCGGTGTAGTCGAAGAGCCGGTCCTCCTCGTCGGCCGGCTTGAGGTGCAGCGTCACCGACGTGCCCTGCGGGGCGTCGTCGACGGTCTCGACGGTGTAGGTGGCCTCACCGGAGGACTCCCAGCGGGTGCCCTCCTGCTGGCCTGCCCGCCGGGTCAGCACGGTGACCTTGTCGGCGACCATGAACGCCGAGTAGAAGCCGACACCGAACTGGCCGATCAGCTCGGCCTCCTGCCTGTCCTTGGACTCCTTCAGCTTCGCCAGCAGCTCGGCGGTGCCGGACTTGGCGATCGTGCCGATGAGGTTGACCACCTCGTCGCGGGACATCCCGATCCCGTTGTCGGTGATGGTCAGCGTGCGGGCGTCGGCGTCGGTGGCGAGCTGGATGTGCAGGTCGCTCGTGTCGACGTCGAGGTCCTTGTCCGCGTAGGACTCCAGGCGCAGCTTGTCCAGCGCGTCGGAGGCGTTGGACACCAGCTCGCGCAGGAACACGTTCTTGTCCGAGTAGATCGAGTGCACCATGAGCTGCAGCAGCTGGCGTGCCTCCGCCTGGAACTCCAGTGTCTCCATCTGTCCGGTCAACGCAGTCCTCTCCTTCACGTGCGGTTACGCCGCGATTATCGCTGATCGGGACTGACCGTTTCCGCAGTACCCAGGTCCGCGCCCCGGGTCTCGGCGCTGGCGGCGAGGGCGATCACGGTGATCACCGCCGTCAGCGCGAGGTAGCCGATCACCGCGCCGACGCCGACCGTCTCGACCAGCCACACGGCGATGAACGGCGCAGGCGCACCGGCGATGATCGACGACCCCTGGAACACCAGCGACGCGCCCGCGTAGCGGTACCGGGTGGGGAACAACTCGGCGATCCACGCCGCCTCCGGGCCGGCGAGCATCCCGTGCAGGAAGGCACCCACGCAGACGCCCACCCACAGCAGCGGCAGGCTGCCGAACCCGACCAGCCAGAAGAACACCGGCGCCCACACCAGCAGTGCCACGGTCGGCACCAGCATCGCGGGCCGCCGCCCGACCCGGTCCGACCACCAGCCGCCGCCGATCATGCCGGCGAACTGGAACACCGACGCCGCGGCCGCCGCGAGCACCACGTCACCCCTGGCGAATCCGGCGTAGGTGGTGGCGTAGGCGATGACGAACACCGTGTACACGTAGAAGGCGACGTTCTCGCCCAGCCGCACCCCGAGCCCGAGCAGCACCGCGCGCGGCTTCGACAGTGCCTGCAGGATGCTGGACCGCGGCCGCTGCCCGGCGGCCTCGCGGGCCTGCCGGAACACCGGCGACTCCTCGATGCCGCTGCGTACCCAGAAGCCGACGGCCAGCAGCGGCAGCGCGAACAGGAACGCGATCCGCCAGCCCCAGTCGTCGAACGCCGTGCCGGGCAGCGCCGCGCCCAGAACGGTGATCACCACCGTCGCCAGCACGGTGCCCGCCGGGGCACCGGCCTGCGGCCAGGACGCCCAGAACCCGCGCCGCCGGGGCTCGCCGTACTCGCTGACCAGCAGCACGGCAGCGCCGAACTCGCCACCGAGCGCGAAGCCCTGCACCATCCGCAGGACCACCAGCAGCACCGTCGCGGTGAGGCCGGCCTGCTCGTAGGTCGGCAGCACGCCGATCAGCGCCGTCGCGGTGCCCAGCAGCAGGAACGTGGTGACCAGCATGGGTTTGCGGCCGATCCGGTCACCGAGGTGGCCGAACACCACGCCGCCCAGCGGGCGGGCCACGAACCCCAGTCCCTGCGTCGCCAGCGCCGCCAGCAGTTTGGCGACCGGGTCGTCACCGGGGAAGAACAGCGGGCCCAGCACGGTCGCCGCCAGTACGCCGTAGACGGCGAAGTCGTACCACTCCAGCACGGCGCCCGCCATGCTCGCGGCCAGTACCCGCCGGAACCCGCGCCGGTCCCGCTCCATCGCGTCCCCCAGAGCCACCCGCCAATGCGGACTCTGTATACCGCAAAGGTCAGCCGACGGTCAGCACGATCTTGCCGCGGGTGCGGCCCTCCTGGCTGAGCTGCCACGCCCGGCCCGCCTCGGCCAGCGGCAGCGCATGGTCGACGTGCACCGTCAGCGCGCCCTCGTCGGCCAGCCGCGCCAGCTCGGTCAGTCCAGCCGCGTCGGGGCGTGCCCACAGCACGTGCCCGCCCAGCCCGGCGGCGTCGCCGTCGGCGATGGAGACGAGGCGGGACGCGTCGCGGTGCAACCCGGCCGAGGCGTGCACGGCACCGCCGCCGACGAAGTCCAGCACCACGTCCACCCCGTCGGCCAGCGCGCGGACCCGGTCGGCGAGGCCGTCGCCGTAGCTGACCGGTTCGGCGCCGAGGGACCGCAGGAAGTCGTGGTTGCGCTCGCTGGCCGTTCCGATCACCCGGGCACCGCGGGCGACGGCGATCTGCACGCCGAGCGAGCCGACCCCGCCGGACGCACCGTGGATCAGGACGGTGTCGTCCTTGGCCACGTGCACCCGGTCGATCGACTGCAGCGCGGTCAGCCCGGCCAGCGGGACACCGGCGGCCTGCTCCCAGCTCAGCGACGCGGGCTTGCGGGCCAGCATCCGCACGCTCGCCGCGACCCGCTCGGCGTAGGCGCCGAGCTGGGCGACGTCCTTGCGGATGTAGCCGTAGACCTCGTCACCGATGGCGAACTCGGGCACGTCCGGGCCCAGTGCCGTCACCACACCGGCGACGTCCCAGCCCGGGATGATCGGGAACACCGACTCCATGATCTCGTCCAGGTAGCCCGCGCCGAGCTTCCAGTCCACCGGGTTGACCCCGGCTGCCCGCACCTCGACGAGTACCTCGCTCGGGCCGACCTTCGGCTCCGGGTGCTCGGTCAGGGTCAGCGCTTCTGGGCCGCCGTATCCGGCCTGGGTGATTGCCTTCATGCCGGCGGCAACGCGGCGGGCGGTGATCGCATTCCGCCGGCAAAACCGATTGCCCCCGAACGTGGCGGACGGCACGATCGCCGCATGTTCCCGATCGCCGTGGTCCTGTCGTCCGCCGTCGCACGTCTCGTGCCGGCGCGACAGCAGCGCGGCCCCGAGCCGGGAGCGACCAGCCTCCGGACGTGATCGAGGCGCTGGCCGCGGGCCTCGCGGCCGGTTACGGCATCGCCGTTCCGGTCGGGGCCGTCGCGGTCTACCTGGTGTCGCTCACCGCCCGCACCTCCTTGCGCACCGGCGTGTCCGCGGCGCTCGGGGTGGCGACGGCGGACGGGCTGTACGCGGCGCTGGCCGTTGCCGGCGGCGCCGCCCTCGCCCCGCTGATCGAACCGGTCGCCGCCCAGCTGCGCTGGGGTTCGGCCGCCGTCCTCATCGGACTGGCCGGACACGGCGTGGTGAGCGGGATCCGGCGTTACCGGAGTCCCGCGGCGGAGGAGCCGCCGGTCCGCGCCGCGCGGGCGTACCTGGGGCTGTTCGGCGTCACGTTGCTCAACCCGCTCACCGTCGTGTACTTCACCGTGCTGGTGCTCGGCGGCCAGGCCGAGGTGGCGGCGGACGCGGGGGAGCGGACGGTGTTCGTGCTCGCCGCGTTCGCGGCCTCGGCGAGCTGGCAGTTGCTGCTGGCCTGTGGTGGAGCCCTGCTCGGCCGGGTGCTGACCGGGCGCCGCGGTCAGCTGGTGACCGCGGTCGCCGCCGGGCTGCTGGTCGCGGGCCTGGCGGTCGGGCTGGTCGTGCGGTAGTGGTAGGCGCAGATCTCGGTGAACCCGAGCCGGTCGTAGAGCCGTTCCGCGGCGGTGTTGCCGGGTTCGACCTGCAGGTACATCCGGTCCGCCGCGTGGTCACGGGCCCAGCCCGCCAGTGCGGCGAGCACCGCGCGGGCCGCGCCCCTTCCGCGAGCCTCGGGCAGGGTCGCCATCCCGAACACCCCGGCCCAGCCGGTGTCGGCGACCGCGCGGCCGACGGCGACCGGCGTCCCGCCGATGACGGCAGTGGCGTACGCGGCGGGCAGCCGGATACGGTCCAGCACCTCCCGTTCCGCCGGGCCCGCTCCGGCGACGTGCATCCAGTCCGGCGCCGGGTGGTCGTCCAGCCGGACGGCGTGCCGCGGCTCGCCGACGAGGGTCGCGGTGGTGGCGGTGCGCAGCGACATCGGGCTGCGCAGGACGTAGCCGCGAGCGGCCAGTGCGGCGTCCAGGGTGGCCGGGCACGCGCCGGGGCTGATCTGGAAGCAGGCGGTGGCGCCGTGGCCGGCGTAGAACCGTTCCGCGTGGGCGATCCGGCCGGGCAGTTCGGCCGGGGCGGCGTCGTGGTGCGGCAGTACCGATCCCGCCCACCACGAGCCGGCGGCGTCGTGCCGCAGCCACCACCCGCCGGCGCCGCTGACGTGCCGTGCCGGGACCGCGCGGGCGGTGCGTTCCTGGAGGCTCCTGACCAGTTCGGACACTCGCCGATCCTGGCAGAAAACGGTTTGCCGGTACCGGGCCGGCCCGGTTACCGTCGCGCCGTGATCATCGAGCGCTCTGCGATGCCGAAGGCGTCCTAGCTACGGCACCCAGCCCTGCCGGCCGACCGGCAGGGCTGCTCAGCGTGCCCTGACTCGACTCACATTCCCAGGACGACTCATGTCCAGTTCGATGTTCCGTAAGAAGTCGCGCTCGCGGGTCCGGCACCACCGGGCGCAGTGGAAGAAGATCACCGCGCCGGAGCTGATCCGCTGCCCCGCATGTGGTGAGCTGAAGCCGCCGCACGTGGTGTGCCCGGCCTGCGGCCGGTACAACGGCAGGCAGGTGACCGGCTGACGGTGCCCCACCGGCGCGTGAAGGCCACCTTCATTGAGGGCCCCGGCGAAGTCGGTGTGGGTGGCTTGTCGCGTGTACCCCAATGTGGCATTGGGGTACTTGAACTCCCCCAATGCCACATTGGGGGAGTTCGCCGGTCGTGGGGTTGTCTCGTTCGTGGCGACCAGTGGGGCTGCCGAGCCTGCTGTGACCACTGAGACTGCCGGGCCGTGACACCAGGCGCCGCGAAGCACGTGAAGGCCACCTTCATCACGTGAGACGACAGGAACTCGGCCTTCATGCGGACCTACAGGTCCCAGCCGTCCCAGGCGTCACAACCGCATCACCGGTCACCCGTCACCTCACGACACGAGAACCGGATCCATGTCGTGAGTTCCGCCTTCCGGCCCGCCTGCCAGACGCCAGCGCCGACTTTGCCGGGGCCCTGACGTCTCACGTGCGTTGAGCGTCCGGGGGCGGGGTCAGCAGCGGCGCCATGGACAGGCCCAGGTGCAGCAGCAGCCGGTGGTCGCCGCGGGACAGGTCCAGGCCGGTGACCCGCTCCACCTGCCGCAGCCGGTAGTACACCGTCTGCCGATGCACCGACAGGGCCGCCGCGGTGGCGGCCACGTTGCCCGCCTGGTCCAGGAACGTCAGCGCCGTGCCGGCCAGGCCGGGATCGCCGTGCTCGAGCAGGCGGCGCACCGCCGGGTCGAGCACGGCCGACGTCAGCGCGTCTTCCGGGCCGCAGGCCAGCAGCCGGTACACGCCGAGTTCGGCCCACGCCGCGACCGGCCGCAGCGCGGGCACCGACTCGGCGACCCTCGCCGCCAGCCGGGCCTCCCGCCAGCTGGCACCGGCCTCGGTCAGGTCCGGCCGCGGTGCGCCGATCCCGGCGAGCAGGCCGGTGCGCTGGCCGGGCAGGTCCAGTGCGCGCCGGGCGATGTCGTGGGCCGAGGCGGGCGCGGGCACCAGCAGCGTGGTGTGGTGCCTGCCGGACCAGGCCAGCACCGACCGTGGCAGTGTCCACAGGTTCACCGGCTCCAGCGCCGCACGCCCCGGCAGCCGCAGTTCGACGGCCGTCACCGCAACACCGCGGCGCACCAGGCCCTGGTCGTCCAGTTCGGTCGCGGCCCGCTCGACGGCCTCCCGGTCGGGGGAGAGCAGATCGCGCACCGCGAACTCCAGCTGCTCGCGGGTCCGGCTCTGCTGCGCCATCAGCGCGCCCGCGCGCTCGGCCAGCGCCAGCGCGGCCGGAACCGCGTCGTCGTCGACACCGGGCTCCTCGTCGAGCAGCCACAGGTAGCCGTGGGTCAGCCCCTTCCACCGGGCGGGCAGGCACAGCCGGGCCAGGACACCCTCGGCCGGCGCCGCCGGGATCCGCACCGCACCGTCGGCCGTCGCGATGCCGAACCGGCCGAACCACCGGCGTACGTCGGCGGAGGACCGGCGTTCCAGGATCGACCGCCGCCGGATCTCGTCGATCTCGCTGCCGTGCGAGCAGAACGCCACCAGGTTCAGGTCCCGGTCCTCCAGCGTCGCCGGGCGGCCGAGCAGCCGCGAAACCTCGTCGACGATGTCCTGCAACTCCGGCCGCATGTGTTGAGCATATGTCCAACAGATCACGGCATTGTCGTGACAGCTGTCCGGAGTCGTGACGGGCTCGCGGTCGTACCGTGTGCCCATGCTCGGTACCCCACTGCTGATGGCCTCGCGCAGCCCGCGCGTGCGCAAGCTCGTCACCACCACCCCGGCGTCGCGCCGCCTGGTGAACCGCTTCGTCGCCGGTGAGACCACCGGCCAGGTGCTGGCCGCGACCGAGGCGCTGACCGGCGAGGGCGCGACGGTCACCATCGACCACCTCGGCGAGGACACCACCAGCCGGGCCGAGGCCGAGGCCGTCCGCGACGCCTACGTCGCCCTGCTCGGCAGGCTCGGCGACCTCGGCCACGGCGAGCGGGCCGAGGTGTCGGTGAAACTGTCGGCCGTCGGCCAGGCACTGCCCGGCGACGGCCACCGGATCGCGCTGGACAACGCCAGGGTGATCTGCGAGGCCGCCCGGCGCGCGGGCACCACGGTCACGCTCGACATGGAGGACCACAGCACGGTCGACTCCACCCTGGAGGTGCTGCGCGAGCTGCGGGCCGACTACCCGTGGCTGGGCGCCGTGCTGCAGTCCTGCCTGCACCGCACCGAGGACGACTGCCGGGCGCTGGCCTACGAGGGCTCACGGGTGCGGCTGGTCAAGGGCGCCTACGCGGAGCCGGCCTCGGTCGCCTACACCGCGAAGGCCGACGTCGACCGCGCCTACGTCCGGTGCCTGCGCATCCTGTTCGAGTCCGCTGCCTACCCGATGGTGGCCACGCACGACCCGAGGATGATCGCCATCGCCGGGCGGCTCGCCGAGGAGGCCGTGCGCACGTCGGCCAGCTTCGAGTACCAGATGCTCTACGGCATCCGCGTCGCCGAGCAGCGCAGGCTCGTGTCGGCCGGGTCGCGGGTGCGGGTCTACCTGCCCTACGGCGCCGACTGGTACGGCTACTTCATGCGCAGGCTCGCCGAGCGGCCGGCCAACGTGGCGTTCTTCGTCCGGTCGGTGTTCACGCGCTAACGCGTCCGCAGCACCATTTCCGCCAGCAGGCGCTCGTCCGGGTCGGTGAGCCGGTCGCCGACCAGCTCGCTGATCTGGTTCATCCGGTACCGGACCGTCTGCGGGTGCAGGCCGAGCCTGCGGCCGACCTCGGTCACCCCGCCGCGGGTCTCCAGCCACACCCGCAGCGTGGTGACCAGCCGGTCGCGTTGCTTGGCGGGCAGCGTGTCGAACGGCGCCAGCACGTGCTTGGCCAGGTGCGCGGCGAGGAAGTCGTCGGCGAACAGCACCAGCGTCGGCAGGTGGTCGGCGCAGCGGATGACCGGGTCGTCGGGCAGCAGGCCGCGTTGCGCCAGCGCGAGCGCGCGGCGGGCACGGGCCCGGGACCGGTGCGCGTCGGCGAGTGCGACGGTCGGTCCCACCGCCGCCCGCACCCCGCCGAGCCTGCGGGTGATCTCGTCCAGGTCGGCGTCCGGCTCGGGCGCCACCAGGCACGGCTCGGCGCTGTCCAGGTCGACCAGCACCCGGCCGCCGAGGGACAGCCCGGACGGCGGTTCGCCCTCGGGCTGCCGGAACGCGATCACCGTGACCCTGGCGGGAAGGTCCCACTCCGCCGCCGAGGCCAGATCGGCGAGTGCCGGCGCCGAGACGCCCTGCTCGGCCAGGATCGCCGCGAGCAGCCGCCTGCGGTGCAGTTCGGTCGCGCCGGCGGCCTCGGCCTGTGCTTCCAGGTAGCCCTCGACCGCCGTCGTGCTGACCTCGTCGACCCAGGCGAAGATCGCCTCGGCCGTGGTGAACAGGATCTCCGGGTTGATCCCCATGTGCCTGCCGACGGTGTTGAGCCGTCGCCAGACCACCCTGGCGCCGATCCGGATCGCCGCCTGCATGGCGTCCATCGTGCGGCCCTCGTGGAACTCCACCCGCCCGCCGTAGCGGAACACCGATTTCCAGTCGGCCCGCAGCGAGTGCGGATCGCAGATCGCGTCGAAACAGGTCTCGATCGCCATCGTCGTGCAGCCCACCAGCACGTCGTGGAACTTGCCTTCCAACGGCTGATCGTAGGCGGGAACGGTACGCTGGATTTCCCGGACCGCGTCGTGGATCAATGCGCCGGTCAGCGGGCGCACCTTTTCCGCGAGCTGAGCGGGAATCCTGTTCCAGAGTTTCTGTGACGAACTCAGCGGGACAGCATTCTGCGGTTGCTGCCTGTTCATCCACGGAAAATAACCCCCGTGATCGCGGCCGTCAAACGAACAAAACAGCAAGATCGCCATTGTCCGGAAATGACAAAGCTGGCGTCGGCCCGGGTTTCCGTTTCGGGTCGTGATTGTTTCCAGTGCGGCCCCGCGGCTACTTTTCCGGCGCATGAGGCGCAGGATTCTTTCGGTCGTGATCACCGCCCTGGTGGCGGGCTCCGTGCTGTGTGCGGTTCCGGCGCTGTCAGCGCAACCGCCGCCCGATCCGGCGCCACCGGGGGACAGTTTCTTCGTCCCGCCCAGCCCGCTGCCGGAGGGAAAGCCGGGCGACGTCATCCGGTGGCGGCCGTCGAAGTCCGGCCCGCTGGGCACGCCGCCGGCCGCCTGGCAGGTCATGTACCTGTCGACCAACGCGCTCGGCGAGCGCACCGCGATGACCGGCACGGTGATCGTGCCGCGCGGCGCCGACCCGGCGAAGGCCCCGCTCGTCGGCTTCGCCCCCGGCACGCAGGGACCGGCGTTCAAGTGCCGGCCGTCGAACATGATCGACCGGCACGCCTTCTACGAGCAGCCCGCCCTGAACGACCTGCTCAACAGCGGTTACGCCGTCGCGGTACCCGACTACGAGGGCTACCGGCCCGAGCCGAAGGCCACCTACGTCACCGGGCGCGCCGAAGGGCACGCCCTGCTCGACGTCGTACGGGCGGCGCAGCGGCTGCCGCAGTCCGGGATCTCGCCGTCGGCGAAGGTGATGCTGCGTGGTTACTCGCAGGGCGGCGGCGCGTCGATGTGGGCGGGCCAGCTCCAGCCGGAGTACGCCGCCGAGCTGGACCTGATCGGCATCGTCGCGGGCGGCGTCCCCGCCGACCTGACCGAGGTGGCGCTGTATCTGGAGGGCAAGCGCGGTTTCGGCCTGCTGCTGTTCGCGTTGCTGGGACTGGACAACGCCTACCCGGACCTGGATCTCGGGCCCAGCCTGAACGACGCCGGCCGCGCCGCCGTCAACGCGATGAACGCCGATGAATGCACGCTGGACCTGTTGCTGAAGTACGAGAACAAGCGGCTGCGCGACTACCTGACCAGCAGCCCGCTGGTCGACCCGGAGTGGCTGGCCAGGGTCGGGGAGAACAAGCTGGGCGGCACACCCCCGCGCGTCCCCGTCTACCAGTACCACGGTGAGCAGGACGACCTGGTGCAGTTCGGGCAGGCGGCCGCACTGCGCTCGGCCTACTGCGCGCAGGGCGTGAAGCTGACCTGGAAGGCCTACCAGTCCGACCACATCACCCTGGTCTACACCGGCAACGCCGACGCGCTGGCGTTCATGCGCGACCGTGTCGCCGGTGTCCCCGCGGGCTCGAACTGCTGAGCACGCCGTGGAACGCATCGCGCGGGCCGTCGTGGGCGCCGCGGCGGCGGTGCTCGCCGCCGCCGCGGCTGTCCACATCGGACTGACCGCGCTCTACCTCGCGCCGGACAACGTGCTCAGCGACCGGTACGGCGATGCCATCCACGAGTACATGTCGCCGGAGTTCGTGCAGAACTGGAACCTGTTCGCCCCCGAGCCGCCGCACGTCAACACCGCCGTGCACGCCCGCGCGGAGGTCCCGGATGCCGGCGGCTCGACGCGGCGGACCGGCTGGACCGACCTGTCCGCCGTCGACCACGAGCGGACCAGGGGCAACCCGCTGCCCAGCGACACCCGCGACCAGTTGCGCAAGGCGTGGCGCCGCTACGTGCAGACCCACGACCGGCGGGAGGTGGCGCTGGGCGAGAACGGCCTGATCGCCGAGGCGCTGCTGCGGCGGATCGCGCTCACTCGGCTGGACCCGGCGGCGGTCCGGGTGCAGCTGAGGCTGGTCACCACGCCGGTGCCGGATCCGCCGTGGCGTTCGGCGGGCCAGGCGGCCGGGCCCACCCACCGGGAGCTGCCGTGGTGGCCCGTGACGCCTGCGGACCGGCCGTGAGCCGCCTCGCCGGTCTCTACGACCGGGTCACCGGCACGGCGCTGGGCGCCTACCAGACGGCGGCCGTGCGGATCGGCGTCGCCGGCACCTGGCTGGCGTACCTGATCAGAGAATGGCCCAACCGCCACGAGCTGTTCGGCCCGGACGGGCCGTTCAGCTGGGAGCTGGCGCAGCGGGCCACCGCACGCTCCGGCGCGTTCAGCGTGCTGCTCTGGTCGGACGGCGCGGTCTGGTTCGAGGCCTGTTACCTGTTCGCCATCGCCGCCAGCGTGGCGCTGCTGCTGGGCTGGCGGACGCGGACCGCCGCGATCCTGTTCCTGATCGGAGTGCTGTCGCTGCAGAACCGCAACAGCCTGGTCAACAACGGCGGCGACAACATCCTGCACCTGGTGGCGATCTACCTGACGTTCACCCGCTGCGGGCAGGTTTGGTCGCTGGACGCGCGCCGGGGCCGCGACGGCGCGGCCGGGTACCCGCTGTGGGGTGCCACGGGGGCCGGACTGCTGGCGGCCACCGTCACCGGTCACCTCACGGCCGGCTGGGCGGTGGCGTTCTGGGGCGCCTGGCTGGTCCAGGCGCTGTGGTGGGCGAGCAGGCGCAGGCAGCGTGAGCGGGCCGTGCTGGACGCGATCGCCAACCTGACCCACAACGCCGCGCTGCTGGTGATCATGGCGCAGATCTGCCTGCTGTACCTGACCGCCGGGCTGCTCAAGACCCAGGGCACCCGCTGGGCCGACGGCACCGCCGTGTACTTCTCGCTGCGGATCGACGACTTCGCCGTGCTGCCAGCGGTGTCCGAGCTGCTGTCCGCTCACGCCGTCGTGGTGCTCGTGCTGACCTACGCCACCATGGCCGTCCAGCTGGCTTTCCCGTTCAGTCTGGTCAACCGCAGGGTGAAGAACGTGCTGCTGGTGTGCCTGATCGCCGAGCACCTCGGCATCGCGCTGCTGCTGGGCCTGCCGTTCTTCTCGCTCGCCGTGATCGCGGTCGACCTGGTGTTCGCGCCGACCAGCGTGCTGCGCCGGGCAGGGGAGACCGTGGCCAGGGTGGCGCGGCTCCCCCTACGTAGTGGCATACGTAGTTCTCCGGACGCGGGACCGGTTCCTTGATCGCCATGCTGGGTGGCCCTGGGTGGGTTTTCTGATCGGGAGCTGCAGATGGTGGTTCGACAGTGGAGTCGGCTGAGCGAGGTCGTGGCGCCGGTGATGCCGGTGCCGCGGCCTCCCCGGCAGCGAACGGGTGACGGCACGGTGGGACTGCGTCCCGGGCACCGCGAGCTGGTGCTGGCTTTCCGCGGTCACGCCGACCAGGTGGCCGCCGAGGTCGTCGCCGGCGTGCGGCGGGCCGTCGCCGAGTACCGCGACGTGCTGGACGGCCCGTTCGGCAAGGTCGCGGCCGGGGCCGTCCGTGCCGTGCTGGAACACGGGGTGGACGCCCTCGTCGACCCCACCGTCGCGCGGGAGGACTGGTCCGGCGTGGTCCGCGGGCTCGGCTCGGTGGAGTTCGCCGACGGCCGGTCGCTCGACGCGGTGCAGGAGGCGTTCCGGATCGCGGGCGGGCTCGCCGGGCGGCGGCTGTGGGAGTTCCTGCGGTCGCGGGGCGCGTCGGCGGAGTGGACGCGGGGCTGCGCCGACACCGTCGCCGCGCGGTTCGACGAGCTGGCCCTGCACTGCGCGGAGGGGTACGCGGCGGCACGCGCCGAGGCCGCCGACGGCCTGGATGCCCGGCGTGCCCAGCTACTGCACCTGCTGACCGCGGAGGCACCGGCCGGTGGCCGCGCACTCGCCGACGCCGCGAGGCTGGCGAACTGGCCGCTGCCGGCGACGGTCACCGTGGTCGCCCTGCGCGCACCGGACGACCGGGGGGCCGCCGCCGCGCTGCCGTCGGCGGTGCTGGCCGACCTGTCCGGGCAGGCGCCGTGCCTGGTGGCGCCGGGGGACCGGCTGGACGCCGCGGGCGTCGCCGCGAGCCTGCCGGGCTGGCGGGCCGCCGTCGGACCGGTGGTGCCCTTGGAGGAGTGCCCGTCGTCGCTGCGCGTGGCCCGCCGCGCGCTCGACCTGGCCGACCGCGGGGTGATCCCGGCGCTTCCGGTCGTCGACTGCGCCGATCACCAGCTCCCGCTCGCGCTGTTCGCCGACGAGATGCTGATCGACACGCTGGTGGACCGGCATCTGGCGCCGCTGGACACGCTCGCCGAGGCGCAGCAGGAACGGTTGCTGGTGACGCTGCACGAGTGGCTGGCCAGCCGGGGCCGGGTGGCGGCGGTCGCCGACCGGCTCCAGGTGCACGCGCAGACCGTCCGGTACCGGATGCACAAGCTGGAGGAGGTGCTGGGCTCGTCGCTGGACGACCCGCAGCACCGGTTCGAGCTGGAGGTCGCCGTGCGTGCCCGGCTCATGCGGGCGGGGTGTGCCGATCGGTGAACCAGGCCGCGATCTGGGCCCGGTTGGTGTAGCCGAGCTTGCCGAGGATGTGGTCGACGTGGGTCTCGGCCGTGCGCCGCGAGATGACCAGCCGCTCCGCGATCTCCCGGTTGGTCATGCCCATCGCCACCAGTTCGGCGATCTGCGTCTCCCGCTTGGTCAGCGGGCTGCGGAACGGCACCGCGGCGTCCGGCTCGGCGGGCACCTCGCCGAGCGCGTAGGCGACGGCGTCCTCTGTGGACAGTCCGGTGCCTGCGAGGAACTCGGCGGCCGCGTCCTCGACCCCGAGCTGGCCGGTGACGGTGTCGACGTCGCGGTTGCGTGGTTCGACGAACGCCGCGTAGTTGTTGGGCGTGGCCCCCAGCGTCTGCCAGACCGTCGTCGCCGCGCCCAGCAGCCGGGCCGCGCGGCGTGGCTCGTCGCTGCGGGTCGCGCAGCCGGCCAGCACGGTCAGGCCGAACGCCAGGATGACCTTGTCGTGGACCTGCCGTTGCAGGCGCAGCATCTCCAGTGCGTCGCCGGTGGCGTCGGCGATGTCGCCGTGCAGGTACTCCGCGGCGCTGAGCGACCACAGTGCCCACGACCGCCAGAACAGCTCCCCGTTGGCGGCGAGCGTGGCGATGCTGTCGCGCAGGATCCGGCGGCCCCGCTCGTAGTGGCCGGACAGGCTCAGCGCCAGCCCGTGGTTGAAGGTCGACCACAGTTCGCCGGGACGGTCGCCCTGCTCGCGGAACGAGCGGATCGCCGTTTCGAACAACGTCGCCGCGGTGGCCATGTCGTTGCCGATGAGCGCCGCGTAGGCGCGCACGTGGTCGACGTAGGCCAGCGCGCTCTCGTCGCCGTCGCGGTCGGCGGTCTCCGTCGCCGCGGCCAGCGCGCGTTCCATGGCGGGCAGGTCACCCTGTACGAGGGCGTAGAACGCGTAGATCCACAGGACGTGGGCGCGGCTCGGGGTGTCCTCGCCGGTGACGCCGAGCAGCTTGTCCAGCCACAGCCGTCCCTCGGTGAGGCCGGTGATGATCCAGTACTCCTTGAACGGGGGCAGGCCCCGCAGGCCCACCGCGGCCTCGTCCGGCGCGGTGGCGCAGAACTCGAGTGCCACCCGCAGGTTGGCGTGTTCCCGGCGCAGCCTGCTGATCCAGGTGACCTGGGCGGGGCTGATCCACTCCGCCTCGAACCGCCGGGTCAGCTCGAAGAACCAGTCGCGGTGCCGCCGCCGGTAGTGCTCGGTGTCGCCGGCGGCCCGCAGGCGCTGGGCGCCGTACTGCCGCATGGTCTCCAGCATCCGGTAGCGGGCCACGCCTTCGACGTCGTCGCGGTGCAGGATGGACTTGTCCAGCAGCCGGTCGATCACGTCGAGCACGGAGGCCGTGTCCAGGCCGTCGCCCGAGCAGACCGCCTCGGCGGCGTCGAGGTCGAACGTGCCGGAGAACACCGACGCGCGTGCCCACAGCAGCCGCTCCTGCTCGGTGCACAGCTCGTGGCTCCAGTCGACCAGCGAGCGCAGCGTCCCGTGCCTGCTCGGCCCGCGGGATCCGCCGGTGGTGAGCAGGGTGAATCGCTTGTCCAGCCGGTCGGCGAGCTGGCCGACCGACAGCGACCGGAGCCGGACCGCCGCCAGCTCGATGGCCAGCGGGAGTCCGTCCAGGGCGCGGCAGAGCCGGGCGACGTCGGCGGTGTTGTCCTCGGTCAGTCGGAACGAGGGCACCACGGCGGTGGCCCGGTCGACGAACAGCCGCACGGCGTCGGACTGCGCCAGCAGTGCGGGCGAGCTGCCCTCGACGGTCAGTGGCGGCACCGGCAGGACGTGCTCACCGGCGACGGCCAGGGACTGGCGGCTGGTGGCGAGCACGACCAGGTCCGGGCACGAGGTGGTCAGCGTGCTGACGAACTGGGCGCAGGCGGCGACGAGATGCTCGCAGTTGTCGAGCACCAGCAGCAGCCGTCTGCCACGCAGGTGGTCGACGAGCACGTCGATACGCGGGCGGGCGGCCCGGTCGCCGAGGCCGAGCCGCTGCGCGACCGTGTCGACGAGGAGCTGGGGTTCGCGCAGGTCGGCGAGTTCGACGAAGGCGAGCCCGCCGGGGAACGCGGCCCGCACGGCGGCGGCCGCGCGCTGCGCCAGCCGGGTCTTGCCCACGCCGCCCGGGCCGGTGAGGGTGACGACCGGCGAGACGCCGAGCAACCTGCGCAGCTCGGACAGTTCCGCCCGCCGGCCGACGTAGGTCGTCACCTCGGCCGGTAACACGTCGTGTGTGGCCCCCGCTGCACGCACTCCGGCATCACCCACCTGTCCGAGTAGGGTGATCATTGTGGCGCAAACTGCGTACCACCGCTTGGACTAATCGGATCATGATTTCGTTAATTCGAGTGACGCTGTGTGCATTCCAGGCTAGATCGAGTGACGAGACTGGTCACGCTACGCCGTTCCCGTGCCGGTGAAGGCCCCAAGCACGTGAAGGCCACCTTCACCACGTCTGGCGACAGGAACTCGGCCTTCACGCGCTCCCAGGTGTCCCGCTGGCATCGCGGGCCACGGCAGCCCCACCAGCCACACCCGTAAGGCAGCAAGGGAGCTTTACTACCCTTCTTCGCCCGTAAAGCCCCCTCGCTCACGCCCGGCGACCGACTTCGCCGGGGCCCTGACGCGAGACGTGGTGACGGTGGCCTTCACGTGCTTGGGCGCCCGTTCATGAGCAAGGGGCCCCATGGCGAGCATGGGGCCCCTCCGGATGGAGCGGATCAGCTGGTTGCCTTCTTCGGCGTCAGGTCGACGTCGACGGTGTTGCCGGGACCAGCGGTGAACATGCTGATCCAGTCGTTGAGGAAACCGCAGCCCTTCACGCCGGGCAGGTCGTACCCGCCGGTGAGCTTGCCACCGGCGAGCGGGTCGAAGCCGGGCTTCGAGGCGAGGCTGATCTTCGCGGGCTCGACCGTCCGGCACTCGGCGCCGCCGCCGATGGGGAAGCCGAACGCCTTCACCGACGTCAGCGTGATCCACTCCGCGGAGGTGGACTTCAGCTGGCCGTCGATCAGGGTCCCGGTGGTCCTGCCCTCCGGGGTGAACTCGATGCTCGCGGTGGTCGGCAGGAAGTTCATGATCTTGAACTCGCCGGTGGTCGGGTCGAGCTTCAGATCCGCGTCGAACTTGCCGGTCGCGAGGTCGTACTTGGCGTCGATTCCGCCGGTGAGCTTCACGGTGCCGTTCGGGGTCTTGATGAACGACGAGCCGGCCAGGTTGAACCCGTACTCGATCGGGTTACCCGGACCGCCCGCGGGGTCACCAGCCGGGTCACCCGCCGGGTCGCCAGCCGGATCACCGGCCGGGTCGCCAGCGGGGTCACCCGCGGGATCGCCTGCAGGGTCACCGGCCGGGTCGCCTGCCGGGTCGCCAGCGGGGTCGCCTGCCGGGTCGCCAGCGGGGTCACCGGCAGGATCGCCGGCCGGGTCACCTGCGGGGTCACCGCCGCCGTCGGTCACCTCGACCGTGCCCAGGACGTGGTTCTGGCCGTCGTGCTGCTTGCACGGGGCGTCGAACACGCCGAGGCCGGTGTCGGTCCCGTCGGCCTTCTTCGGGTGCAGTTCCTTCAGCTGGATGTCGTTGACCAGGATGGTCGCGGTCCCCGGCTGCGGGAACGACACCGCCGGAGCGGTGGCCGACGCCTTGAGCACCAGCGGCTGGTTCTGTGCCGGAACAGGCTGTTCCGGCACGGTGGCCTCGATCTCCAGCGGCAGGTCGAGGCCGGGCGCCTTCAGGTGCGCCTTGGCGATCGCCTTGCCGGAGATCTTCGCCGCCTGCACGGCACGCAGGCCGTTGGTCGCCGTCGCACCCGCGTTCGCGACCGTGTCGATCTTGAACTCGGGAGTGAGCGTGTTGACCGGGATGGTGCTCGGGAAATCGGCGTTGATCTCGACGCTGACGGTCTGGGTCAGGATCAGCGGGAACTCGCAGTCCATCTTCAGTGTCAGCTTGTGCGGCTCGGCCGAACCGATGCCGCTGGTGAGCAACAGACCGGCCGCGACGACCCCGGCGGAGCCAGCCGCCATGAGCCCCCGGGCCAGTCTCTTGGAACCTCGTGGGTGTTTCACGATCATCCTTCCGTGGTATCAACGGTGATACGAATTCGCGGAACTTTCGAATGCGAATTCTCCGGATGGTAGGGAGCGTTGTTCAGAGTTTCGCTACCGCTCAGTAAGTTAGCCAGCGGGTACGCGGCCGGGCAAGTGGGCGCAAGGCCTGAAAGATATTCGCGTGAAAAGTTGTCACCGGTCTTCATTCAGCTGGCCCGCGCTTTGGCATCCAGGGCCGATGACCTGCTGTTCCATCGACATTGCTCGCGTTCGTACGACGCCGTGGCGCGAATTGTGTCACGCCCCGCGTAAGCGTCGGGGCATTCTTGACTCTGCTGTGGATTCGTTACTAACTTCATCTGTTGATCGCCAGTTCGGCGGCGAATCTCTTCGTCGGTGAGGAGTCACGTGAAAATGCAGGACAAAGCGGTCCTGGTCACCGGGGCTGGTCGCGGAATAGGCGCGGCAATGGCATTGCGGTTCGCCGCTGAGCAGCCACGCGGAATCGTGGTGGCCGACATCGACGAGGTGGGGGTCCGGCGCACCGCCGCCGACGTCCGCGAACTCGGCGTCGAGGTCGTCGAGATGTGCACCGACGTCGCCGAACCCGACCAGGTACGCGAACTGGTCACGGCCGCGGAGAACGCCTTCGGCCCGCTGGACCTGGTGTGCTCCAACGCCGGCGTGGCGACCGGGCAGGGCATCCACGCCCCCGCCCAGGTGTGGTCGCGCACCTGGGCGATCAACGTGCTCGCCCACGTCTACCTGGCGCAGGCCGTGCTGCCCCGCATGGTGCGTCGCCACGAGGGGTACCTGCTGATCACCGCCTCCGCCGCCGGCCTGCTCGGCCTGCCCGGCGACGCGCCCTACTCGGTGACCAAGCACGCCGCGGTCGGCGTCGCCGAGTGGCTGGCCGGTGCCTACCAGGCGGCCGGCGTGCGGGTGAGCGCGCTGTGCCCGCTGGGCGTGCGCACCGACCTGCTGATGGCCGGGGTCCGCACCGGGCATGTCGCCGCCCGGGTCGTCACCAGCACCGCCCCGCTGCTGGAACCGGGCGACGTCGCCGAGGCGGCGGTCGCCGGGCTGGAGGAGGAACGGTTCCTGATCCTGCCGCACCCGGAGGTGGCCGAGATGAGCATGCGGCGCGCGGCCGACCCCGACGCGTGGATCACCGAGCAGCAGCGGCGGGTGAACCGATGACCGGCCACGACGACGAGCGCCCCGAGCTGGTCCTCGGCGTGACCCCGTCCGCGGCGGCCGCGGTCGCGGTCAGCCTGTCCGGCGGAATCGGTGTGCTGGACCTCGGTTCCGGCGGCCCGGGGGCGCGTGGAGCGCTCGCCACGGCGGCCGAGCGCGCCCGCGGGAACGCGATCGGCGTCCGGGTTCCGGTCGACTGCGGACTGACCGCAGAGGAGGCACACGACCACGCCGGCCGGATCGATGTGGTGCTGCTGGACTGGGACGCGCCCTGGCAGATCGCCGATATCCCGAACCGCTGTTGCGTGCTGGTCGAGGTGACGTCGGCCCGGCAGGCCCGCCTGGCCATGGACCTCGGTGCCGACGGCGTGGTGGTGCGCGGCAACGAGGCGGGCGGGCGGGTCAGCGAGCTGGGCTCGTTCGTCCTCCTGCAGCAGGTGCTCGCCGACGCCGCCACCGCGGTCGAGCCGTACCCGGTCTGGGTGTGCGGCGGCATCGGCCCGCACACCGCGGCGGCCGCGGTCGCCGGGGGAGCGGCCGGCGTCGTGCTGGACACCCAGCTCGCCCTGCTTCCCGAATCGGGCCTGCCGGACGAGGTCAGGGAGACCATCGCCGGCAGTGACGGCACCGAGAGCACGGTCACCGGCGGCGTGCGGACGCTGACCCGGCACGGCCGCGCTCCGCTGCCCGTCGGCCAGGACACCTTCCTCGCCGGCCGGTTCACCCAGCGCTACGCGACGGTGGCCCGCGCCGTCCGCGCGGTGCTCGCCGCCATCGCCGACCGGGGCAGCGAACCGGTACTGGACAAGGGAAACCGGCTCGCCAGGCGGTTCGGCACCGCGCTGCCGGTCGCGCAGGGACCGATGACCAGGGTGAGCGACCAGCCCGCGTTCGCGGCGTCGGTCGCCGAGTACGGCGGACTGCCGTTCGTCGCGCTGGCACTGGCCTCCGGCGAGCAGACCCGGCGGCTGCTCGACGACACCGCGGCCGCACTGGCCGGGCGGCCGTGGGGCGCGGGCCTGCTCGGGTTCGCGCCACCGGAGGTGCGGGCGGCGCAGTTCGACGCCATCAGGCAGGTCCGCCCGCCCGCGGCCCTCATCGCCGGTGGCCGCCCGGACCAGGCCAGGACACTGGAAGAGGCGGGGATCGCCACGTTCCTGCACGTCCCGTCGCCGGGCCTGCTCGGCCAGTTCCTCGCCGCTGGTGCCCGCAAGTTCGTCTTCGAGGGCTCCGAGTGCGGCGGGCACGTCGGCCCGCGGACCAGCTTCTCGCTGTGGGAGTGCCAGGTCGGTGTCCTGGAGGAGTTCCTCGCCGCCGGTGGCCGCGCCGACGACGTGCACGTGCTGTTCGCGGGCGGCATCCACGACGCCCGCTCCGCCGCGATGGTCGCCGCGCTCGCCGAACCCCTGGCACGGCGAGGGGTCGGTGTCGGCGTGCTGATGGGCACGGCCTACCTGTGCACGGAGGAGGCGGTCGCGCACGGCGCGGTCGGCCCGGCGTTCCAGCGCCAGGTGCTGGCGGCCGAACGCACCGAGCTGCTGGAGACCGCGCCCGGCCACGCCACCCGCTGCGTGCCCAGCCCGTTCACCGAGACCTTCGCCGCCACCGCCGCCGCGCTGCGCGCCGACGGCCATGCCGAGCGGGACGTCTGGCAGCGCCTGGAACAGCTCAACGTCGGCAGGCTGCGGGTGGCGAGCAAGGGCCTGCGCCGCGACGGTGACGAGCTGGTCGAGGTCGGCGAGCAGGCCCAGCTCGACGAGGGCCTGTTCATGGCCGGGCAGGCCGCGCTGCTGCGGGACGAGGTCACCACCATCCGGCAGTTGCACACCGAGGTCACCGAGGGCGCCGCCCGGTGGCGGGCGCCCCGGCGCCGTACCGAGCCAGCCGAGAACCCCGCGCGGCCACTGGACATCGCGGTGGTCGGCATGTCCTGCCTGTTCCCCGGCGCCACCGACCTGGCCGGCTACTGGGCCAACGTCCTGGGCAACGTCGACGCCATCCGCGAGGTGCCGCACACCCGGTGGGACCCGGGCCTGTACTTCGGCGACGACCCCGGTGACACCTCCCGGACACCGTCCAAATGGGGCGGTTTCCTGCCCGAGATCCCGTTCGACGCGCTGCGGTACGGCATTCCGCCGAACGCGCTCACCGCGATCGAGCCCGTCCAGCTGCTGGCACTGGAGACCGCGCGGCGGGCGCTGGCCGACGCCGGGTACGCCGACGGCGGCTTCGACCGCGCGCGCACCGCGGTGGTGTTCGGCGCGGAGGCCTACAGCGACCTGGCCAACGCCACCAACCTGCGCATCACGCTGCCCGCCCACCTCGGCGAGCTGCCGCCCGAACTGGACGAGCGGCTGCCCCGGCTGACCGAGGACTCCTTCCCCGGCAGGCTGACCAACGTCATCGCCGGCCGCATCGCCAACCGGCTCGACCTGGGCGGCGCCAGCTACGCCATCGACGCCGCGTGCGGCTCGTCGCTGGCCGCACTGGACGCCGCCTGCAAGGAACTCGGGGCCGGCGCGGCCGACGTCGTGCTCTGCGGCGGCGCCGACCTGCACAACGGCATCGAGGACTACCTGCTGTTCGCCTCGGTCGGCGCGTTGTCGCCGACCGGGTCCTGCAAACCGTTCGACGCCTCGGCCGACGGCATCGCGCTGGGCGAGGGCGTCGCCTGCGTGGTGCTCAAACGGCTCGCCGACGCCGAACGGGACGGTGACCGGATCTACGCCGTGCTCAAGGGTGTCGGCAGCGGCAGCGACGGGCGCGCGCTCGGGCTGACCGCCCCCAACGCGTCGGGCCAGCGCCGCGCGCTGGAACGGGCCTACCGCGTCGCCGGCCTGTCCCCGGCGCAGGTCGGGTTGCTGGAGGCACACGGCACCGGCACGGTCGTCGGCGACAGGACCGAGCTGGAAACGCTCACCACGCTGTTCACCGAGGCCGGAGCCGACCCCGGGGCCTGCGTGCTGGGGTCGGTGAAGTCGCAGATCGGGCACACCAAGTGCGCCGCGGGCATGGCCGGGCTGATCAAGTCCGCGCTCGCCGTGTACACCGGCACGCTGCCGCCGACGGCACACGTCAGCGAGCCCAACCCGGCCTGGCGCGACGGCGCGGACCCGTTCGTGTTCCGGTCGGCGCCCGCCCCGTGGCTGGCCGAACCCACCGCACGGGTAGCCGGGGTGAGCGCGTTCGGCTTCGGCGGCACCAACTTCCACGCCGTCCTCACCGGACACGACTCCGCCGGCTGCGTCCGGCAGGGCCTGTCCGAATGGCCGGCCGAACTGTTCACCTTCCGCGGCGCGGCGGCGGCCCAGCGCGCGGGCGAACTGCTCGCCAAGCTCACCGAGGCCGCCGCGCAGGGACACCCGTGGCGGCTGCGCGACTACGCCAGGACCGCCGCCGCGCAGGCCGCCGCCGACACCGGACCGGTCCGGATCGCGCTGGTGGCACGCGACCTGGACCAGCTCGCCGGGCAGCTGCGGGCCGCGGCCGCCGGGCAGGCCGACCCGGACGGCGGGGTGTACCTCGCGCGGGACACCGAGACCGCCCCGGTGGCGGTGCTGTTCCCCGGTCAGGGCAGCCAGCGGCCGGGCATGCTCGCCGAGCTGCTGGTCGCCTTCCCCGAACTCCACCGGTTCGCCGCCGCGGCCCCCTCGGCGGCGGCGATGTTCCCGCCCGACGCGTTCGACGAGCAGTCACGTGCCGGCCAGGCCGAGCGGCTGCGGGACACCACGACGGCGCAGCCCGCGCTCGGCGTCACCGGGCTCGCCGTCCACCACCTGCTGGGCAGGCTCGGCGTGGTCGCCGACGCCTACGCCGGGCACAGCTACGGCGAACTGGTGGCGCTGGCCGCCGCCGGGGTGCTCGACCCGCACCGGCTGCTGGAGCTGAGCAGCGCCAGGGCCGAAGCCATCCGCGCGGCCGCCGGAACCGACCCTGGTGGGATGGCGGCCGTGGCCGCCGCACCCGCGGCGGTCGAGCGGGAGCTGACCGCGGCGGGACTGGCCGGACGGGTGGTCGTGGCCAACCACAACGCGCCCAGCCAGGTGGTGATCTCCGGACCGGCGCAACCGCTGGCGGCCGCCGTCGCCGCGTTGCGCGCGGCCGGGCTGGCCGTGGTGCCGCTGCGGGTGGCGTGTGCCTTCCACAGCCCGGTGGTCAGCGGCGCGGGCGAGGCGTTCGCGCGGGCACTGGCCGGCACCCCGCTGCGCGCGCCCGATCGTCCGGTGTGGACGAACCGGGCCGCCGGACGGTACCCGGTACGCCCGGACGAGATCCGGGCCGAGCTGGCCGCACAGATCGGTGCGCCGGTGCGGTTCGCCGACCAGATCGAGGCCATGTACGACAGCGGCGTCCGGGTGTTCGTCGAAGCGGGCCCCGGGCACGTGCTGACCGACCTGGTCGGCGCGATCCTGGACGGCAGACCGCACACCGCGATCGCCGTCGAAGGGCGAGGCCGGGGCATTCCCGGGTTCCTGCACGCGGCGGCCGGGCTGGCCGTCGCCGGGGTGGAGCTGTCCACCGGCTGGCTGTTCGACGGGCGCGACGCGGCCGACCTGCGCGGCGTGCCGGTGCCACGGCGTCCGGGTTGGACGGTCGACGGCCAGCTGGTGCGCACGGCCGACGGCCAACCCCTGCCCGGCGGCCTGCGCCCGGCCGGGCCGGTGGTGACGCTGGCCCGGCGGTCCACCCGCGACGAGCTGGTGGCCGACTTCCTGCGCGGCAGCAGGGAGTTCATCCAGAACCAGCGTGAGATCATGCTCGGCTACCTCGGCGCCGTGGAGGTGGAACCCGCCACCGTCGCCGAACCCGTGGTGATCGAGCCGGAACCGGAGCCCGAACCCGAACCGGTACCGGCGACCACGCCGCTGGCCGCCGTCGTCGGCGTCATCGCGCGGCGCACCGGCTACCCGGAGGACATGATCGAGCCGGGCCTGGACCTGGAAGCCGGGCTCAGCGTCGACTCCATCAAGCGCACCGAGATCGCCGGGGAACTGGCCACGTTGCACCCCGGCGCCCGGGACCGGGTGGACGACCTGGTGGCGGCCCGCACCGCGGCCGCGATGGCCGCCGTGCTCGACCCGGCCCCGGTGGCGACCTCCAGCGCCACCCGGTTCCTGGTCGAACCGGTCGAGGCCTCCGACGGCCTGTACGACCCGGTCGCCCTGGTCGGCGCGACCGTGCTGGTCGCAGGCGGCCCGGCCGAGCTGGCCGAGGAGGTCGCGGGACAGCTGTCGGCACGAGGCGCGCTCGCCGTCGTCGGCGACCGGGCGGACGGGCCGGTCCAGGGCCTGGTGTCGCTGCACGCCATGGCGGACCACGACGACCCGGTGCTGCCCGCGGCCTACCCGCTGTTCCGGGAGATCCTGGCCGGCGCGCCCCGCTGGTGTGCCGCCGTCGCGCCCCCGGCGGGCACCGCCGCGCTGGGCCTGCCCGGCTTCTTCCGGACGCTGGCCCACGAGTACCCGGACACGCAGACCCGGCTGATCCGGCTCGACCCGAACCAGCCGGCCGGGGAGATCGCCCACGCGGTGGCGACCGAGCTGCAGACCCGCGGCACCGAGCCGGTGATCACCGTCGCCGGCGACACCCGGCTGAGCACCCGGATCGTCCCGGCTCCGCTGGCCGGGACCGGAACACCCGACGCCGCCGCACTGGGCCTGTCGCCCGAGTCCGTGGTGCTGCTGGTCGGCGGCGGCCGGGGCATCACCGCCCGGGTCGCGGTCGCACTGGCCCGCGCGAGCGGCTGCCGGATCGAGCTGGCCGGCCGCACACCGCTGCCCGACGGGCCCGAGCCACCGGACATCGCCCCGGCAGCGGACCTGCCCGCGCTGCGGTCGGCGCTGGCCGCCCGCGGCGGCCAGACGGCGGTACAGGTGGACCGCATGGCGCGGGAGGTGCTGGCCGCCAGGGAGGTGGCCGCGACCGTCGCGCGGCTACGGGAGCTGGGCGGGGTCGGCTACCAGTGCGTCGACGCCACCGACGGCGGCGCGGTACGCAGGCTGGTCAAGCAGGTCCACGCCGAGCACGGCCGGATCGACGGCGTCGTGTTCGCCGCCGGGGTGATCGCCGACAAACTGGTGGCTGGCAAGGACCCGGCGACCTTCGCCAGGGTGTACGCCACCAAGGTGGAAGGTGCCCGGGCGCTGCTCGCAGAGCTGCCGGAAGCGCCCCGGTTCACCGTCTTCTTCGGCAGCATCGCCGCCACTCTGGGCAACGCAGGCCAGGCCGACTACGCCGCGGCCAACGACGCACTCGACTCGCTGGGCACCGCGTGGGCGGAGGCCACCGGGGCCAGGGCACTGACCGTCCACTGGGGACCGTGGGCACCGGAGGGCGTGCACGGCGGGATGGTCAGCCCCGAACTGGCCCGGTCCTACGCCACCAGGGGCATCTCGCTGATCGACCCGGCCGACGGCGTCGATGCGCTGCTGCGCGAGCTGGCCTGGGGTGACCCGGCGGTGCGCTCGCTCGTCTACGCCGCACCGGGGTGGCCGCGATGACCAGGGAGCTACGGCTGGCCGCCCCGGACACGGCGGCGCTGGGCGCGAGCCTGGCCGACCCGGCGGCCCGCGGCCGCACCGACGGGCCGGTCCGGCTGGGCATCGTCGACCCGACCCCGCGCAAGCTGGCGCTGGCCGAACGGGTGATCCGGCAGGGACGGCCGTGGCGGGGCCGTGACGACATCTGGTTCAGCCCGCGGCCGCTGCTGCCCGCCGGGCGGGTCGCGTTCCTGTTCCCCGGACTGGAAGCCGAGTTCGCGCCCCGGGTGGACGACGTGGCCGCCGTGCTCGGCGGCGAGGTGCCCGAGCTGTCGACCCGCGGCGTCGGCAGGCACGCCGCCGCCGTCCTCGGTGTCGCCCGGCTGCTGGACCGCGCGGTGCGGGCGCTGGGGGTGCGGCCGGACGCTGTCGCCGGGCACAGCGTCGGCGAGTGGGCGGCCATGGTGGCCGGCGGGATCGTGGCCGCCGCCGACTTCGACGCCATGGTCGCCGGAGCAGACCTCGACGGCCTGCGGGTGCCCGGCATCGAGTTCGCGGTGCTGGGCTGCCCCGCGCAACGGGTCGGCCCGCTGCTCGCCGCCCGGCGCGACGTCGTGCTGTCCCACGACAACTCGCCCGGCCAGACCGTCGTCTGCGGCCCCGCCGAGGAGTTGCGGGCACTGGTCGACCAGCTGCGGGCGGAGCGGGTGATCTGCCAGCTGCTGCCGTTCCGGTCCGGCTTCCACACCCCGATGCTGGCGCCCTACCTGGACGCGTTCGAGGCCGGTGTGCCGAGCCTGCCGATGCGGCCGGCGACCGTGCCGGTGTGGTCGGCCACCACCGCCGGGCCGTTCCCGGACGACCCGGCCGCGGTACGCGAACTGTGTGTGCGGCACCTGGTCGAACCGGTCCGGTTCCGCGAGCTGGTGCTGGCCATGTACGAGTCGGGAATCCGCGTGTTCGTCCAGATGGGACCGGGCCAGCTCGGCTCGCTCGTGGCGGACACCCTGCGCGGCCGCGACCACCTGGTGATCGCCGCCAACTCGCCGCACCGGCCGGGCCTGGCCACCCTGCGCAGGCTGACCACCGCGGTGTGGGCCGAGGGCGGCGGGATCTCCCCGGCCGTCACGGAGTTCACCGCGCTGCTCACCGAGACGGCGGCGTCGGTCGCGGCCGTGCTGGAGGCGGTCCGCGAACCGGTGGTGACCGTCGACAGCGAGGAGTCGCTGGAGGTGTCCACCGAGGCCATGCCCTACCTGCTCGACCACTGCCTGGCCGAGCAGCGGGCGTCCTGGCCCGACGAGGCCGACCGCAGGCCGGTGGTACCGGGAACGACGATGGTGGAACACCTCGCGGCCGCCGCCCTGCGCACGGCCCCGGGCAGGCTGGTCACCGAGGTCACCGACGTCCGGTTCCGGCAGTGGCTGGAGCCGGGCCCGGGCCGGCGCGTCCGGCTGTCGGTGCGGCAGCGGCTGGACCGGCGGCTGGCCGTGTCGCTGGGCGAGCACGCCGACGCGGTGGTGAGCCTGGGCGCTGCCTACCCGCGGCCGCCGGCCGCGTGGCCGCAGATGGTGGGGGAGCGGCCGCCGTCGATGCCCGCGGGCGAGCTGTACAGCCAGGGGTGGCTGTTCCACGGCCCGGCGTTCCGGGGCCTGACCCGGACGCACGCGGTGTCGGCACGCGGGATCCGCGGTGAGCTCACCGTGCTGGACGCGCCGGGTGCGCTGCTGGACAGTGTCGGGCACCTGCTCGGTCACTGGCTGGTCGAGTACCACGGTGAGCGCTACATCGCGTTCCCGGTGCGCATCGACCGGATCCGCTGGCACCACCCGGTACCCGCGCCGGGGTCCACTGTGGACTGCGAGATCCGGTTCGGCGAGGTGACCGACTCTCTGGTGCGGGCGGACGCGCGGCTGTCCCGGCGGGGCCGGACGCTGGTGACCATCGAGGGCTGGCACGACGTGCTGTTCCCGGCCGGGCCGCGGGTCCAGTCGGTGCACCGCGGCGCCGGACGCGGCACGCTGTCCACACGCGACGGTGCGGACTGGGTGCTGGCGGCCGACCTGCTCGCCACGGCCGCGGTGCGGGAGCTGTGCCTGCGCAAGTACCTCGGTACCGGTGAGCGGGAGTGGCTCGACGGATGTCCGCCCGCCGAGCGGGGCCGCGTGCTGCTGGAGCTGATCGCCGTCAAGGACGCGGTCCGCGGCCTGCTGTGGGACGGCGGTGCCGGGGAGGTGTTCCCCGCCGAGCTGCGTGCCGAGCGGTCCGGCGGCGGCTACCGGGTGACCGGCAGGCACGGCCGGGTGGTGCCGGACGTGGTGGTCGAGGTGACGAGCGGGCCGGGCCAGGTGGTGGCCAGGGTGCGCGGACAGGAGGAGACGTCGTGACGGACACGGTGCTTGCGGAGATCAGCGCGATGGTGTCCTCGCTGCTGGAAACCTACGGGGTCGACCTGGACATCGGCAGGGACACCACGTTCCACGAGGACCTCGGCCTGGAGAGCATCGACCTGGTGACGCTCGCGTCGATGCTGGAGGACCGCTACGGGCCGGAGGTCAACCTGGCGGCGTTCCTGGCCGAGCTGGACATGGACGACGTGATCGGCCTGCGCATCGGCATGCTGGTGGACTTCGTGGCCAGCACCACGAGTGGGGTGCGGCAGTGGGCGTGATGGTCGTCAACGGCATCCGCACGCACTACCAGCGGATGCCGGCGAAGAACCGGACCGCGCCGCCGGTCGCGGTCTTCGTGCACGGGCTGGGCTACGACAGCCTGGCCAGCTTCTACCTGACGCTGGCCGCACCGGTGTCCGACGCCGGGATCGAGGTGCTCACCTACGACCTGCGGGCCCACGGCCGTACCGAGCGACCGGCGACGGGCTACCTGGTCAGCGACTTCGTCGCCGACCTCGCCGGGCTGCTCGACGGCGTCGGCATCGGCGGGCCGGTGCACCTGGTCGGCAACAGCTTCGGCGGGACGGTTGCGTTCGCGTTCGCCGCGGCCCACCCCGAGCGGGTGCGCAGCATCGTGTCGATCGAGTCGGAGCCGCCGACCGAGCCGTGGGCCGAAAACATGGCCCGCACGCTGGGCGGGGTGGTCGACGGCATGCTCAGCGAGGAGAACCTGGCCTGGCTGGAGGAGAACTACGGCAGCCACCACGCCCGGCTGGCGCGGGCGGCCGGGATGATCATCCAGTCGACGAGCATCGTCACGGACGTGCCCCGCGGCCCGCTGCTCGACGTGGCCGGGTTGCGGCGGATCAGGTGCCCGGTGCTGTCCATCGTGGGCAGTGAGGGGTTCCAGAGCGGTGACCTGACGGCGTTGCAGGCCGCGCTTCCCGACTGCCGCACGGAGGTGGTGTCCGGCCAGAACCACTCGGTGCTGGTGGAGCGGCACCGCCTGGTGCGGCGCCTGGTCGTCGACTGGGTCAACGAGCAGGAGAGCCGGGCGAGGTGACCGGGCGGGTGCTGTTCGTCGTGCCGCCGTTCGCCGGGCACGTCAACCCGACCCTCGGGGTGGGCGCCGAACTGCGGCGGCGCGGGTACACCGTCGCCTGGTGCGGTGATCCGCGGCTGGTGCCCGGCGCCTACCCGGCCGCGGTCCCCGGGCAGGCGCCCCGGCCGGACGGGCTGAGCGGCTTTCCCGCCCTGCGCCACCTGTGGGAGCGGGTGCTGCTGCCGCTGGCCGAGGCGATGACGCCGGGGGTGCGGGCCGCCGTGGACCACTTCCGGCCGGACCTGCTCGTGGTCGACCAGCAGGCACTGGCCGGGGCCGTGGTCGCCACGTCCGCCGGGTTGCCGTGGGCGACGTCGGCCACTACCTCCGGTGAGCTGGCCGGTCCGCTGGCCGGGCTGCCCCGGGTCCGGGAGTGGCTGACCGGCCTGCTCGCCCCGCTCGGCGTCCCCGGCGACCCGAGGTTCTCGCCGCACCTGGTGCTGGCGTACACCACCCCCGAGCTGACCGGCAGCGACGCCGGTGTCCCGGTCCGCTACGTCGGGCCGGTGCCGAGGGAGGTGCAGGATGCCGGTTTCCCCTGGGAGCGGCTGGAACCGGGGTACCCGCTGGTGTACGTCACGCTCGGCACGGTCAGCGGTGGCGGTGCGCGGTTCCTCGGCGAGTGCGTCGCCGCGCTGGCGGCGCGCACGCACCTGCGGGCCGTCGTCGCCGACCCGCACGGTGTGGTGCGCGATCCGCCGGGCACGGTCCTGGTGTACCCGTGGGTGCCGCAGCCCGCGTTGCTGCGGCGGGCGGCGGCGGTGATCTGCCACGCCGGGCACAACACCACCTGCGAGGCGCTCGCGGCCGGGGTGCCGCTGGTGGTCGCGCCGATCACCGACGACCAGCCGGTGGTCGCCGAGCAGGTGGTGAACGCCGGCGCCGGTGTCCGGCTGCGGTTCCGGCACGCCACGACGGAGCGGATCGGCGGTGCCGTCGACGCCGTGCTCGCCGACCCGGGTTACCGGGAGGCGGCGCACCGGGTGCGCGTGTCGTTCGACCGGGCGGGCGGAGCCGTCGCGGCGGCGGATCACCTGGAGTGCCTGCTCCCGTCCCGCCGACGAGCTTGGCGCCAGGTCGGGTCCCGGCAAAGTCCGGGGCGGTGATCGTGCGCGAGCGTGGAACTCGCGTACCGGAACGGAGAACTCGCGTGCACGAGCGTTGATTTCATACCGTGGGACACGCCTCCCACACCGCGGCCCCGCGAGTCCCACCTTCGTGCACGCGAGTCCCACCCTCCCGCACTCGAACTCCACCTTCACGCACGCCACCGGCACTACGTGAGAACCGGCGTCCACATCGTGAGTTCTGCGTTCGGGTACGCGACTTCCGGGCTCGGCGCCACCCACGTCGCCGTGCCGGGCCCGTGCTTGGCGGCGGATGAGCAAGACCGCCGCCGCCGGGTTGGCGTGGCGGACAAGAAATCCGGTGCCCGCGGGCCCGGCGCCGGCAAGGTGTTGTTCCTCGGCGTACCCGTAAGTAACGTCCGAAAAACGTTGGCACAACGGCAGATTGGCGCATCATGAAGGCAGCGTTGCCATACCGGCTGACGGCGTGTGTGGCCGTCGTCGTGGCGGTGCTCGCCGGTGCCCTGCTGGTGTCGCTGCCCGCCCACGGGGGCCCGGTGACCGAACCGAGGGTCGCCACCTGCGACCTGCCGGGCGGACCGGTCGAGGTACCCGCCGAGCTGACCGCCGTCTTCCCCGACGAGGCCGCCGGGCACTTCACCGCCCAGCTGCGCGTCACGCTGACCCTGCCCGCCCCGGCGATGGACACCCTGCGTCCCGGCGCGACAGTGGCGGCCGACGTCCGCGTCGCCGTCCGCCAGGGTGGGTCCACTCAGGACGTCGCGGCCACCGGGCTGTCCACAACGGACATCAGGCAACCGGACGTCACCCTCACCGGCGAGCTGCCCGCCGTCCCGATCCGCCCCGGCAGCGAGGCCGTCGTCGAACTCACCGGCCTCACCCCGGTCCTGCCCGCCGGACCGTGCACCGCCGACGCACCCCGCCGCGAACTGGCCAGGATCGCCGCCAAACCCGAACCGCGAGTACAGGCCTGCCCGGGTGCCGTGTGCACCAGCCTCAAGGTCGAGGGCACCTCCCGCGTCGCCAAACTCGGCTCGGACATCGTCCTGGAACCGGGCCGCTTCGAGGCGGTGGCCTACTTCGACGGCCCGGAGCCCGGCTGGCCGCTCCGGCTGGAGGGCGAGCTGAACCTGCCGCCCGTCGACGCCTACTTCGTCGTCTTCCGCTTCATGCCCTCCACCAGCCGCGTCGCCTTCTTGCCGCGGGGCAAGGCGACCGGCAAGGGCCGCATCGTCACGCCGCCCGGCGTTCAGTGCAATGGTCTGTGCGTCGAGGTCGACATGATCATCAAGCTCGACATCAAGCTCAGCGACGTCGAACAGGACGGGGTACCGCTGCGGGTGGGCGACAGGTGTGCCACCGCGACCCCCGCCGAGATCCCGATGCGTGGTGTCATCGCCGGGATCGGCGGGCCGCCGGGGACGAAGAGCGAGTTCCGCGCGCGCTACGCCATTCCGTCCTACGGCGGTTGCGGCACCGCGGAGAACCTCGACCGGCTGTTCACCGGCCTCGTCTCCGGGCCGGGCAACGAGCTGCACTCCATCCTCACCACCCTGCCGCCGGGGGCGCCGTGAACGTGACGGCACCGGCCCGCGAGTTCGGCCGCCTGTTCTCACTCGGCCTCGACGTCACGGCCGGGATGTTCCGGCGCCCGTTCCAGCTACGCGAGTTCGTCCAGCAGTTCTGGTTCGTCGCCAGCGTCTCGATCCTGCCCGCCATGCTCGTGTCGATCCCGTTCGGCGCCGTGCTGACGTTGCAGCTCGGCTCGCTGACCGCCCAGATCGGCGCCGAGTCGTTCAACGGCGCCGCCAGCGTCCTCGCCGTCATCCAGCAGGCCAGCCCGATCGTCACCACCCTCGTCGTGGCCGGCGCCGGTGGTTGCGCGATCTGCGCCGACCTCGGATCCCGCACCATCCGCGAGGAGATCGACGCGATGGAGGTGCTCGGCGTCTCCCCGGTGCACCGGCTGGTCGTGCCGAGGGTGCTCGCGTCCATGGCCGCGGCGGTGCTGCTCAACGGCCTGGTCAGCGTCGTCGGCGTGCTCGGCGGGTACGTCTTCAACGTCGTCCTGCAGGACGGCACGCCGGGCGCGTTCGTGGCCAGCTTCTCCGCGCTCGCCCAGCCGTCGGACCTGTGGGTGAGCGAACTCAAGGCGCTGATATTCGGCTTCATCGCCGGGCTGGTCGCGTCCTACCGCGGCCTCAACCCGAAAGGCGGTCCCAAGGGCGTCGGTGACGTGGTGAACCAGTCGGTGGTGATCACGTTCCTGCTGCTGTTCTTCGTCAACCTCGTGATCACCGTGCTGTACCTGCGATTCGTGCCGCCGAAGGGAACCTGACGTGACCACGCGTGCCGGCGACTCGATGGCCAGGCTGGGCGACCAGCTCACCTTCTACCTGCGGGTGCTGGGCTGGGTGCCGTTCGCCGTGCGCCGCTACCTGCGCGAGGTGGTGCGCCTGCTCGGTGAGGTCAGCTTCGGCAGCGGCGCGCTCGCGGTCATCGGCGGCACCGTCGGCGTCATGGTGGGCCTGTGCGTGTTCACCGGCACGGTCGTGGGCCTGTCCGGCTACTCGGCACTGGACCAGATCGGCACGGCCGCCCTGTCCGGGTTCGTCTCCGCGTACTTCAACACCAGGGAGATCGCGCCCCTGGTGGCGGCGCTGGCGCTGTCGTCGACGGTGGGATCCGGCTTCACCGCGCAGCTGGGCGCGATGCGGATCAACGAGGAGATCGACGCGCTGGAGGTGATGGCGATCCGCAGCGTGCCCTACCTGGTGACCACCAGGGTCGTCGCCGGATTCGTGGCCATCGTGCCGCTCTACGTCATCGGCCTGCTGACCTCCTACCTGGCCTCCCGCACGGTCACCGTGGTGTTCAACGGCCAGTCCGGCGGCACCTACGACCACTACTTCAGCCTGTTCCTGCCGCCGGAGGACGTGTTGTACTCCTTCGCCAAGGTGCTGGTGTTCAGCGTCGGCATCATCCTGACCCACTGCTACTACGGCTTCCGCGCCGCCGGCGGGCCCGCAGGCGTGGGCGTCGCCGTCGGCCGGTCGGTGCGGACGTCCATCGTGCTCGTGGCCGTACTGGACTTCTTCCTCAGCCTCGCGCTCTGGGGCGCGACGACCACGGTGCGGGTCGCGGGATGAGCGCCCGGCTGCGCGCGCAGGCACTCGGCGTCGCCTTCGTCGTCCTGTTGGGACTGCTGGGCTGGTTCGCCGTCGCCGTCTACGACAAGGCGTTCACCGACACGGCCACCGTCACCCTGCGCACCGACCGGGTCGGCACCCAGCTGCGGCCGGGCGCCGACGTGAAGGCACGCGGGGTCGTCGTCGGCTCGGTCGGCGCCGTCGAGCCGACCGCGCAAGGTGTCGACGTCACACTCGACCTGCGGCCGGAGTCGCTGGACTCGTTGCCGGCCAACGTGTCGGCCCGGCTGCTGCCCAAGACGTTGTTCGGGCAGCGGTTCGTCGACCTCGTCCTGCCCGAACGGGAAACCGGGCGGCTGGACGCCGGTGCGGTCATCGACCAGGACCGCACCAGCAGGGCCATCGAGCTGGAGAAGGCGCTGCGCGACCTGATGCCGCTGCTACAGGCCGTCCAGCCGCACAAGCTCGCCGGCACTCTCGGCGCGGTGTCCAGCTCGCTGGACGGCAGGGGCGGGCAGCTCGGCGAGACGCTGACCGGGCTCAACGCCTACCTGAGCAAGCTGACCCCGGCGATGCCGCAGATCCAGGACGACATCACCGCACTGGCCGACACGCTGGCCGTCTACCAGGACGTCGCGCCGGACATCGTCGCCGCACTGGCCGAGCTGACCACGACCAGCCGCACCATCGAACAGCAACGCACCGGCCTCGCCGACCTGCTCGGCACGCTCACCACGGCGGCGTCCGATCTGGACGGTTTCCTGCGCGCCAACCAGGGCAGCATCATCGGGCTGTCCGCGAGCAGCCGTCCCACCCTGGAACTGCTCGCCCGGCACAGCGCCGAGTTCCCGTGCCTGTTCGCCGCGCTCACCGAACTCAAGCCCCGCGCCGACGCGGCTCTCGGCGCCGGGACCGACCGGCCGGGGCTGCACATTCAGCTCACCGTCAAGCCCCCAGTGCCGGGCCCCCGACCGGCGCCGCCTGCGGGCGGCTGCCCGGCCGTAGGCGGCGCTTCCACCTCGTCCGGCCTGGTCACCGAGCTGATCGCCCAGGCACAGGGCATGTCCCCGGCCGACGTTCCCACCTGGGGCGACCTCCTGGTCGGCCCGCTCTACCGCGGCGCGGAGGTGACGTTGCGATGAGGCGCATGCTCGGCCCGATGCTCAAAGGGCTGGTGTTCACAGTGGTCACCGGCCTGGCGACCATCCTGCTGGGACTGGCCATCATGAGCGGCGGCGGTGGTGGCGCGACCGGCACCGCCTACGTCGCCCGGTTCACCGACGTCACCTCGCTCAACCCCGGCGACGACGTCCGCATGGCCGGCGTGCGGGTCGGCAGCGTCGTCGAGGTGCGGGTGGCCGACCGCAGGGTCGCGGAGGTCGAGTTCGCCCTCGACGGGGACCGCCGGATCCCGGCGACGACGACCGCCACCATCAAGTTCCGCAACCTGGTCGGGCAGCGCTACATCGCGTTGGACTCCGACCCCGGCGTTCCGGCCGGGCTGCTGCCACCAGGCGGGCTCATCCCACTGGAACGCACCCGCCCGGCGCTGGACCTGACGGCGATGCTGAACGGGTTCAAGCCACTGTTCCGGGCGCTGAACCCGGACCAGGTCAACGCGCTGGCCCAGCAGGTGGTCCAGGTGCTGCAGGGGGAGGGCGGCACCGTGGAGAGCCTCGTCCGGCACACCGCGTCGCTGACCAGCACACTGGCCGACCGCGATCGCGTGATCGGGCAGGTGATCATCAACCTGGACACCGTGCTGTCCGACGTGGCCGCCCGGGACGAACGGCTGTCCGGCCTGGTCGGCACCACGCAGGAGCTGGTGTCCGGCCTGGCCCGCGACGCCGGGCCGATCGGCGAGGCGATCTCCGGGCTGTCCGCGCTGACCACCAGCACCGCCGACCTGCTCGGCCGGGGCAGGCAACCGCTCAAGGCCGACATCGCCGCGCTGGGGGAGCTGGCCACCACACTCGCCGACAACACCCCGGTGTTCGAGGAGTTCATCCGCGCACTGCCGCTGAAGTACGAGGCCATCGGCCGCGTCGCCTCCTACGGCGGCTGGACCAACCTGTTCCTGTGCCTGGCGTCCTCCGACGCGCCACCCGCTCCCGGCGGCCCGCCGGTCGGCATCCCGCTGACCGAGGCGAGGTGCCTGCGATGAAACGGTTCAGCGAGCGCAACCCGGTCCGCGTCGGCGTCGTCGGCGGGGTGCTGATGCTGGCCGCCGGCCTGCTGACGTTCTACGCCGGGGAACTGCCGGGCGTCGGCGGCACCACCTACACCGCCCAGTTCCGCGAGGCCGCCGGGCTCAAGGCGGGCGACGAGGTGCGGGTGGCCGGGGTGAAGGTCGGCGAGGTGGACGACGTCGAGCTGACCGGCCGCCACGTCACCGTCACCTTCGAGTCGCAGGTGTGGCTGGGCGACCGGACGTCGGCCGCCATCAAGATCAAGACCTTGCTGGGTCAGAAGAACCTCGTGCTCGACCCGCTCGGCACCGGCGAGCTGACCGACGCGATCCCGCTGGACCGCACGATGACGCCCTACGACGTCAACGACGCGTTCGGCGAACTCGCCACCACGGTCGGCAAGCTCGACACCAACCAGCTCGCGGAGAGTTTCCGGGTGCTGTCCGGGACGTTCTCCGCGGCGAGCCCGGAGGACGTCCGGGCCACGCTGCGGGGGCTGGCCGAGCTGTCCACCGTGATTTCGTCACGTGACGCCGAACTGAAGTCGCTGCTGGGCAACCTCGGCACGGTGAGCCGGACGGTCGCCGAGCGCACGGGCGAGTTCCAGCGGCTGATCACCGACGGGGGAGTGCTGCTCGACGAGCTGAACCGGCGGCGGCAGGCGATCGCGTCGCTGCTCACCGGCACCCAGGAGCTGTCGCGGCAGATATCCGGCCTGGTGGCCGACAACCGGGCCCAGCTCGGCCCGGCGCTGGAGCAGCTGGACCGGGTGACCGAGGTGCTGCGGCGCAACCAGTCCGAACTGGACCGCAGCCTGCGGCTGGCCGGGCCGTTCTACCGCCTGCTCGGCAACGTCGTGCGGACCGGCCCGTGGCTGGACACCTACCTCTGCGGACTCGTCCCCGCCCCGGGCGGGGGCTGCGTCCCACCGAAACCGGGAGGCCGCTGATGCGAGCGACACGGTGGGTGGCGCTGGCCGCCACCGCGGTGGTGCTGGCCGCCGCGGGTGGCTGGGCCCTGCTGACCGGCGGCTCGACCACGGTGACGGCCTACTTCACCGCCGCGGTCGGCCTCTACCCGGGCTCGGACGTGCGGGTGCTGGGCGTCGCGGTGGGCACGGTCGACGCCGTCGAACCGGAGGGACAGCGCGTCCGGGTCACCATGTCGCTGGACCCCGGCGTCGCCGTCCCGGCCGACGCCGGGGCGCTGGTGGTCACGCCCAGCCTGGTCAGCGACCGCTACGTGCAACTCGCGCCGGTCTACGAGACCGGCCCGCGGCTGGCCGGCGGTGCGGTCATTCCCGAGTCCCGCACCGTCGTGCCGGTCGAACTGGACCAGCTGTTCACCAGCCTGGAGAAGCTGACCGTCGCGCTCGGGCCGGACGGTGCCAACCGCGACGGCGCGCTGAGCGAACTGCTCGACAGCGGCGCGCAGGTGCTCGGCGGAACCGGGCGCGACCTCAACCGGACGATCGCCGAGCTGGGCAAGGCGACCCGGACCCTGTCCGGCTCCGAGGAGGACCTGTTCTCCACTGTGGACAGCCTGCAGCGGTTCACCGGCATGCTGGCCGCCTACGACCAGCAGGTCCGCACGTTCGACAACCTGCTCGGCACCGTCACCCGCTTCCTCGCCGACGACCGCGACGACTTCGCCGCCGCACTGAGCGAGCTGGCCGGCGCGCTGGGCACGATCAGCGGGTTCATCAACGACAACCGCGCCCGCATCAAGTCCAATGTGGACAAACTAGCCGGGACGACGACGTTGCTGGCCCAGCAACGCGAGTCGCTGGCCGAGGCGCTCGACCGCGCGCCGGGTGCGCTGACCGGCCTGCTCGGCGCCTACGACCCGGAGCGGGGAACCGTCGACGTGCGGACCAACCTCGCCGAGTTCGCCTACGGCCAGGGTGCTCCCGCGCTGCCGCTGCCGTCGGCCGAGGGAGGTGGCCGGTGAAACGCCTGCTCGCGCTGTCCGCGGTGGTCCTGGTGGCGGGCTGCTCGTTCGGGGTCTACGACGTGCCGCTGCCCGGCGGCGCCGATCTCGGCGACCGTCCGTACCGGGTGACCGTCGAGTTCGCCGACGTGCTCGACCTCGTGCCGCAGTCCGGTGTCAAGGTCGGCGACGTGCCGGTCGGCAGGGTGGACCGGGTCGAGCTGGCCGACGACGGCCGGACGGCCAGGGTGACGTTGCTGGTCAACGGGAACACCCCGCTGCCAGCCAACGCCGTCGCCCGGCTGCGGCAGTCCAGCGTGCTCGGCGAGAAGTTCGTCGAACTGGACGCACCGGCCCAGCCCGCGCAGGCCAGGCTCGCCGACGGCGCGGTGATCCCGCTGGCCCGCACCAACCGCAACCCCGAGGTCGAGGAGGTGCTCGGCGCGCTGTCGCTGCTGCTGACCGGCGGGGGAGTGGCCCAGCTGGAGAACATCTCCCGGGAGCTGAACGCCGCCTTCCACGGCAACGAACCGGAGATCCGGTCCCTGCTGGCCACGATGAACACGTTCGTCAGCGGGCTCGACGCGCGGCGCGGCGAGATCACCAGGGTGCTGGAGAAGGCCGACGCGTTCGCGGCCCGGCTGGCCGGGCGGCGCGGCGACATCGCCAACCTCATCGACAACCTCGGCGGCGGCATCGCCGTGCTCGCGCAGCAGCGGGAGGCGTTCGTGCGGATGCTGACGTCGCTGGGGTCGCTGGCCGAGGTGGGCACCACCACGGTGAACCGGGCGAAGGAGGACCTGCTGGCCGACCTGCGGGCACTGGAGCCCACGCTGCGCAAGCTCACCGAGTCCGGGCAGAACCTGCCGCAGGCCATGGAGATCCTGCTGACGTTCCCGTTCACCGACCCGGTGCTGGATGGCATCAAGGGCGACTACCTGAACCTCTACCTGACCCTCGACACGGCGACGGGTGGCCGCTGATGCTGACCAGGTTCGTCCGGATCCAGGTGATCGTGTTCCTCGTGCTGGCACTGGCCGGTGTCGCCTACGTCGGCGCCCGCTACGCCCGGCTGGACGCGTTGTTCGGCGGCGCGGGCTACCAGGTCCGGCTCCAGCTGCCCGACTCCGGCGGCGTGTTCACCAACGCCGAGGTCACCTACCGCGGGGTGGGCATCGGCAGGGTGGGCGAGCTGCGGCTGGTGGACGGCGGCGTGGAGGTCGACCTGCACATCGACGACGACGCCCCCGCCGTACCGGCCGACCTCGACGTGGCCGTCGCCAACCGGTCGGCGGTCGGCGAGCAGTACCTGGACCTGCGGCCGCGGCGGGCGGGTGAGCCGTTCCTCGCCGGCGGCGCGGTGATCCGCCCGGCCGCGCCGGTGCTGCCGCCGCCGGTGGACAGCGTGCTGCTCAACCTGGACCGGCTGGTCGAGTCCGTGCCGAAGGACGAGCTGCGCACGGTCGTCGACGAGCTGTACGACGCGACCGAGGGCGCCGGTCCGCACCTGCAGACGCTGCTGGACACGACGGCGTCGGTCACCCGCGCCGCCACCGAGCACCTGCCGCAGACGCTGAGCCTGATCGCCGACGCCGGCCCGGTGCTGCGGACGCAGGCGGACATGGCGGGCGCGCTGTCGTCGTTCGGCACCAACGCGAAGCTTGTCGCCGAGCAGCTGACCCGGTCCGACGGCGACATCCGGGCGCTGATCTCGTCGGCGCCCGCCACGGCGCGGCAGGTGAGCGCGCTGCTCGCGGAGAGCGGCCCCGGACTGGGCACGGTACTGGCGAACCTGCTGACGACGTCGAACGTGCTGCTCACCCGGCAGGAAGGGGTGGAGCGGCTGCTGGTGGTCACGCCCGCCGCCGTCGACGCCGCCGGGCGGATCCTGCGGCCGGAGGGCACCAGCGCCGGCCTGCAGACGACGTTCTTCACCCCGCCGCCGTGCACCCGCGGCTACGAGGGAACGCCGTACCGCAACGGCCTGGACGTGTCGCCGGCGCCGCTGAACACCGCGGCTCGGTGTACCGGATGAGGAAGGTGGCCCCGATGCGAGGACTCGTCCTGATCGCGGTGGTGTGCGTGGCGCTGGCAGGCGGGTTCGCCGGCTGGAGTGGCTGGCGGTGGTGGCAGGCCGAGTACGGCGGCACGGCGGTCGCCGCGCGGGCCCGCGACGACGCGATGGACGCGGGCAGGCAGGCGGTCGCGCTGCTCAACACGCTCGACCACCGGGCCGTCGACGACGGCCTGCGGCGCTGGCTGGAGGTGTCGGCGGGCGCGTTGCACGAGGAGCTGTCCCGCGCGCAGCGGGACGGCCGCGAGCGGCTGGCCGGGGCCCGCACGGTCACCGTCGGCACGGTCGTCGACGCCGCCGTCACCGAGCTGGACGCCGCCGCGGGCACGGCCAGGATGATCGCGTCGGTCGACATCCAGGTCACCCCCGACGGCGGCCAGCCGACCACGAAACGTGCCCGCCAGCAGGCCGACCTGGTCCGGGTCGGCGACACCTGGAAGCTCGGCGCGCTCGGCCAGGTGCCGACGAGCCCGGTCTAGGAGGAAGTGTCATGGTGCGTGTCCACGTCGCCGCCCGGCCGCCGACGCAGCGGGCCCGGGTGGTCGCCGGAACCCGCCGCCGGGTCCCGGTTCCGCCCCCGCCTCCGGCGAAGCCGGTGCGACGGTCGCCGCTGATCCTGTTCGCCGTCGCCGTGATCCTGGCCGCCGCCGGGGTCTGCTTCACCGTCGCCCGCACCACGGTGGCGAACACCGCCGTTGTCGACGCCGGTGCCACCGCCGAGGTCGGCGGGCAGGTCGGGCAGGGGCTGGAACGGGTCTTCACGTTCCGCTTCGACAACCCCGAGCCGACCCGGCAGGCCGCCGCCGAGCTGTTCACCGGCGACGCCACCGGGCAGTACGCCGGGCTGTTCGACCCGGCCGTGGCCGACGCGGCCAAGCAGCGGCTGGAACTACGGTCGAAGGTGGCCGTCGCCGGGGTCACCATGCTCAGTGGCGACCGGGCGGGCCTGCTGGTGTTCCTGGACCAGAGCATCACCAGGGGCGACACCGGCGCGACCCGCTCCGGCGGCGCGCAGCTGAGCGTCACCGCCGTGCGGGCCGACGGCCGCTGGCGCGTCGACACCCTGCAGGCCCGCTGAGCCCGTGCCTAAAGTCCCCCAATGCCACATTGGGGGCGCAACAGAAGCCGCATCGGCGGCGGAGTTCACGCGCTCGCGGTAGTGGGCGTCAGCATCTGCCGGGCGCGCAGGGCGATCTCCAGCTCCAGGCGGGCGTGCGGGTCACGCAGCTGCGCGCCGAACAGCTTGTCGACCTGGCGCATCCGGTAGCGCACCGTCTGCGGGTGGATGCCCAGCCGCTCGGCGATGTCCGGCGCTCCGCCGGTGGAGTGCAGCCAGGTGAGCATCGTGGTGGCAATGCGGTCCTGCTGCTTGGCCGTCAGCCCGGCCATCGGCGCCAGGTTGCGGGCGAGCACCTCCGACAGCAGGAACTCGTCGGCGAACAACCACAGCGTCGGCAGGTGGTCCTGGCACCAGACGACCGGCTCGGCCGGGATGATGCCGCGCCGCACCAGGCTGACCGCCCGCCGGGCCAGGCTCAGCGACGTCGCGGCCGCCGACAGCGCCACGGCCGGACCGACGCAGGCGACCCGTCCGTCCAGTTCGGACTCCAGTCTTCGCATGTGCCGCTTGGGATCGGCGACGATCAGGCACGGTGTGTCGCCGTCGAGGTCGGCGAGCACGTCGTCGTGCGGGGCGGGCCGCGGCGCCTCCAGATCGTCGGGCATGGGGTCCAGCGCCACCACCGCCACCCGCTTCGGGACCGGCCACCGAGCCAGCGCGGCGAGCCGGCTGAGCCCGCTGCGGGTGACCGACGGGTCGGTCAGCAGCGTCTCGACCAGCCGCTTGCGATGGCGGTCGAGCACCTGCGTCGACTGGGCCTGCGCCTGGGTGTACCCGGCGACCGACTGGCTGGAGATCTCCTCGACGTAGGCGAAGATGCCCTCCGCGAGGACGCTGAACAACGGCACCGGAAGATGGTTGGCCTCGGCCCACGCGGCCACGTGCCGCCACGCCACCCGTCCGCCGATGCGGTAGGCGGTCTGCAGCGAGTCGAGGTTGCGGCCCGCGCGGAACTCCGCGCGGCCGAGCTGGCGGAACAGATCTCCCCAGCTGTCCTCCAGCGCGCTGCCGGTGCCGATCATGTCGAGCACCCGCAGCACGGACTGCTCGACGGCCGCGGTCATGATCGCGCCGAAGGAACCGTCGAGCGGACGGGCGTAGGCGGGGACGGACTCCTGGATCTCGGTGATCATGTCCCGGGTGAGCGCGCCGACCGCGGGGCGGAAGCGAGCGGCGAGGTCCCGGGGCACCGAGGCCCAGAGGGGGCGGACTCCCAGTTCTGTGGACATGGGTTTTCCCTCGCAACATCGGAAAAGAACCTGAACGCGGACGATAGGTTCGCCGTCGATCTTGGGTCAATCGGCTGCGGAGTTCGCCGTGTCATTCACTCGATCGAGCGTACGAGTTTCCGTGAAACGCACGAGGTCGGGCCGGATTCGTTGTCAGAAGCCGACAAACGCCGGTTGCGCGTCGTTCCGCAACGCCGCTTTGTGCGGGCCTGACAACAATTCCCCGCGAACCCGGCGGCTTCGCGCCGGTGTCTTGTCGCCTGTCCGGGCCGCTCAGTAGCTTCGCCGCATCGCCCTCACTGACGAAGGAGTCGCCATGTTCGGACGCGTGCTGGCCGGTGTCGCGGTGCTGGCGGCGGTCGCCGGTTGCGGGGAGGCGGCGCCGGAGGGCAACGCGGCCGCGGTCGGCTGGGCCGAGCAGGTCTGCCGGTCCGTCGGCGAGGGCGCGGCCACACTGGCGCAGCCGCCGCGGCTGGATCCCGCCAACCCGGCACAGGTCCGCGACGGCATGGTCGGCTATCTCGGGCAGCTCGCCCGCGCGCTGGACACAGTCTCGCGTGGCCTCGGGACGGCAGGCGTGCCACCGGTGGCCGACGGCGCGGCCGCCGCGGCCGCGGCCACCACGACGATCGGGCAGACGCGGGCCGCGCTGGAACAGGCGCGGGCCAAGCTCGGTCAGGCCCCGGTGAGCGACCCGGCCGCGTTCCAGCGCGCGGTGGGCGAGGTCGGCAAGGACCTCGCCGCGCTGACCAACGTCGAAGGGCCGGTCAAGGACCTGCGTGCCAACCCGGAGCTTAACCAGGCGTTCGCCGCCGCGGGCTCCTGCAAGGCACTCGGCTAACGACGGCGCAGATTGCGGGCCGCCACGGCGAATCCGAGGACGGCGACGGCACCGACGAGTGCCAGCGCGACCCCGAGCGAGGAACCGGACGCCCGCCCGAGCGACAGATCCCGGGCGGCGTCGATGGCGTGGGTCAGCGGGTTGACCGTGGCGACGATCCGCAGCCAGCCCGGCATCAGCTCCACCGGCAGGTACGCGCTCGACGCGAACATCATCGGGAACAACACGAGAAACGACGTCAGCTGCATGACGTCGGGCCGCTGCTGCCAGGTGGCCAGCGCCACGAACAGCCAGCCCAGCCCCCAGCCGACGAACACCGCGAAACCGAGCAGCGCCAGGGTGGCGAGCACACCGGCCGGCCGGTAGCCGAACACCGCGAGCGCGGTCAGCACCGCGACGACCAGCTGCGCCGCCGACCGCACGGTGTCGGTGACCGTCCGGGCGATCAGCAGCGCGGGCAGGTCGACCGGCAGGGTACGCAGCCGTCCCACGAATCCGCTGTAGGTCTCCGCGAGGTGCCCGCTGCCCGACGCCAGCGCGCCGGCCAGCGCGATGTTGATCAGCGTCGCCGGGATGAGGAAGTTGACGTACCCGGCGTAGCGCACCATCCCCGGCAGCGTGCCGACCGCCTGGAACACCTGGCTGAACAGCAGCAGGATGACGATCGGCTGCAGCAACCCGGCGACCAGCAGCCTGCGGTCGCCGAGGCCGCCGCGCAGGGACCGCGCCGCCAGGATGCGTACCTGCGCGGCGAAGCCCGGCGGCCGCCACCGTTGCGTCGCGCTCACCGGACGCCCTGCTCGCGGTGCAGTGCCAGGTAGACGTCGGTCAGAGTCGGCTCGGCGACGGTGAGGTCGGCCGGTTCGATGCCGACCGTGTCCAGTGCCCGCACCACGGTCGTGACGTCGGCCGCCGCCGCGAGCGACACGGTGACCTGCCGCTCCAGCGGCGCCGCGGTCAGGCCGACCCGGCTGAACAGGCCTGCGGCGGAGACCGCCGTGCGGTCGTCGGCGAAGCGGACGGTCGCGGTGCGGGTGCCGATGGCCGACTTCAGCTGCGCGGGAGTGCCGGAGGCCACCACCCGGCCCGCGCCGAGTACGACCACGTCGGTGGCCAGTTCGTCGGCCTCGTCGAGATACTGGGTGGTCAGCACGACCGTCGTGCCGTCCGCGGCGAGGTCGCCGACGAGGCGCCAGAGTTCGGTGCGGCCGACCGGGTCCAGTCCGGTGGACGGTTCGTCGAGGAACAACACGACCGGCCGGCCGACCAGGCTCATCGCCAGGTCGAGCCTGCGCAGCAGGCCGCCCGAGTAGGTCGCGGCCGGCCGCCCGGCGACGTCGCCGAGCCCGAAGGCCTCGATCAGTTCCTCGGCGCGGTCACCGGCCTGCCGCGGGTTCGCGCCGAGCAGCCGGGCGACCAGCACCAGGTTGTCCCGCCCGGGCAACGCCCCGTCGACGGCGGTTGCCTGCCCGGTCACGCCGATGACCCGGCGCACCTGCCGCGGGTTGCGTACCACGTCGAACCCGCACACCCGTGCCGTTCCCGCCGTCGGCAGGGTGCGGGTGGCGAGGATGTCGACGAGGGTGGTCTTGCCCGCGCCGTTGTGGCCGAGCACGCCGAGCACCCGGCCGGGCCCGGCCCGCAGCGTCACGTCGGCGAGTGCCTCGACCTGGCCGTAGCACTTGCGCAGGCCCACGACGTCGATCCGCATCCGCGCTCCTGCCGAATTGGGGAAATCCAGCCGACAATACCGCCGGACAATGGTCCGCCGGTATTGTGGAGCACAATTCGTCCCGGCATTGTTGGTGAGATGACAAGTTTCCCGCGGCGTCGTGTCCGGGTTCTCCTCGGGCCGGGTTCCGCGGGCTATGCTCGGACGATGTATCCCGCGCAGGACATCGAGATGAGCCGGATCGAGCGCCTCATGTGGGACGTGTACGGTCATGTGCGCGACCGCGGTGTTCCCGTTTACGAGGGCGGCGCGAGTGTCGCCGAGGCGACCTACCTGCGTGATCTCGCCCGGTCGTCGGAATCGGCGGTCGTCGCCGAAATCGGGTTCAATGTCGGCTTTTCCGCTATCGCATTTCTGGAGAGTTCCGCCGAGGTGCGGGTGGTGTCGTTCGAACTGGACCTGCGGCGCTCGGTGGAGCTGGCGAAGGATTTCGTCGACGAGCGGTATCCGGGCAGGCACGAGCTGATCGTCGGCGACTCGGCGCGGACCGTCCCCGGCTACTCGGGCCAATCGTGTGACCTGCTGTTCGTCGACGGCGGGCACGACTACGACATCGCCTATGCCGACATCGTCAACGGCCGCGGTATCACCCGTCCCGGCGGGCTGGTCGTCGTCGACGACCTCGTTCCCTGGTATCCCTGGGGAACCGGGCCGTACCAGGCGTGGCAGGAGGCGGTGGCGCGCGGTTACGTGGAACCGGTGGAGCGCTTCGTCGACGGCCGTCCGGTCGAGGTGATCGAGCCGCCGGGTGACCGTGCCTGGGCGACCGGCCGCTACGTGCCGTAGTGCCCCGCGGGCAGTGGCCGGTGCCGTTGCCGGAGCCAGCCGATGGCGAACAGTCCCATGGCCAGCGCGGCGTGCCCGGCCATCGGCCAGGTGTAGGGCGCAGGCTGGTCCCGCTGCAGGAAGTCGGTGAGGGGAATCAGTACACACACGGCCGGGCACAGGTCGTAGAGATCGGACCGGCGAAGGCGGGTGTCGATCGCCAGCGAGGTGGTGTCGTCGGCGAGCGTGGGTGCCCGCAGGATGCTGACGACGAGGAACGCGGCGACGGCGCCGGCGACGCCGAGTAGCAACAGCCAGGTCCAGGCGTAGTGGCCGTACTGCGGTGTCGCGACGAACATCGTGGTGGCCAGTGCGATGCCGCCACCGAACGCCACCGTCGTCGACGCGACATACCAGCCGTCGAGCGGAGCCAGCCGGGACTGGCTCACCGAGGCGACCCGGTGCGGCAGCCGCGCGGCGGCCTCCCGGTCGCGGGCGCGCCGAGTCGCCCACTCGGCGAGCTGAATCGCGCAGATGATGACCGTGCCGGTGTGCCCGGTGACCATCTGCTCTTCGGGAATCCTCAACGCGAACAGGAGGCTGAAGAGGCCGGTGCTGAGCAGTACCCCCGCGATCCAGTAGCGGAACTGCCGCTGCTTGTGCCCGGAAGGCTGTCTGAGCTGCCGTGTGCCGAGGCGCACCGCCAGCAGCGGGGTCGGGGTCGCCACCTCGACCCCGCGTTTGCGGAGCCAGATCCGGGCGGCCTGGGTCTCGAACAACGACGCGGTGGGGTGGCTGAGCACGGGAATCATCGCGCCGGCCCAGGTGCGCTCGTGTAGGTGGTCATCGCCCCTCCCCAGGTACGGCGCAAGTACAGCACAACGGTTGGTACAAATCAAATGGGACGACAGCCCGGATCGGCCGTGGCATCGTGCTCCGCATGGAGGATCTGAACGGTTTGCTGAACGAGGCCACCGTTCGAAGGACCGTAGCGGCATGACCCGATCCGACTGGTACGTGGACTTCTTCACCGAGCTGCCGAACGAGTTCTGGCGCCGGATCATCCCCGCGGAGTCCACAGTGGACGAGGTGGATTTCGTCGAACGGCGGCTCGGACTGTCGCCCGGCGACCGGGTCGTCGACGTTCCGTGCGGCAGCGGCCGCCATGCCGTCGAGCTGGCCGCCCGCGGTTACCGGGTGACCGGCGTCGACATCTCCGCGGAGGCGATCGAGCACGCCCGCGGCGCCGCGCGCGCCGCCGGGGTCGAGGCCGACCTGCTCGTCGGCGACATGCGGGACATTCCCCGCGACGGCGGCTTCGACGCCGCCGTCTGCCTGGGCAACAGCTTCGGCTACCTCGACCTCGCCGGGACGCGGGAGCTGGCGTCGGCACTCGCCGGTGCGGTCCGGCCCGGTGGCGGGCTGGTCGTCGACTACGGTGCCGCCGCCGAGTCGGTGCTTCCGGGGTTCGCCGCGGAGGCACGCACCATGGAGGCGGGGGACATCGTCGCGGACGTGACCACCGAGTACGAGGTCGCGGCGAGCAGGCTGCTCAGCACCTACCGGTTCCGGCGCGGCGACGATGAGCTGACCGCGGTCGCGCCTCACCACGTCTACACGTGTGCGCAGGTGGGGGCGGTGCTGTCGGACGCGGGGTTCACCGCGATCGACCTCTACGGCTCGACCGGCGCGACCCCGTTCCGTGTCGGCGACCGGCGCCTGCTGCTGACCGCGCGCCGGTCAGGGTGAGCCGTCCTCGTCGCGGGCACGGCTGCCCTCCGGCGTGGGCTGGCGCTCGGCCGGGTCGGACCGCCGCGCGTCACGTGCGGCGTCCTTCGCCTCCCGCAGGTGCTGCTTGCTGCGGGCGAGCAGATCCTCGGCCCGTTCCTCCTGCTCCTCGGCCATGCCGTCCTCCCGCTGTGGGTCTCCCGGGGGACTACCACCGTGCGCCGGCCGCAAACCTCGTCGCTCCCGGCCGGAGTGGTTGACTTTTCACCGGTGTGCTGATGGTCTGGACCAGAATCCACGAGGAGGCCCGGTGCTGCTGCGTGTCGTCCGAACCGTCGTCGTGGCGGGGCTGTTCCTGGCCTCCGCGCCCGCCGCCACCGCCGCGGCACCTGAACCGCCGGTGGTGACCCCGGCGCCGCAGTCCATGGAGTCCAACGGCCGGGCCGTACGGGTTCCGCATCAGGTCGGGCTGGTGCTCGGAAGCGGCGTGGACGAGTCGAGCAGCGAGTTGCTGCGGGCCACCCTGAGCCGCGCCGGTGCCAGGGAGATCGTGGACCGGCCTGCCGGGCTGACCGTGGTGGCCGGGCTGATCACCGACGAGCGGGTGCGCGGGTCGCTGCGTGCCGTGGGCGGCGAGGTGCCCGCGCAACCGCGGCCGGAGGGGTACTCACTGGCCGCCCGGGGTGGCCTGGTGGTGCTGGCGGGCAACGACGGCGACGGCGTCTACTACGCCGCGCAGACGCTGCGGCAGCTCGCGTCGCCCGGCCGGATCGCCGCGGTGAAGGTGGTCGATCACCCGGCGATGGCGCTGCGGGGCAGCATCGAGGGCTTCTACGGCGCGCCGTGGTCGCACGCGGACCGGCTCGACCAGCTCGCGTTCTACGGCGACGTCAAGGCCAACACCTACATCTACACCCCCAAGGACGACGTCTACCTGCGGGAGCGGTGGCGCGAGCCGTACCCGCCCGGGGATCTGGCCCGGCTCAGGGAGCTGGTGACGGCGGCGGCGCGGCACCACGTCGAGTTCACCTACGCGGTGTCGCCGGGCCTGTCCATCTGTTACAGCGACCCGGCCGACCTGCGCAGCCTGCGGGACAAGCTGGCCTCGCTGTACGCGCAGGGCACGCGCAGCTTCTACGTCGCGCTCGACGACATCAGCTACACCAGGTGGAACTGCGCCGGTGACCAGGACAAGTACGGCCCACCGGGGCGGGAGGCCGCCGGGCGGGCGCAGGCCGAGCTGCTGAACGCCGTGCAGCGTGGCTACCTCGACACCGTCGAGGGCGCGAAGCCGCTGCAGATGGTGCCGACCGAGTACTCCGACGTCGCCGACTCCGCGTACAAGCGGGTGCTGCGCGAGACGCTGGACGAGCGGATCGTCGTCCAGTGGACCGGCACCGACGTGGTACCGCCGTCGATCAGCGTCGCCGACGCGCGCAAGGCCGCCGAGGTGTGGGGACGCAAGGTCTTCCTCTGGGACAACTACCCGGTCAACGACTTCGGCCAGACCACCGGACGGCTGCTGCTCGCGCCCTACGACAAGCGTGAGGCCGGCCTGCACGCGGCGCTGAGCGGGATCGTGCTCAACCCGATGAACCAGGCCGCGCCGAGCAAGGTCGCGTTGTTCGGCGGTGCCGCGTTCGCCTGGAACGACACCGGCTACGACGCCGCGCGCACCTGGCGGGCGGCCGCGAGCTACCTCGCCGCCGGTGACCCGCGCGTCACCGAGGCGCTGCTGGCCTTCTTCGACACCCAGCACCTCGCGCCCACGTTCGGCGAGGTGCCCTGGCAGCCGCAGGCTCCGGTGCTGAAGGCCAAAGTGGACGCCGTACGCGCGCAGCCGGGTGGCAGGCCGCTGCGCGACCTTGCCGCTTACGCCGACCTGCTCGCCGCCGCGCCCGAGCGCATCCGCGCCGGGGTGCCGGACCCGGCGTTCTCCGCGCAGGCCAAGCCGTGGCTGGACGCGCTCGACCTGTGGGGTGCCGCGCTGCAATCCACTGTGGAAGGCCTGCGGACCGGCGACCAGGGTGCGTTCGCGCGGGCGAAGGAGCTGGCCGCCGAGGCCGCGAAGATCCGCACCATTCCCGGCACCACCCGGCCGCAGGGCCCGGTGCGGGTCGCCGACGGCGTGCTGGACACGTTCATCGCCGAGGCCCCGAACCTGCCGCGCGCTTGACCGTCCCGTGCAGATGCCGTGAAGGGTGCACTCACGGCATCTGATGCCAGGGCCGGCAAAGTCCGGGTGCTGTGTGCCCCCAATGTGGCATTGGGGGAGTTCAAGTTCCCCAATGCCACATTGGGGGACGTTGCTGGGTCTCTTTCGTGGTGGCGGCTGGGGTGGTTGTGCCTGCCGGTGCCGATGTGGCGGGTGTGTCCCATCGGTGGGTCTGGCCGGGGTGGTGAAGGTCCCCTTCATTACGTGTGACGTGGTGAAGGTGGCCTTCACGTGCTTGGGACGGGACAAGGTGAGAACCGGCGTCCACATCATGAGTTCTGCGCTCCGGCCCGCGAGTTCTGCGTTCGAACACGCATAGCCCGACTTTGCCGGGGCCCTGGCATGAGACGCCAACCATCGCGTGTCCGGAACGTACGACTCGCGCGGATGGACACGGAGAGTGATGTAGCTGCTGCATCTTGACGTCGCTGTTTGCCTGTAGTTAACCTTGGAACTGTAAACAAAGTTTCCTATTTAACTCACACATCCGAGGTCCTCGCCGATACCGGCCGCCGACTCACCGCCGCCGCCACTGCTGGTCGTCGTCGAACCCTGGCTCGTCGAGGAGACCGAAGTGAAGGGAACAACGAAGGCTGTCGTTGTGCTCGGCGCCGCCGCGCTGGTGGCCCAGCCGCTGCTCACCTCCGGCGTCGGAGAAGCGGCGGAATCCTTGCTGTCCCATAACAAACTCACCACCACCTCGTCGGTGGAGAACGCCAGTTTCGCCGGGAACTTCGCCGTCGACGGCGACGCCACCACCCGGTGGGCGAGCCTGGAGGCGGCGGACCCGCAGTGGATCTCCGTCGACCTCGGCGGCCCGGCGCTGATCAGCCGGGTCAAGCTCAACTGGGAGGCCGCGTACGCCACCGACTACACCGTCGAGACCTCCGACGACGGCCAGAACTGGAAGCATGCCCGGGCCGTGACTGGGGGTGACGGCGCGATCGACGAGATCGCCGGCCTCAACGCCGCGGGCCGCTACCTGCGTGTGCACGGCACCAAGCGCGGCACGGCCTACGGCTACTCGCTGTGGGAACTGGAGGTTTACGGCAGCCGCACCGGCGGCGGCGACGTCGAGGCGCCCACGGCGCCGACCGGGCTGCGCTCGACCGGCAGCACGGCCGACTCCATCACCCTGGCCTGGCAGCCCTCGACCGACAACGTCGGCGTCTCCGGCTACGAGATCCTGCGCAACGGCAACGTCGTCGGCACGTCGGCGACCACTTCCTACACCGACGGCGGCCTGGCGTCGGGCACGTCCTTCACCTACACGGTCCGTGCCCGTGACGCCGCCGGGAACCTCTCACCGGCCAGCGCGGCCGTGCAGGCCAGCACCGGACCGGGCTCGGGCACCGGCACCGTGCTGGTGGTGGCGGGCGACATCGCCAAGCGGCAGATCCCGTCCGAGCACAACAAGACCGCGAAGCTGGTCGAGGGCATCAAGCCGCAGTACGTGCTGACCGTCGGCGACAACCAGTACGACAACGGCACGATCAGCGAGTTCCGCACGTACTACGACAAGACCTGGGGCAAGTTCAAGAACATCACCAAGCCCACCCCCGGCAACCACGAGTGGTACGACAAGCTCAACGGCTACAAGCAGTACTTCGGCTCGATCGCCACACCGCAGGGCAAGCCGTACTACAGCTTCGACGTCGGCGACTGGCACTTCGTGGCGCTGGACTCCGATCCGCTGACCGACGGCATCACCGGTGACCAGCTGACCTGGCTGAAGAACGACCTGGCCACCACCAAGAAGGCCTGCATCGGCGGCTACTGGCACCACCCGCGCTTCAACTCCGGCCAGTACGGCGACCTGCGCTCCATCGCGCCGTTCTGGGACGAGATGGTGAAGGCCAGGGCCGACGTCGTGTTCAGCGGTCACGACCACCACTACGAGCGGCTCAAGCCGCTTAACTCCAGCGGCCGGGTCGACGAGGCCAACGGCGTCCGCTCGGCCGTGGTGGGTATCGGCGGCGACAGCCTCTACACCCAGATCAAGCCCCGTGAGGGCGTCGAGGCCAGCTTCGCCAAGCACGGCGTCATGAAGCTGGTCCTCAATGGACGGTCCTACTCCTGGGAGATCATCGGCACGGACGGCAAGCTGCTGGACAAGGCCGGCCCGTACACCTGCCGTTAGTGCCAGGAGGGCGCTCGTGTACATCGCCACCACCCGTGGCGCCGACGCCGCCGCCGCGACCCCACGGTCGCGGCGGCGGCCCGGCCGCCGCGTCGCGGGAAACGTCATCGCGCTCGGCGCGGTCAGCCTGGTAACCGACATCTCCTCGGAGATGGTGACCGCCATCCTGCCGCTGTATCTGGTGCTGGGACTCGGTTTCTCACCACTGCAGTTCGGCATCCTGGACGGGCTGTACTCCGGGGTGACCGCGTTCGTGCGCATCATCGGGGGGAACTTCGCCGACCGCTGGCAACGCCGCAAGCTGGTGGCCGGCATCGGCTACGGGGTGTCGGCGGTGGCCAAGCTCGGCCTGATCGGCGCGGGCGGCTCGGCCACCGCGATGGGGCTGGTGCTCGCGGCCGACCGGACCGGCAAGGGCGTCCGCACGGCGCCAAGGGACGCGCTGATCTCGTTGAGCAGCACGCCCGAGACGCTGGGCCGGTCGTTCGGGGTGCACCGGGCGATGGACACGGTGGGCGCGTTCGTCGGCCCGCTGGTGGCGTTCCTGCTGCTGTGGCTGGTCGCCGGCGGCTACGACACGGTGTTCTTCGTGAGCTTCTGCCTCGCGGTGCTCGGCGTGCTGCTGCTGGTGCTGTTCGTGAAGGACCGGCGCCAGGACCTGCCGGAGCGGCGCGCGGTGTCGCTGCGCGCGGCGTTCGGACTGCTGCGGGACAGCCGGTTCCGGCGCCTGTGTGTCTGGGCCGTCGTGCTCGGCCTGGTCACGGTCGGCGACTCGTTCGTCTACCTGCTGCTGCAGAAGCGGCTGGACATCGAGCCGGCCTACTTCGCGATGCTGCCGCTGGGCACCGCCGGGGTGTACCTGCTGCTGGCCGTCCCGCTCGGCAGGCTCGCCGACCGGGTCGGCCGGTGGCGGGTGTTCGTCGCCGGGCACGTGGCGCTGCTGGTGGCCTACGTGCTGCTGGTGGGTGGCGCCGACGGCATCGTGTTGCTGGCGCTGAGCCTGCTCGCCCACGGTGCGTTCTACGCCTGCACCGACGGCGTGCTGATGGCGGCGGCAGGCCCGCTGCTGCCCGAACGCCTGCGGACCAGCGGGATGGCGTTGCTGCAGACCGGGCAGGCGGTCGCCAAGCTGCTGTCCGCGGTGGCGTTCGGCGCCGCCTGGACGTGGTGGGGCATGCACGTCGCGATCGCCACCGCCGTCGGCGGTCTCGCCGTGGTCGTCCTGCTGGCGGTGCTGGCCCGGCCGTTGCGCGAGGAGGCAAAGTGAACCTGAAAGGCAGGATCGCGGTCGCGCTGGGCGCCACGCTGGCGCTGGCTGGCGCGGCCGTGACCTACACCGTCTCGGCGATGGGGCACAACCCCGACCAGCAGCAGGCGGACGCGTCGGTGGCCGTCGACCGGTCCGCGCCGGCCGACCTGGCCGCGGGACGCCTGCTGTTCCGCAACGAGGCGCCCGGCCCGGACCACGGGAAGGTCGCCTCGGTCGCTGCGGCCGATCCGGGTGGCCCGCGCCGGGTCGGCTCGCTGGACTGCCGCCGCTTCTACGCGAGCGCGGGCACCGGCCTGTGCCTGGCCGAGGCACCCGGACCGCTGCCCAGTGCCGTCGCCGTGGTGGTCGGCCGCGACCTCGCCGAACGCAGGCGCGTGGACGTCGCCGGGATTCCCAACCGCGCCAAGCTGTCCGCCGACGGCAGGATGGCGTCCTGGACGACGTTCGTCACCGGCGACTCCTACACCCAGGGCAACAGCTTCTCCACCCGCACCGCGATCCTCGACCTCACCGGCGACGAGCTGCTGAGCAACATCGAGGACCTGCCGCTGACCCTCGAGGGGAAGATCCACAGCGCCGAGGACGTCAACTACTGGGGTGTCACGTTCGCCGCCGACGACCGCCGCTTCTACGCGACGGTCTCCACCGCCGGGCGCACGCACCTGGTGCGCGGCGACTTCACCGACTGGCGGGGCACGACCCTGCGGGACAACCTCGAATGCCCTTCGCTGTCACCGGACGGCACCAGGCTGGCGTTCAAGAAGCGGATCGCCCAGGACGGCGCCCGGCCGTGGCGGGAGTACGTCCTGGACCTGGCGACGATGCGGGAGACCCCGCTCGCCGAAACCCGCAGCATCGACGACCAGGTGATCTGGCTGGACGACCACACGATCGCCTACGGGCTGCCCGGCGAGGGCGGCCGGACCGACGTGTGGGCCGTGCCCGCCGACGGCTCCGGCACACCACGCCTGCTCGTCCCGTACGCGTCGTCCCCCTCGGTGTCCACTTAGGAGTGCCGCTCCAGGTGCCGCCGGACGGCCGGGTTGACGACGTCGGGCCGCTCGGCGTTGGGCAGGTGCGCCGCGCCCGGCACGACGGCGAACTCCGCGCCCGGGATGGCGTCGGCGATCTCCCGGACGGTGTCCACAGTGGTCGCCGGGTCCTCGGCCCCGGCGAGCACCAGCGTCGGCACGGTGACGTGGGGGAGCCCGGCCCGGATGTCGAAGGTGCCGATCGCCTCGCAGCAAGCCGCGTAGCCCTCGGCCGGGGTGGTGCGCAGCATGTCCAGCAGCCGTCGCGTCTCGTCCGGGCGCCGCCGCGCGAACTCCGGGGTGAACCAGGTTCCGGTGCGGGAGGCCACCATCGCCCCGGTGCCCTGTTCGCGCACGGTCGCCGCGCGCGCGGGCCAGGATCCGGGGTTGGGGAAGCGGGCGGCACTGGCGCACACGGTGAGGCTGATCAGCCGGTCCGGATGGTGCACGGCCAGCCACTGGCCGATGGCGCCACCGAGCGACACCCCGAGGTAGTGGCAGCGGGCGACGCCGAGCCCGTCGAGCAGCTCGACCACGTCACCGGCCAGGCCGGCGACGTCGTACGGCCCGGGTGGCACGGGGGAGCGGCCGTGCCCACGCAGGTCGAACCGCACCGTCCGCCACCGGCCTGCCAGCTCGGCCACCTGCGCGTCGAACAGGCCGGTGTCGGTGCCGATCGACGGTCCGAGCACCAGCACGCCGGCGTCCGGCGGGCCGTCGGCCACGTGGTGCAGTGCGGTCACGGCTGGGCCGCCAGGTCGGACGGGTGGGTGGCCAGCGCGGTGACCTCGATCCGCATGAACGGGTACAGCGGGAGCGAGGACAGCAGCGTGTGCAGCTCGTCGCCGGAGCCGACGTCGAACACGCTGATGTTGCTGTAGCGCCCGACGATCCGCCACAGGTGCCGCCACACGCCGGCCCGCTGCAGTTCGAGGGCGCGGGCCTTCTCGGCGGCGATCAGGCCGGTGGCGTCGACGCCGTGCGGGATGTCAACGTCCATGCGCACGTGGAACAGCATGTCAGCTCCTCCGCAGCCGCCGTACGGCGGCCAGGTCGAGTTCGATGCCCAGGCCGGGCCCGTCGGGCAGGTGCAGCTCGCCGTCGGCGTAACGCAACGGCGTGGTGAGCAGCTCCTCCGTCATCAGCAGCGGGCCGAACAGCTCGCTGCCCCAGGTCACCGACGGCGCCGTGCAGGCGAGCTGGAGCGAGGCGGCCGTGCCGACCGGGCTCTCGATCGACGTCCCGGCGTGGCACGGGATGCCCGCCGCCGCGGCGACCTCGGCGATCGCCCTGGTCGCCCGGAGCCCACCGGACTTGGTGGTCTTGAGCGAGTAGACGTCGGCCGCGCGCAGCCTGGCCAGCCGCAGCGCGTCTCCGGGCGTGCGCAGGCTCTCGTCGGCCATCACCGGGATCGGCAGCGCCCGGTTGATCTCGGCCAGCGCCTCCACCTCCGCGCCGGGGACCGGCTGCTCCACCAGGTCGACCCCGGCGTCGGCCAGCCGGGGCAGGTGGGTCAGCGACGTCAGCAGGTCCCAGCGCGCGTTGAGGTCGACCCGCACGCTGGCCACGCCGACCAGCTTCTCCGCCACGGAGCGGATCCGGGCGACGTCGGCGGCCGGGTCCTGCGCGCCCATCTTGAGTTTGAAGCTGGTGTGCATCCCGGAGTCCAGCTTGGCCAGCGCCTCGTCGACGACCGCGGGCGCCGGGTCGGTGCCCAGCGCCCAGGTCACCGGGACCGACCGCCGGGCCAGGCCGCCGAGCAGGGTGTGCACCGGCACGCCGAGGCTGCGTGCCCACGCGTCGTGCAGGGCCACCTCGACCGCGGTCTTCGCGTACAGGTTGGCGGCCACGGCGTCGCCGAGGTCGCGCAGGATGCCCGCGACGTCGTCGACGCGGCGCCCGAGCAGGATCGGGGTGAAGTACCGCTCGACCACCAGCGCCATGGTCTCGACGGACTCACCGCCCCACCACGGCCCGGCCGGCACGACGCCCTCGCCGACGCCGACCGCGCCGCCACGGGTGTACAGGAACACCAGCAGCACGGGCTGGGCGTTCATCTCGGTTCGCGCGAACCGGTGCGGCCGGCGCAGTGGCACGTCGAGCAGAACGGTCTCGACGCGCTCGATCCGCAGGTCGGTCATGGAACTCCTTGTCGTGATCAGGCGCGTTCGAGGACGAAGTCGTACCCGGCGCGCAGGCTGCCGTCGCCCTGCGGGCGGGGGTCGAGGACGAGCTCCGGCTTGGTGGCCTCGGCGATGTCGCTGTCCAGCCACTGGCCGCCCTGGAAGTACAGCTGGGTGGTGATCGTGCGGTAGCCGGGCGCGCGCACCATGAGGTGCAGGTGCGCCGGCCGCCAGGCGTGCCATCCCGCCGCGGCGATCAGCCTGCCGGTCGGGCCGTCGGTGGGAATCTGGTACGGCGCCGGCTGCACGGTGCTGACCTCGAACCGGCCCTGGCCGTCGCTGACGACGACGCCACGCAGGTTGCCGTCCGGGATGCCGGGGGCGAACCCGGAGTAGTAGCCGTCGGCGTCGGCCTGCCAGATGTCCAGCTCGGCGCCCGCCACCGGTTCACCGTCCAGGTCGCGGACCTGCCCGGCCAGCACCAGCGGGGTGCCCTGCTCGCCGGGCCGCATCGGCAGCGCGGTGGTGGACGGCAGAGTCACCTGCCCGGGCAGGTAGTACGGGCCCTGGATGCTGCCCTTGGTGCCGTCCTGGGTCCGCGCGGCGACGTCCTCGACGACGTGCTCGACGAACACGTCGAGGAACAGCGGCCACTCGCCGCCCTCGCCGACGTCCATCAGCCACTGCTTGGCGGCCTGGAACTCCGGGTAGGTGACGTTGTGCTCGCGGATGGCCTGGTGGATCCCTTCCAGCACGGCGCGGGCGACGGCGTCGACCCGTTCGGCCGGGACGTCCTGCGTCTGCCGGGCGGCGGCGCGGAAGGCGCGGCTGGCGGACGTGCCGGAGCCCGCGGCGGTGGGGGTGTGCGGTTCGGTGGTGGTCATGGCCTTCCCTTTCAGCGGGTGAGGGCGATGTCGCCGGGGTTGAACAGGTCGGGTGCGGTCCAGCCGTCGAGGTCGTACTCGGCCATGCACTGCTCGGCGAAGCTGGTCATGGCGGCGGCGCTGCCGGACTGCTGTGCGGCGAACAGCAGCTCGGCCCGCACGTTCTCGTGGTTACCCGAGTAGTTGCGCTCGTAGAGCTCGTGCCTGCCGCCGAACTCGCTGCCGATGGAGTCCCAGATGAGCTTCATCAGCTTCACCCGGTCGACCGCGTCGTAGCCGTTGGAGCCACGCACGTAGCGGTCGAGGTAGGGCCGGATCTCCGGGGACTTGAAGTCGTCGGCGGAGGAGGGCAGGTAGATCAGCGCGCTGCCCAGGTCCTGCATGATGATCTCACGGATGCGCGGGTAGCCCAGCGTCATGAACCAGCGGTAGGCCAGGCCGTAATCCAGGTGCGGCAGCACGGCCCCGTTGTGCCACTGGTCGGGGTTGGCGGCCATGGCGTCCGACAGTGCCCAGAACAGGTTCCGCCAGCCGATCACCTCGCCCACCCGGGACTGGATACCGCGGAAGTCCTTGGTGCCGGTGACCTCCACGCCCTTCATCAGCAGCCCGGCGATGAAGTCGAGCTTGACCGCCAGCCGCGCCACGCCGTGGAAGGTGAAGCGGTGCAGGAAGCCGGAGCCGGGGAAGAACGTGCTGGCCTTCTCGGCGTCGCCGTAGATGAAGACGTTCTCCCACGGGATCTTCACCTTGTCCAGGATGAAGATCGTGTCGTTCTCGTCGAACCGGCTGGACAGCGGGTAGTCGAACGGGCTCGACGTGGTGTCGGCGACGCTGGAGTAGGAGTTGCGGCAGATCAGCTTCATGCCGGGCGCGCCCATCGGCACGGTGCAGACGAGTGCGAACTCGCGCTTCTTGATGGGCAGGCCGTAGTGGGCGATGAAGTTGTAGTTGGTGATGGCCGATCCGGTGGCGACGACCTTGGCGCCGGAGACGATCAGGCCGTCGTCGTGCTCCTCCTCGACGTGGATGAACAGGTCCTTGACCTCGTCGGGGTTGCGGTCGCGGTCCACCGGCGGGTTGATGATCGCGTGGTTCCAGTAGAGGACCTTCTCCTGCGATTCGGCGTACCAGCGGCGCGCGTTGTCGGCGAAGGGCGCGTAGAAGTCGGAGTTGGCGCCGAGCGTGCCGAGGAACGCGGCCTTGTAGTCGGGGCTGCGGCCCATCCAGCCGTAGGTCAGCCGGGCCCACGCGACGATCGCGTCGCGGTCGGCGAACAGGTCCGAAGTGGACCGTGGGGTGCGGAAGAACGGGTGGGTGAAGCCGCTGCTGCCGGTGTCGGTCGGCGCGGTGAGCACGCCGGCCTGGTCCGGGTCGTGCAGGGCGTCGTAGAGCCGCGCGGTCATCCTGGCGGCGTTGCGGAACGCCGGGTGGGTGGTGACGTCGTCGACCTTGTCGCCGTAGATGAAGATCTCCCGTCCGTCCCGGAGGGACTCGAGATACTCCTCGCCGGTCATCGGCCTGGTGGTGCGTACCTGGGTGGGCTGATCCTGGATGGTCATCGGATTCCTTCGGTGTCAGGAGGTGAGCTGGGCCGGGCGCAACGGCGCGAACCGGGTGGCCTCGCCGAACCAGCCCATGTCGGGGCAGTCGACGGAGGCGACCCAGTGGGCGCGGTCGGGATGCGGGTCGAGTTCACGGAACCGGCCGGCGAAGAACAGCAACGGGTCGGCGTCGCCGAGTTCGAGGTGCGCGACCTCGCCGACGACGATGAGGTGGTCACCGCCGTCGTAGGTGCGCCAGGGGCGGCAGGAGATGGTGGCCGCGTTGCCGGTGAGGACGGGCGACGGGGCCGTCGGCCCACCGCGGCGGGGCGTCCTGCGGACGGCCGGCGAAGTGCAGCGCGGTGCCGAGCTGGTCCGCGGCGAGGACGTTGACCGCGAACGGCGCGTTGTCGAGGTAGCGGCAGGCCTTGGACTCGCGGGTGAGCGTCACCTGGCACAGCGCGGGGTCGAGGGAGACCGCGGTGAAGGCGTTCACCGTGGCGCCGTGCGGCTCGCCGTCGTGACTTCGGCAGGTCACGACCGTCACGCCGGTGGCGAACCGGCCGAACCCGTTGCGGATCTCGCGTTGATCGAGCGACATTGCTCTCTCCTGTACGCTATGCGTTCAAGTTGACCGCTCTGCGGTCACATGAGGGTGCGACACGCACGCGTGTCTGTCAACAGGGGAGGTGTGCGCGAAGATGGCGGGGATGAGCACCGAAGGGTCCGACCGCGACTACATCCAGAGCATCGAGCGGGGTTTCGCGGTGCTGCTGGCGTTCGACGCCGAACGGGTGAATCCGAATCTCGCCGAGCTGGCGGCGGCCACCGGCCTGTCCCGGCCGGCGGTCCGGCGGATCCTGCTGACGCTGCAACGGCTGGGGTACGTCAAGGGCAACGGCGGCCGGTGGTCGCTGACCCCGAGGGTGCTCAGCATCGGCCAGCACTACTCGGCCTCGCACAGCATCATCGAGACCGCGCAGCCGCACCTGCTGGCACTGGCGGAGCAGACGCAGGAGTCCGCGTCGCTGGCCGCGCTGGACGGCACGGAGGTCGTCTACATCGCGCGGGTCCCGGTGCGGCGGATCATGAGCATCAACGTCTCGATCGGCACCAGGGTCCCCGCCCACGCCACGTCGATGGGGCGGGTCCTGCTGGCCTGGGCGCCCGACCAGGTGATCGACGCGGCGATCGGGTCCGGCCTGCGCTCGTTCACCGACCGGACGGTCACCGACCCGGACGAGTTCCGCCGGGTGCTGCGGCAGGTGCGTGCCGACGGCTGGTCGATCGTGGCCGAGGAACTGGAGGAGGGCCTGCTGTCGGTGTCGGCGCCGGTGCGCGACCAGAGCGGCCGGGTGGTGGCGGCGCTGGCGTCGTCGACGTCCAGCGGCCGGTCCGACGTCGGCCGGCTGCGAACCGAGGTGGTGCCCGCCCTGCTGCGCGCCGCCGAGCGGATCAGCGGGCAGCTCGGCCACTCCGGCGGCGAGCGCGACGGCTTCTACTGACCCGGCGCGGATCGGCGTCCGCCCAAGCACGTGAAGGCCACCTTCAGTACGTGAGACGTGGTGATGGTGGCCTTCACGTGCTTCAGCCGTCGGCGGGGAGCGAGTCGAGGAAGCGGGCGAGTGCGGTGTCGAACTCGGCGCGGCGCTCCAGGTTGGGCAGGTGCGCGGCACCGTCGACGACCGCGAGCGTCGAGCCGGGGATCGCCCGGTGCATCAGTTCCGCGTCCGCGATCGGGGTGTACTCGTCCTCGGACCCGACGACGACCAACGCCGGCACCCGCACCCCCGCGAGCATCCCGACGTAGTCGGGGCGCTCGGCCCGGCCACGCAGCGCGGCGGCGGCGCCCTCCGGCGAGGTCGCCCGCATCATGTCCAGCACGTGTGCGGCGACCTCGGGCAGCCGCTCGATGTTGTGCGGGGCCACCATCTTCGGCAGCACCTCGTCGGCGTAGGGCCCGAGCCCCTCCCGGAGCAGGCGCTCGGCCATGTCGCGCCGGGCCCGCCTGCCCGCCGGGGTCTCCGCGGCGGCCGTGGTGTCGGCGAGGATCAGCCCGCGCAGCCGCTCGGGGTAGAGCCGGTGGAACTCCATGACGATCTGGCCGCCCATGGACAGTCCACCGAGGACGATCCGGTCCACCCCGAGCCGGTCGAGCAGCTCCCGCAGGTCTCCGGCGAAGGTGTCCAGCGGCGTCGTGCCGGGCACGACCGTGGTGCCGCCGTAGCCACGCAGATCCGGGACGATGACCCGCAGGCCGTCGCCCGCGAACCGGTCCACCTGGGGCTGCCACATCGACCGGTCGAACGGGTGGCCGTGCACCAGGACGAGTGGCGTACCGGCGCCTTCGTCGGTGTATTCGACGGTAATTGCACCGAGGTCAATCCGAGGCATTTCGCGCGCCTTTCTGGCTTGTCGTTGACAATCGCACGCTAACCCGGGCAGGATTGCCGGAGCAATGTTGTCAATGACCTCGGTGCAATTATGGATGACTTCAGGCTGATCGCCGACCGGCTCGCCGCCGACATCGCCTCGGGCAGGCTGCGGCCGGGGGACCGGCTGCCCGCGCAACGGCGGTTCGCCCGCGACCACGGCATCGCCGGGTCGACGGCGGCGAGGGTGTACGGGGAGCTGGTCCGCCGCGGGCTGGTCGTCGGCGAGGTGGGCAGGGGGACGTTCGTGCGAGCCGGCCGGGCACGGCCCGAGCCCGCGCTCGCCGACCCGGCGAACGCGCCGGTCGACCTCGAACTGAACTTCCCGGTGCTGCCCGAGCAGTCGGCGGCGCTCGCGGAGAGCATCGCCGGCCTGCTGCGGCCGGACACGCTGACCGCCGCGCTGCTGCCGACCACCCCGGCGGGCACGGCGGAGGTCCGCGCCGCGTGCGCCGCCGCACTCGGCCGGGGCGGCTGGCAGCCCGATCCGGAGCGGATCCTGTTCGCGGGCAACGGCAGGCAGGCGATCGCCGCCGCGCTGTCGGCCGTCGCCGGGGTGGGCGAGCGGGTCGGCGTGGAGGCGCTGACCTACCCGGTGGTCAAGGCAGTCGCCGGGCGCCTCGGCATCACGCTGGTACCGATCGAGATGGACGCCGACGGCCTGCTCCCCGGCGCGCTGCGGGCCGTCCACGCCGCGACCCCGCTACGCGCGGTGTACCTGCAGCCCGCCGTGCACAACCCGCTCGGCGTCACCATGCCGGCGGCGCGGCGGGCGGAGCTGGCCGACGCACTGTCCGAATTGGACCTGCTGGCCGTCGAGGACGCGGTCAATGCCTTCCTCCGGGCCGATCTGCCGCCGCTGTGCTCGCTCGCGCCGGATCGCGTGACGCTGCTGGACAGCCTGTCGAAGCGGCTCGCGCCCGGGCTCAGCCTCGGGTTCGTGCTGCCACCGGCGGCCCTGGCCGGCCGGGTGGCCGCCGCGCTGCGGTCGGGCGGCTGGGTGCCGCAGCGGTTCGCACTGGAGGTCGCAGGCCGATGCGCCGCCGACGGCACGCTGGCCGGGATCGAGGCCGCCAAGCGACGCGACGCGCGGGCCCGGCAGGAACTGCGCGCCGAGGCGCTGGCGGGTTTCACCGTGCGGGCCGACCCGGCGTCCTACCACTGCTGGTGGGAACTGCCCGACCCGTGGCGGGCGGAGACGTTCGTGGCCGCGGCCGCACGCCAGGGGATCGCGGTCAGCCCGGCCGCGGCGTTTACCGTCGGCGCCGGGCACGCCCCGAACGCGGTCCGGCTGGCGATGAGCGGGCCGCCGCCGGAACGCCTGCGGGCCGCCCTGGACACGCTGGCCGGGCTGGCCAGGACCACCGCCGAGGACGCCGGCCTGGAATGATCTGGTAGTGTCCTGCGCCGGAAATTCGGCGTGTAATTCGACGTGCCCAGCTTCCCGCTGGCGGCGTTGCCGGTCCGCCCGAGTACGGTCCAGTACGAGGACGGACCGGTGCCTTGCCAGCGGAAACCTGGCCTCGCCGACTTATGCGCCGCACTTCCGGCGCAGGACACTAGCCGCCGTCGGCGACCCAGTCCATGTGCTCGATCCAGTGCTCGAACAGTGCCCGGTCGCCGTGCACCTCCAGTGCGGAGGCAGTCAGCGGTCGGCGCCTGCTGAGCACGAGCAGCAGGTCGGTGGCCGGGCCGCGGACCGCGACGTCGGCCTTCGTGTGCGTGCGTTCCAGGGCGACCCGGTCCCGCTCCCGCCGCGCCACCCATTCCCCGGCCGCGTCGGTCGCGTGGAAGTGCAGCGTCTGGCCGTCGCCGCGCATCGCGTCGGCGAAGTCCGGCCGGTTCTCCCAGTAGCCGCGGGAGGTCATGGTGTCCAGCCAGTCCTCGACAGCCGCGACGGCGGCCTCCGGCGCCAGCTCGTAGCGCTCGCCGACCGCCTCCGCCGCGTCCGCGCGGTGCACGGAGATCTCGCCGAACAGCCTGCGTGACCAGAACGGCACGCCGGCGTCGGCGCCGGACGGGTCCCACACCGGCGTGTCGTCGGTGACGGATTCGAACGCCTGCTTCGCCTCGGCCGCGCAACCGTTCAGCCAGGCACGCCACTGGGCCGGGTCGGCGGGGGCGGGGACGTAGCCGGTGAAGGCCGCGCTCGGGTCGGTCATCCGCTCGCCGACGAGCATCGTCACCATGCGCTGGGTCGCGCCGACGTGGTCGACGAGCTGAGCCAGCGTCCACTTCGGACACGTCGGCACCGGCGACGAGGCGTCCTTGCCGTCCACCCAGTCGGCGAACGTGCCGGTCTGTTCGACGACGGCCGTCAGATACGCGGAGGTCTCCATCGCGGCAGCCTAGCGGCCCTTGTTGACGGCGTCGACGAACCAGTCGCGGAATTCCCGCTCCGGAACCGCGGGCACCAGGTGCGCGCCCTCCCGGCTGAACCGGCCTGGTTCCAGCAGGTACAGCGCGGCCGCGTCGTCCCAGAGCCGGGTGCCCGCCCAGCCCGCCGGGTTGGCCAGCATCGACGCCCGGAGCAGACCGGGCAGGCCGGCCTGCTCCAGCCGGTCCACCATGTCCGCGGTCGGCTCGAACCCGGCGGCGGGCAGGTCGACGTAGGTCGCCCGGGGTGCGGCCCGGCAGGCGGCGAGGTCGTAGGCGCAGTTGAAGTTGTCCGGGTTGTGCTCGGCGACCGGCCTGCCGGAGGCGACGACCCGGACGTCGCCGCCGAGCGCGTGCGCGTACCGCGGGTAGGACGTCCACGGCCCGAGGACGAGCACCTCGACCCGGCCGCAGCCGCGCACGGCCGCCGCGACGCCGCGGGTCAGGCGAGCCGGGTCGCTCGCGGCCGGGACGGCGGTGCGCAGGAAGTCGTTCATCCGCTCGGCACCCGCACGCACCGCGGGCAGCCAGTCGTAGTCCGGTGGAGCGGGGGAGGCCAGCCCCGGCAGCACCGGCGGCGAGCTGCCCCGGCCTGCCAGGAACATCGACACGGCGGTGGCACCGCGGTGCACCCCGGAGATGCCCTCGGTGACCACCACCGCGCGGACCTCACGCCGCGGCAGCAGCGCGGCCAGTGCCCGGTAGTCGTCCAGCCCGACGTCGGAGTCCACGACGAGGCAGGCACGTTCACTCGCCACCGGCCGGTCGGCGGTCAGGACTGGCGCGCCGACCACGCCGAGCCCGGCCACCAGTGCCAAGGCCGCGATCCTGGCTGTACGGGGCATGCCAGCACGGTACCGCTCAGCCGATGGTCGAGGTGTCGATGACGAACCGGTAGCGCACGTCGGAGTTCTCGACGCGCTCGTAGGCCTCGTTGACCCGGTCGGCCGAGATGGTCTCGATCTCCGCGCCGATGCCGTGCTCGGCGCAGAAGTCCAGCATCTCCTGGGTCTCGGCGATGCCGCCGATCATCGACCCGGCGAGCACCTTGTTACCACCGAGCAGGGAGAACGCGTTGTAGGACAACGGCTCGCCGGGCGCGCCGACGTTGACCATGGCGCCGCCGACCTTCAGCAGGCTCAGGTAGGCGTCGACCGGCAGCGTGGCCGACACGGTGTTGAGGATGAGGTCGAACGTTCCGCGCAGGACGTCGAACGTGGACTCGTCGCTGGTCGCGTAGTAGGCGGTCGCGCCGAGCTTGAGGCCGTCCTCCTGCTTCTTCAGGCTCTGGCTCAGCACGGTCACCTCGGCGCCCATGGCGGCGGCGATCTTGACACCCATGTGACCGAGCCCGCCGAGGCCGATGACGGCGACCTTCTTGCCCGGGCCGGCGCCCCAGCGGCTGAGCGGGGAGTAGGTGGTGATGCCCGCGCAGAGCAGCGGGGCGGCGACGTCGAGGCCGATGCCCTCGGGGATCCGGCAGACGAAGGCGTCCTTGACGACGATCCGGGTGCTGTAGCCGCCGTAGGTGTTCTCGCCGTCGAAGCCGACGCCGTTGTAGGTCTGGACGTTGCCCTTGACGCAGAACTGCTCGGTACCGGCCCGGCAGTACTCGCACTCGCCGCAGGAGTCGACCATGCAGCCGACCCCGACGCGGTCGCCCACCCGGTACTTCGTGACCTGCGAGCCGACCGCGGCGACGACACCGGCGATCTCGTGGCCCGGGACCATCGGGAAGATCGCCCGGCCCCAGTCCTCCTTGGCCTGGTGGATGTCGCTGTGGCAGATGCCGGCGTAGGCGATGTCGATCAGCACGTCGTCCGGGCGCAGGTCGCGGCGCTCGATCGTGGTCGGCGCCAGCGGCGCGCCCGGCGCCGGAGCGGCGATGGCGTGCGTGGTGGTGCTCATGGAATCCTCCAGGTTCAAGTACCGCTGCTGTGTAAGACCCCTCATACATAGTCTATGTGAGAGGGTACTTACAACTTCGATCGGGAGATGTGACCTCGGCCATGGGCAAGTACCACCACGGCGATCTGCGGGACGAACTCGTCCGGGTGTCGCTTGACCTGATCGCCGAGCAGGGCCTGGAGGGCTATTCGGTCGCCAAGGTCGCGAAGCTGGCGAAGGTCAGCCCGGGCGCGCCGTATCGCCACTTCGCGACCCGGGAAAGCCTGCTGGCGGAGGTCGCCTGTCACGCGGCCTGCCAGCTGACCGAGCGGGTCGCGGCCGCGGCGGCAGGGCACGACGACCCGGTGGACGCGCTGGCCGCCGCTGCGGGTGCGTACACGCGGTACCTGATCGAACGCCGGGCCGGGATGAACGTCATCTACGCCGAGGGGCTGCAGGGGCCGGACCACACCGAGCTACACGAGCAGACCCGCCGGCTGACCGACGAGTTCCTGCTGCGCTGCCTGGCGGTCGCCCCCGACCCGGCGACGGCGCTGGAGCTGATGGAGCAGCTGTTCACCCAGGCCCACGGCTACGGCACGTTCCACCTGGACGGGGTGTTCGTGCGGCACGGCTACTCGGTGGACCAGGTCGTGCGCAAGTCCACCGAGGCCGCGCGGATCGCCGTGACCGGCCGGATCGCCGGTACCGGCTGAACCGGCCCGCTCAGGCGTGCCGCAGCAGGGTGAGCGGGGACTCCACGCAGTCGGCGACGAACCGGAGGAACCCGCCCGCCGTGCCGCCGTCGCACACCCGGTGGTCGAAGGCCAGCGTCAGCTCGGTGATCTTGCGTGGCACGACCTGGCCGCCGACGATCCACGGCCGGTCGATGATCCGCCCGACGCCGAGGATGGCGACCTCCGGGTGGTTGATGATCGCCGCCGAGCCGTCGACGCCGAAGACGCCGTAGTTGTTGACGGTGAACGTGCCGCCGGTGAGGTCCGCCGGTGCCAGGTCGCCGTCGCGGGCCTTCGCGGTGCGGTCGGTCAGTGCCGCGGACAGGCCGTCCAGGGTGAGCGTGTGCGCGTCCCGTACGACCGGGACCACGAGGCCGCGGTCGGTCTGCGCGGCGAACCCGAGGTGGATCTCGTCGCCGAGGACGATCTCGTCGCCGTCGATGCGGCTGTTCAGCTCGGGGAACCGGCGCAGGCCCGCGACGGCGAACCGCGCGATCAGCGCCAGCACGCTGATCGGCGGTGCGGTGGTGTCGGCGTTCAGCGTGGCCCGCAGGTCGAGCAGCGCGGTGGCATCGACGTCGACCCACACGGTGGCCTCGGGGATCTCCCGCCGGGACCGGCTGAGCTTGTCGGCGACCGCCTTGCGGACGCCACGCAACGGGATCCGGCGCGCGCCGCGCGGCGCGGGCGCGGCAGCGGCCGCGATGGCGCGTTCCACGTCGGCCCGGCTGATCACGCCGCCGGTGCCGGTTCCCTTCAGCGTGGCGAGGTCCACATCGGACTCCCGGGCCAGCCTGCGCACGATGGGGGAGACCACCCGGGGACGTTCGCCCGCGCGCGGGGGCGGTTGCGGCCGCCGCGCCCGCGGCCGGCGCCGCGTCGCGGTCCCCGTCCCGTAGCCGATCAGGACGTTGCCGCTGCCCTGCTGGCCGGCGTCGGGGGTCACGACGCCCGGCTCGGTGAAGCCGGCGGTCTCGGCGACGGTGATCAGCGGGGCGCCGACGGCCAGCGACTCGCCCGGCGCGCCGTGCAGGGTGGTGACGGTGCCGGCGAAGGGCACCGGTACCTCCACGGCGGCCTTGGCCGTCTCGACCTCGACGACCGGCTGGTCGACGGCGACGGTGTCGCCCTCGCTGACGCGCCAGGCGATGATCTCGGCCTCGGTGAGGCCCTCGCCGAGATCGGGCAGGTGGAAGACCGGCATCAGGCGTCCCCCTCGGCCAGGCTCGCGGTGTCGTGCCACTGCAGCCGTTCGATCGCGTCCAGGATGCGGTCGACGCTGGGCAGGTGGTGCTGTTCCAGGTTGGGTGGCGGGTACGGGATGTCGAAACCGGTCACCCGCAGGATCGGTGCCTCCAGATAGTGGAAGCAGGATTCCGACAGCTGCGCGGCGACCTCGGCGCCGTAGCCGCAGAACCGGCTCGCCTCGTGGACGACGACGGCCCGGCCGGTGCGCCGCACGGACGCGGCGACGGTCGCCTCGTCGAACGGCGCGAGGCTGCGCAGGTCGATCACCTCGGCGCTGTAGCCCTCCTCGGCCGCCGCGTCGGCCGCTTCCAGCGTCGTGCCGAGTGCGCCGCCGTAACTGATCAGCGTCACGTCGGTGCCGGCCCGGCGGACGACGGCGGTGTCCAGGCCGGGGCCGCCGGTCTCCAGTGGCACGGATTCCTTGGCCCAGTAACGGCGTTTGGGCTCCAGGAAGATCACCGGGTCCGGGTGGTCGATCGCCTGCCGCAGCAGGCTGTACGCGTCGCCGGGGGTGGCCGGCGTGACGACGCGCAGCCCGGCGGTGTGCGTGTAGTACACCTCGGAGGAGTCGCAGTGGTGCTCGACGCCGCCGATGCCGCCGCCGTAGGGCACGCGGATCACGACGGGCAGCTCCACCTGGCCGCCGGTGCGGTTGCGCAGCTTCGCCAGGTGGCTGGTGATCTGCTCGAACGCCGGGTAGGCGAACGCGTCGAACTGCATCTCCACCACCGGCCGCAGGCCGTTCATCGCCATGCCGATGGCGGTGCCCACGATGCCGGACTCGGCCAGCGGGGTGTCGAACACCCGCTGCTCGCCGAAGCGGGCGGCGAGCCCGTCGGTGACCCGGAAGACGCCGCCGAGCGTGCCGACGTCCTCGCCGAACACGAGCACCCGGTCGTCGGCCGCGAGCGCGTCGGCGAGGGCGTTGTTCAGCGCGCCCGCCATGGATGTCGTCACGAGTGTGCCTCCCGCAGCTCGGCGAGCAGCTGCTCCTCCTGGTCCCGCAACGCGGGCGGCTGCTCGGCGTAGACGTTGCGGAACAGGTCACGGGGGTCGAGTTCGGTGTCGGTGTTCATCCGCTCGCGCAGGCTCGCCGCGTCGGCTTCGGCCTGGGCGTCGACCTGGGCGGCGAGTTCGTCTGTCAGCAGGCCGCGGGCGGTCAGGTGGGTCCGCAGCCGGGCGATCGGGTCGCGCGCCAGCCAGGTCTGCACCTCGTCCTGGTCGCGGTAGCGCGTGGCGTCGTCGGCGTTGGTGTGTGCCTCGACGCGGTAGGTCAGCGCCTCGATCAGCGTCGGCCCCTCGCCGGCCGCCGCGGCGGCGACGGCCCGTTCGACGACCGCGTGCACGGCCGCGGCGTCGTTGCCGTCGACCAGGACCGACGGGATGCCGTAGCCGACGCCCTTGTGTGCCAGCGACGGCGCGGCGGTCTGCTTGGCCAGCGGCACGCTGATCGCGTACCCGTTGTTCTGCACCAGGAACACGACCGGGCTGCGCCACACGGCGGCGAAGTTGAGCGCCTCGTGGGTGTCGCCCTCGCTGGTCGCGCCGTCGCCGAGCATCACGAGCGCGACGGTATCCTCGCCCTTGACGCGGGCCGCGTGGCCGAAGCCGACGGCGTGCAGCGAGTTGGTGGCCAGCGGGGTGCACTGCGGCGCCACGTTGCACTCGGCCGGTGCGTAGCCGCTGTGCCAGTCACCGCGCAGGAGGGTCAGCACCCGCACCGGGTCGACGCCGCGGGTCACCACGGCCATCGAGTCGCGGTAGGTGGGGAACAGCCAGTCCTGCGGCCGCAGCGCCAGCACGGCGCCGATCTCGGCGGCCTCCTGGCCGCGGGCGGACGGGTAGACGGCGAGCCTGCCCTGCTTGGTCAGCGCGGTGGCCTGTGTGTCGAACCGCCTGCCGGCGACCATCCCGCGGTACAGCGCCAGCAGGACGTCGTCGGACGGCATCGGCAGGCCGGGGGAGTCGACCAGGGTGCCGTCGGGGGCGATCAGTCCGAGGGGATCGGCCGTGGGCAGCAGGTGCTGGGCCCCGGCGCGGGTGGTGGTGCTCAACGGCAGCTCCGATGCTTCCGGCTGGACACGTAGCCGTCATTTCACCCAGGATGACGGCGGAAGGTCCACAGTCCGGCCGGGAGTCCGGACGTTTGGCCGATACCTGTTCGGTCGGCTGGATGATCGGACCTGTCGTGGAGGAGGCTGCCGGTGTCCGATGGACGAATGGCCGGGCTCGACGAGACCGACCTGAGGATCCTCGCCGAGCTGCGGGCGGACGGCCGCCTGTCGATGCGGGCGCTGGCCGAGCGGGTGCACGTGTCGCGTGCCGGGTGCTACAGCCGGGTCGAGCGGCTGCACCGCGACGGCGTCATCACCGGCTACACGGCGGTCACCGACCCGAGGAAGGTCGGCAAGGGCCTGGCCGCCTACGTGTACCTGAAGGTGCGGCAGAACTCCTGGCGGGCGGTGCGCGCCGCGCTCAACCACATCGACGAGATCGAGCACGGCGCGCTGGTGTCCGGCGAGAACGACCTGATCATCTTCGTGCGCACGGCCGACGCCGACAGCCTGCGCGACCTGGTGTTCGAGCGGCTGCAGACCATGGACGACGTCGTGTCGACGCAGACGGTCCTGGTCTTCGACGAACTCTGACTCCCCGGTACCAGTCGGGTGCGCCAGGCCGCGCGAGTCTCAGTAGGTCGGCTTGGTCAGGGGTGTGCCGCGCCGCTTCGCCTTGTCGGTCAGGTGGCATCCGGTGTCGACGCTGAGGATGACCTTGGTGCCGGCCGTGCTCAGGATGGCCTTGGACCCGAACTCGCCCCCGGCGCGGGACTCGCGGAATCCTTCCTTGTCGACCTCCAGTTCGGGTGCGACGAAACCCCATTGGGCGACGACTTCCTTGAACTTGGTCGCCAGCACCTTCCACTGCTCAGGGCTCACTCCCTGGTCGACAGACCAGCGATCGAGGTAGTCCCTTTTCACGTCCCAGGCATCAACTGCCGGGAAGTCATTGCACGAGGAGTAGCCCGGGTCGGGTGTTCTGGTCCAAGGCGGCAGCTGCACGGATGCGCTCAGCACTTCCCTGACCTTGGCCTGCATTTCCTCGTACTTCCGCGTGATCTCCTCAACGGACGGGCGTCGCATCAGCTCGGCGAACTGATCCTCCAGACTCACATCTTCCCTTTCTCGCGAACCGAACGGATCTGTCGCGTCGCACCCCGCCAGCACGCCGCAGAGCACCAGCACGACGAGCATGAATCGACGGCACAGTGTCATCTCAGCCCTTCGGGATCACCAGATCGTCTCCGCGTCCGGCCACCACCGCTGCCATGTTGTATTCGGTGGTCGACCGTACGCCGTCGGCGAGGACGTAGCCGCCGTGGCCGCTGCCGGCGACCGAGGGTTGCTTGTCATGCTTGGCTATCGTGTCGCCGGTGGCCATCTCGGTGACCCCCGGAACGCGGCTGGGGTCGTCGCCGTGGACCCCCAGGTGCGCGATGGGATCGTCGTCGTTGGCCTGGCTGTAGATCTGGCCGTCCGGCAGGTTCATCCCGTCCAACGTAGCCCCCCAGCTCACGCCGGGCGAACCGAACAATACGGCGTTGTCGGCACCGGTGTTGCCGCTCAACGCCAGCCCGGTGGTGGTGGATCCGTAGGAATGGCCGAGCAGGGTCATGTGCGGATTGGCATCGGCACCGCCCTGTACAGCACGGGAGGCATCGATCCCCTGGGTGAAGGATTCCAGCCGGATGGCACCTTCGCGTGCCCGGTTCTCCGACAGGGCCTCGGTCGCCTCCGGAAACGACACCTGCGGTGGTTCGTAGCCGAGCCAGGTCACCATCGCCACCGAGGCTCCGGGTTGGTCGAGCATCCGGCCGGACTCCCTTCGCACCTCTTCCATGTCATTGACGTAATCCCCCATGTTGCCGTCGACGGTTGAGTCCATCCCCGGCGTGAACACCGCCACATGACTGGCCGTGTCCACATTCCCGGCCGCGACCGCCGCCATGGCGCGCTCACCACTCAGGTCCAGCGACAACAACTGCCGGTCACCCCGCAGATTGCCGGAGTCGTCCCGCATCATCTTGTCCACGGCGTCCAGCGAGGCGAGCTTGCCGTCGATGGCTTCGATCTCGTCGGTGTCCCCGTCCTCGCGCACGAGCTGTTCCCTGCGTGCCAGGAGTCCGGCTCGTTCGATGCCGACCAGCCGCAGGTTCGCGGCACTGCGGTCCGCTGCCGCCACCCCGTCCCGGTTCCCGACCAGGCCTGGGTAGTCCTCGATCATGCGGGCACGCTGCCCGGGACTCAGGGTGGACCACCATCCGGCGTTGGCCGCCGCGGTGGCGTCACCGGCCGGAGGCGCTGGAATGGACAACGAGCCGAGCGCGTGGCCTGCGTTGCCGGCGGCGGCGAGGCTGGTCTGGTCGTTGTTGTTCGCGCCCGCGTCGATGGTGTGCTCGGACAGGATCTTGTCCAGCACCGCGCAGAAGTCGTCGTCGACGTCGGTGGCACTGCGCAACACCTGGGCGACCCGCTCCCGAAGTTCCTCGGCGACCGTCTTGCGGTCCTCGGCTTCGGCGGCCTTCCGGTCCTCTGGAGTGCCTGGGGGTAAGCCGTTGTCGATGACGGCCCCGTCGTCGCCGATGGTGAAGTGGCGTGCTTTGGCGAGTTCTTCGGCTTCGCGGACGCCGTTACAGATTCCGGTGATGGCGTCGCCGGTGTCGCCGAACGACCGGCGAGCCGCCGCGATGTCGGCCGCGTGTTCTTCCAGGCCGTCGATGATCGCGTTGATCTTGCCCGCCGCCGCGGAGGCGGCCTGCCCGGACCAGCCGTCCGGGGTGTTGGCGCTCCGCAGGTCATCACTACAGGCAACGATCTGGTTGTAGGCGCTGTTCAGCGGACCCACCGAGTCCTGCAGCGGGCCGGGTTGCCAACGTCTGACCTCTCCCCAGGTGACCATCAGCTCGGCCTCCGCCCCTGACCTGCGACGGTCAGGTCCCGAGCGGCGGCGTCTTCGCGGCTGCTGTACGTCTGCGCAGCCTGGCTCATGCCGGCCGCGTAGCCGTCGAGGTCACCGACGAAACGGGGTTCACGCCCCTGCCACGCCTGCTTCAACGACGTCAGTTTCCCCACACAGCGCGCACCCGGCATCCCCGCGTCACCCGCCGGTACCGCCGCCGCGCAGTCCACGCCGCGCAGGCCATCCGCCACACGCCCGGCGGCCTGACCTGCTGACCTGATGCCCTCGATCACCACTTCATACCCAGACAACGCGGCTCCCTCCCGTAGTCGCCCGATCACACTATGGGAAGGCCGTGGCCGCGTTCAACCGCGCCGGCGTTATCACCGGCGCTCGTCCGGGCATTCCGCCGCGTCACGCTCGGGTTATTGACACTGAATTGTCAGGATGCCAATTCGTCAGCCGCGGTCACTTTATGTGGGTTCCGCCAAATTGAGGCGCCGACCGTCCTCTATTCGTTCTAGACCATTCGCGGTGCGACTTCGGACGCGGGCTTCGTGGCGTGGGTCAGCCGGCGGTGGGCGCGGGGACCGGGCGCAGCCGGCCGGCGCGGCCGAGCAGCAGCACCCCGAGCGCGCACGCGCTGCCGAGCACGGTCAGCACCACCCACGGCGCCCAGGGCACCCCGCCGTCGCGGGCCAGGTCCAGTGCGGCACCCGTGCCGAGGTTGCCCGCGGCGATACCGACGCCGCAGATGGTGTTGTACAGCCCGTAGTGCGTGGCCACCATGCGGTCGCCGGACAGCGCGACGATGGTGTCCATCTCGAACGGGAACACCACCACCGTGCCCAGCGTCAGCAGGGTCACCGACACGAGCAGCGGCAGGAACGTCAGCACGCCGCCGGTGCCCGCCGGGGCGGCCGCCGTCAGCAGGGGAGCGGTGAACGCGGCCGCCATCAACAGCAGACCGGCACCGATGCACTGCCCGTGACTCCACCGCGCCCGGCACCACGCGGTGATCCGCAGCTGGCCGAGGATGGCGATGATCCCGGACACCGCGAACAGGACGGCGACCTCGATCGTCCCGACGGTCTCCGACGGCGCCAGCCTCCGCGTCTCCAGCGGCAGCGCCAGGTAGACCTGGAACGACAGGACGTACGACCCGATCATCACACCGGAGAACGCCAGGAACCGCCGGTTGCGCAGCACCACGCCCCACCCGCCGCCGCGGGCCGCCGCCCCGGCGGGTTCGCGGGGCGGCAGCGACCGGATCTGCAACACGGTGAGCACGGCGAACACCACGGCCGCCACCAGGCAGGTCAGCCGGAACGTCACCCCGGTCAGCAGCAGCCCGATCAGCGGACCGAGCAGGATCCCCGCCTGGTAGAAGATGTTGAACAGGGCGAACGCCTCCACCCGCCGCTCGCCCGCGTCGGCGGCGACGTAGGCACGCACGGCCGGGTTGAACAGCGCGCCGGCGAAGCCGGTCGCGGCCGACGCGATGACCAGCGCGGGCACCGAGTCGACGAGTCCCAGCAACGCGAAACCCGCCGTCCGCAAGGCGCAGCCGGCGACGATCAGCGGCTTGTACCCGAAGCGGTCGGCCAGGGCGCCGCCGAGCAGGAACATGCCCTGCTGCGAGAAGTTGCGCACGCCGAGGATGAGCCCGACCAGCCAGCCGGCCAGGCCGAGCCCCAGCGACAGGTGCGCGGCGAGGTAGGGCATCAGCATGTAGAAGCCGACGTTGATGGTGAACTGGTTGATCGCCAGCAGCCGCACCGGCCGGTCGAACGACCGGTACTGGGTGAGCACGCCGGTCACCGGTCGCCACCCGCGATCGGGTCGGTCACCTCGGTGCAGCGGGTCCACCGGGTCACCTCGCGCTCGCCGGGACGCGTGATGGTCTCCGGCGCATCCGGTACCGGGCCGAGCAGCCCGTGTTCGGCACAGAACCGGTCGTTGTAGACGGTGTCGAAGTAACGCTGCGGGCCGTCCGGGAAGATCGCCGCGATGCGCGTGCTCGCCGGGCTGGTGCGGGCCAGCCAGCCGGCGACCAGCGCGACCGCCCCGACGCTCCAGCCGCCCGAGGCGTATTGCGCGGCCGCCAGCCGCCGGCAGGTGGACACCGACTCCGCCGCGTTCACCCAGTGCACCTCGTCGAACGCGGGATAGTCGACGTTGCGCGGGTAGATGCTCGACCCCAGCCCGCGCATCAGCCGGGTCCTGGCAGGCTGGCCGAAGATCGTCGAGCCGACGGTGTCGACGCCGACCAGCCGCAGGTCCGGGAAGTAACGGCGCAGCACCCGGGAGACACCGGCCGAGTGGCCGCCGGTGCCGACCGAGCACACCAGCACGTCGATCCGGCCGAGCTGCGCGACCAGCTCCGTCGCCAGCGGTTCGTAGGCCGCCACGTTGTCCGGGTTGTGGTATTGGTCCGGGCAGAAGGAACCGGGGTTGGCGGCGAGCAGCTCGGCGACCTTGCGCCTGCGGGCCTCCTGCCAGCCGCCGGTGGGATGCGGCCGGCCGACGATCTCCACCCGCGTCCCGTAGGCGAGCAGCAGCCGGTGCACGATGGGTTCCATCCCGGGATCGGCCACGAGCGCGACCGGATGACCGTGGACGATGCCGGCCAAGGCGAGCCCGAGGCCGAGCGTGCCGCTGGTCGATTCGACGATCAGCCCGCCGGGCAGCAGGTCACCGCGTTCCCTGGCGCGGGTGACCATGTGCAGTGCCGGGCGGTCCTTCATCCCGCCGGGGTTGTGTCCCTCCAGTTTCGCCCAGAAACCCTTGCCGTCCTTGGTGAACGGCGCGTCGATCCACACCACCGGGGTGTTCCCGACGGCGCGGGCGGTGTGGCTGGCTGCGAGGGTGGCCTGCGGCCGGATCTGGGCGGGTACGTCGGCGAGTTCGGTTGAGGGCATGCCGGATTTCCGTTCTGTGACACGGTGAATGAGGGCGCGGGAACAGGCGCCCGATCACCGCCGCAGCACACAGAGGGAACGCAGGATGTCCTGACCGCCTGCCGGGGCAGGGTCGCGGACGACACCCACCGGGCGGTACGCCACGCCGTCGGCCACGACAGGGTCGGCGGCGGGCAGCGACGGCGTGCCGGGGCCTCCGCCGTCCGGGACGCGCGGGGTGACGAGGTTGTGCGGGTGGGCCGACTCGTGCCGCTCACCGCCGTCGTGGCAGTGCCCGGCGTCGTGGACGGTCTGCACCGGGCCCGCGAGGGCGTGCTCGTCCGCACAGGGCAACGTGTGTGCGACCAGGCAGAGCAGCAGCGCTGCGACGAGTGTCAGCACGCCCGCACGCACCGCGCCCGATCGGTCTCCCACGGTCACGAAGCCTACCGGCGCGGTGTCGGCTCCCGGTGAACCCGCCTCCGGACGATCCACACGCCCGCTCCGAGGGCCAGCACCGCACTGCCGGCCAGCACCGAGCCGCCGGGCAGGCTGAACGCCAGCACGACACAGCCGAGCAGGCCGACCGCGGGCACGATCCGCGGCGGACGGCCCTCGTGGCGGGTCAGCGTCCACGCGGAGGCGTTGGCGATGGCGTAGTAGGCCAGCACGGCGAACGACGAGAAGCCGATCGCCCCGCGCAGGTCGACCGCCGCGATGAGCACGGCGACGACGACGCCGACGGCCAGCTCCGCGTGGTGCGGCACCTGGAACCGCGGGTGGACCGCGGCCAGCGCGCGGGGAAGGTGCCCGTCGCGGGCCATGGCCAGCGTCGTGCGGGACACGCCGAGCACCAGCGCCAGCAGCGAGCCCAGCGCCGCGACGGCCGCCCCGGCCCGCACGACCGGTTCCAGCCACGGCCACGAACCGGCGGCCTCCGCCAGCGGGTCGGCGGCCGCGGCGAGCCTGGCCGGACCGAGCGCGATCAACACGGCGAGCGCCACCGCGACGTAGACGGTCAGCGTGCTGCCCAGCGCGATCGGGATGGCGCGGGGAATGGTGCGCTCCGGGGCGCGGACCTCCTCGCCGAGCGTGGCGACCCGGGCGTAGCCGGCGAAGGCGAAGAACAGCAGCCCTGCCGATTCGAGGATCCCGCCGGCGTCGCCGCCGGGGAACGGCAGCAGGTTGGCGGTGCTCGCCGCCGGGCCGGTCAGGCCCGCGACGACGGCGAGCGTGAGCACGAGCAGCGTGACCGTCACGATCAGCCGGGTCAGCCACAGCGATTTGCGCACACCGCGGTAGTTGAGCGCGGTGAGGGCGGCGACCACGGCCACCGCGAGCGCCGTGCGCAGCGGGCGGCCGGCGTCGGGCAGGGTGTAGGCGGCGACGGTGAGCGCCATGGCCGCGCAGGACGCTGTCTTGCCGACCACGAAACCCCAGCCGGCCAGGTAGCCCCAGAACGGCCCCAGTCGCTCCCGCCCGTACACGTAGGTGCCGCCCGACTCGGGGTAGCGGGCCGCCAGCCGCGCCGACGACGTCGCGTTGCAGTAGGCCACGAGGGCGGCGACGGCCAGACCGATCAGCAACCCGGCGCCCGCCGCCCGGGCGGCCGGGGCGAAGGCGGCGAAGACGCCGGCGCCCAGCATCGAGCCGAGCCCGATCGTCACCGCGCCGCCGAGTCCGAGCCGCCGCGCGAGCTGTGGTGTGGAGGACACGGCCGCAACCCTATTGTCGGGTCCGTGACGACGAGAACTCAGCTGCGCAAGACCGCACTGTCACTGCCGGAGGCCGTCGAGGCGGCGGGGGAGTTCGCCGTGGCGGGCGCGCCGTTCGCCGCCGCCGGTGCCGACGGCCGCGCGGTGCTGCGCCTGTCCGAGGCCGACGCCGGTGAGCTGCTGGCCGCGCACCCGACCGCGGAGCGCGTCCCGGACGGGGTCCGGATACCGCTGGCCGACCTCGACGGCCAGCAGCTCAACCACTGGGTGCGGCGGGCCTGGGTCGCGCGGGCACCGGAACGGCTGGCGCGGCAGGCCGCGGCGGCCGACGCCGCGGTGCCCGGCGAGGTGGGCGACCTGCCGAAGGCCATCGGGCGCCCGGCCACGCGGGCACTGGTCAACGCCGGGATCACGTCACTGCGGCAGGTCGCCGAGGTGGGGGAGGCGCGCCTGCGGGCCCTGCACGGTGTCGGGCCGAAGGCCGTGCGCATCCTGCTCGACGCGACCGGTCAGTGAACCTTGGGCTTGGTGAACCAGCCCGCGTAGGTCAGCACGAACCCCAGCACCGCGAGGGCGCCGAAGAAGATCCGGGCGACGGTGGTCGCGGTGGGGGAGAGCATCGTGGCGTCCACACCGGACTCGATCGTCGCGGGTGTGACGACGAGCAGGAATCCCCGGATGGCGACGAACCAGCCGAACAGCGACACGGTGACGGCGAGCGGGCCGCGCCAGCTGCGATGGCCGCCGACGATCACCAGCCCGGCGCCGAGCATCAGCGCCCCGAGCAGCAGGACGAGTGCCGGCTGGGCGAACAGGTCGCCGAGGAAGGTCTGGGCCTCGTCCAGGCGGATCGCGTAGACGGTGGTGAACGTGGCGACGTAGGGGCCGATGACCCTGGCGAACAGGCGGGTGCGTTGCTGGGCCTCGACGGTGGCGGTGGTCATTTCTCTTCTCCTCGCTGGTAACCGGCCTGGTGGAGCACCGCCCGCAGGTACCGTTCGGCCTCGTCCTGGCCCTCGGTGTCCGGGCGGGTGGCCAGGTGCTGCCAGACCGCGCCGGTGAGCAGGTCCAGCAGGACGTCCGGATCGGTGTCCGCGGGCAGCCGGCCGCGGGTGCGGGCCAGCTCGAACACCTCGCGCCGGGCCGCGTCGCGGTCGTGGCCGAACAGGTCCTGGTAGGCCCGTGCCACCTCCGGGGCGTCGTCGACGGCGCCGTAGAGGCGGCGCAGCAGCCGCCGCTGGCGCGGGGCTGCCAGCGCCCGTGCCCAGCCGCTGATCAGCTGCTCGATGTCGCGGATCTCCGGCGAGCGCGGCGGGTTGCCGTAGGCGGCCTCGACGGTGGCGACGAGAAGCCGGGTCTTGTCCGGGAAACGGCGGTACACCGTGGCCCGGGTGACCCCGGCGCGGCGCGCCACCTGCTCGATGCTGGTGGCCTCGATGCCGCGTTCGATCAGCAGGTCCAGCGCGGCTTCCAGGATGGCCGCGTCGGCCTCGGTGCTCCGCGGCCGACCGGGGGTGCGCTCCATGGCAATAACAATACAGGACAGCTCTGTATTGTAAATATCGGGGCCGGGAAGAATGACGCGCATGACGACACTCGCCCGTGCCCGCGCGCAGCTGCTGTACGGTCCGCGCGGCCACGACGTGGTCGGCGCCGTGCGGCACCTGCTCGCGGTCCAGGCGCAGGACCCGGCCGCCTACCCGCTGGCCCTGCGGGCACGGGTGCCCGGACTGACCGCGGCCCGGCTGACCGAGGCGGTGCGCGGCGCGGCGCTGGTGCGGTGCTGGGGACCGCGGGGCACCCTGCACCTGATCGCCGCGGACGACCTGCCGTGGCTCTACCCGCTGGTCAAACCCGCTCCGGCGGCTTCGTTACGGCGACTGCGGCAACTCGGCGTGGACACCGATGCCGACGCGGCGGCCGAGGCGACGGCGAAAGCGCTCGCCGGTCAGGGACCGCTCACCAAGCCGGAACTGGGCGAACGGCTGGCGCGGGCGGGCATTCCCGCCGAGGGGCAGGCCATCGTGCACCTCGCCGGGCTCGCCGCGGGACGCGGGCAGGTCGTGCTCGGCCCGGAACGCGCCGGCAAGCCCACCTACGTCCACGCGGGCGACTGGCTCGGCGCCCCGCTTCCGGTCGAGGGCACCGACCGGGAGGCGGCGACGCGCACGCTGGTGGCGCGCTACCTCGCCGCCCACGGCCCGGCCGGACCGGACGATCTCGCCGCGTGGTCGGGCCTGCCGCGTGGCGAGTTCGAGCGGATCTGGCCCGGTGCCGGTGAGCCGGCAGGCGGTCCCGGTGGCGTGCGGCTGGTTCCCGCGTTCGACGAGTACCTGCTCGGCTGGCGTACCCGGGACCATGCCGTCGCCGAGGCGCACCGGCGCCGGGTGCACCCCGGTGGCGGCATCATCCGGCCGGCGTTGCTGGTCGACGGCCGGGTGGCCGGAACCTGGCGGCTGCGCCGCGCCGCGCGGGCCGAGCTCACCGTCGAACCGTTCGCGCCGCTGTCCGGCGCCGTCCGCGACGGCATCGCGGCCGAGGCCGCCGACATCGGGGCGTTCCTCGGCCGGGACGTCACGCTGGCCGTCGATCAGGCGGGCCAGCCGGTGTAGCCCTCGGCGAGGTAGGCCGACCCGGCGCGGGACCCGACCACCGACTCCAGCTCGCCGAGCTGGCGGCGCAGGTCGAAGTCGGTGCCGCCGGGCAGGGTGTGCAGCATCGTGGTCATCCAGTACGAGAAGTGCTGCGCCTTCCACACGCGGGACAGCGCGCGCGTGCTGTAGCCGTCGAGCGCGGCGTCGTCGCCGGTGCGCAGGACCTGTTCGAGCGCCTCGGCGAGGACGCGGACGTCGGCCAGCGCGAGATTCAGCCCCTTCGCCCCGGTCGGCGGCACGGTGTGCGCGGCGTCGCCGGCGAGCAGCAGGTTGCCGTGCCGCATTGGCTCGGCGACGAAGCTGCGGAACCGCAGCACGGTACGGGCGGTGATCGGGCCCTCGGTGAGCGTGAAGCCGTCCGGCCCGGCGACCCTGGCCTGCAGTTCGTCCCAGATGGCCGCGTCGGACCAGGTGTCCGGGTCGGTGTCGGGGGGACACTGGAAGTACATGCGCTGCACGGTTTCGGTGCGCTGGCTGATCAGCGCGAAGCCGCGCGGGGAGTGCGTGTAGACCAGTTCCGGCGCGCTCTTCGGCGCCTCCGCGAGGATGCCGAACCAGGCGAACGGGTACTCGCGGACGTAGTGCGCCCGCAGCCGTTCGGGTACCTCCAGGCGGCAGATCGACCGCGAGCCGTCCGCGCCGACGAGGTAGCGGCAGCGCACCTCGTGCCCGGCGCCGCCGGCGTCGGTGTACCGGATGCCCGGCCGGTCCGTGGCCACGTCGAGCACCTGGGTGTCGCGGACGCCGAAGCGCACGTCGCCGCCGTCGCGTTCCCTGGCGTCGGCGAGGTCGGTGAACACGTCGGTCTGCGGGTAGAGCCACACCGACGCGCCGGCCAGCTCGGCGAAGTCGATCCGGTGGCTGGCGCCGCCGAAGCGCAGCGCGATTCCCTCGTGGGCGTCGCCGTCGCGGTGCACCCGGTCGGAGACGCCGGTGTCGACGAGCAGCCGCACGCTGCCGGCTTCGAGGATGCCGGCCCGCACGGTGTTCTCGATCTCGGTCCTGGTCCGGTTGTCGATCACGACCGAGTCGATCCCGGCGCGGGAGAGCAGGTGGGAGAGCATGAGGCCGGCGGGACCACCGCCGACGATTCCCACCGCGGTGTGCGTCGTGGTGCGTCCAGTCACCGCGGGGACGCTACGGGCTCGGGGCCGGGGGTTCGACAGGCCTTCCGCTGAGCGGAAGGTTCAGGAAGTCGCGCACGATCTGGCTCGCTGCCGGGCGGCACTCCTCGAAGTAGGCGTGCCGCGCGCCGGGGAAGATGTGCGACCGGGCGTCCGGGATGCGCGAGGTGAGCAGGTCGGCGTTGGCCACCGGGGCCAGCTCGTCGTCGTCGCCGTGCAGGACGAGCGTGGGCGCGGTGATCCGCGGCAGGGCGTCCCAGGCGTCGTGGCCGTTGCTGGCGACGAGGTGCCCGCGGACGGCGTGCGCGGGCATGTCCGGATCGCCGAGCGTGGTGTACGGGCCGGGGTGCGTGGCCCGCCAGGCCGGGGTGTACATCAGGTCCGCCAGCACCTCGCGTGCCCTGGCGTCGCGCCGGGCGAGCGACCGGCGCACCTCGTTGCTCCGCTCGACGCCGTGGGCCCCGCCCGGCGAGGTGCAGCCGAGGACCAGGCGCCGCACCCGGCCGGGATGGCAGGCGGCCAGCCACTGCGCGACCCGGCCGCCCATGGAGGTGCCGTAGACGTCGGCCTCGGCGACCCCGAGGTGGTCGAGGACCGCGACGACGTCCCCGGCGAATCCCGCGGTGGAGTAGCCGCCCTCGGGCTTGTCGCTGTCGCCGGTGCCGCGGTAGTCGAACGTGATCGTGGTGTGGCTGCCGTGGAAGTCCTCGCGGACCGGGTCCCACCAGGTGTGGTTGTTGGCCTGCCCGGCCAGCAGCACCAGCGGGCGGCCGGAGCCACGTACCTGGCAGGCCAGGCGGGTGCCGTCGGCCGCGAGCGCGGTCGTCACGCGCTCGCCCGGATCGAGTACAGCAGCGGCACCCGCGGACGGCCGGCGGGGAAGCGGTACTCGCCGGACTCCCCGCGCTCCAGCCCCGGGAAGCGTTCGAACAGCGAGAACGGGTGCTCGTGGAGGAACTCGATGCGCAGCCCGGCTCGGGCCAGCGCGGTCACCACCTCGCCGAGCGGGTGCTGCCACTGGGTGGAGGCGGTGCTGGTCAGCGGTGGGCCGTCGGTGTAGGTGTGGGCGTCGTCGTAGGTCTCGCCGCCGTCGCGGAAGTAGTCGTGGGTCACCGTGGTGCCGTCGTCGTCGAGGACGTCGGTCACCGGGTGCAGCTCGGCGAGGTAGACGAACCCGCCGTCGGCGAGCAGGTCGGTGACCACCCGCGCCCAGCGAGTCAGGTCGGGCAGCCAGACCAGCGCCCCGATTCCGGTGTAGACGATGTCGAACCGTTGTCCCGCCAGGACTTCCGGTGCGTCGTAGACGTCCGCAGTGGCGAAGCTGGCCCGGTCGGCCAGCAGCGTGCTCGCGCCGGCGAGGAAGCCGGGCAGGTCGTAGAACTCGCTGGCGGCGTGGACCCGGACCCGGTCGTCCCAGTTCTCCCGGTTGCGGGGAAGCCAGTCGGTCTCGCTCATGATCGTCAACCGTATCGCCCGGGGACCGGGGTGATCGCCTTGACTCGCTGCGGGCACATCTCGACCATGAGGTGCGGGGGCCGCCGACGAGAGGAAGCCGTGACCGAATCCGCTGACGAGGTCCAGGTCGCAGACAACCCGGCCCGGTCGTGCTTCGAGGTCCACGCGGGCGGCGAGCTGGCCGGACGGGCCGACTACCGGCTCCTGCCGGGCCGGATGGTGCTCACCCACACCGAGGTCGGCGAGCGGTTCGCCGGGCGGGGCCTGGCAGGCAGGCTCGCCAGGGTCGCGCTGGACTCGGCCCGCGACCGCGGGCTGGCGGTCACGCCGGAGTGCGAGTACATGGCGGGCTGGATCCGCAAGCACCCCGAGTACCTGCCGCTGGTCGACGGGGCCTGATCACGCCCGGACGCGGCCGGGTTCGGGACGCTCGGCGAGCAGCCGCTGGATCGGTTTGAGCGCCACGTCGACGCTCACGAACCGCGTGGTGAGGTCCCGCAGCACGGCCAGCGCCCTGCTGCGGTGGAACATCAGCCTGGCCAGCCGCCGCGAGGTGTCCTGCGCGGCCTCCACGCGCGGCCGCTGTTCGCGCTCGTAGGCACGCAGCAGCGCGGGCAGGGTGTCCCGCCGTGCCGTGCGCAGGGTCCGGGCCAGCACCCAGGCCGACTCCATCGCCATCCCGGCGCCGATCCCCGCGGTGGGCAGGAAACCGGCGGCCGCGTCGCCCAGCAGCACGGTGCCGTCGCCGGTCCACGCCGGGGCGCGGCAGTCGGTGAGTGCCCAGAAGTACGGGTCCTCCGCCGTGGCGACGGCGTCGAGCACGGCGTCGACGCGCGGGCCGGTGGTGGTCAGCCGCTCGCGTACCCGCCGCACGAAGGCTGCGGGACCGGCCGCGGTGTCGGCGCCCGGGCCGCCGAGGAAGACACCGAGTTCGCCGAGGACCGGGTAGACGCCGAGGAAGAACCCGGCACCCCAGAGTTCCTCGCCGAGATCGGGGTCGGCGTCGCCGGGGGACCAGACCACCCAGCCACCCCACCCGGTGTCGAGGGTCGCCGCGGGGCGGCCGACGAGGTCGCGGGTCGCCGAGTGGATGCCGTCGGCGATGACGACGAGGTCGAACTCGGCGTCGTGGCTGGTACCGCCGGTCCGGAGCGTGACGGTGGGCGAGTCGACGGCGGTGACCGTGGTGTCGTAGGTGACCGCGCCGCCGTCCGGGGTGAGGGCCTCGATCAGCTCGCCGCGGCTGATGCCGCGGTAGTCGCCGTACCGGTCGAGGATGCGCGTCATCGAGTCGACGCGGATGAGCCTGCCGGTGTGGCCGTGCAGGCCGTAGCGGGCCAGTGGGGTGCTGCGGGCCCGGTAGTCCGCGCGGATGCCGAGGTCGTCGAGCACCGGGTCGACCATCGGCATGAGGGCGAGCATGTAGCCGGGATGGCCGCCGTCACGGCTGCGCTCGACGAGTACCGGGTTCCGGCCGTCGCGGCGGAGCAGCTGGGCCGCGGTGATACCGGCGATCCCGGCTCCGACGACGAGGATCCGGAGGTCGTCGCGGCAGGCCCGCGCGTACTGGTCGGCGAATTCCGTGGGTTCCAGCAATGGCTTGCGCTTCCTGTGTGGACCGGGTGGTCCACACAATGTTAACGTGCGTTGTGCCCAGCGACAAACTCGACCGGCTTCCGGCCTCCCGTCGTCGATCCCTGGTGGTGAACGCGGCGCGCGAGTTCGCGTCGGCGGGCTACGACGCGGCCTCGCTGAACCGTGTCCTTGCCGAATGCGGAATGAGCAAGAGTTCGTTCTACTACGTGCTTTCGTCGAAACGCGAGCTGTTCGAACTGGTCGTGCGTGAGCTGTCCCGGTCGGTACTCGATCGCGTCGAGATCCCGGCGCCCGGCGACTTCGCCCGTGAACGCTTCTGGCCCGCCGTCGACGCGTTGCTGGCCCGGCTTGGGTCGCTCGCCGCGGACGACGAGGACTTCCGGCTGCTCGGCCGGATGTTCTACCTCTCCGGCGCTCCCGGCGATCCGGTCGCCGGGGCGATGGCGGCGATCGGGGAGTGGCTGGCCGGCGTGCTGGCGGTCGGCAGGGCCACGGGAGCGGTCCGCGACGACCTGCCGGCGCCGCTGCAGGCGCGGCTCGTGTTCGCCGTCCTGCGGACGATGGACGAGTGGGGCGTGGAGAACGCGGCCGCGACCGAGGCGGACGTGCTCGCCGTGCGCGCTGTTCTGGCCAGGCTGATCGGGCCCGAAATGGTCTAGACTTTTAGGTCATGCGCGGGACGACGGTGTTGCCGGGAACGCCCTGCCTGGAACCCAAGCCCGGCGAGCTGCCGCTGCACCGGCTGGAGGTGGCCGGACCGCAGGCGCCGCCGTTCGTCGTCGGCACGTTCGACGCCATCGGCCCGCTGTCGCACGCGCCGTTCCCGCACCGGCACACGTTCCACGAGATCGTCCACGTCACCGGTGGCACCGGCGCGCACGTCGTCGACTTCACCCGGTGGGAACTGCGGCCGCCGCTGCTCGGTGTCGTCGAGCCGGGCCAGGTCCACCACTGGGACGTCCGCAGGCTGACCGGGGTCGTGGTGGTGTTCACCGACGACTTCCTGCTCGACCCCGCCGACCGCGACATCCTGCGCGGGCTGAGCGAGCAGCCCTGCCGCCCGCTCGACGAGCGGGCGCACGACCGGATGTCACGGCTGATCGCCGAGCTGGACGAGGAGTTCCGGCACGGCGGGCCGGGCGCGGAGTCGGTGCTGCGGGCGTTGCTGCACGTGCTGATCGTGCGGGCGGGCAGGCTGCCGGGAGCGTCCGGTTCCCGGAAGCCCGCCCGGGTCCAGGCGGTGGCGGCGGAGTTCGCGCGCCGGATGGCCCGGCCGGACCCCGGCCCGTGGTCGGTACGCGAGCACGCCGAACTTCTCGGCGTGACACCGGGACATCTGACCGAGGCGGTGAAGGCGGCGACCGGCCGGACCGCCGCGCAGCTGCTGCGCGAGGCGCGGACGCGGGAGGCGAAGCGCTTCCTGCTGCACACCGGTCTGACGGTGCGCCAGGTGGCCAACCGGGTGGGGTTCACCGATCCGGCGTACTTCTGCCGGTTCTTCCGCAGGGAGACCGGCCTCAGCCCGGGCGACTTCCGCCGAGGGATTCACCACGACTGACGGGATGAGTCCATCGCCGCCGGCCCGGGAAGTTCCTACCGTCGAGGGAACCTCACGAGGGAGCTGACATGGACGACGACAACAAGATCAGCCGCAAGGCGGTGCTGCGGGCCGCGCTGGCGGCAGGCGTGGCGGTGCCCGCGGCACTCGTCGCCGGCCCGGCGCTGGCCCGCGACGCGACCCAGACCGGAAAGCCGCCGGAGCTGACCCCGTCCTGCGAGGAAGGCGACGAACCCACGCCGCCACAGATGGAAGGCCCCTACTTCAAGCCGAACTCCCCGCAGCGGACCTCGCTCGTCGGTCCCGGCACCCCCGGCACCCGGCTCACCGTCAGCGGCTACGTCTTCGGGCTGGCGTGCCTGCCGGTCGCGCGGGCGCTGCTGGACTTCTGGCAGGCCGACGTCAACGGCGCGTACGACAACGTCGGCTACAACTTCCGCGGCCACCAGTTCACCGACGCCAACGGGGCGTTCCGGCTGAGCACCATCGTGCCCGGCCTGTACCCGGGCCGCACGCGGCACATCCACGTCAAGGTGCAGGCGCCCGGCAGGCCGATCCTGACTACGCAGCTGTACTTCCCGAACGAGCCACGCAACAACACCGACCCGATCTTCGACGCGCGCCTGCTGATGAACGTCCGCGACGCACCGCCGGGGAAGGAGGCGGCGTTCGACTTCGTGCTCAACGTGCCGCAGAACCCGTCCCCGACGACGACCCCGCCGCCGGGCGGGACGACGTGGGCCGCGGGGGCCAGTTACGCGGCCGGCGTCCGGGTGACCTACGACGGCCGTGGTTACGTGTGCCTGCAGAGCCACACGGCCCAGCCGGGCTGGGAACCGCCGTCGGCCCCGTCCCTCTGGCGCGCGGACTGACCGGCGTCATCCGCGCCAGGGCCCCGGCAAAGCTCGGGCGCAGGAGCGTGGAGTTCGCGTGCCGGAGCGTGGGACTCGCGTGCACGACGGTGGGACTCGGGGGGCCGGATGGTGAGTGTCGTGTTCGGGAACGCGAATGACGTGTTCAGGAACGCGAACCTCGCGTTCCGGCCCGGCAGGGCCGCGTGAGCGGCCCGTTCGGCCAGGCGAGGACGGGTTCGTCCCGCGATCTGGAACCGGCGTGCCGGACGGTGGGACCAGGCAGGCGGGAACGTGCAACTCGCGGGTCCGGAACGGTCGACTCGGGGGGCGGGAACGGAGGACTCGCGCGAACGGGCCGTTCACGCGGGCGACCGGCACCAGGTGAGAACCCGGTCCACATGGTGAGTTCTGCGCTCACGCACGCGAGTTCTGCACTCCGGCACGCGAGTTCTACGCTCGGGACCACCTGCCTGGTCCTGCCGCATGCCGGACTTTGCCAGGGCCCTGGCATCAGACGTCGTGAGGGCCCTTCACGGCAAAGCCGTTCCCAGTCAGAATCCGCCACCGGAGTAGCCGCCTCCGCCGTCGTAGCCGCCGCCGTCGAAGCCGGTGTAGTCGCTGTGGTGCGTGCCGCCGTGGCCGGCCCGCCGGCGCGACCCGTCCGGCCGCGGCGGCGGAACCGGGTCCGGCCTGCCGGCGCGCTCGGCGATCTCGCGGAACGTCTCGGGCGGGGCGCCCAGCAGGTACGGCCTGTCAAAGAGCGCCGTCAGCAGGGTCCCGTCGGGATCAAGCCGGTCATAGGCTTCCCACTGCTCGGTCAGGAAGAGGAAGGCGGGATGCCCTTCCTCGGTCGTCGGCCGGTAACCGGCGTCGAGGACGGCCGACCTCGCCTCCGGATTCCCCCGCACGGCGAGGGCGCAGATCGTGTCGGTCACCTCCTCCCACAGATAGTCGAGGTCGCCGGACCCGCTGGGGCGCGGGATGGCGCGCAGCGCCGCGCGCAGGTGCCCGGCCGCCTCCGCGGGAACGTCACGCATCTCGAGCAGGCGGGTGAGCGCGTCGATCGCCTCGTCCACCGTCAGCAACGGAAGTGCGGCGAACAGCAGGTCGCCGTCGAGCGAGTCCCACTGTCCGGTCAGGTACAGCAGCAGCGGCGTGAGCAACGGGTCGGCGGGCCGCAGTCCCGCGTCCCGCACGGCGGCGGCCGCTTCGACGTCACCGGCGATCGCCCGCCGGCACACCAGATCCTGGCCCGCGCCGGGGGAGATCTCCCGCAGGGCCCGGCGGCTGCCGTCGAGCACCTGCTCCGGCATCGTCTCGACGATCGGTTCGCGGGCGGTGGCCAGGAAACCGAGCAGGATCCGCGCGAGCGGAGCCTGGGCGAAGGCACGCAGAAGGTCGAACCGGTCGCGCAGGATCAGGACCAGCGCCATGTCCGGCACCCGTGACGGCCGCTCCAGGTGCGGGTTGTCCAGCAGGATCCGCAGCAGCGGTCCCGGCTCGCCGTCGGCGTTCCACGCGCCGTACGTGATCGCCGCGGGAACGTAACCGTCGTCGGTGAGCAGCTGCGTCCCGGCCCGGCGGCGGCGCAGTGCCTCGGCCAGTTCGGCGAGCAGCCGGGGGTGGCCGGTGGTGCGCAGCAGGTCGGCCAGCGGCTCGCGCACCGCGGCGTCCTCGCCGGACACCGCGATGTCCACGAGCACACCCACCTCAGGCCCGCCGGAGTCGGGCAGGCAGGTGTGCAACCGGACGCGTGGCTCGTACCGGGCGGCCGGGTCCGGCGCCAGGAGAAACAACAGCAGCGGCCGGACCCGGTCGTCGTCCTGATGGTTCGGCCAGCCGAGGCGGGCCGACTCCAGCAGCGCCCACACCGCGCGCCAGACCCGGTCCCGGGACTGCCCGCCCTCGGCCCACGCGGCCTCGATCGCGGCTCGCGCCATCCCGGACACCCGGGTGTCGCGGGCCGAACACGCGAGGCTGACCAGTGTCTCGGCGGATTCTCCCGTCGACCCCAGCATGCGGACGAGGCTCGCGGTCGCCCGCCGTGCCCGCCATCCGGTCGTGAAACGGGCACGGTTCGCGAGCCTGTGTTGCCGGTTGCGCATGACTGTCCAGTGTCACCGACCTCGTGCCCCGGCTGAACCGCCGTCTAGAGCACGGTGTCGATGACCTCCCGGCTGGGCACGTGCAGCGCCTCGGCGGCGGTGCGGCCGGTCGCCGCCAGGTAGGCGTCGACGAGCCGGTTCCCCGCCGCGTACCCGGCGCCGGTGGGCAGCCCGACGGTCGTCGCGCCGTACCGCCCGGCGATGGCGTCGCCGAGGACCCACGCCGCGAAGTTCTGCATGCCGGTCACGTCCAGCCCGGACACGACTTTCTCGAACACCGCGTCGTCGTGCAGGTGCGGCGTGGACAGCCTGCTGTAGCCGAGGTCGCCGTAGAGCTGGCGGGCGAAGGCGTCGGCCAGCCCCTCGGACACGACGTGCTCGCCGACGGTGACCGTCGCCGGGTCCCACACCACCCCGCCCGGGCTGTAGCGGAGGTTGTGGTTGAGCTCGTGGACGGCGGTCGCCTCCAGCCGCTCCAGGTTCTCCGGGTACGGCCACAGGTTCAGGTACAGGTACCCGGTGACGCTGCCGTTGGCGGTCAGCCCCATGGCCGGGCCCATGAACAGCTCGTCGGCCGGATCACCCAGGACGAGCAGGACGGTGAGGTCCGGCACCGTGATGTCCGGGGTCGCGGCGAGCTGGGTGGCGACGGCCGCCTCCAGCGCCCGCCCGATGCGTGTCCAGGCGTCCGCGTCACGCAGTGCCTCCAGCGCGTCCAGGCAGCGTTCCTCGTCGCGGTCGAGCGGGAAGCCCGACGCCATCCGGTGCAGGGCGACGAGGTCGACCTCGCCGGGAAAGTACCGGTACATCCCCGCGGCGGGTTCCACCATGGCCGCGAGCAGGCCGTCCCGTTCCTCCCGCGGTGCCCGCAGGATCTCCCGCATCGCTGGGTAGGTGTCCAGAACCGTGATCGTCATGCCGGTGACGGTAAAGTCTCCAGCGACGGGAGAGTCAACTCGTCACCTTGGGACGCGACTCGCGGGTGAGGAACGCGACCAGCGCCAGAACCACGATCGCGCCCGCGTAACCGAGGACCAGCTCGCCCACCTTGCCGCTGAAGTTGCCGCCCAGCGGGGGCAGCACGACGGCGAACACCGCACTGAGCGTGGCCACGACCGTCCGCACGCGCCCGGCGGGCAGGCACACGGCCAGCGGGATCACCGCCCACAGCAGGTACCACGGCTGCACCACCGGCCCGAACACGACGACCACGGCGAGCAGGGCGCCCAGCGCGGGCAACTCGGCGATCCTGCCCCGCAACTGCCGGTAGACCACCACGCCGACACCACACACGATCAGCACGTACCCGGCCATCCGGCCCACCTGGATCACCGTCTGGCCGGCGACGAAGCCCGCCCAGTTGGTCGGTGCCATCCAGCTGTTCAGCTGGCCGGAGGTGTCCAGCGTCCCCAGCCACCCGAACCCGACGCCCGACACCAGCGACACGGCCGCCGACACCAGCGCGACCGACGCGATCATCGCCGCCCCGGCCACGACCAGGTGCCACAGCCTGCCGCCGAACCGCCGCGCCAGCACCGTGCCGACGACGGCCAGCGCCACCACGGCGGGCAGCTTGACGTCCGCGCCGAGCGAGATCACCACGATCCCGGCCGACAGCCGCCCCCAGGAGATCGTCTCGCCGATCGCCGCCAGCGCGAGCGCCGTCCCGGCCACCATCAGGCCGGCCATCAGCGCGTCGTTGTGCACCCCGGCGACGAAATGCCAGAGCAGCAGGGGATTGAGCGCACCGAGCCACAGCGCGACACCGGCCGGCACCCCGGCCCGGGCCGCCAGCCGCGGCACCGCCCAGACGATCAGCGCGACCCCGGCGACGGCCACCAGCCGGTACGCCAGCACCCCGGCGACCTGGTTCTCGCCGGTCACTTGCGCGATGACCCGCTGGAGCAACGTGAACAGCGGCCCGTACGGCGACGGGGCGTCCCGCCAGTACCCGCTGACGTCCTGGGTCAGTGCCGACGTTGCGCCCAGGCCCTCGTTCGGGCCGACGGTGTACGGGTCGAGGCCGCGTGCCGCGATCTCCCCCTGCGCCCGGTAACTGTGCACGTCACCGCTGAACAACGGCCGCGCGAACAGCAGGGGAGCGGCCCACAGCAGCAGGGTCAGCTTCAGCGACCGCGGGCCGGGCGCGCTCTCCGCGCCGCTGACGACGAGCCTGCCGAGCAGTGCCCAGGCCAGCACCACGATCCCCATGCCGGCCACGGCCGCGGCCAGCACGACCGCGGGAACGGCGGCCAGCCACCGCGGCAGGCCGGCCGGGCCCGCCGCGGTCACCACCGTGAGCAGCAGCGACCCGGCGAATCCCAGCCAGCGCACCATGTCTCCCCGACGCACCGGCGGAGGCTACCAGCCGGTGCGCCGGGGAGGACCGGTCAGGGCTTGCGCACGATCGTGAACGTGGACGTCGTGTTCTTGATGTCCTGATGGTTGTCCCGCAACGTCAGGTTCTCGAACGTCGCCGAGCCCACCGCCGGACCCTGACCCGGTTCCGGCATCTCGTTGACCCAGATGCCGAAGCCGGACTTGGCGTCGAACGCGTCACCGCTGCGGCGGGCACCGCTGATGCTCACGTTCGTGAACACCGTGTCCTCGACCGGGTTCTCCGGCTGGCTGCCGGTGTACTTGGTCTGGAACATGATGCCGCTGTAGGTCGGGTCGACGATGTCGACATCGGACACCCGGATCCCGGTGAACTTCTTCGACGCCGAGAACACCCAGATCGCGCCGAACGTCTGGTTGCCCCAGAAGTGGCCACCGTCGCGTACCAGCGAGATGTTGGAGAACGTCGTCGGCTGCGGGCCGAACCCGTGCATCGGATAGCCGAAGTCCAGCGAGGAGATCGTGATGCCCGAGTAGGTCAGCGTGTCGGCGATGTAGAGGTTGCGGAAGGTGTTGTTGTAGCCGCCGTACACGGCCAGGCCCGCCGCACGCCACGGCAGGATCGCCGTCAGGTTCTCGTAGACGTTGTCGAACTGGTTGCCGGAGTTGTTGTCGGTGGCGGCGAACAACGCGAAGCTGTCGTCACCGGTGGAGCGGGCCTCGTTGTTGTTGACGTGGTTGCCGGTGCTGCCGTTGGTGTAGTTCAGGCCGTCGGCGAACATGTCGCGGATCCGGTTGTCGTACACCTTGGTGTTGTCGGTGTTCGCGCCCCACAGCAGGCACATCTGGTGCTCGACCCAGATGTCGCGGATCGTCATGTTCGACACGTTCATGAAGTCGAACACCTTGCCCGGCCCGTCGATCCTGGCCGTGTAGTTGCCGAAGACGGCGAAACCGGAGAACGTCGAGCCGTTGGCCGACGCCTCGGCACGGAACCCGATGTCGGTGTTCTCCTGGTTGGCAGGCGCGACGAAGCGGCTGTACCAGACGCCCGCGCCGATCACCTCGACCGGCTTGCCGTAGACCTGGAACTTGTTCGAGGTCTGGTAGTCACCGGCGGGCAGGTAGACCCCGGCGAGCTTGCCGGTGGTGTCCATCCGCACGCGGTCCAGCGCGTTCTGGACGTCCTGGTGGGTGAACCCGGCCGGTGTCGTGTAGCGCGCGGGGTCGGGGTTGGCCTTCGGCGCCGCCTTCTCGAAGTTGACGAAGTCGATCGCGTAGCTGGTGGTGTTGGCGGGATCCTTCTGCAGCTTGATCTTGCTGCCTGCCGGAACCGTGGTGTCCAGCAGCACGCTGGCCTCGTCGTAGATGTGCCGAGGGGCGCCCGCGCCTGGGCTGTTGCCGGGCGAGGCTTCCGCGCCGTAGAGCCAGGCGTGCTTGGACGTCAGCGTGATCGGCTTGTGGAAGGTGCCGTTGACGTAGACGTTCAGCGTCGCGGTGATCCCGCCGCCACCGGGGGAGTCCGGGATGGAAAACCGGGTGACCAGCGTGTTGGTCTCGCCCTTGGTGGTGAACTCGACCGCGCTGCCCGCCGAGTTGAGCGTCACCGCCCTGCGGCCGGACGCCTCACCGGCGAGGTCGCCGATGGTGCGGTTGGGGCCGACCAGCGCGGCGCCGCCGGACAGCGTTCCGTCCTCGGCCTCGACGAACTCGTAGGGCATGTTGGCGCCCCTGCCGACGAACAGCGGCTGGGTGGTGGTGTTGTTCGGCTGCTTCACCGGCAGTTCGTTGTCGTCGCTGGTGATGACGGTGCGCACGGTGTACTTGCCGTTGGCCGCCGTCCACGAGCCGAGGCTGACCGGTGCGGTGGTGGCCCCGGCCGCGATGGCGCCGCTGTGGCTGCCGGTCAGCGTCTTGACGACGGCGCCGGTGGTCTGGTCGGTGATGGTGAGCGTGATGCCGTGCGGGCCGTCGGCCGAGGCGACCGTGCCCTGGTTGCGGATCGCCACGGAGAAGTTCACCGGGGCACCGCCCGCCGGGTTGCCCGGCGTCCAGCCGACCGGTGCGGCGACCAGGTCCGAGCTGGGCACGGGGGTGACGACCAGCGGTTCCGGGCTGCTGTAGGCGTTGTTGGCCTCGTTCTGCTCGGACACCTTCCCGGCCTCGTCGACCTTGGCGCTGACCGGGTGCTCGCCCGCGTCGCGGGTGCCGATGTCCGCCGACACGGTCGCGCTGGCGCCACCGGCCAGCTCGCCGACCGGGGCGGTGCCGACCTTGGTGTCGCCGAGGTACAGCCCGACGTCGGTCGCCGCCGAGGGTGCCGTGCCCGCGTTGCGCACGGTGGCCGACAGCGTGACCCGGTCGGTCTCCACCGGTGTCGACGGAGTCCAGGACAGGCCGCTGACCTGGAGGTCCGGGTTGGGTGCCGGGGTGCCGAGGATCTGGAACTCGGCGGCCTGCCCGGCGGGTGCGCCGGTGTTGGCCAGGTACCGCAGCCGGACGTCGGAGGCCCTGCCGGACACCGGGATGGTCACCGTGTTGCCGGTGGCCGGGTCGAACCGGTACTCGGCGGCGGGCTTGAGCGTGGCGAACTCGGTGCCGCCCTGCGGGCGGCCCTCGACGGCGATGGTCTGCGTGCGCGGGCCCCAGATCGGATCGGGGTTGAGCTTGACCACGACGGACTCGAGTTCGGCGTCGGCCCCGAGGGCGACGCCGAGCAGGTTCGGGTAACTGCCTCCCGCGCCCTCCCAGTAGGTGCCGATGTTGCCGTCGTTCGCGTTGGCCGCGACGAAGTGGTAGACGTGCGACGACGCGGTGACCGTCTTGCCCTGGGCGAGGTTCGTGGCCGCCGCCGTTCCGGCGCGGGTGACGCTGTTGCTGTCCGCGGACACGTTGCCCGCCGCGTCCCTGGCGCGCACGGCATAGGTGACGCCGGGCCCGGCCGGCAGTGGATCGGTGTGTTCGCGGACGTCCGCGCCGACCGTCGTGCGCAGCAGCCCGTTGGCGTAGATGTCGTAGCCGGTGACGCCGACGGAGTCGCTCGCGGGTCTCCAGGCGAGCCGGACCTGCCCGGTGCCCGGTTCGGTGAGGGTCAGGCCGGACGGCGCGGTGGGGGCGGCGGTGTCACCGGGTTCGGCGCCGGACGCCATGGCGGGGACGGTCACGGTGGGCAGGGCGGCGAGCAGGGCCGCTATGGCGGCGGCCGTCGCGCGTGGGGACGGGTTCTTCCTTCGCATGGCCTCTCCATTGAGGACGCCGAGAATTCCAGATCGATGTCGGAATCTTTCGTAGAGCAGTCCAAGAATTACAGACCCCGTCCGGTGCGTCAACGGTCGGGAAAACCCGGGCGGGAGTCGGGGGCTGACCGGATCGTGCCCGGCGAGGCAGCGGCATAGCGTCGGATGCGTGATCAAACAGCGAGCAGGCGCCGCGATCGACGCCGATCTGGTGAGTGAGCTCTACCGGGAGTACGCGGACGCCTTGCGGGCCGTCCGCGACGAGCAGCGCGCGCTGCTGGCGGCCAAGGCGATGCGCCCGCAGCTCGACGACGTCGAAGCCGAGATCACCTACCTGCTGCTGCGGCACGAGCGACCGGACCTGGTGACCGAGATCGGCTCGCGGGGCGGCTGGTCGACCACCTGGATCCTGCGTGCGCTCGCGGACAACGGTGCCGGCCGCCTGCTCACCATGGACCTGGACGCGAGCGCGCTGATGACCGTGCCACCGGAGGTGGCAGGCCGGCGCTGGGAGTTCCGCAAGGGCGACGTGCGTGCCCTGCCCGCGGACTGGATTACGGCCACCGACTACCTGTTCGTCGACGCCGATCACCGGCAGCGGTTCGCCCGGTGGTACCTGACGACGGTGTTCCCGTCACTGCGGCCGGGGATCGCGGTGAGCGTGCACGACGTGTTCCGCCGCGCGCGGCCGTGGCCGCTGTCCGAGGGCGCGGAGGTGCTGCGGGCGCTGGCCGGGCGGTCGATCGGCTACTTCACCGTGGCACCCGCTCGGGCGAGTCTCGCCTACGAGCGGATCGCCGCGCTGCGGCGGGAACTCGGACTCGCCGAGCCGGTCCGCACGGGCGTCCGCAACCCGATGATCTACTTCCGGATGCCCGCGGGCTGGTGACCGGTGCGTCCAATCCGGTACTGAATGACGGGATGCCGCCGTGGTCGGTGAATCGCGCCCATAATCCTGTCCATGAGGCGGATTGTGGTTGCGGTCGTGGTGTTTCTGTTGGGTGTTCCCGCCGGGGTGGCGTCCGCCGCGGCGACGGACGGCTTCGCCTATGTCAAGGTGAGCGAGGGGACGGGCTACACCAACCCGGACTTCGCCAGGCAGCGCGACGACGCGCTCGCCAGGGGCCTGCTGGTCGGTGGATTCCACTTCGCCCTGCCGGACCGGGGCAGCGGCGCGGCGCAGGCCCACCACTTCGTCGACAACGGTGGCGGGTGGACCCCCGACGGCCGGACGCTGCCCGGCGCCGTCGACCTCGAGACCAATCCGTACGGCCAGGCCTGCTACGGGCTCACCCCCGAGCGGCTGGTCGCCTGGGTCGCCGACTTCAGCGAAACCTACGCCGCCCGCACCGGTCGCCTGCCGGTCATCTACACGCCGGCAGGCTGGTGGAACAGGTGCACCGGAACGCTCGGGCAGTTCGGCAGGAATCCGTTGTGGGCAACGGGTTCGCTCACCACGCTGCCGCACGGCTGGACGAGCTACGTGTTCTGGCAGGACGCCGCGGGCGACCACTTCAACGGCACCCGCGAGCAGCTCCTGGCGTTCGCCCGCGGCTAGAGCTCGCCCTCGGTGTGTTCCTCCAGTAGCGCCTCGACGCCGTGTTCGAGGCGCCGGGCGGTGTCCGCCGACCGCGGGAGCATGGTCTTCTCGTAGGTGCCGATCGCGTCGGCGACCGTGGCGGAGCCGGCCAGTGCGAGGGCGAGCTCGCACGCGTCGAGCATGGCCAGGTTGACGCCGACGCCGAGCGGCGGCATGAGATGGGCGGCGTCGCCGAGCAGGGTGACGGTGGCCGACCGGGTCCAGGTGTGCGGAACGGGCAGGGCGAACAGCGGGCGGTCGACGTAGGGTCCGTCGTTGTCGGTGATCATCCGCAGCAGCGACGGTGACCAGCCGGCGTAGGCGTCGAGCAGGCTGGCGCGGATCGCGGCGGTGTCGCCGATGTCCAGGCCGGCCGCGGCGATCCAGTCGAGGGGCCGCCGCTGCACGATGTAGACCCGGATGTGGTCGCCGCTGTTGCGCTGGGCGAACAGGGCGCGGTCGCCGTCGGCCGCGGTGGCGCCGCCCTGGCCGACGAGTGCCGCGAGTTCGGGGTGCGCGGCGTCGACGTCGTCGAACCGGGCCTCGACGAACCCGGCCCCGGTGTAGTGCGGGACGGCGGGCGACACCGCCGGGCGCACCCGGGAGAAGGCGCCGTCGGCGCCGATGACGAGGTCGGTCTCGACGGTGGTGCCGCCGGCGAAGCGCAGCTGCCGGGGGCCGTCGTCCGGCCCGGCGATCCCGTCGAGCGCGTGCCCCCACCGGACGGTCCCCGGCTCCAGGGAGCCGAGCAGCAGCTCGCGCAGCCCGCCGCGGTCGATCTCCGGTTTGAACAGCTCGCCCTCGGCGGGCAGGTGGTGGTCGAGCAGCCTGCCGGACGGGGCGAGCAGGCGCATCTCCTGGCCCTCCGGCCGGGCCAGCGCGAGGAAGTCGTCGAGCAGGCCGGCCTCGCGCAGTGCGAGCTGTCCGTCGTCGGCGTGCAGGTCGAGGCTGCCGCCCTGGTCGCGGGCGGCCGGATGCGGGTCGCGGTCGTAGACGGTGACCGGGATGCCGTGCCGCTGCAGGATGCGGGCGCAGGTGAGGCCGCCGGGGCCCGCGCCGATGACGCTGATCCGCGCGGCGGCGGGTGCTGGTGAGGTCATGTCTCCAGAAAAGCAGAACGACTTGAAAAGTGCAACGAGTTCACTAATTGACTGTCTTCATCTTTCGGGTAGGGTGTTGCCATGGACCAGGCCCCCACCGTCGGACGCCGGGAACGCAAGAAGGCCGCCACGCGGCAGGCGATCGCCGACGCCGCACTGCGACTGTTCGCGGAGCGGGGCTTCGACCAGGTGAGCATCAGGGAGATCGCCGACGCCGCGGACGTGGCGACCACGACGCTGTTCAAGCACTTCCCCGGCAAGGAGGCGCTGGTCTTCGACGAGGACGAGGACAAGGAGGCGGCGCTGGTGGCGGCGGTCCGCGACCGGCCCGCCGGCCAGAGCATCGTCGACGCGCTGCGCGAGCACGCCCGCACGGTCTGGCTCGCGGTGGTGAACCATCCGCGCCGGGCCGAGTTCGTCGCGGTGGTGAACTCCACGCCGGCGTTGCAGGCCTACGCCGAACGCATGTGGGCCCGGCACACCGAGGCGCTGGGCGTCGCCATCGCCGACGACCTCGGCGTGGACCGCGACGACGTCTCCTGCCGGGCGCTGGCCCGGTTCGTCCTGGACGTCCCCGCGCTCACCCGGGGTCACCCGGACCCGCGTGCCGCGGTGGAGGAGATCTTCGACCTGCTCGCCCACGGCTGGCGCCCGCCAGTGCCGTGAAGGGGGCCCTCACGGCATGAGACGCCAGGGGCCCGGCGAAGTCGGGGTGCTGTGTGCCCCCAATGTGGCATTGGGGGAGTTCAAGTTCCCCAATGCCACATTGGGGGAGGTTGCTGGGTCTCTTTCGTGGTGACGGCTGGGTCTGCTGGGCGGGGTGTGACTGGTGAGGCCGCGACCACCGGCGAAGGTCGTGAAGGCCACCTTCATCACATGAGACGACACAAACTCGGCCTTCACGCCGGACGACGGGCTATCCGCCCACGTGTCCGTGGCAGGCATGCCGTGAAAGGGGCCTTCACGGCATGAGACGCCGTGAGTGCCCCCTTCACGGCATCGGAACGGAGGACTCGCGGGTCGGGAACGGACAACTCGCGCCCCAGAACGTACGACTCGCGCGAATGGACCGTTCACGGGCACAGGACGCCCGCGGCAACGGTGCCGGACGGTCAGTGGCAGGGCGACCGGTAGGGAAGGCCGGGCAGATAGCGGTTCCACTCCGCCTCGGAGATCGCCGAGGCGTCCTGGCAGGCGTAGCCGGCGACGTGCTCGACGCGAGTCTCCCAGAGCCGGATGGTGCGGTCCGCGCCCGCGGTCGCCAGCGTGTGCCCGTCGGGGCGCCAGCTCAGGTCGTTGACCGGCGCCGTGTGCCCGGTGAGGGTGGCCACCTCACCCGGCCGGTCCGGCGTGCTGACGTCCCACAGTCGCGCGGTGTGGTCCCGGCTCGCCGTGGCCAGCGTGCGCCCGTCGGGGCTGAACGCGAACGCGCTGACCGGGCCGGTGTGGCCGGTCAGGGTGGCGAGGTGGCGCGGCCGGGCGGGGTCAGCGGTGTCCCAGAGGGACACGGTGTAGTCGCCGATCGTGGCGAGCAGCCGGCCGCCCGGCGCCCAGGCGACGCTCCGGGCGTCCGGCAGCGGATCGGCGGTGCGCCGCGGGCGGCGTGGATCGCTGACGTCCCACAGCACGACGGTGTTGTCCGCGGTGACGGTCGCCAGCAGGGGCCTGCCGACGGCGAAGTTCGCCCCGGCTGCCGTGGCGATCGTGTCGCTGAGCAGCGTGGGCCTGCCGGGGTCGGTCACGTCCCACAGCCGGACCGGCTGGTTCCCGCCGACGACGGCGAGCAGGCCTCCGGTGGAATCGAACGCGGTGGAGACCTGGCCGGCTTCCGGGATGGCCGTCAGCCGCCGGGGAACCGCCGGGTCGGTGACGTCCCAGAGGACCACCGCGCCGTCGCGGTAGGTGGCGACGCGGCGACCGTCGGGCGAGGGGGTGATGCCGAACGGGACGCTCGGCGGCGGAATCGGCACGGTGGCCGGTCTCCGGCGGGGCCAGCCCGTGTTCCAGGCGGTCAGGGTCGACGCGGTCTGGCCGGCGATGGCGAACACGGTGGTGCTGCCGGGGCCGGACATCACCGCACCGGGTGTCTCGGGCAGCTCGGTGTGGTTGGACCGCACCTGGCCGGTCTCGTCGATGTCCCACAGCTGCGCCTCGTGCCGTGACCCGGTGACCGCGAGCCGGCCGCCGCCCGCGTCGAACGTCACCGACATCCCGCTGCCCGGGCCGGGCAGGCTGGGGCGCGGCTGGGGCCGCCGCGGGTCGGTGCTGTCCCACAGCCGCAGGACGCCGTCCTCGCCGGTCGCCGCGAGGGTGTTGCCGTCGGGGGAGAGGGCGGCCGAGGTCGCGGCCGTCGGCAGCGGGATCGCCGCCAGGGCGGCGGGCGCACCGGGAACGGTGAGATCCCACAGCCGGACGACGCGGTCCGTACCGGCGGTGACCAGGGTGCGGCCACCGAAGCTCGCCGAGCTGACCGCGGCCGTGTGGCCGGTCAGCGTGGCCAGCGGGCGTGGCCCGGCCGGATCGGCGAGGTCCCAGAGCCGGGCCGTGTGATCGCGTGACGCGGTGGCCAGGATCCTGCCCGCCGGGGCGAACCTCGCCGAGTAGACGGCGTCCCGGTGCCCTTCGAGAGCGGCGATCCGGACCGGGTTGCGGGGATCGGCGGCGTTCCACAGTCGGACGACAGGATCGTGCCCGGTGGTGACCATCGTGGTCCCGTCCGGGCCGAAGCTCACCGACTCGGCCGGTGCGCCGTGGTCGACGGCGCTCAGCAGCGACGGGTGCTCCGGGTCGCTGATGTTCCACAGCCGCGCGGTTCCGTCCATGCTCGCGGTGGCGACCACGTCGCCACCGGCACGGAAGGCGACGGAGCTGACCACCTCCTCGTGCCCGTGCAGGATCGCCACGGCCCTCGGCGGCCGGTCGGGCGTGCTGACCTCCCACAGCCGCGCGGTCGTGTCGTAGCCGGAGGTGGCGACCAGCCTTCCCGCCGGGTGGAACGCGGCCGAGGTGATGCCGTCGGCGTGGCCACGCAGCAGCGTCGGCGCCGGGGTCGCGGCGGCGCTGAGCAGGCTGCCGCGGGCCCGAGGGGTGGGACTGAGCCGGTAGGCGGCGAGCCCGAGCTGGGTGGCCAGGGCCGGGTCGGTGGCACGCAGCGACTCCGCATGGTGCGCGGCACTGTCGGCGAGCGCGGCGTCGCGCTGGTCGACGGCCGTCCGCCGGGTGTCGACCACGACGACGGCGGTGAGGCCGACCAGCACCAGCAGGACCGCGAGCAGCGCGATCAGCCGCCGTTGCCTGCGGACCCGGCGCCGGGCGACGGCCTGGTCCCGTTCCTCGGCGGCGACGGCCGCGGCGAGGAACTCGCGTTCGAGCGCGGTGAGGTCCACCCGGCTCTCCGTCAGCAGCGGCCTGGCCAGCGCCAGCCGGGCGCCCCGGTAGAGCCCGCCGGAGTCGCGGTCCAGGGCCGCCCACGCCGCCGCGTCGTCGGTCAGCCGGCGGTGGACCCGCAGCGTTTCCCTGTCCTCGCTCAGCCAGCCACGCAGCCGGGGCCACGCCTCGATCAGCGCCTCGTGGGCGAGTTCGAGCGAGTCGGTGTCCACGGTGACCAGCCGGGCCTTGGCCAGTGCCGCCAGCACCACCCGTACGTCGGGATCGGACTCGTTGACCTCCGACCAGGTGATCCGCCGTTTCGTGTCGGCGACCTCGCCGAGCGCGGTCATCCGCAGCAGGAGTTCCTTCGCCAGCCTGCGCTGCCGCTCGCCGAGCGGCTCCCAGCAGTCCTCCGCCGTCTGCGCGAGTGCGCCGTGCAGGCCCCCGGACGCGTGGTATCCGGACAGCGTGAGCGCGTTGCCCCGCCGCCGGTGCCAGCACTGCAGCAGGACGTGCGAGAGCAGCGGCAGCACCCCGGGCCTTCCGGTGGCGGCCACGACGAGTTCGGTGACCAGCGCCCCCTCGACCGAGCAGCCCGCCGCGACGGCCGGGCGGACGATGGCCTGCCGCAGTTCGTCGGCGGTCATCGCGCCGACGGTGACCTGGCCCTCGCGCAGCGCGTCGACCAGTTCGGGATAGGCCGTGCACCGCTGGTAGAAGTCGGCCCGGACGCCGATGACGACCCGGAACCCGCTGTCCGCGGCACACAGGGCGGCCAGGAACCGCCGCCGCTCGTCCTCGTCCGCGCACAGCGTGAACAGTTCCTCGAACTGGTCCACGACGAGCACCAGGTCCTCGCCCGCGGCGTCGGCGTGCCGGGTGTACTCCGCGAAGGGGCGCCGGCTGGGCGTGAACGTCACGACCGTCGCGCCGTCCCCGGTCAGCCGGGGCAGGAGCCCGGCCCGCAGCACCGACGACTTCCCGGACCCCGACGCGCCGAACACGGCCACGAACCGGGTCCGCTCCAGCCTGCTCGCCAGGTCGTCGACCACCCGGTCGCGGCCGAAGAACCACCGGGCGTCGTCGGCGCCGAACGGGGCGAGGCCGACGTAGGGCGCATTCCGGTCGTCCGCGGGCTCGGTGTCGGCCAGCGCCAGGGAGGCCTCCGACCAGCGCTGCCGCCACTCGTCCTGGTCGCCGCCGCAGGCCGCGACGAAGGCCAGCGTGACCGGGAGGGTGGGCAGCCTGCGCCCGCCCGCGGCCTCGGACAACGCCGTCGCCGAGTAGTGGGCGTGGCCAGCGAGTTCGCGGTAGGGCGGGTTGCCGGCGGCGGCGCGGAGCGCGCGCAAGCCCGCGGCGAACTCGGCCAGTACGGGTGGGGCGGTTTCCAGGGTCCGCTCTGGTCTGGGCACCGCCGTCCTCTCGTCGTGGTCACCGTCAGTGTGTGGATGGTGTTGTCCTGTGTCCAGAGTGTTGATTGACCAGCATCGGCGCAACCTCGCTGGACAACCTCCGGCCGCATAGAAAGGTGCGGTGGGAGGGTGTCACCGAGGGGGGAGGGGCGGCATCCCGCGCGGCCGAGAGGCCGGCGGGGTGACCGGCCCGACCCACTCCCCACCCACCGAGCGCCGCACCAGTGGGGTGGCAGGAACCGGTCAGTGTCCGGGCTGGTCCGGTCGGCCGGACTAGCGTCGGAAGCCTCCTGATCAAACCTGGGGAGGCAGTGTCGTGGTGACGAAGCAGAACAACATCAAGCGGGCAGCCGTGTTCGGGGCCGCCGGCCTCGTGACGGCGGCCATCGGCGCGTCGGCGGTGTCGGCGCTGATCGACGACGGCGACGGTTCCGCGCAGGCGGCGCCGTCCGCACAGGCGCAGACCCCCGCGCCCGCCCCGGCCCCGGCCGTGGCGCCCAAGCAGGCCACGCCGGTGGCGCCGCCCCCGGCCACGGCCCCGACGCCGCGGCTGCAGGTGACGCCGCCGGCGGCACCGAAACAAGCCGCTCCCGCCCCGGCCGCCGAGCAGAAGCAGGCACCGGCGCCCGAGCAGAAGAAGACGGTCGTCGTGCGGTCGAAGTCCGCGCCCACGGCCAAGACCGAGGCCGCCCCGGCGGTCAAGCGGGTGGTCACGAAGACCAAGACCACCGTCAAGCCGGTCGCGGCCGTGTCGGACACCAAGAAGGTCGTGCTCACCGGGCCCGGCAAGATCGTCGTCCGGTCCAGCTCCGGTGCCAAGCAGGTCGTCGACAAGACCGTCGCCGCCGCCGAGGAGAAGCTCAAGGCCGCCAAGACCAAGGTCACCACGTCGGAGAAGGCGGTGACCGAGGCGGAGAAGGCGCTCGGCAAGGCGAAGGAGACGCTCAAGCAGGCCAAGAACGAGGCGGAGAAGGCCGGCAAGGAAGTCGAGCGGGTCAAGAAGAACCAGTCCAAGGTGAAGAAGATCGTCGTGAAGAAGGAGTCCGCGAAGAAGGACTCCGGGCCCAGCGCGAAGAGCAGCGCGCAGGTCAAGACCGAGAAGGACGGCAAGGTGCTCGTGCTGTCGGTGGAGAGCTGACCGTGTCGGCCGCCCGGATAGAGGTCGACGACGACTCGATGCGCGTGGTGATCCCGGACGAGGTCTGGCCGAACGAGCCCGACGCCGACCGGGCCGCCCGTGACCGCGACACCGCCTACTACGAGCCGGACGACGAGTTCGACGACGTCCCTGACGACGATGACGACGAGGACGATGACGACCGAGAGCCGCGGCGGCCGATGAGCCGCACCGCGTCGGCGATGATCGCCGGCGCGGTGGGCTCCGCGGTCTGCGGCATCGCGGCAGGCCTGATCGCTGGTATGCCGGGAGGTCTCGTCGCCGGGGTCGCCGCGGGCGCGTTCGGCGGCCTGATGTGCGGCTGCCTCGCCGAGGAGATCCACGACCGCAAGCACGGCACCGACGCAGGCTGAGGACGTGAGCCGCGATGACGGAGACCACCGAGGAGTTCGAGCCGATCGGCGCCGGGCCGGTCGCGACGGTGTACGCCGGGCTCTACCTGGCGCTGAAGGTGTACCCGGAGCCGGTGCCGGACGAGGTCCGGGAGGAGTTCACCGAGGAGATGGGACGGCTCGCGCTGCTGCGCGGCGCGCCGATCCTGCCCGTCGACGAGGTGCTGGACCTTCCTGACGGGCGGCTGGCCGTGCAGAGCGAGCTGTGCTCGCCGTCGCTGGCCGCCGTGCTCGACGAGCACGGCGGGCTGCCGGTCGACGAGGTCGTCACCGTCGGCCGCGCGATGGCCGGGGCGCTGGCGGCGGCACACGGAGCCGGTGTCCTGCACGGCGGGCTCACGCCGCACAACGTGCTGTTCGGCGCGTCGGGCTCACCGGTGGTCGCCGACTTCGGAACGGTGCTGCGCGAGGCCGCCGGGCAACCGCCCTCGGCCTACGCCGCACCGGAGACCGTGCTCGACGGCATCGTCAACGAATGCTCCGACCTGTACAGCCTCGGCGCCGTGCTGTACGCCGCGCTCACCGGCGGCCCGCCCCCGGCACCGGAGCCGCACACGACGATGCCTGCGCCGGACCGCGACGACGTCCCGGCGAGCCTGGAGCGGCTGGTGACCCGGCTGCTCGCCCACCACCCGGCCGACCGCCCGGCCAGCGCGGCGGCGGTCGCGCAGCATCTGGAGAACCTTCCGGCGGAAACCGAACCCGAGCCCGAACCCGAGGTGGAACCGGAGCCCGAGCCGGAACCCGCGCGGCGCGGCCGCGGCCGCACGATCGCCCTCGCGGCCGGGGGCGCGGTGGTCGTCGCCGCCGGTGTGGTGGCGGTGCTGCAGCTGGCCGACCCGTTCGGGCCGAAGGTGACCGCGGTGGCGGCCGAGTCGTCCCCGGCACCGGTCCAGCCGGTCGCGGTCGACCTGGCCGAACCCGTCGACGGGGGCGCGCACGTCGACCTGCGCTGGCAGGCGCCGGACGGCTTCGACGTCGCCGTGATCGTGGCGGCCGAGCACCAGCCGACCAAGGTCCACCTGGTGTCCCGCGCCCGGTCCACGCGCCTGCCGGTCGAGCCGGGCCGGACCTACTGCTTCCAGGTCCAGGCCACCGACGGGCAGCGGACCGTGGAGAGCACGCCCCGGGCCATCCGCGGCGCGACCTGCCGCACCTGAGCGGGTTCTCAGAACTCGGCGCGGAACACCCGCAGGTAGTTCGCGAACCAGGCGAAGCGGTTGCCGAACCGGTAGAAGCGGCGCAGTGCCGGGTCGGGAATCCGGTCGTACTCCGCGAGGACCGCGACGTCGTCGCGGTGGCGCAGCCGCGGGTTCCAGCGCACGATGTCGGCCGGGCCGCGGGTGGCCGTCCAGTACGCCGGGTAGTGGTACCAGCGGCCCAGGTACTTCTTGGCCAGCTGGGTCGTCCTGGCCACCCACGGTGCCACGCCGTCGAAGAGCAGCTCGCCGCTGCCGAACCGGTCGGTGAGCCGCCGCAGCAGCCGCGCCACCTCGGGTTCGTGCAGGTACATCAGCAGTCCCTCGGCGATGACCAGCACCGGCCCGCCGGACGGGAGCTCGTCCAGCCAGCCCTCGTCGGTGACCGAGGTGGCCAGCATCCGGTAGCCCTCGGCGTCGTCGTAGAGCCTGCGGCGCAGCGCGATGACATCGGGCAGGTCGACGTCGAACCAGCGGATGCCCTCGGGCAGGTCGAGCCGGAACACCCGGCTGTCCAGTCCGCAGGCGAGCTGCAGGACGGTCGCGTCCGGATGGCGCCGCAGGAAGCCGGCCGTCCAGTCGTCGAACTGCCTGGCCCGCAGGGCGAGCATGAACCGGTTGCGGGTGATGGCGGGCTTGTCCAGCGTAGCCCAGTCGTAGTCGATGCGTGCCACGGCGTCGGCGGCGAACCGGTCGCCCAGGACGGGCCGCTCTGCCCGGCTGTCCAGGGCCCGCAGGTAGAGCGTCACCAGCATCGTCGACTCCACGCCGGTGAGGTCGACCTTTCCGGTCGTCATGGGTCGCTCCTGTTCCGGGTGCGGTAGTCGGCCCACCGCCGCAGGAAGTCCTCGGTGGCTTCGGTGGCCGCGAAGCGGCAGAAGTCCCGCAGGTCGGCGAGGCGTTCCCGTTGCTGTGGCCGGTCCTCGCCGATGACCGACAGGCCGAACTCGGCGGCTTCGGCGCCGCCGCCCATCCGGGCGAGCTGGACCTGGAGCAGCTGGGTGAAGCCGCCGGGCGCGATCCGGTAGTAGTGCTGCCTGCCTGCCGACGGCAGCCGTTCCACCAGGCCACCCTCCTGCATGGGCCGGATCATGGTGCTGACCGACGCCTTGCTCACCTCGAGCGCGCCGGCCAGTTCGCTCAGCGACTGGCGGGGCGGGTCGCAGATCATCAGCCAGCCGTAGATCCGGCCCATGGTCCGCGGCCCGCCGACGGTCTCCATGAACAGGCCGATCCGGTCGACCAGTTCGGCTTCCTCCGGGGACATGTCACCTCGTTCAGAATGTTCTGAACGAACCGTACGCCCGTCGGGCGGGACACGGCAAGCGGCGCGGGGAATGCCGGACGGCGGGGCCGGGTTGGCTTGGGTTATGACCGCCACCACGGAGTTCGACCCGCACGACCTGCTCGCCGACAGCCGGCTGGGCGTCCTGGCGACGATCAAGGCGAACGGCCTGCCGCAGCTGTCGCCCGTGACACCGACCTACCACCGCGACCGCGGCGTCATCCACGTCTCGATGCGGGAGGGCACGGCCAAGGTGGTGAACCTCCGCCGTGATCCGCGTGCCGCGCTGGAGGTGACCAGTGCCGACGGCTGGGCGTGGGCCACCGCCGAGGGCCCGGTCACGCTGACCGGCCCGGGCACCGACCCGAACGGCCAGGAGGTCGACGCCCTCGTCGCCTACTACCGCGCGGCGGCGGGGGAGCACCCGGACTGGGCGGAGTACCGGTCGGTCATGGTGTCCGACCGCCGGGTGCTGATGACGCTGACCATCGAGAAGGTCTACGGCGCCAAGATCCGCTGACCCGCCGCCCGGCGGGGCCCGGCGACTTGCCGTGAAGGCCACCTTCATTACGTGTGACGTGGTGAAGGTGGCCTTCACGTACCTGACGCGAACCCGTCAGGCGGGCACACCTGTCACACCGGCACCAGCCAGCACACCCACCCCACCAGCCACCACGAACGAGATAACACCCCGGGCACCTCGCCGCCAGCAATGGCACCGTACTTGCGCAAGACGCAACCACAGCGCCCCTGCCGCCGCCCAGGCCGTCGCTGCCCTGACGGCTCAAAGCACGTGAAGGCGACCTTCATTACGTCTCACGTCAGGGCCCCGGCAAAGTCGGAAGTCGTGGTGGTGCGGGAGCGTGATTCGCGTTCCGGAAGGCGAGACTCGCGTTCCTGCCCGGCAGGGCTGCGCGAGCGGCCCGTTCGGCCAGCCGAGGACGGGTTCGGCCCGCGATCTGGACCGGCGTGCTGGACGGTGGGACCAAGCAGGCGGGAACGTGCAACTCGCGGGTCCGGAACGGTCGACTCGCGGGTCGGGAACGGAGGACTCGCGCGAACGGCCCGGTCACGCGGGCGACCTGCACCGGGTGAGAACCGGCGTCCACATCGTGAGTTCTGCGCTCACGCACGCGAGTTCTACGTTCCGGCACGCGAGTTCCACACTCGAGACCAGCCACCTCACCTGACCGCCACCGGACCTTGCCGGGGCCCTCGCAGCTGACGCCGTGAGTGCCCCCTTCACGGCATCGGATGCACGCCCTCGCGCGCTCGCGTGAGGCGCAGCGCACACTCGACATAGTTGGACGTCCTACTTTATGGTGTCCACAGGTCCGCGGTGTCAGGGAAGCCGGTGTGAATCCGGCACGGTCCCGCCACTGTGACCGGGGAGCGGCGCTCCACCCGAATGCCACTGGCGCGAGCCGGGAAGGCCGGAGCCGTCGTCGATCCGGGAGTCAGGATACCGGCCGCGGATGTCAGTGTTCGTCCACGAGGATGGAGCGGAACGCATGCGGATCAATCCTGCCTGCGCGCAAGACACCCCGGAACTCCGGCATTTCGTCGGCGGCAAACCCGTGCCCGGAACGTCGGGCCGGTTCGCCGACGTCTACGACCCCAGCAGCGGAACCGTCGCGGCCCGCGTGCCGCTGGCCTCGGCGGCCGAGGTCGCCGCCGCGGTCGACGACGCCGCGCGGGCGCAACGGGAATGGGCGGCCTGGAACCCGCAGCGCCGCGCCCGCGTGCTGATGCGGTTCGCCGACCTCGTCCGGGCGGAGGAGGACGAGCTCGCCCGGCTGCTGTCGTCCGAGCACGGCAAGACGATCGCCGACGCACGCGGGGACATCCAGCGCGGGCTGGAGGTCGTCGAGTTCGCCATCGGCATCCCGCACCTGCTCAAAGGCGAGTACAGCGACAGCGCCGGCACCGGCATCGACGTGTACTCGATGCGCCAGCCCCTGGGTGTCGTCGCCGGGATCACGCCGTTCAACTTCCCGGCGATGATCCCGCTGTGGAAGGCGGCCCCGGCCATCGCCTGCGGCAACGCGTTCGTGCTCAAACCGTCCGAACGCGACCCGTCCGCCCCGCTGCGGCTGGCCGAGCTGTTCGCCGAAGCCGGGCTGCCGCCCGGGGTGTTCACCGTCGTCAACGGTGACAAGGAAGCCGTCGACGCGCTGCTGGACGACCCGAGGGTGGAGGCCGTCGGGTTCGTCGGCTCGTCCGACATCGCCGAGTACGTCTACGCGACCGCGGCCGCCAGGGGCAAACGCGCCCAGTGCTTCGGCGGGGCGAAGAACCACATGATCGTCATGCCCGACGCCGACCTCGACCAGGCCGTCGACGCACTCGTCGGCGCCGGGTACGGATCGGCGGGGCAGCGGTGCATGGCCATCTCGGTGGCCGTACCGGTCGGCGAGGCCACCGCGGACGCCCTCGTCGCGAAACTGGCCGAGCGGGTGCGGGAGCTGAAAGTCGGCGCGTCCCACGACGAGACGGCCGACTTCGGCCCGCTGGTCACGGCCGACGCGGTCCGCCGCGTCCGCGACTACGTCGGCATCGGCGTCGCCGAGGGAGCCGAACTGGTCGTGGACGGGCGCGACATCACGGTTCCCGGGTACGAGAACGGGTTCTTCGTCGGTGGCTGCCTGTTCGACCGGGTGGGCACGGACATGCGGATCTACCGGGAGGAGATCTTCGGCCCGGTCCTGCTCGTGGCCCGCGCGGCCGACTACACCGAAGCACTGCGGCTGCCCAGCGAACACGAGTACGGCAACGGCGTGGCGATCTTCACCAGGGACGGCGACACCGCCCGCGACTTCACCGCGCGGGTGAACACCGGCATGGTCGGGGTCAACGTGCCGATCCCGGTACCGATCGCCTACCACACCTTCGGCGGCTGGAAGCGGTCCGGCTTCGGCGACCTCAACCAGCACGGGCCGGACTCGATCCGGTTCTACACCAAGACCAAGACGGTCACCTCCCGCTGGCCGTCCGGTGCCAAGGAAGGCGCCAGCTTCGTCATCCCGACGATGAGCTGAGCCGCGATGAGACTCACCGACGAACAGGTGGCGCTGCGCGACACCGCGGCGGAGTTCGCCGCCGAACACCTCGCGCCCAACGCCGTGGAATGGGACCAGAACAAGCATTTCCCGGTCGACGTCCTGCGCAAGGCCGCGCAGCTCGGCCTCGGCGGGCTGTACCTGCCGGAGGACGTCGGCGGAGCAGGCCTGGGCAGGCTGGACGGCGTGCTGGTGTTCGAGGCGCTGGCCACCGGCTGCCCGTCGATCGCCGCCTACGTCTCGATCCACAACATGGTCGCCACCATGATCGACCGGTTCGGCGACGACGCCCAGCGGCACCGGTACCTGCCCGCCATGTCCACAATGGACGCACTGGGCAGCTACTGCCTCACCGAGCCGGACGCCGGATCCGACGCGGCGGCGCTGTCCACCAGGGCGCGCCGCGACGGCGGGCACTACGTCCTCGACGGCGTCAAGCAGTTCATCTCCGGAGCGGGAACCTCGGAGGTGTACGTGGTCCTCGCCCGCACCGGCGGGCCGGGCGCACACGGCATCTCGGCGTTCGTCGTCGACCGGGACACCCCCGGGCTGGAGTTCGGCCCGAACGAGATCAAGATGGGCTGGAACGCCCAGCCCACCCGGCAGGTCATCCTCGACGGCGCCCGCGTGCCGGCGACGGCGCTGCTGGGCGCCGAGGGCGGCGGGTTCCGGGTCGCCATGTCCGCATTGGACGGTGGGCGGCTCAACATCGCCGCCTGCTCGCTCGGCGGCGCGCAGGCGGCACTCGGCAAGGCCGTCCGGCACCTGACCGAGCGCTCGGCGTTCGGCGCGAAGCTGTCGCAGGCACAGGCCCTGCGGTTCCGGCTCGCCGACATGCGGACCGACCTGGAGGCCGCCCGGCAGCTGCTGTGGCGGGCGGCCGACGCACTGGACCACGGCGAGGCCGCCGCCACGGAACTGTCGGCGATGGCCAAACGACTGTGCACCGACAACGGGTTCGACGTCGCCAACCAGGCGCTGCAACTGCACGGCGGCTACGGCTACCTCGCCGAGTACGGCCTCGAGAAGATCGTCCGCGACCTGCGGGTGCACCAGATCCTGGAAGGAACCAACGAGATCATGCGGGTCATCATCTCCCGCCGGATGCTACGGGAGGCCTCGTGAGCGACGTGGAATTCCTCGTCCACAGTGGAATCGGCCGGATCACCCTGAACCGGCCGCGTGCCCTCAACGCGCTGACCCACGACATGGTCCGCGCCATCACCGTCCACCTGGACCGGTGGCGGACCGACCCGGGCGTACGCGCCGTGCTGGTCGACGGCGCGGGGGAGCGCGGGCTGTGCGCCGGCGGCGACATCCGCTCCATCTACGAGGACGCCCGCGCGGGCGGCAGCGCGTCCCTGGAGTTCTGGGCCGACGAGTACCGCCTCAACGCGATGATCGCCCGCTACCCGAAGCCGTACCTCGCGCTGATGGACGGGCTGGTGATGGGCGGCGGCGTCGGCGTCTCGGCACACGGCAGCCACCGGGTGGTGACCGAACGCTCCCGGGTCGGCATGCCCGAGGTCGGCATCGGGTTCGTGCCCGACGTCGGCGGCACCTTCCTGCTGTCACGGGCACCCGGCCAGGCGGGCACGCACGTCGCGCTGACCGCGGCCCAGCTGTCCGGTCCCGACGCCATCCACTGCGGGCTCGCCGACCACTACGTGCCCAGCGACCGGGTGCCCGACCTGCTGGACGCGCTCTCGTCGCGGACACCGGACGCCGCACTGGAACTGGTCGCCGAACCCCCGCCGCCCAGCGGGCTGGCCGCCGAGCGGTCCTGGATCGACGACTGCTACGCCGCGGACACCGTCGAGGACATCCTGGCCCGCCTGCGTGACGGCGGCGACGCCGCGGTCGGCGCCGCGAAGGAACTGGAGACGAAGTCGCCCACCGCGTTGAAGGTGACGCTGCGCGCGTTGCGGCAGGCCGCGCGGCTGCCGGACCTGGAAGCCGCCCTGGTCCAGGAGTACCGGATCTCGCACCGGGCCCTGCGCTCGGCCGAGTTCGTCGAGGGCATCCGGGCCCAGATCGTCGACAAGGACCGCTCGCCCCGGTGGTCGCCACCGACGCTCGCGGAGGTCGGCGCGGAACTGGTCGACTCGTACTTCGCACCGCCCGCCGGCGGCGACCTGAGCGGGGTGACCCGGTGATCGCCTTCCTCGGACTGGGCAACATGGGTGCCCCGATGGCCGCCAACCTGGTCAAGGCCGGGCTGCCGGTGACGGGCTACGACCCGGTGACCACGGCCCCGCCGGGGGTCGTGACCGCCGCGAGCGCGGTGGAGGCGGTCAGGGGCGCCGACGTGGTCGTCACCATGCTGCCCAGCGGCAGCCACGTGCTCGACTGTTACCGGGAGATCGTCCCGGAGACGACGCCCGGCACGCTGTTCGTGGACTGTTCGACGATCGACGTCGCCGACGCCCGCACCGCCGCCGGCCTGGCCACGAGCGCCGGGCACCTCGCCGTCGACGCGCCGGTGTCCGGCGGGGTCGTCGGAGCAGAGGCCGCGACACTCACGTTCATGGTCGGCGGTTCGGCGAAGGCCTTCGCGGCCGCCGAACCGTACCTGTCGCAGCTGGGTGCCCGCAGTGTCCACTGTGGCGAGTCCGGTGCCGGGCAGGCCGCGAAGATCTGCAACAACATGATCCTGGGCGTGTCCATGATCGCCGTGGCGGAGGCCTTCGTGCTGGGCGAGAAACTGGGCCTGAGCCATCAGGCCCTGTTCGACGTGGCGTCGACGGCGTCCGGGCAGTGCTGGGCACTGACCACCAACTGCCCGGTGCCGGGGCCGGTCCCGTCGAGCCCGGCCAACCGCGACTACGCGGGCGGGTTCGCCGGCGGGCTGATGCTCAAGGATCTGCGCCTCGCCCAGGCGGCCGCCCGGTCCGAGGGCGTCTCCGCCCAGCTCGGCAGGCACGCCGCCGAGCTGTACGAGGAGTTCGTCGGCCACGACGGCCCGGGACGCGACTTCTCCGCCATCATCACCGCCGTCCGCGACGGCCTGCTCGACAAGGACACCGCATGACCGAGACCATCACCGTCGACCGCCCGAGGGAGCGCGTCGCGCTGATCACGCTGAACCGGCCCAAGGCGCTCAACGCGCTGAACCTGCGGGCGATGCGGGAGATCACCGGCGCCGCCGCCGAGCTGGACGGCGACCCGGAGATCGGCGCCATCGTGCTCACCGGCTCGCCGCGGGCGTTCGCCGCCGGCGCCGACATCAAGGAGATGGCGCCGCGCAGTTTCAGCGACGTCCACGCCGCCGACTGGTTCGCAGGCTGGGACGCGCTGTCCCGGGTCCGCAAGCCGCTGGTCGCGGCCGTCGCGGGCTACGCGCTCGGCGGCGGCTGCGAGCTTGCGATGATGTGCGACCTGCTGATCGCGGCGGAAACCGCGAAGTTCGGCCAGCCGGAGATCACCCTGGGCGTCATCCCCGGCATGGGCGGATCCCAGCGGCTGACCCGCGCGGTCGGCAAGGCCAAGGCAATGGACCTGTGCCTGACCGGGCGGACGATGGACGCGCAGGAGGCCGAGCGAGCGGGGCTGGTGTCGCGGATCGTGCCCGCGGACACGCTGCTGGACGAGGCGCTGGACGCCGCGGCGACGATCGCGGGCATGTCCGCGCCTGCCACGATGATGGCCAAGGAGGCGGTCAACCGCGCCTTCGAGACCGGCCTGTCCGACGGGCTGCTGTTCGAGCGGCGGGTGTTCCACTCGACGTTCGCCACCCACGACCAGAAGGAGGGCATGGCCGCGTTCACCGAGAAACGCGAACCCCGGTTCCGGCACGCGTGAGCCAGCTCACCCGCTCTGGGGTTTTCCCGGTGCCCTCCGCCGCACAGTAGAGGCATACCAGGCACCGAGGAGGTCCGACGATGAGCACGCGCATCTACCTGTCCGGCGGCCCAGGCTACCTGTCGCTCGCACCGGTCGTGGACGTCGAACATCTCGCTGAGGAGATCAAGCTGGCCTTCGGAGCCGGTTACGAGCACTTCGCCTACCACGGCCGGAGCAGGCGGATCGGTGCGGAGACCCTGCCCGAGTACACCTGGTGCGGCCGGACCAAGATCGCCGAGTGACCGCCGCCGGCCGTGCCACCGGCCTGCCATCGCGGGGGCCGCGGATGTCCGCGCCGCGGCCGTCGCGGGCCCTATCCTCGCACCGGAGTCGTGGGAGGATCACATGCGCAGGATCGCGTTGTCGCTCGTGCTGGTGTTGCTGGTGCTGTCCGCGCCGGCCGGAGCGGCGGGCGGTGGGACACCGCCGCGCCCGCCCGCGCCGCCTGCGGCCGTCGCCTTCGACGGCAGGCCCACGGTCGGCGCGCTGCTGCTGTTCGGCGGGCTCGGCCCGCACTTCTGCACCGCGACCGTCGTGGAGAGCCGGCAGCGCAACGTCCTGCTGACCGCGGCGCACTGCATGTACGAGAACGAGGTCGGCGCGCCGCGCCGGGACGTCGCGTTCGTGCCGCACTACCGCGACGGCCTGCGGCCACACGGAACCTGGCGGGTGCAGCGGGTCGTGGTGAGCCCGCGCTGGCCTGCCGACCCCGACCACGACGTCGCGTTCCTGGTGGTGGAACCGAAGGACGGCCGCCAGATCGCCGACGTCGTCGGTGCCAACCGGGTGGCGTTCGGCGACCGGCGGGAGCAGGTCGTCGACGTTCCCGGCTATCCGATGTGGACCCCGCGTCCGGTCACCTGCCGCAACTGGACGGTCGACTTCAGCCCCACGCAACGGGGTTTCGACTGCCGAGGCTACCTCGAGGGCACCAGCGGCGGCCCGTGGCTGACCGACCGGGGCGAGATCGTCGGCGTCGTCGGGGGTTTCCAGTACGGCGGTGACATGATCCTGCACAACTACAGCCCGCGCTTCACCGAGCAGACGCGACGGCTGCTGGAACAGGCGGGCGGCTGACCGTCCCGCTCAGATGGCATCCTTGCCGGATGGACGCGCTGATCCGGCGGGCGACGGTCGGCGACGCGGCCGGGATCGCCGGGGTGACCGTGCGTGGCTGGCAAGCGGGCTACGCGGGCTTGCTGCCGGACGCGTTCCTCGGCTCGATGTCGGTCGCCGACCGCGCCGATGCCTGGACCGAGGCGCTACGCGCGCCGGACCCGCGGTCGGCGACGCTGGTGGCCGACTTGGCTGGTGCGGTGGCGGGTTTCGCCCACACCGGCACCGATGGCACCCGCGGCGAGTTGCGCGCCCTCTACGTAGAGCCGGACCGCTGGCGCACCGGCCTCGGCCGCGCACTGCACGACGCCGCGCTGGACGCCATGCGCGGCAAGGGTTTCGACGTGGCAACGCTGTGGGTTCTGGACACCAACATCCGGGGCAGGCAGTTCTACGCCCGGCTGGGCTGGACACCCGACGGCGGGCAGCGAGCGGAGCCGATGGGCGAGATCGTGCTGCACGTGGTCCGCTACACCAGGCCGCTCACGGATCGGTGAACACGACCCGGACGCCGATCAGCCGGACCGGCCGGTCGACGGCGAAGCGGCCGAGGACGTCCAGCGCCGCCCGTTCGACGGTGCCCGCGTCGGTGGTCGGCCCGGGCAGCGTGCGGCTGCGGGTCTTGGTGAAATACGGCGCGAACCGCAGCGTCACCTCCACCCGCGCCACCGTCCGCCCGGCGGCCGCGGCCTCCGTGGCACGTTCGCGGGCCAGCGCGCGGACCTGCGCGGCGACCTCGGCGGGGTCGGTCAGGTCGGCGGGAAAGGTCCGCTCGCTGCCGCGGGACTTGGCGACGCGGGGCTCGGTGACGAGGGCCGTGCCGCCGTGGCCGTGGCCGAGACCGAGGTAGTGCGGTCCCATGTTGGGGCCGAACCGGGTGGTCAGCACGGCGGGGTCGGCCGCGGCGAGGTCGTCGACGGTCTCGATGCCGAGCGCGGCGAGGTTGTCGGCCATCCGGGGGCCGATGCCCCACAGCGCGGTGACCGGCCGCCCGCCCATGACCTGCCACCAGTTGGTCTCGGTGAGCAGGAAGACGCCGTCGCCCTGCTTGGCGAAACCGGTCGCCAGCTTGGCGCGGTGCTTGTTGTCGCCGATCCCGACGGCGCAGGTCAGCCCGGTGCGGGCGGGCACCGCCGCGCGGACCTCGGCGGCCCTGCGCGCGGGGTCCGCGCCGACGCCGAGGAACGCCTCGTCCCAGCCGATGACCTCCACCGGGCCGAACGTCCGCAGCGTGTCCATCACCCGTGCCGACGCCGCCTCGCAGGCGGCGTGGTCGGTTTCCAGGAACACCGCGTCCGGGCAGAGCCGCGCCGCCGTGCGCAGCGGCATGCCGGAGCGGACCCCGTGCGCGCGTGCCTCGTAGGAGGCGGTGGCCACCACGACCCGCCGCCGCGTCGGATCGGCCGAGCCGCCAACCACGACGGGGCGGCCCCGCAGCTCGGGGCGGCGCAGGATCTCCACCGCGGCGACGAACTGGTCGAGGTCGACGTGCAGGATCCAGGACTCAGCAGGCTCTCCCACCAGCAGGGATCCTACCGCCGGACGCCTCACCTGCCCGCCGGACCGCGTACGGGCCAGCGACGGCGACGGCCAGCGCGAGCACCGCGGGCACGAACATCGCCGTGCCCAGCGACGTCAGGTCCGCCAGCGGGCCGATCACCGCCGGGCCGCCGAGCTGGCCCGCGTAGGCCATGGTGGTCACCCAGGACAGGGCGCGGCCGACGACGGCGCCGCCGGAGCCGACCGCGCTGAAGATCGCCGGGACGACTGTCGCGAGACCGGTCGCCACCACCGTCCAGCCGGCGAAGCCGCAGAGCAGGTTCCCGGCGGGCAGCCACGGCGCGGCCACGACGAGCGCGAATCCGGCGACCGCGATCCACCCGGCCAGCCGCATGGCGGTCACCGGGCCGGTCCGCGCACGCACCCGGTCGGCGGTGAGCCGGGTGACGGTCAGCGCGACGCTGAAGACGGTGTAGGCGAGCGACGCCGTCGCGGGACCGGCACCGAGTGCCTCGCCGGTGTACAGCGCGGCCCAGTTGAAGCCCGCCCCCTCGCTGATCATCCCGCACATGCCGACCGCGCCCAGCAGCAGGATCACCGGGGCAGGCGGCCCGGTGCCGGTCCGGACGGCCTGCCCGGCCGCCGGTTCCGCCGGGATGTGGGGGAGCAGGGCCGGTCCGGGCAGGAGGAAGAGCAGGGCAGCGGTCAGGCTCCCGCCGATCATCAGCGCGGACCCCGGTATCTCCAGGTGCAGCCCGGCCGTGACGGTCAGCCCGCCGCCGACCGAGCCGAGGCTCCAGAACCCGTGGAAGGTGGACATGATCGGCCTGCCGTAGCGGGCCTCCACTTCCACCGCGTGTGCGTTCATCGCGACGTCGAGGCCGCCCAGTCCCGCGCCGAGCAGCACGGCGGCGGCCAGCAGGACGGGAAAGCTCGGGGCCAGCGCCGGTCCGAACAGGGCGAGCGCGGCGGCCGGGGCGACGATGCGGACCACGCGGCGGCTCGACCAGCGGTCACACCAGCGGCCGGCCAGCGGCATGAACGCCATCGCGCCGAGGGCGACGGCGAGCAGCACGAAGCCGATCCTGGTCTCGCCGAGCCGCAGGCGTGCGTTGATACCGGGCAGCGACGCGCTCCAGAACGCGCAGATCAGCCCGCAGAGCCAGAACAAGCCCAGCACTGCCAGCCTCGCGCGCCGGACGGCTGCGGGTGGACGCGGCACGATGTGACAACCCCAGTGACGTCGATCGATCTTCGGCCGGGAGCTTTCCAGGTTGCCCGCTACCGCGAAAGTGGTTTGCCGAGCTTCCGGATCTCTTGACATTGGAAAGGGTCCAGACCACCCTGTGACCAATTAGTCATTGGTCTACACCAGTTAGACAAGTCGCCGGCAGTGGTCCGGGCGAGGAGGGTGGACAGTGAAAGGCTGGATGAGGGCGGCGGTGGGGGTCGCCGCCGCGGCGACGCTCGTCGCGGGCTGTGCCGGTTCCGGAGGCGACGCGAGCAGTCAGCCCGAGGGCGGCAGCAAGACGCTGACCGTGTGGCTGATGAACGGGTCGCTGCCCGACGCGCTGGCGACCGAGCTGCACACCGAGTTCGAGAAGGCCCACGGGGTCAAGATCAACTACGAGGTCCAGCAGTGGACCGGTATCCAGGAGAAGCTGACCACCGCGCTGGCCGGTGACAGCCCGCCGGACGTGATCGAGCTGGGCAACACGCAGACGCCGCAGTTCGCGTCGCAGGGTGTGCTGGCCGACCTGTCCGGCTCGGCGAACGACCTGCGTTCGGCCGAGTGGCTCGGCGGGCTCAAGGAGTCCGGTGCCTACGAGGGCAAGCAGTACGCGCTGCCCTTCTACGCGGCCAACCGCGAGGTGATCTACCGCAAGGACATGTTCGAGCAGGCCGGGATCACCGCCGTGCCGAAGTCGCGTCAGGAGTGGCTGGACGCGATCACCAAGCTGGAGGCCAAGTTCGGCAGCGACCCGGAGTTCCAGTCGCTCTACCTGCCCGGCCAGAACTGGTACACCTACCTGTCGTTCCTCTGGGACGAGGGCGGTGACATCGCCACCCCCGCGGGCAACGGCTTCCAGGGTGCCGTCGACTCGCCGCAGAGCAAGGCCGCCATCGAGTTCTACAAGAAGCTGGTCGAGACCTCCGGCACGACCGCGCCGAAGGACGCCGACGAGCAGAAGCCCGAGCAGGCGGGCGTCTACGCCCAGAACAAGGTGGCCATGTTCGTCGGCCTGCCGTGGGAGGTCGCCACGGCGGCCAAGAGCAACGCCGAGATCAAGGGCAAGACCGGCGCGTTCCCGATCCCGTCGAAGAACGCGGGGCAGAACGCCCCGGTGTTCCTCGGTGGCTCGAACCTGGCCATCCCCGCCACCGGCAAGAACCAGAACCTGTCGCTGGAGTACCTGAAGCTGATCAGCAGCGCCAAGTACCAGGGCAAGCTCGCCGAGGCCGGCATGGTGCCGGGCACGTCGAAGGACACCGCCGCGCTGGAGAAGGACCCGATCAGCAAGGCGATGGCCGAGGCGTCCAAGAACGGCAGGGCGGTGCCGGCGAGCCCGAAGTGGGCGGCCATCGAGACCGGTCAGAACCCGCTCAAGGACATGCTGACCGCGGTGCTGACCGGCGCGAAGAGCATCGACGCCGCGACGGCCGACGCCAGCAAGGCGCTGACCACGGCGCTGTCCGGCTGACCGGGACGCCGCGCCACAGATGACGACAAGCATTCCCACGACGGTGCCGGCGGACTCCCCGCCGGCACCGTCCGGCGCATCGTCGCGCCGCACGCCGGGCAGGCGCCGCCCCACCCGCGAGCGCCTGCTCCCGTATCTGCTGCTCGCACCCGCCGTGGTCGCGCTGCTGGGCCTGCTCGGCTGGCCCGCGCTGCAGGTCATCGGCATCAGCTTCCGCAAGCTCGACCTCGGCGAGGTCGTCCGGGGTGACGTGGTGTGGGTCGGCCTTGCCAACTACGCCGAGATCTTCGCCGACCCCGAGTTCTGGGCGATCACCCTGCGGACGCTGGTGTTCACCGCGTCGCTGGTGGCCGCGACCGTCGCGGCCGGGCTGCTGCTCGCGCTGCTGATGCGCCACGTCCCGACGTGGGTGCGGATCACCCTGCAGGTCAGCCTGGTCCTGGCCTGGGCGATGCCGTTCATCGCGTCCACCACGGTGTTCCAGTGGATCTTCGACCAGCAGTACGGGATCCTGAACAAGACGCTGGTGGCGATCGGCTTCGACTCGTTCGCCGGGCACTCCTGGTTCTCCAGTGGTGCCAGCACGCTGACCGTGATCGGCCTGCTCATCGTGTGGCAGGCGGTGCCGTTCGTGGCGTTCACGCTCTACGCGGGCCTGCTCGGCGTGTCCAAGGACCTCTACGAGGCCGCCAGCATCGACGGCGCTTCGGCGCTGCAGTCGTTCCGCTCGGTGAGCTGGCCCGCGCTGCGCCCGGTGTTCACGCTGACGATCTTCCTGTCGGTGCTGTGGGACTTCAAGGTGTTCACGCAGGTGTGGGCCGTCCGCGAGGGCGGGCCCGACGGGGAGAGCACCACGCTGCCGGTCCTGTTGTACCTCAAGGGCATCGCGAGCAGCCACTTCGGCGTGGCCTCGGCGGTGGCGACCCTGATGATCCTGCTGCTGGTGCTGATCACCGCGCGGTACCTGCAGCTGCTGCTGCGCACGAGGGAAGGGCAGGACTGATGCGCATCGCCCCACGGAAGGTCCTGCTCAGCGCCCTCGCGCTGGTGGTGGCGGCGTTCTTCCTGTTCCCGACCTACTGGATGATCACCAGCGCGCTCAAGCCGAGAGCCGACGTGCTGTCCCCGGCCTACGACCTGATCCCGCTGGCGCTGACGCTGGACAACTTCGTCACGGCGTTCAGCAAGCCCGGGTTCGGCACGTACCTGACCAACAGCCTGATCGTCACGCTGGGGGCGGTGGCGTGCTCGCTGGTCGCCGGCCTGCTGGCCGCGGTGCCGCTGGCGCGGCTGAAGTTCCGCGGCCGCAAGGGGTTCGTGCTGCTGGTGCTGATCGCGCAGCTGGCGCCGCTGGAGGCGCTGTTCATCCCGATGTACCTGCTGATGAAGGACGTCGGGCTGCTGAACACGCTGCCGTCGCTGCTGCTGGTGTACTTCGCGACGACGCTGCCGTTCACCGTGTGGACGCTGCGGGGGTTCGTCAACGGCATCCCGGTCGAGCTGGAGGAGGCCGCGATGGTCGACGGCTGCGGCCGCTGGGGCGCCTTCCGCAGGGTGACCCTGCCGCTGCTGGGGCCGGGCCTGGTCGCCACCTCGGTGTTCGCGTTCATCACCGCGTGGAACGAGTTCCTCTACGCGTTCGTGTTCATGCGCGACTCGTCGAAGTACACCCTGCCGGTGTGGCTGGAGTCGTTCCAGACCGCGTTCGGGACCGACTGGAGCGCCGCGATGGCCGGCGCGGTGGTCTACTCCGTTCCCGCGCTGGTGTTCTTCCTGCTCGTGCAGCGCAAGCTGGTCGCCGGCGGCACGGCCGGCGCCGTGAAGGGATAGTCCATGGTGGACAGGCTGGCCCGTTCCGTTCTGCTGCCCGGATTCGCCGGGACCACGGCGCCCGACTGGCTGCTGCGTGAGGTGGCCGACGGGCTCGGCGGCGTGGTGTTGTTCGGCCGCAACGTGACCGACGACGAGCAGGTGGCGGCACTGACGGCGCGGCTGCGTGGCGAGCGCGACGGCGTCGTCGTCGGCATCGACGAGGAGGGCGGCGACGTCACCCGGCTCGATGCGGCCACCGGCTCACGGGTGCCGGGCCCGCTCGCGCTTGGCGCGGTCGGTGATCCGGCGCTGACCAGGAGGGTCGCCGGTCAGCTCGCCGCGCGGCTCGCCGCCTGCGGGGTCACCGTCAACCTGGCGCCCAGCGCCGACCTGACGCTGCACGCCGACGACCCGATCATCGGCGTGCGGTCGTTCGGCTCCGACCCGCGGGCCGTCGCCGGCCAGGTGGCCGCGTTCGTGCGCGGCACCCAGGGGGAGGGCGTAGCCGCCTGTGCCAAGCACTTCCCGGGGCACGGTGCGTCCACAACGGACTCCCACTTCGCGCTGCCCGCGCTGCCGCGTGAGGACGCCGAGTTGCGTGCCGCCGAACTGGTGCCGTTCGCCGCGGCCGTCGAGGCCGGGGTCCGCGCGGTGATGCCGGGGCACCTGGTGGTGCCGTCCTGGGGCGAGCTGCCCGCCACCCTGAACCCGCGGGCGATCACCGGGGTGCTGCGTGGCGAGCTGGGCTTCACCGGCACCGTGATCACCGACGCGCTGGAGATGGCCGCGGTGGCCGGGTCGCTGGGTGACGTGGACGGCCTGGCCCAGGCCGCCGTCGCGGCCCTGGTCGCCGGTGCGGACGCGCTGTGCGTCGGCGGCGAGACGGCGGACGCGGCCGTCGTGGCCCGCCTGGTGGACGCCATCGGCGAGGCAGTGAAGGCCGGGACACTGCCGGAGGAACGCCTGGCCGAGGCGTCGGCCCGGGTCGCGGCACTCGGTGCCGCTCCGGCGCCGGTGTCCGAGGTGGACCCGGCACTGGGCCTGGCGGCGGCACGGCGGGCGGTGCGGGTCCGGGGCGAGGCCAGGCTGGCCGCCGCGCCGGTGGTGGTCGACGTCGAGGTGCCGCCGACCATGGCCGCCGGCCCGGTTCCATGGGGCCTGGGCTCCCACCTGGCCGAGCTGGTGCCGGGCACCGCCGTGGTACGGGTGGCCGGCGGCGACGAGCCCGCCGTCGAACCGGGCCGCCAGGTGGTCCTGGTGACCAGGGACGCCCACCGGCACGCCGACGTCGCCGCGCTGGTCACCCGGCTCGCCGCGGACCGCGAGGTGGTGCACGTGGAGACCGGTGTGCCCGGTCCGGAGCTGGGTGCCGTCGCCACGATCGACACCCACGGCGGCTCCTACGTCAGCCTGCGGGCCGCAGCCGAGCTGCTCGCCGCGTCGGCGGACTGAGCCGCGAGCGCGGAGGCGATGAGGGCGACGGCCTGGTCGGAGTCCTGGGCCAGCCGCCGCAGGGCGTCCCCGGCGAGGCCGGCGGGTAGCTCGGCCAGCGCCTGAGCCAGCCGGATCCGCGCCGCGGAGTCCGCGGTGGCCAGCTTGCCGTCCAGCGCGGTCATGATCCGGTCGGCGCATGCGGGGTCGAGCGCCAGGGTGCCCAGCACCTCGGCCGCCTCAACGTCGTTGGTGCCGTCGACGACCATGCCGACGAGGGCGGGCACGGCGGTGTCGTCGCCACGCCTGCCCAGGCCCAGCGCGGCATGTCCGCGGACGGCGGGGTCGGGATCGTCGAGTGCGCCGGCGAGCACGGCGGTCGCCTCGTCGCCGGGCAGCTCGGCGATCGCCATGACCGCGCGCCGCCGGACGTCGGCCCGCTCCGAGCGCATGCCCGGCGTCAGGCCGGCCACCCCGTCCGCGCCCGCCCGCGCGAGGGCCCACCGCAGCGCGCCCGCGACGTTGGGATCGGATTCGGCGAGGACGGCCTCGGCCAGGACCTCGGTGGGCACCGGGGCGTCCTGGGTGAGGGCGGCCTGCTGGCGGCGGGCGGGACTGGGGGAGTGCAGGCCACGCAGGAGCTCGACGATGCGCAGGACGCCCTGCCAGTCGAACGGCGCCGAGGCGTCCACCGCGCGGAGCCGGTCGAGCAGTTCCCGCTCCCGGTTCAGCCGGTCCTCGGTCTGCCGGATGAGGTCGCCGACCAGGGCGGCCGGGGTGAAGGCGGGGTCCGCCAGCGCCCGGCCGATCTGCCGCAGCGACAACCCGAGGGACCGCAGGCTCTCCACGTGGAAGATCCGGCGGATGTCCTCGGGGGAGTACTCGCGGTAGCCCCCGCTGGTGCGGCCGGTCGGCCGCACCAGCCCGAGGGCGTCGTAGTGCCGCAGCATCCGGGTGCTGACCCCAGAGCGGCGGGCCACCTCGCTGATCAGCACGCGGCGTCCTCGCCCAGCGCGACGATCCGTTTGCCCTCGTCGAACCCGGCGTCCGGGTCGCGCAGCAGCCGTCGGGTCGCGTCGGCGTGCGCACGTACCGCGGGGTCCTGACCGGCCGCGTCCAGCGCGGGCTCGATCACGTCACCGAGTGCCACCAGCGCCCGGCTGAGGCTCAGCCGCACGGACCGGTCGCCGCGGCCGAGCTGTGCGGCCAGGTCCGCGGCCAGCGTCGCCCGCTCCTCGTCGGGGACGAGGACGACGGCCGCCCGCCAGGCGCTGCGGGCCACCTCGTCGTCGGGGTCGTGCAGCAGTGCCCGGGTGATCGCCGGCCACACGCTGCGGTCACCGATCTTGGACAGGGTGTGCAGTGCCTGGCTGCGGGCCTGGGCCCGCTCGGAGCGCAGTTCGGCGAGCAGCGCGGGCACCGTCGTCTCGGCCGGGAGCCGGGTCAGGGCCCAGGTGAGCATGTCGCGCACGAAGAAGTCCGGCTCGACAGCGCACCGGGCCACCAGCACGCCGGTCAGTCCGGGGTCGGCCCGGGTGCCTGCGGTCAGCGCGGCCTGAAGCCGTACCGACGAGTTCGTCGCGGTCAACTGTGTCGTGTCCACGGGGATCACCTCCGGCGCCCAGTGAAGACCTTGTCACAGTGTCAACGTCAAGCGAGATGTATAACGCCCTATACGGCGTGGCTCTCAGCTGTTCCGCAGGAACCGGTCCAGTACCCGGGTCCCGAACTTCAGGGCCTCGACGGGGACCCGTTCGTCCACGCCGTGGAACAGTGCGGAGAAGTCCAGGTCGGCGGGCAGTTGCAGGGGAGCGAAGCCGAAGTTGCGGATGCCGAGCTTCTGGAACGCCTTCGCGTCCGTGCCGCCGGAGAGCATGTACGGCAGCGTGCGGGCGCCCGGATCCTCGGCCAGCACCGCGGCGGTCATCGCGTCGACGAGGGCGCCGTCGAAGGTGGTCTCGACCGGCGGGAGTTCCAGCCACTCCTTCTCGATGTCCGGCCCGAGGATCTCGTCGAGCTCGCGGTTGAAGGCCTCCAGCCGTCCCGGCAGGATGCGGCAGTCGACGGTGGCCTCGGCCGTCGACGGGATGACGTTGGACTTGTAGCCGGCGGTGAGCATGGTCGGGTTCGCCGTGTCCCGCAGCGTCGCGCCGATCATCCGGGAGATGTTGCCGAGCTTGGCCACGGCGCCCTCGATGTCGTCCTCCGGGAAGTCCCAGCCGGTGATCTCGGTGACCCCGGCGAGGAACTCGCGCACCGAGTCGGTCAGGACGAGCGGGAAGCGGTGGTTGCCCAGCCGGGCGACCGCCTCGGACAGCTTCGTGACGGCGTTGTCCCGGTGGATCATCGACCCGTGGCCCGCGGTGCCGCGCACGCGCAGCTTCATCCAGCGGATGCCCTTCTCGGCCGTCTCGATCAGGTAGGCACGCACGTCGTCCTTCAGCGTGATGCTGAACCCGCCGACCTCGCTGATGGCCTCGGTGGCGCCCTCGAACAGCTCGGGCCGGTTGTCGACCAGCCACTGCGCGCCGTACTGGCCGCCGGCCTCCTCGTCGGCCAGGAAGGCGAAGATGATGTCCCGTGGCGGCACGATGCCGTGCCGTTTGTAGTGGCGCGCGAGCGCCAGCGTCATGCCGACCATGTCCTTCATGTCGACGGCGCCGCGGCCCCACACGTAGCCGTCCTGCACCGCCCCGGAGAAGGGATGAACGGACCATTCGGACGGGTCGGCGGGCACCACGTCGAGGTGCCCGTGCACCAGCAGCGCGCCCCGGCCCGGGTCGGCGCCGGGTAACCGCGCGATCACGTTGTGCCGATCCCGCCCGCCGGATTCGACGTAGGTGATCTCGTAGCCGACCTCGGTGAGCTTCTCGGCGACGTACTCGGCCGCGGCGCGCTCGCCGACCAGCGTGTCCGGGTCACCGGTGTTGGTGCTGTCGATGCGGAGAAGCTCGCTGGTCAGGACGACAGCCTCGTCGGCTGCTGAATCGATTAGGCTCGGTTCGGTCACGTGCCATTCCTACCACTGCCCAGCCGGGAGATCCTGCCACCGCCGCGCCGCTCCGGACAGTGGACCCCCCGTGGGAGCGGGCGGCACCGTGCGTTAACCTGTTCTCCAGCAGGTCCGAGTGGCGGAATGGCAGACGCGCTAGCTTGAGGTGCTAGTGCCCGTAAAGGGCGTGGGGGTTCAAGTCCCCCCTCGGACACACATTCATGGGAGATCTCCCACACCACACAGTCACAGGCCCGTGACGTACGGTTGCGTCATGGCGTGACCGGTCACATCCGCTACGCTGGGTTGCGCGACGCCCTCCCCCGTGATCGTGGACGGGGAGGTGTGGCATGAGCCGACCTATCGTGGCTGTGACGCTTCCGGGCCGGGCCGACCTGGTCGATCGCACCGTCCGTCGGCAGCAGCCGTCGATGTTCCCGGCACCCGAGCTTCCGGCGTTGCGCACGAACGGCAGTAGGCCTGCTGTGCGGGCACATTCGGTGAAAGTCCATGAGGTGAACTGGGTGCCGTGGTCGCCGTGGATGATCCCGCCCGGGATCTGGCCGGCGATGCCGCGTGAGTCAATGGCCATGCCGAGAGCGGAGGTGGCCAGGTCGGCTCGTTGGCGGGAGTCGATGGCCCAGCCGACGCCCCGGCGGGAGTAGGCGTCGAGGACGACGCAGCAGTAGAGCTTGCCTTCCCGGGTGAGGTGCTCGGTGATGTCGGTCGCCCAGAGCTGATTCCGTCCGTCACGGTGGAAGTCGCGCTTGACCAGGTCCGTGATGGTCTTGGCCGACGGAACACGTTTCGCCTTGCGCCGCAACGGAAGCCCGGCCAAACCCGCACGCCGCGTCAACGCGGCGACGGTCTTGCGGGACACGCTCACACCGTGCCCAAGGACAAGTTCGGCTCGGACTCTTGGAGCCCCGTACGTCTGACGGGACGCCTCATGGATGGCGGTGATCTGATCGGTCAGCCACGCCTGCCGAGTCGCCCGCGCAGAGGGCGGGTGGCTCCGAGCCTCGTAGAAGCCCGCCCGGGAGACGCCCAGGGACAGGCAAGCCTGCTTGACCGGCACGCCCTCAGCGGCAAGCTCAGCGACGAGGACGAACCGAGCTTTTGGGGGCACCACCTTCTCCACTGCGGCAGCCGCCTTCCGCAGGATCTTCACCCCGGTCTCCAACTCCACGATCCGCGCCGCGCCTCAGCAAGCGCTGCCGACTCGACCTGTTCCGGAGTCGGCGACTTGACACCCCGGTCGAGCAGATCCCGGGACTTCCACCGGTGCAGACACGACTCGGCAATGCCCAGCGACGCGGCGACATCGCGCACAGAGCGTCCCGCCTCCAGCAAATCAAGGGCACGACGCCGGAACTCCGGCGGATAAGGCTTCGGCATCTCAGACGATCTCCTTCACAAGATCGTCGGACCCTACGTCTCCTCACTTCCGTGTCCGGCAAACAGGGTCAACATCAAGGTGTCCGGACAACAGGGGAAGCTCAGTACGCCGCGATTCTGCAGAAGTTACGTGACCTCGGCGTCGTGCGGACCCGCAACGCTCCGCTGGGTGCAAGGCACGCGAGGTCGCGAAGGCCGACCTCGAAGTTGCTGGCCGACATTCGTGAACGGATCCTTGGCCGACGTCCTGGCCGAGCAAACGATCGACCGGCCGCGGTTCCACCTCGTCCGGCTCACCGCACGGCCGTTTGTAGAGTCTCGCGGCCGATGTCGTAATCTCACGAGCAACGTCGTACGGATGTCGCACACGACGTGGTGGCGAGATTGGTTCCGGCTCCAAGTGGATGTTATGTCGTTGTTGCTCCCGCTTTCTGGCTCAGGTGGTCGTCGATGATGGCGCGGAAGGTGCGCTGCCACGCACTCGGGCAGCTCGTGGGGGAGTGCAGCGGGTAGCGCAGCGGGTAGCCACTCGTCGAGCGCAGCGCCAGGTAGTCACGCAGAACTCGATGAGCAGCGGAGTTCGAGGCGGTGCGGGCGCGCAGAGAAGCGAGGAACTCGAAGAGTTCCTGCTCGCGCGGGTGGTCCGGCCCGGACCTGCAATCGTGGTCAAGCGGGTCGCACACATGGGCATGAGTGTCGTCGTGCGCTGGGGTCATGCTGATCAGATCCTTTAGGCGGGAATCATGTTGTCACATATTGAGTGCTTGGCGGTGAGACTCCCGGATATGCTGGCCGGTCAGGTGACACCGACCGATCCGACCAGACAATGCCACCCACTGGGGTTCGAAATTGCGAACCCTCGAAGCCCAGGCAGGTTCGCCGCCTCAGCCGGCTGGTTCGAGTGATGCGCGTTCGACCGGTTCCAGGAGGAATACCTGGTCGGCCCGACCGGAACAGGTGGCCTGTGCCAGCTCGGCTCCGGCATCGATCTCGGCCAGACCACCGAGCAGGCCCACGCACTTGCCGCTGTGCACTGGCCGCAGTACGAAACCGTTCGGCACGGGCGCGGACACCGGCTCAAACAAGAACCGTTGGTCGGCCGCCGAGGTGCAGTCCCGGGGAGCCAGCAGCATGCTGTCGTCGAGAGACGCCTCGTCCACGGACAGACAGCCCCAACCCTGCTCCGGATGGCGCCATTTGATCAGGTACACACCGGGGCCGAGGGCTTCGAGATACGTGTCCGGCACCAGTTCCTTGCACGGTCGCTGAACGGCCAGCGGACGATCTGTGCGCTTGTTGCGCTCGCGCCCCTCCCCCACGCACAGGTCGCGGTCGGCGGTATGGCCTGGGCGGAGCAGATACCAGCCATCGGAGGGCAATGCCGACGGAGCCGACGGACCGGAGGGCCGGTTGAGCAGGACCGTGGTGACGATCGCTGCGATCGTCACCACGGTCACCGCCGTCGCGGCTGCGAGCCACCGCTTCGGTCGTTCCGACAGTGGTGGTGCGGAAGATGGTGGTGGTGCGGACGCTTCGACACCCGATGACGCCACCGCCGATCGCACAGCCGGATCCGTCGGCTCCACGTCGAGGTGCGGGCCGACGGCCAGGCGTTCCCGCGTGCTCAACCACTCGGCCAGATGCTGCCCGTCGCCGCATGCGCGCACGAACACCGCCAGCAGCTCCGGCCGGGGAAGCGCGTCACGGCGCAACATGTCGGCGACGGTGCTGCGGGGCAGGATGGAGCCGCACTCAGCGGCCTCTTCCTCCAATTGGCGCAGTGTCCGCCCCGAGTTCTTTTTGAGTGACCGCAGGAGGGCGCAGAACTCCGCGACACCCTTCGCTGATTCCGGCTGGATGCGGTTACGAGTCACCATCCCATCGTGGCGGATGCTCCGACCCTGGACGTCAGCCAGTCAGGTGACCTTTGTCCGACTGGCCGGACAGATGCCATCTGACCAGGCAAGAGATGACGCAGCCGTCCGGGACGCGTCGAATCGCTTGGCGCATGTCCACCGTCTTGCCAAGCTGGCATTGCGTCACCGGGGTTGCTGCAATCCGGAACGAAAACCACCCTTGCGTCCACATCCGAAGACCAGTCGGAACGACGCTCCCGTACGGCAGGCAGCACCACTTAAGTAGGCAATTTAACGTTTCACACAGGTTCCCCAATGTCGTCAAAGCAGAGTGCCAGCGTCGGACCCACCACACGGACCCGGCGTCCAATAATCGGATGGAGAAGATCATGAGATTGCGCGGAAAGACAGCCGTATGTGCCGTCGCAGCGGCAGCGGCTTTTACGGGGCTCACCGTGACAGCTGCCTCCGCAACCGCCACCGCCCCGGCAACAGCCTCTCCCGTTCTCGCGCCTGCCGCGGAAAGCCCCTGCCCCTACAGCGGGTCCCACCCGATCCTCCGGATCGGCAGCTCCGGCGCGGCAGTCAAGCACGCACAGTGCCTGATCAACCTGTACGGCTACGGCATCAGCGTGGACGGCAGGTTCGGGAGCGAAACCAACTATGCCGTCAAGGACGTGCAGGGACGATGCAGGATTACCAGGGACGGCGCCATCGGCCTGAACACATGGAACTGCCTGCATCCGGACAAGCTTCCCAACCCGCGCTGAGACCGCTCAGCGGTGATCAAGACGATGCCCAGCTCCGCATGAGAAGGCAAGACACACGTTCACGCAACGCGGCGCAGATCCGGTACCACCCCAGGGTGCACTGGTAAACAAAGCACAGACGGTCCGGCGCGACGCGAAGTCGGCCGGCAGGGCCCACCAAGGACCCCATCGCGGACAGCTGCGTAAGGACCTTCAACACAAAGGTCCTTACGCAGCCTCTTGCCTCCCACGCAGGCGGATAGCCAGCGGCATATGACGCCCGTACGTCGCCGCCGCGTCAGCAGAAACGCTTCCGAGTGGCCAGCGACGGCGTGCGGCATGCGCGCCGGACCGTGGCCAGCCAGGTTCAACCAGTTGAGGAAGCGTCACAAGTTCTGAGACTGATCATGGTGACATCTTGCTGAGACAGCGTCGTCACGTCAGATAGCGCAACATCAACATGTCGCGAGCCGTGAGACCCTACACCGTTGGTGGGGCCTCGCGGCTGACGGCACTTCCTCACCGGCGAAGTGTGCGCGGGTTAACCCAACGCAGGTCAGAGGCACACTCCGACGTTGCGGCGAGCCTGCCTGCCCGAGGATGCAACGCGCGTCGGAGACTGATCTCGGGTGACGTCGCCGTGAGACAGCGAGGAACCGCAGCTCAGCGAGGATCGACAGGTCGCGCGGCGAGACCCTATAGTTCGATGTCGAGACCTGAGAGTCCCGGCAGTTCGGCCAACCGGGTGAACCTTGCTGGGGTGCTGTCCTCCAGAACCGAGACACCAGGCGCGACAGGCCTTGTGTTCGAAGTGGACAGACTCGTGGCAGCAGCACGCTGAACATGTCACGTGCGCGAGTAGCCATCGTCGACCACCATCAGGATCAGCCCGGCATCCCTGTCGCATGCAAGGGCGGCTGGCCGTGCACAGCGTGCACAGAGGCGCCGGCGGCGTCATCAGTACCGGCGCGGTGATCCTGGCCTGCGCACTCACATCGCGCGACTATTGATCGACTCCGGGGCCGAGGTCTGGGCCGGTGTCTACCGCCGCGCAGCCTGCGCGCCAGCGTGCCGGCCGCGGTCGTGCGTACCCGCGGGGCAGGGCGGGGCGACCCGCGCAGATCGGGCTCGCCGCGAACGCTGTAACGCGTCATCGCTCGTGGGCGACTATGGACGACAGATCGAACGTCGGAGGCCGGTCATGTCGTTCTACCTGCGCACGAGTATCAAGGTCGGTCCCGTTCGCTTGAACATGTCGACGTCCGGGCTCGGAGCTTCGGTGGGCATTCCTGGCTTCCGCTTCGGTGCCCGTCCCTGCGGCAGTTACGTATCGCTCGGCGGCGGTGCCGCGTCGTACCGCGCCACTGCACGCCCGCGCTCTGGACCCGTTCAACAGTCCTCCCGGGGCGCACCCCGGGCTCGATCGATTTCCGGACGCTCGTCCCCGGATGATGTCGTCCTATCGAATGTTTCTGGAGCAACCACGATCGAGATGTCGGAAGTCGGCTCAAGCGAACTCGTTTCCCAACTTAATGACGCCGCTCGGTCACCAAAGTTCTGGCCGTGGTGCCTGGCAGCCACCATCGCGCTGATGACTCTGTCTCCCTGGTTGCTTTTCGCCGGTGCGCCCCTCACTATGTGGATCTTCTGGAAAGACCGGATTAGGCGAACTGTCGTGGCCTTCTATGACGTGCAGGGAACCGAGGCCACGCGGTTCCAACAGTTGGTCGATTCGTTCGACCACGTGCGCGCGGCACAGCGCGCATGGCATATCGTCGCAGCCGGGGCAGTGGCAACCACCCACCAGCACAAGGTCAACGCCGGAGCGTCGGCCCTCGTCAGGCGGCTACCGGTTAACCGGAGCCTAAGCGGTCCCAAGCATCTGGCGTCGAACATCGCCGTGCCCTCTCTCGACACGCCACACCGATCGGTCTACCTGCTGCCAGACCGAGTCTTGATCCGCGACGGAAGGCACTACGCGGATATCGACTACGAAAACGTTCGAGTGCAGGCAGGTGTCCAGCGGTTCATCGAAGACTCGGCGGTACCATCTGATTCCGAAGTCGTCGACCACACCTGGCAGTACGTCAATGTCCGAGGTGGACCGGACCGTCGATTCAAGAACAACCGACAGCTACCTATCGTGCAGTACGGCCGCCTGATGTTGACCGGTAGTGGCGGGTACAGCGCGATCTTCGACGTCTCCAACCCGCGGGCGAGTTCAGTGTTGGAAACAGCTCTGGCAACGATGACGACCCCCGCTGGTCCCACATCGTTAGTTCCCCCGCAAGTGCACCCGTGGACAGACGCTCCACCGGCACGTTCCATCGATCTCGACCGACCACCCGACCTCGCTGCGCGTTCCATCGGCCTGGTGAACCCCGTGGAGGTGGGCCCGGCCGGGACATCCCTCACCTGTCGGCGTCTGTCGGCGCAGGGCCGTGTCGCCGTTGTGGGCGAGTCGCATTACCAGGCGGCCTTGTGCCGCGCGGCACGGGGCACTCCCGCGGGAACGGACCTCGCGCAACACCTGCGCGTCGTGGCTGCGCTTGTTCCGGAACCCGACAACCCGCACGACCCCAACGCTGTGAGGGTGGTCGTCGTCACCGGCGGGCACGGGGAAACTGTCGGACACCTACCGCGCGGCATCGCGCGTGCGTACCAGCGTCCACTACTCGCTCTTCGAACCCAGGGCAGCATCGGAACCTGCCCGGGGAGAATCACCGGAGGCGGAATTGGCCGATACTATGGGATCTACCTCCACCTTGCCGAACCGGAATCGCTACTGCTCGAAAATCTCGTGGGCGATATCGACCTTGTAGAACCGGCGCGACGGCTCACAGTGACGCGCGAAGAGGACCATCAGGACACACTTTCGCACTATCAGCGGATCGATTCGTCACGAACCCTCCTGGTCGCGGAACTCGTGTCGTCCACTGTCTCGCGCGGCAAACACAAAGGAGCGTATGCGATCGAGGTTCGACTCAACGGCAAGCGAGTCGGCGAACTGACCGCAAAGATGAGCTCCCGTTACCAGAGTCTGGTTGTCAATGCCGAGGCGATGGACAGTCAACCAATATGCGAAGCGGAGTTGACCCACGGCGACTACGGCTACCAGGTCGATATCTACCTTCCGAGCGGACAGTGAGCGCGACGGGGACGTACTCACACGAACCGCGCCGCTCACGACTCCAGCAGGCGTGTGGTTAGTGTGCAAGTCGCCCCTCGGCCACACATTCGCGGTACTTTCCCGTCACCTCGCAGTGACGCTCTCCACTGTCGGTAGCTCGGCTACTGTGGTGTTGGCGCCTTCCCTCGCTGAGCAGCGGCGTCCGGTGGCTGTCCAGTACTTCCGGTGTACCCCCGCCGGAGGCCAAGGCGTGCTTGCAGGAGCTAGCTGGAACTCTGCTCGACTATCGCGATGAACCCGAGGCATTCGAGTACCGTCAGAGCCTCGGCGGGCTGGTCCCGGCCACTGGTATCGCCAGAGCGGTGAGTGGTGTCGTGAGGTCAACGCAGGAGTCTTCCGGGTAACGGTTGCCCCGCGACCTTGGCCATCAGCGTGATGTTCGGGTGGGCTGCCACGACCGCCTGGTATGACGGCGAGCAGGGTGTACGTGGGCGGGCAGGGCGAGTACTCGGAGTTGCACGTCCTCGGTGACGGCCGGGTGCTTCGCTGCTGTCCCGGGGAGCGCGGCGGACAGATCGAGATCGGACGGGATCTGAGCGCGGAGGACCGGCGACTACTGGTGGCGCGAATCATCACCGACGAGGGCCTGACGCTGCGCGAGTAGGCGCCTGATGGGCCGAAAGTCCTTCAGAGCGGTGACCGGTTCCCGTGCCGCACGGCCGTCGCCGGTTCCTAGCGTCGTCACAGGAGCCGGTAGTGACGGGAGTGTGGCGTGATTTCTCAGGAGTCTCCGGGTGTGGTCGGGCCACCCGTGGTGGTGGGCATCGACGGATCCGACTGGGCCTCACGCGCGGTCGCCTGGGCAGCGGGCGAGGCGGCCGCGCGCCACGCACCGCTGACCGTCGTGCACGCGACCGGGGTGCCGGGGGTGGCGGCACGGCAGGACTGGCTGGAGGCGAGCCACCGGGACGCCCGGGCGATGCTCGACCGGGCCGCGGAGGTGGCCGCCCGGGTGGCGCCGGGCATCCGGGTGCGGCGGAAGGTGTCGGATGCCAGTCCGGTCGAGGCGTTGACCGAGTTGTCGAAGACCGCGCGGCTGGTCGTGGTGGGGTGCACCGGCCGCGGCGCGGTGGGAGACGCCCTGCTGGGCTCGGTGCCCCTGGGGCTGGTCGGCCGATCGTTCCGGCCGGTGGCGGTCGTGCGGGGCCGGCTCGCCGTCGTCGGGGCCCCGGTGGCGGTGGGGCTGGACGGCGGCACGGCGGATCAGGATCTGCTCGCCGTCGCGTTCGACGAGGCCGCGGTGCGCCGTGCGCAACTCGTGGTGGTGCACGCGCTGGGGGACTGGGAGGCCGCGCGTGCGTTCAACCTCGGGCGGACCCGGGAGTGCGCGCGGGAACGAGCCCTGGCGGAGAGCGTCTCCGGCTGGCGGGAGAAGTACCCGGACGTGCCGGTGCAGCTGGTGTCGGCGGGGATGGGGCCGCGGCATCAGTTGCTGCGGTGGTCGCAGGTGGCGTGCCTGCTGGTGGTGGGCACGGGCCGGCGGGCCGGGCTTCACGGGGCGGGATTCGGCTCGGTCAACCATGTTCTGATCCACCACGCCGACTGTCCGGTCCTCGTGGTGCCGGGGACAGGGGCATGAACACGGTCGTGACGTCGCCGGGCGCGTTCCACGCGGTCCCCGCCGACGAGGTCGTGACCCGGCTGGACACCGACCTCGGCGCCGGGCTGAGTCAGGCTGACGCGGCGCGCAGGCTGGAGGGGTACGGACCGAACCGGCTGCGTTCCGAGCAGGGGCCGGGGGTGCTGCGGCGGTTGTTCGCGCAGGTGCGGGATCCGCTGGTGGCCATCCTCGTCGTCGCGGCCGCGGTGACGGCGGCGTTCGGTGACTTCGTCGACAGCGGTGTGATCGCCGGTGTGGTGGTGCTCAACGCCGTCATCGGGTTCGTACAGGAGGCCCGGGCGCGCAGGGCGCTCGACGCACTGGCCCGCATGGTGCCGCTGGAGGCCACGGTCGTGCGGGACGGCGTCGCCCGCCGCGTGGCGGCCGAGGACCTGGTGCCCGGCGACATCGTCGACCTCGCCGCGGGCGACCGGGTGCCTGCCGACGTACGGCTGACCACCGCCGTGGCGGCGGAGGCCGACGAATCCATGCTCACCGGCGAGTCGCTGCCGGTGACGAAGACGACGGCGCCGCTGCCGGAGGACACCGTGCTGGCGGACCGGGTCAACCTGGCCTACTCCGGCACCACGCTCACCCGCGGGTCGGCTCGCGGGATCGTCGTCGCCACCGGGTCTTCCACCCAGCTCGGGGCGGTGCAGGGCATGGTCGAGGCCGCGGGATCGGTGGTGACGCCGCTGACCCGCAAACTGGGCCGGTTCTCCCGCCTGGTCGGGATCGTGATCCTGGGCGTCGCGGTGCTGACCTTCGCGGTCGGTCTGGTCCGGGGGACACCCGTGCTGGAGATGTTCACCGCCGCGGTCGCGCTGGCGGTGGGTGCCATCCCGGAAGGGCTCCCCGCGGCGGTGTCCATCGTGCTGGCCATCGGTGTCGTGCGGATGTCGCGGCGCAACGCGGTGGTCCGCTACCTGCCCGCCGTCGAGACGCTGGGCGGTACCACGGTCATCTGCACTGACAAGACCGGGACGCTGACGCGCAACCGGATGACCGTGACGACGCTTGTCGGCTCGGGGGCCGTGGTGCCGGCGGAACCGGCCGCGGCGGCCACCGATGCGGCCGTGCGGGCCTGTCTGCGGGCAGGGGTGCTGTGCAACGACGCCGAGATTTCCACGGTGGACGGCGAACGGACCGAGGTCGGTGACCCGACCGAGACGGCCCTGCTGGCCTCGGCCGAGCGACTGGGGATCGACCCGTACCAGGTTCGCGCCGCTTTCCCCCGGCTCGACGTCCTGCCGTTCGAGTCCGAGCGCAGGTTCATGGCGACCGTGCACCGGGTGGCCGGGAGCGCACCGGTCGGATACGTCAAGGGCGCGGTCGAGGAGGTCCTCGCTCGCTGCACCGGCAGGATGCGGGCGGACGGGACGGCCGGGCCGCTCGACGTGGACGAGGTGCTGTCGACCGCCCGGTCGCTGGCCGGACGGGGGTTGCGGGTCCTCGCGTTCGCCCGCTTCCACCCCGGCGATGGTGCGGCGAGGCAGGTCGACGACGGCGAGCTGACGCTGCTCGGCCTGCAGGCGATGCAGGACCCGCCGCGGCCGGAGGCCGTGGCCGCCGTACACGCGTGCCGGGCCGCCGGTGTCGAGGTGAAGATGATCACCGGCGACCACGCGGCGACGGCCAGCGCGATCGCCCGGCAGGTGGGGCTGGTCGACCCCGGTGCCGAGGTCACCGTGCTGACCGGTGCCGACCTCGAGCGTCTCGGTGACGAGGAGTTCGCCGGACGGGTGGCCGACACCAGCGTGTTCGCCAGGGTCTCGCCGGCGCAGAAGCTGCGCCTGGTCGAAGCCCTGCAGGAACGCGGTCAGGTGGTCGCGATGACCGGCGACGGCGTGAACGACGCGCCGGCGCTGCGGCGTGCCGACATCGGGGTGGCGATGGGACGCGGCGGTACCGACGCCGCCCGCCAGGCGGCCGACATGGTGCTCACCGACGACAACTTCGCCTCGATCGAGTCGGCCGTCGAGGAGGGCCGCGGGGTGTTCGCCAACCTGCGCAAGTTCCTCGCCTGGACCTTCCCCGCCAACATCGGCGAGGGCATGGTCATCCTGGTCGCCGTCCTGGCAGGCCTGACGCTGCCGATCATTCCCGTGCAGATCCTGTGGATCAACATGACCACAGCGGTCTTTCTCGGTCTCACCATGGCGTTCGAGCCCAAGGAGGACGGCATCATGGTGCGGCCGCCACGCAGGCCGGACGCCCCGTTGCTGACCGCGGACCTGCTCCGCCGCGTCGTGCTGGTCTCGCTGCTGCTCGTCGCCGCGGCGTTCACCGCGTACGAATGGGCGGTGGCGGCGGGAGCTGACGTGGACGTTGCCCGGACCAGTGCGATCAACGCGTTTGTGGCGGTGCAGATCGCCTACCTGCTCTCCTGCCGGTCGCTGGACACCGTGGCGCTGCGGCGGAGGGCCGGGCGCAACCGCATGGTGCCGCTGGGCATCGGGCTCACCGCGCTGCTGCAACTGGCGCTGACCTACCTGCCTCCGGCGAACGCGTTGTTCCACACCGCGCCGGTCGGCTGGGAGTCCTGGGGGCTGGCCCTGGCCGCCGGAGCCGTGGCACTCGTGGTGGCCGAGTTCGACAAGCTGATCTGGCGGGCTCGCCGCCGCCAGGGGTGAGCGGGCGGGGTGGCGCGTGATGGGCCCGGACGAACGTGATCGTTACGTGGACTGGCTCCGCGCGGTGAGCCTGCTGGTCGTCGTGGTCTGGCACTGGGCGTTCACCATCCTGCGCTGGACGCCCGACGGGCCACAGCCGACCAGTCCGCTCGGGTTCCTGTCCGGCCTGTGGCCGCTCACCTGGCTGCTGCAGGTGCTGCCGATGTTCTTCTACGTCGGCGGCTTCGCGCACCTGACGGCGTGGCGGCGGGCCGAGGCACGTGGCGAGGGCCTGCGCGAGTTCGTCTGGGCGCAGGTCCGCCGGCTGGTGTGGCCCGCCGCGATCCTGGTGGCCGTGTGGGGACTGCTCGGGCTCACCCTCGGGCAGTTCTTCGACGCCAGATGGGTCGGGAACACGGTCATGCTCGTGCTCAGTCCACTGTGGTTCCTGGGGGTCTACGTCGGACTGTTGTTGCTGCTGCCGCTGAGCCTGTGGTCGCATCGCCGGTTCGGGGTCCTGACGCTGGTGTGGCTGGCCGGTACCGCCATGGTCGTCGACGTGCTGCGGTTCCGGTACGGCCTGGACTGGGCCGGCTGGATCAATCTGGTGGTCGTCTGGGGCCTGGCGCACCAGACCGGGTTCTTCTACCGCGACATCGTCGACTCGCCACGACGGTGGGACCTGTCGCTGATGTCGGCCGGCCTGTTCGGCCTGGCTGGGCTGGTGCTGTCCGGCCTCTACCCGGGTTCGATGGTCGGGGTGCCGGGCGACCGGATGTCGAACATGGCGCCGCCGACGTTCGCCATCGTGGCATTGCTGCTGTTCCAGGCGGGCCTGGCCGAGGTCGTCCGTCCGGGGATGGAGAAACTGCTGGAGAAGCCCCGCTGGCAACGGTTCTGCGACCTGGCGAACCGGTACGCCCTGCCGCTGTTTCTCTTCCACACCACCGGCATGGCGCTGGCTCGTGCGCTCCACTACCTGGTCGTCGAAGGCGGCATCGTCGACGACCGCGAACCCGACCTCGTGTGGTGGCTGCAGCGCCCGCTCGCGGTCCTGCTGCCGCTGTTGTTCACCGTTGTGGCGATCGCGGCGTTCGGCCTGTCCCGGAGACGCCCGGCCTGACCGCGGGCGATCAGGGGCCTTGGTCCCCTGGCTCCCGGTGACCTTCTGCCGCAGTGGCGATCGGTTCCCGGCGCCCACGATGGGTCCACGACGCACCGAGTTCCCGCGGGAGATGCGATGAATTACGTGAAGGACCTGGCCACGACCAGGGCCGCGGACGCGGAGTCCGCCGGCGGCAAGGCCGCCAACCTCGGCGAGCTGATCGGCGGAGGATTCGCCGTGCCTGCCGGTTTCGTCGTGAGCCGGGACGCCTATCTCGCCTCGCTCGACGAGGCCGGCGTCCGGGCCGAGGTAGCCCGGTTGCACGCCGAGGCGCGCGAGGCGGCGGGCGAACCGGATCGGCTGGCGGACTACTGCGACCGCCTGCGGGACCTGGTGCGCAAGGCCGGCCTCGCCCCGCGGGTACGGGACGCGGTTGTCGCCGCCTATCAGGAGCTGGGTTCGTCGCAGCCGGTCGCCGTCCGCTCCTCGGCGACGGGGGAGGACGGGGCGGAGGCGTCCTTCGCGGGAATGAACGCGAGCTTCACCAACGTGTGGGGTGATCACGCCCTGACCGCACGGGTGCTCGACTGCTGGATGTCGCTGTTCTCACCACGGGTCATCGCCTACCGTGCCAGCCGGGGTTTCACCGCCGAACCGGCGATCGCCGTCGTCGTGCAGTGCATGGTCACCGCTGAGCGCTCCGGGGTCGTCTTCACCGCCGACCCGCGCACCGGCGACCGCGACCGGCTGGTCATCGAGGCGGTGTTCGGCCAGGGCGAGGCGGTGGTGTCCGGCGCGGTGGAACCGGACACCTACGTCGTAGCGAAGGACGCGCTCACCATCGTGAGCGCCCGGGTCGGCAGCCAGGCGCACAAGATCGTGGCCGGTGCCGCCGGTGGCGACGAGACGGTCGCGCTGCCACCGGGCCGTGGGCGGCGCCGTGTCCTGGACGACGCCCTGCTGCTGGAGCTGGCGCGCACGGCCAGCCGGGTGGAGGACCACTTCGGCTGCCCTCAGGACATCGAGTTCGCCATTGCCGCGCACGACCGGGTCTGGCTGGTGCAATCGCGCCCGGTCACCACCCTGCCGGCTGCCAGGACGTCGGACTCCGGTGTGCTGGTGTCCGGTCTGGCCGCCTCGCCGGGGCGTGGCAGCGGTGCGGTGCGGGTCCTGCACGACCCGGCGGAGGCGGCCGCGCTGCGGGACGGCGAGGTGCTGGTGGCGCCGATGACCAGTCCGGACTGGGTTCCGGCGATCCGCAAGGCGGTGGCGCTGGTCACCGATCACGGTGGGATGACCTGCCATGCCGCGGTGGTGGCCCGTGAACTCGGGGTTCCGTGCGTCGTGGGTACCGGAGACGCCACCAGGGTGCTCGCCGACCGCGCGACGGTGACTGTGGACGGAACCGCCGGCGAGGTACGGGCCGGCGGGGATCGCACGCCCGTGCGCACCGATCCGGCGGCGGCCCCCGCGCCGCGGACGACCGAGACCCTGGGCACCCGGCTGTACGTCAACCTGGCGATGCCGGACGCCGCCGAGGCCGTCGCGGCCTTGCCCGTGGACGGGGTCGGCCTGCTGCGTGCGGAGTTCCTGCTGACCCAGGCGCTGGACGGACGGCACCCGAGGGAGGTCGTCGCGAGCGGCGGCGAGGAGGATTTCGTCGGCGCGATGGCCACCTCGATCGGCCGGATCGCTTCGGCGTTCTCACCACGACCGGTGGTCTACCGCGCCACGGATCTGCGCAGCAACGAGTTCCGTGGCCTGGTCGGCGGGGAACGCCACGAACCGGGGGAGAGCAACCCCATGATCGGCTACCGCGGCTGCTTCCGCTACGTGCGGGAGGCGGATCTGTTCGCGCTGGAGCTGCGGGCGCTGGCGCGGGTCCGCGAGCAGAACCCCAATCTCCACCTGATGATCCCGTTCGTCCGAACCCGGTGGGAGTTGGAGAGCTGCCTGGAGCTGGTGGACGCCAGTCCGCTGGGACGGCAGCGCGGGTTGCACCGGTGGGTCATGGCGGAGGTGCCGTCGGTGGTGCACTGGCTGCCCGAGTACGTGGGGCTCGGCATCGACGGGGTGTCGATCGGCAGTAACGACCTGACGCAGCTGATTCTCGGCGTGGACCGGGATTCGGCGGTTTGTGCGCCGTTGTTCGACGAGTCCGACCCTGCCGTGCTCGACGCCATCGGACGCATCGTCGGCACGGCGAGGGAACTGGGCATCACCTCGTCGCTGTGTGGCCAGGCGCCGTCGAACAACCCCGACTTCGCCGAACACCTCGTGCGGTTCGGGATCACCTCGATCTCCGTCAACCCCGACGCCGTCGAGGCCGCGAGGTCCGCCATCGGCGCGGCGGAGCGTCGTCTGCTGCTGGGCGCGGCGCGTCCGGCGCCCAGCCGGGAGAGGAGCCGGCGATGAGGTACTCCGACGAGATCCGGGACGCCCGGTCCGGGCTGGACGCCGGACGGCTGTGGGCGGGTGGCGCGGCCAGCGCCTGTGTGGCCGCGCTGACCGCGGTGGTCGGCATCCTGGCGGCCCGCGGCCTGCTGCACATCCCCGTGCTGGCGCCGCGAGGCCATGGCGCGTGGGGTGGCGCGGGCACCGTGGCCTACGCGCTGGCCTCGGCCGCCATCGCACTCGCGGCCACGGCGGTACTGCATCTGCTGTTGCTCACCGCGCCCCGTGCGCGCCTGTTCTTCGCCTGGATCATGGTGCTGCTCACCGCGATCGCCGCGGTCGTCCCGCTCAGCCTGCCGGTCGACCTGGAACCGAGGCTGGCCACCGCCGTGCTGAACGTGGCCATCGGGCTCGCGGTGACCCTGACCCTGTCCGGCGTCGCCTCCGTCGCGGTCCGTTCCGACGACCGCGCGCGTGAGTTCTACCTCGACGAGTGAGCCATCACGCCGCCGGAACGCGGCGGCAGGAAAGGAATGTGTCATGGATTCAGCCAGGGGCCTGCGCGGCTATCTCGCTTCGCAGCTGTACGTCACGATGCGGCCCGAGGAGCCGCCGGCGCCGGCGCGGGAACCGGCCGTCCCGGCGAAGCCGGTCGTCGCGGGCGTCGACGGTTCGACCGGCGGGCGGTCGGCCGCGGCCTGGGCGGCCCGTGAGGCGGCCCGGCGCGGCGTGGGCCTGCGGCTGGTACATGCCTGCCTGCTGCCCGGCCTGACCGGCCAAGGGCCGGACGCGACGGCGACCGAGGTGACGAACACGTGGCTGGCCGACGCCGCCGCGGTGGCCGAGGCCGCCGCCCCCGGCGTGCCGATCACGAAAATCGTGATCGAAGGGGAGGCCGGGCCGGTCCTGCGCCAGGAGTCGGAGTCCGCGGCGCTGGTGGTCGTCGGTTCCCGCGGGTTGAGCGCGCTCGGCAGGCTGGTGGTGGGCTCGGTGGCCACGACACTCGCCCTGCACGGCGGTTGCCCTGTGGTCGTGGCGAGGACCGAGCCCGATCCGGAGGGGCCGGTCGTCGTGGGCGTGGAGTGCGCGCCGGAGGGCGAGGACGCCGTGTCCTGCGCGTTCGACCACGCGGCACGGGCCGGAGCGCCGCTGGTGGCAGTGCGTACGTGGCGTGACCCGCTGGCCGAGGCCTGGTCCGGTGTTCCGTCCACAGTGGACATCGAAGTGGTGGAGCGCGCCGAGCACGAAGCCCTCCTCGACTACCTGCGGCCCTGGCTGCTCCGGCACCCGGAGGTGGACGTGACGGCCAGGGTGATGCGGTCCGCGAGTCCCGCGGACGGCCTGCTTCGTGCGGCGAAGGGCGCGCGGCTACTGGTCGTCGGGTCGCACGGGCGCGGTCTGCTCACGGGCGCTCTGCTCGGCTCGACGAGCCGCGCGGTGATGCACCACGCCGAGTGCCCGGTGGCTGTCGTCCGTCCGCCGGCCGTGGCCGGGAACGAGAGGGCCAAGGTCCCCGGCCGGGGTGACCAACGCTCGTCGTCCCGCTCGCCCGCATGCCGTTGACTCGACGGTGACCAGGACAAGGACAGAGGAGTGAGTCCGTTGGCAGCAAACACGTCCGGCGAGATCGTCGTCGGCATCGACGGTTCGGAAGAAGCTCTGGCTGCCGTCCGCTGGGCAGCGGCTATCGCCGCCGGACGGCACCGGCGGCTGGTGCTGGTCCACGTGGTGGACGACCTGCTCGGCTACCACCGCGCGCTTCCGCTGCGGGAGAACATGCACGAGGCCATGCGCGAGCGCGGCCACCGGCTGCTGGGGCACGCCAGGGACGCCGCGCGCGAGGTCGCGCCGGACGTCGAGATCGCCACCCGGCTGCGGTGGGACACCGTGCCCGCCGTTCTGCTGGGGGAGGCGGCGTCCGCGGCCCTGCTGGTGCTCGGCACCCCGCAACTGCGGCCGCTGGGCAGGATCCTGGTCGGTTCGGTCACCACGGCCCTGGCCGCGCACGCGCCCTGCCCGGTGGCGGTGGTCCGGACGCACACCGGGGAGCAGGCGCCGCCTGCGACCGGCCCGGTGGTGGTCGGCGTCGACGGGTCCGCGGCCAGCGAACACGCCGTCGAGCTGGCGTTCCAGGAGGCGTCGTGGCGTGGTGCGCCGCTGGTGGCCCTGCACACCTGGAACGACGAGTTCCTCGCCGCGGTGTTCGCCGAGACCGGCTGGGAGCTGGACCGCCCGGAGGTGGAGGAACACGAGCGGGAACTGCTGGCGCAGCGGTTGGCCGGCTGGCAGGAGAAGTACCCGGACGTCACGGTGCACCGGCTGGTCACCCGCGGGCGCCCGGCCGACCGGCTGCTGGAACAGGCCGAGTCCGCGCAACTGCTGGTGGTCGGCAGCCGCGGCCGGGGCGGCTTCACCGGCATGGTGCTCGGGTCGACGAGCCAGGCCGTGATGGCGCACGCCCGGTGCCCGGTGATCGTGGCCCGGCGCGGCGAGCCGGACTGAACGGCTCGGACGTCGCGGACGGCAACGTCCGGGTGCGCATGAAGGCCACCTTCATCCCGCCAGACGGGATGAAGGTGGCCTTCATGCGCTGGGGGCGTCGGGGATGACGAGCGCGGCGTGGGAGTGCGGGGACGAACAGGGCAGAAGGTCCTCTGTCGCCGGCTCCTGACGGGGAAGTAGGTCCCCCGGCGCGAGTGCGTTGCGCTCTGCTCGGCGGCGGGCCGGCTGACGACGATCGCGGTATGACTTCTGCTGCCCCGGTGAGTGAGCAGGCCGGGCTGTCCCCGGCCGCTGCCGCGGAGCGCCTGCGCCGCGACGGCCCCAACAGATTGCCCCCGCCGAGCCGGCCGCACCCGTTGCTGGTCTTCGGTGGTCAGCTCGTCCACTTCTTCGCGCTCATGCTGTGGGCCGCGGCCGTGCTGGCTGTGATCGCGGGCATGCCGGCCCTGGCCATCGCCATCGCGGTGGTGGTGTTGCTGAACGGCGCGTTCTCCTTCGCTCAGGAGTACCGGGCCGACCGGGCCGCCGAGCGCCTGCGGGATCTCCTGCCGTTGCGTGCCACGGTCCGGCGCGGTGGCCGGGTGTCCGTCGTCGACGCGGTGGAGCTGGTCGTCGGCGATCTGGTGTTGCTGGAGGCGGGGGACCGGATCTGCGCAGACGCCACGTTGCAGGATGGCGGCGGCGTCGCCGTCGATCAATCCCTGCTCACCGGGGAGAGCCTGCCCGCCCGGCTCGACGGGGGCGACCCGGTCCTCGCCGGTACCTACGTGACCGAGGGGCACGCGGCGGCGCTGGTCACGGCGACCGGTGCGGACACCCGGCTGGCCGGGATCGCGGCGATCACCGAGCAGGCCCGCCGCCCACGCAGTCCGCTCGCGAAGCAGCTGCACAGGGTGGTGCGGATCGTGGCGCTGATCGCCGTGGTGGTCGGCGTGCTGTTCTTCCTCGCGTCGCTGGGCCTGGGACAGTCGGGGACGGACAGCCTGCTGTTCGCGATCGGTGTCACCGTCGCGCTCGTCCCCGAGGGGCTGTTGCCGACCGTCACGCTGTCACTGGCGAGAGCGGCCCAGAAGATGGCGGCCCGCAGGGCGCTGGTCCGCCGGCTGGAGTCGGTGGAGACGCTCGGCGCCACGACCTTCATCTGCACCGACAAGACCGGAACGCTGACCCGCAACGAGATGTCCGTGGTCACGGTGTGGACGCCGCACGGCGACGTCCGGGTCGAGGGCGAGGGATACCTGCCCGAGGGGACGTTGCAGGGCGCACCGGCCGCGGTCGCCGCTGCCACAGCGCTCGCCGACAGCGCCGCGCGGTGTTCGCCCGATGCCCGGGTCGCCGAACGATCCGGCCGGTGGATGCCGGTGGGTGACCCGATGGAGGCCGCGCTGCACGTACTGGCGGCCAGGGCGGGCGTACCGGAGCGGCCTGGCGTGGTGAGACGGTTCCCGTTCGACCCCCGGCGGCGGCGTTCGTCGGTGCTCGACCGGGACGGTGTGCACGTCACCGGTGCTCCGGATTCGGTACTGCCCCGTTGCCCGGGGGACCTCACGGCGGCCGAACAGGCGGTCACGGCGCTGAGCGAGCGGGGCCTGCGGGTACTCGCTGTGGCCCGCCGGGCCGCACCGACCGCACCGGTGAGCGCCGACGATGCCGAGCGGGACCTGGAGCTGCTCGGGCTGGTCGGGCTGCAGGACCCGCCGCGTGCGGACGTCGCCGGCGCGATCCGCGCCTGCCGCACCGCGGGGATCCGGCTGGCCATGGTCACCGGCGACCACCCCCGTACCGCCGCCGCGATCGCCGCCCAGGTGGGGCTGCTCGGTCCGCGGCGGCTGGTCGTCGAGGGCAGGGACCTGCCCGCCGACGACACCGCGCTGGCCGACCTGCTGGAGACCGACGGCGTGGTGGTCGCGCGGGTCGCGCCCGAGGAGAAGCTGCGGATCGCCCGGGTCCTCCAGGCCAGGGGGCATGTCGTCGCCATGACCGGTGACGGCGTGAACGACGGCCCGGCGCTACGCGCCGCCGACATCGGCGTCGCCATGGGGGCTTCGGGCAGCGACGTCGCGCGAGAGGCCGCCGACGTGGTCCTGCTGGACGACAGGTTCAGCACGATCGTGGCAGCCGTGGAACTGGGGAGCGCGACCTTCGCCAACATCCGCCGGTTCCTGACCTACCACCTGACCGACAACGTCGCCGAACTCGTGCCGTTCGCCGTCTGGGCGCTGTCCGGCGGCCAGATCCCGCTGGCCATCACCGTGTTGCAGGTGCTGGCCATCGACATCGGCACCGATCTGCTGCCGGCCCTCGCGCTCGGCGCCGAACCGCCCAACCCGCGTACGATGCGTGGCCCCGCCCGCACCGGCAACCTCATCGACGGCAGGCTGCTGCGCCGGGCCTTCGCCGTTCTCGGGCCGGCCGAGGCGGCCTTCGCCATGCTGGCGTTCCTGCTGGTGCTGTTCTCGGGAGGCTGGAGCTGGGGCGCCCCGGTCGACGCCGGCCTGCTGGCCACCGCGTCAGGTACCGCTTTCACCGCCATCGTCCTGGGGCAGCTGGGCAACGCCCTGTCCTGCCGCAGCGAGAGCCGGTGGATCGGACGGACGGGCCTGCGGGGAAACCCCCTGCTGTGGTACGCGGTCGCCGTCGAACTCGCCCTGTTGCCGGTCTTCCTCCTGCTGCCGCCACTGCCCGAACTGCTCGGCGGCGACCTGCCGTCACCGCTGGGGTGGGTGCTGGCCATGGCGACCGTGCCCGTGGTCTGGCTGGCCGACACGCTGCACAAGGCCCTGCGGGCCAGAGGCCCAAAGACCCCCGGAGCGTGGACGCCGGGCTCTGCCCGGCAGCGGGGTTCCGCGACGACAGTGGTCAGTGGAACCGGCGCACGGCAGCCGGGCGGTAGTGCGGAAGGAACCTGATATGAGCTGGTCGAGTGTGGAGACCGCCGCGGTAGCCAGGGCGGTGAGCAAGGCGCCGTCGGTGCACAACACGCAGCCTTGGGCGCTGGAGTTCCACCCCGGCCGGGTTGACCTGTACGAGGTGCCCGCGCGTGGGCTGCCACAGCACGATCCGGACGGACGTGATCGGCTGATCTCGTGTGGTGCGGCACTGACGAACCTGCGGCTGGCGGTGCGAACCCTGGGCCGGGCGACCGAGGTCGAACTTCCCACCGGTGGTCAGCAGGCCGGGCTACTGGCCCGGGTGAACGTCGGGGAATCGCTGTTGCCCTCCGACGACGAGGTGGCCCTCTACGCGGCGATCTTCCGCCGGCGCAGTCACCGGGCCCCGTTCCGGTTGCGCCCGGTGAGCCGGCGCTCGTTGCGTGCCCTGGCCAGGACAGCTGGCCAGGTGGACACCGAGGCGCGGCTGATCGATCCCCGGACGGAGGCCGAACCACTGGCCGAACTGCTCGGCTACGCCGCATCGACGTTCCGGGACCAGCGCGGGTACCAACGTGAACTGGCCGCGCTGGCCGGCGGCTTCCCCGAACCGCTGCCCCGGGAATCGACGCTGCCGTGGGGCGGACTGGTCCGCGGCGACACCCACCTGCCGCACCCGTTCACGCTGACCGACCGGCTCGCCAGGGAGGCGATGCTGCTGGTCGTCACCGTGGACGACAACTGGCGCGACCACGTGCTAGCCGGAGCGGCGCTGGAGCGGATCTGGCTCAACGCGGTGGCACGCGGGCTGGTCGCCTCGGTGGTGACCCAGCCGTTGCACCTGCACGAAGTGCGCTCAGGACTTATCGAACGACTCGACCTCGCCGGCTTTCCCCAGGCTCTGCTGCGTGTCGGCCATCCGGTCACCCAGCAGGCCACCGCCGGTACCCCCCTCGAATACCAGGAGGAGATCCGATGAACAGCACGGAGAACAGGCCGGCCGTCGTGGTCGGTGTCGACGGGTCGGAGCAGGCCCTGCACGCGGTCCGCTGGGCCGCGTGCGAGGCCGTCCGGCGCGCGGTGCCGCTGCGGCTGTTCCACGCCTGCTACGTGCCACCGGCCACCTACGTACCGGTGGCCCTGCCCCGTTCCTACGCGGACGCGGTGGCCGAGCAGGGGCGAGCGCTGCTGGCCAGGGCCGAAGAGGTCGCGGTGGAGGCAGCACCCGGCGTCGAGACGCGACGGGAGCTGCGCAGCGGGGTCGCTGCCGGCCTGCTCGTCCACGAGTCCAAGGAAGCGGCTCTGATCGTGCTGGGCTCACGTGGCCTGGGCGGTTTCACCGGCCTGCTGGTCGGCTCGGTCGCGGTCGAGGTGGCCAGGCACGGGCACTGCCCCGTGGTCGTGGTGCGCGGCAAGAAGGTTGAGGACGTCCCGCCCACGACCGGACCGGTCGTGGTCGGCGTCGACGGTTCGCCGGTCAGCGACGCGGCGGTCGGCTATGCCTTCGAGGCCGCCTCGGCCCGCGGGGTGCCGTTGATCGCGGTGCACGTGTGGAACGACGTCACGCTGGATCAGGGCTGGGCGCTGATGCCGATCAGCATCGACTACGAGCAGATCGCGGCCGAACAGGCCCGGTTGCTCCGGGAGAACCTGGCCGGGTGGCGGGAGAAGTTCCCCGGCGTCGAGGTCGTCGAACGGGTTGACCGTGACCGGCCCGCGCGGGCGCTGCTGCGGCACGCCGCCGGTGCCCAGCTGCTGGTCGTCGGCTCGCACGGAATGGGTGGTTTCGCCGGCATGGTCCTGGGTTCGGTCAGCCAGGCCGCGTTGCACCACAGCCCCTGCCCGGTCGCTGTCATCCGGCCCGAGCCGGCCACCTGAGCGTCGACGAGGAAGGAGATCGCCATGCGAGTACTGGTGACCGAAGGCAGGTTCGGCGACGCCGACCCCCTGATCACCCGGCTGCGTGCGGGTGGGTGCGAGGTGAGCGTGTGCCATTACCGCGCCGGTATCTGCCAGGCGCTGGCGCCCGGCGGACGCTGCCCGCTCGACCATCCCGGCGGGGTGGCGCTCACCGTCGACGTGCGCGGGCCCGGTGCCGACCTGACCGCCCGCGAGTTCGGGGTGATCTGCGCACTGCGGGAACGCGTCCCGGTCGCGGTCGTCCCGGCCGGTCCCGGTGGTGAGACCGAGGCACCTGCCGGTTTGGAGGGCAGGGTCACCGTCACCACGGCCGACGAGGTCGTCGACGCCTGCACCAGTGCCCTGCGTACGGCCGCGTCGCGGGCCGGAACACCGTCGGAGTGACGGCCGATGTGACCGCCGCGTGTGCCGGAGCGCAGAACTCGCGTGCGTGAGCGGGTCTGGCGAAAGCTCGTGAAGGCCACCTTCATCACGTCTTACGTGGTGAAGGTGGCCCTCACGTGCCGTGCGGCTTGGCTCGGCGGACGCCACGTCCGCGGTGTGGATTGCCCGGGTCAGCGGGTGAGCGCGTCGGTCCCGGCCCGCAGGTGCCGTTGCGCGGCGTCCCACCAGGCGCCGGCGTGGAACGGGTGGCCGGAAGCGAAGGCGGCGGGTACGGAACGACCCACCGAGTGCTTGCCCAGCCGCCACCAGCGTCCGGTACCCACCCGGTAAGGCGTCCGCGCGGACGGGCTGACGATGGTCCGGCCGTCAGGAGCCTGCCCGACGGCGAGCGGAACCTGCGCGAACAGCGCCTGGTCGAGCATGTCGAGCAGGAACATCGTGGTGATGCCGCCCGTGGCGTCGTCCCGTGGCCTGCCGGTGAGGTCCGCGCCGATGGCGTCGGCGACGGCCTCGGCGTGCCGCAGGGCGATGAACGCCTGTTTGATCGGGAAGTCGCCGGCGTCACCCGGAGCGAAGATCTCCGGGTACCCGCGCACGGCCCGGGTCCCGGGCTCGCATCGCAGGAAGCCCCTGTCGTCGGCGGGAAGCCCGGGGTAGGTCACCGCCGCCACCTGCGGTGGCAGGCAGATGAGCAGGTCGTAGCGGCGGGCGTTGTGGTCGCCGAACTTGACCTTGGTGCCGGTGGTGCTGGTGACGGTGAGGCCGGTGTCCGACTCGATCTCCCGTTCGGCGAAGCGTGCCGTGACGGCGTCGTGGACCTTGGGGCCGAAGTCACGCAGCAGCGTCTCCTCGTGGGTGACCAGCCGGATCTCCACCTGGTGCCGGATGTCGCCCCGGCGCAGCCAGGTGTCGAGCATCAGCGCCAGCTCGTAGGTCGCGGTGGGGTAGTGCAGTCCCGGTGGCACCACGCAGACGACGTGCTGCCGGTGGCCGTGCCGGGCGTACTGCACCATCCAGAGCAGTTCCTCGGCGAACGACCCGAGCCGCGCCGGGTCGCACAGCTGGCGGCCGTGCTCCCCGAGCCCGGGGATCTCGCCCGGGTTCGCCCGTGCACCGGTGGCGACAACCAGGTAGTCGTACGTGATCGTGCCACCGTCGGCCAGGCCCACCGTGCGCCTGCCCGGGTCCAGTGTGGACACCTCAGCGGGCACGTAGCCGATACCTCGCCGGCGCAACGCGGGCTCCAGTGGAACTCGCAGGTGCCCGTCGTCACCTTCGAACGGCAGGTAGATCGTGTTCGGTTTGAACAGGAACTCGCCGCGGTCGCTGACGACGGTCAGCCTCAGCCGGTCCTCGCCGAACCGGGAACGCAGCAGGAAGGCCGTTTCCAGACCGGCGAACCCGCCGCCGAGAACGACCACATGAGTACTGCGCACGGGTCTCTCCTTTCCGGCGGGCGGTGATCCGACCGCACTCCGCCCGAGGATGACGGCTTACCCGGCTCGCCGGACAGGGAAAACAGGTCCGGCAGCCGGGGGACCTTGGTCACCGGTCTTCGAACCACGCGACTCCTTCGGGGGTCCGTCCGGATCCGCTGAGCTGAACGGAGCACGGGGTGGCTGCCCGCGTGCTCCATCGACTCACTGGAGGAGAGAATGTCCGACATCGAGCCGAGGGCCCGTGGCCGCGGGCTCGGGCTGTGGGCGGCGACCGCGCTGGTCGTGGGCAACATGATCGGCTCGGGGGTGTTCCTGCTGCCGAGTTCGCTGGCGAGCTTCGGCACGATCAGTGTTCTGGGGTGGCTGTTCACCTCGGCGGGCGCGGTGCTGCTCGCGCTGGTGTTCGCACGCCTCGGCCGCCGCAATCCCGACGCCGGTGGCCCGTACGCCTACACCCGGCGGGCGTTCGGGGATTTCCTCGGGTTCCAGACCGCATGGGGCTACTGGATCGCCATCTGGGCGGGTAACGCGGCGATCGCGGTCGCGATGGTGGGCTACCTGGCGCACTTCTTCCCCGTGCTGGCGAGCAACCGGCTGCTGGCGATGGTGGTGGCGCTCGCCGCGATCTGGGGGATCACGCTGGTGAACTCGTTCGGTGTGCGCCAGGGCGGGCTGGTGCAGGTGGTGACCACGGTCCTCAAGCTGGTTCCGCTGCTGGCAGTCGCCCTGATCGTGCCGTTCTTCGCCGAGCCGGCCAACTTCACCCCGTTCAACGCCAGCGGGCAGAGCGGGATCTCGGCGGTCACCGCCACGGCGGCGCTGACGCTGTGGGCCTTCGTCGGGATCGAGTCGGCCACCGTCCCTGCCGGAGACGTCCGGGAACCACGCAAGACGATTCCCCGCGCGACGCTGATCGGCACGATCGTGACGGCTGTGGTGTACGTGCTGGGCACAGTCGCCGTGCTGGGAGTCGTTCCTCGTGAGCGGCTGGCGGAGTCGACCGCGCCGTTCGCCGACGCGGCGGGCGCGGTCTTCGGTGGCTGGGCGGCCGACGTGGTCGCCGCCGGAGCGGCGATCGCCGCGTTCGGCGCCCTCAACGGCTGGATCCTGCTGCAGGGCCAGGTGCCGATGGCGGCGGCGAAGGACGGACTGTTCCCCGCCCGGTTCGGGCGGGTCGGCCGCCGTGGTGCCCCGGTGTTCGGGCTGGTGTGCTCCAGTGTCCTGATCACCGTGCTGATGGCGATGAACTACACCGCCAACCTGGTCAGCCAGTTCACCTTCGTGATCCTGCTGGCCACGCTGACCACGCTGATCCCGTACGCCTACTCGGCAGCCGCGCAGCTGATGGCCCTGGCCAAGCGCAGGGAGCCGGTCGACCGGTGGCGGCTGGTCCGCGACGTCGCGGTCGCCGGGCTGGCTTTCGCCTACTCGCTGTGGGCCATCGCCGGCGCGGGAGCCGAGGTGATGGCGAAAGGCTTGCTGCTGTTGCTGGCGGGTATGCCGGTCTACGTCTGGCTCGCCCGCCGCAAGCAGATCAGGAGGAAGGCCGCGTGAACACGGCACTGGGTGTGCACAGTGAGGTCGGCAGGCTCCGTCAGGTCGTGCTGCACCGACCCGACCTGGAACTACTCCGGCTGACCCCGACCAACAAGGACGAGCTGTTGTTCGACGACGTGCTCTGGGTGCGGCGCGCCCGCCAGGAGCACGACGTGTTCGCCGACACGCTGCGTGAACGCGGCGTCCGGGTACACCTGTTCGGCGAGCTGCTGGCGGAGACGCTGAAGGACGACGCCGCCCGTGACTGGCTGCTGGACCGGACGTTCGGCACGGCGGGTGCCGGACCGGCTCTGCGGGAGCTGTGCACCGGCCTGGACCCGGCTTCGCTGGCGCGAACCCTGATCGGGGGAGTCACCCGCGAGGAACTGGGTGCCGGGACGGTGGCGGGGCTGCGTGGCCTGAGCATCGCGGCCGACGACTTCGTGCTGCCGCCGCTGCCCAACCACCTGTTCACCCGGGACCCGTCCTGCTGGTTGTTCGACGGCGTGACCGTGAACCCTATGGCCCGCCCGGCCCGCCGGCGCGAGAGCCTCCACGTCGAGGCGATCCACCGGTTCCACCCGCTGTTCGCCGGAGACCGGCCACGGTGGCTGTCCCCGGCGGACGCGCCGATGACGCTGGAAGGTGGCGACGTGCACGTACCGGCACCGGGCGTGGTCCTGGCCGGCATGAGCGAGCGCACCACGCCGGAGGCGGTGGAAACACTGGCCACCCGGCTGTTCGAGGCGGGCAGCGGCCACACCGTCATCGCGGTCGCGCTGCCGAAGGCGCGGACCTACATGCACCTGGACACGGTGCTGACCATGGTCGACGCACACACCTTCACGGTGTACCCCGGCCTGGGCCCGCTGCCCTCGTTCACCGTCCGGCCCAGCGGCACCGGCGGCAGGCCGGCGCTGCGCATCGAGCAGAACGACGAGTTGTTCGCCGCTATCGGATCCGCTGTGGACAGTGGTCCGCTCCGCGTTCTGTCGGCTGAGCAGGACGTTCGCGCCGCCGAACGCGAGCAGTGGGACGACGGCAGCAACGTGCTCGCGGTCGAGCCCGGCGTGGTGGTGGCCTACGAACGCAACGTCACCACGAACACGATGCTGCGCCGCAACGGCATCGAGGTCATCACCATCCCCGGCAGCGAGCTGGGCCGCGGGCGGGGCGGACCCCGCTGCATGAGCTGCCCGATCCAGCGGGACCCGCTGTGACAACCCGGAACACACGAAAGGCATGACCGTGAAAGACCTGCTTACCACCGCCGACCTGACGTCAGCGGATCTGGCCGAGCTGATCCGGTTGGCCGTGCGGTACGCCGCCGAGCCCGACCGGGACTCGCTGTTGCTGCACCGCGACCTCGTCGCACTGCACTTCACCAAGCCGTCGACCCGCACCCGGGTGTCCACCGAAGCGGCCGTTCTGCGGCTGGGCGGCGTGCCGACGCTGCTGACCGCTCAGGAACTGCAGCTGGGCCGGGGTGAGACGATCGAGGACACCGCGCGCGTGCTGTCCAGCTACGTCGCCGCGATCGTGATCCGGACCTCCTCGGACGAGGAGCTGCGCCGGTTCGCCGCCGCGGCGACGGTCCCGGTGGTCAACGCGCTGACCGACGGCCACCACCCGCTGCAGAGCATCACGGACCTGTTCACCCTGCGGCAGGTCTTCGCCGACCTGCCCGGCCGGCGGATCGCCTACGTCGGCGCGGGCAACAACGTCGCGGTGAGCCTGGCCCAGGCCGCAGCACTGTCCGGAGTGGACATCGTGCTGGCGACGCCGGAGCGGTTCGCCCCGGACGAGGAGGGGCTCGGCGCGGCACGGCGGATCGCGGCGGCAACCGGCGCGACCGTGGCTCGCACCACCGACCCGCACGAGGCCGTCCACGGGGCCAGCGCGGTCTACACCGACGTCTGGCTGTCGATGGGCGACCCGGCCGACGAGGCACGCGCGCGGCGCGCCGCTCTGGCCCCGTACCGTGTCGACACCGACCTGATGGCCAAGGCGCTGCCCGAAGCGGTGTTCCTGCACTGCCTGCCCGCGCACCGCGGTGACGAGGTCACCGGCGAGGTGATCGACGGACCGCGGTCGGTGGTGTTCCGGCAGGCGGCCAACCGTCTGCCGGTGGCCCAGGCGGTCCTGCACGCCTTGCTCAGCGACATGCTCGACGGTGCGGAGCGTGGCTGGTGAGGCTGGTGGTGGCCGTCGGCGGCAACGCCTTGCTGCGCCGTGGACAGACCCCGGACGCGGCCGTGCAGCAGGCCAACGTCAGTACGGCGGCAGCGGCGGTGGCGGCCCTGGCGCCGGGCAACGACCTGGTCGTCGTCCACGGCAACGGCCCGCAGGTCGGCCTGCTGGCCCAGGAGAGCGAGAGCGATCCGGCGCTGACCGCGCCGTACCCGTTCGACGTCCTGGTGGCCGAGACCCAGGGCATGATCGGGTACTGGATCGCGGCCGAACTGGACAACGGGCTGGGCGACCGTGCCGCCGTCGCACTGATGACCAGAACCGTCGTGGACGCGGGGGATCCGGCGTTCGGGCGCCCGGTGAAGTTCGTCGGCACCGGCTACGACCGGGCGACCGCGGGCCGGCTCGCCGCCGAGCGGGGCTGGGCCGTCGAGCGCGACGGTGACCGCTGGCGGCGGGTGGTGCCGTCGCCGGATCCACGGGACGTCGTCGAACTACGGCAGATACAGGCGCTGCTCGCCGACGGTGTCGTCGTGGTCGCCGGCGGGGGCGGGGGCATTCCGGTGACCCGGGACGGCGATGGCCGGCGACGGGGTGTCGAGGCGGTCGTCGACAAGGACCTGACGGCCGCGCTGCTGGCCGTCCGGCTCGGCGCCGACGCGCTGTTGCTGCTCACCGATGTTCCCGCGGTCGTACGCGGCTTCGGCACACCCGATGCCGAGCCGCTGCCGGCCGCCACCGTGGGGGAGCTGCTCGCCCTCGGCCTGCCGGAGGGATCGATGGGACCCAAGGTGGAGGCATGCCGCCGGTTTCTCGCCGCCGGCGGGAGGCACGCCGCCATCGGTGCGCTCGATCAGGCCGGCGCGGTTCTCGCCGGCGCCGCGGGAACGACCGTCAGCCTCGGTTGAGGACCGAAGTCCCTCCCGGCGGGGACCATCGAGCGCAGAGCCGTGGCCGGTCCCGTTCCTACAGTCGAGAACGTGCGGAAGGAAGGAACGAGATGCGTGCCCGAGACCTGATGAGCAGCCCGGTGGTCACGGTGACCCCGCGGACCCCGGTCAAGGAGGCCGCCGGCCTGCTGGCCCGTCACGGGTTCACCGCCCTGCCGGTGGTGGACGACGACGAACGACTCGTCGGTGTGGTGACCGAGGCGGACCTGATCCGTGGCGGCGTTCCTCGCGACATCCGGTCGCGGCATGGTGAGCGGGACCTCGGACAGCACCGGGAGACCGACCGCACCGTCGGCGCGGTGATGAGTACCCCGGCGGTCGCGATGGGCCAGGGAACCGACGTCGCGGACCTGTGTCAGGCGCTGACCGACTCGCGGATCCGGTCGATGCCCATTGTGGACGGTTCCACGGTGGTGGGCATCGTCACCCGCCGCGACATCGTCCGGGCCCTGTCCCGCGAGGACTCGGCGATCGCCGCCGACGTGCGGCACCGGCTGGAGATCTACGGCGGCGGCGACCGCTGGGACGTGACCGTGCGGGACGGCGTCGTCCGGGTCACCGACACCTACGACGACGAGACCGATCGTCACGTCGCCACCTTGCTCGCCCAGGCGGTCCCCGGCGTCGTCGACGCCCACACCGTGGCGACTTCGACAACGAACAAGGAGTGAGAATTCCCATGAACAGGACAGTGGTGGTCGGCGTCGACGGGTCGCCGGCGTCGGAGCGCGCGCTGCGCTGGGCGACCGACATGGCGGTGCGCCGAAACCTGGAACTGCGGCTGCTGCACGGGATGCGTACCGCGGAGCTCGCTTTCGGCGGCGGCTTCGCCGGTTCGGTGGCGCTGTTCGACTCCCTGCGCGAGGAGGGGGAGCGGATGCTGGCCGACGCCGAGAACCTGGTGCGGGCTACCGCGCCGGCGGTGCCGGTGACCACCGATCTGGTCATCGATCCGCCGGTGTCAGCGTTGATCCGGGCCTCCGAGGACGCCCGGATGGTGGTGCTGGGGCAGTCCGGCCGTGGTGGGTTCAGCGGCATGCTGGTCGGTTCCACGGCTCTGGCGGTCGCCGCGCACGCCCATTGCCCGGTCGCGGTCGTCCGTGGAGACCGTTCGGTGGAACCGACGGATCCGGTCGTCATCGGCGTGGACGGCAGCCCGGTCAGCGAGCATGCGATCGCGGTCGCGTTCGAGGAGGCCTCGCTGCGGCAGGCGCCGCTGGTGGCCGTGCATGCCTGGAGCGACACGACCTTCGACGGTCCCCGTTCCACCGCGCGGCTGATTCCCGAGTGGGAGTCGCTGGAAGACGGTGAACACCGGTTGCTCGCCGAGCGTCTTGCCGGGTGGCAGGAGAAGTACCCCGACGTGGCGGTGCACCGGGAGGTGGTGCGGGACCGCCCGCGGGAGGCACTGCTAACAGGCCCAGCTGGTGGTCGTCGGCACCCGTGGCCGGGGCGGTTTCACCGGCATGCTGCTGGGATCGACCAGCCGTGCGCTGCTCCAGCACGCCGCGTCCCCCGTGCTGATCGTCCGTCCGGATGAGGCGAAATGACCGCCGTCCGTGAAGGCAGCGGTGTTCTGACCGAATCCGAACTGCGGCAGGTCGACGCCCAGTGGCGGGCTGCCAACTACCTTTCCGCCGGCCAGATCTACCTGATGGACAACCCCTTGCTGCGCGAGCCGCTGACACGGGACCACATCAAGCCGCGGCTGCTCGGGCACTGGGGCACCTCGCCGGGGCTGAACTTCGTCTACGCGCACCTCAACCGCGCGATCGTGCGCCGGGGGACGCGGGCGTTGTTCGTGACCGGTCCCGGCCACGGCGGGCCTGCGTTGCTGGCCCACACCTGGCTGGAGGGCAGCTACTCGGAGGCGTGGCCGGAGGTCACCCGGGACGTGGACGGGATGCGCGAGCTGTTCCGGCAGTTCTCGTTCCCCGGCGGAGTGCCCAGTCACGTCGCACCCGAGGTGCCCGGGTCGATCCACGAGGGCGGTGAGCTGGGCTACTCGCTGGCGCACGCCTACGGCGCGGCGCTGGACAACCCCGGGCTGGTCGTGGCCTGCGTGGTCGGCGACGGGGAGGCCGAGACCGGCCCGCTGGCCACGAGCTGGCACGCCAACAAGTTCGTCAACCCGGAAACCGACGGGGCGGTGCTGCCGATCCTGCATCTGAACGGGTACAAGATCGCCAACCCCACCGTGCTGTCCCGGATCGCGCCCGCGGAGCTGGACCTGCTGCTGCGCGGCTACGGCTACGCCCCTCGTTACGTGGAGGGCGACGATCCGGTGGCCATGCATCGCGCGATGGCCGAGGTGCTCGACGACGTGCTCGGTGACCTCGAACGGATCGGGACTTCGCAGGTCAGGCCGATGTGGCCGATGATCGTCCTGCGCAGCCCCAAGGGCTGGACGGGACCCGCCACCGTCGACGGTCTGCCGGTCGAGGGAACGTGGCGCTCGCACCAGGTGCCGCTGCCCGCGGTCCGGGACAACCCCGATCACCTGCGCGAGCTGGAGTCGTGGTTGCGTTCGTACCGGCCGGAGGAACTCTTCGATGCCGCCGGTGCGCCGACGGCCGACGTGACCGCACTGATCCCGCGCGACACGACCCGGATGGGGTCGAGCCCGCACGCCAACGGCGGCATGATCCTGCGTCCGCTCGACCTGCCCGACGTCGGCGACTACGCCGCGCGGGTTCCCGCGCCGGGTACGACGACGGCCGAGCCGACCCGCGTGCTGGGCTGCTACCTGCGTGAGGTGTTCGGCCGCAACGCCGAGCAGGCGAATTTCCGGCTGTTCGGGCCGGATGAGACGGCGTCCAACCGGCTCGACGCCGTGTACCAGGTCACCGACAAGTCCTGGCACGCCGAATTGCTCCCTGAGGACGAGTATCTCGGTCCGCGTGGCCGGGTGATGGAGGTGCTGTCCGAGCACCTGTGCCAGGGCTGGCTGGAGGGTTACCTGCTGTCCGGGCGGCACGGCCTGTTCTCCTGCTACGAGGCGTTCGTGCACATCGTCGACTCGATGCTCAACCAGCACGTCAAGTGGCTCAAGGTGCACCGGCGGATCCCGTGGCGCCGGCCAGTGGCGTCGCTGACCTACCTGCTCACCTCGCACGTGTGGCGGCAGGACCACAACGGGTTCTCCCATCAGGACCCCGGGTTCGTCGACCACGTGGCCAACAAGAGCGCCGAGGTCGTGCGCACCTATTTCCCACCGGACACCAACACGCTGCTGCACGTGATGGACGACTGCCTGCGCAGCAGGGACTCCGTCAACGTCGTCGTGGCAGGCAAGAACGAGACGCCGAACTGGCTCGACGACGAACAGGCCGCCCTGCACTGCGCGCGTGGTGCGGGAATCTGGGAGTGGGCGGGCAACGAGGACGGCCACGAGCCGGACGTGGTGCTGGCCTGCGCCGGTGACGCACCGACGCTGGAGGTGCTCGCCGCCGTCACCCTGCTGCGTGAGCATCTCCCGGAGGTGACGGTTCGCGTGGTCAACGTGGTGGACCTGATGCGCCTGCAGCCGGCGGCGGAACACCCGCACGGAATGACCGACGCCGAGTTCGACGCGTTGTTCACCACCGACCGGCCGGTGCTGTTCGCCTACCACGGGTACCCGTGGCTGATCCACCGCCTGGCCTACCGGCGTGCCAACCACCACAACCTGCACGTCCGGGGCTACATCGAGAAGGGAACGACGACCACGCCGTTCGACATGCTGGTGCTGAACAACATGGACCGGTTCCAGCTGGTGATCGACGTGATCGACCGGGTACCCGGCCTGGCCAGAACCGCCGGCCAGGTACGGCAGCGCATGGTCGACGCCAGGCTCCGGCACCACCGGTGGATCCGCGAGCACGGCGAGGACCTGCCCGAGGTGCGAGACTGGAGCTGGCCTGGCTGAGTGCCAGTGACCCGGCAACTAGGGACTTTGGTCCCCGGATCGATACGGCAGGCGAACATAGACTGGCTCAGGATCACGATCGGCGTGGTCCTGGCGAGGGAGTACGGATGGTCCGCGTTTTTCTGGTCGACGACCACGAGGTGGTACGCCGTGGCGTTGCCGAGTTGCTCAACGACGACGAGGAACTCACCGTCGTCGGTGAGGCCGGCAGTGTGGCCGAAGGCCTCGCCCGGATCCCGGCGTTGCGGCCGGACGTCGCGGTCCTGGACGTCCGGCTGCCCGACGGCAACGGTATCGAGCTGGCCAGGGAACTGCGGTCGCGGATGCCGGAGTTGTACTGCCTGATGCTGACGTCCTACACCGACGAGCAGGCCACCCTGGACGCGATCATGGCCGGCGCCAGTGGTTACGTCATCAAGGACATTCGCGGTATGGAACTGGTGGCGGCCGTGCGGGAGGTCGGCGCCGGCCGGTCCCTGCTCGACCCGCGGGCGGCCGCGACGCTGATGGAGCGGCTGCGTGAGGGCGACAAGCAGAAGGGGCCGCTGGCCCAGCTCACCGAGCAGGAGCGGACGCTGTTCGAGCTGATCGGCCAGGGCCTGACCAACCGGGAGATCGCCGGGCGCATGTTCCTGGCCGAGAAGACGGTCAAGAACTACGTCTCCCGGCTGCTGACCAAGCTCGGCATGCAGCGGCGCACCCAGGTGGCCGTCCTCGCCACGGAGCTGAGAGGGAAGGAGAACAGCAGCGGCGAAGGCTGAGCCGCCACCGGCCCTGTCTGGTGGCCGGCCCGTTGACTCTCCCTCTACTCTGTGTAGCGGTGTCGGGGACACCGAGGACGGGAGAGTGAGCTTTGACTGAGCAGCCGGCCGAGCGTGCCGACCAGCGCCGTATGGCCGGCACGCTGTCGCAGTTGCGGGTGCGAGAGGTCCTGCGCGACCTGCAGGAGCGCGTCGAGTTGCTCGTGGGGACCCGGGACAAGATGGACGGCCTGCTCGACGCCGTCATGGCTGTGTCGGCAGGGCTGGATCTGGACACCACGCTGCGTCAGATCGTCCAGGCCGCCATCGACCTGAGCGAGGCCACCTACGGCGCGCTGGGTGTGTTCGCCGACGACGGTTCGCTCGCGGAGTTCATCTACATCGGCATCGACGAGCACACCCGCGAACAGATCGGGCATCTGCCGCAGGGCCGCGGGCTGCTGGGCGTGGTGATCGACGAGGCCAAGCCGCTGCGACTGGAGGACATCTCCCGGCACCCCGCGTCGGTCGGCTTCCCCGCCAACCACCCGCCCATGCATTCCTTCCTCGGGGTCCCGGTCCGCGTCCGCGACGAGATCTTCGGCAACCTCTACCTCACCGAGAAGAAGAACGGCGAGCAGTTCAACGACGATGACGAGGTGGTGCTGCAGGCGCTCGCGGGCGCTGCCGGCGTCGCCATCGAGAACGCGCACCTGTACGAGCAGGCCACCACCCGGCAGCGCTGGCTGGCGGCCACCGGCGAGGTGACCACCGAACTGCTGGCCGGGGCCGACCCGGCCGACGCGCTGGCTGTCATCGTCAGCCGGGCGGCCGAGCTCACCGGCTCCGACGTCACGCTTCTCGCTCTGCCGCACGGGGGGACCCTGGACGCCTACGACGAGGAGTGGGACACGGACGAGGCCGACGAGCTGACCGTGACGGTGTGTTCGGGTGAACGCTCCGCGGACCTGAAGGGGGTGCGGGTCGCGACGGGGTCGTCCCTCCTCGGCGAGGTCTACCGGAGAGGCACGCCACGCGGCGTCAGTGATCTGGCGCTGCCGCATGCCAATGGTGAGTACCGCTTCGGGCCGACCCTGGTGGTCCCGCTGCAGGCCAGGGACCGCACGTCGGGCGTACTGCTGGTCGCGCGCGAACCGGGTGGCGGATCGTTCGACTCGGAGCAGCTGCGCATGGTGGCCTCGTTCGCCAATCAGGCGGCGCTGGCACTGCAACTGGCCACCCAGCAGCGCACCGCCCGCGAACTGGACGTCCTCGCCGACCGGGACCGGATCGCCAGGGACCTGCACGACCACGTCATCCAGCGGTTGTTCGCCGTCGGGCTCGCCCTGCAGAGCACCCACCGTCGTGCCAAGTCCCCGGAGGTCCAGCGCCGGCTCGGGGACAGCATCGACCAGTTGCACGAGATCGTCGGCGAGATCCGCACCGCGATCTTCGACCTGCACGGGGGAGGCGCCCCCGAAGGAGGGCCACGGCTGCGCGCCCGGTTGCACGACGCCGTCGCCGAGCTGACCGACGAGGCCGCCGTCGAACCGACGGTGAGCATGAGCGGCCGGGTGGACGCGGTCCCGACCCAGCTGGGCGACCACGCCGAAGCCGTCGTACGGGAGGCGGTCAGCAACGCGGTGCGCCACAGCGGAGGCGGCAACGTCTGGGTGAGCGTGACCGCTGCGGACGGCGTGCTGCGGATCGCGGTGACCGACGACGGTTCCGGCATCGCCGCCCAGGTCGTCGAGAGCGGCCTCGGCAATCTCAGGCAACGGGCCCGGCAGGCTGGCGGCGATTTCTCGGTCGGCGCCCGCGACGGCGGGGGCGCCCGGCTGGAATGGTCCGCACCACTGTCCTGACCCCTCGGTGGTGACCTAGGTCCCCGTACCCCGGGAACTCCGGCCGCGTCGTGTTCGGCCCGCACTCCGGTTTGCTGGTCGGTGCCCGACCCCTACCCCCGGGAGCCCGGAGATGATCAACGATCCCGCTGCGCGGGTCCTGCTCGCCGATGGCGAGATCGCCACGGCGCGGCCGCTGGGCCCTGCCGACGCCGACGCCGTTCGTACGCTGCACGAGCGCCTGAACGAGCGCGACCGGTACTTCCGGTTCTTCGGTTCGGCCCCCCGCGGGCTCGACGCGCTCGCCCGCCGCATCGCCACCGGGCCGGACGACCGGCGCGCGGCGGTCGGCTGCTTCCTGCACGACGAACTGATCGGCGTGGCGCACTTCGAGCGCTTCCCGGAGTCCGACGACGCCGAGATCGCGATGGTGGTCGCCGCGGGGGCGCGGCACCGGGGAGTGGCCACGCTGCTGGTGGAGCACCTGGTGTCGCTGGCCAGGCAGGCCGGTGTCCGGCGGTTCGTGGCCGAGACGCTCGCCGAGAACGACGCCGTGACCAGCGTCCTCACCCAGCTCGGCCTGCCGTGGCAGGGCCGTATCGGCGGCCCGGAGCGGGAGTTCACGGTGTCGCTCGACGAGACAGACGGCTACCTCGCCGCCGTGGCCGGCCGGGAGGCGGGCGCCGACGTGGCGAGCCTGCGGCACCTGTTCCAGCCCGCGTCGGTCGTGGTGGTGGGTGCGGGCCGGGCGCCGACGTCGGTGGGTCACGCCGTGCTGGCCAACCTTGTCGACTCGGGATTCTCCGGCGTTCTGCGTGCGGTCAACCCGCACGCCGACAGTGTCCTCGGCGTGCCCTGCTTCCCGTCGGTCGGAGCCCTCGACCGGGACGTCGAACTGGCGGTCCTGTGCCTGCGAGCCGACCAGTGCGCCGACGCACTCGACGAGTGCGGGCGGCGTGGCGTGCGTGCCGCCGTCGTCGTGTCCGCCGGGCTCACCGGCAGGCCGGCTGGACGGCGGCTGGTCGAGGTGGCACGCCGGCACGGCATCCGGCTGGTCGGTCCCAACTGCCTGGGGGTCGCCGTCACCGCACCCGGTGACGGGATGAACGCGACCTTTCTCCGGGGCGCGGTACCCGCCGGCCGGATCGGGGTGGTCACGCAGTCGGGCGGGGTCGGGATCGCGCTGGCCGAGGCGCTGCGGGAACTCGGCCTCGGCATGTCGACGCTGGTGTCCACAGGGGACAAGTACGACGTGAGCGGCAACGACCTGCTGCTGTGGTGGGCCGCCGACACCGAGACCGACATCGCCGTGCTGTATCTGGAGTCGTTCGGCAACCCGCGTAAGTTCAGCCGGTTCGCCCGTTCCCTGGCCCGGACCAAGCCGGTGGTGGCGGTGCGTTCGGGAGCCAGTGCCGCCGCGGCCGCGGCGGCCCAGTCGCACACCGCGGCCGCCGCGACCCCTGCCGTCACCAGGGACGCGCTCTACCGGCAGGCCGGCGTCATCGCCGTCGACAGTGTCGCCGGCCTCGTCGCGGTGGTGGCGGCACTGTCCTGGCAGCCGGTTCCCGCCGGCACCCGGGTCGCCGTCGTGAGCAATGCCGGGGGAGCCGGCGTGCTCGCGGCCGACGCCGCTGACCGGCTCGGTCTCACGGTGGCCACGCTGTCCGACGCCACCGCTGAGCGTCTCGCCGGCCTTCTGCCACCAGGCGCCACCACGGTCAACCCGGTCGACACCACGGCGGCTGTCCCGGCGACGGCGTTCGGCGAGGCGTTGCGTGCGGTCGCGGGCGACGATGGTGTGGACGCCGTGATCGCGGTGACCGTGCCGACGGCGGTCGGCGATCCCGGCGAAGCACTGCCGGAAGCGATTCGACGATCGGCCGCACCGGTGCTGGCTGTGCGCCCGGGGCAGCTGGCCAGGGTGGCGCCCCTCGGCGACCCGGACGGCGAGATCGTCGCCCCGTGCTACGACGACCCGGAGTCGGCCGCGGCGGTGCTCGCCGCGCTCGGGCCGTACGGCGAGTGGCTGGGCGAATCCGCCGTCGCCGCGCCGCGACCGCTGGACATCGAGTCGCGGGCGGTGCGGACACTGCTCTCCCGGGCCGGCGAAGGCTGGCTGTCGCCGCCCGAACTGGTCGAGTTCGCCGGTCACGCCGGCCTGCCACTGGTCGGGACCCGGTACGTGAGGGACGACGAGGCGGCTGTGGCCGAGTTCGGCCGCCTCGGTGGCGGGCCGGTGGTCCTCAAGGCCGATGCGGCGGGTGTGCTGCACAAGAATGCCGCGGGCGGCGTGCTGACCGGCCTCGCGGATGCCGCGGCGTTACGGGAGGGCATGCGGACGCTGCGCGCCAGGTTCGGCCGGTCCCTGCGCGGTGTTGTGCTGCAACGCCAGGCGCGGTCCGGGCGCGAGCTGCTGATCGGTGTGCGGTCCGACCCTGAGTTCGGGCCACTGCTCGTGTTCGGGCTCGGTGGCGTCGACACCGACCTCATCGCCGACCACGTCGCGCGCCTGGCCCCGCTGACCGAGCGCGACGCCGACCGGATGCTGGACGGGCTGCGGTGTTCAGCGGCGCTGTGGGCCTGTCCGCGGCAGCGTGCCGCTGTCCGGGACCTGCTGCTGCGGGTCAGCTCGCTGGCCGAGTGGTTCCCGGAGCTGGCCGAACTGGACCTCAACCCGATACGCGTCGACGGCGACCGCTGCCAGGTGCTCGACATCCGTGCCCGGGTGGGCCGGGCGACGGCCCATGATCCGGTGCTACGCAGGCTGCGCCTGTGACAAGGGAGTGACCGTGAGAATTCTGACGCTGAACCCGGGTTCGTCCAGCTTGAAGGCCGCGCTGGTCGACGACGGCAGGGCGGTCGGCTGGCAGGCGTGGACCGTGGACGACCTGTCCGGGCACACCCGGGCGGTGGCCGAGGCGCTGAGCCGGTGGCCGGCCGTCGACGCGGTCGCGCTCCGGTTCGTGCACGGCGGTTCCCGGACGGGCCCTGCCCCGGTCGATGACGCGCTGCTGACCGCGCTCGAACGACTGGCGCCACTCGCACCGCTGCATCAACCGGTGTCGCTGAGTATCGCCGGGGCGGTGCGTGCGACCCGGCCGGACCTCCCACTGGTGGCGAGTTTTGACACCGCGTTCCACAGTGGACTGCCCGAGGCCGCGGCTCGCTATCCGCTGCCGCGGTCGTGGACCCGGCAGAACCGCCTGCGCCGCTACGGTTTCCATGGCCTTTCTTGCCAGTACGCGGTCCGCCGCACGGCGGAGCTGCTCGACCGGCCGGTGCGGCGACTGCGTGTGGTGGTGTGCCACGTCGGAGCCGGCGTCTCGGTCACCGCGGTCCGGTCAGGCCAGAGCGCGGACACCAGTATGGGATTCACCGCACTGGAGGGGGCGGTGATGGCGACCCGGTCCGGCTCGGTGGACCCGGGCCTGCTGCTGCACCTGTTGCGCACCGAACCGATGACCCCGGACGAGCTGGCCGACACCCTGTGGCACCGCTCCGGGCTCGCCGGCATGAGTGGCACCAGCGGTGATCTGCGTGCGGTGCTGGCGGCGGCCCGCGGCGGTGACGACGACGCGCGGACGGCGTTGGACGTGTACCTGCACCGGCTGCGCAGGGAGATCGGCGCGGTGGCGATGAGCCTCGACCATCTGGACGCGGTGGTGTTCACCGGTGGCGTCGCACAGCACCAGCCCGAAGTGATCGCCACGGTGGTGGACGGGCTCGGTGCGCTCGGGCTCCACCCATCGGTGGCAGGGCCCGCGCTGGGCGACCGGCTGATCAGCCCGCCCGGCGCGGCGGTGCCGGTGCTGATCGTGATCCCGCGAGAAGACCTCGAACTGGCCCGCGAGGCTGAACTCCTCTGTGGACAGATGCCAGGCGCATGTGGCCGGGTGTCGTGAAGGCCACCTTCACCACGTCAGACGTGGTGAAGGTGGCCTTCACGCGCTCTGGAGAACTAGGCCGCACGACGCGCGGCCTCACACCAGCCAGCGCTGCTGTCGTACCAGGGGAAGGCCGGCCCACAGGCGTCCGAGCCCCCACGTGTTGCCCGCGTGGACGGCCGCCAGCGCGATCAGTACGAGGGCGTAGATGACGTGGTACTCGATCAGCGGATTGGTGGACATCGTGGGCTCGCCACCGTTGGTCACGCGGTCCAGCGGCCATTCGGCAACCCACATCAGCAGCATCATGATGGTGCCGGTGACGGCGGCCAGGCGCAGACCGATGCCCAGGGTGACGGCGACGCCGATGCCCAGCAGCCCGGCCATGAACAGCCAGTCGGCCCAGGCGGCGCCCGCCCACGAGCGCAGGGTCTCCGCGAACGGCCCGACGTCGACCCGGCTGAGGAATCCCCGGGTGGGCGAGCCGCCGTTGATCCAGGCGTTCTGCGAGCTCGTGGCGTAACCGAGCCCGAACGCCTTGTCGGCGAACGCCCACAGGAACAGCAGGCCGGTGGCGATCCGCAGCACGGCTGTCGCGGGCCCGGCGAAAGCGGACTGCTTCGAGTCCGGACGAACTTCGGCTGACGTGTCCTGTGTGGACATTTTTCCTCCTTCTTTCGGGTATGCCAAGTGTGTCGCCGGCAGCGTGGCGGGAGCAGGGGCCGAAGGTCACCGGCGACGGTGACAGAGGGCAGCCCCGCCGGGTGACCCGGACGCGGGAAGGCCACCTTCATCCCGCGGGACGGGATGAAGGTGGCCTTCTCGCGCTTGGGGCGATCAGGTACGGAACAACGCGACCTTCAGGGCGTCGCTCTCCTGGGGACGGGCGAACACGTCGTAGGCCTCGTCCATCTCGTCGAGCGCGAACCTGTGGGTGACGAGCCCGGAGGTGTCCAGGCGCCCCGCCGCCAGCATCCGCAGCAACAGTGGGGTGCTCGAGGTGTCCACCAGCCCGGTGGTGATCGTGATGTTGCGGATCCACAGGTCTTCCAGGTGCAGCGTCGCCGGCTGTCCGTGGACACCGACGTTGGCCACGTGTCCGCCGGGGCGCACCAGCCGGGTGCACAGCTCGAAGGTCTCCGGGATCCCGACCGCCTCGATGGCGACGTCGGCGCCGAGGCCACCGGTCAGCTCGGCCACCGCGACCTCGGGGTCCTCGTCGGGCCGGAGCAGGACGTCGGCACCGAACTCCTTGGCGGCCGAGAGCCGGGCGGGCTCCCTGTCGATCACCACCACGGTGGTCGGGCTGAACAGCCTGGAGGTCGTGATGGCCGCCAGGCCGATCGGCCCCGCACCGACGATGACGACCGTGTCCCCGGGCTGGACCCGCCCGTTGCGCGCACCGACCTCGTAGGAGGTCGGCATGATGTCGGCCAGCGACAGCGCCGCCTCGTCGGTGACCTGCTCCGGCAGCGGATGCGTGGAGGTGTCGGCGAACGGGATCCTGGCCAGCTCGGCCTGGACGCCGTCGATCCGGTGGCCGAGAACCCAGCCCCCGCCGCCACGACACTGACCGTAGGTCGCGGTGCGGCAGTACGAGCAACGACCGCAGGAGCTGATGCAGGAGATCAGCACCCGGTCACCCGGCCTGCGGCCGGTCACCGCCGAGCCGGTCGCCACGACGGTGCCCACGGCCTCGTGGCCGAGAATCCGGCCGCGTTCGACAGTCGGAACGTCACCCTTGAGGATGTGCAGATCGGTCCCGCAGATGGTGACCGCGTCGATCCGGACGATCGCGTCCGTGTCGTCGACGAGGCCGGGGTCAGGATGGTCGGTCCACGCGCGGCGCCCGGGACCGTCGTACACCAGTGCCTTCACGATACGTCCTCTCCTCGCTGTGCCGGTTGTCCGGCGAGTTCGGCGGGGATCACCACGACGGGGCAGGGGCTGTGGCGCACGCAGTCGGCCGCGACACTGCCCAGCAGCACCTCCGCCAGCCTGCTCTGCCCGTGGCTGCCGACGACCAGCAGGTCACCGCCGCGGACCGCCTTCACCAGCTCGGTGGCGGCATCGCCCTCGATGACGGTCTCGACGACCACGACGTCACCGAGGCGTTCCTGCTCGACCAACCCGTGCAGGTACCGCCGCAGCTCGTTCTCGCCGGAGACCGGCACCCGCCCGTGCGGCTGGAACGTGAACGACGTTCCCGGCAACAGGTAGTCACCGGTGTGCACGGTGATCGCGTTCACCTTCCCTCCGTGTATCGCCGCCTCGGCTGTCGCCCACCGCAACGCCGAGCGGCTGGCGGCGGACCCGTCGACCCCGACGACGATTCGCCGGGCCATGTCTTCCTCCATCGTGTTCTCCTTCTCGGTCCTTCACAGCTGCCGGGCGATCAGCTCGACCAGGTCGAGCGTGCGCTGGGCATAGCCCCATTCGTTGTCGTACCAACCGAACACCTTCACCAGGTGGTCCTCGGCGGTGGTGAGACTCGCGTCGAAGACGCAGGACGCCGGATCACCGATGACGTCGCGGGAGACAAGGGGAGCTTCGGTGTAGCGGAGGATCCCCTTGAGACTTCCTTCAGCGGCCTCGGCGAACACCTCGTTGACCTGGTGGGCCGTCACCCGGGTGCCGAGCTGGACGGTGAGGTCGGTCAGCGAACCGTCCTCGACCGGGACCCGCACCGCGACCCCGTCGAGCTTGCCGGCCAGGGCGGGGATGACCTCGCCGATGGCCCGGGCGGCGCCGGTGCTGGTCGGGATCATGTTGACCGCCGCCGATCGCGCCCGGCGCAGATCCTTGTGTGGGCCGTCCAAAAGGGACTGGTCGTTGGTGTAGCTGTGGATCGTGGTCATCAGGCCGTGGCGGACGCCGAACGCCTGGTGCAGGACGTTCACCATCGGAGCCACGCAGTTGGTGGTGCAGGACGCGTTCGACACCACGTGGTGGGTCGCCGGGTCGTAACCGGAGTCGTTGACGCCGAGCACGATGGTCGCGTCGACGTTCTTGCCGGGGGCGGAGACGATGACCTTCCGCGCGCCCGCGTCGAGGTGCGCCGCCGCGGCGTCCCTGCTGCGAAACCGTCCGGTGGCCTCGATCACCACGTCGGCGCCGAGCGCTCGCCACGGGAGGCCGGCCGGATCGGGCGAGTTGATCACCTCCACCCGCTGGCCGCCGACGTTGATCGTGCTGTTCCTCACGTCGACGGGCACGGTCAGCCGGCCGTAGGTCGAGTCGTACTCCAGCAGGTGCGCGAGGGTGGCGGCCGGGGCGATGTCGTTGACGCCCACGACCTCGATGCGCCGTTCGGGCTGGGCCAGCACCCCCCGGAGGAGGTCCCTGCCGATCCTGCCGAATCCGTTGATACCGATCTTCGTCGTCATCGCCGCTCCTGGTTCACTGGCCTGGGAATCCGATGCTCGTCGCGCCGCGGCGACGGTTGCCAGAGCAGGAGTTCCCGGCACGGTGGGACCAAGGACCGCTGTTGCCGTGGCACCGAGCGAATGGTGTCGAACGGCCCTACCGCCGCAGGGTGATGCCGGTGACGGTGGGGCGGTGCGGTCACCGACCGCGTGGAGAGGAGCACGGGGATGCTTGCGTGGCGCGTCGACAAGCCCGGGCCGGTGGCCACCGGCCCGCTGGTGCCGCACGACGATCCGGTGCCGGAGCCCGGCGATGGTGAGGTGCTGGTACGTGTGCTCGCCAGTGGGGTGTGCCGCACCGATCTGCATGTCGCCGAGGGCGATCTCGCGGTGCGCCGTCGCGGGGTCGTTCCCGGGCACGAGGTGGTGGGCCAGGTGGTCGCGGTCGGGGACGGCGATCCGGCGGGGTTCGGACCGGGTGACCGCGTGGGAATCGCCTGGCTGCGAGGGACCTGTGGAGAGTGCCACTACTGCGCGCGGGGGACGGAGAACCTCTGCCCCCGGTCGCGCTACACCGGCTGGGACGCCGACGGCGGGTACTCGGAGTACGCGGTGGTGCCGGCGGCGTACGCGCATCCGCTGCCGTCCGGGTACGCCGACCGTGAGCTGGCGCCACTGCTGTGTGCCGGGGTGATCGGCTACCGCGCCCTGATGCGGGCTGAGTTGCCGCGCGGCGGCCGGCTCGGCATCTACGGTTTCGGGGCGAGCGCGCACCTGGCGGCGCAGGTCGCGCTCGCCCGTGGCGCCACCGTCCACGTGATGACGCGGAGTACGGCGGCCAGGCGGCTCGCGCTGGAGTTGGGTGCCTGCTCGGCCGGGGCGGCCGCGGATCCCCCGCCGGAGCCACTGGACTCGGCGATCCTGTTCGCGCCCGCCGGCGAGCTGGTACCACCCGCGCTCGCCGCGCTCGACCGGGGCGGCACGTTGTCGATCGCGGGAATCCACCTCAGCGACATCCCGCCGCTGAACTACCAGGCACACCTGTTCCAGGAGCGCCAGGTCCGCAGCGTGACGGCGAACACCCGGTCCGATGCCAGGGAGTTCCTCGCCTTCGCCGGCGAGCACCACATCGAGGTGCACACCACCGAATACCCATTGGAGCAGGCCGACCGGGCGCTGACGGACCTGGCCGCGGATCGGGTCGACGGCGCGGCCGTGCTGGTTCCGCGTTGACAGCGGCGCCCGGTCGGGCCGGATCGGTCACACCGCCGGGGTGATGAGACCGTAGTGGCCGTCGTAGCGGTGATAGAGCGCGCTTGCCCGGCCCAGGTCGGCATCGAGGAAGAACTGGAACGGCAGCCCGGTGAGGTTCAGCCGGTCGACCGCCTCCCCGGTGCTGAGCGTCGGGGCAGGCTGCGGGCTGATCGTCACCGGCAGGTGGTGTGACGCTAGCCGTTCCGCGGGCGTCGCGGCCGCCTGGGCGAGCCGCAGTCCGGTCGGGCCGGATCGGTAGACGACGCTGTCGTGCCCGGAACCGGATTCGGTGAACAAGTGGAAGCCGTGGTCGAGCAGCAGCATCTCCTCGACGGCGTCGTCGACGGTGGCTGTGGCGAGGGTGTAGGACTTCCGCCGCACGATCCGGCGCTCCTCGACCGGCCGGGGATCGCGATGTGGCCGGTCCTGTGGCTGCTCACCGGACCGCCGCCGGAACCGGCCGAGCTGCTCCAGCTGCCTGTGCAGCCGTGCTTCGAGGCGGTCGACGGCCTCCCTGGGCTCGGCCGCGGCGACCTCCGCACGCACGATCCTGCCGTTGACGTCGAGACTTCCCCGCGCCACCACGGGAAGTGGTGAGGCGTGGCTCGCGAGGGTCAGCCGCACGCGGACGTCGAGCACCGGGCGATGAGTGAACCGGGTGAGCTTGCCGATCTTCCGGCGCGCGTATCCGGCCAGATCCGACGGTAACCCGTCTTGAACGGAGGTCCGGATCACCGGCGCGGGGGAAACGGTGTGCTGGGCCATCAGGCACCTTTCGTTGAGCAGGCCGGCGGGGTGCCGGCCTAGTGGGCGAGCCGCACTTGTTCGTGGGTGACACCGCCGATGTCCTCGGCGGCCACGTCCAGCAGCTGGTGGGCGAGATCGGCCAGTGCCCGCGAGACCGCCAGTTCGTCCCCGATCTCGGGTACGTTCGCGTCCCGCGGATTCAGCCTGGCCAGCCCGGTGCCGGTCAGCCCTGCCGCGTCCGGGTTACGCAACCTGGCCTCCGCCCGGGTGCGCTGCTCGTGCTCGTCGATGAAGATCTCGACCGTCCATCGCTTCTGCCGCATGGCGATTCTCCTGTCCCGCGAGCCGGATCGGCCGGCCGCCGTGGGTTCAGCCTCCGCGTGCGGCGGACGGGTGACGAGAGAGCAAGGTCCCGGGAATGAGGACCAACGTCCCGGCGACGGCACCCCGGGTTCCGGACACGATGGACACGTCACCGAGCACAGGGGAAGCCACATGGGCCAGCTGTTCAGCACACACTCGTCGTCACGCGGCGCGAAGATCGCCGTCGTCGGCGCGGGCGCCGTCGGAGCGACCATCGCCTACGCATGCCAGATTCACGGTGTGGCCCACACGATCGCGCTGTACGACACGAATGCCGCGAAGGTCCGTGCGCAGGTGCTCGACCTGCGGCACGGCAGCATGTTCGCGCCACCGATGACGATCGTGGGGGGAACCGACATCGCGGTGTGCGCAGATGCCGACGTCGTGGTGATCGCAGCCGGCGCCAAGCAGAAGCCCGGCCAGTCCCGGATGGCCCTGGCCGAGGCCAACGTCGCACTCTGCCGTGCGGTGGTGCCGCGGCTGCTCCGGGTGGCGCCCGACGCGATCCTGCTACCGGTGACCAATCCGGTGGATGTGGTCACCCAGGCCATCCTGACCCTCACCGGGCTTCCGGCCCACCGGGTCGTGGGTTCGGGGACCGTGCTCGACTCGTCCCGGCTGCGGATGCTGATCTCCGAACGTGCCGGTGTCGGCGCGCCGAGCGTGCGCGCCTACATCGCGGGCGAGCACGGTGACAGCGCCGTGGCGCTGTGGTCGGGCGCCAGCATCGGATCGGTCCCGGTGACCGGCTGGACCACCGACGGCGTACCGGTGTTCACACCCGAGGTTCGCGCCGGCATCGCCGATTCGGTGACGAACGCGGCGTACGAGGTCATCAAGGGCAAGGGCGCCACCAACTACGCCGTGGGCCTCGCGGTGGCCTACATCATCGGCGCCATCGTCGGCGACCAGCGGCTCATTCTTCCGGTGAGCACTCTGGTGCCGGACTTCCACGGCATCTCCGGGGTGTGCATGTCCCTGCCCCGGCTGGTCGACCGTGCCGGGGCGGGTGCCCCGGTGGCGGTGCCGCTGGCCGACGAGGAGCTCGCGCAGCTGCGGCTCTCCGCCGACCGGATCCGTGCGGCCTGCGGTGAACTCGGCCTCTGATCAGCGGACGTAGGCCCTGCGGGCCGGAGCACTTCGGCCCTGCCTCCGCGGTGGTGCGGCGGCGGAACATCGCAGCACAGGTAACCGGACTCGGCACGGAGGAACCCCGATGGATCACGGACTTCCCGACGACTACACCGTTCGGGTAGCGCTCGCGCTGGCCGTGCGCGCGCCCTCGGTACACAACTCGCAGCCGTGGCGGTGGCGGGTGGGCGCTCGCTCCATACATCTCTACGTCGATCCGGACCTCCGGCTGCGGGAAACCGACCCGGACGGCCACGACCTGATGCTCAGCTGTGGTGCGGCGCTGCACCACCTGCGGGTCGCGTTCGCGGCGCTTGGCTGGAGCACCACGGTCCGGCGGTTGCCCAACGCCGCCGAGCCGGGCCATCTGGCATCGGTGGAACTGCACCGGCACGAACCGACCCACGACGAGATCGCTCTCGCCGCCGCCATCCCGCGGCGGCGTACCGATCGTCGCCGGTACAGCTCCTGGCCCGTACCACGGGGCAGGCTGGCCGAGCTCACCGAGCGGGTCGCGGCCGAAGGCGCCGCGCTCACCGCCGTCGTCGAGCCGCGGGCACGTCACGACCTGATCGACGCGATCGGCGATGCCGCCCGCGTGCACGCCGCCGACGCCGCGTACCAGGTGGAGCTGGTCGCGTGGAGCGGGCGGCATGCTTCGACCGATGGTGTGCCGGCGGCGAACGCGCCGGCCGCGGACCCGCTGGGGGAGGTGACCATGCGCCGGTTCTCGGATCCTCGGCTGCGGCAACCGTCCGGTTCCGCCGATGAGCCCGACGAGTCGGTGCTGCTGGTGATCGCCACGGCCTCGGACGACCGGCTCTCCCGGTTGCGCGCGGGCGAGGCGACCAGTGCCGCGCTGCTCACCGCCACCGAACTGGGTCTGGCCGCGTGCCCGCTCACCGAGCCGCTGAACCTGCGGGATACCCGGGCGAGGGTGGCCGAGCGGGTCCTCGGCGGCGGCAGCTGTCCCCAGATGGTGCTGAAGATCGGCTGGGCCGGTGTGAACGCGGACCCGTTGCCGGCGACCCCCCGGCGTCCCCTCGACGAGGTCGTGCACGGGCTGACGGCGATATGACAAGCAACCCCGAGCACAGGAGCGACCATGCGGGTACGTGACATCATGACCAGTCCGGCGATCGCGCTCACCCCCGGCGCCTCCGTCGAGGAGGCGGTCGACGTCCTGCTGTCGCAGGGATTCACCACGCTGCCGGTCGTCGACACCGAGGCCGGGCTGCTCGGCGTCGTCACCGAAGCCGAACTCGGTTTCGCCCGGCTGGCACCGCGTTCCCGGCGAACCGGCGGACCCGAGGACGGCGCGCTGATCCAGCACACGGCGAGGCCGGTGAAGGACATCATGGTGACCGCCGCGCCAGGGATCGATGCGGACGCCGATCTGGGCGAACTCGTGCGGCGACTGATGGACCGGCGCCAGCGATGCCTGCCGGTTCTCCAGGGCGATCGTGTGGTCGGCATGGTGAGCTGGCGCGACGTGCTCGGCGCGCTCGTCGACGAATCCGCCGTGGTCCGCGGGCGGGCGCACACTGGAAATCGATGAGCGATGTCAGTGTCCTTGCCCCAGCCCCCCACGTTCCGGTCCGCAGACGCCTCCCGGCGCTGCTTGTCGCGGTCATTCTCCTGGCGGCGACGACCACGTCGGTCAACCTCGTGCTGCCCGGCTGGGCCTACCCGCTGTCCGGAGTGTTCGTGGTCGCCGCCCTCGTCGCGCTCGCTCGCCGGACCGGGGTGGGGTGGGCGGCGCTCGGACTGTCCCGGCGGCATCTACGGCGAGCCACCACGGTCGGTCTTGCCGGCCTCGGTCTGGTCACCCTCGGATTCGTTGTCGCGCTGCCCGCGCCGGGTCCTGTTCCACCTGGCCACGAACTCCCGGCGGCCCCCGTCGTCGCTGGTTGGTGCTGACAACCCGCTGACCCCCGCGCCTCGGCCGCACCAAAGTCCCGCAGCCGAGTGCCTTTCGCTCCTGACCGTGTGACCGGCGGAAGCGGAGATTCGTTGTAGGACAGGAAACGAATCGAGGAGGTTGTCATGCCACACTGGTTCTACGACGGCGGCGGGTGGCTCGGCGGGCTGTTCATGCTCATCTCAATGGTGTTGTTGTGGGGCGGCTTGATCACGGTTCTGGTCGTCGTGTTCCGCCGGTACGGTCCCGCACGGCATTCTCAGGGCAACGCGTTGCGACTGCTCGACGAGCGTTACGCGCGCGGGGACATCGACCAGGAGGAGTACGAGCGCCGGCGTTCGACGCTGGCACGCTCCTAGGTCTGCGCATGAGCCCCACCAGGTCCGGAGTGCGTCATTCGCGTTCCTGGGCGCGAGATGCGGGCCGGGCGCGGTCGCGCGACCGGCCCGTTCGCCCACGCGAGGCCGGTGGCTCGCAGTCCACATCATGAGTTCTGCGTTCAAGACCGCGAGTTCTGCGTTCGGGCACGCGAGTTCTGCGCTCAGGACCATCTACCTGGCGCCCGCCGCTGTCCGGACCAGGTCGGTGAGCTCGGCGGCGGTGAGTGTGCGGTGGGCCTTCCGTCTGGCGGGCGGAGCGGGCGGGCGCCTCGGTGCGTGCCCCTCGGCGGCCGACAGATCCAGCATGGCGAGCAGTTCCCGCAGGTCCGCGGCGTCGTGGGCGTGACGGGCCACGGTGCGCACCGCGCGGTGCCGTTGTCGTGGGCTCAGCTCGTTCGGTGTGGTCGGTTCCTCGTTCACGACCACCACGCTAGGGAGCCGGCCGGAGGGCAGGCCGCGGCCACAGGACCCGGAGTACCGGGACTTGAGTCCCATGGTCGCCGACCACGCCGTTGGTTGATGGTTAACCTGCCCCCGGTGGGGCATAGTTGGGCTTGTGACTTTCGGATTCGCGTCCGGCCGGGGCTCCGGGGAGCCGCCCCTGCGGGAGGACCGGTGGGTCGCCTGCGTGAGCTGCTGCAGTCCCGTGACTAGATGGCTGACCTGGGCCGCACCGATGGCCTGACCGTTACCGCCTTTCAGTCCACATAGGCCAGTGCCTGGGTGACGGAGTCGGCGGGCCGTCCGGCGGTCAGCACGGTATGCGCACCGGGCCACGGGTCGAGGTGCTCGGCCATCCGTGCGGCGACGTCGGGGGTGGCGTCGGACGGCCCGGGTTCCCGGGTGCGCAGCCGGACGTCGGCGGTGGTCCGCGGCGCCCAGCACTGCAACGGCACGAATCCGCTGTTGGTGCGCACCGCGGTGGCCGCCGCGGCATGCCGGTGGCCTGCGTCGTTCCAGGAGGCGTCCAGCACGACCGTCTCCCCGAGGGACAGGAGGCGCTCGGCTCGCCGGAGCAGTTCGGTGTAGGTGCGGGTCGTGTGTTCGTCGTCGTAGAGTCCCTGCCCGTACGGTGCCGCGGCCGAATCGTCCGGTGTGAGACCGGCCAGTTCCTTGCGTACCCGGTCGGAGCTGATCACAGTGGCGCCGAGGCGATCCGCGAGAGCACCGGCGAGCGTCGTCTTCCCGGTGGCTGGCAGCCCGCCCACCAGGACCAGCCGGACGTCGGCGCGCTTCAGATGCTCGAGCGCGATCGCGGCGTACTCGCGCGCCAGCGGTGCGGTGTCGGCGCCACCCTGCTCGGATCGCAGGCAGGCCACCTTCGCCCGCACGAACGCGCGGTAGGCGATGTAGTGGTGCCGCAGCGCCGCGGGCGCCGGATCACCGGTGAACTCGGCATACCGGTCGAGCAGCAGCCGCCCGAGGTCGGGCGCACCCAGCCGTTCCAGGTCCATCGCCAGGAAGGCCACGTCGTCGAGACCGTCGAGGTGGCGGAGCCGGTCGTCGAACTCCAGGCAGTCCAGTACCCGGGGTCCGTCGTCGAGGCAGAAGATGTCGTCGGCCAGCAGGTCGCCATGGCCGTCGACGATCCGGCCCGCTTCCACCCGCGCGTCGAACAGGGCGGCGCGGCCGTCGAGGAAGGCCAGGACCAGCCGCTCGATCTCGGCGGCCTGGGCGGTGTCCAGTACCGCTCCGTGGAACCGGCGGACCTGGTCGAAGCTGGCCAGCCAGCGGTCGCGCAGTGCTGTGACGGTGCCGTCGGCGTCGATCTCGGTGCCGCGGGCGGCCTTGCCGTGGAAGACGGCGAGCAGTCGGGCGAGCCGGTGAACGTGTTCGGTCACCTGCTCGCCTCCGCGCACGAGTGTGGACAGGCGGCGGTCGGCGGGCATGCGCCGCATGACCACCAGATGATCGCAGACGGTTCCGTCCGGCCCGGTCACGTCGGCGACGCCGAGGTAGACGTCGGGAGCGAGCCGGCGATTGAGTTCGACCTCGCGGTGGCAGGCGCTTTCCCGTTCCTGGCGGGTGGTGAAGTCGAGAAAGCCCGCGTCGACCGGTTTCTTGAGTTTGTAGGCGTGGTTTCCGGCGAAGTAGACCGCACCGATGTGCGTCTCCTGGGCGGTGGCCCAGTGCTCGGTCAGCGACATGTGTCCCAGATTCGCCGCGGCTGGCGGGCCAGGCCAGGGACGGAAGTCACCGGCGGGCGAGCATCGCGGCCTTTTCGATCGTCCGCAGGGTGCGCACCTGCACTCGTTCGTCCGTGATTTCTGGTGACCAACGTCGGTCATCGGGCGGTCCTGTGACCCTCGCCGGGCCGGGCACCCGCTTCCTAGCCTCCGGAAAAGGACAGGAGGCCATCATGTGGAAGCCACGAGTACGTGACGTGATGACCGAGGAGGTCGTCACGGTGCGGGCGACGACCTCGTTCAAGGCGGTGGTGCAACTGCTCGCCACCCACGGGATCGGTTCCGTGCCGGTCGTCGGCGACGACCGGCGGGTGATCGGCGTGGTGTCGGAGGCCGACCTGCTGCCCAAACAGGCACGGTCCCGTGCCGGGAGACTGTGGCGCAGGTTCTCGGCACGGGCCGCGAAGGCCGGGGGACGGGTGGCCGGGGACATCATGAGTTCTCCCGTGGTGACCATCGGCGCCGGGGCCGGGGTGGGCGAGGCCGCCAGGACGATGGTGGAGCACGGGGTGAAACACCTTCCCGTCGTCGACGAAGACGGCGTGCTGACCGGCATCGTCAGCCGAGCCGATCTGGTGAATGTCTTCGTCCGCACCGACGCCGAACTGCGTGCCGAGATCGTGGCCGAGGTCCTGATCAGGGCGCTGTGCCTGCCCGTGACGCCCGCCGACGCCGGCGTCGAGGTGGCTGACGGCGTCGTGACGCTCACCGGCCAGGTCGAGACGAGGAGCCTCGTCCCTATCGCGGAATCGCTCACCCGGCGTGTCGCCGGTGTGGTCGACGTGGTCAACGAACTGACCTACCAGCGCGACGACAACCGTCCCGGACCGGCCGGCCCGGGCGACCACGGTGTGCTCTACGGCCTGTGGCACTGAGTACGGCGAACGGAGGAACGGACATGTCCACGGTAAGCGTCACTCACCTCGCCGACCAGAAGTTCCGCGTGGAGACCCGGGACCACGTCGTCCTGGTGGACCAGCCCGCGGACGACGGGACGGAGGTCGGGCCGACACCGCTGGAGCTGCTGGTGATGGCACTGGCCTCGTGCGCAGCGCACTACGGGGTGGCACAGCTCAGAGCGGACGGCCTTCCGGCCGACGGGCTGATGGTGCAGGCCCGGTGGACGACCAGACCCGACCCCGTGCGAGTCGGTCGGGTCAGCCTCAGGATCGTCCTGCCCGCGCCGCTCGAACCGGCACAGCAGCAGCGTCTGCTGGCGGCGATCGACCACTGCGCGGTGCACAACACCCTGCGCTGCCCGCCACAGGTGGAGATCGAGGTCGCGGAGCCGAGCATGCTCGCCATCGGGCGGTGAACCGGTCAAGGAAGGCGCGCCGACGATGACCTCGATCCCTCACCCGCACGGCCCTGGGCCCGTGTCCGACGGGCGGTCCGGAGCCGACGCTGGGGTCCGTTCACCGACCGGTGGGCACGACGTCGACGACGGAGCCGGGACACAGACTCTCGACCGCCCACGCCGACCGCTGTCCAAGGCCCCTGGGGCGGAGCGCCTTCCACCCCGCCGTGGCTGGGAACGCGTGCGATGAGGTGCCGCCGGCCGTAGGTCCATGAGGCCCAAAGTCCTTCGGTGACGTGACCGCGGCCTGCATCGACGGTGTCTGGTCCGGACAGACCATGAGAAGGCAACGAACGCCGACTCATGGAGTCCGAGATGACCCGACCCCTGCCGACACCCGTCGATCAGGCGCTGGCCGCCGCGGTCCGCGCTCCGTCGCCGCACAACACCCAGCCGTGGTGTTTCCGGGTCGGGCCGGACCGGGTCGAGCTGCGACTGGACCGCGACAGGGTGCTGCGCGTCGCCGACCCGGACGGTCGTGAGGCCAGGCTGTCCTGTGGGGCGGCCCTGCTGAACCTGACGATCACGCTCGCGGCCAATGGGATCCACGCGAGAATCAGGCTGGTGCCTGCCGCGGGCGATCCGGATCTGCTCGCCGTGGTCGAGCTGGCCGGCAACCACCACGCCTCACCTGAGGAACGGGAACTGGCGGAAGCGGTATACCGGCGGCACACCAACCGCCGGCCCTACCTCGACCGGCCTGTACCGGAAGCATCGCGGGCGAGGCTGAGCCGCGCGGCCCAGACCGCGGGAGGCCGGCTGGACTTCCTGGACCAGCCCTCGCGCTACGAGGCCGTCGCGTCGCTGGTCCGGCAGGCGGAGATGGTCCACGGCACCGACAGCCGCTATGCCGCCGAAGCCGCTCGGTGGACCGGCCGCGACGTCGCCAGCCCGGACGGTGTGCCGACGGTGTCGGCGGCACCGCCGGCGCTGGAGGACCAGTTCGTCCCGCAACGCGGATCGCACGCCAATCCGGACCTGCCGGCGCGGGCCTACGAACGGCAGCCGTTACTGGCCGCCGTGCTGACCGGTGGCGAAGGGCCGCGAGCGGACCTGAGGGGCGGCATGGTGATGCAGCGCGTGCTGCTGACCGCCACCGCGCTCGGTCTGGCGTCGTCGTTCGTCTCGCAGCCGTTCGAGACCCCGGACACCCGGACCGAACTGGACCGGATCTTCGGTGACGCCGGCACGGTGCACACCCTGTTGCGTCTCGGCTACGGCTACCCGGTGCGGATGACCTCACGCCGTCCGGCGGCCGACGTCGCCCGCCCCATTCCCGAACTTCCCTGACCGAAACCCGGAGGACGACATGAGAACCCTGCGTGCCTGGAGGCGGCAGCTGTGGCAGACCGCCCGAGGACGTGACAAGACCGCCGCCAGAGGATCCGACCGGCTGGAAGCCGTTGTCGTCCTGGCCGCCGTCCTGGTGGCATTCGCGGCGCTGCCGTTCACGGCAGCACTGGGGTCGGAGGTCTACGCGAGTCAGAGCGCCCGGTCCGACTGGGAGAGCCGGACCCGCCACCCGGCCACCGCGACGTTGCTGACCGACGGTCAGCCGGAAGACGGCCAGGCCGACGGCGTCGTCGCCGACCGGCATCCCACCGAGGCCGTCTGGCTCATGCCCAACGGGGCCGAGCGCACCGGCAAGGTGCCGGCCGAGGAAGGCACCAAGGCCGGGGAGCGCGTCCCCATCTGGCTCGACGGTGACGGAAACCCCGTCGCGCCACCACTGAGCCGCGCCGGGGCGGCGATCAACGCGGTGTCCGCGAGCCTCGGGGTCTGGGTAGCCGTGTGTCTCCTGCTGTTCGGTGCCTGCGCCCTGCTGCACCTGCTGCTCGACCGGTACCGCTACGACCAGTGGGATCGGGCATGGCGACGCGAGCAGCAGCGGTGGACGCGGTCCTAGGAGAGGGGAGTCCGATCGTGACTGACAAAGCCGACTTCGCCGTGGTCGCCACGGACGGTCCGGGTCCGCAGGAGCTCCAGGTTCGGTCGGTGATGACCACGGCTCCGTACACGGTGGAGCCCGGCACCGACCTGAAGACGATCGCCGAAGTACTCGGTGGGCGGGGCGTCAGCGCCGTGCCGGTGGTGGCGAGAGACGGGACAGTGCTCGGCGTCGTCTCCGAGGCCGACCTGTTGCGCCCGCGACGCCGTACACCGTGGTGGCGGCGGCGTGTGCGCGGATACCGCACCGGACCGCGAGCGCGCGATGTGATGACCGCGCCCGCGATCACTGTCGACGCCGGCGAGCCGGTGTCGGTTGCCGCGCGGGCGCTGGAGAAGCACCGGATCCGGCGGTTGTTCGTCACCGAGAACGGCAAGCTCACCGGCGTCGTGGCGCGGCGTGACCTGTTGCGCCCGCTGATCCGGCCGGACGCCGAGATCGGCGCGGAGGTGTGGCGCAGCGTGTTCACCGACGGGCTGCGGGTTCCGTCGGATGCGGTCGGCGTCGGTGTCGAGCACGGAGTGGTCACCCTGCTCGGGCTCGTCACCTACCGCGGTGACGTGGACCTGGCGACCACGCTCACCAAGGCGATCCCCGGTGTGGTCGAGGTACGCAACCGGCTCGACTACGTCTGGGACGACCACCACGAGGTGAGGCGGTCGTGACCGCGGTGGTGGTGTGCGGGGTCGACGGGTCGCCCGCCGCACTCGACGCGGTGCGGTGGGCGGCCCGTGACGCGGCCCGGCGGGGAGCCGATCTCAGGCTCGTCCATGCCTGTGGCGACCTCGATGTCGACGGTGAGCCGTTGCCTGGTGCCGCGCAGCTTCGGGCGGCGGTGCGCGCCCAGGGCCGGATCTGGCTGACCGCGGCGGTCCGGGTGGCCGAGGCGGCGGCGCCGGACGTCGTCATCGACTCGGTACTGGACGGCGCCGGCCCGGTTCCGGCGCTGCTGCGTTACGCGGATGGTGCGGTGTCGGTCGTACTGGGCGGACGTGGCCTCGGTGGCGTCGACGGCATGCTCGCCGGTTCCGTCGCACTGGCGATCGTCGCCCACGCCGCGACCCCGGTGGTCGTGGTGCGCGGCGGGATCCCGGATGACGGACCCGTCGTCGTCGGTGTCGACGGCTCGGTGGCCGGCTCCGCGGCGATCCGGTTCGCCGCCGGTCACGCCGTCCGGTGTGGTGCACCACTGGTCGCGCTGCACGCCTGGACCGAGCTCACCGTCGGTGCCGGCGTGCTGACGGCCGACCCGGACCGCATCGTCGAGCAGTGCCGCCGCATGCTCGACGATCAGCTGACTGCCTGCCGGCGCGAACACCCGGGTCTTCAGGTTGAGGCCCGCGTGATCCGGGAGCGGCCACCCGGTGCCCTGCTGACCGCCGCCGGCGCGGCACGTCTGGTCGTCGTGGGCAGCCGCGGCAGGTTCGGACATCCGGGCATGCTGCTCGGCTCGACGAGCCAGGCGCTGGTGACCCATGCACCGTGCCCGGTGGCGGTCGTCCGCCCACCTGAGGACTGAGGACTGAGGACCACACGTTCGCGACCAGAACCCGAGACGAGGAGTACACCATGAGGGCGCGCACCGGAGACTGGCTGCTCGTCAAGAGCACCGTCGTGGGCAACGCCGACCAGCTCGGCCGCATCGTCGAGGTGAGCTCACCCGACGGCGCGCCGCCCTACCGCGTGCGGTGGCTGCGCGACGACCGCGAGACCCTGATTTTCCCCGGTCCCGACGCGGTGGTGCTGACCGCGGCGGAGAAGGCAGCGGCCGACGAGATCCGCCGGCGCCGAGTGGACGAGGTGCAGCGTGCCATCGCACGTCACCACTCCGGCTGAGCACACGTCCCCGTGGGTGGTGAGCCAGCTGGTCGTGGTGGCGCTCCTGCTCGCGGGCGGTGCCGGCGCGCGGCTGGTGGCCGTGCCACTGTCGGACGCGCTCTGGGCCACCGCGGCCGTGTTCGTCGCCGTTCCGGCGGCGACGTCGATGGTGCGTGCGCTGTGGCGTGCCCGGTTCGGTGTCGACGTGCTCGCCGTGCTCGCACTGGTCACGACCGTGGCCGTGGGCGAGTACCTCGCCGGTGCCATCGTCGCCCTGATGGTGGCCACCGGTGAACTGCTGGAGGCCAGGGCGCGGCGGCGTGCCCACAAGGACCTGTCCGCGCTGACCCGGCGCCGGCCGGAGCGGGCGCGCCTGCGTGCCGGGAACGAATTGCGCACCGTCGACAGTGACCAGGTCCGGCCGGGCGACACCGTGGTGGTCGCCACCGGTGAGGTCGTCCCGGTGGACGGCACATTGCTCGGGACAGCGGTGTTCGACGAGTCCGCGCTGACCGGCGAGGCCGTACCGGTGACACGGCAGGCAGGCGACCGGGTTCGCAGCGGCGTGGTCAATGCCGGTGCCGCCGCCGATCTGCGTGCGGACGCGACGGCGGCGGACAGCACCTACGCCGGCGTGGTGACGCTCGCCCGTCAGGCCGCCGCCGACACCGCGCCCATCGCGCGCCTGGCCGACCGGATCGCGATCTGGTTCGTGCCGCTGGCGCTGACCATCGCGGGTGTCGCGTGGGTTGTCGCGGGCCAGCCCGGGCCCGCGGTCGCCGTGCTCGTCACCGCGACCCCCTGTCCGTTGCTGCTCGCGGTCCCGATCGCGGTGACGTCGGGCATGTCCCGGCTGTCCCGTCGTGGCGTGGTCGTCAAGGGCGGTGCCGCGCTGGAGACCCTCGGACACGCGAGAACGCTCGTGCTGGACAAGACCGGCACCCTGACCGAGGGACGGCCCGAGGTGGCCGACGTCGTCTGTGCCCCAGGTGTGCTGGTCACCGAGGTGCTCGCCGCGGCGGCTGCCGTCGAGCAGTACTCGTCACACGTCCTGGCCGGTGCCGTGCTCAGAGCCGCCGCGTCGCCCGGCTTCGCGGAGTCCGTTGTGGACACGCCGGGTGAGGGAGTGACTGGGACGGTCGGTGGCAGGCGGGTGCGTGTCGGCAAGCTGCCCCAGGACCGTGCCGTGCCCGCGTGGGCGCGGGCCGCCGCCCGGCGAGGCAGGCTCGACCTGGCCACCGTGGTGTGGGTGACGATCGATGACGAGGTCGCCGCCGCACTGCTGGTCCGCGACCGGCTGCGGTCCGACGCTCCCCGTGCTCTGCGCCGCCTGCGGGCGGCGGGGATGTCCCGCGTCGTGCTGCTCACCGGGGACCGGGTGGACAACGCCGGTGAGGTCGCGGCGATGCTGGGGCTGGACGACGTGCAGGCGCGGGCCGATCCGGCCGGCAAGGTGGACCGGGTCCGTGCCGAGCACGAGCGTGCGGTGACCGTGATGGTGGGTGACGGCGTGAACGACGCTCCCGCGCTCGCCGCCGCCGACATCGGGGTGGCGCTGGGCTCGCGTGGGTCCACAGCGGCGGTGCAGGCCGCGGACGCGGTGATCGTCGACGACCGTATCGACCGGCTGGCCGACGGAGTGGAGACGGCCCGCTACACGCGCCGGGTCGCGGCGCAGAGCGCCGTCCTGGGCACCGGACTGTCCGTTGTGGCGATGCTTCTCGCGGCGGCCGGGTGGCTGGCGCCTGTCGCCGGCGCGATCGCACAGGAGGCCATCGACGTGGCCGCCATCCTCAACGCGCTGCGCGTACTCCGGGGCCGTCGGGCCGGCTCGGCGGACGTGGACCGGCTGCTCGACCGGTTTGCCGGTGAGCACAACGAGTTGCTGACCACCCGGCTCGCGGTCCGCCAGGCGGCCGATGCGCTGTCCGGGATCGGCACGGCGGACACCGACGCGAGCGTGCGCACGGCCTACCGCATGCTCGTCGAACGGCTGCTCCCGCACGAGAACGCCGAAGAGACGCAGCTCTACCCGGCGCTGGCCGACGCGGTGGGCGGGCCGGAGGGCACGGCCACGATGAGCCGGTCGCACGTGGAGATCGCGCGGCTCGTGCGCAGGCTCGGCAGGCACCTCGCCGAGTCGCCCTCGGGGTTGCGGCCGGACCAGGCCGACGACCTGCGGGCCACGCTGTACGGGCTGGACGCCATCCTTACCCTGCACTTCGCGCAGGAGGAAGAGGCGTACTTCACGCTGGGATCCGACCGGCGCGAAGCCTGACCCGCGATCGAGCCGGGGAGACGCTTTCGCGTTCAAGTCGGTCGCACAGCTGCTGGCAACGCACGGGGTCAGCGCCATGCCGGTCGTTGACGAGGGCGGCCGGGTGATCGGCGTCGTGTCGGAGGCCGACCTGTTGCCGAAGCAGGCACGAACGAGCGGCAAACGGCTGCGGGTGCGATGCGGCGCGGACGATGGTGAGGCGTGGGGTGAAGCGTCGTCGGTCGTGATCCACCGCGGGCACCCGGGCCGGGCCACCGAGGACCGCGCCCCGGTACAAGAAGATGCAGGTCGACAGGATCAAGGTCACCCCCCCGCCAACGGCCGCCAACAGCTCCTCGTACTGACATCCCGCCCGCAGCCGTCCTGACCACAAGCCCAAGACTGGCGATGCAGCCGGCGCCGGATTTCCATCGACTTCGCCGCAGAGGCGAAATGCTAGTCGGACGGCAACTCAGTAGGGGCGTGAGGGAAAGCCGGCAGCCCTTGTCTGCGGCCGCGTGGCTCGAGCAGCAACTCTCTTTCTAGCCGCGAACGATAGTGGGGATGGCTGTCGCGTCCGAGCTGGGTTCTCAGCAATACCAGTCACCTGCGTGGGAAGTTGCCGCCGCTCGGTGGCAACCGGTGTCACCGGTCCTGACCGCCAAATGCTTACACCAGCGACCGACGCGGCGTCCCAGGTCACCCCGCCTCCAGAAGCCCTACTCAACCTCGGTGGTTCTTCCCGAGTGATGAGAATCCGCGCCCATCCGGAGACCCGAACGGGGGATTTCGCTACATCAGTTGATACCCGGCAGCCGTTAGAGGCGAGGACGATCGTCGTGCTGAGATGCGGGCGTCCAGGGTGGGCAGGCGCGGCTGACCTGTGTTTTAGCCCGCTTACCTTGGCGGCGTCGGGGATTCGCTCATCTCCGCGGCGGGGGCTGCGAGAGGGCCGATCGGCGTAAGCGATCGTGTTAGTTTGTCCGCGAACGGGCCACATTGGGTGGTCCGTTCGCCGTATCGGTGCGTGGTGAGCAGGCCATGACCGGTTCTGCGGAGAGTCCGAGGAGACCCATGAAGTTCGAACGTTACGCGATGCTGGCCGCCAGTTTTGCCGCGCTGACCCTGCTTTCCGCCTGTGGTGGTGGGGGCGACGAGCCGGCCGCGCCTCCTCCCGCGCCCCCGGCCCCACCTGCCGCAGAAGCCAGCGCGCCCGCCGGGGCACCGGCCGGTTCGGCCGAGGTCGCCGCGCCCGGCACCGAACTCAAGGTCGGCGAGCGCGCGGTGGTGGCGTTCAAGTACGGCAAGGACAAGTCCGGCACCATCGCGGTCACGGTGAACGCGATCGAACTGGGGTCGAACGCGGATCTCGCGTCCTACGGCGACAAGGCCAAGGGCATGATCCCGGTGTACATCCGGTCCACTGTGGAGAACGTCGGCGGTACCGACCTCGCCTACAGTTCGATGCGGCTCCGCGCGGTCGGCCCGGATGGCCGTGGCACCGGCGTGGTCATCACGGGGGACACCCCGCAGTGCAAGTCGGAGACCGCGAAGAAGGACTTCACCACCGTCGGCGCGAAGTACGAAACGTGTGAGCTGCAGGCGATCCGCGAAGGCGGCGAGGTCGGCGGCGCGACCTACACCGACAGCGATGAATACAAGGACGCCCCGGTCACCTGGAAGAAGTAGGCGTGGACGAGGCGGGCCGCGGCGGCGGGATCGAACAGTCTGTTCGGCCTCGCCGGTCCCGGCCCGCAACCCGCTCCAACGTGTGTGCGGCAGCCGCCGAGGCGTCGGTCGTGCCGTGCCGTTGAGGTAGGCCTGGGCCAGTCAGGGGCCGGGTATCACGATGTCCCGCACGGGCGCGAGCGCGGTCGGCGGGAAGTCGAGCCAGCCGGGGCCGCGGTGGTCCTTACCCAGCAAGTGCCGGTCGGCGAACGTCTGGGTGGCGGTCAGCACGTGTGCGACCTGAGCGGGGGCCAGTTTTCCGGAAGTCATGGCCTCACCGAGTTCGTCCAGATCGAGTACGCGGTACGGGAGTCCGGGCGGGCCGACGATGAAGTCGACGTAGTGGTCGGTGACGTGAATGGTGTCGCCCTGTTCGCGGATGTCCACCAGGTCGATGTACCACCAGCCGGCCCGCTCCGGTGGGAACACCACCGGCTGGTTGAGCTGGACCGAGTCGTCCAGCAGCAGGAACGCGCGTTGCCTGCGCCCCGCGCCGGGCCGGACGTACATGCCCTCGGGAATGTCGAACTCGTAGGCGGCGACCCGGCCGGCCCGGACGCCGGGGCAGGGCAGGTCGCCACGCAACACGGTGATCTTCTCGGGACCCGGCGCCGCCGGACGAAGGTGTTCTCCAGTCACGCGACCGAATCGTATCGGCAAGCGTGGTGGTACCCGTCGCCCTACTTTAGTCGGCGGTCGCGACGCAAACCTGTTGCCTGGCAACGCTGTTGGATACTCTCTTACTGGACCGGACCGGGGACCTCGGGAAGGTCCGTACACACCGCGGTTTGACCGGTCATTCCGTCTTCGTAGCCAACAGCGGCACGCCGTCACGGTGCGGCGCGCCTACCCGCGCGAAGGAGACCACGGGTGACCAAGAAGAGATCAATGACGATCATGGCAGCCTGCCTGCTGTCCGCCCTCGCTCCGCTGAGCCCCGCGGCTTTCGCAGCGCCGCAACAGGTTCCGGCCACCGACGAAACCCAGGCCGCGACCATCGAGCAGACGCTGCGTTCCACGCTCGGCGAGGCGTTCGGCGGCGCCTGGATCGACGACGCGTCCGGTGCGCTCGTGGTCGGCGTGACCGACCGGGCGAAGGCCGCCGAGGTGACCAGGGCGGGTGCCCGGCCGAAACTGGTCCGGACCAGTGCCGCGGCCCTGGACGCGATGACGGACAAGCTGAACTCGATCGCGCCGTCGGTGCCGAAGTGGATTACCCGGTGGGGCCCCGACGTGGCGAACAACTCGGTCACGCTGACGGTGCTGCCCGGCCACTCCGAGAAGGCGAAGGCCGTCGCGGCGGCCGCGGGGCTGTCCGAGGTCCGGGTGGAGGAGTCGCCCGAGGTACCGCAGTACTACCCCAGTTTCCAGGGCGGCGAGGCCTACAACATCGGCCAGTCCCGCTGTTCGATCGGCTTCTCGGTGCGCGGCGGGTTCGTGACCGCCGGGCACTGCCGGACGGAGACCGGCGGCGGCGCGCTGACCAAGAACGGTCAGGCACTCGGCCAGTGGGGTGGCGCGTCGTTCCCCGGCAACGACTACGCCTGGGTGCGCACCAACAGCTCCTGGACCCCGGCCGGCTCGGTGGCCGGTGTCGGCCCGGTGCGTGGCTCGACCGAGGCGGCGACCGGTGCCAGCGTGACGAAGTCCGGCTCGACCACCGGCGTCACCCGCGGCACGATCGGCCGGAAGAACCAGACGGTGAACTACCCGCAGGGATCGGTCGGCGGCCTCACCGCGACCAACGCGCAGTGCCGGCCCGGTGATTCCGGCGGTGCGTTCATCTCCGGCACGCAGGCGCAGGGCGTCGTGTCCGGTGGGAGTACGTCCACCTGCTACTTCCAGCCGGTCAACGAGATCCTGCGAGTGTACGGGCTGTCCCTGGTGACCGGCTGACGCCGGTACGCCACGCGCCCGGTGCGGTCCGCTGCGCACCGGGCGCGTCCACCCGGGCCGGGGGTTAGGGTCGGGTATGCATGATCAGGCGGCGATCATCGTCATCGGCGGCGGCCTGCTGATCGGCGTGCTCGCCATCGGGCTGGCCGGCCGCCTCAGTACCCGGCGCAAGCGGCGGGAGTTCCAGCGGCTTCTGCGCCAGCAGCCGGCGCGCCATTTCCCGCCTGGCTCGGTGCAGCGGCCCTCGTTCGGCACCTTCACCGATCTCGCCGTCGTCGAAGCCGCGGAGTTCACCTACCGCGGGCACGACGTGGTGGCGTTCGTCCACTCCGTCGAGGAGGCCGACCGTGAGCGCGCCTACCGCCACGTGGTGTGGCTGCGGGCGCCGGACACCCCGCGGCTGTACGTCGGCGACCGCAGGCACCTGGGCGCCTGGCGTCCGGCCGGCGTGCCAGAGATCGAGCGGATGGGCGTGCCGGAGTTCGACGACGGCTACGTGGTCCTCTGCTCGGACGAGGCGTTCGCCCGCCGCACCCTGCCACCCGCCGCGTTACGGGAGCTGGCCCGCCGCGGCCTCGGGACGACCCCGGTCGTGCTCGCCGACGGCACCCTCGGCAAGGAGGCGTACGGCCGCTTCGACGCCACCCTGCTCACCCTCGCCGACCTGCTGGTCGACCTCACCCGGTGGCTGCCCGCGTCCGGCCGGTCCGAGGCGGCCGCGGACACGCGGGCGGCACCCGCGGTGTCCCGGCCCGCCCCGGTCGAGCGGATGCTCACCGTGACCGGCGTCGCCGGGCTGCTGCCGTTCGTGGCGTTGCTGGTTCTTCTCGGCGTGACGGCGTTCGTCAACGCGGCAGGCTACCTCGTCGGTGCCGGCGACCGGATCCTGTTCCCCGCGCGACCGAACTTCCTGTCCCTGCTGGACAGTGGCTGGTACGGCCCGTTCAGCGACGCGGGCACCGCGCTGCAGGCGCTGGCCTTCGGCGCGCTGTTCTTCGGGCTGCCCGCGGTGGCCGCCGTGGTGGGGTTCGTGCGGGTGCGCAGGGCCAGGATTTAGCCGAGCAGCCAGTCGAACTCGCCTCGCCGCGTGAGGTCCTCGACCGCGGCCTTGGCTGCGTGCCGGGTCAAGGCCGGGAGGACGATGACGTTGTCCTCGTGGAAGTCGACGGGCCGGGGCCGGCTACGGCGTTCGAAGAAGTCGTCGACGCCGTCCCATCCGACGGCCTGGGCAAGCCGCTCCAGGTCGAAGAAGGTCAGCGGGAACCGCCGTTCGCCGTAGGCCAGCTCCGCGGACAGGGTGCCGAGTTCGTCGACGCGGGTCCAGTCGGTTGCGTCGGGAACGGCGAGCGACCACTCCGCCCCGCTCGCGGGGGCGAGGCCGAGCAGCCAGTCCAGGTGCCCGCCCGCGAGGAGCCGGTCGCCGTCTCGCCGGATGGATTCCTGTGTCACCTCGGACACCAGGATCACGTTCGGCTCGTAGAAGGTGCCGGACTCTCCGGTCACCAGGGCGGCGTCCTGGACGATGCGGTAGGGGTCGTAGACGATCGTGGGGAACCGGCGGCTCCCGTGCTGGAGGACGGCATGCAGGAGAACGCCCCGGCTCTCGGTCACCGCCCAGTCGTAGTCGTCGAGGTCGCCGGGAAGTACCAGCGCCCATTCCGTGGTCACGCCGATCAGTTTCGCCGCCGTGTCAACCGCTTTGCGAAGCTATGCCCCGGACGAGTGAACTTGACGTTCCAGAATCTCACCTTAGGTAACAACGCCGACGGCGCCGCTCACGGTCGGTACCTGCCGAAATGCGCGACGAGTGCGGCTTCCGAGTCCGTTCCGTGACGAAGCGCGGGCTTCCGGAGCTGTTACACGCGCGGCCCATGCGACGACGGAGGCCGCAGAACGTGACCGCACTCGGTCGTGTCGCCGCTGCTCCTGAAAGAGGCAACCGTGTCCTACGCTCCCACGCCGCCTTCGCCCGCCGCGGCCCAGCCGAAGAACGGCCTTGGCACCGCCGGATTCGTGCTCGGCCTGGTGGGCCTGATCTTCGCGTTCATCCCGCTCATCGGCGTGGTCGCGTGGCCGCTGACGATCCTCGGCCTGATCTTCGGCATCATCGGGACGCTGCGTGCGAACCGCGGACAGGCGAGCAACAAGGGCATGGCGATCACCGCCGTCGTACTCTCCGCCATCGGCTTGGCCATCTGCGTGATCTGGACCGCCGCGTTCGGCAAGGCCGTCAGCGACACCGCCAACGGCATGCCCACCGCGGCGGCGCCACCGGTCGTCGCGGACGCCGGATCCAGCCCAGCCAGCGCCGCACCGAGTGCGGCCGGCAAGCACACCGTGATCGTGGAGGTGACGACCGCCGCGAAGGCCAACGTGCAATGGAGCAGCGGCTGGACCACCAACTCGCAGGAAGTCGTCGAGAAGGGCAAGACCTGGAGCCAGACGCTGACGATGGACGACCTGGCGTTCACCACGGTCACGGTGACCGCCGTCGACTTCAAGCTGGGCGACAAGGACAGCACGTGCAAGATCACCGTCGACGGCAAGACGGTCGTGGAGCAGTCCAACAGCGTTGCCGCGCTGTGTACCTACCAGCCCTGAGCCGGGGTCACGCCGATCGCCGGGCGCGGCCGGCGGCCAGGTCGAGCCATTCCCCGACGGCCAGCACCCGGGCGCGCTGCCCGGCGTAGGCGCGGAACTCCCGCTCCGGGTCGGCGACCTCGACGTAGCCCGCGATCTTGTCCGGCTGCTCGGCCTCGTAGTGCAATCGGTACGGCGTAGCGGGCGTCGAGGATCTCCGCGGCCGCTGCGGCCTGCCGCGGATCCAGCGCGACGGCCGCCCCGGCCGGGTGCGCGACGCGGTGGCCGAGGTGTGGTCGCGCTGGCGCGGGCAGCTGCGGGCAGACCTGGTCACGGCGGTGGACAACGGCGAGCTGCCCGCCCGGTTCGACGTCGACCAGGCGCTGTTCGAGATCGTGGCGGCTGATAGATTTCCCGCCGGATCGGGGGATCGGTAATCAAAGTTGTCAAAGGGCGGGCGCGTGACTGTCGCAGCTTCTGATCCGGCGATCGCGCCCGGCGAGGAGCCGGAGCCCAGCCGTGCCCGGCGGACCTGGTTGCCCGTCACGCTCGGACTCGGCCTGCTGTTCCTGCTCGGCACGCGCGCGGCGTGGTTCTTCACCATCGACGACGCCTACATCACCTTCCGCTACTCGGACAACCTCGCCCAGGGGCACGGCCCGGTGTGGAACGTCGGCGAGGACCCGGTCGAAGGTTTCACGAACTTCCTCTGGATGCTCTGGCACACCCCGTTCGCCTGGCTCGGCCTCGACCTCGCGTTCGTGGCGAAGGTGACCTCGTTCGCCGCCGGGGCGGTCGCGCTGGTGCTCCTCGTCCGCCACTGCCACCGGCGCTACGGCGTGGTCTCCGCGATCGTCGCGGGCGGCGCCTACGCCGTGTTCGTCCCGACCTACTTCCACATCACCGGCGGCCTGGAGACCATGGCGTTCGCCGCGCTGCTGCTGCGGGTGGTGATCGTCGGTCTGCGTGCCGTCGACGGGCGGCCCGTCCGCGCCTGGGAGCCGCCGCTGCTGCTGGTGCTCGCAGGCATGCTCCGGCCCGAGGGGGTGCTCGCCGCCCTGCCCGCGTTCGCCGCCTGGCTCTGGACCAACCGCCGGGACCGCGCCGCCTGGCTGTGGACCGGTGGCGCCGCCGTCGCGGGCGGCGCGTACTTCGCGTGGCGGTGGGCCTACTACGGACACGCCTTCCCGAACACGTTCTACGTCAAGTTCGGCAATGTCGACGCCGGCCGCATCTGGCTGGAGACAACGGTTCCGGTGCTCCTGCCGCTGCTGATGTGCACGCTGCTGCTGTTGCTGCGCAAGGAAACCCGCTGGCCCGGCGTCGTCCTCACCGCGACCGTCGGCGCCACCTACCTGACCTACGTGGTGTCCGGCCCGACGATGGACTACCTCCACCGGTTCGCCTACCACGCGTTTCCCGTGCTGTGTCTCGCCGCCGGACTGGCCGCCGGGTCCCTCCGCCGCCGGTGGCTGGCCTCCGGCGCCGGCGCTGTCGCGGTCGGCTGGGTCGCGGTGACCGGCGTGCAGGCACCCGACCTGGCGTTGATCGCCAACTACGGCCCCGACCTCGCCCGCGCCCACGTGCCCATCGGACGGGGCCTCGCCGACGCCGCCGTGCCGCCTGCGCTGCGCAGCCTGGCGGTCAACGACGCCGGCGCCATGCCGTACTACAGCCGCTGGACGACGATCGACTTCATCGGTCTCAACGACGAACCGATCGCGCACCGCACCGAGGACCCCACGACACGGGTCACCGGTGCCCGGCCGACGGTCATCGTCGTGCGCAGTTACGACCCGGGTGTCCCCGCCGACGCCTACGGCCTGGACGTCGGCGAGGCCACCCGGGGCTACGAGCACCTCGGCACCGTGCAGATGCGTGAGGGCTACTACTGCCAGCTCTTCGCCCTGCCCGAGTGGGCGGACGCGGTCCGCGTCCCGGTCATGGCCGCGGTGGACAAGGCGCAGGCCACCTACGACCCCGGCCGTTACGAGGACACCGTCGACCGCTGGCTTGACCGCCTCCGCCCCTGGTGACCGCGATGCCGTGAAGGGGGCCCTCACGGCATGAGACGTCAGGGTCCCGGCGAAGCCGGGGTGCTGTGTGCCCCCAATGTGGCATTGGGGGAGTTCAAGTTCCCCAATGCCACATTGGGGGAGGTTGCTGGGTCTCTTTCGTGGTGACGGCTGGGTCTGCTGGGCCGGATGTGACTGGTGAGGCCGCACCCCAGGACGGGATGTTCGTGAAGGCCACCTTCAGCACATGAGACGACAGAAACTCGGCCTTCACGCCGGACAGCGGGCTATCCGCCCACGTGTCGGTGGCAAGCATGCCGTGAAGGGGGCCCTCACGGCATGAGACGCCGTGAGGGCCCCCTTCACGGCATGAGCCGTGCGCGCTCAGGCGAACTGGATCCCGCCGTCGATCATCACCGACTGCCCGGTCATGTAGTCGGAGTCGGGGGAGGCGAGGTAGGAGACGTAGGCCGCGACGTCCTCCGGCACCGACACCCGGCCGAGGTGGATCAGGTTGGAGTACTTCTCGATCGCCTGGCCCTTACGCAGCCCCTCGGACTCGGCGAGCTTCTCGTCGATGAGGTCCCACATCGCCGTTCCGACGATGCCGGGGCAGTAGGCGTTGACGGTGATGCCGTGCTGGGCCCACTCCATCGCAGCGGCCTGGGTGAGGCCACGCACCGCCCACTTGGACGCCGAGTAGTGCCCGAGCAGGGCGAACGGCCGGTGTGCCACGATCGACGCCGCGCCGATGATCTTGCCGCCGTTGCCCTGCGCGATCATCTGCCTTGCCGCGGCCTGATAGCACAGGAAAACACCGCGCGCGTTGACGGCCAGCATGCGGTCCCAGTCCTCCGGAGTGACCTCCAGCAGCGGCAGCACCTGGGCGATTCCCGCGTTCGCGACCATCACGTCGAGGGAACCGAGCGACTCGACGGTCCGCTCCACCATGCCGGTGACAGCCGCCGGGTCCGAGACGTCCGCGGTGATGGTGGCGGTCCGCCTGCCCGCGTCTCGGATTTCCTTGGCGACGGTCTCCAGTTCCCCGGCGTTGGCGGCGATGTCGTTGACCGCGACGTCGTGGCCGTCGGCGGCCAGCCGCAACGCGATACCCTTGCCGATGCCCCGCGCCGCTCCGGTGACCAGTACGTTCTTGCTCATCCGCCCGCTCCTTCTCGTTGTGTCCTGGACGAAAAGGTAGGTGCGGTGACGCCGCCGGCGCAGTGCCGCGGTGTCTCACTTTGAGACGTCCACAATGGACAGTCAGGCCGGGCCCCTGCCGGGGACGGGAATGTCGTAGTGGGCGATCTTGCGGTAGATCGTCGCCCGGCTCATGCCGAGGATCCGCGCCGCCCTGGTCACGGTCATCCCCGGTTCGGCGAGGCAGCGCGCGATCTCGTCCCGTTCCAGCGCCTCGATGCGGGTGAGCTGGTGGGCCGGGCCGCACAGGACCTCGGGCGGCAGGTGCCGGGTGTCCACCAGGTCGCTCCTGCCCGCCGCCTCGCGGACCACCCGGCGCAGCTGCTCGACGTTGTCCGGCCAGTGGTAGACCCGCAGCGCCCGGACCGCGGCCGGGGTGAACCGCACCGGACGGCCACGGCTGCGCCGGGCCAGGTGCTCGGCCAGCGGCAGCACGTCGTCCGGCCGGTGCCGCAGCGGCGGCAGCTCCACCACCGTCGCCAGCAGCCTGGCCAGCGGCTCGGGGATGGCCGCCGCGTCCCGCGCGGTGACCGTGAACGGGCGGGCGGACCCGGCCGCGACCATCCCGGCCAGCTCGGCCGCGGCCCAGGACGGCAGGCCGTCGACCCGGCCCGCGACCACGCTGGTGTGGTCCTTGCCCAGCTCCGGTGCCCACAACGCCAGCCACGACTCGGCGTCGCGCGGGTCGGGCGGGCGGGTGGTCAGGATCCGGTCGTGCGGATACCGCCGCCGCAGCGCCCAGGCCAGCAGCACCGCCTTGCCCACGCCGGGCTCACCGACCACGCCGACCGGCCGCCCGTCGGCCAGCGCCGCCTCGACCTCGGCCAGCGCGGCATGCCACCGGCCGGACAGCACGGGCGGGTCGTCGTCGGACGGGGCCGAGTAGACCCGGAACACCTCGCCACGTGGCGTCGGCCGCAGGGCCAGGCCCTGCCCGCGCGCCAGCATGAGTGCGGACGTCTGCCCGGCGGCCGACTGCGCCAGCGCCACCAGCAGCCCCTCCGAGCGCTGCGACCAGGTCGTCAGGTTGACGCTGCCCAGCAGCTGCCTGCTCACCGGGTCCAGCACCGGCGCGGCGGCACAGGTGTAGCCACGCAGCCCGGTGCAGTAGTGCTCGTCGCCCCGCACCAGCGCCGGGGTGCGGTCGGCGAGCGCGAGGCCGAGGCCGTTGGTGCCGACCTCCCGCTCGGAGAACGCGAAACCCGGCGCCAGGTAGGTGCGGTCCAGCGCGTCGACCAGCGTGCTGTCACCGCACAGGCGGGACAGCACGTGCCCGTCCTGGTCGGTGAGCATCAGGCTGACCGGCTCGTCGGTGAGGCTGTCGTGCAGGCCGGTCAGCACCTGCTGGCCGCACTCGAAGAACAGCGACTCCTCGTCCACCGCGCCGCTGAACACCGGGTCGACGACCTCGGCGGGCGCACCGTAGTACTCGCTGCGCCGCCAGGAGGCGGACAGCCGTGGGGTCGCCAGCGGGCCCTTGTTCATCCGGCACCTCCTCGAACGCCTCGTCGCGCCGATGACCCGACTGTGACACATCGCCGCGGCGCGCGTTCGTGACCGGTGTCTCATCTTGAGACATCGGAGGGCTCCCCGCCAGGTCAGCCGCTGCTTAGCGTCGGGACACCCGAACGTGCCGCGTGGAGAAGGAGACCGACGGTGTATGTGAAGGACGGCGAGACGTACTTCATCGTGGACGCGCACATCGCGCTGTGGGACGCCAGGCCGGCCAACCAGCGCAACATCCACGGCAAGCAGTTCATCGACTGCTTCTACGACTACCACCGCAACCTCAGCCCGGAGTCCGAGGTGTGGCCCTACGAGGAGTACCTCTACCAGGGCGGCGAGCGGCTGATGCGCGACCTGTTCGACGACGGCTACGTCGATCACGCGATCTTCCAGCCCGCCCGGCTCGGCGAGTTCTACGAGCGTGGTTTCGGCCAGACCGAGGAGGCCTTCGCGCTGGCCCAGGCACACCCGGACAAGCTCACCTACAACCACTACTGGGACCCGCGGTTCGGCGAGACCGGCCTGGAACGGCTGCGCAGGGACGCCGAGCGCTTCGGGCTGAAGGGCTGCAAGCTCTACACCGCGGAGTGGCACGGCGACTCGCGCGGCTGGAAGCTGGACGACCCGTGGTCCTACCGCTACCTGGAGGCCGCGCAGGAACTGGGCATCCGCAACATCCACATCCACAAGGGCCCGACGATCCGGCCGCTGGACCGGGACGCGTTCGACGTCGCCGACGTCGACAAGGTCGCCACCGACTTCCCGGAGCTGAACTTCGTCATCGAGCACTGCGGCCTGCCCCGGCTGGAGGACTTCTGCTGGATCGCCACGCAGGAGCCCAACGTCCACGCCGGACTGGCCGTCGCGATCCCGTTCATCCACACCAGGCCGCGGTACTTCGCCCAGATCATCGGGGAACTGCTCTACTGGCTGGACGAGGACCGCATCCAGTTCTCCAGCGACTACGCCCTGTGGACCCCGCGCTGGCTGGTCGAGCGGTTCGTCGACTTCCAGATCCCCGAGGACATGACCGAGTACGCCCCGCTGACCACGGCGCAGAAGAAGAAGATCCTCGGGCTCAACGCCGCCGCGATGTACGACATCCCGGTACCCGCCGAACTGCGGCTGCCGCGGGAGGAGCCACAGGACGTGGCGGTGGCCTGAGATGACCACTGCCTACGACGCCGCTCACGCCGCGCTCGGGACCGTGGTGGACCCCGAGCTGGACGAGCCGATCACCGACCTCGGTTTCGTGCGCTCACTGCGGGTCGACGGCGACGCGGTCACCGTGCACCTGCGCCTGCCGACGTCGTTCTGCGCGCCGAACTTCGCCTACCTGATGGCGTCCGACGCGCGGGACGCGCTCACCGCCCTGCCGTGGACCCGCACGGTCACCGTCGAGCTGGACGACCACCACGACTCCGAGCTGATCAACCGCGGCCTCGCCGCCGACGCCGGCTACCGGGGAACGTTCGGCACCGAGGCCGAGACCAGCCTCGACGAACTGCGCCGGACGTTTCAGCACAAGGCCCACGTCGCGGCGATGGAACGCGCGCTGACCCGGCTGCTGCGTGCCGACGACAGCCTCGCGGAGGAGGACCTGCACGCCGTCACCCTCGCCGATCTGCCCGACGACGAGGCCACCGCCGCGCTGCTGCGCAGGCGGGCCGCGATCGGCCTGCCGCTCGACGGGGACCAGCCGGTGCTGGTCGACGGCGACGGCAACCCCTTCCCACCGCGGCAGGTGCCGCTGCGGCTGCGGATGGCCCGGGCCACCCGCATCTCGATCGAGGGCAACGCCCACTTCTGCCGCGGCCTGCTGCGTACCCGTTACCCCGACTCCGAGGAGACCGCATCATGAAGGCCGTCCAGGTCGTCGGCTACCACCGCGACCTCGAACTGACCGACGTCGCCATGCCCGAGATCACCGGGCCCTACGACGTACTCGTCAGGATCGGCGGCGCCGGCGTGTGCCGGACCGACATCCACATCCTGGAAGGGCAGTGGGCGGAGAAGTCCGGCGTCACGCTGCCGTACACGATCGGACACGAGAACGCCGGCTGGGTACACGCCGTCGGCAGCGCCGTGACCAACGTCGCCGAGGGCGACAAGGTGATCGTGCATCCGCTGGTGACCTGCGGGCTGTGCCGGGCCTGCCGCTCCGGCGACGACGTGCACTGCCAGCAGAGCCAGTTCCCCGGCATCGACACCCACGGCGGGTACGCCGAGTACCTGCGCACGTCGGCACGCAGCGTCGTCAAGCTCGACGACAGCCTGGAGCCGGCCGACGTCGCCGCACTGGCCGACGCCGGGCTGACCGCCTACCACGCGGTGGCGAAAGCGGCGGCCCGGCTGCGCCCTGGCGACCGGTGCGTGCTGATCGGCGCGGGCGGGCTGGGCCACATCGGCATCCAGGTGCTCAAGGCACTCACCGCGGCCGAACTCGTCGTCGTCGACCGCAACCCGGACGCCGTCGAGCTGGCCCGCTCGATCGGCGCCGACCACGGCGTCGTCGCCGACGGCACGCACGCCGAGCAGGTATTGGAGCTGACCGGCGGGCACGGCGCCGAGGTGGTGCTGGACTTCGTCGGCGAGGGCGGCAGCACCCGGGACGGGCTGCGGATGGTGCGCAGGGCCGGTGACTACCACGTCATCGGCTACGGCGAGAACGTCGACGTCGCCACGATCGACCTGATCTCGGCCGAGGTGAACATCATCGGCAACCTCGTCGGCAGCTACAACGACCTGCGCGAACTCATGGTGCTCGCCGCGCAGGGCCACGTCCGGCTGCACACCACGACCTACCCGATGGAGAAGTTCCAGGACGCCATCGACGACCTCGCCGCCGGCCGCATCCGCGGCCGCGCCATCCTCACGCCGTAGGGAGTTCGCATGATCTTCATCGTCGTCAAGTTCACGATCCGGCCCGAGCACAGTGACGAGTGGCTCAGCCGGGTGCGGGACTTCACCGAAGCCACCAGGGCCGAGCCCGGCAACCTCTTCTTCGAGTGGTCGCGCAGCGTGGAGACACCGCACCAGTTCGTCCTGGTCGAAGGGTTCGCCTCGGCAGAGGCGGGGGAGCGGCACGTCGGCTCCGGCCACTTCAAGGAGGCCATGGCCTGGATGCCCGACGTCGTCGCCACGACACCGGAGATCATCAACGTGCACACCGACGCCGAGGGCTGGTCGCCGATGGCGGAGGTCACCCCACGCTGAAAGCCCGGGAAGGCCACCTGCGTCATGGTGGCCTTCCCGGGCCGGTGGAGCGGTTACTTGTTGGTGCCGGGCATGAGCACCTTGTCGATCACGAAGACGGTGGCGTTCTTGGTGGGGATGTTGCCGCACAGGACCTTCGCCCCGTTGACGGTCAGGTTCTCGCCGCTGCCCTCGATCTTCAGCGGACCGCCCGCGGTGTTCAGACTGTCCAGGCTGCCCGCGCCTTCCAGACCCTTGGCGTCGTAGCGCTTGCCGACGACGTGGTACTGCAGGATCGGCGCCAGCTCGTTCGGCTTGCCCGCCAGTTCCTTGAACTTGGCGTCACCGAGGGCGTTGAACGCCGGGTCCGCGGGGGCGAACACGGTGATGGCCTGCTGGCTGTTGAGCGTGTCGACCAGGTTGGTCGCCTTGACCGCGGCCACCAGCTTGGTCAGCAGCGGGTTGGTCGAAGCCGCGCTGGCCACCGGCTGCGGGCCCATCGAGTCCAGCGACCCGGGCGCACTGCCCTGCGGCAGCTGCGAACACGCCGGCCCGAAGACGTCGGCGTTGGTGGTGACGCCCTCGCCCGCGGCGGGTGCGCTCGGCGGCATCATCGAGCTGGACGGCGACGGCGGCGGGGCGGGCGCGCTGGTGTTGCCGCCCGACGCGGTGTCCTCGCCGCCACCACAGGCGGCCAGCGACAACAGGGCGACCGCGGCGACACCGGTACCGGCCACACGAAGCTTGCTCACAGAAATCACTTCCAGTTTCTGGTTGGTCCACAGTGGAAGGTTCCGGGGGGAACCTCTTGCTACGGGTCATTCGCCGCCGGGCCGCCGACGGATTGGTCACTCTTTCGAGTAATCCGCTCAGCCGGCGGTGAAGCTGATCGTGTGCCACCCGGTGGCCCCGTCGGGCACCGTTCCGGCGCGCTCGCCGGTCTGGGTGTAACCCGCCTTGTCGGTGGCCCGGCAGCTGACCTGGTGCGGTCCGGGGGAGACGGTCAGCTCCGCCCACCACATCCGCCAGGTGTCGACGTTGACCTCGCCGCTGAGCATCGCGTCCTGCCACGGTCCGGCGTCGATCCGGACCTCGACCCTGGCGATCCCGGTGTGCTGCGCCCAGGCGATCCCGGCCACCCGGACACGTCCGGGCGGGACGGTCGCGAACCCCTTGGGGAAGTCGATCCGGGACTGCGTCTTGATCGGCGCCCGCTCGGCCCAGTTCCGTCGCAGCCAGTAGGCCTGGCGTGCCCGCCAGGTGGTGACCTCCAGGTCGGTCACCCACTTCGTCGCCGAGACGTAGCCGTACAGCCCGGGGACCACCAGCCGCGCGGGGAAGCCGTGCTCGACCGGCAACGGCTCGCCGTTCATCCCGATCGCCAGCATCGCTCCGCGGGCCGGGTCCATCGCCGCGGCGACCGGCGTGCCCGACGTCCAGCCGTCCACACTGGTCGAGAACAGCTGCTCCGCACCCGGCCGTACACCCGCCTCGCGGAGCAGATCGCCCAGGTCGACGCCGACGAAGTTGGCTGTCGAGACGTAGGGCCCGCCGACCTCGTTGGACACGCAGGTCATCGTGATCGTGCGCTCCACCAGTGGCCGGTCGCGGATGTCGGAGTAGCGGTAGCGCACCTCCCGGTCGACCATCCCGTGCAGCCGCAGGCTCCAGTCCTCGGCCCGGACCTGCGGGACCGACAGCGCGACGTCGACCCGGTAGAAGTCCCGGTTGGGGGTGAGGAACGTCGGGGTGCCCAGCTTGGCGAAGTCCGCGTCCGCCGGGATGGGCGGTGCCGCCCGGGCCGGAACCAGCGGCCCGACGGCCGACCGCGACGACTCGGCGTCCCTGGTCCCGGCCAGCCACTGCCCGCCAGCCGCGGCCACCCCGGCACCGGCCACCACCCCGGCTCCGGCCAGCAGGACAGCGCGCCGCGAGCCGTCGACCCCGTGCCTGGCCCGCAGGCCGAGCCGGTGCAGCAACGCGAACACCGCCGCGCCGGTGACCAGGCTCGCCACCGGCGCCAGCACCGCCACGACGTCCAGGTCGGGACGCCGCAGCACCGCCACCACGCCGACCAGGCCGAACCCGGCGAACACCGCCAGGCCGGGGACCGGTGTGCGGCGGGAGGCGGCCCCCGCCGCGGCGGCCACGAGCAGCATCACCACGGCCATGCCCAGCAGCAGCACCAGCTTGTCGTAGGTCCCGAACGTGCGGACCGCGAAGTCCTTCAGCTCCACCGGCGTCAGGTCGATGGCCTCGTTGCCCACCGCCAGGTACGGCGAGGCGTTCACGCTGACCAGCGCGGCCACCAGATGCCCGGCTCCCAGGGCGGCGGCCAGCGCCACGACACCCAGCGACATCGCGCTCCGCAGCGGCAGCCGCACTTCGTCCGGGGTCTCGCTGGAGGTGTTCATACGGGGCATTCGGCGCCGGGCGGCCACCGGATGGGTCGCGGCGGATTACCGGCCCGGTCATCGGGTACGCCTGGACGGTCAGCAGCTTCACCAAGGAAGGGAAGAGCCCGGTGTCCGACCGTGACGACGCCAAGCACGAGCAGCTCGAACGGTTCCGCAGCGATCACCGTGACGCGGTGCTCACCACGCAGCAGGGAGTCCGGGTCGGCCACACCGACGACTCGCTGACCGCGGGCACCCGCGGTCCGACCCTGCTGGAGGACTTCCACGCGCGGGAGAAGATCACCCATTTCGACCACGAACGCATCCCCGAACGGGTGGTTCACGCGCGGGGCGCCGGGGCCTACGGCTACTTCGAGGCCTACGACGACACGCTGAGCGCCCACACCACGGCGGAGTTCCTCACCAGCGGTGAGAAGATCCCGGTCTTCGTGCGGTTCTCCACCGTGGCGGGCTCGCGCGGGTCCGCCGACACCGTCCGTGACGTGCGTGGCTTCGCCACCAAGTTCTACACCCGCCAGGGCAACTACGACCTGGTCGGCAACAACATGCCGGTGTTCTTCATCCAGGACGGGATCAAGTTCCCGGACTTCGTGCACGCGGTGAAGCCGGAGCCACCCAACGAGATCCCGCAGGCCCAGTCCGCCCACGACACGTTCTGGGACTTCGTGTCGTTGCAGCCGGAGAGCCTGCACATGGTCATGTGGCTGATGTCGGACCGGGCACTGCCGCGTAGCTACCGGATGATGCAGGGCTTCGGCGTGCACACCTTCCGCCTGGTCAACGCCGAGGGCCGGGGCACGTTCGTGAAGTTCCACTGGAAGCCGGTGCTCGGCACCCACTCGCTGATCTGGGACGAATGCCAGAAGATCGCCGGCAAGGATCCCGACTTCAACCGCCGCGACCTGTGGGACGCCATCGAGTCCGGGCAGTACCCGGAGTGGGAGCTGGGTGTGCAGCTGGTCGCCGAGGACGCCGAACACGACTTCGACTTCGACCTGCTGGACCCGACCAAGATCATCCCGGAGGAGCAGGTGCCGGTACAGCCGGTCGGCCGCATGGTGCTCGACCGCAACCCGGACAACTTCTTCGCCGAGACCGAGCAGATCGCGTTCCACACCGCCAACGTCGTGCCCGGCATCGACTTCACCAACGACCCGCTGCTGCAGGCCCGCAACTTCTCCTACCTCGACACCCAGCTCATCCGGCTCGGCGGCCCGAACTTCGCCCAGCTCCCGGTGAACCGGCCGATCGCCGACGTCGCCACCGACCAGCGTGACGGCTACGGCCAGCAGACCGTCCACAAAGGCCAGACCAGCTACTTCCGCAACTCGCTCGGCGGCGGTTGCCCGGCGATCGCCGACCGGGGTGTGTTCCGGCACTACACCGAAGCCGTCGACGGGCGCAAGATCCGCGAGCGCAGCCCGAGCTTCAAGGACTTCTACAGCCAGGCCACGCTGTTCTGGAACAGCATGACCGACGTCGAACGCCAGCACATCGTCGCCGCGTTCCGGTTCGAACTGGGCAAGGTGACCGACCGGAGCATCCGGGCACGGACCGTCGAGCATCTCGGCCGGATCGACAACGACCTGGCGGCCCGGGTCGCGGCCGGGATCGGCGTCGAAGCCCCGGACGGGGCGGGCGGCAACCACGGCCGGCGTTCCCCGGCACTGTCCCAGCTCGGCCAGCCCAACCTGAGCCCGAGCGGGCGCAAGGTGGCCGTGCTCGCCGCGGACGGCGTCGACACGATCGGCATCCGCTCACTGGTCGAGCAGCTCGGTGCCGCCGAGGTTGTGGCCGAGGTCCTCGCGCCGTCCGACGGTGAACTGGCCCCCGGCGGCGCCGGCGACCCACTGCCCGCCGACCGGCAGCTGTCGACCATGGCGTCCGTGCTCTACGACGCCGTGGTGGTGGCCTGCGGCCCGGACAGCGTGGAGCGCCTGCGTGCCGACGGTATGGCCGTCCACTTCGTGGCCGAGGCCTACAAGCACCTCAAGCCCGTCGCCGCGTTCGGGACCGGGCTGGACCTGCTGCGGCAGGCGGGCGTGCCCGACGAGCTGGCGGAGAGCACCGAACCCTTCGTGGCGGGCGGCGTGGTCACCACCACGGCCGCGGCGGACGAGCTTCCGGACGCGTTCGCCGCGCACCTGCTGACCCAGCTGGCCGGGCACCGGGTGTGGCACCGCGACACCGAGGCGATCCCGGCCTGACGGCCGCGTGGGTCACTTGAAGGGAACCGTCAGGCAGGCCACCCGGCCACCTGCCTGCCCGGCGCTGCCGGGAGCGGTGGCGGTGGCCTCCTTGTCGTGGACGACGACCGATGCCGGCGCCCGGTCGCCGAACTCGAACGGGACCTGGGTGCCCGCCTGGGCCCTGCCGTCGGGCCCGGTGCGCAGGTCGAGCCAGATCTCGTTGCGTGGATTGGCGTAGCGGGGGTCGGTCGACGGTTTCCCCGGTGTGGCAGCGGGATCCTGCTCGTGCTGGAAGTGCGGTCCGGCGGCGTCGCCGGCCGGCCCGCACGGGCGGGTGTGCGCGTGGACGGCGTACCCGCGATTGGGCAGCAGGCCGGTGGCGGTGAGCTTCACCTCGGTTCCCTCGCCGCGGTCGACGTCCACGCCCAGCTGCGCCCCGGCCGGTGCCAGCTGCGGGTTGTAGGTGAAGGCGTCGCCGGACTGTCCCGGTGGTGCCAGCGTGCCGCGGTACTCGGCGTCGAACGCGTCCGAGGCCGCGGGCGGGCCGGGCGGCTGGTCACCGTCCTCGGCGCCGCACGCCACGACCGACAGGGCCGCGACCGCGAGCACCAGCGTCGTCCTGTTCCTCGGCATGTCCTCACCAGGCTTTCGTCGTCGGTCCGTCTGCTCGGCGCTTACCCGGGGCCACCGCGCATGAAACCCGGGACGCCGGGTAGCCGATGGGACCCGAGGAAAGGAGCTGCCGTGACGAACACGGAGACCGGCGAGGTCACCGGTACCAAGGACAAGCACTACAACATCATCTGGTTCACCGAGGCGTGCCTGTCCAACGCACTGCGCATGGAGGTATACGCCAACGACGCCGAACGCGACGGGGACCAGGAACTGGCCGCCTTCTTCCGCCGCGCCCAGGAGGAAAGCCGGAAGGGTGCCGAGCAGGGCAAGAAACTGCTCGCCAGCCGGTTGTCCGGGTAGCCGTTCAGCCCCGCTGGTAGGTCAGGCAGTTCGCGGCGTGATCGCCCGAGCCCGGCCCGATGCGCACGCCCTGCGCGGTGCATTCCAGCGAGGCGTTGTGGACGCAGTCGGTGCGTGAGCAGGCGCCCACCTTCGCCACGACCTTCTCCAGGCCGCCCTTGGTGTTCAACGGGACGAAGGTGCCGCAGTCGGCGGCCCCGTTGTCGCCGCGGACGGTGATGGCGAAGGCGTGGCAGCCGTCGTGGTTGTAGGAACATCCGCTCACGGTGCACTCGTGGACGGCCGGTACGGCCGGGTTCTCCATGGTGGTCATTTCCGCTCCTGCTTCCGTGGTGGAATTCGAGTTCGGAAAACTTACGATGCCACCGCGGAAGCGGGCACGCAATTCGACACCAATTTAGGTGAGCCTATCCTGTTCGTATTGTGAAATGCGTTTACGGATTGCCTTCCGGCCTTTGGGGTGAATTCGTCGTGCACACCATCGGGCGACGGGTGCGGTGCTTGCGTCGGTGCCGTGAAGGGGGCCCTCACGGCATGAGACGCCGTGAGGGCCCCCTTCACGGCAAAATGGGAAAGCCCTTTGGATCTGTCACCGGGGCGGGGGACGGCGGAGGATGCGTTCCACGTGGTTCATGGCCTCCCGGCCTTCCGGGATGGGGTGCATGAGCCAGTTGTGGAACATGCCGGGGTATTCGTGGTAGTCGATGGCGATCCCGGCGTCGGTCGCCCGGGTGGCGAACCGGCGCGCGTCCGGCAGCAGGACGTCACGGGTGCCGATGAACACGCTGAACGGCCCGAGCCCGGTGAGGTCGGCGTAGAGCGGGCTGAGCCGGGGGTCGTGCGGATCGGTGCCCTCCGCGTACATCCGCCCGGCCTCGCGCAGGCCGGTGATGCCCAGCATCGGGTCGTGTTCGTCGAGGATGACGGAGATCGGGTCCTCCAGGGTGATGTCCAGCCAGGGGGAGTAGAGCAGCAGCCGTTCGGGCTGGGGCCGGTCGCGGTCACGCAGCTCCTGGGCGATGGCCAGGGCCAGCCCGCCGCCCGCCGAGTCCCCGGAGATCACCCGGCGGTCGCCGGGAAGCTGGTCGTAGGCCCGCTGGACCATCGGCAGCGTCGCGGTGTGGTCGTGGTGCGGGACCAGCGGGTAGATGGGCAGGGTCACGGCACAGCCGAGCCGGGCGACCAGGTCGGCGGCGTACTGCCAGTGGTGTTTCTGGATCTGCTCGACATACCCTCCGCCGTGCAGGTGCAGCACGTGCGGCCCGGCCGGCTCACCGTCGCGGGGGCGCAGCGTGTAGCACGGGAATCCGTGCACGTCGTGGTGGTCGACCGCGCACGCTCGCCGCACCTGCCGCGGTGGCCGCGCCATCGACGGCCGCTGGTGGCGGGGGAGCCGGCTGTGCAGTGCCCGGGCGTCGTCGTAGAACCGCTTCTGGCCGGTGGCGCGCAGGGTCGCCATCCGCAGTCTCGCCTGCACACTGACCATGGTCAGTGGTTGCCGGATGACGTCCCGGTCAAACCAGCGTGCGGCCGGGTGTTCAACCGGTCCACGGCCTCGGGCAGGCGAGCGTGGACCGGAAACCGCCGGTCGAGGCCGAAGAGGGTCACCAGCCGGGTGACGCACCGGGTGCTGGCGACGACGCCGAACCGGCGCCGTTCGAGATCGGCCTCCGTCGCGGCCGCGGCCAGCACGCCCAGTCCGGCCACACCCATGAAGGTGACCTCGGTGAGGTCGCAGATCGTGACGGCGGGCAGTGGCTGCTCGAAGGCACGGCGCAACGACGGCAGCGAGACCAGGTCGATCTCGCCGGCGGCGGAAATGATCAGGATGTCCTCGTCGCGGAGCTGACGCACGTCCAGGTGTGTCGTCGCGTGCGGCGGAGGTCTGGTCACGGGCTCTGTCATCATGCGCTCCTCACTGGTGGGGCGACACGACAGCGGAGCAGGCTGAACCCCGCACTTCCACGCTATCCGCACATTGTAAAAACGGCAACAGTATCCGGCGCATATTGGTTACTTGTTAACCATCCGGGGCTGTCAGCCCGGACGGCCGAGCAGCCCGTCGGCGATCAGGTCCGCGAGTTCGCGTGCGGTGCGCTCCTGACTTTCCCTGGTGACCGGCTGCGGCCGACCCAGCCGGTGCGCGAGCGGCAGTTGCAACAGGGCGGCGACCGGGCTGATGACGGCGAAGAAGAGCGCGTCCATCGACACGGTCGGCATGCGGCCGGCCGCCATGAGCCGCTCGATGGCCGGAACCAGCGGTCCCAGCGTCGGTCGCACGTAGTTGTCGTACAGGTAGTCCAGGCGCTCGGACTCGCGGGCGAACTCGTCGGCGAGCAGGCGGCCGAGCAGCGGCGTCTCGACGGCGGCCTGGTAGAAGTGGACGATCACGGCGCGGACCCGTTCGGCGTCGTCCAGGTCCGCGGCCAGCAGTTCCCGGCGTTCCCGCTGGTCGTCGAGCAGGGCCGAGTCGACCACCGCCCGCCAGAAGTTCGCCTTGGACCCGTAGCGGTCGTTGATGAAGTTGTGGCTGACGCCGAGCCGCCTGGCCAGTTCCCGCGCCGAGGTCCGGTCGTAGCCGAGTTCGGCGAAGGCCTCGATCCCACGCCGGAGGATCTCGGCCTCCGCCGGTACCGGGCGGGCGCCGGTTCCGGGCCGCCCGGGCCGCCGGGTCTCCTCCGCCACCATGCGCCCCATTCTGCCGTACTTGACACCTGTCAGAACAGCCGTGATCTGACAGGTGTCAGATCAGTGTTCCGGATGGAGAACCCATGCCCAGCACCACGCCGGACATCCCGGTTCCCGACCTCACCGGCAAGCTCGCCGTGGTCACCGGAGGAAGTGACGGCGTCGGGCTGGGCCTGGCGACCCGGCTCGCCGCGGCCGGCGCGGAGGTCGTCCTGCCCGTCCGCAACCCGCGTAAGGGCGAGGCGGCGGCCGCGAAGATCCGGGACCGCGCCCCCGGCGCCGTGGTGTCCCTCCGCGAGCTGGATCTGTCCTCACTGGACTCCGTGGCCGCGCTGGCGGACCGGCTCACCGAGGAGGGACGCCCGGTCCACATCCTCGTGAACAACGCGGGCGTGATGACGCCGCCGGACCGGCAGACCACAAAGGACGGTTTCGAGCTGCAGTTCGGCACCAACCACCTCGGGCATTTCGCCCTGGTGGCCCGGTTGCTCCCGCTGCTGCGCGCGGGATCGGCCCGGGTCACCTCGCAGATCAGCGTCGCGGCCAACCAGCACGCGATCAACTGGGCCGACCTGCAGTGGGAACGCAGGTACAACGGCAACCACGCCTACAGCCAGTCGAAGATCGCGTTCGGCCTGTTCGGCCTCGAACTCGAGCGGCGCAGCCGGGCCGGCGGCTGGGGCGTCACGAGCAACCTGTCCCACCCCGGCGTGACGCCCACGAACCTGCTTGCCGCGCGCCCGGAGGTCGGCCGCGGACGGGACACGGCGAAGGCGCGGTTCATCCGGGCGCTGGCCGCGCGCGGCATCCTGTTCGGCAGGGTGGAGTCCGCGTTGCTGCCCGCGCTGTACGCCGCGACCTCGCCCGGCGCCGCAGGCGGCAGGCTCTACGGGCCCAGCGGCTTCCAGCACCTCTCCGGCCCGCCAGCGGAACAGAAGCTGTACTCGCGCCTGCGCGGTGCCGATGACGCCGCCCGGATCTGGACGGCCTCGGAGGAACTGACCAGCCTTCAGTTTCCCGCCGCCGAGTCGAGCAGCGTGAGGTAGGCGTCGAGCTGGGCGGAGCCGGCGACGAGATCCCGGCTTCGAGTGATCAGCCGGTCCTGCCAGGCGCCGAGGAAGGCGCTCAGTTCCTCGGCCCCGCCCGCGTCCCGCAACGACTCGACGAACTGCGCGATCTGCCGCAGCAGGTAACCGCCCCGGCGTAGCTGCCGCGCGATCTCGGCGTCGCGGACGCAGTCCGGGCCGTATTCGCGGTAGCCGGTCCCGGGGGCGCGTACCGGCCGCAGGATGCCCGCGGACTCCCAGGTACGCAGGGTCGCCGGGTGCAGGCCGAGCCTGCGGGCCAGTTCGCCGACGGTGAGTGGCCCGCCGGAATGCTTCGGCGCCGAGCTGGAGAGGCTGCCGAGGGCGGTGGCGGCCTCGGTGCGGCTGTTCCGTTCGGCGAGCAGCCCGACGTGTGCGGCGTCGATGAGCCGGTAGGCGGACTCGGCGTCGCCCCGGTTGACCGCCCGCATGATCTCCGTCGCCCGCTGATGCCCGTGACCGCGGCGCAGTGCGAGAAAGGCCCGGAGTGCCTGGGCATGCAGGGGCGTGTAGCGCCGGTAGCCGGTCTCGCTGCGCGGGGTCGGCGGGAGGACACCGGCGTCGTCGTAGTTGCGGACCGCCTGGGTGGACAGCCCGTGCTCCCTGGCGAGGTCGATGGGGCGCAGCACGCACCTCCGGTTGAGACTCCTGGCCTGTCGGCGCAGGCCGGGTTCGTCGAAGTTTCACTCGATTCTTCAACGATACTGTCGAAGGCTGGTCCTTGGGAAAGGGGTGTTGATGTCCGCACTGGACGGGATCGGCCGCCAGGCCGGTGAGCCGGAAAGCCTGCACCGCGCGCTCGACGAGCTGCTCGCCACACGGCCCGCGCTGCTCGCCCTCGGCGAGCCGGCGCACGGGATCGAGGCGTTCCTGACGCTGCGCAACGAGATCCTCGCGCATCTCGTCGAGCGCGGGTACCGGTCGATCACGCTGGAGACCGACGTTCTCGCCGCGTCGGCCGTCGACGACTACGTCGGCGGGGGAGCGGCCGACATCGGCACGGTGCTCGCCACCGGTTTCAGTCACGGCTTCGGCGCGCTGCCCGGCAACCGCGCGCTGGTCGAATGGCTCCGCGAGTACAACGCCGGCCGCGCGCCGGCGGACCGGGTTCGCTTCCACGGCTTCGACGCGCCGGGGGAGTTCTCCGGTGTGCCGAGTCCGCGGGAGGCCCTGCACCACGTCCTCGGCTACCTGCCCGCGGCGGCGCGGCCCGGATCGGCTGGCGACGTCGACTCGCTGCTCGGCGACGAAGCGGCCTGGCGCGAGGAGGCGGCGATGTTCGACCCGTCGGCGTCCATCGGCGGCTCCGGCCGGGTTCGCGCGCTGCGTGTGGTCGCCGACGACCTGGCCAGCGTGCTGTCCCGCGCGGAGTCCGTCCTGCGCCCGGCGGATCCGGCGGCCTACGACAGGGCCGTCACGCACCTGCGCACCGCGCGGGGACTGCTGCGTTACCACGCGGCGATGGCCGGCCGGGGTCCCGACCGTGTCGCGACGCTGATGAGCCTGCGTGCGGAGACGATGGCCGCGAACCTGCGCGCGATCGTCGCCGGGGAGCAGGGCCGCGGGCCGGGTCTGGTGTTCGCGCACAACGGGATCCTGCAGCGTGCCCCGATCGATCCGCCCGGCGGCGAGGACATGACCTGGCCGAGTGCGGGCGGCCTCGTCGGGCACACGCTCGGCGAGCGCTACGCGTTCGTGGCCACCGACACCGGCGGCGTGCCGGGCACCTTCCAGGGTGCCCTGGCCGAGGCGACCACCGGCGGTCGCGCGTTGTTCCCCGCGCGGGAGCTGCTCGCCGCGCTGCCGCCGTCGGCGGGCGCCGGTGAGCCGATCATGCGCGGCCACCTTCCGCTCACCCCGGGCGAACTGCGAGGCGCCGCCGCGGTCATCTTTGTGACCGGCGCGGTCACCCTTTGAGGTAGCGGGTCAGCATCGCCACGATCTCGTTCTCCAGCCGCGCCGGGTCGACGGGCTCGGGCTCGGCCACGAGCGGGTGCACAAAGAAGTGCATGGCGGAGAGCACCAGCCGGGTGGCCGTGTCCAGGTCGGTCACCCGGACCTCCGGGTGACGCCGGAACAGGTCCCGGAAGTAGTCGAAGTTCTCCCGCTCGTACCGTGCGATCCGATCCATCAGCGCGGGGGCGTTGGGCACCTGCTGCATCATCAGCCGCAGCAGCCGGGGGTCGTGCTGGTGGTTCTCGACCTGGGCCCGGACGAACACCCGGAGGACCTCGTCGAGCGAGCGGGCCTGCTCGCCCTGCTGCCTGGTCGCCAGCGCCACCCGGCCGTCCTCCAGATGCTGGTTCAGCAGTTCGAGCAGGATCGCGTCCTTGTTCGGGAAGTACTGGTACAGCGAGCCGATCGAGATCCGGGCCCGTTCGGCGATCCGGTTGGTGGTGCCCGCGGCGTAGCCGTACTCGGTGAAAACGTGAGCAGCCGCGTCGAGGATCCGCCGGCGGGTGAGCTCCGCGCGGACCTGACGTGGCTGTTTACGTGGTTGAAGCCGACGCTGGTCCGACGACATGGCACCTCCTGACGCGCGGCGGAAAGCGAGTAGCGCGGGAACTGAACAATTGCTCATAATAGTGGCACGACCTGCGCGTTCGCCGGAGAACGTGATCCACTCCCGAAAGGAACCTGTGATGACGCACGTCCGCATCCGGCCCCGGCCGGTCAGCCCGGCCGAGGTCCGGGCCCGGCTCGGCGAACCGGAGGAGAGGATCAAGGCGAAGAAGGCCGACCGGATCGACGAGTTCGGCCGGCGGTTCATCGCCCACTCACCGTTCCTGACGATGGCCACCGCGGACGCGGAGGGCCGGATGGACTGCTCGCCCCGCGGCGACTACCCGGGCTTCGTGAAGGTGCTCGACGAGCACACCCTCGCCATCCCCGACCGCCCGGGCAACAAACTCGCCGACTCCTTCGTCAACCTGGCCGGCCACGACGGAATCGGGCTGCTCTTCCTCGTCCCGGGCATGCGGGAGGTCCTGCGGGTCAACGGCCGCGCCTATCCCACCGACGAACCCGACGTCCTCGCCCGCATGCAGACCGAGGCACGCGAACCCGTGCTGGCCATCGTCGTCGAGGTGGCCGAGGTGTTCTTCCACTGTGGACGCGCGCTGATCCGGTCCCGCATCTGGGATCCGGCGAGCCAGGCACTGGCCGACGAGCTGCCCACGGCCGGCGAGATGGCGGCGGCCCAGATGGGCGGCGACCCCGCGGTGCTCGACCAGCACCTCGAAGCCGCCTACCGGGAACTGTACTGACGGGGGAACCATGCAGCAGACGGTCATCGACCGGATCGAGCCGGTCGCCGAGGACGTGGTCGCACTCGCCCTGCGCGCGGTGAACGGTCCGCTGGCCCCGTGGCAGCCGGGCGCGCACATCGACCTCGCCCTGCCCAACTGGCTGACCCGGCAGTACTCCCTGTGCGGCGACCCGGCCGAGCGCGACTGCTACCGCGTCGCCGTCCGCCACGACCGCCTCAGCCGGGGTGGCTCGGAGTACGTCCACCGCTTCCTGCGCCCGGGCCGCCCGCTGCCGGTATCCGTACCGCGCAACCACTTCCCGCTGGAACCGGCGCCGGAGTACCTGTTCGTGGCCGGCGGTATCGGCATCACGCCGATCAGGCCGATGCTACGGCAGGCGATCGAGTCCGGTGCCGCGGCGACGCTGGCCTACGTGGGCCGGTCGCGTGCGTCCATGCCGTTCGCCGGCGAACTCCAGGCCGCCTACGGCGACCGGGTACGGATCTTCGCGACGGAGGACAACGGCAGGCCGGACTTCACGACGCTGGCCGCCGGACTGGGGCCCGGGGCACTGGTCTACTGCTGCGGGCCCGCGCCGATGCTCGCCGCCGCGGAGGCGGCGTTCCCCGCCGGACGGCTGCACGCCGAGCGGTTCCGGCCCGTCGCACGGGAGTTCGCGCCGGACACGGCCTTCGCGGCCGTCTGCGCCCGAAGTGGACGGACGGTCGAGGTCCCGGCCGGCACCTCGCTGCTGGACGCGCTGAACCACGCCGGGCTGCCGGTGGACTCCGGCTGCCGGGAAGGCGTCTGCGGCAGCTGCGAGATCACCGTCCTGGACGGCGAACCCGAACACCGCGACGACATCGGCGCCCCCGGCGGCCGGATGTACGCGTGCGTCTCCCGATCGCTCTCACCACGACTGATTCTGGATCTGTGAAGGGAACGACGTGCTGCCCAGAATCAAATCGCCCGAGTCGAGGAAGATGGTCACCCTGGAGGTGGTCACCAGCCACCGCACGAGCCCGGGTTTCCTGACCGTCACGCTCGGCGGCCCGCAACTGCGGGACTTCACGCCGATGGGCTACGACCAGATCGTGCGGCTGTTCTTCCCCCGCCCGGGACAGACCGGCCTGCGCATGCCGACGCTGTCCAACGAGGCGTGGATGGCCGAGCTGATGTTGCTGCCGAAGTCCCGCCGGCCCTGGGTCCGCAACTTCACCATCCGCCGCGCCCGCCCGGACCGCGACGAGGTGGACATCGAGTTCGCCCTGCACGCCGACTCCCCGGCGTCGACCTGGGCGCTCGCCGCCCGCCCCGGTGACCCGGCCGGCATCTTCGACATGGGGGTGTCCTACCTGCCGCCCGCCCACGCCCGCTGGCAGCTGCTCGCCGGGGACGAGACGGCGCTGCCCGCGATTCTCGCCATCCTGGAACACGCGCCACCCGACCTCACCGCCGAGGTGTACCTGGAGGTGCCCGGCACCGCGGACATCCGCGATGTCGACGCGCCCGCCGGCGCCCGGGTGCACTGGCTGCCCCGCGACGAGCCCGGACGGCTGCCCGGAACGCTGGCACTGGACACGCTAAGGCAGCTCACCCCGAGGGAGGGCCGGTTCTACACCTGGGTGGCGGGGGAGTCACGGCTGGCGACCGGGCTGCGCAGGCACCTGACCGGCGAGCACGGCGTGCCCAAGTCCGACATCGCGTTCTTCGGCTACTGGCGTCACGGCCGGGCGAGCCCCGGTTAACGGTACGGCCGGAAGAAGTCCCGCAGCTCCCGCGCGTACAGCTCGGGTTCCTCGAACGGCGCGAAGTGCCCGCCGCGGGGCGGCTCGGTCAGCCGGACGAGGTTGGTGGTGCGTTCCAGCCACGCCCGCGGCGGCCGGACGACGTCACCGCGGAACAGCGAGAAGCCGGACGGCACCTCGACCCGGCGGGTGCGCTGTGCCATCGGTATCGCGGCGTTGGCGCGGTAGGTCCGCATCGACGACCCGATCGTGCGGGTCAGCCAGTACAGCGTGACGTTGGTCAGGATCTGGTCCTTGGTGTAGCTGCGTTCGATGTCACCGTCGCAGTCGCTCCACGACCGGAGCTTCTCCACGATCCAGGCGGCCAGCCCGGCGGGCGAGTCGGTCAGGCCGAAGGCCGCCGTCTGCGGCTTGGTGCTCTGGATGGCGGCGTAGCCGCCCTCGGTGGCCGCCCACGCGGCGGCTCCCGCCATCCAGTCGCGTTCCTCCGGCGTGAGGTCGGGGAAGTCGCCGGCGGGCAGCCCGGCGTCCGTGCGGTGCACGGCGACGACACGGTCCGGATGGTCCAGCGCGAGGTACCTGCTCACGTGGCTGCCCATGTCACCGCCCGCAGCACCGAACCGCGGGTAGCCGACGGCCTCCATGAGCCGCGCCCACATGCCTGCCACGGCGGGGGTGGCCAGCGGGGTGGCGGGACGGTCGGAGTAGCCGAAGCCCGGCATGTCCGGCACGACGACGTCGAACGCGTCCGCGGGATCACCGCTGTGCGCGCCGGGATCGGTGAGCAGCGGGACGACCTTCGAGTACCGCCAGAACGAGTCCGGCCACCCGTGGCAGAGCACCAGCGGGAAGCCGTTGCCGGTGGCGGCGCGGACGTGGACGAAGTGCACGCCGAGACCGTCGATCGTGGCCCGGAAGCTGGACCGGGTCAGCGCCGCCTCCCGCGCGGTCCAGTCGAACTCGTCGGCCCAGTAGGCGCACAGTTCGCGCAGGTAGTCCAGGTCGGTCCCGAGCGACCAGCCTGCGTCCTCCGGCGCGTCCGGCCAGCGGGTCGCGCGCAGGCGGGCGCGCAGGTCGTCGAGTTCCGCGGGATCGGCCTGTGGGCGGAAGGGCTCTGGCACGCCGCCATCCTACGGTCGTGACATGACGGTGACACCGGCCTGGAAGGTTTCGTGCCCATGGGGAACCGGTGGCGGTCGGCGGTCCTGGTCACTGCGGTGCTCGCCGGGGTGATCGTGGCCCCCGCGCGGGCCGAGGGGTACGACCGGATGAACTTCGGCTGGATACCGCAGCCGCGTACCGTCGTGGACTCGGTGCGGCACGACTACGCCAGGCGGATTCCCGCGCTGCTCTGGGAAACCTGTGTGCAGCAGGCGAACACCGGCAGGGGAGAGGACTCGCTGACCCACGTGCTGGCGACCGCGTCGCTGCTGAAACTGGTCACCGACCCGGCCGGCCGGGCCGAGCTGGGCAGGGCGTTCACGGCCACGCCGCCGATGGCCGATCCGCAGCAGCTCTACCAGCGCTGCCTGGACCGGCTGGCCCCCGGCTGGCGGCCCGGTGAGCAGCTCACCACGCGGCCGGGCTGGCAGCAGGTCGTCGACGACCTCATGCGGACCCCGGCGTTCACCGGCAAACCCGGCACCGACGACGTGCCCACCTGCCGCACGCCGGGTTCGGACACCGAGGACTGGGACGTCACCATGGCCCTGGTGACCCGGGTGTGGGGACTGCTGCGCACCGAGCCGCCCGCCGTGTTGTTCGGCGGCGACCCGGCGGCGCATCCGGCGAAGCTGGCCGCACTGCGGTACGAGATCGCGTCGCGGGCGTGGCTGCAGGGTGGTGTCGCGGGCGTCGACGAGGTCGTCTGCCGCATCCTCGGCGTTCCGGTGCCGGAGACGGAGAACCACACCCTGCTGATCCGGTCCACCAGGTTCCTGCACAACGAGTCGCTGCCGCAGGTGCCGACCCCGCCGCACCGGCCCAAGTACGTGGTGCAGTACAACGTGGACCCGAACCCGGACAACGCGACCAACGGGGTTCGCGGGTACCTCCGGGGCTTCGCCGACCAGGTGCTGCGGGAGGACTTCCGGGAGTACAACTCGCGGCCGTACTCGCGGTTCCAGCTGCTGGCCCTGCTCAACCTCTATGACTTCGCCGCCGACGCCTCGGTGCGGGCCGACGCCGGACGCGTCCTGGACTTCCTCGCGCTCAAGCACGCGGCCGAGTCCAGGGACAATCTGCGCACGGCGCCGTTCCGCCGCAGGCAGGCCGCGCAGTCGCCCGCGCTGTTCCAGGGCGGCACCACCGACGCCGCGTTCGAGGTGTGGACCGGTGGCCTGGCGCAGCCGGTCAACCCCGCCGTGGGGCCGGGCAGCTACAGCGCCGAGATGACCCTGGCCGCGGGATCGGCCTACCGGCCGCCCGCCTGGCTGACCGGGCTGCAGTTCGACCGGCGGCATCGCGGCTTCCTGCAGTATTTCACCGGCCGCGGTCAGCAGGAGGTGGCCTACGGCGGCCCGGACTTCGTCCTCACCGGCGGCGGGCGGCGTACGCCTTGCCCCTATCCGGGGCCGCTGGGTGCCTGCGTCGGCTCGGGCAACGACCCGGGAACGCTGCAGCCCACCGTGCTGATCCCGCACACGGTCCGCACCGGCACGCAGAACACCGTCGACCGGCCGACCTACCTCGGCGCCGTCCGGATCGAGTCGTCCTGGGGCACCCGGGTGTCCTGTGTGGACCGCGACTTCGCCTGTGGTGAGACGCTGGCCGTTCCGGACGGTGTGGTGCGGGACAGCCCGGACTGCCGGACGGCCCTGCCCGCCGTGACCGTGCTGCGGTTCGACCGGTCCTGCTCGCCGGATGCGGGGCCGTCCTATGTGGACAACTGTTTCTTCGTGTACGGGACCCAGGTGATCGCGGAGATCGCCTACCTGGTGACCCACTCGTGCGACCCCGCCGCCGACGATGCGGCGAGGGCGGCGGCGTTCCGGGCGTTCGCCGAGTACATGACGGTCCGGGCGGCGCCGCGGGTGGAGCAGACGTCGTGCGGCCCGAAGGTGCACACCAGGCGGCCCCCGGCGGACCGGATCGACCTGACCGGGGTGATCGAGGGGACGCCGGTGACCGTGCACGCCGTGCGGTGCGCCGCGGAGCCCGGCTACGAGCTGACCGTCGACGGCAGGAGCGGCTTTCCGGGTACCGGCGCGTTCAGCGGCGACCTCACCCCGGCAGGCGGTCGCCACCCGGTGACCACGGTCGCCCTGTCGGCCGTACCGGAGGGCGGCCGGGTCACGCTCACCGCGACGGTCGCCGACGCCGATGCCCGCGTGCCGGCCGGGACGGTGACGTTCCTCGCCGGGGCCGACATCGTCGCCACGGCGCCGGTGACCCCCGGGCCGTCCGGGACCGTGTCGGCGAGTGTCACCGTGGCGCCGGACGAGCGGCGTTTCACCGCCGTCTACTCCGGCGACGCGGTCTTCACCCCGGCCGTCGGCCGGAGCACGTGAAGGCCACCTTCATTACGTGAGACGTCAGGGCCCCGGCAAAGTCCGGGCGGCCCGGCTCCCGGCGGTGCTACCAAGGGCACTCTGGTTGCGTGTTGCGCTACCAAGGTGCCGTTCGTAGCGGTGGCGTTGGCCACCAGGCAGCCGACTATGCCGTGAAGGTGGCCTTCACGCCACCACACCAGCCCCACCAGTCACACCCGTCAAGCAGCAAGGGAGCTTTACTACCCTTCTTCGCTAGTAAAGCTCCCTCGCTCACGCCCCACGCCCGACGTTGCCGGGCCCCGGCCTGAGTCTCCGGCAAAGCACGTGAAGGCCACCTTCACCACGTCTCACGTCAGGGTCCCGGCAAAGTCGGTGTCTAGCGGGGTGGGCGGTGGTCCCGAGCGCAGAGTTCGCGTGCCGGAATGCAGAACTCGCGTGCGTGAGCGCAGAACTCACGATGTGGACGCCGGTTCTCCCGTGGCGCCTGAGGTCAAGCTCGTGAAGGCCACCTTCATTACGTGTGACGTGGTGATGGTGGCCTTCACGTGCTCTGGTGCTAGGTGGGTTGTCTCGTTCGTGGTGGCTGGTGGGGTGGTTGTGGTGTTCGAGGCCGGTGGGGCAGTTGTGCCGGAGTGAGTGCGGACGTGGTGGCGTCTGATGCCGTGAAGGGGGCCCTCACGGCAACCGCCCACGACTCCCGACTTTGCCGGGCCTTACGTGAGACGTGGTGAAGGTGGCCTTCACGTGCTTGGGGGGAACCGGAACGGGGTCAGGCGGTTGCCTGCGCCGCCGCCCGGCCCGCCTGCCTGCCGGAGAACAGGCAGCCACCGAGGAATGTGCCTTCCAGCGCCCGGTAGCCGTGCACCCCGCCGCCGCCGAAGCCGGCGACCTCACCCGCCGCGTAGAGGCCGGTGATGGGCTGCCCCGCGGAGTTCAGGACCCGGCCGGAGAGGTCGGTCTGCAGGCCGCCGAGCGTCTTGCGGGTGAGGATGTTCATCCGGATGGCGATGAGCGGCCCGGCCGACGGGGCGAGGATCTTGTGCAGTGGCACGGTCCTGGCGAGGCTGTCGCCGACGTAGTCGAGCGAGTTGCGGATGCCCATGATCTGCAGGTCCTTGGTGAACGGGTTGTCCACCTGCTGGTCGCGCACGACGATCTGCCTGCGCAGGGTCTCCACGTCGAGCAGGTTGTTGCCTGCCAGCTTGTTCATGCCCGCCACGAGCGCGGGAAGGTCGCCCGCGATGACGAAGTCCTCGCCCTTGTCCATGAACGCCTTGACCGGCGGCGGGGTGTCGTTGAGCAGGCGGCTGGCGAGGTAGGCCAGCAGGTCCTTGCGGGTCAGCTCCGGGTTCTGCTCGGAACCGGACAGGACGAACTCCTTGTCGATGATCTTCTTGTTCAGCACGAACCAGGAGTAGTCGTGGCCGGACTTCATGATCAGTTCCAGCGTGCCGAGCGTGTCGTAGCTGGGAACGCCCGGGTTGGGCAGCCTGCGGCCGGTGGCGTCGAACCACAGCGACGACGGCGCGGCCAGCACCCGGATCCCGTGGCCTGGCCAGATCGGGGTGTGGTTGGTCATGCCCTCGGTGTAGTGCCACATGCGGTCGCGGTTGACCAGCCGCGCACCGGCCATCTCGCTGATGGCCAGCATGCGCCCGTCGACGTGTGCGGGCACGCCGGTGATCAGCCTGGACGGCGGGTTGCCCAGCCGGGCGGGCCAGTTGCGGCGCACCAGCTCCTGGTTGCCGCCGATCCCGCCGGAGGTGACGATGACGACCGGCGCGTACAGCTCGAACTCGCCGATCTTGGTCCGCGAGCTGGGTGTGCCGCGGGCGGCGCCGCTCGGTTCGAGGAGGCTGCCGCGGACACCGGTGACGGCGCCGTTGGCCGAGATGAGCGCGTCCACCTGGTGCCGGAACTTGAACGTGACCCGGCCGCCCGCCGCACTCTCCCGGACCTTCTTCTCGAACGGCTCCATGACACCGGGCCCGGTGCCGAGGGTGAGGTGGAACCGGGGGACGGAGTTGCCCGGGCCGTCGGCGAACTGGCCGCCGCGCTCGGCCCAGCCGACGATGGGCACCCACCGCACGCCGAGCCCGTGCAGCCACCGGCGCTTCTCCCCGGCGGCGAACTGGAGGTAGGCCTCCGCCCAGCGTGCGGCCCAGTAGTCCTCGCCCAGCGGGTCGTCGACGCCGCGGTCGAAGCCGGCGTTGTTGAACCAGTCGGCTCGGGCCAGGTCGAGTGAGTCCTTGATCCCGGCCGTGCGCTGCTCGTCGGAGTCGATGAAGAACAGACCGCCCAGCGACCAGAACGCCTGCCCGCCGAGGCTGGCTTCCGGCTCCTGGTCGAGCAGCAGCACCCGCCTGCCCGCCGCCGCGAGTTCCGAGGTCGCGACGAGCCCGGCCAGGCCCGCGCCGACGACGATCGCGTCGGCGTCGACCCTGGGGCCCGCCGCGTGCGCGCTCGACGCGAAGCCGAAGGTGGACAACGCCGTTCCGGCCGCGATCGCGCCTGTCCTGGTCAGCAGCCCGCGGCGGCTGACGTCCCGGTCGAGTGGCGAACTCATCGTCGGGTCCTCCATAACTTACCGTCCAGTAATGACCAGGTAACCAGCCGGCCGGAAACGGACATAGGCCCGCGTAACCAAACTTGGCCGCCGCCGCTGTGGCCCGGCCACAACGAGCTTTCGTCGGTCCGACCGAAGGCTTTTCCGGTACCTGACCGGTTTTGGACAGGAATTGGTCTGAACCTGGACACCCGGTGTGGGCCCGCTCACACTCTGTCGCACACGTGTTCGCTCCCGTCCCCGCCCCGAGGAGTCCTGATGCGTCCCAAGCTGCTCGCGTTCGCCGCCACGGCCTGTCTCGCCCTCAGCGCCGTCACCGCAGGCACAGCCACCGCCGGACCGCCGATGTCACCGGGGCTCGTCCCGGCGATGCAACGCGACCTCGGCCTGACGGCCGCGCAGGCCCGCGCCCGGCTGGCGGACGAAGCCGTTGCCAGCAGGGTGCTGCCCGCCGCACAACAGGCGGCCGGGGCCGCGTACGGCGGCGCCTGGTTCGACCCCGGCCGGGGCAGGCTCGTCGTCGGCATCACCGACCCGGCCGCGGCGAGATCGGTGGAGAACACCGGCGCGCTCACCACGCCGGTCGCCGCCAGCGCCGCACGGCTGGACGCCGTCAAGGCCGCCATCGACGCCGGCGGCCCGGCGCCCGCCTCGGTCAGCGGCTGGCACGTCGACCACCGCGCCGGCAGCGTGGTCGTCACCGTCCAGGAGGGCGCGTCCGGCCCCGAGCTGGCGGCGTTCCTCGACCGGGCACGCGCGGCCGGGCCGGTGACCGTGGCGACCGGCCCGAAGCCGGTGTCGCTCGCGGCAGGCACGGTGGGCGGCGATCCCTACTACACCGGCAACGTCCGGTGCTCCATCGGTTTCTCCGTGCACGGCGGTTTCGTGACGGCGGGCCACTGCGGCCGGGCCGGTGCCGAGGTGTACGGCTGGGACCGGTCGAGGATGGGAACGTTCCACGGTTCGTCGTTCCCCGGCAACGACTACGCCTACGTCGGCATCGGCCACGGCTGGTGGACCGTGCCCGTGGTGCTCGGCTGGGGCACGGTGAGCGACGCGCTGGTGCGGGGTTCCTGGGTGGCGCCGGTCGGTACGTCCGTGTGCCGGTCCGGGTCCACCACGCACTGGCACTGCGGCACCGTGCTGGGGCACAACCAGACGGTGAACTACGCCGAGGGCGCGGTGCACCAGATGACCAAGACGAGCGTCTGCGCCCAGGGCGGTGACTCCGGCGGTTCGTTCATCACCGGCGACCAGGCCCAGGGCGTCACCTCCGGCGGCTGGGGAAACTGCAGCTCCGGCGGCGAGACCTGGTTCCAGCCGGTGAACGAGATCCTGCAGGCCTACGGCCTGACCCTGCACACGGCCTGAGCGGTCAGACCGCGATGGCCTTGCCGGTGCGGCGCGGGTCGGCGCAGGCCGACATCGTGCCGTCACCGGCGAGGTGCACGCCCTCGTAGCTGCCCGAGTGGAAGTTCCACGGGTTGCAGACGTCCAGCAGTACGCCGCGGGAGGCCACCTCGTCGCGCAGGGACTCGTCGATGTCGGCCTCGATGGAGTACGCGGGCGGCGTGGCGGGATTGATCATGGACGCGATCGACGAGCCGCCGAAGCGGGGCCGGTGGACCGACTCCTCGATGTCCAGGCCGAAGTCCAGGATGTTGACGGTGTTCTGCACGATGTTCTGGATCAGGCCGGTCGACGGCGAGCCCGCGGCCAGCACCGGCCTGCCGCCGGAGAAGATGATCGTGGGGGCGACGTAGCAGGTCCCGCGTCCGCCCGCGGGCGGCAGGATCCGCAGGAAGTGCGCGGCACCGGCCCACAGCTGCACGCCGTCGACGAACAGCCCGCTGGTCCACGGCATGCTCATCACCGAGTGCAGCACGGTCGCGATGTTGCCCGCGCCGTCGACGACGGTCAGGTGGTTGGAGCCCGGGTACGGCGCCCTGTCCGGCTGCCGCGGTGCGCTCATCGTCATCAGCTCGAACCGCTGCCGGGCGTAGTCCTTGCTCACCAGCAGCTCCAGTGGCACGTCGTGGAACCGCGGATCGGGCAGCCTGGCGCCGTCGGCGAAGACCTCCCCGCAGAACCGCAGCATCCAGTAGAGCGTGTCCGCGCTGGCGGTGGGCGGGCCCCAGTCGGCGAGCGGGATCAGTTCGAGCAGGTTGAGGATCTCGATGACGTGGGTGCCACCGGTGTCCGGCGGCGGTGAGCCGACGACGTCGTAGCCACGGTAGGTGCCGCGGGCCGGCTCCTCCCAGCGAACGTCGTACTCGTCGAGGTCGGCCAGCGTCAGCACCCCGCCCGCGCGCCGCACCACGTCGACCATCCGCCGCGCGAACTTGCCCCGGTAGAAGTAGTCCGCGCCCTCGGCGACCAGGTTCTCCAGCGTCTCGGCCAGCGCCGGCTGGCGCAGGACCTCGCCGACCTCGATCAGCCTGCCGTCCGGGAAGAACATCTCCCTGCCCTCGGGGTACCGGCCGAGCGTGCCGATCTGCTCGAACGCCATCCCGTAGAGGAACGGGTGCACCTCGAACCCGTCGCGGGCGAGCTCGATCGCGGGCGCGACCAGTTCGCTCTTCGGCTTCGACCCGTGCCGGTCCAGCCCGGCCTCGAACGCCGCCCAGAACCCCGGAACCGCGACGCTCCTGCCGGTCGGCAGGTCCGCGGGCTGGAACGAGGTCAGCTCCCTCGGCCGGTTCATCGAGCCGTTGAGGTAGGTCGTCTCGCCGGTCGCCGCGTCGTGGTGGAGCATCGACAGCACACCGCAGATGGTGGTCATGTGCGGCTCGACGACGGCCTGCACGACCGACGCGCCGAGGGCGGCGTCGGCGGCGTTGCCGCCTGCCCGCAGGACGTCGACCGCGGCCTGGGTGACCAGCGGGTGACTGCTGACGGCCATGCCGTCCCGGCCGCGGGCGGCGTGCTTGCGGCCGAAGCGTGCCTCGCCGGTGAGCCGGTCACGACGTGCTGTGTCCACGGAGGTTCTCCCTACTGCCGGACGTCCTTGACGACGCGCCCGCCCTGGATCACCAGGGCGGCCGAGCCGGGGGCGCCGAACACACCGGGGTCGCGCAGCGGGTCGCCGCTCCACCCGGTGAGGTCGGCGATCTTGCCTGCCTCGATGGTTCCGACGTCGCCGGCGATGCCGAGGATCTCGGCGTTGATCCGGGTGGCGGAGTGCAGCGCGAGCATCGGGTCCTCGACCTTGGCCCGCAGCGTCAGCTCGCGGCCGCGGTGACGCTGGTCGAAGCCGATCAGGTCGGAGCCGGAGCCGACTCGGACTCCGGCGGCGCGGGCGGCCAGCAGCCCGTCGACCTGGCCCTGCGCGACGGAGGCGGTCCGGCCGGCGATCTCCGCCGGAAGCCCCGTCGCGTTCTCGAGCAGCGCCTGGACGACCGCCAGCGTCGGGACCAGGGCGACGTCGTTCGCGGCCATCAGCGCGGCCGTCTCCTCGTCGATCTCCGAGCCGTGTTCGACGCACCGGGCCCCGGCGCGGACCGCGTTGCGGATGCCGGCGTTGTTGTGCGCGTGCACGGTGACGTAGGTGCCGCGGGCGTTCGCCTCGGCCACGGCCACGGCGATCTCCTCGACGGTGAACTGGGTGTCGCTGATCTTGTCGTGGGTCGACACCACACCGCCGGTCACGCACAGCTTGAGGAAGCCGGCGCCGCGGCGGAACGTCTCACGGACGTTGTGGCGCATCTGCTCGGGACCGTCGGACAGCAGCGACATCGACCGCAGGCCGGGGATGCTGTGGTCACACCAGTCCGCGGTCGGCTCCCACTCGGCGGCGAAGTGCCCGTGGCCGCCGGTCTGGCACTGGACCGGCCCGCACTGCAGGATCCGCGGCCCGCGGACCTTGCCCGCGGCCACCACACGCGCCAGCCCGGCGTCGATCCCGCCGGTGTCCCGGACGGTGGTGAACCCGGCGTCCAGAGTCTGCCCGCAGTTGTTGAACATGTCCGCGGCCAGTTCGGCGACCGACAGTTCCCGCCGCAGGCTCGGGTTGATGTCGCTGGACAGTCCGAAGTGGACGTGCGCGTCGATCAGGCCCGGCGTGATCGTCAGACCCTCGGCGTCGAGCGTGTGCGCGCCGGCCGGCGCGCGGCCCACCGCGGCGATCCGGTCGCCTACGACATGGATTGCCTGCCCGTCGACCGGATCCGCGCCCGTGCCGTCGGCGATCCGCGCTCCCGCGATCCAGTAGTCAGCCACGCGTCGGCTCCTTCCCGGTGGTTTCCGAGCGTAGGTCGCGTGGCCTGCCGGGGCCATCGACAACCGTCGGGCTCGGTACGGAAAGGTCTCGACATCGGTCGAATGTGCCTGCCGGTCGTGGTGCCGATACTTCTCGGCGAGGAGGCTGCGCCATGGTGCATACAGGAACGCGGCGGAGCTCGCCGGTACGTGTTGTGCTGGCCAGCTCGATGGGCAACTTCGTCGAATGGTTCGACTTCACCCTGTACGGATTCTCGGCGGCGGTCATCGCCGCCACCTTCTTCCCGGCCGGTAACGCGCAGGCCGCGTTGCTGAGCACGTTCGCCATCTACGGGGTCGCCTTCGTCGCCCGCCCGCTCGGCGCCTTCTACTTCGGCAGGCTCGGCGATCGCCGGGGCAGGCGGACCGCGCTGAGCGCCTCGGTGCTGCTGATGGGCGCGGCCACCACGGTGATGGGCCTGCTGCCGGGATGGGAGACGCTGGGAACGGCGGCGCCGGTCCTGCTGCTGGTGTGCCGTCTGCTGCAGGGTTTCTCCGCGGGCGGCGAGTACACCGGCGCGATCACCTTCGGTGCCGAGCACGCCCCGGCCGGGCGGCGCGCGTTCTGGCTGGGCCTGGTCGGCAGCTCCACCATGCTGGGCAGCGCCGCGGCCACCCTCACCGTGGTGATCTTCCAGGCCGTCGCCGGCCCGGAGTTCGCCGCGGGCGGCTGGCGGTGGCCGTTCCTCGTCGGCGGGCTGCTGTCGCTGGTGGCGCTGTTCCTGCGGCTCGGCGTCGACGAGACACCGGTGTTCCGCGAGGTCCAGGCCACCCGCGCCGACGACCGGGCGGGCAGGCTCGGCCCGCTGGTGCGCGGGCACTGGCGGACGCTGCTGGTGCTCTGCGCGTTCTTCGCCGTGCTCGGCCTGGTCACGCATTCGTTCCTCGGCTACATGCCCACGTATCTGGGGAAGGCGGCGGGGATTTCCTCGTCAACCACTCTGACGATCATCACCGGACTGACGTTGTTCGCGGCGGTGGCCGGGCCGGTGCTGGGGTTGCAGGCCGACCGGTTCGGCAGGCGCCCGATCCTGCGTACCGGCGCGGTGACCGCGGTGGTCGCGACCGTGCCGGTCTACCTGCTCATCGGTACCGGCTCCCTGGTCGCGGTGATCGCCGGGCTGTTCGTGCTGCTGCTGGTGGTCTCGATGCTCGGCGCGGGGGCGATGGCGGTGATGGAGATGCTGCCCGCCGACGTCCGGTTCAGCGGCATGGCACTGCCCTACAACTTCTCCTACGCGGTCTTCGGCGGCACCGCGCCGCTGGTGGGTCAGCTCCTGGTCGACGGAACGGGTTCGCTGCTGGCACCGGCGTTCTACGCCACCGTGGTCGCGCTGCTCGGCCTGCCGGTGCTGTGGCGCATCCCGGAGACCAGGCACACGGACATGCGTACCGGAACACAACTGGGGAGGACCTGATGGTGACCGCCGATGTGGTCGTGGTGGGTGCTGGCGTGATCGGCTGCTCGGTCGCGCTGGAGCTGGCGCGAGCCGGCCGTGACGTCGTGGTCGTGGACAAGGCGGCCGGCGCGGGGCAGGGCTCGACCAGCGCGTCGAGTGCGATCGTGCGGTTCAACTACTCGACGTTCGACGGCGTCGCCACCGCGTGGGAGTCGCTGCACTGCTGGGCCGGCTGGGCCGCTCACCTCGGAACCGAGCCCGGCCCCGGACTCGCGGCGCTGCATCGCGTGGGCGCCGCCATGCTCGACGTCCCGGCGATGACCGTGGACCGCACCGGCGCGCTGTTCGACGCCGTGGGCGTGCCCTTCGAGGTGTGGGACGCCGCGACGTTGCGGGACCGGGTGCCCGGGCTGGAGCCGGGCAGGCACTGGCCGCCGAAACGACTCGACGACCCGGCGTTCTGGCAGGACCACACCGAGGAACTCGGCGCCGTCTACATGCCGGACGCCGGGTACGTGGACGACCCGATGCTGGCCGCCCGCAACCTCGCCGACGCGGCCGCCAGGCACGGTGTGCGGTTCCTGTTCCGGGAGCGGGTCGTCGAGGTACCGCGGACCGGCGGCCGGGCCGCCGGCGTGGTGCTGGCCGGGGGCACCCGGATCGCCGCACCGGTCGTGGTCAACGTCGCCGGGCCGTGGTCGGCCGGGCTCAACGCGCTGGCCGGTGTCGGCGCGGACTTCACGGTCGCCGTCCGCCCGATGCGCCAGGAGGTGCACCAGGTCCCGGCACCGCCCGGCTACACCCGCGGCCCGGTGGTCGGGGATCTCGACCTCGGCGTCTACGTCCGGCCGACCCCCGGCGGCGCCGTCCTGATCGGCGGCACCGAACCGGAGTGCGACCCGCTGCAGTGGGTGGACGACCCGGACACGGTGAACCTCAACCGCACCAAGGAACTCTTCGAAGCCCAGGTCACCCGCGCCGCCCGCCGCTTTCCCGGACTCGGCGTCCCGGCCACGCCGAAGGGCATCGCCGGGGTGTACGACGTCGCGGCGGACTGGACGCCGGTCTACGACCGGACCGACCTGGACGGCTTCTACGTCGCGATGGGAACGAGCGGGAACCAGTTCAAGAACGCGCCCGTCGCGGGGCAGCTGATGAGCACCCTGATCCAGGCCGTCGAGAAAGGACACGACCATGACGCCGACCCGGTCCGCTTCCACTGCCCGCACACGGGCCACACGGTGAACCTCGGCACGTTCTCCCGCAGGCGCACGACCAACGAGAACTCCACCGGGACGGTGATGGGATGACCACGGTCACGGCACTGGCCGACGAGTACTGGACCTCGCTCAGGCAGCACGACCCCTACTACGCGGTGCTGGCCGGCGAGGCACCGGGCTCGATCGAACCGGCGGGCGAATCCTTCGCCGTGGTCCGGTCCGCGGAGGCGAGCGGGCTGCTCGGCAGGCTGCGGGCCACCGTCGTCGCGCCGGGGGAGGAGGACCTCGCGGCCGTCCTCGAGTCGCTGCTGCTGCGTGACGCGGCGTGGGCCGAGCAGCTGTGGCACGTTCACCCGGCCGCGCCCTACCAGGCGATGGGGCTGGTCACCACGGCGCAGCAGGTGATCGCACCCCAACCTGACCGCGAGCGTCTGACCAGGGAGTTCGCCGAGCTGATCAGGTCGATCGCGGCACTGGTCGCGCAGCAGCGGGCCAGGGGCATCGTTCTGCCCCGGCCGGCGGTGGCCGGCGCGCGGGCGACCTGGACCGGACTGCGTACCCAGCTGCCCGAGCTGCTGCGCGACGACGACCTCCGGTACGCGTGCGAGGAGGTCCTCGGTGAGATCGACGCGTCCGCCGCCGAGGCGGGCGACAAGGTCGGCCTGGCCAACCTGCCCGGCGGCGAGCAGGTCTACCGCGCCCTGGTGCGGCAGGAGACGACCCTGGACGTGGAGCCGGAGGAACTGCACCGGCTGGGGCTGGAGGAGTGCGCGTCGCTGTCGGAGCGGATGGCCGAGATCCGGTCCCGGCTCGGCGGGCCCGCCGGCGAGGAGGAGGCGCGGGACTGGATCCGGGCACAGCCGCACCTGTACGCCGACAGCCCGGACGCGGTTGCCGCGACCTACCGGCGGCACATCGCCCGGATCGAACCGCGGATCGGGTCGCTGTTCCGGGTCCTTCCCCGGGCGGGCCACGACGTGCGGCGCGCCGACCCGTCCGTCGAAGCCGGCATGACCTTCGGCTACTACCAGCCCCCGACGTCGTCCGAGCCCGGCCTGTACCGGTTCAACGGCTCCGGGCTGGGCACGCGGTCGCAGCTGACCGCGGCCGCGCTGATCCTGCACGAGCTGATCCCCGGCCACCACTTCCACCTGGCCCGGCAGAACGAGAACGCCGCACTGCACCCGTTGCAGCGGTACGCACTCGGTCTGGGCGCGTTCAACGAGGGCTGGGGTGAGTACGCGTCCGGACTCGGCTGGGAACTCGGCGCGTACGCCGACGACTGGGACGCCTACGGGCGGCTGTCCCACGAACGGTTCACCGCCCAGCGGCTGGTCGTCGACACCGCGCTGAACCTCGGCTGGTGGGACCTCGACCGTGCGCGCGAGTTCATGCGCGCCAACACCCTGGAGGACGACGGCCAGATCGCCACCGAGGTCGTCCGCTACTCCACCGACCTGCCCGCCCAGGCACTGGCCTACCGGGCCGGATACCTCGCGTTCCAGCGGATGCGGGAGTCCGCGCGGGAGGCCGACGTACGCGACGTCCACGAGGCGATGATCGGCCCCGGCGCCGCCCCGCTGGACCGGGTACGGCAGCGCGTCGACGAGATCGCACAGTAGGGAGTTCAGATGGACACCGGTCACCGAGGATTCGACCTGTTCGCCGACGGTCTGGGCGACCTGGTCACCGGCGGCACCATCGTGCCGGCCTGGTCCCCGGACGGCAGCTCGCTCGCGTTCCTCGACGGACCGCCGGACGACCGCAGGGGCTGGCTGGTCGACCTCGCCTCCGGGGAGAAGTCCCCGCTGCTCGGCGACATACCGGGGGTGCGGGCGGCGATCCGGGAGGCGACCGGGCTGACGCCTGCCGGGCAGGGGCTGCCGTTCGACCACGTCACCTTCGCCGGGGCCCGGCAGCTCAGCGTCACGGTCGGCACCGACCGGCTGACGGTCGACCTGGACAGCGGCGAGGTCACCAAGCAGCCCCCAGAGTCCAGAGTGGACGTCCACTACGGACTGGCCGAGTCGGTTCGCCGGACGCCGAAGGAGTTCCTGCGCACCCTGCCCCTCGTGGACCCGCAGGCGGACCGCGAACTGGCCTCGCCCGACGGCGAGCTGTTCGTCTCCACGGTCGACGGCGACATCGTAGTCCGGTCGGCGTGCGACGGCCGGGCGGTACCGCTGACCACCGACGGCACGCCCGAGCACGAGTACCGCTTCGACCTGGTCAACCCGGCTCTGCAGGCGCTGGGCATGGCGTTCCCGGTGTGCAACTGGTCGCCCGACGGCTCCCGGCTCGCCGCCTACCGGGTCGACAACCGAGGCGTGCACCGGTTTCCGCAGGTGCACTACCTCAAGCGCCGGGACGAGACCGTCCATCGCTATCACGCCCAGGCGGGCGGGACGCTGGAACGCACCACGCTGTACGTGCTCGACCTGCACGGCCGGGCGCCCGTGCGGCTGGACCTGGGCGACACCACCGACACCTACCCGGTGCACGCCGCCTGGCTGCCGGACGGGTCACAGCTGGTGGTGTTCGTGCTGAGCCGCGACTGCGGCCGCGTCGAAGTCCTGCTCGCCGACGCGGCGACCGGCGCGACGCGGACGGTGTTCACCGAAGAGAGCGACACCTTCCTGCGGATTCACCACGACGTGTAGTTCGGCCGCAAGATCGGGCTGTTCCTGACCCCGGACGGTACGGGCCTGCTGTGGCTGTCGGAGCGGGACGGCTGGAAACACCTGTACCGGTACGACCTCGACGGCAATCTGGTGCGGCAGCTGACGCGGGGGGAGTGGCCGGTCGACTACGTGCACCACGTCGGCGACGAGTACGCCTACCTCACCGCACACCTGGACCAGGACCGGCCCTACGACCTGCAACTGGCCCGGGTCCCCCTGGCCGGGGGCGAGGTCGAGTGCCTGGCAGGCGAACCGGGTGTCCACTCGATGTTGCTGGCACCCGGCGGCGACGTACTCGTGGACACCTGGTCCACACCCGCCGAAGGCCCGCGCAGCGTGCTGCGGCGCGTGGACGGAACGCTGCTGTGCGAGCTGTCGGCCGCCGACACCTCCCGGCTGGACTGGACGCCGCCACGGCAGTTCACGGTCACCGCGGCCGACGGGGTGACCGAACTGTGGGGCACGATGTTCTTCCCCGCCGACTTCGACGAGACCAGGCGGTACCCGCTCGTCGAATACGTGTACGGCGGGCCGCAGATCGCCGTGGCACCGCACTCGTTCAGCGACGTCCTCGGTGCCTTCGGCAGCCGCCCGCACGCGCTGGCGCAGCTGGGCTACGTCACCTTCGTGCTCGACGCCCGCGGCACGCCGGAACGGTCGAAGGCGTTCCACGACACAGTTTTCCACGACTGGACCGCCGGCCTCGTCCCCGACCACGCCGCCGCCGTCGAGCAGCTGAAGCAGCGTCACGACTTCCTCACCGACGCCAAGGTGGCGGTGATCGGGCACAGCTGGGGCGGCTACTCGGCCTTCCGGCTGGCCGCGGAACGTCCCGACGTCTACACCGCCGCGGTGTCGTCGGCGCCCGGCTTCGACCCCTACTCCTCGGTGCTGTACGAGTGCTACCTCGGCTTCCCGCAGACCGACGGCGACGCGTACCGGGCGGCCGAGAACTATCCGCTCGCGGCCCGGATGGCGGCGGAGTTCCTGCTGGTCTGCGGCTCGTCCGACCACGCCACCTGGTCCGACAGCATGAAGATGAGCGAGGCGTTGATCCGGGCGGGCAAGCTGCACGAGTTCGTCGTGCTGCCCGGCCAGCCACACGGCTTCGGCAGCGACCACGACGCGTACTTCTGGCGTAAGGTCGCCGGCTTCCTCCGGACCCACCTGGAACCGGCCTGACCATCGCCCGCGGAGGTCACTCCAGCAGGCGGGCGAGCTTCAGGCTCAGGTGCGCGGCGAGGCGGTCGTCACCGCGGGAAAGGTCCAAACCGGACAGTTCCTCGATGCGGCGCAGGCGGTAGTACAGGGTGGCGCGGTGGACGTGCAGCGCGGTGACCGTGCGCTTCGCGTCACCCGCGTTGTCCAGGTAGGCGGCGAGGGTGGCGACCAGCTCGTCGTGCCCGTTGCCGTTGTCCAGCAGCGAGCGGACCCCCGGGTGCAGGGCGTCGGCGAGCTGCTGCGGCGACAGCTGGCTCAGCAGCGCGTACACACCGAGGCCGGAGTAGTGCGCGACCGGCCCGAGCGCGCCGGTGATCCGGGCGACGTCGGCGGCACGCCACGCCTCGTGGTAACCGCGCCGCAGGTCGCGGAGGTTGCGCTGGGTGCTGCCGATGCCGATCCAGCACTCGCCGTTGTCCCTGCCGCTCTCGGTCACGAGCCGCTCGTGCACGGCCGCGGCCAGCTCGTCGGCCGTGGTACCGGTTCCCCCGTGCGGCGGCGAGATCGCGACCAGCAGGGCGTGGCCGGGCCGCAGCAGGGTCAGCGCGGTGCGCGGCGGCAGCCTGCGCCTGCCATGGTCGACCGCCGCGCCCAGCGCGAGCCGGTCCTGTTCGCCGAGCGGCTCGCCCGCGGGCTGGGACACGGTGGCCACCAGCGCGGTCACCGCGCCCGCGACCGCCAGCTCCTGGTCGAGGAGTTCCTCGGCGGCGTCGGCGTGCAGTGCCGGGTCGTCGGCGAGCAGGTCCCTGAGCAGTTCCCGCTCCCGCCCCCTGGCCAGCTCGTCGGCGAGGTGCTCCCGGTGCATGATCAGGGCGGCGTGGCCCGCGGCCTCCCGCAGGGCGTCGGCGTGCTCGGCGGTCACCGGGCCGTCGGAGCCCACCAGCCAGAGGTAGCCCAGCAGGATCTGCTCGTACCGCACGGGCATGCCGGTCCGCTCGACCGTGAGCCCGATGTCCGGGCGCGCGGGCACGGTGAAGATGTCCTCGGCCTTGTGCACGCCGAGGTCGTGCAGGTGCCCGGTCAGTTCGGCGGGCACGCTCCGGCGCATGATCGAGCCGACCCGGACCTCGTCGACGTCCGTGGTGTGGGCGTTGTAGGCGAGCAGCCGGATGTGCGGGTCGTCGATCGCGACCGATCGCCCGAGGCGGTTGCCGAGGTGGTCGACCAGGCGCTGCAGGTCGGAGGCCATCCGGCGATGGTACCGGCGTGCTCAGCGGAGAGCGGCGATCCGCGGCGCGCGGCTCCTCGGCGAATCCAGGCTCACCATCTTGACGTCGCCGAGTTCGCGGGCGAACTCGGCGGTCGCCGCGACGGCGTGCCGCAGCGCGCTGCCGGTGCCGGTGAACGACCGGTGGACGATCTCGCCGGCCTCGGGGTCGAATTCCCACAGCCCCACGACACGTCCGCGGTCGACGATGAGCGGGCACGGCGGGTCGGTCTCGTCGCCGAGGGTGCGTCCCGGCCTGCCGCCCGGCGACGGCCGTCGCGCGTCGGCCTCGTCGAGGAGCCGGGCGAGGTCGCGGTGCAGCAGGTGGATGCCGTCGATGCTGCCGACCAGGGCGTACTGGGGCTCAGTGGGTACCCGGAACGCGTCGAAGTCCGCGGACTGGCCGGGATCGAGCAGCAGGTCGGTTCCCTCGAGCGGCCGCAGGCCGAGCGGTTCGACCGCCGTCCTGGCCGCGGCGGCCGTGAGGCCGGAGAACCAGCGGAAGTGCTTGAGCGAGGCGGGTCCCGCCCAGGTGAAGTACCTGCGGGCCAGCTCGGTGGCCGCGTCCGCGGGCCCGCCGCCCGGGGCGGGGGACCAGCCGGCGTAGCCGAACCGCTGCTGGTCCAGCCTGCCGTTCACCGGGACCCGCCGGATGCGGCCCCGCGCCTGGAGCAGGCCGAGCGCCAGGGGCAGCGTGGTCGTCTGCCCCCGCTTCTTGTCTTCCGCTCCCAGGTTGCGTACCGCGTCGCCGAGGACCTTCTTCAGCCCCGCGGGGTCGAGGGGCCCGTCCGCGGAGTCGAGTGCCTCGACGACGCGCTCGCAGAGCCGGTCGATCTCGGCCCTGGTGACGCCGAGGTGCCTGACCGCCGCGGCGAGCTCGCCCTCCGGGGCGCCGGCGCCCACCGCGAGGGCGAGCGCGAAGTCCTGGTGCGGCACGACGTAGGTGCACCCGCGGGCGGCGGGCAGCTCGTGGACGGCCAGCCTGGCCACCGCGTCGTCGACGGTCTGCCGGTCGAGCCCCGCGCGTGCGTGGAAGCCCAGGTACGGAGCCGATCCGCCGACCGAGCGCGCCCAGCCGGTGCGCACCAGCACCTCGTCGGGCGACGCGCCGGCCAGTGATCCGTCCAGGCCCTGGCGGTGCGCCCACCAGGCTCGCAGCTTCCGCGGTGACACCTCTGCGGTCATGCCCGGAAGTATGGCATCTTATATCCATGGTGGATACGTTTGGGAGATCGGGAATCATGTCACCATGAGCCCGCCCCCCGTCGCGCTGACACCGGCGATGTTCGCGCTGCTGCTGGCACTGTCCGAGGGGGACCAGCACGGGTACCAGCTGATCGCGGACGTCAAACGGCTGACCGGTGGAGAGCTGGTGCTCGGGCCGGGCACGCTCTACCGCAGCCTGCAGCGCATGCGCGCCGACGGCCTCGTCGAGGAGATCGGCCCCGATCTGGACGCGGCGCGAGCCGACCGGCGGGCGGAGCGCCGCCGCCGGTACCGCATCACCGGCGCGGGAACCCGCGCGGTCCGCGCCGAGGCCCGGCGGCTGGCTACGCTGCTCGCGAGCGAAACGGCACGGGCGGTGCTGCGTGCCGCGGAGGAGGACACGAGCGATGTTGGATGAGTTCGCCGGCGTCACGCCCCAGCTGACCGTGTCCGACACGGACGCGGCCGTACGGTTCTACACCGCCGCGTTCGGCGCGGACGAGCTGCTGCGCAACCACGACCCGGACGGCCGGGTGATGCACTGCGAGCTGCTGGTCGGCGGCGGCCGGGTGCTGGTGCACGACGAGTTCCCCGAGCGTGGATCGGTGGGCCCGCGTGCGCTCGGCGGCACGCCCGTGGTGCTGCACCTGTACGTCGCCGACGTCGACGCGGTGTTCGCGGCGGCCGTCGAGGCGGGGGCGAAGGCGCTCATGGAACCGCAGGACGCGTTCTGGGGCGACCGGTACGCGATGGTCGAGGACCCGTTCGGCCACCACTGGTCGATGGCGCACCGGCTGGCCGACCCGTCGGTGGCCGAACTGGAGGAACGGGCCGACCGCTGGGCGGCGGGGGAGTAGCGGTCACAGCCCGAACAGCCGGGCGGCGTTGTCGTGGCAGACGGCACGCAGCCAGTCCGTGCCGAGGCCGGTGCGTTCGAGCGCGAGCAGCGCGTCGGCGTAGCTGTAGGGGATGTTCGGGAAGTCGGTTCCGAGCAGGACGCGGTCGCCCAGGTCGGCCAGCCGGGACAGCTCGGCTGGCGGAAACGGCGCCTCGCGTTCGATGAACGAGGTGAAGGCCATCGTCGTGTCCAGCCGCACCCGCTCGTACCATCCGGCGAGGTCGAGGAACTCGGTGTACTCCGGCATGCCCAGGTGCGCGACGACCAGCGGCAGCTTCGGATACCGGGCCAGCAGCGCCGCGACCGGGCCCGGTCCGGTGTGCGCACCCGGCACCGGGCCGGACCCGCAGTGTGTCACCACCGGCGTCGCGCTCTCGGTCAGCATGTCCCACACGTCGTCGAGCAGCGGATCGTTCGGGTCGAAGCCGCCCACCTGCAGGTGGCACTTGAACACCCGGGCGCCCTGGCCGAGGGCGTGCCGCACGTCGGCCGCCGCCCCGGGTTCGGCGAAGAAGGTCGCCGTGTGCAGGCAGTCCGGGGTACGGGCGGCGAAGCCGGCCGACCAGTCGTTGAGCCAGCGCGCCATCCCCGGCTTGTGCGGGTACACCATGGAGGTGAACGCCCGCACGCTGAATGCGCGCAGCTGCTCCAGCCGCCGCTGCTCGTCCTCGCGGTAGGCGATCGGCCACGGCCTGCCGACCAGCGGCCCGGCCGCGTCGAAGTAGGCCCACACCTTCGCCAGCACCCGCTCCGGCATGAAGTGCGTGTGCACGTCGACGAGCCGGTCCAGGCCCGTCCTGCCGCGGAACGCGGCGACCTCGTCCGTACTCACCCGGCCAGTGTTACCAGCTCCCGGCGGGGTTGTTGCCGAAACGGCAACAATCCGTGCCAACTTCGCGAGCGCGAGGCACTCTCGGGTACATGACTTTCACGAAACGCTACGACGTCGTGGTCGTCGGCGGGGGAGCGGCGGGCCTGAGCGCCGCCCTCACCCTCGGCCGCGCCCGCCGGTCGGTGCTCGTCATCGACGCGGGCCGGCCGCGCAACGCCCCCGCCGCCCACGCACACAACTACCTCGGCCGGGAAGGCGTCCCGCCGCTGGAGCTGCTCCAGCTCGGCCGGGCCGAGATCGCCCAGTACGGTGCCGAGGTCGTCGAGGGCACCGTCGTGTCGGCCCGCCGTGTCCACGAAGGACACTTCACCGTGACGCTGGCCGACGGGTCGGCCGTCGACGCCCGCAGGCTGGTGCTGGCCACCGGCGTGGTGGACGAGCTGCCGGACATTCCCGGGCTCGCGCAACGCTGGGGGCGGGACGTGCTGCACTGCCCGTTCTGCCACGGCTGGGAGGTCCGCGACTACGCGATCGCCGTCGTGGCCGTCGGGCCGACCGCGATGCATCAGGCGCTGCTGTGGCGGCAGTGGACGGACCGCCTGACGTTGCTGACCAACGAGTCGTTCACGCCGACCGCGGGGGAGCGCGAGCAGCTCGACGCCCGCGACATCACGGTGGTGGACGGCGCCGTCAGCGGGCTGGAGATCACCGGCGACGCGCTGACCGGCATCCGCCTCGCGGACGGCACGGTCGTCGCGTGTGAGGCCGCCGTGGTCGGTGCGCCGGTGACCGTCCGGTCGCCGATCGTGGAGAGCCTCGGCCTGCATCTGTCCGATGTGTACTTCGGGGAGCAGCTGATCGGCCAGGTGGTCAAGGTCGACGATGCCGGAGCCACCAGCGAGCCGGGCGTCTGGGCGGCAGGCAACGTCACCAGCTTCAAGGCACAGGTGATCAGCTCCGCGGCCGCCGGCGTCAACGTCGGTGGCGTGGTCAACGCCGACCTTGTCGAGGAGGACACCCGCGACGCGGTCGCCGCCCGCCGTGGCTTCACCGCGGAGACGGAACGGCACGCCGCCGAGCACCGCAGGCACCACGGCCACCGGCACGTGACGCCCGGCTCCGAGCAGGAGTGGGACGCGCTCTACGGCGAGCGGGAGCAGATCTGGAGCGGGAACCCGAACATCGCCCTGGTCCGGCACGCCACCGACCTGGCACCCGGACGGGCACTCGAACTGGGCTGCGGCGAGGGCGCCGACACCATCTGGCTGGCCCGGCGCGGCTGGACGGTCACCGCGACCGACATCTCCGGCGTCGCACTGGCCCGGGCGAAGGCCGCCGCCGAGCGGGAGGGCGTCGCCGACCGGATCGACTGGCAGCACCGCGACCTCGCCGACGGTCTCCCGGACGGGACGTTCGACCTGGTCACCGCCATGTTCCTGCACGCCAAGCAGGAGATGCCGCGGGAACGGATCCTGCGCGAGGCCGCCGCGGCTGTCGCGCCGGGTGGCTCGCTGATGGTGGTCGGGCACGGCGGGCTGGCCCCGTGGTCGGAGGAGGAGTCGCCGGAGTACCTGCCCACCCCCGAGGAGGTGCTGGACAGCCTCGGCCTGCCCGAGGGGGAGTGGGAGGTGACGCAGTCCTACGACTACGAGCGGACCGCGAAGGGCCCGGACGGCGAGCCGGTGGTGCGGGAGGACAACGTCCTGATGCTGCGCCGCCGCCCGGTCAGCTGACTGAAGCTCGTGAAGGCCACCTTCATTGAGGGCCCCGGCGAAGTCGGTGTGGGTGGCTTGTCGCCAGTACCCCAATGTGGCATTGGGGTGCTTGAACTCCCCCAATGCCACATTGGGGGAGTTCGCTGGTCGCGGGGTTGTCTCGTTCGTGGCGACCGGTGAGGCTGCCGAGCCTGCTGTGACCACTGAGACTGCCGGGCCGTGACACCAGGCGCCGCAAAGCTCGTGAAGGCCACCTTCATCACATGAGACGACAGAAACTCGGCCTTCACCCGACCCCACACGCCCCAGCCGTCCCAGGCGTCACAACCGCATCGCCAGTCACCCGCCGCCTCACGACACGAGAACCGGATCCACGTCGTGATTTCCGCCCTCCGGCCCGCCTGCCGGACACCAGCGCCGACGTTGCCGGGACCCTGACGTGAGGCAAAAGGCGGCCTTCACGGGCATCAGACGCCGTGAAGACCCGGCAGAGTCCGGACGGTCGGGCTCCCGGCGGTGCCACCAAGGGCACTTTGGTTGCGCGTTGCGCAACCAAAGTGCCCTTCGTAGCCGTGACCTTGGCCCGATGTTGTCTCGTTCGTGGTGGCGCACATCGTGACTTCTGCCTTCCAGTCCACCCGGCAGGCAGCCGACTATGCCGACGGGACCGGGTGGTCGACGTGCGTGACGAAGACCCGCGCCAGACGGCGGCCGCCCGGCCCGTCCAGGAAGTCCTCGTGCAGCACGTAGTCCGGGTCGTGGCCGAGCAGGCCGGCGACCACGGCGGCGGCCCCGGCGGGCGGGGACAGGCGGAGGTACTCGAACACACCCCTGCTGGGATTCGCCCGCCAGAACCGGGGTACGAGCAGCGGCTCGTCCCAGCCGGTGACGGTCACCGCGCAGAAGAAGTCGGGGTGCCCGGCGGCGTGCGCGAGGATCCGCTCCAGGTGCGCCACCGCCGCCCGCACGAGGACCCGGTCCCGCTCGGCCGGGGGCAGGCCGTCCAGGAAGGCGATCTGGGCGTAGGTGGCGAACAGGGGCAGTTCGTCGAAGTAGCCGTCGTAGGACAGCAGCGGGTCGAGGTCGAGCAGGTCGCCGTCGGCGAGCAGCCGCTCGATGTCGTCCCGGAATCGCGGGTCGATGCCGGCGGACACGCCTCAGACGATCGGGCCGGGCAGGCCGACGGAGGCGAGGGTACGGCGCCGGCGTAGCCACACCCGGCGGGTTCCGTCGGAGTACAACCGCACGTTGGACAGCTCCCAGCCGGAGAACTCGGCCTGGATGGAGAGCTGGATGGCCGCGGAGATCCGGGACACACCGGGCGGCAGCTGCAACCTGCGGTACTCCCAATCCCCTTCGATCACCGCCTCGTCGGTCGTCACGGCTGGATCACCTGAATCCCTTCTCCGGTGGCCGACCCCACGACGACCCGCGAGCGGTCGTCCACGGTCACCGAGTTCGGCTGTCGCACGGTCGGGAAACGGAACCTCTCCACGGGCTCGCCGCCCGCCACGTCGAATCCGACGACCTCGTTGCGGGCGGTCAGCGTCACCCACGCCAGGTCGCGGCGCGGGTCGTAGGCCAGGCCGTACACCCCGCCCGGCACCGGGAACCGCTGCCGCAGCAGCAGGGGTGCGGCGGAGAACGCCAGCAGCGCACCCGCGCGGGTGTCGGTGACCAGCACCCGGCCGAAGCGGTCGGTGACGGCGTTGCTCGCGCCGTCGCCCGCCCGCAGGCCCTCCTTCACCGCGCCACCGGGCACGTCGACCTCGAACACGGCCGTGCGCAGCCGGTCCAGGACCACGGTGTTGGGGCCGGAGGTCAGCACCTGGTCGGCGCTGTAGAGCTGGCCGGTGACGCTGCCCCGCACCGCGCCGCCCTCGACCACGTCGACGGCCTTGCGGTCGCGCACCGCGACGAGGGTCCGGTCGCCGCCGCGGGCGGCCGACACGGGCTGCCCGGCGACCGGCGTGGCGGTGACCTGGGCGGTCGGAACGGCGATCCGCAGCACCTGCCCCGCCGAGGGCACCGGGGCGAGCAGGCCGTCGCCGTCGGCGGTGAGCTGCTCGGCCGGGCCGGGCAGCGGCACCGGGCGCGCGGGTTTGGTCAGGTCGGCGAGGTCGTAGAGGAGCACCGAGGGCGGCGCCGACAGCGCGACGGCCAGTGTCCCGGCGGTGCTGGCGAGTGCGGTCACGGAACCGGCCGGCACAACGGTGCCGGCCGGGGACGCGACGCGCTCGGGTGAGGGCGCCGGCCGGGCGGCTTCCGGATTGGCGACCACCTGCAGACTGTCCTCGACCTGCCCGTCCCCGCCCGAACAGCCGGCCGCGACCATGGCGCAGGCGAGCGCGGTGGCGGCGAACCGACGCACAGTGGGGCCTCCCGGACGGCCTCGACGACTACGACGTGCTTCCAGCATCCCCCACGATCCCCCGCGCGTCACGTTCCCGTCATCCAAAGGTCACCTCGGCCACCGTTCCGGATAGCCCGTCTCGATCGCGCTCACGTCGTCCAGCGCCGAGCGGATGGCGGGCGGCAGGGAGATCTCCTCGGCGGCCAGCGACCCGGTGAGCTGCCCGGTGTCGCGGGCGCCGACCACCGGCGCCACCACACCGGGCCGGTCACGCACCCAGGCCAGCGCCACCGCCAGCGGCGACGTGCCGAGCCCCTCGGCCGCGGTCATCACGGCCTGGACGATCCGGGCCGCCCGTTCGGTGCGGTGCAGTTCGACGTAACCGGCGTAGGTCTCCGACGCCCCGCGCGAGTCCGCCGGGGTACCCGACCGGTACTTGCCGGTCAGCACGCCGCGGCCGAGCGGCGCCCAGGCCAGCAGGCCGACGCCGTGGTGCGCGGCGGCCGCGGTGACCTCACGCTCGATGCCGCGCTCCAGCAGCGAGTACTCCATCTGGGCGGAGACGAGCCGCACCGGGCTGGTGGCCGCCGCGGTGGCCAGCTGCCAGCCCGCGTAGTTCGACACCCCGGCGTAGCGCACCTTGCCGCTGGCGACGGCGGCGTCGACGGCGCCGAGCGTCTCGTCGAGCGGGACCTCGGGGTCCCAGGCGTGCAGCTGCCACAGGTCGATGTGGTCGACCCCGAGCCTGCGCAGCGAACCGTCCAGCGCCGACAGCAGCGCCCCGCGGGAAGCACCACCGCCGAACGGCCCGCCGGTGCGCTTGGCGACGGCCTTGGTGGCCAGCACCACATCGTCGCGGGGGACGAGGTCGCCGAGCAGGGAGCCGAGAATCCGCTCGCCCTCCCCGTCGGCGTGGACGTCGGCGGTGTCGACGAGCGTCCCGCCCGCGTCGACGAACGCCACCAGCTGGCTGGCCGCCTCGTCCGCGTCGGTGTCCCGGCCCCAGGTCATGGTGCCCAGCGCCATTCGCGACACCCTCAGGCCGGACCTCCCGAGCCGCCGGTTCTCCATCCGCGCAGCTTAACGTCAGCTACGCAGCGTGCTTGACGAAGGCGTGTGTTGTCTCGATCATGCCCCCCGTTAGGGTCGGCGCCCGTGCGCTTGGGACTGAACCTCGGATACTGGGGAGCCGGAAACGATCCGGCCCATCTGGCGTTGGCCAGGGAAGCCGACTCGCTGGGCTTCTCGGTGGTGTGGGCTGCCGAGGCGTACGGATCGGACGCCCCGACCGTGCTGGCCTGGCTGGCCGCGCACACCTCGCGGATCGACGTCGGCAGCGCCGTCCTGCAGATCCCGGCACGCACACCGGCCGCCACCGCGATGACCGCCGCGACGCTGGACTCGCTGTCCGGCGGGCGGTTCCGGCTGGGCCTGGGCCTGTCCGGGCCGCAGGTGTCCGAGGGCTGGCACGGCGTGCGTTTCGGCGACCCGCTGGGCCGCACCCGGGAGTACGTCGACGTGGTCCGCATGGCGCTCAGCCGCAAGAAGCTCGCCTACCAGGGCGATCACTTCCAGCTGCCGCTCCCGGACGGACCAGGTAAGTCCCTGGCGCTCACCGTGCATCCGGTGCGCGAGCGGATCCCGCTCTACCTGGCCGCCATCGGGCCCCGCAACCTGGAGCTGACCGGCGAGATCGCCGACGGCTGGCTGCCGGTGTTCTTCTCCGCCGAGCACAGCGGGGCGCTGCTCGACCACGTCCGGGCCGGTGCCGCGAAGGCAGGCCGCGATCTGGCCGGTTTCGACGTCGCCCCGGTCGTGCCGCTGGTGGTCGGTGACGACTGGACCGCCTGCGCCGACGCCGTCCGCGGCTACGCGGCGCTGTACCTGGGCGGCATGGGCAGCCGCGAGCAGAACTTCTACAACCGGCTGGCCTGCCGGATGGGCTTCGAGGAGGCCGCCGCCGAGGTCCAGGAGCTGTACCTGGCCAAGCAGTACCGGGCGGCGCAGGCCACGGTGCCGGTGGAGTTCCTGGACGCCACGTCGCTGCTCGGCCCGAAGGAACGCATCGCCGAACGGCTCGCCGCGCTCGCCGAGGCGGGCGTGACCACCGTGAACATCGCCACGCAGGGCCGCGACGCCGACGCGACCGTCGCCGCGTTGCGGACCGTGACCGACGCTCTCGACCTGGCAGGGGTGGCCTGACATGGGATGGTTCGAAGCACTCGTCCTGGGCCTGGTCCAGGGGCTGACCGAGTTCCTGCCGATCTCCTCCAGCGCCCACCTGCGGGTCACCGCTGCGCTGGCCGGCTGGGACGACCCGGGTGCCGCGTTCACCGCGGTCACCCAGATCGGCACCGAGTTCGCGATCATCATCTTCTTCGCCCGCAAGATCGGCCGCATCCTGTCGGCCTGGTGGTTCTCCCTGTACAAGCGGGAGTGGCGCAGTCACCCGGACGCCCGGATGGGCTGGCTGATCATCGTCGGCTCGCTGCCGATCGGGGTCCTCGGCCTGCTGTTGCAGGACCAGATCGACCACAGCTTCAGGGATCTGCGGATCACCGCGACGATGCTGATCGTCTTCGGCATCATCCTCTGGCTGGCCGACCACTACGGCCGCAAGGAGCGCACCCTCGACCACCTCACGGTCTGGCACGGTCTGGGCTTCGGGTTCGCGCAGGCACTGGCGCTGATCCCGGGCGTGTCGCGGTCCGGCGGCACCACCAGCGCCGGCCGGCTGATGGGGTACAAGCGGCCGGACGCCGCGGAGTACTCGTTCCTGCTCGCGCTGCCCGCGGTGTTCGCGTCCGGCCTGTTCAAGCTGAAGGACGTCGGCGGCGAGGGCGGTGTGGCCTGGGGGCCGACCATCCTGGCGACCCTGGTCGCGTTCGGCGTCGGCTACGTCGTGGTCGCCTGGCTGATGAGCTACATCAAGAAGCGCAGCTTCCTGCCGTTCGTGATCTACCGGATCGCGCTGGGCGTGGTGCTGTTCATCCTGGTGGCCACGAACGTGATCGCCCCCAACGAGGGCCCGGTCGGCTGATCCACCGTTAGGGTGGCGGGGTGGGAACCGTCATCCTGGTGCGGCACGGCCGCTCGTCCGCGAACGGGTCGGGCGTGCTCGCCGGCCGCATGCCCAAGGTGGGGCTGGACGACACCGGTCGTGCCCAGGCCCAGGCGCTGGTCGACCGGCTGGCCGGCGTCCCGCTGGCGGCCGTCGTCTGCTCGCCGCTGCTGCGGTGCAGGCAGACCGTCGCTCCGCTGCTGGCCGCGCGCGGGCTGGACCGCGTCAACGAGCCCCGGCTGTCCGAAGTGGACTATGGCGACTGGACCGGCAGGAAGCTGTCCTCGCTGGCGAAGGAACCGTTGTGGCGGGTGGTGCAGGCACACCCCTCGGCCGCCGTGTTCCCCGGCGGGGAAGGGCTGGCCGACGTCCAGGCCAGGGCGGTCGCCGCGGTGCGTGCCCACGACGCGCGGATCCGCGCCGAGCACGGCGAGCACGCGGTCTGGCTGCTGTGCAGCCACGGCGACGTGATCAAGGCGCTGCTCGCCGACGCGCTGGGCCAGCACCTGGACGGCTTCCAGCGGATCGTCGTCGATCCGGCGTCGGTGTCCGTGGTGACCTACACCGACCTGCGGCCGTTCGTGGTACGGATGAACGACCACAGCGCCGACCTGGCCGCACTCGCACCGGCCAAACCCAAGCGCCGTAAGCGAAAGACGTCCTCCGACGCCGACGTCGGGGGTAGCACAGGGGAGAGCAAGTGACCATCTCTGCCGACAACCCGCTGGCCGCGCGCAGTGAGCTGCCGTACGGCCTGCCGCCGTTCGACAGGATCACCGACGAGCACTTCCCGCCCGCGTTCGCGGCCGGGATCGCCGAGCAGGAGCGTGAGGTCGCCGAGATCGCGGGCAACCCGGAGCCGCCGACGTTCGACAACACGATCGCGGCGCTGGAGCGTTCCGGTGAGCTGCTCGGGCGGGTGTCGTCGGTGTTCTTCAACCTGACCTCGTCGGACACCAACCCGCGGCTGCAGGCCATCCAGGCCGACATCGCGCCGAAGCTGGCGGCGCACAGCGACGCCATCCACCTCGACCCCCGGCTCTACCGGCGCATCGCCGAGCTGTACGGCCGGCGCGACGAGCTGGACCTCGATCCCGAGTCGGCCTGGCTGCTGGAGCGCTACCACGTCGAGTTCGAGCGGGCGGGCGCCGGGCTGGACGCGGCGGCGCAGGCCCGGCTGCGGGAGATCAACGAGGAGCTGTCCAAGCTGAGCACGGCGTTCCAGGAGAACGTGCTGGGCGAGCTGAACGACCTGTCGGTCGTCGTGTCCGACCGTGCGGAGCTGGCCGGGCTGTCCGACGACACGATCGCCGCGGCGGCCGAGGGCAGGGGAGACGACGGCGGTTACCTGCTGAAGCTCGTGCTGCCGACGGTGCAGCCGGCGTTGTCGTCACTGCGGGACCGCGGCGTGCGGGAGCGCCTGCACACGGCGTCGACGAGGCGGGGGAGCAGGGGCAACGAACACGACAACTCGGACCTGATCCTGCGGATCACCCGGCTGCGTGCCGAGCGGGCGGCGCTGCTGGGCTACCCCGACCACGCCTCCTACGTGATCGCCGACGAGACCGCGCGCACGGCGGAGGCCGCACGGAGCCTGCTGGACCGGCTCGCGCCGGCGGCGGTGGCCAACGCGGTGGCCGAGGCACAGGAACTGCAGCAGGAGATCGACGCCACCGGCGACGTCCTGGCGCTGGAGGCCTGGGACTGGCCGTACTACGCCGAGCGCGTCCGCAAGGCACGCTTCGACCTGGACGAGGCGGAGCTGCGCCCGTACTTCGAGCTGGAGCGGGTGCTGCGCGACGGCGTGTTCTACGCCGCCGAGCGGTTGTACGGCGTCACGTTCACCGAGCGGGACGACCTGCCGGTGTACCACCCCGACGTGCGGGTCTTCGAGGTGTTCGACGCCGACGGCACCGGGCTGGGGCTGTTCCTCGCCGACTTCTACACGCGTGACTCCAAGCGCGGTGGCGCCTGGATGAACAACTTCGTCGACCAGTCGGGACTGCTGGGCTTCCGGCCGGTGGTGGTGAACAACCTGAACATCGTGCGGCCGCCGGCCGGTGAGCCGACGCTGCTGACGCTGGACGAGGTCACCACGGCGTTCCACGAGTTCGGGCACGCGTTGCACGGGCTGTTCTCCGACGTCCGGTACCCGAAGTTCTCCGGCGCGAACGTGCCGAGGGACTTCGTGGAGTTTCCCTCGCAGGTCAACGAGATGTGGATGCTGTGGCCGGAGGTGCTGGCCAACTACGCCAAGCACCACCGCACGGGCGAGCCGCTGCCGCAGCGGCTGGTCGACCGGCTCATCGAGTCCCAGCAGTTCGGGCAGGGCTACGCCACGACGGAGTACCTGGCCGCCGCGCTGCTGGACCAGGCCTGGCACAGCATCGGTGCGCAGGACGAGGTCACCGACGTCGCCGCGTTCGAGGCGGCGGCCCTGGAGAAGGCGGGGGTGGCGCTGCCAGCCGTTCCGCCGCGCTACCGCAGCACCTACTTCGCACACATCTTCAGCGGCGGCTACAGCGCCGGGTACTACTCCTACATCTGGAGCGAGGTGCTGGACGCGGACACCGTGGAGTGGTTCCGCGAGAACGGGGGACTGACCAGAGCGAACGGGGACCGGTTCCGCCGGGAACTGCTCGCCAGGGGAGGCGGGGTGGACTCGATGGTCGCCTACCGGACGTTCCGCGGCCGCGACCCGGAGATCGAGCCGTTGCTCAAGCGCCGGGGTCTCGACAAGGCCTGACATCCAGGTGTATAACGCCCTATATGGCGGGGCTTATCGCGAAAAATCGCGAGCCCGTAGCCGTCGGGCGTCACCCCCAAAGAATCATCGAGGCAGGACCTGGTCCACGTGATAGGCGAGGATCTCGGCGGCCGAGTCCGCCGAGCGATGCCCGATCAGGACGCTGGTGCCGAGGCCGTGGCTGAGCGCGAGTAGCCGCGCGGCCTCGGTGTCCGGATCACGGCCGTCGGCCAGCCGGGCGCCGCGCAGGAGTTCGGCGAGCTGCGCTTCGAGGCGCTTCGGGCCGTCCACGAACGGCTGCCGGGCCAGGTCCGCGTCGGTCATCGCCAGTACGGCGTAGGACGTCCACATCAGGTGGAACGCGCGGCTGCGCTCGTCGGTGGGCAGCGCCTCGGCCAGGAGTTCCTCGACGGCCCGCCGGGGCGTCGGCTGGTCTAGCCGCTCGGCCCAGCGGGCCATGCTCTGTTCTTCCAGGCGCAGCAAAGCGGTGTGCAGCAGGCCGGCTTTCGTCTCGAAGTAGTACTGCACCAGGCGCAGCGAGACGCCTGCCTCGGCGGCGACCGAGCGCATGGTCACCTCGTGCAGGCCGACCCTGCCGGCGAGCCGGACCAGGGCGTCGATGATGTGGGCGCGGCGTTCGGCGTGGTCGACGGTCTTCGGCACCCGGTTATGGTACCGCCGTATTACTAACTGAGCCGGGTCAGCAACGCGGCCAGCTCCGCGGGTTCCAGCTCCACGTCGAGCTGCCGCAGGGTGCGGTCGATGTCCTCCACCGGCACCGGGGTGCGCTCCACGCGCCCGTCCGCGTACTCCACCGTCAGCTCGCCGCCCACGAGTCGTTTGCTGACACCGGGTTCCAGGCGCATCACCACGAGCTGACCGGTGAACGGCGAGCGCGGATGGGTGGAGACGTAGTGGTGGGCGACCTCGTAGTCGGCGGGGCGCTGCGGGGCCTCGTCGTGCTCGTGCAGCACCTCCCAGTCCCCGTCGGCGGTGCGCTTCGACAGCGTCCACAGTGGACCGACCCGGTCCAGGCGGTGCTCCCAGCCCGCCTGGTCGACGACGGCGCCGTCGCGCAGCGGCATCGGGTACATCATGCCCGCGCCGAAGCCGATGTCGACGAGGTGGGGCTCGCCCCCGGCGTGGGCGACGAGCAGCATGTGGGTGTGCAGTCCGGACCCGCCGGGCTGCACCCGTGCCATGCGGCGTTCGACGGTGTAGCCGAGCCGTTCCAGGACGGCGGCGAACAGCAGCGCGTGTTCGTAGCAGTAGCCGCCACGGCGACGGCCGACCAGCTTCGCGGTGATGGCGGCGAGGCTGATGCCCGGGTGGCCGATCAGCACGTCGACGTTCTCGAACGGGATCGCCCGGATGTGGGCCGCCATCATCGAGCGCAGGGCGGCGGGGGAGGGCGGCAGCCGCAGGTGGTCGATGCGGTCGAGGTAGGCGTCGACGTCGACGGCTTCGATGCCCCATTCCCGGGTGGCGGTGTCCGGTGTCGTCGTGGTCATGGCTTCAGCCTGCTACCTCGACCACGGTCGAGGTCAAGGAAAACCGCTGGGGCGCGGGCGGTGCCGGCGCTACCGTTGCCGGTATGGCCGTGACGGTGGGGTGTCGCCGATTTCCCGGCCCCCTGGCCCGACGGCGCTGACCGGGAGGCCAGGGGGCGACTTCGCCGACCCGTCACCCGCTCCCGTCAGGAGTCAGCCATGCCCATTTCCGCCGAGCAGCTCGCTCGCGACCTCGTCGTCCGTGACCTGACCGATCCCGCCGCCGGCCCGCACGCCGTCCAGCTGGTTCTCGATCGTGCCGTCGGCGCGCTCGCGGACCGGTGGGGCTGTGAGGTCCGGTGGTGGCGCGGTGACCGGGTGGTCACCGTCGCCGACAACTACGACAACCTTGGTTACCACCCGGACGACGTCACCAGGGACGCCCGCTACACCCGGTACGTCGACGACCGCCGGATGCTGCGTAGTCACTCCACCGCGTCGGTTCCGTCCGCGTTGCGGGCGCTGGCCGCCGATCCGGTGGACGACGTGCTGCTGGTCTGTCCCGGCGTGGTGTATCGCAGGGACGTCATCGACCGGCTGCATTCGGGCACGCCACACCAGGTGGACCTGTGGCGGATCACCCGCCATGGGACGGCCGACCTGGACGGGATGATCGAGGCGTTGCTGGGCGGGCTGCTGCCGGGCTGGGAGTACCGGACCGAGCCGCGCGTGCACCCGTACACGGTCGCCGGGCGTCAGGTGGACGTGCTGCGTGCGGGCGAGTGGGTGGAGGTCGCGGAGTGCGGGCTGGCGGGCCCCCCGGTGCTGGCCCGTGCCGGGCTGGCCGGGTGGAGCGGGCTGGCGCTGGGGATGGGACTGGACCGGATGTTGATGCTGATCAAGGGCATCACCGACATCCGCGTGCTGCGGTCGGCCGAGCCCGCCGTCGTGGCGCAGCTGGCGGATCTGGCGCCCTACCGGCCGGTGTCGGCGATGCCGGCGATCCGGCGGGATCTGTCCGTCGCCGTGGACGGGGACGTCGTGGCCGAGGAGCTGGGCGACCGGGTGCGGGAGGCGCTGGGGGAGGACGCGGACTGCGTCGAGACGGTGGAGATGCTGGCGTCGACGCCGTGCGCGGAGCTGCCGCCGCGGGCGCTGGAGCGGCTGGGTGCGCGGGTGGACCAGCGCAACGTCCTGCTCACCGTGGTGCTGCGGCGCCTGGACCGGACGCTGACCGACGCCGAGGCGAACCGTCTGCGCGACCGCGTCTACGCGGCACTCCACCAGGGCACGGTGCACCAGTGGGCGGCACGCACGTAAAGGCCACCTTCATTACGTCTCACGTACTGAAGGTGGCCTTCACGTGCTCTGCGACTCAGATGAGGCCGAGCTTGCGGACCGCGTCGCGCTCGTCGGCCAGCTCCTGCACCGAGGCGTCGATGCGGGTGCGGGAGAACTCGTTGATCTCCAGGCCCTGGACGATCTCGTACTTGCCGTCCTTGGCGGTGACCGGGAAGGACGAGATGAGGCCCTCCGGGACGCCGTAGGAGCCGTCGGACACGACCGCGGCCGAGGTCCAGTCGCCCTCCGGGGTGCCGTTGACCCAGGTGTAGACGTGGTCGATGGCGGCGCTGGCGGCGGAGGCGGCCGAGGAGGCGCCGCGGGCCTCGATGATGGCGGCGCCGCGCTTGGCGACGGTCGGGATGAACTCGTCGGCCAGCCACTTCTCGTCGCCGACGGCCTCGGCGGCGTTGCGCCCGCCGACCTCGGCGTGGAAGACGTTCGGGTACTGGGTGGCGGAGTGGTTGCCCCAGATGGCGAGCTTGCGGATGTCGCTCACCGACACGCCGAGCTTCTTCGACAGCTGCGCGAGGGCGCGGTTGTGGTCGAGCCTGGTCATGGCGGTGAACCGCTCCGCGGGCACGTCGGGGGCGTGCTGCTGGGCGATCAGGGCGTTGGTGTTGGCCGGGTTACCGACCACCAGGACCTTGACGTCGTCGGCGGCGCCGGCGTTGATGGCCTCGCCCTGCGGCTTGAAGATGCCGCCGTTGGCCTCCAGGAGGTCACCGCGCTCCATGCCCTTGGTGCGGGGGCGGGCGCCGACCAGCAGGGCGACGTTGGTGCCCTCGAAGGCCTGCTTCGGGTCGTCGAAGATGTCGGTGCCGGCGAGCAGCGGGAACGCGCCGTCCTCCAGTTCGAGGGCGGTGCCCTCGGCGGCCTTGACAGCCTGCGGGATCTCCAGCAGCCGCAGCTTCACCGGGGTGTCCTGGCCGAGCAGCTGGCCGGAGGCGATCCGGAACAGCAGCGCGTACCCGATCTGGCCGGCCGCGCCGGTGACGGTGACGTTGACGGGTGCTTGGGTCATTGCGTTCTCTCCTGCAGACGACTGTGGCTGTGTGCCCGCGAGCCTATCCGGCCCGGCGCGGTTCGTTGCGGTGTGTCACCTCACGTCCGGCCGAACGCCCTGCCGAGACCCGCCAACTCGGCGTCGAGCTGGTCGAGGCTGGACAACAGGGAGCGGCGGACCGGGTCGCTGGTCTTCTCAGCGGGTGGACCGGTGGACTCGGGCCGGTCGGCCGGGACGCCGGTGGGGTGGGTCGAGCGGACCTCGGTGAGCAGGTCGTCGATGGAGCCGCGGAGCCGGTCCATGGTGGCGGTGAACGCGTCATCCCCGGCGAACAGCCCGGGCTGGGCCCTGGCCGCGACGTGCCGGGCACGGAAGCCGATGGCCTCACAGGTGCCCAGGACGTGCCAGCCGTGGTCGCGACGCGCGGAGCTGACGTTGGTGGGGTGGGTGAGCGGTTCGATGGTGGTCCGCACCTTGTCGACGTCGCGGTCGAGGTTGCGGGACAGCTCGACGATGTCGACGTTCTCGGTGCCGGTGAGCAGGCCGCGGGCGCGGTCGGTGAACTCGCGCAGGTCCTCCAGCAGTGTGTTGACGTCCTCGCGCAGCGCGGCCTGCGTGCGGATGGGCAGGACCAGCAGGGCGGCGATCATGCCGGCCGCGGCGCCGACGGCGGTCTCGGCCAGCCGGATCCAGAGGACCTCGAGGCTGAACGTGCCGAGCAGGCTGTAGAGCAGGCCGAGCATGGAGGTGATGAAGAACGCCATCACGACCTGGGACACGCGGGCGGTGTAGACCATGCCGAACACGCACAGCAGGAGCAGCACCAGGGTGGCCGGCGTGTTGCCCGCGACCAGCAGCGCGGCGAGGACACCGCCGAACAGGCCGACCAGGGTGCCGGCGAGCCTGCGCATGCCTTTGACGACGGTGGCACCCGCGGATGCGGTGCCGAGGAAGACGACGAACACGGTCAGCACGGCCCAGTACCAGCGCTGGGAGGACACCAGCTCGCCGCCGATGACGGCGAGACCGCCGCCGACGACGGCCTGGATCGCGGAGCGGGTGGTGTTGTCGAACCACGGCTTGGGCTCCGGCTCGGGCTTGTCGGTCTCCTCGGGTTCGCCGGTGTGCTCGGCGACGCGCTGGGCGTTGACGTCGGCGAGCGCGAGCTGGGCGATGGCGCGGCGGAGCTGGTCTCCGGGCTGGGTGTCGCCGCCGAGCTTGCTGCCGCGGACCAGCATCTCGCTGAACTCGCCGGTCTCGCTGATCACCGGCAGTTCGCGGGGGTCGCGTTCGATGAGGGCGCCCAGGCGTCGCAGCCAGCCGATCAGGTCGGCCAGGTTCTCGGCGTCGAGGTCGGCGACGCAGGTGCGGCGGACGGTGATGGTGAACCACTCGACGGCCAGTTCGACCTCGATGGCGCGGCGGCGCAGGGTGTCGGCCGCCGCCTCGTCGATGACGTCCGGGGCGGTGTCCTCGATCATCAGCACGCATTCGTGCATGCGGTTGGCGGCGCGGCGGAGCTGCCGGTTGGCGCGGTCGCTGCCCGCGGACTCCAGGTAGCCCTGCGCGGCGCGGACGACGGCGGCCAGCCGGGCGCGGAAGGCGCGGCGTACCCGCAGCAGTTCGGCGGCGGGGCGCCGGGGCAGCACGGCGAACCGGATCAGGGCGTTGGCCGCGACGCCGACGGCGAGTGCCACCAGCAGGGTGGGCACCTGCGTCAGGTGGGTCTGCAGGAACATGGCGAAGAAGAACAGGAAGAACGTGGCCGACCCGAGCGCTATCCCCCTGCTGCCCCAGCGCTGGGCGAACACGGCGACGAAGATCAGCAGGACGAACACGATGCTGTCCAGCGGCGGTACCGCGGAGCCGAGGCTGGCGACGGTGAGCGCGAGGCCGCCCGCGACGAACACCAGCACCAGCGTGACGGCCTGCGCGCCGGGGGTGGGGTCGTTGACGGTGAACGCGGACAGCATCGCGGCGATGGCGCCGACCATCAGCACGGTCAGCGGCAGGCCGAACGGGGCCAGTGCGGCCACGGCGACGACGATGCCGAGCAGGGCGGTGGCGCCGAGGCGGAGCCGGATCAGGCCGGGGTCGGAGGCCACCAGCCGGTCCCGTAGTGCGGTCACGAGGCGCCGTCCTGGCGGGCCAGCAGCTCCCACTGGGCCAGGCTGATGGCGTTGCGGGTGCCGCCGGTGATCCGCAGCCGGTAGTGCCGGTGCGCGGCGGGTTCGGGCAGCAGGAACGGGCGGGTCTGGCGTCGCCACGGGAACGTCTGCCCGGTGCGTTCGTCGAGCGGCTGCCAGGAGGTGCCGTCGTCGGAGCCCTCGATCACCCAGGACACCGGGTCACCGGGGCCGAGGCCGGAGGTGAGCGTGTACATCTCGACCGGGCGGACCGGACCGTCCACTGTGAACTCGACGATCGGTGTCGGCGAGCGGAAGTTGACCTGGGTTCTGGTGGTGTCGTCGAAGAGGTGGGCCGGGTCGTTGTCCTGGCTGCGGCCGTGGCCGGTCAGGTCGGTCAGCGGCTGGGGCAGCTGGCCGTGGGCGGTGAGCGACGGCGGCAGGTCGGCCTCGTCGGTGCCCCAGTCGGAGGGTTCGGTGCCGAGTTCGAAGTCGAGGACGGCGCCCGCGGCGAGGACGTCGTGGCCGATGGTCGTGCCGGTGTGCGGGGTGCCGTTGACCCGCAGGCCGTGCACGTAGGGCTTGGCCGCGGCGCTGGGTGCGTTGATCACCAGCTGCTTGTCGCCGGGCAGCCGGATGGTGACGCGGGGGAACAGCGGGGCGCCGAGGACGTAGTGCGGGCTGCCGACGGCCAGCGGGTAGAGGCCGATGGCGGCGAAGAGCCACCAGGCCGACATCTCGCCGTTGTCCTCGTCGCCGGGGTAGCCCTGGCCGAGTTCGCTGCCCAGGTAGAGCCGGGTCAGCACCTCGCGGACGATGCGCTGGGCCTTGGCGGGCGCGCCGGCGTGCAGGTACATCCACGGGATGTGGTGTGAGGGCTGGTTGGAGTGGCCGTACTGGCCCATCCGCACGTCGCGGGCCTCGGTCATCTCGTGGATGATCCCGCTGTAGGACCCGCGGTGCGCGCCGGTCTCCGGGGTGTCGAAGAACGTGTCCAGCGCGGTCGCCAGGTGTTTGCGGCCGCCGTGCAGTGCGGCCAGCCCGGCACCGTCGTGGGGTGCGGAGAAGGCGGTGTTCCAGCCGTTGGTCTCGGTGTAGTCGCCGCCCCAGGCGGTGGGGTCGTAGTGGCCGGGCTCGGCGCGCCAGGTGCCGTCGGGGTTGCGGCCGACGAAGAAGCCGCTGCGCCGGTCGAAGTGGTGGACGTAGTGCAGGGCGCGGTTGTGGAAGTAGCGGGCGTGGGCGGTGTACTCGCCGTGCATGGGGTCGCCGGAGTCGGTCTCGTCGCGCAGGGCTTCGGCCAGATTGGCCATGCCGAAGTCGTTGACGCAGCCCTCCAGGCCCCAGGACAGGCCCTCGCCGGTGGCGGTGGAGGTGTAGCCGCGGAAGATCGCGGTGTCCAGGCCCTTGCGGCCGACGGCTTTGTGTGGCGGTGTCACGGTGGCGTTGCGCAGGGCGGCCTGGTAGGCGGTGGCGACGTCGAAGCCGCGGACGCCGCGCAGGTAGGCGTCGGCGAAGGCGACGTCGGAGCTGGTGCCGGTCATCAGGTCGGCGTAGCCGGGGGAGGACCAGCGGGAGATCCAGCCGCCGTCGCGGTACTGCTGGACGAAGCCTTCGATCAGCCTGCCCGCGGTGTCCGGGGTGAGCAGGGCGTAGGCGGGCCAGGTGGTGCGGTAGGTGTCCCAGAAGCCGTTGTTCACCGTCATCGGCCCGTCGGCGACCTTGGCGCCGGTGCGGCGGCGGGTGGACGGGCGGCGGGTGGGGATGACGGGGCTGGCGTGACGCACGGTGGTGCCGACGGTCTCGTGGGCGGAGTTGGGGTAGAGGAACAGCCGGTACAGGTTGGAGTACAGGGTGGTGAGCTGGTCGTCGGTGCCGCCGTCGACGTCGACGGTGCCGAGTACGTCCTGCCAGGCCTGGCGGGCGCGGTCGCGGACCTCGTCGAATCCGGTGCCGTCCGGGATTTCCTGTTCGAGGTTGTCCTGGGCCTGGCGCAGGCTGATCAGCGAGGTGGCGATGCGCAGGGTGAGGGTGCGTTCGGTGCTGGTGTCGAACGTGAGGTGGCCGGTGACGGTGCGCCAGGGCGGGGTGCGCAGCCGGGCGGCGGAGGTCGCGGCGCGGTCGAAGCGGCCGTAGACGTACATCCGACGCGCGCCGGCGGACAGCCTGCTTCGCACCCAGGTGTGGCCGGTGACCAGGCCGGACGCGTCGCAGCGCAGGCCGCCGCGGTTGCGGGCGTTGTCGAACAGGACCCAGCCGCGGTCGGTGTCCTCGGGGAAGGTGAACCGGAAGACGGCGGCGTGGTCGGCAGGGGCGACCTCGGCGACGAGGCCGTTGTCGAAGCGGACCCGGTAGTGGTGTGGCCGGTCGGTCTCGGCGTCGTGGCCGAACGGCAGGGCGCGGGCGGCGCGGTCGGCGACCACCGGGCCGGTGCCGGGCATGAGCTGGAAGGTGTGCCGGTCGCCCATCCACGGGCTGGGCTGGTGGCTGACGGCGAACGCCTGCAGCGCCGGGCGGTTCGCGGCGTTGTTGTGCTGGTGGTAGGAGTACAGCCAGTTGGTGGCCGAGGCGTCGGTGACCGGGGTCCAGAAGTTGAACCCGTGGGGTACGGCGGTGGCGGGGAAGGTGTTGCCGCGGGAGAACCGGCCGCTGGAGTGGGTGCCGCGGGTGGTCCTGACCCGGTCGACCGCGTCGGCGGGTCCGGCCGGGGTGCGGGGTCCGATGCGGACGTCGTCGAGCCAGCCGGTGGCCTCGCCGTCGCCCTCGGGCAGGTCGGTGGTCAGCAGGATCGCCGTCACCCGGCGGCCGGCGGCGATGCCGAGGTGGCAGCGCACGAGGTTCCACTGGTCGAGGTAGAGGCGTTTCGACTCGCCCTGTCCCGCTGCGGTCAGTGGGAAGCCGTACTGGTCGGTGACGTCGAGGTCGGAGAGCCTCCCGCCGTCGGCGAATTCCAGGTCGACGGCGACGTGGGTGCTGCGCCAGGTGGGTCCGTCGTCGGAGGCCGGCAGGACCACATAGGACAGTTCACTGTGCTCGGTGAGGGTGAGGTCCACCTGGAACAGGCCGGTGCGGGCGGGGCCGGTGACCTCGGTGCCGTAGTGCAGGGCGCGCAGGCCGGTGAAGCCGGCGCGGGCCTTGGCCGCGGGTGCGTTGACGGGGCCGCTGCCGAGGTGGACGCGCAGTCTGTCGCCGGTGCCCGGTTGCGGGTCGCCTTCCTCGAAGGAGGAGAAGAACTCGGTCGGCACAGGCTCGGCGGACATGGCCGCTACGTTATCTCCCCACCCCTGAAGGCACGTGAAGGCCACCTTCACCACGTGAGACGTAGTGAAGGTGGCCTTCACGTGCCTTGAGCCTCGGCTAGAGCCCGGCGCACTGCCCGACGACCGGGCCACGCAGGTGGTTGGCCAGCGTGTTGTTGACCGGCACCGGGGTGTTGCGGTTACAGCCGACCGGGCCGTCGACCGTGGTGCCCGCCAGCAGAGTCGGTCCCCGGTTGCCGGTCAGCTGCAGCGGCCCGCGGACCGTGCCGGCCTCGACCGCGACCGCGCCGGTGCTGCCGGTGATCGACACCGGGCCGGTCACCGTGGTGCGGGCCAGCTGCACCGATCCGGCCGACGCCGCGGACAGCGGCCCCTCGACGGTGGCGCCCTCGGCCACCAGGGACGCCCCAGCCGACACGGTCACCGGGCCACGCACGGTCGCGCCGTCCAGGCAGGTCACGCCGCTGCCGACCACGAGCGGGCCGGTGTGCTCGCCGCGGATCGTCGTGGTGCAGGCCGGTGCCGGTTTGCCGAGCAGTTCGACCTCGGCGGTCGCGGCCGGTCCGGTGAACTCCAGCCGGTACTGGCTGTAGCGCGCCGGGTGGGCCGCGCTGAACGCCCTGGTGTGCTGTCGCCAGGCGAACTGCTCGTTCTTCCGTTCGTCGACGACCGCCCAGTTCGTGCCGTCGTAGGAGCCCTTGAGCACCCACGATGACGGTCCGCCCGGTCCCTTCGGCGAGGTCACCGTGTAGTGGGTGACCGCGTCGCGGGGCTGGTCGAACCGGTACTGCAGCCAGCTCAGCGTGGCCTCGGTGCGGGAGTTGTCGTCCAGCGCCGCGGCCGGGTCGGCGCTGCCGGTGGCGGTGCCCTTGCCCGGTCCGGTGAGGTCACGCAGCGGGGCGGGCACGGCGTCGCCCTGCGTGGGCGATTCCGGCACGTCGTCGGCTCCGGTGCCCCACTTCGACGGCTGCGGGCCCAGGTCGAAGTCGAGCGTCGCCCCGTCCGCCAGGACGTCGTGCGGCAGCGAGGTGGAGGTCCACGCCTTGCCGTTGACCTTCAGTCCCTGCACGTAGACGTTGCGGGCGTTGTTCTTGGGCGCGTTGATCACCAGCTTCTTGCCGTTCTCCAGGTGCACGGTGGCCTTGGTGAACAGCGGGGAGCCGACGGCGTAGTCCGGGCGGCCCATCTGCAGCGGGTAGAAGCCGAGCGCGCTGAACAGCCACCACGCCGACATCTCGCCGTTGTCCTCGTCACCGGCGTAGCCCTGGCCGAGTTCGCTGCCCAGGTAGAGCCGGGACAGGACCTCGCGGACCTTCTCCTGGGTCTTCGACGGCTGGCCGGCGTAGTTGTACATGTACGGGATGTGGTGCGAGGGCTGGTTGGAGTGGCCGTACTGGCCCATCCGCACGTCGCGGGCCTCGCGCATCTCGTGGATCACGCCGGGGTAGGAGCCGTGCAGCTTCGCCTCCTCCGGGGTGGCGAAGAACTCGTCGAGCTTGCCGGCGAGTTTGTCCCTGCCGCCGTAGAGGTTGGCCAGGCCCTGCCCGTCGTGCGGCACGGTGAAGGCCATGTTCCAGGCGTTGGTCTCGGTGTAGTCGTGTCCCCACTCGCGGGGTTCGTACTTGTCCGGCGCCACCCGCCAGGAACCGTCGGGGTTGCGGCCCTGGAAGAAGCCGACCTGCTTGTCGAAGGTGTTGACGTAGTTCTGCGCCCGGTTGCCGAAGTACTCGGCGTTGGTGCGGTACTCCTCCTTGCGCGGGTCGCCGGGCGCCGCCTCCTCGTAGAGCTTGCGCGACATGGTGGCGATGCCGAAGTCGTTGACGTAGCCCTCGATGCCCCACGACATGCCCTCACCGGTGGCGGTGGAGGTGTAGCCGAGGAAGATCGACGTGTCCAGGCCCTTGCGGCCCACGCTCTGGTCGGGCGGTGTCACCGAGGCGTTCTTCAGCGCCGCGTCGTAGGCGGCCTTGACGTCGAAGTTGCGGATGCCCTTGAGGTAGGCGTCGGCGAAGGCGACGTCGGAGCTGGTCCCGGTCATCAGGTTGGCGTAGCCGGGGGAGGACCAGCGGGAGATCCAGCCGCCGTCGCGGTACTGCTGGACGAACCCGTCGACCATCTTGCCTGCCAGCTGCGGGGTGAACAGCGCGTAGGCGGGCCAGGTGGTGCGGTAGGTGTCCCAGAAGCCGTTGTTGACGTAGATCTCGCCGTCGACGAGCTTGGAGCCGGTGTGCGTCGGGGTGTCCTGGCCTGCCTTGGGGGCGACCGGGCTGGCGTAGCGGTACTTCGGCGCCTGCGGGGTGCCGGTGTTCTCGAACCCGGAGTTCGGGTAGAGGAACAGCCGGTACAGGTTGGAGTAGAGCGTGGTGAGCTGGTCGGCGCTGGCGCCTTCGACCTCGATGACGCCGAGCTTGCGGTCCCACGCCTCCTGCGCGGCGGCCCGCACCGACTCCAGCGTGGCGTCGGGTGCGATCTCCTGCTCCAGGTTGCGCTTGGCCTGCTCGACGCTGATCAGCGAGGTGGCGATGCGCATGGTCACGGCGCGGTCGGCGCCGGCGTCGAACCGGGCGTAGCCGCGGACGTTGTCCCTGCCCTCGCCGGGCAGCCTGCCGTCGGCGGTCATCGGGTCGTCGAAGGTGGCGTAGACGAACATCCGGCCTGCGCCGACGGACAGGTCGCTGCGCACGTCGGAGTAGCCGCTGACGGTTCCGGCGGCGCGGTCGATGGTGAGGCCGCCTTCGTTGGTGACGTTGTCGAAGATCAGGCTGGCGTCGTCGCCGGGGAAGGTGAACCGGAACAGCGCGGCGTGGTCGGTGGGCGCCAGGTCGGTGCCGACACCGTTGTCGAACTTCACGCCGTAGTGGTGGGCCTTGGCGATTTCGTTGTCGTGGGAGAAGGCCAGTTCGCGGGCTTCGCGGTTGCCGTCGGGCACGCCGGTGGCCGCCGAGGGCATGACCTGGAAGGTCTGCCGGTCACCCATCCACGGGCTCGGTTCGTGGCTGATGCCGAACGCCTGCAGGGTCGGCTTGTTCTCGGCGTTGTTGCCGGAGTGGTAGTTGTACAGCCACCTGGTCGAGCCGGCGTCGGTCATCGGGGTCCAGAAGTTGAACCCGTGCGGGACCGCGGTGGCCGGGAAGTTGTTGCCGCGGGAGAAGGTTCCGTTGGCGTGCGTGCCGCGGGTGGTGAGCACGTGGTCGGACGGCCTGCCGGCTTGCACGACCGGTGCGGCGCCGACGCGGACGTCGTCGATCCAGCCCCGCAGCGGGGCCGGGCCGTCCGGGTTGTCGTAGCCGACGACGATGCGGTCGATCGTCTTGCCCTTGGCGACGGTGCCGACTCCGGCGCGGATCAGGTTCCACTGGTTGACCGACAGCGACTTCGCGGCTCCCTGGCCTGCGGGGGACAGGGCGAAGCCGTACTGGTCGGTGGCCCCGAGGTCGGACAGGTGGGTGCCGTCGGTGAACGCCAGGTCGAGCGCGACGTGGGTGCTGGGGTAGCGCAGGTCGTCGGCGACCAGTTCGGGGAACACCTTGTAGGACAGCTCGGTGGTGTCGGTGACCGGGATGTCGACGTCGAAGATCTTGTTGTACGAGTAGCCGCGGCCCTCGGCGGTGTGGGTGCCGGAGTAGCGGAACGCCCGCAGGCCGCTGTAGCCGGCGCGGGGCTTGTTGGTGTAGCCGCCGACGGGTCCGCCGTCGGCGAAGCTACGCATGTTGGGCAGCGGCGGCGGGGTCGGCTGTTCGTTGGCCAGCAGGAACTCCGAGGCCTGCAGGGCGGGGCCGCCGTTGTTGGCGGTGATGTCGAGCTTGAAGTACTTGAACGTGGCCGGTGCGGCCAGGCGGAATTCCTTGGCCTGGAACCGTCCGTCGAACGTCTCGCCGGTGCGGCGGTCGAGCTGGGTCCAGGTGGTGCCGTCGGCCGAGCCGGACAGGGTCCAGTCCTTGGGGTCGCGTTCGGCGTGGTCGTTGGCGGAGGTGACGCCGTAGCGGGTCACCTCGACCGGCTCGGTGAAGGCGTACCGCACCCAGCCGGTCGGGGTGTGGGCCAGCCACTTCGACTCGGGTTTGCCGTCAGCGAGGTTCGGGGCGACCTCGCCTGCGCCGGTGTTCTCGCCGCTGGCGGTGACCTCGGTCAGCTTGCCGCGGACGTCGCCGGGGATGTCGGTGCCGTTGGCGCCGTCGACGCCCTGGGTCCTGGGCTTGCCGGACGCGTCGGTGTCGACGGTGTCGGACCAGGTGGGCTGCGGATCGGCGGGTTCGAAGGAGGAGTAGAACGCGGGCGCGGGCTGGTCGGGGGCGGCTGCCGCGGCGGGCGGCACCGTGACCAGTCCGGCGACGACGGCGGCGGACAGCAGGGTGCAGGCCGGTGCTCGACCTCTGTGGGGCATCTTTGCTCCAGGCTCGTGTGGGACCGCAGGGGTGAGGAAGAGACAACGACGGTGTGACATCGATGTCAAGACCGGGTCGGCAATCCTGGCTCGAATCGGACAAGCGAGACTGCTCCGATGAGTGGTTACGACCCCAAGGCAGCGCTGCACCGCTATCTCCAGACCGCGCGGGACGCGCTGCTGTGGAAGCTGGACGGCCTGTCCGAGTACGACGTCCGACGGCCGCTGACCCCGACCGGCACCAACCTGCTCGGCCTGGTCAAGCACGTGGCCGGCTGCGAGATCGGCTACTTCGGCGTGGTGTTCGGGCGGCCGTTCCCCGAGGAGTTCCGGTGGCTGTCGGAGGGCGCGGAGCTCAACGACGACATGTGGGCGACGGCGGAGGAGTCGCGGGCGGACATCGTCGGCCTGTACCGCAGGGTGTGGGAGCACTCCGACGCGACGATCGGGTCGCTGTCGCTGGAGTCGTCCGGCCTGGTCCCGCACTGGCCGGAGAGTCGCCGCGACGTGACGCTGCACCAGATCCTGGTGCACATGATCGCCGAGACGCACCGGCACGCCGGGCACGCCGACATCGTCCGGGAGCTGATCGACGGCACGGCCGGCATGCAGCAGGGCAACGACAACCTGGCCACCCACGATCCGGCGTGGTGGGCGGGCTACCGGACGAAGCTGGAGAAGACGGCCCGCGAATCGTCAACCTGAAGTTGACGACACGGGGAGCGTCAACCTACGGTTGACGCATGACGAATCCGGTACGACTCGACGATCTGATCCAGGGCATCAAGAAGACCAACGACGACGTGCTCGACCAGCTGTCCAACGCCGTGCTGCTGGCCGACCACCTCGACGAACTCGCCGATCATCTGATCGGCCACTTCGTCGACCAGGCCCGCCGTTCCGGCGCGTCGTGGACCGACATCGGCCACAGCATGGGCGTCAGCAAGCAGGCCGCGCAGAAGCGGTTCACCTCCAAGGAGAACGACTTCAGCCGCTTCACCGCGCGTGCCCGGCAGGTCGTGGTCAGCGCGCAGGAACGCGCCAGGGCGGGCGGCAGCAGGGAGATCGTGCCCGGCCACCTCCTGCTCGCCCTCGTCGACGACCCGAAGTCGGTTGCCACCGTCGCGCTCGGCAAGCTGGACGTGACACCGGCGGCCGTGGCCGAGGCCGTCACCCTTCCCGAGGCCGGCGACGACCTGCCCGCGTTGATCCCGTTCGACGCCGCAGCGAAGAAGGCGCTGGAGCTGACGTTCCGGGAAGCGCTGCGGCTGGGCCACAACTACGTCGGCACCGAGCACATCCTGCTCGGCCTGCTGGAGCAGGAGGACGGCACGGGCACGCTCAGCGACCTCGGCGTCGAGAAGGCCGAGGCGGAGAAGCACATCACCGCCATCCTCGCCGCCCTCACCGACTGACCCGGCGCGGGTGGCACGCAGGCACGGCCTGCGCTGACGGCGACATCACGACCTCGTCGCCAGGATGGGCGGATGTCCACGATCGTCGCATTCCATGCCCATCCTGACGACGAGGTCCTGCTCACCGGCGGCACGCTGGCCCGCGCCGCCGCCGGTGGGCACCGGGTCGTCGTGGTGACCGCGACGGACGGCGTGATGGGGGAGAGCCACCCGGGCAGGCTGGACGAACTGCGGGCCAGTGCGGGGGAACTGGGCGTGCACCGGGTGGTACACCTCGGGTACGCCGACTCCGGCCACGGCGCAGTGCTCTACCCGGACCCGCCGGACCGGCCGCGGTTCATGCGCGCGAGCATCGACGACGCCGCGCGCCGGCTGGCCGCAGTGCTGCAGGAGGAACGTGCCGACGTACTGCTGGGCTACGACGCCAACGGCGGCTACGGTCACCGCGACCACGTGCGGGTCCACCACGTGGCCCGGCGCGCCGCGGAGCTGGCCGGCACGCCGCGGTTGCTGGAGGCGACCATCCCGCGGGACGTGATCGTGCGGATGGTCCGGATCGTCCGGCTGCTGCGCATCCCGTTCCGGCACGACCCCGACGCACTGGTCACGTTGTTCAGCGCACGTTCGGAGATCACGCACAGCTTCAACGTGCGCAGGTTCGCCGCGGTCAAACAGGCCGCGCTGGCACGACACCGAACGCCCCTGGAGGGCAACGGCCGCTCGGCCGCCGTGATGCGGGCGCTGGTGCGGGTGCCGCCGCCGGTGTTCGGACTGCTGCTGGGCCGCGAGTGGTTCACCGAGGTTTTCGGCACGATGAAAAGGCGTGGTGACCCTCTCCCGCACCTGTGATGCTGGCCTCCTCAGTCATTTCGACAGAGTTCGACAGAGGGGGAAACTCATGCGAACAAAGCACATCGTCATGTCCGCGGTCGCCGGAGTCGCGCTGGCGTTCGGCGCTACGGCGGGGACGGCCGCGGCCGACAGCGGGGAGGCCGGAACGCCGGGCGTACTGGGGGCCTGCCCGGACACCGGCAACGAAGTGCGGGTACGGGGCGGCTACGCCGAGTGGGACATCACCTGTGAGGGCGGCAAGGTTTACGTCCGCGGCTACGTCAAGGACACGGCACTCGACGGCAAGTGCGCCCGGGTGAAGGCCAAGAACATGAACAGCAGCACCACGAAGAGGAAGTCGGCCTGCGGTTTCGGCGAGGCCAGGAAGTTCGACTTCAACCTCGGCAAAGGCAAGGGAGCCAAGGTCTACCTGACCGTCACCTGATACGGCGGCCGTGAAGGCCACCTTCATCACGTGAGACGTGGTGAAGGTGGCCTTCACGTGCTTGGGACCGGCCGCGCCTGCCGTTCGGGCAGCAGGTCCGCGAGGGTCGCGACAGTGTCCGGTCCCAGAACGACCTGAGCGTCCAGGTTGCGGTCGTCGATCTGGTACAGGAACTCCCGGCACCGCCCGCACGGCGGAAGCACACTGAGCCCGTCGTCGTCCCGCGTCACGGCCACGACCATGGCGACCTCGGACTGTCCCGCCGTGAGCATCGCCGCGGCGGCGGCGTGTTCGGCGCAGAAGCCCATGCCGGAGATGGTGTCGATGCAGACCCCGTAGAAGAGCGTGCCGTCCTTGGTGAGCAACGCCGTGGCCACGCCTCCGGACGTCCGGTCACCGCGCTCGGTGGGGTTCAGGTAGCCGGCGGCTCGGCTGATGATCTCGGCTGCGTCCATCTCCCCAGCCTATTCGCCGCGCAACTCTGTTTTCGACAGGCACGAACTTGTTTCGAACACGTGTTCGTTTAGAATGGTGGCGTGTTCGCTGAGCCTGGTACCCGGTTGTGGCGGCTGTCCGATCAGGAGGTAGCGCCTAACCCGGGCGCGGGTCCCTATTCCGGCGCCTGGAAACCGCCGATCGTCCGCTCGAGCAGCTCGGCCAGCCGCAGCGGGGTACGGTCCTCGAACATCGGGCCGATGAGCTGCACGCCCATCGGCAGGCCCTCGGGGGACCGGCCCGCCGGTACGGCGGTGGCGGGCAGGCCGGGCATGGTGGCCAGGCCCGCCCAGACGAGCTGGTCGAAGTACGGGTGCTCGGCACCGTCGATGTCGATCCGGCGTTCCAGCGGACTGGGGGTGTGGTCGTGGGGAAACGCGGGGGTCGGCGTGATCGGGCACACCACGACGTCGAACTCGGTGAAGAACTGCCGCCAGCGGTGGCGGTAGAGCTCGCGCTGGCTGTCCACCTTGAGCCAGTCACGGTGGCTGAACACCATCGCGCGCAGCCGCGCCGCGTCAAGGCTCTGGTCCTCCGCGCTCAGTCCGGCGGCGCGAGTCCGCAGCTGCTCGTACGCTTCGACGGGGAAGCGCGCGACGAAACCCGAGAACAGCAACTGCATGTAGAGCGTCGCGACCTCGGCCAGGTCGGGCAGCAGCCGACTGTGCCGCTCGACGCGGGCGCCGGCGTCGGCAAGGGCGCCTGCCACCCTGTTCACGCCCGCCCGCACAGCGGACCCGGTCGGGAGGAGCGGATGCTCGTCGAGGACCAGGACCCGGAAGTCGCCGAGCCGATCGTGGCGCGCGGGCGGCAGCGTCAACCGGTACGCCTTGCCGTGCGTCAGCGGGTCCGGCCCGGCCATGACGTCGAGCAGAAGCGTGAGGTCGCGGGCGGTGCGCGCCATCGGACCGGCGACGGCCAGGTCGAGGTCGACCGGCAGTGCGGGCGACGGCGGCACGACCATGCCGCGGGTCGGCACCAGTCCGAGCGTCGGCTTGTGCGCGTAGATGCCGCAGAAATGCGCGGGGGTGCGTAGCGAACCGGCGAGGTCGGAGCCGATGGACAACGCACCGAATCCCGACGCCAGGGCCGCCGCCGATCCGCCGGAGGACCCACCCGACGTGCGATCGTGATCCCACGGATTGTTGGTGGTGCCGTAGATCTCGTTGAAACTCTGGATGTCCTGCAGCCCCACGGGCACGTTGGTCTTACCCAGCACCACCGCGCCAGCGGTTTTGAGCCGCGACACCTGTACCGCGTCCGCGGCAGGCACATAGTCCCGATGTTGGGGCATGCCCCAGGTCGTTGGCAGCCCAGCCATGTTGTAGGACTCCTTGACGGTCACCGGAATCCCGAGCAGCGGAGCAGCCTCACCGCGGGCACGTGCCCGGTCGGCCTCCTGCGCGGCGTCCCGCGCACGGTCGAAGTCCGGCACGCAGATGGCGTTGATCGCCTTGTCGTCGCGCTCGATTCGGGCAATTGCCGCATCGGTCAGTTCCACCGAGGTCACTTCGCCGGCACGCAACGCCGCCGACAGTTCCTCGGCAGGCCGAAAGCTCCATTCCATGAATCCGACGCTAGCCGCCTCCGCGGCAGGGCATAAAATGCCGTTTCGCGCAACGACTGTCAGCCGAGCAGGAACCGCTCCAGCACCCGCTGTCCGAAGCGCAGGCCTTCCACCGGCACCCGCTCGTCCACGCCGTGGGCCATCGCCCGGTACGGAAACCCGCGCGGGAGCAGCAGGGGAGCGAAGCCGTAGCACTGGATGCCCAGCTTGGCGAACGCCTTGGCGTCGGTGCCGCCGCCCATGCAGTACGGCACCACCACCGCCTCCGGGTCCTCCGCACGCAGCGCCGCCGCCATCGCGTCGAACCACGGCGAGTCGACCTCGGCCTGCACCGCGGGCTGGTTGGCCACGAACTCCCGTTCGACGTCCGGCCCCAGCAGACGGTCCACCTCGGACAACAGCTCGTCCTGGGTTCCGGGCAGTGTCCGGGTGTCGATCTGCGCGGTCGCCACGCTCGGGATGACGTTCACCTTGTAGCCGGCGTCGAGCATGGTGGGGGTGGTGCTGTTGCGGACGGTGGACTCCACCAGGCCCGCCGCGGGACCCAGCCGGGCCAGCGTGCCGTCCACATCGGACAGGTCCACGTGCACCCCGAGCGCCTTGCCGGTCCGCTCCAGGAACGCCTGCACGGTCGGCGTCAGCACCACCGGCCAGCGGTGGTCGGCGATGCGGGTCAGCGCCCGCACCAGCCGCGTGACGGCGTTCTCCTCGTTGCGGCGCGAACCGTGACCGGCGCGCCCGCGTGCGGTGAGCTTGAGGTGGGCGGTGCCCCGCTCGGCCGTGCCCACCGGGTAGAGCCGCACCATCGTGCCGTCGGCGGCGGGAACGTGGTAGGTGTAGCCGCCGGACTCGCTGATCGCGGCCACGCAGCCGTCGAACAGCTCCGGGTGCTCGGCCACCAGCCAGTGCGCGCCCAGGTCCCCGCGGTCCTCCTCGTCGGCGACGAACGCCAGGACCACATCCCGGCGCGGCCGCCTGCCGGTGCGGGCGAAATCGGCGACGATGGCCAGCACCATCGCGCAGAAGTCCTTCATGTCGACGGTGCCCCTGCCCCAGAGGAATCCGTCCTGGACCTCCCCGGAGAACGGCGGCAGCGTCCAGTCGGCCGCGTCGGCCGGGACCACGTCCAGGTGGCCCTGGACGAGCAGCGCGGGCAGGGTGGGGTCCGACCCGGGCCAGCGGGCGACCACATTGGACCGGCCCGGCTCCAGCTCGAAGATCCGCGGCGCCAGTCCCGCGTCGGTGAGCAGGCCCGCGACGTACTCGGCAGCCTTCCGCTCGCCGACGGCGTCACCGTTGCCCCGGTTGGTGGTGTCGAACCGCACCAGCGTCGAGCACAGCTCGACGACGTCCGTCTGATCAGCCATATTTCCCCTGCACCGCTCCCGCCGCGATCGCCGTGACCACCTTGAACGCCTTCATCGCCTCGGTCATGTTGGGCGCGTCGAACCCGACCCGCCGGACCCCGACCTGGTCGACCGTGGGGATGACCGCGGCGGCCTGGGCGAGGTGGCTGGCGTCGAACTCCACCTCGATCCGGTGCGCGCCCGGCGCGGGCTCGACGGCACCGGCTCGCGTCATCGCCCTGGCCGCGGCGCTGGTCAGCAGCTCGGCCGCCCGCGAGGGGGGCAGGCAGATCGCGGCGTAACGGCTGACGCACTCCTTGACCGCCACCAGTTCGGCGCCGGGGGCGTAGTCGGCGGCGTCCTCGCAGGTCTTGTCGTCGCCGGTGACCAGCAGCACCGGGACGCCGTACTCGGCGGCCAGCGCCGCGTTGAGCCTGCCCTCGCTGGCCGCGACCCCGTCCAGCCACACGCCGGTGATCTGGTTTTCCAGGTAGGTGTGCGACAGGACGCCGTCGGCGCCCGCCCCGGCGTGGTAGCCGAGGAACACCACGCCGGCGGGACCGGAGTCGATGCCCTGCATCATCGACAGCGGCTTGTGACGCCCGGTGAGCATCCGGGCCCGCGGATCCAGCTGTTCGAGCAGCAGGTTGCGCTGTGAGGAGTGGGCCTCGTTCACCAGGACGTCGGTGGCGCCGCCGTCGTGCAGACCGGCGACCGCCGCGTTGACGTCACCGGTGAACAGGGTCCGGAACCGTTGCCACTGCTCGGTTCCCGGCACCACGTCGTCGGTCCAGGTGACGCCGGTGGCGCCCTCCATGTCCGCCGAGATCATGATCCGCATGGGCCACACCGTAGCGGGCTAAGTTACGGCTTGGCATTAACGTAGGGCAATCGTTGACACCGGGTCGTCACAAGTGGTTACTTTTCGGCTTTCGGGGGTTCGGGACGGTGTCAGCTGGTGGACGATTGATTGGGGAACCATGGTGCGTTTGAGCCGTTGGCGGGCAGGCCGCAGAGCTGCGGCGATCGGCGTGAGCGCGATGCTGGCGGCAGGCCCGTTCGTGGCCGCGCCCGCGCAGGCCCAGGAGCAGCAGCCCACGGTGCTGCGTGTGGCGCTCGTCCAGGACATCGACCACCTGAACCCCTTCCTGGCCAGCTTCGCCTCCTCGTCGATGATCGGCCGCCTGTCCTGGGAGTTCCTGTCGCTGCCCTCGGCCGAGGACGCCACCCCCACCCCGGGTGTCGCGGAGAAGTGGCAGCCCTCGGCGGACGGCCTGACCTGGACCTTCACCATCCGGGACATGAAGTGGTCGGACGGCAAGCCGCTGACCGCCAACGACGCCGCGTTCACGTTCAACAAGATCATGAACGACGACGCGGCGGCCGAGGCCAACGGCAACTTCGTGGAGAACTTCGAGACGGTCACCGCCACCGACCCGAAGACGCTGACCATCAAGCTGAAGAAGCCGCAGGCCAGCATGACCGCGCTGGACGTGCCGATCGTGCCCGAGCACATCTGGGGCCCGGTCAAGGACATCGCGGCGCCGGAAACCGACACGATCGCCAAGGTCGGCGTCGGCTCGGGCCCGTTCATCATCACCGAGTACCGGGTCAACGAGCTGGTCCGGCTCAAGGCCAACCCGGACTACTGGCGTGGCAAGTCCAAGGTCGACGAGCTGCAGTTCCTGCGCTTCGACAACGCCGACGCCGCGGTCAGCGCCCTGCGCAACGGTGAGGTCGACCTGATCAACCGGCTCACCCCGACCCAGTTCAACGCCCTGCAGGGTCAGGCCAACATCACCACCAACAACGCCGCGGGCCGCCGCTACGACGAGCTGCTGATCAACCCCGGCGCGCAGAACGCCCAGCGGCAGCCGATCGGTGACGGTCACGCCGCGCTCAAGGACGTCCGCGTCCGCAAGGCCATCGCCAGGGCGATCGACCCGCAGGTCATCATCGACAAGGTGCTGGGCGGGTTCGGCGAGGCACCAGGCGGGATCGTGCCGCCGCTGTTCAAGACCTACCACTACGAGCCCGGCCCGAACGAGAAGTACACGTTCGACCTGGCCGCCGCCAACGCCGCGTTGGACCAGGCCGGCTACCCCAGGGGTGCCGACGGCGTCCGCTCCGGCCCCGGTGGACGGCTGCAGCTGCGGCTGGTCGGGCACGCCAGCCGGGACTACGACCAGCGGGTCGCCGAGTACATCACCGGCTGGCTGCGCGAGGTCGGCATCGCGGTGGAGAAGAAGCTGGTCTCCGACAACGAGGTCGACGCGTCCACCTCGGCTGGCACCTACGACCTGGCGATCTCCGGCTGGGGCACCAACCCCGACCCCGACTACATCCTGTCCAAGCACACCTGCGGCCTGCTGCCGGCCAGCGCGGGCAGCACCAGCTCCGCGTCGTTCTTCTGCGACCCCGAGTACGACCGGCTCTACGGCGAGCAGGCGGCGCTGCTGGACCAGGGCCAGCGGGCCGAGGCAGTGAAGCGGGCACAGGCACGGCACTACGACCAGGCGCCCAGCCTGGTGCTGGACTACAAGAACGTGCTCGAGGCCTACCGCAGCGACCGGTTCAGCGACTTCCCGAAGCAGCCGGCCGGCAAGGGCTCGATCATGGAGCAGAACGGCTACTGGGGCTTCTACGGCGCGACCCCGGCCGGTCAGGGCGGCGACAGCGGCGGCGGCATCCCGGTCGGGGTGTGGATCGGTGGCGGTGCGGTCGTGGCGATCGCGCTGGTCGTCGGCGGCGTCGCACTGGCGCGGCGCGGCAAGACGGCCGACGAGGACAAGGAATAAGGGAGCACCACACGCGTGACCGAGGTTCTCTCCGGCACCCCCGGCGCCGACCTGCCCGATCCGGACGAGCGGCGCCGGGGAACCGGGACCGGCCGGTTCCTGGCAGGCAAGATCGGCGGTGCCCTGCTCAGCCTGTTCGCCGTGGTGGTGCTCGGGTTCCTGCTGTTCCGGATGATTCCCGGCGACCCGATCGCCACGAAGACCAAGGAACGGCCGGTCACCCCCGAGCAGATCGCCGAGCTGCGGATCAAGTACGGCGTGGACAAGCCGATGCACGAGCAGTTCGTCGACTACCTGTCCCACCTGGTCCGCGGTGACCTGCAGGATTCGGTGTTCTTCAACCGGCCGGTGGCCGACCTGATCCTGGAGCGGCTGTGGCCGACGGTGCTGCTGGTCGGCACCGCGACGCTGCTGGCGATCGCGCTCGGGCTGTGGCTCGGTGTCCGGGCGGCGTGGCGGCACGGCAGCCGGTTCGACCGGGTCCAGACGGGGCTGGCGCTGACCCTGTGGTCGGTTCCGCAGTTCTGGCTCGGCCTGCTGCTGCTGATCGCCACGCAGGGCCTGTTCCCCAGCCGCGGCATGACCTCACCCGACGTCGGACCCGGGTTCATCGAGCAGGGGCTCGACGTCGCGCACCACCTGGTGCTGCCGGCGGTGACGTTGCTGGTGGTGATCTACGCGCAGTACATGCTGGTGATGCGGTCGTCGCTGCTGGAGGAGATGAACGCCGACTACCTCACCACCGCGCGGGCCAAGGGACTGCGGGACGACCTGGTGCGGCGGCGGCACGCGGTGCCCAACGCGCTGCTGCCCACGGTCACGCTGATCTTCCTGCAGTTCGGCCTGGTCGTGTCCGGCACGGTGACGGTGGAGACCGTGTTCTCCTGGCCGGGACTGGGCCAGCTGACCTACGAGGCGCTGCGCGGACCGGATCTCCCGCTGCTGCAAGGCGTGTTCCTGGTGCTGGCCGGCTCGGTGATCGTGATGAACCTGATCGCCGAGGTGCTCTACCGCGTGATCGACCCGAGGGTGCGTGTCCAGTGACCGAAGTGGAAAGCGCGCGCACGATCGCGCGGCGGCGGCGCAAGGCCGCGGCGGCGAAGGTGTGGCACGAGTTCACCACCGACCGCGGTGGCGTGATCGGCCTGGTGGTGCTGGCGGTCATCGTGCTGCTGGCCCTGCTGGCGCCGCTGATCACCGACCCGGCTGGGCTGGACGTCACCAAGGCCGAAGGGCTGCCGCTGCAGGCACCCAGCGGGGAGTACCTGCTCGGCACCGACGTCGACGGCCGGTCGGTGCTGCTGATGACCTACTGGGGCACGCGGGCGTCACTGCTGGTCGGGTTCGCGGCCACGATCCTGTCGGTGCTGATCGGCACGCTGGTCGGGATGGCTACCGCGCACTTCGGCGGCTGGACGTCGCGGCTGCTGCTGCCGGTGACCGACTTCTTCCTCGCGCTGCCGTCGCTGGTGCTGGCCATCGCGCTGAGCAGTGTCCTGCCGCAGGGACTGGCGACCATCGTGCTCGCCGTCGGCATCACGTCGTGGCCGACGACCGCACGGCTGGTCCGGGCACAGACGCTGACCATCGAGAGCAGGCCCTACATCGAACGGGCACGGGCGCTGGGCGGCGGGCACCTGCACGTGCTGGGCAAGCATGTGCTGCCCGCGGTGATGCCGCTGGTGCTGGCCAACACGACACTGGTGGTCGGCAGCTCGATCATCGCCGAGTCCACCCTGTCGTTCCTCGGCGTCGGTGACCCCGGCGTCGTGTCCTGGGGCTCGATGCTGGCCACCGCGCTGCAGTCGGGCGCCATCACCGGCAACGCCTGGTGGTACCTGCTGCCGCCCGGCATCGCGATCGTGGTGGTCGTGCTGTGCTTCACGCTCGTCGGACGGGCGCTGGAGACGGTGCTCAACCCGCGGCTGAAGGGTGGCCGGTCGTGACCGAGACATTGCTGGAACTCAAAGACCTGACGGTCACCTACACCACCGCCGGCGGCGAGGTGCCCGCCGTGCGCGGGGTGAGCCTGTCGCTGCCCGCGGGCGGCACGCTGGGCCTGGCGGGGGAGTCGGGGTCGGGCAAGTCGACGGTGGCGATGAGCGTGCTGCGGCTGCTGCCCAAGTCCGCCAGGATCGGTGGCGGCATCCTGCTCGACGGCGAGGACGTCACGTCGATGAAGTGGGGCAGGCTGCGCGCGGTGCGCTGGTCGGAGGCGGCCGTGGTGTTCCAGGGCGCGATGCACGCGCTCAACCCGGTCCGCCGCGTCGGCACGCAGATCGCCGAACCCATCCGGCTGCACGCCCCCGACGGCGAGCAGCCAACGGACACGCAGGTCCGCGACCGGGTCGAGGAACTGCTCGCGCAGGTGGACCTGCCCGCGTCGAAGGCGCAGGCCTACCCGCACGAACTGTCCGGCGGGCAGAAACAGCGGGTCATGATCGCCATGGCACTGGCCTGCCGGCCCCGGCTCATCCTCGCCGACGAGCCGACCACGGCACTGGACGTCATCGTGCAGGCACAGGTGCTGGACCTGCTGTCCAACCTGGTCCGGGAGCACCGGCTGGGCCTGATGCTGATCAGCCACGACCTGTCGGTGCTGGCCGCCACGTGTGAGCGGATCGCCGTCATGTACGACGGGGAGATCGTGGAGGAGGGCCCCGGCAGGCAGGTCATGACCGAGCCCGAGCACGCGCACAGCAAGGCGCTGGCGGCGGCGTTCCCGACGGTGGGGGACCCGGTGTCGCGGTTCGCCCCCGCCACCAGCGAGCCGCTGCCGCCGGAACCCGAGCGGTCCAGTGAACGGCGCCCGCTGCTGTCGGCGAAGGACCTGCGGGTGACCTTCCGTGACCGCACCGGCGGGCGGGTGCACGCCGTCGACGGGGTGGATCTGGAGGTGTGCCGCGACGAGATCGTCGCACTGGTCGGCCAGTCGGGCTCGGGCAAGACCACGCTGGCCCGCACGCTGCTCGGCCTGCAGAAACCCACGTCGGGCACGGTGCTGTTCGACGGCGAGCCGATGCCGCGGTCCAGCGAGGGACTCAAGGCGTACCGCAGGCGGGTGCAGCTGGTGCTGCAGGACCCGACGAGCGCGCTGAACCCGAGGCACAGCGTCTACGAGGCGGTGGCCGAGGGCCCGCGGATCCACGGGATGGACGGTGACGAGCGCGCCATCGTCGCGGCGGCACTGGAGGCCGCGGAGTTGCGGCCGGCGGAGAAGTTCATGCCGCGGCTGCCGCACGAGCTGTCCGGCGGGCAGCGGCAACGCGTGGTGATCGCCGGCGCGCTGGCGCTGGAGCCGAGCGTGCTGGTGGCCGACGAGCCGGTCGCCTCGCTGGACGCGTCGGTGCGTGGCGAGATCCTCGGCCTGCTGCTGCGGCTGCGTCGCCGGCTGGGCCTGGCCGGCCTGGTGATCACGCACGACCTCGGGCTGGCGTGGAACATCGCCGACCGCGTCGCCGTGATGTACCGCGGCAAGCTGGTCGAGGTCGGCTCAGTGGAGCAGGTCCTGCTGGACCCGCAACACGACTACACGCGCACCCTGCTGGCCGCCCTCCCCGGCGGAACCGTCGGCGCCCCCGGCTAGAAGCGCACGTGCGAACGGACCGGCCGAGCGCGGTGTGTAATGTCGCTTCCCAGTATGGCGACCACTGCAGATCCCGCCGCTGAGCGTGAATCCTCCGCCGGCGGCGCCGGCGAGACCGCACCGGCCGGGAACCGAACCGAGCCCGGCGGGCTGGACACGCGTTTCCTCACCCCGGCCCGGTTCCCGTACCGGACGATCGCGCTGGGCACGGTCGGCAGCACCCTGATCCTGCTCGCCGCGCTGGGGGCGGCAGGCATCCTGATCCGCGACCCCGTCATCGGTCACGGTCCGCTGTCGTTCATCCGCTACGGTCACGGCAAGGCACTGGCCACCGCGCTGCTCTACATCGGGTTCGCCCTGGTCGTGTGGGCGTGGGTACGGCTGGGCCGCTACGTCATCGCCGGCCTGGTCGGCAGCGGCCCGGTCCTGGCCGCCTCCGCGTGCTGGACGGTGCCGCTGCTGATCGCGCCGCCACTGTTCACCCGCGACGTCTTCTCCTACCTCGGCCAGGGCGCGCAGCTGCTGTACGGCCGCGACCCGTACGGCACCGGGCCGGCGGAGCTGGACGTCCTGCCCGACATCGTCCACAACGTCCACCTGCTCTGGCAGACCACCCCCGCGCCGTACGGCCCGGGCTGGCTGGCCATCTCCCAGGGCGTCGTCGCGCTCACCGGCAACAACCCGATCGCCGGCGTGATCGTCACCCGGCTGGTCATGCTGATCGGCCTCGGCGGCATGCTGTGGGCCCTGCCCCGGCTCGTCCGGCACCTCGGCGGCAAGCTGCCGATCACGCTGTGGCTGGCGGTCGCCAGCCCGATGACGGTGATTCACCTGATCGGCGGCCCGCACAACGACCTGATGATGCTCGGCTTCCTCACCATCGGCGTGCTGGCCATGCTCGAACGTCACCCGGTGGTGTCGATCGTCCTGGTCACCATCGGCATGCTGATCAAGCCGACCGCCGGCATCGCGCTGCCGTTCCTGGTATGGATGTGGGCCAACCAGCTACCCGGGGACAAGCTGTGGCCCCGGTTCTTCCGTGCCGTCATCCCCGCGCTCGGCATCTTCGGCGTCGTGTTCGTGGCGGGCACCTGGGTGTCGCTGGGGACGTTCAACCTGGGCTGGTTCGCCGCCCTGTCCGCACCGCAGCTGATCACCAACTGGCTGAACTTCCCCTCCGGTGTCGGCGAGTTCTTCTTCACGCTGGTCCACGTCGTGATCGATGTCCCGTCGTCACCGTTCGTGACCACCGCGCGGATGGTCGGCTGGGTCGCACTGGGCGTGTTCCTGGTCTGGCAGTGGTGGCAGGCCCGCCACGGCGGCACCGGCGCGGTCGCCAGGGCCGCCGCCGCGTTGCTGGCGGTGTCGCTGCTGGCCCCTCCGACCCTGCCCTGGTATCTGACCTGGGGTTTCGTGTTGTTCTCGGCGTTCACCTGGACCCGTCGCCAGCTGGCGCTGGTCGTCGGGGTGTCGGTGTTCCTGGTGCTGGTCTTCTACCCGACCGGCGAGCAGGCCATGTACGACTGGTGGTTCATGGCGGGCGTGTTCGCGGTCAGCGTGTACGCGGCCGCGTCGCTGCTGCGGCCCGACCCGCTCGGCCTGGTCAGTGCGTGGCGGCGAAAGCCCAGCCGCTCCAGCGACTGACCGCGGTGACCACCACGGGCCCCTCCGGCGGACGGTCGGCGTACTGCGGGTACTTCGCCACCAGCGCGTCCATCGGCCCGGCCGGCTCGACGGCGGCGGTGCCGTCGGCCCGCACCCACCACAGCCGGGTCCAGTCCTCGTCGTAGTGGTCGACGAGGAAGCTGACCGCGGGGTTGGCCTCGATGTTGGCCAGCCGCCGCAGGTTCGCGGTGGACTTGGGTTTGTGGTCCACCGCGAACACCACGGTGTCGCCGTCGACGGCGAAGGTCACCGGCACGAGGTGCGGGGTGCCGTCCGCCGCGGCGGTGGCCAGCCGGGCCACCCGTGCCGCGGCGAACCGGCTCCTCGCCTCCGCCGTGCCCAGCCGCATGCCCGCGACACTAGACGGTGGCGTACGGCCGCGCGGTGCGGGCGCTGCGCAGTGCCTTGGCCCACCAGGCCAGCTGGTCCAGCAGTGCGGTGGCCGCGGCGTTGACGGCGTCGGGCTGACGTGGCTGGCCTGCGTCGGTGAACTGGTCCCACGCGTAGGCGAAGCTGACCGTCTCGCGGATGGTGACGGCGTGCAGTTCGGCGAAGACGATCCGCAGCTGCTCCACCGACCGCAGGCCGCCGGAGATCCCGCCGTAGGACACGAACCCGACCGGCTTGGCCTGCCACTGCGCGCCGAGCGAGTCGATGGCGGTCTTCAGCGGCCCGGGGTAGCCGTGGTTGTACTCCGGCGTGATGACGACGAACGCGTCGGCCGCGCCGATCCGCTCGGCGAACTCCTTGCTGGGAAACGGGATTTCCGCCAGATCGACCACGTCGACGGTCAGGTCGGCACGCTGCTGGGCCTGGTCGGTGAACCAGGTCGACACCACGGGGGCGAACCTGCCCTCGCGGACGCTGCCGACGATCACTGCGAGACGGAACCGGTCGGTGCTCATGGGGATTCTCCTTCTACTGGTTGACGGTCGGACGACGGAACAGGACGGCGGCCAGCGCGGCGGCACCGACGAGGACGGCAGCGGCGACACCGGCCGCTGTCTGCAGCCCCGAGGTGAACGCCTGCTGGGCGGGACCCAGCAGGGCCTGCGCGGCGGGCCCGGGCAGCTGCGCGGCGGCGGCGGTGGCGCCGCCGAGGGTGTCGCGGGCGGGGACCGCCAGGTGCGCGGGCAGGTCGGCGGGAACGGTGACCTGCGCCCGGTAGACGGCCGACGCGACACTGCCCAGCACGGCCAGCCCGAGCGCGGCACCGAACTCCTGCGCGGTCTCCGACAGCGCGGACGCCGCGCCGGATCGCTCCACCGGCACCGAGCCGACGATCAGGTCGGTGCCCACGACCAGCATCGGTGAGGCGCCGACGAAGAACAGCGTCTGACCGGCCACCAGCAGCCCCAGTGCCGCGGGCCCTTCGGCGAACACCATCAGGAACACCCCGGCCGCGGCGGCGGCCAGGCCCACCCCGGTGACCAGGCCGTGCCGGACCCGGCGCAGCACCAGCGGCACCAGCGTCAGGCCGACGACGATCCCGGCCGACGCCGGCAGCGACCACAGCCCGGCTTCCAGCGGGCTCATCCCCAGCACGAGCTGCAGGTACTGGCCGAGCAGGAAGCCCAGCCCCGGCCCGACGAGGATGACCAGGGTCAACGTGCCCAGCGACGCACTGAACGCCCGCTGCCGGAACAGGGCCAGGTCCAGCATCGGCGTGGTCAGCCGCCGTTGCCTGCGCACGAACACCACCCCGAGACCAGCGCCGACCGCGATGGCTCCCAGCGTGACGGTTCCCGCGTCACCCGCGGCCAGCTCCTTGAGGCCGTAGATCAACGTGAGCACGGCGGCCAGCGACAGCACGGCGCTGACCAGGTCGAGACGGTCCGGCGCCGGGCTGCGGTACTCGGGCAGCAGCACCGGGCCGACCACGACCAGCAGCACCATCACCGGCACGGCCGCCAGGAACACCGAGCCCCACCAGAAGAAGTCCAGCAGCACGCCGCCGACCAGCGGGCCCGCGGTGGCGCCGATGGAGAAGCTCATCATCCACAGGCCGATGGCCGTGGTGCGCTGCCGGGGATCCGGGAACATGTTGCGGATCAGCGACAGCGTCGACGGCATCAGCGTCGCCCCGGCCAGCCCCAGACCGGCCCGCGCGGCGATGAGCATCTCGGCGCTGGTGGAGAACGCGGCCAGCACCGAGGCCACCCCGAACGCGGCCGCGCCGATCAGCAGCAGCCTGCGCCTGCCGATCCGGTCGCCGACGTTGCCCATGGTGATCAGGAAGCCGGCGATGAGGAACCCGTAGATGTCGGTGATCCACAGCAACTGGGTGCTGGTGGGCCGCAGGTCGGCGCTCAGGTGCGGGGTGGCCAGGTGCAGCACGGTCATGTCGATGGAGATCAGCAGCGTGGGCAGGGCGAGCACGGCCAAGCCGAGCCATTCCCGCCTGCCCGCCCTGACCGGGACGTGTTCGCCCTGGTCAGGTGAGGTTGTCGTGGAGTCCATGGCACGAACGTAGAACCTCAACTATTCTTGAGGTCAACTCGTCTCGTCAGGTGAGGTGAAATGGCGTGAAGCACCCCAGGTGGGATCAGGACGAGCTGACGGTCGGTGAGGTGTCGGCCCGCAGCGGGGTCGCTGTGTCCGCGCTGCACTTCTACGAACGGCAGAACCTGATCCACAGCAGGCGCACCGCAGGCAACCAGCGCCGCTACCGGCGTGACGTCCTGCGGCGGGTGGCGCTGATCCGCATCGCCCACCGGGTCGGCATTCCGCTCGCCGAGGTCGCCGAGATCCTGGCGCTGCTGCCGGACAACCGGACCCCCACGCGCGCCGACTGGCAGAAGATCTCCGAGTGCTGGCGGGCCCGGCTGGAACAACGCATGCGTGACCTGCAGCAGCTACGCGACGACTTCACCGACTGCGTCGGCTGCGGCTGCCTGTCGATCGACCGCTGCAAACTGGCCAACCCCAACGACATCCTCGGCGAGCAGGGAGCGGGGCCGCGCCGGCTGGACGGCTGCGACGACGCCTGCACCCCGGCCGTGGCCGGATCCGCTCACGCCTGAGGACGCGGCGGCATCGGAACGGGCAACGCGGGCAGGCCGTCGATGCTGGCCGTGTTGAACTCCTTGCCCTCGCAGTAGGACCGGAACTGCTCGTCGGACTTACGCCCGAAGTACTGGGCGTGCGTCGTGCGCTCGGCACGGAAGTCCATGAACGGCACCGCGAAACCGCAGCTGTCACTGATCCGCTCGGCACGCACGAGGAGGATCGCCCGCAGGCCGGCGCCGTCGGCGGCCGGGTCGAACCGCGCCAGCAGCTCGGTGAACCGCGGATCGTCCCGGAACACCGGCTCGCCGGAACCGTGGATCCGCAGCACCTTCGGCGGACCGCTGAACGCACACCACGTCAGCGTGATCCGGCCGTTCTCCCGCAGGTGGGCGATCGTCTCCGCGTGGCTGCCGCCGAAGTCGAGGTAGGCGAGCGTGTACTCGTCGAGGATGACCAGCGTCCCGGCCCGGCCCTTGGGCGACAGGTTGACGTGGCCGTCGCCGGCCAGCGGGGCCGACGCCACGAAGAACACCGGCTGCTCCTCGATGAACGTGCGGAGCCGGTCGGTGATCCGTTCGTAGGTCTTGCCCATGCGGCCCAGTCTGCCCCGCCGCCGGTACGGTGCGCCTCATGGTTTCCCGCACACTGGACAGGGGCCTGCGCGTCCGCCGCCCCGATCTGGACGAGGACCTCCCCGCCGGCCCCGCGACGTTCGACGACGAGTTCGAGCTGCACGGCACGCGGGTCGACCACGCCGACGTCGAGGTGCCCGACGCGGTGGGAACGCTGGCCAAGGTGATCGTCGGCGGAACGTCGCTGGCCGGCAGCCGGTTCGGGAAACTGGAACTGGAGGACAGCCGCTTCGAGGCGACCGACCTGTCCAACGCGGCCTGGCCCGAGGTGGTCGCCCGGCGGGTCGAGTTCCTCCGCTGCCGGGGCGTGGGCTGGCGCTGCGACTTCGCCCTGGCCGGTGACGTCTATCTGCAGGGCTGCCGGCTCGACTACGCGATGATCGACGTCAAGCGGGTCCGCGGCCTGCTGGTGCTCGACGACTGCTCGCTGCGGGAGGCGTCGCTGTCCGGTGACCTGTCCAAGGTCGTGTTCACCGGCTGCGACCTGACCGGCGCCGACTTCCAGGCAACCGTCGCCGACGGCTGCGACTTGCGTGGATCCACGCTTGACCGGGTCCGTGGCCTGCTGAACCTGCGGGGCGCCAAGATCGACCCGCAGCAGCTCATGGCTGTCGCGGCCCAGCTTGCCACCAGCGCCGGCCTGGTCATCGTCGAAGACTGACCCGCGGAGAAAGCTTGAACCGGGGGTTTGCCCCGAATCCGAAGCCAGGTTAGATTCGTGGTGTCGCGAAAAACGATGTCCCGCGGCGTTGCTCGCCGGACATCGCGCACACATCGATGCAGGACGGTTCCGATCGGTGAGCGGCTCCGTGCCGAGATCGGGCGTCCCGCCCGCTCCCGGTGCCGACCGCAACCGAGGAGCGCACCATGCAGAAGACCGTCACCATCGTCGGAGCCGGACTGGGTGGGCTGACGCTCGCCCGGGTGCTCCAAGCCCACGGCGTCGCCGCCACGATCTACGAGGCCGAGGCGTCGGCTACGGCACGCGCCCAGGGCGGCCTGCTCGACATCCACGAAGAAACCGGGCAGGTCGCGCTCCGCGCGGCGGGCCTGTACGACGAGTTCCTCGCCCTGGTCCGGCCAGGCGAGGACGCCAAGCGCGTCGTCGACCGCCACGGCACGATCCTGCTCGACCGGCCCGCGGACCCCCGTTCGGCCCGCCCCGAGGTGGATCGCGGCGAACTCCGGCGCCTGCTCATCGACTCGCTCGCCCCCGGGACCATCCAGTGGGGCCACAAGCTCACCGAGCTCCGGCACCACCCGGCGGGCGGCTTCGACCTCACCTTCACGGCGGGTTCTGCCGTCCACGCCGACGTCGTCGTCGGCGCGGACGGCGCCTGGTCGAAGGTCCGGCCGCTGCTCACCCAGGCCGAGCCGCGCTACAGCGGCACCTGCTTCGTCGAGATCGCCCTCGCCTCGGGCGACCGGGACCACCGGGCGAGCGTGGCCACGATCGGCAGCGGCACACTGATGGCGGTCGCGCCGGGCCAGGGCATCATCGTCCACCGCGACGCGGACGGCGGTGTGCGCGGTTACGTAGCGCTGAACAAGCCCGAGGAGTGGATGCGGTCGATCGACTTCGGGGACCCGACCGCCGGTCTCCGCCGCCTCGCCCACGAGTTCGATGGCTGGTCGCCGCTGCTTACCGCGTTCGTGACAGGCAGCGACGCGGAGCCGTGGCTCCGGCCGATCCACGCGCTCCCTGCCGGGCTCAGCTGGGACCGGGTGCCGGGCGTGACGCTCGTCGGCGACGCCGCGCACCTGATGTCGCCCTTCGCGGGCGAAGGTGCCAACCTCGCCATGTACGACGGCGCCGGCCTGGCGCGTGAGCTGGCCGGGCACTCCGACGTCGAGACTGCGCTCGCCGCCTACGAGAAGCGGCTTTTCCCCCGCAGCCGCGAGGTCGCCGCCCAGTCGGCGCACAATCTCGAGACCTTCTTCGGCCAGGATGCGCCGAACAGCGTGGTCACGCTGTTCGGACGCTCGTGAGGGTGGAGACGGACTGCCGAGTCACGACACCTGGGCCAGCGCGGGTACGTCCAGGCGCAGCGTCCCGCCGGCGAGCGTCGCCGGCACGCCGAGCGGGATAGTGGGGGAGCCGGGCAGGTGACCGAAGCCCATGTCCCAGCCGATCGGCACACCCAGCGGCGCCAGCCGGTCCGCCATCAGCGCCTTCACCCGGTCCAGCGGGCCGCAGTCGGTCCACGCTCCCAGCGCGATCCCGGCGACGCCGTCGAACCAGCCCGACCGCAGCAGCTGGCTGAGGAACCGGTCCAGCCGGTAGGGCTCCTCGGTGATGTCCTCCAGCACGGCGATGCCGCCCTCGGCGGGCCGGTGCTCGGGCGCGCCGATCGTGCCGGCCAGCAGGCTCAGGTTGCCGCCCACGGTCGGCCCCTTCGCGGTGCCCGGCACCAGTTCCTCGCCGGTGGCGAGCACCAGCGTCGACTCCGGCTCGAACAGCGTGGCCCGCAGGTTCTCGGCGGCCTTGTCGTCGAAGAAGTCGGTGCTCAGCATCGGCGCGAACACCGTGGTCAGGCCCAGCCGGGTGGCCACCGCCTCGTGCAGCACGGTGATGTCACTGGACCCGCCGAGGATCTTCGGCGGGCAGGCCGCGAGCGCGTCCCAGTCGATCAGGTCGATCATCCGCAGGCAGCCGTAACCGCCGCGGACCGCCAGCACCGCCGACACCTCCGGCCGCAGCCACGCCTCGGTGAACTCGGCAGCTCGGTCGGCGTCGGTGCCGGACAGGTAACCGAAGCCGGGGTGCCGCCCCCGCACACACGGCCCCACCCACTTCTCCAGCCCCCAGGAGTCCACAGTGGACAACGCCTGATCCACCAGCCGCGGCGGAACCGGCCCCGCCGGGGCGACGAGGGCCACCAGATCACCCGGCCGCAGCCGCGGCGGCCGCACCAGCCCGGTCACCGGCTCAGCTCCAGCACCGGCACCCCGGCCGGGTCGAACCCGAACACCTGGCCGTAGAAAGACAGCTCGGCCTCCAGCGCCGCGATCACCGTCGTCGCCTTGCGGAAACCGTGCTGCTCGCCGGGAAACCTGAGGTAGGCGTGCGGAACGCCACGGCCGGTCAGCGCCGCGATGAACCGGTCCGCCTGCTCCGGCGGGCAGATCTCGTCGTCCAGGCCCTGCAGGAACAGCACCGGCCGGTCGAGCCGGTCCACGTGGTGGATGGGGGAACGGTCCCGGTAGCGGCCGGGATGCCGCTCGATCGGTCCCACCAGGCTGTGCAGGTACTGCGACTCGAAGTCGTGTGTCTCGCCGCCCTCGCCCGTCCACGCGGCCAGGTCCAGGATCGGAAACTTGACCGTCGCCGCCGCGAACGTCGCCGTGCCGGTGATCGCGGCGGCCGAGGTGTAGCCGCCCGCGCTGCCACCGCGGATGGCCAGCCGCGACGGCGCCGCCACGCCCTCGGCCACCAGCTGCTCGGCGACCGCGACGCAGTCTCCGACGTCCACCACGCCCCACTGTTCCCGCAGCCGCTCGCGGAACCGGCGGCCGTAACCCACCGAACCGCCGTAGTCGACGGCGACCACGCCGATGCCCCGGCTGGTGAAGTAGGCGAAGTCCAGGTCGCGCACCGGGAAGTTGCGGTTGGTCGGCCCGCCGTGCACATGCACCAGATACGGCGGCCGTTCCCCGTCCGGGCCGGTGAAGTCCGGATTGGCCGGCGGGTAGAGGAAGGCGGGCACCGGCTCGCCGTCCGCCGTGGTGAACGTGCGGACCTCCGGCACCGGCAGGTAGGCCGGGTCCAGCCCGGCCGGTTCGGCAGGCGGCGCGAGTTCGGTGACGCCGCCCCCGGCGAAGTCGGCGTACACGACGGCGAGTTCGCTGCGTGGCCCCGCGGCGATCCCGGCGACACCGCCCCGGTAGGCGGCGATGGTCGTCGACCAGGTGGTCAGCTCGGTCGCCACGTCGGTGACCGCGCCGGTGGCCTCGTCCAGCACGGCGAGCCTGCCCGACCGCAGCACCGCGTGGCGGCCGCCGCCGAGCGGGGCGAACCAGCGCGCCCCCAGCCGCCACAGCGGACCGCCCAGTTCCTCGGTGACCGGCGCCAGGTTGACCGCCGTTGCGTCCAGCGCCACCCGGTGCAGGTTCCACCAGCCCTCCGGGTCGAGCAGCGCCAGCAGGTGACCGGGACCGTCCCACTCCAGCTGGCAGACCGACACCCCCGGCCCGCCCGCGAGCACCCGGTGCGGCCCGAACCGGCCGTCCGGACCGACCTCGGCGACACACAGCTCGGTCTCGTCCCATGGCATGGCCGGGTGCTCCCAGCCCAGCCACGCGGCGTGCCTGCCGTCCGGGGACAGCTGCGGCCCGGACAGGAAGTGGTGGCTCGCGCCCAGCGTCACCGGCCCGCTGCCGTCCAGCGGGATGGCGACGTGGTCACGGCGCACGTCGACCCGCCGCTCGCCGGTGCTGGTCTCCCGTACCGCCCACACCTCGCCGGGCCGGCCCGGCCGCAGGTCGCCGTAGCGCACCCCGTGTGGCTTACCGGGCTCCGGGGTCAGCGCGCGGACCTCGCCGCCTGCCGGATCGAGCGCGTACACGCGCTGGTCGGCCCAGTGGGTGAACACCACGGCGTCCCCGGTGTGGGTCCACGGCCTGCCGCCGTACTCGTGCACCCGGTTGCGGACGTTCCACGGCGGCGCCAGCACGTCCTTGCCGTCCCGCACGAGCACGACCCGGCCGCCCTCGGCGGGCCGCGCCTCCACCCACCACGGTTCGCCGTCGACGACGTCCAGCCACTGCGGCGTGATCCCGGCCGTGGCGACGTCGGCCGCGCTGATGGGCGATGTCCAGCTTCCGTAGGGAGCGATCTGCGGCATCGGGCGAGCTTAACCAGTCCTAACCAGGTTGAGGCGGGGTGGCGGATGCCGATCATGGACCCGTGGCTTAGGGTCGACACTGCCATGGCTCGTGTCATTCACGTCTTCCGTCAGCCCGACCGGTTCGTCGCGGGAACCGTCGGGGAACCTGGCGACCGCACGTTCTACCTGCAAGCGTCCGAGGACGTCCGCATCATCAGCGTGACGATCGAGAAACAGCAGGTCGCGGTGCTGGCCGAACGGCTGGCTTCACTGCTGGACGAGGTCGCCAACCGCTTCGGCGCCGAGGTCCCCGAGCACGCTCCGGACGACCTGGTCGACGTCGACCCGCTGAGCGTGCCCGTCGAGGAGGAGTTCCGCGTCGGCACGATGGGCCTGGGCTGGGACGCCGAGAGCAGCGCCGTCGTCATCGAACTGCTGGCCGTGACCGAGGGCGAGGTCGACGAGACCGTCGTGCTCGACGACACCGAGGAGGGCCCGGACGCCGTCCGCGTGTTCCTGACCCCGGCCGCCGCGCGGGCCTTCGCCGAACGGGCCGACCGCGTCGTCAACGCCGGCCGCAAGCCGTGCCCGCTGTGCGGGGAGCCGCTGGACCCGGCCGGCCACATCTGCCCCCGGCAGAACGGCTACCGGCGCGACGTCGACGTCCTCGAGGACTAGTGTCCGCCGGAATCGACCCCACGGCCGCCCTGGAACTGGTGACCAGAGGGCGGCTCGACGTCGAAGGACGGCTGGTCGACGCCTCCAACGTCACCTTGTTCTGCGCCGTCGAACTGGACGGCGTCACCGCGAACGCCGTGTACAAGCCGGTGGCGGGGGAGCGGCCGCTGTGGGACTTCCCCGACGGGACGCTGGCCGGGCGGGAGGTCGCCACCTACCTCGTCGCCGAGGCCACCGGCCTGGGCAAGGTGCCGCCCACGGTGCTGCGGGACGGCCCGTTCGGCCCGGGCATGGTGCAGCTGTGGGTGGAGACCGAGGACACCGAACTGGTCGCCATCCGCTCCCCGGAGGACGTCCCGGACGACTGGCGGGTCGTCCTGCACGCACACGACCGGCTCGGCGAACCCGCCGTGCTGGCCCACGTCGACGACCCCGGCGTGCGCGGCCTGGCCCTGCTGGACATCGTCGTGAACAACACCGACCGCAAGGGCGGCCACGTGCTGGCCGGCGCCGACGGGCAGATCTACGGCGTCGACCACGGCATCTGCCTGCACACCGACCCGAAGCTGCGGACCGTGCTGTGGGGCTGGGTCGGCGACCCCATCCCGGACCGCGAGCTGGAGCTGCTCCAGGGCGTCGGCCCCGCGCTCGACGGCGAGCTGGGCAAGGCGCTGGGCGAGCACCTCACCGGCGCCGAGATCAAGGCCGTCGGCGACCGGGCCCGGCAGCTGCTGACCACCCGGGTGTTCCCCGAGCCCGGCGACGACTGGCGCGCCATCCCCTGGCCCCTGTTCTGAGCACCCGGCAGGGTATGGGCATGGACGTCCTGGCCGGGCTGCTGGAGGGACCGCGGGCACGCGGCGCGTTCCTGCTGCGGTCGATCCTCGACCCGCCGTGGTCGCTGCGCATCCGCGACGAGGCACCGCTGACCGTCGTCGTCCCGGTGCGCGGCGAGGCCTGGATCGTGCCCGGCGACGAGGCCCCGCAGCGGCTGGACCCCGGGGACGTCGCCGTCGTGCGCGGCCCGCGGCCGTACACCGTCGCCGACGACCCGGCCACCGAACCGCAGGCGGTGATCCTGCCCGGCGGCAAGTGCCACGACACCAGGGGCGAACCGCTGCGCACCCTCAGCGACCTCGGCGTACGCACCTGGGGTTCCGGACCGCACGGGCGGACGGTGCTGCTCACCGGCACCTACCCCAACGACGGCGAGGTCCCGCGCAGGCTGCTCTCGGCCCTGCCCACCGTCGTCGTGCAACGCGCGGCGGCTTGGGACAACCCGCTGGCCGGGCTGCTGACCGAGGAGATCGTCAAGGACGAGCCGGGCCAGCAGGCCGTCCTCGACCGGCTGCTGGACCTGCTGGTGATCGCGGTGCTGCGCAACTGGATGGCGCGGCCGGATGCCGAGGTCCCCGCCTGGTACCGCGCCCAGGGCGACCCGGTCGTCGGCCCCGCGCTCAAGCGGCTGCACCACCATCCGGCCCGCCCGTGGACGGTCGCCGACCTCGCCGCCGAGGTCGGCGTCTCACGTGCCGCGCTGGCCCGGCGGTTCACCGAACTGGTCGGGGAGTCGCCGATGCGGTTCCTCACCGGCTGGCGCCTGGCGCTGGCGGCCGACCTGCTGCGCCAGCCCGACGTCACGCTCGGCGCGGTGGCCAGGCAGGTCGGCTACGGCAGCGCGTTCGCGTTGAGCACGGCGTTCAAACGGGAACACGGCGTGAGCCCGCAGCAGTACCGGGCGAGGGTGCCGGTGTGAACCTGCTCGACGACGCGGCACGGCAGCGGCTGGTCGACCGGTTCGGACCCGGCGTGCTCGACTGGTGCGACCGGCTGCCTGATCTGGTGGCGACACTGCTGCGGCGGTGGTCGCTGACCGTGGAGTCGGCGGTTCCCGGCGGCACCGGCCGGACACTGCGCTGCCGGAACCGGACCGGCGGGCTGGTCGTGCTGAAGCTGACCCCCGACCCGGCCATCGCCGCCACCGAGGCCGCGGCCCTGCACGCCTGGGCCGGCTGCGACCGGGTGGTCGACCTGCTCGACGCCGACGTGGACGCCGGCGCGATCCTGCTGGACGGTCTCGTCCCCGGCACCCGGTGGAGGGAACTCGGCCGCGCCGCCGAGGTGCTGCGCCAGCTCGACTCCGCGCCGCCACCAGCGGGCGGCTTCGAACCGCTGACCGAGCGGGTGGAGTTCATGTTCGACCTGGCAGGACGCCGTGCCGCGGCGTCGCCACGCGTTCCGGCGGAGACCGCGGACCTGCTCGACCGCGGCCGGGCCGCGGCGTGGCGGCTGGCGGCGGACCCGCCCCGGGTCCGTCTGGTCCACGGCGACCTGCACCCCGGCAACCTGCTCGACGCCGGCCGCGGCCCGGTCGCCATCGACCCCCGGCCCAGCCTCGGCGACCCCACGTTCGACGCGGTGGACTGGGTGTACCTGGCAGGCGGACCGCCGGAGGCGGGCGTCGAGGCCGTCACCCGGCTGGTGCCCGAGTACGACCCGGACCGCCTCCTGCGCTGGTCGCGTGCGCTGGCCATCCTGGTCGCCCTGCCCGCCCTGCGCCGCGGCGAGCGCCCGGCCGGCCTGCTGGAGTCCGCCCGCCGCGCCTGATCGCGGCGGCACCGATGACTTTCCCGGACCCGCGTCGTCATGACAGCTGAGACGACGAACCGAGGAGGCCACCGATGAACCCTCAGGTCCGGGCGGGACGCCGGGAATGGACCGGGCTGGCGGTGCTGGCGCTGCCCACGCTCCTGCTGGCGCTCGACGTCAGCGTGCTGTACCTCGCGCTGCCCACGTTGAGCACAGACCTCGGCGCGAGCAGTACCGAACAGCTGTGGATCGTCGACATCTACGGCTTCATGGTCGCCGGATTCCTCGTCACCATGGGCTCGCTGGGCGACCGCATCGGCCGCAGACGGCTGCTGCTCATCGGCGCCGCCGCGTTCGGCGTGGCCTCCGCCGTCGCCGCGTTCGCCGTCAGCGCGGAGATGCTGATCCTGGCCCGCGCGGCACTGGGCATCGCGGGCGCCACGCTCGGACCGTCGACGCTGGCGCTGATCAGCACGATTTTCCGGGACGACCGGCAACGCGCCATGGCGGTCGGGGTGTGGATGAGCTGCTTCATGGGCGGCAACGCACTGGGCCCGATCGTCGGCGGCGCCCTGCTGGAAGCCTTCTGGTGGGGCTCGGTGTTCCTGCTCGGCGTCCCGGTGATGGTGCTGCTGCTCCTGGTCGGCCCCGCCGTCCTGCCCGAATACCGCGACACCACCGCGAACGGGCCGCTGGACCTGCCCAGCGTCGGCCTGTCCCTGCTGGCCATCCTGCCGTTCATCCACGGCCTCAAGGAGATCGCCCGGCACGGCCCGGACGCGGTGCCGCTGCTGTCGGTACTGGCCGGGCTCGGGTTCGGCGTGGCGTTCGTCCGCAGGCAGCGCCGCCTGGACACCCCGCTGCTGGACCTGCGGCTGTTCGCCAACCGGTCGTTCAGCATCGTGCTGGCGCTGTTCGTCTGCGGCGGGGTGTTCCTGTCCGGGTCGACGCTGCTGATGACCCAGTTCCTGCAACTGGTCGAGGGACTCACCCCGCTCGAAGCCGCCCTGTGGATGCTGCCCGCCGTCGCCGCCATGACCGCCAGCTCACTGACCGGCCCGATGCTGACCAGGTGGTTCCGGCCCGGCTACGTCCTCGGCGGCGGCATGGTCGTCGCCGCCGCCGGGTTCCTCGTCGTCACCCAGGTCGGCCACATCGGCGGGCTGACGCTGCTGGTGACCGGCTGGACGATCGCCTGCGCGGGCAACGGCCTTCCCGCCGCACTCGGCGCGGGCATCGTCGTCGGCTCGGTACCGGCGCGACAGGCGGGCTCGGCGTCCTCGGTGTGGGAGAGCGGCACGGAGTTCAGCCTGGCCATGGGTGTCGCCGCACTCGGCAGCCTGTCGACGGTCGTCTACCGCGACGCGCTTCCCGGCGACGCCCCCGCCGAGATCACCGACGGACTCGGCGCCGCCCTGGCCGCCGCCGACCGGTTCCCCCACCTCGTCGAACCCGCACGGCAGGCCTACACCGAAGGCCTGTCCCTCGGCGCCCTGCTGTGCGCCGTCGCCTGCACCGCTCTCGGGATGGCGGCCGCCGTCCTGCTCCGCGAAACCACGACGAAAGGAGAAGACAATGCCGAACCAGCTGGCCAGCATCATGCTGGGCACCGCTGACCCGGACCGGCTGCGCGACTGGTACCGCCGCGCGTTCGCACCGAAGGAGGACGAGTACGGCTGGATGGACTTCGGCGGCTGCGGCCTGCTGATCGACGGCCGCGACGACGTCCCGGCCCACAACGATCACCCCGGGCGGGTGATCCTCAACTTCCACGTCGACGACGCCCGCGCCGTGGTCGAGCATCTCGACCGGATGGGGGTGACCTGGGTCGTCCGGCTCGACCGGCGCGACCACGGCGTGTTCAGCACCCTGCGGGACCCGGACGGCAACTACCTGCAGGTCATCGAGTTCGACAAGTAAAGGAGCAGCACCATGTTGGAGAACAGCAAGGCCTACAACGGTTTCTCGGTCAACGACGCCGAGGCCGCGAAGAAGTTCTACACCGAGGTCCTCGGGCTGAAGGTCACCGACATCGACGCGGAGTGGGGCCTGATGAGCCTGCACGTCGGTGGCGGCAGGGAGATCCTGATGTACACCAAGCCGGACCACACCCCGGCCACCTACACCATGCTCAACTTCCCGGTGGACGACGTGGACGCCGTCGTCGACCAGCTCATCGAGCGCGGCGTGACGTTCCTGCGCTACGACTCCGAGCACATGAACCAGGACGACAAGGGCGTCAACCGCGGCATGGGGCCGACGATCGCCTGGTTCACCGACCCCGCAGGCAACGTCCTCTCCATCATCGAGGACGACTGAGACCCGGCCCTGCCGTCGTGGTTCCCACGCTCCCGGGAGTCACGGCGGTAGGGTCCAGCCCGTGCGCTCCCACTCCTACGACGACATCCTGAGCGGCAAACGCAAGCGCGCCGTCCCCGAGGTCCCCGCCGAGCCGGGCCTGGTCGTGGAGGACGCCGGCGGCGGCTTCTGCGGCGCGGTGGTCCGGTTGGAGTACGGCAACGTCGTGCTCGAAGACCGCCACGGCCGCCACCGGGTGTTCCCGCTGGCGCCGGCCGCGTTCCTGCTGGAAGGCAAACCGGTGACCCTCGTGCCGGCACCGGCCAGGCAGCGAAGCGGCCCGAAGCTGTCCGCCTCCGGATCAGTGAAGGTGGAGGGCCTGCGTGCCCGCACCGCCCGTGACTCGCGCATCTGGGTCGAGGGCAAGCACGACGCCGAACTGGTCGAACGCGTGTGGGGCCACGACCTGCGGGTCGAGGGCGTGGTGGTCGAACCACTCGACGGCGTCGACGTACTGGCCGACCGCATCGCCGAGTTCCGCACCGGCCCGCAACGCAGGCTCGGTGTCCTGGTGGACCACCTGGTGCCCGGCAGCAAGGAATCCCGCCTCGTCGAAAGCATCCGCGACCCGAACGTGCTGGTCACCGGCCATCCCTACGTCGACGTCTGGGAAGCGGTCAAACCGGCCGCCGTCGGCATCGCCGCCTGGCCGCCGGTGCCCCGCGGCGTCGACTGGAAGCAGGGCGTCTGCGACGCGCTGGGCTGGGGTGAGACCTACGAGGGCTGGCAGCGGGTGCTCGCCGGCGTGTCCGGTTACCGCGACGTGGAAACTCCGCTGATCGGCGCGGTGGAACGGCTGATCGACTTCGTGGCCCCGCCAGGTCACGCGTAGGTCACAGCCAGTCGTCTGCTGGGTGCGGAGCGGATCCATCTGAGATCATGTCCCGCATGGTGGCGCTCATCTGGTTGCTCGCAGGTATCGCGCTCATCGCGGCCGAGGTCCTCTCCGGGGATTTCGTGCTGCTCATGATCGGGCTCGGCGCGCTCTTCGGAGCCGGCGCCGAGGCGATCACCGGGAACCTCTACATCGACGTCGCCGTCTTCGCGGTGGCCTCGGTCGGCCTGCTGGTGCTCGTGCGGCCCGCACTGAAGCGCCGGTTCCTCTCCGGTCCGGACGTCAAGACCAACACCGACGCGCTCGTCGGCGCCAGCGCCGTCGTACTCGCCACTGTGGACGTCCAAAGTGGACAAGTGAAGCTCGCCGGGGACGTCTGGTCGGCCAGGGCGCAGACCGAGGGACTGGTGCTCGAACCGGGCACCAAGGTGACGGTCGTGGAGATCTCCGGAGCGACAGCGGTCGTGTCGGCCGAGCCGTGACCGGGCGTAACCACTAGAGTGCACCACAACAGGCTTGATCGAAGGGGAGAGGCTTTTGTCGACCGCAGCGATAATCATTGTCGCGTTCATCGCCCTGCTTGTGATCATCACGCTCGCCAAGGCGATCATGGTGGTCCCGCAGGCACAATCCGCGGTGATCGAGCGGCTCGGCCGGTTCCGGACGGTGGCCTCACCCGGTCTGAACTTCCTGATGCCGTTCCTGGACAAGGTCAGGGCCCGGATCGACCTCCGCGAGCAGGTCGTCTCGTTCCCGCCGCAGCCGGTGATCACCCAGGACAACCTGACGGTGTCGATCGACACCGTCGTGTACTTCCAGGTCACCGACTCGCGGGCCGCGGTCTACGAGATCTCGAACTACATCGTCGGTGTCGAGCAGCTGACCACCACCACCCTGCGTAACCTGGTCGGTGGCATGAGCCTGGAAGAGACCCTGACCTCGCGCGACCAGATCAACGGCCAGCTGCGCGGCGTGCTCGACGAGGCCACCGGCCGCTGGGGTATCCGGGTTGCCCGTGTCGAGCTGAAGGCGATCGACCCTCCGCCGTCCATTAAGGACTCGATGGAGAAGCAGATGCGCGCCGACCGGGAGAAGCGCGCGATGATCCTCACCGCGGAAGGTCAGCGGGAGTCGGCGATCAAGACCGCCGAGGGTCAGAAGCAGAGCCAGATCCTGTCCGCCGAGGGTTCCAAGCAGGCCGCCATCCTGGAAGCCGAGGCGGAGCGGCAGTCCCGCATCCTGCGGGCCCAGGGTGAACGAGCCGCCCGCTACCTGCAGGCACAGGGCCAGGCCAAGGCCATCGAGAAGGTGTTCGCTGCCATCAAGGCGGGCCGGCCGACCCCCGAGGTGCTGGCCTACCAGTACCTGCAGACGCTGCCGCAGATGGCGCAGGGTGACGCCAACAAGGTCTGGCTGGTGCCCAGCGACTACGGCAAGGCGCTGGAGGGCTTCGCCCGCATGCTCGGCGCACCCGGCGAGGACGGCGTGTTCCGCTACGAGCCGCCGAAGCAGGACGACGCCGAACGGCCGGTGCTCGACGACGACGAGGTCACCGCCTGGTTCGACACCTCGACCGACCCGAAGGTCGCCGAAGCCGTCCGCGCGGCCGAGGCGGTCGCCCGGCAGGAGGTGCCCAGCCCGCTGACCGCGCAACGGCCGCCGTCCGCGCTGGCCGCGCTGCGTGGCGACAGCGAGCCCGCGCCGATCGACGGCCCGCCGCCGGGCGCGTCCAGCGTTCCGCCGGAGCCCGAGCCCACCGAGCGGGCCGAGCCGCCCGCCCCGCCGCAGCAGGCCCCCCAGCCCCCGCAGGCACCGCCCGCGGGCCCGCCGTCGGGTGGGCAGCCGCTGCCTCCCGGCCCGCCGCCCGCACCGGGCTACGGCGGACCGCAGGGCGGCGGACCGTTCCCGCCGCCGCCCCAGGGTGGCCCGCAGAGCGGCCCGTTCCCCGGCCCCTACGGCGGTCCGCCGCAGCGCTGACGATTACCGGCGGCGCCGGGTGTAGACGGAGTCGTCGGTGATGTCGGCACGCGAGCGGTCCGGCAGCAACCACACGCAGATCACCGTGACGGCCGCTGCCACCACCACGTACACCGAGATCGAGTACGGCGTCCCGGTGGTGTGCAGCAGCCAGGTGGCCAGCAGTGGCGCCGGGCCACCGGCGAACACCGACGCCAGCTGGTAGCCGAGGCCGGCGCCGCCGTACCGCAGATGGGTCGGGAAGCTTTCGCCGATCAACGCGGCCTGCGGGCCGTACTGCATGGCGTGCGGGACCATCGACAGCAGCACCGCGACGAAGATCAACGCTGCGCCGCCCTCGGCCAGCACGGCGAAGTACGGGAACGCCAGCAGGCCGGTGAGGATGGCGCCGGTCAGGTAGATCCGCTTACGCCCGAACCGGTCCGACAGCTGGGAGAACAGCGGGATCGTGACCAGTTCGAGCGCGGCCGCGACCAGCACGGCGTTGAGCACGAAGGTCTTGGTGAGGTCGCGTTGCTCCACCGCGTAGACCAGGACGTAGCTGGTGAACAGGTAGAACGGCATCTGCTCGCTGAACCGCAGCCCGGCCGACAGCAGGATCTCCCGCCAGTGGTGCCGGACGACCTCGACGACCGGGCTGCGTGAGGTGCGCTGCTGCGCGACGACGGCGGCGAACATCGGCGTCTCCAGGATCCGCAGCCGGATCACCAGGCCGACACCGACGAGGATCAGGCTTGCCAGGAACGGAATCCGCCAGCCCCAGGTGTCGAACGCCTCCTCGGACAACGTCGCCGACAGCAGCGTCATACCGCCGGTGCCGAGCACGAGCCCGACCGGGACACCGACCTGCGCGAAACTGCCGAGCAGGCCCCGGCGTTTCTGGTCGCCCCACTCCATGGCCAGCAGCACCGAGCCGCTCCACTCGCCGCCGATGGCGATGCCCTGGATCAGCCGCAGCGTGACCAGCAGCAGGGGAGCGGCGATGCCGATTGTGCTGGTGCCGGGCAGCATTCCGACGACGCCGGAGGCGATGCCCATCAGCAGCAGGGTGACGATCAACGTCGCCTTCCGGCCGATGCGGTCACCCCAGTAGCCGAAGATCGCCGCGCCGATCGGGCGGGCCGCGAAGCCCACCGCGTAGGTCGCGAACGACTGCATCGCACCGGCGTAGCTGCTGGACTCGGGGAAGAACACCTGCGGGAAGATCAGTGCCGCGGCCGTGTTGTACAGGAAGAAGTCGTACCACTCGATGGTCGTGCCGATGGCGCTGGCCATCGCGGCTCTGCGGACCTGGGTGCTCTTCTCGGTGTCCTTCGCCGCCAGTGTCCTGTTCGCCTCGTCGCGCCCGAGCACCATGGTCGACCTCCCGTCACCCGATAGGGCAGCTTCGCACCCGGGTGAGCGGGCGGCAAGGCGATCACCGTGCGATGAGAATGTCGCTCTCCAGCAGGTGATGATTGATCGCGATGGCCGCGGCCGAACCCGCACCGGCGGCCTGGACGAGCTGCGCGGGGGAGCTGACCACGTTGCCCGCGGCCCACACGCCGTCGACGCTGGTCGCCCCGCCCGGGCCGGTGCTGACCCAGCCGTCGTCGCCCACGGCACAGCCGAGTCCGGTGAGCAGGCCGTCCCGCGGAACGAACCGCGGACCGACGAACACCGCGGCCCGGGGCACCGTGTCACCGCCGGCGAGCTGGACGCCGGTGCCGGTGACCGCGGCGACCTCGCCGTCGACGATCCGGACCCCGCGCGCGGTGAGCCGGTCCCGCTCCTCGCCGGTCAGTTCGATGCGGTGCGGGAAGAACACGACGTCGCCGGACCACTGCCGGACCAGCGAGGCCTGGTGCAGGGTGAACGGCCGGTTGTCCCCGCCGAGGACGCCGATCGGCTGATCGCGGACTTCCCAGCCATGGCAGTACGGGCAGTGCAGAACGGTGTGGCCCCATCCCTGGCGAACGCCCGGGATGTCCGGCAGTTCGTCGCGCAGGCCGGTGGCCACCAGCACGGCACGGGCGGTCAGCGTGCCGCCGCCCGCGAGGTAGGCGGTGAAGCCGTGGTCGAGCCGGTCGACGCGGTCGTTGATCAGTTCGCCGCCGTAGCGGGTCACCTCGTCGCGTCCGGCGGCGAGCAGGTCAGCGGGAGACATTCCGTCACGTGACAGAAATCCGTGCAGATGCCCGGCTGGCGCGTTGCGGGGTTCGCCCGCGTCCACCACCGCCACCCGGCGGCGGGCTCTGGCCAGCACCAGTGCGGCGTTGAGTCCGGCGGCGCCACCGCCGATCACGAGGACGTCGTGGGTCATCGGAATCCTTTCCGGTCGGGTAGGCTCGAAAAGGTAACAGGTAGTTCACTGGTTAACAATTGGATTGGCATGCTCCCACTGCAGGCACGCACGCGTGAGCTCTGGCGCGAACACAACCCCGAACTGGACACCTCGCCGATGGAGGTGGTGGCGCTGGTCAAGCGCGTCAACGGGGTGCTCAACCACGCGGTCGAGGCGCTCTACGACGGAGCGGCGCTCACCGTCGCCGAGGTCGAGCTGCTCGTCCCGCTGCGCTACGCCGACACGCCCGTCACCGCCGCACGGCTGGCGTCACGGCTGGGGATGTCGCGTGCCGGGGTCAGCAAGGCGCTGGGCAGGCTGGAGAAGCGCGGCCTGATCGCCCGCGAGGTCAACCCCGCCGACCGGCGGGCGGCGCTGGTCACCCTGACCCCCGAGGGCGAGCGGACCATCGACGACCTGTTCCCCCGCGAGCTGGCCGTTCACGGTCACCTTCTGGACGGCCTCGGCGACGACCGGGCCAGCGTGGTTGCGGCCCTGACCCGCCTGGCGGAGGCGATGGAGTCCCGGCTCGAACCGGCCCCTCACAGTTGAGTCAGCTGCGAAGGCGGGACAGGATGCCGTCCAGGCCCGATCGGACGGTGTCGGGGACGCCCGCCTCCCGCAGGCGGGCAAGGAACTGCTCGTTGATCCCGCCCGGCGTCATGTGCTTGCCGGTCAACGCGGCGAGGGTGTCGGTCTGCTGCGACACCAGGATGCCGAGCTGCCCGAACACATGCGTGACGTAGGCACTCGCCGCCTCGGCGCCCGCGCCGCGCTCGGCCAGCCAGTCGGCGATGGTCGCCAGGTAGTCCAGGTGCGCGGCGAAGGTGGAGGTCGCCGCGCTGAACGCCTCCAGCGTCTCCTCCTCGCGCGGAACCACGACGCCGCCGACGCGCTCGTACAGCTCCCTTGCCGCCGGATCGTCGGGAAACATCGCGGTGAGGCTCTGCCCCCGCGCCGCCGAGGGCAGCGGAATGGAGCGCACGACCCGGCCCGCGGGGGCCGTCCACGCACGCAGCTGGTCCACCCGCACCCCGGCCAGGGCGCTGATCACCACGTGCTCGGGCCGGAACGTCAGTTCCTCCAGCACCGCCTGGCCGATCGGCGGGCGTACGGCGATCACGACCGACGTCGCGTTGTCGAGCACCTCCTGGTTGCTGGCGCAGACATGCACGTTGGGGAACCGCGCCCCCAGCTCCCGGCTGACCTCGCGGCCACGAGGTGAGAGAAACACGTCGGGCGCGGTCCCGGCACTCAGGCCGGTCACGATGGCCGCGGTGATCTCACCGGTACCGATGAACCCGTACACGCCTCACCCTCCCGCTACCGGCGCCAGCTCCGGACGCTTGGCCGAGACCGTATCGCCCGAGGACTCGCCACGCAGCCGGCGACCCAGCCAGGGCAACGCGAACTCCCTGGCCCAGCGCAGGTTGTCGGCCCGGCGTCGCGCCGGCGGGACGAGCGGCTTCGGTCCCAGCTCGGCCGCCGTCAGCGCATGCGGCACCCTCAGCGCGTCGAGCACCGCGATCGCCACCTCGGTGTGCCCGGCCGCGTTGAGGTGCAGGCGGTCCGGCGACCACAGCCGGCGGTCCCGTAGCTGCCGCATGGCCCACATGTCCACCAGCCGCGCACCGTGCCGGGCGGCGATCAGCCGGACGTGCTCGTTGTAGACGGCCACCCGGCCACGCATCTTGCGGAACAACGCGTCCTCGACGCCGTCGACGCCGGTGAACAGCACCACGGTCGCGCCAGTGCGCACGATCCGGGCCACGGCCGTCTCGTAGTCGGCCATCAGCCCGTCGATGTCGACCTTCGGCCGCATCAGGTCGTTGCCGCCCGCGTACAGGGTGACCAGATCCGGCCGCAGTGCCAGCCCCGGCTCCAGCTGCTCGGCCAGGATCGGGCGCAGCAGCCTGCCGCGCACGGCGAGGTTGGCGTACCGCAACCCGGGCTCGGCGGCGGCCAGCTGCTCGGCGACGCGGTCGGCCCAGCCACGCACACCGTTGGGGTAGCGCGGGTCGTCGTCGCCGACCCCTTCGGTGAAGGAGTCCCCCATGGCCACTAAGCGCTTGCTCATGCCGCAATCGTGCCAGTGGTCAGAAGCCCGTTCCGTTCCAGGGCGGCTCCGCGGTGGTGAACAGCACGTCCGCCCGGGCGAGTACGTCCGGGTTCGCCCCGAGTCGTCCGGTCTGCCCGAGCAGGCTCGCCCGCCAGTGGCCCAGGTACAGCATGGCCAGCGTCTCGACGTCGACCTCCAGCTCCGGGTCGGCGCTGACCCGTTCGACGCCGTCCGGGCCGACGCGGTAGCACCCGGAGTTCGCGGGCAGCTGCCGGTCGGTCACGCCGACCAGCACCGGCTCGGCCGCGCCGTAGGTCCGGGCGGCGAGCGCGGCGGGCACGTCAACCAGCCGCAGCCACAGCGAGTCCTCGACGTCGGTGATCCGGAACGCCCGGGGATCGGTCAGCACGAGGTCAAGCGGCTCGTCCACCGGCCTGCCGCCGGCGTGGATGTCCTCGATCAGGTCGATCGAGAGCAGGAACCGCCACAGATTTAGCCGGACGCCCAGGTCGGCGCCGTGCAGCTCCCGCACCCACAGCGAGTTGACGTGTCCGTGGTGATCGCTCGCGGCGGGCTTGTAGACCACGAACCCGTCCGGCTCACCGGCGTCGTCGAAGTGGACGGCGGCGTGATGGCCGCCGCGGCCCAGCACGAGGTGCCTGCCACGCTGCCACCAGGCGTCTGGGCGGGTCATCATGCCGGGCCGGTGCGGGCCGACCCTGCGGTAGGCGCGCGGCAGCAGGCCGGGGTCACGCTCCGGGTCGACCATGCGGACCGACCCGGACAGCGGCACGCCGGGCCGCAGCCGGGCCCGCCGCGAGTCGACGACGACCTCGGCCGCCTTGACCGCCACGCCGTAGCCGAACCGGCCGTAGATGGTCGCCTCGCTGGCGTGCAGCATGGCCGCCACCTCGCCGCGGTCGGCACAGTCGCGCAGCTGGCGGTCCATCAGCCCGGTCAGGATGCCGCGGCGGGTGGAGTCGGCGCGGACGGCGACGCCGTCGACCGCCGCGGCCGGGACCAGCGCTCCGCCGGGAACGGCCAGGTCGGAGCGGAACGATCCGGTGAAACCGAGCGGCTCGCCGTCGGGCGTGTAGGCGGCGAACTTGCGGTCGAGGCTGTAGACGGATGGATCGCAGCGTTCCCACAGGTCGTCGTGGGGCGCGGGCCGGTGCAGCGCGGTCGCGATCAGGTCGAACAGTGCGCGTTCATCACCTGCTCGGGCACGCTCGACGGTGAATTCGGTCATCCCGCGATCCTGCCGCAGGCGTGGGGCGCGCCGCCGCCCGTCGCCGTCCGCTACGGTTCGTGTCGGCCCGCAGTGAGACCCAGAGGAATGATCATGGGGGAGAACATCCCGAAGACCACGGTCGTCGTCCCGACGTACAACGAGCGGGACAACCTGCCCACGCTCGTCGGCATGCTGGCCGAGCTGGACGTACCCAACCTGGGCGTACTCGTCGTCGACGACAACTCGCCCGACGGCACCGGCGAGGTCGCCGACAAGCTCGCCACCGAGGCGTCCATCCCGGTCAGCGTGCTGCACCGCACCGAGAAGGACGGCCTGGGCAGGGCGTACGTGGCAGGCATCTCCCGGGCGCTGGACGAGGGCGCGGACGTGGTGATCCAGATGGACGCCGACCTGTCGCACCCGGCCAGTGCCATCCCGACCATGCTGGAGATCCTGAAGACGACCGACGCCGCCGTCGTACTGGGGTCACGCTACGTGTCCGGTGGGTCGCTCGCGGGCGAGTGGAGCTGGCACCGCAAGGCGCTGTCGGCGTGGGCGAACTTCTACGTCAACGCCATCCTGCGGCTGAAGGTGAAGGACGCGACCGCCGGGTTCAAGGCGTGGCACGCCAAGACGCTGCGGGCCATCGACGTGTCCTCCATCCGCAGCAACGGCTACGCGTTCCAGGTGGAGATGAACCACCGCACCGTCAAGCAGGGCATGCGCATCGCCGAGACCCCCATCCGGTTCGAGGAGCGCGCCGACGGCGTGTCGAAGATGAGCCTCAAGGTGCAGATCGAGTCGGCCGTGCTGCCGTGGAAGCTGCTGTTCGGCAAGAGCGGCGACTGACACAGCGGTGACACCCGCCCGGCATGATCGGGTCGTGATCACCTTCGTTCTAGTCCACGGTTCCGGTGGCAACGCCCGCACCTGGTCCACCCTGCAGCAGGAACTCGCCCTGCGTGGCCACCGCACACTCGCGATCGACCTGCCCGGTCGTGGGGCCGGTTTCACCGAGGCCTACTACACGCAGGACCTGGAAACGTTCGCCGCCGAGCCGTCCCCGCTGGCCGGGACCACGCTGGCCGACCTCGCCGAGCACGTGACCGGGCTGATCCGGCGGGTGCGTGAGCACGGGCCGGTGGTGCTGGTCGGACACAGCTTCGGCGGCCTGCCGGTCACCGCGGCCGCGACGGCGGCCGCCGACCTGCTCGACGGCCTGGTCTACATCGCCGCGCAGTGCCCCGTCGACCGTGCCCCCGGCGACTACCTGGCCCTGCCCGAATGGTCGACCAGCGAACTGCTGCCCGCGACGGCCCCGCTGCTGGTCGCCGACCCGGCCCGGCTCGGCGCCGTCCGGGTGAACTGGCGCGGCGCTGACGCCGGGCAGCGGGCCGCCCTGCGCGCGGCGATGTGCGACGAGCTGACCGACGAGCAGTTCCTCCAGGTCGTCAACGCCTCCCAGCCTGACGACTACTTCTGGCACACCGACCCGGCGTGGGACGTGCGGGCGAGCAAGGAGGTGTTCGACCGCCTGCCGCACACCTACGTCCGGCTCGGCGCGGACCGGTCGATGCCGCCGGCCGCGCAGGACCGCTACATCGCCGACGCCGACGCGCTGTCCCCGGCCAACCCGTTCACCGTGCACACCGTCGACAGCAGCCACGGCGGGTTCTTCCGGTCGCCGGAGTCGGTGGCCGAGATCCTCGATCAGTTCGTCTCGGAGCGGATGGCGTACTCGCTGAACTCACCGCAGGCCTCGAACCCGAGCCGGCGGTAGACCGGCTCGCCGTCCGCCGAGGCCTGCAGCACGGCGGTCCGGAAGCCCTCCGATCGCGCGGTGTGCAGGGTGGCGAGCGTGATGGCGCCGCCGTAGCCGCGACGGCGTTCGCTGGCCAGCGTGGCGATGTTGTAGATGCCCGCGACGCCGGCGTGCAGGAACACCTCGGCGGTGCAGACGGGCCTGCCGTCCACGTAGCCGACCAGGTAACGGGCCGGGCAGGCGGGCGCGAGCGCGCGTTCGGCGGCATTCGCGAAGAACTGGCGCACGGTGGCGGCGGGCGGGTTCCACAGCGCCGCCAGCACCATGGCGTAGTCGGCGAGCTGCTCGGGGCTGGTCGCCAGCCGGATCTCCAGCCCGTCCACGGGCGGCACGGACGGGACCTCGCCGAGGTCGCGCCACATGCCGACCTCGGTCTCGGACACGGAAAGGCCGGCGGCGGTCAGGGTGGCGCCGAGGTCGTCCGGCGCGGTGGCGGGGCCGACCCACCAGGAGAACGGGCGGCCGGTGGCCCGCAGTTTCTCGACCGTCCGCGCGACGCGGTCCGCCGCGGTGTCAGCGGTGAACCGGGCCGCCGCGACGATGTTGAACGTGTCGTCGTGCAGGCCGCTGTCGGCGATCAGCAGGTCGTCGGTCTCGGTGACGGTGGTGCCGGCGAGGTGGCGGTGCAGGTGGCAGGCATGCTCGGCCAGGTTCCGTTCGGCCCTGGCGGCGCGGTCGTTCTCGTTCATAGTGAGGCCAATTCTCGACCAGCTCACCGGAGCCGGTCCCACGGGATGGCCTCGATCCGGTCGAGGTGCTCCTCGCCCCATTCGCCGAGCACGGCCATCGCGGTGTTGAGCGACCGGCCGAACTCGGTCAGCGAGTACTCCACCTTGGGTGGGACCTGGTGATAGACCTCGCGCTCGAGCAACCCGGTGGTCTCCATCTCGCGCAGCTGCAGGATCAGCACCCGCTCGCTGATGCCGGGGACGGCCCGGCGCAACTCGCCGAACCGCAGCGGGCCGTCCTGCAGGGCGAACAGGATCAGGCCCTTCCACTTGCCGCCGACGACGGCGATGGCGGCGTCGAGCCCGCAGGTGAAGGTCCGGGTCTTCGGCATCGGCAGGCTCCTATACATACATTTTTGTTGGTACCAGACAAAATAGTAGGTACTTGAACTTAGGTTCGTCACCTCGGAGCATGTGATCACCTTTCCTTACTGGAACTGGAGTTCACACATGCAGATGCCGGTCACCGTCCTCGGACTGGGCTCGATGGGCGCCGCGCTGGCCGGGGCATTCCTCGACGCGGGCCACCCGACCACGGTGTGGAACCGCACCGCCGCGCGTGCCACACCGCTGGCCGACAGGGGCGCCCACCCCTCGGCCACGGTCGTCGACGCGGTCACCGCGAGCCCACTGGTCATCACCTGCCTGACCACGTTCGACGCCACCATGAAGACACTCGAACCCGCCGCGGCCGCACTGGGCGGACGCATCCTGGTCACCCTGAACAGCGGCGCTCCCGCCGAGGCCCGGCGTACTGCCGCCTGGGCCGCCGAACACGGCATCCGTTTCCTCGGCGGCGCGATCAAGAACGTGCCCGCGGCGGTCGGCTTACCGGACACGTTGCTGTACTACGGGGGCGATCGTGCTGCCTTCGACGAGGTCGAACCGGCGCTGCGGGCACTCGGCGGCGACACCGTCCACCTCGGCGACGAACCGGACCTGGCGGCGCTCTACGAGATGGCGGTCGGCGGCACGCTGCTGCCCGCGCTCGTTGGGTTCTTCCAGGGAGCGGCCGCCGTCCAGGCCCGCGGGCTGGAGGCGAGCACGCTGGTGCCGTACACGGTCAAGTGGCTGGAGATGATCGCCTCGGTGCTTCCGGTGTTCGCGGGCGAGATCGACAGCGGCGACTACAGCAGGCCGATGTCCAGCGTCGGCATCTTCGCCGCGGGCATGGAGGCCGAACGGGAGTTCGCCACGGAAGCCGGTGTGGACGGGGCCTGGCTGGCACCGTTGCACGACCTGCTGCGGCGCGCGATCCAGGAGGGGCACGGCGAACACAGTGTCGCGGCGCTGACCGAGGTGCTGAAGACGCCAGCGTGATGTCCCCGGCGTGGGTGGACCGCCCCGGCGCGCGTCGGCGATGCTGTGGGCGTGGAGTACGTGTCGAGAGTGCCGCGGCCACCGCTGGACGGGCTGATCGACGATCTCTACTACCTGGCCGGCACGCCGCCGTACGCCCGGCTGATGCTGCCGCCGGCGCCGTCGGCGTTGCTCATCGTCAACCTCGGGGCACCGTTCCGCATCCGCGCGGGCACCGAGATCGAGGCGGCCGAGTACGCCGACGGCTGCGTGATCACCATGCCCACCCGCGCGTACGAGTTCGGCTACCCGCTGCCCACCCGGTCGGTCGGCGTGCACGTCAAGCCGTGGGGGCTGGCGCCGTTCCTGCCGGCGCCCGCGGCCGAGCTGTGTGACCGGCCGGTGACGATCGAGCAGGTCTGGGGCCGGCCCGCCGTCGCCAGGCTGCGTGACCGGCTGGCCTCGGCGGACGGACCGAACGCGATGCTGACGCTGCTCGAAGAAGAGCTGAGGCGACGGCTGCGCGAGACCGCAGGCCTGGGCCTGGTCCGCCACACGAGCAACGTCATCGCGGCGACCGGCGGGACGGTGGCGATCGGCGAGCTGAGCGTGGCCGCCGGGGTCAGCAACACTCATCTGGCTCAGCGGTTCAAGGAACTCATCGGCGTGACGCCGAAGCGGATGGCCCGCACTCACCGCTTCACCTCCACCGTGTTCGGGATCGACCCCACCGGGCCGATCGACTGGAGCGACCTCGCCGGCGGCGGCGGCTACTTCGACCAGGCCCATTTCGGACACGAGTTCCGGGCGTTCACCGGGCTCACCCCGACCCGGTACCTGGAAGTCCGGCGGCGATTCCTGCGTGAACATCCCGGCCACACGCTGGAGGGCTGGCCGCTGCCCGCCGATTGATTTCTTACAAGAGCGACCGCTCATGACCGGCTAGCTTGGGGCACCTCGAAGCAGGAGGAGGACCCCGTGGGCAAGGTGGTCATGTACAGCTCGGTGTCGGTGGACGGCTTCGTCGCGGACGAGAACGACCAGCCCGGGCCGTTGTTCGACTGGTTGACCAACGGTGACGTCCCGCTGGACGACAGCGGCGCGTTGAAGGTGTCGCGGACGTCCTACGACCACACCCGGCCGTACTGGGACCAGATCGGGGCGACGATCGCCGGCCGCCACGTCTTCGACATCACCGACGGCTGGGACGGCAAGCCGCCGGGCGGGATCGACCACGTGGTCGTGGTGACGCACCGGCCGGCGCCCGAGGGCTGGGACCCCGCCGCGCCGTTTCACTTCGTCGACGGCGTCGAGGCGGCCGTGGCCAAGGCGCGGGAGCTGGCGGGTGACCGCGTCGTCGAGGTCGCCCCGGGCGATGTCGGTGGTCAGGCACTCGCCGCCGGGCTGGTCGACGAGGTGCGCATGGACGTCGTACCGGTCGTGTTCGGTTCGGGCAAGCGCTACTTCGGGTCGGTCGACGCGCAGCACCTGCTGGAGGATCCGCACGTGATGGTCCAGGGCGACCGGGTGCTTCATCTGTGCTACCGGGTGCGCCGCTGACCGGGCTACGGTGTTGCGGGTGACCGAGACGACGGTGGCCGCGTTGCTGGCCGAGCAGGAGCTGGCGCGCGACCTGTGCGCTTGGCCTGGTCGAACGATCCGGATCCGGTGGTGGCGAGTGCCGGGTGGGCACTGACCACCGACCGTGTGGCCAAGCAGCCCGACGGCCTCGATCTGGTGGAACTGCTCGACGTCATCGAAGCCGAGATGAAGGACGCTCCGGACCAGCTGCAGTGGGCCATGAACAGCTGCCTGGCACACATCGGGATCGAGCACGCCGAGCACCGCGACCGGGCGCTCGACATCGGTGAGCGCCTGCAGGTGCTGAAGGACTACCCGACGCCACCGAACTGCACCTCGCCGTACGCGCCGGTGTGGATCACCGAGATGGTGCGCAGGCAGGGCGCGTAGGAGAAGCCCGTCAGAGGTCGAGTGCGCCCGCGGCGTTGTCCTCCCAGCGGTCGACCCGCCGGATGTACTCGTACAGCGCGCGGCTGCCGCGTACCCAGCGGCCCTGGTCGGCGATGGCGACGTCGTCGGCACCGGCGCGGCGGGCCTCGGTGGCGAAGCCGGATCGCAGGGAGTGGCCGGTCACCGGGTAGGGCAGGCCGGCGCGGCGGCCCGCGCGGGCGAGGATCTGGTTGACCCCCGCGGGGGAGAGCCCGTCGGCGGAGACGTTGCCGTGCCTGTCGACGCGCCGGAACGCCGCGCCGCCGGTGATCGCGGCGCTGTCCAGCCAGGCCCGCCAGGCGCAGACCGGGTCGGTCTCGGCGTTGTCGCGGCGGGGGACGACCATGTCGCCGGTGGTCTTGCCGTGCCGCACGGTGATCTCCAGGCCGCGGTCGCCGACCACGGTGATGTCGCCGACGAGCAGGTGGGCCAGGTCCGAGCAGCGGGCGGCGATGGGGAAGCCGATCAGCAGCATGGCGCGGTCGCGGCGGCCTGCCGGTGTGTCCGGGCAGGCCGCCGACATCGCCCGTAGGTCGGCGAGGGTGACCATGGCGGCCTTGCCGCGGCCGCGGTCGACGCCCGCTTTGGCCAGCCGCTGCCGGTAGCCCTTGATGGCCCGCCACGCCGCGCGGGTTGCTTCCGGGTCGACGTGGACGCCGTGGTGACGCAGACCGGCGACGGCTCCGGTGAGCCGCCGTTCCATGGTGGCCGGCGCGGCGGGGCGGCGGCCCTGGGCGTGTTCGAGCCAGACGACGAACCCGGTCAGCGCCCCGGGGGTCGCCGCGAGCAGCGGGATTCCGGCTTCGACGGTGTAGTCCTGCCAGACCCGCCAGTCCTGGGCGTAGGCACGCAGGGTGTTCGCGGGCCGCTGGGAGTCGACGTAGGCGCCGGCCGCCGCGTCCAGCATCGCCAGCCGTTCGGCCGGACCCAGTTCGTCGGATTGCGGCAGTACGGGATACGCCCGCTTCAGTTCCTGACCCACGATATGGGACGTTATCACAACCCAGCAGCGTGACTCTGTTCTGATATCGCCTGGTTTAATTCGAATTTGAGATAGTTAATTGGTGATGATAGGCTCCTGACGTGCAGGAAGACGAGTCAGGGCGGGTGTGTGGCTACCGGCGATGCGGTGCCGCGCTTCCGGCGGTGTCGGGCCGGGGGAACCGGGCGCGGTTCTGTCAGGACGGCAAGACCTGGGGGAGCCGGAACCTGACCTGCCGGGAGGCCGAGGCGGCACTGGTGGACGTCGACTCGCTGCGGGAGGACGGGCAGCCGGTCGACGACGGCGCGGTGGCGGAGCTGGGCAGGCAGGTGGATGCCGCGCTCGGTCCGGCCCGGGTGTTGGCCGAGTCGCTGAGCGCGGTCGGCAGGCAGCTCGACTCGACCGTGGCCGACGCGCTGGCTGCCCGGGACAGTGCTCGCGCGGACGCCGAGGAACAGCGGCGGCTGCGAGGGCTGGCCGACGCTGCCGCCGCCACGGCGAAGGCGGACGCGGACGAAGCGACGCGCGTCGCCGAGAAGGCACTGGCCGCCAGGGCGCAAGCGGAGAAGGAGCGCGACGCCGAGCGGCGTGCCCGCGCCGAGGCCGACGCTGCCCGGCAGCGCGCGGAGGGCCGGGCGGTCACGTTGCAGGAAGAGCTGTCACGGGCGACCTCGCGCGCGGAGGCGGTCGCGGCGCATGCCGCGGAACTCGACCGGTCGCTGGCCTCGGCCACCGCCGAGCTGGCGGCCGCGCGGGCGCAGCTCGAGGAGCACCGCTCCCGCGCGACGGCGGTCGAGCGGGAGCTACGGGAGCGGCTGACCGCGCAGGCCGAGGAACACCGCGCGCAGACCGAGGACACGCGGGCCAGGCACGAGCGGGCACTGTCGGACGCCCGCGCCGAGTCGCGGCGGCTGCGTGAGGAGGGCGAACGGGAACGCGCCGGTCACGGCCGGGCGATGGTGGAGATCAACTCGACGATCAACCAGCTCAACCGCGACCTGGGCGCGGCGGAGTCGGCCCGGCGGCAGGCCGTGGAACAGGCCACGGCTGCGACCACCCGGGCGACCGGCCTGGCCGAACTGGCCACGGCGCTACGGGACCGGGTCGACGCCGAGGAGTTCACCCGCCTGCCCGAGCACCTGCGCGCGCTGCTGTCGGCCCGCTGACCCAGGCTCAGCCGAAGCTCGTGAAGGCCACCTTCACCACGTCTCACGTCAGGGTCCCGGCAAAGTCGGGTCGCGGGCAGGCGAGGTGGCTGGTCTCGAGCGTGGAACTCGTGTACCGGAATGTAGAACTTGCGTGCCGGAATGCAGAACTCGCGTGCGTGAGCGCAGAACTCACCATGTGGATCGGGGTTCTCACGTGGTGCCGGTCGCCCGCGGGAACGGGCCGTTCGCGCGAGTCCTCCGTTCCCGACCCGCGAGTCGACCGTTCCGGACCCGCGAGTTGCACGTTCCCGCCCACCTGATCCCACTGCCCGGCACACCGGTCCCAGGTAGCGAGACCAGCCTGCCCTCGGCTGGCCGAACGGACCGTTCGCGCGACCGCCCCGGGCCGGAGCACGAGTTTCGCGTTCCTGAACACGTCATTCGCGTTCCCGAACACGACACTCACCATCCGGACCCGGCGTCCCAGCTCGTGAACCCACCTGTGCCACCGGGCCATTCACCGCGAGTCTCGTGTTCAGGAACGCGAGTCTCGTCTTCCGGAACGCGAATGACGCGTTCCGGACCACCTGACTTTGCCGGGACCCTGACGTCACACGTAATAGAGGTGGCCTTCACGAGCCTTGACGCCCTGCCGGCGCGGCGTCGAGGAGGCCGGTGATCAGCAGGTCGAGTGCCCTGGTGAAGTCCTGCTCGGGGTCGCCGGCCGACAGCGCGGGCAGGACCCGGCTGAAGTTCGGCAGCGTGGCGGGGTTGACCCGGCGGATGTAGGGCTCCATCTGCTCCTGTTCGGCCCGGTTGCTCTGCTCGCGGGCGAACCCGGCGGTGGTCAGCAACAGCGACCCGAAGACGAGGCTGTGCAGCGCGCCCAGTGTCTGGCGGACGCCGTCGTCGTCGAAACCGGCTTCGTAGAGCGCGCCGATGAGGTCGTCCATTGGCTGCATCGCCCGCAGCGTCGTGGGGTTGGCCTGGTCGGTGACCAGCGCCAGCGGTACCACCGGGTGGTGCCGCAGGACGCGGTACAGGCTCAGTGCGGTCGCCCGGACCCGTTCGGCCCAGTGCAGGCCGGGGTCGGGCCGGTCGATGGTGGCGAACACCCGGTCGGCGAGCCCGTCGAGGATGTCGGCCTTGTTGGCGACGTGGTTGTACAGGGCCATCGCCTCGACGCCGAGACTCTTGGCGAGCTTGCGCATCGACAGCCCGTCCAGGCCTTCCGCGGTGGCCAGCGCGAGGGCGGCGTCGAGCACCTTGTCGCGGTTCAACGGCTCTCGTCGAGGCATCTCGCTCCCCTTCTTCGATATGTACAGTGTAAATATACGCTGTAGGAGGTCAGGGTGACGGATGTGGTGATCGTGGGCGGCGGCCCGACCGGGCTGCTGCTGGCAGGCGAGTTGCGGCTGGGCGGGGCCGACGTCCTCGTGCTGGAGGCGGCCGAAGGGGGCGAGCGCAGGACGCGCAGCCTCGGGTTGCGCGGGCTCAACGACCGCACGACGCAGTTGCTGCGGCTGCGTGGGCTGACCGAGCCGCTGGCCGAAACGCAGGCGGCGCTGTTCGGCCAGTTCGCCGCGGCAGGTGGGCACGATCAGGTCGACGTGCTGGTCCAGATGCTCAAGAGCGGCCGGGCCAGAGGGCATTTCGGCGGGCTGCCACTGGTCGACGACGCGCCGCCGTCCGGTGCCGCCGCCCACTTCGTCGTCAGGCAGCACCTGCTCGAAGAGATCCTCGCCGACTGGGCGACGGGGCTGGGGACGCGGATCCGGTCCGGCTGCCGGGTCGTCGACGTGGTGGACGAGGGCACCGCGGTCCGGGCGGTGCTCGAGGACGGCGAGCAGGTGCGGGCGGCCTACCTGGTGGGATGCGACGGCGGTCGCAGCACCGTGCGCAAGCGGGCCGGGATCGACTTCCCCGGCACGCCGGCGACGATGACCGGCCGGACGGCCGTGGCCGAGCTGTCCGACCCCCTCACCTCGTCGGTGCACGGTCCCAACGGGCTGCTGAACGTGTCGATGGTGCCGGGGGAGATCGCCACCATCGAGTTCGACGGCGGACCGGGGCAGCGGGACGCGCCGGTGACGGCCGAGGAGATGCAGGCAAGTATCCGCCGGGTCAGCGGGATCGACGCGGTGATCACGAAGTTCGAGGTCGGCATCCGCTACAGCGACAACACCCGGCAGGCGGAGACCTACCGCAAGGGCAGGGTGCTGCTGGCCGGCGACGCCGCGCACGTGCACTCGCCGATCGGCGGGCAGGGGCTCAACCTGGGGCTGCAGGACGCGGCCAATCTCGGCTGGAAGCTGGCACTAGTCGCGCGTGGCCTGGCCGCGGAGTCCCTGCTGGACACCTACACCGCCGAACGGCATCCGGTGGGGCGGCGCGTGCTGCGCAACACCCGGGCGCAGGTGGCGTTGATGCGCCCGGGCCCGCAGGTCGCCGCGCTGCGGGAGGTGCTGGGCGAGGTGCTGGCGATCCCCGCCGCCAAGCGGCACTTCGTCGAGCTGGTGAACGGCCACGACATCGACTACGCGCCGGATTCGGCGCATCCGGCGGTGGGCCGGTTCGTTCCTCCGCTGGAGCTGGTGGGCGCCGATCCGCTGCCGGTGCTGCTGCGCGACGGCCGGGCGGTACTGCTGGACCTCGCCGGTTCCCCGCGGCTCGGCTCCGCGGTGAACGGGCACGGCGACCGGGTACGGGTGGTCGGCGCGCGCTGCCCGTCCCACGACGAGTTCACCGCGCTGCTCGTCCGCCCGGACGGCTACGTCGCCTGGGCGACGTCGGAGGACGACCCGGCCGGCCTGCCGGAAGCCCTCGCCCAAATTGACAACACCTTGTCAACATGACAACATGTTGCACATGCCTACCGCACATGTTCTGATCTACGACACCTACGCCGACTGGGAGCCCGCCCATCTGCTGGCCGAGTTGCGCACGGGCCGGTTCACCGGCGTCCGGTTCGACGTCGTCACGGTCGCCGCGACACGCGAGCCGGTCACCTCGATGGGCGGCCTGCGGGTGCGGCCCGACCTGGCGCTGGCCGACCTCGACCCGGCGGCCAGCGACCTGCTGGTCATGCCCGGCGCCGAACTCTGGGACGTCGGCGGCGGCAGGGAGTACACCGACGTGGCCCGGCGGTTCCTCGACGCCGGGGTGCCGGTGGCGGCCATCTGCGGTGCCACGGCGGGGCTGGCCCGCGCGGGACTGCTGGACGACCGCAGGCACACCAGCGCCGCGGCCGAGTACCTCGCCGCCACCGGCTACGCAGGCGGGCGGCACTACGTCGACGAGCGGGCCGTCGTGGACGGTGACCTGATCACCGCCGGTCCGCAGTCGCCGGTGCAGTTCACCCGCGCGGTGCTGGGCCGTCTCGGGCTGGCGTCGGAGCCCACCCTGGCGGCCTACGAGGGCCTGTTCCACCAGGGGAACCAGTCCGCGTTCCCGGTGCTGATGCGGGCCGCGTCCGCATGACCGCCGTTCCACCCCGCTCGCAGTGGCCGCGGGCGCAGCCGCACACCGCCGAGGCGGCCGCGCTGACCGACGTCATCATGGCGACGTTCCAGCTCAACGGCCGGTTCATGGAGGTCGCACAGGGGCTGGCGGCCGAGGGCGACATCACGGCGTCGTGGTGGCAGGTCCTCGGCGGCATCCTCGACGAGCCACGCACGGTGGCCGACATCGGCAGGCGGATGGGCATGACCCGGCAGGGCGTGCAGCGGGTCGCCGACCTGCTCGTCGACCGGGGTCTGGCCGAGTACCGGCCGAATCCCGCCCACCAGCGCGCCAAGCTGCTGGCTTGCACCGAGGCCGGGTACTGGGCGGTCCGCCGGATCTCGCTGGCACAGCAGCCGTGGGCCAACCGGATCGGCTCGTCGTTCACCGCCGAGGAGCTGACGACGGTGCGGGACACGATGCTGCGGCTGGTCGCCGCGCTCGACGCCGACCGCTGACCGGTCGGTTTGCGCCCCCGGCGTTCGTCGGCGTGGTAGGACGGGACCGGCAACGGAGGAGGAGCCCATGCGCTACGTACTGCTGATCGGCGGCGAGGACACCGGCGAGGTGGAGTCGAGCGCGGACATCTGCCACGCCGAGGACGCCATGGCCTGGGCGGAGGAGATGACCCGCCGGGGCGTCCTGATCGAGGGGGCGGTGCTGCGGCCGGCCGACGAGGCGACCACCGTCCGCGTGCGTGAGGACTCCGTGCTGCTCACCGACGGGCCGTTCGCCGAGACCAAGGAGCAGATCGGCGGCGTCTGCGTGATCGAGGCCGACGACCTCGACGACGCCATCCGGATCGCGGCCCGGCACCCGGTGGCCGGTTTCGGGATGATCGAGGTGAGGCCGCTCTGGCTGGGCTGACCGACGAGGTCGAGGCCGCGGTCGCGCGGGCGTTCCACGACGAGTGGGGGCAGGTGGTGGCCACGCTCATCCGCGTCACCGGGGACTGGGACCTGGCCGAGGAATGCGCGCAGGAGGCCTTCGCCCAGGCCCTGCGCAACTGGCCGCGCGACGGCGTTCCCCGCAGGCCCGGCGCCTGGCTGACCACCACGGCACGCAACCGGGCCACCGACCGGCTGCGCCGCGAGGCGGTGGGTGCGGCCAAGCTGCGGGAGGTGGCGATGCTGGCCAGGGACGGCGAGCCGGCCAATGAGGAACTGGCCGACATCGCGACCAGCGGCGTCACCGACGACCGGCTGCGGCTGATGTTCACCTGCTGCCATCCGGCGCTGACGCTGGAGGCGCAGGTCGCGTTGACGCTGCGCACCCTGGCGGGCCTGACCACCGGCGAGATCGCCCGCGCGTTCCTCGTCTCCGAGGCCACGATGTCGCGGCGGCTGGTGCGGGCCAAGCGCAAGATCCACAACGCCCGCATTCCCTACCGCGTGCCACCCGCGCACCTGCTGCCGGAACGCACCTCGGCCGTGCTCGGGGTGCTCTACCTGCTGTTCAACGAGGGCTACTCGGCCAGCGCGGGCGCCGACCTGGTGCGCACCGGGTTGAGCGGCGAGGCGATCCGGCTGGCGCGGCTGCTGAGCGAGCTGATGCCGGACGAACCGGAGACCACCGGCCTGCTGGCCCTCATGCTGTTGCAGGACTCCAGGCGTGCCGCGCGCCTGGACGCCGCCGGTGATCTGGTGACGCTGGAGGACCAGGACCGCGACCGCTGGGACACCGGCGAGATCGCCGAGGGCACGCGGCTGCTGGAGTCGGCACTGCGCCGGGGACGGCCGGGGCCGTACCAGGTACAGGCCGCCATCGCCGCCTGCCATTCCACCGCCGCCACCGCGGCCGACACCGACTGGCCGCAGATCGCCGCGCTCTACCTGCGGCTGCGGCGGATGGTGCCCTCCCCGGTGGTCCGGCTCAACCATGCCGTCGCGGTCGGCATGGCCGACGGCCCCGCCACCGGCCTGGCGCTGGTCGACGAGGTCGCCGCCGACCTGCCCGGCTACCACCTGCTCCCGGCCACCCGGGCCGACCTGCTGCGCAGGCTCGGCCGGACCGAACAGGCACGCGCCGCCTACACCGAGGCACTCGCGCTGGCCCCCACCGACACCGAACGCCGGTTCCTGACCCGCAGGCTGACCGAACTGGATGACCGATGACCACCGAGGACAGCGCCCTGGTCGCCGCGGCCACCGCGGGTGACCAGCGGGCGTTCAGCGAGCTGACCGAGCGCTACCGGACCGAGCTGCGGGTGCACTGCTACCGGCTGGTCGGGTCCTTCGACGAGGCCGAGGACCTGGTGCAGGAGACGTTCCTGCGGGCCTGGCGCAAGCGCGGCACCTACGCCGGCCGGTCGACGTTTCGTGCCTGGCTGTACCGGATCGCCACCAACGCCGGACTGGACGTGCTGGACCGGCGGCCGCGGGATCCGCTGGCCGGATCGCTGCGTGACGGCGCTCCGCCACCCGCGGCGGTGGCCGGGCTGCAGCCGTTCCCGGACCGGCTGCTGGACCAGGTCGAGTCGCCGGAGGCCGGTCCGGACGCGCGGGTCGTCGCGAAGGAGACGATCGAGCTGGCGTTCCTCGCGGCCATCCAGCAGCTGCCGCCCCGGCAACGGGCCGTGCTGATCCTGCGGGACGTGCTCGGCTGGCGGGCCGCCGAGGTCGCCGACCTGCTCGACACCAGCACCGCGTCGGTGAACAGCGCGCTGCAGCGGGCCCGGCAGACCTTGCAGGGCGGGTTGCCGCGGGCCCGTTCGGAGTGGACGGCCGGTACACCGTCCGAACAGGACCGTGCGGTGCTGGACCGGTACCTGGCCGCGATCGAACGCAACGACGACGCCGCACTCGGCGAACTGCTGAGCGACGACGTGCGCTGCAGCCAGCAGCCGTGGGCCGGTGGCAACATGACGCCGGACCCGATCTGGTACCGCGGCCGCGCGACCGTGGTGCGGGCCTGGCAGCCGCTGTTCCACGGCGAAGCACCGATCAGCTGCCGCGCGGTGGCCACCGCGGCCAACCGGCAGCCGGCGTTCGGCATGTACGTCCGGACCCCGGACATGCCGGCGTTCGCGCCGTTCGGGCTGACCGTGCTGGGCATCGGCGACGGTGTGGTGACCGAGATCTCGGTGTTCCACCCGGACGTCTTCGCGGCCTTCGGCCTACCGGAGTCGCTCTGACCGCTACGCTCTACTACAGGTTGTAGAAGGGGTGGCGATGGCAGGCACGGCGGTGGTGGTCGGTGGCGGTATCGGCGGACTGGCGGCGGCGATCGGCCTGCGGCGGGTGGGCTGGCAGGTCACCGTCGTGGAGCGCGCGGCCGAACTGGCCGATGTCGGCGCGGCCATTTCGCTGCACGCCAACGGCTTGCGTGCACTCGACGCGCTCGGCGTCGGAGCCGAGGTTCGCGCCGCCGGCCGTCCCCAGCGCCACGCCGGTACCCGCACACCGCAGGGCAGGCTGCTGGCTCGGCTCGACGGCGCGGCGCTGGAGCGGGACCTGGGCTCACCGATCCTCGGCGTGGCGCGGTCGGTGCTGCACCGCGTGCTCCGCGACGCGCTGCCCGACGGAGTCCTGTCGATCGGTACGGAGATCCACACGGTCGACGCCGTCGGCGACGCGGACCTGGTCGTCGCGGCCGACGGCGTCGCCAGCGGGCTGCGGGCGCAGTTGTTCCCCGGCCATCCCGGGGCCGTCTACAGTGGATCGACCGTCCTGCGGGCGATCACCGCCGAGGAGATCGACCCGGGCAGCGACTTCGAGCTGACCTGGGGCAGGGGAGCGGAGTTCGGCCACATCCGCCTCGCCGACGGCCGCGCCGAGTGGCATGCCGTGCTGACCGCCCCGGCGGGCGTGCGCTACGCGGACCCGCTTGCCGAGATGCGGCGCCGGTTCGGCGGCTGGCATCAGCCGATTCCCCGGCTGCTGGCCGCGACGGACCCGGGTGCCGTGCTGCACCACGACATCCACGAGATCGTCACGCCGCTGCCCGCGTTCACCGCGGGCCGGGTCGCGCTGCTCGGCGACGCCGCCCACGCGATGGTGCCCAACCTCGGCCAGGGCGCCTGCCAGGCGCTGGAGGACGCGGTGACGCTGGCCGCCGCGCTGGCGGCCGAACCGGGCGTCGAGACGGCGCTGGCCGCCTACGACGCCCGGCGCCGTCCCCGTGCCCAGGCCGTCGCCCGCGCCGCACGCCAGGCCGGGCGGCTCGGTCAGCGGCTGACCAACCCGGCGGCCGTCGCGCTGCGTGACCTGGCGCTGCGGCTGTCCCCGCCCAGCGCCAGCGCCCGGGTCATCATGCGGCACGCGACCTGGACGCCGCCCGCCTTGGTCTAGCGGAAGCTGTCGGCGTTGCGGGCGGCCCACTCGGCGAACGTCGTGCCGGTACGGCCGGTGATCCGGGTGAAGTCCGGGGTCACCGGCTCGGGGTTGTCGACCAGTGCGGCCATGCCGTCGACGTACCATTCGGCGAAATCGCCCATGAACGGCCGCATCTCGGCCAGTGCCTCCTCGCGGGGCTGTTCCTCGAACGGCACCTCGCGCCCGATGGCCGCACCGATCTGCCTGGCCAGTTCGACGCGCGGGACGGCGGCCGGGCCGGTCAGGTTGTACAGCTTGCCGCCGTGGCCGTCTTCGAGCAGCACGGTCGCGGCGGCCGCGGCGATGTCGTCCATGTCGATGATGGCGGTCGCCGCGCGGCCGTGGGGCTTGCGCACGATCCCGGTGGTGCGAATCTGCTCGGCCCAGTCGAGCGTGTTGGTCATGAACTCGCCCGCCCGGATGTGTGTCCACTCCAGACCGGAGGCCTCGGCGGCCTTCTCCACCGCCAGGAAGTACCAGGTGCTCGGGTCCCGCTCTGCCTCGTCGACGGCCTGGGCGGAGGAGAAGTCGACGACCCTGCGCACGCCGGCTTCCTTCGCCATGGCCAGGACTTCCGGCGCGGTACGGGGATAGGGCGCCAGGTACATCCGCTCGACCCCGGCCAGGGCGGGGCGGACGCTGTCCGGCCTGCCGAGGAAGCCCTCGACCACTTCGACGCCGTCGGGCAGCGCCGCCCGCTTCGGGTCGTTGGTGAGGGCACGGACGTTCGCCCCGGCGGCGAGGAGGTGGTTGACGACGAGCCTGCCCACGTTGCCGGTCGCACCGGTCACCAGAATCCGCATGCCGTAAATCGTACCGTACGTTGTACGGTCAACCGTCGGCGCGCTTGTGCACCTCTGTGAGCAGGCGGAACAGCTCGTGTTTGTCCTGGCTGGACAGTGCGCCGAGCATCTCGTCGGCGGAGCGGTGCTGAGCGTCGAGCAGCCTGTCGATCAACGCGCGCCCGTGGGAAGTGAGGCGCAGCAGCGTCGCCCGGCGGTCCTCCGGATCGGGGTCCCTGACGAGCAGGCCGTCCCGTTCCAGTGCGTCGACCATGCCGGTCACCGAGCGCGCCGTGACGCCCAGTTGCCGCGCCAGCAGGCCCATGCGGGCGGGCTCGAACTCGCTGACGGCGACGAGTAGCCGGGCCCGCCCCTCCGACAGGCCCAGGGTGGCGCCGAGCAGGCGGTCCGATCGCAGGCAGAGCTGGTGCGAGGTGGCGAACAGCAGCGCCACGATGTCGCGGGCGGACGGGGCTTGGCTCATGCCGCCAGTCTAGATTAGTGTATGACTTCACTATCAAGTGCTACACGACCTTGGGGAGTCGTTCATGCAGATCGCCTTCGTCGTCATGTCCCTCGTGCTCGGCGCGCTGTTCCTGTTCGTCGGGCTGACCAAGGTGCTGCGCCAGCAGCGCATGGTCGACAGCGCCGAACACCTCGGCTTCTCCGTCCGCGCCTATCAGGCGATCGGGGCGCTGGAGATCGGCGCGACCGCGGGCCTGGTCGTCGGCCTGTTCTGGCGGCCGCTCGGCATCGCCGCCGCCGCGGGACTGGCGCTGCTGCTCATCGGCGCGGTGATCGCCCACGTGCGGGCCGGCGACGAGGCCAAGCTGTACCTCCCCGCCGCGTGGCTGACCATCGTGTCCGCCGCCACCGCGGTCATCGGCGTCCTCGCGCCGGGCTGGTAACGTCACCGGCGGCCGTGACGCCACCGGAGGAGGTGAGACCCATGAACGCAGTATCGACGTGGGTGCTCCCCGTTCCCGTCACGGCCGGGCGACAGATGTAGGTGTCGCCGGGAGCGCCGCCAAGGCACTCCCGAAAGGCACCACCTGTGTACGACGTGATCATCGCCGGATGCGGGCCGACGGGCGCGATGCTGGCCGCGGAACTGCGGCTGCACGATGTGCGGGTTCTCGTTCTGGAGAAGGAAACCGAGCCGGTGTCCTTCGCCCGCGTGGTCGGCCTGCACATCCGCAGCATCGAGCTGCTGGCCATGCGCGGACTGCTGGAGCGCATCGCCGGACAGGGACGCAGGCGCCCGGCCGCCGGATTCTTCGCCGCCATCGGCAAACCCGCACCCGAAGGGCTGGACTCCAGCTACGCCTACCTGCTGGGCATCCCGCAACCGGTCCTCGTCCGGCTGCTCGAAGACCACGCCACCGCACTGGGCGCCGAAGTCCGCCGCGGGTGCGCGGTGACCAGCATCGACCAGGACGACGAGGGCGTGACCGTCGGGCTGACCGACGGCCGGCGGCTGCGGTCGCGGTACGTGGTCGGCTGCGACGGCGCCCGCAGCACGGTGCGCAAGCTGCTCGGCATCGGCTTCCCCGGCGAACCCTCGCGCAACGACACGCTGATGGGCGAGCTGGAAGTCGGTGTGCCGCACGAGGACGTCATCGCCACGACGAGCGCCCTCGCCGAGCCGCGGCTTCAGCTCAGGCCACTCGGCAACGGCCGCCACAGCGTCGTCGTCCCCGCCACGGACGTCAGCGACCGCGCCGAACCACCCACGCTCGACGACGTCCGGCGGCAACTGCGCGCCGTCGCCGGAACCGACTTCGGCGTGCACTCGCCACGCTGGCTGTCCCGCTTCGGCGACGCCACCCGGCTGGCCGAGCGCTACCGGGCCGGCCGGGTTCTGCTGGCAGGCGACGCCGCGCACATCCATCCGCCCACCGGCGGTCAGGGCGTCAACCTGGGCATTCAGGACGCGGTCAACCTCGGCTGGAAACTGGCCGCGCGGGTCCACGGCTGGGCACCGGCCACCCTGCTCGACACCTACCAGGCCGAACGGCGGCCGGTCGCCGAAGCCGTGCTGGACAACACCCGCGCCCAGCAGGAACTGTCGGCCACCGGACCGGGCCCGCGAGCCGTGCGCAGGCTGCTCACCGAACTGATGGACTTCAACGAGGTCAACCGGTACCTGATCGAGAAGATCACCGCACTCGGCGTCCGCTACGACTTCGGTGCCGGCCCCGACCTGCTCGGCCGCCGCCTGCGCGACATCGACGTCGGCCAGGGCAACCTCTACCGCCTGCTGCGTCGCGGCCGCGGTCTGCTGCTGGACCGCACCGGACGCCTCACCACCGAAGGCTGGGCGGACCGCGTCGACCACCACGCCGATCCCACCGCGGACCTGGACGCTCCGGCCGTCCTGCTCCGCCCCGACGGGTACGTCGCCTGGCTCGGCGACGATCAACGCGACCTCGACGATCAGCTGTCCCGCTGGTTCGGCAGGCCCGCCGCGTAGCGGGCGGTCAGCTCGGCACCGATGCGGGCCAGCTGCTCGCGCACCGGTTCGGAGTCCACCACCTCGATCTGGGCACCCCAGCCCGCCAGTAGCTGCGCGATCGACAACGGCGTCGGCGCGGCCACCCGGACCCGGGCACGGCCGTCCGCCTGCGTCTCGCCGACCTCGCAGTGCCGTCCGAAGTGGTCCCGCAGCACGTGCACGAACCGGGCGTCGACCAGCACCGTCGCCGACTCCAGCGACCGGTGCCGTTCGACCTCGTCCACCACCTGCCGCCACGCCCGGTCCAGCTCGAAGTCGTCGGGCCGCCGCGCCGGAATCCCGGTGACGGCGGCCTCGACGATCCGGTCGACCCGGAACGTCCGCTGCCCGGCGTCGGTGCCGGCCAGCAGGTACCAGATGTCGTCCTTGTCGACCAGGCCCCACGGGTCCACCAGCCGCGTCGTCCGCTCCCGCTTGCGCCCGGCGTAGGTCAGCTCCACCCGCACCCGCCGCACGACGGCGTCCTGCAGCGACTCGACCAGTGCCGGCCGCTCCCGGTCGGACTCGCCCCACCTGGCCGAGTCGACCAGCACGGCATTCGCCGCCGCCTCGGCGTCGGCCCGGAACGTCTGGGGGAGCGCCCGCACCAGCTTGCGCAGCGCCGACTTGACCGTCGGCGCCACCGCCGCCGACGGTCCGGCGAGCAGGAACAACGCCCGCGCCTCCGGCCCGGTGAGCCCGGTCAGATCGGTGCGCGCGCCACCGACCAGCGACCACCCGCCGCCGCGCCCGGCCTGCGGGTACACCGGAACCCCCGCCGCCGACAGCGCCTCCAGGTCCCGGCGCGCCGTCGCCACCGACACCTCCAGCTCCGCGGCCAGCTCGGCGGCCGTCACCCGGCCGCGGGCCTGCATCAGCAACAGCACGGCGACGAGACGATCGGCACGCATGGGCCCAGTCTGACCCGGAAAGTACTCAGCAGGTGAGCACTTTCCGGCCCGGCGCGGCTGACATGCTGGGGATCATGCACACCGACACGCTCGTCGAGCGCCTGCGCCGCGCCGGCTGCGTCTTCGCCGAGGAGGAAGCCGCGGTCCTGCTCGGCGCCGCCGGCGACCCGGCCACCCTGGACGCCATGCTCGCCCGGCGCGTGGCGGGCGAGCCACTCGAACACGTCGTCGGGTGGGTGGCCTTCCGCGGCCTGCGCATCGCCGTCGACCCCGGCGTGTTCGTTCCCCGCCGCCGCACCGAGTTCCTCGCCGCGATCGCGCTGCGGCATGTCACGCCCGGCGCCGTCGTGGTCGACCTCTGCTGCGGATCCGGCGCCGTCGGCGCCGCCCTGGGGGCCGTCGAGCTGTACGCGGTCGACATCGACCCCGCCGCCGTCGACTGCGCCCGCCGCAACCTGCCCGGCGCCACCGTGCTGCGGGGAGACCTCTACGCACCACTGCCACCTGCCCTGCGCGGCCGCGTCGGCCTCATCGTCGCCAACACGCCCTACGTTCCCTCCGGCGCGGTCGCCACCATGCCACCGGAAGCCCGCGACCACGAGCCCCGCACCGCACTGGACGGGGGAGCGGACGGGCTGGACATCCAGCGCAGGGTCACCGCCGCCGCCCGCGACTGGCTCACCCCCGCCGGGCACCTGCTGATCGAGACCAGCGATGCCCAGGCACCGGCGCTCACCGAGGCGTTCACCGCGGGCGGGCTCACCGCGGAGGTGATCGCCGACGACGACACCGGCGCCACCGTGGTCGTCGGTGCCCCGGGGTAGCGTGCCGGCGTGGAGATCCGGGAGTTCACCGGCACCGACTGGCCGGACGTCTGGCCGATCGTGCGGGAGATCGTGCGAGCGGGGGAGACCTACACCTACGACCCCGGCATGACCGAGGACCAGGCACGCGACACCTGGATCGAGACGCCACCCGGCCGCACGGTCGTCGCACTCGATGGCGGCCGCCTGGTGGGCACCGCCAAGATGGGCACCAACCGGCCCGGCCCCGGCGCGCACGTCGCCACCGCCAGCTTCATGGTCGCCGCCGACGCCAGGGGACGCGGCGTCGGCGCGGCACTGTGCGCGCACGCGCTGGACTGGGCACGCGGCGCAGGCTACGCGGGGATGCAGTTCAACGCCGTCGCCGCGTCCAACACCGCCGCGGTGCGGATCTACGAACGCCTCGGCTTCAGCATCGTCGGCACGGTCCCCGGCGCGTTCGCCCACCCGACGCTGGGCCGGGTGGGCCTGCACGTCATGTACATCGAGTTCTAACCCAGTGGTGCCACCGGGCCGAGCCTGGCCGGGTGCAGGCAGCTGTGCAGACCGTCGACCACCGAGCACAGGCCGGGATCCTGCTTGGGCCGGTACCCGGCGGTGACACCGCCGCCGTCCACCAGTTCCCGGAAGGTCGCCACGGCGTCGGTCGGCCTGCGGGTCAGCGCCGGGTCGGTCGCCGCGTCCACTGTGTACAGTCCGAAGCGCGGGCGGTAGCTGCCCCACTCGTAGTTGTCGGTGATCGTCCAGTAGTTGTAGCCGATGACGTCGATGCCGTCGGCCTTCGCGCGCTGCAGCCAGTAGATGTGGTCACGCAGGTGGTCGGAGCGGGTGTAGCCGTCCGGGCGCGGCTTGCCGTTGTCGGTGGGCATGCCGTTCTCCACCACGTACAGCGGTAGCCGAGGGAACTTGCGGGCGTAGTAACGCAGGGCGTAGTACAGGCCGTCCGGTTGCGGCTTGACCTTCCAGAACTCGCCGGCCGCCGCGTGCACCGCCGTCGGGTTGTCCAGGCTCGCGCCGTAGTAGAAGTCCAGCCCGGCGAAGTCCAGCTTGTCCCGCACCCGGTCGAGGAACGACGCGTCCAGGACCGGCTGCACCGCCGGGATGTAGGCGGCGTTGCTCGACACCGGCGCGCCAGGGTCGAGTTCGTGGACGATGTCGTAGGCGGCGCGGTGTGCGCGCACCAGGCGGTCGAACATCGCCGGCGCCTCCCACACCTTGATGCCGCCGTTGGTCAGCTCCATCTGCACGTACACCGTCGGCTCGTTGAAGGTGATCCACAGCGCGTCCGCGCCGGCGTAGCGCTGCACGACGCGCCGGGCGTTGGTCAGCCAGCGATCGATCATCGCGTCGGTGGTCCAGCCACCCGTGTCGACCGCCCAGCCGGGGTAGACCCAGTGGTCGAGCGTGATCATCGGCCGCATGCCCGCCGCACGGATCTTGCCGACCACGTCGTCGTAGAACGCCAGTGCGGCCTCGTCGACCACACCCGGACGCGGCTCGACCCTGGCCCACTCGACGCTGAACCGGAACACCCTGGCACCCATGGCCGCCGCGTTGGCGATGTCCTCGGCGTAGCGGTGCCGGAAGTCGACGGCCTGCCGGTAGGGCTCCTTCTTCTCGGCGTAGCGGCGCCAGTTGCTGTCCGGTGCGTCGCCCTCGGACTGGAAGCCCGCGGTGGCCACGCCCCACAGGAACGGTTCGGCCGTGGCTCTGGCCTCGGCGGGCTGGGGGCGGGTGGCGGCGACGACCGCCGCGACCGCGGCCACCGCCGTGGCGAGTGCGAGGAGCTTGCGCATACCGGGCCCTCCGCTCGTGAAGCTTTTTCAGATACGTTGACGTATCCGAACGGGGGAGTCAAGGTGAACGGCATGCGCAAGCTGACCCGCAAGGAGAGCGCGGCCCGCACCAGGGACGAACTCCTGGACGCGGCCGAGGAGGTGTTCGCCGAGCACGGCTTCGGCCAGACTTCGCTGGAGCAGATCGCCCGTCACGCCGGCTACACCCGCGGCGCGGTGTACCGCAACTTCACCGGCAAGGACGAACTGTTCCTCGCCGTGCTGGACCGCTGGCTGGACAACGACATCGAACACGGGCGGCGGATCAACGCAGGCGACGTCGGCGGGGCACTGAGTTCGTTGCGGGAACTGGCAGGCAACCGGTTCGCCGACCGGAGCCGCTACCTGCTGCTGGCCGAGTTCCGGCTCTACGCCCTGCGCAACCCGGCCGTCGCGGGCAGGCTCGCCGAGCACGAGCGCCGCACCCGCGCCTGGTACGCGACGGAGATCGACCGGCAGGCACGCGGCCTGCCGGTCGACCCCGACCGGCTCGCCCTCTACGTGCTGGCACTGGAGAACGGCATCGCCACACTGGCCCACCTGGACCCGGACACCGTGGACCAGCACGCGTTCGTCGACGCACTGGAGCTGATCGTCAACGCGGCACAGGGGAGTGGCAGCTCGTGACGACGGCTCAGGTGAGCGGATTGTCGAGCTGTTCACGCAGGATGTCGCCGTGGCCGGCGTGCCGGGCGAACTCCTCGATCATGGCGAGCAGCGTGAACCGCATGCTGATCGTGCCTTCGTCCGGGATCTCCCTGGTGTCGTCGAGGTCGAAGCGGGCGGCGATTTCCCGCGACCGGCGGCTGGCCCGCTCGAACTCGGCGATCACGTCGGCCAGGGACTCGTCGTCGGCCACCGCGAACGTGCCCACGTCCCGCTTCGCGTAGCCGTCGCACTCGGATTCCTCCAGGCCAGCCCAGAACCGCTGAAACCAGATCCGTTCGGCGGCCGCGGCGTGCTTGAGCACCGAGATCGGCGTCGTCAGCGACGCGACGAGCCGGCGGCGCGCGTCGGCCTCGGACAGACCGCGGGCGGTCGCGATCAGGGCTTCGCGGTTGCGGTCGAGCATGTTCTCCAGAAGCGCTCGTTCGGTGCCGTCGGTGATCCTGCTGGTGGCCATGGGTCACTCCGTTCTGTGCGTAGGTGGGCGCGGTTCGACCCCAGGGGTTTTCGGGAAAGGGATTCGAGTCGGCGCGGGAAGAAGTGGACACCGCGACCAAGATCCGCTGAAGGCACCAGCATAGCGAGGGGCCCGAAGCACGTGAAGGCCACCTGCCGAAGGTGGCCTTCACGTGCTGGGCGGTGGAGAGGACCCGCCGCCTCTACTTGACATAATGTCGCTTATCGGCGCTTGGGCAAGGGGCGCCGAGAGGGGCTGTCAGGCGACGTAGGCGGCCAGGTGCTCACCGGTCAACGTCGACTTCGCCGCGACCAGATCCGCCGGCGTGCCCTCGAAGACGACCTTGCCGCCGTCGTGACCGGCACCCGGGCCCAGGTCGATGATCCAGTCGGCGTGCGCCATGACGGCCTGGTGATGCTCGACGACGATCACCGACTTCCCGGAGTCCACGAGCCGGTCCAGCAGACCGAGCAACTGCTCGACGTCGGCCAGGTGCAGACCCGTGGTCGGCTCGTCCAGGACGTAGACGCCACCCTTCTCACCCATATGGGTGGCCAGCTTCAGCCGCTGACGTTCACCACCGGACAGCGTCGTCAGCGGCTGCCCCAGGCTCAGGTAGCCGAGCCCGACGTCGGCCAGCCGGTCCAGGATGGCGTGCGCGGCGGGCGTGCGAGCCTCGCCCTCGGCGAAGAACTCCCGCGCGTCCAGCACCGACATGCCGAGCACCTCGGCGATGTCCTTGCCACCGAAGCGGTACTCCAGCACCGCCGCCTGGAACCGCTTGCCGTCGCACTCCTCGCAGGTCCGCGACACGGTCTCCATGAACCCCAGCTCGGTGAAGATCAGCCCGGCGCCGTTGCAGGCCGGGCACGCACCCTCCGAGTTGGCGCTGAACAACGCGGGCTTGACGTTGTTGGCCTTGGCGAACGCCTTACGGATCGGCTCCAGCAGACCGGTGTACGTCGCCGGGTTGCTCCGCCGCGACCCCTTGATCGCCGTCTGGTCGACCGTCACCACGCCCGCGTCGGCCGGCATCGAACCGTGGATCAGCGAACTCTTGCCCGAACCGGCGACCCCGGTGATCACACACAGCACCCCGAGCGGGATGTCCACGTCGACGTCGCACAGGTTGTTCGCGTTCGCCCCGCGGATCTCCAGCGCACCGGACGCCGTGCGCACCGACTCCTTGAGCTTGGCCCGGTCGTCGAGGTGCCGTCCGGTGACCGTGCCGCTGGCCCGCAACCCCTTCAGATCGCCCTCGTAGCAGACGGTTCCGCCCGCCGTGCCGGCTCCCGGACCGAGGTCGACCACGTGGTCGGCGATCGCGATCGTCTCCGGCTTGTGCTCCACCACCAGCACGGTGTTGCCCTTGTTGCGCAGCCGTTCCAGCAGGTTGTTCATCCGCTGGATGTCGTGCGGGTGCAGGCCGATGGTCGGCTCGTCGAACACGTAGGTCACGTCGGTCAGCGACGACCCGAGGTGCCGGATCATCTTGACCCGCTGCGCCTCACCACCCGACAGCGTCCCGGCGGGCCGGTCCAGCGACAGGTAGCCCAGGCCGATCTCCACGAACGACTCGATGGTGTGCAGCAGCTTCTCCAGCAGCGGCGCCACGGACGGCTTCTTCAGCCCGCGAACCCACTCGGCCAGGTCGGTGATCTGCATCGAGCACGCGTCGGCGATGCTGACCCCGTCGATCTTCGACGACCGCGCTCCCTCGGTGAGCCTGGTGCCGTCGCAGTCGGGACACACGCCGAACGTGACCGCCCGCTCCACGAACGCCCGGATGTGCGGCTGCATCGCCTCCTTGTCCTTGGACAGGAACGACTTCTGGATCTTCGGGATCAGCCCTTCGTAGGTGAGGTTGACGCCGTCGACCTTGACCTTGACCGGCTCCTTGTGCAGGAAGTCGCGCATCTCGCGCTTGGTGAACTTGCGGATCGGCTTGTGCGGGTCGAGGAATCCCGACTGCGCGTAGAGGCCCACTGTCCACCGGTTGTCGGACTTCCAGCCCGGGATGGTGAACGCGCCCTCCGCGATCGACTTCGAGTCGTCGTAGAGCTGCGTCAGGTCGATGTCGGAGACCTTGCCCCTGCCCTCACACCGCGGGCACATGCCGCCGGTGATGTTGAATTCGCGGCGCTCCTTCGTCGTCGTGCCGCCCCGCTCCATCGTGACCGCACCGGCACCGCTGATCGACAGGACGTTGAAGGAGAACGCCTGCGGCGACCCGATGTGCGGCTCGCCGAGCCTGCTGAACAGGATGCGCAGCATGGCGTTGGCGTCGGTGGCCGTGCCGACCGTCGACCGCGGGTCGGACCCCAGCCGCTGCTGATCGACGATGATCGCCGTGGTCAGGCCGTCCAGGACGTCGACCTCGGGCCTGGCGAGCGTCGGCATGAACCCCTGCAGGAACGCGCTGTAGGTCTCGTTGATCAGCCGCTGCGACTCGGCCGCGATCGTGTCGAAGACCAGCGAGCTCTTACCGGACCCGGAGACGCCGGTGAACACGGTGAGCCTGCGCTTGGGCAGCTCGACGCTGATGTCGTTCAGGTTGTTCACCCGCGCGCCGTGTACGCGGATCAGGTCGTGGCTGTCGGCGGGGTGCGCGGGCGGCCGCTTGCTCATCGTCTCTCCAACTTTCGGGCGAACGCCCAGGTCAGTGCTGTTCCTGGATACGGATCATGTTGCCCGCCGGGTCCCGCAGGGCGCAGTCGCGGACCCCGTAGGGCTGATCGGCCGGCTCCTGGGCGACGTCGGCGCCGCCTGCCTTGGCCCGCTCGAACACACCGTCGACGTCCTTGGTGGCCAGCACGATGCCGGCGAAGGTGCCCTTGGCCATCATCTCGGTGATGACCCGGCGCTCGTCGTCGGTGATGCCGGGGTCGACGGCGGGCGGGTGCAGCACGATCGACACGGACGGCTGATCCACGGGTCCGACCGTGATCCAGCGCATGCCCTCGTAGCCGACGTCGTTGCGCACCTCGAAGCCCAGGATGTCGCGGTAGAAGGCCAGCGAGACCTCGGGGTCGGTGTGCGGCAGGAACGAAGCGTGAATATTGAGGCTCATGGCGGTCACCCTAAGTGCGCCCCGTCGAGCTCGCTTCTCGATTCCTGATCGGTCTGGTCACCTGCTTGGCCACGCACGACGGGATGCCCGCGGTACCCCGGCTGGCCTCGGTCCGGTAGACGCTGGGTGGCACGCCGACCAGCTCGGTGAACCGGGTACTGAAGGTGCCCAGCGACGAGCAGCCGACCGCGAAGCAGACCTCGGTGACGCTCATGTCGCCCCGGCGCAGCAACGCCATCGCGCGCTCGACCCGCCGGGTCATCAGGTACGAATACGGTGACTCACCGTAGGCACGGCGGAACTCGCGGCTGAGGTGCCCGGCGGACATGTTCACGCCGCGGGCGAGCGCCTCGACGTTCAGCGGCTGGGCGTGCTCCCGGTCGATCCGGTCGCGGACGCGGCGCAGCAGCGCGAGGTCACGCAGGCGCTGGCTCTCGGCTGAACTGCTGGTCACCTGCGAGATCGTGCCACGTCCGGCCCGGCCAGTCACCATCCGGCATTCCTGGCAGAGTGGGTACATGGATCAGGTGGCGCATTTCCAGCGCGAAGCCGGGGCGTTCGAGGCGGCCGCGCGGCAGGCCGTGGCAAGTGGTGTGACGACGCTGGTTCCGTCGTGTCCGGAGTGGTCGGTGACCGATCTGGTGGCACATCTGGGCAAGGTCCACCGCTACGTCGGCTGGGTCATCCGGGAGCGGCTGCGGGAGCAGCCGGATCCGACCGGTATCGGCTTCCTCGGGTTGCCGCCGGACATCAGTGGCTGGCCGAGGCCGGAGTCCGAGCCCAACCGTGTACCGGTTCCCGGGGCGATGGCCGACTGGTTCGCCGAGGGTGCCGCGGCGCTGGGCGGGTTGTTCCGGGAGACCGACCCGGGGACGGCCGTCTACACCTGGTGGCACGAGCAGACGGTCGCGTTCTGGATCCGCATGCAGGCCATCGAGGCGGCGGTGCATCGCTGGGATCTGGAGGACGCCCTCGGCGAGGCCGGGCCGGTCGACGCCGAGCTGGCGGCGGACGCGATCGATCAGCACCTCACGGTGATGACACCGGCCGGCCGATCCCGCTCACCGGCGCCCGCGGGTGCCGGTGAGCGGGATCGGTTCCGGCAGAGCGACGGGCCGGGCGACTGGACGGTGGTGTTCGACGGTGACGAGGTGCGGGTGGAGACCGGCCCGGGCGATGTCGAGCTGTCCGGAACGGCGTCGGATCTGATGCTGTTCCTGTGGCGGCGGCTGCCCCCTACCCGGTTGGCGGTCACCGGCGACCGGGCGGCGTTGGAAAGGTTCTTCCAGCTGGCCCCGGCCATCTAGCGAATTCCGTCACGGTGACGGAAACCCCCTATCGGCACGCCGTGTGCTGGATAATGGCGATTATGCATGAATCGGAGCGGAACTGTCGGTCCGTTCCGGTACAAGATCCACATGCGGCTTCTCCAGGCACAGCAAGCATTCTTCGCGGCTCGGCGGCCGCGTAAGGACTCTCCGCACACCACCGCCGCCTACCGCCGCGACCTGGCCGGCATCACTTCCCTGCTGGCCGACGCGGCCGGTCGCCCGGCCGACGAACTGGACGTCGCCGACCTGACCGCTGCCGCCCTGCGGACCGCCTTCGGCGTGTTCGCCGACGGGCACGCCAAGAGCTCGGTGCTGCGGGCCTGGTCGACCTGGAACCAGTTCCTCACCTTCTGCGTGTCGGACGGCCTGCTGGCAGGCAACCCGATGGGCGCGGTCGCGCGCCCGAAGACCCCTCCCCTGGTCCCGAAGCCGCTGCGTGGCGAGGACACGCCGGAACGCCTGCTGAACTCGGTCGGCGCGGGCCGAGGGCGCAAGCCGTGGCCGGAACGCGATGTGCTGGTGCTCGCCCTCGGCCTGGTCGCGGGCCTGCGGTCGGCGGAGATCCGGGCGCTCACGGTCGACTCGCTGATCGGCCGGCCGGGCGAGAAACGGTTGCACATCAACGGAAAGGGCAGCCGGGACCGGTCGATCCCGGTGCAGCGGGCGATGGAGCGGATCATCGAGGCGTACCTGGCATCGTGCCGCAGCCGGTTCCCGCACCTGCGGTTACGCCGTTCGGCACCGCTGCTGCGGGACCACGCCGGTGAGCCGATCGGCCGCGGCGCGCTCGACTACCTGGTGAAGTCCTGCTTCCGGGCGGCCGGACTGCAGGACCGGGTGCCTACCGGGGCGAACCTGCACGCGTTGCGGCACACGTTCGCCACCCGGCTCGCCGAGGACGGCGCGACGGCGTCGGAGATCATGGCGTTGCTCGGGCACGCCAGCCTGGCCACGAGTCAGAACTACATCGAGGCCACCGGCCGCGAGCAGCGTGCGGCGGTGGCGAGCAACCGGACATACCGGGCGCTCGAACCCTAGCGGAGTTGTTCCAGGTCGCGGGCGTTGCGGGCGATCTCTTGGGCGAGCGCACGCAGTTCGGTGGCGGCGGCGCCGTCGTCGGCCGCGGTGACGACGTCCTCCGCGGCACAGCGGAGCTGGAACAGCCGGTCCTGCAGCGTGGCGATCTCCGTGTCCGACATCACGACGGCATCTTCGGGCAGTCCGGTGCGCTGGACGGCGGTGCGCCGCTCGTAGGCGCGCTGGCGGCACGACTGTCCACAGTAGCGCCGTCGCCTGCCCCTGACGTTGTCGTTCTCGGCCAGCCGCCGCCCGCACCAGCCGCAGTGCCGGGGCTGTTTCGACGGCAGCGTGACGGTCATTTCGTCACGTGACGCATGTTCGCTCACGGCATGGACCCTAACCGGCAACCCCGCGCTCATGCCGAGGCCACGCCGAAGAGGCACACTTACTGTGTGCAGCCGAGTCATCCGTACCTCGCCGAACCGGGTCCACGCGCGTTCGCGCACCGTGGCTGGCATCTCGGCGACCTCGCCGGCATGGAGAACTCGCTACCCGCGTTCCGTCAGGCGGTCACCGAGGGTTACCGGTACCTGGAGACGGACGTGCACGCCACCTCCGACGGCGTCGTGGTCGTGCACCACGACGCGTTGCTGGACCGCACGACCGACGGCACCGGCCCGATCGCGCGTCAGACGTGGGAGCAGGTGCGCCGGGCGAAGGTCGGCGGGAAGGCGCCGATCTCCCGGCTGGAGGACGTGCTGGAGGAGCTGCCCGACGCCCGGTTCAATGTGGACGTCAAGAGCAACCAGGCCGTGGAGCCGTTCGTGCGGACGATCGAGCACACCGGGGCCTTCGAACGGGTGGCGGCCGCGTCGTTCTCCGACGCGAGGCTGGCCCGGATCCGCCGACTGGCCGGCCCGAAGCTGGTGACCGCGCTCGGCCCGCGCTCGGCGGCCGTGCTGTGGGCCAACGGCTGGGTGCCGTTCCTGCGCCTGGGGTTCCTCAGCCGGGGCGCGATGGCGCAGGTCCCGGTGCGGCAGGGCAGGCTGACCATCGTCGACCGGTCGTTCCTGCGCTCGGCCGCCAGGGCGGGTGTCGAGGTGCACTGCTGGACGATCGACGACGCCGACCAGATGCGGCTGCTGCTCGACCTCGGCGTGCAGGGCATCGTGACCGACCGGCCCGACGTGCTGCGGGACGTCCTCCGGGAACGGCAGGTCTGGACAACCGGGTAAGAATGGTCTCCCCCGAACAGCGAGGAGACAGCCATGCGGTTCATGGTGATGGTCATGAGCGACGAGAACACCGAGGCCGGTGCGTTGCCCACGGAGGAGGACCTCCGGTGCATGACCGAGTTCAACGAGGAGCTCGTCAAGGCGGGCATCATGCTGGCCGGCGACGGCTTGCACCCCAGTTCCAAGGGCGCGCGGGTGCGGTTCTCCGAGGGCGGCAGGGCCACGGTGATCGACGGCCCGTTCGCCGAGGCCAAGGAGCTGGTCGCGGGCTACTGGATTCTCGAGGTCTCCTCCAAGGAGGAGTGCCTGGAGTGGGTCAAGCGGATTCCGTTCACCAGCGGCGAGGTGCAGGTCCGGCAGATCTTCGAGATCGACGAGTTCGGTGACCAGATGACCCCGGAGCTGAAGGACAAGAACAAGAACCTCAAGGTCGCCACCGGCCAGGAGTGATCACCTGGGCTTCTTGCCCTCCCACGCGGCCTTCCAGGTCTTCGGGCCGAGCCGTCCGGAGTCGTTGATGCCGTTGGCCCGCTGCAGGTCGAGCACCGCCTGCCGGGTCTTGTCGTGGTAGCAGCCGGTTCCGGTGAATCCGTAGCCGAACTTGTTCATCCGTAGCTGGAACGTCCGCAGGGACGGGGCGCAGTCGCCGGGCGCGTAGACCACGCCGGGCCACGGTGGCGCCGCCCCGTCCGGCGGAATGGGAGCCGGCGGTGGCACGGGCTTCGGAGCCGGCGCGCCACCGCCGCCGATGTAGGCGGACTCGGCGTAGGAGGGGACCCGCTTGCTGCGGGCGTCGCCGTCCTGGCGCAGGCCGAGCTTGCCCGCGCACTCCCACGGCTGCCAGCCGCGCATCCGGTACAGGTAGAGCGCGCGGTGGTCCTGCTCGCGGGGGCTGGCCTGGTCCGGCCGTCCCTGGCCGCCAACGCTGCGCCAGGTCGGCAGGTCGAACTGGTAGGCGCCGTAGTAGCCGTTGCCGGTGTTGATGTCGTACCGGCCGCTCGACTCGCACATCCGCAGCTTCGCCCAGGCCGACGCCGTCGGATCGGCCGACGCCTGGGTGGTCGTCGCGACCTGGATACCGGCGATGACGAGCGCCAGCCCGGCGATCTGGAACAGCCGGAGGAACACGCGGCGGATGCGTCTGTGCATGTCAGGAACGGTAAGCAGCAACCCCATCAGCCACAAGAGTCACAGCAAAACCACTAGCATCACACACCCCAGCGGGTGACCTTGGAAGCGACACGCCGACGGATCACATCCCCCGGACTTCGGCGTGGCGAATCGGACACATTTGGGCCAACCGGCGTCCCGCCGGCGAGTGCCGGCCGTAGCCTGCGCTCGATCGATCATGAGCGGGAGCCGGAATGACCACCACCAGCGCCGACCGGCGCCGCCAGCAACGAGCCTGGTACGTCTACGACTGGGCCAACTCGAGCTTCTACACCACGGTGATGGCGGTGTTCGGCTCGCTGTACCTCAGCTCCGTGGCCGCCGCGGATGCCAGGACCGACGTCGCGCGCAACGGCCCGGTGCCCTGTGTCGGCGCCGACGGCGTGGCCAGCACGCTGGAACGCTGTGACATCAGCCTGTTCGGGCTGCACTTCCCCGCCGGTTCGCTGTGGGGCTACTTGCTGGCCGGCGCCACGGTCATCCAGGTGCTGGTGTTCCCGGTCCTCGGGGCCGTCGCCGACCGCAGCGCGCACCGGCGCGGGCTGCTGGCGGGGTTCGCGCTGACCGGGGCCGTGGCGATCGCGCTGATGTTCTTCCTCGCCGGGACGAACTGGGAGTTCGGCGTGGTGATGTTCGTGGTGGCCAACATCGGCTACGGCGGTTCGATCGTCGTCTACTACTCGTTCCTGCCCGACATCGCGACGCCGGACGAGCGCGACGCGGTGTCGACGCGCGGGTGGGCGTTCGGCTACCTGGGCGGCGGGATCGCGCTGGCCTTCCAGCTGGCGTTCTACCTCACCCGGGACTCCTTCGGTGTCAGCCAGGAGCTGGCGGTGCGGATCTGCTTCCTGACCACCGGGCTGTGGTGGGCGGCGTTCACGCTGGTTTCGGTACGTGGGCTGCCGGAGCGTCCGGCAGCCGCGCCGCGCCCGTCGAGCGCGGTCACGTCCGGGTTCGCCGAGTTGCGGGACACGCTGCGGGGTGCGCGGGCGTTCCCGCTGACGCTGGCGTTCCTCGGCAGCTACCTGATCTTCACCGACGGCATCAACACGGTGGTGACAGTGTCGGCCCAGTACGGGCAGGAGGAGCTGGGGTTCGCCAACGAGATCCTGATCGTGACGATCCTGGTGATCCAGTTCGTCGCCTACTTCGGCGGGATGGCGCACGGGTTCGCGGCGCGCCGGTTCGGGGCGAAGCGCACGATCCTGGCGAGCCTGGCCGTCTGGGTTCTGGTGCTGATCGGGGCATACTTCGTCCAGGCGGGCTCGGCGCCGCAGTTCTACGCGGTCGCCGTCGGGATCGGGCTGGTGCTGGGCGGGACCAACGCGCTGTCGCGGTCGTTGTTCAGCCAGATGATCCCGGCTGGCAAGCAGGCGCAGTACTTCGCGCTGTACGAGGTCGGTGAGCGGGGCACGTCGTGGCTGGGGCCGCTGCTGGTGGCGGTCATCGGGCAGGTCACCGGGTCGTTCCGGCTGGCGATCCTGGCGCTGATCCTGTTCTTCGCGATCGGGTTCGTGCTGGTCTGGCTGATCCCGGTGCGGCGGGCGATCGCCGCGGCCGGGAATCGGGAGCCGTCGGTGGTGTGAGGCCGGTCCGGGCGCCCGATAGGGTCGAGCCCCGTGACTGCCCTCGATGACACCGAGTCCGATCCCACCGACGCGTTGTCCGCGGTCCCGGTGGCCGGCTCTCGCCGCGGGCTGCCTGCCGTCGGCAAGCTGAAGTTCTGCTACGGGCCGATGGACTGTGGCAAGTCCACGCTGGCGTTGCAGATCGACCACAACCACGCGCGGCAGGGGCGGCACGGGGTGCTGCTGGTGCGCCACGACCGGTCCGGTGCTCCGCAGATCAGCAGCCGGATGGGCATCTCGCGGCGGGCGCTGGAGGTGTCCGAGGACACCGATCTGCGGTTGCTGGTGCGCCACCGGTGGGCCCGGGGCGAGCACGTGGACTACGTGATCGTCGACGAGGCGCAGTTCCTCTCCCCCGCTCAGGTCGAGCACCTGGCCGAGCTGGCGGACGACGCGCAGCTGGACGTCTACTGCTTCGGCATCGCCACCGACTTCCGCGGGCTGCTGTTCCCCGGGGCCCGCAGATTGTTCGAGCTGGCCGACGAACTGCAACCCGTTCAGGTGGAAGTGTTGTGCTGGTGCGGGTTGCCTGGCCGGTTCAACGCTCGCGTTCGCGACGGTGAGGTCCTCCGTGCGGGGGATACCGTTCTGGTGGCAGATACCGAAACGGAAACGGTTGAAACTTCACAGTCAGCACTCGCAGACACCGAAGTGGTGACTGTGCGTTATCAAGTATTGTGTCGCCGGCACTTTCGTGTCGGTGATCTTGGACCCCGTGCGGGGCAACACGGTCAGTTACGACTCACCTGACCTGCGTTTCGATAGCCCGGGTGGGGGATATCCCCAAGAAAACGGCCGAATAGGCGTCATGTCTGCGCTCGGTGCCTGTCACTGATTCGGAAGCTGTTGCCGACGGGTGACGCAGCTCATCGTGAGCGACCGCACGGGTCGCGGGGAATCCTGCGACCAGTACCGTCGTTGCATAGGGTGAGCATCGCCCTGGCTCCACACCGGAGCCGACTGAAAGGACCCCATCATGGCCGACCGTGTTCTCCGAGGAAGCCGGCTGGGAGCCGTCAGCTACGAGACGGACCGCAACCACGACCTGGCCCCCCGCCGGTCGGTGCGGTACGCCTGCCCGAAGAACCACGAGTTCGAGGTGCCCTTCTCCGACGACGCGGAAATCCCGTCGGTGTGGGAGTGCCGCCTGCACGGCAGTGAGTCCGAGATCGTCGACGGCAACCAGCCTGAGCAGAAGCAGGTCAAGCCGCCGAGGACGCACTGGGACATGCTGCTCGAGCGGCGTTCGATTCCCGAGCTCGAGGAGCTGCTGAACGAGCGGCTCGCGGAGCTGAAGGGGCGCAGGACCACCCGTTCCGCCTAGACGTACTGCTCCCACCACATCAGGCCCCCGTGACCTCCCGCCACGGGGGCCTGACTTATGCCCGGGCTGGTTGAATGCGGCGATGGTCACCAACATCAAGCTCGCGGTCGGCGCCGCGGCCGTTCTCGCCGGTGTCGTGCTCATGGCGTTCTTCTGGGACCTGGAGTTCTTCTGGTTCCAGGGCGGGCCGCTGGGCCTGGTCCTGACGCTGCTCGGCGGCTGGGACCTGGTCGAGACGATCCGCAAGAAGGAGCGTGTCGGTCCGGCCCGGGACCGTTCGTCGGTTGAGCAAGACCGACCGAAGGAGTGACCCGTGACCACCACCGACACCGAGCGTCTCGTCACCGTCAACGGCGTGCGGCTGTGCGTGCAGAGCTTCGGCGACCCGGCGGCTCCGCCGGTTCTGCTCATCGGCGGCGCAGGCTGTTCGATGATCTTCTGGGAGGAGGAGTTCTGTGCTCGGCTGGCCGCCGAGCGGTTCGTCATCCGCTACGACCAGCGCGACAGCGGCCGCTCGGTGAGCTACCCGGCCGGCTCCCCCGGCTACGTGTTCCGCGACCTCGTCGACGACGCGCTGGGGGTGCTGGACGAGTTCGGCATCCGGCGGGCGCACATCGTCGGGCTGTCCATGGGGGCAGGCATCGCCCAGGTCCTGGCCGCCCTGCATGCCGAGCGGGTGGAGACGGTGACGATGATCGCCTCCAGCACCTCCGAGCCCGGCCTGCCCGGGTTCGAGCCACGGATCCAGGAGCTGTTCGGCAACCCGCCGCCGGAGCCGGACTGGACCGACCGGGACGCCACCATCGAGTATCTCGTGGCGCAGGAACGGCCGTTCGCCGGTTCGCTGGGCTACGACGAGCAGGCCGGCCGCGAGATGGCCGGGCGGGTCTACGACCGTACGGCCGACGTCGCGGCCAGCGTCGGCAACCACTTCGCCATCAAGCCGGACCCGAGTGACCCGGAGCCGGACCTGTCGGGCATCCGGGTGCCGACGCTGGTGCTGCACGGCACCGACGACCCGCTGTTCCCGCTGCCGCACGGCGTGGCGCTGGCCGAGGCGATCCCCGGCGCCCGGCTGGTCACGCTCGACCGCGTCGGGCACGAGTTCCCGCGTGCCGCCTGGGAGGCGGCGCTACCCGTCCTGCTCGACCACACTGAACCCTCTGCCCTCTCTTCGTTCGGGCGCGGTCGGACCCCCTGAGTCGGCGTCTTCCTTCCTCGCCGTCGGCCGCGGGCGGCCTTTGGGCTCGTCAGTCCAGACGCCGACGGGTCCGACCGGGACCGCGCAGGCTCAGCGCGCCGGTCACCACCGCCGCCACCGCCACGGCCAGCAGCGTGTACTCGGTCCACGGCCCGAGCCGGTCGGCGAGCGTCGTGGTGGAGCGCAGCGGCACGGTCTCGACCAGGGACGCCGCGGTGAACAGCCCGGTGGACGACGCGACGCTGCCGTCCGGGCGGATCACCGCGCTGACCCCGCTGGTCGCCGGCACGATCACGGCCCTGCCGTGTTCCACCGCCCGCAGCCGGGACATGGCCAGCTGCTGGTAGCTCATCTCCCCCGGCCCGTACCAGGCGTTGTTGGTGGGGGCGACCAGCAGCTGGGCACCCGCCAGCACCGCGTCGCGGGCCGGGTAGTCGAAGGCGGCTTCGTAGCAGATGAACGCGCCGACGGTGATGCCGCCGACCCGCAGCGCGGGGGGCTCGCCGGTGCCGGGCAGCATGTCGCCGGTGTCGTCGACGAACGGGGTGACCAGCCGGGCGATCTCGCGGGCGGGGATGTACTCGCCGAAGGGCACCAGCTGCTGTTTGGCGTAGCGGTCGCCGCGGCCGGTGACCGGGTCCCACGCGTAGACGACGTTCTGCGGCTTGCCCGCGACCCGGTCCAGCGCGCCGATCAGGAACGGGACGCCGAAGTCGGCGGCCAGCCGGTCCAGCCGCGGGTCGTCGCCGCGGACGTCGGTCGCGCTCTCCGGCCACACCACGAGATCGGGCTTGGGTACCCGGCCGGCGCGGACGTCGGCGAGCAGCCGCTCGGTCTCGGCCAGGTGGTTGGCCCGCAGTTCGCCGCGGCGGCCCTGCAGGTCCAGCCCGACGTCGGGTGCGTTGCCCTGCACGGCGGCCACGGTCCGGGTGCCGTTCTGCGCGTCGGTGCCGATCGCCGGCCACAGGGCCAGCCCGGCCACCACCGGGACGACGGTGGCCAGCACCGGCACCAGCCGGGGCCGCCGCACCAGCGCCGCGAGACCGAAGCCGCACAGCACGACGGCGAACCCGACCAGCGGGGCGCCGCCGACCGATGCCAGCGGCAGGAACGCGCCCTCGGGCTGGCTGAACGCGACCCGTCCCCAGGGGAAGCCGCCGAACGGGAACCAGGTGCGGGGCGTCTCCATCGCGACGACGACCAGTGCCGCCCACACCGGCGCGCCGGGCAGCCGGGAGACCCAGGTGATCAGCCCGCCGCACAGGCCCAGGTACAGGGCGAGCGTCGCGGACAGGGCCAGCCACGGATAGGGCCCGAACTGCGGGCCGAGGAAGTGCTGCAGCCAGGTCAGCAACGGCACGAAGAACCCGAGGCCGAACACGAAGCCGTAGCCGAGGCCGCCCCAGAAGCGCCGCCGGTGCAGGACTAGCGCGAGTCCGGTGAACGCCAGCGGCGCCAGCCACCACAGCGGACGCGGGGCGAAGCTGAGGTAGAACACCACGCCGGACGCGAGCGCACCGGCCAGGCGCAGGGCGACCGGCCGCCAGGCGCGCCGGTCGCGGCGCGGTGCGGGTTCCACCGCTGTCTCGACCACGCCCAAACTCTAGGCCGCCCGGGTGAACTCGTCGTAGAGAACCCGTCCCGCGCGGACGGTACGCAGGCAACGGGGCAGTGGCGCGCCTTCGTCCAGCGGTGGCAGTGACGGGACGCCGGAGCGCGGATCGGTCGACCAGCGCTGGACCCTGCTGTCCGATTCGGGAGCGACCAGCTCGGCGGCCTCCCAGATGGCGTAGTGCGCGGGCGCTCCGGGGACGAGGGTTCCGGTGATCCCGTCGGTCACCCCGGCGGCCCGGTGACCGGCGCGGGTGTGTGCGGTGAACGCGGCGCGCGCGGACAGGCCGGAGCCGTCGGTGCGGTGCCGCACGGCGGCGCGGACGCCGGCCCACGGTTCGGGCGGGGTGACCGGGCAGTCCGAGCCGAAGGCCAGCAGGACCCCGGCGGCGGCGAGCATGGCGAACGGGTTCAGGCCCGCGGCGCGTTCGGCGCCGAGGCGCTGGGCGTACATGCCGTCCGGTCCGCCCCAGGCGGCGTCGAACTGTGGCTGCATGGACGCGGTGACGCCCCAGCCGGCGAGCTTGGCGGCCTGTTCGGCGTCGACCATTTCCAGGTGTTCCAGCCGGTGCCCGGCACCGGCGAGGGCGCGGCGCCCGACGCGCTGCTCGGCGAGTTCGAAGCCGCGGACGACGGCGGCGGTGGCGGCGTCGCCGATGACGTGGAATCCCGCCTGCAGGCCGGCTTCGGTGCAGGTGGTGACGTGCTCGGCGATGGCGTCGGCGTTGAGGTAGAGCGCGCCGGATCCGCCGGTGTCGGCGTAGGGGGCGGACAGCGCGGCGGTGTGTGAGCCCAGTGCGCCGTCGACGAACAGGTCGCCTGCCAACCCGCGTGCGCCCAGCCGGGTGGCGGTCTCGATGCCGCCCGCCTCGCCCCAGTAGCCGACGATTTCCGGTCGGTCCGGGCCGGCGAGGTCGAGCAGTGCGCGCAGGTCCTGTTCGCCGGAGATGTCCGGGCCTGCGCACTCGTGCACGGCGGCGATCCCGCGGGCGGCCGCCAGGTCGAGGAACGCCTCCTGGGCGCGGCGGCGCTGGGCGGGGGTGACCGCTGCCCGCACGGCGGCGCGGACGGCGTGGTGGGCGGCGCGGCTGAGCGGGCCGTCGGGTGACCAGCCGTCGGCGTCGCGGGCGTCCGGCGCGAGGTCGACGAGCGCGCTGCTGACCAGGGCGGAGTGGACGTCGACGCGGCTGAGGTAGACCGCGACTCCCCCGGCGGCCTCGTCCAGTTCGGCGCGGCTGGGCAGGCGAGGGGTGTCCCAGGTCGACTCGTCCCAGCCGTGGGCGATCAGGACCTCACCGGGCACGGCGGCCGCGCGCACGGCGGCGAGCAGGCCAGCGGCGTCGCGGACCGTGCTCAGGTCGATGCCGGCCAGGTGCAGACCGGTCGCGGTGGCGTGGACGTGGGCGTCGACGAACGCGGGGGCGACGAACGCGCCGCCGAGGTCGATCACCTCGGCGTCCGGGTGCAGGGCGCGGCCGGGTCCGTCCTGGCCGACCCAGACCACGGTGTCGCCCTCGACCGCCATCGCGGTCGCGTCGGGTGCGGCGGGCGAGTGGATACGGCCGCCGAGCAGCAGAGTCGTCACGTCCCGCAGTCTGCCGGACGGCGACTCGCCGGTCCCACCTGCATAGCAACAGGAGATTTTGCGAACGATTGACGATGTGACAGGATATTTTTACGCGATCCCGACGACGAGGAGCAGGTATGACTGCGATCCAGGAGTCTGTTGCCGCCGCCGAGACCACCACGGAGTCTTTCGAGCAGCCCTACGACTACGCCCGCAGGGAGCTGGTCGAACCCGACTGGCGACGCTTTCCTGGCTGGCGCGAGGTCACCGAGGCCCAGTGGCGGGACGCGCAGTGGCAGCGGGTCAAGTGCGTCCGCAACGTCAAGCAGCTGCGCGCGCTGATGGGCGACCTGCTCGAGGAGCGCTTCTACGACGACCTCGCCGCCGACCAGCGCGAGATGGCGACCATGTCGATGCTGCTGCCACCGCAGATGCTCAACACCATGGCACCGAACGCGACCTCGCCCGCGGAGTTCACCGAGGCGTTCTACGCCGACCCGATCCGCCGCTACATGCTGCCGGTACGCAGCGACCGGCACCCCGAGTGGCCGTCGCACCCGCACTCCGAGCGGGACTCCCTGCACGAGGCGGAGATGTGGGTGGTCGAGGGGCTCACCCACCGCTACCCCACCAAGGTGCTGGCCGAGCTGCTGTCCACCTGCCCGCAGTACTGCGGCCACTGCACCCGCATGGACCTCGTCGGCAACTCCACCGAGCAGATCGACAAGCACAAGCTGACGCTCAAGCCGGTGGACCGCCAGGACGCGATGATCGAGTACCTGAAGAAGACGCCCGGCGTGCGTGACGTCGTGGTGTCCGGTGGCGACGTGGCCAACGTGCCGTGGCACCAGCTGGAGTCGTTCCTGATGCGGCTGCTCGACATCGAGACCGTCCGCGACGTCCGGCTCGCCACCAAGGCACTGGCCGGGATGCCGCAGCACTGGCTGCAGCCGAAGGTCGTCGAAGGCCTGGAGCGGGTCGCGGTCACGGCCGGTCGGCGGGGCGTCAACCTGGCCATCCACACCCACGTCAACCACGCCCAGTCGGTGACCCCGCTGGTCGCCGAGGCCGCCAGGACGGCGCTCGACGTCGGCGTGCGCGACGTGCGTAACCAGGGTGTGCTGATGCGGGGTGTGAACGCCACCCCGGCCGCGCTGCTGGACCTGTGCTTCGCGCTGCAGGGCGAGGCGAACATCCTGCCGTACTACTTCTACATGTGCGACATGATCCCCAACGCCGAGCACTGGCGGGTCGCGGTGTGGGAGGCGCAGGAGCTGCAGCACGCCATCATGGGTTACCTGCCCGGCTACGCCACCCCGCGCATCGTCTGCGACGTGCCCTACGTCGGCAAGCGCTGGGTGCACCAGCTCGCCGAGTACGACCGGGAGCGCGGCATCTCCTACTGGACCAAGAACTACCGGACCGGTATCGAGCACGCCGACCCGGAGGCGCTGCGGCGCCGCTACCCGTACTACGACCCGATCGACACCCTGCCCGAGGCCGGCCGCGCCTGGTGGGCCGACCACGGCGCCTGACCGCCCGCGCCCGGCGACGGCTCAGAGCACGTGAAGGCCACCTTCATTACGTCTCATGTGGTGAAGGTGGCCTTCACACCAACCCAGCTGACCCGGCCACCACAACGGCACCGCCGGTCACACGAACGAGACCCCACACTCGCAGCCAACGGCACCATCCTGGCGAATCTCGCCACCAAGGTGCCCTTCGCAACAGCGCCGCGGCCGCGTTCACCGGACTTTGCCGGGACCCTGACGTCTCACGTGATGAAGGTGGCCTTCACGTGCTTGGCCGCCAACCGCAGCCGCGGCCGCCTCACCGCGGCAAGGTGGCGATCTCCCACAGGCCCAGGGACTTGTCCGCGTAGGCCCCGTTCTCCTCGGTGCAGCCTTCGACCAGCACCGCCAGCGGCTCCGGGAAGCCGAACGGTTCCCGGCACAGGTTCAACGGCCGCCAGTCGCCCGTGCTGATGTCGGTGTTCGTCGTCAGCTCGGTGAACGTCGTGGTGAGCAGGTAGCGGGAACCGCTGCGCCGCAGGTTGTCCAGCGCCAGCCGGATGTCGGCGAAGCTCAGGTGCACCAGGCAGTCGCGGCACAGCACCGCGTCCGCCGCCGGAAGCGGATCACCGGTCAGATCCAGCACCCGGAACTCGTGCACCGGATCGCCGCGGAACCGCTCGGCGTTGGACTCCACCAGGTCGGCGACGATGTCGCCGCCGATGTAGCGGTCGAGGTCCAGCTCCGCCTGACTGAGCCAGCCGAAGTCACCACAGGGCAGGTCGAGCAGCGTCCGCACGCCGAACCGGCGGAGCAGGCCCGGCAGCTCGGCCCGCAGCCGCTCGGTCTGGGCGGCGACCGATCCCGGGCCGGACACCGAGGACGCGGTCCACATCCGGGACCGGTAGATGTAGGCGAACCGCTCCGGGTTCTCCATCGCCTCGATCTCGTCGGCTACCCGCCGGAAATTGCGCTGCGCGGTGGTGATGGGCCGTTCGTCCACACACCCATGCTAGTTGCCGACCCCGAGCCCGGACATGAACGCGGACGGGTACCGGTCACCCCGCGCGGCGCCCAGTGGCACGGCCTTCTCGATCTCGGCGAGGTCGTCCGCGGTGAGCGTGACGTCCAGCGCGGGCAGCGCCTCGCTCAGCCGCTCCCGGGTGCGGGCGCCGACCAGCGGCACGATGTCCGCACCCTGCGCCGCAACCCACGCGATGGCCAGCTGGGCGACGGTGCAGCCCTTCGCCTCCGCCACCCGCCGCAGCGCCTCCACCAGGCCGAGGTTGTGCCGCACGTTCCCGTCGGCGAACCGGGGGTGCATACCTCGCCGGTCGCCCGGCTCCGCCGAACGATCCGGTGACCAGTGCCCGGAAATCAGTCCGCGGCTCAGCACGCCGTACGCCGTCATGCCGATCCCGAGTTCGCGCAGCGTCGGCAGGACTTCCGCCTCCACCGCACGGGAGATCAGCGAGTACTCGATCTGCAGGTCGGCGATCGGGTGCACGGCGTGGGCCCGGCGGATCGTCTCCGCGCCGACCTCCGACAGGCCGATGTGCCGGACGTAGCCTGCCTCGACCATCTCCTTGATCGCGCCCACCGTGTCCTCGATCGGCACCGCGGGGTCCAGCCGCCCCGGCCGGTAGACGTCGATGTGGTCCACACCGAGCCGGACCAGCGAGTAGGCCAGGAAGTTCTTCACCGCCTCGGGACGGCAGTCCGGTCCGCCGAACCGCATGCCCGGCTCCAGCAGCATGCCGAACTTCACGCTCAGCTGGTAACTGTCCCGATCCCGGCCCCGCAGTGCCTCGGCGAGCAGCAGCTCGTTGTGGCCGGTGCCGTAGAAGTCTCCCGTGTCGATCAGCGTGACACCGGCGTCCAGCGCGGCGTGCACGGTGGCGACGCTCTCCTCGCGGTCGGCCACCCCGTAGCCACCGGACATGCCCATCGCCCCCAGTCCCAGCGCGGAAACCGCCGGGCCGGTGCTGCCGAGAGTTCGTGTCCGCATCGTGTTCTCCTCACCTCGTCGAGCTGTCACCACGACCTTGCGCCCGGGACGAGCAGCCTGGAGAAGAGCGTTGATCGTGGGAGCGGCGCTCCCTGGCTCACCCGCCGGCGACGCGCGACGATGGAGCCATGCAACGCGACCAGCTCGCCGACTTCCTGCGCCGCCGCCGGGAGGCGATCCGGCCCGCCGAGGTGGGGATCGCCGAAGGTCCCCGCCGTCGCACCACCGGCCTGCGCAGGGAAGAGGTCGCCATGCTCGCCGGCATGTCGGTGGACTACGTCGTCCGGCTGGAACAGGGCCGCAGCAGCCAGCCCTCGCCCCAGCTGCTGACCGCGCTGGCCCGCGCGCTACGGCTGTCCGACGACGAGCGCGATCACCTGTTCCACCTCGCCGGCCACCAGCCGCCACCCGCCGACGGCACGGCCCGGCTGGCCAGGGCGGGCCTGGTCCGCATGCTCGACCTGCTCGGCGACACCCCCGCGCTGGTGATCTCCGACCTGGGCGAGGTACTGGCCCAGAACCGGGCGGGCGTCCTGCTGACCGGCGACTACACCGGACTCACCGACGACCGGCGTTACCTGGTCTACCGGTGGTTCACCGACCCGGCGACCCGCGCCGCCCACCCGCCGGAGGACCACGAACGGCACGCCCGCCAGCACGTCGCCGACCTGCGCGCGACCGTGGGCCGCAGGCCCGGCGACCCCGAGGTCACCGGGCTCGTCGAGCGGCTGCGGGACGCGAGCGCCGACTTCCGCCGCCGCTGGGCCGAACACGAGGTGAAGGTCCGCCGCTCGGACCGCAAGACCCTGCTGCATCCACGGGTCGGCCGCCTGGAACTGGACTGCGAAACGCTGGTCACCCCGGACCAGCGTCAGCTGCTGCTCGTGTTCACCCCGGTCGACGCCGAAGCCCGCGAGCGCCTCGACCTGCTGCTGGTGCTCGGCGTCGAGGAGTTTCAGGCCTGACGGGCGATCCAGAGGCCGAGTGGGAAGTACGGGCTGGACACGAACTCCGCCGAGCACCCGGCCCGCGCGAACGCCTCCCGGTACTCCTCGTGCGTGAACAACGTGAGTTCCACCGCCTCGGTGAAGTCGGCCAGCCCGCGTTCGGCCTCGGCGACGGCGTAGTGCACCACCATGCGCGCCCGGTCGGCGCGGCCAGGAACGAGCGTGGAATGCGACAGCCGCACGATCGACCGGTCGCTCTCCCGGATGACGTCGGCGCCGGTGTAGCCGGACAGGAACTCGGCCGGGCCGTACCAGGGCTCGACGACGACGAGCCCGCCGGGCGTGAGATGCCGCAGCAGCGAGTCGATCATCGCCGTCAGCTCGTCGACCGATTCCAGGTGCGGTACCGCGAACATGCAGGTGATCACGTCGAACCGGCCGTCGAGGTCCAGCGCCCGCATGTTCGCCCGTACCCCGCGCAGGCCGGGCACCCGGCTGCGGGCCAGCGCCAGCATGTCCTCGGACAGGTCGACGCCCTCGACGTCGGTGAACAGCGTGGCGTACTGCTCCAGATGCAGTCCGGTACCGCAGGCGACGTCGAGCAGTGAGGACGCCGCCGGGTTACGCAGCCGGGCGAGCCGGGCCACCTCGGCCGCCTCCCCCGCGTAGTTCTTTCCCCTGCCCCGCATGACGAGGTCGTAGACCTCCACGTAGCCGAGCTCGTACAGCGACACGGGACCTTCCCTCCCCCACACCCCCGACCGGCCGAGTGCACAGGTGGGGAGCCGGGACTCGACTCCCCACCCGGTCAACACACTGCTAGAGGTCCGAGGACCTCAGGCCTTGATCAGGCGCACGAACCGTGGCTGCTGCTCGAGGAGCAGTAGGCGGCCACCGGCTCGAAGTACGACGTGGTGTCGCCGTGCGTCGTGAACTCGGCCTCGGGAACCTCGATACCGTTGATCATCTCGGCCATTGGATTCTCCCTTCAGAGTGACAATTCACCGCCCGACGCGATGCCGCCTGAAATCAGCCGACACCATTTCGACCGGCCCGATAAATCTAACCCAGCCGAGGTCATTCGCTAAGTCAACCATTGGGCCGACAACCACAGTTTTCGAAAAATGGCTCGACAAATAATGCCTGCAATTCGAACGTGCAATTCCGTGACTCAGACCCGGCGCGCCAGCTGCCGCGCGGTGTCGACCAGGTAGTCGCCGAGCCCGCGCGCCGGCCTGCCGAGCAACTCCGCCACCACCGGCGACACCCGCCGTGCCGGCTCGGCGGTCACCCCGAACATGTAGCTCGCCCGCTCCGCCGCGTAGTCGCCGTCGTAGTCCGACCGGATCATCGTGACCCGCTGCATGTCCTGGTCGATCTGCACGAAGATCACCGGGCTGCCGTAGACCTCGGCGAAGGTCGCGCACGCCGGGGTCACCGGAACCACCTCCGGCCCGGTGAGCTCATGGACACGCCCCCAGTGCTCGCCCGACCGCACGACCTCGCCAAGCACCGCCACGACGTCGGCCGCGTCGACCCACGGCGCACCACCCGGTTGCCAGGCCGCGTACACCGCCCCGGCGTTGACGAACCGGGCGCCCATGGCCAGTTCCTGCCCGAACGCCGCACACCGCAGCACGCACCAGTCACCGGACCGCCCGGTCACCTCCGCCTCGCGCTCGGCGATCCGGCCGCCGAACGTCGCCGGCTCCGCACCGTCGAGCAGGGAACCGGGCACGGACAACAACACCACCGCGACCTCGTCCGGCACCCCGGCGACCCCGGCCCAGGCCGGTGCGCAGGCATCGGCCAGCACGACGTCGGCCCCGGCCGGACCATCGGCCGCCGTCAGCAGCGGCGAGCCGGCGATCGCGGTGTCGAGCACCGCCCGCAACGCGGGCCGGACACCGGCGACGTGAACCGCGTGGACACCCTCGGGCATCAATTCCCCCATCGCAGCACGAAAAACGCAGCCAATACTATCCCGGTAACCCATTCGGCCCGGCCAACCGGACGGTCGTCTGTTCGGTGGACGCATCCTGTAGTCCCAGTTGTCACCCCATGAGTTGACGTCGGCGCAGCAATTCCCGCCGGTAATGTCGTCCAGCGGGGGCGCCGTTCGCGTCTCGCCGAGGGGGAAAACGCCATGCGCGTGCTATTCACTGTTTTCGCGTCGAGTTCACATTTCACGCTGCTGGTGCCGCTGGCGTGGGCACTGCGCTCCGCCGGACACGAGGTCCGCGTCGCCAGCCAGCCCGACCTCACCGGCGCCATCAACGACGCCGGACTCACCGCCGTCCCGGTGGGCGGCGACCTCGACCTCGCCGACAGCATCCGCGACGCCAAACGTCCCGACGGAAGCTGGCCGGAGGAGACCTACCGGTTCGGCGAGACCGACCCGGCCAAACTCACCTGGGACTACGTCCACGCCACCTTCGGCATCTACTCCGGCTTCGTCGGCGAATGGTTCAGCAACGACGAGGTGATCGCCGACCTCGCCGACTTCGCCCGCTTCTGGAAACCCGACCTCGTCATCTGGGACGCCCTGACCTTCGCCGGCCCGCTCACCGCGCGGCTGTGCGGCGCCGCCCACGCCCGCATGGTGTTCGGCGTCGACTACCTCGCCCAGATGCGGTCGGTGTTCCACCGGCTGGCCGCCACCCAGCCCGAGCACCTGCGCACCGACCCCCTCGCCCACTGGCTGGGGTACAAACTCCGCCAGCACGCCCGGCCCGGCGAACCGACCCGGTTCGACGAGGAACTCCTGCTCGGCCAGGCCAGCATCGACCCGATGCCACCGTGGATCCAGCTCGACACCGGCATCGACTACCGCACCATGCACTACGTGCCCTACGGCGGCCGCTCCGGCTTCCCCTCCGCCGCACTCGAACCACCCCGAAGACCCCGAGTCCTGCTCACCCTCGGGCTCGCCAACCGCGCACTCGGCCTGCCCGCCCTCCCCCTGGCCGAACTGCTCGACGGAGTCGCCGGCCTCGACGTCGAGGTCATCGCCACCTTGGACCAGGGGCAGATCGACTCCGTGGCGGCGATACCGGACAACGTCCGGCCCGTCCCGTTCGTCGCACTCGACGTCGTCCTGCCGAGCTGCTCGGCGATCGTGCACCACCTCGGCACCGGATCGACCCTCGCCGCCATCGGCTGCGGCGTCCCCCAGCTGTGCGTCCGCGACACGATGCTGTTCTGGGGCGAGGACGTCGTCGCGGCCCGGCTCGCCGACCGCGGCGCCGCCCTCGTCGTCGACGAACGCGAGATCACCGCACAGCTCGTGCACGACAGCCTCCACCGCATCGTCACCGAGCCCGCCTTCCGCGCCAGCGCCCTGCGCCTCCAGGCCGAAATGCGCACCTTCCCCAGCCCCGTACGGCTCGTACCCGAGCTGGAAGCCCTCGCCGCCGCACACTCCGTTACCTCATGACGTCTTGTCTTGCCGCCCCCAACAGGTAGGTTCACCCGCATGGGAGCACGAGGGGGAACACGTGGTCGCGGCGCGTGGCGGGCAGCCCCCAGAGCCGCACTGTCCAGCCCGCTGACACTGGTCGTCGCCGGCGTCACCGCACTGCTGGCCTGTTTCCTCGCCTCGGCGGGCGTCCTGCACGCCTCCGCGGCAGGCGGCGCCACCGTCGCACACCAGGCCGACATCGTCTGCGCCGACGAGACCGGCCCGCAGTTCAACTGGACCCACGCCGACATCAGCTCGGTCGACCCGGCACTGGCCACGCTGCGCCAGGCCGCCGCCGAACACGGCTTCCCCGAACCCCGCATCGCGCTCTACACCCGCGACCACGGCTACGCCGAGTTCAACGGCGAGCAGCAGAAGGTCCGCTTCGGCTACACCGACGGCGGCATCGACCACCTCCAGCTGCTCGACGGAACCCGCGCACCCGGCCTATGGATGGGCACCGACCTGTCCCGCTTCGAAGGCATCCCGCTCGGTGTCCGCGGCCAGGGCGGCGCACTGCCTCCCATCGTCGGCATCTACCAGGACCTGCCCAACGCGCCCCCGGACTGGTGGTGCTCCCAGCAACGCCAGGCCGTCCAGCAACGCCTCGTCGACCCCTCCGGCGGCGCCATCGTCTTCGCCACCGACCGGCCCACCATGGACCGCACGGTGCGGGCTCTCGGCGGCAACCTCGAGGTCTTCAAGGTCACCTTCCCCGCCGAACCGCCACGCGACCTCGCCGAGGCATCCGACCGTGTCCGCAGGGCCGAAGCCATGATCGCCGCGGTCCGCCCGAAACTCGAAGCCCAGAACCTCGGCCTGTTCGGCGCGTCGGCACCGTTCGCCCGCTCCGCCGAGATCGCCCAGCAGGCCGAGACCAACGTCTTCGGCTCGATCCTGCCGCTGGCACTGCTCAGCGTCGTCATCGGCGTCGCCGGCATGGCCACCGTCGCACTGCAGTGGTACCAGCGGCGGCACGCCCAGGTCCGCCTGCACTTCGCCCGCGGCTCCGGACCGCTCGCACTCGGCGGCCTCGCCATCGCCGAACTCGGACCACCCATCGCCATCGGCGGCACGGCGGGCGCGGTGCTCGCGTCGGTCCTGCTCGACGTCTACGGGCCACCCGGCGTGGCCACCGCGGGCGCGCAGGTCCTCGCCGCGAGCGCCGCCGCCGTCGTGCTGGTGCTGTCCGTCGCCGTCCTCGGCGCCGTGGTCGCCGGCCGCGTGCACGGCGAATTCCAGCGGGGCCGCCAGCGCGCCCGGGCACGACGCTGGCGGCTGCTGCTGTTCGTCCCGTGGGAACTGGCCACCGCCACGCTCGCCGTACTCGGCTGGAACCGGCTGCTCACCACGACCAGGCCGTCGCCGACCCTCAACCCGCTGCCCCAGGTCGACCCGCTCGGCCTGACCTACCCGGTGTTCGTCGTCCTCACCGTGGGCCTGGTCTCGGCACGCATCGCCTGGCTGCTGCTGCGCCTGTCGCACCGCGCCCGCTTCTGGCGGGCACCCGCGCTCCAACTCGCCATCCGCAGGCTCGCCAGCGCCCGCGCCCCCGTCGTCGGCGTGCTGATCATCGGCGTGCTGGCCACCGGCACCCTCGCCGTCGGCAACAGCATCGCCTCCGGCCAGATGCACGCGCTCGACACCAAGTCCGGCCTGTTCACCGGAGCCAACTCCCGCGTCGACACCGAACACGCGCTCGGCGTCGGAACCCGGCCGCTGCCCGAACCACTACGCGACACCACCACGCTCGTCGGCGAACTCAGCGGCACCGGCAGCATCGTGCTCGTCGTCGACCCCGCCACGTTCACCCGCTACGCCTGGCTCGGCGACATCGACCGCACCCTGTTCGACCGGCTCGGCACCCCGCGCCCGGACGGCATCCCGGCCCTGCGCGTCGGGCACACCCCCGGCCAGTCACCCGCACTCCCCGGCCTGCCCGCCGCGGCCCCGGTCGCCGATCTCGCCGCGTTCCCGCTCATCGGCAACAAACCGGGCTACGTCATCTCCCGCGCCTCGCTCACCGCCGACCAGCTCGACGACATTCCCAAGTGGACAGCCCTGTCCACCCTCGCCCTGCCCGAGCTGGTCAACGCACTGGACGCCGAGGACTTCGCCCACCCCAACGGGGTCAACAAGGCCGACGCACTCGACGCGCTGCCGTTCCGGCTCGTCGAATGGACCTTCTCCTTCGTCATCCTCATCGGCGCCGTGCTCGGCACCGTCGCCGTGCTCGCCCTGCTCATCGCCGTCGAGGTCCGGCGCAGGCAGAACGCCCTGGCCGGCGCGCTGGTGCTGCGCATGGGCATGCGGCCCCGCGCCCTGCTCGGCAGCCACCTGCTGGAGGTCGGCGCCCTGGCCGGGGCGGCCGTGCTGACCGGCGTCGGCTGCGGCGTCGCCGTCGCGGCAATGGCCATGCCCCGCTTCGACCCGGCCCGCTGGCTGGCCCCGCGATCCGAGCTGCCCGACCCGACCCTGTTCGTCCTCGCCGTCACCGCCGTCGGCCTGCTCGTCGTCGCGGCCGCCGGAGCACTCGCGATGCGCTCGGTGCGCACCGCCGACACCGCGGAGCTGCTGCGTGCCCAGTGAACCCGTCATCGAACTGGACTCCGTCGGCGTCGACTACCACACCGCCACCGGAACGGTGACCGGCGTGCATTCGGTGTCCCTCGCCGTCGCGGGCGAGGGAATGACCGTGCTCGCCGGCCCGTCCGGATCCGGCAAGTCGACGCTGCTGCGGGTGGCCGCACTCGTGGAACGGCCGACCCGGGGCAGCGTGCGGTTCGCCGGCGTCGACACCGCGGGCCTGCGCGACCGCGGCCTGCGCGCGCTGCGCCGTGACCGCGTCGGTCTCGTCTTCCAGCGGCCGACCGACAACCTCGTCGACTACCTCTCGGTGGGCGGCAACCTGCACGCCGCGGCCCGCTCGGCCCGCCGCGACTGCGACGCCGAGGCCATCCTCGACCGGCTCGGCCTGGCCGGCACCGCCGACTGGCACATCAGCGCACTGTCCGGCGGCCAGCAGCAACGGCTCGCGTTCGGCTGCGCGCTGGCACGCGGTTCCACGGTGATCCTCGCCGACGAACCGACCTCGCAACTGGACGACGCGTCGGCCGACCTCGTCCTGCGGACGCTGACCGACCTGATGGACTCCGAACACGCGATCCTGGTCGCGTCACACGACGACCGCCTCGTCGAACTGGGCGACCGTGTCGTCCGGCTCCGCGCGGGCAGGCTGGAAGGGCAGACGTCATGAGCACACCCGTCGTCCGCGCCGTCGGCCTGCGCCGCCGGTTCGCCCACCCCAGTGGCGACGTCGAGGTACTGCGCGGACTGGAGCTCGAGGTCGACGCCGGCCAGGTCACCACCGTCGCCGGCCGGTCGGGCTCGGGCAAGAGCGCGCTGCTGGCCCTGCTCGGCGGGTTCGACTCCCCCGACTCCGGCACGATCCTGCTCGACGGCAAGCCCGTCACCGACGCCCCGCCGTGGCACACCTGCGCCGTCCTGCCGCAGGCACTCGGGCTGGCCACCGAACTCACCAACGCCGAGAACGTCGCACTCCCGCTGCGGCTGCGGCCCGGCGGTGCCCCGAAGCCTGCCGAGCTGCGGGCCCGCGTCACCGAACTGCTCGACGGGCTCGGCGTCGGCGAGCTGGCCGACCGGTACCCGACCGAGGTGTCGTTCGGCCAGCAGCAACGGGTCGCGCTCGCCCGGGCGGTCAGCGCCAGGCCCAAGGTCCTGCTGACCGACGAGCCGACCGCGCACCTCGACGCCGCCAGCACACCCCTGGTACTGCGACTGCTGCGGCAATGCGCCGACGAGGGCGCCGCCGTCGTCGTGGCCACGCACGACGAACGCGTCCACGAGATCGCCGACCGCCGGGTCCGGCTCCGCGACGGCCTGCTCGCGTGATCCGTAGAATTCGGACTTGATGCGGCGAAATCGGTGGTGGATAAGCGGGTTCGCGCTACTCGGTGTGGCGCTTCTGGTCGGGATGTTCGCCCTCATCGGCAACGACGAGTTACCCGGGCGCCCGGTCGAGCCGCCCGGCCCGCCCGGCACGGGGCCGATGAGCATCGTCACCCTCGGGGACAGCACGCTGTCCGGCGAAGGCGCGGGTGACTACGAGCCGGACACCAACGGGCTCAACGGCAACTGGTGCCACCGCTCCAACCGGGCCACGGTGCACGAGACCAAGGTCCCCGGCCTGATCGCCAAGATCAACCTCGCCTGCTCGGGAGCCCCGTCGGCACAGGTCGCCCTCGGCGACGTCAAGCAGTGGACCGAATCCTCCCAGGCACAACGGCTCGCCGAACTGACCAAGACCCACCGCGTGGCCGCCGTCGTCATCGCGCTGGGCGCCAACGACGATCCGCACTTCTCCCGCACGCTGACGCAGTGCTTCCAGGCGTGGTTCGTCACCGAGTCCCCGCCGTGCAGCGCGCAGCTCGCCAAGGACTGGCAAGCCAAGATCGACGCCATGGTGCCCAAGGTCGTGTCCGCCGTCGGCGACGTGAAGAAGGTGCTGGCACAGGCGAACTACGACCCCGAGGACTACCAGCTCGTGCTGCAGTCCTACGCCTCCCCGATCACGCCGGGCATCCCGGAGGAATGGCGCAACCTCAACGGCTGCCCGTTCCGCGTGGAGGACCTGCAGTGGGTCGCCGGCGACGGCATCCGCGTGCTGACCGAGGGCCTGCGCGCCGCCGCCGTGCAGTCCGGCGCGCGGTTCCTCGACCTGTCCAGGGCCGGTCTCGGCCACGAGGCCTGCACCGGCGGAGCCGACGCGAGCAACGAGTGGTTCAGCAGGCTCACGGTGAAGTGGACCGACCTCGGCGACGTCGACCGCGCCAGCCACGCGATCCAGGAATCCTTCCACCCCAACGCGAACGGCCACGCGCAGTTCGCCCGCTGCCTGACCGAGTTCCTCGGCACGCACGACCGCGCCGCGGCCTGCCTGGCCGGTGAGGACGGCAACCTGCACGCCGCCCCCGCCCCCATCGGCTGACCCGCGGCCGCCGGTCACCTTCGGCCGTAAAGCACGTGAAGGCCACCTTCATTGAGGGCCCCGGCGAAGTCGGTGTGGGTGGCTTGTCGCGTGTCCCCCAATGTGGCATTGGGGTACTTGAACTCCCCCAATGCCACATTGGGGGAGTTCGCCGGTCGTGGGGTTGTCTCGTTCGTGGCGACCAGTGGGGCTGCCGAGCCTGCTGTGACCACTGAGGCTGCCGGGCCGTGACACCAGGCGCCGCGAAGCACGTGAAGGCCACCTTCATCACGTGAGACGACAGAAACTCGGCCTTCACCCGAACCCACACGTCCCAGCCGTCCCAGACGTCACAACCGCATCACCGGTCACCCGCCACCTCACGACACGAGAACCGGATCCACGTCGGGACCCTGACGTCAGACGTAATGAAGGTGGCCTTCACGAGCTTGGGCCGGACCCCGCGTCGGAGCGGTTTGGGGTGACGGGCGTTGATGGTGAGCCGTGCTCGCGTCCTACAAAGCCGCGGCGTATAGGTCGTTATACACCTGGATCAGAGATCCAGCGCCGCCCGCAGGGCGATGTCGATGCGCTCCTGGACCTCGTGATCGACCGCGGCCAGCCGCTTGTCCAGCCAGGGCCGGTAGAGCCGCGTCAGGTTCAGGGTGGACACCCAGTGGGTGGCATCGACCGCTACCCCGAGGATGTCCTGCGGGTCGCGGTCGAGAAGTTCGGTACCGAGCAGCCAGGGCCGCTCGGAGTCGTTCACGCCGTCGGAGGACAGCAGTAGGACGTTGCGCTCGCGGTCGGGCTCGGTCGGCGGGTGGTACGTCCAGACCTCACCCCTCTGCACGCATGTCCTCCTCGGCCTTCATCCGCTCGAGCTCGTCGGCGGCGGCCAGCGCGTGTGCTTCGGATTCGGAGTGCAGCGGCGCGTGCGGCGTGTACCCGGTGCGGACGGCCTCGCGCCTGGCGGCCTTGGACAACCACGACGACACGGAGATGCCGTGCGCCTTCGCGGCACGCTCGGCGTACTCCAGCGCGGCGGTGTCCAGGGACAACGTCACCTTACGTGTTGCCATACCAACTACCGTACCCCACTCACAGCAGCGGCGCGCGACCCTCGAACGGGGTCGACAGCACCACCGTCGTGCGGGTGGACACCTTGGCCGCCTCCCGGATCCGCCGCAGCAGGTCCTCCAGCCCCAGCGGCGAGGGCACCCGCACCAGCAGCACGTACGACTCGTCCCCGGCCACCGAGTAGCAGCTCTCGATCTCCGCGATGTGCTGCAGCCGCTGCGGATAGTCGTCGGGTGCCGCCGGGTCGTTCGGTGTCAGCGAGATCAACGCCGTCAGCGGCAGCCCGATCAGCTCACCGTCCAGCCGCGCGGTGTACCCGCGGATGACCCCGCGCTGCTCCAGCCGCTTGACACGCTGGTGCACGGCCGACACGGACAACCCGACGCGCTCGGCCAGGTCGGTGAAGCTGCGCCGGCCGTCGGCGGCCAGTTCCCTCGCGATCGCCTGGTCGAGCGGTTCCAGCGGGCCGTCGGTCATGAGTCGAGCACGACCAGTTCGTGCGGGCGGGTGTTGAGCGGCTCGACGCCGTCCTCGGTCACCACGACGATGTCCTCGATCCGCGCACCCCAGCGCCCGGCCTGGTAGATGCCCGGCTCGACGCTGAACGCCATGCCCGGCTCCAGCGTCAGGTCGTTGCCGCCGACGATGTACGGGTGCTCGTGCACGTCCAGCCCGATCCCGTGGCCGGTGCGGTGGATGAAGTACTCGCCGAAGCCGGCGTCGGCGATGATCTGCCTGGCCGCGGCGTCGATCGACTCGGCGGACACGCCGGGCCGGACCGCTTCCACGGCCGCCCGCTGGGCCCGCTCCAGCACCGCGTAGGTCTCGGCGACGTCGGCGTCGCGTGGCGTGCCGACCGCGTAGGTGCGCGTGGAGTCGGAGTTGTAGCCCTCCGGGATCGGGCCGCCGATGTCGACCACGATGACGTCACCGGCCTCGATCACCCGGTCCGACACGTCGTGGTGCGGGCTGGCACCGTTCGGGCCCGACCCGACGATCACGAAGTCGGCGTGCAGGTGGCCCTCCTCCACGATGGCCGCGGTGATGTCGGCACCGACCTCGGCCTCGGTGCGGCCGGGGCGCAGCCACTCCCCCACCCTGGCGTGCACCCGGTCGATCGCGGCGCCCGCCTTGCGCAGCGCCTCGATCTCCGACGCGTCCTTGCGCATGCGCAGCTCCCGCAGGACCGGCCCGGCCAGCCCCTGCTCGGCCGAACCGAGCGCGTCGCGCAGGCCGAGCACGTGCAGTGCCGGGGCGAAGTCGCTGACCACCACGCGGCCCGGCTTGCCGAGCCGGTCGGCGACCAGCTGGTACGGGTCGTCGCCGTCGACCCAGGTCACCAGCTCGATGCCGAGCTCCTCCGTGGGTACCCCGGCGAACCCCGGAGCTTCCAGTTTCGGCACCACGAGGGCGGGCGTGCCGTCACCGCCGGGTACCACCAGCGTCGTCAGCCGCTCGAACGAGCCACCGGCCGCCCCGATCAGGTACTGCAGGTCCGATCCGGGGGTGACCAGCACGGCGTCGGTGTCCGCCGCGTCGGCGGCACGACGGGCCCGGTCGAGCCTGGCACGCAGGACGTCGGAAGCGGGGGCGATCATGTGGGGGGCTCGGCTCGACATACCCCGAGCCTAGCCCGCTACGACACGTTCGCCCGCGAGCGGTTGGCGAACAACAACAGCAACAGGCCGACCGCGGCGACGAACAGGTTCGCGAACAGCTCGTAGCCGTCCAGCGCGTCGATGTTCGGGATCACGTATCTGTTGAACACGTTGAGCACCGGGCCGAAGAACGGCTGGTGGAGCAGGTGATCGATGGTGCCGCTCACGCCGAGTACGCACAATACGAGCCCGGCTCCGCCCAGAAGCTTGTTGGCCATGCCCCATGGTCACACCGGCCACCACCCGAATGGATCATTCGTCGGCATCGAGCGGCCCGACGAAGGTCGCACCGTTCCACCTAACGGGTGACGAAGGTATCGCCCGCGCCGACTTCGGTATGCGGTACCGGCCGTACCCGCTCGTGACCGGCGCCGGCGTCCTACGCTCAGGGACGACATGAACAACACGGCAACCCGGCGCAGCGCCCGCGAATGGTTCGTGGACTTCGTCCTGTTCGTTCTCGCGGCCTTCTTCGGTCTCTTCGTGGTCGGTCTCCGGCACGACGAGCCGTTGCCCATCGACCCGCTCTTCTGGGCAGCCGAACAGCTCCTCAGCCTCCTCGCCTGCCTCGCGCTGTTGTTACGCAGGCGCTGGCCGGTCCAGGTCGCGGTCGCGATCGTCGGGCTGTCGGCCCTGTTCGAGATGGTCGGCGGGGCGTTGCTGGTCGCGCTGTTCAGCGTCGCCGTGTACCGGCCACCGCGGATCAGCGTGCCGATCTTCGCCCTCAGCCTGGTGGCCGGCCTGATCCTCGTCCTGCACCGGACCGAGCCGGACTGGCCGTTCCTCGCGCAGTGGCTGTTCGGCTCCAGCCTGCAGGCGGCCGCCACCGCGTCCGGTCTCACCGTGCACCACCGGCGGGAGCTGATGATCTCGCTCCGGGACCGCGCCGTCCGCGCCGAGACCGAGGCGATGCTGCGGGCCGAGCACGGCCAGCACCTGGCGCGCGAAGCCATCGCCAGGGAGATCCACGATGTGCTCGGGCATCGGCTGTCCCTGCTCAGCGTGCACGCGGGAGCCCTGACCTACCGGCCCGACGCCCCTGCCGAGGACATCAGCCGGGCGGCGGAGATCATCCGTGACAGTGCCCACCGCGCGCTGCAGGACCTGCGGGAGGTCGTCGGTGTCCTGCGGGCACCGGTCGGCGAACTGCCGCAGCCGACCTTCGACGACCTGCCGAAGCTGATCTCCGAGTCCGCCGAGGCCGGCATGCGGGTCGAGCTGGACAGGGAGGTCGACGGCGAGGTCCCGGAGACCGCGGGCCGCACGGCGTTCCGGATCGTGCAGGAGGCGCTGACCAACGCACGCAAGCACGCCCCGGACGCGAAGGTCACCGTCCGCCTCGCCGGCGAACCCGGCGAAGGGCTCAGCGTGGAGGTCGTCAACGCCTCGCCCGACGAGCCCGGCCCACCGTCCTCCACCCCTGGCCAGGGCCTCGCCGGGCTCACGGAACGGGTGACCCTGACCGGCGGACGCCTGGACCACGGCGGGCTGCCCGACGGCGGGTGGCGGGTGGCGGCCTGGCTACCATGGCGGTCGTGACCCCAACGGGACCGGTTGAAGTACTCGTCGTCGATGACGATCCCCTGGTACGAGCGGGGTTGACCATGATGCTCGGCGGCTCGGACGACATCCGGATCGTCGCCGAGGCAGGCGACGGCGCCGAAGCCATCGCGCTGGTGGAGCAGCACAGCCCGCAGGTGGTGCTGATGGACATCCGCATGCCCACAATGGACGGTCTGACCGCCACCGAGACCCTTCGCGGCCGGCCGGAGCCGCCCGAGGTCATCGTGCTCACCACGTTCGACGCCGACCAGCACGTCCTGCGGGCGCTGCGAGCGGGCGCCGCCGGGTTCCTGCTGAAGGACACGCCGCCACACGAGATCGTCGCCGCCGTGCGGCAGGTCGCCGCCGGACGGCCCGTCCTGTCGCCCGCCGTGACCAGGCGGCTCATCGACCGGGTCGCCGAGTCCGACGACGACCGGCGCCGCACCGAGGCGGCCCGGAGCCTGGGTGAGCTCAACGAGCGGGAACGCTCGGTGGCCGTCGAGGTCGGCCGCGGCCGGTCCAACAGCGAGATCAGCGCCGCGCTGCACCTGTCGGTCCCGACCGTCAAGACCCACGTGTCGAGCATCCTCACCAAGCTCGACCTCAACAACCGCGTCCAGATCGCCCTGCTCGCCCACGACGCCGGGCTGCTCGACGAGAACTAACCCCGCCGCTTCATCGCCCGGGTGCCGACCAGCAGCCCCACCACGGCCACCGCCGCGGCCGACAGCAGGCCCGCGCCGACCGTGCCGGTGAAGATCTCCCCCGCGAACAACGCCCGCTGCGCGTCGACGACGTAGGTCAGCGGGTTCAGCTGCGAGAGCACCCGCAGCCACCGCGGTCCCTCGTCCACCGGCAGCAGCATGCCGGCCAGCAGCAGCAGCGGGAACAGCACCGTCTGCTGCACTCCCCAGAACAGCCACTCCTGGTCCTTCGACGCCAGCCCCAGCGTGTAGGACAGCGCCCCCAGCCCGACGCAGAACAGGCCCAGCACCAGCAGCCCGGCGAGCGCGCCGAGCACGTGGAAGCGGAACCCGAACGGCACCGTCACCGCGACGATCAGCGCCGTCTGCACGAACATCGGCACGATCTCCTTCAGCGCCCGGCCGACGATCAGCGACGACCGCCGCAGTGGCGACACCAGCATCCGCTCGTGCGCCCCGGTCTGGATCTCGAACAGCAGGTTCGCCCCCGTCGACGACGCGCCGAACAGGCAGGACATCACGACCAGCCCCGGCACGAACCACTGCAGGCCCATGCCGTCGGGCAGCAGCGGCGAGAACAACGCGAGGAAGAACAGCGGCTGCACCATCGTGAAGATCACCGAGAACGGGTTGCGCAGCACCGGGCGCAGTTCGCGGACGAAGACGGTGGCGGTGTCGGTGAACGCGGTCGTGGTCATGCCTGGTTCTCCTTGCTGGTCTCGCGCAGGCTGCGGCCGGTGAGGTTGAGGAACACGTCGTCGAGGGTCGGCCGGGCGATCTCCACGGCGGTCACGGTGATGCCGGCGTCGTCGAGGTCGCGCAGCAGCTTCGGAGCCAGCGAGGCCCCGCCGGGCACCTCGACGGTCACCCTCGGCCCCGCCCGTTCGACCCGTGCGCCGCCCGCGACACCCAGCCGCCGGTCGACGACCTGTGTGGCGTCGGCGTCGCGGTCGAACGTCAGCGTGATGCGGTCGCCCGCGTGGTCGGACTTGAGCCGGGCGGGGGTGTCGTCGGCGATCATCCTGCCGTGGTCGATCACGATCACCCGCTCGGCCAGCTGGTCGGCCTCGTCGAGGTAGTGCGTGGTGAGCACGATCGTCGTGCCGTGCTCGGCACGCAGGGCGCGGATGTGGTCCTGCAGGTTCGCCCGGTTCTGCGGGTCGAGGCCGGTGGACGGCTCGTCCAGGAACAGCAGCGGCGGGGTGTGGATCAGGCCCATCGCGATGTCCAGCCGCCTGCGCTGACCTCCGGACAGCGACGACACCGTCCGGTCGGCGACGGCGGTCAGGTCCAGCGAGGCGACCAGCTCGTCGGCCCTGGCCTTCGCGGCGCGGGTGCTCAGCCCGTAGGCGCGGCCCTGGCTGACCAGTTCGTCGCGGCCCCGCTGGCTGTGGCCGGCGCCGTTGCCCTGGCCGATGTAGCCGATGCGGGAGCGCACGGCCCTCGGGTCGGCGGCGACGTCGTGCCCGGCCACCTCCGCCGTGCCCGCGGTGGGCGGCAGGAGCGTGGTGAGCATGCGCAGCGTCGTGGACTTGCCCGCCCCGTTCGGGCCGAGCAGCGCCACCAGCTCGCCCGGCCGCACGGTCAGGTCGAGCCCGCGCACCGCTTCGACCACCTGCTTGCGCACGGTGAAGTGCCTGGTCAGTCCGCTTGTCCGGATCATCGTCTCGGTCATGGATCCAACGCTAGGATCCTTTCCGGCCACTTCTTGACCGCTTTGCCTGGGAGTCTGGAACGCATGGCGAACACGAGTGCACGGATGCTGCGGCTGCTGTCGCTGTTGCAGACCCACCGGTTCTGGCCGGGCAGCGAGCTGGCCGGACGACTGGAGGTCAGCGAACGCACCCTGCGGCGTGACGTCGACCGGCTGCGCGACCTCGGCTACCCGGTCGACGCCGCCCGTGGCGTCGCGGGCGGCTACCAGCTGCGGTCCGGCGCGGCCATGCCGCCGCTACTGCTCGACGACGAGGAGGCCGTCGCCATCGCCGTCGGCCTGCACAGTGCCGCGGGCGGCGTCGTCGACGGCATCGAGGAGACCTCGGTCCGCGCACTGACCAAGGTCATCCAGGTGATGCCGCCCCGGCTGCGCCGCCGCGTCGACGCACTGCAGAACTTCACCGTCGCCGGCGCGCTCGGCGCCGGCGGGCCGAAGGTCGACGCCGCCGCGCTCACCACCATCGCCCAGGCCTGCCGCGACGACGAGCGCCTGCGGTTCGACTACACCGACCGGGACGGCCAGCGCACCAGCAGGCTCGTCGAGCCGCACCGGATGGTGTCGCTGGGCCGCCGGTGGTACCTGGTGGCCTGGGACGCCGAACGGCACGACTGGCGGACGTTCCGGGTCGACCGGCTGCTCGATCCCCGGTCCACCGGCCACCGGTTCCGGCAGCGGGAACTGCCCGGCGGGGACGCCGCGGAGTACGTCCGGCAGCGGCTGGCCGCCCAGCCCACCCGGTACCGCGTGGTCGCGCGGCTGGCCGCGCCCGCCGACGAGCTGGAGCCGCAGGTGCGTGGCACCGGCACGATCCTCGAACCGGTGGACGAGCGCAGCTGCCGGTTCGTCATGAACGTCGACGAGTTCCACTGGCCGATGTTCGTGCTCGGCGCGGTCGGCGTCGACTTCGAGATCGAGCAGCCGGACGAGTTCGCCGACTACCTGCGCGGCGCGGCGGCCCTGTTCCTTCGCGCCGGCTCGTAGCCGTGGGAAGCTGTGCGGCGTGACCGCGCCACTCGTCCTGCTGGACGCCGCCAGCCTGTACTTCCGCTCGTTCTACGCGCTGCCCGACTCGATGAAGGCAGCCGACGGAACCTCGGTCAACGCCGTGCGCGGCTTCACCGACACCATCGCCCGCATCGTCACCGACCGCCGCCCCGGCCGTCTCGTCGCGTGCCTCGACGCCGACTGGCGCCCGCAGTTCCGGGTCGACCTGCTGCCCAGCTACAAGGCACACCGCGTCGCCGAGCCCGCCGAGGAGGGCGTGGACGTCGAGGAGGTACCGGACCTGCTCACCCCGCAGGTGCCGATCATCCTCGACGTGCTGGAGGCGTTCGGCCTGGCCACCGCCGAGGCCGCGGGCTACGAGGCCGACGACGTCATCGGCGCGCTCACCCACCGCGAGAAGGCCGACCCGGTCGAGGTGATCACCGGCGACCGTGACCTGTTCCAGCTCGTCCGCACCGAGCCGACCCCGGTCTCGGTGGTCTACGTCGGCAAGGGCTGGGCGAAGGCCGAGGTGCTCGGCCCGGCCGAGCTGGCGTCCCGCTACGGCGTTCCCGCCGACACCGCGGGGCCCGGCTACGCGGACATGGCGGCGCTGCGTGGCGACCCGTCCGACGGCCTGCCCGGCGTCGCCGGCATCGGGGAGAAGACAGCCGCCAAGCTGATCACCCAGTTCGGCTCCCTGCAAGGTCTGCTGGAGGCCGCCGCGGCGGAGAGCCCGAAGGTGCCGCTCAAGACCCGGCAGCGGCTGGCCGAGGCCGCCGACTACCTGGCCGTCGCCCCCACCGTGGTCCGGGTGGCCGTCGACGCGCCCGTGGAGATGTCCGGCGACGACACCCTGCCGTCCTCCCCCGCCGACCCGGCCCGGCTCGCCGAGCTGGCCGAGCGCTGGAACCTCGGCGGTTCGGTGGAGCGCCTGACCAAGGCCCTCGCGGCCCGCGCCTGAGCGCCGTTCACGCGGGCTTGGGCGCGCCGACCTCGTACCGGCCCTCGTCGGTCTTCACCGTCACCGGGATCGAGCGCCGCTCGCCCTCCACCGACGCGGTGCAGGTGAACTCGTGGCCCACCCGCACCGGCTGCTTGCCGGGGCAGTCGACGTCGGTGACGTCCTTGAGCTGGAAGCTCTCGGTCAGCACCTTCCGCACGCCCTCCTCGACGGCCGCCTGGTCCAGCTCACGCGGCACCACCGGCAGGCTCGTCGACGTCGGCGGCGGGGTGTAGCTGCTCGTCGTCGGAGGGGGCGGCGGAGGGGACTGCGGCTGGGGCGCCGCGTCACACGCCGCGACGACACCCAGGATGGCCGGCACGACTACCGCGCAGAGCCAACGCAACTCGAACCCCCGGCAACCTGATCTCGGGCAAGGTCAGAAGAAGGTACCGCACCAGGGAGCGTGGCGCGCCGCGAACAGCCGGTCCGCCGCCTCCAGCCCGGCCTCGTCGAGCACCTCGATCCGGCCGGCACCGGCGAGCACCGACGGCAGCCACGTGCCCTGGTACAGGGTCGCCAGCGTCGCGGCACCCAGCCGCAGCTGCGCCGGGCCGTCCACCCGGCGAACCCCGTCCTGGTCGATCTCGTAGCAGCCGGAGTTGTGCTCCAGTACCGGATCGGCGACCTCCAGCCGCAGCGTCGCCGGGCCCCGGCGGTGGGCGGTCAGCGCCGCCTCGACGTCGATCAGCCGCAGCCAGGTCTCGTCGGCCGACATCGGCGCGGCCACGCACACCCTGGGGTCGGTGAACAACAGCGGCAGCGGCTCGTCGGCCGGCCGGTAGTGCAGCGCGATCTCGCCGACCAGGTCGACACCGAGCAGGTACCGCCACAGTCCCGCGTACGCTCCGGCGTTCGCCGCCCGCAGGTCCAGCACGGTCAGCGTGCCCAGCCCGGAGGACCGGTCCACCTTGTACACCGCGTAGCCGTCGGCCTCGCCGGAGCCGGAGCCCCGGTGCAGGACGGTCAGCACCGACCGGTCGCTCCTGCGGGCGTCGTTGCGCCACTGGCGCCACCAGTACGCCGCCCGCCCGATCGCGCCGGGCCGGGGTGGCAGGCTCGCGTAGACGCCGGGCAGCCGCTCGGCCGCCTCGTCGGCGTCGAGCAGCTCCAGCTCACCGCCGGCGGGGACCTCCGGCCGGAACCGGGCGTTGCGGGCGTCCACGGTGAACGACCGGGTCAGCGTCGAACTGCCGTAGCCGAACCGCTCGTAGATGCCGGTCTCCGTGGCCAGCAGCAGAGCGGCGACCACGCCGCGCTCGCGGAAGTCCTCGAACTGCGCCCGCATCAGCTCGGTCAGCAGCCCGCGGCGGGTGCGGTCGGCCCGCACGCCGACGCCGGTCACCGCCGCCAGCGGGATCCGCGCGCCCCCGGGGACCGTCAGCTCGGTGTCGGTCGACCGAGCGGTGCCGATCAGGGTCTCGCCCTCCAGCACGCCGAACACCCGGTCCGGCTGGATCACCGGCTCGGTCCGCTCCCATTCCTCGTCGGTGAACGGGCCGACGTGCAACGTCGCCCGGAACAGGGTGGCGGCGGCCCGCAGCTCCTCGGGCTTCAGCGGTCGGAGGATGTGATCACTCATGGCGCCGATCGTCGTCGACAACACAGCGACACGCCAGGCATTTACCTGGGCGCGCTCACCTCGTAGACACCGTCGGCGCTGACCACCTTGATGCCGACGGCCTGCTGCTTGCCGCCGATGGTGGCCGTGCAGTCGAAGGTCGAGTTCGCCACGACCTCCTTGTCCGCAGGGCAGCTCACGCTCTCCAGGCCCTGGACCTTGTAGTTGTCGGTGAGGATCGTGCGGACGTCGTTGGCCATGGCGTTGTTGTCGAACACCGTCTTGTTGAACGGCGCGGGCCAGACGAACAGGCCGACGGCCACCAGTGCCAGCACCACCACGGCGCCGATGCCGATCCACAGCATGCCCTTGCCGGACTTCTTCTCGCCGGACTGCTGCTGGGGCGGCTGCTGCTGCCCGTAGTCGTACTGACCGGGCTGCTGCGGGTACTGCTGGGTCGGCTGCGGGCCGCTCGGCGGGTAGCCACCCGGCTGCTGGCCGTACTGCTGCTGCTCGTATCCCTGCTGCTGGGGCGGCGGGTAGCCGGGCTGCTGCCCGTACTGGGGCTGCGGCTGCTGGCCGTATCCCGGTTGCTGCCCGTAGCCGGGCTGCTGGCCGTACCCGGGCTGCTGCTGCGGGTATCCGCCGCCCTGCGCGGGGAACCCACCGGACGGAGTTCCCGGCTGCTGGCCGTACTGGGGCTGCTGCCCCCACTGCTGCGGGTCGTTGCCGCCGTACGGCGTGCTCATCGCTGGCCTCCGCCAAGTCGGGGTGTGCTGTCTTCTGCAACGGTGTCCGGCCGCGATCCAACCACAATATGGCGGTCGCGCCCACCTGCCGACCCGCAGGTCGAGTGTGAAATCCGGGTCATGCTGCCCCCGCCGCCACCACGCCGCGGCGCAGCGCGCGCACCGCGTCGGCCGCCGCGGCACCTACCGGATCGGCCTTGCCGAGCACGTCGCGGATCTGGTCGAGCAGGTCGATCACCTGCCGGGACCACCGCACGAAGTCGCCCGCGGACAGCTCCTGGCCGTTGGCCTCGGCGGCGGTGAGCACCTTCTCCAGCGACTCCCCGCGTGCCCAGCGGTACACCGGCCAGGCGAACCCGGCGTCCGGTTCCCTGGTGCGGTCCAGCCGGTGCCGCCGCTCGTCCTCGGCCAGCTCGGACCACAGCCGGACGGTGTCCTGCCAGGCCTTCGGCACGCCGCCCGAGGGCAGCCGCGCCTCGCCGGGGGTGTCCCTGCGGGCCTCGAACACCAACGTCGACACCACCGCGGCCAGCTCCGGCGCGGACAGCCCCGCCCACACCTCGTTGCGGATGCACTCCGCTGCGAGCAGGTCCGATTCGCTGTACAGGCGGGCGAGCCTGCGCCCGTGCTCGGTGACTCCGCTGTCCGAGCCCGACTCCAGGTAGCCGCGCTCGGCGAGCAGCTTGCGGATCCGGTCGAATGCCCTGGCCAGCGAGTGCGTCGTCGCCGCCACCTTGCGTTCCAGCTGGGCGTTCTCCGCCTCCAGCCGCTGGTAGCGCTCCACCCAGCGCAGGTTGGCCTCCCGCTCGGCAAGGCCGTGGCTGGGGTGCGACCGCAGCGCGGCCCGCAGCGAGACCAGCTCGGCATCGTCGTGTGCCCCGCCGCGCCGCTTTCCCCTGCCCGGCGGCGAGATCCCGGCGTTGCGCAGCGACGACGCGATGTCCCGGCGGGTCTTGGGCGAGCGCAGCTCGACATGCTTGGGCAGCCGGATCCGGCCCAGCGGCTCCACCGGCGCGGGGAAGTCCGCCGAGGACAGCGGCCCGGACCACCGGTCCTCGGTGACCACCACCGGCCGTGGCTCCCGGATCGGGTCCAGGCCGGGGTCGATCACCACGGCCAGCCCGGCCCGCCGCCCGGCGGGGACGGCGATCACGTCGCCCTTGCGCAGCTTCTCCAGCGAGTCCGTGGTCTGCGCCCGCCGGGCCGCGGTGTTCTGCCTGGCCAGCGTCTTCTCCCGGTCGGAGATCTGCTTGCGCAGCTGCACGTAGGACAGCAGCTCGTCGAAGTCGCCGGTGACCGCCTCGGCGTAGCCGGCCAGCGCCTCCTTGTTGCGTTCGATGCGCCGGGCCAGGCCCACCACCGACCGGTCGGCCTGGAACTGGGCGAACGACTGTTCCAGCAGGTCCCGCGCCTTGTCCGAGCCGAGCTGGGCGACCAGGTTGACGGCCATGTTGTAGCCGGGCCGGAACGACGAGCGCAGCGGGTAGGTACGGGTCGAGGCCAGACCGGCGACCTGCTTCGGGTCGATCCCCGGCTGCCACAGCACGACGGCGTGGCCCTCGATGTCGATCCCCCGGCGGCCGGCCCGCCCGGTCAGCTGCGTGTACTCCCCCGGCGTCAGGTCGACGTGGGCCTCGCCGTTGTACTTGACCAGCCGTTCCAGCACCACCGTGCGTGCGGGCATGTTGATGCCCAGCGCCAGCGTCTCGGTGGCGAACACGACCTTGACCAGGCCGCGGACGAACAGTTCCTCGACGGTCTCCTTGAACGCGGGCAGCAGGCCTGCGTGATGGCCCGCGATGCCGCGTTCCAGCGCCTCCCGCCACTCCCAGAACCCGAGCACGCCCAGGTCGCCCTGCGGCAGGTCGCCGGTGCGCTCGGCGACGATCCGCCGGACCTCCTCGGCCTCCTCCGGCGTGTTGAGCCGTAGACCGGACCGGACGCACTGGCCGAGGGCGGCGTCGCAGCCTGCGCGGGAGAAGATGAACACGATCGCGGGCAGCAGGCCGGCGGCGTCGAGCCGGTCGATCAGGTCGACCCGGGAGGTCGGCCGGAACCGTGGCATCCGGGCGGGCTGGCCCTTGCGGCCCCGCGAGCGCGGCCCCCGCAGCGCGGGCGGCCCGTGCATGCGGCCCGCCTCCTCCACCCGGCGCAACAGGCCGGGGTTGATCCGCAGCTCGGAACCGGCCGGGTCGGGCGGGCCGTCACCGGCGAACAGGTCGAACATCCGGTTGCCGACCATCATGTGCTGCCACAGCGGGACCGGCCGGTGCTCGTCGACGACGACCGTCGTGTCACCCCGCACGGCGACCAGCCACTCGCCGAACTCCTCGGCGTTGCTCACCGTCGCCGAGAGCCCGACGACCCTGACGTACTCGGGCAGGTGAAGGATGACCTCCTCCCACACCGCGCCGCGGAACCGGTCGGCCAGGTAGTGCACCTCGTCCATCACCACGTAGGCGAGGTCACGCACGGCGGCCGAACCCGCGTAGAGCATGTTGCGCAGCACCTCGGTGGTCATCACGACCACCTGGGCGTTGCCGTTGATGGCGGTGTCACCGGTGAGCAGGCCGACGGCGTCCGCGCCGTGCCTGGCGACCAGGTCGGCGTACTTCTGGTTGGACAGGGCCTTGATCGGCGTCGTGTAGAAGCACTTGCGCCCCTCGGCCAGCGCCAGGTGCACCGCGAACTCGCCGACCACGGTCTTGCCCGCGCCGGTGGGAGCGCAGACCAGCACGCCGTGCCCGTCCTCCAGCGCCTCGCAGCCGCGGAGCTGGAAGTCGTCGAACTCGAACGCGGCCTCGGCGGCGAACCGGGTCAGCTGCGGGTACCGGCCGCGGCGGTCCGCCTCCCGGTAGGCGTCAGCGGGTGAAAGTGCAGGGCGACTGGCCACCCCGCCAGGGTTTCACACCGTGCGTGAGGTCCGCAGAGGGTGGCCCTCGAGGCACGTGAAGGCCACCTTCACCGCGCTCATTGCCAGGGTCCCGGCAAGGTCGGGAGTCGGTGGTGGTGCGGGAGCGTGGAGTTCGCGTGCCGGAGCGTGGAACTCGCGTGCACGACGGTGGGACTCGCGCGTCCGCATCGTGACGCGGGTGTCTCACCCAGTGAACTCCACGCTCGTGCACGCGAGTTCTGCATTCCGGCAGTTGCTCCTATGTCAAGCGCTTGGTGCGTGGTGGGTGGGTTCGGTGGGTTGGAGTGTGTTGTAGATGGTGCGGGCGAGGTGTCGTTTGAGGGCGCGGAGGGCTTCTGTTCGGGTGTTTC
>NZ_SFCC01000020.1 GCF_004214935.1 Amycolatopsis suaedae
GAAACACCCGAACAGAAGCCCTCCGCGCCCTCAAACGACACCTCGCCCGCACCATCTACAACACACTCCAACCCACCAAACCCACCCACCACGCACCAAGCGCTTGACATAGGAACCCACCCACCACGCACCAAGCGCTTGACATAGGAGCAACTGCCGGAATGCAGAACTCGCGTGCGTGAGCGCAGAACTCACGATGTGGACGCCGTTCTCACCCGGTGCCGGTCGCCCGCGTGAACGGGCCGTTCGCGCGAGTCCTCCGTTCCCGACCCGCGAGTCGACCGTTCCGGACCCGCGAGTTGCACGTTCCCGCCCGTCTGGTCCCACTATCCGGCACGCCGGTTCCAGATCGCGGGACGACCTCGGGTGGCCGAACCGGCCACTCGCGCGGCCCTGCCGGGCCGGAACGCGAGTTTCGCGTTCCCGAACACGTCATTCGCGTTCCCGAACACGACACTCACCATCCGGACCCGGCGTCCCAGCCCGTGAACCCACCTGCACACCACCGGGCCATTCGCCGCGAGTCTCGTGTTCAGGAACGTGAGTCTCGCCTTCCGGAACCCGAATGACGCGCTCCGGACCACCCGACATTGCCGGGACCCTGACGTCACACGTAATGAAGGTGGCCTTCACGAGCTTGACCTCAGGCCCACGTCTCGCGATCCGGAACCGGCGCGCCGGACAGTGCAAGTTGCCGGGGCCCCTGGCGTCTGATGCCGTGAGGGCCCCCTTCACGGCAGGGGTCAGGAGGTGGCTGCGCGGCGCGCCTCGGTGGCGTCGGCGGCCGCGCGGACCGCCTTCGCCACGGCGGTGCACTCGTCGAAGGTCCGCTCCCGCAGCGCGGCCCGCACCTCCGGCACGGCCGGTGCCGACATCGACAGGCTGGTCACGCCCAGGCCGGCGAACACCGGCGCCAGGCCGGGGTCGGCCGCGGCCTCGCCGCAGATACCGACCGGCTTGCCCGCCCGCCTGCCCGCTTCGGCGACGGACGCGACCAGGTCGAGCAGCGCGGGCTGCCACGAGTCGAGCAGGTCGCCCAGCTCGCCGAGCATGCGGTCGGCCGCGAACGTGTACTGGGCCAGGTCGTTGGTTCCGATGCTGACGAAGTCGACCTCCGCCAGGATCGCCTCCGCCCGGATGGCCGCCGCGGGCACCTCGATCATCACGCCCGCGGCCAGGCCGTGGGCCCGCACCCGCGCGGCGAAGTCCGCCGCCTCGGCTGGCGTGGCGATCATCGGCGCCATCACCTTCACCTCGGCGTCGTGGTCGCCCGCCGCCAGCGCGATGGCCTCCAGCTGCGCGGCGAGCAGCTCGGGGTGCCTGCGGGCGATGCGCTGACCGCGTACGCCCAGTGCCGGGTTCGGCTCGTCGTCGGCGTTGGCGAACGGCACCGGCTTGTCCGCCCCGGCGTCGAGCGTCCGGATCACCACCGGCCTGCCGGGGAAGGCGGCGAACACCTCGCCGTAGGCCGTGCGCTGCTCGGCCACCGAGGGCGCCTGCTCCCGGTCCAGGAACAGGAACTCGGTGCGGAACAGGCCGACGCCCTCGCTGTCGCCCGCCTCGGCCGGGCCGCCGCCGACGTTGAGCAGCAACGCGACCGGATGCCCGTCCGACGTCGAGCCCGGGCCGCTGTAGCGGGCCAGCCGTTCCCGGCGTTCCCGTGCCTTGCCCTCGACCGCGTCCAGCAGGTCCTGGCCGGGGTCGAGCACGACCGTCCCGGCGTCGCCGTCGACGATCACGACCGTGCCGTCGGCGACCTCCAGCGCGCCGGCGCAGCCGACGACCGCGGGGATGCCGAGCGAGCGGGCCAGGATCGCGGTGTGGCTGGTCTGGCCGCCCTTCTCGGTGACGATCGCGCGGACCTTCGCCGGGTCGAGCGTCACGGTGTCGGCGGGGGCGAGGTCGACGGCGATCAGCACGAACGGCTCACCGGGATCCGGGATGCCCGGTGGCTGTTCACCGAGCAGTCCGGCGATGGCACGGTCACGCAGGTCGGCGAGGTCGGTGGCCCGCTCGGCGAGGTATCCGCCGGCGGCGCGCAGCGCCGCCAGGTGCCCGGAGAAGGCCTGCTCGACGGCCCACGCCGCTGGCCTGCCGCCGTCGACGGCGTCGTCGATCCCCTGTGCCAGCGTGGGATCGCGCACCATCATCACCTGGGTGGACAGGATCTCGGCCGCCTCGCCGGTGACCGACTCACCCCGCCGTTCCAGGTCGGCGGCCACCTCCTCCAGCGCGGCCTTCGCCGCCGACTTCTCGCCGTCCGGGTCGGCCGGCGCGGGCCAGGACTCCGGCAGCACCGGCGCCGGGCGCATCCGGGCCATGACCGCTCCGGCGGCCCCCGGGCTGGCCGGGCTTCCGCGCAGTTCGCCGCTCACCACGAGACTCCTTCTAGGCGTGTGCCGGTTCGATGGTCACCTTGATGGCCTGCCCGCTGGCGACGGTGTCGATCGCCTCGAGCACACCGTCCAGCGGCAGGCGGTGGGTGATCAGATCGTCCACCGGCACCGCGCCGGACGCGATCAGCTCCAGCGCCTGCTTGTTGTGGTCGGGGCTGGACCCGTTGGCGCCGTAGATCGTCAGCTCGCGGTAGTGCACGAGGTTCGAGTCGCAGGCGATGATCGGGTTGTCCTTGGGCAGGCCGCCGAAGAAGCTGATCCGGCCGCGCCGGGCCGCCATCTTCAGCGCGTCCTCCTGCGCCTTGCCCGCGGCTGCCGCCGTGATGATCACGTCGGCGCCCCGGCCGCCGGTCAGCTTCAGGACCTCCTCGATGGGGTCGGTCTCCGAACCGCAGATCGCGGCGTCCGGCTTGACCAGGTTGGCCGCCATGTCCAGCCTGCCGCGGTTGAGCTCGACCAGGTAGACGGCCTCGGCACCGCGGGCGCGGGCCAGCCGGACGTGCAGGCAGCCGATCGGGCCCGCACCGGTGACCACCACGACGTCACCCTTGCCGACCTGGGCGAACTCCTGGCCGTTGAGCACGCACGCCAGCGGCTCGGCGACCGAGGCCTCGGCGTAGGACAGGCCGTCCGGGATGCGGTTGAGGCCGTCGACGCGCAGCACCTCGTCCGGCACGATCATGTACTCGGCGAAGCCACCGTCGAAGTGGTAACCCATCGAGAGCTGGTTGGGGCAGATCGTCCGCCAGCCACGCTCGCAGTCGGGGCACTGTCCACACGGGATGGCCGCGATCACCTGGACGCGGTCGCCGGGTGCCCAGCCGGACACGTCCGAGCCGACCTCGACGACCTCACCGGCGATCTCGTGCCCGATCACCCTCGGCGGGTCGATGTGGTGGTGCCCGTGGCGGTAGATCTTCAGGTCCGTGCCACAGGTGGACGTGTTGTGCACCCGGATCTTGACCTGGTCAGCGGCGGGAGCAGGCTCGGGGGCCTCCTCGATCCGGATGTCTCCGGGGGCGTAGAAGCGGGCCACCTTCACTGCACTGTCTCCTCGTCCATCGACTGCAGAATGCCAACGATCGTCTCCGGGCTGTCCGCCCCGCGCAGCCGTGCGGCCGCGTCGGCGTCGAGCAGGACCTGGGCCAGCGACGACAGGATGCCGACCTGCTCGCTGCCCTTGGCGGCGATGCCGACACACAGCCGCACGTCGTTGCCGTTCCAGTCCACCCCGTCGGGGAACTGCAGCACGGCCAGCGCGGTGCGCTTGACGTGCGCGCGGGAGGCGTCGGTGCCGTGCGGGATGGAGACTCCCTCACCGACGAAGGTGGAGACCATCTCCTCCCGCTCCAGCATCGCCTCGACGTACTCCGGCTCGACCGCGCCGACCTCCACCAGGGTCGCGCCGACCTGGCGGATCGCGTCGGTCTTGTTCTCGGCCCGCTGCGCCAGCTTGATGGCGCCGTCGGGCAGCAGGTCGGTCATCGCCTGCGCTCCTTTCGGTTGGGGTCGGACCCCGGTCACGATCCCCGGGTGATCCCGCGGTCGGCGTTCACCGAGGCGTGCAGCCGCGCCGGGTGGGCGGCCACGTCCTCGGGAGTCGGCATGGTGCTGCCCGGCAGCGACACCGCCGCGGCACCCCAGGCCACGGCCGCGCGCAGCGCGTCCGGGCCGTGCCCGCCCGCGGCGAGGAAACCGGCGAGCATCGCGTCGCCCGCGCCCACCGAGCTGGCGGCCTCGGCCTCCGCCTCGGCGTGCCAGGCGCCGTCGCCGTCGACGAGCAGCGCGCCGTCGCGGCCGAGGCTGGCCAGCACCGCTCCGGCACCGGCGGCCCGCAGCTCGCGTGCCGCGGCGACCACCTCGCCGAGTGTCCGCAGTGGACGGTCGACGGCTTCCTCCAGCTCCTCGTGGTTGGGCTTGACCAGCGCGGGCCCGGCGGCGACGGCTGCCCGCAGCGCGGGTCCGCTGGTGTCGACCGCGACCTCGACGCCGAGCATGCGCACCAGCCCGGCGTAGAAGTCGGCGGCGACGCCCGGCGGGAGGCTGCCCGCCGCCACCACCCAGGACGCACCCGCGACGCTGTCCAGCACGGCGTCGCGCAGGGCGCGGACCTCGGCCGGGCTGAGCCGCGCGCCGGCCTCGTTGAGCTTGGTGACGGTGGCGTCCGGTTCGACGACGCTGATGTTGCTGCGTACCGGGTCGGCCACCGGGACGTGCACCACGTCGATGCTGTAGTCGGTGAGCAGGCCGATGAGCTGCGCGCCCTCGTGCCCGCCGGCGGGGACGACGGCGCGGGCCTTGTGCCCGTTGCGCACGAGCGCCCTGGCGACGTTGATGCCCTTGCCACCCGGCTGTACCCGCACCTGGGAGGCGCGGTGCAGGCCGCCGCGGACCAGCGTCGGGACCTCAACGGTCCGGTCGACACTGGGGTTGGCCGTCACCGTGACGATCACCGTCGCACCGCCCTTCGTGGCCTTGGACTTGGTTTTAAGTGATTTTGCATGTGTTCGAGTTGTTTTGCAAGCCCTAGAACAAAGAACCAACAGAGAACAACGCACACGGTAACGGCTGGCCACGCGCCAAGGTATGTGGTTTTCTGTGGGAAACCGGGTGTAGACGGGATGAGGTGCCAAATGTACGCCGAGGAGCGCCAGCAGGTCATCCTGGAGCGGGCGCGCGCCAAGGGCCGCGTGGACGTCGCCGCGCTGGCCGACGACTTCGCCGTCACCACGGAGACCATCCGCAGGGACCTCACCGTGCTGGAGCGGCACGGCGTCCTGCGGCGCGTGCACGGCGGGGCCATTCCGGTGGAACGGCTGGGGTTCGAGCCCGCGGTCTCCACGCGGGAGAACGTGATGACCACCGAGAAGGACCGGATCGCCAAGGCGGCGCTGGCCGAACTTCCCTCGGAGGGCACGATCCTGCTCGACGCCGGGACCACCACGGCCAAGCTCGCCGAGGCGCTGCCCAGTGACCGCGAGCTGACCGTCGTCACACACTCGGTGAACATCGCGCTGGCGATGGCGACCCGGCCCAACCTGACGGTCATGCTGGTCGGCGGCAGGCTGCGCAGCCGCACGCTGGCCTCGGTCGACGCGTGGGCGCTGCAGGCGCTCAAGGACGTCTTCGTCGAGGTGGCGTTCATGGCGACCAACGGGTTCTCCCCCGAGCGCGGCCTGACCACGCCCGACCCGGCCGAGGCCATGGTCAAGCGCGCGGCCATCAACTGCGCCCGGCGGTGCGTGCTGCTGGCCGATCACACCAAGGTCGGCAACGACCATTTCGCCCGTTTCGCCGACCCCGGCGACATCGACACGTTCATCACCGACACCGGCATCGACGACGCCGTGGCCGGTGAGATCGCCGCCCTGGGGCCCCGCGTGGTGAAGGTCTAGCGAAGACGCGAGGCGAGGACCGCGGTGGCGACCGCGGCCACGGTACTGACGGCGAACGCGTAGCCGCCGAGCGGCTGGACGAGGACGCTGACGCCGAGACAGAACGCACTGAACCCGAACAGGCCGGTCAGCGCCCCGGCGAGGGTGCGCGCGACCATGGCGGGTTCGCCGCCCGCGTGGACGAAGCCCGCGACGACGCTCAACGCGACCGGAAAGGGCGCCAGCAGACCGGTCCAGTCCGGACCCAGCGCGCTGGACGCGGACGTGACCGCGACGACCAACGCCGCGGTGGCGACGGCGCGGCCGGGCAGGTCCCACCGCGACCACGGTCGTGCCGTCCCGGCGGGTTCCCGCTCCGGCATCGCCGCCATCGCCGCCACGGTGGCGGCCACGGCCAGCCCCAGGCCGGCGAGCGCGGGGACGTCGAGCCACGACAGCCCGGCGTCCACGGCGAGGACCACGAGCCAGCTGACGGCCAGCGTCACCGGCCAGGCGAACCGTCGTGCGGCACGCGCGAAGACCACGGCGAACACGGCGAGCGAGACGACCCCGAGCAGCGAGGCGGCGGACGCCTCCGCCGTGAACTCCGCGCCGTGCTGCAGGAAGGTGATGAACAGAACCGGCCCGGCCACGACGGGTAGCGCGACGAGGATGCCCGCGACCCCCGGCCCCCACCGCCTGCCCGCCAGCGTCGACCCGACGACCAGCACCGGGGCCAGGAACAGCTTCAGCAGCAGTACCACCACTTGCCGTGATCCTGCCAGACCCACCCGGCCCGCGGTGTCAGGTCACGGGCCTCCTGCGGGTCGCCAGCACCAGCGCGGTACCGGCCAGCAGCAGCGTCAGCCCCGCCGGGACGAGGAACCAGGGCAGCCCGGTGGCGGCCAGCCCGCCGGACGGGCGGAACTTCACCGGCGGGACCAGGTTCTGCCCCGCGCCGCCGGTACCGCCCGGCCCGGAACCGGCCGCGCCGCCCAGGCCGGGCAGCGTCGAGCACTCCGCCCCCAGCGCCACCGACACCGGGTCCAGCGGCGTACCCGCGGTGTAGAACCCGCCGAACGCCTCGGGGCTGGTCAGGCTCGCCGCGATCCCGGTGAACGCCACGACGCCGGGCTTGTCCGCCCGCGTGGCCGCGCCCAGGTCCAGCGTGGCCAGCGCCACCCCGGTCTGCTTGACCGGCTTCGCGGGCGCCTTCGGGTCGGTGACCCGCAGTTCCATGTCGGCGAACAGGGCGCCCGCCGTACCGGTGACCTTCACCCGGGGATTGGCCAGCACCAGCGTGAAGAAGTGCGCCGGGTAGGCGAACGTCACCGAACCGCCGAAGTTCGCGGTGAGCTCCCCCGGCGCGCGGTAGTCGGCTGAGCCGAACGGGAAGCGGTACGCCTCACCCGCCACCTCGGCGCCACCACCGGCGGTGATGCTGTTTCCCGGCTTGCCACCGACGTATTGCCGGAAGCTCTTCTTCAGCCCCCACAGCAACTCGCCCTTGACCGCGCCGCCCGGCTGGAGTGCACAGTCCGGCGCACCGGGCTGCCCGGCGGCGACCGTGAACGTCGCGCGCACCGGTTTCGCCGACACGGCACCGACGGCGACCAGCGTGTGCTCACCGGCCCGCAGCCCGGCCGGGATCGGGACCTCGGCGAGGAACGCGCCCGCCGCCCCGGCCGTGGCCCGGCTCTGGCCCGCCTCGCTGTCCAGGGTGACCTGTTCGCCCGGCACGAACCCGGCACCGGCGACGGCCAGCTTCCCGCCCGGCGTCACCGGCGCGGGCGGCAGCACCAGCGCCGGCTCGCCGCCCGGCTGCCCCGGGTCGGCCGTGCCCTCGAACAGGACCGCACCCGCGTCCAGTTCGGTACCGGGCTCGTAGAACCCGGCGAACGAGTCCGCGCCCTCCTTGGTGAGCACGGCCGACGCGATCGTGGCCCGCACGTTCTTCCCGTCCTGCACCGGCGCCCCGGCGAACTTCAGGTCGGCCAGCGTCACCCGGGTCGGCGGCTGCACCTTCTCCGGTTTCTCCGCGGTGCCGTAGAACGCGTAGTTCACCGTGGCCCGCAGCGTGCCGGTGCCGTCACCGGCGAACGTCACCTCGGGGTCGGCGACGCCGTAGTCCCAGATGTAGTGCGACGGCACCGCGAACCGTGCCGTCCCGGTGAACGTGACGCGGCCTTTCGTGCCGTCGAAGGACGCCGACGCCACCGGCCACTGGAACGGCTTCGGCTTGACCCACCGCGGATCCGGGTCCTCGACGACACCGCCGCTCAACGTGGTCGAGCCGCCGAACCGCGTCACGTAGTCGCGCCACGCCTTGCGGAACCCCCACCGCAGCCCGGGATCCGACGTGCTGGGCGGCGGCTGGACGACGATTCCCTTGAACGCCAGCGGGTTCACGGTGTCCCAGGTGGTCGCCGTGCTACGCCAGCCGAACGTGTACACGGCGAACGGCTTCGCACCGGCGTCGTGCCGCACGCCGTCGGTGCCGTCGTAGCGGGCCTTGATCTTCGCGGTGGTCTGCCAGGTGCCGTCCGCGTTCAGCTTCACCTGGAGCCCGACCGGGTCGGCCTTGATGAGCCTGGTGAGCTGGTGTCCCGTCGTCGTGCCGGGATCACGCAACGTCGGCAGGTCCGGGCCGATGCGCAGGCCGTAGCCCTTGCCGTCGTTGCCGGCCGGGTCGAACCCGGTGCCGCGGATGGTGACGGTCGTGCCGCCGTCGGGGTCCAGCTCGGCCGACGGGGTGACGGTGACCGCCGGCGTCCACTGCTGCGCGGACGCCGTCGCGGGCACCACCGGTGCCGCCACCAGGACGGCGGCCAGCACCGCCAGAACACGTCTACTCATCGGTCCCTCCCAGATTTCTGCGCCTGCGCAGCCACAGCAGCGTCCCGGCACCGGCCGCGAGCAGCACACCGCCGCCCGACGCGGCGGCCACCGGCACCCAGCCCGGCGTGCTCTCGGGTTCCGGTGCCGCCACCGGCGCGACCGGCGGCTGCGCGGGTGGCGGCGGGGGTGGTGGCGGCGGTAGCGGTGTCGCCGACGTCGTCGGGGCGGCCGTGCTGCTGCTCGGTGTCGCCGACGTCGGCGGCGCGGCGGGCGCGGCCTGCCTCGGCACCGCGAACGACACCGGCGTGAACGTCTCGTTGGTGGTGTTGACGACGCCGTGCGCGCCGATGGTGATCACGCCGCAGCGCACCTTCGTGCAGTCGACGTCGACGACGTTGCCGTCCCGGTCGGCGGTGCGGAACCGGGCGCCGGGCACCACAAGCTGGGTGCTCCACGTTCCGTCCGCGGCCACCACCCCGCCGTTGGCGGCGGACTCGGTGTCGCTGCCAGGGAAGGCGACGAACCGCTGGAAACCGTTGTTGTCCTTGGCTTCGCTGTCCTGCACGTAGCGGTAGGTCGCCCCGGCGGAGCCGCCCTGGCTGGGCCGCCACGCGCCGTCGGCGACCCAGCCGAAGAACACGTACACCCCGCCGTAGGCCTTGGAAATCGACTGGAACCCGCTGCCGCGCAGGGTCAGCACGGTGGCGTACTCGGGGTCGGCGGTGGCCGGTGACACGGCGACACTCGCGCCGGCCGCCGAGGCCGGCAGCGGCGCCGCCAGCGCCATCACGGCGACGGCCGTCGCTAACTTTCTCATGGTGTGCTCCTGATTTCTGCCCGCAACGGGAGGACGAGCGGCCGTCCTGTTCTCGGGTGTTCGATGACCTCGACCGGGTGCCGGTAGACCTCGCTGAGCAGCTCGGCCGTACACACCCGCTCGGGCGGCCCGACGGCGGCGATCCGGCCGCCGTCGAGCACGGCGATCCGGTCGGCGTACCCGGCGGCGACGGCGAGATCGTGCACCACCAGCAGCACCCCGGCACCGGTGGCCGCCCGCGCCGTGGCCAGCCGCAGGACCTCCTCCTGGCGCCGCAGGTCGAGTGCGGCGGTGGGCTCGTCGAGCAGCAGCAGCGGGGTGTCCTGGGCGAGCACGCGGGCCAGCGCCGCCCTGGCCTGCTCGCCGCCGGACAACGTCGGGTACCGGCGCCGCGCGAACGTCGTCAGCTCGGTGTCGGCCAGCGCCGCGGCGACCAGGCGGTCGTCGTCGGACTCGGCGGCGGTGCCCGCCCACGGCGCGCGTCCCATCCGCACGATCTCGCCGACCTCGAACGGGAAGCTGACCGGGTTGTGCTGGGGCAGCACAGCCCGGTGCCGGGCCAGCGCGCGAGCGGACCACTCGCGCAGCGGCCGCCCGCCCGCGGTGACCGTGCCGGTGCCCGGGGCGCGGTCACCGGCGAGCACCGCGAGCAGGGTCGACTTGCCCGCACCGTTCGGCCCGACCAGTGCCAGCACCTCGCCGGGGCGCACGGCCAGCGACACTCCGTCCAGCAGCGTCCTGCGGCCGGCCACCACGCCGACGTCGCGTGCTTCCACCAGCGGCGTCATGCCCAGCCTCCGGACTGGCGCCGGGTCCGCAGCAGCAGCCAGAAGAAGAACGGACCGCCGATCAGTCCGGTGAGGATGCCGATCGGCAGGTCCGCGTGTTCCACCGCGGTCCTGGCGAGCAGGTCGGCCGCGGCGAGCAGCAGCGCGCCGCCGAGCAGGCTGGCCGGGACCAGTACGCGGTGGCCGGGGCCGAGCACCATCCGCAGCAGGTGCGGCACGACCAGCCCGACAAACGCGATGATCCCCGAGTACGACACGGCGGCGGACACCGCCAGCGCCACCACGACGATCGTGACCTGCCGCAGCCGCTCGACGTCGACGCCGAGATGCCGCGCCTGCCGGTCCCCCAGCGCCAGCAGGTCCAGCCGCCGCGACAGCGCCACCGCCACGACGACGGCCACGGCGGCCACCGGCGTGATCGTCCACACCGCCTGCCAGCGGGCCGAGGCGAGCGAACCCAGTTGCCAGAACACGATCTGCTCCCTGGCGGCCTGGTCGCCGAGGAACATCAGCAACGCGATCACGGCGCCGGCGACGGCGTTGACCGCGATACCGGTCAGCAGCAGCGTGACCACCTCGGTCCGGCCGCGCGAGCGCGACAGCAGGTAGACCACCACCGCGGTGACCAGCCCGGTGGCGAACGCCAGCCCGGGCGTGGTGAACGCGCCGAGGAACGTCCAGCCGGACACGATGGACAGGCAGGCCCCGACGGCCGCCCCGGACGAGACGCCGACGACGGCGGGCTCGGCCAGCGGGTTGCCGAACAGCCCCTGCATCAGGGCACCTCCCACCCCGAGCACGCCGCCGACCAGCAACGCCATCAGCACGCGGGGAAAGCGGACCTGCCACAGCGTGGCCTCGGCGAACCGGTCCGCCGGCGGCGTCGCCCAGTCCAGCCCCAGCCAGTGCAGGACCGAGCCCGCGACCTCGCCCACCGGGATGCCGAACTGGCCGGACGCGGCCGACACCAGGCTCACCGCCACGATGCCGGCCACCAGCAGCCCGAACAGCAACCCGGTGCGCAGCCTGCGCGGCGCCGCCTCCGGTACGACGGGTCTGACGGGCTCCCGGACGGTGGCGGTCATGCCGCGGGCCCCGGTGCGTAGAGCGCCCTGGCCAGTGCGTCCAGCACGGCGGGCGTGAGCGGGCCGAAGCCGAGGATCTGGTGATCGGCCATGTCGACGAACCGGCGGTGCTGCGCGGCGGGCGTCTGCCCCACGCCGGGGATGCCGAGTGCGCCCTCCACACCGCCGACCGAGGCCAGTCCCTTGGTCATGGTGAGGATGACGTCGGGTCTGGCCCGCGCCAGCGCCTCCGCGTTGAGCGGGCGCATGCCCGTGGCGCCGATCTCCGCCGCCACGTCGACGGCGCCCAGCGCGCCGAGCAGCGAGTCGACCCCGGATCCCTTGCCGAACAGGTAGTACACGCCTGCCTGGCCACGCAGGTAGAGGAACACCACGCGGGGCCGCTTGGCCGGGTCGGCCGGCACCAGGCGCGCGATCTCCGCGCGCTTGGCGGCGATCTCGCCGTCCAGCCGGGTTGCCAGCCGCTCCCCGGTCTCCGGCACGCCCAGCGCGGCGGCGACCTGGCGCACGATGGCGCCGTTGTTGTCCATGCCGCGCCGGGAGTCCACGACGACCACCGGCACCCCGGCTGAACGCAGCTGGAGCACGACATCCCACGGCCCCAGGGTGGTGTCGGTGATGACGACGCTGGGCCGCAGGCGCAACGTCGCCTCTGCGTTGAGCTGATGGCCGTTGACCGTGACCAGCGGAAGCTCGCGGGCGGAGGGGAAGCCCGTGGCGACGTCCCTGCCGACCATCCGGTCGCCGAGCCCGAGGGCGAACACGGTCGCGCCGAGCGTGCCGGACATGTCGAAGGCCAGGATCCGGTTCGCGTCGGTGACCGTGACGCTCGTGCCCTGATGGTCGGTCACGGTCACCGGAAGGCGAGGAACCGGTTTGTCGACCGGCGTGATGTCGGGCTGGTCCACCACGGCGGTGGCCGGGCCGTGCTGGGTCCGCGGGTCGGCCAGCGGGGTGAGCGCACTCAGCGGCGGCCGCAGTGCCTGCGGCGCGGCACCGGGGTCGCCCGGCATCGCGCACCCGGTCAGGGTCATGGCGGCCGCCAGCACCACGGCCCACCGTCTTCCGCGCATCCCGCCCCCACTTTTCGTTTAGGTGAGCCTAACCATAGCGTGCCTAGCCTAAGTAAGGTTAGGCTCACTTCGCTTGTTGCTGATCACAGCGACAGTGGACAACTCGACAACTGGAGAAAGGGGACCGCCCCGATGCCGACCCTGCCGAGACGGCTGGCCACGACCACGCTCGCACTCACCGCCACCGCCGCCTCACTGCTCGCCCTCGGCGGAACGGCGCTCGCCGCACCCGGCAGCGCCAACCGCAACGGCCACACGCTCAGCGCGTCCAACGCCACCGGCCTCGCCGCGGCCGGCGAGACGATCACCGTGACCGGCACCGGGTACAACCCGCAGCAGGGCTACTACGTGGTGCTGTGCCAGGTGCCCGAGGACTTCTCCTACGGCGAGAAGCCCGGCCCCTGCGCCGGCGGCGACGGCCAGGGCTCCGGCGGGGTCGGCCCATCGGCGTGGGTGACCAACACGCCGATCGGCGGCAACCCGTCCTACCCGATCGCGGCGGACGGCAGCTTCACCGCGCGGATCCACGTCAAGCAGGTCACCGGCGGTCTCGACTGCGGCGTGGTCACCTGCGCCATCGTGTCGCGCCGTGACCACTGGGCAGCGAACAACCGCGACGCCGACGTGTTCATCCCGGCGACGTTCGGCTGACCCTCGAAGACGCCGCGCCGCCTGCCCCGGTCTACTTAGGACACCTAGGACACCGAGATCGGGCGCAGGCGGCGCGGACCAGTGTCCGGGCGCGACGGCGGCGGTCCCAGCACCATGCGGGCGTTGGCGACGAACGCGCCCTCCGGCGAGGCCAGGATCGGGTCCAGCACCAGCGACCGCACCTCGGGGTTGTCCTCGGCCAGCGCGGCCACCCGCAGCACCATGTCCTGCAGTGCGGCCAGATCCGCGGGCTCGTCACCGCGGTAGCCGGTGAGCAGCGGCGCCGTACGTGGCTCGCGGATCAGCGTCGCCGCGTCGACGTCGGTCAGCGGCACCGCCCGGTAGGCCCGGTCCCCCAGCAGGTTGCTCACCAGGCCGGACAACCCGAACGACACCAGCGTGCCGAACGAGGGGTCGTCCTGCAGGCCGATCACACAGGACAGTCCCTTCGGCGCCATCGCCTGGACGTAGACCTCCTCGTCACCGGAGATCTCGGCGAGTGCCGCGTAACTGGTGCGCACGCCCTCCTCCGACGTCAGGTCCAGCCGTACCCCGGCCAGGTCGGGACGCCCGCGCAGGCGCTCGTCGACGGCCTTGAGGGTCACCGGGTAACCGAGTTCGGCCGCCGCGGCGACCGCCTCGTCCGGCGAGGAGACCACCCGGAACGCGACCACGTCGATGCCGTAGCAGCCGAGCACCCGCACCACGTCGGCGTCGGACAGCATGGTGGTCTTGCCGTCCTCGGCCTCCAGCAGTTCCCGCACCACCACCTGCGCCTGCTCGGCGTGCAGGCCGGCGGGCCGGGTCAGCGAGCCCTGCGGGCGCTGCCGCCACGCGGCGTAACGCACCACCCTGGCCAGCGCGTTCACCGCGCGCTCCGGGCTCGGGTAGGACGGCACCGAGCCCCGCGTCGGCGCGCCGTCCTCGGACAACACGGCCAGCTCGTCGGGTACGCCCTCGGCGGCCAGGAACGTCGACACGATCGGCTTCCCGTGCGGCTGCGCGGACACCACCTCCCGCAGCGCGCGGGCGTAGCTGGTGCCGGGGATCGCCAGTGGCGGCGCGAACACCGCGACCAGTGCGTCGGTGTCCGGCGAGACCAGCGCCTCCCGGACGGCTTCGGCGAACTCCTCGGGTGTGGCCTGCGGCCCGACGTCGACCGGGTCGAACGCCAGCCGCAGCCCCTGCGCCCGCGCCGTGTCGGCGGCCAGCAGGCCGATGGCGCTGGAATTGCCGACGATGCCGACCCTCGGCCCCGACGGCAGCGGCTGGTGGGCGAACACCAGCGCGGTGTCGAACAGCTGCGCCAGCGTGTCCACCCGCACCACGCCTGCCTGCTCGAACAGGGCCTGCACGCTGGACTCGTCGACGTCGGTGGACGTCGCCGCAAGGCCCGGCCGGACCGCGTGCCGTCCCGACTTGACCGCCACGATCGGCTTCGTGCGGGCCAGCCGCCGCGCCAGGCGGGCGAACTTGCGCGGGTTGCCGAACGACTCCAGGTACAGCAGCACGAGATCGGTGGCCGGGTCGGTCTCCCAGTACTGCAGCAGGTCGTTGCCGGACACGTCGGCGCGGTTACCGGCCGAGACGAACGTCGACAGCCCCAGCCCGCGTGCCTCGGCGTCGGCGAGGATGGCCGAGCCGAGCGCGCCGGACTGGCAGAAGAACCCGGTGCGCCCGCGGGCAGGCAGCCGGGGTGCGAGGGTGGCGTTGAGCCGCACATCGGGCGCGGTGTTGAGGACGCCGAGCGCGTTGGGGCCCACCACCCGCATGCCGTGTGCCCTCGCCTCGCCGACCAGGCGCAGCTCGGCGTGCAGGCCGTGCGGGCCGGACTCGGCGAAGCCGCCGGACACGATCAGCAGCGTCTTCACGCCCTTGGCCAGCGCACCGTCCAGCACGGACTCGACCTGGTCGGCGGGCACGGCGACGACCGCGAGGTCGACCGGGTCGGGGATGTCGACCACCGAGGGGTAGGCCCGCACGCCGCGCACCGAGCGGTGCTCCGGGTTGACCGGGTACACGGTGCCCGCGAAGTCGGCCGACAGCAGGTTGGTGAGCACCGCGTAGCCGACCTTGGTGGGATCGGTGGAGGCGCCGATCACCGCGACCGAGCCGGGATGCAGCAGGTTGTGCACGCTGCGTGCTTCTGCGGCCTGCTCCCGCGAGCGGGCCACCGCCAGCGACTCCTCGGTGGGGTCGATGGCGAACTCGAGGTGGACCACGCCCTCCTCGAACGCCCTGCTGACCTCGTAGCCCGCGTCCCGGAACACCCGGACCATCTGGGCGTTCTCCGCCAGTACCTCGGCGACGAACCGGCGCAGGCCGGACTCCGACGCCGCGGCGGCGAGGTGTTCGAGCAGGATCGAACCGAGTCCGCGGCCCTGGTGGGCGTCGTCGACCACGAAGGCCACCTCGGCCGAGTCGCCGCCGTCGATGCGCTCGTAGCGGCCGACGGCCACGATGTCGTCGCCGAGGAACGCGGCGAACGCCACCCGGTCGTGGTGGTCGACGACGGAGAACCGCTCCAGGTCGCGCTGCGGGATCCGCGGGTAGGCGCCGAAGTACCGCAGGTAACGGGTGCGGTCGGAGAGCCGGGAGTGCAGTGCGACGAGCCCGTCGGCGTCGTCGGGGACGACGGGGCGCAGGTGCACGGTGCCCCCGTCGGACAGCAGCACGTCGGCTTCCCACTCGCGGGGATAGTCGAAGGGATCCCTGGCCATGTGTCAGTCCCTCGGATCGTCCGGGTCGAGTCCGTGCAGCGGGAAGACCGCCCGCCGGGTGTCCCGGATGGCGACGTCGACCGTCTGGTCCTGCCCGTCGCCCCACGGCGCGTACCCGGTGTCCGCGCCGTCGGACATGGTCACCGGCGTCTCGGTGTGCGGCGCTGCCCTGCGGACGGTGTCCAGCCAGCCCGGCGGCAGCGGGGTGTCCGGGGCGATGTCGCGGTCGAGGACGGTGGCGATCAGGTGCGTCCACGACCGGGGCACGACCCGCACCAGCTGGTAGCCGCCACCGCCGACGGCCAGCCACCGGCCGCCGGTGTGGCGCTCGGCGAGGTCGCGCAGCGTCCGGTAGATGGTGCGGTGGCCGTCCACCGTGAGCGCCAGGTCGGCGAGCGGGTCCACGTCGTGGGAGTCCACACCGCACTGGCTGACCAGGATCTGCGGTTCGAACTCGGCCAGCAGCGAGGGCACCACGGCGTGGAACGCCCGCAGCCAGCCGCCGTCGCGGGTCCGCGGCGGCAGCGGGATGTTCACCGACGTGCCTTCGGCCTTGCCGCTGCCGGTCTCCGACGAGTAGCCGGTGCCGGGGAAGAGCGTGAACGGGTGCTGGTGCAGCGACACGGTGAGCACGCGGGGGTCGTCGTAGAACGCGGCCTGCACGCCGTCGCCGTGGTGCACGTCGGTGTCCACATAGGCCACCCGGTCGAACCCGTTCTCCAGCAACCAGGAGATGGCCACCGAACAGTCGTTGTAGACACAGAAACCGGACGCCCGGTCACGCATCGCGTGGTGCAGCCCGCCCGCGATGTTGACCGCCCTGGTGGCCTCGCCGGTGGCGAGCTTGCGCGCCGCCAGCATGGTGGAGCCGACGACCAGCGCGGAGGACTCGTGCATCTGGGAGAAGACCGGATTGTCCGGGGTGCCCAGGCCGTGGCCGACGTCCCAGCCGGCCAGCGGCGCCTGCTTCACCGCCTCCAGGTACTCGGCCGAGTGCGCGCGGTACAGCTCGGCCTCGCCGGCCGGTTCGGGGACGAGCAGCTCGACACCGTCGAGCACACCCAGCTCGGTGGCCAGGCGGATGGTCAGCTCCAGCCGGACGGGGTTGAACGGATGGTCGCCGCCCAGGTCGTAGCCCAGCAGCGCGCGATCCCAGACGACGGCGGATGGGTGCATGCGTCGAGGCTAGTGCTTTCGGAGTGTGTCGGTGAGAGCGACTACGATGAGTAGGGCGGACGAAGGGGACAGATGTGAACGAGCTCATCGACACCACCGAGATGTACCTGCGCACCATCTTCGAGCTCGAAGAGGAAGGTGTCGTCCCGCTGCGCGCCCGGATCGCCGAGCGCCTGCAGCAGAGCGGCCCGACCGTGAGCCAGACGGTGGCGCGCATGGAACGCGACGGCTTGGTGGTGGTGGCCGACGACCGGCACCTCAAGCTCACCGAGCACGGCCGCGAGCTGGCCATCGCGGTCATGCGTAAGCACCGGCTCGCCGAACGCCTGCTCGTCGATGTGATCGGCCTGGAGTGGGAGCACGTTCACCCGGAGGCGTGCCGCTGGGAGCACGTGATGAGCGAGGCCGTCGAGCGCAAGCTGGTGACGCTGCTGAACAACCCGACCACGTCGCCGTACGGCAACCCGATCCCGGGGCTGGACAAGCTGGGGGTCGGCGAGCCCGCTCCCGCGGCCGAGGCCGACCTGGTGCGGCTGGACGAGTTCGCTCGCGCCGGTGGCGGCAAGGTCGAGATCCGCCGTATCGCCGAGTACGTCCAGGAGGACGAGTCGCTGATGACGGAGCTGAAGGCGGTCGGGATGCTGCCGGGGCGGACGGTGTCGATCGGCAAGGCCAGCGGTGCGACCGCGGCCGTCGAGGTGTCCGGGGAGAGCAACACGGTCAAGATCGCGCCGACCGTGCTGCACGCCGTACTCGCCCAGGCCCAGTGAGCCGTCGGTGACCGAAGGTTTCGCGAGCTCGAACGGATCGACGCCGGCGGCCGAGGCCGCCGCCACGTTCACCGCGGTGCACGGCAGTGCACCCGCCGGCGTCTGGTCGGCCCCCGGCAGGGTCAACCTGATCGGGGAGCACACCGACTACAACGACGGCTTCGTGCTGCCGTTCGCCCTGCCGCACCGGATCGCCGCCGCCGCGGCGCCGCGTGACGACCAGCTGTTCACCGTCGCCACCCTCGGTTCGGACGGGCGGGTCCAGCGGGCGGCCCCGGTCGCCATCCCGGACCTGCGCCCCGGCGGAGTCGAGGGCTGGGGCGCCTACCCTGCCGGGATCGCCTGGGTGCTGCGGGACCAGGGCTACGACCGCGGTGCCGACGTGGTGCTCGCCGGTGACGTGCCGACCGGTGCCGGTCTGTCGTCGTCACACGCGCTGGAGTGTGCCGTGGCGCTCGCGCTGCTCGGCCTGGCCGGTGTCGAGCCCGGCCGGACGCCGGGCGCCCCGGAGCTGCCGGACATCGCCCGCTGGGTGCAGCGTGCGGAGAACGACTTCGTCGGGGCCCCCACCGGTCTGCTCGACCAGACGGCCTCGCTGCGCTGCACCGAGTCGCACGTGCTGTTCCTGGACGTCCGCAGCGGCGAGGCCGAGCAGATCCCGTTCGACGCCTCGTCGGCCGGGCTGGAGGTGCTGGTCATCGACACCCGCACCAAGCACTCGCACGCCGACGGCGGCTACGGCGAGCGCCGCAGGGGCACCGAGCGCGCGGCCGGGCTGCTGGGCGTGCCCGCCCTGCGTGACGTCGACCTGGCCGGGCTGCCGGCCGCGCTCGACGCGCTGCCCGCCGAACTCGGCCCGCTGGTACGGCACGTGGTCACCGAGAACCAGCGCGTGCTCGATGTCGTCGAGCTGCTGCGGGCAGGCCGCATGGCCGACATCGGCTCCGCACTCGACGCCTCGCACGTGAGCATGCGCGACGACTACCGGATCTCCTCCCCCGAACTCGACCTGGCGGTCGACTCGGCCAAGGAGGGCGGTGCGCTCGGCGCCCGCATGACCGGTGGCGGGTTCGGCGGTTCGGCGATCGCACTGGTGCGCTCCGCGGACGTCGACCAGGTGTCGAAGGCGGTGTTCGCCGCGTTCGACCGCGTCGGGCTGCGTGCTCCCCGCACGTTCCTCGGGGTGCCGTCGGCGGGCGCGGGCCGGGACTCGTAAACCGGTTCGACGCGGCGGGCCGGGCGCTGTTAACGTCCACCCCGTGTCGAGCCCAGAGGCATCCAGAATCCAGCCACCGGTCCTCCGGTGGCTGACCCCGCGTCGCTGACGCGTTCTCACTTCCGGCGCCGCACGCTGTGCAGCGTGCCGCCGGCAGCCGCCATCGGATCACCGGCCCGGGTCTCCCCGCGGCGGTGCGGCATGCTCCTTTCACTGTCCCGCCGCGGTTTCTCCTGTCGATTCCACGACACCCGCGGAGTTCACCGATGCCTCTTGCTGTCTACCTGCTCGGCCTGGCCGTCTTCACCCAGGGCACGTCCGAGTTCATGCTGTCCGGTCTGCTGCCCGACATCGCGGCCGACCTGGACGTCACCATCCCCGCCGCGGGGTGGCTGACCTCGGCGTTCGCCATCGGCATGGTGGTCGGCGCGCCGGTCATGGCCGTCGCCGGCCTGCGCTGGTCCCGCCGCCGCTGCCTCACCTCCTTCCTGATCGTCTTCATCGCCGTTCATGTCATCGGCGCGCTCACCACCAGCTACGCCGTGCTGCTGGCGACCCGGATCGTCGCCGCGCTGTCCAGCGCGGGCTTCTGGGCCACGGCGCTGGCGACCGCGACAGCCATGGTCGCCCCTGCCGCCCGCGGCCGGGCCACCTCGATCGTCGTCAGCGGCGTCACCGTCGCCTGCGTGGCGGGCGTGCCCGCCGGCGCGGTGCTCGGCCAGTACTGGGGCTGGCGGTCCGCGTTCTGGGCCGTCGCGCTGGTGTCGCTGCCCGCGCTCGTCGCGGTCGCCCGGTCCATTCCGGACGACCGGCCGGACCCGGGTGCGAGCGCCCGCGGTGAACTCCGCGCGCTGCGCAACCGACGCCTGCTGATCACCCTGTCGCTGGCCGCGCTGGTGCAGGGCGCGACCTTCTGCGCCTTCACCTACCTGGCACCGCTGCTGACCGGCGTCACCGGCCTCGCCACCGGCTGGGTGCCCGCGCTGCTGGCTCTGTTCGGAATCGGCTCCTTTCTCGGTGTCACCATCTCCGGCCGGCTGGCCGACCGCCGCCAGCACGCCGTGCTGGCGACCGGCATGGTCGCGTTGCTCATCGGCTGGTCGGTGTTCGCCCTCGCCGCGGCCGAGCCGGTGACCGCCGTCGTGCTCGTCCTCGTCCAGGGAGTGCTCGCTTTCGGTACCGGCTCGGCGCTGATCGCCAGGGTGTTCACCGTGGCGACCGAGGCCCCCACTCTCGCCGGCGGCCTCGCCACGGCCGCGTTCAACGTGGGCAGCACCATCGGCCCGTGGTTCGGCGGCCTCGCCATCGGCGCGGGAGCCGGGTTCCGTTCACCGTTGTGGGTGAGTGCCGCGCTGATGGCACTCGCACTCACGGTTGCCGCGGTCACCGTCGCGGCAACCCGGCGCGGGCCCGGACGTCAACAGGGTGGACACTGTGTGCCCACACCCGCCGATACCCCACCGCACTAAGGAGCCCGTCACCGATGTCGAGCGGAAACAAGCCAATGAAGTTGGTCGTCACGGGCGGAGCCGGCTACGTCGGCAGCGTCTGCGCGGCCCGGCTGGTGGAGGCAGGCCACGAGGTCGTGGTGGTGGACGACCTGTCCACCGGTCACGCCGACGCCGTTCCCGGCGGTGCGCGTTTCATCGAGGGCGACGCGGCCGAGACCGCCGAGACCCTGCTGGCCGAGGGCTTCGACGGCGTGCTCCACTTCGCCGCGAAGTCACTGGTCGGCGAGTCCATGCAGGACCCGGCGAAGTACTGGCACGGCAACGTGGGGACCTCCCTTCGTCTGCTGGACGCCATGCGCAGGCACGGCACCCCGCGGCTGGTGTTCTCGTCCACGGCGGCGACCTACGGCGAGCCGGAGACCTCGCCGATCGCCGAGACCATGCCGACCCGGCCGACCAACACCTACGGCGCGACCAAACTGGCGGTCGACCACGCGATCACCAGTTACGCCCGCGCCCACGGCCTGGCGGCGGTGAGCCTGCGGTACTTCAACGTGGCGGGCGCCTACGGCGCCTACGGCGAACGGCACCTCACCGAAACCCACCTCATTCCGCTGGTCCTGCAGGTCGCCACCGGCGACCGGCCCCAGGTGCAGATCTACGGCGAGGACTACCCCACCGAGGACGGCACCGCCGTCCGGGACTACATCCACGTCACCGACCTCGCCGACGCGCACCTGCTCGCGCTGGCGGCCGCCACGGCCGGTGAGCACCGCATCTACAACCTGGGCAACGGCACCGGCTTCTCCGTGCGGCAAGTCATCGAGGCCTGCCGCGAGGTGACCGGCCACCCGATCCCCGCCGCCGTGGCGCCGCGGCGGGCCGGTGACCCGGCCGTGCTGGTGGCCGCCAGCGACCGGGCCAGGGAGGACCTCGGCTGGAAGCCCGAGCGCACCGACCTCACCGGGATCGTCGCCGACGCCTGGACGTTCACCCAGTCCCGCCAGGTTCGGTAGGCCCGGCCGGCTCGGGCCAGCCCAGGTCGTCCTTGGCGCTGCGCCCGACGCCGGCCACCTGCCGGGGTGGCAACGCCTTGTTCAGGCACGCCAGGAGCAGGGTGGACAGCACGTGGCCGGGGTCGGCGTCCAGCGCCGCCTCCAGTGCCATGACCGCGAACGCTCCACTGCCGCGCTGGTAGTGCGCGTAGGCGAGCAGGCTGGCCGGGTCCGCGCGTTCCGGTGCGGGCGTGGCACGGGTCAGTGCCAGCCAGAGCCGCTCGGCTGCCCGGCACGGCTCGTCGGCGGCGTTCACCGCCAGCGCCAGGCAGGCGTCGCGGACCCGGCTGTTGCCCAGGGCCGTCGCCAGCCGGACGATCCTGTCGTCGGTCAGGTCGAGCGTGCCGCGTTCGGACTCGGTCAGCGCGGCGCGGACGACCGCCAGCCCGGCGGCGGTGGCCTTATCCGACCAGGCCGGGTCACCGCGGGCCGCCACGCTGGCCTTGGCGAGCAACGCCGACCGGCGAGCCAGCGCGTCGGGCGGGTCGGGGGCCAGTACGGCCGCCATCTCGTCCCTGCTGCCGTAGGTGACCTGTCCGGTGGCCGACACGGTGGCGGCCGCGACCGAACTCTCGATCTCCGGCAGGACGCCGCCGCAGCCGGTGTCCTGGTAGCAGTGCCACTGCTCGCCGGTGCCGATCTCCGGAACCCACATCGCGTGCAGCAGGCCGATTCCGCAACCGGCCAGCCGCGCGCCGACAGCGTCGACGAGGCCGCTGTGCGGCAGCCTGCCACCCAGCGCTCTGGGCGCCTGCGGCTCCTCGTCGTGCTTGCCGACCACGACGAGGGTCACGCCGAAGTCGTCGCCCATGCGACCCGGTGTCACCACCATCGCGGCCGCCTCCTCGTCGTACCGGGGCGGGGGCAGGTCGAGTCTGGCGACCCGGCCGACGACACTGGGTCTTCGGCCTCGGTGGCCGATCAGGACCAGCGACCGGGCGGGCCGGAAGCCGAGCAGGTACGGCAGCGCGGCGAGCAGGTCTCCCGGATCGCTGCCGAGTTTGATCCGGGTCCGCGGTGTTCTGGAGCGGGATGAAGTGGTCATGTCTCCACAATGCCGGGCTGGGGCGAAATGGAAACCCGGTTGCGGAAATGTGGAAAAGCTGTCCACAGGGACGGCCGCGAATGGAACATCTGTGCGAATTACCGGGCCGCGGCGGCTGGCGATGAAGAGCGGTAAAGCTCCCCCGCTGCCTTACAGGTGTGACTGGTGGGACTGGTGTGGTGACCTTGATGCCGGAAGGGGGCACTCACGGCGTCTCATGCCATGGCTCCGGCAAACTCGGAGTCTGCAGGGCGCGGGAGCGTGGAGTTCGCGTGCCGGAGCGTGGAACTCGCGTGCACGACGGTGGGACTCGCGGCGAGTGGCCCGTTCGGCCAGGCGGGAACGTGCACTCGCGGGTCGGGAACGGAGGACTCGCGCGAACGGCCCGTTCACGCGGGCGCCCGGCACCACGTGAGAAACCCGGTCCACATCGTGAGTTCTGCGCTCGCGCACGCGAGTTCTGCATTCCGGCACGCGAGTTCTACGCTCGGGACCATCCCCTGGCACTGCCACACCCCGGACTTTGCCGGGGCCGCGGCCTCACCAGTCACATCCGCCCCAACGGACCCAGCCGCCACCACGAAAGAGACCCAGCGAACTCCCCCAATGTGGCATTGGGGAACTACAACTATCCCAATGCCACATTGGAGGCACACAGCACCGGACTTCGCCCGGGGCCCTGACATCTCACGTGATGAAGGTGGCCTTCACGTGCTTCGAGCCGTCAGAACGCTGCCAGCAAAGCGCCCTTCCCGCCGACGACCGGCAGCGTGACCGACGTCTTCGTCAGGTCCATCGCCACCCCGGCCCCCGGCTTCGGCCGCAGGGTGAAGTCGTGGTCGCTGGACAGCAACACGAACTCCAGCTTGTGACCGGCGGCCAGCAGGTAGTCGTCGGGCTGCAGGTCGAACGAGATCCGGTAGGACTTCCCCGGCTCGATCGGCTCAGTCCTCGCCGGATCCTTGCGGTTCTGCGGATCGGTCCAGCCGCGGGTGATCACCGTCGCCTTGCCGTCCGGCGCCCTGTCGACGAGCACACCGGTCACATTGGCCGCGGGCCGGTCGAACGACAGGCGCGCGTCGACGGTCGCGGCCCCGCTCAGCCGCACCGGCTGCCGCGCGGCCACCGTCGAGTACGCCAGGCGGTTACCCGAGCTGGACAGGTCGACCAGCTGCTCGACGGTCTTCGTCGCGTCGTCGGCGAGCCGCTCGACGTTAGGCCTGCCGGGCAGGCCGTGCCGCACGTCCAGCTTGCCCTTGCTCCCGCCGCCCGGCCACGGATGGACGGTCGCGTTCGCGGTCCCCGGGGCGGGCCAGTCGGCCTCGTCCACCCAGGACTTGTCCTCCCGCTGGATGGTCGACTTCGGCGCCTTCTCGATGCCGTTGTCCAGGCCGTACAGGTAGTGCGAGAACCACTTGTTCAGCGTGCTCAGCCACTCGTCACGGCGCAGCGTGTACGGGTCGGCGTGGCCGGACTGGTGCCACCAGATCTTGTGCTCGACGCCGCGGGCCCGCAGCTCGTGGTACCAGTTGGCGACCTGGCTGGTGGTGACGTTCCAGTCGTTGAGGCCGTGGACGGCCAGCACCGACGCCTTCACCTTGCCGACGTCGTTGAGGTAGTTCCGCTCGTCCCAGAACTCGCTGTAGTCACCGGTCACCCGGTCCTGCTCGGCGAGCAGCTCGGCGATGACCGGCTTGCAGATCTCCCGGTCGGTGCGGGTGTAGACGTACTCCGCCAGCACGTCCGCGTCCTCGCCCTGGAAACCGCCGGGCGCGACCACGGCACCGTCCTCCCGGTAGTAGTCGTACCAGCTGGAGATCGCGGCGATCGGCACGATCGTCTTCAGCCCGTCGACACCGGTGCTGGCGACGGCGTTGGGCAGCGTCCCGTTGTAGGACACGCCCATCATCGCCGTGTTGCCGGTGGTCCAGCCCGCGGTCGCCGCCGTGCCGCCCGCGTCGCGTGCCGGGGCGCGGCCGTTCAGCCAGTCGACGACGGACTTCGCGCCGATCGTCTCGTTGCGCCCGCCGGTCGTGGGGCAGCCGCTGGACTGCCCGCTGCCCAGCGATTCGCCGTACACCACGGCGAATCCGCGGGCGGTGAAGTACTGCTCGTACCGCCAGGTGATCGGCGCCGGGCCGACCGACGAGACCGGGACACGCGGCCCCGCCGCCGGCTTGGGCTGCCCGGGGACGTACAGCTCCACGTCGACGTTGTGGTTGGCGACGTCGTTGCCGCCGGCGTAGTACGGGCTGGCCTGGTAGACGACCGGCACCTTGAGCCCGTTCTGTGTCGCCCTCGGCCGGACCACCTCGACGTGGACCTCGTCGAGCTTGCCGTCACGGTCGCTGTCGACCGGCGCGGTCACCCAGACGTTGTCCCGCACCACGTCGGCGGGGTCGAACACCGGCTGGGCCTCGCCGTTCTCGAACACCGGCCCCTTCGGTGGATCGGCATGGGCGGGAACAGCGGTCAGCGGCAGCACGGTCACGGCAGCGAGCAGGACGGCGAGGCGAGCGGATCTCACGCGCGAACCCCCATCGACGGGTGTGGGTGGACACTCTCGGACGCGATGACATTGACCCCCGTCCCCCATCGTGTCAAGAAATCCCCCGGCGAGACCGACTAACGTCGCGGTATGCCGACCACCGTGACCGCCCCCATCACCGCCGTCACCGTCTACCCCAGCGGCGCCCGGGTCACCCGCCGCGGCCGGGCCAGGCTCGGCGCGGACAACAGGTTCGTGCTGGCCGGGCTGCCGCTCGGCCTGCTGCCGGACTCCGTGCGCGCCACCGGTTCGGGCCCGGCGACGGTGCTCGGCGTCGACGTCCGCCCGGACGTGCGGGCGCGGCCGTCCGGCAGCGGTCTCGCCGACCTGCTGGACCAGCAGCGCGCGGTGCGCGCGCGGATCGACGAGCTGGCCGACGCGCAGGCCGTCGCGGACTCGCGGGCCCGGCTGCTCGAGTCACTGGGCGGGCGGGCCGGGTCCGCGCTGGCGAAGGCGCTGGCCACCGGCACCGCGGAGCCGGGCAGGGTGGCGGAGGTCAACCGCGATCTCGGCGACCAGCTGGGGCGGGTGCTCGCCGAGCGCAGGGAGCTGGCCGACGCCTCCGCCCGGCTCGCCGAGGAACTGGCCGCGGTCAGCAGGCAGGTCGACCAGCTCCAGACAGGCAGCGCACCCGACCGCACCGGCGTCGTGATCGAACTGGAACCACACGAGGGGGCCGGTGACGCCGAGGTCGAGCTGGAAGTGTCCTATGTGGTCACCGAGGCACACTGGACACCCGGCTACGACCTGCGGCTGCGCGGCGACACGATGACCGTCACCTGGTACGGCATGGTCACCCAGCACACCGGCGAGGACTGGCCTGCTGCCGGCCTCGCGCTCTCCACCGCACGCCCGGCGACCACGCTGTCGGTGCCCGAGCTGACCCCGTGGTTCCTCGACCACCAGCCGCAGGCCGCCCCCCTGGCGGCCTACGGCGGCGGCGCCCAGGAAATGGCCACCGCCGCCGTGGCGGCACCGATGCGGCAGCGGACCGCCGAGGTCGAGCAGGGCACGACGGCCGCCACCTACCGGCCCGGTCGGGCCGTCGCGGTGCCCTCCGACGGCACCGCGCACCGCACCACCCTCGCCGTCACCGAGGCGCCCGCCCAGCTCGACCACGTCGTCGCACCGGTGCACTCCGCCGAGGCCTACCTGCGTGCCACCGTCACGAACGCGGGCGAGCACACACTGCTGCCCGGACCCGCCGCGGTGTTCCACGAAGCCGAGTTCACCGGCTCCACCCGGCTGGACACCTGGGCACCCGGCGAGGAAGTCGAGCTCGCGCTCGGCGTCGACGACCGCATCCACGTCGAACGTGAGCTGACCCGGCGCACCGCGGGCAAGGCGGCGCTCGGCTCCAGCCGCAGGCGCGAGGTCGCCTACCGGTACACGGTCACCAACCACTCGCCACGGCAGGCCACGGTCACCCTGCTCGACCAGGTCCCGGTCGCCCGCCACCCCGAGATCACCGTGCGCGATGTCGACGCCACCCCGCAGCCCGCCGAGATCACCGAGCTGGGCGAGGTCCGGTGGCGGTTCGAGCTGGCTCCGGGGGCGAGCGCGGAGGCGTCGCTGGCCTTCCGCGTCGACACCGCGAAGTCGGTGGAGCTGACCGGCTGGCGCGAGTGAAACGCTGAGCGGTCCCGCGGTCAACAAGCCGCGTGAGACCAGCGACCGACATCGGACCGGAAGCGCCACACATGGGGGATCCACCGGCTGGCAACGAGCTGGCGGAGCTGTACGCGACGCACGCCCGCGGCCTGCACCACTACCTGGCTGCCCGGGTGGGCAGCGAGATCGCCGACGACCTCGTCGCCGACGCGTTCCTCGCCTTCTGGGAGCACCGGGACCGCTACGACCCCTCCCGCGCCGGGACCAAGACGTGGCTCTACGGCATCGCCACCAACCTGCTGCGCAACCACGTCCGCACCGAGGAGCGCCGCCTGCGGGCCTGGCGCAGGCACGGGATGCGGCCGGCGGGGGCCGACGACGTGAGCGGCAGAGTGGCCGAGGCCGTCGACGCGACCGTGCTGGCCGAGGAGCTGAGCGGGGCGCTGGCGGCGCTGAAACCGGCCGACCGCGACGTCCTCCTGCTCACCGCCTGGGCCGACCTCACCCCCACCGAGATCGCCACCGTGCTGGGCATGTCCGCGAGCACGGTGCGGGTACGGCTGCACCGCACCCGGACACGGCTCGGCATCCACCTGCGAACCCGAGAAGGGCGGACCGACGATGCGTGACGACCTGCTCGACACCGCGCTCGACGAGCTTCGCGCGGACACCCCGGCCATGACGGACGAGGCCTACCAGGCTGGCTACGCCCGCGTGCTCGCCGCACCGCCGCGACCGCCGGCCCACCCGGCGCCCCGGTGGCGACGCCGTGTGGTGATCCCGGTGGCGGCCGCGGCCGCCGTGGCGATCACCCTGGCAGGGGCGCTGGTGCTCGGCGGCAACCGGCCCGAGGTGCCGGCGACACCGGCTCAGCTACTGGACCGGGTGGTCGCGGCCGCCGCCGGGCAGCCGGTGCTCGCGCCCGGCCAGTTCCGCTACGTCCGGGCGACCTCCTACTCCCGCGAGGACGAAACGAGGACCATCCCGGGCTGCCGGCTCACCCGCATCGGCGACGTCACCGAGCTGTGGGTTCCGGCCGACCCGGCACAGGAATGGCTGCGGCGGTACGCACCCGGCGAGAAGAAGCTGCAGGGCTGCAAGGACCCCGGTGACGACTACCGTGACATCGCCAAGGAGGAACGGGCGCCCTACGGGCAGTTCCCGGTGCCGGTCGGCCGGAAGCGCGAACCGGGCACGTTCTGGGACCCGACCGTGGAGTTCCTGGCTTCGCTGCCACGTGATCCCCGTGAGCTGTACCGGGCGATCTGCGACTCCCCACAGCTTATTTGCGACGAGAACGTGTACCCGCCCCGGGTGGATGTGTTCCAGATGGCGGCACAGCTGGCGCAAACCTCGTTCCTCCCGCCGGACCTGCGCGCCGCCGTCTACCGGATGATGGGCGAACTGCCGGGGATCAAGGTCACCGAGTCCGGCACCGACGACGGGCGCCGGGGGGTCACGCTCACGCTGGAGGAACTGGCACCGGGTAGCTGGCCCGGCGGCCCGCTCATCGAGGAGATCGTCATCGACCCCGCCACCGGCGAGCTGATGGAGTGCCGGACGGAAGTGCTGTCGCAGGCAGGGTTCCGGGGCATCGAGACGTTCACCTACGGAATCACACCGGTGCAGGGCGTTCCACCGGGCCGTTGAGCGGATCCGTGACTGTTTCGACAGGGAACCGACAGGCTCCGCACAGCCAACGCATCACTCGGTCGGGTTAACTCATGCACCATGAGACCGCGGGTCGTGCTGGTCAGCCTCCTCGCCGTCGTCGTGACCGCGGCCGCGCTCACGGTCGTGGTCTCGGCGCTGCCCCGCGACGTCGACGGCCACCCGCCCGAGGTGGCGGCCGACCCGGGCAGCGCGACGCCGGAACCCGCGCCCGTCGCACCGTCCAGCTCCCCCACGCCGCTGCCGGCCGGGGAACAGGCGGAGCTGGCGACCCGGGTCCGTGGCGCCGTCGACGAGGTCACCGGCGGAGGCGGCGAGCTGGGGCTGGCGGTGTTCGACCGGCTGACCGAAAGCACCGTCGCCACCATCGCCGGTGACGAGTGGTTCTACTCGGCTTCGGTGAGCAAGCTGCTGATCGCCGTGGACCTGCTGCTGGACCAGCCGGAGGTGGACGAGGCCGCCCGGCAGAACGTGCGCCGCATGCTGACCGACAGCCATGACGGTGTCGCCTCGGCGCTGTGGGCCGCGGGCGGTGGCAGGGAGATCGTCCAGGACATGACCGAGCGGATCGGGCTGCGCGACACCAGCGTGCCCAGCCGGCCCGACGAATGGGAGATGACCCGGATCAGCGCACAGGACGTCGTCCGGATCTACGAGTTCATCGAGCACCAGCTACCGGAGCCGTCCCGGGACCTGATCGTGGAGGCACTCGCCGCGACGCCGGAGCGGGCCGCCGACGGGTTCGCCCAGCGGTTCGGCATCGCCGACGCCCTCCCCGGCACCGAGTGGGCCGTCAAGCAGGGCTGGATGCGGGCGGCCAACTCGCTCGTCCTGCACTCCACCGGTCTGGTCGGCGCCGACGAGCGCTACGTCGTGGTGCTGCTGACACATCTGCCGGGCCGCACCAGCTTCGAGACCGGCCGGGCGGCGGTCACCGCCGGTGTCGCCGCATTAGCCGGTTCGTTGGATTGATCTCAACCATACTTGAGCTTTTAGTGTCGTGGTGTCACCGGTTCACGAGGAGGACACCATGGCCGTCGAACTCAACCACACCGTCATCGCCGCCACCGACAAGCAGCGCTCAGCGAAGTTCCTGACCGACCTGCTCGGGCTGCCCGAAGCTCAGCCGTTCGGCCCGTTCCTGGTGGTACAGACCGGCAACGACGTCTCGCTGGATTTCATGGACACCGAGGGCGACATCCGCTCGCAGCACTACGCGTTCCTGGTCAGCGAGCGGGAGTTCGACGAGATCTTCGGCAGGATCCGCGAGGGCGGGGTGGACTACTGGGCCGGGCCCGGACACCAGGGGCCTGGCGAGATCAACACCAACGACGGCGGCCGCGGCGTCTACTTCGACGACCCCGACGGCCACGTCCTGGAAATCCTCACCCGCCCCTACGGCAGCGGCGGCTGACACACGAAGGCCACCTTCACCACCTGGGGGTGTGAAGGTGGCCTTCGCCGGTCAGCCCTGTGCGATGTAGTTCTGCAGCTGCTCGTGACTGTGCTCGAGTTCGTCGATCCGGTTCTTGACGACGTCGCCGATGCTGACGATGCCGGACAGCTTCCCGTCGGTGAGCACCGGCACGTGCCGGACGCGGCGCTCGGTCATCAGCCTGCTCAGGTCGTCGACCGAGTCCTCCGGCGTACAGGTCGCGACCACCTTGGTCATGATCGACGAGACCGGCCGGTTCAGCAGGTCCGGGCCGTGGTCGTTGAGGCGGCGCACCACGTCACGTTCCGAGACGATCCCCGCCACGCCCTCGTCGCCGAGCACCACCAGAGCGCCGACGTTGTGTTCGGCGAGGCCCGCGAGCAGCTCGGTCACTGTCGTGTCCGGTCGCACCGTCGCGACGGCTGTTCCCTTGGCGCGCAGTAGGTCGGCGATCCGCATGGAGGCTCCTCCCGGTCGTCGTGAGCTGGCTCACACAGGCTACGGGCTGGTAGCCGACGGCGAAAGTCAGCGGACGGCCGCCTCGTCGGCCACGAAGGTGTTGCAGACGGCCACCGGCTCACGTCCGAACCCCTTGCGTGCCCACGCGGCCTGGTTCTCCACGGTGCCGTGGGTGTCGCTGCCGACGGTGTTGCGGAAGTCGTCCGCCGCCTGCCGCGCCACCTGCCCGCCGACCGAACCGCGGCCAGCCGCGGCGGCGAGGAACAGCCCGGCGAAGCAGTTGGCCTGCAGCTCCAGCCTGCGCACCACCTCGTCGCGTCGGCCCAGCCGCTCCATCTCCCGTTCGGCGGCGACCATGATCCCGCTGAGTTCCTGCACGTGGTGGGCGTACTCGTGGGCCAGCACCGACAGGTGCACCGACTGCCGGACGCCGACGGTGTCCAGCAGCCGCTGCCGCGGCATGGTCAGCGTCTTGTCGGCGCCGCAGTAGTACGCGGTGGCCTCCTGCTCGGCAGGCGCCTCACCGCAGGCCGTCTCGTGACCGTCGGTGATCGTCAGTACCGGCGGCGCGAACGGCTCGCCCGCGGCGGCCAGCGCGGGCTGCCACGCCGCGTCGAGACAACGCAGCGCCGCCGTGTAGAACGCGGTCAGCTGCTCGGGCGAACGCCGCAGGGCGGGCAGTTCACAGGTGACCTCCGGGAGCAGGATCCCCGGCCCGAGCAGCGGGTTCGTGCCCAGCTCCAGTACCGCTTCCGGCTCGGGTGACGCGGGTGTCAGGACGGGTGCAGGCGTGGCGCTGCCGGTGACCACCGCCGGGCGGGCACCCAGCAGCCCGACGGCCAGCACGAAACCCAGCAACACGACCAGCACGGCCACCACCCGCAGGGGCGAGTTGCCCGTGCGCTCGTCGTCGACCACGAAACCCCCGCTGTCCCCCCCCGCTCCCCCAGGCAACGCCGCCCCCAGCGCGTTGTCGAGCATACTGGCCCCATGACCGACCCGTACCTGTGGCTGGAGGACGTCACCGGCGACACCGCGCTGGACTGGGTCCGCGAGCGCAACGCCGAGACCGTCGCCGCGCTCGCCGAGACCGAGCCGTTCGAACGGCTGCGGACCCGGGTGCGCGAGGTGCTCGACGACGACACCCGCATTCCCTACGTGCGCAGGCGAGGCGAGTACCTCTACAACTTCTGGCGCGACGGCGACCATCCGCGCGGGCTGTGGCGGCGCACCACCCTGGAGCAGTACCGCACGGCCGACCCCGCCTGGGAGCTGCTGCTCGACGTCGACGCGCTGGCCGAGGCCGAGGACGAGAACTGGGTGTGGCAGGGCGCCGTCGTCCTGCACCCCGGCTACACCCGCGCGCTGGTCGAGCTGTCCCGCGGCGGCGCCGACGCCGCCGTGGTGCGGGAGTTCGACCTGGTCGGCAAGCGGTTCGCCGACGAAGGGTTCGAAATCGCCGAGGCCAAGAGCAGGGTCGGCTGGATCGACGCCGACACCATCTACGTCGGGACCGACTTCGGGCCGGGATCGCTGACCAGCTCCGGCTACCCGCGCATCATCAAGCAGTGGCGCCGCGGCACCCCGCTCGCCGAGGCGGAGACGGTGTTCGAGGGCAAACCCGACGACGTGTCGGTCTACGCCTTCCACGACTCCACCCCCGGCTTCGAACGCGACTTCGTGGGCCGCAGCATCGACTTCTACCGCTCGGAACGCTTCCTGCGGAACCCGGACGGCTCACTGGTCCGGCTGGACCTGCCCGAGGACGCGCGGTTCTCCGTGCACCGGGAGTGGCTGGTGGTACGGCCCCGCTCGCCGTGGACGATCGAGGGCACCGAGCACCCGGCCGGATCGCTGCTCGGCATGCCGTTCGACGCGTTCCTCGCCGGCGACCGCCGGTTCACCGTGCTGTTCCGGCCCGACGCGCACACGTCGCTGGAGTACTTCACCTGGACCCGCAACCACCTGCTGCTGGGCATGCTCTCCGACGTCAAGGCCCGGCTGCGGGTGCTCACCCCCGGCCCGGAGGGCTGGGTGGACGAGCCGCTGGCCGGCGCACCGGAGGCGGGCACGGCGGAAATCATCGACACCGATCCCGACCACAGCGACGAGTACTTCCTCGACACCAGCGGCTACACCGAGCCCGCGACGCTGTCCCGGGGCGAGGTCGGCGGCGACGTGGAGGTGCTCAAGCAGGCACCCGGGTTCTTCGACGCCGAGGGCCTGCGGGTGGAGCAGTTCTTCGCCACCTCCGACGACGGCACGCGGGTGCCGTACTTCGTCGTCGGCCGCCGGGACACCCCCGGCCCGACCCTGCTCAACGGGTACGGCGGGTTCGAGGTGTCGCTGACCCCGGCTTACAGCGGCGTGATCGGGCGGGGCTGGCTGAGCGAGGGCGGTACCTACGTGGTCGCCAACATCCGCGGCGGTGGCGAGTACGGCCCGGACTGGCACACCGGCGTGCTGCGGGAGAACCGGCCGCTGGCCTACCAGGACTTCGCCGCCGTCGCACGGGATCTGGTCGAGCGCGGTGTGACGACGCCGGAGCGGCTGGGCATCATCGGCGGCAGCAACGGCGGCCTGCTGATGGGCGTCATGCTGACGCGGTACCCGGAGCTGTTCGGCGCCATCGTCTGCCAGGTTCCGCTGCTGGACATGCGCCGCTACCACCAGCTGCTCGCCGGCGCGTCCTGGATGGCGGAATACGGCGACCCCGACGACCCGGCCGACTGGGAGTTCCTCTCGGCCTACTCGCCGTACCAGAACGTCCACAGTGGACGCCGGTACCCGCCGACGTTGTTCGTCACGTCCACAAGGGACGACCGGGTGCACCCGGGCCACGCCAGGAAGATGGTGGCCAGGATGCGGGAACTGGGCTACTCCCCGCTCTACCACGAGAACATCGAGGGCGGGCACGGAGCGGCGGCGGACAACGCACAGGCGGCGTTCAAGTGGGCACTGGTGTTCCGGTTCCTCAGGGAGACGATCGGCCCCTGATCACGGCCACGGCCCGAGTTCGGGCAGCCTGCCGAGGAGCGGGCCGTCGGGGCGGCGGCCCGCCAGCCACGCGGTGAGGTCGGTGAGCGCGCCCGCCACCACCACGGCGGGACCGCTACCCCACTCGCGCCCGGGCTCGCCGCCGTCGGGCCGCAGCACCAGGCGGACGCCGTCCGGTGAGCGTGGCGCCAGGAAGTCCAGTGCGTGCCCGCAGAACTCCGGTGACCAGTCCGACGGCCGGTAGCCGAGGTCCGCGTCGACCAGGTGGATGTTCACCTCGCGCCACCAGCAGAAGGCGATGTCGAGCAGGACACCGTCTCGGTAGGTCACCGGGCGGGCCCAGCCCCGCCCGTCCACGGCCGCCCACGCCGTGGCCAGGCGGCGGGCGCCGGTGGTGACGGCCTCGGCCAGCTGCGCGGCCGGGCGTCCCGCACCTGCCTCGATGGCGGCCGCGCGAGCGGGCCTGCCACCGTCGTAAACCTCGATGAGCCTGCCCTCCACGGCGTACTCGGTCTGCCGCAGGAAGGCCGCCGACAGCTCGGCGAGGTGGGTGAGCACGTGCCCGCGCGTCCAGTCCGGCAGTTCGGACGCCCCGCGTGCCCGCTCATCGGTCAGCCCGGCGACGGCGTCGCGCAGCCGCTCGTGCGCGGAGCCGATCCTGGTCAGCAATTGGGCGGGCGTCAGGGCCACAGCAGTTCCCTGTCCCAGCCCGCGGCATGGCGCCGGTAGCTCAGCCGGACGTGCGCCCGGCCGGAATCGGCCTGCCAGAACTCGAACTCGTCCGGCTCGACGGTGTACAACGTCCAGTCAGGTGGCACCGTGCCGGTGTCTGCGGCGGCCACCGCGGCGGCCAGCTCCGCGCGGTCCCGCAGCGGCGTGCTCTGCCGCCCGGCCAGCGCGACGGCACGTGCACGCGGCGCCCTGGCGAGGAAGTCACGCTCACTGTCCGCACGCGGGGCCGCTGTGACCGCCCCGCGCAGACGCACCTGCCTGCCCAGCGACGACCAGTAGAACGTCAGCGCGGCGAAGGGCGTGGCAGCCAGTTCGGCTCCCTTGCGGCCGCCCGCGGCCGACGCGAACCGGAAGCCGTCCGGTCCGGCGTCCTTGAGGATCAGCACGCGTGCCGAGGGCCGCCCTGAGGCGTCCACTGTGGACAAGGTCATGGCGTGCGGCTCGCGCACACCGGCGGCCACGGCCTCCCGTAGCCACGACTCGAACAGCGGCAGCGGATCGCCGGGCGCCGCCGACGGGTCGAACTCCGGCAGCGGTCCGGCGAGCGAGGGCAGCCCGCGCAGCAGGTCACGCATCCAGCCTCCTAATGGCGTCTCGGCATTTAACCATTAGGAGGCGTTATACTCCACACGTGGCACACCTCGCACTGGACCTGGCCAACACGATCGTCCATGACGGGCATGGTGGCGTCCGGGACGAGCTGCCCGACCCTGCCGCCCTGACGACGTGGGTCCGGCAGCGGCACGACGTGCTGGGGCAGGACTTCGACCGGTTCACCGCCGACGAGCAGACCCACGGGCAGGTGCTCGCGCTGCGTACGGCGGTGCGTTCGCTGTTCGCCAGGGCGGTCCTGCCCGGTCCGCCGAGCAAGGCCGACGCCGGCCGGCTGCCGCCCGCGCCGGAGGCACTGGCCGTTCTGAACGACGCGGCAGCGGCGGTGCCGGTGGCACCACACCTGGACTGGCCGGACGGCCGGCGGCCCCGCGCGGTCACCCGCGCCGCGGCGGCCGGCCGGACGCCGCGGCTGCTGGCGGCGCTGGCCGGGGCCGGGATCGAGTTCCTCGGCGGCCCCGGGGCGGAGCGGCTACGGGCCTGTCCGGCACCCCGCTGCGTGCGGTACTTCCTGCGCGAGCACTCCCGGCAGCAGTGGTGCAAGCCGTCCTGCGGCAACCGCGCGAGGGTGCACCGGCATTACCACGCTAGGACCGAGCCAGGAACTCCTGGAACGTGATCGCGCCCCGGTCGCCGTCGGGCACGAGGTTGTACCCGGCGCGGTAGGCCCGGTAGATCCGGCCCGCCAGCCGGATCCGCCACACCGGCCTGCGCCGGCCGTCGGCCCGCAGGCACGCCCGCATCAGGTCGGCCAGCTCGTGGACCTCCGGCCCGCCGAGGTCGGGCACCCGCCCGGCGGGATCGCCCAGTGCCAGCTCCGCCAGCCGGTCCGCCACCTCGCCGCTGTCGACCGGCTGCACGCGGATGCCCGACGGCGCAGGCACGACGGGCAGCCGGGCGGCACCCCGGGTGAGCCCGCGGACGAGGTCGTGGAACTGGGTGGCCCGCAGGATCGTGTACGGCACCCCGGCGGTTTCCAGCCTGCGCTCGACGGCGAGCTTGGTGCGGTAGTACCCCAGCGGGATCCGGTCCACGCCGACGATCGAGACGTACACCAGGTGCGGCGCACCGGCGGCGAGCAGGTTGTCCGCCGCCTTCCGGTCCCCGCCGGTGGGGGTGCTGGCGCAGTGCACGACCGCCCGGGCGCCCCGCAACGCGTCGCCGAGGCTGTCCTCACGCAGGTCGGCGGCGATACCGGTCGCGCCGGGCGGCGCGCCGCCACGGCGACTGAGCACCCGCACCCGCTCACCCCGGTCGAGCAACGCCCCGACCACTTTCCTGCCCAGCGTTCCGGTACCCCCGGTCACCACGATCATGCGTCTAGAACTGGACAGCGCCGGTGGATGTGACAGTGGCCTGGAGGTGGGCCAGCTTGTCCGGGTTGGCGATCGCGTACAGCTCGGTGATCCGGCCGCCGGACACGGTCAGCGTGAGCATGCCGGCGTACTTCCCGGCCCGGCCCACGACCGCGGCGGTGCCGTTGACCTCCACGAACGCCAGCTCGACCGGCCCGAGCCCGGCGAAGCCACCGGCGAACAGCCGCGCCACCTTGTCCCGTCCCGCCACGGGTTTGCGAGCGGCCGTGACCTTGCCGCCACCGTCGGAACGCAGGACGACGTCCTGCGCCAGCATCCGCTCCAGCCCGGCGAGATCGCCGTCGCGTGCCGCGGCGAGGAACCGCGCCAGCAGTTCCCTGCCGTCGCCGGGGTCCGGCTCGTACCGGGGCCGCGCGTCGGCCAGGTGCTGCCGGGCCCGGCTGTGCAGCTGCCTGCTGTTGGCCTCGGACAGGTCCACGATCCCGGCGATCTCGCGGTGGCTGTAGCCGAACGCCTCCCGCAGCACGAACACCGCGCGCTCGGTGGGCGTCAGCCGTTCCAGCAGGTAGAGCAGCGCGATCGACACCGACTCGCGCTGCTCGGCGTCCTCCAGCGGGCCGAGCGCGCCGTCGCCGGTGTAGACCGGTTCGGGCAGCCACGGCCCGACGTAGGTCTCCCTGCGGGCGCGGGCCGAGGTCAGCCGGGTCAGCGACAGGTTGGTGACCACCTTGGCCAGCCAGGCCGACGGCGTCCGGATCACCGACCGGTCGCTCTCGCTCCAGCGCAGGTAGGCGTCCTGCACGACGTCCTCGGCCTCGGCCGCCGACCCGAGCAGGCGGTAGGCCAGTCCGAACAGGCGTGGCCGCTGCTCCTCGAACTCCGTCACGCTCACGCCGTCAGTATCACTCCGGGCGGGTCCGGCTCGTGATGAGCAAGGCCACTCCGTCGAGTATGCGGTCGAGTCCGAAGTCGAGTGCGTTGTCCCGTTCGTCGTCGGCCACCGACTCCAGCGCCGCGGCCAGCACGGGCATCCGGTCCCGTCTGCCGGCCACCAGCGCCGCGAGGGTCGAGGCCAGCGCCTCCTCCGGGTGCCGGGCGGACGCGGCCTGCTGGGCGATGCCGCGGACGTGGCCGGTCAGCGTCACGGCGACGTCGAGCATCTCCGCACCACGCAGCCCGGTTCCGTCGAGCGCGGTGACGGCCACGTCGAGCCAGCCGACCTCGTTCGGGCCGACCGGACGGGCGCCGACCGTCGCGGCGATGGCCCAGGGGTGGTGCCAGAAGCGTTCGAACAGCGCGTGGGCCCAGCCTCGCAGGCGCGGCCGCCAGTCACCGTCCAGCTCGGGCGGCTCCCCGACGGCGCGATCGACCATGAGCGCCACCAGCTCGTCCTTGCCGGGCACGTAGCGGTAGAGCGCCATCTTGGTGACGCCCAGCGAGGCGGCTACCCGCTGCATGGTCACGGCCGCCAGCCCGTCGGCGTCGGCGATCTCGACGCCGGCCCGCGCGACGGCGTCCAGCGTGAGGCCCGGACGGGGGCCGCGGCGCGGCACGGACTGCGGCTCCCACAACAGGGCGGTCGCGGCGTCGAACGAGGGTGGCACGGGACTCCTTGGCAGTCGGTCACAACTGTGTCTATAGTACACTGTGTCCGTCAGACACAGTTTTGAAGGAGCGATCATGACGTTGAGCGGTTTCAGAGTTCTCGTGTCGGGCGCCGGCGTGGCCGGCCCGGCAGTGGCCTACTGGCTCAGCCACTTCGGAGCGGAAGTCACCGTGGTGGAGTCCGCACCCGCGCTGCGGACCAGCGGGTTCGCCGTCGACTTCCGCGGCCCCACCCACCTGGGCGTGCTGCGCCGGATGGGGGTGCTCGACGAACTGCGGGCGCTGGCGACCGGCGGTGGCGCGATCACCGCCGTCGACGAGCGGGACCGGGAGATCTTCACGCTCCCGGCGGAGTTCGCCGGTGGCGAGATCGAGGTGCTGCGGCGCGACCTGTCCCGGGTCCTGCACGACCGTGCGGCCGACCGGGTGGAGTACCTGTTCGGCGAGCGGATCACCGGGCTGACCGAGACCGCGGACGGCGTACGAGCCGACCTCGCAGGCGGGGCGTCCCGCACGGTCGACCTGGTGGTCGGCGCCGACGGCCTGCACTCGGGCGTGCGGCGGCTGACGTTCGGGCCGGAGCGGGACTTCGTCCGCCATCTCGGGCATTACCTGGCCAGCTGGCACGTGCCTGCCGATCCGCGGTTCGATGACGTCTCCCGGCAGTACGCCGTCCCCGGACGGATGGCGAGTGTCGGCCTCGACGGTCCCGACCGGGCACTGGCGCTGGTCGTGTTCGCCGCGCCGCCGGTCGAGGCCGACTGGCACGACACCGGATGGCAACGGGAGATGATCACGCGCGAACTGGGCGGGATGGGCTGGCACGTACCCCAGCTGCTCGAATCACTGCCCGCCGCCGAGGAGCTGTACTTCGACTCCGTCAGCCGCGTCACCGCGCCCCGGTGGACGTCGGGCCGGGTCGCACTGCTCGGCGACGCGGCGTGGGGCGTGACGCTCGGCGGGATGGGCGTCGGCACCGCCGTCGTCGGCGCGTACGTCCTCGCGGGCGAACTGGCCACCGCCCGCGGTGACCACCGCGTCGCACTGGCCGCCTACGAGCGGCGCATGCGCCCGTACGCGGGCCGCTGGCAGCGCGGCGCGAACCCCGGCCAGTTCCTCGCGCCGACGACGGCCACCCGCCTGCGGATCCGCAACGCCCTGTTCGCGAACCGCATGGTGCGCAAGCTGATGATCACGGCGACCGGCAAACTCGCCACCGACACCGCACTGCCGGACTACCCGCTTGCCGCGTGCGAAACGCACGCATAATGTGTGCGTTATGCACACTTTTGCGTTGATCCACGCTCGCTGGCACGGCGCCTGGTGCTGGGAGGACGTCGCCACCCGGCTGCGGCAGGCGGGCGACGACGTCCTCGTCCCCGACCGCGCGGGGTACGACGCACTCCGCGATCTGATCGCCGCGCAGCCGGAACCGGTGGTGCTCGTCGGGCACAGCTCGTCCGGCATGACCATCTCCGCGCTGGCCGAGGAGCTGCCGCGGCAGGTCAGCTTGCTGGTCTACGTGTCGGCCTTCCTGCTCCCGGCCGGCCTGGCCCCGCCCGACGTGATGCGCGACGACCCGGACTCGATCCTGGCCGAGCACATCGTCGTCGACCCGGCGTCGGCGACAATGACGGTGTCCGAGCCGGAGAAAGTGCTTTTCGGCGAATGCGAGCCGGAGCGGGCACGGTGGGCCGCCGCCCGGCTCGCCCCCGAGCCGCTCACGCCGCCGCCGGTGCCCGCGGTGCGTGGCGACTTCGGCGGTGTGCCGCGGGTGTACGTCGAGTGCCTGCGGGACCGGGCGCTCGGCCCGGCCACGCAGCGGCGCATGTACACCCGGCTGCCCTGCCGGCACGTCTACGAACTGCCCGCCGACCACTCGCCGTTTCTGTCCACACCGGACGCATTGACCAGGCACCTGCGTGACGCGGCGGCGCGAGCCAGCTAGCCCGGATGCTCGAATGCGAGCAGCGAGCCCTTCGTCACCACGAGCAGCCCGGACGGCTCGAGGCCGTGCAGGGCCCTGATCCGCCGCCCCACCACGACACGGTCGCCGATCCGCCCCTGAGGACTCAGGCGGAGCAGGGCTCCGTTGGTCTCGGCGACCACGTATCCGCCACCGGCGGGGACGACCGAGCCGACAAGTTGCCTGCCGGGGTCGACCCTGCCCCGCGTGCGCCCGTCCGACGGGTTCACCAGCGTGTACCCACTACGGCGGTCCCACAGCCACAGCAATCCGCCGAGGTATTCCATGGTGACCGCCGGGAGATCGGCCTCGACGACCAGCTCCGCCGTCCCGGCGGACGGCACGAGCCGGGCGATCGAACGACTGCCACACCGCACCAGCACACCACCGGCCTCGTCCGCGACGAACGCGGTCTCGTGGTCACCGAGTGGCGACGGCAGGCTCCACGTGGTCAGCGGCCTGCCGTCGCGCCGGTCCAGCAACCGCAAGACGCGGTCGCCGGGCCGGCCGGTCAGCAGGCCCGCCCCCACCTGCATCGGCCGCACGATGTGCTCGCGAAGGTCTGCTTCCCACCGAAGCCTGCCGGTGCCGAGGTCCAGCGCACGCAGCGGGGTGTAGCCCCGCCAGCCGCCGACGAACACCACGTCATCGGCCACCACGAGATGTCCGACGAAGCCGTACGGTCCGGCCGTCCAGACGCGATCACCGGAGTCGAGGTCCAGGCACAGCACCAGGCCGGTGTTCTGCGGAAGGAGCAGACACCGCCGTCCGGTGATCACCACCGCGCGCGGCCAGGTACCGACGGGAACGTCCCAGCGCACCGAGCCGTCCGCCGGATCCAGGCTGACCAGGCGGGTGTTTCGTTCGTGGACGACAAGGTGCCCCGGCGCCAGGGCGAGCGCCGACGACGCACCGGCCTGGTGCAGTCGCCGTTCCCACCTGACACCGCTCACGGACAGAGTCCAGCAGCGGTCCCCCTACCGGGCAAGCGATTTCGTCAGCTGCAGCCGGAGGTTGATCCGCAGCCCTCGCAGACGTAACACGACCCGGCGGGCCGCATCTTCGTGCCGCACGTCATGCACAGTGGCGCGTCGGCGGCCTTGCCCAGGTGCAGCTCCATCAGTTCGGCGCTGGACTGGACCTGCGGCTCGGTCTCCCGCTCCCGCTGCGCGTGGACCCCGCCCCGCAGGTCTTCCAGGTCGACCCGGTCCGGTTCGGTGCCCGACACCTGCTCGGTCCGTTCCTCGGCCGTGAAGATGCCCAGCTGGGCCCGCTTCTCGTAGGGCAGGTAGTCCAGCGCGAGCCTGCGGAACAGGTAGTCGAGGACGCTCGTGGCGATCCGGATGTCCGGGTCGTCGGTCATGCCCGCCGGTTCGAACCGCAGGTTGGAGAACTTGGAGATGTAGAACTCCAGTGGAATGCCGTACTGCAGACCGACCGAGATCGACATCGAGAAGGCGTCCATCACGCCGGCCAGCGTCGAGCCCTGCTTGCCGAGCTTGATAAAGATCTCGCCGAGGCCGTCGTCGGGATAGGACCCCGCGTGCAGGTAACCTTCCGCGCCGCCGACGGTGAACGACACCGTCTGACTCGGGCGCTTCTTCGGCAACCGCTTGCGGACCGGCCGGTACTCCACCGGCGTGTCCACAGTGGATGATTCCTCTGTGGACTTGTTCGCCGTGGACAGTGGCTGGCCGACCTTGCAGTTGTCGCGGTAGATCGCCAGTGCCTTCAGTCCGAGCTTCCAGCCCTGGAAGTAGATCTCCTCGATGTCGCCGACGGTCGCCGATTCCGGCATGTTGACGGTCTTGGAGATGGCGCCGGAGATGAACGGCTGTACCGCCGCCATCATGCGCACGTGCCCCATGGGTGCGATCGACCGCTCGCCGACCGCGCAGTCGAACACCTCGTAGTGCTCGGGCCGCAGCCCGGGGGCGTCGACCACGTGCCCGTGCTGCGCGATGTACTCGACGATCGCCTCGATCTGCTCCCCCTGGTAGCCGAGGACACCCAGCGCCCTCGGCACCGTCCGGTTCACGATCTGCATCGAACCGCCACCGACGAGCTTCTTGAACTTCACCAGCGAGAAGTCCGGCTCGATGCCGGTGGTGTCACAGTCCAGCATGAAGCTGATGGTGCCCGTCGGCGCGAGCACGCTCGCCTGCGCGTTGCGCCAGCCGTGCCGGGTGCCGAGTTCGATACCGCGGCGCCACTCCCGCGAGGCGCGCTCGCGCACCGCCACGTCGTTGTGATGCAGCGTCGAGATCAGCTCGCTGGCGGCCGCGTGCTTGCGCATCACCCTGGTGTGCGGCTCGGCATTGCGGGCGTAGCCCTCGTACGGGCCGACGACGGCCGCCAGCTCGGCGGAACGCCGGTAGGACACGGCGGTCATCAGCGACGTGATCGCGGCGGCCAGCGCCCGCCCGCCGTCGGAGTCGTAGGCCAGTCCCATCGCCATCAGCAACGCGCCGAGGTTGGCGTAGCCGATGCCGAGCTGGCGGAACCGCCGGGTGGTGTCGCCGATCGCCTCGGTCGGGAAGTCGGCGAAGCAGATGGAGATGTCCATCGCCGTGATGACGAACTCCACCGCGCGGACGAACCGGTCGATGTCGAACGTGCCGTCGTCGCCGAGGAACTTCAGCAGGTTCAGCGACGCGAGGTTGCAGCTGGAGTTGTCCAGGTGCATGTACTCGCTGCACGGATTGGACGCGGTGATCCGGCCCGACTCCGGGCAGGTGTGCCAGTCGTTGATCGTGCCGTCGTACTGGATGCCGGGGTCGGCGCATTCCCATGCGGCCTGGGCCATCGACCGGAACAGCGGCTCGGCGTCGACCTCGTCGATCACCTCGCCGGTCAGCCGCGCCCGCAGCCCGAACCGCCCCTTCGTCTCGACCGCGCGCATGAACTCGTCCGACACGCGGACGGAGTTGTTGGCGTTCTGGTACTGCACCGACGAGATGTCGTTGCCACCGAGGTCCATGTCGAACCCGGCGTCACGCAGCACCCGGATCTTGTTCTCCTCGTCGGCCTTCGTGCGGACGAACTCCGCGATGTCGGGGTGGTCGACGTCGAGCACGACCATCTTGGCGGCCCGCCGTGTGGCACCACCGGACTTGATGGTGCCGGCCGAGGCGTCGGCGCCGCGCATGAACGACACCGGCCCGGACGCGGTCCCGCCGGACGACAGCAGCTCCTTCGACGACCGGATGCGGGACAGGTTCAGGCCCGCTCCCGAGCCGCCTTTGAAGATCAGCCCTTCCTCGCGGTACCAGTTGAGGATCGACTCCATGGTGTCGTCCACGGAAAGGATGAAACAGTTGTGCACGCGCAAGTTGCCCGAGAGATACTCGCCGGACTCCGTCTGGATGTCGTAGACCGGCTGGATTCCCCGGCTCTCGATGGCGGAGATGGTCAGCCTCTTGACGGGCTTCGCCGCGCGGCCCGGCAGGTCGAACGACGCTTCCAGTTTGGCCGCCTTGACCGGATCTAGAAAGCCGATCGAGTCGGCGAAGATCCTGCGGTCGCCGGCGTTCTGGATGCGGATGCCCCACAGGTCGTGCCGGTTCGCACGCTGGTCCGGCTTGTGCGCGACCCTGGCGAAGATGCCGAACCTGGCGAGCAGAGTCTGCAGGCCCCGCACCAGTTTCTCGCTGATCATGTCGAGAGCGACCAGCGTCGACCGCTCCCTGGCGGAGACGTAGCCTTCCGCCTGGAAGACGCTGCGGAGGTAGGCGGCCACGACCGGCAACGGTGCCGTGTACAGCGACTCGGGGACCTCCATGTCGGTGCCCCCGGCGAATCCGTCGGACAACTTCCCACCAGCCAGCGCGGCCTCGGCAACCTCACGCCGGTCGATCTCGCCGTCGCCGTACGACGTGGTGCGATGCCACTCGAGTACGTCGCCCACCCGCAGCTCACCGGCGGGGACGAAACGGCCCGTTCCGGTGCTGCTGGACCGCCACACCAGATGATCGGCGGTGACGTCGAGAACGTGGCCCGCCTTGGTGCGGATCCGCAGCACCTCCTTCTCACCGTTGGCCTTCGTGGCGACCACCTTCGTCAGGCCGCGCGCGTCGTACACCTTCGTGCCGACCGCGTCGCTGTCCACCAGCCGGCCGATCGGGACCGCACCCGCCGGAGTGCTCACCAGCGCGTCGTACGGCTGGCATGCCGAGACCTGCTGCTTGGACGGCGTTCCGACGTTGAACCAGACCGGCGAGTTGAAGCTGAACACCTGGTGCAGCAGCATCCAGGTGAGTTCGTGCTCGAAGATCTCGGCCTCGGCGGGGCCCGCGAAGTAGCCGTGCTCGGCACCGGCTCGGACGTAGGTCCCGACCACCCGGTCGATGAGCTGGCGCAGGCTGTGCTCGCGCTGCGGCGTGCCCAGGGCGCCGCGGAAGTACTTGCTGGTGACGATGTTGGTGGCGTTCGCCGACCAGAACTCGGGGAACTCGACGCCCCGCTGCTCGAAGTTGACCGTGCCGTCGCGCCAGTTGGTCATGACGACGTCGCGCTGTTCCCAGCTCACCTCGTCGTAGGGGTGTGTGCCCTCGGTGGTGAACACCCGGCGCACCTCGAACCCGCCGCGCTGCTCCTGCGACGTACCGCCGGCTCCCACGGTGTCGGTCATGGGACTTCCCCTCCGGCGGGAGGCGACTCAGTCGCCGTCCGCGCCTCGCTCGGTGCCGTCCGGCTTCGCCGAATCGGCCATCGCCCGGCGCAGGCCCGCGATCTCCTTCTCGAAGTCCTCGACGGAGGAGAAGGAGCGGTAGACGCTGGCGAAGCGCAGGTAGGCGACCTCGTCCAGCTCACGGAGCGGACCGAGGATGGCCAGCCCGACCTCGTGGCTGGGGATCTCGGCGACCCCCGCCGACCGGATCGACTCCTCGACACGCTGCGCCAGCTGCTGGAGATCACCGTCGTCCACCGGCCGGCCCTGGCAGGCTCGGCGGACACCGCGGATCACCTTGTCGCGGCTGAACTGCTCGGTGACCCCGGACCGCTTGACCACGGCCAGCACCATGGTCTCCGAGGTGGTGAACCGGCGACCGCACTCCGAGCAGGACCTCCGCCGACGGATGGCCTGCCCCTCGTCGACCTCACGGGAGTCGACGACCCGGGAGTCGGCATGCCGGCAGAACGGACACCGCATCGGCCGAACACCTCGCTCCCCGCCGCCGGACGTCCTGTGGGCGGCTACAGCCGATTCTACCCCAAGCTGTGGACCAACTACAGGCGTGTAACTACTAGATGTGGTGGCTGAGCCTATGCCGTCGTCCGGCGCCATACAACCTCCCCAACCGGGTGTTCTGCCCTCGCTTCGCTCGGGCGCGGTGCGGCGGGGCTAACCGGCAGGGACTTCCAGGGGCAGGCCGGGAGACAGGGGGCCGGGCTCGTCGGACGCCAGGCCGTTCAGCTCGGCGATGCGGGCCACGACCGCGTCGGGGTCGCTGGCCGGGGCGAACCGGACAGCCAGATCCCACAGCGTGTCGCCGGGCGCCACCGCGACGACCCGGGTCTGCACGGGCACCGGTCCCTCGCCGGAACCGGCCGACGGGCCCTGCAGTGCCTGCGCCAGCAGGCCCAGCCCGGCGACGGCCAGGCCCACCGCGAGCCCGAGCGCGATCAGCCACGGCCACCGCCGGGGCACCTCGCGCGGACCGCAGGACACCGGCCGGTAGCCGTGCCGCCCGGCCACCACCCGTGCCCTGGTGGGCGGCCTGCTCGGCTCGCCGCGGCGACGCCGCACGACGGTGTGCCCGGGATACCCCGTGTGCGCGGGCCGGCGAACGTCCTCGCCGAGGCCCGGGTACGCGTCCACACCACGCGTGCCCTCCCGACGGACCAGTACCGTCATGATCGAACCTCCTCATCGGCCACGGCCCCGCACCCGGGGGTCGAACAAGCGTTCTATCGAACGTCTGGGCGAATGTCTACCACCCGGCACCGACAAAAAACGAGCGACACGCGGCGTGTCCGTCGAACAGGTGTTTGATCTTCTGGTCGAACCCGGCTAGCGTCGAACCCCAGACAGCCCTGCCGACCAGCAGGAGTCCCGCGGTGGTTGATCAACTTGCCGGACCGGGGCAGACGAACGTGGAGGAGAGAAAAGTGGCCAGTGGCAGCGGCTCCGGTCCAGGAAAGGGCCGGGCCAGCAAGGTGCGACCGCTCACGGCGGTCGAGCCCGAGGACCCGGACGACACGCTGACCGTCCGTCAGTCGCAGGTGCTGGAGGTCATCCGGGCCTGGGTCGAACGGGTGGGATACCCGCCGAGCGTGCGGGAGATCGGGGAGGCCGTCGGCCTGACCTCGACCTCGTCCGTCTCACACCAGCTGCGCGCACTGCAGCGCAAGGGCTACCTGCGCCGCGACCCGAACCGCCCGCGCGCGGTGGGCGTGCTCGCCGCGGACGCCGATCCGGGCGACGGCTCACTGCGCACTGGCCCCGCCGACCTGCCGAAGCCGGCCTACGTACCGATGGTGGGCCGGATCGCCGCGGGCGGCCCGGTGCTGGCCGAGCAGTCCATCGAGGACGTCTTCCCGCTGCCGAGGGCCATCGTCGGCGAGGGCGACGTGTTCCTGCTCAGCGTCACCGGCGACTCGATGGTCGACGCGGCGATCACCGACGGCGACTGGGTCGTGGTGCGTCAGCAGCCGACGGCCAACAACGGCGAGATCGTCGCCGCGATGATCGACGGCGAGGCGACGGTCAAGACGTTCAAGCAGCGCGACGGCCACGTCTGGCTGCTGCCGCACAACGAGGCGTACGAGCCGATCCCCGGCGACGACGCGACCATCCTCGGCAAGGTCGTCGCCGTTCTCCGCAGGCTCTAGGCCGCGTTTCACAAGTCACGTTCGCGGTCTTCGCGCCCAGGCGGCCCCTGGACGGCACGGGCGGATGCGCCCGAGTACGGCCCAGTACGAGGGCGATCCGCCCACACCGCCAGGAACCACCTGGATCACGAAGCCCATCGAACAGACTTATGAAACACGGCCTAGACCCGCCTGCGGCGCCGCAGCAGGACCACCGCGAGCAGCACCACAACCGCCGCGCCGACGGCGACCGTGACGGCACCGCCGGGCAGGTCGGGAAGTCCTCCCCCGTCCTGCCCGGCCGGTGCGCCCGCCGCACCGGCCGTGCCGGGCTCGCTGGTCTGCTGCGCGGCCAGCCCCGTGGCGCCCCGAACCGCTCGGATGGGCTGACGGGTCCCCTCACTGCCGGACAGCAGCGTGCCGTCCGGCTCGAAGGCGATCGCCTCGCCCTGGTTCTCGTTCGGCAGCGGCACCCGCACCGGCGTGCGCTTCAACGCGGCCGCGATGTCGCCGTCGGGCGTGGCGTACAGGTAGGCGTCGGTGTACGTGCGCAGCGCGACCACCTTGTGGTCGGCACTGGTCGCACCGCCGGTCACCAGCAGCGAGCCCATCGGGCCGACCGGGCCGCCCGGCGTGTCGGTGCCCTCGAAGTCCAGGGTTCCGACCTTCTCCAGGGCGGTCGGTCCCGGCGAGGTCAGCTTCGCCGAGGCCCGGTAGACGTCGGACGCGCCGAGCACGTTCTTGGTGACGACGTAGGGCACGCCGTCCTTGTCCAGCAGCAGGGCCTCGGCGTCGTGCTGACCGTCCGGATAGGTCAGCCGGTACAGCGTGGACTTGCCGTTCGGGGTGACGGCGTGCAGGGCGATGGTGTCCCGCTGCTTGCGGTTGTCCCCGATGTCACCCAGCCACAGCGTGCCGTCGGCGCCGCGCGCCAGGTCCTCGACGTCGTAGGGGTCGGCGGAGGCCTTCACCACCCGCTTCACCGCGCAGTCCCGGCCGAGCACGAGCACCTGGATGCTGGTGCCGCCGTCGCTGATCGCGTACCAGTTGCCGTCGTCGTCGGTGACCAGGCCGGACAGCTCACCCAGCCGCTTGTCGGTCACCGTGCACACGGTCTCCAGGGCAGGCGCGGCGAACGCCGGCCCTCCGGTGCCCACCGCGATCAGCAGTGCGACCCCCGCCACGACCGACGTCCGCCCCCACGAGCCCATGATCCCCACGGTACTCAGGACGCACGACACGCAGCCGCGTTGCGGCCTCAGCCGAACTCGGCCAGCGCCGCGGCCAGGTCCGGGTGCACCTTGGCGCGCAGCCGGGTGCCGTGCTCGTCGTGGTCCTCGGCTAGTACCTCACCGTCGGCGTGCACCCGCGACACCAGGTCGCCCCTCGTGTAGGGCACGACGGCCTCGACCTCGACCATGGGCCTCGGCAGCCGCCCGGCGACGACCTCGACCAGCGCCTCGACACCCTCGCCGGTGTGCGCGGAGACCACCTCGGCACCGGGCAGCAGGTGCCGGAGCCGGGCCAGCGAGACCTCGTCGGTCGCGTCGGCCTTGTTGATCACCAGCAGCTCCGGCGGCAGCGACTCCGACCGCTTCCGCGAGATCTCGGCGAGCACCTCGCGGACGGCGTTGACCTGTTCCTCGGGCGCGCTGTCCGAGCCGTCGACGACGTGCAGCAGCAGGTCTGCGTCGGCCGCTTCCTCCAGCGTCGACCGGAACGCGTCGACCAGCTGGTGCGGCAGGTGCCGCACGAAGCCGACGGTGTCGGTCAGCGTGTAGACGCGGCCGTCCGGTGTCGTGGCGCGGCGCGTGGTCGGGTCCAGGGTGGCGAACAACGCGTCCTCCACCAGTACCCCGGCGCCGGTGATGGCGTTGAGCAGGCTGGACTTGCCCGCGTTGGTGTAGCCGACAATGGCCACGCTGGGCACCTCGTTGGCGACCCGGCGACTGCGCTTGGTCTCCCGGATGGTGTCCATCGAGGCGATCTCGCGGCGCAGCTTGGCCATGCGCTTGCTGATGCGCCTGCGGTCGGTCTCCAGCTTGGTCTCACCGGGACCACGCAGGCCCACGCCGCCGCCGGCACCGCCGGCCCGGCCACCCGCCTGCCGGGACAGCGACTCGCCCCAGCCGCGCAGCCGCGGGATCAGGTACTGCAGCTGAGCCAGCTCGACCTGCGCCTTGCCCTCCCGGGAGCGGGCGTGCTGGGCGAAGATGTCCAGGATCAGCGCGGTCCGGTCGACCACCTTCACCTTCAGCTTCGCCTCCAGCTGCCGCAGCTGGCCTGGTGAGAGCTCGCCGTCGCAGATCACCGTGTCGGCACCGGTGGCCACCACGATGTCGAACAGCTCGCGTACCTTGCCCGACCCGATGTAGGTGCCGGGGTCGGGGCGGCTGCGCCGCTGCACGAGCCCTTCGAGGACCTGCGAACCCGCGGTCTCGGCGAGCCGCGCCAGTTCGGCCAGCGACGCCTCGGACTGCTGCGCGGTCCCCTGGGTCCAGACACCGACGAGCACGACGCGCTCGAGGCGCAGTTGCCGGTATTCGACCTCGGTGACGTCGGTGAGCTCGGTGGACAGCCCCGCGACCCTGCGCAGTGACGCCCGGTCCTCAAGCTCCAGTTCACCGGTGGACACGTCCACCTCGGTCACGTCTGTGTGTGTCAGTTCCGTCATCGTCCTTCCATGGTCGCACGGCTTCCTGCCGTTGCCGACCCAATTACCTGCTCGGATACGTGGCGACGTAGATGGCCGTCCGGTCGGCGCCCGGGGTCACGGGCTTGCGCCGGAACTCGTCGAGCAGCTCGTGGAGCCGTCCGAGGAACTCGGCGCGGTCGGAGTCGGCGAGCTGCACCACGAGCCTGGTCTGCTCCAGGTCCGCGACGTCGACCTCGGCCACCTCCGCGAGGTAGGCCTCCAGCATCGCCTCGGCCGCGTCCCGCCCCGCGCCGTCGAGCTGCCAGGACAGGCCGGTCGACAGGTAGGGGATCTCCTTGGCGCCGCGCGGTCCGCGCCGGGGCGGCTGGGGCTCGAGAAATCCCGCGTCCACCAGCTTGCGCACGTGGTGCAGGGTCGTCGCCGGGTCCCTGCCGAGGCGCTGCGCCAGCTCCTTGTTGGTGAGGGCCTCCGCGAAGGTCAACCGTATGATGCGCAGCCGTATTCCCGAGGCCAGCGCGCTGGCCTCGGCCTCGGTGGCGTGGCGCCTGTTCCCAACCACGCGCACAGCCTAACCGATTGACAGTTTCCAATCACTTCGGACATAGTCCTGTCCGTGAAGCTGTGGCACCACGGGGACTTCCGCAGGCTCTGGGCAGGCGACACGGTCACCCAGTTCGGCACGTTCGTCAGCCTGACGGTGCTGCCGCTGGTCGCGGCGACCGCGCTGGCCGTGACGCCGTTCGAGATGGGCCTGCTCAGCGCCGCCGAACACGCCGCGTTCCTGCTGTTCGGCCTGCCCGCGGGCGTCTGGATCGACCGGATGCGCCGCAAGCCCCTGATGATCTCCGCCAACGTCGTTCGCGGCGTGGCGTTGCTGACGGTGCCGGTGGCGTGGTGGACCGGCGTGCTCAGCCTGCCGCACCTGCTGGTGGTGGCGCTGGCCGTCGGCGTGTGCACGTTGTTCTTCGACGTGGCCTACCAGTCGTACCTGCCGTCGCTGGTGGGCCGCGAGCACCTGGTGGAGGGCAACGCGAAGCTGCAGGCCAGCCAGTCTGTCGCCCAGGTCGCGGGCCCCGGCGTCGGCGGCGGTCTCGCGCAACTGGCCGGTGCGGCCAACGCGGTCGCGCTGACCGGGCTGAGCTACCTGGCCTCGGCCGTGCTGCTCCGCCGGATCCGCGCCGTCGAGCCGCCGCCGGAGCGCGATCCCGGACGACGGCTGACGACCGAGGTCGCCGAGGGGCTCCGGTTCGTGTTCGGCAACCCCAATCTGCGGGCCATCGTCGGGTGTACCGGGACCGCGAACCTGGCCAGCGGCGCGTTCGTGGCCATGGAGATCCTGTTCCTGACCAGGGATCTGCGGCTGAGCGCCGGCGCCGTGGGCGTGGTGCTGGCGATCGGCGGCGCGGGCGGCGTCCTCGGCGCGCTGACCGCCGGCTGGTGGGCCCGCCGGGTCGGCCAGGCCCGCACGATCCTGATCAGCGCGCTGACCTCCATGCCCGTGCTGCTGCTGGTCCCGCTGGCCGAGCCGGGCTGGGGCGCGGTACTGGTCGCCGGCGCGCTGGCGGTCTACGGCTACGGGGTGATCGTGTACAACGTCGCCCAGGTCAGCTACCGCCAGGCCATCTGCCCGGACCGGCTGCTGGGCCGGATGAACGCCAGCATCCGGTTCGTGGTGTGGGGCCTGCTGCCGGTCGGGCAGCTCGCCGGTGGCGTGCTCGGTGAGTGGCTGGGCGTGCGCGGCGCCATCTGGGCCGCCGCGGTGGTGTCCGCGCTGTGCGGTCTGTGGGTGCTGTTCTCGCCGCTGCGGCGGCTGCGGAACCTGCCCAGCGAAGTGGCCGCCTGACCCCTACAGCCGGGCCCACCAGGATTCGTCCAGCTCACCGCGCGCGACGATCTCGGCGGGCCCGGTCAGCATGGACTCCCCTGGCGCCACGGTCACCTCGACCTGCCCGCCGGGTACGCGCACGACCGACGACCCGGTGTCGGTGCCGGCCAGGTGCAGCGCGGCGGCGACGACGGCCACCGTGCCGGTGCCGCAGGACCGGGTCTCCCCGACCCCCCGCTCGTGGACCCGCATGCGCAGCACGCCCTCGTCCACGGCGTTGACGAACTCCAGGTTGACGCCCTCGGGGAAGTACTCGCCGTCGTAGGCAGGCTGCTTCTCCAGATCGAGCACGTCGACATCGTCGTCCACAAAGGACACCAGGTGCGGGTTGCCGACGTCGACCGCGACGCCGGAGAACGCCGCCTCACCGACCGTGGTGACCGACGATCCGGTGATCGTCGCGGGTCCCATGTGGACGGTGACGGACCGGTCCGGGTGCACGACCAGCGGGCGGTCACCCGCCCGGGTGCCGATGGTGAACTCCCCGGTGCCCGCCAGCCCGGCCTCGGTCAGGTACCTGGCGAACACCCGCACACCGTTGCCACACATCTCGGCGACCGAACCGTCGGCGTTGCGGTAGTCCATGAACCACTCGCCGGCCGACCGCTCACCGAGCGCGGCCGAGCGCACCACCCGCAGCACGCCGTCGGCGCCCAGCCCGCGGCGCCGGTCGCACAGGGCGGCCACCCGCGCCGGCGTCAGGTCCAGCCGCGCGGCGGGGTCGGGCAGGATCACGAAGTCGTTCTGTGTGCCATGTCCCTTGAGGAACTCGATACCGCCCATGGTGCCGAGACTAGCGCCCCACGCGTGCGAGCACCTTGCCGACCAGCGCGGGATCGGCGCCGTCGAACCACTCCACCCGCCGGTCGCGGCGGAACCAGGACCGCTGCCGCCGGACGAACCGGCGGGTTCCCGTCGCCGTCGCCACCGCCGCCGCGGCGAAGTCCCCGTCGCCGTCGAGTGCCTCCAGCACCTGCTGGTAACCCAGCGCCCGCGACGCCGTCCTGCCTTCCCGCAGGCCGCGGCCGGCCAGCGCCCGCACCTCGTCGACCAGACCGGCCGCGAACATCCGCTCGACCCGCAGGTTCACCCGCTCGTCCAGCTCCGCCGGGTCGCGGTCGACACCGACGACCAGCGAGTCGTAGCGGGGCGGGCCGGGCACCGGCATGCTCGCCGAGAACGGTTCGCCGGTGATCTCGATGACCTCCAGCGCCCGCACGATCCGGCGGGTGTTGGACGGCAGGATCGCCGCGGCCGCCGCCGGGTCGAGCCGGGTCAGCCGCTCGTACAGCGCGGTGGTGCCCGCCCGGTCCGCCTCGGCGTCCAGCCTGGCCCGGACCGCCGGGTCGGTGCCGGGGAAGCGCAGGTCGTCGAGGAACGCCTGGACGTAGAGCCCGGAGCCGCCGACGACGACCGGCACCACACCGTCGGCCAGCAGCCGCTCGGCGCAGGCGCGGGCGTCGCGCTGGTAGGCGGCCACCGACGCCGGCTCGGTGACGTCGAGGACGTCCAGCAGGTGATGCGGCACGCCCCTGCGCTCCTCGGCGGTGGCCTTGGCCGTGCCGATGTCCATGCCGCGGTACAGCTGCATGGAGTCGGCGTTGATGACCTCGCCGCCCAGCGCGAGTGCCAGCTCGACGCCGAGCGCCGTCTTGCCGGTGGCCGTCGGTCCCACCACCACGATCGGTCTCATCGGCGGCTCCACACGGCGACGTGGTAGCCGACGCCGAACGGCGCGTCGGAGTAGAGCAGCTCGGCGTGCCAGGCCGGGCCCGCGGCGAGTTCGGCGAACGCCAGCCACGCCGGGCGGGTGGCGACCCCGAGCCGGTCACAGCGCCCGGACTCCAGCACCGCGGCCAGGGCCGCCGGATCGGCGTCGCCCAGCGCCTTGGCCAGCTCGGCGTCGAACTGCGGTGCGTCGGCGTGCTCCCCGCCGGGGGCGCGCGGGCCGTGGCGGTTGGACCCGTCACCGAGTACCAGCAACGCGTCGCCGACGGGGGGCGGCGGGCCGCCGTCGACGGTGTGTACCTCGACGGAACGGGCTCCGGCCTGCTCCCGCAGCCACCCGGCGACCAGCGCGGGCAGCGGCAGTTCCGCCGCCGGCGATTCACCCTGGGCGGACAGGCTGACCTGCCGGTCGACGCCGTATCCCCGCAGCGACCCGCGGGCGGGCGGGCCGACCACGGCGGGAGGCCCGGCGGCCAGCGCCGTCCAGTCGCCGCTGACCTCGGTCAACGCCGCGACGGCACGCAGGCAGGCCGACCGGACGGGCTCGGTCTCGCCGGCGGCGCCCGCGGCGAGCTCGGGGACCAGCAGGGGTGCCTGGGGCACCACGACGGCTCGTGCGATCACACTGATCGACGTTACCGGCCACCCAATCGCGGCCGGCCGGTACCACGACCGGCCTTGACCTGTTTGAATGCCACGACGGACCGGTGAGGTCCGGCAGCGGCACGACCCGGCCCCGCGAACGGTGGGGCGCCCGCACCCGCGGGCGGACAGGCGAGAAGGAGCCCGTCATGACCGACGACACGACCACCGAGACCGGCGCGCCCGCGCCGCACCCCGTCCCGCACGCGACGGGGCACGGCCCGCAGGTGCCGATGGCCGAGCCGCACCCGGAACGCTGGGGCAGGATCGACGGTGAGGGCACGGTCTACGTGCGGACCGACGCCGGGGAACGGGCGGTCGGCGTGTGGCAGGCGGGCACCCCGGAGGAGGGCCTGCTGCACTACGCGCGGCGCTTCGACGACCTGCGTACCGAGGTGGAACTGCTGGCGACCAGGCTCGCGTCCGGGACGGGTGACCCGAAGCAGGCGCTGGCCAGCGCGACCCAGCTGCGCGACGGCCTCGCCGACGCGTCGGTGGTCGGCGACCTCAAGGCACTCGCCGCCAAGGTCACCCAGGTGATCGAGCTGGCCGAGCGGGCGCTGGTCGCCGCCAAGCAGGAGAAGGAGGAGGCCCGCGCGGCCGCCGTCCAGCGCAAGCGGGAGCTGGCCGAGGAAGCGGAGAAGATCGCGGCCGAGTCCACCCAGTGGAAGGCGGCGGGCGACCGGCTGCGGACGATCCTCGACGAGTGGAAGACGATCAAGGGCGTCGACCGCAAGACCGACGACGAGCTGTGGCGCCGGTTCTCCAAGGCACGCGAGGCGTTCAACCGCAGGCGTGGTTCCCACTTCGCCGAGCTGGACAAGCAGCGCGCCGCCGCGAAGTCCCGCAAGGAGGAGCTGATCGCGGAGGCCGAGTCGCTGGCCGACTCGTCGGACTGGGGCCCGACGGCCGGCCGCTACCGCGAGCTGATGAGCGAGTGGAAGGCCGCGGGCCGGGCACCGAAGGACAGCGACGACGCGCTGTGGCAGCGGTTCCGCGCCGCGCAGGACAAGTTCTTCTCCCGGCGGTCGGCGGCGTTCTCCGAGCGCGACGCCGAGTTCGCGGAGAACGCCGCGAAGAAGGAGGAGCTGCTCGCCGAGGCGGAGAAGATCGACCCGGCCGCCAACCTGGACGCCGCGAAGTCCCACCTGCGCAAGCTGCAGGAGAAGTGGGACGAGATCGGCAAGGTGCCCCGCGAGCGCATGCGGGACCTGGACTCGCGGCTGAAGGCCGTGCAGGACCGGGTGAAGTCCGCCGAGGACACCCGCTGGCGCCGTACCGACCCGGAGGCGCAGGCCCGGGCCGCGCAGTTCCGCGAGCGGGTGGAGCAGTTCGAGGCCCAGGCGGCCAAGGCCCGCGCCGCGGGTGACGAGCGGCGCGCGAAGAAGGCCGACGAGCAGGCCGCGCAGTGGCGGGAGTGGCTCGACGCGGCCGAGCGCGCCGTGGCGGACCGCTGACGCACAGCTCGTGAAGGCTGGCGGCTATGCCGTGAGGGCCCCCTTCACGGCATCAGACGCCACCACATCCGCCCTCACCCCGGCACACCCGCCCCACCAGCCTCAAACACCACAACCACCCCACCAGCCACCACGAACGAGACAACCCACCAAGCACCAGAGCACGTGAAGGCCACCATCACCACGTCACACGTAATGAAGGTGGCCTTCACGAGCTTGACCTCAGGCTCGCGTCTCGTGTTCTGGAACCGGCGTGCCGGACAGTGGAACCAGCCGGGTGGGAACGGACAACTCGCGGGTCGGGAACGGTCGACTCGCGCGAGCGGGCCGTTCACCACGTCACACGTAATGAACGTGGCCTTCACGAGCCCGGGCGGGTCAGGTACGTGACCAGGCCACGCGCATCCAGCTGACGGCCAGCACGACGGTGGCGATCTCGGCGATGATCAGCCCGACGCCGGGGCCGCCGCCCGCCGCGCCGCTCGCGCCGGTGGACTGCTGCGACCAGATGGCGAGCACGCCGTCGACCGAGGCGAACCAGCCGCCGACCGCACACACCCAGGCGATCCACCACCGCCGGGTGGTCAGCGTGAGCATGGACCCGAGCACCCCGAACGCCGTACAGGTCGCGGCGAACAGCATCGGGATGGCGCCGCCCTCGCCGGTCAGCACCTGCCAGCCAGCGTGGTTACCGACCCAGGGCAGCACGAGACCGACGATCAGGACGAACACCGCGGCGGCGATGACGAACCCGCGCCTGCCCAGGTCCACCGTGCGGGCGGCTTTGCTGACCACCTGGTCCACGTCGGCGGCGAGGTCGTCGATGTCGCGTTCCGTGTCGTTCACAGCGCACATCCTCCCGCGGGCGCCGGCTGGGCGGGCGGCGACCCGAAGGACGGCAGGCCAAGGCTGACCCCGCTGGTCTTCGGCCGGAGCCCGGCCTCGGTGTTGTCACCCGCGCGGGTACGCCGGTGCGACAGCACGTCGCCGTCGGCCACCAGGTGGTGCGGCGCGGCGTAGGTGACCACGGTCTCGACGACGTCACCCGGCCGGATCCCGCGATCGACCTGCGCTCCGGTCGGCGTGAAGTGGACCAGCCTGCCGTCGCGGGCACGGCCGCTCATCCGCCGGGTCTCGGCGTCCTTGCGGCCCTCCCCCGCGGCGACGAGCAGCTCGACCTTGCTGCCGACGAGCTTGCGGTTCTCCGCCCACGCGACCTCGTCCTGCAGCGCGACCAGGCGGTCGTAGCGCTCCTGCACGACCTCCTTCGGCAGCTGGCCGGGCATGTCCGCGGCCGGCGTACCCGGCCGCTTCGAGTACTGGAAGGTGAACGCGCTGGAGAAGCGGGCCTCCCGCACGACGTCGAGCGTGGCCTGGAAGTCCTCCTCGGTCTCCCCGGGGAAGCCGACGATGATGTCGGTGGTGATGGCGGCGTCCGGCATGGCGGCACGCACGCGGTCGAGGATGCCGAGGAACCGGCTGGACCGGTAGGACCGGCGCATCTGCTTGAGCACCCGGTCCGAGCCGGACTGCAGTGGCATGTGCAGCTGATGGCAGACGTTGGGCGTCTGTGCCATGGCGTCGATGACGTCGTCGGTGAACGCCGCCGGGTGCGGCGAGGTGAACCGCACCCGCTCCAGGCCGTCGACCGAACCGCAGGCACGCAGCAGCTTGCCGAACGCCAGCCTGTCGCCGAACTCGACGCCGTAGGAGTTGACGTTCTGACCGAGCAGCGTCACCTCCAGCACGCCCTCGGCGACCAATGCCTCGACCTCGGCGAGGATCTCGCCGGGCCGGCGGTCACGTTCCTTGCCCCGCAAGGAAGGCACGATGCAGAACGTGCAGGTGTTGTTGCACCCCACCGAGATCGACACCCAGCCCGAGTAGGCCGACTCGCGCCGGGCGGGCAGCGTCGAGGGGAAGGTCTCCAGCGACTCCAGGATCTCCACCTGGGCCTCGGCGTTGTGCCGCGCCCGGTCCAGCAACGCCGGCAGCGAGCCGATGTTGTGGGTACCGAAGACGACGTCGACCCAGGGCGCGCGGCGGACGATCTCGCCGCGGTCCTTCTGCGCCAGGCAGCCGCCGACGGCGATCTGCATGCCGGGGTTGGCGGTCTTGGCGGGCCGCAGGTGGCCGAGCGTCCCGTAGAGCTTGTTGTCGGCGTTCTCCCGGACCGCGCAGGTGTTGAACACGACGACGTCCGGGGCGGCGTCGGCCTCCGCCGCCACGTAGCCCGCTGCCTCGAGCTGACCCGCGAGCCGCTCGGAGTCGTGCACGTTCATCTGACAGCCGAGTGTGCGGATCTGGAAGGTCTTCGCGACGCCTGAGGTGCTCATCGCCCACCAGGGTAAACCTGGCCTTCGCCTGCCCAGGGATCGGCCAGCGCGACGCCCGTCCCCGCGAAGTCGGCGACGTTGCGGGTGGCGAGCGTGGCCCCGTACACCCGGGCAATGGCGGCGATCTGCGCGTCGGCGACGGTGATCGGCCGCCCGGCCCGCTCCCGCGCCGCGATGACGACGGCGTACTCGACCGCGGCGTCCGCGGTGAACGGGAGGATCCGGCCGTCGAAGTCGGTGTCCAGCAGGCCGCGGATGTGCTCGGTCAGCGCCGACCTGCGCTTTCCCGCCGGGAGCCGGGCGACGCCGTGCAGCAGCTCGGCCGCGGTCACGGCGGTCAGGAACAACTCGCCGGCCGAGCGCCGGTCGGCCCACGCCACGACGGCGGGCTCCGGCGCCTGCCGCATCAGCTCCGAGACGACGTTGGTGTCGAGGATGATCACCGCGGCAGGTCGGCGGCCCGCGGCAGGTCGTGCCTGTCCGGCAGCGGCAGCTCGAACTCCACCGGGCCGGCGAACCGCTGGTGGATGCGAGTGCCCAGCCCCGGTCCCGGCTCGGCGGCCGGGCGCGACGACAGTGCCTCGGTGAGGATCGCGCGCACCTCGGCCTCCATGGACCGGCCGTTGCGGGCGGCCCGGACGCGCAGCTCCGCCTTCAAACCGTCGTCGAAGTCCCGGATGGTCAAGTTCGCCATGACCCCTCCCCGCATTGCTTGCACTGCTGTCAATGCTATCACATGGATTACAAGCCCAGGTGCAGGCGCAGTGCGTCGTCCAGCTTCGCCAGCACAGCGGGCGGCACCTGCCCGGCCAGCCTGCCGACCCGCTCGACCGACACCGAGCGCACCTGTTCGGCCTGCGCCTTCGAGTCGGCGGCCAGCCCGCACTCGGCGGCGGGCAGCAGCACCTGGAACGGGAACACCCTGCGCACGTTGGACGTCACCGGCACCACCGTGACGACTCCCCTGCCCAGCCGCCCGGCAATCGCGTTGGCGCCGTCGTTGCTCACCACCACAGCGGGCCGGACCTTGTTGGACTCGGCACCGCGGACCGGCTCCAGGTCGACCATGCGGATCTGCCCGCGGCGCATCACCCGGACCGGACCTCACCCAGCCCGTCGGCGCCCGCCGCCTCCCAGGCGTCCTGCTCACCGCGTTCGCTCCACTCCTCCCAGGCCGCGCGGTAGTCGTCCTCCAGCTGTGACGCCCGCAGCAGCTCCAGTGCCCGGTGCACGACCGCCGATCGCGACGGGATCCGCGACGCCGCCGCGTAGTGGTCGATGAACGCCACGTCCTCCTCGGTCAGGCTCACGCTCAACTTCATACCTCCGATGCTACCCGTGGTGCCACCCTGGCACTACCGGCGAGAGTAGCCCTGGGCACCGACAGTCCGGCGGCTGTGACACCATCCGCGAATGCGTGCCCTGCTGGCCCTCTGCGCTGCGCTGACGCTGCTGGTCAGCGCCTGCACCGGGGCCGACCTGTCCGGCACGCGCCTGCGGATCGCCGCGGGCAGCAGCGGCGGCGTCTACTTCCAGCTCGCCCAGCCGCTCGCCGCGGCCTGGTCGGCCGAACTCGGCAGCGACCGCCCGGAGGTCCAGCAGACCGGTGGCTCGCCGGACAACCTGGCCCGGCTGCGTGCCGGAACGGCCGACGTCGCCTTCACCGCCGCCGACGTCGCCGCCACCTCCACCGGCCGGCCGGAACTGCTGGCGCTGGCCCGCATCCACGACGACTACCTGCACGTCGTCGTCCGGGCCGACTCCGGCATCACGACGCTGGACGGCCTGCGCGGGCGCACGGTCGCCATCGGGGCCGCCGAGTCCGGCGTGGCGGTCATCGCGCAGCAGCTGCTCGGCGTCGTCGGACTGGACGCGCCGGGGTCGCTGACCGTGCGCCACATCGAGCTCGGCGAGTCGCTGGACGCACTGCGGCACGGGCAGATCGACGCCCTGTTCTGGTCCGGCGGCCTGCCCACCGGCGCGATCACCGCACTGGCCAACCAGGTGCCGCTGCGCCTGGTGGACATCGGCGCCGCCATGTCGGCCATGCGCAGCGCCAATCCCGCCTACCGCTCGGCGACCATCCCCCGGTCCACCTACCCGCAGGCAGGCGGGCCGGTGACGACGCTGGCCGTGCCGAACTTCCTCGTCGTCCCGGCCACCATGGGAGCCGACCTCGCCGAGGCACTCACCCGCGGGCTGTTCGCCGCCCGCCCCGAGCTGGCGAAGGTGAACCCGGCGGCGCTGTCCATCGACGCGCGGCCCGCCATCGAGACCACGCCGATGCCACTGCATCCCGGCGCGCTGCGGTACTACCGCTCACTCAAGGAATGACCGGGAAGCCCACGGTCACCCGCAACCCGCCGCCATCGGGAAGGTCCAGCTCCAGCGTCCCGTCCACCCTGGCGACGATCCGCGCCACGATCGCCAGCCCCAGTCCGGAACCCGGCACGTTCTGATGCGCGCTCGACCGCCAGAACCGGTCGGTCGCCCGCTCCAGCTCCTCGGCCCGCAGGCCGGGACCGTTGTCCCGCACCGAAAGCCGCAGCATCCCGCCGGTCACCCGTGCCGACACCACCACCTCGGAATCCTCGGCGGTGAACTTCAACGCGTTGTCCAGCAAGGCGTCCAGTACGGCATCGACTCCACGCGGCGGGCTGGACACCCGGACTCCCTCGAGGTCACCCTCGGTCCACAGCCGGACACCCCGGGCCCGTGCGACCACCGACCAGTCGGCCACCCTGGCCGCGACCACCGGCGCCACCTCGGTGGCCACCGGCTCGCCCGCACCGGCCTCGGCGCGGGCCATCGCGAGCAGGCCGTCCAGCAGCTGGTTGAGCCGGGCCGCCTCGGCGACCGCGGCCTCCCGGTGTTCCTCGGCATCCGGATCGACCTGGCCCTCCAGGTTCACCAGCCGCAGTTTCAGCGCGGTCAGCGGGTTGCGCAGCTGATGGGAGGCGTCGGCCACGAACGCGCGCTGGGCGGCCAGCGCCTCTGCGACGCTGCCCGCCATGCGGTCGAACGAACGGCCGAGCTGCCGCAGCTCCGGCGGGCCGCCGCCGTCCCCGACCCGGACCACGTCGCGCCCGCTGACCACGGCCTCCACCAGCGACCCGGTGGCCTCGTCCAGCCTGCGCACCGGCCGCAGGATCCAGCGCACCAGCGGCAGCGCGGCCAGCAGCGCCAGGACACAGGCCAGCACCCCGACCGCCGCGATGAACGCCCACCACAGCGCCACGTTCGACCTCGCCGAGGCGGTCGGCGACGCCGTCACCACCACGCCCCGCACGTCACCGTCGATGAGCACCGGCTCGGCCAGCACCAGCGTCTCCTCCGCCCACGGCAGCAGCGCCGGTCCCGGCTCCGGATGACGCCCGGCCAGCGCGGCCTGCACCTGGGTGGCGACCGCGGCCTCGGCCAGGTTCAGCCGCGCCGCCCCCGGCACGTCACCGGAACTGATCGCCGGACGGCCGTCCTGGTTGAGCACGGCCACCGGGATGCCGTAGACCTCCGTGTAGCGGCGCAGCTCGGCGGTCAGCAGCTCGGGCCTGCCCTCCAGCAGCGGCCGCTGTGCGAGCGAGGCGAAGCGGGCGGTGTCGGTGAGGCGGTCGAGGAACAGCGACTGGCCCGTCGACGACGCGACGCTCATCGCCAGCGGCAGGCCGAGCCCGGCGACGAGCAGGACGACCAGCGACAGCACGGTCGCCAGCAGCCGCGCCCGCACCCGTCAGCCCCGGTCCGGGACCGCGCCGAGGCGGTAGCCGACGCCGCGCACCGTCTCGATCAGCGACGCCCGCCCGACCTTCGTGCGCAGGGTCGCCACGTGGACGTCCAGCGACCGGTTCTCGGCCTGCCCTGCCCGGCCCCAGAGCTCGGTCAGCAGCCACTCCCGCCTGCAGACCGCCCCGCCCTCGGCCACGATCAGGCTCAGCACGCCGAACTCCTTGCGGGACAGCGGGACCGGCGTACCGCCCGCGGTCACCTCGTGCCGGTCGAGGTCCACGGTGACGTCACCGACGCGGACCACCCCGCCGGAGGCCGCCGCCCGCCGAGGCGTCTGCCTGCGCCGCACCGCCTGCACCCTGGCCACCAGCTCGTCGACGTCGTAGGGCTTGACCAGGTAGTCGTCGGCACCGGCACGCAGGCCGGCGATCCGGTCGTCGACCTCACCCCGTGCCGACACGACGATCACCGCTACGTCACTGGCCTCCCGGATGCGCCCGCAGAGCTGCATCCCGTCGACGTCGGGCAGGCCCAGGTCGAGCAGGACCACGTCCACCTCGTCGAGCAGGTCGAGCGCGGGCAGGCCGGACTCCAGCCAGCGGACGGTCAGGCCCCGCCTGACCAGCGCGGGAACGAGCGCGCCTGCGACACGGGTGTCGTCCTCGACGAGCAGAACACGCACCCCGGCGCCTTTCCTTCGCAGGTGATGAGATCGATTTGAAATCCTAAGTGTTGCTCAAACGGGCTTCACACCGTCTCCGGGCGGAGTAGGTTTCCGCCATCGCTCCGCTGTCACGGCCCGTCACGCGTACCTGCGAGAACATCCGCTCACGGGGTGTGACTACAGTTACGGCAACCGAGTGGACATACAGACCGATCAGCTCCGTACTGGAGGCCAGATGACCGCAGCTACGCCAGCGCCGCCGATGATCAAGGCCACGGCCGTGAACAAGTATTTCGGCGACCTGCACGTGCTGAAGGAGATCAACCTGGAGGTGCCGCGCGGCCAGGTGGTCGTCGTGCTGGGACCGTCCGGTTCGGGCAAGTCCACGCTGTGCCGCGCCATCAACCGGCTCGAGCCGATCAACAGCGGCGAGATCGCGGTGGACGGCGTCCCGCTGCCTGCCGAGGGCAAGGCACTGGCGGCGCTGCGTGCCGACGTCGGCATGGTGTTCCAGTCGTTCAATCTCTTCGCGCACAAGACGATCGTCGACAACGTGACCCTGGCCCCGCAGAAGGTCCGCAAGATCGCGTCGGCCGAAGCACGCAAGACCGCGATGGAACTGCTCGACCGGGTCGGTATCGCCAACCAGGCCGACAAGTACCCCGCCCAGTTGTCCGGCGGCCAGCAGCAGCGCGTGGCGATCGCCAGGGCGCTCGCGATGAAGCCGAAGGTCATGCTGTTCGACGAGCCGACCTCCGCGCTGGACCCGGAGATGGTCCAGGAGGTGCTCGACGTCATGACCTCGCTGGCCAAGGAAGGCATGACGATGCTGGTGGTCACCCATGAGATGGGTTTCGCCCGCCGCGCCGCGCACCGGGTGGTGTTCATGTCCGATGGTGAGATCGTCGAGGACACCGACCCGAACGAGTTCTTCACCAACCCCAAGTCCGACCGGGCCAAGGACTTCCTCGGCAAGATCCTGACCCACTAGTGACACGCGGCGTGCGCGCCGCCCCAACCAGAAACAGGAGAGGTCCATGAGGATCCGCACCCTTGCGGCCGGACTGCTGGTCGGCGGTCTCGCCCTGACCGCTTGCGGCAAGGAGGGCACCCCGAACGACCCGGGCGGCCAGGCCCCGCCGCAGCAGCAGGTCGCGCAGAACGTCGAGGTCGCCAACTCGCCGACCTTCGCCAAGATGAAGGCCGCCGGCCGGGTCACCATCGGCGTCAAGGAAGACCAGCCCGGCCTCGGCTACAAGGACCCGACGACCAACAAGTACACCGGGTTCGACATCGAGATCGCCAAGCTGGTCGCCGCGAAGCTCGGCTTCGCCGAGGACAAGATCGACTACAAGCCGGTCCCGTCGGCAGGCCGCGAGGCCGCGCTGGCCAACGGCGACGTGCAGTACTACGTCGGCACCTACACGATCAACGACAAGCGCAAGCAGCAGGTCGCGTTCGCCGGCCCGTACTTCGTCGCCGGTCAGGGTCTGCTGGTGAAGGCCGACAACACCGACATCACCGGCAAGGACACCCTCAAGGGCAAGAAGGTCTGCTCCGCCACGGGTTCCACCCCGATCCAGAAGGTCAAGCAGGAGAACCTGACCGAGCCGGGCAACATCGTCGAGCTGCAGAACTACTCGCAGTGCATCGCGCAGCTGGACGCCGGCCAGGTGCAGGTCGTCACCACCGACGACGCGATCCTCAAGGGCTACGCCGCGCAGGACCCGGGCAAGTTCAAGCTCGTCGGTGAGCCGTTCTCCAAGGAGCCCTACGGCATCGGCCTGCCGAAGGACGACAAGCCGCTGCGGGACAAGGTGAACGAGATCCTGCAGGGTGCGCTGGACGACGGCACCTGGCAGGCCATCTACGACAACACCCTGGGCAAGTCGGGTTCCCCGGCGACCAAGCCGACCCTCGAGCGGTACTGATCTGACGTTTCGGCCGGCGGTGGCAGAGGCTGCCCCGCCGGCCGAAGCATTCCCTCACCCTGTTCCGAGGCACCGAGGAAACGATGGACGTCTTATTCGACAACCTTGACCTGTACGGTCCGGGCTTCCTCACCACACTGGAGCTGTTCGGGCTCTCCGCGGTGGGCTCGCTCATCCTGGGCACGATCCTCGCCATGCTCCGGGTCAGCCCGGTCCCGGTGTTCCGCGCGGCGGGAACCACCTACGTCACGCTGTTCCGCAACACCCCGCTGACGCTGGTGTTCTTCTTCTTCGCGTTCGCCTACCCGCTGCTGAAGGTCGTGGAGATCTCCTTCTTCATGGCGGCCGTCGTCGCACTGACGCTGTACACCTCGGCGTTCATCTGCGAGGTCGTGCGGTCGGGCATCAACACCGTGCCGGTGGGCCAGGCGGAGGCCAGCCGCGCGCTGGGCCTGACGTTCGGCCAGACGCTCGGTTCGGTCGTGCTGCCGCAGGCGACCCGCTCGGTGGTGCCGCCGCTGGTGAGCACGCTGATCGCGTTGCTGAAGAACACCACCATCGCCGCCGGTTTCTCCGTCGTCGAGGCCGGCGCGATCCAGGCGTACCTGTCCGAGCGCGGTTATGACGTGTTCGTCGGCATGCTGTGGGTGGCGCTGATCTTCGTCATCCTGGTCATCCCGCTGACGTTGTTGCAGCGCAGCCTCGAGAAGCGTTGGAGCGTGGCCCGATGAGCTCTGTCCTCTTCGACGTTCCCGGGCCCAAGGCCAGGGTCAGGCACCGCCTCTACGCCGTGATCGGTGTGCTGGGCGTCGCGGGCCTGCTGGGCTTCATCGTGTACCGCTTCGCCGACACCGGGCAGTTCGACGGCAAGCTGTGGGACTGGCTCCAGTACACGGTGATCCAGGAGTCCCTGCTCGCCGCACTGGGCAACACGCTCAAGGCGTTCGCCGCCGGTGCCGTGCTGGCGCTGATCTTCGGCGCGGTGTTCGCCGCGGCCAGGTTGTCGGACAAGGCGTACCTCCGCGGGCCGGCGACGGTGATCGTGGAGTTCTTCCGCGCCATTCCGCTGGTCGTGATGATCTTCGCGTTCCACTTCGGCCTCAGCCTCGGCGCGCCGTTCTACTCGGTCGTGCTGGGCCTGACGCTGTACAACGGCTCGGTGCTGGCCGAGGTGTTCCGTGCGGGCATCCTGTCGCTGCCGAAGGGGCAGAGCGAGGCGGCCTACGCGCTGGGCATGCGCAAGACGCAGACGATGAACCTGGTGCTGCTGCCGCAGGCGCTGCGGGCCATGCTGCCGACGATCATCAGCCAGCTGGTGGTGCTGCTGAAGGACACCGCGCTCGGCTTCCTCATCACCTACGAGGAGCTGCTGCGCTACGCCCGCTACCTCGGCGGCATCGCCGAGTTCGGCAGGCCGCTGGTGCCGGTCACCATCGTCGTCGGCGCCATCTACATCGTCATGTGCCTGCTGCTCACGGCGCTGGCGAAGTACCTGGAGAGCCGCAACCGGCGCAACAAGAAGGTCATCACCCCGGCGGGCCCTGGCGACGACCTCGCGCTGGACCCGGACGCGGGAGCGGGCGCTCCCACCCCGGTCCGTACGGGCGGCTGACCTCCCGGAGCACAAGCTCGTGAAGGCCACCTTCATCACGTGAGACGTGGTGAAGGTGGCCTTCACGTGCATCTGCCGCTGTGAGGGCCCCCTTCACGGCATCTGAAGCCCATCCAGACACGCGGAACCCTAAATCCGGATCAAGCCGGGTTGTGTTGTCGGGAATTTTCCAACTAGTCTCACATAACAACGTTGTCCCAGTTGGGGGCACACGAAAGGAGTGAAGGACAATGCGAGACAAGCGAACGTTCCTGCGCAGGGTGGCCGCGGTGTCGGCCGCCGCGGCGGCGCTGACGACACTGGGCAGCGTCTCGGCGTCGGCCGACGAGACGGGGGTCCTCGACGCGACGGGCTGCAACGACAACGCCTGCATCAAGGTCGAGGGCGACGCCAACCGGTACACCGCCACCGGCTGGTACCAGGCCAACGCGCCGGGCATGAACCCGACCGTCGGCCACTTCGTGATGACCGGGCCCAACCTCAGCCTCACCGAGGTGGACCGGGAGTACAAGCACCTGGAGTACAGCTACTCCGGGACTTCCCACGGGGCCGGTCAGGTGTGCGTGGAACTGGTCACGACCAACGGCACGGCGGGCAAGCCCTGCGTCGAGGTCAGCTGAACGTGCGGCGGCCCCGGACGAACGACGTCCGGGGCCGCCTCGCGCGCGGTGTCTACTTGCGACGGAACAGCTTGTTGCCCAGCCAGACCACCGGGTCGTACTTACGGTCGACGACCCGCTCCTTCATCGGGATGAGCGCGTTGTCGGTGATGTGGATGTTCTCCGGGCAGACCTCGCTGCAGCACTTGGTGATGTTGCAGTAGCCCAGCCCGTGTTCCTCCTGCGCCGCCTTCTGCCGGTCCGCGACGTCGAGCGGATGCATGTCCAGCTCGGCGATCCGCATCAGGTACCGGGGCCCGGCGAACGCCTCCTTGTTCTCCTCGTGGTCACGCACCACGTGGCAGGTGTTCTGGCACAGGAAGCACTCGATGCACTTGCGGAACTCCTGTGACCGCTCGACGTCCACCTGCTTCATCCGGTACTCGCCCGGCTTCAGGTCGGCCGGCGGGGTGAACGACGGGATCTCGCGTGCCTTCGTGTAGTTGAACGACACGTCGGTCACCAGATCCCTGATCACCGGGAACGTCCGCATCGGCGTGACGGTGACGACCTCGTCCTCGGTGAACGTGGACATCCGCGTCATGCACAGCAGCCGAGGGCGGCCGTTGATCTCGGCCGAGCACGACCCGCACTTGCCCGCCTTGCAGTTCCACCGCACCGCCAGGTCCGGCGCCTGCGTGGCCTGCAGGCGGTGGATGATGTCGAGCACGACCTCACCCTCGTTGACCTCGACGGTGTAGTCCCGCAGCTCACCGGATTCGTCGTCACCACGCCAGATCCGGAAGCTCGCCTTGTAGCTCACGCCTGCCTCCCGGGGTGCGTGGTCAGTTCGTCCTCGGTGTAGTACTTCTGGAGTTCCTCGACCTCGAACAGCTCCAGCAGGTCCTGCCGCATCGGCTCCTGCTCCTTCGGCGTGACCGACACCTCCGGCGCCAGCGGATCGTCGCCCTCCACGGCACAGACGAGCAGCTTGTTGCGCCACTGGGCGTCCATCCCGGGGTGGTCGTCGCGGGTGTGCCCGCCGCGGCTCTCCGTGCGCAGCAGCGCTGCCTTGGCGACGCACTCGCTGACCAGCAGCATGTTGCGCAGGTCGACCGCCAGGTGCCAGCCCGGGTTGAACTGCCGGTGGCCCTCGACGGTCACCCTGGGCAGCCTGGCCTTGATCTCGGCCAGCTTCTCCAGTGCCTGCTCGATCTCCTCCGCCTTGCGGATGATGCCGACCAGGTCGTTCATCGACTGCTGCAGCTCGGTGTGGAGGGTGTACGGGTTCTCCTCCACGCCGTCCGCGGGCGGGTCGAACGGTGCCAGCGCCAGCTTCGCCGCCTCGTCGACGGCGGACTGCGCGACCGACGGCCGGTCCGTCAGTCCGTCCACATAGGACGCCGCGCCGAGACCGGCCCTGCGGCCGAACACCAGCAGGTCCGACAGCGAGTTGCCGCCGAGCCGGTTGGAACCGTGCATCCCGCCCGAGCACTCCCCCGCGGCGAACAGGCCCGGAACGCTCGACTCTGCGGTGTCCGGGTCGACCTCGATGCCACCCATGACGTAGTGGCAGGTCGGCCCGACCTCCATCGGCTCGGCCGTGATGTCGACGTCGGCCAGTTCCTTGAACTGGTGGTACATCGACGGCAGCCGGCGCTTGATCTCCTCGGCAGGCAGCCTGCTGGCGATGTCGAGGAACACTCCGCCGTGCGGGGATCCCCTGCCCGCCTTGACCTCCGAGTTGATCGCCCTGGCCACCTCGTCGCGCGGCAGCAGATCCGGCGTGCGCCGGTTGTTGTCCGCGTCGGTGTACCAGCGGTCGGCCTCCTCCTCGCCGTCGGCGTACTGCCCCTTGAACACCTCGGGGATGTACTCGAACATGAAGCGCTTGCCGTCGGAGTTCTTCAGCACCCCGCCGTCACCACGCACGCCCTCGGTGACCAGGATCCCCTTCACGCTGGGCGGCCAGACCATCCCGGTGGGGTGGAACTGGACGAACTCCATGTTGATCAGCTTCGCGCCCGCCCGCATGGCCAGCGCGTGCCCGTCGCCGGTGTACTCCCAGGAGTTGGAGGTCACCTTGAACGACTTGCCGATGCCACCGGTAGCCAGCACCACGGCGGGAGCCTCGAACAGGATGAACCTGCCGCTCTCCCGCCAGTAGCCGAACGCACCGGCGATGCGGCCGCCGTCGGTGATCAGCTCGGTGACCGTGCACTCGGCGAACACCTTGATCTTCGCCTCGTAGTCGCCGGTCTCGGCGAAGTCCTCCTGCTGCAGCGACACGATCTTCTGCTGCATGGTGCGGATCAGCTCGAGCCCGGTGCGGTCTCCGACGTGTGCCAGCCGCGGGTAGGTGTGCCCGCCGAAGTTGCGCTGGCTGATCCTGCCGTCGGCCGTGCGGTCGAACAGCGCGCCGTAGGTCTCCAGTTCCCAGACCCGGTCCGGCGCCTCCCTCGCGTGCAGTTCGGCCATGCGCCAGTTGTTCAGGAACTTCCCGCCCCGCATGGTGTCGCGGAAGTGGACCTGCCAGTTGTCGTTCGCGTTCGCGTTGCCCATGGACGCGGCGCAGCCGCCCTCGGCCATGACGGTGTGCGCCTTGCCGAACAGCGACTTGCACACCACCGCGACGCGCAGCCCGCGCTGGCGGGCCTCGATGACCGCGCGCAGGCCCGCCCCGCCCGCGCCGATCACCACCACGTCGTAGCTGTGCCGTTCGACCTCGGTCATGTAGTCATTCCCTCGAAAAGTTGACGTCGTTGTCAGTCGGGTCATGCCCGGGTTCAGTCCACGAAGCGCAGATCGGCGATCACGTCGCTGGCCACCAGCATCACGTAGAAGTCGGTGAGGACCAGGGTGCCGAGCGTAATCCAGGCCAGCTGCATGTGCCGGGTGTTCAGCTTGGAGATCTGCGTCCACAGCCAGTACCGGACGGGATGCTTCGAGAAGTGCTTCAGCCTGCCGCCCGCGATGTGCCTGCAGGAGTGGCAGGACAGCGTGTAGGCCCACAGCATGATCACGTTGCCCAACAGGATCACGTTGCCGAGCCCGAAACCGAAGCCGCCGCTGGAACCGTGGAACGCCGTGATGGCGTCGTAGGTGTTGATCAGCGCCACGAGCACTGCCACGTAGAAGAAGTAGCGGTGGACGTTCTGGATGATCAACGGCAGGCGCGTCTCGCCCGTGTACTTCGCGTGCGGCTCGGCGACGGCACAGGCCGGCGGCGAGAACCACACCGAGCGGTAGTACGCCTTGCGGTAGTAGTAGCAGGTGAGCCGGAAGCCGAGCAGGAACGGCAGCACGATGAAGCCCAGCGGGATGAACCCGGGCAGCTCGCCGAACCAGGTGCCGAAGTGGCTGGAGCCCGGCACACACGACTCGCTCAGACAGGGTGAGTAGAACGGCGTCAGGTAGTGGTACTCGTCGACCCAGTACGCGGTCCGCACGAACGAGCGGATCGTGGCGTAGATGACGAACGCGGCCAGGCCGAGCGTGGTGAGCAGTGGCGGGAGCCACCACCGGTCCGTGCGCAGAGTGCGTTCGGCAATCGAGGCCCGCGACGGCGCGCGGACCCCGGTACCCGCCTGGCTGGCCCCGTTGCTAGCCGGCGCGCTCACCGCTGGCCGCGCTGGTAGCCGCCGACGCCTTCGTCGTCGGCGTCCCGCCACAGCTCGGGGTCGTAGGGGGTGTCGGGTACGACGACGACGTGCGATCGGTCGGCCGCCTTCGGCTGCTCGGGCACCGGCGGTGCCTCGCTCAGCTCGCTCGCGTCGATGTCGAGCCGCTCGACGTCGTTGACGAGGCGGCGGATCGCCGGTGCCTCGCCATAGCGCGCACGCAACGCGCCTACACACTGCCTCAGCTGCCCGATCGTGCGGCGGAGTTCGGTGAGTTCGGTGGTGGACATGGATACCTCCGAGTCAGTCCGTACGGCAGTGCTGCGAGCGCTGTGTGGTGGGTCACGCGTTCGTGCGCCCGACTCTGCCTTGCCGTGTCCGGTGTGACAAGTAGCACACACGTTCAACGCTGCGTGATCGGGGTCACCCTGACCGATCTTCTGGATCGATTTTGATCCGGCGATCGGCCTCGGCTACTGTGGGCGCTGTCACGAAAGCTGACGCCAGCGTTGTCGTCCCGAGCCCTTCCGGAGACGCCACGCATGAGCACTGTCCACCCGGTGATCGCCGAGGTCACGGCACGGATCGCCGCCCGCAGCGCCGAGACCCGCTCCGCCTACCTCGCCCGCATCGCCGCCGCGCACGCCGAGGGACCCGCCCGCCGCGGCATGGCCTGCAGCAACCTCGCCCACGGCTTCGCCGGCTTCAGCGGCGGCGACCGCGACGTGCTGCGCGCGGCACGCAAACCGGGCGTCGCCATCGTGTCGTCCTACAACGACATGCTCTCGGCACACCAGCCGATGCACGAGTACCCGGACTGGCTGCGGGTCGCGGTGCGCGAGGCAGGCGGTGTCGCCCAGTTCGCCGGTGGCGTGCCCGCCATGTGCGACGGCATCACCCAGGGCCGCGCCGGAATGGAGTTGTCGCTGTTCAGCCGCGAGGTCATCGCGATGTCGACCGGGGTGGCGCTGTCCCACGAGATGTTTGACGCCGCGCTGCTGCTCGGGGTGTGCGACAAGATCGTCCCCGGGCTGCTCATCGGCGCGCTGGCGTTCGGTCACCTGCCCGCGATCCTGGTGCCCGCCGGGCCGATGAGTTCCGGGCTGCCCAACAAGGAGAAGGCGCGGGTGCGTCAGCTCTACGCCGAGGGCAAGGCGACGCGGGAGGACCTGCTCGACGCCGAGGCGGCGTCGTACCACTCGCCCGGCACCTGCACGTTCTACGGCACCGCCAACTCCAACCAGATCGTCGTCGAGGTGATGGGCCTGCACCTGCCCGGGACGACGTTCGTGCCGCCGGGAACGCCGCTGCGGCGGGCGCTGACCGAGCAGGCCGGGCGGCGGGCCGTGGAGATCTCCCGCGGTGAGGAGTACACGCCGATCGGCGCGGTCGTCGACGAGAAGGCGATCGTGAACGGCGTGGTGGCCCTGCTGGCCACCGGCGGTTCCACCAACCACACCATGCACCTGCCCGCCATCGCCGCCGCCGCGGGCATCCAGCTCACCTGGGACGACTTCGCCGAACTGTCCGCCGTCGTGCCGACGCTGGCGCACGTGTATCCCAACGGCAGCGCGGACATCAACCACTTCCACGCGGCGGGTGGCGTGCAGTTCGTGATCGGCACGCTGCTCGACGCCGGGCTGCTGCACCCCGACGTGCGCACGGTGGCCGGGCCGGGGCTGGACCGCTACCGCGAGGAAGCCGTGCTGGCCGACGGTTCCCTCACCTGGCGGCCGGGTGCCGGCGAGAGCGTGGACCGGGACGTGCTGCGCCCGGCGAGCGACCCGTTCGCGCCCGACGGTGGCCTGCGGATGGTCGAGGGCAACCTGGGCAGGGCGGTGATCAAGGTGTCGGCCGTCGCGCCGGAGCGCCGCCTGGTGCGGGCGCCCGCGCGGGTGTTCACCACGCAGGAGCAGTTCGCCGAGGCGTTCGCCGCCGGTGAGCTGGACCGCGACGTCGTCGTGGTGATCCGCAACCAGGGCCCGATGGCCAACGGCATGCCGGAGCTGCACGGGCTCACGCCGGCGCTGGGCGTGCTGATGGACCGCGGCCACCAGGTCGCGCTGCTCACCGACGGGCGCATGTCCGGGGCGTCGGGCAAGGTTCCGGCTGCCATCCAGCTGACGCCGGAGGCGGCGGCGGGCGGGCCGCTCGCCCGGATCGCCGACGGCGACGTCGTCCACCTCGACGCCGACGCCGGTGAGCTGGAGGTGCTGGTGGACGCCGAGGAGCTGGCCGGAAGGGAGCTGCGGGACGGTCCGCCCGATGAGGCATCCTGGACCGGGACCGGCCGGGAGCTGTTCGCCCCGCTGCGCCGTGCCGTCGGCCCCGCCGACCAGGGCGCGAGCGTGTTCGGCGGCGTGACCCCCGGCCACTTCGGCGTGCCGGCGGTGCCGGGCGCGTGAGCGAGCGAGAGGACGGCGGGATCGTGGACGTGAGCAGCGGATCGGACCTACTGAAGCTGGCGCCGGTGATGCCGGTGGTGGTCGTCGACGAGCTGGACCACGCGGTCCCGATCGCACGGGCGCTGCTGGCAGGCGGGATCCCGGTGATCGAGCTGACGCTGCGCACGCCCGTCGCGCTGGCCGCCGTCGAGCGGGTCGCCACCGAGGTGCCGGACATGGTCGTCGGCGCGGGCACGGTCACCGGGCCGGACCAGGTCAAGCAGGCGGTCGACGCCGGTGCCCGGTTCCTGGTCACCCCGGGGTGCACCGACCCGCTGCTGGACGCCGCGATGGACTCCGGCGTGCCGTTCCTGCCGGGGGCGAGCACGGTGTCGGAGGCCATGCGGCTGGCCGAGCGCGGGCTGACGGCGCTGAAGTTCTTCCCCGCGGAGGCCAGTGGCGGGGTCGCGTACCTGAAGTCGATCGCCGGGCCGTTGCCGGGACTGCGGTTCTGCCCCACCGGGGGCATCACCGCCGACAGCGCGCCCACCTACCTGGCGCTGCCCAACGTCGGCTGCGTCGGGGGTTCCTGGCTGACCGCGGCGAAGGGTGACTTCGCGGAGGTGGAGCGGCTGGCGCGGGAGGCGGCGAAGCTGGGCTGATCAGGCCGTTCGGCCCTGGTCAGCGTGCCCGCGCGGGCGGACCCTCGTCGTCTGCCGAGAGATGAGTCCGCCATGCCGTTGCGCACCACCTAAGTACCCCGGCGGAGGCGTCTACAGCATGGCCACGCTGGCCGGGCGTTCGGCCGCGGCCATCTCCACCGCGCAGGACCCGTGCTCGACGCGGGCCGGATGACCTACCTCATCGACCCCACCGGCGCCCCGGTCGCCCTGTGGCAGGCGAAGGAGCACATCCGGGCGGAGGTGGTCAACGAGATGGACGGCGGTCCGTACACGGTGTTCAAGGCCGGCGACACCCAGCGGCAGGGCGAGGGCAGCCGGTGGAACGTGAGCTTCGGGGTCGCCGACGCCCGTGCGGCGGCCGACGAGGTGGTGCGCCTGGGCGGGCGGGTACTCACCGGCCCGTTCGACACGTCGATCGGACCGGTGGGCGAGCTGGCCGATCCGCAGGGCGTGCCGTTCGGGATCTTCCAGCCTTTGGGGTGAACCGGACGGGCCCGGGACCGTACTGCATGGGTGAAGGCTCCCGACCCGCCAGGAGGACCCGTGCGCCTGTTAGCCATCCTCGGCCTGCTCGTCACGCTGCTGGCCGGCTGCTGGTCCGAAGGAAAGCCCGCGCACCGGGAGGGGGTGACCGACGCGGACATCCGGTTCTCGCTGGAGATGATCCCGCACCACGAGCAGACGCTGCGGCTCGCGGAACTGGCCGGGCTGCGGAGCGCCGACGAGGTCGTCACGAAGACGGCGGAGGCGATCGCCCGCTCCGAGTCGGCGGAGATCCAGACGATGAAGTCCTGGCTGGCGGCGTGGCAGGTGAACGCGCCGGCGGGGAACGCCCACGCCGGCCACGCCATGCCGGGCATGCTGACCGAGCGCGAGTTCGAGGCGCTCGACGCCGCCGGCGGCACGGAGTTCGACCGGCTGTGGATGACCACGCTGGCCAAGCACCTGCGGGCGGGGGTGCAGATGGCGAAGGACGTGCAGGTCAACGGAACCCACGAGGGCACCAAGGCGCTGGCGCGGGAGATCGTGACCGCGCAGGAGGCGAAGCTGAGCGAGCTGGAGTCGATGGGCCGGGTCTGAGACTCGCGCACTCGCGCCCGCGTCAGTCCTGCACGGCCTCGTCCAGGAGGGTGGACTCGTTACCGGCCTCGCGCAGTTCCTCCCGCACCACCGCGTACGACAGCCCCTGCGGGTATCCCTTACGCGCCAGCATCCCCAGCAGGCGCCGTACCGCCGTGGCCTCGTCCAGACCCGACATCGACCGCAGCCGCTTGCGCACCAGCTCCCGTGCGCGCTGCTCCTCCAGGTCGCGGCCGACCTCGCCGGCGGCACGCGCCGCCACCTCGGCGTCGACCCCCTTGCGCTTCAGCTCGGCGACCAGCGCACTGCGCGCCAGGCCCTGGTGGGTGTGGCGGGACCGCACCCACACCTCGGCGAAGGCCTCGTCGTCGACCAGGCCCGCGGTGTCGAGCTTGCCCAGGATGGTCTCCCGGGTCTCCTCGTCGAAACCCTTGCGCCGCAACGCCTGCCGCAGCTCGTCCTTGGTGCGGGGCCGCGCGGCGAGCAGGTCGAAGCACACCTCCTTGGCGCGCTTCGCCCGCTCCTGCGGCGTCAGCTCGGCGAGGGTCTCGGCGTTCAGCCTCGGCACCGCGGTCAGAAGTCGACCGGCGCCGGCACGGTCTCGTCGGCGTCGAGCTGGGCACCGATGCCGAGCTTCTCCTTGATGCGCTTCTCGATCTCGTTGGCGATGTCGGGGTTGTCGCGCAGGAACTTCCTGGCGTTCTCCTTGCCCTGCCCCAGCTGGTCGCCCTCGTAGGTGTACCAGGCACCGGACTTGCGGACGATGGCCTGGTCGACACCCATGTCGATCAGCGAGCCCTCACGGGAGACGCCCTGGCCGTACAGGATGTCGAACTCCGCCTGCTTGAACGGCGGCGCCACCTTGTTCTTCACGACCTTGACGCGGGTGCGGTTACCGACCGGCTCGCCGCCGTCCTTCAGCGTCTCGATGCGGCGCACGTCGAGCCGGACCGACGCGTAGAACTTCAGCGCCTTACCACCGGTGGTGGTCTCGGGAGAGCCGAACATGACGCCGACCTTCTCCCGCAGCTGGTTGATGAACACCGCGGTGGTGCCGGAGTTGCTCAGCGCACCGGTCAGCTTGCGCAGGGCCTGGCTCATCAGCCGTGCCTGCAGACCCACGTGCGAGTCGCCCATCTCGCCCTCGATCTCGGCACGCGGCACGAGCGCGGCCACCGAGTCGATGACCAGGATGTCCAGCGCGCCGGAGCGGATCAGCATGTCCGCGATCTCCAGCGCCTGCTCGCCGGTGTCCGGCTGGGACACCAGCAGGGCGTCGGTGTCGACGCCGAGTGCCTTGGCGTACTCGGGGTCCAGCGCGTGCTCGGCGTCGATGAACGCCGCGATCCCGCCCGCCTTCTGGGCGTTGGCCACCGCGTGCAGGGCGACGGTGGTCTTACCGGAGGACTCCGGCCCGTAGACCTCGACGACCCGCCCACGCGGGAGGCCGCCGATCCCCAGCGCGATGTCGAGCGCGATCGCACCGGTCGGAATGACCGCGATCGGGGCGCGCCCCTCGTCGCCGAGGCGCATCACCGAGCCCTTGCCGTACTGCTTGTCGATCTGCGCAAGGGCCAGTTCGAGCGCCTTGTCCCGGTCCGGTGCTGCTGCTGGCATTGCAATCCACCTCGTTGGTTGGAGCCTGTGGGCTTGTGCTGTTCGGCTGTTGGGTCCGACGCTACGGGGACGGACCGACAGTTCCAGACCTCCGTGTGGAAACGACGGAAATCTGTGGATCACCGACCCTGCTGTGGACAACTCGCGCACAGCTTAGACGAACACCTGTTCGAGGTCGCGAGCGACACGCCGGAGGAACCTCAGCGCCGCTCGGCGGGGACGTCGAAGGCCGCGCAGACCTCCTGCCAGATCTCCTTGGCCGAGACACCGGCGGCGAGCGCCTGCTCCACCGTCCTGCCGCCGAGGCCGCTCAGCACGTGGTCCTTGGCGAGCATCTCCGCGCGGACCGTGCCGAACTCCTCCGCCATCCGTTGCCGGAACACCGTGATACGCATTGGCGCCAGCGTACTCAGCGCTTGCGGTTGTTCCGCAGCCACAGCAGGCCGACGACGATGGCCGCCACCAGGCAGGCGGCCGCGGCCAATGACACCAGCAGCTCGCCCGTCGGTCCCAGCATCGCCTACTCCCCCGGCTGGATCTGCTGTTCGAAGTAGTCGACCAGCGCCGACGGGTCGACCTGACCGGCCGAGCCACCGAGGTTGGCCTCGTAGAGGATCCCGGCCAGCGGGCGGTCGTCGACGGTGAACACCACGGCCGACGAGTCCTGGCTGGCGGCCGCCGTGTAGCGCCCGGTCAGGCCGTTGCCCTTCCACGGCGCCTCGATCTTGCTGTTGAGGTTGCCGCCGGAGGCGCTCAGCACCTGGTCGGTGTGCTCCTTGATGCTTTCGGCCGACGTGCCGTGGATGTAGATGATCTGCGCGCGGGGCTTGCCGGGCGCCGCGCAGTTGACCGTCACCCCGAGCGACTCCGGCTCCCGCGCCGCGGCCGGGCCGTTGCCCATGCCCGGGGTGCACTGCCCGGTGTCGGCGATCTTGCCTGCCAGCTGACGCAGGCAGTCGGTGAACCCGTTGGCGCCGGCCTGACCGGGCTGCTGGCACTGGTCGGCCGGCAGCGCGGACGCCTGCGACGACGGCCAGAGGAAGTACGTCGCCGCACCGCCGAGCAGGACCACCAGCGCCACCGCGATGCCGATGATCAGCTTCTTGCGCTTGCCACTGTCGGCGGCGGGAGTCTCCTCCTGCGGCTTGCGGTAGGACGGGAAGTTGGCGGGCGGCGGAGCCTGCGCGGGCTGCGGGCCGGTGCCGGGGAACGACGACGGCGGGTACGGGCCGGTCTGCGCGGGCGGACCGTACGGCCCGGTCTGTGTGCCGGGGATGGCCGCCACCGGCGGCGGCGTGTGCGGGCCGGTCATGGCGGGGTTGACCTGGTGCGCGCCGGTTCCGGTCGCGGCCACCGTGCCGTCGACGTTCTGGGTGCGCATGCTGATGCCGTCCGGCGCGACGTGGTGCGCGCCCAGCGCCACGGCGGTCTCCGGCTGGTCGAGGCTGGCCGGGACGACGCCCAGCTTCTCCGCGATCATGCTGCCGACCAGCGGCAGCCTGCTGGAGCCACCGACCAGGTAGATGCCGACGAGATGCTCGGGGGCCAGCCCGGCCGAACGGACCGTCCGCGACAGCAGCTCGACACTGCGCAGCATCGCCGGGCGGACCAGGCCCTCCAGCTCCGCCCTGGTCACCAGGACGTCGGAGAACGGCTCGGGCATCGGCACCTCGGTCTGCGGGTGCCGGGACAGTGCTTCCTTGGCGGCCTTGACGTCCTCCTGCAGCGCCCGGCGGGTACGCCGGTCGGCGGTGGACTCGGGCCGCAGCAGCCGCTGCCAGCGCTGCGGGTCGGAGTGCGACACCTCGCGGCCGACGTGCACCATCAGCGCCTGGTCGACGTCGAGACCGCCGAGGTCGGGCAGCCCGTCCTCGGCCAGCACGCTGAACCCGCTCTGCGTCGCGCCGACGACGGCGACGTCGAACGTGCCGGCGCCGAGGTCGTAGACGGCCAGCGCCTGGCCCGGCGCCAGCGTCTTGCCGGGGAACGAGGCGAAGTGCGCGGCCGCGGCCACCGGCTCGGGCACCAGCGTCACCCCGGCCGGCATGCCGGCGAGGCGGGCCGCGGACAGCAGCACGTTGCGGCGGACCGGCCCCCACTGCGCGGGGTGGGTGAGGCGGACCTCGTCCGGAAGCTCGCCGCCGAGCTGCCGGGACGTCTCCTCCAGCACCCGGCGCAGCACCGCGGCCAGCGCCTCGCTGACCGGGACGATGTCGGTGCCCAGCAGGAGCGTCTGCTCGTCGACGCGGCGCTTGGGGTTCGGCTCGAAGCGGGTGGGGTCCAGGCGGGCACGGCGCTCGGCGTCCCTGCCGACCATCAGCTGCCCACCCTGCTCGGCGAACACCGCGGACGGCATCGTGGCCGCCCCGTCCACCTCGACGACCCGCGGTGGCCGCCCGTGCGCGGACAGCACCGCGACGGTGTTCGACGTCCCCAGGTCCACCGACAGGATCCGCACAGCACTCCCCTCGTTCACGCCCACCGGGCGCACGCACGATCGCGGTGATGTTCCCACGTCGGCCGCTCCCGCGTGTGCGGACCCGGCAGATTGGGCCTCCGCTCGGCCACGGCACGTGAAGGCCACCTTCACCACGTCTGACGTCAGGGCCCCGGCAAAGTCCGGGAGTCGTGGTGGTGCGGGAGCGTGGAGTTCGCGTGCCGGAGCGTGGGACTCGCGTGCACGACGGTGGGACTCGCCAGTCCGGATGGTGAGTGTCGTGTTCGGGAACGCGAAACCCGCGTTCCGGCCCGGCAGGGCCGCGCGAGCGGCCCGTTCGGCCACCTGGCTCGTCCCGCGATCTGGACCGGCGTGCCGGACAGTGGGACCAGACGGGCGGGAACGTGCAACTCGCGGGTCCGGAACGGTCGACTCGCGGGTCGGGAACGGAGGACTCGCGCGACCGGCCCGGTCACGCGGCCGACCGGCACCGGGTGAGAACCCGCGTCCACATCGTGAGTTCTGCACTCACGCACGCGAGTTCTGCATTCCGGCACGCGAGTTCCACGCTCGAGACCAGCCACCTCACCTGCCTGCGACCGGACTTTGCCGGGGCCCTGACGTCTGACGTAATGAAGGTGGCCTTCATGAGCTTGTTCGCCCCGCCGGAGGCGAGGTCACGCGCGGACTGTCGGTGGTCCGGCGCATGATGGAGGGCGTGCCGGAGTCGGACCCAGTACTGGAGCTGTTCTCCCCCGCGACCAGGGACTGGTTCGCGGGGGCGTTCGCCGCGCCCACCGAGGCCCAGGAGGGGGCCTGGCGCGCGGCGCACGCGGGTGAGCACGCGCTGGTCGTCGCGCCGACCGGCTCGGGCAAGACGCTGTCGGCGTTCCTCTGGGGGCTGGACCGGCTGGTCGTCGCACCGCCACCGGACGACCCGGGCAGGCGCTGCCGCATCCTCTACGTCTCCCCGCTCAAGGCACTGGCCGTCGACGTGCAGCGCAACCTGCGCGCACCGCTGGCCGGCATCGCGCAGGCGTCGCACCGGCTCGGGCTGCCCAGGCCGGAGATCGAGGTCGGCATGCGCACCGGCGACACACCGGCCAACGAACGCCGCTCGTTCGCCCGCACCCCGCCGGACATCCTGGTCACCACACCCGAGTCGCTGTTCCTCATCCTCACCTCGGCCGCCCGCGAGTCGCTGCGCGGCGTCGGCACGGTGATCGTCGACGAGGTACACGCCGTCGCGGGCACCAAGCGCGGCGCGCACCTGGCGTTGTCGCTGGAACGGCTGGACCAGCTGCTGGACGCACCGGCCCAGCGCATCGGCCTGTCCGCCACCGTGCGACCGCTGGACGAGGTCAGCGCCTTCCTCGGTGGCGGGCGCCCGGTGCGGGTGGTGCAGCCGAAGACGCCCAAGACGATCGAGGTCACCGTCGAGGTGCCGGTGGAGGACCTGGCGGAGCTGGACGCGCCGCGGTCCGACCCGGCCGAGCCGCCGGCGTTCCCCGAGGGCGACACCTACGACGAAGTGACCCCGCCGCCGAAGCCGTCGATCTGGCCGGCCGTCGAGGAGCGGGTGCTGGAGCTGATCCGTGCCCACCGCTCGACGATCGTGTTCGCCAACTCGCGGCGGCTCACCGAACGGCTCACCTCCCGGCTCAACGAGCTGGCCGCCGAGGTGCCCGCGGAGCCGGGCCGGTTCCCCGCCGAGGCGATCGGCCAGTCCGGCCTCGCCGGCGGCGCACCCGCCGACGTGGCCAGGGCCCACCACGGCTCGATGTCGCGGGAGCAGCGCACCCACGTCGAGGAGGAGCTCAAATCGGGCAGGCTGCCCTGCGTCGTGGCCACCTCGTCGCTGGAACTGGGCATCGACATGGGCGCGGTCGACCTGGTGGTGCAGATCGAGGCACCGCCGACGGTGGCGTCCGGGCTGCAGCGCATCGGCCGGGCGGGCCACCAGGTGGGGGCGGTTTCGTCCGGGGTGATGTTCCCGAAGTTCCGCGGCGACCTGGTGTCCTGCGCGGTGGTGGCCGAACGCATGGGGCAGGGCGCCATCGAGGCCGTCCGGTACCCGCGCAACCCGCTGGACGTGCTGGCCCAGCAGATCGTCGCCATGGTCGCCGTCGAGCCGTGGACGGTGACCGACGTGGCGGCGCTGGTCCGCCGCGCCGCACCCTTCGCCAGCCTGCCGGAGGACGCGCTGCACGCCGTGCTGGACATGCTGGCCGGCCGCTACCCCAGCGAGGAGTTCGGCGAGCTGCGGCCGCGGATCACCTGGGACAGGGTCACCGGCGAGCTGCGGGGCAGGCCGGGCGCGCAACGGCTGGCGGTGACCTCCGGCGGCACGATCCCCGACCGCGGCCTGTTCACCGTCACCACGCCCGGCGAGGAGGGCAGGCCCGGCTCGCGGGTGGGTGAGCTGGACGAGGAGATGGTCTACGAGTCGCGGGTGGGCGACGCGATCCTGCTGGGCACCTCGTCGTGGCGGATCACCGACATCACCCACGACCGGGTGATCGTGGTCCCCGCACCGGGTGAACCCGCGCGGATGCCGTTCTGGAAGGGCGACGCGCCGGGCCGCCCGCTGGAACTGGGCAGGGCACACGGGAAATTCCTCCGCGATCTGTCCACTTCGGAGAGTTCGGCGGCGCTGGAACGGGCGGGCGCGGCCGGCCTGGACGAGCGGGCGTCGGCCAACCTGCTCGCCTACCTGGCCGAACAACGGGAGGCGACCCGGCACGTGCCGAACGACCGGACCGTGCTGCTGGAGCGGTTCCGCGACGAGCTGGGCGACTGGCGGATCATCGTGCACTCGCCGTTCGGCGCGCAGGTCAACGCGCCGTGGGCACTGGCCATCGCGGCCCGGCTGCGGGAACAACGCGGGGTGGACGCGCAGGCCATGCATTCCGACGACGGGATCGTCCTGCGCCTGCCCGACGCGCTCGACGCCGACGGCGCCGAGATCACCATCGGCGCCGAGGACATCGTGCTCGACCCGGACGAGGTCGAGCAGCTGATCATCGCCGAGGTCGGCGGCTCGGCGCTGTTCGCCGCCCGGTTCCGGGAGTGCGCGGCACGTTCGCTGCTGCTGCCCCGCCGCGACCCGCGGCGGCGCACTCCGCTGTGGCAGCAACGTCAGCGTGCGGCCCAGCTGCTGTCGGTGGCGTCGAAGTACGAGCGGTTCCCGGTCGTGCTGGAGGCCATGCGGGAGTGCCTGCAGGACGTCTACGACGTCGGCGGGCTGCGTGAGCTGATGTCCGACGTGCGGGCGCGGCGGGTACGGGTGGTGGAGGTCGAGACCCCCTCGGCGTCGCCGTTCGCCCGCAGCCTGCTGTTCGGCTACGTCGGCATGTTCCTCTACGAGACCGACGCGCCGCTGGCCGAGCGGCGAGCGGCGGCGCTGTCGCTGGACTCGGCGCTGCTGGCCGAACTGCTCGGCACCGAGGCGATCCGCGAGCTGCTCGACGCCGACGTCGTGGCCGAGGTCGAGCGGTCGCTGCAGCGGCTGGAGCCCGACCGGCACGCCCGCGGCCCCGAGGACGCGGCCGACCTGCTGCGGTTCCTCGGCGACCTCACCGTCGAGGAGGCGGCCGAGCGGGGAATCCGCGCGGAGTGGCTGGACGAGCTGGTCGCTGCCCGGCGGGTGATCCAGGTGCGGATCGCCGGGCAGCAACGGTTCCTCGCCATCGAGGACGCCGGCCGGGTCCGCGACGCGCTGGGCGTGGCGCTGCCGGTCGGGGTGCCGGAGGCGTTCACCGAGCCGGTGGCCGACCCGCTGGGCGACCTGCTGGCCCGCTACGCCCGCAACCGAGGCCCGTTCACCGCCGCGCAGGCGGCCGAGCGGTTCGGGCTGGGTCCTGCTGTCGTCACCGGTGTGCTGGACCGGCTCACCGCCGAGGGCAGGCTGGTGCGCGGCGAGCTGAGCCCGGTCGGCCATCCCGGGCAGCGCTCGCCACACGACACCGGCATCGAGTTCTGCGACGCCGCCGTGCTGCGGCGGCTGCGCAGGGCGTCGCTGGCGCGGCTGCGGGCCGAGGTGGAGCCGGTCGAACCGGCGGCGCTGGGCCGGTTCCTGCCGTCCTGGCACGGCATCGGCAAGCGGCTGCGCTCGGCGCCGTCGGCCGACGACGTGCTGGCCGTCGTCGAGCAACTGGCCGGCGCGCCGCTGCCGGCCAGCGCGGTGGAATCGCTGATCCTGCCCAGCAGGCTGCCCGGCTACAACCCGGCGCTGCTCGACGAGCTGACCACGGCCGGTGAGGTCATCTGGGCCGGATGCGGCGCGTTGTCCGGCGGGGACGGCTGGCTGGCGCTGGCGCCGTCCGACGTGGCCGACCTGCTGCTGCCGGAGATCGACGAGGAACCGCCGGACGAGCCACTGCACCGCGCGGTGATCTCGGTGCTCGACGGTGGCGCGTTGTTCTTCCGCCAGCTGGTGGACCGCGTCACGCCGCTGGTCGAGGCCGCGCCCGACGACGGTGCGGTGGTCGCGGCGCTGTGGGACCTGGTGTGGGCGGGCGTGGTCACCGGCGACACGCTGGGCCCGATGCGGGCGCAGGTGTCCGGCAAGGGCGCCACCCACCGGCCGCGGCGGTCCGCGCCGCGGGGCCGGTACGCCCGGCTGCGGGCGGGCCGCCCGGCGATGCCGTCGCGGTCCGGTCCGCCGACGGTGGCCGGGCGCTGGGCGCTGACGCCGCCCAGGGAACCGGACCCTACCCGGCGCACGCACGCGCGGACGGAGGCGTTCCTGGAACGGCACGGGGTGCTGACCAGGGGCGCACTGGAGACCGAGCGCGTCACCGGCGGGTTCTCCGGGATCTACAAGGTGTTGCGGGGCATGGAGGATTCCGGGCAGGTGATCCGCGGCTACGTCGTGGAAGGGCTGGGGGCCGCGCAGTTCGCCGCGAAGGGGGCGGTGGACCGGCTGCGGGCGGTGTCCGACGGCGCGGGCGGCCGTTCCCGTGCCGACACAGCACGGGCTGTGGTGCTGGCGGCGTCGGACCCCGCCCAGCCCTACGGCGCGGCACTGCCCTGGCCCGCTGTGGTCGGCGACACCGGGCACCGGCCCGGCCGCAAGGCCGGTGCGCTGGCGGTGCTGGTCGACGGGAGTCCCGCGCTGTACGTGGAGCGCGGCGGGCGGTCGCTGCTGTCGTTCACCGAGCGGGAGGAGACGCTGCGGGCGGCAGCGGAGGCGTTGTCGGCGGCGGTGCGCGAGGGCTGGCTGGGCCAGCTGTCGGTGCAGCGGGCCGACGGTGAGCAGGCACTGACGTCGGCGTTGGCGGAGGTGCTGCGGGAGGCCGGTTTCCGGGCGACCCCGAAGGGTCTGCGGCTGCGGGCCTGACGGCTTCGTAGGATGCTGCGCGGACGCGAGAGGGGAACACCTATGGCCATGCGGGAGCTGCGGTACTTCGGCGACCCGGTGCTGAAGACGGTGTCGGATCCGGTGACCCGGTTCGACTCGTCCACGGAATCACTGGTGACCGACCTGCTCGACACGGTCGACGCGCCGGGCCGGGCGGGGCTCGCGGCGCCGCAGATCGGCGTGAACCTGCGGGTGTTCAGCTACAACGTCGGCGGCCGCATCGGTTACGTGATCAACCCGGAGCTGGTGGAGCTTTCCGAGGAGACCCACGACATCGACGAGGGCTGCCTTTCGGTGCCGGAGCTGTGGTTTCCGACCAGGCGGGCCAAGCACGCCGTGGTCAAGGGCGTCGACCTGCGCAACGAGCCGGTGACGGTCGAGGGCGACGACGTGATGGCGCAGTGCCTGCAGCACGAGACCGATCATCTGGACGGCCTGCTGTACCTGGACCGGCTGGACAAGGACAGCAAGCGCGCGGCGCTCAAGCAGACCAGGGAGAAGGACTGGTTCTGGGCGCGGCGCTGAGTGTGATCCGCAGGCGCGCCACCGAGCCGTCGCGTTCGGGCTCGCCGACGGCGAGACCGGCGCGGACCGCGGTGCGGCGCACGGCATCCTGACCGGTCAGGCACAGCGCGACCAGTTCCCCGTGGCCGTCGGCGTTCGCCAGTTCGGCCACCCTGGCCAGCACGGCCGTGCCGAGGCCGTTGCGCTGCCAGCGATCCTCGACGAGCAGGGACACCTCGGCCGACCCGTCACCGGCGGGGATGAGCTGGCCCAGCGCCACCACGTCGCGGCCGCAGACGGCGAGCAGGCTGCGGCCGCGGGGCGGGACGAGCAGCCGGTGCAGCCAGCGGCGCGGGATCGTGCGCACGCCGGTGTGGTAGCGGTTGAACAGGGTGTTCGCCGAGCAGCGGGCGTGCAGTGCGGCCACCGCGTCGGCGTCGGCGGGTACGCCGGTGCGCAGCACGACGGTGGCGCCGTCGGCACAGGTCACGACCGACGGTCCGGTGATGTCCCTGCGGACGGCGCCGAGCAGCCGCAGCAGCGCCTCGCCGCGGGCGATCTCCTGCTCGACGAACGGTGCCCATCGTCGCCGCGCGACGAACGCGGTGCCGTCGCCGCTGGGGAAGACGGCACGGTGCCCGCCCTCGGTGCGGCCCGGGTTGGCTTCCCCGGACGGGACGGTGGTGACCAGATCCGCGGTCAGGACCGTCCGCAGGGCGTCGCAGTGCCGGGCGGGCCGTCCGACGGCGTGGGCGGCGGCGTCCAGGGCCGACGCGGGCGGGTCGACCAGCTGGTGCAGGTCGGCGTCGGCGACGCCGGCGCAGGTCCCGCCCTCGGCCCGGATGGCGTCGAGTACCTCCGCGCGGGTGACACCGGGCGCGGGCCGGATGACCATCTCGTCGAGCACGCCGCCGGGCACCGGGAGAACGGTGAGGCCGAGGATGTTGCACCGCAGGTCGGCCAGCCGGATGGCGATCCGGGCGAGCGAGCCGGGGCCGTCGTCCATCCGGACGCGGACACGCAACGTCGTTTCCATGCCTTCACGGTCCCCCGGCGGTGTTGCCAGGCGGGGACGGCGGCGTTTCGCGGACGTCAGGAGGACGCGAACCCCGGTAAATCCCGGGGAAACAGCACGTACTCGGTGCCGATCGGATCCACGCACAGCTGGCCCCGGCTGAGGCGAGCCGCACCGGTCGGGCCCGTCGGCGTCTGGACTGACGAGCCCAAAGGCCGCTCAGCGGCCGACGGCGAGGAGGGAAGACGCCGACTCAGGGGGCCCGACCGACGCCCGAACGAAGAGAGGGCCAACGGCAGAGTGTCGTGGTAGTCCTCGCGGGGTTCCAGTACGCAGAACTCGTTGCCGCACGGGTCGGTGAGCACCGTCCACGGCACACCCGCCGGCTGTTGCGGCAGGCCCGCGCCGAGGTCGCGGGCCTGCTTGATCAGGTCGGCCTGATGCTCCGCGGAGACGCTGGCCAGGTCGAGGTGCACCCGGTTCTTGCCCCGCTTGGGCTGCCGCGGCGGCACGAAGTGCAGGAGCAGGCCGCCGCCGGCCGGTCCCAGCAGCCCGGCCCAGAACGCCGCCGTCTCACGAGGTCGCTCCGCCTCGAACACCAGCCCCGCGAGGTTGCCCGTCACAGCCCGGGACGCTAGCCGACTACCTGGTCGACAGGCGCAGCAGCGCCCAGAGCTGGGAGATGGCGTCGAACGGGCCCTCGTAGTCCACCGCGTTGACGTTGACCCGGCCCCACAGCCACAGGTAGATCTGCGCGGGCGGCCCGGTCACCTGTGCCTGCGCGCGGTCGGCCTCCTCCTCGGTGCACCGCCAGGCGAACGTCTCACCGGGCCCGGCTCTGGTGAACCAGCTGTGGTCGCCGGTGCGCACGGCGACGGTGGCCTCCATCGTCCCGGACAGCCCCAGCGTCGACAGCCGGTGGCCGAACCACAGCCGCAGCGCCTCGTCGACACCGTCCAGCGCCAGGTCCTCACCGATCGGGCCGGCCTGGTTTCCCGCTGCCACCTCCAGGTCGACCCGGTGCAGGGTCGACTCGTGGGCCATCCGCCTGCGCCAGAACCCGTAGGTCCGGTCCTCCGGCCACCACGTCGACACCGGCTCGCCGGGGTCGTGCGCGGACAACGTCTCCAGCAGGTCCTCGGCCCCGCTCCGCAGGAACGCCAGCGGGTCCTGACCCTCCTCCGGATCGCGCTGCCAGTCGCCGGGCTTGTAGCCCTTGACCAGCCACGTCCGCACCAGCCGGTAGACGCTGCCCAGGTGACGGACCAGATCCTCCACGGTGAAACCCGGGCAGGTCGGCACCGGGAGCTCGGGCGGGACCGCGTGCGCGATCTCGCTGGTCAGCTCCATCTCGATGCCGATGGACTCGAGCAGCCTGCTCTGATCGATGAGGTCGTGTCGCCACATCACCTGCTCCGCACACCGCGTAGCGGACTTCGCCGCGTCGCGGGGTGCACCGTGCCGCGGCCGTTCTCCCGGCCGGTGTGGACGAGCCCTCGGGCCACCTCCAGGAACCGGCCGCTCTGTTCGTGCAGCTCGGCGGCCAGGTCGGCGGTGACCTTGCGGGCGAGGCCGGCCTGCGCGGCGGCGTGGGTGGCCGAGTGCGAGTCGAAGTAGGCAGCCCACTCGCCGAGCTCGGGCACCGTCGAGTCGAGCAGCACCCACACGCTCGCCGGCCTGGCCCGGCCCCGGTGCGGGCGGCCGCGGGCGGCCAGCACCGCGGCGGCGGCACGCAGCGCGGAGTAGTAGGACCCGGTGTAGCGCTCCACCGGGTCGGTCTGCCGGGTCGCCTCACCGTGTTCCCTGCGTGCCTGCGTGAGCAGCGACACCGCGGACGACGGCGGCCGGGTCCGCCCCGCCCCGCGCAGGGGCAGGGGCAGCGCGGTCTGCGCGGTCTGCGTCGTGTCGTTCACTGCGGCAACAGCGGACATGGGCAACCCCCTTGGGTCGACGGTCGGCGGCCGGGTGCGGTGCCCGGCGACGGCGCGCTTCCCCCACCCCGCCGCCGGGCACCTCCGGTGAGCACCCCACCGGCCTTTCGAACTCACGTTCGAACATCTCCAGCGTAGCTTCGAACACCTGTTCGTTCAAGTCCCGCCGCGATCGACTAGGGTGGTGACGTGGCTCACTACACGCAGGCCGATCTGAGCGGCTCCCGGTTCGAGGACGTGAACCTCCGTGACGCCCTGTTCCGCTCGGTCGCGCTGTCCGGCGCGCGCTTCCGGGGCGTGCTGATGGACAACGTCACGATGCACGGCAGCTACCTGTCCAACACGGAGATCAACGGCGAGTTCGAGAACCTGCAGATCAACGGCGTCGACGTCGCACCGCTGGTGGAGGCGGAGCTGGACCGGCGCTACCCGGACCGGGTCAAGATGCGGCCCGCCGACGCCGCGGGCTTCCGGGAGGCGTGGGACGTCGTCGAGCGGCTCTGGGCGGGCACGGTCGAGCGGGCCCGCCGCCTCGACCCGGCGCTGCTGCACGAATCGGTCGAGGGCGAGTGGTCGTTCATCGAGACGCTGCGGCACCTGGTGTTCGCCACCGACGCCTGGGTCCGGCGGGCGATCCTCGGCGATCCGGCGCCGTGGCACCCGCTGTCGCTGCCGTGGGACGAGATGCCGGACATTCCCGGCGTACCGCGCGACCGCGACGCACGGCCGTCGCTGGACGAGGTACTCGCACTGCGCCGGGACCGGATGGCCACGGTGCGCGAGGTCGTCGACGGGCTGACCGACGAGTCGCTGGCCGGCCACACCACGGCCGTCGAGGGGCCGGGCTGGCCCGAGCCGGTCAGCCACCCGGTGCGCGAGTGCCTGCTGTGCGTCCTCAACGAGGAATGGCAGCACCGGCTCTACGCCGAACGGGATCTGGCCGTGCTGGAAGCCGGATACACCATCGCGGGCCGGTAGCGGTCCGTGATCTGATAGTGGGCATGAGCTTCGAGCATCCGGCGACGGCGAAGGTGGCGGCCGCACTGGCCGAGGCGGGGCAGACGGCCGCGGCGGACGGGATCCGCGTGCTCCCCGCGGAGGTACGCACGGCGGCGCAGGCAGCGGAGGCACTCGGGGTGAGCGTCGGCGCGATCGCCAACAGCCTGGTCTTCCGGGCCGTCCGCGGCGGCACCGACTTCCCGCTGCTGGCCCTCACCTCGGGGGCGCACCGCGCCGACCTCGCGGTGCTCGCGGAACTGGCGGGCGCGGACGAGGTCGACCGGGCCGACCCGAAGTTCGTCAAGACGCACACCGGCCAGGTCATCGGCGGGGTCGCGCCGGTCGGGCACCCGGCGAAGCTGGTCACGCTGGTGGACACCGCCCTGGAGCAGTACGAGACGGTCTGGGCCGCGGCCGGCCACGCCAAGACGGTCTTTCCCACCACGTTCGCCGCACTGGTCGAGCTGACCGGCGGCCGGGCGGCCGCATTGGGGGGCGGAGCATGACGGCGACGTCGTCGACCCGGTTCGTCGAGCTGACGGCCGACGAGTTCCGCGACCGCCTGCGCGAGGCGCTCGACCTCTACGTCGCCGCCATGCACTACCCCCAGGGCACGGCCGAACAGCGGGCACCGATGTGGCTGACCCACGTGCTCCGGGAGGGCTGGCGCTGCGTCGTCGCGCTGGACACCGACGGCACCATGCTCGGCCTCGCCTACGGTTACCGCGGCCGGGCCGGCCAATGGTGGCACGAGCAGGTGCGGCGCGGGCTCGCGCAGGAATCCGGCGACGAGGGCGTCCGGCTGTGGATGACCGACTACTTCGAGCTGACCGAGATCCACGTGCGCCCGGCCGACCAGGCCAGGGGCATCGGTTCCGACCTGCTGCGCAGGCTGCTGTCCGGTGTGGACTATCCGAGGGTGCTGCTGTCCACTCCGGAGGGTCCGACCAGGGCGTGGCGGCTGTACCGCCGGATGGGGTTCACCGACGTGCTGCGTGACTACTACTTCGCGGGCGACCCCCGGCCGTTCGCCATCCTGGGCCGCACCCTGCCGCTATCCGAGTAACGCCATCACCTCGTCGTCGGTGGTCTGCGCGAAGTCGCGGTACCAGTTGCCGACCGAGCCGAACCCCGGCGGCATCACCACGCAGAACAGTTCGTCGGCCTCCGGCACCTCGGCGCCCGGCGCGCACACCGGCGAGGCGAACACGATCCGCGCGGGCTCCCGCCCGGCCAGATCCCGGGCGGCCGCCCTCGCGGTGACACCGGTGGCCAGGCCATCGTCGACCAGTACCACGTCGCGGCCGCCGATCTCCGGCTCGTCGTCGCCGCGGTAGAGCCGCAGCCGTCTGGCCGCCTCGGCACGTTCCCGCTCGCACGTCTCCGCCATGTCCATTTCGGACAATCCGAGCCTGCGCAGCATCCGCCGGTCGAAGTAGGCCGGTCCGTCCGCGGTCACCGCGCCGACTCCCAGTTCCGGCTGTCCGGGTGCGCCGATCTTCCTCGCCACGGCGACGCCGAGCGGGGCATCCAGTGCCCTGGCCACCGGTTCGGCGACCGGGACGCCGCCCCTGGCCAGGCCAAGCACCACCGGTTCGTGCCACTCGCGCCGGGCGAGCAGCTCACCGAGCTGCCGGCCGGCGGCGGCGCGGTCGGGGAACGCGCGGATCCTCGTCGCACGCATGCCGTACCCCTCTCGTCACCTCCACCGACCGGCTACCCGGTCAGCGCCGCGAGTAACTTCCGGCGAGCGCCGCAACCAGCAGCGCCGCCCCGCACCAGCCCAGCACCCCGAGGTGCTCGCCCAGCAGCACGGCGGCCAGTACCGCCGCCGTCAGTGGCTCCAGCAGCGCGGCCAGCGCGGCGAACACCGGCCGCGCGTCCCGCAGGCCACGCAGGTAGGCCGCGTACCCCAGCATGGTCGGTACGGCGCCGAGGTACAACGCCAGCGCGAGCACGTCGGCGCGCAGCGGCAGCGTCATCCCGAACGCCAGCCCGGCGGGCAGCAGCAGTACCCCGCCGACCAGGCAGCCGTACGTGGTGACCCGCAGGCCGTCCAGGCCGGCCACCTGCCGCCGGTTGACCAGGGTGAGCGCCGCGAAACCGGCGCCGGCCAGCAGTGCCAGCGCCACCCCGGCGACCAGCCGCCAGCCACTCGCGCCTGCTCCGGACGAGCCGCTGAGCAGGACCACTCCGGCCACCGCCGCGGCGACCGAGATCAGCGTGCGGGCGTCGGGCCGCTGCCGGTCGAGCACCGCGGCGCCGGCGGCGACGAACACCGGCAGGCTGCCGATGGTGGTCATCGTCGCCACGCTCACCGAGGTGAGGGTGACGGCGGCGAAGTAGCTGGTCTGGAACAACGCGAGCAACGCGCCCGCGACCACCAGGCGCACGGCTGCCGCTCGCGTGCGGGGCAGGCGGGCGCCGCCGGTCACGGCGAGGAACAGCACGCCACAGCCACCGGCGACCAGCAGCCGGTACGCGGCCACCGGCTGCGGATGCAGCCCCGCTCGCTGAGCCAGCAGCGAACCGGCGATACCGCCGGTCCCCCACAGCACCCCGGCGGCCACCAGCGCCACCACGGCGCGGCTTTTCGCGCGCGCGTCGACAACTACGGACAAGGACATTCGAAACGCTCCAGCGTCGAAGTGGACGGGAAACGACCACGACGCGGGGCGTCACGTGTACGAAGGGTCCGATCGCACCACGACATACCGCCGGTGACGTGTCACCGACGGCTGCCTACGCCCCGCTCAGCGAGCGGGGGGTGGGGTGACGAGAAAGACCCGGTGCATGATGCGCACCCTAAGGGACCACGGCACGTGAAGGCCACCTTCATTACGTCACACGTCAGGCCCGGGTGATCGTGCGCGAACGTGGAACTCGCGTACGGGAACGCAGAACTCGCGTGCACGAGCGTGGAGTTCATACCGTGAGACACTCCTCCCACCCCGCGGCCCCGCGAGTCCCACCTTCCTGCACGCGAGTCCCACGCTCCCGCACGCGAACTCCACCTTCACGCACGGGCGGGAACGTACGACTCGCGCGTCAGAACGTACGACTCGCGCGAACCGGCCGCCCGCTCACGCAGGCGACCGGCACCACGTGAGAACCTGGGACGGTCAGCCCAGCTTCGCCAGCTGCTCGCGCAGGGTGTCCAGGCCCATCCCGCCCATGCGCAGGGCGCGGGTGTGGAAGTCCTTGGAGTCGAACGCCGCCCCCTGCCGGGCCCGGGCCTCGTCCCGCGCGGCCAGCCACAGCCGTTCGCCGAGCTTGTACGACGGTGCCTGGCCGGGCCAGCCCAGGTAGCGGTCGATCTCGTCGGGGATGATCCCCGGGTCGGTGATCGTGCGGGTGCGCAGGAACTCCAGTCCCAGCTCGGGCGTCCAGCGCTGGCCGGGGTGGAAACCGGAGCCCGCCGGGATCTCCAGCTCCAGGTGCATGCCGATGTCGATGATCACCCTGGCCGCGCGGAACAGCTGCTCGGACTGCATGCCGAGCAGGTCGCCGTCGTCGGACAGGTAGCCCAGCTCGCGCATCAGCCGCTCGGCGTAGAGCGCCCAGCCCTCGGCGTGCCCGGAGTTGAGCGCGAGCAGCCGCTGGAAGCGGTTCAGCGTCTCGGTGTGCACGGCGGTGGCGATCTGCAGGTGATGGCCCGGCACGCCCTCGTGGTAGACGGTGCTGACCTCACGCCAGGTGGTGAACACGTCGCGGCCCTCGGGCAGCGACCACCACATCGTGCCCGGCCTGGTGAAGTCGTCGTTGGGGCCGGTGTAGTACGCCCCCGCCGGGCCGCCGGGCGGCGCGATCCGGCACTCCAGCGCCATGATCGGGTCGGGGATCTCGAAGTGCGTCCCACGCACCGACTCCAGCGCGGCGTCGGACAGCTGCTGCATCCACCGCTCGTACGCCTCGGCGCCGTGCACCAGATACCGCTCGTCGGTGTCCAGCGCCGCCGCCGTCTCGGCGAGGCTCGCGCCGGGACGGATCCGGCCCGCGATCTCCAGCATCTCGGTCTCGATGCGGGTGAACTCCTCCCAGCCCCACTCGTAGGCCTCGTGCGGGTCGAGATCGGCGCCGGTGAAGTACCGCGACCACAGGCGGTAGGCCTGCTCGCCGACGGCGTCCTTGGTCGGGGCCTTCGGCGCCAGCTCCGCACGCAGGAACCCGGCCAGCTCGGCGTAGGCCTCCTGCGCGGCCCGGGCCGCGGCGTCCAGCCGGGCACGCAGCGCCTCGTCCACGCCGGTGGCACCGGACACCAGGCCGGTGAAGAAGCCCTCCTTGCCGTGCAGGCCCGCCCACGTCTCGGCCTGCTCGGCGACCTTGGACACCTGACGCAACGCGGAGACGTTGCCCCGCCCGGCGGCGGTGAGCAGGGAGGCCCGCATGCCGTCGAGCGTCACGGGCACGGCCTCCGCGCGGGCGGCGATGGTCTCCCAGTGCTCGGTGGTGTCGGTCGGCATCAGGTCGAAGACGATCCGCATGTCCTGCACCGGGCTGGCGATCGTGTTGAGCGCGGACAGGTCCAGCCCGGCCTCGTGCACCGCCAGGTCCATGCCGACCCGCTCGGTGATCACCGCGGCGGCCAGTTCCTCCGAGGCGTCGGCCGGAGCGGCCGCCTTGACCTCGCGTAGCGCGGTGCGGGCCAGCTCGGCGCGCGCGAGGTGGCCGTCCGGTGAGTAGTCGGGCATCCGGTCGTCGTAACCGCTGATGCCCATCAGCGTCGCGGTGACGGGATCGGCCGCCGCGAAGTCGTCTACGTACCGGTCGCTGATGTCATGCACTGATGCCATGCCGGGCACGCTACCCGGGCGGCACCCTCGCGGGCACGAGGTTAAGCCTGGTGATCAACTCGCGGGTCGCCTTGGACCGGTTGAACGTGTAGAAGTGCAGGTCGGGGACGCCTTCGGCGATCAGCCGCTCACCCAGCTCGGTCACCACGTCCAGGCCTTCCGCGCGGAACGCCTTGGCGTCGCCGGACAGCGGTTCCAGCCGGTCCAGCAGCCAGCGGGGCGCCTGCGCGCCGGACAGCTCGATGGTCTTACGCAGCGTGCGGGGCGTGGTCAGCGGCATGATGCCGGGGATGACCATGGCCTCACAGCCGGTGGCGGCCACCCGGTCGCGCAGCCGCAGGAAGTCGTCCGCCTCGAAAAACAGCTGCGCGATGGCGAAGTCCGCGCCGGCGTTGAGCTTGCGGACCAGGTACTTGGTGTCGGCGTCCAGGTCCGCCGAACGCGGGTGGCCGTAGGGGAACGCGGACACGCCGACGCAGAAGTCGCCGAGCGAGCGGACCAGCTCCACCAGCTCCTCGGCGTAGTTGAGGCCGTCGGGGTGGGGGATCCATTCGCCGTACGGGTCGCCGGGCGGGTCGCCACGCAGGGCGAGGATGTTGCGCACGCCCACGGCCGCGTACCAGCCGATGACGTTGCGCAGCTCGGCCACGGAGTGGTTGACGGCGGTCAGGTGGGCCATCGGCACGAGCGTGGTCTCGGTGGCGACCCTGGCGATGCTGCGGATGGTGCCGTCGCGGCTGGTGCCGCCCGCACCGTAGGTGATCGACATGTAGGCGGGGTCGTACCCCTCCAGCTCCCGGACGGACCGCCAGAGGATGGCCTCGTCGGCCTCGTCCCGCGGTGGGAAGAACTCCACCGAGAACGCGGTCCTGTCGCCTCGCAGGCGTTCCACCACGGAAGTCATGACACTCATGGTAGTCGGCAGGGTACGCGGAAAGTCACTGTTCGAAACTGCCTTCTCGTTCTCTGGGAGCACCGCTTCGCGCGCGGGGGCCGGCTGCGGTATGCCTGACGTCCATGGGGACACCGCGCCGCATCACCGCACTGCTCGGCCTGCTCACCCTCGCCGCCTCCCTGCTCGTGACCGGCAACGCCGCCGCGCAGGAGAAGCCGCCGTCCTGCCGGCAGGACACGGGCACCAGGGTGATGGCCGCCACCGCCCACCCGGCCGCCTCGCTGGCGGCGTGCCGGATCCTGCTGGCAGGTGGCTCGGCGATCGACGCGGCCGTCGCCGCCCAGGCGGTGCTCACCGTCGTCGAACCGCAGTCGTCCGGCCTGGGTGGCGGTTCGCTGCTCACCTACTACGACGCACGGTCGAAGAAGGTGCGGTTCTTCGACGGCGTCGCCGCGGCCGGGCACACGACCACGGCCGGGCTGACCGTGCCCACGGAACGGGAGCAGGCGGCCGGAGTGCCGTCGTTCGGCACCGCCGACGTGGGCTACTCGGCCCGCGGCGTCGCCGTGCCGGGCACGCTAGCCGTGCTCGGCCTGGTGCACCGCCACTACGGCAGGCTGGGCTGGGACAGGCTGTTCGGTGACTCGATTTCCCTTGCCCGGCAAGGTTTCCCGGTCGCGCCGTACCTGGCGTCCATGCTGCGCACCCCGATGACCGTGACGCCGATCTGCCGCTTCCCCGGCCTGCGGGCGCTGTTCTGCGACGGCGACGCCCCGAAGCCGGAGGGCGCGATCGTGCGCAACCCGGAGCTGGCCGCCGTACTCACGGAGGTCCGCGACGGCGGCGCACGGGCGTTCTACGACCCGCATGGCGACATCGCCCCGGCCATCGTGCGGGCGCTGCGAGCGGGCACCTTCGACCCGACCGCCGACGCGAACGGCCCGGCCGTGATCCCGAGCCTGCTGACCGAGCGTGACTTCGCGGACTACCGCGCCGTCGAGCGGCAGCCGGTGTGCGGGCCGGTCCTGCGGCACCGGCTGTGCACCGCCGCGCCCCCGGCCACCGGCGGGGTGACGTTGACCAACCTGCTGCGCATGGCCGAGGCCAAGGGCATCACCGGGCTCCGGCCGGGCACCGCGCCGTACGCCCACCTGGCCATCGAGGCCAGCCGCATCGCCGGTACCGACTCGCACGCCCACGTCGGCGACCCGGGTTACGACCCGGTGCCCGCGGGACTGACCGATCCGGCGTTCGCCCGGGAGCGGGCCGGGCTGATCAGGCCCGACCGCGCGGTGCACCCGATCGAGCCGGGAACACCGGGCGGGAAGGCCGAGAACACCAGCCAGATCAGCGTCGTCGACCGGTGGGGCAACGCGCTGTCGATGACCACGACGATCAACCTGAACTTCGGCTCCCGGGTCGTCGCCCGCGGCATCGTGCTGAACAACGGCTCGACCAACTTCAGCGCGGCGGGTGCGAAGGTCAACGCGATGGAGCCGGGCAAGCGGCCGCGGACGTCGATCGCGCCGAGCCTGGTGTTCGACCGGCGGGGTGCGCTGCGCCTGGTGACCGGCGCGGCGGGCGGCGGCCCGATCCCCGACTACGTGGCGCAGACCGTGCTCGGCGTGCTCGTCCACGGCGAGGACCCGGCGACGGCGGTCGGCAGGCCGCACGTGTCCGGTCAGGCCGAGACCGGCGACTGCGTGCACTCCGACCTGGAGGCGGGCACGCCGATCGCCGAGCTGCTACCCGCGCTGAAGGAACGTGGTCACCCGTGTGCGCGGGCCACGACACTGCGCAGCGGGCTGGCCGCCGTGGCCGTCACCGGGTCCGGGCTGCGCGGTGCCGCCGACCCGCGCCGCGACGGCGTGGCCCTGGGCGGTTAGAGCAGGCGCAGACCTGCCGCGACCACCACGCCGACCGCGACGGCCACCAGGGCGGGTGCCCGCAGCAGGTAGCTCAGCCCGGCGGCGCCGAGCCCGGCACCGACCCGCCAGTCGGCGTCGGCCCAGCCGGCGCCGGCCACGTCGGTGACCACGAGGGCCGCCAGCAGAGCCGGCGCCAGCACGGCGATGACCGCGGCGGCCTTCGGCGGCAGCTCCCGGTCCCCCAGCACGGCGGGCCCTGCCGCCTTCAGGCCGATGCTGACCAGCGCGACGAGCACGATCCCGATCCACAGCGTCGTCACGCGGCCTCCCGTTCGGGCAGCAACGCCAGCAGCGCCGCCACCGAGGATCCGATCAGGGCGATCCCGACGGGCACCACGAGCACGAGCAGGCCGGCGAGCACGGCGGCCAGCGCCGCGACCTCGCGCGCACGCCGCGACGCCCGCAGCTCGCCGAGCAGCAGCACCAGGAAGAAGCCGGGGAACACCAGGTCCAGCCCGAACCGGGTGACCACGTCGGGCGGTGGCGCGGCGAGCACCCCGGCCAGCGTGCCGAGCACCCACGCCGGCGCCTGGACGAGCGTCGCGCCGATCAGCTTCTCCCGGTCGTAACGGCCGCCGCCGAGGTGCGCGGCCGCCCAGGACGCGTCGACGACGGCCTGACCTTCCAGCGCGCGGCGGATCCTGCCGCCCCGCAGCGCTCCCGCGACCGCCACCCCCATGGGCAGGAACCGGGCGTTGATCAGCGCCGCCGCGCCCACGGCGACGGCCAGGTTGCCGCCGCCGGCCAGTGCCGTCGCCATGGCGAACTGCGCGGAGCCGGAAAACACCACCAGCGAGCACACCACCGGAGCCAGCAGCCCCCAGCCGAGCGACTGGGTGAACGCGCCGAACGTCAGCCCCAGCACGAAGGTCGCCACGGCGAAGCCGCTGCCGACACGCATGCCGGGCAGGTACTTCCGCACGGTCCACCTCCCTAACAAGCTAACTACTACTTAGCCTATTAGACTGACGGCGTGGACGACAACTGGCACGGATACGACCTGGTCGGCGGTCACCTGGCGCTGGACCTGACCAACACCGTGTCCTGGCGGCGCGACCCGGCCCGCTACCGCGACCGGCTCACGCTGCCCGGCTTCCTGCCCGCCTGGCTGGAGCGCACCGGGCTGGCCACCGAGCTCACCGACGCCGCCCTCGCACCCGTTCTGCCCGCGCTGACCGCACTGCGAGAGGCGACGTTCGACGTGATCACCACCGGCGGCACCGACACCGACGGGCTCGCGGTGCTGCACCGGCACCTCGCCGCCGCCCACCGCGTCGCCGCCCCGGCGACCGGCCTGCCACTGCGGTGGACCCTCGACGTCACCGGGCCCGGCGACGTCGTCCCGGCGCTCGCGCTGGCCGTCGAGGACCTGCTCACCTCGCCGGACGTCGAACTGGTCGGCGAGTGCGCGGGCCCGGCGTGCGCCTGGCTGTTCGTCGACCGCACCCGCAACCGGTCGCGCCGCTGGTGCAGCTCGGCCGACTGCGGCAACCGGGAACGCGCCCGGCGCCACTACCGCAGGACCCATGGCCGTGTGGTCGGTCACCCCGGTGGGCATCCGGGTGAATGAACCCGGACGATGGACACATGACCCCGAGCCCGTCACCGCCCGATGTCGACCTGGCGCCGCACGTCGAGCGGGTGCTCGCCGAGTTCCTCCACGAGGCAGGCGACCCGATCCGCCGCACCGAGCCGGTCGTCGGCCCCGCCATCGACGCGCTCACCGAGTTCGTCCTCGGCGGTGGCAAGCGGTTGCGTCCCACGTTCGCGTGGTGGGGCTGGCGGGGCGCGGGCGGCGACCCGGACGGCCCGGACGCCGAGGGCGTGCTGCGGGCGGTGGCCAGCCTGGAGCTGATCCAGGCGTGTGCGCTGATCCACGACGACCTGATGGACTCCTCGGACTCCCGCCGGGGCTCGCCCACGGTGCACGTCGCGTTCGCCAAACGGCACGCCGACCACGGCTGGCTGGGCTCGGCCGCCGGGTACGGGCTGTCCGCGTCCGTCCTGATCGGCGACCTGGCACTGGCCTGGGCCGACGACATGTTCTCCGCCGCGCCGCTGCCCGCGGCGACGCTGGCCGCCGCGCGGCCGGCCTGGCGCGCCATGCGTACCGAGGTGCTGGCCGGGCAGTACCTCGACGTGCACACCCAGGCCACCGGGGACGCCTCGGTCGAGGCGGCACTGCGCATCGACGAGCTGAAGACCGCCGCCTACACCGTGCGCCGCCCGCTGCACCTGGGTGCGGCGCTGGCCGGCGCGGGCCCGGAACTGCTCGGCCCGCTGCTGGAGTTCGGCGAGGACCTGGGCATCGCGTTCCAGCTGCGCGACGACCTGCTCGGCGTGTTCGGCGACCCGTCGGTCACCGGCAAACCGGCCGGTGACGACCTGCGGGAGGGCAAGCGGACGCTGCTGGTCGCGCTGGGGCTGCGCGACGCCGGCCCGGCCGAGCGGGAGGTCATCGCCGCGGCCGTCGGCAAGGCCGACCTGTCCGTCGACGAGGTGACCGCCGTGCGGGCCGCGTTGCACGAGGCCGGCGCCGTCGACGCGGTGGAGCGGCGGATCGCCGAGCTGACCGGGTCGGCCATGGCCGCCCTCGGCCGCGCCGAGCTGACCGGCGCCGCGGCCGCCAGGCTGACCGACCTCGCGGTCCTGGCCACCCAGCGGACGTACTGACGTGCGTACCGTCACCGGGCCCACCGATCACGTGGTGGTCGTCGGAGCCGGGCTCGCCGGGCTATCGGCGGCGCTGCACCTGCTCGGCTCCGGCCGTCAGGTCACCCTGCTGGAACGCGATCCGCGTCCCGGCGGGCGGGTGTCGTCGGCCCACTCGGAGTACACAGTGGACACCGGAGCGACGGTGCTCACGAGGCCGGATCTGCTCGACGAGGCGTTCGCCGCCGTCGGCGAGTCCGCTGTGGACCACCTGCGCCTGCACCGCCTCGACCCGGCCTACCGCGCGCACTTCGCCGACGGCAGCACGATCGCCGTGCACACCGACGGCCCGGCCATGGAGGAGGAGATCCGCGAGGTCGCCGGCCCGGCCGAGGCACGGGGATACCGCGGGCTCCGGCAGTGGCTGACCGAGCTGTACACCGTGCAACGCGACGAGTTCATCGGCGCCAACTTCGACTCCCCGCTGGACCTTCTCGGCCCGAACCTGGCCAGGCTGGTCGCGCTCGGCGGATTCGGCAGGCTGGAGCCGAAGGTGCGCCGCTACCTGCGTGACGAGCGCCTCCGGCGGCTGTTCACGTTCCAGTCGCTCTACGCCGGGCTCGACCCGGCCAGGGCCATCGGCGCGTACGGCGTGATCGCCTACATGGACACGGTCGGCGGGGTGTACCACCCCGAGGGCGGCGTCGGCCGGGTCGCCGAGGCCATGGCCGCCGCCGTGACGAGGGCGGGCGGCACCGTCCGGCTGGCGACACCGGTGGCCTGGCTGGAGCGGATCGGCGGCACCGTGCGAGCGGTCCGCACCGCCGCGGGTGAACGCATCCCGTGTGACACCGTCGTGTTGGCAACCGACCTGGAGGCCGCCTACCGGCTGCTCGGTGCCCGGCCGCGGCGCCCGGTCCCGCCGAGGTACTCGCCGTCGGCCGTCGTGCTGCACGGCAGCAGCCACACGGTGTGGCCGGACCTGGACCACCACACGATCTTCTTCGGCGCCGCGTGGCGCCGGACCTTCGCCGAGATCACCAGCCGGGGCAGCCTGATGAGCGACCCGTCGCTGCTGGTCACCCGGCCGACGGCGACCGATCCCGGCATGGCGCCCGACGGCAGGCAGGTGATCTCCGTGCTCGCCCCGGCACCCAACCTCGACCGGGGTGCCGTGGACTGGCGGCGGATCGGCCCCGCCTACCGCGCCGAGTTGGTGGCGACGCTGGAAAACCGCGGCCTGAAAGGGTTCGCCGGGGACTTCACCGTCGACGAGGTGGTGACCCCGCTGGACTGGGCCGAACGCGGCATGGCGGCGGGCACGCCGTTCTCGCTGGCCCACACCGTCGCGCAGACCGGGCCGTTCCGGCCCCGCAACCTGGTGCGCGGCATGGACAACGTCGTGCTGGCCGGCTGCGGCACGACGCCCGGCGTCGGCATCCCGCCGGTGCTGATCTCCGGCAGGCTGGCCGCGGCACGGGTGACCGGCCGGTGAGCAGGCGCGAACTGGACGCCGCCGGTATCCGCGGCGCGGAGCTGCGGCGGGCGTACACGGTCTGCCGGGAGATCAACGCCTCGCACGGCAGGACGTTCTTCCTCGCCGCGCGGCTGCTGCCCACCCGGGCCCGGCCCGCCGTGCACGCGCTGTACGGGTTCGCCCGCGCCGTCGACGAGGTCGTCGACAACCCCGCGCCCGGCAGCGACCCGGAAGCCGGGCTGGACCGCGCCGCGGCCCAGCTGGACGAGGTGTACGGCGGCGGCACGCCCGCCGACCCGGTGCTGGTCGCGCTGGCCGACACCGTACGGCGGCACGAGATCGACCGCGGCCTGTTCGACGCGTTCCTGCGGTCGATGCGGATGGACCTGACCGTCACCGGCTACGAGACGTTCGACGACCTCGGCGAGTACATGTACGGCTCGGCCGCGGTGATCGGATTGCAGCTGCTGCCGGTGTTCGGCACGCTCGGTCCGCGCGTCGACGCGGAGCCGGGCGCGGCGGCGATGGGCGAGGCGTTCCAGCTGACCAACTTCCTGCGGGACGTCGGCGAGGACCTCGACCGCGACCGGGTGTACCTGCCCCGCGCCGAGCTGGCGGTGTTCGGAGTGGACTCCGGGCTGCTGGAATGGTCGCGCCGCACTGGCCTGCCGGACCGGCGGATCCGCGCGGCGATGGCCGCGTTCGTCGCCCGCAACCGGGCGGTGTACCGGCGTGCGCGGGCGGGGATTCCGTTACTGCGCCCGGAATCGCGGCCGTGTGTGCGCACGGCGCTGACGTTGTACGAGGGCATCCTCGACGAGATCGTGGCGGCCGACTACCACGTCCTGCACCGCAGGGTGGTCGTGCCGAACCGGCGGCGGCTGGCCGTCGCGTTGCCCAGTCTGGTGCGAACTCAGGCACTGGAGTTACTCCAGGCTTAGGCCATCCTCAGCCCCACCACCGCCCTCAACGGAGACGCTCCGCGTCGCGGCTACCCTCTAGTCATGACTTCTGCGAAACGGCCGATCCGCATCGGGCTGCAGCTGCAGCCGCAGCACGCGGACTACGCGACCATCCGCCGTACCGCCAGCGAGGCCGAGGACCTCGGCGTCGACATCGTCTACAACTGGGACCACTTCTTCCCGCTCTACGGCGAGCCCGACGGCCTGCACTTCGAGTGCTGGACCATGCTGGGCGCCTGGGCCGAGTCGACGTCGCGGGTGGAGATCGGCGCGCTGGTGACCTGCAACAGCTACCGCAACCCCGAGCTGCTCGCCGACATGGCGCGCACCGTCGACCACATCAGCGACGGGCGGCTCATCCTGGGCATCGGCTCGGGCTGGTTCGAACGCGACTACACCGAATACGGCTACGAGTTCGGCACGGCAGGCGGCAGGCTGGACGACCTGGCCGAGGCGCTGCCGCGCATCGAGTCCAGGCTCGGCAAGCTGAACCCCGCGCCGACCCGCAAGATCCCGGTGCTCATCGGCGGCGGCGGCGAGAAGAAGACGCTGCGCATGGTGGCCAAGCACGCCGACATCTGGCACGGCTTCGGCGACCCCGACGTGGTGCGGCGCAAGGTCGGCATCCTCGACCAGCACTGCGCCGACGTCGGCCGCGACCCGGCGGAGATCGAGCGTTCGGTCGGCGTCAGCGGCAAGCCCGACGAGCTGGGCCAGCAGCTGCTCGACCTGGGCGTCACCCAGTTCACCGTCGGTGTCGGCGGGCCGGACTACGACCTGGGCCTGCTGCGGGAGTGGCTGGCCTGGCGGGACCGCACCAACTCCTGACCGCATGTGAAGGCCCCCGCGACCGGGTCGCGGGGGCCTTCACATGCCCGTTACTGCTTGGCAGGCACCCGGTCCGGCTCGCCCGGCTCGGGCGAGGACGGGGTGGGTGCGTCGGTCGACAGCGAGTCGATCAGCCGGTCCCGGTCGGGTGTGCGCTGCGAGAACACCAGGCCGATCACGATGAACAGCACCAGCGAGGTGAGCAGCGGGTAGGCCACCAGCGCCTCCTTGGCGATCTTCACCCCGTTCTGCTGGCTGATGTAGAGGAACGCCCACACCGCGAGACCGCTCAGCGTCGACGTCAGCGCGGCGACCGGGCCCATCCTGCGGAACCACGGCAGCAGGCCCAGCATCAGCGGCACCGCGATCGGTCCCATCGTGGCGGCCACCAGGTCGACGACCACCTTGAGCACTCCGCCGTTGGTGTCCAGCGACACCGCGATCAGCATGCTCAGCCCGATGAACAGGAACGTCGTGGTGCGGGCCAGTTTCAGCTGCGCCCCCTCGCCCATGCGCCTGGCGCCCTTCCACAGTCTGGGCAGCATGTCCCTGGTGATGACCGAGGAGATCACGTTGGCGTCGGAGGACACCATCGCCATGGTGTGCGAGAAGAACCCGGCCAGCACCAGCCCGATCATGCCGGCTGGCAGCATGACCTTGCCCAGTTCGATGTAGGCGTCACCGGCGTTCTCCAGGCCGGGCACGATGAGCGGGGCGGCCCACATCGGGAAGAACAGCACCAGCGGCCACACCAGCCACAGGAAGCTCGACAGCGCCGCCGAGCGGCGGGCGGCCGCACCGTCCGGCGCCGCCATGTAGCGCTGCGCCAGGTTCCACATGCCGCCGTTGTACTCCAGCGTCTTGATGACGAACAGCGCCATGAAGAACGTCGAGGTGTAGTCGCCGTTGAGCGGCTGCGCGCGGTCGGGCGGCAGCTGGTCCCAGATCTCCCACATGAACTGGATGCCGCCGAAGTGCGCGGCCACCGCCGCGAACATCACGATGCCCGCCGCGGCCTGGATGATGAACTGCCCGAAGTCGGTCAGCGCGTCGGCCCACAGGCCGCCCAGCACCGAGTAGATCATCGTGACGATGCCGACCAGGACGATGCCCAGTTCGATCGGCACACCGGCGAACCCGCGCAGCAGGATGGCGACGGCCGACCACTTCGCGGCGATGTCCACCACCTTCAGCAGGGCACCGGACCAGGCCATGACCTGCTGGGTCGGGACGTTGAACCGCCGGGCCAGGTACTCCAGCGGAGACGCGACGCCGTGCTTGGACCGCAGCCGGTTCCACCGCGCGGCGAACAGCCAGCTGCCGATCCCGACGCCGACGCCGATCGTCAGTGCCCACCAGACGTAGACGGTGAGGCCGAGGCGATAGGCCTCACTGGCGAACGCCACGAACATGACCGCGCTGTAACCGGACATGTGGTGCGAGATCCCGGACAACCACCACGGCATCTTGCCGCCCGCGGTGAAGAAGTCGACGATGCTGCGGACCCGGTTCTTCGACCACCAACCGATTCCGACCATCACGAGGAAATACGCACCGACCACGATCCAGTCCAGTGTGCTCATCGCACCTCCCTGATTGTGTGCTCGCGCGATGTGTGACGTAGGTCTTACGAGGGTGTTGCCGAGGGCGCCAGCCCTCGGACGGAAAGTGAATCACACTTGTGACTTACTTTCACATACATGAACGCGATCAGGCTCTGATGCACGCGAGTCCACCACTCCCACCCCGCGAGTCCACCGCCCGCGACCTGCGAGTTGCACATTCAACGGGCGCGAACGTGCAACTCGCGGGGTCTGAGCGGTGGACTCGCGGTCAGGCGCCGCGGGTGCGGTGGGCGGCCACGCGCGCCCGGGTCGCGCAGCGGGTCGAGCAGAACCGGCGCGGGCTGCCCGAGCCGGCGGCGGCGAACACCCGCTCACAGCCCCTGGCCGCGCACACCCCACCCGGCGGGAGCTGACGGTCGGCCACCAGCGTGGCCAGCGCCAGCGAACTGGACGCCAGCAGCCACTCGCCCCACGGGCCGTCGTCGTCCCGGTCGACGTGCAGGTGCCACGGCCAGGATCCGCCGTGCGTGGTCAGCCGCGGCGGATGGGCATGCGTGGCGAGCAGGTCGTTGAGAAGGTTCGCCGCCATGTCGACATCGGCGGCGGCGAACACCGGGGCCAGCCTGGCCGCCGCCTCCCGCAGCTCGGCCACGTCGGCGGGCTCCAGCGACACCGGCGGGACCTCGCCGTGGGCATGCAGCAATTCCGCGACCTGGCCGGGCTCCGGGTCCTCGGCGAGCAGGTTGACCAGGTCGGCGGCACGCTCGGCCGCCCGGCGGGCGGCGGCGGAATCGGCTTGCGGCACCGGCACATCATCAGTGTAACGTCTCGGGAGTGATAAGCCGTTACACGACGTTCGTCGGTGCCGCGGCCGTCGCCAGGACCGGCGACGAGCTGTCCGCACCGGCGCTGCTGCTCGCCGGGCTGGCGCTGACCGGCTCCCCTGCCGTGGGCGCGGCGCTGGTCGGCGCGCTGACGATCGCCGCCGCGGCCGGGGGGCCGCTGCTCGGCGTCGCCATCGACCGCAGCGAACGCCCCGGCAGGCTGCTCGCCCTCGCGCTGGCCGGCTACGCGGCGGGCCTGACCGCCATCGGCCTCGGGCTGGGCAGGCTGCCGGACGCTGTGCTGGTCGGCGTCGCGGCCGTGACCGGCCTGCTCAACCCGGCCATCGCGGGCGGCTGGACCGCGCAGTTGCCGCTGGTCCGCGGCCGGGTCCCGCTGGAACGGGCCAGCGCGGTGGACGGCCTGACGTTCACCGCCGCGAGCCTGATCGGCCCCGCGCTGGCCGGCCTGGCCGGGGCCCCGGTGGGGATCGTGCTGGCCGTCGCGCTGGTCGCCGCCGCGGTACCGGTGGCACTGGCGCTGCCCGCTCGGGCGGCACGCCCCGGCCGCGTCCCGCTGACCCGCGGCTTCGCGGTGATCGTGACCAACCCGGCGCTGCGCCGCGCGACCGCGACGTCGGTGGTGTCCTACGTCGGCTTCGGCGCGGCCCTGGTCTGCTTCCCGCTACTCGGCGCGCAACGGCTCGGCGGCGCCGAATACGGCGCGCTGCTGCTGTCCGTCCTCGCCGCCGGGGCGCTACTGGCCAACCTCGTGCTGGCCAGGTTCCCGCCGCCGCTGCGGCCGGACACCGTGGTGACGCTGAGCACCGCCGGTCTCGCCGCGGCACTCGGGCTGGCCGCGGTCGCCGGCCCGGCGGGGCTGGTGGTGGCCGCGGTGCTGGCCGGGGTGTCGGAGGGACCGCAGCTGACCGCGTTGCTCGCCGTCCGCCACCGCGAGGCGCCCGACGCGGTACGGGCACAGGTGTTCACCACCGGGGCCAGCCTGAAGATCGGCGGCTTCGGTGTCGGTTCGGCGCTGGCCGGACCGGTCGCGGCGGCCTCAACCACCACGGCACTGATGCTCGCCGCGGGTGTTCAGCTGCTGGCGCTGGGCGCCGGTGTGCTCAGAAAGCCATCGCCTGAGCGCGTCGCTTGACCTCGGTGCCGTGGCTGGTGCGCAGGGCGTTGATCGGGGTGCTGCCCGGCAGCGTCTCGTCCGAAGTGAACAGCCAGCGCAGCATTTCCGTGCGGCTGAACCCGGCGTCGTCGAGCACGGTGATCGTGCCGACGAGGCCCTTGACGATCCCGTCCTTGCCGTCGGCGGACAGGAACTCCTCGGGGATGAGCAGCTCGCCGTCTCTGCGGATGGCGATGAGGTGTCCGTCCTTCAGCAGTTGCCGCACCTTGCTGGACGACAGTCCGAGCACCCGGGCCGTCTCGCTGAGCGACAACACGGCGACATCGGCGTCGAGAACGTCGTCGGCGACTGGAATCGCACTCACAGCAGACACTTTGCCATAATTTGTCCCAGCCGCCGTCTGGTCGCACCAATGGCGTAACGAAAGTTCAACATGGCGAACCGGGGCACGCGGGTAGCGTCCACCCGGTATGCCCCTATCCGTACGATCGGCAACTGTGACACGCGCGGACACCAGCATGGCCGGGACGCTTCTCGACCGGCGCTACCGGGTCGACCGGCTGCTCGCCAGGGGCGGGATGTCGTCGGTCTACCGCGGCGTGGACACCCGGCTGGACCGGCCGGTGGCGATCAAGATCATGGACCCGCGCTTCGCCGACGACCGCTCGTTCGTGGAGCGTTTCGAGCGGGAGGCCCGCTCCGCCGCGAAGCTGCATCACCCGCACGTGGTCGCGGTCCACGACCAGGGCTTCGACACGACACCGGGCGACGACGGCCCGCGCGCGTTCCTCGTCATGGAACTGGTCGACGGCGGCACGCTGCGCGACGTGCTCGACGAGCGCGGCCAGCTGGACATCCCGCTCGCGCTCAGCGTGGTCGAGCCGGTGCTGTCCGCGCTGGCCACCGCGCACCGCGCCGGGCTGGTGCACCGCGACGTCAAGCCGGAGAACGTGCTGATCGGCAGGACCGGCGCTGCGGGCACCGGTGTGGTCAAGGTGGCCGACTTCGGCCTGGTGCGGGCCGTCGCCAGCGCGGGAACCACCAGCTCCAGCATCATCCTCGGCACCGTCGCCTACCTCTCCCCCGAGCAGGTCACCGTCGGCGCGGCCAGCGTGCGGGGTGACGTCTACTCCACCGGCATCCTGCTCTACGAGATGCTCACCGGCCGCACGCCCTACACCGGCGACACCGCGATCTCCGTGGCCTACCGCCATGTCAACGACGACGTGCCGCCGCCGAACCTGCTGCGCCCGGAGATCCCGCCCGCCCTCAACGACCTCGTGGTGCGGGCCACCCGCCGTGACCCGGAGGCCCGCCCGGCCGACGCGGGCGCGTTCCTCGACGAACTCCAGGCCGTGCGTTCCGCGCTGGGCATCCGGCCGGTGCCGGTTCCGGTTCCGCCTGCGCCGGACGAGGCGAGGGAGACCGACGCCGAGAAGACCATGCCGGCGTTCGCCGCCGTCACCAACGCGGTGCAGCAGGGCACCGGCCCGCGTTCGACGCGGATGTTCGACCGCCCGCCGCCCGCGCAGCCGCCGCCTCCCGAACCCGCCGCACCCGCGCCGTCGCCGGGCCGCAGGCGGCTGATCGCCATCTGGGCGGCGGCCGTGCTGCTGGCCGGTGCAGCGCTGGGCACCGGCGCGTGGCTGATCGCGAGTGCCGGTTCGATCGAGGTGCCGAAGGTCGCCGGGATGGACCGGACCGCCGCGGAGAAGGTGCTGCGGGACGCCAAGCTCGTCCCGGCGGTGGAACTGAAGCGGCACAACACCACCCAGGCCGGGATGGCCCTGGACACGCGCCCCGGCGCGGGCAGCGAGGCCGAGGAGGGCCAGCAGATCGTCCTGCTGGTCTCGGCGGGACGGCCGGTGGTACCCGACGTCGTCGCCGGGACCACGGTGGAACAGGCCGAGGCGGCCATCCGCGCTGCGGAACTGCAGCCGAAGCGGGACGACGCCGCCGCGGAGTTCAACGACTCCGTCCCCGAGGGCGCGGTGATCCGGTTCGAGCCACGGTCGGGCAGCCAGGCCAACCTCGGCGACCCGGTGACGCTAGTGCTGTCCAAGGGCGCGCGGCCCGTCCCGGTGCCCAACGTGGTGGGCCGGAGCAAGGACGAGGCGTTCGCGACGCTGCGCAGCGCTGGCTTCGAGCCGGTCGAGGCAGGCACGGTGTTCGACCCGAACGTGCCCGCGGGAGCCGTCGTGCGGACCGACCCCGGCGCGGACCAGACCATGCGCGGCAGCAAGCGTGTGTCGGTCTACCTGTCCAACGCCGTGGAGGTCCCCTCGGTGGTCGGCAGGCGCCCCGGCGAGGCCAAGCGGATCCTCGAACAGGCCGGGCTGAAGGCGGAGTTCGAGAACGGCCGCGGCAACGGCAATGGCAATGGGAACGGCAACGGTGACGACGAGGACGAGGAGTGGTTCAACCTCGTCACGGGCCAGGACCCGCAACCAGGCAGCAGGGTGGAGAAGGGCAGCAAGGTGCGCTTGAGGACGGTGCTGTGATCGGCAGCCGAGGCCGGGTCTCCGGCACGATCGGGCCCGGGCTCGTCGGGGAGGTTCTGCTCAGCGTCCGGGGCGGGACCGAAGCCTTCTACGCCTATGCGGCTGATTCCGGGGAACGATTCGAAAACGGAACACAGGTGTTCGTCGTCGATTTCGAGCCGCCGCGTACGGTCTACGTGCAACGCTGGCAGCCACTGGGGTAGCCAGCTGGAAAAAAGGGGGGAACAAGTGAACATCTGGGCGCTCATCGGCGTCATCGCCGGTGCGATCATCGTCCTGTTCATCCTGTTGCGGCTGCTGTACAAGGTGGCTGAACCGAATGAGGCACTGATCATCTCCGGCTGGGGTGTGCGGGTGCAGCGCACGGACACCGCGGACAGCCTCGGCTTCAAGATCATCACCGGCAAGGGTGTGCTGGTGCTGCCCGGGTTCCAGACCGCGCGCAGGCTGTCGCTGGACACCAGGGGCGCCAACCTGCAGGTGTCCTGCGTGACCAAGCAGGGCCTGCCGGTCACCGTGCGGGCCGTGGTGATCTACAAGGTCGGTGACGACTTCGCCTCGATCGCCAACGCCGCCCGCCGGTTCCTCGACCAGCAGGACGGGATGAACCAGACCATCCACGAGCTGTTCTCCGGTCACCTGCGCTCGATCGTCGGCGGGCTGACCATCGAGGAGATGATCCACAACCGCGACGCGCTGACCGGTGAGATCCGCAGCTCGTCGGCCAACGAGATGATCAAGCTCGGGCTGGTCGTCGACTCGCTGCAGATCCAGGAGATCGACGACGAGTCCGGCTACATCCTGAACCTGGGCAAGCCGCACGCGGCGGCCGTCGCCGCGTCGGCCCGGATCGCCGAGGCGCAGCGCGACCAGGAGGCCACCACCGCCGAGCAGGAGGCCGCGGCACGCAAGGCGGGCGCGGTCCGGGAGAGCGAGATCAAGCAGGCCGGTTACCAGGCCGAGGTGGACCAGGCCCGGGCCAAGGCCAGCCAGTCCGGTCCGCTGGCCGAGGCGACCGCGCGTCAGGAGGTCGTCGTCCAGGAGACCAAGGCCGCCGAGCTGGAGGCCGACCTGGCCGAGCAGCGTCTGCAGTCCCAGGTGCGCAAGCCCGCCGACGCCCGCGCGTACGACACTCGCACCACGGCCGACGCCGAGCGTGACGCGGCCATCGCCAAGGCACAGGCCGAGGCCAAGGAGACCGAGCTGCGGGCCGCGGCGGACGCGACCAAGGTGAAGACGGCCGCCGAGGCGGAAGCGCAGGCCACGAAGGCGCGCGGTGAGGCCGACGCCGCCGCGACCAAGGCGACCGGTGAGGCCGACGCGGCCGCCGCCCGCGCCAAGGGCCTTGCCGAGGCCGAGGCTGCCAAGGCGAAGGGTCTCGCCGAGGCCGAGGCGATCAAGGCCCGTGCCGCGGCGCTGGCGGAGAACCAGGAGGCCGTCGTCGCCCAGCAGCTGGCGGAGAAGTGGCCGGAGATCGTCGAGGCAGGCGCGAAGGCGTTCGGCAACGTCGACAACATGGTCGTGCTCAACGGCGCGGACGGCGTGACCGAGATGTTCGCCAAGGCGCTGTCGCTGGGCGGGACCGGGCTCGGCCTCGCGCGGCAGCTGATGCAGTCCATGGGCGCTTCGTCCACACCGGACACCTCCGCGCAGAACGGCGAGCTGACGCCGAACCAGCAGCCGGGCGCCTGACCCGTCCACAGCACGTGAAGGTCACCTTCATTACGTGTGACGTGATGAAGGTGACCTTCACGTGCTTTGCCCAGGGCAGGGGTCTCGCGATCTGAAACTAGCGTGCCGGATAGTGGGACCAGGCGGGCGGGAACGTGCAACTCGCGGGTCCGGAACGGACGACTCGCGCGTGGGAACGTACGACTCGCGCGAACGGGCCATTCACGCGGGTGACCGGCGCGAGGTGAGAAACCCGGTCCACATGGTGAGTTCTGCGCTCACGCACGCGAGTTCTGCGTTCCGGACCGCGAGTTCTGCACTCGGGCCCACCCACCTTGCCCTGCAAGCACCTCGGACTTTGCCGGGACCTTCCGTGTGACGTGATGAAGGTGGCCTTCATGCGCTTCCCGGCCCGGGAGCCGCGATGGTTAGCCCCGCCGAAACACGGTGACCACTCGTCTGTCACGTTGTCCGTGTGCACTGGACGTGCTCACGCCGACACGAGACGAGACGGAAGGTCGTACATGGCGGACAGCCAGCTCAGCGGGCTCGACATCGCGTTCCTCTGCCTGGAGGGCCAGCACTCGCCCATGCACATGGGCGCGGTGGCCGTGTTCACCCCCGGTGACGACGGCCCGATCGACACCCGCGGCCTGGCGACCCTGCTCGCCGAGCGTGCCGCAGGCATCCCCCAGCTGCGCCGCCACCAGCGCACCACCCTGCTGCCGCCGGGCGGCGCCACCTGGGTCGAGGACCCGCACTTCGACCCCGCCGCCCACATCCGGCTCGACCGGGTCAGCACGCTCTACGACGACGACCCGCTGACCACCTACGCCGGCGACTGGATCGCCGAGCCGCTGCCGATGGACCGTCCGCTGTGGGACCTGCGGCTCGTCGACGGCCTGCCCGGCGGCGCGGTGGCGCTGCTGCTCAAGCTCCACCACGCGGTGACCGACGGCGCGGGTGCCGTCGGCATCGGGGCGGGGCTGCTGGACCCGGTGCCCGTCCCCCGGCGGGCGGCACCCACCTCGTGCGTCCAGCGGCGAACGGCCCGGTCGCCGCTGGACGCGCTGCGACAGGGCGTGTCGTCGGCGCTGAGCCAGGCCGGTGAGGGCGCCGCGATCGCGTCGTCCGTGCTGCGTGCCGCCCGGCCCTACCCGGTCTCCCCGATCGCCGCGCCCAGGGCGGCCCAGCGCCGTCTCGGTTTCGTGCGGCTCGATCTCGCCGACATCCGCAGGGTGCGTGCCGCACACGGCGGGACCACCAACGACGTCGTCCTCACCGTGGTCGCGGGCGCGTTGCGGGACTGGCTGATCAACCGCGGCAGGCGGGCCGACGGCCGGACCCTGCGCGCGCTGATCCCGGTCAGCGTGCGGGCCAGGGCCGGGGCGGGGGCCACGGCAGGCAACCAGCTCTCCGGCTACCTGTGCGACCTGCCGGTCGGGCTCGACGACCCGGTCGAGCGGCTGCGGGCGGTCCGCCGGTCGATGACCGCGGCCAAGCGGGGCGGGCCGACCACGGGCGCGGGGGCGTTCCCGCTGCTGGCCGGCCGGCTGCCCGCCGGCGTGCACCGGCTGGCGACCCGGGCCGCGGGCATGGCCGCACCGCTGCTGTTCGACACGGTGGTGACCACCGTCCCGATCCCGCGCGCACGGCTGACGGTCGGCGGCCACCCGCTGCGCGAGGTGTTCCCGCTGGTCCCGCTGCCGGCGAACCAGGCACTGGGCATCGCCGTGGCCGTGCACCGCGACGCCGTGCACATCGGCCTGCAGGCCAACGGCGCGGCCGTGCCCGAACTCGGATCACTGCGGGACGCCTTCCTCAAGGCCGGCGAGCGGCTGGTTCAGCTCTGCCACTGACCGGACATCCCACCCCGGCAATATCCGTCTTCAGAACGATGCCGCGCCGCGGAACTCGCTGGCAACCTGTCAGCGTGCGCGAGCGTCATTGCTGTGACGTGGGGTTTGTTCGGGTATGGGGGCTGTTGTGAGATTCCGTTTGCTGGGACCTGTCGAGGTCCAGGGGCCCAACGGGGTGGTGCCGCTCGGCGGGCCGAAGACCAAGGCGGTGCTCGTCTCGCTGCTCCTCCGGCACGGTCAGGTGGTGCCGTCGGAGTTGCTGGTGGAGTCGGTGTGGGGCGACGAGCGGCCCCCGTCCGCGTTGTCGACGCTGCACTCCTACGTCTCCCGGCTGCGCCGGGCACTGGCCGGCGCCAGCGCCGGTGAGGACCGGATCACCACCGTTGCCGACGGGTACCGGATCGTCGTCAGCCCGGCCGAGCTCGACGTCGAGGAGTTCCACGCACTGCGTGAGCGGGCCCAGCGGGCCGTCGACGCCGACGATCTGAAGACGGCCAGGGCAGTGCTGCGCCAGGCGCTGGCACTGCGGGCGGGCCCGATCCTGTCCGGCGTGCCCGGCGTGTTCGCCGACACCAAGGCCACCCTGCTGGAGGACCTCTGGCAGAGCACGCACGAGGAGTGCCTCGGCATCGACCTGCGGCTCGGCCTGCACCAGGACATCCTGCCCGAGCTGCGGGTGGCGTGGCGGGAACAGCCGATGCGCGAGCCGCTGGCAGGCAAGCTGATGCTGGCGCTGCACCGGTGCGGCCAGTCCGCGGAGGCGCTGGCCGTGTTCCGGCACACCCGCGACGCCCTGGTCGACGAGCTCGGCATCGAGCCGGGAATGTCGCTGCGCACCCTGCACGAGCAGATCCTCAACGACGACCCCGCCCTGCACAGCCGCCACGACCAGGCGTCCCGGCCGCATCGCGGACTGCCCCGCAGCGTCGCCGACTTCACCGGACGGGCCGCGGAACTGGCCAGGCTCACCGCCGACGACGGCGGGCAGGGGCCGGTCATCTGGACCATCGACGGCATGGCTGGCGTCGGCAAGACCGCGCTGGCGTTGCGGGCGGCACACCTGCTCGCCGGCCGGCACCCGGACCTGCAGCTGCTGGTGGACCTGCGCGGGCACACGCCGGGACGCCGCCCGCACGAGCCGGAGCAGGCGCTGGAGATCATGCTCGGCGCACTCGGCGTCCGGCCGTCGAGCATGCCGGCGACCGAGGAGGAACGCGCGTCGCTGTGGCGTTCGATGACGGCCGACCGCCGTGCGCTCGTCGTGTTCGACGACGCGGCCTCCGCCGCCCAGGTCCGCCCGCTGCTGCCTGCCGGGCGGGACTGCGTGGTGCTGGTGACCAGCCGCGGCCGACTGTCCGAACTGGACGGAACGCGCACGCTCAGCCTGGAACCACTTCCCGCCCGCGACGCCGAGACCCTGTTCGGCAACATCGTCGGCGCCGACCGCGCGGAACGCGAGCCCGCAGCGGTGGCCGAGGCCGTCGAGATCTGCGGTCACCTCCCGCTGGCCATCCGGGTCGCGGCGGGCAGGCTCCGGTCGCGGCCGGCGTGGAGTGTCGCGCAGCTGGCGCAGCGGCTGCGCGACGAGACCAGCAGGCTGGCCGAACTGACCGGGCCGGAGTTCGGCGTCACGTCGGCACTGCAGCTGTGCTACTCGCACCTCGGCGAGGAGGAGCGGCGCTTCTTCCGCATGCTCGGCCTGCACCTGGACAGCGAGTTCGACGCGTTCTACGCCGCGGCGGCGAGCGGCGTCGACCCCGGCCGTGCCGAGGCCCTGCTGGAAAGCCTCGTCGACGTGCACATGCTGCAACAACCCAGTTTCGGCCGTTATCAGCTACACGCGCTGCTCCGGCTCTACGCCATGGACCGGCTGCGGGCCGAGGAGCCCGCCCTGGGGCGTCGCGCGGCCGTGCAGCGCGTCCTGCATTACCTGACGCACACGCAGCACAACCTGTACCGCACGCTGTTCCCCTCGGCGCGGCCGCTTCCGCTCGGCCCGCCGCCCTCCGGTGTCACGCCGCGGACGTTCGGCACGCCCGAGGAGGCACTGCGCTGGCGGGAGATGGAACGGCTGGGCCTGCTCAACTCCCGGGTCGGCATCCCGCTGACCGACCTGTCCCGGCCGGGCAGGCGCATCCCGTGGTCGCGGCTGGGCCCGTCGTTCCGGCGCCTGCACGTCATCGGGCGCATGCTCGCCGCGCCGCTGGCCTGGCCGTGCCCCGGGCGGCACACGGCCATGCTGACCGAGGGCGCGATTCTGGGCGACATCGGCGTGCTGTGCGCGTGGCAGCGGCAGTACGACCAGGCACGGCAGTACCACCTGCGGGCCCTCGAGCTGTTCCGCGCCGCCGACGGGCCGGTCAACGAGGCCGCGACCCTGTGCGCACTGGGCGCGCTGTCGCTGTACCTCGGTCAGCCCGCCGCGGCACTCAACCACTACCGGCAGGCCCGCAAGGTCTACCTGCGGCTGGGCGAGAGCTGGGGTCGCGGGCTGACGCACACCGGCATGGCGCTGGCGCTGGACCGCCTCGGCAGGCCGACCGAGGCACTGCACTGGGCCGAGGCCGCGGTGGACGTCCTCGGCGGCACCGACGGCCACCGGGAACTCGCGGTGGCCGCGGAGCTGGCCGACCGGACCAGGACCTGCCTGACCCTCGCCGGATGACCGGCCGTCAGGGGAAGCAGAGGCCGTCACAGACGAACAGCCCCCCGAACCCGCAACCGGGAGGGGTGACGGTGCACAGCGGACCGGAGGTCTGGACGCAGTGGCCGCCCGAGGTCGCGGAGCAGTAGTCACTGGCCGTGCTGCACCGGCAGTAGCCGAGCGGCGCCTGAGCCGTCGGGCCGCCCAGGTCGACGAGGAGCGTCCTGGCCCCGCTCTCACCGAAGGCGGACTCGGTGGCCGTTCGCAGGGCGTCGATCCGCGCGATGCGTTCGGCTTCGGCGGGATCGACGAACCGCAGGTTCGCCGGATCGCCGAAGAAGTCCCGCAGCCGGTCCAGCACCGCCGACTGCTCGGCCGTGAGACCGGCGTGCGCGGCACGGTAGCGCCGCACGTGCTCACTCCACAGCCGGCTGCGCACGGCCGGGGCCAGCTCGGCGTGGATGGCTCGCCGGTAGGTTGCGCTGTACCTGGTGAACTCGTCGAGCGTGGCCGGCAGGGCGTCACGGTTGCGCCGCGTCCACTCTATGGCTTTGGCGTAGGGATTCGCCGCGAACGCCGGGGTGCTGCCGCTCAGCACCAGCCCACCGGCCACCACGACACCCGCACCGAGACGCAGGAACTGCTTGCGGTCGATCCCGGCGGGCTCGTGGCGCCGGGTCATCTCGTGCCGGACCTGGCCGAGAGCACGCAGGACCGCACCGGTGGCCCGCACGCCCAGCCTGCGCACCAGCGGAAGCGCCATCCCGAGCCTGGTCCAGGACCGCACGGCGGCACCGTCGACCCGCAGCAGCGTGGGCTCCCAGGGCGCGTCGTTGCCGAGCCATCCCCGTACGTCCGGATCGGTCAGCGGCAGGATCTCCAGCCTGCCGCCGCTGGCCTCGGCGACCGCGGCCGACATCCTCCGGCAGGCACCACACGAACCATCGAACGCGAGAATCCATCTCGACCCCACGGTGTCCCCATTTCCCCGGTGTGACGAAAACGGGGCGACTGTAAGCTCACCCGCTTGCAAAGTCCTTGTGCCGGGAGAGCCAGGTCACCAGGGGCGCAGGTCAACGCAAGCGGGGCGGCTCGGAGGCGGTAGCCTGAGGCGCGTGTCCAGCCCACACGACGCCGTCGCGGCCGCTCTGCTCGGCCACAGCTCCACCTCGTGGACGGTCGACGTCCCCGTCGACACCCTGCCCGAACTGCCGCCGCTGGCCCCCGACCTGCGCGACAAGCTGGACGACGCGCTGGCCCGGCCTGCCGCGCAGCAGCCGGAGTGGCCGGATCCCGAGCTGACCAGGCGGGTCCGCACGGTGCTGGAGAGCGTCCCGCCGATCACGGTGCCGACCGAGGTCGACCGGCTCAAGCAGCGGCTGGCGATGGTCGCCAACGGCGAGGCGTTCCTGCTGCAGGGCGGCGACTGCGCGGAGACGTTCGAGTCGAACACCGAGCCGCACATCCGGGCCAACTTGCGCACGCTGCTGCAGATGGCCGTCGTGCTGACCTACGGCGCCAGCCTGCCGGTGGTGAAGGTGGGCCGGATCGCCGGGCAGTACGCCAAGCCGCGCTCGGCGACCACCGACTCGCTCGGCCTGCCGGTGTACCGGGGCGACATCGTCAACTCGCTGGTCGCCAAGCCGGAGCTGCGGGTGCCCGACCCGGGCCGGATGATCCGCGCCTACGCCAACGCCGGCGCCGCGATGAACCTGGTCCGCGCGCTGACCGGCGCCGGGATGGCCGACCTCGCCCAGGTGCACGACTGGAACAAGGACTTCGTCCGCACCTCGCCCGCCGGTGAGCGGTACGAGGCGCTGGCCGCCGAGATCGACCGCGGCCTGCGGTTCATGTCGGCCTGCGGTGTCACCGACACCTCGCTGCACTCCACCGAGATCTTCGCCAGCCACGAGGCCCTGCTGCTCGACTACGAGCGCGCGCTGCTGCGGCTGGACAACGCCGACGCGGCCCAGCCCAAGCTGTACAACCTCTCGTCGCACTTCCTGTGGATCGGCGAGCGCACCCGCCAGCTGGACGGCGCGCACATCGCGTTCGCGGAGCTGCTGCATAACCCGATCGGCCTCAAGATCGGCCCGACCACCACGCCCGAGCAGGCGCTGGAGTACGTGAAGCGGCTGGACCCGCGCTGCGAGCCCGGCCGCCTGACGCTGATTTCCCGCATGGGCAACGGAAAGGTCCGCGAGGTCCTGCCCGCGATCGTCGAGAAGGTCGAGGCGTCCGGGCACAAGGTCATCTGGCAGTGCGACCCGATGCACGGCAACACGCACGAGTCGTCGACCGGCTACAAGACCCGCCACTTCGACCGCATCGTCGACGAGGTCCAGGGCTTCTTCGAGGTGCACCGCAAGCTGGGCAGCTACCCCGGCGGCATCCACGTGGAGCTGACCGGTGAGGACGTCACCGAGTGCCTCGGCGGCGCGCAGGACATCTCCGACCTCGACCTGTCCGGCCGGTACGAGACGGCCTGCGACCCGCGCCTGAACACCCAGCAGTCGCTGGAGCTGGCGTTCCTGGTCGCCGAGATGCTGCGGTCCTGACCACGGTGCCCACCCAGGAGGACGTGCTCGGGTACTTCGACACGCTGTCGAACTGGGGACGGTGGGGCGAGGACGACGAACTCGGCACGCTGAACCACATCACCGACGACGTCCGGCTGGCGGCGGCGCGGGCCGTGCGGCACGGCCGGAGCGTGTCGTGTGCGTGGGAGATCGCCGTGCCGGAGGAGATGGAGCGGTCGACGACGTCCTGCCCGTGTGCCGCCGACATGCCGGGCGCCGAGAACATGCCGCTGCCCGGGTTCCGCAACGACCGGCGCTGGGGCTTCTCGAACGAGCGGCTCGGCATCATGTTCCACGGCAACACCATCACCCACGTCGACTCCCCGTGTCACCTGTTCTGGGACGGCACGATGTACAACGGGCGCTCGCACTCCCTGGTCGACGCCGAGACGGGATCGGTGTGGGCGGCCGTCACGGCGGCGGCGAACGGGATCGTCACGCGTGGTGTCCTGCTGGACATCGCGCGGGTGCGCGACGTGCCGTGGCTGGAGCCGGGGCAGGGTGTGTTCCCCGAGGATCTCGAGGAGGCCGAGCGTCGCCAGGGCGTGCGGGTGCGCCCCGGCGACGCGGTACTCCTGCGCACCGGCTACGGCCGCGCCCGGCACGAGGCCGGTGTGGCGGACGGCTTCATGCAGGCCGGCTGGCACGTGTCCTGCCTGCCGTGGCTACACGAACGGGACGTCGCGCTGATCGGCGCCGACACCCCTCAGGACGTGCAGCCGTCCGGGTACGACGACGTGCTGATGCCGGTGCACGCTGTCGGTCTCGTCGCGATGGGCCTGTGGCTGCTCGACAACTGCGACCTGGAGGGGTGCGCGGCGACGGCCGCCGAACTCGGCCAGTGGGACTTCCAGCTCGCGGTGGCGCCGGTCCGCTTCGCGGGCACCTCCGGCAGCCCGGTCAACCCCATCGCCACCTTCTGACCCGGCCGGGTCAGGCCGCCTGCGCCTGGTTGTAGAGGGCCTGCGCCTCGGCGCCGAAGTACGGGCCGAACATGGTGCCCGGCAGGAACACGTAACCGAAACTGTTCACCGACGCCTGCACACCGGTGCCGGTGCTCTCGTCGAACCGCAGGAACCACGGGCCGCCGCTGGAGCCGCCGGTCATGTTGCACCGCATGCCGTGGTCGCGGGTCAGCAGGAAGTCGGTCGTCGTCGGACCGCTGCAGTAGATCAGCTTCGAGCCGTCGTACGGGGCCGCCGCCGGGTAGCCGAACGAGTACATCGGCTGGTTGCGCTGCTGGTTGAACGCGAGCCCCTGACCGCCGACGACATCGGTCAGCGACCGGCCGCCGACCTGGTTGACCACGGCCGCGCCGACGTCGTGGTTCATGTCCTCATTGGACACCCACTGCGGCGGGGCGAGGGTGGCCCGCGCCGTCCACTCGCCGTACGGGGCGTTGCCCGCGTTGTAGCCGGGCACGAACATCCAGTTGGTGTGCCACGCGCCCTGGTACTTGACGCAGTGCCCCGCGGTGATGACGACGCTGCGGTTGCCACTGGTCACCGCGTCACCACTGCAGGATGCCTGCCGCCCGCCCATGGTGAAGAACACCCGCCCGGCGGTCTTGGTCACCTCGCCGCCACCGGTCCACGCGGAACCGCCGTTGGGAAACGCCGTCGGCTCGATCACCGTGGGCAGGCCTGCGGCGACGTCGGCGGGGGCGAACTTCGCCGGCTTCAGCAGCCGTTCCATCGGGATCGCCGAACGCATTCGCTCCGGCGTCCAGAAGTCGGCGACCGCGGTGGCTTCCGCGACGGTGTCGGCCGCCGCCCGCATGGTCGACGGTGCCGCCGCGGCAGGCGCGGTGAGCACCGTCGTCGCGAGACCGGCCGCCACCAGCCCGAGCAGGAGTTTTCGCATGACGCCACCTTCCGCCTGAGGGGTGAATTGTCGTAACGCCAATCGAACAAACCGACAGTAAGTACCCGATTACAGCCGGACAAGCCAGCATTCGGCGGGCACGACTGCGCCGGACGGCGCAGCGGTGGGGCCAGCCACCCCAGCACACCGGTGGTCTGCGCCCTGGCCGAACCGGCAGGCAACCGGCAGTCTCGATTTCATGACGAAACGAAGAATCCTCGCCGCCACACTGGGGGCGGCCCTCGCCGTGACGCTGGTCGCCACTCCCGCGTCCGCGACGGGTCACTCACGCGGCGAGCTGCTGTCTACAGTGGACCTCGGCGGGCTGACCGCCGAGGAGCTGACCGGCAAGCTGGCGAAGGGACCGCTCGCGGGCCAGCGCGCCGAGCACGGCGTCGACTCCTACCGCGTCACCTATCGCACGATCGACCCCCACGGAAAGGCGACGACGGCGAGCGGCCTGGTCGTCCTGCCCCGCACCACGCAGCGACGCCTGGACGTCGTGTCCTACCTGCACGGGACCCGCGCGTCCCGGCACGACGTGGCGTCGGTGCAGGACAACCTCGACCGGACCAGCGCCCTGCTGCTCGCCGCCGCCGGCGACGTCGTGACCGCACCCGACTACCTCGGGCTGGGCACCGGACCGGGCAAGCACCCCTACATGCACACCGCGTCGGAGACGACGGCGTCGGTCGACCTGCTGCGGGCGGCCAGGGAACTCACCAGGCGCAAGGGGGTGTGGCTGGACCCCCGGGTGCGGGTGACCGGGTTCTCCCAGGGCGGCAAGGCGGCCATGGCGGTGGGCCGCGCACTGCGCTCCGGCGCCGACCGGCACTTCCGGCTGGGCGCACTCGCCCCGATCGCCGGTCCCTACGACATCGAGCACGCCGAGCTGCCGGGGATCTTCGACGGCAGGGTCAACCCGCGGTCTGCGATGTTCTACCTGGCCTACTACACGGTCTCGATGAACCGCCTGTACCCGATCTACCGCGATCCCGCCGAGGTGTTCCGCGAGCCGTACGCCGCCGTGGTGGAGAAGCTGTTCGACAACGAGACCAGCGAACGGCAGATCATGGAGGCCCTGCCCGCGACGCCTGCGGAGCTGTTCACCGAGTCGTTCATGGCACGGCTGCGTGCCCCCTCCGGGGTGCTGCTGCGGGTGATCAGGGACACCGACGGCACCTGCGCGGACTGGCGGCCGGGCGTGCCGGTGCTGCTGTTCGCGGGGCGTAACGACACCGACGTCCCGTTCGCCAACGCCGAGAACTGCGCGGCCGACCTGCGTTCCTCAGGCGCGCCCGCTCGGGTGATGGACGCGGGAGCGGTGGACCACTTCGGCTCGTGGTTCCGGTCGCTGCCGAAGGTGCGCGACTGGTTCGCCCACGCGCGCTGACCCGCAGTTCCGGCCGGGCAAAAGCACGTGAAGGCCACCTTCATTACGTCTCACGTAATGAAGGTGGCCTTCACGTGCTCTGACCGGGACTACACCACCGCGAGCGGCAGGGCGGTGGGGTGCACCGGGGCGGGCAGGTCGGACGCGCCGGTGAGGTAGGCGTCGACGGCGTTGGCCACCGAGCGGCCCTCCGCGATCGCCCACACCACCAGCGAGGCGCCCCGGTGCGCGTCGCCGCAGACGAACACGCCGGGGGCCGACGTCTGCCAGTCCGTGCCGCAGGACAGCGTGCCGCGCCGGGTCAGCTCCAGGCCGAGCCCGTCCAGCAACGGCATGTGCTCGACGCCCTCGAAGCCGATCGCCAGCAGCACCAGGTCCGCGGGCAGTTCCTCGACCTCGTCGCCGACCGGGACAACCTGCCGCTGACCGGTCTCCGGATCCCGCGACACCTTGACCCGCCGCAGCTCGACGGCCCGCACGTTGCCGTCGTCGTCACCGACGAACCGGCTGACCGCCACGCCGAACTTGCGCTCGCCCGCTTCCTCGTGTGCCGGGTAGGTACGCAGGATGTACGGCCAGGTCGGCCACGGCGACCGGTCATCGTCCCGTGTGGACGGTGGCATCGGGTACTGGTCCAGCTGCGTCACCGACAACGCCCCCTGCCGGGTCGCGGTGCCGTAGCAGTCCGCGCCGGTGTCGCCGCCGCCGATGATCACCACGTGTTTGCCGGCGGCGTCGATCTCGGCCGGGCCGTCGCCCTCGACGTACCGGTTGGCGGGCACCAGGTGCTCCATCGCCAGGTGGATGCCCTTCAGCTGCCGACCGGGGGTCACCGTGTCGTTCCGGCCACGCAGCGCACCGACCGCCAGCACCACCGCGTCGAACCGCTCACGCAGGTCCTCCACGGTCAGGTCCACGCCGACCTCGCAGCCGGTGATGAACGTCGTGCCCTCCTCCCGCAGCTGCGCGAGCCTGCGGTCGAGGACCTTCTTCTCCATCTTGAACTCGGGAATCCCGTACCGCAGCAGGCCGCCGAGCCGGTCGTCCCGCTCGAACACCGTGACCTCGTGCCCGGCCCGGGTGAGCTGCTGCGCCGCGGCCAGCCCGGCCGGGCCGGAGCCGACGACCGCGACGCGCTGGCCCGAGGCCACCGCCGCCTCCTGCGGCTTCACGTACCCGGCTTCCCAGGACTGGTCGGCGATCGTCGCTTCGACGCGCTTGATGGCCACCGGGCCGCCGGACAGCGGCGAGATCGACAGCACGCACGCCGCCTCACACGGCGCGGGGCACAGCTTCCCGGTGAACTCGGGGAAGTTGTTGGTGGCGTGCAGCCGGTCGCTGGCCGCGGCCCAGTCGCCACGGCGCACCAGGTCGTTCCACTCCGGGATCAGGTTGCCCAGCGGGCAGCCTGCCGTCCCCGAGTGGCAGAACGGGATTCCGCAGTCCATGCAGCGCGTGGCCTGCGTACGCACCTGCTGGTTGCGCTCACCGGAGTCAACGTCGGCGTACACCTCTCGCCAGTCGGCGAGCCGGTCGGCGTGCGACCGCTTGGCGGGTTCGGCCCGCTCGTGCTTCAGGAAACCGGTCGGGTCAGCCACGGGACGCCTCCTCCATGATCGCCTCGTCGACGTCGCGGCCCGCCGCGCGAGCCGCCTTCGCCGCGTCCAGCACCCGCTGGTAGTCCCGCGGCATCACCTTGGTGAACGACGCCGAGCGTCGCGGCCAGTCGCCGAGCAGCGAGGCCGCCACGGCCGACCGGGTCAGGTCGTGGTGGCGCTGCACGGTCTTCTTCAGCCAGGCCAGGTCCTCCGAGTTCGGCTTGACCAGGTCGACCATCGCGCCGTTGACCTGATCGGCGTCCAGGTCCAGCACGTAGCCCACACCGCCGGACATCCCGGCAGCCAGGTTGCGGCCGGTCGGCCCGAGCACGACCGCGCGGCCGCCGGTCATGTACTCGAAGGCATGGTCGCCGACGCCCTCGGACACCACGACGGCGCCGGAGTTGCGGACACAGAACCGCTCGCCCACCTGGCCGCGGATGAAGATCTCGCCGCCGGTGGCGCCGTATGCGATCGTGTTGCCCGCGATGACCTGCTGCTCGGCGGCGAACTTCGCCTCCGGGTGCGGGCGCACGATGATCCGGCCGCCGGACAGCCCCTTGCCGACGTAGTCGTTGGCGTCGCCGACCATGTCCAGCGTGACGCCCCTGGGCAGGAACGCGCCCAGCGACTGGCCCGCCGATCCGGTCAGCAGCACGTGGATCGTGTCCTCGGGCAGCCCCTCGCCGCCGTAGCGGCGGGTGATCTCCGACCCGAGCAGCGTGCCGACCGTCCGGTTGACGTTGCGCACAGGCAACTCCAGCCGCACCGGGTGGGCATCCTCCAGCGACGCCTCCGCCAGCTGGATCAGCGTGCGGTCCAGCGCGTGCTCCAGACCGTGGTCCTGCTCGCGCACCTTGCGCCGCGCACCGCCGTAGGGCGTGCGCTCGGGCACGGCGAACACCGGCTCCAGGTTGAGCCCCTTGGCCTTCCAGTGCTCGACGGCGTCGTCGACGTCGAGCAGGTCGGCCCGGCCGACGGCCTCGTCGATCGTGCGCAGCCCCAGCGAAGCCAGCGTCTCGCGGACCTCCTGGGCGACGAACCGGAAGTAGTTGGCCACGTGCTCGGCCTGACCGGTGTACCGCTTTCGCAGGTCCGGGTTCTGCGTGGCGACGCCGACCGGGCAGGTGTCGAGGTGACAGACCCGCATCATCACGCAGCCGGCCACGATCAGCGGCGCGGTGGCGAAACCGAACTCCTCGGCACCCAGCAGCGCCGCGGTCACCACGTCCTTGCCGGTCTTCATGGCGCCGTCCACCTGCACGGTGATGCGGTCACGCAACCCGTTGAGCAGCAACGTCTGCTGCGTCTCGGCCAGCCCGATCTCCCACGGCGTCCCGGCGTGCTTGAGCGAGTTCAGCGGCGACGCGCCGGTGCCGCCGTCGTGCCCGGAGATCAGCACGACGTCGGCGTGTGCCTTGGACACGCCCGCTGCCACCGTCCCGACGCCGAGCGAGCTGACCAGCTTCACGTGGATCCGGGCCCGCTCGTTGGCGTTCTTCAGGTCGTGAATCAGCTGCGCCAGGTCCTCGATGGAGTAGATGTCGTGGTGCGGCGGCGGGGAGATCAGCCCGACGCCCGGCGTCGAGTGCCGGGTCCGCGCGATCCACGGGTACACCTTGTTCGGCGGCAGCTGACCGCCCTCGCCCGGCTTGGCGCCTTGCGCCATCTTGATCTGGATGTCGTCGGCGTTGACCAGGTACTCGCTGGTCACCCCGAACCGCCCGCTGGCCACCTGCTTGATCGCGCTGCGGCGCTCGGGGTCGTAGAGCCGCTCCGGGTCCTCGCCACCCTCACCGGTGTTGGACCGCCCGCCGATCATGTTCATCGCGATGGCCAGCGTCTGGTGCGCCTCCATGGAGATGGAGCCGTAGGACATGGCACCGGTGTTGAACCGCCTGCAGATCGACTCGACCGACTCGACCTCCTCGACCGGGATCGGCTCGCGGCCCTCGGTGCGGTAGCGGAACAGGCCGCGCAGCACGCCGCCCTCGCGGTTGAGCCGGTGCACCTCGTCGGAGTAGGCGCGGTAGGCCTCCTCGCGCCGGGTCTTGCTCGCGTGCTGCAGCAGGAACACCGTCTCCGGGGTGAACAGGTGCAGCTCACCTTCGCGGCGGAAGGCGTACTCGCCACCGGTCTCCAGCCTGCGGTGCACCCGGTCGGTCGGGTTGTCCGGGTAGGCGCGGCGGTGGCGGGCGGCGACCTCCTCGGCCAGCACCTTCAGCCCCACGCCGCCCAGCTTCGAGCTGGTGCCGGTGAAGTACTCGTCGAGCAGGTCCTGGGACAGCCCGAGCGACTCGAAGACCTGTGCGGCGGTGTAGGCACCGACCGTCGAGATGCCCATCTTGGACATGATCTTCAGGACGCCCTTGACCAGCGCGGTGACGTAGTTGCGGATGGCCTTGGCCGGCTCGATGCCGGTGATCGCGCCCTGGCCGATCAGGTCCTCGATGCTCTCGAAGGCCAGGTACGGGTTGACCGCGGCCGCCCCGTAGCCCAGCAGCAGCGCGATGTGGTGCACCTCGCGGGCGTCACCGCTTTCCACGACCAGCGCGACCCGCAGCCGTTCCTTGGTGCGCACCAGGTGGTGGTGCACGGCGGAGACCAGCAGCAGCGACGGGATCGGCGCCATGCGGTGGTCGGAGTCGCGGTCGGACAGCACCAGCGTGCGGGCCCCCGCGGCGATGGCCTCGGACGCCTCCCGGCGCACCCGCTCGATCGCGGCGGCCAGCGCCTCCTCGCCACCGTCTACTTCGTACAGTCCGGAAAGGACGGTGCAGGCGAAGCCGGGAAGGTCGCCGTCGTCGTTGATGTGGATGAGCTTGGCCAGCTCGTCGTTGTCGATGACCGGGTACGGCAGCTGCACGTGCCTGCACGACGCCGGGCCCGGCTCCAGCAGGTTCTGCTCGGGGCCCATGATCCGGGCCATCGAGGTGACCAGTTCCTCGCGGATGGCGTCCAGCGGCGGGTTGGTGACCTGCGCGAAGCCCTGCTTGAAGTAGTCGTAGAGCAGCCGGGACCGCTTGGACAGCACCGCGGGCGGGGTGTCGGTGCCCATCGAGCCGATCGGCTCGGCGCCCTTGACCGCCATCGGCGAGAGCAGGATCTTCAGCTCCTCCTCGGTGTAGCCGAAGGACTGCTGCCTGCGCTGCACCGAGTCATGGCTCTGCACCACGTGGTCGCGGTCGGGCAGGTCGGCCAGCTGCAGCAGGCCGGCGTGCAGCCAGTCGCCGTAGGGCAGCTCGTCGGCCAGCCCGGCCTTGACCTCGCGGTCGTCCAGGATGCGGCCGGCTTCGGTGTCGACCAGGAACATCCGGCCCGGCTTCAGCCTGCCCTTGGCGACGACCTGGTCCGGCGCGACGTCGAGAACGCCTGCCTCGCTGGCCAGCACGACGCGGTCGTCGGCGGTGCGCCACCAGCGCGCCGGCCGCAGGCCGTTGCGGTCCAGCACCGCACCGACCAGCGAGCCATCGGTGAACGTCACGCAGGCCGGGCCGTCCCACGGCTCCATCAGGCTGGCGTGGAACTGGTAGAAGGCGCGGCGGGCCGGGTCCATGGTGGCGTGGTTCTCCCACGCCTCGGGGATCATCATCAGCACCGCGTGCGGCAGCGTCCGGCCGCCGAGGTGCAGCAGTTCGAGGACCTCGTCGAAGGACGCCGAGTCCGACGCCTCCGGCGAGCAGATCGGGTACAGCCTGCTCAGGTCACCGGGGATCAGGCCGGATTCCAGCAGGGCCTCGCGTGCCCGCATGCGGTTGCGGTTGCCGCGGATCGTGTTGATCTCGCCGTTGTGCGCCACGAACCGGAACGGGTGCGCCAGCGGCCACGACGGGAAGGTGTTGGTGGAGAACCGGCTGTGCACCACGGCGATGGCACTGGCCAGCCGCTCGTCGGTGAGGTCGGTGAAGAACGCGGGCAGCTGCTCGGTGGTGAGCATTCCCTTGTACACCAACGTCCGCGCGGACAGCGACGGGAAGTAGACACCCTCCCCGGCGGCGGTGGCCGTCTCGTGCTCGGCCCGCTTGCGCAGGCAGAACGCCAGCCGGTCCAGCTCCAGGCCGGCCGGCCGGTCGCCGGACGCGCCGGCGAGACCGGCCACGAACAGCATGGCGAAGTGCGGCATGACCGAACGGGCCGTCGGGCCGACGCCAGCGTCCTCGGGGGCCACCGGCACGTCACGCCAGCCGAGGACCTCCAGGTTCTCCTCGCCGGCGACACGCTCGATGACCTCGACGGCCTTGCGGCGCTCGTCCTCGTCGACCGGCAGGAACACCATGCCCGCCGCGTAGCGGTGCCTGCCGCGCTCGTCGGGCTCGGGCAGATCGAAGGCGACCTCGGCCCGCAGCAGCTCGTCGGGCAGCTGCAGGAGGATGCCCGCTCCGTCGCCGCTGGTGGGCTCCGCGCCCGCGGCTCCGCGGTGCTCCAGATTGGCCAGTGCGGTCAGGCCGTCGGTGACGATGCCGTGGGAACGGCGGCCACGGACGTCGGCGACCATGGCGACTCCACAGGAGTCCCGCTCGGTGGTGGGATCGTACAAACCCTGGGCGGCGGGGGTGGCGGAGAAGATCATCAGGGGACCTCCCTCGTCGTGTCGTGCTCAGGCGGGAAAACTCCCCGTTCTTGCTGGCACGGGACGACGATGGCCCGCTCGTTGACGCGACTTTAACATCCCGGAAACGTGTTGGCACCGGTTCGACGAGTGATTTACCACGTCGAAGCGTAACGATCTGAACGCAGGGAACGACATCGTTCTTGATGGGAGCGGATTGCTTCGGATTGCTAATTGTAGTCGCCCGTTCAGCCCACCGATTCTACCGGCCCCCGCTTCCCAGCGCTGACCGGTGACCGCTGGTAGCTTCCCCGCCATGTCGAGGCGGTTGAGCGTCCTGTTCCTGTTGGTTGGATTGGTACTGGCCGGCTGCGCCGACCGTGAGCCCGCACCGGCTCCGGGGCCGCAGCAGGACGGGGCCTTCCCCGTGCAGCTGTCCCCCGCCGGTGCACCGTCGGTCACGGTGGCCAAGCGCCCCGAGCGGATCGTCGCGCTGTCGCCGACGGTCACCGAGGTGCTCTACGCCGTCGGCGCGGGCTCCCAGGTGGTGGCCGTCGACTCGGCGTCGGACTTCCCGCCGGAGGTTCCCAAGACGCCGCTGTCCGGCCTCTCCCCCGACCCGGAGGCCATCGCCGGCCACAACCCCGACCTCGTGGTGGTCAGCGCGGACCGGGACGGCAAGCTCGCCGCGGCCCTGCAGCGGACCGGGGTCACGACGCTGGTCGTGCCGGACGCCAAGACCCTGAACGAGGCCTACAGCCACATCGAGCTGCTGGGCAAGGCGACCGGCCACGCCGCCGAGGGTGCCGACGTCGCCCGGCGGACCAGGGAGGATCTGGACAAGATCGTCGCCGAGACACCGAAGCCCGCCAAACCACTGCGCTACTACCACGAGGTGGACCAGACGTTCTACTCCGTCACCTCGGGCACGTTCATCGGGCAGGTCTACGCGAAGTTCGGCCTGGCCAACATCGCCGACGGCGGCGGGGTCGGCGACTACCCGCAGCTGTCGTCGGAGAAGGTGCTGCAGGCCAACCCGGACCTGATCTTCCTCGCCGACACCAAGTGCTGCGGGCAGAGCCCGCAGACCGTCGCGCAACGGCCCGGCTGGAACACGCTGACCGCCGTGAAGAACGGCAACGTGGTCGCCCTCAACGACGACGTGGCGTCCCGGTGGACCCCGCGCATCGTCGAGCTGGCCCGTGCCGTCGGGGCGGCGGTGGCCAAGGCCGGCAAGTAGTGCCCTCCGTGGCCACGGTCACGCGGCTGCGGCCGCGGACCGTCGCCGCCGGCCTGGTGCTGTTGCTGGTCAGCGTGCTGGCCGCCCTGCTGCTCGGCGCGGGTGAACTGGGCTGGCAGCGGGTGCTGGGCGAGATCGTCGCCCAGGTCACCGGCGGCACGTCGCCGCTGTCCGACCGCGAGGCGGCGATCATCTGGCAGCTGCGGCTGCCGCGCGTGCTGGTGGCTGCCCTGGTCGGCGCCGCCCTGGCCAGCGCCGGAGCGGCGTTCCAGGGCGTGTTCCGCAACCCGCTGGCCGACCCGTACCTGCTCGGCGCGGCCGCGGGCGCGGGCATGGCGGCGACGCTGGTCGTCGTGTTCGCCCCGGACGTCACCGGCTGGGTGATCGGGCCGCTGCCGCTGGCCGCGTTCGCCGGCGCGCTGGCCGGGGTCGGCCTGAGCTGGCTGCTGGGACGATCCGCCGGCGGGACGGGCACGGCGACCCTGCTGCTGGCCGGCGTCGCCGTGGCGGCGTTCCTGACCGCCGTGCAGACGTTCGCGCAGCAGCTCAACACCGACAGTCTCAAGCAGGTCTACACCTGGATGCTCGGCGGGCTGAACGTGTCCGGCTGGCAGGAGGTGTGGCTGGCGCTGCCGTACACGGCGCTGGCCGGCGTCGTGCTGTGCCTGTGCGCGCGGCTGCTGGACGTGCTGACGCTGGGCGACGCCGAGGCCGCCGCGCTGGGCGTGCGGCCCGGACGGGTCCGGCTGGTCGTGCTGCTGGCGGCGTCGCTGGCCACGGCGGCGGCCGTCGCGGTGAGCGGGCTGATCGGGTTCGTCGGCATCGTCGTGCCGCACCTGGTGCGGCTGCTGGCCGGGGCGAGCTACCGGGTGATCGTGCCGATGTCGTTGATCGGCGGGGCCACGTTCCTGGTGGTCGCCGACCACATCGCCCGGACGGCGCTGCCCGGCGAGCTGCCGCTGGGAGTGGTGACCGCGTTCACCGGCGCGCCGTTCTTCCTGCTGGTGCTGCGCACGTCGAAGGGGCGGCTGACGTGACGGCGGTGGACCTGACCCGGGTGAGCGCGGGCTACGGCGCGCGGCCCGTGCTGCACGAGGTGTCGGTGTCGGTGGCCGAAGGGGCGTGGCTGGCCATCGTCGGCCCCAACGGCGCGGGCAAGTCGACCCTGCTCAAGGCCATGGCGGGGCTGGTACCGGCGCGGGGCGAGCTGACCGTCGGCGGGCGGGCGCTGGAGTCGTTGTCCCGCAAGGAAAGGGCGCGACTCGTCGGCTACGCCCCACAGTCGCCGATCCTGCCCGACGGGCTGACGGTGACCGACTACGTCCTGCTCGGCCGCACGCCGCACCTGGGGCTGCTCGGCAGGGAGAGTGGCGCCGATCTGTCCATTGTGGACGAGGTGTTGTCCCGGCTGGATCTCGGCGGCCTGGCCGGGCGGGCGCTGCGGACGTTGTCCGGCGGCGAGCGGCAGCGCGCGGTGCTGGCCCGGGCGCTGGCGCAACGCACCCGGATCCTGCTGCTCGACGAGCCGACCACCGGCCTGGACATCGGGCACGCGCAGGCGCTGCTGGAACTGGTCGACCGGCTGCGGACCGAGGACGGGACGACGGTCATCTCGACCCTGCACGACCTGACGCTGGCGGCCCAGTACGCGGGCCGCCTGGTGCTGCTCGACGGCGGCGCCGTCGTCGCGGCCGGCCCGCCTGCCGACGTCCTGACGCCCGAGCTGCTGGCCCGCCACTACGCGGCCGACACGGAGATCCTCACCACCAGCGCCGGGCAGCTGACCGTCGCGCCCCGGCGTCCGGCTTCCTGAACTTGAACTCCCCCAATGTGGCATTGGGGGAGTTCAAGTACCCCAATGCCACATTGGGGTACTTGAACGCAACGAAAGCCGCATTGGGAACGTCAGTCGGCGCGCTTGACCGGCCCGGGCTCGGCCGGGTCCGCCGCGGCCGGAGTGTCGGTGGCCTCGTCGGCCCGCTCGGCCTCGGACTCTCGCTCGGGCTCGGGCGCCTCGGCGTCGTCGTCGGGGCGGTCGTCCTTGTTGCGCAGGGACTCCGGCGGTTCCCGGTCGCCCCGCGAGCGGGCGATGAACAGGTAGGCCACCGCGCCGAGGAAGACCAGGATCGACACCCACACGTTGACCCGCACACCGAACACCGGCGTGGCCGGGTCGGTCCGCATCAGCTCGATCCAGGTGCGGCCCAGCGTGTAGCCGGCGACGTACAACGCGAACGCCCGGCCGTGGCCCAGCCGGAACTGCCGGTCCGCCCAGATCACCAGCAGCGCGACGCCCACGTTCCACAGCAGTTCGTAGAGGAACGTCGGATGCACGGTGTCCAGCGGGATGTTGTTCTGCGCGATCCCGTTCAGCGTGTCCGGGTCGCCCTGCGCGTTGACCCGGTGGTAGATCTCCAGCGCCCAGGGCACCTCGGTGTGCGCGCCGTACAGCTCCTGGTTGAAGTAGTTGCCGAGCCGCCCCACGGCCTGGGCCAGCACGATGCCGGGCGCGATGGCGTCGGCCACCGCGGGCAGCGGGATACCTCGGCGGCGGCAGGCGATCCACGCACCGACACCGCCGAGCGCGATCGCGCCCCAGATCCCGAGGCCGCCCTCCCAGATCCGCAGCGCCTTCAGCGGGTCCTTGCCCTCGCCGAAGTACTGGTGGTAGTCGGTGATCACGTGGTACAGCCGGCCGCCGACCAGGCCGAACGGCACCGCGAACACGGCGATGTCGACGATGGTGCCCTTGGTCCCGCCGCGGGCGATCCACCTGCGTTCGCCCAGCCAGATGGCGATGACGATGCCCGCGATGATGCACAGCGCGTAGGCGCGGATCGGCAGGGTCAGGAAGCCGAGGTCCAGCTCCCACACGCCACGGTCGGGACTCGGGATGTTCGCGAGGAAGGCCGTGTTCACGCCGACACCGTAGCCCCTACGAGTGACCCCTATCTCTCCGGGCTCGGATGAACGCCTCGATGCCGTCCAGCACCCGGGCCAGGCCGAACTCGAACGCGTGCTCGGCGGAGTACGCGGCGTTGTGCGCGCGGCCCGCCGCCTCGCCGACCCGCGACGCCATCGGGAAGCGGCCCGGCTCCACCATCTGGCCCAGCAGCGGGCCGTGCCGGTCCCACCACTGCTCGTCGGACAGCCCGGTCCGCTGCTCGATCTGCTCGGCCTCGACCGCGCCGCGGGCCGCGTTCTGCGCGTGCCCGACGACGAGCGTGAGCACCGAATCCATCTCGACGTCGGACAGCCCGATGCCGTCGACGGCCCGCAGCTCGTAGTCGTACTTCGCGGCCACGTGCGGCCCGAGCACGGCGCGGATGGTGGCCACCTGCAGCAGCCACGGATGCCGCCGGTACAGCAGCCAGTTCTGCCTGGCCACCTGCTCCAGCCTGCCGCGCCAGCCGCCGGGCACGTCCTCGGGACGTTCGGTCTCGCCGTTGACCGTGTCGACCATGACGTCGATCAGCTCGGCCTTGCCGGGAACGTAGGTGTAGAGCGACATCGTGCCGACGCCGAGCCGCTCGGCCACCCTGCGCATGGACAGCGCACCGATCCCGTGCTCGTCGGCCAGCTCGATACCGGCCCGCACGATCCGGTCGACGCTCAGATCGGGTTTGCCCTTGCGGCTGGCGGTTTCCTTGGTACGCCACAACAGCGCGAGGCTGCGCGCGGGATCACCGCCGCCGGTGATCTCCATCAGGCCGGTGCCGGAGTGCGGCGCACGCCCTCGGCCAGCTCGGCCGCCAGCTCACGCACCGCGTCGGCACCCTCGGCCGCCTTGGTGACCAGCGCGGACCCGACGATCACCGCGTCGGCGAACCCGGCGACCTCGGCCGCCTGCGCACCGGAACGCACCCCCAGCCCGACGCCGATCGGCAGGTCGGTGTGTGCCCTGGTGCGCCGCACCAGCTCGGCCGCACCCGCGCCGACCCGGTCCCGCGCGCCGGTCACGCCCATCACCGCGGTGGCGTAGACGAACCCGGACGCCGCCCGCACCGTGCGGTGGATCCGCTCCTCCGACGACGAGGGCGCCACCAGGAAGATGCGGTCCAGCCCGTGCTGCTCGGACGCGGCCATCCAGTCGTCAGCCTCGTCCGGGATGAGGTCCGGGGTGATCATGCCGAGCCCGCCGGCCGACGCCAGGTCGCGGGCGAACGCGTCGACGCCGTAGCGGCGCACCGGGTTCCAGTAGGTCATCACCACGGCGCGACCGCCGCGGGCGGACACCGACTCGACCACCTCGAACAGGTTGCGCAGCCGGAAACCGCCGACCAGGGCCGCGTCGGCCGCGGCCTGGATGGTCGGCCCGTCCATGACCGGGTCCGAGTACGGGATGCCGACCTCGACCAGGTCCGCGCCGCCGTCGATGGTGGCGGCCAGCAGGTCTTTGGACTCGTCGACGGTGGGGTAACCGGCGGGCAGGTAGCCGACCAGCGCCGCCCGGTTCTCCGCCTTCGTCCGCTCGAACAGCTCGGCGAGCCCGCTCACGAGTCCTCCCCCACCAGCCCGAGGTACTTGGCGGCGGTGTCCATGTCCTTGTCGCCGCGGCCGGACAGGTTCACCACGATCAGGCCGTCCGGCCCCAGCTCACGACCCAGTTTCAGGGTGCCGGCCAGCGCGTGTGCCGACTCGATGGCCGGGATGATGCCCTCGGTGCGCGACAGCAGCTGGAACGCGTCCATGGCCTCGGCGTCGGTCACCGGCCGGTACTCCGCGCGCCCGCTGTCGGCCAGCCACGCGTGCTCGGGTCCGACGCCCGGGTAGTCCAGGCCGGCCGAGATCGAGTGCGACTCCATCGTCTGGCCGTCCTCGTCCTGCAGCAGGTAGGACATCGCGCCGTGCAGGTTGCCCGGGCTGCCCTCGGTGATGGTCGCCCCGTGCCGCCCGGTCTCGATCCCGTCGCCCGCGGGCTCCATGCCGACGAGCCGGACCTGCGGGTCGTCGATGAACCCGTGGAAGATGCCGATGGCGTTGGACCCACCGCCGACACAGGCGGTGACCGCGTCCGGCAGCCTGCCTGCCTGCTCCAGGATCTGCGCGCGGGCCTCGATGCCGATGATCTTGTGGAAGTTGCGCACCATCACCGGGAACGGCGACGGCCCGGCGGCCGTGCCGAACAGGTAGTGCGTGGTGTCGGCGTTGGTCACCCAGTCCCGCAGCGCCTCGTTGATCGCGTCCTTGAGCGTGCGCGACCCGGTCTTCACCGGGATCACCTCGGCACCCAGCAGCCGCATCCTGGCGACGTTGAGCGCCTGCCGCTGGGTGTCGACCTCGCCCATGTAGACGACACACTCGAGGTCCAGCAGGGCACAGGCGGTGGCCGTGGCGACGCCGTGCTGGCCGGCGCCGGTCTCCGCGATCACCCGCTTCTTGCCCATGCGCCGGGTGAGCAGCGCCTGGCCCAGCACGTTGTTGATCTTGTGCGAGCCGGTGTGGTTGAGGTCCTCGCGCTTGAGGAAGATCCGCGCGCCACCTGCGTGCTCACCGAACCGCGGCGCCTCGGTGAGCAGCGACGGCCTGCCCGCGTAGTCCCGCAGCAGCCGGTTGAACTCGGCGTTGAACTCCGGGTCGGTCCTGGCCTTGTCGTACTCGGCCGCGACCTCGTCGACGACACCGATCAGCGCCTCCGGCATGAACCGGCCGCCATAGCGCCCGCCGAAGTAGCCGCGCTCGTCCGGGTCGTGCGAGGTGCGCTCGTGCGGGTCGGGTGTCACCGCGACGGCCTCGGGCACGCGGGGTGCGAACCGGCCGTGACCAACTTGACCACGGCACCCTTCGGGTCACCGGAGGCGACCAGCCCCTCGCCGACCAGGACCGCGTCGGCACCCTGACCGGCGTAGGCCATCAGGTCGCCCGGACCGCGGACGCCGGACTCGGCGACCTTGAACACGTCCATCGGCAGGCCGGGGGCGAGCCGGGAGAACACGTCGCGGTCGACCTCGAGCGTGTGCAGGTTGCGGGCGTTGACGCCGATCACCGAGGCACCCGCCTCCAGCGCGCGGTCGGCCTCCTCGGCGTTGTGGATCTCCACCAGCGCCGTCATGCCCAGCGACTCCACCCGGTCCAGCAGCGCGACGAGCGCGTTCTGCTCCAGCGCGGCGACGATCAGCAGCACCATGTCCGCGCCGTGCAGCCGGGCCTCGTGCACCTGGTAGGGGCTGACGATGAAGTCCTTGCGCAGCACGGGAATGTCCACCGCCGCGCGAACCGCGTCAAGGTCGGCAAGTGAACCGCCGAAGCGGCGCTGCTCGGTGAGCACGCTGATCACCCGCGCCCCGGCGTCCTCGTAGTCGCGCGCCAGCGCGGCCGGGTCGGGGATCTCCGCCAGCTGCCCCTTGGACGGGCTGCGCCGCTTGACCTCGGCGATGACGCCGATTCCGGACTCCTTCAGCGCGCCCATGACGTCGCGCGGGGGCGCCACGTCCGCCGCGCGGCGCTTCAACTCGTCGAAGGACAGCGCAGCCTCACGCTCGGCGAGGTCCGCCCTGACCCCGTCGACAATCTCGTCGAGAACACTCACCGCACGACCCCGCCCGTCGCCGCGTCCACTTCTCGTGTCGCAAGCCCGATCACAAAAACCTTCCCCTTCCCGCCTGAAGGATGCTAACCCGCCTGTCCGGATGGACCGGTTCCGGGTCCGTCAACCCTCATCGCCCGGTCGTGGGACCCCGCGTCGGATCAGTGCCATCGGACAGTGCCTCCCAGAGCTGGGTGTCGGGATCGCGGGCCTCGCGTGCCGCCCGCTTGGCCCCCGGTGTCGTGTAGCGGGCACCGAGTCGCGGCATCCGGCCGGCGCCCTTGGCCGCTACCAACCCTCCGGCGGCCAAGAACATTCCCGCCAGGAAGGCGAGTCCTCGCCCGGTGAGAATCTCCGCGGCCGGCACGCCGTCGGCGTAGCCGCCGAACCGCACGCCGTCCACGGCCACCCAGCAGGCCGCCACCCCGGCCGCCGCCAGCACGAACGCCAGGATCCGCCGCGGCCAGCCGCCGGTCGCCACCACCCCGGCCACACCGGCCAACGCGAGAATCGCCAGCGGTACCAGCGCGACGGCCCTGGTCGCGCCGTTCTCGCTGTAGAGCACCATTCCGCGCACGCCTGCGTCGCGGAACTCGGCGAACCAGATCAGCCGCGACGACCCCCACAGCCCGCCCGCGCCGAGCAGCAGCAACACCACGGCGATCCACAGTGGACGCTTGCTGCTGGGCCGTTCGGCCGCGGGCGTCTCAGGCATCCGGACCAGCCGCCCGCATCGTCTCGGCCGCCGCGACGGCCGACAGCACCGTGCGCGCCTTGTTCAGCGACTCGGTGTCCTCGTAGTGCGGATCGGAGTCGGCCACGACGCCGCCCCCGGCCTGCACGTAGGCCGTCCCGTCCCGCATCAGGGCGGTGCGGATGGCGATGGCGGTGTCGGCGTTGCCCGCGAAATCGAGATAGCCGACGACGCCGCCGTAGAGCCCGCGGCGGGTGGGCTCCAGCTCCTCGATCAGCTCCATCGCCCGGACCTTCGGCGCCCCGGACAGGGTTCCGGCCGGGAAACAGGCGGTGACCGCGTCGAACGCCGTCCGTCCCTCGGCCAGTTCCCCGGTCACCGTGGACACGATGTGCATGACGTGGCTGTAGCGCTCGATGTGGAAGAAGTCGACGACGTGCACCGTGCCCGGCGCGCACACCTTGCCGAGGTCGTTGCGGCCGAGGTCGACCAGCATGAGGTGCTCGGCCCGCTCCTTCTCGTCGGCCAGCAGGTCCTTGGCCAGCTGGGCGTCCTCATCCGGGTCGGCCCCACGCCAGCGGGTGCCCGCGATCGGGTGCGAGGTCGCCCGCCCGTCCCGCACGGTGACCAGCGCCTCCGGGCTGGACCCGACGATGTCGAAGCCGTCCATCCGCAGCAGGTACATGTACGGGCTGGGGTTGGAGGTACGCAGCACCCGGTAGACGTCCAGCGGGTCGGCGCCGGTGGCGATCTCGAACCGTTGCGAGGGCACCACCTGGAACGCCTCGCCGGCGTGGATGGCCGAGACGGCCGTGGTCACCATCGAGTGGAAGTCGGCCTCGGCGGTACGCCGGGTGAACTCCGGCGCGGGCCGTTCGAACACGGCGTTGGTGGCGGGTGCTGCCGCCGCCATCTCGGCGGTCATCCGGTCCAGGCGCTCGACCGCGTCGGCGTAGGCAGCGTCGACGCGCTCGGGCGAGTCGTCCCAGTTGACCGCGTTGGCGATGAGCGTGACCGTGCCCTCGTGGTGGTCCAGTGCCGCCAGGTCGGTCGCCAGCAGCATGGTCAGCTCGGGGATGCGCAGGTCGTCGGTGGCGTGCTCGGGCAACCGTTCCAGCCAGCGCACGGCGTCGTAGCCGATGTAGCCGACCATCCCGCCGGTCAGCGGCGGCATTCCGGGCAGCGGTTCGGTGTGCAGCTCGCGCAGTGCCTCGCTCAGGACGTCGAGCGGGTTGCCGCCGGAGGACAGGCCGGCGGGCTGGGTGCCGACCCACACCGCCTCGCCGTCGCGCACGGTGAGCGCGGCCGGGCTGCGCACGCCGACGAACGACCATCGCGACCAGGACTCGCCGTTCTCCGCCGACTCGAACAGAAACGTGCCGGGCCTGCCTGCCGCGAGCTTGCGGTAGAGCCCGACCGGGGTCTCGGCGTCGGCCAGCAGCCTGCGGACCACCGGGATGACCCTGCGGTCGGCCGCCAGAGCGCGGAAGTCCTCCAGTGAAGGGGTCACCGCGCCGAGGCCGGCGGTGGCGGCTGCGGTGTCGGTGCGGGGGGTCGCCATGGCGGCTATTGTGCCGCCGCCGCTGTCGCCACCCGCGAGTGGCTTATTTCATCAACTATTGAATTGTTTGCCCGGACATGCATGATGGTCGGGTGACCAGTCCCTCGACCGATCGCCCCCGGCGCCGCGGCCGCCGTCCCGCCGGGGAGGACACGCGTACCCTGCTGCTCGACGCCGCGCGGGCGGTGTTCAGCGAGTCAGGCTACGACGGCGCGACCGTACGCGGGATCGCCGGGCGGGCCGGCGTCGACGCCGCCATGGTCAACCACTGGTTCGGCAGCAAGGAGAACCTGTTCGCCCAGGCGATCCTGCAACTGCCGTTCGACCCGGAGGAGCTGGTGAGCACTCTGCTGACCGGCCCGGCCGAGCAGCTCGGCGAGCGCATCGTCCGCAAGTTCCTGACACTCTGGGACGCCACCGGCGGCGGAGTGTTCACCGCACTGGTGCGCAGCGTGACCTCGCACGAGCAGGCGACGCAGATCATGCGGGAGCTGTTCCTGAAGCGGCTGTTCGGCCGCATCCAGGAGCGGGCGGTCGACGACCGGCCGCAACTGCGTGCCACGCTGTGCGCGTCGCAGATGATCGGCATGGGGATGATCCGCTACGTGGTCAAGTTCGAGCCGTTCGCCTCCGCCGACATCGACACCCTCGTGCCCGCCATCGCGCCCACCCTGCAGCGGTATCTGACGGGCGACATCGGCCCGCCCACCGAATGAGCGACACGCATCACATCCGTTTCACCGTATGTGTCCGTTTTTCGTGGTCAGAGCTGCACTTCTTCATGAAGAAACACTCATAAGCTCCCCTATATGAGTGATAGAGATTCCGGAGCGTTACGAAGAAGATCTCTTTTCGGCCTGACCGCCGGAGCTGCCGCCGCCCTCGCCGCGGGCACTGCCCCCGCCGCGGCCGCGACCGCCCCGCCCGCGCCGCCGCCCACCCCGGACGGCGGCGGGCAGAGCACGCCGATCACGGCCGACCAGGCGTGGCGCATCCTCAGCGAGGGCAACGCCCGCTTCGTCGCAGGCAGGCAGAAGCACCCGCACGAGTCGCTGAAGTGGCGCGAGTCGCTGGTCAAGGGCCAGCATCCGTTCGCGGTGATCCTCGGCTGTGCCGACTCCCGCGTCCCCCCGGAGCTGGTCTTCGACGAGGGGCTCGGCGACATGTTCGTCATCCGCTCGGCGGGTGAGGTCCTGGACACCAGCGTCGTCGGCAGCATCGAGTACGCCGTCGAGCACCTCGGGGTGCCGCTGATCGTCGTCCTCGGGCACGCCAGCTGCGGAGCCGTGAGCGCGGCCGTCGACCTGGTCCGCGGCACCGCGCACCTGTCCGGGGACATCTCGACGCTGGTGCGTGCCGTCGAGCCTGCCGTGCGGGCCACCCCGCCGAACCCGGACCCGGCCGCGTTCCTCGCCGCCTGCGTTGCCGAGCAGGCCCGCCGCACGGCGGTGCTGCTCAAGGAGCGCTCGGACATCGTCACGAAGGCGATCGCCGAGCGGGGCGTGAAGATCGTGTCGGCGACCTACGAACTGACCACCGGCGCGGTCACCCGCGTCTGATCAGGCGGGGCCGTCCGCCAGCAGGAGGCGGTCGTCGCCGTCGAAGCACGTGCGGGTGCCGGTGTGGCACGCGGGCCCGGTCTGGTCCACCCGGACCAGCACCGTGTCCGCGTCACAGTCCAGCCGCACCTCGCGGACGTGCTGGACGTGCCCGGACGTCTCCCCCTTGACCCACAACGTTCCCCGGCTGCGGGAGAAGTACGTGCCGCGGCGGGTGGTCAGCGTGCGGTGCAGTGCCTCGTCGTTCATCCAGGCGACCATCAGCACGTCGGAGGTGGCGTGGTCGACCACCACCGCGCAGACGAGGCCGTCGGCGTTGCGCTTGAGCCGGGCGGCCAGCTCGGGGTCCAGGCTCACGCGCGGGCGCTCCCCACGTGCCGCAGCACCGGGCCGCTGGCCAGCAGCACGACGGCGTAGATGTGCGCGGCGGCGGCCAGGCCGCAGATCACCTTGATCCACCACAACTGCGCGCCCAGCATCAGGAACGCGTGGATCAGCGCGAACAGGATCGCCACGCCGTAGCCCGCGAACCGCGAGGACCGCATGCGCAGCACCAGTCCCGCGGCCACCAGTCCGCCGAGGATCAGGCTGGTCGCGGGCACCAGGAAGACCGCGGCCGACGCGTGCGGCGCCGTGTACAGCACCGCGGCCACCAGCACGTCGGCCAGGCCGACGCCGAGCATCAGCGCCACGACGACCTTGACCTCGATCATCACGTCCCAGCGTCGCGCGTTCATCGCACCACCACTCCTCCCGCCCGCAGGGCGGCCTTCACCTCGCCGACGCTCAGCTCGCCGAAGTGGAACACGCTGGCCGCGAGCACCGCGTCCGCACCGGAGGTCACCGCGGGCAGGAAGTGCTCGACGGCACCCGCCCCGCCGCTGGCGATCACCGGCACCCGGACCGCCTTGCGCACCAGGCCGATCAGCTCCAGGTCGAACCCGGCCTTGGTGCCGTCGGCGTCCATGGAGTTGAGCAGGATCTCCCCGACGCCCAGTTCCTCGCCGCGGGCGGCCCACTCGACGGCGTCGATGCCGGTCCCTCGCCTGCCGCCGTGGGTGGTGACCTCGAAGCCGGACTCGGTGCCACCGCCGCGCCGGGCGTCGACCGACAACACGATGCACTGCGAGCCGAACCGGCGCGACGCCTCGTGCAGGAACTCCGGCCGGGCGATGGCGGCGGTGTTGATGCTGACCTTGTCGGCCCCGGCCCGCAGCAGCCGGTCGACGTCGGCGTTCTCCCGCACCCCGCCACCGACGGTGAGCGGGATGAACACCTGCTCCGCCGTGCGCCGCACGACGTCGTAGGTGGTCTCCCGGTCGCTCGACGACGCCGTCACGTCCAGGAAGGTCAGCTCGTCGGCGCCGGCCGCGTCGTAGGCACGCGCCAGTTCGACCGGGTCTCCCGCGTCACGCAGGTCGGTGAAGTTGACGCCCTTCACCACCCGTCCCGCGTCCACGTCGAGACACGGGATCACCCTCACCGCTACCGACATGCGGTCCAGCCTACGTTCAGTGACTACCGTGGCGTCCATGGCATCCGAACTCGACCGCCTCGGCGCGCAGCGCTACGTCGTGCTCACCACGTTCCGCAAGGACGGCACGCCCGTGCCGACCCCGCTGTGGGCGGCCGCCGACGACACCGACCTGCTGGTGTGGACGCCGCGCGACTCCGGCAAGGTCAAGCGGATCCGCCGTGACGGCCGGGTCGAGGTGCAGGCCAGCGACTTCAGTGGCAAGAAGCCGGAAGGCCCGGTGGTGACCGGGCAGGCGCGCCTGCTCGACGACGAGGCCAGCGACCGGGTGCGCTCGCTGATCGCCCGCAAGTACGGCATCACCGGCCGACTGGTGATGTTCGGCAGCCGCCTGCGCGGCGGCCGCAAGCGCACCCTCGGCATCGCCGTCCGCCTCGACGAGAGCACGTGAAGGCCACCTTCATCACGTCACACGTGATGAAGGTGGCCTTCACGTGCTTTGACACTCAGCCGGGCATCCGGTCCCAGAAGTCCAGCTTGTGGGTGGCGCGGTAGTCGGCCGGGCCGACGCCTGCCGGGCCGGTGCCCAGCGACTGCACGTGCCCGCCCTCGCCGAACGCGGGCCACCGCGGCAGCCCCGCGCCGTTCGGGTCGCCGCGGTGCGCGAAGCCTGCCCAGTAGCGGATCATCCGCCCGGACAGCTCCTTCTGCTCCGGCGTCGACTTCGCCGTGAACTCCTCGTCCGGGAAGACGTAGGGCAGGTCACCCGCGTGGAACGCGCCCGGCGGGAACGTGGGCGGGAACGGCAGGAACGACGGCGCCGCCCGGTCGGCGAACTCGTAGAAGTGGACGGCGGCGCGCTTGGCGACCGCCCGCGCGAACCGGTCGGTCGAACGCGCCCACATGCGGTCGGTGAGCACCGTGGCCCACGCGATGCTCGGGCTCTCGAACGCCGTCAGCGGATACTCCCGCGCCACCTCGGCTGCCCGGTCGCCGAAGGCCCTGTCCAGCAGCCGCGGGTACTGCTCGGCCGTCACCGGCGTGCCCAGCAGGTCGAAAAACAGCCCGGTGAACCCGCGGTGCTCGTCCCGGGTGGCACCCATCAGCACCGGCACGGGATGGAACTCGCCGGCGGCGAACGCCTCCGCGGGCGCCTTCGGCAGGACCTGGTTGCCGTAGGCGAACGACTGGAACGGCTGCATCAGTCCGAACAACCTGTCGGCAGGCAGTCCACGCAGGCAGTTCAGGTCGGCGCAGCCCACCTGCCCGATGCTGGCCGCGGCGAGCTGGGACTGCTCCTCGGCCGTCCGCCAGCCCCACCAGGGCTGCGCCTCCAGATCCGGCAGCAGCGAACCGGCCGGCATGTCCATCAACGCGAACCCGCTCTGCAGGATGACCCGGTCGAACAGTCCCCGCGCCTGCGGCGAGACCAGGTGGGCGCTGGCCGACTGGGCGCCGTAGGACTCGCCGAACAGGGTGACGTTGTCGGGTTTTCCGCCGAACGCGGCGATCTCGCGGCGCACCCAGCGCATCGCCTCCTGCTGGTCCAGCAGCCCGAACGAGCCCGGCACATCCATCCCCGGCATGCTGAAGTTGCCGAAGATCCCCAGCCGGTAGTTCACCGTGACCACCACGACGTCACCGGTCTCGGCCAGTGCCCTGGCGTCGAACAGGTGCCCGGCCCCGACTCCGCCGTCGCCGTGCAGCCACACCATCACCGGTTTCGGACTGTCCTTTGTGGCCGTTCGCGGTGCGGTCACGTTGAGCACCAGGCAGTCCTCGGTGGTGCTGGTGGTCTGCGCGTACTGGGTCCCGCCCTGCGGGCACATGTTGCCGGGCTTGGTGGCGTCGCGAACGCCCTGCCACGGCGCGGCCGGGCCGGTGGGCTCCCACCGTCCGGCGGCGCCGTACGGGATGCCCTGGAACGTCCGGACGTTCCCGCTCTCCGTCCCACGGACCTCACCCGCCGAGACACGCACCAGCGTGGGGTCCGAAGTGGACTCTGCGGAGCACGCCGCCAGCGCCAGCGACGCCACCAGCATTGATGTGAACAGCCTCATACCGGCAAGCTAGCGCCGAGGAGGCCCGCAGGCGCGGTCGAATCAACTTTCGTGGATCGCGAAACGCCACGAAAGTGGTCAGCCCGTCAGCGAACGGCGGCCAGCGCCTCGGGCAGGGTGAACGCGCCGGCGTAGAGCGCCTTGCCGACGATCGCACCCTCGACCCCGTCGCGGGCCAGCCCGGCCAGTGCCCGCAGGTCGTCCACACTGGACACCCCGCCGGAGGCGATGACGGCGGCGTCGGTGCGGGCGGTCACGTCCCGCAGCAGCTCCAGGTTCGGCCCCTGCAGCGTGCCGTCCTTGCTGACGTCGGTGACGACGTAACGCTGGGCGCCGTCGGCGTCCAGCCGGTCGAGCACCTCCCACAGGTCGCCGCCGTCGGAGGTCCAGCCCCGCGCCGCGAGCCGGTGACCCGCCTCGGTGATGCGCACGTCGAGGCCGATCGCCACCCGGTCGCCGTGCTCGGCGACGACCCTCGCGCACCAGGCCGGGTTCTCCAGTGCGGCCGTGCCCAGGTTCACCCTGCGGCAACCGGTAGCCAGCGCCGCGCGCAGCGACTCGTCGTCGCGGATGCCACCGGACAGCTCGACCTGCACGTCCAGCTTCCCGACCACGGCCGCCAGCAGCTCGCGGTTGGACCCCTTCCCGAACGCCGCGTCCAGGTCGACCAGATGGATCCACTCGGCGCCGTCACGCTGCCACGCCAGCGCGGCGTCCAGCGGGTCGCCGTATGAGGTCTCGGTGCCGGCTTCGCCCTGGACGAGCCGCACGGCCTGGCCGTCGGCCACGTCCACGGCCGGGAGGAGGGTGAAAGTCACGGCGCCACTATAAGGTGGATATCCAGTTCCGCAGCAGGTGGGCGCCCGCGTCGCCGGACTTCTCCGGGTGGAACTGGGTCGCCCACAGTGGACCGTTCTCCACCGCGGCGACGAAGTCCTCGCCGTGGTGGGCCCAGGTGACCTTCGGCTGGCGGCCGGCCAGCCCGGACTCCAGCTGCCACTTCCGCACCGCGTAGGAGTGCACGAAGTAGAACCGGGTGTCCGCGTCCAGGCCGGCGAACAGCTCCGAGTCCGCGGGTGCGCGGACGGTGTTCCAGCCCATGTGCGGCAGGACGTCGGCGTGCAGCTGCTCGACCGTCCCCGGCCACTCGCCCGCGCCCTCGGCCTCCTCGCCGTGCTCGACGCCCCGCTCGAACAGGATCTGCATACCGACGCAGATGCCGAGCACCGGCCGTCCACCGGCGAGCCGGGTACCGATGATCTTCTCGCCGCGCACCGAGCGCAGGCCTGTCATGCAGGCGGCGAACGCGCCGACGCCGGGCACGACGAGGCCGTCGGCGTTCAGCGCGGCGTCGGCGTCGGCGGTGACCTCGACGTCGGCACCGGCGCGGCGTACGGCGCGCTCGGCGGAGCGGAGGTTGCCCGAACCGTAGTCCAGGATCACGACACGTGGCACGCCCACCAGCCTAGTCGGCGCCCGTCCGGGCCAGCCGCGACGGCCACCACACCCGCCTGCCGATGTCCACGCTCAGCGCGGGCACCAGCAGCGAGCGCACGATGAGCGTGTCGAGCAGCACACCGAACGCGACGATGAACGCGATCTGGGCGAGGAACAGGATCGGCAGCACGGCCAGCGCGGCGAACGTCGCCGCCAGCACGACCCCGGCCGACGTGATCACCCCGCCGGTGAGCGACAGGCCACGCAGCGTGCCCTCGCGGGTGCCGTGCCGCAGTGCCTCCTCGCGGACGCGGGTCATCAGGAAGATGTTGTAGTCGATCCCCAGCGCCACCAGGAACACGAACCCGAACAACGGAACGGCCGGATCGGCGCCGGGGAAGCCGAGCAGGTCGTTGAACACCAGCGCCGACACGCCCATGGTGGCGGCGAACGACAGCACGACGGTGGCGATCAGCAGCAACGGCGCGAGCAGTGACCGCAGCAGCAGCGCCAGCACAGCGAAGATCACCACCAGCACGATCGGGATGATCACCGCCCGGTCGCGGGCGGAGGTGTCCTGGGTGTCCAGCTGCACGGCCGTCGGCCCGCCGACCTTCGCCTGCGCGCCGGGCACGTCGTGCACGACGTCGCGGATGCGCCGCACCGTCTCCCTGGCCTCGCCGGAGTCGGCGGGATCGGTGAGGACGACGTCGATCTGCACCAGGCCGTCGATCATCTGCCTGCCGCCACCCAGGGTCGCCTGCGCGACGCCGGGCATGCGGACGGCGTCCACCACCTGGTCGGCCTTGTCCGCGGCGGCGATGATGACCGTCGGCGAGCCCGCGCCGCCGGGGAAGTGCCGGGACAGCACCTGCTGGCCGGCGACCGAGTCGACGTCGGTGAGGAAGACGTCGGACTGGTTGGTGCCGTCGGCCTTGAGCTGCGGCACGAACGCCACGCCGAGCAGCAGGATCAGCGTGGTGCCGAACCAGACGGCCCTCGGCCGCCTGCCGACCGCCGCGGCCACCCGGCCCCACAGCCCGGAGCGTTCGGGGTGCGCCGAGCCCGGTTTCGGGGAGAACGGCCAGAACGCCGCCCTGCCGAGCAGGACCAGGACGGCCGGCAGGAACGTGGTCGACGCCAGCAGGGCCGCGCCGATGCCGATGGCCGCGACCGGGCCGAGGCTCTGGTTGGAGTTGAGGTCGCTGAACAGCAGGCAGAGCACGCCGAGGATGACGGTGCCAGCCGATGCGGCGACCGGCTCGATCGTGGCGCGCCAGGCGATGCGCAGCGCGGTGTGCCGGTCCTCGGTGTCGCGTAGCTGCTCGCGGAACCGGGACACCAGCAGCAGCGCGTAGTCGGTCGCGGCGCCGAAGACGAGGATGAACAGGATGCCCTGGCTCTGGCCGTTGAGTTCGAGCGCGCCGGAGTCGGCGAGCAGGTAGACCACGAGGCTGGCCAGGCCGAGCGCGAACACGGCACTGAGCAGCACGGCCACCGGCAGCAGCGGGCTGCGGTAGACCAGTACCAGGATGAGCGCGACGACCCCACCCGCGACCAGGAGCAGCAGTCCGTCCACGCCGCTGAACGCCTCGACCAGGTCGGCGATCTGCCCGGCTGGTCCGGTGACCAGCACCGTCAGGCCGTCGGGTGCGCCGGCCAGTGCCGCGCGGACCTCGTCGACGGTGTCGGCGGGATTGCCGTTGGCGGCGATGGGGACGACCAGTTGCAGTGCCTGACCGTCCGGGGAGGTGACCGGCTGCACCGGCGGCGCGGCCACCCCGGGGATGCCTGCCAGCGCGTCGGCCCGTTCGGTGAGGAACGTCTCGTCGGCCGGGGTGACGCCACCGGACCGTTCGGCGACGGCGATGGCAGGGATCGCCTGGCTGCCCGCGAACCGTCGCTGCAGCTCACCGACCTCGGTGGCCTCCGCCGAGGCTGGCAGGAACGCGGCGCTGTCGTTCTCGGCGACGTCGCTGAGCTTGCCGGCGAACGGCCCGCCGACGGCCCCGACCGCGAGCCAGACGAGCAGCAGCAACGCGGGCACCAGCCAGCGCGACGTCCGCCGGGGTGGCTTCGGTTCCGGGGTGGGTGTGGTCGGGGCCACTGCCGGCTGGAAGTACATCGGGTCCATTATGAGGGGTCACCGGAGGCGAACGAGGGAGTTGCCAGACCATGAGCTTGAGCGCCGGACCCGATCCGCACGACTTCCTCGATCTGGACAGCCAGCTGTCCGGCGACGAGCGCGACATCCGCGACGCGGTGCGGGACTTCGCGGCCGAGCAGCTGGCGCCACACGTCGCCGACTGGTACGAGACCGGGACGCTGCCCGCTGCCGAGCTGGCGAAGGGGTTCGGCGGGATCGGGCTGCTCGGCATGCACCTGGAGGGCTACGGCTGCGCGGGCACCAGCGCGGTCGCGTACGGCATCGCCTGCCGCGAGCTGGAAGCGATCGACTCCGGCCTGCGCAGCTTCGTGTCGGTGCAGGGCTCGCTGGCGATGTACGCCATCCACCGCTGGGGCTCGGAGGAGCAGAAGCGGCAGTGGCTGCCCGCGATGGCGTCGGGCGAGAAGCTGGGTTGCTTCGGGCTGACCGAGCCGGACGCGGGCAGCGATCCGGCCAGCATGCGCACCCGGGCGGTGCGGGACGGGTCGGACTGGGTGCTGACCGGCACGAAGATGTGGATCACCAACGGCACGGTGGCCGACGTCGCCGTGGTCTGGGCGCGTACCGACGAGGGCGTGCGTGGCTTCGTGGTGCCGACCGGCACGCCGGGGTTCACCGCCAACGAGGTCAAGCACAAGCTGTCGCTGCGGGCGTCGCTGACCGCCGAGCTGGTGCTCGACGGGGTGCGGCTGCCCGCCGACGCGGCGCTGCCGGACGTGACCGGACTGCGCGGACCGTTGTCCTGCCTGAACGAGGCCCGGTTCGGGATCCTGTTCGGCGTGGTCGGCGCGGCGCGGGCGTGTTACGAGTCGGCGCGGGAGTACACGCTGAGCCGCGAGCAGTTCGGCAAGCCGCTGGCCGCGTTCCAGCTCACCCAGCGCAAGCTGGCCGACCTGCTGGTGGAGGTGAACCGGGCCGGGCTGGTGGCGATGCAGATCGGCAGGCTGAAGGACGCCGGGGCGTTGCACCACAACCACGTCAGCTTCGGCAAGCTGGCCAACGTGCGCTCGGCGCTGGACGTCGCCCGGACGGCCCGCTCGATGCTGGGCGCGAACGGGATCTCGCTGGAGTATCCCGTGATGCGGCACATGGCCAACCTGGAGACCGTGCTCACCTACGAGGGCACCGAGGAGATGCACGCGCTGTCGCTGGGCCAGGCCGTCACCGGCATCCCGGCGTTCCGCTAGCCACGAGTCGTACGTTCCGGCGCGCGAGTCGTACGTTCTGACGGCCGAGTTGTACGTTCCGGCGTGCACGAACGGTCCGCTCGCGCGGCGGGAATCGCGAACTCGCGCGTGGGAACCTACGACTCGCGCGGGAGAACGTACGACTCGCGCGGGGCTACAGGCCCGCCAGCAGGTCCTTCTCGGTGACGCCGGGGCCCTCGCCCTCGCGGATGAACCACTCGACGCCGAACTGGGCCGCGAACGCCTCGTCGGGCAGGGCGAGGAAGAACGAGTCCTCGGCGATCTGGCTGGCGTGTGCCCGCATGGCGGCACGCTTGGCCGGCAGGTACTCGGCGACGTCGACCCGCGCGGTCAGCTCCGCCTCCGGCTTGCCGATCTCCATCTCCAGCAGCTCGTCGGGGAACTCCTCGCCTGCCGCGGCGGCCGCCTCCAGATGCCGCCGCATGTCGTCGCGGTTCTGCGTGGCCTGGTAGACGCGAGGCGTCCCGGCCAGCTCGGCCGCGCGACGGCCGACGCGGTGCACCTGGATGTGGTCCGGGTGGCCGTACCCGCCGTTGTCGTCGTAGATGGTGAGGACCTCGGCGTTCTCCTCACGCAGGATCTCGGCCAGCCGCTGCGCCGCTTCCTCCACCGGCGCGGTCCAGAACGTGCCGGGCGCGTCGTTGGTCGGCTCCCCCATCATCCCGGAGTCGGTGTAGCCGAGGAACTCCACGCGCTGGGCGCCCAGCACCTCCGCGGCCGCGTGGGTCTCGGCCACCCGCCGCTGCCACAACTGCTCGCCGTCGGCGAGGAACCCGTCCGGCACCTCCCCCAGCTCACCCCTCGTCGCCACCACCAGCACCACGCGGTGCCCCTCGTCGGCGGCCTTGCGCATGACGCCACCGCACAGGATGCACTCGTCGTCGGGGTGGGCGTGGAACGTCACCATCGTTGCCATGACGCCACAGTAGCCACGCCCACCGACAGTCAGCGGGCCGCGCGCAGGTCGTGTTCCACCCGCTCGGCGTCACGGTCCTCGACGGGCGGCCACGGTCCCGTACCGAGGGGCCGCACACGGTTGCGCTGGAGTCCGTAGGCGACGAGCACCAGCAGGAGCAACGGAATCAACCAGGTCATCATGGCAGAAATCTTCGCAACATAGACTTTCTGCCACGAGTGGCGGATCCGCCCTTGTTCCACAAAATCCCGCCACGTACGCTGGCCGGCATGCTGCGTTCGGTCGCCGTCGTGTTGATGGACGATGTCGCGCCCTTCGAACTGGGCGTGCTGTGTGAGGTCTTCGGCGTCGACCGGGTGGACGACGGTGTGCCGCCTATCGACTACCGGGTCTGCGGCGAGCACCCCGGGGTGCCGCTGCCCGCCAGCGTCGGCATGTCGGTCACGCCGCCGCTCGGCCTCGACGCCCTCGACGGCGCCGACCTGATCGCCGTACCCGCGACGACGGTCCGCGACGAGTACCCGCCCGCGATCGTCGACGCCCTGCGGGCCGCCCACGCCCGTGGCGCCACGCTGCTGTCGGTCTGCAGCGGGGTCTTCGTGCTCGGCGCGGCGGGCCTGCTCGACGGCAGGCGCTGCACGATGCACTGGCGCCAGGCCACCCGGTTCGCCGAGCGCTTTCCCACCGTGGCACTGGATCCCGACGTGCTCTTCGTCGACGACGGCGACATCGTCACCAGCGCGGGCACCGCGTCGGGCATCGACGCCTGCCTGCACCTGGTCCGCCGCGAGCTGGGTTCGGCGGCGGCCAACGTCATCGCCCGCCGCATGGTGGTGCCGCCGCAGCGCGAGGGCGGTCAGCGCCAGTTCGTCGAACTGCCCATCCCGGAGTGCTCGGGCGAGAGCATGCAGCCGGTGCTGGACTGGCTGCTCGGCAACCTCGCCGGCGAGCACACGGTCCCCGAACTGGCCAGGCGCGCCAACATGTCCGAGCGCACGTTCGCCCGCCGGTTCGCCGCGGAGACCGGCACGACACCGGCCCGCTGGCTGGCGACGCAGCGCGTACTGCACGCACGCCGCCTGCTGGAGGACACCACGCTGAGCATGGAACAGGTCGCCGCCGAGGCGGGGTTCGGCAGCGCGGCCCTGCTGCGGCACCACTTCCAGCGCGTCGTCGGCGTCACGCCGAGCGACTACCGCCGCACGTTCGCCCTGCCCGCCACGTAGGCGTACATCCGCCCGGGGCTCGGCTGGTCCGGCGGCTCCAGGAAGCCCGGCAGCGGCGGCAGGTCGACCGCGAACGGCTGCAGCGCGTCGAACAGCTCCGTGGCGCTGGCGGGACGCGCGGCCGGGTCCTTGGCCAGCACCCGCTCCAGCAGCGCCGCCAGCCCGTCCGGCACGCCGGGCACCGGGTCGGGCGGCCGGTTGACCTGCTGGTCGAACACGGCGTACGCGGTCGGTCCGGCGAACAGCTGACGCCCGGTGAGCATCTCGTGCAGCACGCACCCCAGCGCGTACAGGTCGCTGCGCGGGCCCGCCGCACCACGCTGGATCTGCTCGGGCGCCATGTACGCCGGGGTGCCGAGCAGCTGCCCGGCCCTGGTGAACTGCGCGACGTCGGCCTCCCGCAGCAGCGCGAGCCCGAAGTCGAGCACCTTCACACTGCCGTCGGGACAGAGCATCAGGTTGGTGGGCTTGAGATCGCGGTGGCAGATGTCCAGCGCGTGGGCCGCGGACAGGACGGCGCAGGCCTGCGCGGCGACGCTGGCCGCCCACGGCACCGGCAGCGGGCCGTACTCCCCGACCAGATCGGCGATCGTGACCCCGTCGATGAACTGGATGACCTGGAACAGCCGGTGGTCGGTGCGGCCGAAGTCGTAGAGCACCGGCGCGCCGGGGTGCTCCAGGCGCGCCAGGATGCGGGCCTCCCTGGTGAACCGCCGTTCCAGCTCGTCGTCCGGCCCGCCGGGCAGGCGCAGGAACTTGACGGCCACCCGCCGGTCGAGATGCCGGTCGTGGCCGCGGTGCACCGCTCCCATCCCGCCCTGGCCGAGCGGCAGCTCGTCGAGCTCGTACCGATCGGCGATGAGCACGGACCCCTCCTACAGCTCGGGCTCGAGGCGGCCGTCGGCCAGCCCGGCGAAGCCTAACCGGACCAGTGTCTCGCCCAGCGCGGCGGCGTCGCCCAGCTCGCGTTCCAGCTCGGACAGCCTGCGAAACGCCGCGCCGAGCCGTCGTTGCCGCTCCGGCGGCAGCCGGGGGACCTGGGTACGCCGGACGTCCACCCTGGTCGAACCGGTCGCCGCCCGTTCCAGGCCGGCCCGCAGCACACCGGCGAGGAAGTCCGGGTCGAGCCGGTCCGGGTCGGTGCTGCGCACCTCGCCGTCGACCAGCGTCACCAGACCGGCCTTGAGCAGGTCGGCGACGCTGCTGACCGGCCACTCGGCCGGTGCCGTCGCCACCCGGACCGCGGGCGCGGCCAGCGACAACGCGCCGAAGCCGTCCCTGGCCGCCGCGAAGGCCGCGGCGTCGTCGGAACGCCGGTACCGTGCCGGGCTGAGGTCGACGTCGTCGTCGAGCAGGTCGACGATCGGCACCCCGAGCGCCCGGTCCCACGGCCGCAGCGAGTCCAGTGTGGACTGTTCGGTTTCCAGCAGCAGCACGGTGGAGGGCGTCCGGTCACCCGGCGCCGGGCGGCGCAGCAACCACAGGTCCCTGCCCTGCTCCGGCAGGGTCAGCACGGCATGCAGTGTCCCGGTACGCAGCAGGTTCGCCCGGATGCGCCTGCCCGGCCTGCGGCCGGCCGCCGCGGCGGGCATGAGCACGGCCACCCGCCCGCCGGGTCGCACGTGGGCGAGGCAGTGCTGGACCCAGGCCAGCTCCGGTTCACCACGCGGCGGCAGGCCGTACTCCCAGCGCGGGTCGCCGACCAGGTCGTCGTAACCCCACGCCCGGTCGCCGAACGGCGGATCACACACCACCGCGTCGGCCTGCCTGCCGCCGAACCCGTTGTCCCGCAGGGAGTCCCCGGCCACCACCCGGGCCGCTATCCCATGCAGCCGCAGGCGTACGCGGGTGATCCCGGCCGCCGCGGGGTCGGCCTCCTGCGCCCACACCCGGGCCAGCGGCGCGGCAAGCGGCAGCGTGCCCAGCCCGCAGGCCGGGTCGAACAACACGGTGCCGGGACCCGCGCCGACCAGCCGGGTCATCACGGCGGCCAGCTCAGGCGGGGTGATCGAGATCCGCCGGGAGTGTGCCTGCAGGTAGCGGTCGCAGAGGAACTCGAACGCCGCCCGCTCGCCGCGTTCGGCCGCCAGCTCGGCGAGATCCGCGTCGGCCACGCCGTCGATCAGCCGGGCACCCGCGGCCGCGACGAGCCCGCCGAGGTCGAGATCGTCCCCGGACGCCCGCAGCCGCTGCCACACCCGGTCGGCGAGCGACACCCGGTCGAGCTTTCCGTTACGGCGCAACCACAGCTCGACCTCGCCGAGCGAGAACAGCGGGCTGGACGCCGTGCCGCCCACCGGGCGGGGGAAGTCCGAGTGCCGCCGGCGCCAGTTGCTGACCGCGGCGCGGCCGACGTCGACCAGCCGCGCGATGTCCCCCGCGTTCACCAGGGAGTCGTCGGTCATGTTTCGGAGCATAATGCACAGCCAACCATCTTGTGAACTCACTTCACAGGTGGTCTACTGGAGGCATGACACACGTGCTGCGCACCGCGGTCGTCACCGACGTCGGCCGGCGCCGACGCGACAACGAGGACACGGCCTACGTCGGCGAGCGGCTCCAGGCGGTGGCCGACGGCATGGGCGGGCACGCGGGTGGCGAGGTGGCCAGCGGGATCGCCATCGCCGTTCTGTCCGAACTGGACGGACACGACGGTGCCGACCCGGCCGCCGCGCTCACCGAGGCGGTGGCCGAGATCGGGCGCAGGCTGGACGAACAGGCCCCGGCGGGCGCCGGGACCACGCTCACCGCCCTGCTCTGGTCCGGGCCGCGGTTCGTGCTCGCCCACCTCGGCGACTCACGGTGCTACCGGCTGCGCGACGGCGACCTCGAACAGCTCAGCCGGGACCACACGCTGGTCCAGGACCTGCTCGACGAGGGCCGCATCACGGCGGAGGAGGCCTTCCACCACCCCCGCCGGGCGATCCTGGTGCGCGCACTGCAGGCCGGCTCGGCCTCCGAACCCGACCTGCTGCACGACGAGGCCGTGCCAGGCGACCGGTACCTGCTGTGCTCGGACGGGCTGACCGACGTCGTGCCCGACACCGAGATCGTCGGCCCGCTCGCCGGTGAGGACGACCCCGAGGCCGCCGCGCGCAGGCTCGTCGAGCTGGCCAACGACGGCGGCGGACCGGACAACATCACCTGCGTCGTGATCGACTACGAGGGCTGAGCCACATCACAGCTCTACCTAGGTCTAAGTTCGGGTAGCCTGACGCCGTGACCAGGCTCGCCGACCATCTCAGCATCGGACAGGTGTCCGAGCGCAGCGGGGTTCCGCACACCGCGCTGCGGTTCTACGAGGACAGGGGACTGATCTCCTCCGAGCGTTCCGCGGGCAACCAGCGCCGCTACTCCCGGTCCGTGCTGCGCCGCATCGCGTTCATCCGCGCCGGCCAGCGGGTCGGCCTGAGCCTGGAGCAGATCCGCGACGCACTGGCGACACTGCCCAGCGACCACGCGCCGACCAAGGCCGACTGGACGCGGCTGTCGCGGAACTGGCAGGACGAGCTGGATGCCCGCATCGACGCACTGCAGCGGCTGCGCGACCGCCTCACCGGATGTGTCGGCTGCGGCTGCCTCTCGCTGCGGGTCTGCGGGCTGTACAACACCGACGACAGGGCCGCGGCCTTCGGTTCCGGAGCCCGCGGCCTCAAGCCGTCGATGGAAGGTGGCGACTAGCCGAACTGGCCGACTTTGTAGTCCCCCGCGGGCTGCTGCAGCACGACGTTGAGCCGGTTGAAGGTGTTGATCAGTGCGATGCTCGCGGTCAGCGCACCGAGTTGCTCCTCGTCGAAGTGCTTGGCCGCGTTCGCCCACACCTCGTCGCTGACGCCGCCCGCGGCGTCAGCGATCCGGGTGGCCACCTCGGTCAGCTCCAGCGCCGCCCGCTCGGCCTCGGTGAACACCGTGGCCTCCCGCCAGGTGGCGACCAGGTTGATCCGGACCGAGCTCTCCCCGTGGTGCGCGGCCTCCTTGGTGTGCATGTCGGTGCAGAAGGCGCAACCGTTGATCTGGCTCGCGCGGATCTCCACCAGGTGCCGCACCTCGATCGGCAGCGACGACTCGGCGACGGGCTGACCGGCCGCGACGATGCGCTTGACGACCTCGCTCAGCACGGGGTTCTCGAAGAGGTTCAGTCGAGCGTCCATTGTGAACTCCTTGCGATCGTTGGTGTGTCTCTACCTCCTTGACACGGTGGATCGCGGGAGTGTGACCGGCGGCGGGTGTGATCCAGGTCTCTATGCCGCCACCAGCCCGGCGAGCATCGCGGCGAACGACGCCACCACCGCGACCGTGCGGATCAGGTTCCAGCGCACCCAGCGCGGTTCGTAGGCCGCCCGCACCTCGGCGGGACGCTCGGGCTCACCGGCGGCGTCGAGCTGGTTGTTCAGCGGGACGTTGATCGCGGCGGTGATCACGACGAGGACGAGGTAGAGCACCGCCCCGGCCAGCAGCCACGGCAGCTCGGCGGTACCCCAGCGCAGCACCACGGCGAGGACGTCGAGGATCAGCGCGCCCAGGTAGACGCCGAGGAACCAGGGGTTGAGGATCTTGCGGTTGATCCACTGCATCACCTGGACGAACGAGCGGTCGTCGCTGTGCCGCAGGCCCGGCATGACCGAGCAGGAGAACGCGAAGAACAACCCCGCGGACAGGCCGGTGGTCAGCGTGGCGATCACCAGCACGGCACTGTGCAGCCCGGACATGGTCGGCTCCCTCGGTTCGCGGTCCGGCGCCCAGTGCGCCCGGACCGGAACCGAGTCAACAACACGGCGGCGAGACGGTCCATGGCCGAACCGCTCGATGCCATAATCCAGACGCTACGACCCCGTCAGCTCAGCAGCCAGACCACGCCGCCGCCGATGGCGAGTGCCGCGGCGACGGCGAGCAGGACGGAGATGACCCGCGCGGTCTTCCAGGTGCTGTACACGCCACCGGCGAGGAACCCGGCCAGCGCCAGCAGGCCGATGGCCACCAGCTCCTTCGACATCGCTAGAGGACACCCTTCGTCGACGGAACGCCTGCCGCCCTCGGGTCGGCCTCGGTGGCCGCCCGCAGCGCCCTGGCCACCGCCTTGTACTGCGCCTCGGCGATGTGGTGCGGGTCGCGCCCGTGCAGCACCCGCACGTGCAGCGCGATCTGCGCGTGGAACGACAGCGAGTCGAACACGTGCCGGGTCAGCACGAACGGGTAGTTGCCGCCGATGGTGAACGCGTTGAACTGCTCGGGCTCGCCGAGGTGCACGCAGAACGGCCTGCCGGAGACGTCGACGGCGGCATGCGCCAGCGTCTCGTCCATCGGGATGAACGCGTCGCCGAAGCGGCGGATGCCCTTCTTGTCACCCAGCGCCTGCCGGATGGCCTGGCCGAGCACGATCGCGGTGTCCTCGACGGTGTGGTGGGCGTCGATGTGGACGTCGCCGGTCGCCTCCACCTTGAGGTCCAGCGACCCGTGCACGCCGAACGCGTGCAGCATGTGGTCGTAGAACGGCACGCCGGTGGAAACCTCCACCTCACCGGTGCCGTCGAGGTCCAGCTGGACCGAGATGGACGACTCCCTGGTGGTCCGGTCCACCTTGCCGACGCGGCTCATCCGCGCACCTCCGTGCTCGCTACGTCCTTGGACACCTCGAGGAACGTATCGTTCTCCTCCGGTGTCCCGACGGTCACCCTCAGGTGCCCTTCGATTCCGACATCCCTGATCAGCACACCCGCGTCCAGATAGGACTGCCACACCGCCCTGGCGTGGGCGAACCGTCCGAAGAGGATGAAGTTCGCGTCGCTGGGTACCGGGGTGAACCCGAACCCGGCCAGCGCCTCGGCGACCCGGTCCCGCTCGGCGGCCAGCTTCGCGACGCTGGCCAGCGTCGCCTCCGCGTGCCGCACGGCGGCCCGTGCCGCGGCCTGAGTGAGCAGGGACAGGTGGTAGGGCAGGCGGACCAGCTGCAGGGCGTCCACCACGGCCGGTGCGGCGGCGAGGTAGCCCAGCCTGCCGCCGGCGAACGCGAACGCCTTGCTCATCGTGCGGGACACGATCAGCTTCGCCGGGTAACGCTCCAGCAGCGTGACCGCGCTGGGCCGCGACGAGAACTCGGCGTAGGCCTCGTCGACGACGACGATCCCCGGGGCGGCCCGCAGCACCTTCTCCAGCTCCGGCAGCGGGATCGAGCCACCGGTCGGGTTGTTCGGGCTGGTCAGGAACACCACGTCCGGCGCCGCCTCGGTGACGATCCGGGCCGCGGCCTCGGTGTCCAGGCTGAAGTCCGCGCGCCGCGGCGCCGGTACCCAGTCGGTGCGCGTGCCGGCCGCGATGATCGGGTGCATGGAGTACGACGGCTCGAACCCCAGCGCCGTCCGGCCGGGACCGCCAAACGCCTGCAGGATCTGCTGCAGCACCTCGTTGGAACCGTTGGCGGCCCACAGGTTCCGCTCGGTCAGCGCGACCCCGGTCGAGCCGGCGAGGTAGGCGGCCAGGTCCTGCCGCAGCGCGACCGCGTCCCGGTCGGGGTAACGGTGCAGGCCGGCGGCCACCTCGCGGACGGCCTCGGTCACGTCGGCGACCAGCTCGGCGGGCGGCGGGTACGGGTTCTCGTTGGTGTTGAGCCGGACCGGCACCTCCAGCTGCGGCGCGCCGTACGGCGTGCGGCCGCGCAGGTCCTCGCGTAGCGGCAGGTCGGCGAGTGTCACGGCGTCCATCAGGCACCTCCGAAGCGGGCCGTCACGGCCTCGCCGTGGGCGGGCAGGTCCTCGGCGTCGGCCAGCGCGACCACCTTGTCCGCGACCGCCCGCAGCGCGGTCTCGTCGTAGGACACGACGTGGATTCCGCGCAGGAAGCTCTGCACCGACAGCCCGGACGAGTGCCGCGCGCAGCCGCCGGTGGGCAGCACGTGGTTCGACCCGGCGCAGTAGTCGCCCAGCGACACGGGCGAGTACGGGCCGACGAACACGGCGCCCGCGTTGCGTACCCGCTCGGCGACCCGGGCGGCGTCGGCGGTCTGGATCTCCAGGTGCTCGGCGGCGTAGGCGTTCACCACCCGCAGTCCGTCGTCCACAGTGGACACCAGCAGGATGCCGGACTGCCTGCCGCGCAACGCCTCGGTGACGCGCTCGGTGTGCTTGGTCTGCTTCACCCGGTGCACCAGCTCGGCGTCGACGGCGTCGGCCAGCTCCTCCGAGGTGGTGACCAGCACGCTGGCCGCCAGCGTGTCGTGCTCGGCCTGGCTGACCAGGTCGGCGGCGACGTGGCCGGGGTCGGCGGTCTCGTCGGCGAGGATGGCGATCTCGGTGGGACCGGCCTCGGAGTCGATCCCGATCAGGCCACGCAGCAGGCGCTTGGCCGCGGTGAGGTAGATGTTGCCGGGGCCGGTGACCATGTCCACCGGGGTCAGCTCGGCGCCGTCGGTGTCGGTGCCGCCGTAGGCCAGCAACGCGACCGCCTGCGCCCCGCCGACGGCCCACACCTCGTCGACACCGAGCAGCGCGGCGGCGGCCAGGATCGTCGGGTGCGGCAGTCCGCCGAACTCCGCCTGCGGCGGTGAGCAGACCACCAGCGTGTCGACGCCTGCCTGCTGCGCGGGCACGACGTTCATCACCACCGTGGACGGGTACACGGCCAGCCCGCCCGGCGCGTACAGCCCGACCCGCTCGACCGGCACCCAGCGCTCGGTGACCGTGCCGCCGTCGGCGACGGTCGTGGTGACGTCGGTGCGCCGCTGGTCGGCGTGCACCCTGCGGGCCCGCTCGATGGACTCCTCCAGCGCCTCGCGCACGGCCGGGTCCAGCTCGTCCAGCGCCCGGGTCAGCTCGGCGGGCTCGACGCGGATCCGGCCGGGCCGTACCCGGTCGAACCGCTCGGTGTACTCCAGGACCGCCTCGACGCCGCGGTCACGAACCGCGTCGACGACCGGCCGGACCTGATGCAGGACCGCGTCCACGTCGACCTCGGCGCGCGGCAGGGTGGCGCGCAGCTCGGCGGCGGACGGGATACGACCACGCAGGTCGGCACGGTTCAGCATGCCTCAAGGGTAACGAGCGGCCCGGCCGGAGCTGCCCGGCGGCCCGGCACACGTGATGCCGTGAAGGGGGCCCTCACGGCGTCTGATGCCGTGAGGGCCCCCTTCACGGCATGCTTGCCACGGACACGTGGGCGGATAGCCCGTCGTTCGGTGTGAAGGCCGAGTTTCTGTCGTCTCACGTGATGAAGGTGGCCTTCACGAACATCCCGTCCTGGGGTCGCGGCCTCACCAGTCACACCCGACCCAGCAGACCCAGCAGCCACCACGAAAGAGACCCGGCAACCTCCCCCAATGGGGATTTTTCATCCTGATTGTGCTGGTCAGTGCGGTGACATTCGCGGTAACCGTTGCGCGGGAACGGGGTGGAGGGGTGTCAGCGGTGCTCGCTGGAACGAGGTGGAGCCCTCAGATGTTGATCAAGATGTGACCCAAGATCAGCACTCTGAGGGCTCCGGCCCCACTGTCTACCAGAGCGCCCTGCCGGTATCGAAGTCCACCATCGAGTTTGTCACCGGTCTGATCAGGC
>NZ_SFCC01000021.1 GCF_004214935.1 Amycolatopsis suaedae
GAGGGCAAGACGATGGGTCACGCGGGTGCGATCGTGTCCGGTTCCTCGGGCACCGCGGCCGCGAAGAAGGAAGCCCTGGAGGCGGCCGGGGTGAAGGTCGGCAAGACCCCCACCGAAGCCGCCGCGCACGTCCGGCGGATCCTGGAGGACACCTGATGCGGTTCGACGTCAACCTGTCCCTGGTCTTCACCGAGCTGCCGCTGCTCGAACGGCCCGCGGCCGCCAAGGCAGCCGGGTTCGACGCGGTCGAGCTGTGGTGGCCGTTCCCCGACGCCGAACCGGCCAACCGCGAACTGGACCGGCTCGCCGACGCCATCCGCGACGCCGGGGTCTCGCTGGTCGGGCTGAACTTCGACGCGGGCGACATGGCCGAGGGCGACCGCGGCCTGCTGTCCCGGCCGGCGCAGAGCTCCCGCTTCCGGGCCAACATCCCGGTCGCGGTGGCCTTCGCCACCGGACTCGGCTGCACGACACTGAACGCCCTCTACGGCAACCGGGAACCCGACGTGTTCCCCGAGCAGCAGGACGAACTCGCCGAGGAGAACCTCACGCTGGCCGCCCGGGCCGCCGACGCGGCGGGCGCGACCGTGGTGCTGGAGGCGCTCAACGCCGAGCAGAACCCGCACTACCCGATCACCACGTCGAACCAGGCGTTCACCGTGATCGACCGGTTGAAGCGGCCCAACGTGAAGTTCCTCGCCGACTTCTACCACCTGACGATGATGGGCGAGGACGTGCTCGCGCTGATCGACCGCAGCGCGCACCGCTTCGGCCACGTGCAGATCGCCGACGTACCCGGGCGCGGCCAACCCGGCACCGGGGACATGCCCTACGGCGACATCCTCAAGCGCCTCGCCGACAGCCCCTACGACGGCCCGGTCGGGCTGGAGTACAAGCCGTCCGGACCGAGCGCGCAGAGCTTCGAGTGGATCAAGGAGCTGGCATGACCTCGACGATCGCGTTCCTCGGGCTGGGCATCATGGGCAGCCCGATGTCGGTGAACCTGACCGCCGCCGGGCACACCGTGGTCGGCTACGACGTCCACACCGCCGCCGCCGAGCCGCTGCGTGCCGCGGGCGGCCGCGTGGCGGACAGCATCGCCGACGCGGTGTCCGGCGCCGACGTGGTGATCACCATGCTGCCCGACTCGCCGCAGGTCGAGGAGGTCGTCCTCGGCGAGAACGGCGTGCTGGACAACGCCAAGCCCGGCGTGCTGGTCATCGACATGAGCACCATCCGGCCGGAGACGTCCAAGCGTGTCGCCGAGGTCGGCAGATGCCGCAACCTGCGGGTACTGGACGCCCCGGTCAGCGGTGGCCAGCAGGGTGCGATCGACGGCGTGCTGTCGATCATGGTCGGTGGCGACGCGGCCGACTTCGAAGCCGCGCGGCCGGTGTTCGAGCCGCTGGGCAAGACGATCGTCCACGTCGGGCCGCACGGTGCCGGCCAGACGGTCAAGGCCGCCAACCAGCTCGTGGTGGGCGGGACCTACGCGCTGGTGGCCGAGGCCATCGTGCTGCTGGAGGCCGCGGGCGTCGACGCCGCCGGCGGCCTGGACGTGCTGGCCGGCGGACTGGCCGGCAGCCGCATCCTGGAGCTCAAACGCCGGTCCATGGTGGCGCGCGAGTTCGCCCCCGGTTTCCGGATCGACCTGCACCACAAGGACATGGGCATCGTCCTGGCCGCCGCCAGGGAGGCCGAGGTCAGCCTGCCGATGGGCGCGCTGGTCGCCCAGCTGATCGCCGCCGCGCGGGCACAGGGCCATGGCGGCCTGGACCACTCGGCGCTGCTGAAGGTCGCCGAGTCACTGTCCGGAAAGGACTGAAACGTGCGCAGCATTCCCTGTATGGAGGCGGTCGTCTCCGTGATGGAGTCCGAGGGTGTCGACACCGTGTTCGGCATTCCCGGCGCCGCGATCCTGCCGCTCTACTCCGCGCTGCGGACCAGCGGGATCCGGCACATCACCGTCCGCCACGAGGAGGGCGGCACGCACGCCGCCGACGGGTGGGCCCGGGTCACCGGCAACGTCGGCGTGTGCATCGGCACGTCCGGCCCGGCGGGCACGAACATGATCACCGGCCTGTACACCGCGCTGGCCGACTCGATCCCGATCATCTGCATCACCGGCCAGGCCGAACGCGCCAAGCTGCACCAGGAGGCGTTCCAGGCGGTCGACATCGTGGAGATCGCCAAGCCGGTCACCAAGTGGGCGGTGCAGCTCAAGGAGGCCGCGCAGGCACCGTGGGTGTTCCGCGAGGCGTTCCGCGTCGCCCGCTCCGGGCGGCCCGGCCCGGTGCTGATCGACCTGCCGATCGACGTCCAGCGCGGCCTGTGCCGCTACGACCCGGAGCTGGACGGCCCGCTGCCGGTGGACGTCCCCGAACCGGCACCGGAACGGATCCGGGCCGCCGTGGACATGCTGATGTCCGCGCGGCGGCCGCTGATCCTGGCCGGTGGCGGCGTGGTGATCGCCGACGCCGCCGACGAGCTGCGCGCGCTGGCCGAGCACACCGGCGTGCCGGTGCAGGTCACGCTGATGGGCAAGGGATCGTTCCCGGAGGACCACGAGCTGTTCGCCGGCATGGCCGGCATCCAGACGCAGACCCGGTGGGGCAACCAGGCGTTCCTGGAGAGCGACCTGGTGCTGGCGGTCGGCGCGCGGTTCGGCGACCGGCACACCGGCAACCTGGACACCTACCGGCAGGGCCGGAAGTTCATCCACGTCGACATCGAGCCCACCCAGCTGGGCAAGGTGTTCGAACCCGACCTCGGCATCGTGTCACACGCCCGCACGGCGCTGGCCGCACTGCGGGCCGCCGCGCCTGCGCGGCAGGCGGGGGAGTGGGCCGCCCGGGTCGGGCAGCTGCGGCGGACGCTGGTGCGCCGCGACGACTTCGACGACGTGCCGATCAAACCGCCGAGGGTCTACCGGGAACTCAACGAGTACTTCCCGGCCGACACCACGTTCGTCACCGCCATCGGGCTGTACCAGATCTGGTCCGGCCAGTTCCAGCACACGCAACTGCCCCGGCGGTACCTGGTCTGCGGGCAGGCCGGCCCGCTGGGCTGGGAGGTGCCCGCGGCGATGGGCGTCAAGTGCGCCCACCCGGAGCGCACGGTCGTGGCGGTGGCAGGCGACTACTCGTTCCAGTTCCTCATGGAGGAGGTGGCCGTCGCGGCGCAGTACCGGATCCCGTTCGTGATCGTGATGGTGAACAACGAGTACCTCGGCCTGATCCGGCAGGCCGAGCTGGCCTACGACATGAACTACGCGGTCGACCTGCACTACGGCGAGGGCGGGATCGACCACGTGAAGGTGATGGACGCGATGGGCTGTCCGGCGCGGCGGGTGGAGCGGCCCGGCGACATCGCCGGGGCACTGGAGTGGGCGGCCAAGGAATCGGAGGCCCAGCAGCTGCCGGTGCTGGTGGAGATCATGGTCGAGCGCGAGGCCAACGCCGCCATGGGCCCGGCCCTGGACGCGGTGAAGGAGTTCGAGCCGGTGCCCGAGGTGGTCGCGGCCGCGGACTGACTGCCGTGAAGGGGGCCCTCACGGCATCAGACGCCGTGAGGGCCCCCTTCACGGCACCGGCAGGACCAGCCGGTCGGCACGCGAGTAGACGTTCATCGAGGTGCCGCGCAGGAAGCCGACGACGGTCAGGCCCTCCTCGTCGGCCAGGTCGACGGCCAGCGACGACGGCGCCGACACGGCGGCCAGGATCGGCACCCCGGCCATGACGGCCTTCTGCGCCAGCTCGAACGAGGCCCGCCCGGACACCAGCAGCACGGTGGACCGCAACGGCAGCATGCCCTCCCGCAGCGCCCAGCCGACGACCTTGTCCACGGCGTTGTGCCGCCCGACGTCCTCCCGCAGGCAGAGCAGCTCACCGTCCACAGTGAACAGTCCGGCGGCGTGCAGCCCGCCGGTGCGGTCGAACACGCGCTGGGCGGCACGCAGCCGGTCCGGCAGCGCGGTCAGCACGCCGACGTCCAGCCGCGCGTCGTCCTCGCGCACCGACCAGCGGGCGACCGTGCGCACGGCCTCCAGGCTCGCCTTGCCGCACACGCCGCACGACGAGGTCGTGTACACGTTGCGGTCCAGTGAGAACTCGGGCAGCTCGACGCCCTCGCCCAGCCGTACGTCGAGGACGTTGTAGGTGTTGGACCCCTCCACGGTGGCCCCCGCGCAGTAGGCGATGGCCGCGACGTCGCCCGGCTTGGCCACCACTCCCTCGCTGACCAGGAAACCCGCGGCCAGGTCGAAGTCGTGGCCGGGCGTGCGCATGGTGACCGACAGCGGCCGCCCGCCTGCGCGGATCTCCAGCGGCTCCTCGACGGTCAGCGTGTCGGGGCGCTGTCCACGCCGGCCGGCGGCTATGCGCAGCACCGGCCGGCGTGTGGTCACTCTTCCCACGGTCAGGCCGTCTTCGCCAGCTGGGCGTTGAGCAGATCGGCCAGTGCGCACACCGCGCGCACCGTGGGCACCTCGGTGCCGGTCAGGTCGGCCAGCTCGACCACCGCCTGCAGCAGCACGTCGAGCTCCATCGGCCTGCCCTTCTCCAGGTCCTGCAGGGTGGACGTCTTGTGCTCGCCCGCCCGTTCGGCCCCGGCCAGCCTGCGTTCGATGGAGATCTCCGGCCGGGCCCCCAGCTTGGTGGCCACGTCCAGCGTCTCCTGCATCATCCGTACGACGAGCTCCCTGGTCCCGCCGTGCCGGCAGATGCCGGCCATGGTCGCCCTGGCCAGCGCGCTGATCGGGTTGAACGCGATGTTGCCCATCAGCTTGAGCCAGATGTCGCGGCGGACGTCGGGCTCCACCGGGCACTTCAGCCCGCCGGCGATCATGGCGTCGGCGAACTCGGTGCACCGCGAGGAGATCGAGCCGTCCGGCTCGCCGATGGTGAACCGGGTGCCCTCCAGGTGCGTGACGACACCGGGTTCGGTGATCTCGGTGGCCGCGTACACGACGCAGCCGATGGCGCGCTCGACCGGCAGCACGGCGCTCACCGCACCGTCCGGGTCGACGCTGTTGATCCGCTGGTTCTCGTACGGGCCGGGCAGGCGGTGGAAGTACCACCACGGAATGCCGTTCTGCGCGGCGATGATCGTCGTCTTGTCGTGCAGCAGGCCCTGGATCATCGGTCCCGCGGCGGCGTAGGAGTTGGCCTTCAGGCCCAGGAAGACATGGTCGACCGGGCCGATGCTGGACGGGTCGTCGGTTGCGTGGGGACGGGCTTCGAAGTCTCCGCGCGCGGACAGTACGCGGATTCCGTTGCTTCGCATCGCGTGGAGATGGGCGTTCCGGGCGATCAGATGGACCTCGACCCCCGCCCGGTGGAGGTGGGCACCGACATATGCGCCGATAGCGCCGGCGCCGACAACTGCGACTTTCACGGCGGCTCCGTTCTTGTCTCAGAACTGTATGCAGTATACGGTATGTAAGGCTTTCGTCAACGGCGGGAGGTTACGGGTGAACCTGCTCGGGGAATGGACCGCGGCGGCCTGCGCCGAACTGGGTGTGGACGCCGAGGACGTGGACCGGGCGACGGTGCTGGCGATCGCGCGGGACTCCGCCCGCTCGGTGGCGCGCCCGGCCGCACCGCTGACGGCCTATCTGCTCGGCGTGGCCGTCGGCAGGGGTGTGCCGGTGAAGGAGGCGGCCGACCGCCTGGCGAAGCTCATGGCCTCCTGGCCGCGTATCGACTGGCGTGACTAGCGCGCCTTTTCACGTGCAGTGCAAGACAAATCACTGTCCGCCGGAAAACCGCGGATTGGGGCTGGACAAGCGGACGATCACAGGTCCACTATGACACCCATACGGTATGCAGTATGCCGGAGACAGTTTCGAGTGAGGGAGTTGACAGGCAGATGGCGCAAACGGTCCAGACAGTGCCTGAGAGCGCCGGCCGGGTCGGCGAAGGGGACAAGGCCGAACCCGAGATGATCTCCGGCGGTCATCTGGTGGCCAAGGCGCTCAAGGCCGAGGGCGTGGACGTGATCTTCACGCTGTGCGGCGGGCACATCATCGACATCTACGACGGCTGCGTCGACGAGGGCATCTCGGTCATCGACGTACGTCACGAGCAGGTCGCCGCCCACGCCGCCGACGGCTACGCGCGGATCACCGGCCGCCCTGGCTGCGCGGTGGTCACCGCCGGTCCCGGTACCACCGACGCCGTCACCGGTGTCGCCAACGCGCTGCGCGCGGAGAGCCCGATGCTGCTGATCGGCGGCCAGGGTTCGTTGTCGCAGCACAAGATGGGGTCCCTGCAGGACCTGCCGCACGTCGACATGATGGCGCCGATCACCAAGTTCTCGGCCACCGTGCCGGCGACCGAGCGGGCGGCCGACATCGTGTCGATGGCGTTCCGCGAGTGCTTCCACGGCGCGCCCGGCCCGTCGTTCCTGGAGATCCCGCGCGACATCCTGGACGCCAAGGTGCCGCTGGAGAAGGCCCGCATCCCCGAGGCCGGTCACTACCGGGCCTCCACCAAGTCGGCCGGTGACCCGGCCGCCATCGAGCGGCTGGCCGACCTGCTGACCAGGGCGGAGAAGCCGTGCATCCTGCTCGGCAGCCAGGTGTGGACCTGCCGGGCCACCGACGCGGCCACCACGTTCGTCCGCACGCTCAACGTGCCCGCGTACATGAACGGCTCCGGCCGCGGCACCCTGCCGCCCGGCGACCCGCACCACCTGCAGCTCTCGCGCCGCTACGCGTTCAACAACGCCGACCTGATCATCATCGTCGGCACCCCGTTCGACTTCCGGATGGGTTACGGGCGCAGGCTCTCACCGGACGCCACCGTGGTGCAGATCGACCTGGACTACCGCACCGTCGGCAAGAACCGCGACATCGACCTCGGCATCGTCGGTGACGCCGGCCTGGTGCTGTCCGCGGTGACCGCCGCGGCGTCCGGCCGGATCAGCAACGGCGTCGCCGGCCGCAAGGCGTGGCTGGAGGAGCTGCGCGCGGTGGAGAACGAGGCCTACCAGAAGCGGCTGCCCCGCCAGCTGTCGGACAAGAACCCGATCGACCCGTACCGCCTGGTGCACGAGATCAACGAGTTCCTCACCGAGGACTCGATCTACATCGGCGACGGCGGCGACATCGTGACCTTCTCCGGTCAGGTCGTGCAGCCCAAGGCGCCCGGCAACTGGATGGACCCGGGTCCACTCGGGACACTCGGGGTCGGCGTCCCGTTCGCCATGGCGGCCAAGTACGCCCGGCCGGCCTCGGAGGTCGTCTGCCTGTTCGGTGACGGCGCGTTCAGCCTCACCGGCTGGGACTTCGAGACGATGGTCCGGTTCGGACTGCCGTTCGTCGGCATCGTCGGCAACAACTCGTCGATGAACCAGATTCGCTACGGCCAGATCGCCAAGTACGGCGAGGCCCGCGGCCGGATCGGCAACACGCTCGGCGACGTCCGCTACGACGAGTTCGCGCGGATGCTCGGCGGCTACGGCGAGGAGGTCCGCGACCCGGCCGACATCCGGCCCGCGCTGGAGCGCGCCAGGGAGTCCGGCAAGCCGTCGCTGATCAACGTCTGGGTCGACCCGGAGGTCTACGCCCCGGGAACGATGAACCAGACCATGTACAAGTAACCGGCCCGTTCGCACACCGAAAGGGACACCGTCATGGCAAAAGCGCTAGAGGGCATCCGGGTCCTCGACATGACCCACGTCCAGTCCGGGCCCTCGTGCACGCAGATCCTGGCCTGGCTGGGTGCGGACGTGGTGAAGCTGGAGGCTCCCTCCGGCGACATCACCCGCAAGCAGCTGCGCGACGTGCCCGATGTGGACAGTCTGTACTTCACGATGCTCAACGCCAACAAGCGCAGCATCACGCTCAACATGAAAAGCGAGCGGGGCAAGGAACTGTTCACCAAGATGGTGCCGAAGTTCGACATCCTGGTGGAGAACTTCGGCCCGGGCACGCTGGAGCGGATGGGCTTCGACTGGGACACCCTGCGCGAGCTCAACCCCCGGCTGATCTACGCCTCGATCAAGGGCTTCGGCGAAGGGCCGTACAAGCACTTCAAGGCCTACGAGGTGGTCGCCCAGGCGATGGGCGGCTCGATGAGCACCACGGGCTTCGAGGACGGGGTGCCGCTGGCCACCGGTGCCCAGATCGGTGACTCCGGTACGGGTATCCACACGGTGGCCGGCATCCTGGCCGCGCTCTACCAGCGTGAGCACTCGGGCACCGGCCAGCGGGTCACCGTGGCCATGCAGCACGCCGTGCTCAACCTGTGCCGGGTCAAGCTGCGCGACCAGCAGCGGCTGACGCACGGGCCGCTGGCCGAGTACCCGAACAAGCAGTTTGGCGACGAGGTCCCGCGCTCGGGCAACGCCTCCGGCGGCGGGCAGCCGGGCTGGGCGGTCAAGTGTGCTCCCGGCGGTCCCAACGACTACGTCTACGTGATCGTGCAGCCGGTCGGCTGGGAGCCCATCGCCCGGCTGATCGGCAGGCCCGAGCTGGTCGACGACCCCGAGTGGGCCACGCCGGAGGCACGGCTGAACAAGCTGGACAAGATGTTCCAGCTGATCGAGGAGTGGACGGTCAACCACAACAAGTGGGACGTGCTGGCCAAGCTCAACGCGCACAACGTCCCGTGTGGACCGATCATGTCCACAAAGGAACTGATCGAGGACAGCTCGCTGGCCGACAACGACATCGTCGTGAAGGTCGACCACCCCGAGCGCGGCGAGTTCACCACGGTGGGCATGCCGATCAAGCTGTCCGACTCACCTGTCGACATCGAACGCTCGCCGCTGCTGGGCGAGCACAACGTGGAAGTCCTGGCCGAACTCGGGGTGGATGCCGCCGAGGTCGCCGAACTCCAGGCGAACGGAGTGATCTGACGTGGCTTTCGATACCGCCGCGGTCAAGGAAGTACTGGACAAGGTCCGCGCCGAGGGGCGCGCGGCGCTGACCGCCCCCGAGGGGCGGCGGATCTGCGAGGCCTACGGCATCCCCACGCCGGGCGAGGGCCTGGCCACCACCGAGGACGAGGCGGTGTCGATCGCCACCGACCTCGGTTTCCCGGTGGCGATGAAGATCGTCTCGCCGGAGATCCTGCACAAGACCGACGCCGGCGGCGTCGAGATTGGTGTCGCCGACGCCGACGCGGTACGCCAGGCGTACCGGTCGATCATCGCCAACGCCAAGGCCTACGACGCGAGCGCGACCATCGTCGGCGTCCAGGTACAGCAGATGCTCGGCGGTGGCCAGGAGGTCATCATCGGCGCCACCACCGACGGCACGTTCGGCAAGGTGGTGGCGTTCGGTCTCGGTGGCGTGCTGGTCGAGGTGCTCAAGGACATCACCTTCCGGCTGGCGCCGGTCGACCGGGACCAGGCGCGGTCGATGCTGGACGGCATCCAGGCCGCGGACGTGCTCAAGGGCGCCCGCGGCGCCGAGCCGGTGGACGCCGACGCGCTGGCCGGGGTGATCGAGCGGGTGTCCGCGCTGGTCACCGACTTCCCGGAGATCTCCGAGGTGGACCTGAACCCGGTGTTCGCCACCGGGTCCGGCGCCACCGCCGCCGACGTGCGGATCCTGGTGGAGACCGGCGAGGTCGCCCCCAGGGTGGAGCGCTCGCCGGAGGAGATCCTCGCCTCGATGCGGCGGCTGATGAACCCGTCGGCCGTGGCCGTGATCGGCGCGTCCAACGAGGTGGGCAAGATCGGCAATTCGGTCATGCGCAACCTCATCGGCGGCGGCTTCGAGGGGACGATCTACCCGATCAACCCCAAAGCGGACGAGGTCGAGGGCATCAAGGCCTACAAGTCGATCAGCGACGTCGAGGGCGACATCGACGTGGCCGTGTTCGCCATCCCGGCGAAGTTCGTGGCCGGCGCGGTCGACGAGTGCGGCCGCAAGGGCGTCGGCGCGGCGGTGCTGATCCCGTCCGGGTTCGCCGAGACCGGCAACCAGGAGCTGCAGGACGAGGTCGTGGCGACGGCCACCAAGTACGGCATCCGCCTGCTGGGGCCGAACATCTACGGCTACTACTACACGCCGAGCAAGCTGTGCGCGACGTTCTGCACCCCGTACGACGTGCGCGGCGGGGTGGCGCTGACCTCGCAAAGCGGCGGCATCGGCATGGCCATCCTCGGCTTCAGCCGCACCACGAAGATGGGCGTATCGGCCATCGTCGGGCTCGGCAACAAGTCCGATGTGGACGAGGACGACCTGCTGACGTTCTTCGAGCAGGACGACAACACCACGTGTGTCGCCATGCACCTGGAGGACCTCAAGGACGGCAGGGCGTTCGTCGACGCGGCCCAGCGCATCACCAAGAAGAAGCCGGTGGTGGTGCTCAAGGCGGGCCGGACCGACCTCGGGGCGCGGGCGGCCAGCTCGCATACCGGCGCGCTGGCCGGTGACGACAAGGTCTACGACGACATCCTCCGCCAGGCCGGCGTGGTCCGCGCCCCCGGCCTGAACGAGATGCTCGAATACGCCAGGGGCCTTCCGCTGCTGCCCACGCCCAAGGGCGAGAACGTCGTGATCATCACCGGGGCCGGTGGTTCGGGCGTGCTGCTGTCCGACGCGTGTGTCGAGGCCGGACTGTCGCTGATGGACATCCCGCCGGACCTCGACGAGTCGTTCCGCAAGTTCATCCCGCCGTTCGGCGCCGCGGGTAACCCGATCGACATCACCGGTGGCGAGCCGCCGTCGACCTACGAGGCCACCATCAGGCTGGGCCTGGAGGACGACCGGATCCACTCGCTGATCCTGGGTTACTGGCACACGATCGTGACACCGCCGATGGTGTTCGCGAAGCTCACCGCCGATGTCGTCGCACAGGCCAGGGCGAAGGGCATCGACAAGCCGGTGGTCGCGTCGCTGGCCGGCGACACCGAGGTCGAGCAGGCTTGCGACTACCTGTTCGAACACGGCATCGTGGCCTACCCGTACACCACGGAGAAGCCGGTCGCCGTGCTCGGTGCGAAGTACCGCTGGGCCCGCTCGGCGGGACTGCTCGGCCAGGTTTGACCCACGAACGAGGACAAGGGGGTCGGAACACATAGGACGGAAGTGACAGTGGAAGACGGAGGTTGCAACAGTGGATGCGTCGAACGCCCCGGCGACGGGGTCGTCCAGTGGTGAGGTGACGGCCTCACCCACGGGCGGAACAGAACGGGTATGGCGGGCGGGCAAGCTCGAACCCATGCCCATCCGTCCCCTGCCCGAAGCACCACCTTCGATCCACATCCTCGGACCGACGGTGTTCCTGGTGGCACTCGGCGTCGGTATGGGCGAGTCCTACCTGTGGCCGAGGCTGGTCCTGGTCTTCGGGCCGGACATCAGGTGGCTGTTCCTGATTGGTGTGACGCTGCAGGCCGTCGTCATGCTCGAGATGGCACGCTACGCCATGGCCACCGGGGAGAGCATCTTCTTCGGTGCGGCACGAATATTCAAACCACTCATGTGGTTCTTCTTCGCGGTGGCGATCCTGGTCTATATCTGGCCGGGGCACATCTCCGCGGGCGCGGCGGCGTTCCAGGAGATAACCGGGATCAACTGGATCACCGCCGCGTGTGTCGGGCTGGTACTGGTCGGCGTGGTGTTCAGCCTGGCCAAGGTGGTCTACAACCTGCTCGAGAACGTGCTGTCCGTCCTCATCGGAGCGCTGGTGCTCGGCTCCGCGGTCATCGCCTCGATGGTCGGCACGTGGGAGGACCTGTCCAGCACGCTGTCCGGCATGTTCCAGTTCGGGTACTTCCCGACGGAGATGTTCTCCTCGACGTGGTTCCCGATCGTGGTCGGCTCCATCGCGTTCGCGGGGCCGTCGGGCATGCAGCAGATGTGGTACACGCTGCACCTGCGCGACAGCGGCGCAGGCATGGGCAGTCACATCCCGAAGATCCGGGGCCTGCGGCACGCCGGTGAGCAGGAGGAGATGCCCAGCCGGGGGTACATGTTCGACACCTCCGACCCGGACGAGATGCGCAAGTGGAAGGGCTGGCGGCGCTGGGTCACGTTCGACGCGCTGCTGCTGTTCTGGGGTGTCACCATGCTGGTGACCATCTCGTTCACGGTGCTGGCCAAGGCCGCGGACCGCAACAGCCCGGACGTCAAGGCACTGATCGAGGGTGGCGACCGGGAGGCCGCGCTCAACGCCATGGCGGCCACGTTCTCCTCGGTGGGCGGTCAGGCACTGGGCACGGTGTTCCTCGGGTTCATCGCGCTGATCGGGATGAACGCGACACTCGGGTTGTTCGACTCGTTCTCGCGTGGTCAGGCCGACATGACGTTCTTCTTCGTGCCCGGCGCGAAGAAGATGAAGATGTCGCATCTGTACTTCGCGTTCCTGTGGGGTCTGATCATCTTCGGTGTGCTCGTGCTGCTGCTGGGCGACCCGGACGGACCGAGCCAGATCCTGGACATCCTGTCGTTCCTGTCGGCGTTCGCGATGGGTGCCTACTGCGTCGTACTGCTGCTGGTGAACAACAAGCTGCTGCCGAAGCCGATCCGCCCGAAGTGGTGGAGCAACGCGATCATCGGTTTCGGCGCGTTGTTCTACCTCGGAATGCTCTTCTACAGTCTGTTCGCCTACGGCGTCGTACTGGATTGAGGTCGACATGAGCCTGGACATGGCACGGATGCGCAGCCTCGCGGAACTCGGGTTCCCCGGGTTCCTCGCCGGCCTGATCGGCGGTGTGGTGGCGGGCGGGCTCACGGCCGTGGCCGGGCAGACCCCGGCGTGGGCGCTGACCGCGATGGTCACGCTCGGCCTGCCGCTGGGCCTGTTCGGGATGGGCTACGGCCTGCTGGTGGTCAAGGGCATCGCCCGGCCCGGAACGTTCGCCCCCGCGGCGTTGTTCTGGCTGATCGGGTTCCCGCTGTCCCGGCTGCTGCAGGAGGTCCTCACCCGGGCCGTGGTGGTCGGCGAGCCGGGGCTCCCGCCGGACCTGCTCGGTTTCTTCGCCTACCAGGGCATCGTCAGCGCCGGGTTCGCGATCGGGTTCCTGTGGATGCACGAGCGGATCGCACCGCAGTGGTGGCGCAAGGTCGCCGACCGCAATCCCGACGCGGGCGCGGTGTTCCAGCGTTATGTCGCGCATTCGCGGTTGCTCTACGAACAGCGGGAACAACGCCGTAAGGCGCGGGCGGCGCGCGCTCGCCGGTAGTTCCGGATCGCTCGGGAAGGCCACCTTCATTACGTCCGACGTGGTGAGGGTGGCCTTCCCGAGCTTGGGTGACCCAGTTGAGTGGATCTTCGTTTTCGGGGGCCGGGGGAGGCTTTCTGTTTGGAAACTGTTGCGATAGAGTGACCTCGCTGAGGAATTCAGCAAGTATTCGGAGCTGGTCCCTCGGGGCCGTGCACCACGACGGGGCCTGGTGGGCCCCCGCAGACCCCATCGTGGTGCTTGCACCGCCGGCTCACTGGCCGCGCCGACGGTGGCGGCTTTCCGCGGAACCTGGATCCGGTTCCTCCTGAGTAGCGGTCAGGAGGAGACGGATGCGTGGCGGTCGCCCGTCCGAGCCTCTCGGCGCAGGTAGTCCTCGACCTGCGTGCTGGGGTCGCGGCGGGCGGCCTCCATGGCCATGGCCATCCCGAGGCCCTGCGGGCGCCCGTCGGCGTTGAAACCACGCGGCGCACGGGCGATCGCCCTGATCATGTCCGTGAAGGAACGCATCACAGATTCACCTTCTTTCTTTCCCTGCGGTGGATTCCAGGCGTGCTCGCCTGGTCCCGGAACGCGCCGTTGGTTTCCGGGAGAGTGGGGGAGCGGGGGTTGCCCGGCTCAGCGCTTGGCGGTCGTGCCCGGCCGCCTGCGGGTGCGCACCTGGGCAGGCGGCTCGGTGGCCACGCTGTCCTGGTGCTGTTCGAGGTAGGACCTGCGGGTGCGCTCGGTGTGCTCCCGCATGATCGTCGCGGCGGCCTCGGCGTCCTTGCGCTCGATGGCGTCGACCATCCTGGAATGTTCTTCCCAGGAGTGCTTTCCCCGCTGCCGTGCGACCGGCGTGTAGTACCAGCGCACCCGGCGGTCGACCTGCGTCGCGAAGTCGAGGAGTACGCGGTTGCCGGACAGTTCGGTCACACATCGGTGCAACGCCGCGTTGGCCTCGACCATTCCCTCGACGTCGCCGGCTTCCTGGGCCGCCTCGCCCTTGCGGCAGAGCTCGCGCAGCCGCGCGACACCGGCGGCGTCGGTGTTGAGTGCCGCCAGCCGTGCCGACTCGGTCTCCAGCAGCGCGCGTACCGCCAGCAGCTCGTCGGCCTCGGCCTGGGTGGGAGCGTGGACGAACGCCCCGTAGCCCGGCCGCAGGTCGACCCAGCCCTCGGAGTTCAGCAGCTGCAGGGCCTCACGTACCGGCTGCCGGGAGACGCCGAGCATCTCCGCGAGCTCGCTCTCGACCAGGTGCTGGCCGGGGGCGAGGTGGCCGGTGATGATCAGTTCCTGCATCGACTGGTAAACCCGCTCACGGAGCGGGACCGGCCGGTCGATCCGGCGAGCCGCCAGGTCATTCGGCAACTGCGTCGGCTGCATGTGAACTCCAAATTACTGTGGGGACGGACCGGGGTTCCGGCCACTGACCGTAGTGATCGTCGACTGCCTACAGCATACAATGAGAACGTTGTCCGATTTGGTGAATGCAGTCACATCACGGGTAATTGCTCCGATTGTGCGTTCGCAACATGTTCGACGGCTATGTCGGGGCGCATTTTCGTGATTACACACAGCTCCATTTGGGGGTATTTTTACCTACAAAGGATGTAGATCAACTTTTTCGGTTGCCGGTTACGCTTCGCGCACTACCACCGGGGTAGCCGGAATGACGCGGAGTAAACCGGGGCGGCGCAGGCCCTGGCAGAGCGCCGCGGCGCCCAGCGCGACCGTCCCGGCGCCGAGGAACACCGCCGGGTAGCCCCACAGGTGCGCCAGCGCCGCGCCCGCGCCGACACCGGCCAGCCCGCCCAGTGCCTTCGCGCTGTAGATGACCGCGTTGACCTCCAGGCCGGCCCGGTCGCCGAAGCACTCCCTGGCCAGCTCGGCGAACAGCGGGTAGAAGGCGCCCCCGCCCGCACCGGCCACCAGCGCGGCGATCAGCAGCAGTACCGCGGAGCCGGACGCGGCGGCACCGGCCAGCAGCACCTGACCGGTCCCGAGCAGTGCCAGGACCAGGCGCAGCGTGGACCGCAGGCCGATCCGCTCGGCGACCCGGATCGCCAGCGACCGCCCGGTGCCGTTGACCCCGACCAGCAGGCAGGTGCCGACGGCGGCGATGACCAGGCCGAGGCCCAGTTCGACGGCCACCGTGGCGAGGAAGGCCACGTCCAGCAGGGACACCGCGCTGGCGCAGAGCAGGATCACGCACATGCGCGTCAGCGCCCCGGTGCGCAGCGCCTCCCTCGACGAGAACTGCCGGGCCGCCGCGGGGCCGTGCCGTCGCAGTGCCCACTCGCGCGGGTCGGGCTTCGGCGGCCACCAGTCGGCGGGCGGGTCGCGGAACAGCAGGCCCGCCGCGGCGACGACCGCGGCCAGCAGCAGGCCGGCGACGACGAGCACGGGGGACAGGCCGCCGGTGCCGGTGGCGACGGCGAAGGCGACGACGAACGGCACGCAGCCGAACGCGAACGCGCCGGTGGCCAGGCTCACCGAGGCAGCCGAGCGTTCCGGGTACCACTTGGCCACCGTCGACGAGCAGGTCGCGTAGACCAGCCCGGCGCCGGTGCCGGCCAGTACGGAGAACCCGGCCAGCGCGACCGGCACCGAGCCGTGTGCCAGCGCCGGCAGGCCGGCCGCGGTCAGCACCGCGCCGGTGAGCATCGCGCTGCGTGGCCCGATCCGGCCGCGTTCGCGCAGGTAGGCCACCGGGAAGCCGGTGGCGGCCTGGAACACCGTCCACAACGCGAGCAGGCCGAACACCTCCGCCGCGCTCCAGCCGCGATCGAGCAGGCCGGGCGCCAGCGCGCCGTAGCCGTACTGGAGCACGCCGACCGCCGCCATCGCGGCGACCGCGGCCCACAGCTGCCAAGCGCGCGGCCTGCCGCCACCGGCCTCTTCGGCGGTCGGCCCCACGACGTAACGCCTGCCGAAGCAGTCGAGCAGTTCCCGGGTCTCGGGGCTCATCGTCGCCTCCCTGTGGACTGGAGATGGACAAGGTGTTCCATACTGCATACAGTCTACAGGCATCGTACGTGACGCGGAACACATCAGTTGAAAGCAGGAGATCCCGATGACCAGTGTCGTCACCTGGGCGGATGTCTACGGCCGTGGCTGTGACCTCACTCCGGACGCCTTCGTCCCGCAGGCTCAGCCGGAGGGCCCGGCGGCGCTGGAGGCCGTCCAGTCGGCGCTGAGCGCGCACCGGGTGTGGCGGGAGATGCCACTGGCGCAGCGCGCCACCCGGGTACTGGCGGCGGTCGACGCGCTGGAACGGCACCGCAGCCTGCTGGCCGTCCTGCTGGAGGCCGAGACCGGGACGCCCCGGCACGTCGCCGTCGCCGAGGTCGACCGCTGCCTGGCCGGCGTGCGCCGGTTCCTCGCCGACGTCGGCCCGCGGCTGCGTGGCCGCGACCCGCTGCCCGGACCGGTCGGCAACATCGCGAGCTGGAACTACCCGGCCGGCCTGCTGACCGAGGCCATGCTCGTCCAGGCGCTGGCGGGCAACGCCGTCATCACCACGACCGACTCGCGCGGGCCCTGCTTCCTGACCACCGCGGTCGCGCTCGCCGTGCGGGCGGGCCTGCCGGTCACCCTGGTCGGCGCGGGCGCGCTGCCGATGGCGGGTGCGGTCACCTGGCTCGACGGCAGGCACGGCGCGGGCGAGGCGATGCTGCGCGCCATGACGCTGGAGGCCGCCGCCGCTCGCGCCGCGGGCATCCCGGACCCCCGGTAGAGGTGGCCCGCCTCTGCCGGGTTAGCCGGCCGTGACGGCCGCCCTCCCTCCGACCTCGGTGGGGCGGCCTTCACGGCCGGTGGGCGCGCACCAGCACCCGCGAGGCGTGCGCGACGAACCGGCCCTCGGCGCCGATCCGCTCGTGCAGCGCCGCCAGGCGGTCGCGGTAGCGCTCCACGGTGAAGTCCGGCACGGTCCAGACCACCTTGCGCAAGAAGTGCACCACCGCGGCCACGTCGAAGAACTCCAGCCGGATCCACGCCTCCCGGGCCTCGTCCACCACCAGCCCGGCCGCGCCGGCCTCGGCCGCGATGCGTTCCGGGTTGGGCCGTGGATCGTGCCGCTGCGGGCCCATCAGGAACTCGTACAGCTCCCGGTTGGACCCGATCCCCACGTGCTGGGCCAGATACCGCCCGCCCGGCACGAGCACCCTGGCCACCTCGGCCCACGGCACCACCGTCGGATGCCGGGTGGTCACCAGGTCGAACGCCTCCGCGCGGAACGGCAGCCCGGTGTGCGCGCCGCCGACCACCGCGACCCCGCGCGGGCCCAGGTTGCGCCTCGCCACCGGCAGGTTGGGCTGCCACGCCTCCAGCGCGACGGCCCTCGGCGGCATCGCCGCGACCCCGGCCAGCACCTCGCCGCCGCCGGTGTGCAGATCCAGCGACGACGAGGCGGCCGCCATCTGCCCGGCCAGCAGGCCGGAGTACCGCCACGGCGGCCGCTCCTCGGTGGCGCGGCCGTCGAACCAGGAGAAGTCCCAGCCCTCCACCGGCACGGCGGACCCCTCGGCCAGCAGCTCGTCGAACGTCATCCGGCCAGTGTCGGAGCCGGTCCGGCCGCGGGCAACCCGGTTTCGGCAGGCCGGGTGCCGCCTGACAGAGTCCTCGGCGTGGACACGCTCGACTGGACCGAGGACGGCCAGGCCCGCTCGGCCCGGTGGCGGTCCGCCGGCGCGCCACCGCCGCGGCGGGTCGAGCTCGCCGACGACCGCACCACCGCCGACGCCGCCCTGCGGCTGGCGAAGCAGGGGACCGGGCTGCTGTGGCGCGGCGACTTCCACAACGCCAGGCAACTGCTGTCGGCGATGGCCCGCCGCCTCGACCGCCGTCGTGAACCACCCGCGGCCGACCCGGCCGAGGCGTTCCGGCGGCACCGCGAACGGCAGGCCCGCCGGGCCACCCTGCTCGGCCTGGTCCTGGTGGAACTCGACACGGACTACCGCAGCCACCTGCGGCGCGCACCCGACGTGGCGCAGGCCTGCACCGAGGCGTTCGGCGAGTCCGGCGGCCCTTCGGTGCTGCCGCTGCGGCTGCTGCAGGGCGCGGTCGGCGCGGCGCAGTGGCGCCGCAGGGGCGTCGAGGTCCCCGCGCTGGCCGGGCGCATCCACCCGCACTTCGGCGTGTTCTCCCCGGTGCGGGGCGAGTACGTCGACCTGGTGGCGCGGGCACCGCTGCCGGGCGACGGCCCGGCGTTCGACATCGGCACCGGCACCGGTGTGCTGGCCGCCGTGCTCGCCGCCCGCGGCGTGCGGCCGGTCGTCGGCACCGACGCCGACCCCAGGGCGCTGGCCTGCGCGCGGGAGAACCTGGACCGGCTCGGCGCGAGCGGGGCCGAGGTGGTGGCCGCCGACCTGTTCCCGCCGGGACGGGCGCGGCTGGTGGTGTGCAATCCGCCGTGGCTGCCCGGCGAGCCGACCTCGGCACTGGAAGCGGCCGTCTACGACCCGGACAGCCGCATGCTGCGCGGGTTCCTCGCCGGGCTGGCCGGGCACCTGGAGCCGGACGGCGAGGGCTGGCTGATCATGTCCGACCTGGCCGAACGGGTCGGCCTGCGGGGCCGCGACGAGCTGACCGGGTGGATCACCGGCGCCGGGCTGCGGGTCGAGGGCCGGCTGGACACCCGGCCCCGCCACCGCAAGGCGGCCGACGAGACCGATCCGCTGCACGCCGCGCGGTCGGCCGAGGTGACCTCGCTGTGGCGGCTCAGGCTCCCCGGCTGACCGGCCGCCCGGGGTCGCGGATCCACTCGCTCCACGAACCCGCGTACAGCGCCGCGTCAAACCCGGCCAGCCGCAACGCCAGCACCTCGTGTGCCGCGGTGATCCCGGAACCGCAGTAGACGCCGACCTCGGTGTCGTCGGTGACGCCGAGCCCGGCGAACCGCTCCCGCAGCGCCGCCGCGTCGAGGAAGCGGCCGGAGCCGTCCACGTTGGCCTGGGTGGGAGCCGACACCGCGCCGGGGATGTGCCCGGCCACCGGGTCGACCGGCTCGGACTCGCCGCGGTAGCGCTCGGCGGCCCTGGCGTCCAGCAGCACGCCCCGCTCGGCCACGCCGGGCACGGCGCCGGCGGTCAGCAGCGGCAGCGCGCCGGGGGAGAGCACCACGTCGCCGGGCTCGGGCGCGGGCTCGTCGCCGGTGGCGACCGGCAGGCCCGCCGCGGTCCACGCGTCGAAGCCGCCGTCGAGCACCCGCACGTCCTCGACGCCGTGGTAACGCAGCATCCACCACAGCCGGGCGGCCACCGTGGCGTCGCGCTGGTCGTACACCACGACCCCGCGGCCGCGGCGGACGCCGTGCCCGCGCAGGGTCTCCTGGAACACCGCGGTGTCCGGCAGCGGATGCCTGCCGCCGTCGCCGGGCGGGGCGGCCAGCTCGGTGTCGGTGTCGACGAAGCGGGCGCCCGGCACGTGCCCGGCGCGGAACGCCTCGGCGCCGGGCGGGCCGGTGAGGCTCCACCGCACGTCGAGCAGGGTGACGCGGGGGCCTGCGCTCAGCTCGTCGACCGTGATCAGCGGGTGCATGCGCGCATGCTGGCACAGCCGGGCTTTCGTTCCGGTGACACCGGCCGGTACCGTGATTAATCCCCCGAGCCGGCGAGCGAACGGAGTTGCGGCGGTGACGCAGGACGGCGACACCCGGCCCCACCACGAATCCGAGGGTCCACCCGCCGTGGTGGCCGGACGTTACGAGCTGCGGTCGCCGGTGGGCGAGGGCAGCACCGCCACGGTCTACCGCGCGTTCGACCGCACCGACGGGCGGCTGGTCGCGGTCAAGCTGTTCCACTCGGTCGAGCGCCGGTTTCCCCGGGAGGTCCAGGTGCTGCGCGGGCTGCGCTGCCCGGGGCTGATCGAGCTGTTCGACGCCGGCCTGCACAGCGGGCGCCAGTTCCTGGTGATGCGCCTGGTCGAGGGCCCGACGCTGGCGCAGCGGCTCGCCGAGGGACCGCTCGAACTGGACGAGACCGTGACGCTCGGGCAGCGGCTGGCCGCCGCGCTCGACCACGTGCACGCCGCCGACATCACCCACCGCGACGTCAAGCCCGGCAACGTGATCCTCGGCGAGGACGGCCCCGCGCTGACCGACTTCGGCATCGCCAGGGTCGCCGACGCCACCAAGCTGACCGTCACCGGAGCGGTGATGGGCACGGCCGCCTACCTCTCGCCCGAGCAGGTGCGTGGTGAGGGCGTCGGCCCGCCCAGCGACGTCTACGCGCTGGGCCTGGTGCTGCTGGAATGCCTGACCGGGCAGCGGGTCTACCCGGGGCCGATGGCCGAGGCCGCCGTCGCCAGGCTGCGCCGGGCACCCACCGTGCCCAAGGGCCTGCCGCCCGCGCTGGCCCGGCTGCTCAAGCGGATGACCGCGGGCGGTCCCGCGACCCGTCCCACCGCCGCCGAGGCCGCTGCCGAACTGGAGCGGGTGCGGGCGGGCGAGCAGGCCGCGCAGCGGCGCCCGGTGCTGTGGCTGGGCGTGCCCGGCGCCGCCGCGTGCCTGGTGACCGGGGCGCTGCTGCTCGGCGGCGGGACGCCGCCAGGGCCGGGCTCCGCCGAGTCGCCGCCGGTCCGGTCCGCGCCCGCCGCGCCTCCGGACGGCCCGCCGTCGGCGCCCGCCGGCGAGACGGGGCCGGTGTCCGGCGGTGTCGTCCCGGCTGCCGACGCCGGGCGGACGACCCCCGCGGCCGGCGACGGCGGCCCGGCCGGTACCACGGTCCCCCCGGGTACGGCCACGCCGTCACCCGGGCAGAGCCCGGCGCCGTCGTCCGGCCAGGAGCGGACCGAGGAGGCGAAGCCGGTCAGCGAGGGCAAGCCCGGCAAGGGCAAGCCGGACAACCCGCCGTCGAGCCGGGGCAAGGGGCCGAAAGGGGACTAGTGTCCTGCGCCGGAAGTCCGGCGCGTAAGTCGGCGAGTCCAGGTTTCCGCTGGCAAGGCGCCGGTTCGTCCTCGTACTGGACCGTACTCGGGCGGACCGGCAACGCCGTCAGCGGGAAGCTGGGCCCGGCGAATTGCACGGCGGATTTCCGGCGCAGGACACTAATGGGAACTGGAGGGCGCCCAGAGGTTGATGCCCTCGTCGACGGCCAGCTCGTCGATCCGCGCCAGTTCCTCGGCGGTGAAGTCCAGGTTGTCCAGCGCGCCCAGGTTGTCCTCCAGCTGGCGCACGCTGCTCGCGCCGATCAGCACCGAGGTCAGCCGCGGGTCCCGCAGTGCCCAGGCCAGTGCCAGCTGCGCCAGTGACTGGCCCCGGCCCTTCGCCAGCTCGTTCAGTGCCCGCACCCGGGACAGCGCGTCGTCGGTGAGCATCGACTCCGACATCGCGCCGCCGGTGGCGACCCGTGAGTCGGCGGGGACGCCGTCCAGGTAGCGGTCGGTCAGCAGGCCCTGGGCCAGCGGGGAGAAGGCGATGCAGCCCGCGCCCTCGGATTCCAGCGTGCCCAGCAGGTCCTGTTCCTCGATCCAGCGGTTGAACATCGAGTACGACGGCTGGTGGATGAGCAGCGGCGTGCCCAGCTCGCGCAGGATGCGGGCGGCCTCGGCGGTCTTGGCCGAGGAGTAGGAGGAGATGCCGACGTAGAGTGCCTTGCCGGAGCGCACCGCGCTGTCCAGCGCGCCGAGCGTCTCCTCCAGCGGGGTGTCCGGGTCGAAGCGGTGCGAGTAGAAGATGTCGACGTAGTCCAGGCCCATCCGGGACAGCGACTGGTCCAGTGAGGCCAGCAGGTACTTGCGGGAACCCCAGTTGCCGTACGGGCCGGGCCACATGTCGTAGCCCGCCTTGGAGGAGATGACCAGTTCGTCCCGGTACGGCCGGAAGTCCGCGGCCAGCATGCGGCCGAAGTTGGTCTCCGCGGCGCCGCAGGGCGGGCCGTAGTTGTTGGCCAGGTCGAAGTGGGTCACGCCGAGGTCGAACGCGCGCCGGCAGATCGCCCGCTGCGTCTCGAACGGCCGGTCGTGGCCGAAGTTGTGCCACAGGCCGAGCGAGATCGCGGGCAGGTGCAGCCCGCTGCGCCCGCTGCGGCGGTAGGTCATGGAGTCGTACCGGTCGGCAGCCGCGAGGTAGGTCACGGCGCCGAGCCTACGAGAGCGCCACCGGTCCGGGCCACCAGAGCACGTGAAGGCCACCTTCACCACGTGAGGCGTAATGAAGGTGGCCTTCACGTGCCTTTACCCGGGCTGGTGTCTCGCCATCTGAAACCGGTGTGCCGGACGGTGAGACCGGCGAGCGGGAACGTGCAACTCGCGGGTCCGGAACGGACAACTCGCGCGTGAGAACGTACGACTCACGCGTGAGAACGTACGACTCGCGCGAACGGTCCGCTCGCGCGGGCGACCGGCGTCCACATCGTGAGTTCTGCGCTCACGCACGCGAGTTCTGCGCTCACGCACGCGAGTTCTGCGTTCGGGACCAGCCACGTCGCCCTGCCCGTTACCCGACCTTGCCTTCACGGCAAGGCGACAGCCCCTAGCGCGCCGTCATCAGGCCGGCCTCGTGGGCCAGCAGGCCGGCCTGCGTGCGGTTGGTGCAGCCCAGCTTGACCAGCATGCGGGAGACGTAGCTCTTCACCGTCGCCTCCGACAGGTGCAGCCGGCCCGCGATGTCCGCGTTGGACAGTCCCTCGCCCAGGCAGCGCAGCACCTGCACCTCGCGCTCGGTCAGGCCGGTGGTGCGCCGCCTGGCGTCGGCCGAGCGCTGCCGCTCCCCGTCCGACGCCGCCACCAGCCGCCGCGCCGCCTCCGGCGAAAGCACGGTGTGCCCGTCGGCGGCCACCCGGATCAGGCCGATCAGGTCCTCCGGCGGCGTCGACTTCACCAGGAAACCGGCCGCGCCCGCCCGCAGCGCGCGGATGACGTAGGTGTCGGCGTCGAACGTCGTCAGCGCCACCACCGCGGGCGGGCTCGGCATCGACGTGATCCGCTCGGTCGCGGTCAGCCCGTCGACGCCGGGCATCCGCAGGTCCATCAGCACCACGTCGGGCCGGTGCCGGATCACCGCCTCGACCGCCTCGGCGCCGTCCTGTGCCTGCCCGGCCACCTCGACGTCGGGCGCCGAGCCGAGGATCGTGGTCAGGTGGGCGCAGACCATCGGCTCGTCGTCCACGACGACCACCTTGATCACACGGCTGTTCTCGTCGGTCACCGGCTCGCCTCGGCAGTGGGTACGTAGGCGGGCAGTATCGCACTGACCTCGAACCCGCCGCCGGTCGCGGGACCCGCCGTGAGCGAGCCGCCCAGCAGCTCCACCCGCTGCCGCAGCCCGGCCAGGCCCACCCCGGACCCGCGGGTGGCCAGCACCGGATCGGGCGGGCCGGCCGGGGCGGTGTTGGTCACCGTGACGCGCACACCGTCGGGCCGGTACCGCAGCCGCGCGGTCACCGCCGACCCCGGCGCGTGCTTGCGGACGTTGGTCAGCGCCTCCTGCACCACCCGGTGGACCGTCCGCGCCACCGCGGGGGAGACGTCGGCCGCGCTGCCGTCGGCGGCGTAGTCCACCGGGATACCGACCGCGCCGGACTCGGCTGCCAGCAGTGCCGGGTCCGGCGGCGGTCCCTCCGGCGTGACCCGCGTCGGTTCCCCCTCTTCGTCCACTTCGGACGGACTGGAACGCAGCACTCCCACCAGGTCGCGCAGTTCGTCCAGCGCCTGCGTGCCCGCCGTGCGGATGTCCTCGGCCGCCGCGCGGGCGGCCGGGTCCGGGCTGCTCACCCCCAGTGCCCCGGCGTGCAGCACGATCAGGCTCAGCCGGTGGGTGACGACGTCGTGCATCTCCGAGGCGAGCCGCCGCCGCTCGGCGAACCGCGCCTGCTCGGCCAGCAGGTGCTTCTCCCGCTCGGCCCGCTCGGCACGGTCACGCAGCGAGTCGAGCAGCCTGCCGCGGGCCTCGGCGTAGAGCGAGATCAGCGCCGAGCCGGCGGTGATCAGCAGTCCGAACGGGGTGATCGCCCAGTCCGGCGACCACGGCCGCGCCGCGACGACGGCCATCGCGCCGACGAACCACAGCCCCTCCCTGCGGCCCAGCAGCCGCACGGCGGCGCCGCAGATCACCGGCGTGCAGGTGGGCACGGTGGCCAGCGACAGCGGCTCGGTCGGGACGAACAACCCGGGCGCGAACAGGTCGGAGGCCAGCATCACGGTGCCCGCGGCCAGCGCCAGCCCGCACACCGCGCGGGGAAAGCGGATCAGCAGCAGCAGCGACAGGTCGACGGCCAGCTGCAGCAGGTAGCCCGCGTGCGGCCCGGCCCAGCCGGTGGTGCGCGGCCCGACGAGCCAGTACAGCGTGTCCAGGGCGGTGAAACCCACCATGGCCAGGATCACCGCGATGGAGTCGCCTCGCTTCGTCCGGTACACGGGCTCACGGTAGCCCGCGGCGGGCTCCCGGCCACTGTGGACACCACCTCCGGCGCGGGAGAGTCAACGAAAGTTGATCCGGGACACCACCAACAGTGCTGGTGCCGCAACCACCCGGGCCGGTGTCCTTGACCGCGTGATCAAGGTACGAGAACTGACCAAGCGATTCGGCGACGTGACCGCCGTGGACGCGCTGTCGTTCGACCTGCGGCCCGGCCTGGTGACCGGCTTCCTCGGCCCCAACGGCGCGGGCAAGTCGACGACCATGCGGATGATGCTGGGCCTGGACCGGCCCGACGCCGGCTCGGTCACCGTCGACGGGCGGTCCTATGTGGACATTCCGGCGCCGGTCCAGGAGATCGGCGCGGTACTCGACGCCAAGGCGGTACACGGCGGGCGCACCGCCCGCGCGCACCTGACCTGGATGGCGCAGGCGGGCGGGGTGCCCCGGCGCCGGGTGGACGAGGTCCTCGACCAGGTGGGCCTGACCTCGGTGGCCGGTAAGCGGATCGGTGGCTTCTCGCTGGGCATGTCCCAGCGGCTCGGCATCGCCGGCGCACTGCTCGGCGACCCCGGCATCCTGCTGTTCGACGAGCCGGTCAACGGCCTGGACCCGGAGGGCATCCGGTGGATCCGCGGCATGATGCGGGACCTGGCCGCGCAGGGCAGGACGGTGTTCGTCTCCAGCCACCTGATGAACGAGATGGAGGAGACGGCCGACCACGTGCTGGTGATCGGCCGCGGCCGGCTCATCGCCGACACGGGCATCGCCGAGCTCACCGCACGCAGCTCGCACGCCCACATCCGGGTGATCAGCCCGCAGGCCGACCGGCTCGGCGATCTGCTCGCCGGCCACGGCGCTCGGGTCGGCACGGGCGGGGCGGGGGAGTTGCTGGTCACCGGCGTCGACGCCAGCCAGGTCGGCGAACTCGCGCTGGCCCAGCGGATCGCGGTGCACGAGCTGACCCCGGTGCGGGCCAGCCTCGAAGCCGCGTTCATGGAACTGACCGCGCAGGAAGCCCAGTACGCGGCCGAGACCGCCCGCGCACTCGCACACGAAGGGAGCACCCGGTGACCGGCTACATCGTCCCCCGGCTGGGCTCGGCACTGGCGTCGGAGTGGACCAAGCTGCGCTCGGTCCGGTCCACCTGGCTGACCCTGGCCGTCGCCGCCGCGGTCGGGCTGGGCCTGACCGTCCTGTTCACCGTCGTCATCGGCAGTGACTTCCCCACGATGGACGCCCAGGCCCGGCAGGCGCTGCGGCCGGTGTCGGTCGGCACCGTCGGGCTGAGCCTGGCGCTGGTGCTGTTCATCGTGTTCGGCACCGGCTCGACCGCGCCCGAGTTCGCCAGCCGGATGATCTCGGTGACGCTGGCCGTCACTGCGCGCCGCGGCCGCTGGCTGGCCGCGAAGGCACTCGTCGTCGGCGCGGTCGCGGCCGTGGCAGGCACCGTGCTGACCGTCGCCTCGTTCGTGCTCGGCCAGTCCGTCCTCGCCGGGGCCGGTGCACCGCACGCGTCGCTCGGCGACTCCGGCGTGGTCCGGGTGCTGGCGGGCTGGACCGCGGAGATGGTGGTGTTCAGCGTGCTGGCGGTGTTCGTCGCGGTGCTGCTGCGCAGTGCCGCCGGGACGATCGCGGCGCTGCTGGCCGTGATCTACCTGCCCGCGATGTTCGGCGACATGCTGCCTGCCTGGGTGAGCGAGTACGTCCTGCGGTTCCTGCCCGGCATGGCCGCGGGCACCCTGGCCGAGCTGAACCCGGACCCGGCGTCGCCGACCTACCTGCCGCCGTGGGCGGCCGGACTGGTGCTCGTCGGCTGGATCGCGGGCCTGGCGCTGCTGGCGCGGGCCACGCTGTCGGCGCGAGACGCGCGATGACCGCCGCCCGGTTCGCCGCCGGGCCGGTCCTGTCCGTCGCCGGGCTGGCCGGGCTCGCGCTGCTGCTGACCAGCGGCCGGTACGGCTACGGCTTCGACGAGATGTACTTCCTCGTCGCCGGGCGCGACCACCCGGCCTGGGGTTACTTCGACCAGCCGCCGCTGGTCCCGGCGCTGGCCGCGGCGATGGACTGGCTGTTCCCCGGCTCACTGGTCGCACTGCGGCTGCCGGTGACGCTGGCGTTCGCCGGCGGGGTGGTGGTGACCGGGCTGATCGCCCGCGAACTCGGCGGCGGCCGGGGCGCGCAGCTCATGGCCGCCGGGCTGTACGCGACGTCCAGCCTGCTGACGCTGAGCCACTGGCTGGCCACCTACACCCTCGACCCGTTCTTCTGGACGGTCGTGGCCTGGCTGCTGGTCCGCTGGAACCGGACCCGGCGCCACGGCACGCTCGTCCTCGCCGGTGTGGTGACCGCGGTGTCGCTGCAGACCAAGTTCCTCATCCCGGCGTTCTGGGTGGCGGTGCTGGCCGCGGCGGCGGTGTTCGGCCCCCGGGAGCTGCTGCGCCAGCGGGGACTGTGGACCGGCGCGGCGATCGCCGCGCTGGTGACCGTGCCCGCGCTGGTGTGGCAGGCCGCCCACGGCTGGCCGTACCTGGCCATGTCCGAGGTGGTGGCCGCGGAGTTCCCCGGGCACTGGGCGTTCCTGCGCGACGTGGTGCTCGGCGCCGGGATCGGGGTCGGCGTGCCCGCGTTGCTGTACGGGACGTGGCGGCTGCTGCGCGATCCCGCGCTGCGCTTCCTCGGCGTGGCGCTGCTGGTGCTGGTGGTGGCGTTCCTGGTGGCGCAGGGCCGGTCCAACTACCTGCTGGGAATGTTCGCGGTGCCGTTCGCCGTCGCGGCGGTGGAGATCGCCAAGCGGGATCTCGCCCGGTGGTGGCGGGCCGCCGCGTGGCCGGCGTTCGTGCTGTCGGCGGTGGTGGCGCTGGCGTCGCTGCCGGTGTATCCGCGCTCGGCGCTGGACCGGGTGCCGCCCACGTGGGGCCCGTTCGTGCTCGGCTCGGCCATGGCCGGGGGCGAGCTGCCGCAGCAGGAGCTGGGCCGGATGGTCGCGGCGACCTGGGCCGCGCTGCCGGGGCGCGACCGCACGGCCGTGTTCGCCGAGATCTACCCGTTCGCGGCGGCGGTGGACGTATACGGTCGGGACCAGGGCGTCGCCAGGGCCTACAGCGGGCACCGGGGTTACTGGTTCTTCGGCGCGCCACCGGAGAGTGCGGACGCCGTGTTGTTCGTCGGGTTCGACCCGGCGCTGCTGCGGCCGTACTTCGCCGGGCAGACCCCGGTTGCCGAGGGGTTGATGTGGCTGTACGAAGGACGGCGCCGGCCGTGGGCCGAGATCTGGCCGCAGCTGCGGCGCCGGTGAGCGACGAGGGGATGATGTCGATGAGGGAGCTGTCGCTTCCGGCCAAGGCGTACCTGCTCAGCTGCGACGTAGCGCGGCAGCGGGTGCGCGACCGCGACCGTGCCGGGTACCTGATGCGGGCCGCGGCGCTGGCCGAGCTGGTGCTGCGGGGCAGGCTGATCGACCACGACGGGATGGTGCAGGCCGTTCCCGGCGGGTCCGCCGGGGATCTGCTGCGGGACGAGGTCCAGCGCCAGGTGGCCACCGACCGGCCGCGCACCTGGCGGGCCTGGGTGCGCAGGGACGGCCGCGACGCGTTGCGCTCGCAGGAGGAGCAGCTGGCCGCGGCGGGTCTGGTCGACATCGAGCGGGGCCGGGTGTTCCTGCTGCTGCCCCGGCACCGGGTCACCGTCCGCGACGAGGCGGTGGTCAGCCGGCTGGCCGGCGTCGTCGACCAGACGCTGCGGGGTGGCGGTGACGTCGAGCGGATCAGCAGGGAGGACGCGGCGCTGACCGCGCTGGTGACCGCGGTGGAGCTGAAGCCGGTGGTCTCGGCCAGGGACCGCAGGCAGTACAAGGACCGGCTGCGGCAGCTGGAGGAACGCGGCGGCGCCGCGGTGCCCGCGCTGCGCAAGGTGTTCAAGGAGCTGCAGGCGGTGCGGCACGCCGCCGCCCACGGCCACGGCGGTTCCTGACGTCTCAGGCGCCGAAGAGGCGGTCCAGGTGGTAGTCCAGTGTGGCCAGCGACTGCTCGGGCGTGCGGTGGCCGAGCAGGATCTCGGTGCCCTGCGCGTCGGCCAGTCCCCAGAGGATCTCCGCCTCGTGCTCGGGGTCGCGGTCGGCCGCCACGGTGCCGGAGCGCTGGCCCTGCCGGATCTGCTCGGCGAAGAACGTCAGTGTCTTGGGCAGGTTCTCCGCGTAGGACGTGGCGAGCGCGGGCTCGGACAGCGCCCGGATGAAGAACGCGATGCCGACGAGCGTCTCGGTGCGGCTCTGCTCGGTGATCGGCAGGAACTCGGCGACACACGCCCGCAGGATCGCCTTCGGCGTGGGCTCGGCCGACCCGGCCAGCACCCGTGTGGTGATCCGCTCGGTCCGCAACGCGTCCTGATAGGACACCGCGTACAGCAGCATCTCGTCCTTGCTGCCGAAATAGTGCTGGACCGCTCCCATCGACAGGCCGGCCTCGGCCGCGACCGTGCGCAGGCTGACCGCCTCCAGCCCGCGGCAGGCGGTCAGCCGCAGCAGTGCCTCGGCGATCTGCCGGCGTCGCAGTTCGTGGTCGACCTGTCTGGGCACCCCGCCCCCTCCGTTGCCGCGGCAGCACGGCCTCCTTTACGATGCGATCGCATTGTAACGAATTCCGGGGAACTCAGGGGGACACCATGGCCGAGGAAACCGTGCGGCTGCGCCCGCCGCGCAATCAGTTCGACCCCAGGACGGTCGCGTGGTGGCGGGTCAACTGCGCGCTGCTGTTCGCCGTGCCGGCACTGATCCTGGTGATCAACGGCGTGCTGCTCAGCGCGGCCCGGACCTGGCTGGTGTGGCCCGCCGTCGGCCTGGTGGTGATCGGCATCCCGGTCACGCTGCTGATGCCGCTGTGGTGGTACCGGGTGCATCGGTGGGAGATCACCGACACCGCCGTCTACGTGCGTACCGGCTTCTTCTGGCAGGAGTGGCGGGTCGCGCCGATGTCGCGCATCCAGACCGTTGACACCACCCGCGGCCCGCTGCAGCAGCTGTTCAAGCTGGCCTCGGTGACGGTGACGACCGCGTCGTCGAAGGGCGCGGTCAAGATCGAGGGGCTCGACCACGAGCTGGCCGCGCAGGTCGCCGAGCAGCTCACCGAGACCACGCAGGCGACCCCGGGTGATGCCACGTGATCCCCGCCGGATGGTCCACACTGGACAACCGGACGCTGGTCGCCACCGCGCTCGGGTACACCGGGGTCGCCGTCGCGGCCGGGGTGCCGGTGGCCATCGGCATCTCCGGCGGCGCCGGGCTGGGTGTCGCGCTGGCGTGGGTGCTGCCCTTCGCCGCAGCCCTGATCGTCCTCGGCACCGCGGCCGACTACGTGCGGCTGCTCAAGACCCGGTACCGCACCGGCGAGGAACGCGTCGAACTGCACACCGGGCTGCTGTTCACCCAGCGGCGCTCGCTGGCACGCGAGCGGATCCGCACCGTCGACCTCACCGCCAACCCGCTGCTGCGCATCGTCGGCCTGGTGAAGGTCAAGATCGGCACCGGCGAGCGGGCCGAGTCCGGGCAGAGCACGCTGACGCTGGACGCGGTCACCCGGGAGGAGGGCGACCGGCTGCGGCGGGAACTGCTGCGCCGTGCCGAGCAGGGCGAGGCGCCCACCGGCGAGGGCAGCCTCGCCGTGCTCGACCCCGGCTGGATCCGGTACGCGCCGCTGTCGTTCGTCGCCCCGGCGCTGGGCATCGCCGCGGGTGGCGCGGTGATGCAGGTGTCGGAGTGGTTCGGCCTGCAGAAGGGTGTCATCGCCTGGGTCGGGGACCTGTTCCGCGACCTCCCGCTGGTCGCGATGATCGTCGTCCTGGCGGCGATCCTGCTGGTGGTCGGCGTGATCGGTTCGCTGGGGCTGTGGGTGGAGATGTGGTGGAACTTCCACCTGGAGCGTGAACCCGGCGGCACCCTGCGGGTCCGGCGCGGGCTGCTCACCACCCGGTCGATCTCCCTGGAGGAACGCAGGCTGCGCGGCGTCGACGTGGTCGAGCCGCTGGGCACCCGGCTGGCCGGCGCGGCCAGGGTCGACGCCATCGCCACCGGCATCGCCCAGCAGCAGGAGAACGAGAAGACCGACAGCAAGACCTTGCTGCCCGCGGCGCCGAAGGACATCGCCGACCGGGTGGCGGCCGACGTGCTGCGTGAGCCCGTGGCGCCGACGGCGGCGGTGCGGCTGGCCGGGCACCCGGTGGCCGCGCGCGGGCGCAGGCTGCGCTGGGCGGTGGGGTCCGCGCTGCTGCTGGTGGCGATCCTCGCCGTGCTCGGCTGGCTGCTCACCGACGTCCTGCTGCACATCGCGTGGATCGCCGCCGTCGTGACCCTGCCGGTGGCGGTGCTGCTCGCGCTGGACGCCTACCGTTCGCTCGGGCACGGCATCACCGGCGAGTACCTGGTGGCCCGGTCCGGAACCGTGCGCCGGTCGACGGTCGCGTTGCAGCGCGGTGGCGTGATCGGCTGGCGGGTCAAGCAGTCGGTCTTCCAGCGGCGGGCAGGCCTGGTCACCGTCATGGCGACCACGGCGGCGGGCGCGGGCGGGTACTCGGTGCTCGACGCCGGGCAGGACCAGGGCCTGCTGTTCGCCGAGGACGCCGTCCCCGGGCTGCTGAGCGAGTTCCTGGAACGCGACTCGCGTTAGTGTCGGGCGGTATGCGGACAGCTTTCGGCGCCGGGTTCGACATCGACGGCGGCTACCTCAACACCCCCAGCGTCGGAATCCCGCCGGTGGTGGTCGCCGACGCGGTGGCCCGCGGGGTGGCGCGGTGGCGGACGGGAGCGGACAACGCCCCCGCGTTCGACGAGCACGTGGAGACCGCCCGGCAGGGCTTCGCCGACCTGCTGGGCGTGCCCGCCGACCGGGTGGCCTCCGGTGCCAGTGCCTCGCAGCTGGTGGCGTCGGTGGCCGCCGCGCTGCCGCCCGGTTCCCGGGTGCTGGTCGCCGAGGGCGACTTCACCAGCGTCACGTTCCCGTTCGCCGCTCGTGGCTGCGAGGTCACCGAGGTGCCGCTGGCCGCGTTGCCCGGCCGGGTGAGCGGGCACGACCTGGTCGCGGTCAGCGTCGTGCAGTCCGCCGACGGCGCGATCGTCGACCTGGCCGCACTGCGGGAGGCCTGCGCGGCCGAGGGCGTGCCGGTCCTGCTCGACGCCACCCAGGCCGCGGGCTGGCTGCCCGCCCGGCTGGACTGGGCCGACTGGGTTGTCGCCGCCGGGTACAAGTGGCTGCTCAGCCCACGCGGCACCGCGTGGCTGGCCGTGCACCCACGGGTGCTGGAACGGACCGTGCCGGTGGCGGCCAACTGGTTCGCCGGGCAGCGGCGCTGGGAGTCGATCTACGGGCTGCCGCTGCGGCTGGCCGCCGACGCCCGCCGGTTCGACCTGTCGCCGGCGTGGCTGGCCCAGATCGGCGCCGCCGTCGCCCTGCCCTACCTGGCCGGGCTCGGTGTCCAGGCCGTCCACCGGCACGGTGCCGGCCTGGCGAACCTGCTGCGGAGCGAGCTGGGGCTGGAGCCGGGGGACAGCGTGATCGTGTCGCTGCCGCACCCGGGCGCGCCCGCGGCGCTGACCGCCGCGGGCATCTCGCACGGGGTGCGAGCCGGGCGGGCCAGGCTGGGCTTTCACCTCTACAACACCGCCGCCGACGTCGAGCAGGTGCTCGACGCGCTGCGTGGTGAGTTACGGTGACCACCCGTGGGAGTGAACTTACCGTCGTCTGGTGACACCCAGCCGCTGCGGCGCGTCGAGGGCGCGCCGCCGGGACGGCCCGCGCTCGTGTTCGCGCTGCGTGCCCTGGGCCTGGTCGCCGTCGCGGTCGTCGCCGGGCTGGTCTGGTGGCTGATCCGCCACGACCCGGGCACCGACACGGAGAAGACCGCGCAGCAGACGACCGGCGAGTTCCGGTTCGACGCCGCCCACCAGCCGGTCTCGGCCACCGACTGCGCGGGCAACTCCTACGGCAAGATCAAGGAGTGGTTCGCCGAGCACCCCTGCCGGAAGGTGGTGCGTGGCCTGTACGTCACCACGCCGGGGCAGAACGTGCGGGCCCTGGTGTCGGTCGTGGTGGTCACGATGGACTCGCCGGAGACGGCGCAGCAGCTCAAGGCCATTACCGACACCGACGACACCGGCAACGTCAACGACCTGGTCAAGGACGGCACCGCCAAGCTGCCCGGCGCGCCGAGGGTGGCGACGGGGGAGTACACCTCCAAGGCGGCGGGCGCCGACGTGACCATCGTCGAGGCCCAGTTCTTCGACGAGCACAAGGACAACGCCCTGCTCATGCGCGTCGCCGCCGACGCCCTGCGCCTGGCCGACCAGCTGCGCTCGGCCGCCTGACCGGCGGCGCCCACGCCTCAAAGCACGTGAAGGCCACCTTCACCACGTCTCACGTAATGAAGGTGGCCTTCACGTGCATTGGCCGGGGCCGGAGCAGCCCCGCGGGTCAGGCCGGCGCGCCGGGCAGGGCGGGCGCGGCGGGCTTCTCACCGGCCGCCTCGCGCCAGCGGGTGCCGCGGGTGGCCGAGCCGACCAGCGCCGTCAGCGCCAGCCCGCGCAGCTGCGCGTCGTCGGTGCGCTCCAGCACACCGCGCCACGCCGCGGCGGCGTCGGACTCCGCGGTGGCGACCAGCGCCATGGCCGACGCCGCGTCGGTCACCGGCTTGGGCGGCAGGTAGGCGGGCTCGGCCGGCTGCGGGGTCGCCCCGGCGGCGGCCAGCACCCGCTCGCAGGCGTCGCGGCGGTCCCGGTGCACGGCGGCGCCCTCCGTCATCCCCGTGCGGTAGTCGCCCGGCAGGAACGCCGTCACCAGCCCGTACACCCACACCGCGCCGTGCTCGGCGGCGAGCGCGCCCTGGACGGCCTGGACGGTGTCCGGCTCCAGCGCGCCGGTGGCGGGGGCGTCGAGTTCGCCGGAATCGAGCTTGCCCCGCTGTTCGGGGAACAGCTGCAGCAGCGCGGCCGACCCGGCCGCGACCGATCCGACCAGCCCGGCCCGGTGCCGGGGCAGCGTGGCGACCAGCTGCTCGGCCTGCTGCCGGGCCTCCACCAGCCGCTGGGCCAGTGCCGTGACGTCGGGGACCCGCCCGGGCGGGGCCTGCTGCCCTTCCTGGCGCGGGCGGTTCAGCCGGTCGACCTCCGCCTGCAACGCCGTGGCCTGCGCGGCACGGGCCTGCGCGACCTGCTTCGCCGCCTCGGTGCCCAGTGCCTCGGCGGCGGCCGCGTCGGCTCGGGCACGCTCCAGCAGCGGCACCAGGACGTCGGGCTCCTCGGAGTAGCCGGGGGAGCAGGCGGCGGCCACGGGCAGGCACAGCGCGACCAGCAGGGCGCGGCGGCGGGTCAGGGTCGGTCTCGGACTCACGGAAACCCATCCTGCCAGGCCGCGCCCGGCCACCCGCGCTCATGCGCACGGAACACCACACCCGATAAGCTGGACTACCTCTGACTGAGCCGAATAGCCGAACAGGAGAGTGCGTCACGGTGGCAGGAGAACTCGCCAGCCGGCTCGAGCCGATCGTGGCCGACGCCGTTTCGACAGCGGGTTTCGAACTCGATGCACTCGATGTGCAACAGGCGGGCAGGCGCAAGCTCGTCAAGGTGGTCGTCGACTCCGACGACGGAGTGGGCCTCGACCAGGTCGCCGAGATCAGCAGGGCGGTCTCGGCCGTCCTCGACCAGCACGAGCACGTGATCGCCGGGGCCTACACCCTGGAGGTCACCTCGCCGGGGATCGACCGCCCGCTGACCAGGCCCAGTCACTGGCGCAGGGCACGCCTGCGGCTGGTGCGGATCACCCCCGCCGAGGGCGCGGAGTTCGTCGGCAGGGTCGGCGACGCGGGCGAGGACGGCGTGCGGGTACTCGTCGACGGCGCGGTGCGTGAGGTCCGCTACGCCGACGTGGCCAAGGCCGTCGTGGAGATCGAGTTCCGTCAGCCGCCCGCGGCCGAACTCGCGCTGCTGGGTGGAGAATCGAACGAATCGAAGGAGGGGTCGGAGTGAACGTCGACATCGCGGCACTGCGGGCGATCGAACGGGACAAGGACATCCCCTTCGAGACCGTGCTCGAGGCCATCGAGACAGCGCTGCTCACCGCCTACAAGCACACCGAGGGCCACCAGCCCCACGCCAAGATCGACATCGACCGCAAGACCGGCTACGTCCGGGTGCTCGCGCACACCCTCGACGCCAACGGCGAGATCGACGAGGAGTGGGACGACACCCCGGAGGGCTTCGGCCGGGTCGCGGCGACCACCGCCCGCCAGGTGATCCTGCAGCGCCTGCGCGACGCCGAGCACGAGAAGACCTTCGGCGAGTTCTCCGCCAAGGAGGGCGAGATCGTCGCCGGTGTCATCCAGCGCGACGCCAGGGCCAACGCCCGGGGCATGGTCGTGGTGCAGATCGGCGGCGGCACCGAGGGCGTGCTGCCGCAGGCCGAGCAGGTCAGCGGCGAGTCCTACGAGCACGGCAGCCGGATCAAGGCCTACGTCTACGGCGTGTCCCGCAGCGCCCGCGGCCCGCAGATCATGCTCTCCCGCAGCCACCCGAACCTGGTGCGCAAGCTGTTCGCGCTGGAGGTGCCGGAGATCGCCGACGGCACGGTGGAGATCGCGGCCGTGGCCAGGGAGCCCGGTCACCGGTCCAAGATCGCCGTGCGGTCGACCGTGGCCGGGGTCAACGCCAAGGGCGCCTGCATCGGCCCGGTGGGCGCCCGGGTACGCAACGTGATGAGCGAGCTCGCCGGTGAGAAGATCGACATCATCGACTACTCCGACGACCCGGCCCGCTTCGTCGGGAATGCGCTCTCGCCCGCGAAGGTTGTGTCGGTACGGGTGGTCGACGAGCGCGCGAAGACGGCACGGGTGGTCGTGCCGGACTTCCAGCTCTCGCTGGCCATCGGCAAGGAAGGCCAGAACGCCAGGCTGGCGGCGCGGCTGACCGGATGGCGCATCGACATCCGCAGCGACGCCGCCATGGAAGAGACAGAGGAGCCGGAGGAGTCTCCGGCGTCCGCCGCCGACGAGGGCCGGGACGGGGCGCCGCGCGCAGCGGCAACCGGTTCGGCTGAGTGATTGGCGACGGGCTAGACTAAGGAGTGACCCGAAGCTCGCACTCGGAGACCGCGCACGCAGCGGACCGGAAGGTTCCGGTCCGGATGTGTGTGGGGTGCCGGGAGCGGGCTTCGATCGATGCGTTGCTGCGACTGGTCGTGGCGGACGGGGCTCTGGTGGTCGACCGGGAACGGCGGCTACCGGGCCGCGGGGCGTGGATGCATCCCTCCCCGCGGTGCCTGTCCCAGGCCGAACGGCGGCGGGCGCTGCCCAGGGCATTACGGGTTTCTGGGCCGCTCGACACCGGGGGCCTGCGATCATGGACCGGGTAGCGCAGTAACGCGTCGGACAGCGGTACGGACGAGGGAGCGCCCCGAGTCCGGTTGGAACCAAGGAAGCAGGTCGACCCGTCATGAGTCAGCCGTGAAGCTGAAGCCATGAACGCGCGACAATAGGACGAGGTCAGCGGGCTAGCCGCCGGCCTCCCCAGATTAGGAGTGCTGTGCCAGGCAAGGCCCGCGTGCACGAGCTCGCCAAGGAGCTCGGTGTCACGAGTAAAGAGCTGCTCGCCAAGCTCAAGGAACAAGGCGAGTTCGTGAAGTCGGCGTCGTCGACGGTGGAGGCCCCGGTGGCCCGCCGTCTGCGTGACGCCTACCCCAAGAAGGACGGCGCCAAGGGCAAGAAGCCCTCCGGCGCCACGCCGGGCCCGAAGCCCGGTGCCCCCGCACGCCCGTCCGCGCCGGCCTCCGCCGGTGCCGGATCGTCCGCGCCCTCGGCTCCGGCCCAGCCGGCTCAGCCGACCCAGTCCGGCGCCCGGCCCGGGCCCCGGCCGGGCCCGAAGCCGCCGGCTCCCAAGCCGCCCGCGCCCAAGCAGGACGAGGTCCCGGCTCCGGCCGCCGCCAAGGCGGCCCCGGCCGCCCCGGCTCCGGCCAAGCCCGAGTCGCAGCAGCCGTCGGTGGTGCCGCCCAAGCCGCAGGGCCCCAAGCCCGGTGGCCCCAAGCCCGGTCCGCGCCCGCCGCGGGTCGGCAACAACCCGTTCGGCGTCGGCCAGGGTGCCCCGCCGCCGCGTCCGGCCGCGCCGCGTCCGGGTGGCGGCCAGCAGGGCGGCGGTGGCGACCGGCCGCCGCGTCCCGGCGGTGACCGGCCGCCGCGTCCCGGTGGCGACCGTCCCGCGGGCAACCGCCCGAGCCCGGGCAACATGCCGCCGCGGCCGAACCCCGGCATGATGCCGGCGCGCCCGGCCCGTCCGGCCGGCCCCGGAGGTGGGGGCCGTGGCGGACCCGGTGGCCGTGGTGGCCCCGGTGGTGGTGCCGGTCGCGGTGGACCCGGCGGCCGCGGTGGACCCGGTGGTGGCGGCGGCGGTTTCCGCGGCGGCCCAGGTGGCGGCGGCGGTGGCGGCGGCTTCCGTCCCGGTGGTGGCGGTGGCGCTCCCGCCGGTGGTGGTTTCCGCGGTGGCGGCGGTGGCCGTGGTGGCGGCGGCCGCGGTGGGACGGCGGGTGCCTTCGGGCGTCCCGGTGGTCCCTCGCGCAAGGGCCGCAAGTCCAAGCGGCAGAAGCGCCAGGAGTACATGGACAACATGCAGGCCCCCAGCGTGGGTGGCGTGCGGTTGCCCAAGGGCAACGGCGAGACGATCCGGCTGCCGCGCGGCGCGTCGCTGACCGACTTCGCGGAGAAGATCGACGCCAACCCGGCCTCGCTGGTGCAGGTGCTGTTCCACCTCGGTGAGATGGTGACCGCCACGCAGTCGGTGTCCGAGGACATCCTCGAGCTGCTCGGCTCGGAGATGAACTACACCGTGCAGGTGGTCAGCCCCGAGGAGGAGGACCGCGAGCTGCTGGAGACGTTCGACATCACCTACGGCGAGGACGCCGGGGAGGAGTCGGACCTGCAGGTGCGGCCGCCGGTGGTGACCGTCATGGGTCACGTCGACCACGGTAAGACCCGCCTGCTGGACACGATCCGTAAGGCGAAGGTGCGCGAGGGCGAGGCCGGCGGCATCACCCAGCACATCGGCGCCTACCAGATCGAGACGCAGCTGGAGGGCACCCCGAGGCTGATCACGTTCATCGACACCCCGGGTCACGAGGCGTTCACCGCCATGCGTGCCCGTGGTGCGAACTCCACCGACATCGCGGTGATCGTGGTCGCCGCCGACGACGGCGTGATGCCGCAGACGGTGGAGGCGATCAACCACGCCCAGGCGGCGAAGGCGCCGATCGTGGTCGCGGTCAACAAGATCGACAAGGAAGGCGCGAACCCGGACAAGATCCGGCAGCAGCTGACCGAGTACAACCTGGTCGCCGAGGAGTACGGCGGCGACACGATGTTCGTGGAGATCTCCGCCAAGCAGGGCATCAACATCGACGGCCTGCTGGAGGCGATCCTGCTGACCGCGGACGCCACGCTGGACCTGCGGGCCAACCCGGACATGGAGGCCCAGGGCGTGGCGATCGAGGCACACCTGGACCGCGGCCGCGGTCCGGTGGCCACGGTGCTGGTGCAGCGCGGCACGCTGCGGGTCGGCGACTCGGTCGTGGCCGGCGACGCCTACGGCCGCGTGCGCCGGATGGTCGACGAGCACAACGAGGACGTCACCGAGGCCCTGCCGTCGCGGCCGGTCCAGGTGATCGGCTTCACCTCGGTGCCGGGTGCGGGTGACACCTTCCTGGTGGTGGACGAGGACCGGGTCGCGCGGCAGATCGCCGAGCGGCGCCAGGCCCGGATCCGCAACGCGCAGAACGCGGCCAAGCGCAAGCGCGTCAGCCTGGAGGACCTGGACTCCGCGTTGAAGGAGACCAACTCCCTCAACCTGATCATCAAGGGTGACAACTCGGGTACCGTCGAGGCTCTCGAGGCGTCGCTGCTGCAGCTGGAGGTCGGCGACGAGGTCGAGCTCAACGTCGTGCACCGCGGTGTCGGTGGCGTGACCGAGAGCGACATCGACCTGGCCACCGCGTCGGACGCCATCGTGCTCGGCTTCAACGTCCGGGCGCAGGGCAAGGCGACCGAGCGGGCCGCCCGCGAGGGCGTCGACGTCCGCTACTACACGGTGATCTACCAGGCGATCGAGGAGATCGAGCAGGCTCTCAAGGGCATGCTCAAGCCGGAGTACGAAGAGGTCGAGCTGGGCAAGGCCGAGGTCCGCGAGGTCTTCAAGTCGTCCAAGTTCGGCACCATCGCCGGTTGCCTCGTCACCTCCGGGGAGATCCGCCGCAACGCGCGGGCCCGCCTGCTGCGGGACAACGTCGTGGTGGCGGAGAACCTGCCGATCAGCTCGCTGCGCCGGTTCAAGGACGACGTGGTCGAGGTGCGCGACGGGTTCGAGTGTGGTCTCACGCTCGGGTCCTACAGCGACATCAAGGTCGACGACGTCATCGAGACCTACGAGCAGCGCGAGAAGCCGCGCGTCTGATCGTGGCACGCCCGGCCGGGGCGCGGGTGTGAGCCCGCGCCCCGGCCGGTGCACGCTGTGAAGGGGGTTTCTCGTGTACGTGGGTGCTCTCGAAGTCGATCTGCTGCTGGGTGAGGTGCACTCGCTCAAGCAGAAGCGGTCGGTCGTCCGGCCGCTGATCGCGGAGGTGCGCAGGCGGTTCGAGGTGTCGGTGGCCGAGGCGGGCCACCTGGACCTGCACCGCCGCGCCCTGATCGGGGTGGCGGTGGTCGCCGCGGACGGCGAGCATGTCCGTGACGTGCTCGACAGCTGCGAGCGGCTGGTCGCCGGCCGCCCGGAGGTGGAGCTGCTGTCGGCGCGTCGCCGGCTGGTGGGTCCGGAAGATTAGGTTTCTGAGAAAGGGGTGCGTTGTGGCCGATCCGGCACGCGCGCGCAGGTTGTCGAAGCGGATCTCGCAGATCGTCGCGTCCGCCATCGAGCACGAGATCAAGGATCCGCGCCTGGCCTACGTCACGATCACCGACGCGAAGATCACCGCCGACCTGCACGACGCCACCGTCTACTACACGGTGCTGGGCGAGACGCTCGACGCCGAGCCGGACCTGGCCGGTGCCGCCGCGGCGCTGGAGAAGGCCAGGGGGGCACTGCGCACCAAGGTCGGGCAGGGCACCGGCGTGCGGTACACGCCGACCCTGACGTTCGTCGCGGACAACGTCCCGCAGGAGGCGCAGCGCATCGAGGAGCTGCTGGCCAAGGCGAGGGAGGCCGACGCCGAGGTCGCCCGCCGCGCCACCGGTGCGCGGCACGCGGGGGAGGCCGACCCGTACAAGGCGCCCCGCGAGACCGAGGACTCAGAGTCCACTTCGGACAGCTGAGCAGCGGCCGTGCCGTCCGAAGTGTCCCGTCGCGTCGCGCTGGCGGGTCTCGCGCTGGGCGCGCTCACCGCGTGTGGTGAGCCGGAGCCGCAGCCGTCCGCGCCGGGACCGCCCGCGGTGCCACCGCCACCCGGGCCGGCTCCGCTGACCGACCCGGTGACCGTCCAGCGGGAACACTCGGCGGCCCGCGGCCGCGAGGTCGACCTGGTGCTGATCGTCCCGGAGGGTGTTGCGGCCGCCGGGTTGCCGGTGTGCCTGGCGCTGCACGGCCGCGGTGCCAGTGCGCGGTGGTTCCTCGGCCTCGGGCTGCCCGCGATGCTGACCGAGGTGGTGCGGTCCGGGCTGCCGCCGTTCGCGGTGGTCGCGCCGGACGGTGACCACTACTGGGTGGACGGCAAGCGCGGCGACGATCCGCAGCGGATGCTGTCCGAGGAGGTGCCCCGCTGGGTCGCCGGCCGCGGGCTGAGGGCGCCGTCGGCGGCGCTGGGTATCTCGATGGGCGCGTTCGGCGCGTTGCGTTACGCCCGTGACCACCGCGACCTGCGGGCGGTGGCGGCCTGCAGCCCGGCGTTGTTCACCAGCTGGGGCGACGCCCGTTCGCGCAACGTGTTCCGCGACCGCCAGCACTGGGAGTCCCACGAGCCGCTGCGCCACGTCGACGAGCTGCGGCCGGTGCCGGTGGGGGTCTGGTGCGGCACGGCCGACCCGTTCGTCAGTGCGGCCCGCCGGTTCGTGCAGGCGGCGCAGCCGGCGGTGGCCGAGCTGTCGCCGGGCGGGCACACCGACCGGTACTGGAAGTCGGTGCTGCCGGCCATCCTGCGGTTCGCCGGCGAGCGCCTGCGTTAGTCAGGCAGCGGCCCGACCGCGGCTTGCGGGCGGAAGCCGTCCAGCTGCAGTGCCAGATTGCGTTCCCAGCCGGGCATGCCACGCAGGGCCGAGGTTGCCGCGATGGCCCTGGCGACGTCGGCCGCGACCAGGTCGCCACGCAGCACCCCGGCGGCCTGGCCGCGTTCCAGCAGCGCGACGATCCCGTCGAGAATGCGCCGCTTGGCGGCTTCCAGCTCGGGTGCGCCGGTGAACGTGCGGGCGCAGACGTCGCCGAACCCGGTGTCCACCACCTGCGTCCGGCAGGCACGCTCGACGAACCCGGTGAACCCCTGCCACGGGTCTGCGGCACGGGCGGCCTGCTCGGCGTCGTCGGCCAGCCGCACGATCGGGCCGGTGAAGACGGCTTCGATCAGGTCCGTGCGCTGGGGGAACCGGTTGTAGAGCGTCCCGATCGCCACGCCGGCCTTCCGGGCGATCTCCTCCAGCGGCGCGTCGACGCCCCGGGCGCCGAACACCTCGGCAGCCGCGGCGACGATCAGGTCGCGGTTGCGTTGGGCGTCCCGGCGCAGTGGCTTCACGCTCCCAGTATAAGAAACTTGAGGCTGCCCTCAGTTTCGCGTACGGTGAGGAACATGAGGGTCTCCTCAACTTACTGGAAGGGGTAGTCATGGCAACGCTGGCGATCTTCGGTGCCGGACCCGGGCTCGGGCTGGCCACCGCGCGGCGGTTCGGGCAGGAGGGGTTCGACGTCGCGCTGGTGGCGCGGAGCCGGGAGCGGCTGGAGGGCTGGGTACGGGAGCTGGCGGCAGAGGGGGTGCGGGCCAGGGCGCTGCCCGCGGACCTGACCGACCGGTCCGCTCACGCCGAGCTGGTGCGTGCGATCGGCCCGGTCGACGTGGCGGTGCTCAACGGCTACGTCGAGCGGGCGGCGATCCGGCCGGTGCTGGACATCGACCCGGACAGCATGAGCGCGGTGATCGACGGTGCCGTGCTGGCGCCGCTGTCGCTGACCCGGCTGCTGCTGCCGGGCATGCTGGAGCGCGGTGAGGGCGGGCTGCTCTACGGCCTGGGCGGTTCGGCGCACACCCCGATGCCGCCGATGGCCGCACTGGGCAGCGCGCAGGCCTCGCTGCGCAACTACGTGCTGAACCTGCACATCGAACTGGCCGGCCGGGGCGTGTACGCCGGGGCGCTGACCATCGCGGCACTGATCGAGAACAGCGACGCGCAGCGGCTGTTCGACAGCGACCCGGCCGCGACGCTCGGCCTGAAGGCCGAGCGCGTCGACCCGGCCGACCTGGCGCAGCGATACTGGGACCTCTACAGCAAGCGCGACCGTGCCGAGGACACGGTGGGTGCGCTGCTCGCGGCCTGAGCGGCTGCAGGAAAGGTCGACCCGCACCGGTCGGGCCGTCGGCGTCTGGACTGACGAGCCCCAAAGCTCGCGCAGCGAGCGACGGGCGAGGAGGGAAGACGCCGGCTGAAGGGCCCGACCGCGCCCGAGCGGAGCGAGGGCAGAAGATTCAGAACATTCCGTGCGGGTGCGGTAGCTCGTCGGGGACCTGCTGGATGACGTCCCACTGCTCGACGATCAGGCCGTCGCGGATCCGGAACAGGTCCACGATCGCGTGCACCGGCCTGCCGACGGGGGCGACCCGGTTGTGCACGGCCACCATGTCGCCGTCGACCAGGATCCGCTGGATCCGGAACGGCGTGGCGAGCAGGCGCTGGCCGGCTTCGGTGTGAAAGAAGTCGACGAACGCCTGCTTGCCACTGCCGGTCGCCGGATCGTGGACCACCCGCGGGTTGTGCGAGACGAACTCGGGATGCAGCAGCGCCGCGATGCCGTCGATGTCGCGCGCGGAAATGCGGTCGTACAGCGTGGTCACGATCTGCCGGGGCTCGGTCACGGTTTCACTCCCACCACGAGGTCTCGGACGATCGACTGGTCCACCCGGTGCTCGAACCGGTCGTACGGGCCGCCTTCGCGTACCGCCAGGCCTGCTTTGTCCAGAATGGACACCAGGTCGGCCCGCGGGGTGACGCGGGTGTTCCAGGAGATGCCCAGCGCGCCGCCGGAGCGCAGCACCCGGGTCCACACCGGAACGGCGGCGGCCAGCAGCTCGGCCGGGCTGCGCTGCAGGGTCGTCTGCCGGTGGCTGCCGTGCTGCACCCCGTACGGCGCGTCGGTGACGACGAGGTCGACCGACGCCGGGCGCAGCAGCTCGTCGGCGGTCAGCGTGTCGCAGTTGAACACCGACAGTGTGCGGGTGTCGCCCGCCTTGTAGCTCTCCTTGTCGTGGCCGTACTCGACGTCCATGCGCCTGCCCAGCCGGACCTTGTTGCGCCGCACCGCACCCGTGGTCGCCGTGTGCTTGACCCGCTTGGTGCGCAGCCAGGTCTTGAGGAACGCCTCGTAGGCGTCGAAGTCGCGGCCGTCGACGTCGAACCCGACCCCGTGCCAGCCGTACATCATCGCTTGGTTGAGCGTGGTTCCCCTGCCGCACAACGGATCCAGCAGCCGAAGTGGACGATCCAGCGTGGCGCCGGCCGCCAGCGCCGTGACGTTGACCAGCAGTCTGGTGAACAGCTCGTTGGTCTTGCCCGAGTACTTCTGGATGGTGAGCAGGTCGTCGTCGAAGCGGGCCAGCGGCGTGATCGGCACCGGGCGCAGCAACTCGCCGGTCACCTCGAACAACGCGTAGAGCGCGGAGGTGTTGGACAGCAGTGCCAGCTCCCGCTCGCCGAGCGGGCGGTCGGTGCCGAAGCGGACGTAGTCCACGCCGCCCAGCCGCGCGGGCTCGGCGGTCAGCGGCACGCCGAGGGCGTCGCCGAACACGGCCAGCTCCGCTGCCAGCAGTTCCGGCGCGCTGTCGGTGTAGACCCGGTTGGCCGAGGGGTAGACGAGTATCGCGTAGTCCGCCATCGCCACAGAGCGTAGCGTGCGGAGGTGACCTCTCTGCAGCTCGACATCGACCACGCCGCCGCCGTCCTCCGCGACGCCACCGACGTGACCCTCCTCGGCCACATCCGCCCGGACGCCGACGCCGCGGGCAGCGCCTTCGCGCTGGCGCGGGTGCTGCACCGGCGGGGCGCGACCGTGCGGGTGTCCTTCGGGGACTCGGCGAGCCTGCCGGAGAGCCTGAGCGTGCTCGACACCGACGGGCTGTACGTGCCCGCCCAGCGGCTGCCGGAGTCCGAGCCGCTGCTGGTCGTGCTGGACACCGCGTCACCGTCGCGGCTCGGGCGGCTGGAACGGCGGATACCGGAGGCCGGGCAGGTGCTGGTCGTCGACCACCACGCCACCAACACCCGGTTCGGCACCCACCACGTCGTCGACGACACCGCCGTGGCGACAGCGGTGCTGGTGCTGGCGATCGTCGACGCGCTGGGCGCCGAGCTGGACGAGCCGGTCGCCCGCTGCCTGTACGCCGGGCTGGTCACCGACACCAGCGGGTTCCGCAGGGCCACCCCGGACACCCACCGGATCGCGGCCCGGCTGCTCGCGGCCGGGGTCGAGCCGGGCGGGCTGATCCGCACGCTGGTCGACGAGCGGCCGTTCGGCTGGCTGCCGATGCTCGCCGAGGTGCTGGCAGGGGCCCGCCTGGAGCCGTCCGCCGCGGGCGGGCGCGGGCTGGTGCACGCCGTGGTGCCGGCCGAGCTGACCACGCGGGTGCGGCTGGAGGAGACCGAGGGCGTGATCGACGTGATCCGTGCCACCCGCGAGGCCGAGGTAGCCGCGGTGCTCAAGGAGCAGTCGCCCGGTTCGTGGACGGTGTCGCTGCGCTCGGCGGGCACGGTCGACGTCGCCGCGGCGGCCGCTGAGCTGGGCGGCGGCGGTCACCGGCTGGCCGCGGGCTGCAGTGCCGAGGGCACGGCGGAGGAGGTCCTGGACCGCATCCGCGGCGCGCTGGGGCGGGCTCCGCTCGCCTGAGCCTGTCGGCGCCCGTGGCTAGTCTGCCGGGCGTGACACAGGTGAACGAGCGGGTCGCCCCGCGGCGGGTGTTCGGCCTGGCCGTGCCCGCGCTGGGGGTGCTGGCGGCCGAGCCGCTCTACGTGCTGGTCGACACGGCGGTCGTCGGCCACCTGGGGGCGCTGCCGCTGGCCGGGCTGGCGCTGGGCGGCGTGGTCCTGTCGCAGGTGTCGACGCAGCTGACGTTCCTCGCCTACGGCACCACCTCGCGGGCGGCGCGGCTGCACGGCGCGGGACGGCGGGCGGACGCGGTCGGCGAGGGCGTGCAGGCGACCTGGCTGGCGCTGGTGGTCGGGCTGGTGCTGCTCGGCGCCGGCCAGCTGCTGGCCGAACCGGTGGCGCGGGCACTGGCCGGCGACGCCGAGATCGCCGCGCAGGCGGTGTCGTGGTTGCGGATCGCCCTGTTCGGCACGCCGTTCATCCTGGTGACGCTCGCCGGCAACGGGTGGATGCGTGGCGTGCAGGAGGTCGGCCGCCCGCTGCGCTACGTGCTGGCGGGCAACGGAATCTCCGCCGTCCTGTGTCCGGTCCTGGTGTACCCGGTCGGCTGGGGGCTGGAGGGCTCGGCCGTCGCCAACGTCGTGGCGCAGGCGATCTCGGCGTCGCTGTTCCTGGTGGCGCTGGCACGCGAGCGGGTACCGCTGCGGCCCCGGCCGGCCGTGGTGCGGGCGCAGCTGGGGCTGGGCCGCGACCTGGTGCTGCGCAGCCTGGCGTTCCAGGCGTGCTTCCTGTCCGCGGCGGCGGTGGCCGCGCGGGCGTCGACCGAGGCGGTCGGCGCGCACCAGGTGGTGCTGCAGCTGTGGTTCTTCCTCGCGCTGGTGCTGGACTCGCTCGCCATCGCGGCGCAGTCGCTGGTCGGGGCCGCGCTCGGCGCGGGCACCCGCGAGCAGGCCCGCGGGGTGGCCGGCCAGATCACCTGGTACGGCCTGGTGTTCGGCTCCGCGCTCGGCGTGGTGTTCGCGGCCGTCGCCGGGGTGCTGCCGAAGGTGTTCACCTCGGATCCGGGTGTGCTGGCGCAGGTGCCGAACGCCTGGTGGTTCTTCGTCGCGCTGCAGCCGATCGCCGGGGTGGTGTTCGCGCTGGACGGGGTGCTGCTCGGCGCGGGCGACGCGGCCTACCTGCGGACGACGACGCTGCTGGCCGCGGCCGTCGGCTTCCTGCCGATGGTCTGGCTGTCGCTGGCGTTCGGCTGGGGCCTGGCCGGGATCTGGACCGGTCTGTCGCTGTTCATGCTGGCCCGCCTGGTCGCGGTGGTACTGCGCTGGCGCGCGGGCGCCTGGGCCGTCACCGGCGCTCCGGCGTCAAGCACGTGAAGGCCACCTTCATTACGTCTGACGTGGTGTCCCGGCAAAGTCGGGTGGTCCGGAGCGCGTCTTTCGCGTTCCGGAAGACGAGACTCGCGTTCCTGAACACGAGACTCGCGGTGAATGGCCCGGTGGTGCAGGTGGGTTCACGGGCTGGGACGCGGGGTCCGGATGGTGAGTGTCGTGTTCGGGAACGCGAATGACGTGTTCGGGAACGCGAAACTCGTGCTCCGGCCCGGTGCGGTCGCGCGAACGGTCCGTTCGGCCAGCCGGTGACGGGCTGGTCTCGCGATCTGGAACTGGCGTGCCGGACCGTGGGGCCAGGAGGGCGGGAACGTGCAACTCGCGGGTCCGGAACGGACAACTCGCGCGTGAGAACGTACGACTCGCGCGAACGGGCCGTTCCCGCGGGCGACTGGCACTACGTGAGAACCGGCGTTCACATCGTGAGTTCTGCGCTCACGCACGCGAGTTCTGCGTTCCGGCCCGCGAATTCTGCGCTCGGGACCACCCACGATGCCTTGCCGCGCCCCGGGCTGTGCCGGGGCCCTGACGGCACAAGCACGTGAAGGCCACCTTCATTACGTGAGACGTGGTGAAGGTGGCCTTCACGTGCTCCGCGGCCCGACCGGCGGCCCGGCGCTGTGGCGAATCGCACTTTGGTCACGGGTATGTTTCAGGGTTGCTTAGGCGATACAACTTGTAGGGCGGCCACAAGCCTCCTTGATCCGTCGTGTCTTCTGCTGGGAGGAGCAGCTTCGTGTCGCCGCAGGGCACCGCGACCGCCCGGTCGTGGCTGATCTGGTTGACCGCCGCCACCATCTACCTGCTCGCCGTGTTCCACCGCACCTCGTTTGGGGTGGCCGGGCTGGAGGCCGCCGACCGCTTCGGCGTCGGCGCCGCGGCGCTGGGCACGTTCACCGTGCTCCAGGTCGGCGTCTACGCGGCGATGCAGATCCCCACCGGCGTCCTGGTGGACCGCTACGGCCCGCGGGCCGTGCTCACGGCCGCGCTGCTGTTCCTCGGCGCCGGGCAGGTCCTGCTGGCCACCGCCCAGTCCTACCCGCTCGGGCTGCTGGCCCGCGGCGTGCTCGGCTTCGGTGACGCGCTGACGTTCGTCAGCGTGCTGCGGCTGGTGGCCGCGCACTTCCCCGGGCGCCAGTACGCGGTGGTCACCTCGTTCACCACGGCGATGGGCTACGTCGGCAACCTCGCCGCCACGGTGCCGCTGACCTACCTGCTCGCCGGGCCGGGCTGGGTGCCCACCTTCCTGGTCGCGGGCATGGCCACGGCCGCCTTCGCCGTGGTCGCCGGCCTGCGGATCGCCAACCACCCTGCCGGTGCCGAGCCGCCGCCTGCCGAGCGGGTGCCGGTGCGGCAGCTGGGCAGGCAGGTCGCCACCGCGTGGCGCACGCCGGGCACCCGGCTGGGCTTCTGGGTGCACTTCACGACGATGTTCGCGCCCAACACGCTGACGCTGCTGTGGGGCGTGCCCTTCCTGGTCGAGGGCGAGCACGTGTCGCCGGGAACCGCGAGCGCCCTGCTCACCGTGTTCGTGTTCGGCTCGATGGTGTTCGGGCCGTTGCTGGGCAACGTGATCGCGCGCCACCCGTCGCTGCGCATGCCGCTGGTCGGCGGCTACCTTGCGGCCGCCGCCGTGGTGTGGGCGGTGCTGCTGGGCTGGCCGGGACAGCTGCCGCTGGCCGTGCTGATCCCGGCGTTCGCGCTGCTGTCCTTCGGCGGCCCGGCCTCGATGATCGGCTTCGCACTGGCACGGGACTACAACCCGCTGAGCCGGGTCGGCACGGCGACCGGGGTGGTCAACGTCGGCGGCTTCGTCGCCACGACGGTCGCCGCGCTGAGCATCGGCGTGCTGCTGGAGCTGACCGGCGGGCAGTTCCGCCTGTCGCTGCTGGCCGTGGTGGCGGTGCTGGCGCTGGGCACGGTGCGGATGCTGGTGTGGTGGCGGCGCACCAGGGCCGAGCTGTTCGCCGCCAAGGCCCGCGGCGAGCAGATCCCGGTGCGGATCACCCGCCGCCGCTGGGACGCCGCGCCGCTGCCGCAGGCGGCCTGAGTACCCTTCCGGCCGTGCCACAGCCGAAGAAGCCCGCTCCGCCGCCCGGCCTGCTCGTCGTCGACAAGCCGGCCGGGATGACCTCGCACGACGTCGTCGCCCGGGTCCGGCGGATCATGGGCACCCGCAAGGTGGGCCACGCCGGCACGCTCGACCCGATGGCCACCGGCGTGCTGGTGCTGGGCATCGAACGTGCCACCAAGCTGCTGGGCCACCTGGCACTGGACCGCAAGACCTACCTGGCCACCATCGTGCTGGGCGCAGCCACCAGCACCGACGACGCCGAGGGCGAGCCGCTGTCGGAGGCCGACGCCTCCGGGGTCACCGACGACGCGATCGCCGCAGGCATCGCCGGGCTGACCGGCGAGATCGCCCAGGTGCCCAGCGCCGTCAGCGCCGTCAAGATCGACGGCAAGCGGGCCTACGCCCGGGTCCGCGCCGGGGAGACGGTGGAGCTGGCCGCCCGCCCGGTGACCGTGTACCGCTTCGACCTGCTGGCCACCCGCCGCGAGGGCGCCCGGATCGAACTGGACGCCGTCGTGGAGTGCTCGTCGGGCACCTACGTGCGGGCGCTGGCCCGCGACCTCGGCGCCGGGCTCGGCGTCGGCGGGCACCTCGGCGCGCTGCGGCGCACCACCGTCGGCCCGTTCACCCTGGCCGCCGCGCGCACCTTGGAGCGCTTGGAGGAGGCGCCGGAGCTGTCCTACGGCCTGGACGACGCGGTGGCGACGGCCTTTCCCCGCCGCGACGTCGACGAGGCCGCCGCCCTCGCCGTCCGGCACGGCAGGCGGCTGCGGCCGGCCGGGCTGAGCGGCACCTACGGCGTGTTCGACCCGGCGGGCACGGCGCTCGCGCTGGCCGTCGACGAGGGCGAGACGGCCCGGTCGGTGGTCGTGCTGCTCCCGGCCTAAGGTAAGCCCGTGCAGCGTTGGCGTGGTTTGGCGGAACTTCCCGGAAACTGGGGCCGGTGTGTGGTCACCATCGGTGTCTTCGACGGTGTCCACCGTGGACACCAGGCCCTGATCCGCAGGACGGTCGAGGTGGCCCGCGAACGCGGGGTGCCCAGCGTCGTGCTGACCTTCGACCCGCACCCGTCCGAGGTGGTGCGGCCGGGCAGCCACCCGGCGCAGCTGACCACCCTGCGGCGCAAGGCCGAGTTGGTCGAGCAGCTCGGCGTGGACGTCTTCGCCGTCCTGCCGTTCACCCCGGAGCTGTCCCGGCTGACCGCCCACGAGTTCGTGCACGAGGTACTGGTCGACCGCCTGCACGCGGCGGCGGTGATCGTGGGGGAGAACTTCACCTTCGGCGCCAAGGCGGCCGGTGACGTGACCCTGCTGCGGTCGCTGGGCCGCCGGTTCGGCTTCGTCGCGCAGGGCGCCGAGCTGCAGGGCCAGGCGCTGACCGCCGGTGACGGCAGCGAGATCACCTTCTCCTCCACCTACGTCCGCTCCTGCATCGACGCAGGCGACGTCACTGCCGCCGCCGACGCGCTGGGCAGGCCGCACCGGCTGGAGGGCATCGTCGTCCGCGGCGCCGGCCGCGGGCACGACCTGGGCTTTCCCACCGCGAACCTGTCGACCCCGCGGTACGCGGCCGTACCGGCCGACGGGATCTACAGCGCCTGGTTCGTCCGGGAGAGCGAGCCGGGCACCCGCCACCGCGCCGCCGTGTCGATCGGGACGAACCCGACATTCTCCGGTCGCGAGCGCACGGTGGAGGCGTTCGTCCTGGACTGGGACTCCGACCTGTACGGCCAGCGGGTCGCCCTCGACTTCGTCGTCAAGCTGCGGGAAACGGCCAGGTTCGACTCGGTCGAGGCGCTGATCCGCCAGATGGAGGACGACGTCGAGCGCACACGGACGCTGCTCACCGAGTAACGTGACCGGCACGGTCGGCGGCAAGTGCGAATGCGAATCGGTAGGCCGAGTGGGCAGGACGGCGCCGCATCTGCTGGCAAAATGCTCCCGACTGGGCACCATCGATGCTGACAGGGGAGTAGGGCAACGTGGATGACCACAAGATCGTCCAGCGCAACATCGCGCTGCAGCGCGAGTGGTACGGCGAACCGCTCGGCGACCGGGTGCGGCGGCTGGTGGTCGCCTTCGACGTGTCCCAGGCCTACCTGGCCGAGGTGCTGGGGATCAGCGCCCCGATGCTGAGCCAGGTGATGAGCGGCAGGCGGGCCAAGATCGGCAACCCGGCCGTGCTGGCCCGCATGATCATGCTGGAACGCAAGGTGCTGCTGCCCGAGGTCGCCTCCGGCGACGTCGCCGCCACCAAGGCCGCGCTGGAGGACGTGCGGGCGTCGCGGCCCACCGTGGGCCGGGACAACCTGCCGCTGCGGGCGGCCACCGTCAGCAGGCAGGCCGTGCTGGTCACGCTGAACGACATCGCCGAGGACGAGGACCTCGACGCGGCGGCCGACCGGCTGGGCGACGAGTTCCCGGCCATCGCCGACCTGCTGCGTCAGGCCGCCAAGATCGACTAGAGGCGCCCGCCATGCGCCTGTTCAGTGCGCTGTGGCCGCCCCAGCGGGTCGTCACGGCACTGCGCGCGGCGGTCCGCGCGGGGCCCCCGGAGGCGGGGCTGCGCTGGTCGCCGGAACACCAGTGGCACATCACCCTCGGCTTCTACGGCGAGGACGACCCGGGCGCGCGGGCCGCGTCCCTGCGGGCCCGGCTGCGCGGCGCCGCCGCGGTCCCGCTGCGGCTGGCCGGTGCCGGGATGTTCCCCGGTGTGCTGTGGGCCGGCGTGGCCGGTGACGAGCTGCACGACCTGGCCGTCAGCATCGGCGCGGAGGACGCCGGCCGGCCCTACCACCCCCACCTCACGCTGGCCCGCTGGCAGCGCACCGACCGCGCCGGGACGGCGGCCGCCGTCCGCTGGGTCGCCGCGCTGGCCGAGCTGTCCGGCCCGGCGTGGACCGCCGACCGGGTCGCGCTGGTGCGCAGTGACGGCGGGAAGTACACGGTCGTGGAACAGTTCCACCTCGGGTGATCCCGGGTGGCGCGAAGCCTGCTGGTAGCCTTGTGAGTTGGGTCCGGCTGCAGTCCGTGGCGGCCGCGACCGTCTCACCCGGCACGAACGACGTGGCCGGGCCGCACGGCACACGAAGAACGAGGAGTCACAGCGTGGCGTTGTCCACCGAAGAGAAGAAGTCGATCCTTTCCGAGTACGGCGTGCACGACTCGGACACCGGGTCGCCCGAGGCCCAGGTGGCCCTGCTCACCAAGCGGATCATCGGCCTCACCGAGCACCTCAAGGCTCACAAGCACGACCACCACTCCCGCCGCGGTCTGCTGCTGCTGGTCGGCCGTCGCCGCCGGCTGCTCAACTACGTGGCGAAGGTGGACATCGAACGGTACCGGTCGCTGATCCAGCGTCTCGGCCTCCGCCGATGACCTTCCGAGGGGGAGTGACCCGCACGGGTCGCTCCCCCTCGGTCTAACAACTCAGAAAGCCCAACGAACCGGGCGGGCGTACCGCGCACGAGGGTCAGCCCGCCGGTCCTCGGTAGTGGCTGCCGGGAGAGGTCCCGGTGGCTTCGATCGAAGACCGGCCTCGTTTCCCTCGGACGTGCCCCAAGAGGTGGGGACCCCGCTCGCCCGCCGAACGAGGAGAAACACACCTATGACAGATACCGTCCACGAGACCGAAGCCGTCATCGACAACGGCCGGTTCGGCACCAGGACGGTCCGCTTCGAGACCGGCAGGCTGGCCAAGCAGGCCGCCGGCGCCGTCGTCGCGTACCTGGACGAAGAGACCATGCTGCTCTCGGCCACCACCGCGTCCAAGCACCCGAAGGAGCACTTCGATTTCTTCCCGCTGACGGTGGACGTCGAGGAGCGGATGTACGCCGCGGGCCGGATCCCCGGCGCGTTCTTCCGCCGGGAGGGCCGTCCCTCCACCGACGCGATCCTCACCGCGCGGCTGATCGACCGCCCGCTGCGCCCGTCGTTCACCGACGGCCTGCGCAACGAGATCCAGGTCGTCATCACCGTGCAGAGCCTGAACCCGGACGACCCGTACGACGTGCTGGCCATCAACGCCGCGTCGGCGTCCACCCAGATCGGCGGCCTGCCGTTCTCCGGCCCGATCGGCGGCGTGCGTGTCGCGCTGGTCAGCGACGGCCAGGGTGACGACCAGTGGGTCGCGTTCCCGACCTGGAAGCAGCTGGAGCGGGCGACCTTCAACATGGTCGTCGCCGGCCGCATCGTCGGCGAGGACGTCGCCATCATGATGGTCGAGGCCGAGGGCACCGAGCACACGCTCGACCTGGTGGCCGGCGGCGCGACCGCGCCGAACGAGAAGGTCGTCGCCGAGGGCCTGGACGCGGCCAAGCCGTTCATCCGGGTGCTCTGCGAGGCGCAGCAGCGCCTGGCGACCGCCGCCGCGAAGCCGACCGGTGACTTCCCGGTCTTCCTGGCCTACGAGAACGACGTCTACGAGGCCGTCGCGGCCGCCGCGACGGAGGACCTGGCCAAGGCGCTGGCCATCGCGGGCAAGCAGGACCGCGACAACGCCACCGACGAGGTCAAGGCCGCGCTGCTGGAGAAGATCGGCGTCGGTGAGGGCGAGGCCTTCGAGGGCCGCGACAAGGAGGTCGGTGCCGCGTTCCGCGCGCTGACCAAGAAGCTCATCCGCCAGCGCATCCTCACCGACAAGGTGCGCATCGACGGCCGCGGGCTGACCGACATCCGCTCGCTGGCCGCCGAGGTCGCCGTGATCCCCCGGGCGCACGGCTCGGCGCTGTTCGAGCGCGGCGAGACCCAGATCCTGGGTGTCACCACGCTGAACATGCTGCGCATGGAGCAGCAGATCGACTCGCTGTCGCCGGAGACGACGAAGCGGTACCTGCACCACTACAACTTCCCGCCCTTCTCCACCGGCGAGACCGGCCGGGTCGGCTCGCCCAAGCGCCGCGAGATCGGTCACGGCATGCTGGCCGAGCGGGCGCTGGTGCCGGTGCTGCCCAAGCGCGACGAGTTCCCCTACGCGATCCGCCAGGTGTCCGAGGCCCTCGGCTCCAACGGGTCCACCTCGATGGGTTCGGTCTGCGCGTCCACCCTGGCGTTGCTCAACGCCGGTGTGCCGCTGAAGGCCCCGGTCGCCGGTATCGCCATGGGCCTGGTGTCCGACGAGGTCGACGGCAAGACCGAGTACGTCGCGCTGACCGACATCCTCGGCGCCGAGGACGCGTTCGGCGACATGGACTTCAAGGTCGCCGGCACCAAGGACCTGATCACCGCGCTGCAGCTGGACACCAAGCTGGACGGCATCCCGTCGGAGGTGCTGGGCGGTGCGCTGAACCAGGCCCGCGACGCGCGCCTGACCATCCTCGAGGTGCTGGCCGAGGCCATCGACGCACCGGACGAGATGAGCCCGTACGCCCCGCGGGTCACCAGCGTGAAGATCCCGGTCGACAAGATCGGCGAGGTCATCGGGCCGAAGGGCAAGATGATCAACTCGATCACCGAGGAGACCGGCGCGGACATCTCGATCGAGGACGACGGCACCATCTACGTCGGCGCCGCCGACGGCCCGTCCGCGGAGGCCGCGATCGGCAAGATCAACGCCATCGCCAACCCGCAGCTGCCGAAGGTCGGCGAGCGCTTCCTCGGCACCGTGGTGAAGACCGCGGCGTTCGGCGCGTTCGTCTCGCTGCTGCCGGGCAAGGACGGCCTGGTGCACATCTCCAAGCTGGGCAACGGCAAGCGCATCGGCAAGGTCGAGGACGTGGTCAACGTCGGCGACAAGCTGCGCGTGGAGATCGCCGACATCGACAACCGCGGCAAGATCAGCCTCATCCTGGTCAAGGAGGACGAGGCCGAGGGCGACAAGCCCGCCGAGGGCGCGAAGGCCGACGAGAAGGCCGACGCCGCCCAGTAGCCAGCGCCGAGTGGCCCGTCCCCGCGTCCGATCGGGGGACGGGTCACTCGTTGCGTTCAACCGAGAAGGACCTATGGCGCGACAGATCGCGGGCTACGAGCAGCCGGTGGGCAGTACCCGCACCCTCGAGTCCACATCGGACGGCCCGCTCGTGCGGCGCACGGTGCTGCCCGGTGGCCTGCGGGTGATCACCGAGCGGGTGCCCGGTGTCCGGTCGGCCACCGTGGGGTTGTGGGTCGGCGTCGGCTCCCGGGACGAGCCGCCCGCCGTCGCCGGTGCCGCGCACTACCTGGAACACCTGCTGTTCAAGGGAACCGCGAACCGGGACGCGCGGCAGATCGCCGAGGAGATCGACGCTGTCGGCGGCGAGTTCAACGCGTTCACCGCCAAGGAACACACCTGCTTCTACGCCCAGGTGCTCGACGACGACCTGCCGCTGGCCATGGACCTGGTCACCGACGTGGTGTTCCGCGCCACCTGCGCCGACGCCGACGTGGAGACCGAGCGCAGCGTCGTGCTGGAGGAGATCTCCATGCGCGACGACGACGCCGAGGACCTGCTGCACGAGACGTTCGTCGGCGCGGTGCTCGGCGATCACCCGCTGGGCAGGCCGGTGCTGGGGACCGAGGCGTCGATCGCGGGCATGGCGCCCGCCGCGCTGCGCGGGTTCTACCGGCGCCGCTACACGCTGCCGAAGATGGTGCTGGCCGTGGCGGGCAACGTCGAGCACGGCCAGGTGCTCCGGCTGGCCCGCAAGGCACTGCGGGACAAGAAGTCCTCTTCGGACACGATGCCGGCCCGGCCGAGGGCCGGGCGGGCGCGGATCGCGGGCGTGCGCAAGCTCGCGCTGCACACCGACGACACCGAGCAGGCCCACGTGATGCTGGGCCTGCGGTCGCCGTCGCGGCACGACGGGCGGCGCTTCGCCGTGTCGGTGCTCAACGCCGCGCTCGGCGGCGGGATGAGCTCGCGGCTGTTCCAGGAGGTGCGGGAGCGGCGCGGGCTGGCCTACCAGGTGTACTCGTCGGTGGCCAGCTACGCCGACACCGGCGTGCTGTCGGTGTACGCGGGCTGCCAGCCGGACAAGCTCGGCGAGGTGGCCGGCGTGCTGTGCGAGGTGCTGGGCAAGGTCGCCGTCGACGGGCTCACCGACGCCGAGGTGACGCGGGCCAAGGGCCAGCTGCGCGGGCAGCTGGTGCTCGGGCTGGAGGACACCGCGTCGCGGATGTCGCGCATCGGCAAGAACGAGCTGAACTACGGCGGTTACCTCAGCGTGGCCGACACGGTGGCCAGGATCGACGCGGTCACCGCCGACGACGTCCGGGAGCTGGCGGCGACACTGCTGCGCAGGCCGGGTGGGGTGTCCACGGCCGCCGTGGTGGGCCCGTACGCTCACGCCGACGACCTTCCCGACGATCTGCACGAGGTGATCGCGTCATGACCAAGATCCGAGTGGGCGTGCTCGGCGCGCGCGGCCGGGTCGGCAGCCAGGTGGTGGGTGCCGTCGAGGCGGCGGCCGACCTGGACCTGGTGGCCGCGGTCGACGCCGGCGACGCGCTGGAGGAGCTGACCGCGGGCAAGGCCGAGGTCGTCGTCGACTTCACCCACCCCGACGTGGTGATGGACAACCTGCGCTTCCTCACCGGTAACGGCATCCACGCCGTCGTCGGCACCAGCGGGTTCGACCAGGACCGGCTGGACACCGTCGCCGGCTGGCTGGAGGGCCGGCCGGAGCTGGGCGTGCTGATCGCTCCGAACTTCGCGCTCGGCGCGGTGCTCGCGATGCGGTTCGCGCAGCAGGCCGCGCGGTTCTACGAGTCGGCCGAGGTCGTCGAGCTGCACCACAACCGCAAGGCCGACGCCCCCTCCGGGACGGCGGCGCACACCGCGCGGCTGATCGCCCAGGCGCGCGCCGAGGCCGGGCTGGGCCCGGGACCGGACGCGACCACCAGCGAGCTGGACGGCGCCCGCGGTGCCGAGGTCGACGGGGTGCGGGTGCACTCGGTGCGGCTGCCCGGGCTGGTGGCGCACGAGGAGATCCTGTTCGGTGCCGAGGGGGAGACCCTGACCATCCGGCACGACTCGATGGACCGTTCGTCGTTCCTGCCCGGGGTGCTGCTCGCCGTGCGGTCGCTGGCCGGACGGCCGGGGCTGACCGTCGGCCTGGAACACCTGCTCGACCTGTGATGACGCTGTGAGGGCCCGCAACCTGGCGCTGGTGCTGACCGCCGCGGTGGTGGTCTACATCGTGCTGCTGGCCGGCCGCGCGATCACGCTGCTGCGCACCGGCGAGACCGTGCCGGTGATCTTCGGGATCGGCGTGCTGCTGCTGCCGCTGATCGGCGTGTGGATCGTCGTGTCCACCTGGCGGTCCGGCACCCGGATCCAGAGACTCGCCCGCAGGCTGGAGGCCGAGGGCGGACTGCCCGACGTGTCGGACCTGCCGCGGCGGCCGTCGGGCCGGGTGGACCGCGCCGCCGCCGACGCCTGGTTCGAGCAGCGCCGCGCCGAGGTCGAGGCCGACCCGGACGACTGGCGCCAGTGGTACCGGCTGGCCCACGCCTACGACATCGCCGGTGACCGCCGCCGGGCCCGCGAGACCATGCGCCGCGCCATCGAACTGGAAGCCGGTCACCCGAAAACTTGACTCATTCCAGAAAAGCAGGCAGACTCGCCGCGTGCCAACGGTTTCGGACTTCGAGAGCATGCTGCACGGGGCTTCCCTGCGCGTGACGCGTCCGCGGCTGGCGGTGCTGGCCGCGGTGCACGAACATCCGCACGCCGACACCGACACGATCATCGGCGCCGTACGCGAGAACATCGGCGCCGTGTCCCACCAGGCCGTGTACGACGTGCTGCGTGCGCTCACCGGCACGGGCCTGGTGCGCCGGATCGAGCCCCCGGGCTCGGTCGCCCGGTACGAGGCGAGGGTGGGGGACAACCACCACCACGTCATCTGCCGCTCCTGTGGCGCGATCGCCGACGTCGACTGCGCCGTCGGTCCCGCGCCCTGTTTGACTGCCTCCGATGATCACGGCTTCGTCATCGACGAGGCCGAGGTCATCTACTGGGGGCTGTGCCCCGTCTGTGCCAGGAACCACCACTGAACGGAGAAAGGACGTCCGTGTCTGAGAACCACGACGCAGTGATCAGCGAGCTGAACGAGGAGAGTGCCGGTGGTTGCCCGGTCGCGGCCGGACGGTTCAAGCACCCCACCGAGGGTGGCAGCAACAACGAGTGGTGGCCCAACCAGCTCAACCTGAAGATCCTGCGCAAGCACAGTGCGGCCGCCAACCCGATGGAGGCCGACTTCGACTACGCCGCCGAGTTCAACAGCCTGGACCTGGACGCGCTGGCCCGCGACGTCGACGAGGTGCTGACCACGTCGCAGGACTGGTGGCCGGCGGACTTCGGCCACTACGGGCCGCTGATGATCCGGATGGCCTGGCACAGTGCGGGTACCTACCGCGTCGAGGACGGCCGCGGTGGCGCGGGCGCGGGCATGCAGCGGTTCGCGCCGCTGAACAGCTGGCCGGACAACGGAAACCTGGACAAGGCCCGCCGTCTGCTGTGGCCGGTCAAGAAGAAGTACGGCAAGAAGATCTCGTGGGCCGACCTGATGATCTTCACCGGCAACCGCGCGCTGGAGACCATGGGCTTCAAGACGTTCGGCTTCGCCGGTGGCCGCGCCGACGTGTGGGAGCCGGACGAGGACGTCTACTGGGGCCCGGAGCGCACCTGGCTCGGCGACGAGCGCTACACCGGCGACCGTCAGCTGGAGGGCCCGCTGGCCGCCGTCCAGATGGGACTGATCTACGTCAACCCGGAGGGCCCCAACGGCAACCCGGACCCGCTGGCCGCGGCGCGCGACATCCGCGAGACGTTCGGCCGGATGGCGATGAACGACGAGGAGACCGTCGCGCTCATCGCGGGCGGGCACACGTTCGGCAAGACCCACGGCGCGGCCGACCCGGACGCCCATGTCGGTGCCGAGCCCGAGGGTGCTCCGCTGGAGGAGCAGGGCCTTGGCTGGAAGAACAGCTTCGGCACCGGCAAGGGCCGCGACGCGATCACCAGTGGCCTGGAGGTCACCTGGACTCCGACGCCGACCAAGTGGAGCAACTGGTTCTTCCACAACCTGTTCACCTACGAGTGGGAGCTGACCAAGAGCCCCGCGGGTGCCCACCAGTGGAAGCCGAAGAACAACGCCGCCGCGAACACCGTCCCGGACCCGGAGACCGGTGACCTCGTCCGGCAGCCGACGATGCTGACCACCGACCTGGCGCTGCGGTTCGACCCGGTCTACGAGCAGATCTCGCGGCGGTTCTACGAGAACCCGGACGAGTTCGCCGACGCGTTCGCCCGTGCCTGGTTCAAGCTGACCCACCGCGACATGGGCCCGATCCAGCGCTACCTCGGGCCGCTGGTCCCGGCCGAGGAACTGATCTGGCAGGACCGTGTCCCGGCGGTGGACCACGAGCTGGTCGACGCGGCCGACATCGCGTCGCTGAAGGCGAAGATCCTGGAGTCCGGGCTGTCGGTGGCCCAGCTGGTCTCGGTCGCGTGGGCGTCGGCCTCGACGTTCCGCGCCAGCGACAAGCGCGGTGGCGCCAACGGCGCGCGCATCCGCCTGGAGCCGCAGCGCGGCTGGGCGGTCAACGAGCCGGACAACCTGGGCCAGGTGCTGCGGGTCCTGGAGGGCATCCAGGAGTCGTTCAACAGCACCGCCACCGGTGGCAAGAAGGTCTCGCTGGCCGACCTGATCGTCCTCGGCGGGGTGGCCGCCGTCGAGAAGGCCGCCGCCGACGCCGGTGTCCAGGTCGAGGTGCCGTTCACCCCGGGCCGTACCGACGCCTCGCAGGAACAGACCGACGCGGACTCGTTCGCGCCGCTGGAGCCGTCCGCCGACGGCTTCCGCAACTACCGCGGCAAGGGCAACCGCCTGCCGTCGGAGTACCTGCTGGTCGACCGGGCGAACCTGCTGAACCTGTCCGCGCCGGAGATGACCGTGCTGGTCGGCGGCCTGCGGGTGCTGGGGGCCAACCACCAGCAGTCCGCGCACGGCGTGTTCACCTCGACGCCGGGGGTGCTGACCAACGACTTCTTCGTGAACCTGCTCGACATGGGCACGGAGTGGAAGCCGGTCGAGGGCTCCGACGTCGCGGGTGTCGCGGAGCTGTTCGAGGGCCGCGACCGCGCCACCGGCGAGGTCCGGTGGACCGGCAGCCGCGTCGACCTGGTCTTCGGCTCGAACTCCGAGCTGCGGGCCGTCGCCGAGGTCTACGCCAGCGACGACGCGCGGGAGAAGTTCGTGCGTGACTTCGTCGCCGCGTGGGACAAGGTCATGCAGGCCGACCGCTACGACCTGGTCTGAGTTCCCGGCTCGTGAAGGCCACCTTCATTACGTGCGACGTGGTGAAGGTGGCCTTCACGTGCTCTGGTGCGTGGTGGGTTGTCTCGTTCGTGGTGGCATGCGCGGCGTCACGCCGGCGGGAGACCGCGGGGCGCTACAGGCGCAGCCACTCGGAGAACAGGGCCGGGGAGGCGGCCAGGGCGCAGAAGCGGATCGCGCGGCCGGCGAACCCGACGCCGAGGAACACCGACATCGGCATGTGCACCAGCCCGGCCAGCACCGTCGTCGCCATGTACGGCGGGATGCCGGTGATCGCGCTCAGCCCGTAGGTGCCGGTCATCCAGGCCGGGTGGCGCTGGCAGCGTTCCCGCAGGGCGTCCAGCCAGGACCGGATCCGCTTCGTCCTGGCCCGCCACCGCTCGCGGCGCGGCGTCGGCGGGCGTTGCCGGTGCAGCCGGTCGTGCAGGAACTTCGGCAGGTGGATCGACCCGCGAGCGGCCAGGTAGTACAGCAGTTTGCCGGCGAGCTGCCCGGCGGCGACGACGATGCCCAGCGCCAGCCACGGGATGTCCGGGTCGCTGGCCACCAGCCCCAGGATGAACAGCTCGACGTTGATCAGCGGGATGATGGCCGATCCGAACGCGACGCCCAGCGCCGCGCACAGCCAGCCCACCATGATGTCCCGCTTCCCGTGGAGAATCCCCGCGCCCCAAGCTAGCAGCCAGGCAGCCCGGGACACCCTGGTGCGCACCCCACCAAACCATCACCTGCGCGACGGATTCCGGACACCTGCCGCTGCCAGGGTGGGCGTCGTGACCGGGCAAACCACCACCGTGCCGCTGACCGACCGGTTCGCCGGCCTCTGTGAGCTGGTGGCGAGCAAGCTGCCGTTCGGGCTGAACCGCATCGTGCCGCCGACCTTCCTCGGCTTCGCCGTCATCAACAGCTTCACCTTCGGTGTGGACCTGGTGCTGCTCACGGTGTTCCACGGCTGGTGGGACTGGCCGTCGCCGGTGGCGGTGAGCCTGGCCTACGCGCTGGCGTTCGGCCTCGCCTTCGTGCTCAACCGGGCGTTCAACTTCCGCTCGCACGCCCCGGTCGGCGGGCAGATGGTGAAGTACGTGATCGTCGTGGTGATCAACTACCTGGCGTTCATCCTCGGCGTCGGCGCTGGCCTGACCGAGCTGGGCGTGCAGTACCACCTGGCCCGGCTGGCAGCCGGCGCCTGCGAGGCCGTCTACATGTACGCCATGATGCGCTGGGTCGTGTTCAGGGAACCGTCGTCAGGTCGAGCGAGCCGGTGACCCGGATCTCGCGGACGGTCCGCTCGCCGGTGTCCAGCGTGCGGACGGTCCCGTCGGGATTCCAGCCAGCCTTGCGGAACAGCCCCAGCGACGCCGAGTCCGCCTGAGCCAGCCAGCCGATCCCGCGCAGCGCACCCCGGGCCCGCAGGTCCGCAGCCGCGGCGGCGAGCAGCCTGCCGCCGTGGCCGCGCCGTCCCCACCGCGGCTCGACCAGCACGGTGGCCACCAGGCCGGTCCGCTCCGCGTCCTCGGGCAGCGTCCCCGCGGCGTCGGCGACCTCGGACTCCGGCGCCAGGCCGGACACGCAGAACCCGACCGTGAACGACCCCTCGGTGGCCACCCGCACGTCGGTGGCCGGATCGGCGACGGCGGCCGCCCAGCTGGCGTGCGCGTCGGCGGAGTCCAGCGCGGCCAGCGCCGCCTGCCCGAGGATGTCGGCGTAGGCCGCGTGCCAGGTGTCGCGCTGGATGCGGACGATCTCCGCGACGTCGGCGTCCGTCGCCGGACGGGTCTCGGCCTTGCTCATGCCAGCACCCTAGCGAGCAACCACCGTAGGACTGTCGGTGGTTCGTGCGAGGATGCCGCCATGCGGACGATGAGCCTGGACGTGGCGCGGCGGACGGCCCTGGCGGCACAGGGTTTCGCCGATCCCCGCCCGGACGGTGAGCCGACCCGGCGGCACCTGCGGCGGGTGCTGTCCCGCGTCCGGCTCATCCAGCTGGACTCGGTGAACGTGGCGGTCCGCGCACACTACGCGCCGCTGTTCGCCCGCCTCGGCGCCTACGACCCGGCACTGGTCGACGACGCCGCCTGGTCACACAGCGCCCGGCGCCCCCGGCTGCTGGTCGAGTACTGGGCACACGAAGCCAGCCTGGTGCCGGTCGCCGACTGGCCGCTGCTGCACTCCGGCGCCAAACGCGAGGGCTGGTGGCGTCACTACCGGCCGCTGGCCGACAGCGAGCCCGGACTGGTCGACGACGTGCTCGCCGTGGTGAAGGAACTGGGCCCGGTCGGCGCTGGCACCATCGAGCGCGAGCTGGCCGGCGGGCAGCGCCGCAAGCAGGGCGCGTGGTGGGACCGCTCGGAGGTCAAGAAGATCTGCGAGTACCTGTTCGGCACCGGCCAGCTGACCACCGGCACCCGCCGGTCGTTCGAACGCCTCTACGACCTCACCGAGCGGGTCGTGCCGCCGGACGTGCTGGCCACCCGCGTCGACGCCGAGGAAGCCGCCCGCACGCTGATCGCCCAGTCGGCCACCGCGCTGGGCGTGGCCACCGAGACCGACCTGCGCGACTGCTACCGGCTGGGCCCGGACGTCACCCGCCGCGCGGTCGCCGACCTGGTCGACGCCGGTGTCCTGGAACCGGTGCGGGTGCACGGCTGGAAGCCGCCTGCCTACCGGCACGCCGAGGCCCGCACCCCGCGCACCGTGACCGGACGGGCGCTGCTCTGCCCGTTCGACCCGCTGATCTGGGAACGGGCCCGCACCGAGCGGCTGTTCGGGTTCCACTACCGCATCGAGATCTACGTCCCCGAACCGAAGCGGGTACACGGCTACTACGTGTTCCCGTTCCTGCTCGACGGCGAGCTGGTGGCCAGGGTCGACCTGAAGTCCGACCGCGCCGCCGGGCTGCTGCGGGTGCACGGCGCCTTCGCCGAGGACGGCGCCGACCAAGCCCGTGTCGCCGCCGAGCTGGCGGGGGAACTGCGCCTGATGGCGGGGTGGCTGGGCCTGTCCGGCGTCGCCGTCGGCGAGCGCGGCGACCTGGCCCCGGCGCTGCGCCGCCTGACCTGACCGGTCAGGCCGGGCACAGGGTGCCGCGGGCGTGGTGGTGCAGCCTGCCCAGCAGGTCGGTCAGGCCGGACCGCAGCAGCGGGTCGATCAGCCGGTCGTCCTCGTCGAACTGGCGCGCCACCTCGGGCACCGCCAGGTCCCCGTCGACTACGTTCGCGCCGATGGCTTCCAGCACCTTGCGCAGGTCGGCCTGCGCCCAGGCCGCGCCGTAGGCGCTGGGGCTCGCGCCGATCACCGCGACCGGCTTACCGGTCAGCACACCCTCGCCGTACGGCCGCGACGCCCAGTCCAGCGCGTTCTTCAGCTGGCCGGGGATCGAGCCGTTGTACTCCGGGGTGGCGATCAGCAGTGCGTCCGCCTCGGCGATGGCCCGCCGCAGGCTCGCCACACCGGCCGGCTCCGGGCCCGCCTCGCCGTCCTCGTCGAACGGTTCCACCGCGCCCAGGCCGCCCCAGCGGGTCAGCGACGCGCCGCGCGGCAGCACGTAGCTCGCGGCGGTGAGCAGCTTGGCGTTGAACGACGCGGCCCGCAGGCTTCCGGCGATTCCGACGATCCTGGTCATGTCCTCGTACCTCCCGTGTGGTTGCTGTGGGTACGAGACTCCCGCTAAGGCCCCGGGCCGCACATGAGGCGGCAGCCTTAGATCGCCACCCCGAGACCGTGCTTATGCGCCTGCGCCGCCGCCTCCACCCGGTTGGCGACGCCGAGCTTGCCCAGGATGTTCGACACGTGCACGCTGGCAGTCTTCGCCGAGATGAACAGCGCCTCGGCGATCTCCCGGTTGCTGCGGCCCTGCGCGACCAGGCCCAGGATCTCGGTCTCCCGCGCCGTGAGCCCGAACCGCGGCGCGTCCGGCCGCTCACCGCCGACGGCGAGCCTGGCCCGCCGCGCCAGGTCGGCCGCGGCGCCGGCGAGCGGCGTGGCGCCCAGCTTCCCGGCGAGTGCCGTGGCCGTGCGCAGCGCGTCCGCCGCGGCGTCCCGGTCGCCCTCGGCCAGCGCGGCGCGGGCACTGCCCAGCAACGCGTAGGCGTGCCGCAGTGGCTGGCCCAGCGAGGCGCACGCGGCGGTCGCGGCGTCGGCGGCCGCGCGATCGGCCGGGCCCGCCGCCTCGGCGGTGACCGCGAGCGCGTCGGCCGCCTGCACCGGGCCGGCCACGGGCAGGGCCGCCGCCGTCTCCCGCAGCCGGTCGAGCAGGGTCGCGCCCCGCCCGGTGTCCGCGACGGCGCACGCCACCCGCGTCCCGGTCAGCAGCAGCGGCCACGACGAGTAGGTCGTCGCCGCCAGCTGCGGCTCCTCCAGTGCCTTCTCCACCACCGCGCACGCCGCGTCGAGCCTGTCCTGCGCCAGCAGCCGTGCCGCGTCGAGACCGGGCAGCAGCAGCGGGTCGTCGGGCAGCCGGAGGTGATCGCCGAGCAGGTCCCGGCAGGTGCCGACGGCCCGCTCCGCGGCAGCCGGGTCACCGCGGTGCAGCGCGACGAAACCCTTGAGCGCCACCAGGTGTGCGTGAGTGGCCGGTGGCGGTGCCAGTTCGAGCGCGTGGGCCGCCGACTCGAGCGCGTCGTCCCACCTGCCCGCCGCGATCAGCGTGCCCACCAGCCCGGCGGCGTGCCCGGTGCCGGTCGACCGGCACAGCCCGGCGGCGTAGGCGACGTCGAGTGCGTGGCGGCTCAGCCGTTCCGCCTCGTCCAGCCTGCCGAACGTCAGGTGCAGCGCCGTCTCGCAGTGCAGTGCCCGCAGCGTCACCCGGTGCGCGCCGATGTTCTCCGCGATCGAGCGGGCCCTGGCCAGTTTCGGCAGCTGCGTGTCCAGGTCGCCGGAACGCGCGTCCAGCGTGGCCAGCGTGATCAGCGCCGACGCCTCGGTCGGGTCGTCGCCGGACGCCCGGGCGGCGTCGCGGGCCTGCTCGGCCGCGGCCCTGGCCTCGTCCGGCAGCGGGACGTCCAGCAGCCGCGACGCCAGCGCGTTCAGCAGGAACCCGCGTGCCGGGTGGTCGTCCGGGGCGAGCCGGACGGCCGCGCGGTGGTCGTCCAGCGACTCGTCCATCCCCAGCTCGGCACGCAGCCGCCCGCGCTGGCTGAGCAGCAGTGCCGCCCGCACCCGTTCCCGGCCGGCGTCGACGAGGTCCAGTGCCTCGGTCGCCAGCTGCTCGCCGCGGACGTGCTCACCGGCCCGGTAGGCCGCCTCGACGGCTTTCTCCAGCACGGCGAGCCGGTCGGCGCCGATGCGCCCGGCCGCGTCCGGAACCCGGTCCCACGCGGCGAGCACCTGCTCGTGCATCTGCAGTTGTTCGGCGTAGGCCAGACTCCTGCCCGCGTCGGCGGCGGCGTTCCAGGCCGCGCACAGCGCGCCCGCGGTGTCACCCGCCTCGAACAGGTGCCGGGCCAGCTCGGTGAACGACGGCGCGCCCGCGGACAGCGCCGGGTCGGACTTGAGTGCCTCGGCGTAGCGCCGGTGCAGGTCGCGGCGCTCGCCCGGCAGCAGGCCCGCCGCGACGGCGTCGCCCATCAGCGCGTGCCGGAAGCGGTAGCCGTCGCCCTCCACGGCCAGCACCGCCGCGTCGACGGCGGCGCGGATCGCGTCGGCCAGCGGCCGCCCGCTCAGGTCGGTGACGGCGGTCAGCAGCGGGTCGCAGACGGAGACGGTGCTGACCGCCACCACCTGCGCGATGTGCACGGCGTCGCCGGGCAGCCGTTCCACCCCGGCCAGCAACAGGTCCTGCAGCGAGGCGGGAACGCCGCCGGGCTCTCCGGAGTTCAGCAGCGCCTCGACGAACAGCGGGTTGCCGCCGCTGCGCTCGTACACCGAGGTCACCAGCGCCGGATCGGGCTCGCGGTCCAGGATGTGCCGCATCTGGCCGAGCACTTCCTGGCGGCTGAGCCTGGCAAGCGAGATCCGCCGCACCCAGGGCACCCTGGACAGTTCGGCGGCCAGCCTGCGCAGCGGATGCGCCCGGTCCAGTTCCACCGAGCGGTGGGTGACCACGATCAGCACCGACGGGACGGACTGCTGGTTGCGCACCAGGAACTCCAGCAGGTCCAGGCTGGAGCGGTCGGCCCAGTGGGCGTCCTCGACGACCAGCGCCACCGGCCTGTGCTCGGCCATCCGGGCCAGCAGCCTCAGCACGCCCTCGAACAGCCGGGGCCGGGCCTCGTCGCCGCCCGCCACCGGGCCCCGGGCCGACGCGGGCAGCAGCGGCGCCAGCGCCTCCCTGCCCGCCGGGTCCAGGTCGTCGTCACCGAGGCCGCGCAGGGCGGCGACGAACGGGCTGAACGGCAGGCCGTCCGCGCCGTGCTCGACGCAGCCGCCGGTCAGCACCCGGGCGTCGAGGGTGGCGGTGAACTCCGCCACCAGCCGGGACTTGCCCACCCCGGCTTCACCGCCGACGAGCACGGCCGCGGGCCGCCCGGCGGCGACGTCGGCCGCCGCGGCGGCGAGGGTGCGTGCTTCCTCGTCCCGGCCGACGAAGACCGGGCTCACGACCTGGATTCCCATGGTCGTCCCAGGTTATCGGTCAGCGGGTGGAGTTGGTCACCACCGCGTCGCCGCTTCCGGTGCGGGCTCGCACGGTCAGCGGCACCTCGCCCTCGGGAGCCGTGCCGGACACCGCCAGCTCGCTGGACACCTTGCCGGAGCCCGAGGACAGCTCGACCTCCGCGACGACGCCGGGGCCGATGCCGACCCGGATCTGCCCGGACCCGCTGACCAGTTCCAGCGAGCCGCCCTCGGCCCGCGCGATCGACAGGTCGCCGCTGCCGGTGCGCACCAGGACGTCGCCGGACACGGTGCCCAGCCACACGTCCCCGGTGCCGGTGACCAGCGTGGCCGACCCGCTCAGCGACGCCGCCCGGATCTGGCCACTGCCGGTGCGCAGCTTCGCGCCCGACTGCGAGTCGCCCAGCTGCACCGCACCCGACCCGGTGCGCACGGCCACCGATCCGGTCGCCGTCTCCAGCCGGACGTCGCCGGTGCCGGTGGACAGGTCGACACGGCCCGCCGAACCGGTGAGCGTGACGTCGGCGGCCCCGGCGGAGACCTCGACCGACGAGCCCGCGGGCACCTGCACGGTCACCGCGAGCGGGACGTGCCGCAGCGGCAGCCCGGTCGGCGCGTGCGCGACGAGCCGGTTGCCCACCTGCTCGACCCGGGCCTGCCGGACCGCCTCGGCTGGCGCCGCGGACTCACCGAGCGGGCCACCGAACTGCTCGCCCACCCAGGACAGCAGGTTGGTCACGCCCTCCATCCACGGCGGCTGGGCCGACGAGTCGTGGCGCAACTGCACGACCGAGTCGGTCAGCTCCTCGGTGAGCTGGATCTCGACCGTGCCGGTGGTGACGCTGACGTCGACCTCGACCGGCCCGTCGGTGGGGAAGTTCTGGGTGCGTACCAGGGATTCCTCGCTGCCGGGGGTGGACATCACTCGTCGCCCCGCACCCAGCCGTGCATGTGGTTGTCACCACCGGAGCGGCGCGGCTTGTCCCAGCTCCACGGCTGCTTGCCCTGCAGCGCGCCCTGCACGGCCTGGGTCACGAACGAGTTCAGCGACATGCCCTGCGCGGCGGCGGCCTGCTCGGCCTGGCCCTTGATGTTCTCGAACAGGCGCAGGGTGATGCGGCTGATGTCACCGCCGTCGAACGGCGGCGTCTGGCGCGGTGGCGGCGACGGCTCCTCCTCGGGCTCCGGGCGGCGCTGCTCGCCGTTGCCGGTGGGGGTGACCACCACGCGGACGTCGCGGCCGTCCAGGCGCACGTCGACCACGTGGTCGGGCAGGCTCGCGGTGACCTCGGCGGCGAGGTCGGCCAGCGCGTTCATCAGCGCGAGGCGCACGGACGGCTCGAGCGCGGCGGACAGCACGCCGGCAGCGCGCCGGGTCTGCTCGTCGCCTGCCGAGGCGGTGGCGGTGAGGTCGTCACGGAGGCTGTTGATGTACGGCGTCAGGTCCATGACACCACTATGACGTCATCCGTGACATCACGCAACGAACCGTGGTGTCACGATGACGTCGCATGGCGCTCGAACGGGTGTGCCGGGGCGGCGGTTACGCTGCCGGTGTTGCGGACGGCGAGCAGGGAGTGGGACGTGGCCGAGACGGTGACACCGAAGGTTCAGTTGATCGCGAAGACGGAGTTCTTCCCGCCGGAGGACGTGCCGTGGTCCACCGACGCCGACGGCGGCCAGGCGCTGGCCGAGTTCGCCGGGCGGGCCTGCTACCAGTCGTGGAAGAAGCCGAACCCGAAGACGGCCACCAACGCCGGCTACCTCGACCACATCATCGAGGTCGGGCACCTGTCGGTGCTGGAGCACGGCTCGGTGAGCTTCTACATCACCGGCATCTCGCGGTCGCTGACCCACGAGCTGATCCGGCACCGGCACTTCTCCTACTCGCAGCTGTCGCAGCGCTACGTCCCCGAGCGCAACGCCGCGTTCGTCGAGCCGGACGTGATCAAGAACGACCCGGTGCTGCACGAGAAGTTCCTCGCCGCGGCGCAGGCCAGCGTCGACGCCTACAGCGAGCTGCTGGCCGGGCTGGAGGAGAAGTTCGCCGACGCGCCCAGCGCCACGCTGCGCCGCAAGCAGGCCCGGCAGGCGGCCCGGTCGGTGCTGCCCAACGCCACCGAGACCCGCATCGTCGTCACCGGCAACTACCGCGCCTGGCGGCACTTCGTCGCCATGCGGGCCACCGAGCACGCCGACGTCGAGATCCGGGAGCTGGCCGTGGAATGCCTGCGGCAGCTGCAGAAGGCGGCGGGCAACGTGTTCGCCGACTTCACCATCTCGACGCTGCCCGACGGCACCGAGGTGGCGTCCAGCCCGAAGGTGCTCGAGGGCTGAGCGGGTGCGCAAGCTCGTCATCGACGTCGCGCCGGGTGAGTACGCCGTCTGCAAGCTGAACGACGGCGCCGACGTGCCGGTCGGGTTGTTCGCCGCCGCCGGGGACGCGCTGGTCTCGGTCACCAGCGCGCCCGGCGAGGTGTCGGTCATCTGCCCGGCCGACCTGGCGCCGGCGGACGCCGAGGTGGAGGCCGGCTGGCGCAGGCTGACCGTGCGCGGGCCGCTCGCGTTCACCCTGACCGGCATCATCGCCGCGCTGTCCAGTGAGCTGGCCGCGGCCGGGGTGGCGTTGTTCACGCTGTCCACTTTCGACACCGACCACATCCTGGTGAAGGGCGACGACCTCACCCGCGCCGCCGGCGCCCTGCGCGCCGCCGGTCACGACGTGCGCGACTGAGCCCGCGGGCTCACGGCAAAGTCCGGTCGCGGACAGGTGAGGTGGCTGGTCTCGAGCGTGGAACTCGCGTACCGGAACGTAGAACTCGCGTGCGTGGGCGCAGAACTCACGATGTGGACCAGGTTCTCCCGTGGCGCCGGTCGTCAAGCTCATGAAGGCCACCTTCATTACGTGTGACGTGGTGATGGTGGCCTTCACGTGCTTTGGTGCTTGGTGGGTTGTCTCGTTCGTGGTGGCTGGTGGGGCGGGTGTGCCGGAGTGAGGGCGGATGTGGTGGCGTCTGATGCCGTGAAGGGGGCCCTCACGGCAATCGCCCACGACTCCGGACTGTGCCGGAGCCCTTACGTGTGACGTGGTGAAGGTGGCCTTCACGTGCCTTGAGCCGTTGGGGCGGCAGCCGGTTTACCGCACGGTCGTCCGCGGAAACGCCGGCGAAACATCGCCCGCTTACCGTTCGCGGGGTGCTCCGGCGGATGCGGGCGCTGCCCGGCGTCACCCGCATCGTCACCCGCACCGCGCCGGAGGCCGTCGAGGAAGGGCGTTGATGGGGGAGATCCTCTGGCTGGGCGTGCTGCTCGGCGGCGGCGCGGCGCTGGCCGTCGGCCCGATTTTCGTGACCATCCTGCAGGAGTCGGCCACCCGCGGGTTCGGCGCCGGCCTGCGGGTGATCCTCGGCTCGGCCACCGCCGACCTGATCCTGCTGCTGCCCGCGCTCGCGTTCGCCGGCCTGATCACCGCGGTCGCCGCGGCGAGCCGGTGGGTCGGCCTGGCCGGTGCGGTCTTCTTCCTGGTGCTGGCTGCCCAGGCCGTGCGCGACAGCCGCCGCCTGTGGCAGGGCGACGTCCCGGACGCGGTGACCGGCTGGGCCTTCACCAAGGGCGTGGTCAGCAACCTGGCCAACCCGCTCAGCTGGACGTTCTGGCTGGCCACCGGCACACCGTCGATGCTGCGCGCGCTGGAGGTCGGCGGCTGGGCGGGACTGGCGCTGTTCACCGTCACCTGGTTCACCGTCGCCTCGGCGGCCGAGGCCGTCATCGCCTGGATCGTCGCGCGCTCCGGCCGCCGGATCGGCGCCAGGGGACAGGCCGCGTTCACCGGGGTGTCGGCCGTGTTGTTCGTCGTCCTCGCGGCAGTACTGCTCGTTCGCGACGTTCTTCCTGGAACCTGACGGCAGTTCTGCCGGTCGGACTACCATCCCGCAGGACTGCGAGAGGGGAGCGCCCGACTGTGACAGAGAACATCACCCAGCCCACTCAGCCGTCCATGGGACCGCGTGTGCTGGCCGACCGGTACGTCCTGCTCGGCGAGCTGGGCCGCGGCGGCATGGGCGTGGTGTGGCGTGCCGAGGACCGGGTGATCGGCAGGCACGTGGCGATCAAGGAACTGCGGCTGCCCGAGGGCGCGGCCGACGCGGGCGTGTTCGCCGAGCGGGTGCTGCGTGAGGTCCGCACCGGCGGCAGGCTCAACGACCCGGCCGTCGTGACCGTGTTCGACGTGCTCAGCGAGGCGGGTACCACGTTCATCGTCATGGAACTGGTCGAGGCGCCGACCCTGTCCGACCTGGTCCGCGAGCGCGGACCGCTGCCCGCGCAGCAGGTCGCGGTGATCGGCGAGCAGGTCCTGTCGGCGCTGAAGGCCGCACACGACGCCGGGATCGTGCATCGCGACGTCAAGCCGGGCAACATCATGGTCGCCGCCAACGGCAGGGTGAAGCTCACCGACTTCGGCATCGCGCAGGCCGTCGACGACCCGCGGCTGACCACCAGCGGCATGCTCGTCGGCTCACCCGCGTTCATGGCGCCGGAACGGGTGTCCGGCCACGAGGCGACACCGGCATCGGACCTGTGGTCGCTGGGCGCCACGCTGTTCTTCGCCGCCGAGGGCATCGTCGCTTTCGAGAAGTCCAGCACCGCGGCCACGTTGCACGCCATCGTCAACGAGGTGCCCTACCTGACCCACACCCGCGGCCCGCTCGCCTCGGCGATCATGGGCCTGCTGGCCGCAGCGCCGGAGGGCAGGCTGGGTGCCGAGCAGACCAGGGGGCTGCTGCGGGCCGCGTCGGCGGGGGTGGGCCAGCAGACCCCGCCCGGCGGCGCCTACACGGCCGTCCACACCGGACCGCCACCGACCATGGTCACCCCCGGGGCGCCGACCGGGCCACGCCGTCGCACGCCGCTGGTGGTGGCCGGGGTGGTCGTGGTGGTCGGGCTGCTCGCCGGTGCGGTGTTCCTCGGCCGCTGGTGGGGGTCGGCGGCCGCGGCGCCCGATCCCGCCACGGCAGGCCAGGTGATGACCTACGGCCGGGCGGGCGACATCCAGTCGTTCTCCGACCCCAGCTCCGAGTACTGCTACACCGAACTTCCGCGGACCGGCTACTCCATGTCCAGCGACCAGCGCGTCGACTGCGACAAGCCGCACCGGACCGAGGCGATCGCCGAGGCCGCGATCCTGGGCGACAGCGTGAGCTACGACGAGAACCCGCCGCTGGCGGCCTACCCGGGCATGCCCCGGCTGACCGCCTGGGCGCAGGCGCGGTGTCAGCTCACCTTCGAATCGAACAAGATCGACAAGACCGCCGAGGGGCCACTGAAGCTGTACGTGCTGGTGCCCACCGAGCAGGAGTGGAACGCCACCCCGGCGGGCTCCGGCAGCCCGGTCCGCAGCGCGTACTGCCTGGTGGCCCGGCAGGACGGCGGCGAGATGCAGCGGCCGGTCACCGGCAAGGTGAAGTAGAAGTTGCGGTCCCGCCCCGACGGCGCCGGGGATTCTTCCCCGGTTCCCCCGCCAGGGTGTGGATCATGACGTTCTGGCAGGTCGGCAGCGAGAACGTCACCGGGACGGGGTACCGTCGGGGCATGTCCACTCCACCGACCGCGGCGCCGGGTAGACCGTTCGGCCGCGTGCTCACCGCCATGGTCACCCCGTTCGACGGCGAAGGGGCAGTGGACCTGAAGCGGGCGCAGGAGCTCGCCGAGCACCTGGTCGACCTGGGCAACGACGGCCTGGTCGTCAACGGCACCACCGGGGAGAGCCCCACCACCAGCGACGCCGAGAAGGCCGACCTGGTCCGTGCCGTGGTGGAGGCGGTCGGCGACCGGGCCACCATCGTCGCCGGGGCGGGCACCTACGACACCGCGCACAGCGTCGAGCTGGCCGGCCAGGCCGAGAAGGCGGGCGCGCACGGCGTACTGCTGGTCACCCCGTACTACTCGCGGCCCAGCCAGGCCGGGCTGCACGCGCACTTCACCACCGTCGCCGACGCCACCGGCCTGCCGGTGATGCTCTACGACATCCCGCCGCGCTCGATCGTCCCCATCGAGGTCGACACGCTGCGGCGGCTGGCCGAGCACCCGCGCATCGTCGCCGTCAAGGACGCCAAGGGCGACCTGCTGGCCGGCAGCGAGGTCATCGCCAACACCCACCTCGCCTACTACTCCGGTGACGACGGGCTCAACCTGCCGTGGCTGTCCGTCGGAGCCACCGGCGTCGTCAGTGTCATCGGGCACGTCGTCGCCGGCCGGATCCGCGCGATGCTGGACGCCTACGAGGAGGGCGACACGTCCACCGCGCGCACCAATCACCGCGGCATGCTGCCGGTGTACCGGGCGTTCTCCCGGGTCGGCGGCGTGGTGTTCAGCAAGGCCGCGCTGCGGCTGCGCGGGCACGACGTCGGCGATCCCCGGCTGCCGATCGTCCCGGCCACCGACGAGCAGATCACGGCCATCGCGGCCGATCTCACCCAGGCCGGCGTGCCGCTGGCCGAGTCACCCGCCGCGGACTGGCACAGTTCCCGGGTGGCACACGCCGACTCCGCGGCGGCCTACGTCGCCCCCACCACGCACACCAGCGTGGGCACTCTGCACGACTGAACGAGGTACTTCTTGACCCAGAGTTCCCTACCCGCCGGCCCCGGACCGACCGCGGCGCCACCACCACTTCCGGAGGGCGGCCTGCGGGTCGTCGCGCTCGGAGGCATCGGCGAGGTCGGCCGCAACATGACCGTGTTCGAGTTCGACGGCAGGCTGCTGATCGTCGACTGCGGCGTGCTGTTCCCCGAGGACGAGCAGCCCGGCGTCGACCTGATCCTGCCCGACTTCCGCGCCATCGAGGACCGGCTCGACGACATCTCCGCGCTGGTGCTCACCCACGGCCACGAGGACCACATCGGTGCCGTGCCGTTCCTCCTGCGCCTGCGCCCGGATCTGCCGATCTACGGCTCCAAGTTCACCCTCGCCCTGCTGGCGGCCAAGTGCCGTGAACACAAGCAGCGGCCGACGCTGATCGAGGTCCGGGAGACCGAGCGGCGCCAGGTCGGGCCCTTCGACCTGGAGTTCTTCGCCGTCAACCACTCCATCCCGGACGCGCTGGCCGTCGCCATCCGCACCCCGGCCGGGGTGGTGCTGCACACCGGCGACATCAAGCTGGACCAGCTGCCGCTGGACGGCAGGCTCACCGACCTGGCCGGGTTCTCCCGGCTCGGCGACGAGGGCGTCGACCTGTTCTGCGTCGACTCCACCAACGCCGAGGTGCCCGGGTTCGTCATGCCCGAGCGCGACATCGGCCCGGTGCTCGACGACGTGATCCGGCGGGTCAACCAGCGCGTCATCGTCGCCTGCTTCGCCAGCCACGTGCACCGTGTCCAGCAGGTGCTCGACGTCGCCGTCGCGCACGGGCGCCGTGTCGCGTTCGTCGGCCGGTCCATGGTCCGCAACATGGGCATCGCCGCGGAGCTGGGCCTGCTGAACGTGCCCGACGGGCTGCTGGTCGACCTCGACCAGGCCGCCAACCTGCCGGAGAGCAAGGTCCTGTTCATCTCCACCGGCTCACAGGGTGAGCCGCTGTCGGCGCTGTCGCGGATGGCCCGCGGCGAGCACCGGCAGATCTCCATCCGCGAGGGCGACACCGTCGTGCTGGCCAGCTCGATGATCCCGGGCAACGAGACCGCCGTGTTCGGTGTGGTCAACGGGCTGGTGCGGCTGGGCGCCAACGTCGTGCACCAGGGCAACGCGAAGGTGCACGTGTCCGGGCACGCCTCGGCGGGCGAGCTGCTGTACCTGTACAACGCGGTGCGGCCGAGCAACGTCATGCCGGTACACGGCGAGTGGAAGCACCTGGTCGCCAACGCCGAGCTGGCCGTGCGCACCGGGGTCGCGCCGCAGAACGTGGTGATCGCCGAGGACGGCGTCGTCGTCGACCTGGTCGACGGGCAGGCGCGCCGCACCGGGCGGGTCGAGGTCGGGCACGTCTACGTCGACGGGCTGTCGGTCGGCGACGTCGGCGAGTCGACCCTGTCGGACCGGCTGGTGCTCGGCGAGGGCGGGTTCATCGCCATCACGGTGGCCGTCGACTCCAGCACCGGCCGCGCGGTCACCGCTCCGAAGGTGTCCGGCCGTGGCTTCTCCGACGACCCGAAGGCGCTCGACGCGGCCGTCGCGCTGGTCGAGATGGAGCTGTCCCGGACCGAGTCCGAGGGCATCACCGACACCCACCGCATCGCGCAGTCCGTGCGCCGCGTGGTGGGCCGCTGGGTCGCCGACACCTACCGGCGCAGGCCGATGATCGTGCCGACGGTCATCCCCGTCTGACAGGTTCATCCGGCCTACCGCCTCTCGGTCGTTCGGCCGACGCCCTTCGGAGGGCGGGCAAACTCTTCGGTGGCCGGCGGCGGACCTTTCGGTCGGTGCCGCCGAGTGCGGCCTGACCTGCGCCTGGACCTCGTCCTCCCGGGTTCGCGGCTGCCTGGCTCGCGGGGCTGACCCGGTACCGGGGACATCCGCAGGACCGGTGGCGGCCGATCCGGCTTAACCTCCGAAACCGGGGTGACGCCGGGTCGGGGCGCCGCCACGGCCCGTAGGGGAGTGCGCATGGGTCGACACTCGACGCCGCTGCGGCGGCGTGTGCCGTTGCCGGTGGTCGTCACCGGGCTGGTCGCCGTTCTCGCGTTCGGAACCTGGACGGTGGTGACGGTCGGCGCCGGCGACCCGTGCGAGCAGCCGGTGACCGTGCGGGTCGCCGCCACGCCGGAGATCGCGCCGGTGGTCGGCGGCGTCGCCGAGGGCATCACGGGGGCGTGCGCGCGGTTCGAGGTGAGCAACCGGGAGGGCGTGCAGACGGCCGAGGCACTGGCCGTCTCCGACGGCGGCCTCGCCCCGCACGTCTGGATTCCGGAGTCCACGCTGCTGCTGCGCCGCGCCCGCGGCGCCGGCGCCGACGGCGTCCCGGAGACCGGGCCGTCGGTGGCGACCTCGCCGGTCGTGCTGGGACTGACCGAGGACGCCGCGGGCACGCTCGGCTGGCCCGCCCGGGTTCCGGCCTGGCGGGACGTCCTCGCGCCGGGGCGCGGCCTGACGGTCGGCCTGCCCGACCCGGCCCGCGACCCGGTGGGCGTCTCGGCGCTGCTCGGCGTGCGGGACACCGCCCGCAACCCGGCCGAGTTCACCGCCGCGCTGCGGGCGCTGTCGCCGAACACCGTGGCCGGGTCGGCGGACCTGTTCTCGCTGCTGCCCGGCCTGTCCGGGGCGCAGGCGGCCGCCAAGGGCGTGACCGTGGTGCCCACCTCGGAGAACGCCTTGCTGCGGCACAACGTCCGCAGTCCCGGGGCGCCGCTGGTCGCCGCGTACTCCGCGGCGATTCCCGCGCTGGACTACCCGCTCGTCGTGCTGGCCCACGCCGGGCAGGCCGAGACGCGGGCCGCGGCGGCCCTGCGGGACGCCCTGCGTGGCGAACGCGGCCGCGCCGCACTGGCCGACGCGGGGTTCCGCACGCCGGACGGCCGCATGCAGCGCGACCGCTCCGGCGACCGGCGGACCGAGTCGAAGACGATCCCGCTGCCCGCGCTGCCACCCGCCGAGGAGATCGACCGCCTGCTCAACCAGTGGTCACGGGTGCACCTGACCGCGCGGGCGCAGGTGCTGATCGACGTGTCCGGCTCGATGAACGCCATCGTCGGCGACACCGGCCGCACCCGCATGCAGGTCACCCGGGAGGCGGCGCAGCGTGCGCTGGATCTGTTCAAACCGGCCACCGACTTGCGGGTGCTGGCGTTCTCGACCCGGCTCGACGGTGACCGCGACTTCCGAGAGGTGCTGCCGATGGCGCCGGTCGGCAAGCACCGGGCGTCCGGTGCGGCCGACCGGCTCGGCGCGCTGGAGGCCACCCCGAACGGGCAGACCGGGTTGTACGACAGCGTGCTCGCCGCGTACCAGGTCGCCCGGCGCGAATGGGAACCCGGACGGCTGAATCTGGTGATCGTGATGACCGACGGCCGCAACGAGGACCCGGCGAGCATCGCCAGGGCGGACCTGCTCGCCGAGCTCACCCGCCTGCGGGATCCGCGGCGGCCGCTGCCGGTCATCGGAATCGGCCTGGGGCCCGACATCGATGTCGCCGAGCTGACCGAGATCAGCCGTGCCACCGGCGGGCAGGCGTTCACCACCGCCGATCCGGCGCGGATCGGTGAGGTGTTCTTCGCGGCGCTCAACGCGATGAGCGGCTGACCACCCCCCGCCGCGCGCCCGGCCGGTGACTCTGGGAATCTAGGCGTGTCTTCACCGCCAGGTGTCATTCCCCGAGGAGCAGATCATGTTTGGCATCCAACGACGGCTGGCTTTCGCCGTCGCCGGTTCGGCCGTGGCGCTCGTGCTCGCCGGCTGTTCCGGGTCGGATCAGCACGAAGGCGGCACCGGCGCCGCCACGCCCGAGCAGCCCGCGGCGCCCCAGGTGTCCGCCGAGTTCAACCAGGCCGACGTGGCGTTCGCGGCTCAGATGATCCCGCACCACCAGCAGGCGGTGGACATGGCGGCGCTGGCCGACCAGAAGGCGGGCAGCCCGCAGGTGAAGACCCTGGCGACCCGGATCCGCGACACCCAGGACGCCGAGATCGCCACGCTGTCGTCGATGCTGGAGGTCTGGGGTCAGCCCGCACCCGAGGACCCGGGCCTCGACCACGCCGCGCACCCGGGCATGCTGCCCGACGCCGAGGTCGCCACGCTCGACGGCCTGTCCGGCGCGGAGTTCGACCGCCGGTTCCTCGACCTGATGATCCAGCACCACCGCGGCGCGATCGCCGCGGCCACCGCGCAGCAGGGCGGCGGCAAGAACCCGCAGGCCAAGGAACTGGCCGGGCGCATCATCGCCGAGCAGCAGGGTCAGATCACCGAGATGGAGGGTCTGAAGGCGGGGGTGTGACGGGCAGGGGCTCGGGCGGTGCCTTCTCCGGCGAGTTGAGCTGCACGATCGTGGCGCCGGTGAGCAGCACCGCCGCGCCGAGCACCTGCCACCAGGTCAGTGCCTCGCCGAGCAGGAACCACGCCAGCGCGGTGGCCACCAGCGGCTCGCACAGGCCGAGCACGCTGGCCACCGGCGCGGGCAGGTGCCGCAGCGCGCTGATCCCGGCCAGGTAGGCCAGCACGGTCGACACCAGGGCGACCGCGAACAGCAGTGTCCACACCGGAGGGTGCCACGGGCCGAACTCGGCCGGTGCGGTGAGCACCGTCCCGGGCAGCGTCCACGGCGGCGCGACCACGCACACCGCGACGCCACCGATCACCATGCCCCAGGTGACCATGCCGAGCGGATGCTGGCTGGCCACACCGCGTTCGCCGAGCAGGAAGTAGGCCGCCGAGCAGACCGCGGCGCCGAGCCCGGCGAGCAGGCCCAGCGCGTCCAGCCGCAGCCCCTCCCAGAACTGCGCGACCATCGCCAGCCCGCACAGCGCGAGCGCCGTGCCGAACCACAGCATCCCGGGCAGCCGCACCCTGCGCACGAACCGCACCCACAGCGCGATCAGGATCGGCGAGGTGAACTCCAGCAGGATCGCCACGCCGACCGGAATCCGGGCGGCGGCGACGAAGTAGAGCAGCTGCACCCCGGCCACACCCAGCAGGCCGTACCCGGCCAGCAGCCGCCAGCCGCCCTTCGGCACGCGCAGCAGAGACGGCCGCACCAGGCCGACGCACACCAGCAGCACCACCGCGGACAGCCCGATCCGCGCGGCCGCGACCTGTTCGGGATCGAGCCCGGCGAGCATCGCCGGTTTGCCGATGGCGCCCGAGCTGCCGAAGAACAGCGACGCGAGCAGGATCAGCGCCGTGCCACGGCCACGGTGCGGCACGAACGGGACCGCTCTGGCGGGGGATTCGGCGGTCACGAGCCGGGACGCTCCGGGCGCCACGGGCTGCGGGTGTCGGTGGGCCGGGTCGGGTCGTGGAACCGCGGAACGTCCGGTTCGTCGCGGCGCAGCGGGACCAGCCCGTCGGTGATGGCCCGCATGATCCGCTGGTGTGCCCGCATCCCGGCGCCCGGCCGGTCCGGCTCGACGTCGGACAGGTCCACCGGGGTGCCGAAGTGCACGCGGAACACCGGCCGCCGCAGCGGCGCGGTGAGGCCGGAGCGGGCCAGCGGCACCAGGTCGGCCGGGCCGCTGACGGTCTCGGTGCCCCAGTAGACGGCCTCGTGCGCGCCCCACTGCGAGATCGGGATGACCGGGACGTCCGCCGCGAGTGCCAGCCGCGCGGCGCCGGTCTTGCCGCGTTCGGGCCACAGGCCGGGGTCGTGGCTGATCCGGCCCTCCGGGTAGACGATGATCGGCGCCGTCGACTCCCGCAGCGCCTCGACCGCGGCGGTGAACTGGCCGACCGCCGACTCGGCCTTCTTGCGGTCCACCCGCAGGTGACCGCTCGCCCGCAGCGCCGGGCCGATGACCGGGGCGTCCAGGATGCCGCCCGCCAGCATGAACCGGGGTGCGATCCCGCGCCTGCGGCAGGCCGCCATCAGCACGAACGGGTCGAACACGCCGATGTGGTTGGCTGCCATCAGCATCGGCCTGCCGAGTAGCTCGGGCGGGATCCGGCCGGTGATCTTCAGCCTGCCGACCAGGTTGACCAGGCCGTGGTCGATGGCGAGCATCGTGCGCCAGATGGCCGGGGCTCGCTCGATCCGGCCCTCGTTCCCGTCTCCGTCGCGTCGAAGGGCGAACATGGGCAGAGCATGTCATGCACGACCGTGTCCGGTTCACCCGGTTGGCGGGGCGGGTGTGACGGACGTGGCGATTGTTTCGGCTGCGCTGCGAGTGGCACGCGTGGAGAATGAGGCGTTCCGGTTTACCGTGGAGACATGGCTGGGTCGGCGACGAAGGGTCGGAGCGCGGGGCGCCAGAAGGGCAGGGCACCCGCCCGTGGATCCACGCGTGCCCGGCGGCCCGCTCCGAAGCCCACCCGGGCACGCAAGTCCGGGGGCGGCGGGTTCGCCAAGGCCGTGCGTGGCACGTGGAACCTGCTGGCCAAGGGCGTCGGAAGCCTGGCCAGGGCGGTCGGCAGGGGCCGGGAGCTGGAGCCCGAGCACCGCCGCGACGGCGTCGCGCTCGCGCTGCTGGCGCTGGCCATCATCGCCGCGGTCGGCGTCTGGTGGCAGGCCGCGGGGCCGATCGGCGGCTGGGTACTGATCGGTGCCCGGACCGTGTTCGGGGCGGGCGCGGTCACGTTGCCGCTGGTACTGACCGTCATCGCCGTCGCGCTGATGCGCTCGGAGCCCAAGCCGGAGACCCGGCCCCGGCTGGTCATCGGCTGCCTGCTCATCGGGTTCGGGCTGCTGGGCCTGCTGCACCTGTTCAACGGCCTGCCCGAGGCCAACGACGACCGCATGTACGCCGGCGGCTTCCTCGGATTCCTGTCCGGCGGCCTGATCGCCAAGGGTGTCACCACCTGGGTGGCCGTCCCGCTGCTGTTCCTCGCGCTCGGGTTCGGCGTGCTGGTGTCAACCGGCACGCCGGTGCGGCAGATCCCGTCGCGGCTGCGCGACTGGGGGCTGGACCCCGACGAGGTCGCCGAGGCCGAGGCGGAACGGCAGCGCATCGCCGAGGAGCGGGCCGCCGTCACCGCGGCCGACCCGAAGTCGGCGCGGTTGCGCAAGCCGTCGCGGCGCCGTCAGGCGGCGAACGCCGACGAGCCCGAGCAGCTCGACATCGAGGCCGCGCTGGCCGAGCCGCCCACCCCGCACCGGCCGCCGAAGAAGGCGCCTGCCGAGGTGCCCGAGCGCAAGCAGAAGAAGGCCGAGCCCGCGCTGGCGGTCACCCGCACGGTGGAGGGCGACTACCAGCTGCCGCCCGCCGAGCTGCTCACCCTCGGGGACGCGCCGAAGACCCGCAGCAAGGCCAACGACGCGATGATCGAGTCGATCACCGGGGTGCTGGAGCAGTTCAATGTGGACGCCCAGGTCACCGGGTTCACCCGCGGTCCGACGGTCACCCGCTACGAGGTCGAGCTGGGACCGGGGGTGAAGGTCGAGAAGATCACCGCGCTGACCAAGAACATCGCCTACGCGGTGGCCACCGACAACGTCCGGCTGCTGGCGCCCATCCCCGGCAAGTCCGCCGTCGGTATCGAGGTGCCCAACTCCGACCGCGAGATGGTGCGGCTGGGCGACGTGCTGCGCTCGCCGAAGGCGGCCAAGGACAACCACCCGATGGTCATCGGGCTGGGCAAGGACATCGAGGGGCACTTCGTCACCGCGAACCTGACGAAGATGCCACACCTGCTGGTGGCCGGGTCGACCGGCTCCGGTAAGTCCAGCTTCGTCAACTCGATGCTGGTGTCGCTGCTGGCCAGGGCGACGCCGGAGGAGTGCCGGATGATCCTGATCGACCCGAAGATGGTCGAGCTGACGCCGTACGAGGGCATCCCGCACCTGATCACGCCCATCATCACCCAGCCGAAGAAGGCCGCGGCGGCGCTGGCCTGGCTGGTGGAGGAGATGGAGCAGCGCTACCAGGACATGCAGGCCAACCGGGTCCGGCACATCGACGACTTCAACCGCAAGGTCCGCTCCGGCGAGATCACCGCGCCGCCGGGCAGCGAGCGGGAGTACCGGCCCTACCCGTACATCATGGCGATCGTCGACGAGCTGGCCGACCTGATGATGACCGCGCCGCGCGACGTCGAGGACGCCATCGTCCGGATCACGCAGAAGGCGCGGGCCGCGGGCATCCACCTGGTGCTGGCCACGCAGCGGCCGTCGGTCGACGTGGTGACCGGCCTGATCAAGACGAACGTGCCGTCGCGGCTGGCGTTCGCCACGTCGTCGCTGACCGACTCGCGGGTCATCCTGGACCAGCCGGGCGCGGAGAAGCTGATCGGCATGGGCGACGCGCTGTACCTGCCGATGGGCGCGGGCAAGCCGGTCCGCGTGCAGGGCGCGTTCGTCGGTGACGACGAGATCAGCTCGATCGTCAACTACACCAAGGAGCAGGCGCAGCCGGAGTACACCGACGGCGTCACCGCGGCCAAGCCGGGCGAGAAGAAGGAGATCGACCCGGACATCGGCGACGACCTGGAGGTCCTGCTGCAGGCCGCCGAGCTGGTGGTCACCTCGCAGTTCGGGTCGACGTCGATGCTGCAGCGCAAGCTGCGGGTCGGCTTCGCCAAGGCGGGCAGGCTGATGGACCTGCTGGAGAGCAGGGGAGTGGTCGGCCCGTCGGAGGGCTCGAAGGCCCGCGACGTGCTGATCAAGCCGGAGGAACTGGACTCGGTCCTGCACCTGATCCGGGGCGGCCCCGCCCCCGACGACGAGGAGTAGCCTCCTGGAGGATGTTTCGGGCCGTTCTGTGCGGTTTACTTGCACGGAACGAGCCCAAGCTGCTCGATGGAGGTGTTTCAGGTGCTGAAGAGCTTCCGGCTCGGCAACCACCGGTCGTTCCGGGACGAGCACGAGCTGCTGCTGATGCCCGCCCTGCCGGGCGACGACCGGACGGCGGTTCCGGTGGCGGCCATCTACGGCGCCAACGCCTCCGGCAAGTCCAACCTGCTCGACGGCCTGGCGTTCATGGTCAGCGCGGTCCGTTACTCCTTCAGCCGGTGGGGTTCGGAGTCCGCGCCACGCCGGCCGTTCCGGCTGGATCCGGCAGCCAGGGAAAGGCCGTCGGTTTTCGTGGCGGAGTTCGTCGCGGGCGACGTGCCCTATACCTACGGGTTCACGCTCGACGACACCGAGGTCCGTGAGGAGTGGCTGTACTCGTTCCCGGAGAAGCGCAAGCGGATCGTCTTCGAGCGGACGGGTGCGGCGATCAGGTTCGGCAGCACCGTCGCCGACACGAAGGCGAAACTCGACGTCCTCGAAGAACTGATCAGGCCGAACGTCCTGTTGCTCAGTGTGTGCGCCAGTCTGAAACTGGATCAGCTCATGCCCGCCTACGACTGGTTCCGGGCCGTACCGGAGCTGCTGCCGAGTCAGGCGGCGTCAATGCCGTCCAGCTCGCTCGCTCAACGGCTTGCCCATTTCGTTGAGGGGCCCCAGGACAGATCTGACCTGCTGATGCCGTTGCTGTCGGCCGCCGATGTGGGGATCACGGGTATCGACGTCATCAAGACCACCGACCCGAAGAACGGCAGGCGGTACTACGACGTCAGGTTCCGGCACGGCGCCGACTACGAGCGGTTCGAGTTGAACGACGAATCAGCGGGTACGCGGAGCTGGCTGGAGCTGTTGCTGGTTCTGCTGCCGGTGCTCGACACCGGCAGCCTGGCGCTCGTCGACGAACTCGACAGGAGCCTGCACCCGCTTCTCACGGCGAAGCTGATCGGCCTGTTCAAGGATCCGGAGACCAACCCGCACGGCGCGCAGCTGATCTTCACCACCCACGACACCAGCCTGCTCGGCACCATGCTCGGCGACCAGGTGCTCGACCGGGATCAGATCTGGTTCGTCGAGAAGCAGGCCGACGGCGCGAGCACGCTCTACCCGCTGACCGACTTCAAGCCCCGCAAGGAGCAGAACACCGAGCGGCGCTACCTGGCGGGCAGCTACGGCGCGGTGCCGGTGCTGGACCGGCAGGACTTCGTCGACGCCGTCCTCGGCCGATGACCCGGCGCACCAACTCCGGTTCACGGAGGGCGGCGTTCCGCGAGGAACGCACGACGGTCCTGGTGGTCTGCGGTGGTCTGGTCACCGAGCCGGCCTACTTTCGCGGGCTGAAGCGGGACCGGCGCAATCCGGCGGTCGGCGTCGAGGTCCTCGCCAAGGGGGTGGACCCGCTCTCGCTGGTCCGGCACGCCGCGAAGCGGCGCGACACGGGCGACTTCGGCCAGGTGTGGTGTGTGGCGGACGTCGACGAGTTCGACCTTGGGCCAGCGGTCGTCGAGGCCCGTCGGGCAGGTGTCGAGCTGGCCGTGTCCAATCCGTGCTTCGAGTACTGGTTGCTGCTGCACTTCGAAGCGTGCGTCGCGCCGCTGCCCGCCTACGGGCAGGTGGAACGACGCCTGCGCCGTCATGTCCCCGGGTACGACAAGTGCGCGCTGAGCTTCGCCGACTACGCCGCCGGAGTCGACAACGCCGTCCAGCGGGCCGCGGACCGCGGTGGTGATCATCGACTGAACCCCTCGACGGGCGTGGGCGGGCTGGTCAGCCTGATCACCCGGTAGCCGCCCCCGCGAGTCGTACGTTCTCCCGCGCGAGTCGTCAGCAGGTACGCGCGAGTTGTACGTTCCGGCGCGCCCGAGTGGTCAACTCGCGGGGCCGGAACGGTGGACTCGCGGAGGCCGAGTGGTGGACTCGCGCCGCTTCGTGCGAGTCCACCGCCGGTGCACCGCGAGTTGGCCGCTCAAGGCCGCCGAGTTGCGCACTCGGCCCCCAGCGCGCCGACTCGGCGCCGCTCCGAACGCCGAACTCGCGCGTGGGAACGTACGACTCGCGCGGGAGAACGTACGACTCGCGGTCGTAGGGCACGACTTGGCGACGAGGTTGTGGGAAATACGCACGCCGGGTGTCACACCTTGACATACTCCGCGGGCGCGTGACGCCTTGAGCAAGGAAGGACAACCCGAGTGGACAGTGAAGCTGCGGCCATCGGTGGAATCGTCGGCGGCCTGATCGGGCTTGCCGTCATCATCGTCTTGATCGCCGCGATGTGGAAGGTCTTCAGCAAGGCCGGCCAGCCCGGCTGGGCCGCGATCGTCCCGATCTACAACACCTACGTGATGCTCAAGATCGTCGGCAGGCCGGGCTGGTGGCTCGTGCTCATGCTCATCCCGGTCGTCAACTTCGTCATCGCCATCATCGTGATGCTCGACCTGGCGAAGTCGTACGGCAAGAGCGTGGTGTTCGCGATCTTCGGCCTGATCATCTTCCCGTTCGTCGGGATGCTGATGCTCGGCTTCGGCGGTGCCCGCTACCAGGGCCCGGCCGCCGCGGTCGGCATGCCCGGTCAGCCCGGTCAGCCCGGCGGGTTCCCCGGCCAGCCGTACCAGCCCGCCTACCAGCCGCAGCAGGGCTACCCGGGCCCGCAGGGACACCCGAACCAGCCGGGACCGCACACCGGCCCCCAGGGGTTCCCGCAGCAGCCCGGCCAGCCGGGGCCGGGCACCGGCCCGCAGGGCTTCCCGCAGCAGCAGTACCCCGGCCAGCAGGGTCAGCCGGGGCAGCCGGGACCGCAGGGCCAGCCGGGCGGCTACCCGGGTCAGCCGGGACCGTACGGCCAGTGACGGCAGCGGGCCCGTCCCGCGAGCGGGACGGGCCCGGTGACGCCGGCTCAGCTGGCGCCGAACTTCCGTACGGCCTGGTAGTGGAACCTTCTCCATCTCAGTCCTTCTCATTGGATCTACCTGCGGGGGAACCCCGTCGGTCTCCATCTCGCTCCACCTCATTCCCTGACGTTTGTGGACCATTTGTGGACCACGATTCGTGGCTTCAGCCGGTCCCCTCGCCCTGGTCGAACAGCGATTCCAGGGCGCCGGCCGTCGCCTCGTTGGCCTTCCTCTTCCTCCGGTAGTGCCTCTCGACGACTGCCGGCGTGTTGCCGAGCTGGTCCGCGATCGCCGTCAACGGAGTGCCCTGTTCATCGAGATGAGTGCCGACCGTGTGCCGGAACACGTGCGAAGCGATGTGCGGGTAGCCGATGTCGTCGCACACTGTCCGGAACCGCTTCGTGACGTTGGTGATGAACTGCCACTGCCCGTTCCACGACGGGAACACCGGCCCGCCGCCCGACTCCAGCTTGCGTCGGCGCCACATCGGAACCGACCACGACGGGACCACAATCACTAGGCCGTCCTTGCGGCCCTTGCGCAGCGGCATGCGCACCATGCCCTGTCCCCTTACCCACACCAGGTGGTGGTCCAGCACCACCGTCTGGTTCGTCGGGTCGATGTCGTCACCGATCACCGCGAGCACCTCGCCGATGCGGCCGCCGGTCGACAGCATCCCGTCGCCGATGTCGGGCAGGTCGGTCCAGGCGCGCGCTCGCACGCCCAGCTTCGAGTCGCCCTTCGCCGCGCAGTACGCCGCGAGCTTGGCACGGAAGTCGCCGCGCTCGGCCGGCTCCAGGACCACGATCTCGCCCCTGGATGGGACCTCGACCGGTTCGACCTCACGTACTGGGTTGACCGTCATCGCGCCATGCCGCACCGCGTAGCCGGCGATACCGGAGCACACGGTCTTCATCTTCTTCGCCGTGCCTGCCCCGTCAGCGTCGTACACGGCCTTGATCGCGTTGTCGAAGGCGGTAACGGACGCTTCGCGGCACGCCAGCTCACCCAGCCGCGGCTTGACGCGCGTCCTGACCAGCGCCTCGTAGTCGTACAGCGACTTCGGCGACCGCTTGCCCTGGTCGACCTTGCGCCTGAACTCGGCCAGCCACAGTTCGGCGACGTGCGCGATCCGGGTGGACGCGTCGATGACACCGCCCGTGGCCTCCTTCTCCAGCGCGGCCATCTTCTTCTTCAGCGCGTTGCGCGCCGCAGTCGCTGACGCGCCCCGGGCGCGGGGCCGGCGCATGGCACCGTTGGCCATGCGGAACCGGGCCCGCGCTTCGAACACCGCTGGTTGTCCCGGGGACTTCTCCCGCAGCTGGGTGACCTTGATCTTGCCGTAGGTGCCGATCACAGTCCGAGGTCTGGCCATCAGATCACCGACCGCGGCGAGCGAGAAGCGCCGTGCGCGGACTGGTCAGGAGACGTCGCCGAGCAGAGGCAGCCGGACACACACCTCGGCAACCGGGTCGACATGCAGCTGGATGACGCAGGCGTCGCTGCTCGGCGGCGGGGCGTCATCGTCTGGCCCGTCGTCGGGCAGGCTGGGGGTGGTTGTGGGGCCCGTGGTGGGCAGCGGCAGGGGGGCCGGTCCTGTGGACCGTGGGCGCAGCTGGGTAACGGTTGCCGGCGGACGCTCGCCCGGTGCAGCGAGGGACGACAGCGGCGGCGTGCTGACGCCGGGCGGCAGCACGGCAGGCGGCGCGGGCGGCGGGGCGACCGGGGGCTTCGCCGGCGCGGTTGGTGCGGACGTCGGCCCGGCTTGCTCGGTGCCGCGGTTGGGCGGGTTGGCCATCACGAGGAACGACACGGCGCTGATCGCGGTGGCCGCGGCTGTCGTGGCGACCGCCCCGGCCGGGTGTCTGTCGACGCGTTCGCGTAGCCAGGCCGCGGCGGACATCATCACCGCGATGATCTTGGCGAGCCACATCCGTCGCCCCCGGGGCCGCTGCGCAAGCTGGTCGATCTGTTCGTAGGCCTCGATCTTCCGCTTCTGCTCCTGGGTGCGCCGGAGTAAATACCCACAGATTACGGAGAGTGCGAGAGTGGTAATTCCAGTCAGCGTAGCGATCACGTATGCCATGCCCGGAGCGTCTACATCCGGGGCTGCCGTGTGACGGGATGTCATCGAAGTGTTGCATTTTCAACCCGACTGTCGCATTTGTTTGCCTGCCCTAAGCTCATCCGGCGTAGCGTCCTCGTCACCAGCGGTTTCCTCGCGTTCCAGGCGCTCCCGCCGTTCGAAGATCTTCCTGAGTCGGTAGTTCACGCTGACGTCGGTGAAGCCCCAGATCTCGAACTCGACCTCGTCGCGCGGAAAGAACTGGATATCCGGCGTAGTGACAGCGACGGACTCACGTTTCGCGCTGGTGTTCGGTTGGTCGTCGGCCTGTTCGCTGATGGTGGGAATCGGGCCGCCTTCGAGAATGGTCTTAGGCGTGTCCTCGGTCCAGCCCGGCAGCGTGCGGCCGACGGCGAAGAGGATCGACTGGCCGACGCCGGGTTCGCCGCCTTCGAGTAGTTCGAGGCTCCGAACGCTGATGCCGCCGCACGCTCGCGCGAAGTCGGTTCGGTAGGTCCAGCCGGCCGCCTCTCTCGCCTTGGCAACGGCGTCCCCGAGGCGCGCGCGGGCGGCGGGCGGGTAGTCGCGGGTGCGTAGCTTGCGCGTGGCCATACGTGCATGGTCCCGCATGCCCGTACACAGCACCACCCTCCGCGGACGATGTCGTCTTCGATGCCTGCGTGGGTGCTCACCCCGAGCGTGCCTCATGGTCCCGCATGCTAACGCATGGTTCCGCACCTGCACAACCCGTCTGTCGTCCACTAACTGTCAATAATTCGTGTTAATGCGGTCCATGACTTGACCGGTCCCGCATGGTCCCGCATGATTTGAGCATGCCCATGCTGAACGGTTCGGTCGTGAAGCACCGCGTGGCGCAACTCGGACGGGGCCGGGATGCGCTCCGGAAGATCGCGGAGGCGACCGACATCCCCTACGGCTCGCTGCGCAACGCGGTCGGCGGCCGGCAAGAGCTCGGCCTCCCGCGCTGCTACACCCTCGCCGAGGCCCTGGAGCTGACGGTCCGCGAGATCCTCGCCGACCCCGACGGCGTGCCGGACCTTCCGCCGGAGCAGCCGAAACGCCCCAAGTCGCCGCCCAAGCGCCAGGACAAGGAGCAGGACCGCAAGGGTCCGCGCCGTAACACGGTCGGTGTGCGGTGAGTGCCCGGCTGGCCGAGGCGGTCGACGCCCTGCGCGAGGAGGTCCGCCAACTCCGGAAGGCCGCGCAGGCTCCGGCTCGTGCCACGTGGACCCCGTCGGAGGTCGCCGAGAAGCTCGGCATTCCCTACGACACCGTGCTGGCGCTGATCCACTCCGGCGAGCTCGGCCACATCAAGGCGGGCCGCTACTACCTCGTGCCGGATGAGGAGCTGCGGAAGTACCTCGCTGCCGTCACGCGCGGCACCGCCCAGCTCCGGGACGCGTCGTGACCGCCTCCGGCTCCTGGTTCTGCACGTGGTGCGGCAAGCCCGTGTCGCAGCTCCCATGCCCGCACTCGGGGTGCCCGAGCAGGAAGTAAGACGGCGGCCCCGTGCGCCTACACGGGACCGCCTGCCACGAGAGATCAACTCGAAAGGAACCTCTCATGACGAAGAAGCAGCCTACCGGCCCCCGACGGGAGCGGGTCGTGCTCAACGAGGGCGCGCCGGAGAAGGGCGCGATCGGGACCGAGGACTGGGCGACGGCCGAGTACAAGGCCGCGCAGCAGCGCGCCGAAGAGCGGCTTCGTGAGCAGGCCGAGCTGGTGACGCTGCGCGAGGCGCCGGGGCTGGTGCTGCCGCTGCTGGCCGACCAGGCGGTGCGGCCGTGGAACCTGCTGGGCGGGCCGGTGCTGGCGGTGATGGGGGCGCGGATCGCCGAGGCGGACGACCCGGGGGAGTTGCCGGGCGGGTATCGGGCGTCGGAGCCGCGCGGCCGTTGTGCGCTGCTGGCGGCGGCCTCGGTCGTCGTGTTGGCGGCCGTCGTGCTGCTGGTGCTGGGCGGTGCCCGATGACGACCTCCACGATCACGGCCCGGTACCAGGCCATGTCGACCACGGCACTGGGCCACCGCGCCGACCAGCTGGCCCGTCGTGTATGTGAGGGCAGGCCCGTCGAACTCGACGACCGCCAGGCTGTCCTGGACGAGCTGCACGCCCGCGCGCTCGCCGAGGACGCCACGCGGGGGACGGTGAATGCCCCGACGCGACCGAACGTCGTCTCGGTGCGAGGCGGTGCTGTGCACCGGCCGTGGGCAACGTTGCAGGACCCATGGCCGCTGTGCCGCACGGGTTCCCAGATGCACCGGAACACCCGATACACGACCACGAACCGGCCGGTGACCTGCCGCAACTGTGGCCCGGACAACGGTGGTGCCCGATGACGCGCACCGTGCCCCGGATGGGCGGACAGCACCGCCTCGGTCGGACCGAGTACCGCGTCCGCGAGCTGTGGAACCTGTACGGCGGCGGCGAACCCTTCCCGCGCGGCCGCCACAAGCACCGCCCGGACGACGAGCGCCCGCAGCGCTGGTGGTCCCGCCGCCCGGCCGTCCCCGTCGAGACCGACGCCGAGCGGACCGACGTCCTGCCCGCGGTCGCCCTACCCGGCGCCGCGCTCGCCGCCGAGGTGCGGCGGCTCGGCGGCCAGCCGGTCGAGGCGTACGACATCGTGCCCGTGCCGTGCCCGTGGTGCATCGCCGTCGACGCAGTGAGCTGCTGCCGGGTCGTCGGAGACCCGGACAACCCGCTCCCGGACCACGAGCAGCACGCCTGCTGGTCGTGCCTGCCGGTCGCCATCGACGAGGCCGCTTTCCGCCGCCCCTACGAGTCGGATGCCGATTTGCTGGTGGAGGTGCCCGCATGAGGAGGCGAGACAAGGACACCTTCGACCCCGATGTCGCGGCCGCGCAGGACTCCGCGAAGAACCCACGCGGCTGCAAGTCGTGCAACGAGACCGGCACCCGCCCGGGCACTGACTACACCTGCGGCGTGTGCCACGGGACGGGGGAGCTGTGAGCAAACACCCGCGCCTGACTCGCATCGGCGACCAGCTCGACGTCGCCGCCCACTGGTTCATCACCGCCATCGCGTTCCTGCTCGGCGCCGCACTTCTGGGGCTGCTGGCGACCGGGCTCGGCTACCTCCTGGAAGGACTCACCTCATGACCGAGCAGAAGATCACCAAGCGTCCGGAGACGTTCGACGACCTCGACCAGACGGACTTCCGGTACGAGCCGGTGACGGTGTTCAGCCTGGAGGTCCACGTTGGACGCGGTGTGTTGGCGGCCGCGGAGACTCTGCTGGACCGGCTGCGCATGGTGCACCCGGAGTTGGACCTCGACACGTCGGGGAGGACGTGGACCGCGAAGCGGCCGCGCAACGAGGACGAGAAGGCGAAGGCACTGGTCCAGGCGCAGGCCGAGTGGGATCGGCGCGACCGTGAACGGGCCGAGGCCGAGCAGCGTTCGGTGTTGAAGGTCGGCGACGACTTCGACCCGGGCACCGTCGTCTCGGAGTGCTCGCTGATCCATTCTGATGGCCCGCCGTGCTCCCTGGGCTACGGCCACGCGGGGGACCACATCGAGGTCGTCGCCGGGCAGGTTGCCACGATCACGCCGAGGCGGTCACGGTGATCGACGCCTCCGTTGCCGAGCTGGTCTTGCCGCCGGGTGCTGACCGCGCCCGGTGGCTGGCCGCCCGGCGTACGGGGGTCGGCGGGTCGGACGTGTCCACTCTGGTCGGTCTGACCCGCTACACCTCGCCCTACGAACTGTGGCTCGACAAGACCGGCGCCCTGCCGCTGGTCGACGACGTGCCGTCCGAGGCCGCCGAGATGGGCCAGCTGCTGGAACCGGTGGTACGGGACCGGTTCGCCCGCGTGCACCACCTGGCCGTCACCCAGGTCGGAACGTACCGGTCGAGGGAATGGCCGTGGATGCTGGCCAACCCGGACGGGGTGTGCTCGGACGGCGCCGGATACGAGGGCAAGACGTGTTCGCACTGGGTGGCACACGAGTGGGCCGACGGGCAGACCGCCGACCATGCCGAGCTGCAGGCGCAGTGGGGCATGGCCGTCACCGGCCTGTCCCGCTGGCACGTCGCCGTGCTCATCGCCGGGCAGCGCAACGAGTACCGGGTGATCGAGCGGGACGACGAGCTGATCGGCGTCCTGGTCGACGTGTCCCGCCGGTTCTGGCACGACCACGTCCGGGCCGGTGTGCCGCCGGAGTGGGGCGGCTCGGACGCCGCCACCACCTACCTGAAGGACCGCTACAGCGTCGGCGACATCGACAGCGTCGTCGAGATCGACGCCGGCGACCGGGACGAGCTGGCGGCCGAGCGCGACAAGGCGGCTGCCGCGCTGAAGGCGGCCGAGGCCGTCGACGCCGCGGTGCGCAACCGCGTGCGCGGCCTGCTCGGTGACCGGGAACAGCTGGTGTGCGGCGACCAGGTTGTCGCCACGTGGACCAACACCGGCCGGTTCCTGCCCGACCGGTTCATGCGCGACCACCCGGAGCTGGTGGCCGCCTACACCGAGCCGGTCACCGCCGACGTGATCGACGTCGACCGGCTCGCCGCCGACCACCCCGACATCTACCGCGCATGCCGTACACGCGTGCTGCGGTTCACGAACTGAGAGGACTGTCTACATGGGACGCGAGTTGACCCGCCGGGTGCAGGAGAACACCGCCCCGGCCGCCGAGGACCAGAAGAAGGACGCGCCGCCGTCGCTCGGGCAGCGGATCACCGCGTTGCGGGACCAATTCCAGCTGGCCATGCCACGCGGTGCCGAGGCAGCGCAGCTGGTGCGCGACGCGCTCACCTGCCTGCGCACCACACCGAAACTCACCATGTGCGACCCGGACTCGGTGCTCGGCGGGCTAATGACCTGCGCGCAGCTGGGCTTGCGGCCCGGTGTGCTCGGCCATGCCTGGCTGCTGCCGTTCTGGGACAAGAACTTGGTGTGGACCGATGAGAATGGTCGTACGAGGCGCGGGGGCCACCGCGCCCAGCTGATCATCGGCTACCAGGGCTACCGCGAACTCGCCCAGCGAACGGGACAGATCGCGACACTCACCGGCCGGGTCGTGCACGAGCACGACCAGTTCGACCTGGAATATGGGCTGGCCGACAACATCGTGCACAGGCCGCGGCTCGACGGCCCGCGCGGTGAGGCGGTCGGGTACTACGCGGTCGTCAAGTACACCAGCGGCGGCTACAACCTCTGGCACCTGAGCAAAGCCGAGGCCGAGGAGCACCGCGACCGCTTCGCCATGGCCCGCAACAAGGCCGGTGAGGTAGTCGGTCCGTGGCGGGACAACTTCGACGAGATGGCCGTCAAGACCGCGTTCCTGCGCCTCGCCCGGTGGATGCCCAAGTCGACGGAACTCGCCAGCGCGATCGAGGCCGACGGCTCGGTCCGCGTCGACCTCACCCCGGACAACCTCGACGCCATGCTCCACGCCGAACACCCGGAGCCCGACGCCATCGACGGCGAGGTCGTCGACGAGCAGGGCCAGGCCGACGGCGACCCGCTGCGGCCGGACGACCCGGACCTGACTGCCCACCTGAACAAGCAGGAAGGCGGCGGCACATCGTGACCACGATCCCCACGCCGCCCGCCCCTGGCTGTCTGCGCACGGCCGCTGGCCTCCTGGCGCTAGTCCTGGCCGTGCTGCTGCTGATCGGGCGTGTCACATGATAACGACCCGTCTCGCCGCGTCCGTGGCCATCGAGGAGCACCGCCAGCGGCACCGCCTGTCCCAGTCGGACCTGGCGTACGTGTGCGGCCTCGACGACATCCCCGTCCTGCACATCACGCCCGGCAACGTCGCCGCGTTCCTGGCGTGGGCCCGCACGGTGCAGGCCAACGCGGTGTTCGCCGTCCGCGCCGGCCGGGTGGTCGTGTGGGGCCGGATCGGTGGTCGGGATGTGTCGCTGGTCGTGGCCGTCGACCCGGCGCGGCTGGCTGAGTCCGGTGTGGACGGCATGGTCGACCTGTCCACGGTCGCCCGGCTCGCCGAGGCGCCCGTCGTTGTGTGCCCGTGGTGCCGGGCGGTCACTACCGATGCGTCCCACCCGGCCAGCTGCCCGCAGAAGCCGAAGGGCGCGTGACCCGATGAACGCACGGGAACTGTTGGCCTCGCAGCGTGACGTGATGCACGTCGAACTACAGGACTGCGACAGCGACCATCCGCATGTACGGGAGTACGCCGCCCGGTGGGGTAGGGCACTGCAAGCCGTGCTCGACGTCGCCGACAGGTTGGCTGGCTACGCCAACAGCGACACATCGGAAGAGGCCCGGGAGGCGTTCGACGACTCGCAGGCCGAGATCCGCCGCGCAATCACCACCGAACTGTCCAAGGAGGAGTCCACCACCCTGTGGGCCGCCGCCCGGCTGGTGCAGAAGGCCATCGACAAGCTGCCCGAGGACGACTAGCCATGGCCGATTACGACATGGCGCAGCGGTTCGCCCGCGACACCGCCCACCACCAGATGACCATCGCCCACGATGACGGCCTCTACCGCCACGTGCAGTTCCGCAACCCGCAGCGGAGCTGGCACTACTGGTTCGATCTGATCACCGTGCCCGGCGCGTTGATCTTCCAGGGCGACGGCGAGAGCTTCGTGTTTCGTCGCGTGGACGACATGTTCACGTTCTTCCGGGGCGGCGGGTACGACGGAGAACCGAACCTCAGCTACTGGGCCGAGAAGGTCACCAGCGATTCCAGGAACATCCAGCGCTACAGCGAGACGAAGTTCGTCCAGACCGTGCGTGAGCATCTCGTCGAGTCGATCCGGTACCGCCACGTGCCACCCGGCACCAGCCGGGCGCTCATCGAGTACGCCGCGGACTACGACCTGACGTTCGAGGCGAACGCCCGCGAGATGCTCGAAACCTTCTCGTACAAGGGCTTCGGCTTCCCCGACGCCTGGGAGTTCGACTTCCGCACGCACTACTGGTGGTTCGAGTGGGCGTGCCACGCGATCGTCTGGGGCATCGGCCAGTACGACGGCAACCCCGCCCGCCCGATGCCGCCCGCCGAGGAAACCCGGCCGCCTGAGCCGATCCGGCCGCCTCGGATGGTGGACGTGCACCTACCGGCGATGGCCAATGAGTAGACCGTCGCGTCCGCCCCACCCGTGCCCATGTGGCTGCGGCACTCCGGTGCCACACCACCGGTACAGCTGCTACGCCAGCTGGCAACGACTCCCCGGCGAGCTGAAGCGCGCCATCACCGCGAACCGCGGCCGCGACCTGCTCGCGCACGCCGAGGCCATGCACGCCGCCCGCCGCTGGTTCGACGACAACCCCAGGAGGCCCCGGTGAACGCCTACGACTACGAGTGCTGCCAGAAAGCCCGCGGCCTGAGCTTCCCCGGGCTGATCATGGCCGCGATGTTCGCCGCGACCGAGCCGGAGTTCGCCAGGCTCCGGGCCGCGTTCCCGGAGATCTACGCTGAACTCCAGGTCCATGAGTCCACACCCGGACCGGGTGACCGGGTCCGGGTGGTGTTGCGCGACACCGGCGAGGTCTACGCCGACGCCACCCCGGTCGACGCCGACGGCTCCTACCACGGGCGCCCGCTCGTCGAGGCCGGGCAAGCCGTCGTCGCCAAGCGCAAGTGGTCGCTGCGGAGGCGGCCATGACCACCACCATGCCCGGCATCCCGGACCCGAGCACCGTGCTACGCCGCGTCGACAACCGGCTCGCCACACGCGCCGGTGACGACCCGCTGCCCCCAGAGACGATCGACGAATTCGCCGAGGCCGTCCGCCGCCAGATCATGGAACCGCTCGCGGCCGGCGCCGCCGCCCCGGTCGACGACGGCGAGCTGGAGGAGCTGCGCGGCCAGCTCGCGGACGCCGAGCAGCGCGCCACCACCGCGACCACCGACCTCGCCGACCTGCGCCGCCAGCTGGACGAGCTCGCCGACGTCCAGGCCCGCGCCGAGGTGTACCGGCAGGAACGCGACGCCGAGGCCGCGGAGAACCAGCGGCTCGCCACGCTCCTCGAGGAGGCAAGGCGGGCCGCCTCCGAGGTGGCGGACGAGCTGGAGCGGGTTCGCGGCGAGGTCCCGGCCGAGGCGGAGCACCGGCACGCCTACCCGTGGGACGACCCGAAGGGCGTTCCCGGCTCCTGTGCCTGTGGGCACGCGTACCCGCGCACGCTGCCGCCGGTCGACACCGACGACGAACCCGAGGCCGCCGCTCCGGAGCCGTGGGCCGGACTGCTCGGCCGGGTCCGCGCTGAGCTGAAGGGCTGGCCAGCATGAGCGTCGACTACGACGACATCCTGGCCCGCAGCATCGACGAGCCCGCCTTCAGCAACGGCACCGAGGGCGACGCGTGGACCGCGAAATGGTGCTGCCGCTGTCTGCGCGACGCCCCGTTCCGGAACATGGGCCGCGGCTCCGGCTGCCCGATCCTGCTTGTCACGATGATGGGCCGCCGACCCGCCGAACTTCTCGATGGCCCGCGCGACGAGCAGGGCCGCTACTCGATGGCCGACCAGTACACCTGTGTCGAGTTCCGCCGACCCGGTGGCGGGGGAGACGGCGAGCCCCATCCCCGGCCGGAACCGCCGGGGATGGACGGCCTGTTCCCGCGCCCGGACCGTGCCCGCCGCATGTACGTCCAGCCGGACGCCGTGCCGACGGAGGTGAGCGTCGATGCCTGACTTGCGCTACCAGATCGAACCGATGCGGTCGTGGCCGTACCCTGCCGGAGCGCCGCGCCCGTCGCCGTTTCGTGCGACCTGGTCCGACACGCTGGCCCTGCTCGGCCGGGAGCTGGATTACCTCGACGTCCAGGGCGCCGTCGCGCTGCGGGTCGTCACCACCGACGCGGACGTCCGCCAGGACGGCATGCTGCGGGCGAACGCCAAGGTGCACCACCGCGGCGTGATCCTGTCGTTCCAGTCGAAGCACGGCCCGCTGTCCTACCCGTGCGCGACCTACACCAACCGCTGGTCCCGCGACCCGGCAGGCTCGCCGTGGCAGGTCAACGTCCGTGCGATCGCGCTCGCACTGGAGGCGCTGCGCAAGGTCGACCGGTACGGCGTGACGTCCAGCGGCGAGCAGTACAGCGGCTGGCGCGCCATCGAAGGCGCGGCGACCACCGGGTTCGACTCGGCCGACGACGCGCTCCAGTGGCTCATCAAGTTCGCCGACATGCCCGACCGCGACGGCGTCGACCCCGCCGTTCGTGAGGCCGTTCCGGTGATGCTGCGCCGTGCCGTGCGGAAGGCGCACCCAGACGTCGGCGGCGACCCGGCCGACTGGGCGCGCCTCGACGCCGCCCGCCAGCTCCTCGACCCGCGTGGCGGTGTGCCGTGAACCGGCGGCAGTGGCGCGAGTTCGCCCGCACCCTGATCGCCACCCTGACCGCCCGCAATCGACAGAACGCCGCACCCGCCCTACCCCGACTCACCGACCTGTGGCAGATGGCCGACGACCGCGCCGCGGCCGAGGCCCACCTACGAAGGAGGAACAGCCGATGGTGAACACCCAGAAGCCCAGAAGGCCGCAACCGCAAGCCGTGATCGTTCAACCGGCCACTTGGGACAGCCTCGTTCGCTGGCTGGAGTCCTGCGGTATCGCGCTGGTGAAGGTGCCCACGGTCAAGGAGAACCTGCCGACCTACGCGATGACCCCGAAGTCCGCCATCGCTGGTGCGAGTCGGCTTGCGGCCAAGGAAGCGAAGCTCACCGACCGCGAGCTACAGGTGCTCGTCGGCATGTCGGTCGGACAGACCAACGGCGAGATCGGCAAGGGCCACCACCTGTCCGAGGACACCGTGAAGTCCCACGCCCGCACGCTGTTCCGCAAGCTCGGCGCCCGAGACAGGGCGCAGGCCGTCGCGCTCGGCTACCAGCGCGGCATCTTGCTCACCGCGCCGTCGACGTCATGACCGGCCAGCAGCTCGCCGACGCCTTCGCCGGAGCCTGGCGCGCCGACGTCGACTCCGAGCCACACCCCGACATCCACCTGCCCACCCACTAGACCCCGGGTCGGTCCGCGTGTTCTCCCGCCGCGGGCCGACCCGGTTCCCAACCCCGAGAGGAGGCGCCGGTGAACCACACGGACCACGACGACATCCGCCCCGACGTCCGCGCGACGGCGCGGCGCCTTCTCTACGACCTGGCACGCCGAGGCGAGTTGCCCGCCGAGGCGCTCGACACCAAGGACCGGTCGCGGCTGTTCGCCGAGCTGTGGGAACGCGGCTGGACGGACGCCGAGATCGGCGTGCACACGAAGACGACCACGTTCACGGTGGCGCGAGTTCGGGAACGCCTCGGGCTCGCGCCGCGCACGATCACGAAGGGGGCCGCATAGTGCCTGATTTCCGGGTCGCTGACACCGCGCCCGAACACCCGAAGATGAGGGCAGCGGGACCGGCTGCGATTGGCTTGTGGGCCATGGCCGGTGCCTACTCGATGCGCCCGGACGTGCTCACCGATGGCTGGGTGCCGTCGTACTGGGTCGCCACTTGGCCCGCCGGTAAGCGCCTCGCGGGTGTCCTGGTCCAGGTTGGACTGTGGACACCCGAGCAGCGTGACGGCCTCGACGGCTGGCGGTTCCGCGACTGGCTCGACATCCAACGGCCTGCTGAGAAGATCCGCGCTGACCGAGAGAAAGCCCGCGTGCGCATGGCCCGGGGACGGTCCAAACGAGACGCCAGTTCGCCAGATGTTCGCGCGAACACACTACGAACGAACGGCGAACGTTCGGACGAAATGCGGGAGAAGTTCGGCGACTCCCTATCCCTATCCCTATCCCCTAGTGATCACCTTGGGGAGGAGGGTTACGTAGGGCAACGCGTGCGCGAACAGTCCTCCACCCCCGAAAACCCTGGGGGACAACGACCCGCTGCCCGCTGCCCGCGCCACGCTGGCGACGAGTACCCGCCGCCGTGCCGCACCTGCGCCGAGGCCCGGGAGTCGGCCGAGGCATGGGACGCCCGCCAGGCCGAGCAGCGTGCCGCGCTCGCCGCCGAACTCGACGCCGCCCGCGCCGACCCCCGGATGCGATGCGCACACGGCACCGACGGTGGACGCCTGATCCGCCGCGACACCGGCACCTCACCCTGCGCCCTCTGCCGCGCCGAGCAACCCATGGAGGCATCGTGACCGACATCCTCGCGATCGAACCGTCCGAGTCCGGGCGGATCGTCCATCTCGACCTGCCCGGCTACCAACCCGGTCGCAAGTCCCGGTCGTGCTCGCAGGCCATGGCGATGTGCGGCGCGTTCGTCGGCGCCGGCCACCAGCGCATCCCGCTTGCCCAGGCCCGCGAGTGGACGCGGCGTGCACCGACGAGCCCGCCTACACCGGTCCTGACGTGGTGCCGCCCGTGCCTCGGTCACGCCGCAACCGTCCACGGCCTCGCCGAGCAGCTCGTCGACGAGCTGCTCAGCTCGCCTGTTCCGCCGTGACCCGCCACCCCGGGCGAACCGGCCACAGCCGCCACGGCCTGTTCTGGAACGACCTCGCCGGCCAGACCGACGCCGAGATCCGGACCAGCCCGCGCACCGTCGCCTGCCCCGCCTGCCTCGCACGGCCGCACCAGCCGTGCCGCACGCGAACCCGCCGCCACACCGTCATGAACGGCTACCACGACTCCCGAGTTCGAGAGGCCAACCCCGATGCCTGAAGCCCGCCGCCGTAACCACCGATCCGCCCGCCAGGCTGGTACCCGGTTCGAACGCGACATCGCCGACCACCTCGCCCGCTGGGTCGACGACCGCATCGACCGCCGAGTCAAGACCGGCGCGAACGACCGCGGCGACATCGGCGGCGTCCGCCTATCGCCCGCCCTCGCCAACGGCCGCGTCGTCATCGAGTGCAAGAACACCACCCGCCTCGCCCTCGGCACGTGGGCCGCCGAGACCGCCGCCGAACGCGGCAACGACGACGCCGTCGCCGGACTCACCGTCCACAAACGCCACGGCGTGTCCGACCCCGGCGCCCAGTGGGTCACCTGCACCGTCAACGACCTCGTCGCCCTGCTCACCGGCCACCGACCCGAGGACCCGGCATGACCACCTCGACGACCGTTCAGCTGGTCGCCCTGGCCGTCTGCGCCCTGGCCCTCCTCTGGACCGCCACGTCAGTGCGCAGAGCACGCGCCGCGCTACGGCAGCTCGACGACGAGCAGGACCGATGACCAGCCCGTGGGACGACTTCGTCCGCGCACACGGCCGCCCCACCGGGTTCGCCGACCAGCCCGACATCGGCGGCCGACTCACCCGCCTGCCCGACGACTACGAAACCGACGACGAACTCGTCCAGGTCTTCCGCTGGCTCGGCCTGCCGCTCTACGCCGCCTACGACCCCGAGGAGCCCACGCCATGAACCATGTCCGGCCCTGCCTCCTCGGCTGCACCAACGCCGACGGCATCCCCTACCGCGCCGCACCCGGCCGCCAGACCTGCCCACGCTGCGGCGACCAGCTCGCCGCTCTCCTCCGCGAAATCGGCGACCTGTACGCCGTCCTCGACGACCCCGAACAACTCCTACCCACCACCAGCGGCGGACGCGGCCGACCCGGCTACGGCTCTCGCTCACCCGCCGTCGACGACCTGATCGTCCACACCGACGTACGCACCGGCGAGACCGACACCGGCGGACCCGGCGCGCTCGCCGTCGTCGAACAGTGGGCCCGCCAGATCCGCGAAGACCGCAGCGTCGACACACCACCCGACCAGATGCGCGCCACCGTCCCCGCCGGCCGGATCACCATGACCCGCGAACTCGCCACGCTGCGGTTCCACTGGGACTGGATCCTGGCCCAGGACTGGGTCGACGCGTTCGCCGACGAGATGCGCGCTGTGCGCGACCAGCTCGTGCGCGCCCGCCGCCTCACCGTCCCCGTCATCCGCATCGGCACCTGCCCCATCACCGTCATGACCGTCGACCGAGACGCCGACCCCATCACCCTGCCCTGCAGCGCCACACTTCGCGTCCGCCTCGGCGACACCGAGATCCGCTGCCCCGCCTGCCACACCGTCTGGACCCGCGACCGCTGGCACCAGCTCGGCACCGACTGGGCCGACTACGCCAGCCTCGCCACCCAGCTCGACATCCCCGTCACCACCCTGCGCCGCTGGTGCCACGAAGACCACTGGGCCACCGCCGGCACACGGTCGCGTCGCCTCGTGTCCCGGGCCGACGCGCTCGCCTCCTACGCACGACGCCACACCACACCCACCGGAAACGCAGGATGACCACCATGGCCAACGCCGGGATCGACCTCCTGTGTCACGCCGCGGACGACATCCGGTCACCGCTCGACAACAGCGCCGGAACCGGCCCGCGACCCAGTAACGACAGTCGCTGACCCAGCGACTCCAGGAGACCACGCCCGAGGAGCCAACATGAACCAGCAGCACCCCAGCTACGCCGTGCGCAAGGTCAAGCGCGAAACCGCGCACACCTTCCACCTGATCATGACCCTCTGCACGTTCGGTATCTGGGGAATCATGGTGTGGATGCCCCTGCTCCTCATCCGCAAGATGCTGCCGAAGCGGCGCGAGGTCACCCGCTTCCACTGATCGTTCACGTTGGAGGCGGAGACCTACGCCTGGCGTGACCGACGCTGGCGCGACAAGAACCGCCACCGCAAACCTCCCGGCTGGTGATGCCCAACGGGGGGCGCACGCCGACACACCGGTGACCACCACCCTGCTTGCGCTCTGACCTGCACCGAACGTACTGTGATCCACAGTGGTGAGCTATGCCCGAAGCCCCGGCCCCGTCACAGACAAGGCCGGGGCTTCGTCACGCCAGGGTGGTGACACACCATGCCACCCCGAGGACCAGGCCGCACCGGGCACCGCTGGCGCCAGCTCTGCGCCCAGGTCTACGCCGAGGAGACGCACTGCTGGCTGTGCGGTACGTGGGTGAGCCAGCTGCTCGACCCGACACACCCGATGTCCCGCACCGTCGACCACGTCCGTGAACTGTGGCAAGGCGGCGACCCCCTCGACCGGAACAACTGCAGGCTCGCTCACCGTGCGTGCAACAGCCGCAAGTCCAACCGACTCCGCACACACGCACCACGAGACGAGATCATGATCGACCCCGCCACCCTCTGACACAGCCCAACCAGACACCACCACCAGGCCGACCAGGACCCGGGGGGCCCGAAGAACTTCCCTGACCAGGCCATAGGAGACCCCGGCCTCGCCGTGGAATCTCCCCCCGAGCAGGGCGTCTAGGGGGTGTGATGGTCGACAAGAAGGCGGCCGCGCGGGCGCGTGTCTACCGTGATCGGAAACGGCGGCACGACAAGGGCGATCACTCACTTTGCGTGGTCGGGAACTGTCTGGTGATCACTCCGGAGGCCATGACGTCACCCGTGACGCAGGACGAGCCCGTGACGCCTGTGCCTGATGAGCAGGGGCTGGGACAGCGGGGCCGGCGGCTGTGGGACGAGATGACCGCGGCCTGGGCGCCATCGCCGTTGCATCGGGAGATGCTGCTGGAGGCGTGCCGGATGGCCGACCGGCTCGACCGCCTCGACCGGCACCTGAACGGCGAGGACTGGCTGCGGTTCTGGTCCCGCAACGACGAGGGCACCCGCGTCGAGGTGATCGTCGACAAGGTGCTGACCGAGGCACGGGAGCTGCAGTCGGCGTTCCGGATGGCGGTGGCGGACCTGGTGAAGGCAGCTCCCGCGAAGCAGCCCGAGCGGAAGGGCGGTGGCGTCCTTGTTGCTCTCGCCGCCAAGCACGCCGAGCCTGCTGCGCGGGGCAGCGGCGCCGCGGGTTGAGTGGCGGCCGCCGACCATCGTCGGCAGCTACGGCGGTCTCGCCGCCGACCTGATGGCCGCGGCGGGCAAGCCGTACGAGCCGTGGCAGCGCGACGGCGTCGACCTGATGATGTCGACCCGGCCGGACGGCAAGTGGGCGTGCTACGAGTACGCCGAGTGGGTTGCCCGCCAGAACGGCAAGGGCGGCCTCGGCGAGGGCCGCGCGCTGGCCGGGTTCTTCGGCCGCGGCGAGGAGCTGATCATCTGGTCGGCCCACGAGTACAAGACCGCGCTGGAGGCGTTCCGGAAGATCCGGCGCCTGATCCGCGCGCTGGGTGCGCCGCTCACCGAAACGCTGGTCGACGTCGACGGCGTCATGGTCAAGATCAGCAACACGAACGGCGAAGAGGGCTTCGAGCGGCTCGACACCGAGCAGCGGATCAAGTTCGTCGCCCGGTCCAAAGGCAGCGGGCGCGGCTTCTCGGGCGACTGCAACATCATCGACGAGGCGTTCGCGTACACGCCCGAGCAGCAGGACGCGCTGATGCCGACCCTGATCGCCCGGCCGAACGCGCAGATCATCTACCTGTCCTCGCCGCCGCTGACCGGCGACACCGGCGAGGTCATGTTCGAGCTGAAGGCCCGCGCCGAGGCCGGCGGGGACGACTCGCTGGGCTACCGCGACTGGGGTATCGCCGGGCACCTGGACGACCGGGCCGCGATGAACCTCGACGACCGCGGGCTGTGGGCGCAGGCCAACCCCGCGCTCGGCTACGGGCGGGTGACCGAGGAAACCATCGGCAAGCTGCGCCGGTCGATGACCAGTAACCAGGCGCTGGGTTTCGCCCGCGAGGTGCTGGGGCTGTGGCCGAAACGGGTCGCAGGCGGCGGCGCGATCGACATGGCCCGCTGGGTCGATCTGGCGGACAGCATGTCGAAGCGGCGGGGCGACGTGGCGCTCGGCGTGGACATCTCGCCGGCGCGGGACTACGCCTCGATCGCGCTGTACGGGGTGCGTGACGACGAGCTGGGACATGTGCAGCTGGTCGACTACCGGGCCGACACCGGGTGGATCGTGGCCCGGCTGGTCGAGCTGAAAGCCGCGCTGGATCCGCTGGCGGTGGGCATGGGCCGCGGGACCTACGCCTCGCTGAAGACCGACCTGGACAAGGTCGGGCTGACGGTGCCGGAGGACCCGGCGAAGCCGAAGCGTGGGGAGCTGGCCGTGACCACGGCGGTGGACATGGCCGCCGCCTGCGGGCACGTGCTCGACGCTGTCAAGCAGGGCACGTTCCGCCACCTCGGGCAGACCCAGCTGGACGAGGCGGTGGCCGGCGCGCGCACGAAGCAGACCGCCGACGCGATCGCCTGGGCCCGCAAGGACGGTGCCACCGACATCGCACCGCTGGTGGCGCTGACCGTGGCCCGGTGGGCGTACACGACCCGTGTCGACCTGATCGTCACCGACGACGGTCCGAACCTGTGGTGAAGGGGACGCCCGTGGTGGTGCTCGCGCTCGAAGCGCTGTTCGTGCTGGCCGCTCTGGTCGGCGTGGGGCTGGTGAGCGTGCCGGCCGCGCTGATCCTCGGCGGGGTCGCCGGGGTGGTGGCGTGTGAGCGGGCCGCCGCCGAGGCCAAGCAGCAGCGCCGAGCCGCCGCCGAGCGCGGGGAAGGGCGGGCACGGTGACGGGGCTGTTCGGGCTGTTCCAGCGCAGCGTCGAGAACCCGGCCGTTCCACTCACCTCGTCGAGCCTGCTGGACTGGATGCGCGGGCCGTCAGGCGACGCCGGCGTCCCGGTGACCGAGCTGACCGCGTTGCACATGCCGGCGGTGTGGCGATCGGTGGCGCTGATCTCGTCGGTGTCGGCCGCGCTGCCGCTGCCGACCTACCGCGACGACACCAAGGTGCGCACGAAGTCGCGGCTGCTGCGGGACCCGCATCCGGAGCTGACGCCGTTCGAGCTGTGGCGGCTGTCCTACGTGCACCGGCTGCTGTGGGGCAACAGCTACCAGCAGAAGATCCGTTCCCGTTCCGGCGAAGTGCGGGAGCTGTGGCCGATCCGCCCGGACCGCGTCCGTGCCTACCGGGACACCTCAAGCGACGCGGTGCCGGGCGGGAAGCTGTTCGAGGTCACCGACGACGACGGCCGGATCCACGTGCGCACGTCGCGGGAGATCCTGCACATCCCCGGGCTGGGCTACGACGGCACCTGCGGGGTATCGCCGGTGCGGGCGGCGTCGCAGGGTGTCGGGCTGGCGCTGGCCGCGGAGAAGTCGGGGGCGAAGTTCTTCGGGCAGGGCGCCATGCTGTCGGGCATCCTGCAGACCGAGCAGCGGTTGCAGCCCGAGCAGGCCGAGGCGCTCAAGGCGCGGTGGAAGGCGAAGGTGTCCGGTTCGGACAACGCCTACGACGTCGCCGTCCTGGACTCGGGTGCGTCGTTCGAGCCGATCACGATGCCGTACAAGGACGCGCAGTTCCTGGAGTCGCGCCGGTTCCAGGTGGTCGAGATCGCCCGCATGTTCGGCGTGCCGCTGTTCCTGCTGATGGAGACCGAGCGGTCGACCAGCTGGGGGACCGGACTGGAGCAGCAAGCGCTCGGGTTCGTCGTGTTCGACCTGCACCCGATGTGGCTGGTGCCGACTGAGCAGCGCATCACCAAGGAGCTGGTGCGGCCGGTCGCTCCGGACGAGTACGCCGAGTACACCGTCGAAGGGCTGCTGCGCGGTGACTCGCGGGCCCGTGCCGAGTTCTACCGCGTGATGCGTGAGGTCGGCGCGATGAGCGCGAACGACATCCGCGCCAAGGAGAACATGACCCCGGTCGACGGCGGCGACACCTACCTGCAGCCGCTGAACATGGCCCCGCTCGGCAACCCGCCCGCGCCGGGTCCGTCCGCACCGAACCCCGCACCGAGTGGAGATGATGATGACGATTCTGGCGCCGACGACTGAGGAGCGTCGCCGTCTGCCGTTGTCCACCGCCGGGGTGGCCATCCGCGCCGACGGCGACAGCGACAACGGTGACGAACGGTTCCACGGCTACGCCGCGGTGTTCAACACCCGCACCGCGATCGGGAACCCGCTGCGGTGGGGCTTCTACGAGGAGATCGCGTCGGGCGCATTCACCAAGACCCTGTCCGAAGGCGACGCCCGGTTCCTGATCGACCACGACTCCTACTACGTGGTGTCCCGCGTGTCAGCCGGCTCGCTGACCCTGGGCCAGGACACCAAGGGCCTGCCGGTGAACTCCGCTCTGGACACCGAGCTGTCCTACGTGCGTGACCTGAAGGCCAACGTGCGCAACGGCAACATCACCGGGATGAGTTTCGGGTTCTACGTCGTCAAGGACGACTGGAACACCGAGGAAATCGAGGTCGACGGCTACGACGAGCCGATCGAGGTGGACGTGCGGATCATCCGCGAGGTCCGCCTGATCGAGGTCAGCGCCGTCACCTTTCCCGCCTACGAAGAGACCGAGGCGGGACTGAGGTCCGTGGCTACCGCGCTGGTGCACCGGGGCGACGTTCGTGCGATCGAGCGCCGCGCCGCGTACAAGCCGGAACTGCTGGACCTGCTGAAGGTCGTCGACCGCGAGCCGGGTGAGTCCACTCGCGGCACCGTCGGCACCGAGCCGGGCGAGTCCACTCGGTTGTCCCCCAACGACCTGATCAACGCCTACGCGGCCCGCTACGGGCTGCCGACCAGGAAGGACAACCCGACATCATGAGCGTGCAGCTCACCAGGCTCATCGAGGAGCAGAACAAGGTGTGGCAGCGGATGTGCGCCATCCGCGACGCCGCCGAGGCCGACAACCGCGACCTGACCGCGGAAGAGCGGCAGAACTGGGACGAGGCCGAGGCCCGGCTGACCGAGGTGTCCGGCGACATCGAGCGCCTGGAGCGCTTCGCCCAGCTCGACACCGTCGACCGTTCCCAGATCATCCAGGCCGGCACCACCCCGGCCGGGCCCGTCCGGGAGGAGAACGTCGACGCACGCTACGCCGACGCGTTCACCCGCTACATGCGCGGCGGCATGGACCGGCTCGACGCTGAGCAGCGGCAGCTGCTCATGGAGAACTTCTCCGAGGTCCGCGCCCAGGGCACCACTCCGGACACAGCCGGCGGCTACCTGGTGCCCGAAGGGTTCCGCAACGTCATGACCGAGACGATGAAGGCGTTCGGGGGGCTGCTCGGCATCGCCAACGTCATCACCACGACGACCGGTAACGACCTTCCGTGGCCGACCAACGACGACACCGGCAACGAGGGCGCGATCCTCGCCGAGAACACCCAGGTGACCGAGCTGGACGTCACGGTCGGCCAGCGCAAGCTGGCCGCGCACACCTACACCTCGCGGCTGGTTCGCGTGTCCTACCAGCTGCTGCAAGACTCGGCCTTCAACATCAACACGTGGCTGCCGCGCAAGCTCGGCGAGCGCATCGGCCGCGCGGCAGCCGGTCACTTCTGCAGCGGCACCGGCACCAACCAGCCCGAGGGCATCACCACCAGCGTCACCATCGGCAAAACCGGTGCCACCGGTCAGGTCACCAGCATCATCTACGACGACCTGGTCGACCTGGAGCACTCCGTGGACCCGGCGTACCGCACCAACGCGCGGTACCTGATGAGCGACGCGGCCCTGAAGATGATCCGCAAGCTCAAGGACGCCGACAACCGGCCGCTGTGGGTGCCGGTTCCGGCACCCGGGTTCCCCGCGACGATCAACGGGTACGGCTACACGATCGACAACAAGATGCCGGTCCCGGCCGCGTCCGCGAAGTCCATCGTGTTCGGCGACATCGCCGCCGGCTACATCATCCGGCAGGTGCTGGACGTGCAGACCCTGCGCCTGACCGAGCGGTACGCCGACTTCCTGCAGGTCGGGTTCCTCGGGTTCGCCCGGCTCGACGGCAAGCCCGACGACGCCGCGGCGATCCGCGCCTACGCGCACCCCGCCACCTGATCGACGCCGCGCCGGAGTCCCTACAGCCGCTAGGGGCTTCGGCGCGGCCCACCCCGAGGAGGACACCACCGTGGAGCTTGTGCGCATTCGCGTCCTGCAGGGAGTCGCCGGCGCCGACTTCTCGTGGGCGCCAGGCGAGGAGGTCGACATGCCCGAGACCGAGGCCCGCAAGTGGGCCGACGGCGTGCGCGCCGAGTACGCCGACCCGGCCGCACCCGCACGCACCGAGGCGCAGGCCGAGAAAGGTGGCGCCGACCGGGGTGGGGCCGAGCAGCCCAAGACCGAGAAGACCGCGCGGCAGTCCCGCGGCGGCGGCCGGAGCCGCCGGGCCGAGACCCGCGGCTGACCGACGGAGCGCTGACCATGCCCCTCGGCGACCCCTACATCACGCTCGCAAGCCTGAAGAACTACCTGGGCATCACCGACGACGTCGACAACGGGCGCCTGGAGGACGCGCTGGCTTCGGCGACGCAGGAGATCGAGGACCACACCGGTCGCCAGTTCAACGACGCCGGCGTCGCGTCCGCACGGATCTACGAGCGGTGGGGGTGTGACCTGGTGTACGTCGACGACTTCCACACCACCGACGGCCTGATCGTCGCCACCGACGAGAACGACGACGGCACCTTCGAAACGGTCTGGCCCGCGTCGGACTACCAGCTGGAGCCGCTCAACGGCATCCACGCCGGCCGTCCCGGCTGGCCGTACAACGTCATCCGTACCGTGAACGACCACGACTTTCCCCGCGGCAGGCGCGCCACCATCCGCGTCACCGCCCGATGGGGGTGGTCCGCCGTGCCCAAGCCTGTGCAGCAGGCGTGCCGCATTCTCGCCGCCGAGACCCGGAAACTCGCCGACGCCCCGTTCGGTGTCGCCGGGTACGGCGAGTTCGGGCCGATGCGCGTGCGGGACAACCCACTGCTGGTCAAGAAGCTCGCGCCGTACGTGCGCGAACCGGCGATGGTGGCCTGACGTGGCGCCGTCGCTGACCCAGATCATGGACGGGATCGAGACCCGCCTGAAGACCATCCCCGGGCTGCGGGTCACGGCGTACGTGGCCGACCAGATCAACCCGCCGGCCGCCGTGGTCGGCGTGCCGGACGTCCCGGAGTACCGGCTCACGATGGGCCGCGGCCGGTTCGAGTTGCGGTTCACGGTGACCGTGCTCGTGTCGGCCGCGCTGGACCGGGTCGGGCAACGCGCGCTCGCGTCCTACGCCGATGTCGCCGGCCCGAACTCGGTCCCGGCCGCGATCGACGGTGACCGCCGCCTCGGCGGGCTCGTCGAGGAGTGCCACATCACGAGCTTCCGGGTTCTCGGCCTCGACGAGGTCGGCCAGATCGGTTTCTACGGCGGCGAGTTCGCTGTGCGCGTCGTCGCCCCAGGAACGTGAGGGAGCAGCACATGACCACACGACGGTTCCGGGTCGGCCCGCGGCCGGTCGAGGGCGTCGAGCCGGGCGAGGTTCTCGAGCTGCCGCTCGACACGCCGCTGAACGTGTCCGCGCTCGTCGAGTCCGGCCACCTGACGCCCATCCGCGCCACGACACGCCCGTCCACTGGCGAGAAGAAGGAGGAGCGCTGACATGGCCACGCTCGCGCTGCTGAACGCCTGGACCTATGTGGACGGCCACGACTTCACCGGCGACACCAACCAGGTGAACCTGAACATGGAAGCCGTCGCGCTCAACAAGACGACGTTCCGGAACAACGGCTGGACGAGCTTGCAGGGCGGCCTGAAGTCCGCGACGTTTGAGCAGGCCGGGTTCTGGTCCGCCGGTGACGGTGAGGTCGACCCCGACCTGTTCACCAACCTCGCCGTCCGCAACAGGGTGCACACGTTCGGCCCGGCCGAGGAAGAGGGCGGCACCGCCTACCTGTGGAAAGCGGGGCAGTACACCTACTCGCTGCTCGGCAGCCTCGGTGAGATGGCGCCGTTCCAGGTACAGGCGCAGGGCTCCGACTCCGTCGGTGTGGTCCGCGGGCAGCTGGCGAAGAAGATGGGCGCCGCGGCGTCGGCCGGGCCGTTGGGCTCGCCGGTGAACCTCGGCGCCGGCGGTCCCGGACAGTTCCTGTACGCGACGCTGCACGTGTTCGCCGCCGGGACCACGCTCAGCGTCAAGGTCGAGTCCGACTCTGCGCAGGCGTTCACGACGCCGTCCGATGTTGCCGGAGCCACCATCGGCCCGGTCACCACGGTCGGTGGCACGTGGATGGCGCAGATCGACGCGTCCGCGATCACGGACACCTGGTTCCGGCTCAACGTCACCGCGGTCACCGGTTCGTTCACCGTCGCCGCCGCGCTCGCCATCCAGTAACCACCCGTCACCTGCACCCCGTCGGCCGTCGGCGGGGTATTTGGCCTGCCCGAAGGAGAAACGCACATGGCCACCCTCGCGCTGCTCAACGAGTTCGTCAGCATCAACGGCGTCAACCTGTCCGACCATGTCCGCCAGGGCACGCTGGCCCTGGAGGCCACCGCGCTCGACTCGACCGCCATGGGCGACGGGTGGAACGAGACCACCGGCGGCCTCAAGTCCGGCACGCTCACGATCGAGCTGCTGGACGACTTCGCCGCGTCCAACGTGGACGCCACGCTGTGGCCGCTCTTCGGCACCGTCGTGCCGTTCATCGTCCGCCCGGACGCCGGCCCGGTGTCGGCGACCAACCCGAACTACACCGGCACCGTCTTCATCGCCCAGCACACCGTCGGCGGCAGCCTGAACGAGATGGCCATGAAGTCGCTCAGCTTCAACACCTCGGGTGTGGTGTCGCGGGCGACCAGCTGACCGATGCCCGCGCACGTCGAGATCCGCGGCACCGAAAGCTTCCGCCGCACCGCGCGGAAGCTGAAGGAAGCCGGTGACGGCCGGTTGACACGGGAGATGGCGAAGAAGATGCGGACCGCGGCCAAACCAGCCGTGGACGACGCGCAGCGGTCCGTACGCGGGCTGGCCACCGCGGCGAACGGGCGCGGCGGTGGCGGGCAGGCCCGGCGCGAGCACGCCATGTCCCGGGTACGGAAGAAGACCAACCGCACCAGGCAGCGGGCGTTCGAAGGCCGCGGGCTGCGCGCCACCGTCGGCCGCGCGCTCCAGACGCAGACCCGCGCACGCGGTCAGACGGCCTCGGTACAGATCAAGGTCAACAAGTCGTTGTTGCCTGCGAATCAACGCAAGCTACCGGCCCACATGAACACCGGCCGCTGGCGGCACCCCGTGTTCGGCAGGCCGGTGTGGGTGACGCAGACGACGAACCCTCCGAAGTGGTTCGACCGGCCCATGTCTCGTCACGGCCGCCGGATTCGGAACCGGGCCGTAGAGGCGGTCGACGAAATCAAACGCAAGATCAAGTAGCAAGGGGAGCACGTGAGCAGCAACGCGCTGGTGTACGAGTTCAACTACGGCGACCAGTCATGGCGACTGGAGTTCCACACGATCACCGCCGATGAGGCGATCCGGCTGGAACAGGCCACCGGCATGATCTGGGTGCGCCTGGTGAGTTCCTTCTCCCAGGGCGGCGCCCTGGGCATCAAGGCGTTCTACTGGCTGGCGCGGTGCCGCGCTGGCGAGGACATCAAGTTCGACGACCCGTCGCTGAACTTCGTGTGGAACAAGCTCAAGCTGGACGTCTTGCAGGACCTACGTCCCGAGTCCACAGAGGGCGAGAACACGCCGGCCGGTGATGCCGAGGACCCTCCGCCAGCGACCGAGACACCCGCTCGGTCGAAGAAACGGTAGAGCAGCACAAACCGTTCTTCCTGTCCCTGTGGAACATGCACCCGGCTGACGTCGGCCGCCTCACCCTGCACGACCTGGCGATGTGCGTCGAGCTAGTCGCCGAGCACCGGCGCCGCGCCGAGGAGCAACGACAAGCCGCCCAGCAGCATCCCGGAAGGCGGTGACTCGTCGTGGCCAACGACCTCATCTTCACCGTGCTCGGCATCGACAAGGCCAGCCGGGTGTTCGACAAGGTCGGCGACTCAATGAACCGCATGGGCACCCGCGCGACCGCGATCCTCGCCGGCGTCGCGGGCAGCTCGGCGGCAGCGGGAGCCGCGGTCGCCGCATCGGTCGCCGCGGTGCCGGCGGCGTTCATCGGGCTCGGCGCGGTCGCGGTCCGGGAGAACGCGCAGGTTCAGCAGTCGTTCCAGCAGCTCGGCAACGAGCTCAAGCACGGCTTGGCCGCCGACGCCGCCCCGATGGCGGACGCCCTGGTCGGTGCCGCTGACCAGATCGGCGCGGCTTACGCCGGGTTGCGTCCGCAGATGCAGCAGGCGTTCGCCGCCTCGGCGGGCTACGTCGACGACCTCGTCGGCACCGTCACCGACTTCGCGACGCAGGCGATGCCGGGGCTGGTCACGGCTACGGCCCGCGCGGGCCCTGTGTTCGCAGGGCTGCGCACCTTCGCCCGCGACGCCGGGGTCGGCGTCAGCGAGTTCTTCGAGATCACGTCGTCGAAGTCTGCCGAGGCCGGGAAGTCGCTGGAGCACTTCGGCCTGCTCGTCCGGGACAGCCTGCCCGCCGTGGGCACGATCCTCGCCAACCTCACCGGGTTGTGGGCCGAACACGGCGACGAGGCAGTCAGCGTCATCACCGGGCTGCTCGACGTGCTCGGTGACCTGTCCGGGTCCGCGCTGCCGGTGGTGTCCGCCGGGCTCGGTGTCGCGCTCGACGTTCTGTCCGGTGTCCTGGCGGTCGTGCAGCCGCTCACCGGCGCGCTCGGACCGCTCATCGGCGTGTGGCTGGCGCTGTCGACAGCGATGCGCGGCGTCACCGCCGTCAAGGGGATCATGGACAACGTCACCGGCGCGGTGACGAACTTCGGCAACGCCACGAACAAGGCCGCCGGTGCCGGCGGGGTGGGCAAGCTCGCTGCCGCGACGGGCGGTGTGATGTCGATGCTCGGTGGCCCGTGGGGTATCGCCATCGGCGCGGCCGCGGTTCTGCTGGCGTCGTTCGGTCGGGACTCCCAGCAGGCCGCCGCCGACCAGAGGTCCCTGGCGGACGCGTTGCGCGAGTCGGGTGGTGCGTTCGACGACAACGCCCGCAAGCAGATCTACAATAGCGAGGCCTACCAGGAAGTCGCCGGGCTGGTCGACAAGCTCGGCATCAGCCACGGCGAGATGATCGACGCCCTGGTCAAGGGCGGCCCCGCGCTCGACCAGTTCCGAGCCCGTCTCGACGAGATCGCGCGCCTGGACGCAGTCGAGGCAACCGGCGAGATGAGCGAGGTAGGCCACGCCGCGTTCGACCTGTCCGGCAAGCTTGACGGGCTTCGCGGCGGTGTCACCGGCGCCGTCGCCGAGTTCGAACGGATGGCGCAGGCGACCCGCCCGTCAGAGGCCGCGCTGGCCGCGGTCGGGTTCGAGTCGCGCGTAGCGAACGAGGGTGTCCGGGCGCTCAACGACGCGTTCCAGGTCATCGCGGACTCGGCGGCCACAGTCGAGGAGCGCGGCAAAGCCATCATCGCCGTGCTGGACCAGCTCGCTGGCCGTACGCCGTCCTATGAGGAGGCCACGCAGGCGATCAACGACGGTATCCGCGAGTTGGGCGAGGGGTTCGACAAGACGACGGCGGCGGCGGGCAAGCTGGGTGACTCGATGCTCACCGCCAACGGCACGATCAACACCACCACGGCCAACGGTTCCGCGCTCCAGAACAAGCTGGTCGAACTCCAATCCGGGTTCGCCAACGCGGGTGCCGCGGTCACCGAGCTGATCCAACGGAACGTGCCACTGGGCGAGGCGGTCCAGCGGGTGAACGCCGACCTGGAGACGCAGCGGCAGCGGTTCATCGACGGCGCGGTGGCGATGGGGTTCTCCCGTGACGGAGCGATCCGGATGGCGGACGCCTACGGGATCGGCACCCAGTCCCTCGGGGTGTGGCTGTCGCGGATGTCCGAGGCCGAGCTGGCGGCCAACGGCGTCACGGTGTCGGTCGACAACGTCGGCAACGCGGTGTACCGGCTGCCGAACGGTAAGGCGATCACGGTGAGTGTGAACGACTTGGCGACGGGGCCGCTGAGCCGCATCCGGAACTACGCGAACCGGCTCGGCAACCAGGTGATCACCGTGGCCGCACAGATCAACGCGCGGTTCAACTTCGCGGACGGCGGTCTGGTGCCGGGGTTTGCCGACGGTGGCCCGGTGCGGCGGTTCCCGATGGGCGGCCGGGTGTACGGGCCGGGCGGTCCGCGTGAGGACAAGGTACGCGCCATGCTCAGCAATGGCGAGTTCGTCGTCAACGCCGCACAGACCGCGAAGAACCTGCCTCTGCTGCGTGCGATCAACAACGGGGCCGACTTCGCTGGCGCGTTCGGCTTCCAGGCCGGGAGCGGTGGCGGCGGTGCAGGCGGGACATCGCGGCTGGTGATCGACGTGACCGGTGCGGACGAGGAGTTCAAGCGGCTGATCCGCAAGATGGTGCGGGTCGACGGCGGCGGCTCGGTCGAGGCCGCGTTCGGCAGGGGGTGACCGTGGCGTTCCCGGATGAGCCGTTGGACATCAACGTCGAGCTGTTCTACGACGGCGTGTGGAACGACATCACCACGCACTGCCTGTCCCGCAACGACATCACTGTCAGCCGGGGCCGCCGTGACGAGGCGTCCAAGGCGGACCCGGGCAAGTGCACGTTGGTGATCGACAACACGGACGGGCGGTACTCGCCGCGGAACCCGATGTCCCCGCTGTACGGGAAGATCGGGCGCAACACGCCGTTGCGGGTGCGGGTCGGAGCGCCGGACCCGGCGCTGTCGTTGCCGGGCGCGCCGGAGATCTCCGGCTGTTTCACGCCCGACGTGACCGAGCTGGGTATCACGGGCGATATCGATATCCGTATCGATATCGGCCCGCGAACCTGGCGGCCGTATCTGAACCAGGTGCTGGTGTCGAAGTTCTGGCACGACTCCAACAACAGGTCGTGGATCCTGCAGCTGCGAGCGAACGGTCAGCTCGACTTCGCGTGGTCGTCGGACGGCACGCTCACCAGCTCGGGTTTCCGCAACGCGTTCTCGACCGCGTCGATACCGGCGAACTCTGACCGGCTGGCGGTGCGGGTGACGCTCGACGTCGACAACGGCTCCGGCGGCCGGACGACCACGTTCTACACCGCGCCGACGATCGCCGGGCCGTGGACCCAGCTCGGCAGTCCGGTCATCGGAGCCAGCACGACGTCGATCTTCGACAGTGTCGCCGCGGTCGAGATCGGCGCCGCGGCCGGCGAAGGGGTGGCGTTCGCTGGCACGGAGGTGTTCCACGGCCGGGTGCATGCGTTCGAGCTGCGCAACGGCATCGACGGCGCCGTCGTGGCCAACCCGGTGTTCACGTCCCGGGTCGCGGGGGAGCAGGAGTTCACGTTCACCGACGGCGCGGGCCGGGTGTGGTCGGTGCACGGCGATGCCGCGATCACCGACCGGTCCGTGCGGTTCGCCGGGGAGGTGTCCAGCTGGCCGTCCCGGTGGGACCCCACCGGAGCTGACGTGTGGGTGCCGGTCACGGCGTCCGGGGTGCTGCGACGGCTCGGCCATGGCGCGTCCCCGCTGCGGAGCGCGATGTTCCGCGGCATGACCAACCCGCAGCAGCAGCCGCCCGCGCTGGCGTACTGGCCGTGCGAAGACGGCGCCGATGCCCGCCAGGCCGCATCCGCGGTCGGCGGTACTCCGATGCGCATCCTCGGCGGCTCGCTGGCGGGGCCGCTTCAGATGGCGTCCTACAGCGGGTTCGTGTCGTCGGCTCCGCTGCCGGTGATGCGCGGTGAGTCGCTGCTGGGCTACATCTCCGGCGGCACCGACACCGGCGAGCTGCGCGCGTTCTCCCTGCTGCACGTGCCGGACAACGGAGTCCCGACCCAGGTGCAGCTGCTCAACGTCTGGACCACCGGCACCACGGGCGAGTGGATGATCGAGGCAGCCACCGACGGCAGCCTGATCCTGCGGGTGCGGGACCAGTCCGGGATCCAGCTGTTCCAGTCGGGCAACCTCGGGTTCAACGTCAACGGCCGGGACCTGCTGTTCGGGTTGTGGCTGCGCCAGGTCGGCGCGGACGTCGAGTGGCAGGTGTTCACGTTCGAGGTCGGCGACATCCTCGGCGGTTTCGCACTCGGCGGGACGCTGGCCGGCCGCACGTTCGGGCGCGCGCTCCGGGTGGCGATCGGCTGGGGTGGCAACCTCGGCGAAACGGCGATGGGCCACGTGGCGGTACAGGATCACAACACCGAGGACATCGGCGAGGTGCTGTTCCGGGCGTTGAGTGGCTGGCAGTTCGAGACCGCGGGGACCCGGGTCGACCGGCTGACCACCGAGGAGACCGTCCCCTGTGTGATCGAGGGCGACCCGGCCGCCACCGAGCCGATGGGGCAGCAGGGCATCGCGACCGTGCTGGATCTCGTGGGCGAGTGCGCGGCGGCGGACCTCGGCGTGTTCGGCGAGCGCCGGGATTTCCCGGCGCTGTGGTACCGCACCCGGCACACGCTGTACAACCAGCGTCCCGCGCTGGAGCTGGACTACGCGGCGAGGCAGGTGGCGCCACCGTTCGAGCCGGAGGACGACGACCAGGCCACGGTCAACGACATCACGGTCCGCCGCAAGGGCGGCAGCTCGGCGCGCGCCGTCGACGAGACCGGGCCGCTGTCGGTGCTCCCGCCACCGGACGGCGTCGGCCGCTACGACGACACCGCCGACGTCAACGTCGCCAACGACGCGCAGCTGACCCACCAGGCCGCCTGGCGGCTCCACCTCGGCACCGTGGACGAGGCGCGCTATCCGCAGCTGCGGATCAACCTGGCCCGCAGCCCGGAGCTGATCCCCGCCGTGACCGCGCTCGACGTCGGCGACCGGATCACCGTCGCCAACACCCCGGACTGGCTGCCGCCGGACACAGTGGACCTGATCGCGCAGGGCTACACCGAGCGCCTCAACAGCCACGTGTGGTCGTTGACGTTCAACTGCACCCCCGGCTCGCCGTGGAACGTCGGCGTCGTCGGCGACACCCAGCTGGGCCGCGCCGACACCGCCGGCTCGCAGATCGCCACCGCGGTGACCAGCGGCGCGACCACGGTCCCGGTGACGACGACCGAGGGGCCGCAGTGGACCACCGACCCGGCCGAGATGCCGTTCGACATCCGGGCAGGTGGCGAGGTCATGACCGTGACCGCCGTCGCCAACGGAGCCAGCGACACGTTCACCCGGACCGTCGCGAACGGCTGGGGCACCGCCACGACGGGCGAGCCCTGGGCCACGTCGGGTGGCTCGGCGTCGGACTTCTCGGTGTCCGGCACCCAGGGGCTGGTGTCCCAGGGCACGGTGAACGTCGGCCGCCTCACCGTCCTTCCCGTGAACCAGTCGGATGTGGACTTCGCGGCGACCGTCGCCACCGACAAGCTCGCCACCGGCGCACCGCAGCTGGTCGGGCTGCTGGCCCGCCACCTCGACTCCGACAACTACCTGTTCGTCCGGCCTGCGCTGGAGACCAACCAGACCGTCACCCTCTACATCATCAAGCGCGTCGCAGGCTCGGAGACGGTGCTCACCGCGGTCGTGGTTCCGGGGCTGACCCACGGCGCGGGCACGCGGTTCGGGCTGCGCATGCAGGTCATCGGCACCACGATCCGCGGCAAGATCTGGCTGGCCTCGACGCCGGAACCGGCGGCGTGGACGCTGGAGACCTCCGACACCGAGCTGACCGCCGTCGGCGCGATCGGCACCTACCACCGGCTCGTCACCGGCACCAGCAACGCCCCGGTCGTCGCCTCCTGGGACGACCTCGTCGTGCGCAACCCGCAGCTGTTCACCGTCACCCGCGCCGTCAACGGCATCACCAAGAGCCACGCGGCCGGGACCGATGTTCGGCTGGCCCAACCCGCGATCATCGCCCTGTAGGAGGCTGCTGTGGGATTCAGTGCTGGGCAGCGGATCACCGCTCAGATGCTCAACGCGATGATCGCCGTCGCCGAGACGGGGAACATCAACACCGGCACCAAGACTGTGACCACCGACCACGCCACGCTGATCGTGCCCAACCCCGGGGTCACGTACCGCCTGCAGTGGACCGGGTACGTGCGGATGAGCATGGGCACCCTCACCGGCGTCATCCTCGGCATGCGCGACGGACCCGGCACCGGCGGCACCCTGCTACAGGCCACCTTCTCCCTGCTGCCCGGAATCCACGCCAACGCCACCGACCGCATGTACACCGTCGGCGGCATCTCCGGACCGCTGTCACCCGGCGCCGACCGCACCGTCACCCTCGTCGTCACCAAAACCGCCGGCGGCGGCGGGGATGGCTGGGCCATGCATGCCGACAGCAAAATCCACGCCAGGGTGATCCCGGTATGACCGAGAACCCGAGCGACGTCGCACTGCGCTACCTCGGCCAGCAGGTCGACACGCTGCGGGCCACGATGCACGACGAGCTGGCCGCCGTCCGTTCCGACCTCGTCGCCCTCGCCGTCGAGCTGCGCGCCCACACCGCCGCCATCGGCCCGCGCATCGCCGTGCTGGAACACCGGGTGACCGAGATCGAATCGGACCTCACCGAAGCCAAGGCCGACCGCAAGGCCTCGCTGTCGATGCGCGTCACCGTCGCCCTGGCCCTCCTCGGCGTCACCGTGTCCATCGCACTCGCCGTGCTCAACATCGCAACGAGGTGACCCCATGGTCCTGTTCGGACTCGACACCAGCCACCACCAACGCGGCAACCCCGACCTGGCCCGTGCCCGCGCCGAGGGGATCGAGTACATCCTCCTCAAGGCCACCGAGGGCAGCACGTTCCGGGACCCGCGGTTCCAGGCCACGCTGCGCCGCGCCCGCGACGTCGGCATGCTCGTCGCCGCCTACCACTACCAGCGCCCCGGATCAGCCGCGGCGCAGGTCGACACGATCCGGAGCATGGTGCCGACCGACGTGCCGGTCATCCCGGACGTCGAGGCCGGGTCCGGCAGCGTGAGCCTGACGCGGGAACTGGTCGACCGGCTGCGCGCCGCGGGCTACACGGTGCCGCTGCTGTACCTGCCGCGCTGGTACTGGCAGCAAATCGGCTCACCGACCCTGGCCGGCCTGCCGCCGCTGTGGTCCAGCCGGTACCCGGACAACCAGCAGGGCACCGTGCTCGACGAGTACGCCGACGTGCCCGGCCACTACTGGAACGGCTACGGCGGACTCGACGTCGCGGTGCTCCAGTTCTCCAGCTCCGGCCGCGTGGCCGGGTACGGCCCGCTCGACCTGAACGCCTTCCGAGGCACCAGAGATCAACTCGCCGCCCTGCTCGGCGGCGGACAGGAGGAAGACGACATGCCATCCGTAGACGACCTGCTCAACGGCAAGGTGGGCGAGCGCCCCGACGGCTCGTACGTCTCGCTCAAGGACGCGGTGATCAACCCGTACCTGGCGCTCTACTTCACTAAGCCCGGCTGGGACCCGACCAAGCTGGACGCCCTGCTCGCCGGGCAGGCGAAGCTGGTCGAGCTGGTCGCCCAGGAGAACGACATCACCGCGGGCGAGATCGCCGCCGCACTGCGGCCGCTGCTCGCGGCGGACCTGGCGGGCCCGCTCGCCGACGTGCTGCGGGAGGAGATCGGCGACGAGGTTGCCGACGAGACAGCCGACCGGGTCCTGGCCAAGCTCGGCGAGCGGCTGGCGGTCCCCGGCGCGCCGACGTGAAGGCCGCGATCGTCGTCGAGTTCGACATCGACGCCCCGGACGGCTTCAACGAGGTGGCGCGGCCGCTGATGGAAGCACTTCGCGTCGCCGCGCCGCCCGGCGCCACCCAGCTCCACGCCTGCATCAAGGAACCGGCCGAGCGCGTCGTCGCCGCGGCCACCGGAAAGGACTGATCACCATGTCTGACGTCGTCACTTCGTGGGTGCGCACCGTCGTGCCTGGTCTCTGGGCCGCGCTGGCCGCGTGGGCCGTGTCGCTCGGCCTGCCGGCCGCCGTCGTCGACGTGCTCGGTGGGCTCGGTGAGCAGCTGGTCGTCCCCGTCGTCCTGGCCGTCGTCTACGCCGCGCTGCGGTGGCTCGAACCACAACTACCGAACTGGCTGACCCGCGTGCTGCTGGGCTCGGTTCGGCCGCCCAGCTACCGCGACGAGGCCGGTATCCGGCTCGGCGAGCATCGCCCCTGACGACTGCGGCAAGAACCCCGTAGTGATGAGTACCCGCTAGAGCCCATTACAGCCCATTACAGCCCACTACAGCCCATTACAGCCCATTAGCGGACAAGGTGTTAGTACACACGTTTTAACGTAATACACGTATTCCTGGGACGTCCCTTCGTGTGGATTGTTGCGCGCGTGCAACGGTCGTCACGACGGTCGCCCATAGGGCGACTACCAGCAGTGATGCTCCAACGCTGTGCTAGTCGCGAATAGTGACTGCTCTTCGGTTCTCTTACTTCTGCTTACTTCTGCTTACTTCTGTGTACCTCTGCATGATCGAACACGTCTACGAAACGACGTCGGCGAGTCGCTTGCGTCTGGTGTCGGATGTGCGGAGTAAGCTCTCCAGAGTTCCCGAAAGGGGATGAAGAAGGGGGCCGCACGATTCCGGCGTGCGGCCCCCTGCAAGGGCCTCAGGGCCGGGGCTACGACCCGGCTCAAGGGCATCGACACCAGCTCAGTTCAAGGAGGACTGGCGCCATGCGCAACCGTATCAGTAACACCCCTGACCAGCCAGAAGGCTCGCCGAACGGTGAGATGGACCTCTTCACCGGCATGGGCGACGGACTCGGCCCCGAACACTTCGGCCTGACCGACACCGGCCGTGCGTACGTGGTCGCCGGGCCGTTCGCTAAGGCTCTCGGCCACCGCGACGCCGACAAGGCGACCCGCCTCCTCGATGAGGAGGAAAAGGGTACCCAGATTGTGGGTACCCCTGGCGGTGACCAGCGGGTTTCCGTCGTCTACGAGGAGGGCATCTGGCGGCTGATCTTCCGCAGTAACCTCCCCGCGGCCCGTGAGCTGACCAAGCGGGTGACCGCCATCCTGCGGGAGCTGCGGGAGAAGGGCGTGGTCGACCGGCGCCCGCAGCGCGAGCTGACACGCTTGGAGCTGATCGACCTCGCCCGTGAGTCCGAACTTGGACGCCTGGCCGCCGCGCGAAGGGTGCAGGAGCTGGAACCGAAGGCTGAAGCGTTCGACCGGTTCCTCACCGCTGAGGGCGACTACGCGGTCGGCACGGTGGCGAAGATGCTCGGCATCGGCCAGAACACCCTGTTCGCCCACCTCCGCGCCAAGCGGGTTCTCATCACCGGCGGTCGGCGGCACAACACCCCGTATGAGCAGCACGCCAAGCACTTCCGGGTGGTGGCGCGCGACTTCGACATCGGTGAGACGGTGCGCACTGGCTACACCACCTACGTGCGGCCATCTGGAATCGATCTCATCCGCAGGCTGCTCCAGCTGCCCCCTGGCGACGCCGCCGCCTGACCGGCTGCCGACCCCTTGCGGCAGCCCACGGCCCCGCGCTCCCACCGGAGCGCGGGGCCGTTCTCTGCGTCAGGTGCATGCCCGCTAAGTGATCGGGTAGGTCATGGGGCAGTCCGCCACCTGAGCCGGCGGGCGCTGCGGCCTTGCCTGTTCAGTCAGCAGCGGGCAAGGCCGCCCTGGTCAGTGTGCGTGCGGGTCCTCGATCCGCACCAGCTCCTGGGCCAGCTCCATCGCGCGGAACAGGTCGCCCCCTGCGATCGGGACCCGCCGGGCGAGTGCCCGTTCCCGGGCCCGTTCCAGGACGGCGATGCCGTCGCTGTACCAGTCGATCACGGACCTGGGCGGTGGCGGCGGTGGCGGGTAGTAGCTGGACATGACGGTTCCCCTTCGTTGTCGTGCGGTGGGGAAGCGCGCCGATGACGATAGAACGCACGTTCGACTGTTGCAACGGTCGGGGGATCAGGTGGTCCTCGTTCGGTCGAATGGCGCCGGGCCGCTGGCCCGCTCCAGCGCGGCGAGCAGTTCCTGCGCGCCGCCGATGGCCCGTTCGAGATCACGCGCGATCGCCTCGGCCTGGCGCCGCATCTCGTTCAGGGCCGTGATCTCCATCAGGTCCAGCACGCCGACCTGCCCGATGGTTACCGCCGTGGTCAGCAGGTGGACGACGAACTGGTTCGCGCTGAGTCCGCGCTCGGCTGCCACGCCCTGTACTCGGGCGTGCAGGTCCTCGTCGAGCCGGGTGATCATCTGCTTCACGGCGTGGCGAACCTCCTGGTGACGTTGGAACGGCCCCCGCCCCGGTGACGTGCGGGGTGAGGGCCGCGTACCCGGCCGGCGCGGTCGCTCGGCTGCAAGTCATCGCGCCGGACGGGGGGTTCAGGTGCCCCCGGGGGTTGTCCTGCGCTCCCTTCGGTTGCGCGACGCAGGGCCCCGGGGGCGCCCCGGCCCGCTGGCCTCCCGTAGGAGGGTGCAGATCAGCAGGCCGGGGAGTCGGTGGTCTGCCACAGCGGGTACCTGTCCGGGCGCGGCTGCGCGGCCAGCCACTCGGCGATGGCCACGATGTCCTGCCAGCCGCCGTCGCGGCGGTCGACGAGCCGGTCGCCGCGGATGCTGTAGCCGGTGCAGTTGCCGGACGCCACCCCGAAGAAGTCCGCCGAGTCGCGTGCCCAGACCCGTTCGAGCCGGAGCGCCCCCGGCGAGCCGTAGTCGCTCTGGTGCCCGACGAACCCTGCTGCCTCCAGCAGCCGGTAGGCGACAGTTTCAGCGGATGGCGGCTCGCTGTGTCCCCGTACCTGGAGGCCCTGGCGTTCGCAGGGCAGGAGCAGCGACCCGATGCCGATGGGGTCGTAGTGGTAGTTGCGGCCGTTCATGTCCGTGGTTCGTTCTCGATCGTGTCGGCCTCCAGGCGCCACCGGTCGGCCGAGGCGCGCAGCTGGTTTGACAGGCGCACCATCAGCGCGGCCAGCTCCCGCATCCGGGCCACCGTCAGCGCCCGCCGGCCGGGCAGCGGCTCGGCTACCACGGTGATCACGTGCCCGACTAGCTGGGCGGTGCGGGCGGCCAGCTGGAACAGCGCCGTGTCCTGGTGGCTCATGCGTGCAAGGTGTGCTGGTTGACCACGGGCCGCAGCTTCACGTCAGCGGCCACGAGGACGTTGCGCACATGCCACCGGGTGAGCTTCAGCCTCTTCGCGATCGCGCCCATCGACTCCTCGTTGTCGACGTAGCTGGTCACGATGTGGGCGGCCAGCTCCCGGGCGCGTCGTCCGGGCGGTGTTCGCGGATCGGGCACCGGGGCCGCAGGCGTGGCCGTGGGCGCGAAACACGGGCAGGTGCGGTGGGTGAAGTGAGCATCGTGGAAGCACACCGTCGCCGGCTCGAACTCTGTCGTCGTCGCCATCGTCACCGTCCTCGTCGATGCGGTCCCAGGTGTCGGCACCGATACACACGTTCCGCTCCGGCTCCATCAGCGCTCGCCGCCCCGCTGCTGCTGAACGCGTGCCTTCTCCTGGATGGCCATGCGGATGTACGACAGGACGGTTGCGGCCGCGTCGTCCCCGAGCAGCGCTGCTTCGCCGCCGACACGCAGCCCGATGACCAGGTCCGGCGGCTCGCTGACTTCGACCAGGCCAACGGCGACGGGTTGCCGCTGGTGGTCGTGGGGTCGGACCCCGTTCTGGACCAGCCAGGAAGTCCACCAGTCGTACCCATCGCCCTCGATCATCACGCGCCCTTCGATGCCTACTCGCGCATGGTTCTAGCAATTTGAGCAACACTCAAGCAACACTGCGGAAGATCCCCTAGATGGAGTCTCGGGAACCGGCGGGCAGGCACGCTCCGTGATCGCCTACCTGGGAACTTGCACCCGGATGACGGATGGGTCGTTGCGAAGATTGCCGTCACGATGCGACGGTGAAGTCCACGATCAACAGGAGGACACCGTGAAGCTGACCTTCCTCGGCACCGACTCCGACAAGGGCTCGAGCCCCACGGCCTGGGCGACAGACCGAGGCACCTTCGTAGTCCAGGGCTACCGAGTGACCGACGACGAAGCACTGGCCGCGCTGCGCGAGCGCGGCCTACCCGACCACGAAACCGCCGTCGAGGTTCCGAAGGAGCTGCTGCGGTTCTTCACGGAGCGCGGGTGACCTGGGCAGAACACGGCCCGGACGCCCTCGGTGAGCTGCTGGACAACGTCACCCTGTCCTCCTGGCGCTGGGAATGCCAAGGCGACTACTCCGCCATCGACGCCGACCTGATGCGCCGCTGGCGCGCAGGCCTCGGCCGCGACCCAGCAGCAGACCAGCCATGGATCGACTACGTCCAGGACCTGGTGCAGCGCGGCATCCCGTTCCAGCGGGTCCGCCTGCTCACCGACCCCATCACCGAATACCTGCGGTGCCAGCTCGACGTCAGCTACATGAACGTCGACGCCGGCGAGGACATCCGGTGGGTCGAGCAGCACGCCGCCGCCCGCCTCGGGATGCCCGCGTACGACTACTACCTGATCGACGACGCGCGGGTCGCGGTCCTGGTGTTCGGCGACAACGGCCTGTTGGCTGGGCTCCGCACCTCCACTGCCGGGGAGGTGATCTCCCAGCACCGCCGGTGGCGTGATGTGATCTGGCCCCACGCCGTCCCGCACCGGCAGTTCCTCGCCGGCCTGACCGCCAGGAAGGATCAGTGACCAGTCCCGAACAGCGGCGGATAGCGCTCGCCGACCAGCTGCGCGTGCTGCTGTCCGCCGCCGGCCTGTCCGGACGCCAGTTCGCCGCTGCCGTCGGCTGGCAGGCCAGCAAGGTGTCGAAGATCCTCAACGGTCGGCAGTCCGTGACCGACGCCGACATCCTCACGTGGTGCGCAGCCACCGACGCACCGGCGGAGGAGGCGGAACGTCTCCGCGCCGAGCTGCGCGCGATCCGCGCCGACGAAGCCCGCTGGTCCCGGCAGCTGGCCGCCGGGCACCGCGCCGCCCAGGAGGACATGGCGTCGCTCGAGCAGCGCGCCACGAGGATCCGCGCGTTCGACATGGCTCTGGTGCCTGGCCTGCTCCAGACCGCCGAGTACGCCCACGTTGTGCTCACCGCGCTCGCCGCGCTGCGGGACACGCCGCGCGACACCGACGCCGCGGTACGCGCCCGGATGGAGCGCCAGCGGGTGCTGTACGACTCCACGAAGAAGATCACGCTGCTGACGTCGGAGTTCGCGCTCCGCTATCCGATCGCGGGCCCTGCGGTCATGGCGGCGCAGCTCGACCGGTTCCTGGCGCTGGACGGCTTGCCGTCGGTCACGCTCGGCATCGTGCCGTTCGGTGTCGAGCTGCCGGTGCCGCCGCTCCACGGCTTCTGCATCCTCGACGACTTCGTACTCGTCGAGGTGTTCCACGCCGAAGCGTCCACCGAGCAGCCTGACGACGTCGCGCTGTACCACCGCATCGCCGACCAGCTGTGGCCGCTCGCAGCCACCGGCGCGGACGCACGCGCGATCGTCCGCACCGTGCTCGCCGACCTCACCGCCTGAGCAGCAACTCAGCCAGTCACGCTGTGGGCTCGGTGTCGCGGGCCGTCGGCTCCTCGCGCTCCCGGCGGACGACGAGTGCCCCGAAGAGCCCGATCGCGCCCAGCCCGACCAACGGCCAGGCCCAGAGTCGACGATCGGTGGTGGCCTCCTCGCAGACCGACTCCGCGTTGCCGCGGCTGGCAGTGCCGCGGGCATCGGCGAACATCGCGTCCGCGAGATCGGACTGGAAGGTCGACGCACTCGACTCCGCCCAGCCTGTTCCACACTCGACGCTCCGGTTCGTCGCGGTCGTGGCGGTGACGGTGACCGACAGGCCGATGATGCCGGCGATGAGTAGGGCGGCGGCGACAAGCGCTGCGAACTGGCGTGGCGACATGACGGCGGCGTCCCTTCGTCGGCTGCCCCCGTAGTCGGTGGTGATCACGTGCGCGTTACTGGTCATCGGGCCACCGGACCAGGCCGAGGTGTACCGCCAGCGTGACAACGAAGTCCGCCAGGATCCGGCCGCCGCGGCGTAGCCGCTTCACTGGTCGGGTCCTTGGGTGCGGGCGATGTAAAGCAGCGCCAGGAGCGCGGCCGGCGCGACGCCGAAGGAGAAGAAGGCGGCGAACACGTGGCCGGAGCCGACCATGAGCAGGGGGCTGAGTAGCAGGGCCAGGACGCCGACCCCGACAAGAACCAGCCACACCCGGAACGCCCAGTCGTGCGAGTCGTTCCGGGTGTGCTGGGATTGTGGACCGTTTACGGACCTTGATCTTGTCCGGTGATCCGGAGTGGTGATCGAATGTAGTGCTGAGCTGCAGCCACTTGGGCTCAGCTGGCGCCGAACTTCCGTACGGCCTGGTAGTAGGTCCACGCGGCGGCGTCGCACTGCCACCGGCCCGCGCAGACCGACTTCATGTCGGCGTAGAACTTGTCGTCGATCTTCTTGCGGTTGGCCTCGGTGAACCGGCTCTGCTTCTTGTAGTTGCGGTAGCCGAAGTCGTGCCGCCAGCACGCGCGGGTGAAGTCGTAGCCCAGCGGCTTGTCCGGCGACCACGAGCACGCGTCGGTGGACCAGTCGAGCTGGCTCGGGTAGGTGCCGCGCACGCTGACGAAGCCGGACAGGGACTTCTTGAACAGGTAGTCGTCGGTCACCGCCCGCACGTCGATGGCGTTCGCGGTACCCGCGCCGAACATCAGCCCGCCCGCGACGGCGGCGGTGACGGCGATCCGGCGCAACAGCCCCGTTCGGCGGGTCCGGGTGGCAGGCAGGGTGGACGTCGACATCGGGTTCTCCCTCGCAGGTCCGTGACGGAAGCCACAACAGCTTCGGCCGCGGCCGTCCGCCGCACCACCCCTGATCGACGGCTATCTCGGAATTCCACCGCCCGATACCGTGCGTTATCGAACGTCTGTTCGAGTTACAGGTCGAGCAGCATGCGGGTGTTGCCCAGCGTGTTGGGCTTCACGAAGGGCAGATCCAGGAACTCGGCGACACCGGGGTCGATCGACCGCCGCATCTGCTCGTAGACCTCCTCGGTCACCGGAGCGCCCTCGATCTCCCGGAAGCCGTGCCGGGAGAAGAAGCTGGTTTCGAACGTCAGCACGAACACCCGCCGCAACTGCAGCTCGACGGCCACCTCGATGAGCCGGGCGACCAGCGCATAGCCGATGCCGAGGCCGCGGGCGGCCTTGTCCACCACGATCGTGCGCAGCTCGCCGAGGTCCTCCCAGAGCACGTGCAGCGCCCCGGCGCCGACCACCCGGCCGTCGTGCTCGGCCACCCAGAACTCCTGCACGTGCTCGTAGAGGGTGACCAGTTCCTTCTCCAGCAGGACCCGGCCGGCGTCGGCGTCGACCAGTTCCTTGATCGCGCGGACGTCGGTCACGCGGGCGCGGCGGACATGAGCGGGCACGGGAGGCACACCGTCAACCTACTGAGCGGGCGTGACCGGCGGAGCGCGCGGTGTGTCCAGCTACGCTGAGCGTCGTGTCTGCTCCCGCCACCGAACCGTCACCTGGCCGCCGGGTCTCGTTGCTGACGCTGGGCTGCGCCCGCAACGAGGTCGACTCCGAGGAACTGGCAGGCCGCCTGGCCGCCGGTGGCTGGGAACTGTCCGAGGAGCCGGAGGACTCCGACGTCATCGTCGTCAACACCTGCGGCTTCGTCGAGTCGGCCAAGAAGGACTCCGTCGACACGCTGCTGGCCGCCGCCGACACCGGCGCCAAGGTGGTCGCCGTCGGCTGCATGGCCGAGCGCTACGGCGCCGAGCTCGCCGACAGCCTGCCCGAGGCCGACGCCGTGCTCGGCTTCGACCACTACCCGGACCTCGCGCAGCGGCTCGGCGACATCGTCGCGGGCGGCACGGTCGCCTCGCACGTGCCTGCCGACCGGCGCACCCTGCTGCCCATCACCCCGGTGCGGCGCCCGGACGTCGCCCAGGAGGTCGCGCTGCCCGGCCACGCCCAGGATGGCTGGGGCCCCCGGGTGCTGCGCACGCGGCTGGACGACGCCCCGGTGGCCGCGCTGAAGATCGCCTCCGGCTGCGACCGGCGCTGCTCGTTCTGCGCCATCCCGTCGTTCCGCGGCTCGTTCGTCTCCCGCCACCCCGACGAGCTGGTCGCCGAGGCCGCCTGGCTGGCCGGCCAGGGCGTGAAGGAACTGTTCCTGGTCAGCGAGAACTCGACGTCCTACGGCAAGGACTTCGGCCGCGACCACGGCGGCACCAGGGCACTGGAACTGCTGCTGCCCCGGCTGGCCGAAGTCGACGGCATCGAGCGCGTCCGGGTGTCCTACCTGCAGCCTGCCGAGACCCGGCCCGGCCTGGTCAAGGCCATCGCGACGACGCCGGGCGTCGCCGACTACTTCGACCTGTCCTTCCAGCACTCCAGCGAGACCGTGCTGCGGCGGATGCGCCGGTTCGGCTCCACCGACTCCTTCCTCGCCCTGCTCGACCAGATCCGCGAGTACGCGCCCGCCGCGGGCGTGCGTACCAACGTCATCGTCGGCTTCCCCGGCGAGACGGAGGCCGACCTGGCCGAGCTGGAACGGTTCCTGGTCGGCGCCCGGCTGGACGCGGTGGGCGTGTTCGGCTACTCCGACGAGGACGGCACCGAGGCCGAGGGCCTGGACGGCAAGCTGGATGAGGAGACCATCGCGAAGCGGGTCAGCCACATCTCCGCGCTGGTGGAGGAGCTGACCACGCAGCGCGCCGAGGAACGCGTCGGCGAGGTCGTCGAGGTGATCGTCGAGCAGACCGGCGACGAGGTCACCGGGCGTGCCGCCCACCAGGGGCCGGAGGTCGACGGTGAGTGCGTGTTCGCCGAGCCGTTCGACGCCGCCGTGGGCGAGCTGGTGCGGGCCGAGGTGGTCGACAGCGAGGGCGTGGACCTGATCGTGCGGCGGACCGGGGACCCGGGCCGGTGAGTGCGGCCCCGAGCGACCCGCACCAGGCTCGAGACGGGGGCGAGGTCCCCACGCTGAACGTGGCCAACCTGCTGACGCTGTCCCGGCTGGCTCTGGTTCCGCTGTTCGTGGTGGCGTTGTTCGCCGGCGACACGACGTTCTGGCGGCTGGTGGCGACCGCGCTGTTCGCCATCGCGTCGTTCACCGACCAGGTCGACGGCTGGGTGGCGCGGCGGTACGGCCTGATCACCGACTTCGGCAAGATCGCCGACCCGATCGCGGACAAGGCGCTGACCGGCGCCGCGCTGATCGGCCTGAGCGTGCTCGGCGAGCTGGGCTGGTGGGTCACCATCGTGATCGCGGTGCGCGAGATCGGCGTCACCCTGCTGCGGTTCTGGGTGATCCGCTACGGCGTGATCCCGGCCACTCGCGGCGGCAAGGCCAAGACGCTCACCCAGATCGCCGCGATCACCGCCTACCTGCTGCCGCTGCCCGACTCGGTGGCCGCCGACGCGGTGCGCTGGGGCCTGATGGGCCTGGCGGTCGCGCTGACCGTCGTCACCGGCCTCGACTACGTCGTGCGGGCACTGCGCCTGCGGGCGACGGCGGGGCGCCCACCGGGGCCGCGCCGGTGAACCCGCTCGCCGCCGGCGTCGTCACCGTGCTCACCCGGCGGGGGCAGACGCTGGCCGCGGCCGAGTCGCTCACCGCGGGCCTGGTCTGCGCCACGGTGGCCGAGGTGCCCGGGGCGAGCGCGGTGCTGCGGGGCGGGCTCGTGGTGTACGCCACGGACCTCAAGGCGGAGCTGGCCGGGGTCGACCCGGACCTGCTCGCGGCGCGGGGTGCGGTGGACCCCGAGGTGGCCGCCGGGCTCGCCGAAGGGGCCGTTGCGCGGTGCGGCGCCGACTGGGGACTGGGACTGACCGGCGTGGCCGGCCCGGACCCGCAGGACGGCGTGGCGCCGGGAACGGTGTACCTGGGACTGGCCGGTCCCGGCCTGCGAATCGTTCGTGACCTGCGGTTACCCGGCGACCGGGCGGCCGTGCGCGCGGCGGCGGCCGACGCCGCGCTGAGCCTGCTCCGGGAACATCTCGCGTGATCCACGCGTTCGCCCTTGGCGTACGACGGTGTGAACTCCTGCGTTGCCCGGTGCTGTCTGGGTAACGTGTACACCAACTGCCAGTGATGGCAGTGACGGGCCCTGAAGGGAGGCGCGCGATGACCGTGCTGTTGCGCGAAGCGATCGGTGATCGGCTTCGTCATGCCCGCACCAACCAGCGTCGCACGCTGCGCGAGATCTCCCGCGCCGCCAAGGTCAGCCTGGGCTACCTGTCGGAGGTGGAGCGTGGCCAGAAGGAGGCATCCAGCGAGCTGCTGGCCTCGATCTGCGACGCGCTCGAGCTGCCGCTGAGCGAGCTGCTGCACAAGGTGGCGGCCGACGTGTCCGCGCTGGACCAGGTCGACATCGGCCGGGTCGACGAGCCCGCCGGCAAGAAGAGCGAGGGCGCCACGGCGTCCGGCAGCGGGTTCGAGGGAGGCCGTCCGGTCCCGGACGTGATCGGCAACGACCTCGCCGACCTGCGGCTTTCCGGTCCGCCGCGGATGTCGACGACGCTGCGCACCACGATCTCCACGCCGCCGGTGTCGGCGACCGTGGCGGCGTGAGGGCTGCCTGACAGACGCCGCGAACGGCCCGTCGCCCGCACCGAACGCGGGCGACGGGCCGTTCGCCGTGTTCACGCCCAGGGCGAGGTGGTTGCTCTCAGTAGGGATCAACCCTGAAAAACCCCGGGGTCGCCTGGAAGGACAGGCGCCGACCTGACACGATGGAACCCAACGCCGGGTACGGAACGTTGCTTGACTAGACCGACCGCTCCAGCGGGACGCGGTCAGGGGGCCGCGGATAGCCCGGTACCAGGGACAGTGGGACGCAAGAAGGCAGGCGGAGGAGATGGCCAGTCCGTTCGTGAAGTTCTGGAAGTACCTGATGGCTGCGTTCTCGTCGAAGATCGACGAGCACGCCGACCCGAAGGTACAGATCCAGCAGGCCATCGAGGAGGCGCAGCGCAACCACCAGGCGCTCTCCCAGCAGGCCGCCGCGGTCATCGGTAACCAGCGGCAGCTGGAGATGAAGCTCAACCGTCAGCTCAGCGAGGTGGAGAAGCTGCAGGCTTCCACCCGCCAGGCGCTGGTCCTGGCCGACGAGGCGCGGGCCAAGGGCGACGAGGCGAAGGCGCAGGAGTTCGAGACCGCCGCCGAGGGTTTCGCCGCCCAGCTGGTGACCGCCGAGCAGAGCATCGAGGACCTCAAGACGCTGCACGACCAGTCGCTGCAGGCGGCCGCGCAGGCCAAGCAGGCCGTCGAGCGCAACGCCAGCATGCTGCAGCAGAAGCTGGCCGAGCGCACCAAGCTGCTCTCGCAGCTGGAGCAGGCCAAGATGCAGGAGCAGGTGTCGGCCTCGCTCAACCGCATGACCGAGCTCGCCGCGCCGGGCAACACCCCGTCGCTGGAGGAGATCCGGGAGAAGATCGAGAAGCGCTACACCACCGCGCTGGGCTCGGCCGAGCTGGCCCAGAACTCGGTGCAGGGGCGCATGCTGGAGGTCCAGCACTCGACCACCCAGCTGGCCGGGCACTCGCGGCTGGAGCAGATCCGGGCGTCGATGAAGGGCGACTCGGTCGCGCAGGTGACCGACGGCTCGAAGGCCGCCGCCGCGGCTGCCGACCAGGCCAAGGCCGCCCAGACCAGCGCCAGCGTGCAGCAGGAGATCCAGGCCCGCGTCCAGGCGGAGCGGCAGAAGAACCAGGCCTGAGAACGCTCGCGGCGTTCTCGGGTGATCGGGGAGGAGTGGGTGCGTCGTGGGTTCGCGTAAGCGGCGGGACTTCAGTGACCTGAGCGCCAGGCTGGAGAAGCACATCGACCGCCTGCCGCAGTACGCGCAGAAGGCCCAGGAGACGCTGCAGCGCTACGTGCCGCCGAAGGAGGGCCAGCAGGGGGAGGGGCGGGAGCCCAAGACCTACCGGCTGGCCAACCCGAAGCAGCCGGAGCTGAGCGTCCCGCAGCCGCCCACGCCACCGGTTCCGCCCGCCCGTCCGGCGCGGCCGTCGATGCAGGACCTGACGTCGATGGCCGCACCGGCGCTGTCCGACGTGAAGGGCCGCTGGGACCGGTGGAACCACCCGGCGGCCAAGCTGGAGCGGCGCAAGCGGTGGACGTCCCGGTTCATGACGCTGTGGATCGTGGTGACGCTGCTGTGCGGCCTGGCCGCCGCGGCGTTCCTCACCGGGCTCGCCGCCGCCGGTGAGGCCATGTTCGCCGGCATGGCGGCCGTCGCCGCAGGAGTGGTGTCGGGGACGTTCGCCATCCGGTCGGGGATGAAGCTACACCGGCTGAACCGCACGGAGATCCCGGCCTCGGCGGCGCCGCCACCGTTGCCGCCGATGTCGTCGGCGGCCCGCGAGCCGATGCAGCGGCTCGCCGAGTCGGAGGCCACGCTGGCGGAGCTGCTGACGCAGCTGTCCGCGGCCGGTGCGTCCGGGGCCGGTGCGGTGCCCGAGGTGTCGGTCGCCGACGCGCGGGCCACGGCCGAGGAGGCCTCGGCCGCGCTGCGGGGACTGTCCGGGCGGATCCAGGCCATCGAGCGGGCCCGCAACAGCGCTCCGGCGGGGGAGCGGCCCGCGCTGGAGGCGGCGGTCACCACGCTGCGCCAGCAGCTCGACGACGGCGTGGACGGCTACGGCGGGCTGATCGTGGCGGCAGGGCAGGCCGTCGCGGCCGCGGGCAGCGGTCTCGACCCGTCCAGGGAGGCGCTCACCGACGCCACCGACCGCCTGGCCGGCCTGGCCATGGCGCTGCGCGAACTGTCCTGAATCACCCTCACACGGGCGCGGCCAGGCGGCGGGCCACCCGGCGCACCAGGCCGGGCCCGGACAGGGCGAACCCGGTGTAGAGCTGCACGAGGTCGGCACCCGCCTCGCGCATCCGCCACGCGTCGTCCGGACCGGAGATGCCGCCCACGCCGATCACCGGCAGCGCGCCGCCGGTGTGCTTGTGCACGAACCGCACCACCTCCAGCGCCCGCGCGGCCAGCGGAGCGCCGGACAGGCCACCGGACTCGGCCGCGCGCGCGGCGTCGGACGCGGCGAGGCCGTCCCTGGACAGCGTCGTGTTGGTGGCGATGATCCCGGACACCCCGTGGTCCTGGCAGACCTCCAGCAGCTCGCCCAGGGCGTCGTCGGACAGGTCCGGCGCCACCTTCACCAGCAGCGGCGTCGGCCGGTCGGTTCCGGCCAGGTCGGCCACCGTGGCGGTCAGCGCGCCGAGCAGCTCGGCCAGCGCCTCGCGGTCCTGCAGGGCGCGCAGGCCCGGGGTGTTCGGCGAGCTGACGTTGACCGCGAAGTAGTCGGCGTAGGGGTAGAGCAGCCGCAGCGAGCCCTGGTAGTCGGCGACCGCCTCGTCCAGCGGGGTGACCTTGGACTTGCCGATGCTGATGCCCAGCGGCACCGGCGGCTTGCCGGCGGCGGCGAGCCGGTCGGCCAGTGCCGCGGCGCCGGCGTTGTTGAAGCCCATCCGGTTGATCACCGCGTCGCTGCCGGGCAGGTGGAACAGCCGCGGCCGCGGGTTGCCCGGCTGCGCCCGCCCGGTGACGGTGCCCACCTCGACGAAGCCGAAACCGAGCGCGGGCCACGCGGCCAGCGCACGCCCGTCCTTGTCCATGCCGGCGGCGAGCCCGACCGGGTTGGGGAAGCGCACGCCGAACACCGTGCACGGCGCGGGCGTGCCGTAGTGGCGGGTCAGCGCACGCAACAGCAGCGGCCTGCGGGACACCCGGGCCAGTACGGCGAGGGTGCGCTCGTGCACGACCTCGGCGTCGTTGCGGCTGAGCCGGTAGAGGGCGGGACGGACGACGGACTCGAACAACACGTCACCATCGTGCCTTACCGGGGCGGAAAAATGGGGAACCCCCAGCGCGACTCCCGAACGTCGTCAGCCGTTCGGGCCCGAGTCGGACCGGGTCTCGGGAACGCCAGGGGGCCGGTGACTGCCTGGTATTCGCTAACAGGCAAACACGGTTGCACAGGAAACGAGCCGACAGGTGGTCGGAAGGAGTTCCTGTGTGCAGTCCATGAAGTCCGTTAGCGGACAGTCACCTCACGAGTCCTGTTGCTATCCAACTTCGGACCACCTCCCTTCTCGTGTAACCGCCACGTTAGGCAAGAAATCCGTACTCGGCAACGAGGTTTTCGATCTCCCCGGTCAGCTCGGCCTTGCGCTGCCCGGGCAGGAACGACACGTCCACCGCGGTGCGGGCCAGGTTGGCCAGTTCCACGCCGCGCAGCCCCAGGATCTCGGCCGCCGCCAGGTACTCGCCGTTGAGGGTGGCGCCGAACATCGGCGGATCGTCGGTGTTCAGCGTCACCGCCACCCCGTGGTCGAGCAGGCGCCGCAGCGGGTGCGCCGCCAGCGACTCGACCTGCTGGGTCCGCACGTTGGAGGTGGGGCAGACCTCCAGCGGGACACGGTGCTCGGCCAGATAAGCCAGCAGGGCCGGGTCGGCCGCCGAACTGGTGCCGTGGCCGATGCGCTCGGCGCCCAGGTCGTGCAGTGCCGACCACACGGTCGCCGGCCCGGTCGTCTCACCGGCGTGCGGGACGCTGTGCAGCCCGGCCTCGCGCGCGGCGGTGAAGAACGGTTCGAACTGGGCCCGGCCGACGCCGACCTCCGGCCCGCCCAGGCCGAAGCTGACCAGGCCGTCGGGGCGTTCGCGCAGCGCGAACACCAGCGTCTCGCGGCCGGCCTCGACGCCCTTCTCGCCGGGGATGTCGAAGCACCAGGCCAGTTCGACGCCGTGCTCGGCGGCGGCACGGGCCCGCCCGGTGGCCAGGCCGGTCAGCAGCTCGTCGCCGGGCATGCCGTCGAGCCGGTGGTTGTACGGGGTGACGGTCACCTCGGCGTAGCGGGCGTTCTGGGCGGCAAGGTCTGCTGCCAGGCCGACGACGAGCGTCTCGATGTCGTGCCGGTCACGCAGCATCGACTGGACGGCCCAGTAGACCTTGAGGAAGTGGTTGAAGTCGCGGAACTCGTAGAACTCGGCGAGCGCCTGGCGGTCGGCAGGCACACCGGCCTCCGGGTGACGTTTCGCCAGCGCCAGGACGGTGTCGACGCTGGCTGATCCGACCAGGTGTACGTGCAACTCGACCTTGGGCAGGGCCTCGACGAAGGCGCGCAGGGACGCGGAAACGGGCATGACGGGTTCTCCCTTGTTTTCAGGAAACGAAAAACGGCATCCGCGGATGCACTCAGGGAGCGAGATCGCCGCGCTGGGTGTCAGCGCCGTAAAGCGGCAGCTTGAACGTCGGCATGGTGCCAGTGTCTACGGAACCGGCCCCGGTTGGCAATGGGGGCAGAACCAGGTCGGGCGGCGGTGCACGTCGTGGCCCTGGTCGGCCACCCGGACCCGGCCGCCGCAGCGGAAGCAGCCCTGCCGGGTGCGCTCGTAGACCCAGTTCCGGCGGCCCCGGGCCAGCTCGCCGGTGGTGCTCTGCTCGTGCCGCCATGCGTTGGCCAGCAACAGCTCGCGGGCCAGCGTCACCACCTCGGCCGGGTCCACTTCGGACACCGGGGTCCACGGCGAGACGCGGAGCAGGTGGCAGATCTCGACCTTGTACAGGTTGCCGACGCCGGCCATGATCCGCTGGTCCAGCAACGCCAGGCCGAGTTCGCGGTCCGGCTCGGCGGCGAGCGCGGCAGCGGCCCGCCGCGCGTGCTCATCCGTCCACTGTGGATCGAGCAGGTCGGGTCCGAGATGGGCGACCCGCCGGTTTTCCTGCGCCGTGGGCAGCAGTTCCATGTCGTGCAGGCGGAACCCGATCGCGTGCGCGGCGGCGTTCTCCAGCACCGCCCGTGCGTGGTGGGCGGGCATCGGCCAGCGCTGGCCTGGCCGCAGGATCCGCCAGGTGCCGTCCATACGCAGGTGGTTGTGCAGGCTCACCTCGCCGGAGAACCGCAGGAACAGGTGCTTGCCCACGGTGCGGACCGACTCCACGGTGCGGCCGGTCAGCTCCGCGGTGGCCAGCCGGGGATGACGCAGCTGGGCCCGCAGCAGCGGCCGCCCGGCCAGCGCCCGCTCCAGCCGCTTGCCGGCGAGGAAGACGGTGTCGCCCTCGGGCATCAGTCGGGGCCGGGCGCGCCCGAGGTGATCCGCGGGATCGGCCCGGTGGTCTCGATCGCCGCCCCGAGATCCCCGGTGTGGCCGGCTTCCTCGGGCTCCTCGGGCTCCCAGTCGCCGCGATGCCGCCCGGCCCGGCCCGACCGCAGGATCTTGGCCAGCACCATGTTGAACGTCAGCGCGATCTCCTGCGCGCCCGGCGAGTTCCAGGCGTGGATGGGGGTGCACGCGCTTTGCGCCTGCTGGATGGCCAGCCGGTCCGGGATCGCGGTCGGCATCACCAGCGGCCCGAACGACTCGCGCAGGTCGGCCACCCGGTGCCCGTGCTCGTGGGACCGCGCCCGCAGCCGGTTCACCAGAACCCCGGCCGCCCGCAGCCCGGGGTTGAGCCGGGCGCGGATGTCCTCGATCGCGGCCAGCGCGCGCTCGGCGCCGGAGACGGCGTAGGTGGTGGGCTCGGTCACCAGCAGCGCGCTGTCGGCGGCGACCAGCGCCGAGCGGGTCAGCCTGCCCAGCGACGGCGGGCAGTCCAGGATGGCCAGCTCGTAGCGGGAGCCGCGGACCGGCTCGCGGTGCAGCTCGTCCAGTGCCCTGGACAGGTTCTCCAGGCGACGGCCCTCCGGGCCCGGCTCGTTGAGCAGCTCCAAATCCTCCGAGCCGACCAGCACGTCCAGCTGGTCGTCCCATGCGCTGGGCGCGATCGCCTCGGCGAGAACCGCCCGGTGCGGCGTCTCCAGCACGTCGGCCAGGGTCTTGTCGGTCAGGGGCGGGTCGAGGGAGGCGGTGGCATTGCCCTGCGGGTCGAGGTCGGCCACCAGCGTGCGAGCTCCCCTACGCAGCGCGGCCGACGCAATACCGAGAGCGACGGTGGTCTTGCCGACCCCGCCCTTGAGGCTCAGAACCGCGACGGTGTGCACGCCCCGCAGCCTACGGGCACCCAGCGCCGCCCACTACGCTGTCGCCCCATGCGAACGGACACCGCGGCGGCCCGCGGATCGGCGGCGGTACGGCGGGTGCTGGAGGCGGAACTGCGCCGGGCGCGGGAACGTGGCGTTGACCAGCCCCGCGTCGTCGACGTCGGTGGCGGCAGCGGCGGCTGGGCCGTGCCGCTGGCGGCCGCCGGGTGCCCGGTGACCGTCGTGGAACCCAACCCGAACGCGCTGGCGACGCTGCGCCGCCGGGCGGGCGAGGAAGGCGTCGCGGACCTGATCACGGTCATCGCCGACGACTCCGACGCGCTGGACCGCCACGTCCCGGCCGGGTCCGCCGACCTGGTGCTGGCCCACGGGCTGCTGGAGGTCGTCGACGACCCGGCGGCCGCGGTCGCCGGGCTGGCCACCGCCGTGGCGCCCGGCGGCGCCGTGTCGGTGCTGGCGGCCAACCGGCACGCCGCCGTCCTGCACCGGGCGCTGTCCGGCAGGCTCGCCGAGGCCCACCGCCTGCTGACTGACCCGGACGGGGTACTGGAGACCGACGGGGAGACGCTGCTGCGCCGGTTCGACACCGGCGGCCTGCGGGCACTGCTCGCGGCAGCCGGCCTGGAGGTCGAGGTGCTGCAGGGCGACGGCGTCGTAGCCGACGCGGTGCCGGTCGAGGGCGGCCCGGCCGCCGAGGCGGACCTGGCCGACTTCGAGCTGGCCGCCGCTGGGATACCGACGTTGCGTGACGTCGCCAGCAGGCTGCACGTGCTGGCCCGGCGGCCTGTCGGTGGTGCCGGTTAGCCTGACGGCGTGGGACGAAACTCGGGGCTGCCCGGGCGGCACTCCCGGTTTCGGGTAGCCGGGCCGGAGCAGGGCTGGCCCGACGACACCGGCTGCGGCTTCCTGCACGTCGACATGGACGCGTTCTTCGCCGCCGTCGAGCTGCGCACCCGGCCGGAACTGGCCGACAAGCCGGTGGTCGTCGCCGGCGCCGGGCCCCGGTCGGTGGTGCTGTCGGCCAACTACCCGGCCCGGGTGTTCGGGGTGCGCTCGGCGATGCCGGTCGGCGCGGCGAAACGGCTCTGCCCGCACGCGGTGTACCTGCCGCCCACCCGCGGCCTGTACGGCGAGGTGTCGCGCGGCGTGATGGCGATCTTCGCCGAGTTCACCCCGCTGGTGGAGCCGCTGAGCCTGGACGAGGCGTTCCTCGACGTCAGCGGCGCGCTGCGGCGGCTGGGCACCACACCGGCCCGGCTGGGCGCCGAACTGCGCGGGCGGGTCCAGGCCGAGCACGGCATCACCTGCTCGGTCGGGGTGGCGCCGGTGACGTTCGTCGCCAAGCTGGCGTCCGGGATGGCCAAGCCGGACGGCATGGTCGTGGTGCCGCGTGCCGAGGTGCTGGACTTCCTGCACCCGCTGCCGGTGTCGGCGCTGTGGGGTGTGGGCAAGCGCACCGAGGAGCACCTGCGGCGGCTGGGCCTGGCCACCATCGCCGACGTCGCCCGGACGCCGGTGGCCTCGCTGCGCCGGTCGCTGGGCACGGCGGTGGGGGAGCACCTGCACGCGCTGGCCAACGGCCGCGACGACCGGCAGGTGGTGCCGGACACCCCGGACAAGTCGATCGGCGCGGAGCACACGTTCGACACCGACGTCACCGACCGCGCCCGGCTGGACCGGGAACTGCTGCGGCTGGCCGAGCGCGTCGGCGCCACGCTGCGGTCGCGGGGCAGGCGCGGCCGGACGGTGTCGATCAAGGTGCGGTTCGCCGACTTCCGCACGATCACCAGGGCCCGGACCCTGCTCTCGCCGACCGACGTCGCGCGGCAGATCCACGCCACGGCCGTCGCGTTGCTCACCGAGCAGGGGGATACCGGGCCGGTGCGGCTGCTCGGCGTCCGGGTCGAGGGGCTCAGCGACGACGAGGCCGGTGAGCAGCTGGCGTTCGAGTCCGGCGAGCCACGGTGGCGGGAGGCCGAGGTGGCCGCTGACGTGGCGCGATCGAAGTTCGGGTCGGCGGCCATCCGGCCGGCCTCCCTGCTGGCCGATCGCGAACCGTGACCGGCCGATCACCGGGCGATCCGGGTGAGATCGATGTGAGACGGACAAAACGATGACCGCTTGATGCGGGATCGGGTAGTCGTGCGCGGTCCGGACTCGTATCCTGGAGGGAGGGCACACGAGTCGGAGTGCCTGTTGGGTCCACGAGGTGCGCGGCCCGGCGCCCGCGAACGACAGCTGTGCCGGAGGAGGAAAGATGCCACTCTCCGAGCATGAGCAGAGGCTGCTCGACCAGATCGAGCGCGAGCTCTATGCCGAGGACCCCAAGTTCGCATCAGCGGTGCGGGGTAAGAGGTTGAACCGTCCACCGCGGCGTCGCCGCATCCAGGGCCTCGCCCTGTTCGTGGTCGGTGTCGCGTTACTGGTGCTCGGTGTCACCGTGGTGCCGGTGCGGCTCGCGGAGATCCCGCTGGTCAGCGTTCTCGGCTTCCTGGTGATGTTCTTCGGTGTCCTGCTGGCCGTCACGGCCATGCGGCAACCCGCTGCCGAGCCCGAGGGCGAGGGCAAGTCCGGTGGAACCGGCAAGGCCCAGGCCCGCAAGAGCTCGTTCACGCAGCGGATGGAGGAACGCTTCCGCCAGCGCTTCGAGGACCACTAGCTCCGCCCAGTCTCACCGAAGCCCCCGGCCCGCCAGGTCCGGGGGCTTCGCCGTGCGCGCGAGTCGTACGTTCTGCCGCGCGAGTCGTACGTTCTCACGTGCGAGTTCGCACTTCCGAACGTACGACTCGCGCGTGGGAAGCTACGACTCGCGCGCGAGAACTTACGACTCGCGGCGGTTGCGGCGGCGGCGCAGCAGGGACTTGGGGAACAGGCGGCCGCGCCAGGACATCGGGGCGTTGCGGGCCAGGCTGCCGCGCACCCGGTCGAACGCCGGGGCGAAGTCCGGCTCCGGCACCTTCGTCTCCGGCGGGGCGTACCAGGACCGCTCCAGCACGCCGACCACCGTGCGCAGGCCGGCCTGACCGTCGTCGTCCAGCCGGTGCTTCTGCGCCACCCGGAACGCCGTCATCCGCGCCGTGTCGGCGGTCTGGGCGGGCACGCCCCGGTCGGCGCACTCGTCGAGCAGCTCGCTCCACGCCGCGTCGGCGGCGCCCGCGCCGTCGGCCGCGATGGTCCGCAGCCGTCTGCGCCGGACGACCTCCCGGATCGTCCACGGCCCGGCCACCACGGCCACGACGACGGCCACCGGCAGCGCCAGCCAGATCGACCACAGCCACGCCGCCGCGGCGACGACCAGCACCCACAGCCCGGTGATCACCGGCGGCAACCACGGGGCCAGCGCCAGCGTCGCCGAACCACCGCCGGGGGGCGGCACGCCGCCCGGCACCGCGGCGGCACCGGAACCACGCCCGCCGAGCCGCCTGCTCATCGCCATCACGACCGCCGCGGTGACGGCCGCGGCCAGCAGCAGCAACGCCAGCACACCCCAGCCGAACCCGTCCGGCGCCTGGGTCAGCGACGTCTCCTGCGCCTGCTGCTGCTCCTGCGGACCGGTCTCCTCCCTCGGGACGTCGTTGGGCGCCTGCGCCGACGTGCTCGGCATCTCCTGGGTGTCGTTGCCGGACGTGGCAGGCCCGTCGGTCGGCTGGTCGTCCGGGCGCAGGTACGGCGGGATGTAGCCGCGGCCGTCGGCCAGCGGCGTCGGGTCGAAGCTGACCCAGCCCTGGTCGTTGAAGTAGACCTCGACCCAGGCGTGGGCGTCCTGCGAGGTGATCGTGCGGTAGCCCGCCGTCGTGACGCCCGGGGTGAACCCGACGGCCACCCGCGCCGGGATGCCCGCCGAGCGCAGCAGCACGGCCATCGCCGAGGCGTACTGTTCGCAGAAGCCGCGCTTGCCGTTGAACAGGAAGTCGGCCAGCGCGTCGTTGTCGGCCGCGGCCGCGGTCTGGGTGTCGTAGGTGAAGCCGTTCTGCGACGAGAAGTACTGCCAGATCGCCACGGACTTGTCGAAGTTGCTGGCCTGCCCTGCCGTCAGCTGCTGCGCCAGCCCGCGCACCCGGGGGTCGACCTGGTCCAGCCGCGTGTACACCGGGTCGAGATCACGGTCGATCTCGGTGCCCTCGGCCCGCAGCTCCTCCTTGGTCGGCACCCGCAGCGAGGCGACCTCGGTGTAGGCGGGGGAGCGCTGCTTGCGCTCGCTGAACACCGCGCCGCTCTTGCGGTCGTAGAACCAGCCCTCGGAAATGCCGCGCAGCGCCCTCGGCGCGCCGTACACCGGCAGCCAGACGTCGACCCAGTTGATCGGCTCGATCTGCAGTTCGACGCTCTGGCCCTCGCCGCTGTCGCCCGGCGCCAGCGGCAGCGCGGGCATGTTGGCCGGGTCGCCCGCGGGCATGCGCGGGGCGTCGGCGAGCTTCCAGCCCTGGTTGGGCTGGTAGAAGTCCAGGGTGAACGCCCGCAGCAGCCGCGGGTCGTTGGGCTGCAGCCCGCGCACCCGGAACAGCTCGACGTTGGCGCCCTGGTTGAGCAGGCCACGCAGGTTGGTGAACGGGTTGACGCCCAGCCCGCCGGTGCCGCCCGCCATGTTCGACCCCGGCCCGTCGCCGGGGATGCTGCCGACGGTGCCGACGGCGGTGATCGTGCCGCCCAGCAGGCCGCACACCAGCGCCAGCGACACGACGGTGACCGGCGCGGCCGTCGACTCGGCCGACACCCCGAGACCGGGCGCGGTGCGGTTGCGCCAGCGGCGGTGCCGGTGGCTGCCGTCCACCGCCAGCAGCCCGGCGAACGCGGCGGCGCCGACGACGAACGTCCACCATGGCAGCAGGTCGTTGGACAGCGACGCGGGCACGGCGTAGACGCACAGCAGCACCAGGCCGGTCGCGGCGGGCGCCGCGGCGGCCACGGTCAGCGTGTCGATGAGGACGGCCACCAGGCCGATGGCGATCGTGGACAGGCACAGGATGGCCGGAGTCGGTTCCACCGGGGCCAGCCCGGTGCGGATCTGCTCGGCCGAGGAGATCAGGACGTCCTGCAGCTGCCCGATCGCGGCGGGCCCGGGAATGATGCCGAGGATGCCCTCGCTGGTGAACACGCCGGTGATCAGGAACGTCAGCACCACCAGCTGGCTCAGCCCGACCACCAGCGTCGGCGCCCGCAGCGAGCGCAGCGCCAGGCCGGTGCACGCGATCAGCAACACCGCCACCAGCACGTAGCCGAACCAGGCGACCCCGGCGACGACGCCGGTCAGCGACGTCGACGCGCAGACCGTCGCGATGCCCGCGGCGGCCGGCGCGACGATCGAGCTGGTCCACGGCGCGGGAGGCCGGGCAGGCGGCGGCGGGGCCGTCTGCGGGGCGGGCCGGGGAGGCGCAGTGGTCACCGCACACCGCCCAGCATGCTCTCGTGCCGGCTACCCGAGCGGCACAGCTCGCTCCACACCTGCGGCATGGGGCTGTCGGGCAGGGCGACGACCACGCCCCAGCCCGCGGCCCGCAGCAGGTCGGCCGCGTCGGTGGTCGGCTTCGACGGCGCCTGCGACTCCCCGGCCCACGCCGGGGTGTCCAGCAGCACCGCGAGGCTGCGCACGCCACGGGGGCGGAAGCGGTTGAGCTCGTGGACGGACTCTGTGCTCACGGTGCCGAGCACCGCGATCAGCTCCTGTCCCTCCGCGGGGTCACCGGGCGGCGTGACGTCCCGCTGGTGCGCGGGCTGCAGCGCGGCCAGGCTGTCCAGGATGACGTTGTCGTAGGAGTCCCCGCCGTCGCCGGGCGCGTCGGCCAGCGGCTGCCCGTGCTCGGTGACCAGCCGCACGCGGTGCCCGGCCCGGCGCAGGTGCAGGCAGACGCTGGCGGCGAAGGACACCGCCCACTCCAGGCTGGCGCCCGCGCCGGTGCCCGCGTGTGCGGCGGCCCTGCGGTCCAGCAGCACGGTGGTGCCGCCCTTCCACGGCCGCTCCTCGACCCGCACCATGATCTCGTCGCGGCGCGCGGTGGAGCGCCAGTGCACCTTGCGCAGGTCGTCGCCCTGCCGGTAGTGGCGGACGATCACGTCGGTCTCGCCCTGTCCGGCGTGCAGCCGGACGCTGCCGTCGTCGCCGACGCCGATCCCGGCGCCCGGCGGGTGCCCCCACAACGCGACGTAACGCGGCACCACGACCAGCCGTGAGTGCGCGATCAGCTCACGCTCGAACTCGCACAGCCCGAACGGATCGGTGATGGTCGCCCGTAGCGGGCCCACCTGGTGCACGCCACGCAGCGCGGGCAGCAGCGGGTACCGCAGTGCCACGGCCCTGCGCACCGGCAGCCGTTCCACCACGAACCGCGGCCGGTTGCCCAGGGTGTAGGGAACGCCGTCCTCCAGCAGCACCTCACCGGCGGGCAGCCTGCCGGTGCGCCACAGGTCCAGCTGCACCTCGCCGCTGCCGCCCACCTGGACGCGGTCGGGCAGCAGGGTGCGGGAGGCGCCGATGCGGACCTTGGTCGCCGAGATGAACACCGTCACCAGCAGCGGGAGAGCGACGACGAAGATCGCCACCCGCAGCAGGTCCCGCTCGTTGAGGACCGCGGCACAGACCGCGGCGGCGACGCCCGCGGCGAGTAGGCAGCGGCCCCGGGTGGTGAGGCCGGACAGCGAGCGCAGCATGGTCGTGGCTACCGGCGTGCCTGGCCGTTGGCCTGCGGGACCGGGACGCGGTGCAGCACGGCGTGCACCAGGTCGGTGGCCGAGCGGCGCGCGGCGTGTGCCTCGGTGGTGAGCACCAGCCGGTGGGCCAGCACCGGCACGGCGACCGAGTGCAGGTCGTCGGGCACCACGTACTCGCGCCCGGACAACGCGGCCTGTGCCCGCGCGGCCCGGACGAGCTGCAGCGTCGCCCGGGGCGAGGCGCCCAGCCGGATCTCCGGCACCTGACGGGTCGCCGACGCGATCTCGACGGCGTACTGCCGCACCTCCGGGGCCATGTGCACCATGCGGGTGGTGTGGATCAGCCTGCGCACCGTGTCGGCGTCGGACACCGGGCGCAGGTCGGCCAGCGGGTTGTGCCCCGAGTGCTCGTCGACCATGGCCAGCTCGGCCTGCGGGTCCGGGTAGCCGATGGACACCCGCGCGGTGAACCGGTCGCGCTGGGCCTCGGGCAGGGCGTAGGTGCCCTCCATCTCGATGGGGTTCTGGGTGGCGATCACCATGAACGGCGAGTCCAGCTGGTAGGTGCTGGTGTCGACCGTGACCTGGTGTTCCTCCATGCACTCCAGCAGTGCCGACTGGGTCTTCGGCGAGGCGCGGTTGATCTCGTCGCCCACCACGATGTTGGCGAACACCGGGCCGGGGCGGAACTCGAACCCGCCGGTCTGCCGGTTGTAGATCGACACCCCGGTCACGTCGCTGGGCAGCAGGTCGGGGGTGAACTGCACGCGGCTGACCGTGCAGTCGATCGACCGGGCCAGCGCCTTGGCCAGCGACGTCTTGCCGACCCCTGGCACGTCCTCCACCAGGAGGTGGCCCTCGGCGAGTAGCGTCACCAGTGCGATGCGGACCACGTCCGGCTTGCCGACCAGGACGCGCTCGACGTTGCCGGCGATGCGGCTCACCGTGTCGTGCAGCTCTGCCAGGGAGGCGGGCCTGCCGTTGCCGGACATCCCGTAGTACGCGGCCTGCGCGGTCGCCTGCTCACCGTGGTGCTCGCCGGGCACCGCAGACTGCGTTCTCGACGTCACTCGACCTCCTGGGTGCTGACGCGGGTTCTCCTCGCCCGTGCACCGGACGAGCCTCCCACGCAGTGTGTCAAACGTGAGCAAGTTCGGTGAGAGAACCCCGTGATCACCCAGAGCGACGCCCGAGATTGGGCCGTTCGGCCTAACGGTGGGTGGGTGCGCGGGGTCCCGTCACGGGCGGTTCTGACGTATGCTGCTGTCCGGATTCGATCCGCTACGGAGAGAGTACGCTGCTGATGGCCGACAAGACGACGACGGTGCGCCCGCCGGATATCGACGTCCGCGACGCCAGGGCGTTCGCCATCGAACCGGAGCTGGCCGCCGAGGCCTACCGCCGGATCAGTGACCTCCAGGACGCCGTCGGAGAGATGGCCAGGCACGCCGCCGTGCTGGGGCGGCAGGTGCCGCTCGGCGGCGGATACGCCAAGGAGATCGGCGAGTTCATGGCGCGGTACGGCGTCGGCGGACGCGGTTCCGCCGTCGACTCGCTGACCCGGTTCGGCCGCGAGCTGGGCGAGCTCAAGGAGCAGATCGACACCGCCGTGCGGCGTTACCGCAGGACCGACGACGACGCCGCGGCCGAGCTGGACGGCGTCGACTGCTCCGGTGGGTAGCCGCGCGGCGGCGGGACTGCTGGTGGTGGCCGCCGTGACCGCCGCCTGCGGTGCGCCCAGGGCCGCGCCCGCGGATTCGGTTCCCCCGCCCGCGCCGCCGTCGACGTCGGCCTCGTCGCAGGGCAGCGGACTGGCCGTGCTCAAGCCGTGTGAGCTGCTGTCGTCCACCGACCGGTCCTCGGCCGGGCTCACCTCGCTGGGCGAGGAGAAGAAGATCGGTGCCTCCCGGGCCTGCGACTGGACCGAGCCGGGCGCGTTCGGCGTGACGCTGACCCTGGACGAGCGGTCCGGGCTGGAGGAGCTGAAAGTCAAGCGCAAGCACAGCACCGAGGTGGAGATCAACGGCAGGCCCGCCCTGCGGGTGGCCGACCCCAAGGCCGACAACGGGATGTGCGCGGTGCTGGTGCCGGTCGCCGGCGGCGGCAGCGTGCACGTCGACGTGAGCAACACCGACTTCACCGGCACCGACCTGGCCTGCACCCGCGCCGGGACGGTGGCCGAGCTGGTCGAACCGAAGCTGCCCTGAGGAGGTCGCCGATGCCGGACCAGGAACTTCCCGCCGCCGCCCGGCGCTACGAGGCCTACAGCCACGAGGCCATGCGCGAGGAGGTCGACACGGACAACGACCCGGCCGCGGCCGGGGAGGTCGGCGGGCAGTGGGCCGAGCTGGCCGGCAGGCTGCGCGAGTCCACCGACGCGCTGGGCGCGTTGCTGGAACGCAGCGGCGAGGCCTGGACCGGGCCCGCGGCCGAGGCCATGCGCGGGGTGCTCGGGCAGGCGGCGGGCTGGTCGGCCGACGCCGCCGAGCTGTCCGACGCACTGGGCAGGTCGGTGTCCGCGCAGGCCGACATCGCCGCGCGGGCCCGCGCCGAGATGCCGCCGCCGGTGCGCTACGACCCGGCCGGGATGATCCGCGAGGCCGCGGCCAGCGGGAACCTGCTCAACCTGGCCGGCCTGTCGGCGGCCATGCACGCCCGCAAGGCCGAGGCGGAGGCGGCCCGGCAGAAGGCGGTCGACGTCATGAACGCCCGCGACGACGGGCTGCGGGCCGCCGTGCCGGAGGGCGAGTTCACGCCCCCGCCACCGCTCACCTCCGTGGCTCCCGAGGTGCCGCCGCAACCAGGGTCGTCGAGGCCCGTGTGATCCGGCTGTCCGCGTCGGCCTTCGACGTGGTGTGGGCCGACCTGGGACTGGGCCGGGTGCCGGAACCGCTGCGGGTACGCAGCGTCGGCCACACCGACGCCGAGCGCGCCGACATCCGCGCGGCCGTCTACGCCAACCTCGCCGAGCGCGGCCTGCTGCCCGGCGGCGAGCTGGACGAGGCCGTGGTCGCGCGGCTGACCACGCTGGCGTCGGCCTCGGTGTTCGTCGAGTGCGAGGCGCTGGCCGACATGGACTCCGACGAACCGCTGCGTGCCGTCGCCGCGGGCGACGGTTCCCGCGCGGTGCTGGCGGTGCAGCCGAGTCAGACCGTCGGCCTGTCCGCCATCCGGCCGGGGGAGCTGTGCCCGGCGATCGTGGACCTGCTTCCCGAGCTGCCGCCCGGCCCGGGGTACGGCGTGAACCTGCCCGCCACGGAGCTGCCGTCGCCGGACGGCGCCTCGGCCGCCCGGCAGCGTCAGCTGCGCGAGGTGCTGGCCATCCAGGCGCGGCCGGTGTACAGCGCCGGGCAGCTGACCGTCCGCGTGCGGGAGAACGGGACGGTCGCCCGGCGGGGCGGGTTGACCTGGTTCCTCACCGACGTCGGCGCCTACTTCGGCACCGTCGCCGCCGGCCGGGGCGGCCAGGACTGGCTCACCGCAGGCCCGGTCGACGCCCCGCGCCTGACCCAGCAGCTCGCCGACCTCGTCGCCCCCTGAGTTCCCCACAGCTCCCCACCCACGCTCCCCCAATGTGGCATTGGGGAACGTGAAGTCCCCCAATGTGGCATTGGGGGACCGTCGCGCACCCCCGGGCCGGGGGATGTTGCGTGGCGTCCCCCACGGCCCCCCACTCGCGCCCCACCACGCTCACCTGCGCAAACGCGTCACCCAGGGGGTGGACGCCGGGTTCTTCCGCGTTGACTGTGGTGAAAAGTGGGGTACGGTGGTGGCCAGTGGGGCGGAAGGGAGCCCCGTGGCCGGCCCGGGGTGGTTGACCGGGCTCGGTGAGGGAGGTGGACGCCGTGTTCCTCGGCACCCACACCCCGAAACTGGACGACAAGGGGCGGCTCACGTTGCCCGCGAAGTTCCGCGACGCGCTGGCCGGCGGGCTGATGGTCACGAAAGGACAGGACCACTGCCTCTACGTCTTCCCGCGCGCCGAGTTCGAGCAGATGGCACGCAAGGTGGCCGAGGCCCCGTTCACCAACGAGGCAGTCCGCGCCTACCAGCGCTACCTGTTCGCCGGAACCGACGAGCAACGCCCTGACGGGCAGGGACGCATCGCCATCGCGTCCGAGCTGCGGCGCTACGCCGGGCTCACCAAGGAGTGCGTGGTGATCGGTGCGATCACCAGGCTGGAGATCTGGGACGCCCAGGCGTGGCAGGGCTACCTGGACGAACACGAGGACAGCTACGCGAAGGCTCAGGAGGAGGTTCTGCCGGGCGTCTTCTGAGCACATTGCGCAATGTCCGGCACGGATGCCGCCAGGCCTCTGTCCGCTCAGTGGCCCTGATGCACCTTCCCCGGCATCAGGTCCGCAGCGGGCGGGCGGAGACCTGGCGGCATCCGTGTCACCGGGCATCGCGGAGAGGTGGAAGGGGGACTCGACCGTGAACGACAGCACGCACCTGCCGGTGCTGGCGCGGCGCATCGTCGAGTTGTTCACCCCCGTCTGCGCCGACCGCGACGCGGTGCTCGTCGACGCCACGGTGGGCCTCGGCGGGCACGCCGACGCGCTGCTCACCGCGTTCCCCCGGCTGCGGCTGATCGCCGTCGACCGCGACCCCGACGCCCTGGCCCGCTCCCGGGAGCGGCTGGCCGGGCACGGCGACCGGGTCGAGTTCGCGCACGCCGTGTACGACCGGATTCCCGAGGTGCTCGCCGAGCGCGGTCTGTCCACAGTGGACGCCCTGCTGTTCGACCTGGGGGTGTCGTCGATGCAGCTGGACCGTCCCGAGCGCGGATTCGCCTACGCCCGCGACGCACCGCTGGACATGCGGATGGACCCGACCACCGGCATCACCGCCGCCGAGGTGCTCAACACCTATCCGCCCGCGGAGCTGATCCGCGTCCTGCGCGAGTACGGCGAGGAGCGGTTCGCCCAGCGGATCACCCGGGCCGTGGTCGCCGAGCGCGAGCGCGCGCCGTTCGAACGCAGCGAACGGCTGGTGAAGCTGCTCTACGACGCCGTTCCCGCGGCGAGCAGGCGCACCGGCGGACACCCGGCCAAGCGGACGTTCCAGGCACTGCGGATCGAGGTCAACGGCGAGCTGGAGGTCCTGCGCAGGGCGCTGCCCGCCGCGCTGGACGCACTGGCCGTCGGCGGCCGGATCGTCGTCGAGGCCTATCACTCGCTGGAGGACCGGATGGTGAAGCGGGCGTTCGCCGAGCTGGCGAAGTCCCGTACGCCGGAAGGACTTCCGGTGGAACTGCCCGGCCACGGGCCCCAGCTGCGGCTGCTCACCCGCGGCGCGGAACTGGCCGGGGCGGACGAGATCGAACACAACCCACGAGCGAGCTCGGTGCGGCTGCGGGCGGCGGAGCGGATCGGAGAGGCGACATGACGGCACCAGCGCGAAGCCGTACCCGTGCCCGGTCGGCGCGACGGGACGAGCAGGAGCCCCGGCGGGCCAGGGCAGGCGCCACCGTCACCGAGCCCGCCCGGCCGGTCCGCGGCAGGCGGCCGCGCACCGAGCGCGGCGGCCGTACCACGGCGGCCGAGCGCGCCTACGCCCGCCGCGCCCAGCGGGCGGGCGCGGCGGAGCGCGAGGAGGAGCAGGGCGCCGCGGCGTCCGGGCGCAAGCGCGCGCTGAAGCTGCTGCGCCTGCCCACCTCGCGGGCGTCGTTCGTGCTGGTCATGATGGGCCTGCTGGCCGCGGGCGTGGCGACCACGCTGTGGCTGTCCACCCAGGCCATCGCCGACTCCTACCGGCTGGAGGAACTGCGCAGGGACAACGCGACGCTGGCCGAGCGGGCCGAGCAGCTGGAGCGTGACGTCACCCGCAAGGAGTCCTCGTCCTCGCTGGCCGAGGACGCGAAGAAGCTCGGCATGGTGCCGGTCGGCGACCTCGCGCACATCGTGGTCAACCCGGACGGCACCGTCCGGGTGGTCGGCGAGCCGAAGAAGACCGACCCGAAGGCACAGGAGGAGCCGACGCCGCCGGAGGACGTGGCGCCGCCCGCCCAGCCGACGGTGCCGGACGGCACGACCCCGGCAGCCGGAGGGCGCTGATGGCTCCGCCTCGCCCACGCCGGGCACACAACAACGCCCGCCGCACCTACTCCGCCGGCACCCGCAGCGCGGGGGCGGGGCAGGTCGGCCGCGGCGGCGCGCACAGCCGGTTCACGGTGGTGCGCGTCCTGCTGGTCGTCCTGCTCTGCCTGGCCGGCGGGAAACTGGTGGTGGTGCAGGCGTTCGAGGCCGAGGCGCTGTCGCAGAGCGCGGAACGCCAGCGCGTCACGCCCATCGACATCCCGGCGCAGCGCGGGTCCATTGTGGACCGCAACGGGACCAAGCTGGCGTTCAGCGTGGAGACGCGGACGCTGTCGGTCAACCTCAAGCGGATGCGCCAGGACTGGGCGGAGTTCGCCCAGAAGAACCCGGAGAAGGGGCAGAACTTCGAGACCAGGGCGGCCGCGGCCGCCCGGTTCATCGCGGCCAAGCTGCCCGGCAAGACCTCCGAGCGTGAGCTGCTCGACCTGTTCCACAAGCCGCAGGACTTCACGTTCCTGGTCAACGACATCGAGCCGTCGATCGCCGAGGAGATCACCAGCAAGGAGAACTTCCCGGAGATCTCCAAGGAGGTCCGGTCCAAGCGGGAGTACCCGGGTGGCCCGCTGGCGGCCAACGTCGTCGGCTTCGCCAGCTGGAACATGGAGAACCCGGACGTCTCCAAGCACAACCTGAACGGCCGGGTCGGGCTGGAGTCGTTGCGGGACAACGACCTCGCCGGTACCCCCGGCCGCAGGCTGGTGGACACCGCGGCGGGCAACGACGCGCTGGTCATCCCCGGCTCGCAGCGCGAGCTGCAGCCGGCCACCCCCGGCTCCGACCTGGAGCTGACGCTGGACGCCGACGTGCAGTACGAACTGCAGCGCCGGCTGACCGACTACGTGCGCAAGACCCGGGCCAAGGGCGGCAGTGCGGTGATCATGGACGCGCGCACCGGTGAGGTGTACGCGCTGGCCAACGACAAGACGTTCGACCCCAACGACATCAACACCCGCACCAACGAGCTGATGAACAACCGGGCGGTGACCACGCCGTTCGAGCCGGGTTCGGTGAACAAGATCGTCACCGCGGCGGCGGCCGTCGAGTTCGGTCTCACCACGCCGGAGGCGGTGCAGTCGGTGCCGGGCTCGCTGAAGGTCGCCGACCATACCGTGCGCGACGCGTGGGAACACGGCACGCAGAACTTCACCACCACCGGCATCTTCGCCAAGTCGTCCAACGTCGGGACGCTGCTGCTGGCGCAGAAGGTCGGCGAGGAACGCTTCGCCGAGATGCTCACCCGGTTCGGCCTGGGCAAGCGCACCGGCATCGGCCTGCCCGGTGAGAGCCCCGGCTCGGTGCCGCCGCGCAACCAGTGGTCGGGCACGACGTTCGGCAACCTGCCCATCGGGCAGGGTCTGTCGATGACCGTCGTGCAGATGGCCGGGATGTACCAGGCCATCGCCAACAACGGCCTGCGGGTGCCGCCGCGGATCGTGGAGGCCAAGGTCAACCCGGACGGCACCCGGGTGCCCGAGCCCGCGCCGGAGGCGGTGCAGGTGGTCAGCCCACAGACGGCCAACACCGTCAAGGACATGCTGCGGGCGGTCACGCAGAAGGGGAAGGGCCAGAACAGCGGCACGGCGCCGATGGCGGCGGTCGAGGGCTACCAGATCTCCGGCAAGACCGGCACCGGCCAGCAGGTGGACCCACGTACCGGTGGCTACAGCGACAGCCTGTACAACATCACGTTCGCCGGCATGCTGCCCGCCGACAACCCGCGGTTCGTCGTGGGCATCCGGCTGGACGCACCGGAGGCGACGCTGCCCAACGGGCACTCGGCCGGGCCGCTGTTCCACGACGTGGCGTCCTACCTGGCGCAGCGGTTCCAGATCCCGCTGTCCGACCAGCCGGCGCCGGTCGTGCCGCTGGTCTTGTCCTGAAGTTACCGACGGGTAGTATCCCGGTCATGCGGATCGGGATGCAGATCAGCTACGCCGGTGGTTTCGCCGAGAGCGTGGACGAGATCGTCGAGCTGGAGCGCAACGGGCTGGACATCGTCTACGTGCCCGAGGTGTACACCTTCGACGCGGTGAGCCAGCTGGGATTCCTCGCGGCGCGGACCGAACGGGTGGAGATCGCCTCGGGCATCATCCCGTTCTACAGCCGGACGCCCGCGCTGATCGCGATGACCGCCGCGGGCCTGGACTACGTCTCCGGCGGCCGGTTCACCCTGGGCCTGGGCGCGTCGGGGCCGCAGGTCGTCGAGGGCTTCCACGGCGTGCCCTACGACGCCCCGCTGGGCCGCACCCGTGAGGTCGTCGAGATCTGCCGGAAGGTGTGGCGCCGGGAACGGCTGGAACACGACGGCCGCCACTACCGGATCCCGCTGCCCGCCGACCGCGGCACCGGGCTGGGCAAGCCGCTCAAGCTGGTCAACCAGCCGGTGCGCGAGCGCATCCCGGTGATGCTGGCCGCGATCGGGCCGAAGAACGTCGCGCTGGCGGCGGAGATCGCCGAGGCGTGGGAACCGGTGTTCTTCCACCCCGAGCGGGCCGGCGAGGTCTGGGGCGACGCGCTGGCGCGGGGCAGGGCCAAGCGCGATCCGGCGCTGGGGGAGCTGGACGTGGTGGTCGGCGTCCCGCTGGCCATCGGCGAGGACGCCGGGCCGCTGCTGGAGTACGTCCGGCCCTACGTCGCGCTCTACGTCGGCGGGATGGGCGCGCGCGGTAAGAACTTCTACCACCAGCTGGCCTGCCGCTACGGCTACGAGCGGGAGGCCGACCTGATCCAGGACCTGTACCTGGACGGCAGGAAGGAGGAGGCGGCCGCCGCGGTCCCGGACGACCTGCTGCGGTCGATCTCGCTGGTCGGCCCGGCCGGTTACGTCAAGGAACGCCTGGCGGCGTTCGCCGAGGCCGGTGCCACGACGCTGCACGTGACGCCGCTGGCCGCGGACCGGGAAGGCCGCCTGGCCGCCATCCGGTCCCTGCGCGAACTGGCAGGCTGAGGCTCGCGGGCTCCGGCAAAGTCCGGGTGCTGTGTCCGGGGCGGTTGGTGGGTCTCTTTCGTGGTGGCGGCTGGGCCTGGTGGGCCGGATGTGACTGGTGAGGCTGCGACGCCGGGGTGGGAAGGTCCTGAAGGCCACAGTGATGATGTGTGTGGACGGAGATCGTGGAGGGCTTGGCTCGTAAAGCCACTGACGCCCGTTGTTG
>NZ_SFCC01000022.1 GCF_004214935.1 Amycolatopsis suaedae
CCCGCACGCCCACCCACCAACACAAGATCAACAACTACCACCTGGATCCACCGACAAACCACATCGGTGGATCCAGGTGAGACGTGGTGAAGGTGGCCTTCACGTGCTCTGGCAGACCGGGCACCAGTACAGGTTGCGGCCGGCCAGGTCGGCGTGCGCCACCGGCGTGCCGCAGACCAGGCACGGCTGGCCGGTGCGGCGGTAGACGTAGACCTCGCCGCCGTGCCGGTCCACCCGTGGCGCGCGGCCGGTGACCTCGGGCAGGTGCTCGTCGGCCACCGTGTCGATACGGCCGGTACGCACCCCGGCACGCATCAGGCCGACCAGGTCGGCCCAGATGTCCTTCCACACCGTCTCGTCCAGCGCCCGCCCGGGCACCGTCGGCGCGATGCCATGCCGGAACAGCACCTCGGCGCGGTAGACGTTGCCCACCCCGGCCAGCACGGACTGGTCCATCAGCAACGCGGCGATGCTGGTGCGGGAGCGGGAGATCCGCCGCCACGCCCGGTCCGGGTCGGCGTCGCGGCGCAGCGGGTCCGGGCCCAGCCGGTCCACGATGGCCGCGACCTCCGGCGGGGTGAGCAGCTCGCACCGGTTCGGCCCACGCAGGTCGGTCCAGTGCGTCGCACCGGCCAGCCGCAGCCGCACCTGGCCGACCGGCTCGGCCTCCGGCAGCCGCTGCTCGGCGAACGTCCCGTACAGACCCAGATGGATGTGCACCGTCCCCAGTGGACCGTAGTCGTGGAACAGGTGCTTGCCGTACGCCTCGGCGGACACCATGACCTGACCGTCCAGAATGGACGCCTCGCGGGCGAACCTGCCCTGCGGGCTGGAGACGCCGACCGGCGCGCCCGCGTAGCGGCGCTTGTGCAGCCGCGCCAGCCGGTGCAGCGTGTGCCCCTCGGGCACGGTCAGCCCTGCGGCAGCGGCGGCGGGGTGCCGGTGCGCTCGTAGTCGGTCAGCTGCCCGACCCGGCGCGCGTGCCGCTCGTCCGGCGAGACCGGGGTGGCCAGGAACGCGTCGACGATCGCGGTCGCCTCCTCCTGACTGTGCATCCGCGCGCCGACGCCGATGAGCTGGGCGTGGTTGTGCTCGCGGGTCAGCTGGGCGGTCTCGACGCTCCACGCCAGGCCCGCCCTCGCGCCGGGCACCTTGTTGGCGGCGATCTGCTCGCCGTTGCCGGAGCCGCCGATCACGATGCCGAGGCTGCCCTCGTCGGCCACCACCCGGCGGGCGGTCTCCACGCAGTACGCCGGGTAGTCGTCGGCGGCGTCGTAGACGGCCGGGCCGACGTCGGTCACCTCGTGGCCCTGCTCGCGCAGGTGCTTCACCAGGTGGTTCTTCAGGTCGAATCCGGCATGGTCGGAGCCAAGGTAGACACGCACGGTGAGCAGTGTGCCATCCGTCCGGCCCAGGTCCGGCAGCGCCCGAATAATGATGTGGTGGACATCATCGACCTCGAAGAGATCATGGGCCAGCACGGGCACGGCATCCGGGTGGAATGGGGTGCCGAGGGGGTGACCGCGCTCGCCGCCGAGTGCGCCGTGCTGGTGGTGGTCGATGTCCTGTCCTTCAGCACCACCGTCGACATCACGCTGGGCCGGGGCGCGCACGTGCTTCCGGTGCGCTGGCGCGACGACGCGGCGCTGGAGGCTGCCAAGCGGGCCGGGGCGGTGCCGGCCGGCGAGTGGGAGTGGAGCCTGCGGCCGGCGTCGGTCGTGCAGATCCCGGCGGGAACGCTGCTGGCCCTGCCCTCCCCCAACGGCGCGACGCTCACCGTCGCCGCCGCCCGGACCGGCAGGCACGTCTTCGCCGGCTGCCTGCGCAACGCCAAGGCCGTCGCCGCCGCGGCACACGCGCTGGCCGGGGACGAGCCGGTCGGCGTGGTGCCCGCGGGCGAGCGCTGGCGCAAGGACGGCACCCTGCGCCCCAGCGCGGAGGACCTGATCGGCGCCGGTGCCATCGTCGACGCGCTGCAGTCCGCGGGCGCCCGCCGCCCGTCGGTCGAGGCCGCGCTGGCGGCGCGGGCCTACCGGGCCGCGGGCCCGGACGTCGGCGCCGTGGTCACCGGGTCGTCCTCGGGCAAGGAGCTGCTGTCCGCCGGGCACGTCCGCGACGTCGACCTCGCCATCGCCGTCAACACCTCCACCGTCGCGCCCTATCTCGACGGCGGCGTCTTCGTCGACCTGAGGGAGGCCGAATGACCGGCGGCCGCTGGCTGGAACTGGCGCCGGGCGTGTACGCCCGCCGCTACACCGAGCTGGACCTGACGGTCGGGCTGGTGGTCGGCGACCGGGAATGCCTGGTGATCGACACCCGCGGCGACCACGTGCAGGGCAGGGAACTGGCCGGCGCCGTCCGCGCCGTCACCCCGCTGCCCTGGCAGGTGGCGCTCACCCACGCCCACTTCGACCACAGCTTCGGCACCGTGGCGTTCCTGCCCTGCCCGGTGTGGGCACACCCCGGCTGCCGGGAGGAACTGAGCATCGACGGCGACCGCGCCCGCGCGAAGTGGGCGGGCACCTACCGCGAGCAGGGACGTCAGGACATCGCCGACGCCATCACCGCCACCCGCATCGCCCTGCCGGACCGGATGGTCACCGGCCGGGCGAGCGTGGACCTCGGCGGCCGCACGGTGACCCTGTGGCACCCCGGCGCCGGGCACACCCGGCACGACCTGGTGGTGCACGTGCCCGACACCGGCACGGTGTTCGCCGGCGACCTGCTGGAGCGCGGCGAGGACACCGGCGACTACACCGAGTTCTCCTTCAACGACACCACCTCACTGGCCGACTGGCCGGTCAGCCTGGACGCCGTGCTCGCGCTCGGCCCGGTGACCGTGGTGCCCGGCCACGGCGATCCGGCCGGCCCCGAGCTGCTCGTCCGGCAGCGCGACACGCTGGCCAGGCTGGCGGCGCTGCGTGCCGACGTCACCGCGGGCAGGCTCACCGAGGACGAGGCCGTCGCCGCCGCCCCGCTGCCCGCGGCGGCGGCCCGCGCCGCGTTCGCCACCGCCCGGTGACGACGTGCCTCACCGGGTACGCAGTCCGTCCAGCGCCGACCGGCTCTCCTCGTCCGCGGCGCGGTAGATCACCAGCAACTGGTCCGGGTCCTGAAGTGGCGTGAGCGTTTCGAAGTCCACCGTGACCTTGCCGAGCTCCGGGTGGCGAAGCACCTTGCGTCCGCGGGCGTTGACCTTGACGTCGCGCTCACCCCACAGCCGGGCGAACTCCTCGTCACGGGTGATGAATTCGGCGATGAGGTCGCTCAGCGCCTGATCCTCCGGGTGCGCCGCCCACGCGGCACGCAGGTGCGCGACCCCCTCCCGCACCACGCGTTCCCGGTCGGCGTACAGCTCACGCACCCCCGGATGCATCAGGCACAACCACATCGCGTTGCGCTGCGACGGCGGCAGCGTGCCGAAATCCAGGAGCAACCGCGCCATCTCGCCGTTCCAGGCCAGGATGTCGTAGCGGTGGTTCATCAGCATGGCCGGCAGCGGCGACAGGCCGGCGACCAGCCGGACCAGTGACGGCGCCGCCGTCGTGGCGAGCTTGTCCGCGTCGCGGGGACGCTGCCGGGCCAGTCCGAAGAGGTAGGCACGCTCGTCGGGAGCCAGGCGCAGTGCCCGGGCCAGCGCCTCCACCACGTCCGCTGACGGCCGCAGCCCACGGGCCTGTTCCAGCCGCACGATGTAGTCGGTGCTGACCCCGGCCAGTTCGGCGACCTCCTCGCGGCGCAGTCCCGGGGTCCGCCGGGCCCGCCGGCGTGAGGGCAGGCCGAAGTCGCTCGGATCGAGCCGCTCGCGCCGGGTCCGCAGGAACGCGGCCAGCTCCTGTGTCACGTCCACGGTGCCGGAGACCATGGCTGGTCCAACCGCCAGGCTAGGACTGGTGTTCCCAGGAAACTCCTTCTCTTACCTCCGGCTCGCCGTGGCCGCAGGCTGGTGCCCGACGACGATCACGAGCACAGGAGGACCTGATGGCGCTCACCCTCGACACCTACCGGCTGCTGGGCCGCTCCGGGCTGCGGGTCTCCCCGCTCGCCCTGGGTACGGCGACGTTCGGCACCGAGTGGGGCTGGGGCGCGGGTAAGGACGACGCGCGCACGCTGTTCGACAGCTACGTCGGGCGCGGCGGCAACTTCATCGACACCGCCAGCACCTACACCGACGGCAGCTCCGAGCGCATGCTGGGCGAGTTCACCCGTGGCCACCGCGAAAGCCTGGTGCTGGCGACGAAGTACACGACGTTGCGCCGCCCCGGCGACCCGAACTCCGGGGGCGCCCACCGCAAGAGCCTGATGGCGTCGGTGGAGGCCAGCCTGCGGCAGCTGGACACCGACTACGTCGATCTGCTCTTCCTGCACGTGTGGGACTTCACGACCTCGGCCGAGGAGATCCTGCGCGGCATGGACGACCTGGTCCGGCAGGGCAAGGTCCTGTACGTGGCGATGTCCAACGCTCCGGCCTGGGAGATCTCGCGCCTGCAGGCGATCGCCGACCTGCGCGGCTGGTCACCGCTGGTCGCGCTGCAGATCGACTACAGCCTGCTCAACCGGGCCGGGGAACGCGACCTGATCCCGATGGCACAGGCGCTGGGCCTGGGGGTGACGCCGTACTCGCCGCTGGGTGGCGGCGTGCTCACCGGCAAGTACAGCCGCGACGACCTGACGACGACCGGCTCCGCTGACAGCAACCGCAAGAGCTTCAACGCCGGACTGGGCATGGTCACCGAACGCGCCCTCACCATCGCCGACGTCGTGCGGGAGATCGCCGGGGAGGTGGGCAGCACCCCCGCCCAGGTCGCACTGGCCTGGACCCTGCGCAACCCGGCCGTGACGGCACCCGTCATCGGCGCCCGCACCCCCGCGCAACTGGTGGAGAACCTGGGCGCCCTGGAGATCGACCTCACCACCGGTCAGCTTGCCCGCCTCGACCAGGTCAGTGCGATCGACCTCGGCTACCCGCACGACCTGCTCGCCAGTGACCACATCCGCGCCGTGACCGCGGGCGGGCTGACGATCGCGCCGAGGACCGTCAGTTAGCGGACAACTGGGACCCCTCCCCGTCCGGCGGGCCTAGATTCGATCCCGTACAGGCAGTCGAATCCCGGAGGACCCGTGCGGCCCAACCTGAAGCGCGAGGTCGAGCAGATCGCCGAGGACGCCGCGCAGGCGGTGCTGGCCGGCAGCGACCTCGACAAACGGATCACCAAGGCCGTCTCGACGGCCGTGCGCCGGACGACCACCCGGCCCGACGTCGCCGAGGTGCGCCGCATCGCCGAACCCGCCGCGCGCACCGTCGCCCAGGCCGCGGCGGAACGGGCGCTGGAGGACGCGCGACGGTCGCTGGAACGCAGCGTCGACCAGGCGCACCGGGAGATCCGCCGGATGGCGTCGGAGGAGACGGCCAAGGCGCTGGCCAACTTCGTGCCGCCGACGGTGACCGTGACGCTGCCCGCGGGCACGGCGGTCACCGTCGCCGGGGAGGCCCACCAGGTGCTGCCCGATGTGCTGCTCGCGCTCAGCGCACGCTGTCACGTGCTGCTGGTCGGCCCCGCGGGCACTGGAAAGTCGATGATGGCCAAGCAGATCGCGGACACACTCGGCATCCCGTTCCAGGCGCTGTCGCTGGGGCCGACGACGCCGATGTCGAAGGTGTTCGGCTACTTCGACGCCCACGGCAACTACCACGACACGCCGTTCCGGCGGGCGTTCGAGCACGGCGGCGTGATGCTGCTGGACGAGCTGGACAACGGCCACCCCGGCCTGCTCGCCGAGCTGAACCAGGCGCTGGCACTGGGCACCTGCGCGTTCGCCGACCGGATGGTGACCGCACACGAGGACTTCCGCCTGATCGCCACCGCCAACACCTACGGCACGGGCGGCGACCGGCAGTATGTCGGCAGGCAGGCACTGGACGCCGCGACGCTGGACCGCTTCCTGGTCATCGACGTCCCCATCGACGAGCGGCTGGAGCTGCGGCTGGCGGTCCTGCACGCACCGGACAAGGAGAAGCAGGTGCGCCAGCTGGTGAAGCGGGTGCGGGAACTGCGGGCGCTGGCCGCCGACAAGCAGCTTCCGGTGGCGTTCTCGCCACGCACCTGCATCGACGGGGCGAAACTGCTGGCCGCGGGCGCCACCATGCAGCAGGTGCTGGCCTGGCGGGTCACCCGGGGCCTGTCCGCGGCGCACCGCACCGCGCTGGGGCTGGAGTCGTGAGGGACCCGTACCGGATCCCGCCGATGCTGTCCTGGCAGGAGTTCCTGGACGCCGTCGCCAGGGAACCGGTGATCGACAACGGGTCCGGCCGCGCCGAGCGCGACGACGACTGGGCAGGCGCCGGCTGGGACGAGGCGCGGCGGCTGGCCGTCGACGGCTGGCACGTGCCGCTGGAGGGCGCCGGGATCACCGTCGGCCTGCTGCGCGAGCGCGCCGGGCTCGGCGCCGAGGTCACCATGCTGGAACCGCACTGGGACGTCACCGGCGCCGAGGTCGACATCGGCGCCTACCTGGCAGGCGTGCCGGAGTGCATGGTCGACGCCGTGCCGCGGCGCACGTCGACCCGCGGCCGGGTGGTCACGTTCCTGATCCCGGGCACGTACTCGCACCGCGTACCGCACGAGTGGATCATCAACCGCGGCCTGGCGCTGGCCACGCTGTGCGCGGCCATCATCGAGGCCGGGCACAGCGTGGAGATCTGGTCCGGGTGGGCCTGCAAGCTGGGCCGCAGGCGGGTCACCGCGACGGCGCGGGTGATCTCCGCGGGCGAGCCGCTGGACGTCGGCAGGCTCATCTTCGCCGCCGCCCACCCGGCCATGCTGCGCAGGCTGTGGTTCTCGGTGTGGGACGGCTGGCACGCCGACTCGGCGACCGAGCTGGCCGATGGCACCTACGGCCAGCCGCCCTACGACTGCCGGGCCGAGGACCTCCCGCCGGAGATCACCGACCCGTACGTCTTCCCGTTCCTGGAGGAAACCGACACCCAGTGGACCGACCTGGACGTGGCGCTGTCCTGGTGCCGGGCCATGTTCGCCGACCTGGGCCTGGTGACCGGCGAATCCTGGGAGCTCAGTCGAAGTTGAGTTCGTCGGTGCGGGTGCGCTTGAGCTCGAAGAAGTTCGGGAAGCCTGCCAGCAGGCGGGCGCCGTCGAACATCTTCAGCGCGTCCTCGCCGCGGGGGATCGAGGTCAGCACCGGGCCGAAGAACGCCACACCGTCGATGTGGATGGTCGGCGTGCCCACGTCCATGCCCACCGGGTCCATGCCCTCGTGGTGGCTCTTGCGCAGCGCCTCGTCGTACTCGGTGGAGTCGGCGACGGCGGCCAGCTCGGCAGGGGCACCGATGGCGGCCAGCGACTCGGCGATCACCGCGTCCCGGTCCTTGTTGCCCTGGTTGTGGAAACGGGTGCCGAACTCGGTGTAGTAGTCGCGCACCGCCTGCTGACCGAGCTTCTCGCCGAGGGCGATCGCCACCCGCACCGGGCCCCAGCCCTGGCTCAGCAGCGCCTTGTACTGCTCGGGCAGTTCCTCGCGGCCCTCGTTGAGCACGGACAGGCTCATGACGCGGAACGTCAGGTCGATGTCGCGGTGCTTCTCGACCTCCAGGATCCAGCGGGAGGTGATCCAGGCGTACGGGCAGATGGGGTCGAAATAGAAGTCGACCTTGGTCACGGCAGTGGCTCCCTGTCGGTATCGCGATTGTTCTCGCGTCAACACTCGCACGGCGGCCGTTGTTCCGGCGCCGACATGATTGGATGCCCTGCAGAACTGACAACCGATACCAACAGAGGTGCTCGTGGCCGCCCCCAACCTGACCCGCGACGAAGCCAAGCAGCGTGCCGACCTGCTCGAGGTCGAGTCCTACGACATCGAGCTCGACCTGACCGACGGAGCGGGTGGCCCGGGTGAGAAGACCTTCGCCTCGACCACCACCGCGCGGTTCCGGGCGCTGACACCGGGCACCGACTCGTGGATCGACCTGGTGGCCGAGCAGGTCACCGCCGCCACGCTGAACGGCACCGCGCTGGACGTCACCGGCTACGCCGAGGAGAAGGGCATCGCCCTGCCCGCCCTGGCCGAGTCGAACGAGCTGCGGGTCGAGGCCGTCTGCCGGTACATGAACACCGGCGAGGGCCTGCACCGGTTCGTCGACCCGGTCGACGACGGCGTGTACCTGTACACCCAGTTCGAGACGGCCGACGCCAAGCGCATGTTCGCCTGCTTCGACCAGCCCGACCTCAAGGCGGTCTACCGGCTGACCGTGGTGGCGCCGAAGGACTGGAAGGTCATCTCGAACGCGCTCGTCGAGTCGGCCGAGGAGACGCCGGAGGGCGCGGTGCGGACGGTGTTCGCCACCTCCGAGCGCATGTCGACCTACCTGGTGGCGCTGATCGCCGGGCCGTACGCGGAGTGGCGCGACGAGTACTCCGACAGCCACCGCACGATCCCGCTGGGCATCTACTGCCGTGCCTCGCTGGCCGAGCACATGGACGCCGACCGGCTGTTCACCGAGACCAAGCAGGGTTTCGGCTTCTACCACGAGAAGTTCGCCACGCCGTACCCGTTCAGCAAGTACGACCAGCTGTTCGTGCCGGAGTTCAACGCGGGCGCGATGGAGAACGCCGGCGCGGTCACCTTCCTCGAGGACTACGTGTTCCGCAGCAGGGTGACCCGCTACGCCTACGAGCGCCGCGCCGAGACGCTGCTGCACGAGATGGCGCACATGTGGTTCGGCGATCTGGTGACCATGCGGTGGTGGGACGACCTGTGGCTGAACGAGTCGTTCGCCACCTTCGCCAGCGTGCTGGCCCAGGCCGAGGCCACCGAGTACACCGGCGCGTGGACCAGCTTCGCCAACATCGAGAAGTCCTGGGCCTACCGGCAGGACCAGCTCCCGTCGACGCACCCGATCGCGGCCGACATCGTCGACCTGCACGCGGTCGAGGTGAACTTCGACGGCATCACCTATGCCAAGGGCGCCAGCGTGCTCAAGCAGCTGGTGGCCTACGTGGGACTGGACAACTTCCTCGCCGGGCTGCGGGTGTACTTCGGCAAGCACGCCTGGGGCAACGCGACGCTGGCCGACCTGCTGGCCGCGCTGGAGGAGGCGTCCGGCCGCGACCTGTCCTGGTGGAGCGCGCAGTGGCTGGAGACCACCGGGCTGAACTCGCTGAGCCCGCGGTTCGAGGTGGGCGCCGACGGCCGGTTCACCTCGTTCGCCGTGGTGCAGGGCGGCGCCAAGCCGGGTGCCGGTGAGCTGCGCACGCACCGGACGGCGATCGGCGTCTACGACGAGGACGCGAACGGCAAGCTCGTGCGCACCCACCGGGTCGAGCTGGACGTCACCGGCGAGCGCACCGAGGTCCCGGACCTGGTCGGGGTGGCGGCGGGCAAGCTGGTGCTGGTCAACGACGACGACCTGACCTACTGCACGATGCGGCTGGACAGCGGGTCACTGGTGACGCTGATCGACCGGATCGCCGACATCGTCGAGCCGCTGCCGCGGACGCTGTGCTGGTCGGCCGCCTGGGAGATGACCCGTGAGGCCGAGCTGAAGGCCCGCGACTTCGTCACCCTGATCAGCCGCGGCATCCACGCCGAGAGCGAGGTGGGGGTCGTGCAGCGGCTGCTGCTGCAGGCGCAGACCGCGCTCAACTCCTACGCCGACCCGGAGTGGGCGGCGGAGAAGGGCTGGCCGGACTTCAGCGCCCGGCTGCTGGAGCTGGCGCGGGGCGCGGAGGCCGGCTCGGATCACCAGCTGGCGTTCGTCAACGCGCTGGCCGGCTCGGTGCTGGACGAGGAGGCGCTGACCGTGCTGGCCGGCTGGCTGGACGGTTCGGCGCCGCTGCCGGGCCTGACCGTCGACACGGACCTGCGCTGGCGGCTGCTGCAGGCGCTGGTGGCACACGGCCGGTTCGGTGACGCGGAGATCGACGCCGAGGTGGCCCGCGACGACACGGCGGCGGGCAGGCGGCACGCCGAGCGGGCGCGGGCGCTGCGGCCGACCGAGGAAGCCAAGGCGCAGGCCTGGCAGCGGGCGGTGTTCGACGACGAGCTGCCCAACGCCGTCGGCGACGCGATCATCGCCGGCTTCTCCCACCCCGGCCAGAAGGCGCTGCTCGGCGGGTACGTGTCGACCTACTTCGAGCAGATCGCCGACGCGTGGCAGCGGCGGTCCATCGAGCGTGCCCAGCCGATCGCGGTGGGCCTGTTCCCGTCGTGGGCGGTCGAGGCCGCCACCGTCGAGGCGGCCGACGCCTGGCTGGCGCAGGAGCACCCGGCGGCGCTGCGGCGCATGGTCTCCGAGGGCCGCGCCGGGATCGTCCGCGCGCTGGCGGCCCGGGAGTTCGACCAGCAGGCCTGACAGCACGTGAAGGGGGCCCTCACGGCAACATCGGAGCCAGGCGTGAGCAAGGGAGCTTTACTAGCGAAGAAGGGTAGTAAAGCTCCCTTGCTGCCTTACGGGTGTGGCCGGTGGGGCTGGTGAGGCCGTGATGTCCGGCGGAAGCACGTGAACGCCACCTTCACCACGTGAGGCGTCGGGCCCCGGCAAAGTCGGCGCTGGCGGCCCGGCGGCGTGAGGTGACGGGTGGCTGGTGATGCGGTTGTGACACCTGGTGCGGCTGGGACATACGGGTTCGGGTGAAGGCCGAGTTCCTGTCGTCTCCTGTGATGAAGGTGGCCTTCACGTGCTTTCGTGACCCGGTGTCGCGGCCTCGGTGACCTCAGTGGTCACAGCAGGCTCAGCAGCTCCACCGGTCACCACGAACGAGACCACCCCGGCCACCGGCGAACTCCCCCAATGCCACATTGGGGGACACGCGACAAAGCCACCCACACCCGACTTCGCCGGGGCCCTGACGCCTCACGTGGTGAAGGTGGCCTTCACGAACGTCGTGGCCTACTTGGGCGGCTGGCCTGCCTGGTCGGTCAGCATGCGCAGGCCGCTGACCAGGCCGCCGACGAGGTCGCCCTCCTTGAAGGACGCGACCATGCTCATCACCGCGAGCTTCGCGCCGCGGTCGGACAGCCGCAGGCGGGCCTCGTCGCCGGTGACGACCTCGATGATCCGCTGCCCGGGCGACACGGCGATCAGCACCGCGTCCGCGGCCCGCTCGCCCAGCGAGTCGTGCATGGCCTCGGCGACCGCGCGGGTGTCGTCACCAGCGAGCTCACCGAGGTAGATGCTGAAGTCCAGCCCGGTCTCCCGGCTGGCCAGCGTCAGCGCCTCGTCGAGCCGGGCGAGCTGCTTGGTCGTGAACGGGACGTCCGGGGCGGCGGGCTCGTACATCCTCGCCGCCGAGATCCGGCCGCTGTTGGTGCGCGCGGAGCCGTACTCGAGTTCGGCGTCGTCCGCCTCGGGGCGGATCAGCTCACCAGTTGCCACGGGCACCTCCCTTGACCGACCCGGTCACGGCGCTCGCACCGGCGGACTGCCGCTGCTCGCCCACGCCTGCCGGGTTCGCGGTCCACCACAGCGGTGCGTGCTCCCACGGCTGGCCGGGGCGGTACCGCGTGACACCGCCGTTCCTCGACCGCAGGGTGACCACACTGACCAGGCCGTAGATGGCCAGCGGGATACCCGCGAAGACCACGATCGTCTCGAGCATGTTCACGCGCGCAGCCTAGCGGACGGCACGGGTGACGCCGTGAGGCGGCAGGCGCGCTGGGCAACCGATTACCCGGGGTCCCCCGCTTGGCTCCGCGACGACTGGCACGAATGGTCCGACGGCATGCGCGCGAAAGGTCGCAACGCAGGGTACGTGCGGCGGCACCGCACGCTGCCGTCTTGTCCGATGACTGAAATGCTCGTAGGTTTTTCACCTGTACGGGCCTTGCGCCTCGCTCCCCCACCCGAGTCCGTCACGTACCGGTCCCAGGAGGACGTCCCATGCTCAGCCTCACCCCACCCAGCCAGGCGACCTTCGACTTCACTTCGTCACCGACCGCACTCCTTGAGATGACGTCCGAGCGCGGCACCCGGGTGACCCGCGGTACTCGTGTCACCGCGGGTACACGAGTCACCGCCGGAACCCGCGTCACCCGTGGCACCCGGGTGACCCGCGGTACCCGGGTGACCGCCGGAACCCGCGTGACCCGCGGCACCAGGGTCACCCGTGGCACTCGCGTCACGGCAGGCACCCGCGTCACCCGTGGCACTCGCGTCACGCGCGGCACTCGGGTCACCTGCGGCACCCGCGTCACCGGCTGACGACAACCGAAGAGCAGTCCTCCGGCCGCCCCAGCCGCGTCACGCGGCTGGGGCGCCGAGGTATTGGTGCCAGAGCGGGTCGGCGTCGGTCGAGTGCGCCAGCAACCGCCAGTGCGGGCCGTGCGGGGCCCTCGGCACCGTCGGCAGCCGCCAGCCCAGCTCGGACAGCAGCGAGTCCGCCTTGCGGTGGTTGCAGCGGGCACAGCACGCCACGCAGTTCTGCCAGCTGTGCTCGCCGCCGCGGCTGCGCGGGATCACGTGGTCGATCGTCTCGGCCCGCGCCCCGCAGTAGACGCAGCGGTAGCGGTCGCGGTGCATGAGACCGGCCCGCGTCAGCGGAACCTGCGCCCGGTACGGGACGCGCACGTACGTGCTCAGCCGGATCACCGACGGTACCGGCACGCTGACCGTGGCCGCGTGCAGCGCCAGCCCGGCGGGGTCGCCGTGGACGACCTCCGCCTTGCCGCAGACGACCAGCACCACGGCGCGCCGCAGCGGCAGCGCGGTGAGCGGTTCGAACGTGGCGTTGAGCAGCAGCACGCGACGCCGGCCAGCCGTCGCCGGATCCCGGCCCCGCCGGTGTGCGTGGGACCGGCTGACCCGGCCACTCGCAGACGACGCGTGCAGGGCCTTCTCCGGCGCCTGGCCGTCACGGCCGGGGGCGCCGAAGAGGATCGGTTGTCGGTCTGGCACTCGACCACCTCCACCGGTGCTGCCATAGTCGACCACAGATCACACCCCGAGCGCACGTGTGTTAGTGCACGTGTCACAGACCCGTACCCCGCGTGCCGGTACGGTGGCGCCCGCAACCGAAACAGTCGTCGTCGCGGCTGAATGCCGGACGACCGTGGCATGAACCCAGGGAAAACGCCGAAAAGGAGTGCTACGCAGCCGTGTTGCAACAGCAACCCAGCCCACCGGCACAGCCGACCCCGTGCATCCACGACGCCGACACCTGGTGCTCGTCGATCTACCGGCTGACCGGCAACGAGTGGCTGGCCGAGTCGGCGAGCTGGCTGATCGAGAAACCGGCGAAGATCCTGCTGATCGTCGTCATCGCGGTCGTGGTGCGGCTGCTGGTCCGCAAGCTGATCGACCGGCTCACCCGCCTGCCCGGCGACAGCGCCAAGCTCCCCGCCCTGCTCGGCCCGCTGCGGGAACGCGCGCCGGAGATCCTCGGACCGCTGGTGATGGAGCGGCGCAGGCAGCGGGCGAAGACGATCGGCTCGGTGCTGAAGTCGGTGACCACGCTGGTCGTCTACGGGCTGGCGTTCGCCCTCGTGCTCGACCAGCTCGGCGTCAACCTGACCCCGATCATCGCGTCGGCGGGCATCGTCGGTGTGGCACTCGGTTTCGGTGCGCAGAACCTGGTGCGGGACTTCCTGTCCGGCATGTTCATGATGCTGGAGGACCAGTACGGCGTCGGTGACGTCGTCGACGTGGGCGAGGCCGTCGGCACGGTCGAGGCCGTCGGGCTGCGCATCACGACCCTGCGTGACATCAACGGCACCGTCTGGTACGTCCGCAACGGCGAGGTGCTGCGCGTCGGGAACTCCAGCCAGGGCTACGCCGTCGCGGTCGTCGACGTCCCGCTGAGCTACAACAGCGACGTCGACCGGGCCACGACGCTGCTGTCCGAGGTGGCCACCGAGGCGATGGGCGTCGACTCGATCGCCGCCGACGTCCTGGAGGACCCGGAGGTGCTCGGCGTCGAGGCCGTCACCCCGGAAGGCATCCAGCTGCGGCTGACGATCAAGGTCCGGCCCGGCAGGCAGTGGGCGGTCCAGCGGGCACTGCGGGCCCGGATCATGAGCGCGCTCGAGGATGCGGGCTTCGAGCCGCCGCTGGGGCGGTTCTTCAACAACACCCCGCCGTCTTCGGCATGATGGAGTCGTGGTGAGCAGCGAGACCGAGGCGCAGAACTTCTTCGAGGCCGTCGGCGGTGAGCCGACGTTCCGCGCCATCGTGGCCAGGTTCTACCAGGAGGTGGCCACCGACGAGGTGCTGCGGCCGCTGTACCCGGAGGACGACCTGGGCCCGGCCGAGGAGCGGCTGCGGCTGTTCCTCATGCAGTACTGGGGCGGCCCGCACACCTACTCCGAACAGCGCGGGCATCCGCGGCTGCGGATGCGGCACGCGCCGTTCTCGATCGGCCCGATCGAACGGGACGCCTGGCTGCGTGCCATGCGGGTGGCCGTCGACGAGGCCGGCCTGCCCGAGCCGCTGCGCCAGCAGCTGTGGAACTACCTGGAGATGGCAGCGCACAGCCTGATGAACAGCTGGGCGTGACACGGTGAGCACAGCCAGCCCGTGGTGGCACGACGCCGTCTTCTACCAGGTCTACGTCCGCTCGTTCGCCGACTCCGACGGTGACGGCGTCGGCGACCTGGAGGGCATCCGCAGCAGGCTCGGCTACCTCGAACTGCTCGGGGTGGACGCGCTGTGGCTGACGCCGTTCTACCGCTCCCCCATGGCCGACCACGGCTACGACATCGCCGACGCGCGGGACGTCGACCCGCTGTTCGGCGACCTCGCCGCGTTCGACGCGCTGGTCGCCGAGGCCCACGAGCGCGGCATCAAGGTGACCATCGACCTGGTGCCCAACCACACCAGCGTGCGGCACGAGTGGTTCACCGCGGCACTGACCGCGTTGCCGGGCAGCCCGGAGCGGGAGCGCTACATCTTCCGCGAGGGCCTCGGGCTGGCCGGTGAGATCCCGCCGAACAACTGGGTCAGCGCGTTCGGCGGTCCGGCCTGGACCCGGGTGCCGGACGGCCAGTGGTACCTGCACCTGTTCGCGCCCGAGCAGCCGGACCTGAACTGGACCAACCCCGAGGTGCACGCCGACCTGGAGCGCACCATGCGGTTCTGGCTGGACCGCGGCGTCGACGGGTTCCGCATCGACGTCGCCCACGGGATGGCCAAGCCGCCCGGACTGCCCGACATGGACCTGCGGGCCGCCGAAGCCGGGTCGCTGATCAGCGGCGAGCAGATCCCGGACCCGCGTTTCGACAACGACGGCGTCCACGACATCCACCAGATGATCCGCAAGGTCCTCGACGACTACCCGGACACCATGGCGGTCGGCGAGATCTGGGTGACCGACGAGCAGCGGCTGGCCCGCTACCTGCGGCCGGACGAGCTGCACCTGGCGTTCAACTTCCGCCTCGTGCTGACCCATTTCGACGCCGACGCGATGCGCACGGCCATCGAGCGGTCGCTGGCCGTCGCGCAGGCCGCCGGGGTGCCCGCCACCTGGACGCTGGGCAACCACGACGTGTGGCGGCAGGTCAGCCGCTACGGCGGCGGCGAGCAGGGCGTGCGCAGGGCGCGGGCGATGGCGCTGGTGGAGCTGGCGCTGCCCGGCGTGGTCTACCTGTACAACGGCGAGGAACTGGGCCTGGACAACGTCGAGCTGCCCGAGGAGGCGCTGACCGACCCCCGGGCCCGCACCGCCGGGGCACACAGCGGCCGCGACGGCTGCCGGGTGCCGCTGCCGTGGGAGGGCCAGGAACCACCGTTCGGCTTCACCGAGGGCGAGCGGACCTGGCTGCCGATGCCGCCGGAGTGGGCGGAGCTGACCGTCGAGGCCCAGCTGGAGGACACCGATTCGACGCTGTCGCTGTACCGGCGCGCCCTGGAACTGCGGGCGAAGCATCCGGCGTTCGCCGGGGACGAGGTCGAGTGGTACGGCGCGCCAGCGGGCTGTTTCGCGCTGCGGCGGCACGCCGGCGGGCTGATCTGCGCGCTGAACACGTCGGCCGCGCCGGTGGACCTGCCGCCCGGTGAGGTGCTGCTGTCCAGCGTGCCGCTGCTGGAGGGCCGCCTGCTGCCGCCGGACTCCGCGGCCTGGCTGGTCCGTCCCTCCTGACACAGCTGAAGGCCCCTTTCACCACGTGCGACGTGGCGAAAGGGGCCTTCAGGTGCGCTTACCTGCGCCCGTAGTGGGGCTGGGTCTGCGGGTTGAACTCGTCGAACCGGACGCCCTTGGCCGGGTTGGTGCGCCGGTCCCGCAGGTCCAGCACGTCCAGGCCCTTCTGGATGTCCGAGGAGTAGATGTAGCCGTTGTAGTAGTACGCCGACCACGATCCACCGGTGATGTTCTGCGTGGCCGACAGCGGGCCCCGCTCCCAGAACGCGATCTCCTGCGGGTTGGCCGAGTCGGTGAAGTCCCACACCGACACGCCGCCCTGGTACCACGCCTGGACCATGATGTCGCGGCCCTGCACCGGGATCAGCGATCCGTTGTGCGCCACGCAGTTCTCGGTGGCGGCGTTCTCCCGCGGGATCTTGAAGTAGCTGCGGAACTCCAGCTTGCGGTCGTCACCGCTGCCGGTGATGTCGTAGATGCCGTCGGCGCCGCGGTTCGGGCCGAACTTGGGCAGGCAGGTCGCCAGGCCGCCACCGCCGAGCTCGTCGGTGAAGATGACCTTGGTGCCCTCGTTGTTGAACGTGGCCGAGTGCCAGAACGCGAAGTTCACGTTGTCCTGCACCCGCTCGATCACCCGCGGCTTGAGCCGGTCGGAGATGTCGATGAGCACGCCGTCGCCCATGCAGGCGCCCGCCATCAGGTTCTTGTCCGGGTACGACGTCAGGTCGTGGCAGCCGGTGGTCGCCGAACGGCGTGTGCCGTCGGGGTTGGTGCCGCCCACGTTGCCGCCGTCCGGGAACAGCACCGGGGTGGCGACCAGCGCGGCCTTGGCCGGGTCGTCGGTCGGGATCTTGACGATCGAGACCTTGTCGTGCGGCGGCTGGCAGTGCGGCAGCTCCGGCGCCGGGGCGTAGGAGGAGATGTAGAGGTAGAGCGACTTGCTCGCCTCGTCGGGCAGCAGCGTGTGGGTGTGCGAGCCGCAGTCGGTGCGCACGGCGGAGACGTACTTCGGGTGGGCCAGGTCGCTGATGTCGAAGACCTTGATGCCCTCCCACGCCGTCGGGTCCTGGCCCGGCTTGGGCTGGCTGGTGCAGGAGTCGTCACTGCGCGGGGTGTCGGTGGACAGGAACAGCAGGTTGCCGCTGACCGACACGTCGTTCTGCGAGCCCGGGCACAGCACCTGGCTGACGATCTCCGGCTTGCGCGGGTTCTTGACGTCGTAGATCACGAAGCCGTCGTAGTTGCCGACGATCGCGTGTCCCTTGGTGAACGCGATGTCGGTGCCGAAGGCGGACTGCGTGTTGAACGGCGCCTGCTTCGGGATGTTGGCGATCTGGCTGATGTTCGGACTGGACACGATCGCGTCGACCGGCGGGATCGCGTTCGACTGGGCCGTCGCGGCCGGGGCGGCCACGGCGGTCACGGTGGCGACTGCGGCCGCGGCCAGCACGGAGAACACGCGGCGAGTCCGGGATGATCTCGTCACTGCACACTTCCCCTCTGCAGAGCTACTCGACCGGCATTATTGCCGCCCGAGCAGCACCAGAGATAGCGACCAACGGCGGAAACCCGAACTTCGGCCGTTGACTTCTCACCACGTGAGCGGGTTCGCTGTCGTCCATGGGTCGTCGTGTGGGGCGTGCCGCGTTCGCGGCGCTGCCGTTGGTGTTCCTGGTCGCGTGTACGGACGAGCCGCCCGCCCCGCCGCCGGACCAGAACGCGGCGGTGATCGTTCCCGGCAAGCCGGGCGAACCGGGCACGGTGGTGCCGTCCCAGGACGCCGCCAAGCACCAGCAGACGCCGCAGCCGAACGACGCCGACGTCAACTACATGACGATGATGATCCCGCACCACCAGCAGGCCATCGTGATGACCGACCTGGTCGCCGACCACGACGCGGGCCCGGTGGTGCGCGCCATCGCCGGCCGGATCGCGGCGGCGCAGGGTGCGGAGATCACCGTCATGACCCAGTGGCTGACCGGCTATGGCAAGGCGCCGGACGCGCACGCCCACCACGGTGACCACGCCATGCCGGGAATGGCCACGCCCCAGCAGCTGGACGCGCTGCGCGCGGCCCGCGGGCCGGAGTTCGACCGCCAGTTCCTGGCGCTGATGATCACCCACCACGAGGGCGCGGTGACCATGGCACGCCAGCAGCTGGCCCAGGGCGTCGAGCCGAGGGCGCAGGAGATGGCGCAGGACGTCATCACCGGGCAGACCGCGGAGATCGAGCGGATGCGCGCGGCGCAGCAGCCCGGGTAGGGCGTGCTGTGTCGCGCGCCGTCATCGTGGACTACGACCCGGCCTGGCCGGTCCGGGCGCAGGGACTCCTGGACGAGGTCCGGTCGAGGTTCGCATCCCTCCCCGGGTCGGACCGCTTCGTCTACGAGCACATCGGCTCCACCGCGGTACCCGGCCTCGCCGCGAAGCCGTTCATCGACCTGCAGGTGCGCATGCCGTCGCTGCCGAGCCTGGCCGAACTCGCCGATGTTCTCGCGCCGACGCCCTTCGTTCCCGAGCACGGCGCGCGACCGGATTCCCCGGGGGTGCACCGGGACACGCCGCGGCCCGGTGATGACGCCGATCCGGCACGCTACGAGAAGCGGCTCTTCTTCTCTGCTGCGGACGCGGCGATCCTGCACGTCCGCCGGGCCGACTCCCCGTTCGCCGGGTTCGTCGCCGAGTTCCGGGACTGGCTGCGGCACCACCCCGCCCAGGCACGTCGCTACGAGCAGATCAAGCGTGCGCTGGCCGAGCGGCACGCGGACGCCGCGGACTACGACGACTACACCCGCGCCAAGTCCGCGTTCCTCGACGAGATCCAGCCGGCGATGCGCGAGTGGGTGCGGCACCGCTGAGGGGGCTCAGCCCTGGCCGCCGCCCGCGTCGAAGCCCGCGTCGAACCCGGCCTCGTAGCCCTCGTCGTAGTCGTCGTCGAGCACGCTGCTCGCCACCCAGCCCGCCACCGCGGCGGCCTGCAGGTAGGGCGCCACCCGTCCCACCGTCCGCCGCCACCGGGCGGGCTCGTGCACCACCGGTTCCGGCGGCAGGTGGCCGGCGGGCCGGTCCTGACGCCACGGCGTCTCCTCGGCCCGGACGCCCTCCAGCCACTCGGCTGTCGGGTCCGGCTCTCGTGTCGTCATGCCCCTACGATGACACCCCGCGAGCCCGGGATCCATCGCCGAGCCTGCCGTAAGACTTCCGTCAGAACAGCAGCGGCAGCAGCGCGTGCCTGCGGCGCACCACCGCGCCGTAGCGGGCGTCCATCCGCAGCCACGAGTCCGTGGCCGTCACCCGCACCACGTCCTCGCTGATCGACGAATCGACAAAACCCATCCCGGACAGCGCGAACAGGCAGCGCATCTGCACCTTGACCTCGAAGTCGCCGCCGCTGACGGTGAGCACCGCCTGGTCCATCAGCGACGCCGGCGGGGTGCCGTGCGGTCCCGCGTTGTCGCGGGCCAGCGCGACGCCGCGGTCGGCCAGGTCGGACACCACGTCCACCGGCAGGTCGTCGACCGCCTGCCAGCGGCCGGGCGCGGGCAGTTCCGAGCGCCACAGCAGGTCCCTCGGCGGGCCGGGGTCCATGACCGGCCCGCCCGCGACCGTCAGCGCCGCCAGCAGTTCGCTGCCCGACACGGTGAGGTCGGCGGGGCTGACCTCACCGTGCACCGCGCGGGTGGCCAGCACGTCGAACGGGGTCGCCACCCACGCCTCGACGACGCCGGGCTCGCGCATCCGCAGCCGGACGGCCGCCTGGCCGTCCAGCCGCACCGCGCGGGCCACGAACGCGCCCAGCGTCTCCCTGTCACCCGCGTCCGGGATCCGTAACTCGGTCATCCACCGCTCCCCAGCCGTTCGGTCAGGAACGACCGCTCCGTCTCACTGAGCCGCCGCGGGGTGCCACTGGCCAGGTCGTACGGCGCCAGCACGGTCCGCGCGGTGACGGCCGGCTTGGCCGTCTCCTCGGGCCCGCCGAACACGCGGTAGTCGATGGTGAACGACGCGTGCCTGCACTCCCGCAGCGACAGCTGCATCAGGACGTCCTGGTCGCCCACCACGATCGGTGCGCGGTAGGACACGGCCAGGTCGACGACCACCACACCCTTGGCCAGCTCACGCCCGGCCTCGCTGCGGAACAGCAGCGCGACCCTGGCCTCCTCGAGCAGCGTGACCATGTTGGCGTGGTTGATGTGGCCGAACACGTCCATGTCCGACCACCGTGGGCGGACAAGACAAGAGTAGCCGCGAAACTCCGTCATCAACGCACCGTGCTGCGCATCTGCCTGGCCGCCACGGACAGGGTCGCCAGATCGAGCCGCCCGGACTTGGTGATCTCGTCCAGCGACACCCGGGCCCGCGCCAGCCGCGAGGCGTTGGCCCGCTCCCACTGCGCGATCTTCTCCTCGGGGCTGTCCTCGGAGTCGCTGTGCCGCAACGCGTCGAGCGTGATGCCCCGCAGCGACGCGTACAGGTCGTCCCGCAGCGCCAGCCTGGCCAGCGCGTGCCAGCGGTTGCCCCGCTCCAGCGCGCTGATCGAGTTGAGCATCTTGTCGACGTTGAGGTGGTCCGACATCGTGTAGTACAACTCGGCGGCTTCCCGCGGGCTGCGCTCGATGTCCAGGCCGACCTCGCGTTCGGCCAGCTCGGCGACCTCGGTGATGTCGAGCAGCCCGTAGGTGTGCAGCAGGACCGCGACCCGGCTCGCCAGCTCGCCCGGCACACCGGAGCCGGTGAGCTTGTCGACGTATGCGGCGACCGCCTCCCGCTCCCGGCCCCGCAGCAGGTCGCCGACCTGCGGGATCAGCTGCGCGACGGTGGAGCCGAACCGGTTGATCTCGGCGCCGACGGCCAGCGGCTGCGGCCGGTTGGTGAGGAACCAGCGGGCGGCCCGGTCGAGCAGGCGCCTGGTCTCCAGCATCATCTCGTCGGCGACGTCGGTGGGCACCACGTTGTCCAGTGCCTCGATGTCGCGCCACAGCGACGGCAGGTCGAACACGGAGGTGACCACGGCGTAGGCACGCACGGCGTCGGTCGCCTCGGCGTTCATCTCCTCGGCCAGCCGGAACGCGAACGAGATGCCCGCGCCGTCGACGACCTCGTTGACCAGCAGGGTGGTGATGATCTGCCGGTGCAGCGGGTGACCGGCGACGGACTCGCCGAACCGCTCGCGCAGCGGCGTCGGGAAGTACTCCGGCAGCCTGCTGGCGAACACCTCGGCGTCAGGCAGCTCGCTGGCCAGCAGCTCGTCCTTCAGGTCCAGCTTGACGTGGGCCAGCAGCGTGGCCAGCTCCGGCGAGGACAGCCCGGTGCCCGCCTTGTCCATGGCCTTGAACTCGGCCCTGCTGGGCAGCGCCTCCAGCTCCCGGTCCAGCTTGCCCGCGGCCTCCAGTGCGTCGACGAGCCGCTGGTGCACCGACAGCATCGGCCCGGCGTGTGCCCTGCTGATGCCGAGCACGGCGTTCTGCCGGTAGTTGTCGGCCAGCACGAGGTCGGCGACCTCGTCGGTCATCTCGCCGAGCAGCTCGTTGCGCCGCTGCCTGTCCAGTTCACCCGCGGCGACCTGCTGGTCGAGCAGGATCTTGATGTTGACCTCGTGGTCGGAGCAGTCCACGCCGGCCGAGTTGTCCAGGGCGTCGGTGTTGACCTTGCCGCCCGCCCTGGCGAACTCGATGCGGCCGAGCTGGGTCAGGCCCAGGTTGCCGCCCTCGCCGATCACCTTGACCCGCAGCTGCGAGCCGTTGACCCGCACGGCGTCGTTGGCCTTGTCACCCGCGTCGGCGTGGCTCTCGCCCGACGCCTTGACGTAGGTGCCGATGCCGCCGTTCCACAGCAGGTCGACCGGGGCCAGCAGGATGGCCTTCATCAGGTCCGCGGGCGCGAGCGTGGTGACCTTCTCGTCCAGCCCCAGCGCCGCACGGACCTGCGGGCTGATCGGGATGGTCTTCGCGCTGCGCGGGAAGATGCCACCGCCCTCGCTGATCAGCGAGCGGTCGTAGTCGTCCCACGACGAGCGCGGCAGCTCGAACAGCCTGCGCCGTTCCGCGTAGGAGGAGGCGGCGTCGGGGTCCGGGTCGAGGAAGATGTGCAGGTGGTTGAACGCGGCCACCAGCCGGATGTGCTCGGACAGCAGCATGCCGTTGCCGAACACGTCACCGGCCATGTCGCCGATGCCGACCACGGTGAACTCCTCGGTCTGGGTGTCCACACCCAGCTCGCGGAAGTGCCGCTTGACGCTCTCCCACGCACCGCGGGCGGTGATGCCCATGGCCTTGTGGTCGTAGCCAACCGAGCCGCCGGAGGCGAACGCGTCGCCGAGCCAGAAGCCGTAGCTGGCCGCGACCTCGTTGGCGATGTCGGAGAACGTGGCGGTGCCCTTGTCGGCGGCGACCACGAGGTAGGAGTCGTCGCCGTCGTGGCGGACCACGCCGGGCGCGGGCACGGTGGCGCCGTCGACCAGGTTGTCGGTGAGGTCGAGCAGCCCGGAGATGAACATCCGGTAGCAGGCGATGCCCTCGGTCAGCTGCGCGTCACGGTCCACCCCCGGGTCGCCGGTGGGGGCCGGCGGACGCTTCACGACGAACCCGCCCTTGGCGCCGACCGGCACGATGACGGCGTTCTTCACCGCCTGTGCCTTGACCAGGCCGAGGATCTCGGTGCGGAAGTCCTCCTGGCGGTCCGACCAGCGCAGGCCGCCGCGGGCGACCGAGCCGAACCGCAGGTGGACGCCCTCGACCCGGGGCGAGTAGACGAAGATCTCGTACTTCGGCCGCGGCTCGGGCAGCTCCGGCACGGCCTGCGGGTCCAGCTTGAACGCGAGGTAGGGGCGTGGCTTGCCGTCCTCGCCGGTGACCGCGTAGTTGGTCCGCAGCGTCGCCTTGATCAACGCCATCAGCCTGCGCAGGATCCGGTCCTCGTCGAGGCTGCGCACGTCGTCGATGAGCGCGCTGATCTCGTCGTACTGCGACCGGCACTGCGCCGCACGCTGCTCGGCCGAGCATTCCGGGTCGAACCGGGTCTCGAACAGCCGGACCAGCGCCGTGGCGATGTCGGTGTGCGCGAGCACCGCGTTCTCGATGTAGCCCTGGGAGTACGGGCTGCCGGCCTGGCGCAGGTAGCGGGCGTAGGCCCGCAGCACTGCCGCCTGCCGCCAGGTCAGCCCGCCCCGCAGCACCAGGCCGTTGAAGCCGTCGACCTCGCACTCGCCGTGCCAGGCCGCGGCGAAGGCCTCCTGGAACCGGACGCGCAGATCGGCGTCCTGGCCGTCCCGGGCGGCCTTGGACAGGTGCTCCAGCACCTGCGGGTCGATCCGCAGGCCGAAGTCGTAGATCCAGGACCGGGTGCCGTCGGCGCGGTAGAGCTCGTAGGGCCGTTCGTCGACCACCTCGACGCCGGTGTTCTGCAGCAGCGGCAGCACCTTGGACAGCGTGGTGCCCTCGCCGAGCAGGTACATCTTGAACCGGCGCTCCCCCGGCGCGGCGCCGGCGGGCACGTAGAACGACATGGCGAGGTCGTTCTCGCCGGTCAGCGCGGACAGCCGGTTCAGGTCGGCGAGCCCTTCCTCGGCGCTGAAGTCCTCCTTGTACGCCTCGGGGAACACGCCGGCCAGCCGCTGGCCCTGCTCGCTGGCGGACTCCTCGGCGGCGATGCCGCCGTCGCGTCCCCTCCGCTCGGCGAGGATGGCCTCCACCATGAGGTCGTCCCAGCTGCGCACGGCGTCGTTGAGCCGCTCCTGGATCCGCAGGATGTCCGGGTCCATGGCGCTGCTCGGGTCGGTGTGCACGGTGAAGTGCACCTGCGCCAGCAGGGTCTCGCCGATGCGGGTGCCGAACTCCAGGTGGGTGCCTTCCAGTTCCTCCAGCAGCACCTCCTGCATCGCCAGGCGGGAGCGGGTGGTGTAGCGGTCACGGGGCAGGAAGACCAGGCAGGAGTAGAAGCGGCCGTAGGTGTCGCGGCGCAGGAACAGCCGCAGCCTGCGGCGGTCGGACAGCGTGATGGCGCCGGTGGCGGTCGAGTAGAGCGAGTCGACGTCGGCGGAGAACAGGTCGGCCCTCGGCCAGTTCTGCAGGACCTCCAGCATGCGCTGGCCCGAGTAGGACTCCATCGGGAAACCGGCGCGGTGGATGACCTCGCGCACGCGCCGCTCGACCATCGGGATGTCGAGGACGTTCTCGTGCAGCGCGGTGGTGGTGAACATGCCGAGGAAACGATGCTCGCCGGTGACGTTGGCGTCGGCGTCGAACGTCTTGACGCCCACGTAGTACGGGTAGACCGGGCGGTGCACCGTCGACGGCGCGCTGGCCTGGGTCAGCACCAGCAGGGTCGGCTCCAGTGCGGCGGCCGCGCTGTCCGGGCCCGCGGTGAGGCTGCGGGCGGCGAGGCTGTCCTGGCGCAGCACGCCGAGACCGGACGCGAGCACCGCCCGCAGCGCGGGGGTGTCGGTCTCCGGCTCTGGGTTGTCGACCAGTTCGTAGCGGCGGTAGCCGAGGAAGGTGAAGTGTCCGTCGGCCAGCCAGCGCAGCAGCTTGGCGCCGTCGGTGACCTCCTGCTGGTCCGGCAGCGGGGGCGGCGCGCTGGACAGCCACTCGGCGAGGTTGCGAGCGGCCTCGGCCATCTTGTCGGCGTCCTCGACGACCTCGCGCACGTCGCCGAGCACGGAGGTGAGGCGGTTGTCCAGCTCGCGGGCGCGGTTGGGGTCGGTGATGAGGTCGACCTCGACGTACATCCACGACTCGGCGGCGGCGCCCTCCGGCGGCTCATCCGCGCTGGCTTCGGGGTGGACGTCACGCAGTTCGCCGGTGAGGTCGCGGCGCACGACGACGATGGGGTGCACGATGCGCTGGACCTGCGCACCGATGCGGGCGAGTTCGGCGGCCACCGAGTCGACCAGGTAGGGCATGTCGTCGGTGACCAGCTGGATGACGGTGGCCTCGCGGGTCCAGCCGTCCTCGGCGGGGGTGGGGTTGAGCAGGCGCACGGCGGGGCGGCCGGGCATGCGGTGCTGGGCCAGTTCCAGGTGGGCGCGGACGGCGCCGACCAGGTCGACCGGGTCGTCGCCGAGGATCTCCTCGGCCGGGATGTGGCGGTAGTAGAGGCGGATCAACTCGGCGATGTCGGGGGCGTGCGCCGCGGCCGCGTCGATCAGGTCGTCTCGGATCTGCTCGGGGCTAGCCGTTCTGCGACGTCCGGTGGCCTGCGGGGTCCCCGCCTCGGCCACGCTCGCTGAAGACCCGGTCGAGCTCATGTCAGGCAACTCTCCACTCCCGTGCGACGTGCGGCCGGCACGACGGTGTGCCAGCCACCGCACACACTAGTGTGTTTGCACCGCTTGGAAATACGAGGCCGCCGACCTCACAGGTCGTGCTGCTGCCTGCCGCTGTAGGAGTTCTCGTTGCGGTGGGAACGCCCGTTGACCGGGCTGGGCGTGCCCACCTCGGGGCTCTGGTCGCCCAGCCGTTTGACGAGCGCGGCGGCACTGGCGGTACCGGCGCGATGCTCGGCCAGCGCGAGCGCCAGGAGGTCGGCCAGCCCGGCGTCGGGCGGCGGATCCTCGGCGGGAACGACGAAGTCCGCGGGCGGCGGCGGGTCGAAGGTGGGCTCCCCGGCCGGCAGCGGCGCGCCTTCCAGTTCCTCGAACGGCGCCAGCGACGGTGGCAACCGCAGCCGCGGCAGCCAGCTGTCCTGGGCCGGTTCGGGTGCGGGTTCGGGGGACGGGGGCGGCGCGGGCTCGGAGCGGTCGACCGGCGAGCGGTCCGACGGCTTCTCGGCCCGCCTGCGGCCGCCGGTGCCCGCACCGGTGCTGATGCCCAGGCGGTCGAGGACGGACTGGGCCGCCACCGAACCGTGCTCGGAGTCGTGCCGGGTACGGCGGGACACCGGGGCCGGCTCGGGTTCGGGTGCCGGTGGCTCGGGCGGGAGGACCGGCGGCGCGGGCGGTGCCGCGGACACCACGGGCAGGGACGGCACGGTCATCTCGGCGGCGCTCGGCGCCGGGGCCCGCGGTGCCTCGACGGGGGATGGCGACGGCAGCGGGTCCAGCCGCGGTTCCGGCAGCGGCGGCGGGGCCGGTGGCCGGGCGACCGGGGTTTCGAACGGCGGCGGAGCCGCGGGCGCCGGGGGCCTCGGCGCGGGCGCCACCGGGACCTCGGGCCGCGGGGGCGCGGCGGGCGCCTGGCGCGCGGCCGCGGGGACGGGTGGCAGCGACAGCGACACGCTCGGCGGCGCGGACGCCACGAGCGGCGGCGCCGAGGGCACGGCCGGGACCGGCGCCGCCTGGGGTTCCGGCGTGGACGGCACAGGGGGCGCGGGGGCCGCGGGGGGCGCAGGCGGCACCGAGACCGGTGCGGGCGCCGAGTGCGGCGGGGGTGCGGGCGGTGCGGCGGCGAGCACCTCGCCCAGTTCGACCGGAGCCTGTGCGCCGCCGCCGAACTCCCCGGTCAGCACTCCGCAGGCCTGCCTGCGGATGCGGGCGTGCGTGTGCTCGGCCGCGCGGGACCGGTGCAGGCAGGAGATGGCTTCCGACGGCCTGCCGAGCTTCTCCTCGACGTGTGCCAGCTCCAGCCACAGCCGCGCCGCCAGCGCGCCGCGACCGTGCCGTTCGACGTCGTGCACGGCCGTCCGCAGCAGTTCGGCCGCCGCCTCCGCCTCGCCGGCGGGCAGGTGGATCCGGGTGGCCACGGCCAGCCGCAGCCAGCCGAGCGGGCCGACGACCGTCGCGCGCGGCGGCACGTCGAGCAACGTCTCGGCGATTTCCAGGGCCAGCTCGATGTCGCCCCGGTCGAGCAGCGTGCACACCAGCTGCAGCACGAGCCGCGACCGGGCCAGCCCGCCGTCGGCCTCGCGATCCTCGAGCTGGTCGAGGAACCCGATGCCGGTGCGGGCGGCGTCGGCGGCGCCGGTCAGGTCGCCGTGCCTGCGCCGGTGCGCGGCCACCGCGATGCGCAGGCTCGCCCGGTGCAGCAGCCGCGCGTCGGCGTCGGACTGCTCGTCGGACAGGCACAGCCGGTCGGCCTCGAGCAGTGTCCTGTCGAGTTCGGTCTTGCGACCGAGCTCGGCCAGGCAGCCCACCAGGTGCGCCATCGCCGTGGCACGCAGTACCGCGGGCAGGCCGTGCTGCCCGAGCACCGGCCGCAGCGCGGCCAGCCCGGTCAGCGGCACGCCGACACTGCGCGCGCACACCGCGAGGTCGGTGCGCAGCCGCGCGGCCAGCTGCGGCCGTCCGGCGTCCTCGGCGGCTCGCAGCGCCGCCACGGCGCGCGCGGTGGTACCGGCCCGGTCACCCAGCCGCACGCGGGCACTCACCACGAGCCCTTCCGCCCGCAGCCACAACTCCCCCGACCCGGCGTGCTCGGCGAGGACGGCACCCCGCTCGCCCAGCACGACGGCCAGCTCCGGGGCGCGCATCAGCAGCTCCGTGGCCTGGTCGAGAAGTCGCTCGACCGGCCTGGTTCTGTCGGTGGCTACCACGGCATACTCCGTGCGCTGCGGGTCAGTCGCGGGTCAGCTTGCGGTGGGTTACCCGGTGCGGGCGGGCAGCCTCTGGGCCCATCCGCTCGATCTTGTTCTTCTCGTAGCCCTCGAAGTTGCCCTCGAACCAGAACCACTTGGCGGGGTCCTCGTCGGTACCTTCCCACGCCAGGATGTGCGTGGCCACCCTGTCCAGGAACCACCGGTCGTGCGAGATCACCACCGCGCAGCCGGGGAACTGCTCCAGCGCGTTCTCCAGCGAGCCCAGCGTCTCCACGTCCAGGTCGTTGGTCGGCTCGTCCAGCAGGATCAGGTTGCCGCCCTGCTTGAGGGTGAGCGCCAGGTTCAGGCGGTTGCGCTCACCACCGGACAGCACGCCGGCCGGCTTCTGCTGGTCGGGCCCCTTGAACCCGAACGCGCTGACGTAGGCACGGGAAGGCATCTCGGTCTGCCCGACGTGGATGTAGTCCAGCTTGTCCGAAACCACCTCCCATACCGTCTTGTCCGGGTCGATCCCGGCCCGACTCTGGTCCACATAGGACAGTTTGACCGTCTCGCCGATCTTCACGTCGCCCTCGTCGGGCTTCTCCAGGCCGACGATCGTCTTGAACAGCGTGGTCTTGCCTACGCCGTTCGGCCCGATCACGCCGACGATGCCGTTGCGGGGCAGGTTGAACGACAGCCCGTCGATGAGCACCCGGTCGTCGAAGCCCTTGCGCAGGTCGTCGACCTCGACCACCACGTTGCCCAGCCGCGGACCGGGCGGGATCTGGATCTCCTCGAAGTCGAGCTTGCGGGTCTTCTCGGCCTCGGCGGCCATCTCCTCGTAGCGGTCGAGCCGGGCGCGGGACTTGGTCTGCCGGGCCTTGGCGTTGGAGCGCACCCACTCCAGCTCGGTCTTCAGGCGCTTGGCGAGCTTGGCGTCCTTCTTGCCCTGCACCTCCAGCCGCTCACGCTTCTTCTCCAGGTAAGTCGAGTAGTTGCCCTCGTACCCGACCACGCGGCCGCGGTCGAGTTCCATGATCCACTCGGCCACGTTGTCCAGGAAGTACCGGTCGTGGGTCACGGCCAGCACGGCGCCCGGGTAGCTCGCCAGGAACTGCTCCAGCCACAGCACGCTCTCGGCGTCCAGGTGGTTGGTGGGCTCGTCGAGAAGCAGCAGGTCGGGCTTGGACAGCAGCAGCTTGCACAGCGCGACCCGGCGGCGCTCGCCACCGGACAGATGCGTGACGGGCTCGTCCGGCGGCGGGCAGCGCAACGCGTCCATGGCCTGCTCCAGCTGGGAGTCCAGCTCCCACGCGTCGGCGTGGTCGAGATCCTCCTGGAGCTTGCCCATCTCCTCCATCAGCGCGTCGCTGTAGTCGGTGGCCATCAGCTCGGCGATCTCGTTGAAGCGGTCGAGCTTCACCTTGATGTCGCCGAGGCCCTCCTCGACGTTGCCGCGAACGGTCTTCTCCTCGTTCAGCGGCGGCTCCTGCAGCAGGATGCCGACGGACGCACCGGGCTGGAGGAACGCCTCCCCGTTGCTCGGCTGGTCGAGCCCGGCCATGATCTTCAGAACGGTCGACTTGCCCGCACCGTTCGGGCCCACGACGCCGATCTTGGCGCCCGGGTAGAAGGCGGTGCTGACGTCGTCGAGGATGACCTTGTCCCCGACGGTCTTGCGCACCTTTTTCATGGTGTAGATGAACTCGGCCATGTACGCGATCGTAGAGATGCGTCACCGCGGCCTCGACGCCGGTCACCTCGTGTCCGCGTGTCGTCACGCCGCCACCGCCCGCTGAGCTGCTGTGTCCGGCTCGCTCACCGTCGCCTGCCCGGCGCTGGCCTGCGGTGGCGACGGCCGTCCGCGCCGCCGGAGAACAGCGGTCGCCCTGCCCAGATCCGGGCCGACGGCCAGAGCCTCAAGCTCAGGTACACCCCGAGAGTTCCCGCACTCACCGGCGGTTCCGAGGTGCAACCTGCCCAGCACGATGACCGGGTCGTCCTGGCGCAGCGACGCGTACACCGCGTCGCCCAGCCTGCGCCAGCAGGTGACCCTGGTGACCAGGAACCGCCCGGGCACCCATCTGCCCGCCTGTTTGTCGAACCTGCGTTCTTCACTGCGCATCCGGAACACGGTGACCTCGTGCTCGCCGATCATCTCCCTCGTCAGCTCGCTCACCACGGTCCCGACGACCGTCACATGTGTCTCCCCCACTGCCATGGGTCCTCTCCCCTCCGGCGCGGCAACTCCTCCTGAACCGAGGATGCGCCGAAGCGGTGCCGCGGCGGGAGAGGCAATTCGCGAACCTGTGGACAACCGGGGGGCTGTGGACAACCCGCGGGCCGTCAGTCGGGGGTGCGCTTGCCTTCCGACAGCTGCTTGAGCATGGCGTTGTAGGCCGCCAGGTCCGCGTCGCCGGTGGCGTCCTCGCGCCGGTCCCTGCGCCGCGCCTCGCGTTCGTCGGCCCTGGCCCACTGCACCAGCAGCGCCAGCAGGACCAGCAGCACCGGCACCTCGCCCGCCGCCCAGGCGATGCCGCCGCCGAGGCGCTGCTCGGTGAGCAGGTCATCGGTCCACGGCAGCCGCAGCGAGAGGTAGAACTGCTCGCCCACCACGGTCTGCATGTTCATCAGGATCACGCCGAAGAACGCGTGGAACGGCATCGAGGCGAACATCATCCCGAGCCGGCCCAGCGGCGGCAGCCTGCGTGGCGCCGGGTCGACGCCGACCAGCGGCCAGTAGAAGACGTAGCCGGCGAGCAGGAAGTGCGCGTTCATCGCCAGGTGCGCCCAGTGGTAGTTGAGCGCGCTGTCGAAAAGGCCGGAGAAGTACAGGACGTAGAACGACCCGACGAACAACGCCAGCGCCACCACCGGGTGCGTCAGCACCTTCGACACCCGCGAGTGCACCAACGCGAGCAGCCACTCCCTCGGTCCGGGCGGCGCCTCCTTGCCCGCGGGCGGCAGGGCCCGCAGCGCCAGCGTCACCGGACCGCCGAGCACCAGCAGCACCGGGATCACCATGGACAGCAACATGTGGCTGCCCATGTGGACGCTGAACATCGCGGGGGCGTAGCGGCCGATCCCCGACGACGTGGCCACGAGCAGCACCGCGCACCCGGACAGCCAGGCCACCGTGCGGCCGACCGGCCACGCGTCACCGCGCGCCCGCAGCCTGCGCACGCCGAGGACGTAGAGAACGGCCAGCACGAGCGCCGCCGTGCCGTAGACCAGGTCGAACCGCCAGTCGAACAGCAGGCGTGCCAGCGTGGGCGGGCCGTCGAGCGTGTACCCGATGAGCAGCTCGGTGTTGGACGGCTGCTGCCCGGACACCTCGCGTGGCGGTGGCGTCCGCGCCAGGGCCGTCGCCAGCCCGATGGTCACGAACATGATCAGGACCTCGACACCGGCCAGCCGTACCAGCTGGCCGCCGCCCCGTCCCTCGGCCAGCGCCCGCACGGCCGTCCTGCGCTGCTGGTAGCCGAACACCCCGAGGACTCCCAGCGCGACGACCTTGGCCAGCACGAGCAGGCCGTAGTCGCTGCCGAACAGTTCGGCGGGGGTGACCCGGACCAGTGCGTTGACCAGGCCGGACAGTGCCATCACGATCCAGCAGGCCAGTGCGATGGCGGAGAACCTGCGGGCGGCCAGCGGGAGGTGCTCGCCACGACGCCAGCCCAGCGCGAGCAGTGCGACCAGGCCGCCCACCCAGAGCGCGGCGGCGACCAGGTGGAACAGCAGGCTGTTGGTGGCGACGTCGTGCGCGCCGCCGCTGGCCGAGTGCCCGGTCACCGCGACCGGGACGAGGCCGCCGATCGCCAGCAGGCACAGCGTGGCCGTCCAGCCCCAGGACAGCGCGAGCCGGCAGCCCAGTGCGAGCAGCAGCGCGATCACGGCGGTGAACACCCAGGCCTTGGGCTGTTCGATCGCCTCGACCAGCGTGAGCAGGGCCTGCGGGCGGAGCAGGTCGGTGACCGGCTGGCCGGCCGCGTCGGCCGCGGTGAAGTACACCGACGCGACCGACGCGACGAACCACGCCCAGGCGGCGACCCCGGCGGTGCGCAGCGCGGCGTAGCCGTCCTTGGACAACACACCGGAACGCTGCGGGGGAACCAGGAACGCGGCCAGCAGCAGCGAGCCGACGCACACCACCGACGCCGCTTCGGCGAGCACGCGGACCACCGTGATGCCGTAGCGGGTGACCACGCCGGGATCGGACAGCCCGGCCACGACCGCTCCCGCGCCGCCGGTGAGGGCCACCAGGCCGGTGGCGACGACGGCGGCCAGCACCACGGAGACCGACAGCAACGGCAGCAGACGGGTGGAGCGTCGGGGGGTCTCGGTCACCCCACGAGGGTAGGCCGCCCGATCGGATTACCCGACGGGAGTCCGCTCCCTGTCCCCGGCACGCATCGCGGCGACGGCCGACGGCGCGATGCACGAGGCGATCAGCGCGACCACCACGAACGACGTCGACATCGAGGTCACCTGCGCGATCCCGCCGATCAGCGGCGGCCCGGCGAGGAAACCGGTGTAGGCGATGGCTGTGACGAAGGCGATCTCGCGCTCCCCGCCACCGCCGTCGGCACGCCTGCCCGCCTCGCCTGCCAGCCCGAGCGCGACCGGGAACGACGCGGCCAGGCCGATTCCGGCGAGACCGAAGCCGATGAACCCGGCCACCGGTGCCGTGACGAGCGCGGCCAGCAGCAGGCCGGCTCCGGCGGTGACCGCGCTCACCACGAGCATCCGGCGGGCGCCGAACCGGCGCTGGATCCAGCTGCCCGCGAGCCGGGTGGCGGCCATGGTCAGGGAGAACACCGAGAACGCCAGCGCCGCGGCGGCATCGGTCAGGCCGTGCTCGGTCACCAGCAACAGTGCCGACCAGTCGGTGCTCGCGCCCTCGGCGATCGCCGAGCACAGCGCGATGCCGGCGAGCAGCCACAGCACCGGGCGGCGCGCGGGTGCGCGGCCGGTGTGCTGTGCGGCCTCGGTCCTCGGCGCGGCGCCGGGCAGTCCGCGGACCACCACCAGCAGCACGACGACGGCCACGACCGCGGCGACGGTCAGGTGCCTGGCCGGTGACCAGCCGTGGGACGCGGCGAAGCCGGCCGCCGCGGAGCCGACCAGCCCGCCGACGCTGAACCCGGCGTGGAACAGCGGCATGATCGCCTTGCCGACCCCGCGTTCGACGACCACGGCGCCGATGTTCATCGCGACGTCGACCACGCCCACGGTGAAACCGAGCAGGAACAGCGCGATACCCAGCCAGAGCAGCGACGGCGCGGCACCGATGGCGGGCAGGATCGCGCACGCGGCCAGCACGGAGACGAGCAGAACGGTGCGCGGGCCGTAGCGCTCGACCAGCCGGCCCGAGAGCAGCGCCGCTACCAGCAGGCCGACGCTGGCACCGAGGATGGCCAGGCTCAGCGGGCCCGGCTCGGCCTCGACCTGGACGGCCAGTGCAGGCACCCGGGGTGCCCATGAACCCAGCGCCGCTCCGTTGAGCGCGAACACGGTGAACACCGCGACACGTGCGGAGACCACTCCACCACCCCTTTCGATCTCGTTGCCCCAGAATGTCTTAAGCGCTTCAGAACGTCCAGTGGTTAATATTCGCCCCATGTCAGCGGGCCGGAGACCGGGGCGAGGGCGTCCGACACTGGACGACGTCGCCGAGGCCGTCGGCGTGTCGAGGGCGACGGTGTCCAACGCCTACAACCGGCCCGACCAGCTGTCGTCCGCGCTGCGTGACGAGGTGCTGCGGGCCGCGCGGCGCCTGGGTTACCCCGGCCCGAACCCGACGGCGCGCAGCCTGGCCACCAGCCGTTCCGGTGCCATCGCGTTCATGGTCGACACCGGGCTGTCGGCGGCGTTCTCGGATCCCGCGCTGTCGATCACCCTGGACGCGCTGGCGTCGGCGGTCGATCCGGAGGGGCACGCCCTGCTGTTGCTGCCCGGCGGCGACGACGGCGGTCCGCGGGCCGACCGGGTCCTGGCCGCGCAGGCCGATCTCGCCGTCGCCTACTCCCTCGCCGACGGCGCGCCCGCGCTGCGGGCCGTGCGGGACCGGTCGCTGCCGCTCGTGGTGATCGACCAGCCGGTGGTGACGGGGGCGGCGATCGTCAGTACCGACGACCGCGGTGGCGGGCTGGCGGCCGCGCGGCACCTCACCGCGCTCGGCCACCGCCGGGTGGGCGTGCTGTCCGCCCAGTGCCTGTCCACGCCGCGAGGCGGTCCGTTGCCGCTGGCCGTGGCGCGGGAGTCACGGTTCCGGGACAACCGGGAGCGGCTGGAGGGGTACCTGACGGCGCTGGCCGAGGCCGGCGTGGCGCCGGAGAGCGTGCCGATCTGGGAGACCTCGGGCATGGACAAGGACACCGCCATCGAGGCCGCGCTCGAACTGCTGAGCACGCACCCGCGCCCGACGGCCCTGCTGTGCATGTCGGACGAGCTGGCGATGGCCGCGCTGGCCGCGGCACGGCAGCTCGGGATCGCGGTCCCCGGCCAGCTGTCGCTGGTGGGTTTCGACGACACCCCGCCCGCCCGGTGGACCGATCCTCCGTTGACGACGGTCCGCCAGGACCTGGTGGGCAAGGGACGGCGCGCGGGCGAGCTGGCTCTGCACCTGCTGGCAGGCAACCGGCCACCTGCGGAGACGGTGCTGGACGTCGAACTGGTGGTCCGCGAGTCGACGGCGCGAGTACCAGCCTGACCGCCTTACCGCAACCGGCTTCTGCATTCTGTGGACAACTTCCACTCCCCCGAGTGAAGAGCTTCTACTTATCCACAGACGTAAAATTGCGGGCTGACAAACCGTTTCCCCATCCGGCATCGTGGAACACATCGAACCCACCGACACCGGGTCCGCGACAAAGGGGGAACACCGCAATGATCCGTTATCTTTCTCTGCGCAAGAACCTGCCGAGAATTCTGGTGCTGAGCGCGCTCGGGCTGCTGACCGCCGCGGGGGTGGCGCACGCGTCGTCCAGTGGTTCCGCCGTCTGCGACCGTGGCCAGTTCTGCGTATGGAGCGGGGAGTTCTACGTCGACCAGGCACATCGGCTCGACCTGCGCACCGCCAACCCGGAGGAGTGCCTGCCGCTGCCGGAGGGATTCGACGGCCATTCCTTCGTCAACAGAATGGACCGCCACGTAACCGTGTACGAGGACAGGGAATGCGCGACCGAGGGGGATTTCACGACCTATCCCGGAGGCGGCACATACGTACCACAGGCGCCCTTTGTCGTACGGGCGATCCAGATCTGGAACTGACTCCGGCCTAGAGCAGGCCGAGCAGCCGTCGTATCCCGCGGCTCTACCAGACGGCGGCTGTGTACGGCCGTCCGCGGTCACGCGTAACCCCGACTGCGCGTGACCGCGGGCCCGGCCCGGCGGCAGGGGGTGTGACCGTGCCCAGGTGCGGTCACCGCCGGGCAGGCGCCCCGGACGGGTGGATGTGGCGCGATACCCGGTTTCCCTGGCTCAGCACGACGACCAGCGGAAACGCCGCGTCCGGCCCGTCCGGGGTCGCCCCGGTGGGTGTTTAACGACCCAACCGAAACACGAGGGTGAAACGATCCGGCCGCTTCGGGCGATCGAGTGATTGACGGTGACTAAGCTGCGGGGCGTGACCACGCCCCGCGGTGGCGTCGGCGTAGGCCCTCGTAGCTCAGCTGGATAGAGCAAGAGCCTTCTAATCTCTAGGTCGCAGGTTCAAGTCCTGCCGGGGGCACGTCGCAGCAGGTCGGAGCCGGTTCGTCCGGCTCCGGCTCTGACCTGCCCCACGCTTAACCCCCACTTTCGGCTCCGGGATCACCGAACGCTAGGACGATAAATGGAGACCCCCGTCCGTTTGGCATAGAGTGAGACGAATGAGCGCCGAGGTATCCCACCCACCGGCCAGCTCCGGCGTCCGCACCGCAGAGACGGCGGGCCTACGGGCCGACGCGCAGCAGAACCGCGACCGCATCGTCGAGGTCGCCCGCACCCTGTTCGCCGAACGGGGGCTCGACGTGCCGATGGCCGCGATCGCCCGGCACGCCGGGGTCGGTGTCGCCACGCTCTACCGTCGTTTCCCCACAAAGGACTCACTGGTCACCGAGGTGTTCGCCGACCAGTTCGCGGCCTGCGTGTCGGTCGTGGACGAGGCGCTGGCCGATCCGGACCCGTGGCGGGGATTTCGCACTTTCCTCGAAACGGTGTGCGCCATGCAGGCCGCGGACCGGGGTTTCAGCGCCGCGGTCTGCGCCGCGCTGCCCGATCTGGTCAACGTCGAACACGAACGCGACCGAGCCCTGCGTGGTTTCACCGAACTGACCAAGCGTGCCAAGGAAAGCGGACGGCTGCGCGCCGACTTCGTGCCGGAGGACCTGACCCTGCTGCTCATGGCCAACGGCGGCATCATCGCCGCCACCGCCGAACAGGCCTCGGCCGCGTCCCGGCGGCTCGTCGCCTACCTGCTGGACGCGTTGCGCACCGACCAGGCCCCTCCTGGCAGGGCCTTGCCGCCACCCGTCCCGCTCAGCCTGCGGGACGTCCTGTCGCCGAATCCCGGCACTCGCTGACCGGAGGGCACATCAGGTCACATCGACCCAGCAGCTCCTGAATCTGGGACGGAACATCCCATTCAGCCACCCCGTGCGCCGGTTCTACGGTTTCCGGAACCAGGCGACGGCGGAGGTGCGCGAGTGGACAGGGTGACCGAGGTCGAGCAGCACGGGATCAACCCGATTCCGCCGGCCGAGCAGACCTCGCGCCCGCGCGACCTGTTCCGGCTGTGCTTCGGCGGGGCCAACACCTTCTCCACGATCATCCTCGGCACGCTGCCGATCGCCTACGGGCTCAGTTTCTGGCAGGCCGCGTCCGCGACCGCGGCAGGCGTGCTCATCGGCGCCCTCGTGCTGGCGCCGATGGCGCTGTTCGGCCCGGTGACCCGCACCAACAACGCGGTGTCGTCCGGAGCCCACTTCGGCGTCGTGGGCCGTTGCGTCGGCTCGTTCCTGTCGCTGCTGACGGCCATCGCCTTCTTCGCCATCTCCGTGTGGGTCAGCGGCGACGCCGTGACCGGCATGGCCAGGCGGCTGTTCGGCATCGACGGCGGCCAGATCCTGCGCGCGGTGTCCTACGCCGTCATCGCGGTCGCGGTGCTCGTCGTCTGCATCTACGGCTACCGGTTCATGCTCGCGGTCAACCGGATCGCGGTCGTGCTCGGCACCACCATCATGCTGCTCGGGATCATCGCCTACGCCGGGCGGTTCGACCCCGGCTTCGCGGGCACCGGCGTGTACGCGCTCGGCGAACTCTGGCCGACCTGGATCCTGGCCCTGCTCACCACGATGGCCAACCCGATCTCGTTCGGCGCCTTCCTCGGCGACTGGTCCCGCTACATCCCGGCGACCCACAGCAGACGGTCGCTGCTCGCCGCGCCCCTGCTGGCGCAGCTGGCGACGCTGCTGCCGTTCGGGTTCGGCATGGCCACCGCAACACTCGTCGCCGACCCCGGTGACTACATCACCGGCCTGACCGAGATCTCCCCGCTCTGGTACGCACTGCCGCTCATCGTGGTCGCGCTCATCGGCGGGCTGTCCACCGGAACGACGGCGCTGTACGGAACCGGCCTGGACTTCAGCTCGATCTTCACCCGGCTCAGCCGGGTGCAGGCCACGGTCCTCGTCGGCTCGCTCGCGGTGGTGTTCATCTTCGCCGGCAGCTTCGCGCTCGACATGGTCACCAGCATCAACGCGTTCGCCACGCTGATCGTGCTGTGCACCTCGCCGTGGATGGTGATCATGATGATCGGCTACTGGACCCGGCGGGGCTTCTACGACGTCGACGACCTGCAGGTGTTCAACGAAGGACGGCGCGGCGGCCGGTACTGGTTCAGCCGCGGCGTGAACTGGCGCGCGATGGGCGCCTGGCTGCCGGCGACCGCGCTCGGCCTGCTGACGGCGAACACACCGATGATCGCCGGGCCGCTGCGCGACATCGCCGGCGGCGTGGACGTCAGCATGGTGGTGACCCTCGCCACCGCCGCACTTCTCTATCCCGTGCTGCTCACGCTGTTTCCCGAACCCGGCGCCGTTTTCGGCCCGGCCGGGCCGCGCGCCGTCCGCTCCTCCGGCGCCGGACTCAGTGCGCGCCGACGGCCACCGGCCGGCGGGCCCGCGGCCCGTCCAGCAGACCACGGCGAGCGAGTTCGGGACGCACACCTTCGGCGAACCAGTACGCCTCCTCCAGATGCGGGTAGCCGGAGAGGATGAACTCGTCGATCCCGAGCGAGTGGTACTCCTCGATCAGGTCGGCCACCTCGCCGTGACTGCCGACCAGCGCGGTGCCCGCGCCGCCGCGGACGAGCCCGACGCCCGCCCACAGGCTGGGGTAGATCTCCAGGCCACGCACGCCGCGGTCGAGCCCGCCCTGGTGCAGGGCGACCATGCGGCGCTGGCCGACGGACTCGCTGGCGGCCAGCTGCCGTTGCGCGGACCGGACCTGCTCGGGCTCGAGCGCGTCGAGCAGCCGCTGCGCCTCGGCCCATGCCTGGTCGGCGGTGTCCCGGCTGATGGTGTGCAGCCGGACACCGAACCGCACCTGACGCCCGGCGGCCTCGGCCCTGGCCGCGACCCTGCCGATCTTCTCCGCCACCTGCGCGGGCGGCTCGCCCCAGGTGAGGTAGACGTCGGCATGCCTGGCCGCCACCGGCAGCGCCGCGTCCGAGGACCCGCCGAAGTAGATTCCCGGCAGCGGGTCGGGCGGCGCGAGCACCGTGGCGCCGGAGACCCGCAGATGGTCGCCGTCGAAGTCGAACGGCTGCCCGCTCCACACACCGCGGACGATGGTGAGGAACTCGTCGGTCCTGGCGTAGCGGGCGTCGTGGTCGTGCCAGTCGCCGAACCGGCGCTGCTCGACGGCGTCGCCACCGGTCACGACGTTGAGCAGCAGACGGCCACCGGACAGCCGCTGGTAGGTCGCGGCCATCTGCGCCGCCAGTGTCGGCGAGACGACCCCGGGCCGGAACGCGACGAGGAACTTCAGCGTCGAGGTTTCCCGGATCAGGGCCGCGGTGGTCAGCCAGGCGTCCTCACACCAGGTGCCGGTGGGGGTCAGCACACCTTCGAACCCCAGCTGCTCCGCGGCGCGGGCGATCTGCGCGAGGTAGCCGATGTCCGGCTGCCGTGCGGCTGCCGGGCCGAGGGACCGGTTGGCGTGGAAGCGTTCCACGATCGTCCGGCTGTCGCCGGACGTGGGCAGGAACCAGTGCAGGCGCAATGCCATGGGATCATCCCCTGATCTTGTCGAGGTCCTGGGCGTACCGGCGGTCCACCAGCGCGGCGAAGTCCACTCTGGACGGAAGCACACCGTCCGCGTGGAAGGTGTCGGCCAGCTCCTGCTCGGAGGCGACCACCGCGTCGTCGAGCGGCACCGGCAGGTCCGGGCCCCTGGCGACGGCGGCGCGGGCGACGCCGATATCGAGTCCGGTCTCCTTCGCCCAGGTCGCCGCCCATTCGTCGCGGTGACCGTCGGCCCACCTCTCCGCCCTGGCGTGCCGGGTGACGAAGTCGCGGATCGCGGTGTTGCGCCCGGCGTCGGACAGCGCGGACGTTCCCGCCGCCAGGAACGACAGGCCGTTGGCCGTGCCGTTGCCGTCGGCCAGCACGCGTGCACCCGCCTCCAGCAGTGCCTGGCTCGTGTACGGGTCCCAGGCGGCCCACGCGTCGATCTGCTTCTGCCGGAACGCGCCGTAGGCGTCGGCCGGCTGCAGGAAGGACAGCTTGACGTCCTGTTTGGACAGACCCGCCTTACGCAGGTTCAGCAGCACCTGACCGTGCGCCGAACTCCCCTTCGCCACCCCGATCGTCCTGCCCCGGAGGTCGGCCACGGTGCGCAGCGGCGAGTCCTTCGGTACGAGAATCGCGTCGCTCTCGGCGTTGCCGCGCGAGGTGGCGACGACCGAGATCTTCGCGCCGGCCGCCGCGGCGAAGATCGGCGGGGTGTTGCCGACCCTGCCGACGTCGGCACCGCCCGCCGAGACGGCCTCGAGCAGCGGCGGGCCGGAGGTGAACGTCGACCACTCGATCCGGTACGGCACGTCGGCGAGCAGCCCGGCCGCGGTGAGCAGCGCCTTGGAACCGCCCTTCTGGTCGGCGACCCGCAGCGTGACCCCTGCCAGCTCGGCGGCACCGACCGGGGCGGGCACCCCGGTCGTCGCCGGCCCGGCCTGGCCCCCGCAGGCCACCAGCACCGCGGCGGTCAGCAGCCCTGCCGCCGCCCTGATCGTCCTAAGCGGTCGCACGTTCGGTCACTCCCAATCCGTTCAGCACCCGGGTTCGCACCTCGGCGTGGTCGGCGGCCCGGCGGGGCCGGGGCCGCGTCAGGACGTGTTCGGCCGCGATCGCGCCCCGGTCGAGGATCAACACCCGGTCGGCCAGCAGCAACGCCTCGTCGACGTCATGCGTGACCAGCAGGACGCTGGGCCGGTGCCGCTGCCACAGGTCGACCACCAGTTCGTGCATGGCGATCCGGGTGAGCGCGTCCAGCGCGCCGAACGGCTCGTCGAGAAGGAGCAGTTCCGGTTCCCTGACCAGCGCCCTGGCCAGCGAGAGCCGCTGCGCCTCGCCGCCGGAGAGGGTGCGTGGCCAGGCGTCACCGAGTTCTTCCAGACGGACCTCGGCGAGCGCCCGGTCGGCCAGTGCCCGGTCGTTGCCGCGGTGCCGCCCGCCGGTGTGCAGGCCCAGCACGACGTTGCGCCACACCCGCCGCCACGGCAGCAGCCTGGGTTGCTGGAACGCCACCGACACGGTGCCGCGCACGGTGACCTCGCCCTCGACGGCGGCGTCCAGTCCGGCCAGCACGCGCAGCAGCGTCGACTTGCCCGACCCACTGCGTCCCAGCAGCGCGACGAACTCCCCTGCCGCGATGTCGACGTCCAGTCCGGAAAGGACGGTCCGATCACCGAAGCGTTTCCGGAGACCCCGGACTTCGACGGTGCCGCCCGTCACGCCGTGCGCCATCGCAGCACCCTTCGTTCCAGCAGGCGGACCAGTGCGTCGGTGACCAGGCCGAGCGTCGCGTACACGATGAGACCGACCACGATCACGTCGGTGCGCAGGAACTCCCTGGCATTGTTGATCAGGTACCCGAGCCCGGCGTCGGCGTTGACGGTCTCCCCCACGATCAGCGCGAGCCAGGCGATCCCCAGCGACTGCCGCAGCCCGACCAGTGCCTGCGGCACCGCGGACGGCAGGATGACGTGCCGGAGCCGTTCCAGCCGGGTGTAACCGAGGGCGGTGGTCGCCTCGACCAGCTGGCTTTCGGTGTTGCGAATGCCGGCGTGCACGTTGAGGTAGAGCGGGAACGCCACGCCGAGCGCCACCAGGATGATCTTGGGCTGCTCGCCGATGCCGAACCACAGGATCAGCAGCGGGATCAACCCGAGAAACGGCAGGGTACGCAGCATCTGGACCGGCGGGTCGATCAGCACGTCGGCCCACCTGGACAGCCCCGCGACGATGCCCAGCAGCACTGCGATTCCGGCGCCCAGCAGGAAACCCAGCCCCACCCTGCCGATCGACACGGCGAACGCCTGACCCAGTTCACCGGAGCGCGCCGTCTCCACGCCCGCCTGGAGCACGGTCCACGGCGAACTCAGCTTGTCCGGCGACAGCAAGCCGGTCGAGCTGGCCACCTGCCACAGCACGAGCAGGGCGACGGGACTGATCCACCTGCGCAGATCCGGCAGCCGGATCCGGCTACGCTCCGGCGTTCCCGGCTCGGTGACGGGGTCCTGCGACCGCACTGGGGGGTCCTGGACGGAAACGGACACGAGCCTCTCCGTTCGAATCGGTCTCGGTTCGGCCCGAAGCTACAAGCGCCCGCCCCGCTCGGGAACGCCGTCCCACATCCTGACGCCGGCACCACGATGTGGGCGGTGTTGACACAGCCCGGCCGGACGCCCCACTGTCCACACAGGACGCGCGTCGGGTCAGACGCCGAAACGCGTCAGCAGGGCGCGGACGGCGGCCGGGTCCTCGACATGGGCGTTGTGCCCGAGACCGGCGAGGCTGACCGCGTCCGGGTCGAGTTCACGCAGCTGCCCGGGACGGCTCATCGGGTCGGTCTCGCCTGCCGCCAGCACGACCGGGCACCGCGCGGTGGCGAGCAGCGCGGGCATGTCCGGCGCGCCGACGCCGAACACGGGCGGGTCCAGCGCGAGGCGCCAGCCGTCCTCGGTCCGGCGAAGCCCGGCGGGGTCGGCCGGCGCGATGCCGAGCAGGCCGGAGACCTTGAGGTAGGCCTGTACGGCCTGCTCCCTGGTCTCGAAAACACGCACCGGACGGGCCGCGAACGCCGCCGCGCGGGCCAGGTCGTCCTGGCTCCACTCCACCTTCACGCCGAGGGCCAGTACGCCTGCGACGTCGACGTCGTACCTGCCGGACGCGAGTTCGAGCGCGAGCACGCCGCCCAGCGAATGCCCGGCGACGACCAGCGGGCCGGTGCCCGGCAGCGCCCGCGCCAGCGCCGCCGCGACGGTCTGGAAGCTGTACCGCGGCAGGGGCGAGGACGTGCCGTGGCCGGGCAGGTCGGGCACCAGGACACGCCGGCCGAGCAGGCCGGACAACGGCTCCCACACGGCGCCGGTCGCGCCCAGCCCGTGCAGGAGGAGAACGGCCGGCTCACCCTCGCCTGCGGTGCGCATGTTCAGCGTGTCCATCCGGGCAGCCTGCCCGAGACCGCCCCGCGCGGCTAGGGTCGGTTCGTGGGAATCACCGATCCGGACACCTACCTGCGGGGTGTCCCCTACGACGAGCTGGCGCGGCTGCGGCACGCATCGCCGGTGGTCCGCGTCGACGACTTCTGGGCCGTGCTGCGGCACGCCGACGTACGGCGGGTGCTGCGTGATCCGCGCGTGTTCTCCTCGCAGCTCGGCGGGACGCAGATCCGCGACCCGGCCACCGACGGCGACCTGGCCTACGTCCGCCGGATGATGCTCAACATGGACCCGCCCGAGCACGGCAGGCTACGCGGGCTGCTCACCAAGGCGTTCACGCCGCGCGCCGTCGCGAAGCTGACCGAGCAGATCGACTCGCAGGCACGGATGCTCGTCGCCGCCGTCGCCGGCCGGGGCGAGTGCGACTTCGCGAAGGTCGCCGCCGACCTGCCGCTGCTCACCCTCGCCGCGGTGTTCGGGGTGCCGGAACAGGACCGGCGGCTGATGTACGACTGGAGCAACCGCGTGATCGGCTACCAGGACGCCGAGTACGCGGTCAGCGCGACCGTGGACGCTTCCTCGGTGACCGGCCTCGCGCGGGCGGCGCTCGCCCTGCGCCCGTCTCCCGGCCCGGACGGCTCGATGCCGGATCCGCGCACCCGCGCCGGGATGCCGGACCTCTACGCGTACGCGAACGCCCTCGGCGACTACAAGCGCTCGCACCCGGGCGACGACGTGATGAGCAACCTGATGCGGCACGTCGGCGACGACGGCGGCCGCGTCTCGCTCGCCGAGTTCGAGAATCTCTTCTGGCTGTTCTCCGTGGCGGGTAACGAAACCCTGCGCAACGGCCTGCCCGGCGGGATGCTGGCGCTGCTGACCCATCCCGGGCAGTACCGGCGGCTGCTGGCCGACCGGTCGCTGCTGCCGTCTGCGGTCGAGGAGATGCTGCGCTGGTGGACGCCGGTGATGCACTTCCGCCGAACGGCCACCACCGACGTCCGGCTGTCCGGTGTGGACATCCGGGCCGGTGACAAGGTCGTGGTCTGGTTCTCCTCGGCCAACCGCGACCCCGCGGTGTTCGCCGATCCGGACGCCTTCGACGTGGCCCGGTCCCCGAACGACCACCTGACCTTCGGTCACGGCCCGCACTTCTGCCTCGGCGCGCACCTGGCCCGGGTCCAGCTGCGGGCGATGTTCGGCGCGGTGCTCGACCTGCTCGGCGAGGTGTCGCTCGCCGGCGAGCCGGTACGGCTGCGGTCGAACTTCCAGAACGGCCTCAAGTCCCTGCCCATCCGGTGGTCCCGCTGACGATGCGGTCGACCGGGGACCGAGCCCAGCGCATGCGGGACCAGGGCAGCGCCAGATCGTCCAGTGTGGACACCTGCCGGGGGCTGAGGCTGTCGGCGGGCGGGGCGTCCCGGTGGCGGGCGAAGACGGAGTCGACGTAGCGGTGACCGGTGTCGGCGGCGATGAACAGCACCGTGCGGGCATCGTCGTGGCGGCGTTCCCAGCGTGCGGCGAGGTAGGCCGCGCCGGTCGACAGGCCCGCGAAGACCGCGTGCCTGCGCAGCAGGTCCACGCTGCCGGCCAGGGCGGCGGTGAAGCCGACCCAGTGGATGGTGTCGTACAGGGTGTGGTCGACGTTGCCGAACGGGATGGAGCTGCCGATCCCGGCGATGATGATGTCCGGGTCGGACACGGCCTCACTGCGGAAGGTGACGCTGCCGAACGGCTGCACTCCCGCGAGGGCGACGTCGGGTGAGCGCTCGCGCAGGTAGGTGGCCAGCGCTCCGGTGGAGGCCCCCGAGCCGACCCCGCCGACGACGGTGAGCGGACCGTCCACCTCACCGGCGACCCGCTCGGCGATCGCGCGGTAGCCGAGGTAGTGGATGTCGTCGTGGTACTGGCGCATCCAGTGGTAGCCGGGGTTGTCCCGCAGGATTTCCCGCACCCTCGCCACCCGGCGGCTCTGGTCGAGCTTGAGGCTGGCCGAGGGCTCCATCTGTTCGAGGTGGGCGCCGAGGACGGCCAGCTGGGTGCGCAGCGTGTGGTCGACGGTGGTGGACCCGACGATGTGGCAGCGCATGCCGTAGCGGTGGCAGGCCAGCGCGAGCGCGTAGGCGTAGATGCCGCTGGAGGAGTCCAGCAGCGTGTCGCCGGGCCGCACCCTGCCGGTGCCGAGCAGATGCTCGACCGCGGCCAGCGCGGAGACGACCTTCATCGTCTCAAACCGCAGGCAGACGAGTCCGTCGTCCAGGCGCACCAGGTCCGGCCGGCCGATCGCCTCGGCGATGTGGTCGTCCACGTTTGTCGTCCCTTCTGGTGCTGAACAGCCGGGTGACCGGGATGTCGTGCCTGCGCAGCGCGCGCACGCACCGCCGCAGCCTGCCGTCGAGACCGGCCGCGTCCGGGTCGAAGAGCACGCCCGCGACGTTGCCGCTGTGCGCCACCTGGACACCGGCGGCGCCGCTGCGCCCCGCGATGGCGACCAGATCGGTGAACTCCGCCTTGGGCAGGACGCGCTGGTTGTAGCGGGCACTGTCGGTGCTGACCCTGCCGAGCAGGACGACGTCGGAGTCGGCGATTGCCCGGCGCAGCCGCGCCCGCAGCCGCTCGAAGTCACGCACGTCGTCCTCGCGGAAGACGTGTGGCGCGATGCCCAGCGTGTCCACCGGGCGCCCGCCGCCGGTCAGGCAGCTGACCACGACGGCGGACGGCAGGGCGTGCCCGAGGTCCTCCAGCACGCGGCCTTCCCGCTGGGCGAACAGCCTCGGCCGGTCGTCGAGCATGAGCGGGTCGCAGGCGGTCTCGGCCCGCACCGTCAGCCGGGCCACCGTCGCCGGCGGCAGCGTGACGGCGTAACTCGCCGCCACGGCGCGGATCGTGGCGATGATGTCGCTTGTGGACGATCCCATGCCCAGGCCGAGCGGGATGTCGCTGTGCAGCCGCAGCAGCCCGCCGCACTCGCGCCGGCCGGTCAGCCGTGCGCACTCGGCGACCGCCAGCACGGCCGCGCCGGCCGCCTTGGTCCGGCCGGCGGGGCTGACGGTGACCCGCCGTCCCGGCAGCGGGGTGAACTCGGCCCGGGTGCCGGGGCCGGCCATCGGCAGGGTGACCAGCCCGCGGCACGGCCGTCCGTCGGCGTCGAGGAAGACGCCCTGCAGAATCTCGCCGTGGTGACAGCAGGCATGTCCGATGCCAACGCTCATGCGCCGGTCTCCGCGCGGTAGCGGTAGAGCGTGGTGGGCTCGGCGCTGAACTGCGAGAACGGGAACGGCTCGGCGGAAAGGGCGCTCACCCCGGCGCCGAGAAAGGCGCGGGCGACGGCGCTGCCGGACTGCGCGTAGACGATCAGCGGAACCGCCCGCTTCACGCACCGCCGCAGGATCTCGTCGAAGCTGCCGTTGCTCAGCGTCATCCCGGTGGCGACGACCACGTCGGCGACGTCGAGCACCTCGGCCATCGAGTCGGTGACCGGGTCGCCCCACTGGGTGGTGCGGAGGTTGAGGTCGCACGGCAGGCAGTCGCCGCCACGTTCCCGGATGGCCGCCACCAGCGGGTTGACCACGCCGATCAGCCCGACCTTGGCGCCGGGTTCGATGCCGAGCAGTCCCGCGACAGCCGCGTCCCGCGCCACCGCCCGGGTTTCCGGCGTTCCGGCGGGCAGTTCCACCCGCTCCGCGCGCGGGTCGTCCCGGTGCGGCAGCGCCTGGCCGAGGTAGGCGTCCAGCGCGGCGATGCGCAGCGGCAGCGGGCCTTCGCGCAGCAGCGTGTCGAGCGTGCTGCCGGAGGCGCCGGAACAGATCGCCGGGTCGACCTCCCCGGCCTCGAACGCGCAGCCGCCGAACGCCTGTCCACATCGGACAAGCAGGTACTGGTTGCGGTAGGTGACGCCGCCACCGGCCAGCCGGGTCCCGTGGTGCAGCCAGAACACGCTGGTGGCCACCAGGTCGGCGGCCGGGGTGCCGTGCCTGCCGTCGAGGACGTCGGCGACGAGCTGGTCGACGCTCACGCGGCGGCTCCCCGGTGAAAGCGGAACAGGTAGGTCAGCACCCCGTCGTGCCAGTCGTGCCGCAACCGCACCTCGGGGGTGAACCCGTGATCCACGGCGTGGCCGACGATCGCGCGCAGGTCCGCGGTGTTGGAGGCGATGACGAACACCTCACCGCCCGGGGCGAGCAGGTCACGCCCGGCGAGCTGGGCGAAGAACCGCTCCAGCAGCGGCGCGCCGAGGCACACGTTGCGCACGACGTCGGCGTCCTCGCTGACGACCTGGCTGACCGCGGGCGGGTTGAAGGTCACCACGTCGAGCGGGCGGCCGTCGGGGAAGCCGTCGAAGACGTCGGCGACCAGCGGGACGAACTCGGTGCCCTCGGCCGGCCCGACCAGCCGGTCGTAGTGCCGCGTGGTGGCGGCGACGCTGTCCGGGTGGACGTCGAGGGCGTACACCTCGCGGGCGCCACGCAGTCCGGCGACGACCGCCTCGACGCCGAGCCCGGCGCCCATCGCGGCGTAGCGGCGGCCCCGGACGTCGATCTCGCCGTCGAGCAGCCGCTGGTGGATCATCCGGCTGGTCTCGCCGGGCAGGAACACCCCGGGCGGGACGTCGAACACCCACCCGTTCCACTCGTAGCGGCGAACGCTGTGCAGATCGGCCTTCGGCTGGTTGAGCGCGATGATCTGCTCGGGGGGCAACGGTGGTGGCAGCTCGTCGAGCAACACCTTGTCCACAAAGGGTCCCTTCCGTGGTGGCAATCGACCGGGATACTACAAACGATAATCATTATCGTCTAGGTAGACCCCGAGAAGTAACGACAACGGTTTTCATTTAAGGTGTGCGCATGCTGCGTGACTTCGCCTTCCTGCGCCTGTGGGCGGGCACCACCGCGTCCGGACTGGCGACCTGGGCGTTGCCCTTCGTGCTCGGTCTCGCCGTGCTGGACCGCACGTTGAGCGCCGGCGGCCTCGGGCTGGTCCTGGCCACGAGGACGGTCGGCTTCCTGGCGGCGGTGCCGGTCAGCGGGGTTCTGGCCGACCGGTACTCCCGGCGCGCGGTGGTGTTCTGGTCGAGCGCCGCCGCCGCGGTCGCCGCACCGGTGATCGCGGCCGGGCTGGGCTGGTCGGTGCCGCTGATGGCCGTCGCGGCCGCGGTGGCCGGGGCAGGCCAGGGCGCGTGCCGTCCCGCGTTCCAGGCGCTGACCGCCGAGGTCGTCGAGGAGTCGCGCAGGCAACGGGCCAACGCCGCGATCACCCTGGCCGTGCGGGTCACCACGCTGGTCGCGCCCGCCACGGCCGCCCTGCTGGCCACCGTCCTCGACACGCGGGCACTGCTGATCGGCATCGGCCTGCTCTGGCTGGCCGCCGCGCTGCTGCCGCCGGCGGGAACGGCCACGCCACCGGTCGGCGAGCGCACCCGGGTCGCGTTCGTCGCCGAGTTCGCCGACGGTGTCCGCGAGGCCCGCAGGCACCCGTGGTTCCTCGCCGGGCTGGGCGCGCTGACCGCCGTGATCGCCACCGGCTACTCGGCGACCGGGGTCGTGCTGCCGCTGGTCAGCCGGGACACCTACGGCAGCGAGGCCGTCCTGGCCGGCGCGACCACGGCCTACATCGTCGGCGCGCTCGCCGGGGCGCTGGTCGTCGCGCGGTGGCGTCCCCGCGCACAGGGCTGGGCTGCCCTGTCCGGCCTGGCACTGTACGGATTCGCCCCACTCAGCCTCCTGCTCCCAGTGCACCCTGCGGTGGTGATCGCCGCCTACGTGCTGGCCGGGATCGGGATCGAACTGTTCAACGTCCCGTGGTTCACCGCGATCCAGCGCGAGGTCGACCCCGGCAAGCTCGCCCGGGTGTCCTCATTGGACTTCCTGCTGTCCTACGGCCTCGCTCCCCTCGGCCTCGCGCTCATCGCTCCCGCCGTCGACGCCTTCGGCGCCCCGGCCGTCCTCGGTGCCTGCGCGCTCGTCTGCTTCGCCGCGCCGGCCGCCGCCGCGCTCGTCCCCAGCGCCCGCGGGTTCTCCCGCCCCGCCGAAGCGTGCCGGTCTACCGTGCAGCAATGAGACCGGAGCCCGGGCAGGGTGCTGCGGAATCGCTGAGGACCGGTGTCGAATCCGGGACGGGCCGTTCGTGGAGGGGGTGAGCGGTCGCCACGGGGCGCCGCCAGGACCACGCGGAGTTGAGATGTCGCACCCGGAACCCGTAGCCCGCCGCATGTACGACCTGATCGAGCCCATCGGCCTGGTGCCCTACTTCGCCGACGAGTCGGACGAGGCCCTGATCGCGCTGGGCCTGCGTAACCAGTGGGACGCCTACTTCGCCGGCCGGGCCGCGCCGTTCGGCCGGGCGATGCCGGCCGAGGCGGTGCACGCGATCTTCTACAACTTCGCCCCCGGCGAGGTGGCACGCCACATCCCGCGGATCTGGGACCTGACCACGCCCGAAGCCGCGCTGGCCGCGCGCGAACGGGGCTGTGTGGCGGGGCTGCGGCGGATCCTCGGGGACCTCGCCGACGCCCCGGGCGTCGCGCGCGCCGGGGACCTCCTGCTCAGGGCGGCGACCAGCGCACCCGTGGAGGGCCGCGCCCTCTTCGCCGCCCTGCGCACGATCCCGGTGCCGCGCGAGCCCGTGGCCCGGCTGTGGCACGCGGCCACGCTGCTGCGCGAGCACCGCGGCGACGGCCATGTCGTGGCGCTGGTGGCCGAGGGCGTCGGCGGGACGGAGGCCCATGTGCTCCACGCCCTGTCCGTCGATCTGCCCGCGAAGGAGTTCGGCCGGGTACACCACCTTCCCGCCGCGCAGCTGGACGCGGTCATCGACGGCATGCGCGCCCGCGGCCTCATCGGGGCCGACGGCTGGCTCACCGACGCGGGCCGGGCCACCAAGCAGCGGGTCGAGGCGCTGACCGACCGGCTCGCGGAGGTGCCCTACAACGCCCTGAGCCCCGGCGAGCTCGACGGTCTGGCCACCGACCTCGAACCGCTCTCGGCTGCCATCCGGAGGGTCATTCCCTGGTAGCTCAGGGCGTGAAGAAGCCGGCGAGCAGGCCGCCCAGGATCTTCGGATCGGCGATGTGAGTCTGGCCTTCGACGATCCGGCGTTCCGCCTTCGGGACCGCCGCGGCGATCGCGTCGGCGGCGTTGTCGAAGAAGCCCGGCTGAAGGCCGCCCATGTGCGGATCGGCGACTCCACCGGTCGCCACCAGCACCGGCTGCGTGATGGTCGCCAGCCGGGCGACCGGTGGACGCCCGTCGCCCAGGCAGGCCGCGTCGTAGGCGAGCGTGTGCGCGAGCCCTTCCAGTCCGGGCCAGAACGACGACGCGCGTGCTCCCGCGATGTCGTCGTCGGAGGAGCCGGCCAGCCGCATGAACAGTTCGACCGCCTCGCCGCGCCTGCCCTCGGCGAGCACCGCGGTCAGCCGGTCGACGTAGGCCGACCAGTGCGGCGCCATGGCGTCGTCCAGGTACGGAACCTCGTAGACCGCGATCCTGTCCACGGCGAGCCCGGCGGCGGCCGCCTCGAGTGCCAGCGCGCCGCCGGACGACGCCCCGAACAGGTGCGCCGATCCGCCCGCCTCGCCGATCAGCGCGGCGATGTCGTCGATCTCGCGTTCCACCGCGTACGGGGCGGTGTCGCCACTGTCGCCCCGGCCGCGGCGCGCGTAGTTGTAGACGGTGAACCGCCCCGCCAGCTCGGGCACGAGCGCGGCGTTCTCCGAGCCGTCGTCGAGCCCGCCGCCCACCAGGATGACCGCCGGACCGGTCCCGCTGCGCCGGTACGCGATCGACGTTCCGTCCTTCGACGTCACAGAAGTCATACCCAACCCCTCTCAAGTGCTCCTACCTTAGGGGAGGCCGGCTCCCGGCCGACGACTCCGTGAACCAGGAAGTCGGCGTGCGGGCCGGAATCCGGCGGCCGCGACGATCGCCCCGAGCGCGGCGAGAACGCCGATGGCGCCGAGTGCCGCGTGGAAACCGCCGAGCCCGCTGCCCGCGACGAGCACCGCCGACACCGCGGCGACGCCCGCCGCACCACCGATCTCCCGCATCGTCTCGATCAGTCCCGACGCGAGTCCCGATTCCGCTTCGGTGACGCCGGACAGCGCGCCGATCTGCACCGAGGGCCCGCAGAGCCCGAAGCCGAGTCCGGCGAGCAGGAAGGCGGGAAGCAGATCGGTGAGGTAGTCGGCGCCTGCCGGAACCCGGGTCAGCCACACCATCGCGGCGGTCAGCAGGGACAGGCCCACGACCAGCAGGCAGCGGACACTCACCGCCGCCGTGAGGCGGCCGACCGCCGACGCCGTCGCGAACTCCGTCATCGTCGTGGCCAGCCAGGCCAGGCCCGTCTCGGTCGCCGAGTAGCCGAGTTCCTGCTGCATGAGCAGCGAGCCGAGGAAGATGAAGGAGAAGAACGCACCGAACGCCAGAAACGCGGTGACGTTCGCGACGACGAGCGGGCGGTTGCGCAGCACGCGGCCCGGCACGAGCGGCGCCGGGGCGCGTTTCTCGATCCACCCGAACGCCGCCAGCAGCACTCCGGCCGCGACGAACCACGCCAGCGTCGAGCCCGTGGTCCAGCCATGGGTGGACGCGTGGTGCAGTGCGTAGACGAAGGCCAGCAGCCCGGCGGTCGCCGCGCCCGCCCCCGCGAGGTCGAGCCGCCCCGAACGCCTCGCGGCCCGGTCGGCCGCGAGACCGGTCGCGGCGAGCACGATGAGCACGATGCCCGCGGGCACGTTGATGAAGAACGCCCATCGCCAGCCCGGGCCGGCGGCGATGAGACCGCTGGCGACGACGCCCACCGTCCCGGCCAGACCGCCGACGGCGCCGAAGATCCCGAGGGCCCGGTTGCGTTCCCGGCCTTCCCGGAACGTGACGGCCACCAGCGACAACGCTGCCGGTGCGATGAGCGCACCGCCCAGTCCCTGCAGGCCGCGGGCGGTGATCAGCACGCCGCCGTGGTGCGCCACGCCTGCCAGCAACGACGCCGCGGTGAACAGGCCGAGACCGGCCAGCAGGACGCGGCGGCGCCCCAGCAGATCGGTGACCCGGCCACCGGCGAGGAGGAATCCGCCGAGCAGCAGGCCGTAGGCGACGACGACCCACTGCACACTGCTCTGGCTGACCCGGAGGTCACGCTGGATCGACGGCAGGGCCACGTTCACGATGGCGATGTCGAGGCCCACCATCGCCTGGGCAGCGCATGCCAGCACCAGCACGAGCGTCGGGTGCGACGGCGCCTGCGTCCGGCGCGATGCGGTCATGGACATGGTCGGTTCCTTTCGGCTCGCGGCGGATCAGCGGCGGTAGCCGGGAATCGGCTGGCCGGTGCCGGTGGTGATCAGCTGCGGCAGGCTCTTGGTGATGTAGAAGGTCCAGCCGCGTGAGCACGCTTCGAAGCACGCGGATCCGGCCGCGGTGAGCCCTTCGTGGACGAACCGCAGCGTGGTGCCGTCCGCACCCGTGGTGATGTCGAAGACGGCGTCGGTGCCGGTCCACTCGCCGTGGTCGTCGATGAAGCTGAGGTAGGAGTCCACGCAGTGCCAGACCACCCGCCTGCCGGGCACGACCTCGGTGAGCTGGAAGCGGGCGAACCGGATGCCGCCGCTGCCCTGGGCGGCCTCGCCGGGGTGGGCGCTGTCGTCGGTGAAGACGAACTCGTCGTACAGGGCGGCCGAGTCGCCGATGAGGTTCTCGGTCCACCAGCCCCGCACGTTGGTGATGGCCTGGAAGACCTCCTCCGGCGTCCGGTCGACGGTCATGGTGGCGGTCAGGTACTCGGTGTTCGACATCGTCGCTGCCTCTCTCGGTCTGGGTGGTTTTCGCCCCACCGACGGAGGAGGCCGCGCGGAATCGACATCGATCTCGAAAAATTTCGAAAACTTCGGCGGCGACCGACTTTTCGCTGGTCAGAGCGCGGAAAGCCGGCCCTTCAGGTAGCGGCGCTCGGCGTCGGTCGGCGCCAGTTCCAACGCCTCCTCGTAGGCCGTGGCGGCCTCGGCGAGGCGACCGTCCCGGCGGAGCAGGTCGGCGCGGGTCGCGGGCAGCAGGTAGTAGCCGTCGAGCCTGCCTGACCCGGCGAGTTCGTCGACGAGCGCGAGTCCGGCGGCGACACCGTCGGCCATCGCGATCGCCACGGCCCGGTTGAGATCCACCACGGGTGACGGTGCCAGCCGTGCGAGTTCGGCGTAGAGGGCGGCGATCTGCGGCCAGTCTGTCGTTTCCGCGTCCGGCGCGGTGGCGTGGCAGGCGGCGATCGCGGCCTGCACCTGATACGGCCCGGTGCGCCGCATGGCCAGTGCCTCGTCCAGCAGCGCCTCACCTTCGGCGATCAGCGCGCGATCCCAGCGGGACCGGTCCTGGTTCTCCAGCGTGACCAGCACGCCACCGTCCGTGCGGCTCGCCCGGCGGGCCTCCAGCAGCAGCATCAACGCCAGCAGGCCGCGTGCCTCGGGTTCGGCTGGCATCAGCCGGACCAGCGTGCGGGCGAGGTGGATTCCCTCGGCGGCCAGCGCCCTGCGTTCGTCCTGTTCGTCGTAGCCCTCGTTGAAGATCAGGTACAGCACCGCGAGGACGCCGGTCAGCCGCTCCGGGAGGAGTTCCGCCGGCGGGACCCGGTACGGGATGCCGGCCTCGACGATCTTGCGCTTGGCACGCACCAGGCGTTGCGCCATCGTCGGCTCGGCGGTCAGGAAGGCCCTGGCGATCTCCCCCGTGGTCAGCCCCGCCAGCGTGCGCAGGGTGAGTGCGACGCGGGCGGGAAAGGGCAGCGCCGGGTGGCAGCAGGTGAAGATCAGCCGCAGCCGCTCGTCCGGGATCTCCTGCGCCACCGGCTCGACCGGAGCCCGCTCCAGCACGGCGAGCTGGCGCAGCTTCGCCGCGCCGGTGGTGTCCCGGCGAAGCCGGTCGGTCGCCCGGTGCCGGGCAGCCGTGGTCAGCCACGCACCCGGGCGATCCGGGACGCCGTCGCGCCCCCACGTCGTCAGCGCGGCGGCGAACGCGTCCTGCGCGCAGTCCTCGGCCAGGTCCCAGTTCCCGGTCAGGCCGATCAGTGTGGCGACCACCTGGCCCCACTCTTCCCGGTACGCCGCGTCGACCGCGGCACGAACCACGTCCGGCGCGGTCATTCCCACACGGGCCGGACCTCGATGCAGCCCCAGCTCGCGTAGGGATGCCGCGCCGCCAGCGCGATCGCCTCGTCCAGGTTGGCACAGTCGACGATGTCGATCCCGCCGATGAAGTCCTTCGTCTCGGCGAACGGGCCGTCCGACACCAGGGTCTCGCCCTCCCGGACACGCACGGTCGTCGCGGTCGCCACCGGGCGCAGCCGCGCGCCGCCGAGGCTGCCACCCAGGCGTTCCACCTCCGCTCCGTACGCCTGATGTGCCGGGTCCGCCGCGATCTCCTCCATGGACGGCGACACCTTCTCGTCGTCACAGATCAGCAACACGTATTTCACGACAACACTATGCACCCGGTCGCTGGACCTTGGCCGCCCGAAGGTCGCCGACGACCTCGTTGACCATCCGGATGGAGGCCGCATCCAGCACGTTGCCGAACTCGATGACCCTCACCCGCCCGTCGAGCCGGGACTTCAGCTCCGGCACCTCACTGGGGATGACGACGAGGTCCAGGCCGTCGATGTCCTCCTCCCCGGTGCCCTGGAGCACCCTGACGTTGTCCAGCCCCGACTGGGTCAGCGAATCCCTGATGCTGACCGCCTGGTCCTCGGTGGAGTACCAGATACCGACCGCTCGTCCCGCCGGGACGGACGCGATCTCCACCAGCGTCCGCACATGTGGCGCGACGACGATGCCGACCACGTCGGTGCCCTGCCCCCGCCACAGGCCGCGAACCTCGGCGAGGTGGAAGAACGTGGTCAGCACGAGGTCGGCCTCCTCCTCGGCCGGCTCGAACTCGCCCAGCACCAGCGGCTTCACCGCCAGGCCGATGTGCCCGGCCAGCTCGTCGGCGAAGTACTTGGCCCGGTCGGCGTTGCACTCGACGAACGAGATCGTGAGCAGATCCCGCTCCGCGCGCATGGCCAGGGCGGTCATCAGCGACTGGACCTCGGAGGCGGACAGGCCGAGGGCGACACAGGCCCTGGCCGCCTCGTCCAGGATCGCCTGCGCCCGGTCGTGCGCCGGCGAGCCCGCCCGCGCTCCCCGCGGTCCCACGACGACGGTGCCACCCCGCCCCCGGCTCTCCACCAGGCCCAGTTCGCCGAGTTCCGAATAGGCGCGGGCGACGGTGTTGCGGTTGAGATTGAGGTTGTCGGCCAGCAACCGCGCGCTGGGGAGTACGTGACCACCACGCAGGTCGCCGCTTTCGATCAGAAAGGACAACTGGGTGACGATCTGCCGGAAGATCGGCACATCGGAATCACGGCTCACCTGAATGTGGTTGTCCACCAACGCTCGTACGCTCCTCGACCTGAATTTCGCGCCCACTCATCGTAGTCGCGGCGGCCGACGGATTCGCGGAATCAGCTTTCTCCAACCATTCTCACTTCTTTGCCACGCTTTCGGAACCGAATCAAATCAAACGAATGCGCTCCCGGTGAGCAGATGATCACCAGCCCGGCCGGACGTCCGTAGGATGCGTTCCATGCTGCGACTCGGGTATCCGGTGATCGGCGTGACCGACCTACAGCGCGCCACGACCTTCTGGACCTCCGCCCTGAACCTCGTCGCGACCGAGGAGTGGGCAGGCGACCACTGGCGCACACTCGAGCACGCCGACGGCTCGGGCCGGGCCCTGTGCCTGATGTACAGCGAGTCGCCGCCGGAACCACGCCCGCGCATCCATCTCGACCTGCTCGTCGACACCGCCGCCGAGCAGGAACAGGAAGTCGCCAGGCTGGTCACACTGGGCGCGACCAGGGTGGACTGGGACTCCTACCCGCCTGCGCCGGACTTCGTCGTCTTGGCCGATCCCGACGGCAACCTGTTCTGCGTCATCGACCTCAGCCACGCGCCGTCCGGCTGACACCGCCGGTCGTCCCCACCCGCTCCCACCGGACGTAGGCTGCACGTGATCATCCGGGCAGCGAGGAGGACGGCGCGTGGAGCAGCGGTCGTTCGACACACCGGCGGGAACCGTCATCGGGCGGGTCGATGCCGACGTGGTGCGGGTGCTCGGCATTCCCTACGCGAGCGCGGACCGGTTCGGCGTACCGCGTCCGGTGGAGCCGTTCACCGAACCGTTCACTGCGTTCGACCGCGCCCCGGCCGCGCCCCAGCGCCCGTCGGAGCTGCTGACCCAGCTCATCGGTGACGACGAGCTCGCTGTGGACGAGCACTGCCAGCGGCTGTCGGTCACCCTGCCCGCCGACCTCGCGGAGGGCGAACGCCTCCCGGTGATGGTGTGGATCCACGGCGGCTCCTACGTCACCGGTGCCGGCGACCTCGGCGTCTACGACCCCCGTTCGCTGGTCGTGGAGCAGCGCGTGGTGGTCGTGACGGTCACCTACCGGCTCGGGGTACTCGGCTTCCTCGGTGACGGCACCGACGTGCCGGCCAACCTCGGCCTGCTCGACCAGCTCGCCGCGTTGCGGTGGGTGCGGGCCAACATCCCGGCGTTCGGGGGCGACCCCGAGTCGGTGACGCTGTTCGGCCAGTCGGCCGGCGGCGACGCGATCGCGCATCTGATGATCAGCGAGGGCGCCGACGGCTTGTTCCAGCGGGTGATCATCCAGAGCGCGCCGCTGGGCATCACCTCCGGGCGGTCGGCCATGACCGCGGCGATGCTCGCGGCGGTGGGCACGCCGCGGCGCGTCGCCCCGGTCGACGAGGTCGTCGCCCTGCAGGCCGTGGCGGAGAAGTCGGCACGCGGCTTCGGGCTGCCGGGTGGCATGCCGTTCGGCATCCAGTACGGTCTGGCGCCCGTACCCGACGAGACCGCGCGCGTCGCGGCCTGGCGCGGTGCGGCACGCCGGGTCGACGTGCTCATCGGTCACACCGCGGAAGAGGCCGCCTTGTTCGCCGCCGCCGTCCCCGTCCTTCCCCGTCTCTTCCAGATCCCGCTGCTCGGCCCGCTGGTGCGCCGACTGGTCACCGCGCCGTTCACGCGGAAGATCTACGGCGGGCCCGCGAAGGAGTTCGCCCGCAGGCACCGCGAGGCGGGCGGCCGGGCGGTGCGGTACCGGATGACCTGGCGCCCGCGGGGAAGCGCGCTCGGAGCCGCCCACATCACCGACATCCCGCTGGTGTTCGGGTCGCGGCAGGCGTGGGACGGCGTCCGGCTGCTCGGGTCGGCCACGTGGGCGGAGGTCGACCGGCGAGGCAGGCTGATCCGCGAGATCTGGGCCGGTTTCGCCCGCACCGGCAAGGTTCCGGCGGAATCCGCCGACCTGGCCGGAACGATCACCTTTCCCGCGGACGGCAGGTAACCGGATCGCGGGCGGGCCTGATGTGTCCACTGTGGCCGGCATTCTCGTCCCCTCCTCGTTCGGCCGCACACCGGGAGTGGCGCGGCTGATCCAGTACAGCCCGCGCCCCAGCCGTCCGGCATCCGACTAACGGATCGGAATGGTGTCGCGAAAGGTGTAGAAATCCGCGGCCGGAAATCGACGAAATGTGGATGGCACACCCCCGGCGCATCCGTAGCGTCGTCAGTGTTCGCAGCGGACGCCCTCCGTTGATTGACAACTAAACAGTGTGACCGGCCTCGTACGGACGTTCGAGCACGGCGGCGGATACCCGCCAGCCGCGGGCGCGCGTCACGGGCACGCTTGTCCCATGTCGCGCCCCGACACCGCCGTGAAGCTGTTCCACACGGCCAGTTCCGGCTTCGAGTCGAGACTGCGCCGGATCCGGCCATCGCAGTGGAGTGCGGCGACACCGTGCGCCGCATGGGATGTCCGGCAACTGGTCAACCATGTGACGCGGGGCAACCTCAACTACGTCGGCCTGCTCGACGGTGCCACGAGCGCGGATTTCCTGCGGCTGCGCGACGCCGACGCGCTCGGTGCCGACCCCGTCGGCGCCTACCGCCGGTCGGTCCGGATGTGCGCCGAGGCGTTCGGCCGGCCGGGCGCCCTGGAACAGGTCCTCGACTACCCACTGGGACGCCTGCCGGGCAGGCAGGCCATCGCCGTCCGCACCACCGACACGGTCGTCCACACGTGGGATCTCGCCCGGGCGCTGGGTGTCGACGACCGGCTCGACCCCGGACTGGTGGCCTGGATCGGCGAGCACCTCGACGAGATCTACGCCGGCCTCCCGGAAACACCGGTGTCGCCGGACACGACCCATCGGTTCTTCGCCGCGCCCTCCGGCGGGTCCGCGGGCACGCCTCAGGACGAGCTGCTGCGGTTGATGGGCAGAAACACTGGACGACCTAATTAGCTTAGCCTAAGCTAATTCCACATGGCAGACATCAACGATCGCGCTCACCTCATGCGGCTCGTCATGGGCAACATGGCCAGCCAGACCGTCCGTGCGGCGGTGGAGCTGACGGTGTTCGACGCTTTGGGCGAGCACACCAGATCCGCCGCCGAGGTGGCCGCCGAGCTCGACCTCGCCGAACAGCCGGCCACCCGGCTGCTGCGGGCACTGGCCGGGCTCGGACTGTGCACCGAGCCGGAAGCCGGTACGTTCCGAGCCACACCGGCAGGCGAGCTGCTACGCACCGGCCACGAGCACTCGGTGCACGCGTTCGCCTCGATGTTCACCGACCCGGTGATGACCGCCGCATGGGCCGAGCTGCCGTTCTCCGTCCGAACCGGACAGACGGCGTTCGACGAGGTGTTCGGCAAGCCGTTCTTCGCGCAGCTGCGGGAGGAACCGGAGAAGTCCGCGTTGTTCAACGCCTCCATGCATGACGGCACGGTGGCGGTGGCCGAGACCCTCGCGAGCCATTACGACTTCAGCGGCTTCGGCACCGCACTGGACATCGGCGGCGGTGACGGCACGCTGCTCGCCCCGGTCCTGCGCGAGCACCCGAACCTGCACGGCGTCGTGTTCGACTCCGCCGAAGGCGGCGCACAGGCGCCCGAGCGGCTTGCCGCCGCCGGTGTGGGCGACCGGGCGTCGGTGACGGCAGGAGACTTCTTCAGCGCGGTGCCCGGCGGCGCCGACGTCTACCTGATCAAGAGCATCCTGCACGACTGGGACGACGACCGCTGCGTCACCATCCTGCGGCACTGCCGCACGGTCATCCCCGACGACGGCGTACTGCTGATCATCGAGCCGGTGCTGCCGGAACTGGCCGATCCCGCCTTGGCCGGGCTGTACCTGTCCGACCTGAACATGCTCGTCAACGTCGGTGGCCGCGAGCGGACCCGCGCCGAGTTCGTTCAGCTGTGCGAGCGCGCCGGTTTCGGCCTGTCCACCGCCGGACCGATCCCGGGCACCGCCTTCTGGCTACTGGAGGCTCAGCCGGCGCGGTAGGCGCTCGGGCTCACGCCGCGGACACGTTTGAAGGCCGAGCTGAAGGCGAAGCCGTCCGCATAGCCGACCTGAGCGGCGACCGACGCCACCGATGTTCCCTGCCGGCGCAGCAGGTCCGCCGCCAGCGTCATCCGCCAGCCGGTCAGGTAGGCCAGCGGCGGCTCGCCCACCAGTGCGGTGAACCGGCGGGCGAACGCCGCCCTGGACACGCCGGCGACCCTGGCCAGAGAGACCACCGTCCACGGACGGCCGGGGTCGGCGTGCATCGCGCGCAGGACAGGCCCGATCATCGGGTCGCCGAGCGCGGAGTACCACGCCGGGGGCTCGGTGTCCTCGTGCGCGAACCAGGCGCGCAGCGTGCAGACCAGCAGCAGGTCCAGCAGCCGGTCCAGGACGACCTGCTGCCCCGGTTCGAGCGAGCACACCTCGGTGACGAACAGGTTCAGTTCCAGGCAGGGAACCGAGTCCCCGGACACCACCAGCGCCGGGGGAAGTGCGTCCAGCAGCCGCCTGCCGACGTCGCCGGGTGCCCGGTACGCGCCGACGACGAGGCTGGCCCCGCCGCCGGTGGACCGGGGGCCGGGATCGGCGCTGTCCACCAGGTACTCGCCGGAGGGGGTCGCGGTGCACAGCTGACCCCGGTGCACCGTCGCCCCGGGCGGGCGGCCCGGCTCGTCGGCGACGACGAACGGCTCCGGGCCGCGGACCACGGCCACGGCGCCGGGGTCGAGCCGCACCGGCTCGCCGTCGGCGGGCAGCACCCAGCCGGAGCCCTCCAGTGCCGTGCACAGGGTCAGCTCGGCCTCGTGCACGTAGCGCACCGACCAGGGTGGCGTCAGCACCGAGTGGCCCAGCAGCGCGCCGTCGGCCCGTACGCCGCGAACCAGGTCAGCGAAGGGGTCCATGACCGCATGGTAGACGAACGGACAGGCAATTGAGCTGATCGATAATGGTTTGTCTCATCATCCCCGGGTTGACTGCTCGTCATGACGACAACGACCTTGGTTCTCGGCGGCACCGGCAAGACCGGCCGTCACGTGGTGTCCGGCCTGCGGGCCGCCGGCCACCGGGTACGGCCCGCTTCCCGCTCCGGTGAGGTGCGCTTCGACTGGGCCGACGAGTCCACCTGGGCAGCCGCGGTGAGCGGCGCCGACGCGGCGTACCTGGTGTTTCCCGAAGACGACATCACCGGTGCCCGGCCGTTCGTCCGGTTCGCGGTCGAGCACGGCGTGCGGCGGCTGGTGGCACTGTCCGGGCGGGGCATCGAGGAGTACGGGATGCCCGAACTGACGGACGTGGAGGACGCGGTCCGCGAGTCCGGTGTGGACTGGACGATCCTGCGGCCGAGCTGGTTCAACCAGAACTTTGACCTCGGTCAGTTCCGTGACTACGTGCTCGCGGGGGACCTGCGGGTGCCGACCGGCGACGGGCGGGAGCCGTTCATCGACGCCGCCGACATCGCCGCGGTCGCCGTGGCGGCGCTGACCGATCCCCGGCACGCCGGGCAGACCTACGAGCTCACCGGACCCCGCGCGCTGAGCTTCGGCGAGGCGGCGGCGGAGATGGCCAGGGCCTCGGGGCGCGAGGTGCGCTTCACCGACGTCACCGAGGAGCAGTTCCTGGCCGAGCAGGAGGCCGCCGGGGTTCCGGAGAGCTGGGCGAAGCTGCTGGCCATGGTGTTCGGCAGGATCCGGCGCGGGGAGCACGAGCCGGTGAGCCCGGACGTCGCCGCCGTGCTCGGGCGCGACCCGGTGGATTTCGCCGACTACGCCACGGCCGCCTGGAAGCGGTAGCGCTCACAGCGAGCCGTACCGGACCTCGCCTCCCACCAGGGTCGCGGCGACACCGATCCCCGCCAGCTCGGCGGGGTCGGTGCGCAGCGGGTCCGCGTCGAGCACCACGAGATCGGCCAGCTTGCCGGACTCGACACTGCCGCCGACGTCCTCGCGCCCGCAGGCGTAGGCGGCACCCAGGGTAGCGGCCCGCAGTGCCTCGGCGACGGTCAGCGCCTCGTCCGGGCCGACCGGCCGGCCACTGGACGAACGGCGCTCCACCATGAACCGCACCGCCCGCAGCGGCGCCCCCGCGACCACCGGACGGTCCGAGCTGGACGCGATCGGGATGCCGGCGTCGAGCAGGGCCCGGCCGCGGTAGAGCCAGCCGGCTCGTTCGGGCCCGACGACGTCGGAGTAGTCGTCCCCGTTGTCCCACAGGAACTCCGGCTGCAGCACGGCGATCGCACCGACCGCGGCGAGCCGCGGCAGCTGGTCGGGCCGCACCATGCCGCAGTGCTCGATCCGGTGCCGGGGATCATCGCGGGGGACGAGGGCCTGCGCCCGCTCCAGCGCGTCGATCGCGATGTCCACCGCGCGGTCACCGATGGCGTGCACGGCGAGCTGCCAGCCTGCGGCGTGAGCGTCCACGATGGTCTGCCGCATGACATCGGGATCGTCCTGCAGCTGGCCGCTGCCCGGGTGACCGGTGTAGGGCTGGGTGAGTGCGGCCGTGCGGGCCATGATCCCGCCGTCCAGCCAGAGTTTCAGTGCCCCGATGCCCAGCGTCGGGTCACCGAGACCGGTCCGCAGCCCCAGGTCGATGCCCCGGGCGATGCGGTCGTCGGCGTGCGCCGGCAGCGGTCGCAGCGCGTCGGCGGCCACCATGAGCTGCATCCGCACACCCAGCCTGCCCTGTTCCCGTGCCGACTGGAACGCGGCCACCTCGGCGGGCGGGTTGCCCAGCAGGCCGCCACCGATGCCGGCCTCCGCACAGGTGGTGATGCCCTGGGACAGGCAGATCCGGGCGGAACGCTCGATCGCGTCCACCAGCTCGGTGATCCGGTAGGGCAGCCTGGCGGCACGCACGGCGAGCTGCCCGCGTTCCAGCAGCAGCCCGGTCGGTTCGCCGTCGGCGTCCCGGTCGACCTCCTCGCCGAGAGCCCGCAGCTCGTCCGGCGGAACCGCGGCCAGCGCGGCGCTGTTGACCACGCAGGCGTGACCGGACGCGTGCAGCAGCCACAGCAGCCGGTCGCGGGACACGGCGTCCAGCTCCGCTCTGGTGAGGTGCCCGCCGATCGGGCGCTGGTCGTAGCCGCTGGCCTCGACCCACTCCCCCGGCGCCGCCGCGTCCGCGGCCGCCGCCAGCCTGTCCAGCAGCGCCGCGCGGTCGGTGATGCCGCGCAGGTCGACCGTGCCGCCGTTGGCCATGCCGGACCAGATCATGTGGGTGTGCGCGTCCACGAAACCGGGCAGGACGCAGGCTCCGCCGAGCCGCACGGTGCGCCGCGCCGTCAGGCCGTCGAGTTCGTCGTCGACACCGACGATCTGGCCGTTCCAGACGCCGACGCGCCGGGCCGTGGGCCGCCGGGGGTTCATCGTGTGGACGATGGCGTCGTCGATCAGCAGGTCCAGCACCGGCAGCCCTTTCGCTCGTGTCGCACTACGGTGACAGGCATGACCGGGGGCGACGTGATGACCTTCGCCACACAGGAACGCGGCGACTTCGCGGACTTCCTGGACACGCTGACGCCGCGGCAGTGGGAGGCGCAGAGCCTCTGCGCCGGCTGGACGGTCCGTCAGGTGGTCGCCCACGTGATCAGCTATGACGAGCTGACCTTGCCGAACGTGGTCAGGCGGATCGTCCGGGGCAGGTTCACCCTGGGCAGGATCAACGACATCGGGATGCGGGAGTACGACCGGGACCCCGGCGAGCTGATCACGCTCCTGCGTGCCCACCAGCGGCCGCGCGGGCTCACCGCCGGGTTCGGCGGCATGATCGGGCTGCTCGACGCGACGATCCACCAGCAGGACATCCGCCGGCCACTCGGCCTGCCCCGCGAGATCCCGGCCGACCGCCTCCGGACCGCGTTGCGGCTGGTGCTGCGCGCGCCACCCGTTCGCGCCTACCCACGGGCGCGCGGTCTCACCCTCGTCGCGGAGGACGTGGACTGGAGGTGGGGCTCCGGCCCTGAGGTGCGCGGTCCCGGCGAGGCTGTGCTGATGGCCGTCGCCGGCCGCGGTCACGCACTCGACGAGCTGTCAGGCCCCGGCAAGGACGTGCTGGCGCGACGCCTCTGACCTCGCGCGCAGGTGCCGCCCGGTGGGGGTGTCGGCTTCGGCGAGTGCGGCGGGCGGCCCGGTGAACAGCACCCGGCCGCCGTGCCGTCCCGGGCCGGGGCCGAGGTCGATCACGTGATCGGCGCGGCGCACCACGTCGAGGTCGTGCTCGATCACCACGACCGTCGCTCCACCGTCGACGAGCCGGTCGAACAGCCGCACCAGCTCGTCCACGTCCCGCGGGTGCAGGCCGGTGGTGGGTTCGTCGAATACGTACACCCCGCCGGGCTTGTCCAGCTCGGCAGCGAGTTTGAGCCGCTGCCGCTCACCGCCGGACAGCGTGGTCAGCGGCTGCCCGAGGGGCAGGTAGCCCAGCCCGACCTCGACCATCCGGGCCAGGCGGGGATCACCGAAGTGCTCCAGCGCCTCGGCGGCACTCATCCGGAACACCGTGCCGATGTCGACACCGCGGTAGGTGTGCCGCAGGGCCTCCTCGGTGAACCGGCGGCCCTCGCAACGCTCGCAGGTCGACACCATCGGGTCGAGGAACGCCAGGTCGGTGTAGATGACGCCGAGCCCGCCGCACTCGGGGCAGCCACCCTCGGCGTTGGGGCTGAACAGCCCGGGGCCGACGCCGTTCTCCGCGGCGAACTTCGCGCGCAGGGTGTCCAGCACGCCGGTGTAGGTGATCGGTGACGACCGCCGCGATCCCCGCACCGCGCGCTGGTCGATCACGACCGCGTCCGGCAGGTAGCCGTGCACGAGTGTGCTCTTGCCCGAACCGGCCACCCCGGTAACCGCGGTGAGCACGCCGGTGGGCACGTCGACGTCGATGTCGCGCAGGTTGTGCCTGCCCGCACCGCGGATCTCGATGACACCGCGGGGCGTCCGGGGTGCCCGCTTGATCGCGCCGGTACGCGGGCGCGCCGGCGGCGGGCCGGTGTAGGTCACGGTGCCGCCGTCGCGGCCAGCACCGGGCCCCAGGTCCACCACGTGGTCGGCAGCGGCGACGACGTCCTGGTCATGCTCGACGACGAGCACGGTGTTCCCCTTGTCCCGCAACGAGAGGAGCATCGACGTCAGCTGGGCGACGTCCTGCGCGTGCAGCCCGGCGCTGGGTTCGTCGAACACGTACAGCAGGCCGGTGAGCGTGTTGCCGAGGTGGCGGACGGTCTTGACCCGCTGCGACTCACCGCCGGACAGCGTGGTGGTGGCGCGGTCCATGCTCAGGTAGCCGAGACCGATCCCGGCGAGCCGGTCCAGCTGAGCGGCGAGCGCGGCCGCCACCGGCTCGGCGGCGCGAGTGTCCAGCCCGCGCAGCACCTCGGCGAACCGCTCTGCCTCCAGCGCCGCGCAGTCGGTGATCGTCCACCCGTCGACGGTGACCGACCGCGCCCGCTCGCTCAGCCGGGTGCCGCCGCAGTCCGGGCAGGTGCCCTGGGTGACCACGCGCCGGTAGGCCTCCCGGGTGTTGCCCTTGAGCGACTCGACGTCCTTGGGCAGCCAGATCCGCTCGAACCGCGGCAGCAGTCCCTCGTACTGCTTGGGCACCGGCGCGGCATCGGTCGGCCGCTCCACCAGCGCGTCGGCGCCGTACAGGAACACCCGCCACTGCTCGTCGGTGAACTCGCGCAGCGGCACGTCGTTGTCGAACAACTTCGACCCGGTGAACGTGCGCCACGTCCAGCCGCCCACGCCGAACGTCGGGAACCGGATGGCGCCCTCGTTGAGCGAGCGGTCCCGGTCCACGAGCTGGTCCAGATCGATCGACTTGACGGTGCCCAGCCCCTGGCAGCGGGGGCACATGCCGGCCGGGTCGTTGAAGGAGAACGCGGTCGACTCGCCGATGTGCGGCGTGCCGGCGCGGGACCACAGCAGCCGCATCAGCGACCCGATCTCGGTGATCGTCCCGACCGTGGACCGGCTGTTGCCGCCGAGCGGCTTCTGGTCCACCACCACCGACGCGGGCAGGTTCTCGACGGCATCGACGTCGGGCCTGCCGAAGCCGGGCAAGCGGTTGCGCACGAACGCCGTGTGGGTCTGGTTGAGCTGCCGCTGGGACTCGGCGGCGATCGTGTCGAACACGAGCGAGGACTTGCCCGAGCCGGACACGCCGGTGACGACGGTCAGCGAGCCGGCGGGGATGGCGACGTCCACCTCGCGCAGGTTGTGTTCGCGGGCGCCGGTGACGGTGATAGCAGGCATGCCACCGACGCTAACCCCAGTTGTGGACACATAATGTCCACAACGTGTGCGACGCTGGACAGTGATGAACGGACCGAGCACACGCATGCTGGAGCTGCTGTCGCTGCTGCAGACCGGCCGGTCCTGGCCGGCCCAGGAACTGGCGGACCGCCTCGGCACGACGTCCCGCACGCTGCGCCGCGACCTGGACCGGCTGCGGGAGCTGGGGTATCCGGTCGAGTCCACCCGCGGCCCCGGCGGCAGCTACCGCCTGGCCGCCGGGCGGGCGATGCCACCGCTGGTGCTCACCGACGACGAGGCCGTCGCCACGACGGTCGGGCTGCGCATGGCCGCGGCGGCATTGGCCGGCGGGGCCACCGAGGGAGCGGCCGACGGTGCGCTGGCCAAGCTGGAGCGGGTGCTGCCACCCCGGCTGCGGCGGCGGGTCTCGGCGGTGGCCGGCGCGACGGAGGCCGTCACCCGGCGTTCGGTCGACCTGACGGTGGTCGACGCCCTGGCCATGGCCGCGCACGCGCACCGGCACGTGTGCTTCGGCTACACCGACCGGGCCGGGACCGAGACGGACCGCCACGTGGAGCCGTACCGCCAAGTGCTGCTCGACCGGCACTGGTACCTACTGGCCTGGGACCTCGACCGGGCCGGCTGGCGGACCTTCCGGCTGGACCGGATCACCGGTGTCGAGGCCACGGGCAGCACGTTCACGGCACGGCCGCTGCCGGCCACCATGGTTCACCGGACGGGCGAGCCTGCCGGGCCCCGTGGAGTGATCCTGTTCGCCGCGCCGCTGGGCACGGTGTCGGCCCGGCTGCACGCCCACGCCGGCGAACTGGAGGCCGTGGACGCGACGACGTGCCGCTACACGACACCACCCGACGACTGGGAATGGCTTGCGGCGGTGATCGCGGCGGTCGGTGTCCCCTACCGCGTCGAATCCCCGCCCGGCCTGCGGGCCGCCACCCGGCGGCTGGCCCGGCACGCCGCGAACGCGGTGCCGGATCAACCGCGGTGAGCCTCTCCGCTCCGGCATGCGGGCGCCGGTGCCGCCCCCCTGGGACGGCACCGGCACTGTCCCCACATTTCCCGTGTACCCGGTCCGCATGGCGAACCGAGCCATCACGTGAAGCGAACCCCCAGGCCGCTTCAGCGAAATTGTAATACACAACTTGGCGCCGACGCTACGCTGAAGCGTTATCAGCAGGTACGCGGTTACGTCCAAGTGACGCTATGATGGAGAGCGGGTACCCGACCGGTACCAGTCGGACTGGGGAGCTTCAGCCATGACTCACGACCGCGATCACCCGCCTCCGCCTGGCAGCCTGAGCGCACAACTGAACCGGTTGTTCGAGGTGATGCGCCCGGCGCAAGCGCCGGAGCGCACCGTCACCAACCGCGAGGTGGTGACGGCGTGCCGCGCCGAGGGCTGGGAACTTTCCGAGTCGCACCTGAGCGAGCTGCGCCGCGGGGTCAAGCAGAACCCCACACTGCGCACCCTCAAGGCGGTCGCCTGGTTCTTCGACGTCCCCGTCGGGTACTTCACCGACGCCGCGGTCACCGCCGAGGTGGAGCGCGAACTCGCCGACCGCGAACAGCGGCTCCGGCAGCAACTCGACGAGAGCCGCCACGCCCGCGAGGAACTGCGCAACGCGGCCAGGGAACTGCAGGACGCCCTGCGTGCCTCCGGGGTCACCCGGACCGCCCACCGGGACGCGGCCGGGGACGCCCGCACCGCGCGGGAACGGGCGTCGATGATGCGGGCACTGGCCCGGGCACTGGTTGACGAGGACGACGAGGACGCCGACGGGACCTCTGCGTGACCGCAGGCGGGAACGGCCGGTCCGTCGCGGACCGGCTGGACTGGCTGTTCGATGTCGCCGCCGTGGAGGACCCGGCAACGGGGCGGTGGCGGCGGCACACCACCGCCGAGGCCGGAGCGGTACTCGACGGCGGTCAGGCGGCGGTGGAGCGCCTGCTCGGCGGGGCCCCCGCCGAGCCGGACCAGGCCACGGCGCTGGCCAGGTTCTTCGATGTCGATCCGGCGCTGTTCGGCACCGACCCGGCCGCGGCCGCCGAGGCCGCCGACGACCTGCTCACGCGTGCGCTGCGCCGGCGGGGCGTGCTGTCCTACGCCATCTGCCGCATGCCGGTGGTGGACCGGCGAGATCAACTGCGGCGCCTGCTGCGGCCCGAGTCATCCGAAGGGCCTACAGGCAGCCGGAGGATGTGGCATGATGATCCGCGGTTGCCGAGGCCGAGCCACGACAGCGGGACGACAGGGATGACAGCGACACCGAGGAGCGTGGCCGATCTGCACGCACTGTGCCAGAGCCTGGTCAGCGACCTCGGGTTGAGTTCCCCCTTCGAGCCACACGAGTTGTGTCAGCGGCTTGCCGCGCACCGAGGCCGACCCATCAAGATCCGCGCGACCGATCTCGGAGCGACAACCGGGGTGGGTCACCTGGCGCCGGCGCGCAGAGTGGATCACATCCTCGTCGAACGCAACGCCCCCGCGCCGCAGCAGGCGCTGGTGATCTACCACGAGGTCATGCACCTCGTGTGCGACCACCTCGAGGTTGGCGACACCCTCACCTGCGGTCTCGGCAGCGCCGATGCCGACGCCTCCGGGGCCTACGACGACTGGCGGGAGTGGGAGGCCGAGGTCGGGGCACGGACGCTGGCCCGGCTGGGGCGTGAGCGGCCACGGCCGAACCGACTCCCGCTCGCGGCCGGCCCGGCCGAGCGCAGCATCGCCGCAGCGTTTGGATTCACGCATGGACATAGAGCTGGTAATCCGCTGGGCTAAAGGCGTGGTCATCTGCGCCGTCGCGGCCTGGGAGGTGGTCCAGCTCTCCCGCCGCCGTGACGATCTCGCGCTACGGGTGCTCACGATCGGCCTCGTGCTGCTCGCGATCGCCGCCACGTTCGGGATCAAGACCCCGGTACTGGAGCCGATCAGGGAGTTCTTCGGCCACAACTGGACCCACATCATCAACGGATGCTGGATGTCCATGGCCTTCTGCTGGGCGGCCTACTTCCTGCTGGCCGACACCGACAAGCCAGAGGCCCAGCGTAAGCGCAAGGCGCTGATCGAACTCGGCGTCCTGGTGGTGGCGCTCGCCCTCATGGTGTTCGCCCGCGAGTCCATGCCCCCCGGCCCGTGGCGCGAGAACATCCCCCTGGACCAGCGCGGGAGCTGGCAGCGCACGCTCTGGTACTGCGCGGTGAGCGGATACTCGCTGTTCGCCTGGTTCCTCGGGGTTCGCCGGGCCCTCGTGCTGCGCCGCAGGCTGCACCACCCGTGGGCACGGGCCGCGTTCTGGATCGTCGGCGCGGGCAGCGCGGCGATGGCACTCGGCGTCAACGGGGTGTCGCTGTCGCGCCAGCTCATCCGGCTCGTCGACCCGAGCTTCGACCCGGACCTGTTCACCGTCCTGTACTCGACCGGTCAGCTGACCGGGCAGTTCGTGCTGGCACTCGGTCTCGCCCTGGCCCCGCTGGCGACGCTGTTCTACCGCGCGCGAGCCCGCCTCGACCGCGGGGTACGGGCCCGCTACAGCCGCAGGCTGCTCCCCCTGTGGCAGCGGCTGACCACCGAGTTCACCTACATCCCGCTCCGCGACGTCCACACCGGACAGAGCGGCGGCGATTTCGAGCGGATCACCACGGAGATCACCGACGGGATCAGCGAGCTGGCACGGGACTGCCCCGAGCCCGACGGCGACATCGCCGACCCGAAGGTGGCGGCCGCCGTCATCGCCGACGGCCTGAACCGGCGCGCCGAACGACGCGACGCGCGGTGGGCGGGCGACGAGGACACGCTGTCCGAACCCCCTTATCCGCGCCTGGAACCGGACTTTCCCGACTGGCGCAGCCGTGCCCGGTGGATGCTGGCGGTCAGTGACGAGCTGCACGAACGCGGCGTGATCGGAAAGGACGAGCATGAGCGGGTCGGCTCGGACTGACGTGCGCCTCTCGGTTCTGGACACCTCGCCGATCGTCGAGGGGTCCACGCCCCGGCGCGCGCTACGCAACACCGTCGACCTCGCCGTGCTGGCCGACGCGCTGGGCTACCACCGCTACTGGGTTCCCGAACACCACAGCATGCGGGGCGTCGCCAGCTCCGCGCCCGCGGTGCTGATCGACCACCTCGCCAACGTCACCCGGCGGCTGCGTGTCGGCGCCGGCGGGGTGCTGCTGCCCAACCACTCCCCCATGGTCGTCGCCGAGCAGTTCGGCACGCTGGAGGCGCTGCACCCCGGCCGGATCGACCTCGGCATCGGCCGGGCCCCCGGCGGTTCGAAGCAGGCCGTCGAGTTCGTCCGGCCCGAACGCGAACGCACCGCGACGCCGTACCGCCGCCAGCTGGAGGAACTGCTGGCCTACTTCGACCCGGCCGACGACGCGCCGGTCAAGGCGATCCCCGCGCTGGGCGGCAACGTTCCCCCGGTGTGGCTGCTCGGTTCCTCCGCCGACAGCGCCGGCCTGGCCGCCGATCTCGGCCTGAACTACGCGTTCGCACGGCACCTCAACCTCGACGCCGCGGTGGACGCCACCCGCACGTTCCGCACGCGGTCGGATGCCGGGATGCTGGTCAGCGTCTCGGTGATCGCCGCGGAGGACGACGAGCGGGCGGAGTGGCTGGCGGGCTCGACCCGGCTGAAGGTGCTCAGCCGCCTGCGGGGCAAGCGGATCCGGTTGCCCAGCCCGGAGGACGCGGCGGCCTACCCGTACACCGACGACGACCGCGCCGTCATCGCCGAACGGTCCGCCAGCGTCGTCGTGGGAAGCCCGGACACCGTGGCCAAGCACCTGCAGACGGTGCTCGACGACACCGGAACCGGCGAACTCATGGTGACCACGCCGCTGTACTACCACGAGGACCGCCGCCGCTCCTACGAGCTGATCGCCTCCGTCGCCGACCGCCTCCGGCCACGTTAGGCGGGCCGCAGCAGCGTCGGGCTGCCGTCCAGGGCCACCTCCCCGGCGACCCGGGCGGCCGAGCCGTCGAGCCGTTCGGCGACCGACATACCGGGCGGGACCGGTACCCGTGCTGTCCCCTCGTGCGTCCACCAGATCTCGAACGGGACGCCACCGCGATCGAACCGGCACGTCCAGACGTTGCCCGCGAGCCCGGCCGGTTCGCCGTGACGGCAGGAGCCGACCCGCACGCCGGACAGCCACGAGCGCAACCGGCCGACGTGGGCGGCCGCCCGGGTGGCCGGGCCGCCGACGGGCTGCAGCACGATCGGCACCCGCGCGCCGCCCCAGTTATAGAAGTACATCCGCTCGAAGCGGGCGTACACGCCGGCGAGGAAGAACCGGGCGGCGTGGTCGGCGGCGCGGGCCTCGTCCAGCGGGGGCTGGTAGGGCACGTCGAAGTCGGTGCCGGTGCTCCACAGTTTCGCGTGGCCGTACCCGCGGTGGAACGCCTCGTTGATCCGCTCGGCCAGTTCCACCATCGTCTCCGGCGGGTCGGCCGCCCGCCGCGGGTACAGCTTGACCGCGGCGGCGTCACAGTGGTCGTACCCGCGCAGCTCGCCGAACCGCTGGAGATAGGCCAGGTAGGCCGGCTCCCAGAGCTGACCCATCGACGGGCATACCACGCTCGCGGCGGGATCGACCTCCCGGATCACCGCGGCGGCCCGGCGCACCATCTCCACCAGCACCTCCGGGCTTCCGGTGAAGAACTTGGCGTGGTTGGCCATGTCCCACAGCTCGTAGGCCCCGATCCGCCCGCGGAACCGGCTCGCAACGTCCCGCACGAGGTCGTCCCAGTCGGCGAGGTCGTCCGGCGGGGAGGCGCGGGCGCCGTCGGGGTAGGTGGCAGGCGGACCGGCCGGGCTGGCCCACTGCGGGGTACCGCCGAACACGTACACCACCGGAAGGCCCGCTCGGGCCGCGCCGTCCACCAGCCGTTCCAGGGTCGTCCAGTCATACCGGTCCCGCTCCGGCTCGATCTGGTTCCACTTGGTCTCGGAGTCCCACAGCCGGACCGAGCCGGCCTCGGACCCGGGCATGAGCCCGGTCGGGCTGTTGACCGTCACGCCGACGAACTCCGGAGCGATCGGCGACGGCGGCAGGGTCCACATGGGCGCGTCGATCGGGGCGGTGACCGTGGTGTCCACCGGGTCGTCGGGGATTCCGACGACCACGGCCACGGCGGCGAGCAGCACCATCGCCGCGGCACCGGCCAGCACGCCCCAGCTGCGCCGGGACAACGCAGGCAGCCGGGGCCGCACCGGGCGGTCGGCGGGCACCGGCTCGTCCGCGGGGCCGGCTTCGCCGGCGCGCTCCCACAGGCGGTACAGCGCGGACAGCTCGGCGCTGCCTGCACCGCACGCCAGCGCGATCTGCTCGACCGGGCCGAAGGCCGAGGGGACGCTGGCCCCGGTGCAGTAGCGGTGCACGGTCGAGCGGGACAGGTTCGCCTTCGCGCCGATGCGCTCGTAACTCCAGCCGGTGCGCTGCTTGAGTTCGGTGAGCAGAGATGCCAGTTCCCGCCCGGCGTCCACCCGCCATCACCCTCCCCCGGCATCAGCCTGCGAAAGACCGATCATCCCACACCGTTCCCGGCGTCCCAGCCCGTTTCGTCCTCCCAGGTCACGGGCGGGAAAGCATCTCACCGTCCCGTTTTCGGCCGACCCGGTTGCGGGCGGCCGCACGGTGGGCTTCGCTGGTCACCGCTTCGGGGAGGAGCGGGGGAATATGACGCTGCGCATCGTGTTCGAACGGGACGACCTGCAACGTGTTCGGCTTGCCGAGGCTGCCGACCCGATGTGGGAGGTGGTGCTCAGCCTGCACCGGCTGCGCGATCGCGCAGCCGGTGCACATGGCCCCTGGCGGCATCGCGCCCGGCGCGCCCTGCGCAACCACGCCGAGTCGGTGGCGACACTGTTCACCCTGGTGCCGCAGCGGGGCGGCTTCCCGGACTTCCTCACCCCCGCGCGGACGGTGGCCGAGGTCGGGGCGGGATGTGAGGCGCTGGCCTGCGCCCGTCGCACCCAGCTGCGGGCCGACCTGGCCGCGACGTTCGCGCACCGTGCGGTGCCCCGGTGGGTCCGCGGGCTCGCCGACGGCGACGGCGGTGAGCTGCGCAGGGTGGTGAGCGCGGTACGGACCGTCTACGACGCGGTGGTGACGCCGCACGAGCAGACCTTCCGCGCGGCGGTCGCGGCCGACCGGGCCGCCCGGACCAGAACCCTCGCCACCGGCGGGGTGGGCGCGCTGCTGGCGTCGCTTCCCGCCGTGCGCGGCTGGGACGGCGAGACGCTGACCGTGGACTACCCGGCACCGCGCACGCTACGCCTCGCCGGCCGCGGGCTGACCCTGGTGCCGAGCCACTTCTGCGCGGGGAGCCCGGTCACCCTCGTCGACCCGGAGCTGCCGCCGGTACTGGTCTACCCGGCGAGCGCGTTCCGCGCGCCGGTGAGCGCGCCGGTCCCGGCCGGACTGGTGACGCTGCTCGGCCGGACGCGGGCGGAGAGCCTGAGCGCGCTGGCCGTCGCACGGACCACCAGCGCCCTGGCCGGCCACCTGGGCACCTCGGTCGGCACGGCCAGCCGCCAGGCCGCCGTGCTGCGCGACGCCGGGCTGATCACCAGCACCCGCCGGGGCGGCGCCGTCGTCCACCAGGTCACCCGCCTCGGCGCCGCCCTGCTCGGCGGCACTCACCCGGCTGACGGTTCCTGATCGTCGAGGCCCCTACCGGACCCGGTCCAGCAGGGCGAACAGGTTCTCCCAGTGGCGCTGCTCGGCGGCGGCGTCGTGGGCGGCCGTATCGGACATGGTGAACCCGTGCGGCGCGCCCTCGTACACCTCCGAGCGGTACCGGACTCCCGCACTGTCCAAAGCGGACTCCAGCATCCGGATCTGCTCGGCCGTCATGGCGTGGTCGTTGTCGGCGTGGGCGAAGTACGCCTCGCCGGTGATCGACCCCACCGCCAGGTGCGGGCTGTCCGGCTCGTCGGTCGCCAGCCTGCCGCCGTGGAAGCTGGCGACGGCCTTGATCCGGCCCGGGTGCGCCTCGATGGCCCGCAACGCGTTGAGACCGCCCATGCAGTACCCCACGACGACGACCGGCCCGGGATCGACACCGTCCTGCCGAGCGAAGAAGTCCAGGTACGCCTGGGTGTCCCTGCCGATGGCGGAGGTGTCCAGGTCGCGGATGAACGGCATGACCCGGCCGAAGACGGCCTCGCGCCGGTCTGGGTCTCCGATGTCGGCCAGGTCGAACTGCGGACACGGCCCGCCGCGGTAGAGGATGTTGGGCGCGAGCACCGCGTAGCCCCGCCCGGCGACCCGGTCGGCCATCTCGAACAGCCGCGGCCGCAGGCCGAACGCGTCCTCGAACAGCAGCACCCCGGGGTGCGGCCCGTCGCCGTCCGGGACCACGAGGTAGGAGTCGGCCGTCCCGTCCGCCGCCGGGACGTCCACCATTCGTCCGCGCATCAACGCACACCTTCCGGTCGAAGATCACCGCCGACGCCAGCATAGGCCGGACGGCCCGGCTGTGAGCACGACCACCTCCGCGTGAAGTTCGTAGTACGAACTAATATGGTTCGTTGTACGAACTTCATCGTAGAACTGGGGCGGAAAACATGTCGTATCGCGTTGTGGTCGTCGGCGGAGGCTATGGGGGCGCGGCGGTGGCGAAGGCCCTCGACGCCGACACCGACGTCGTCCTCGTCGAGCCGAAGGACGCGTTCGTGCACGCCGCCGGGTCGCTGCGGGCCCTGGTGCGCCCGGACTGGGCGGGCAACATCTTCTTTCCCTACGACCGGTTGCTCACCCGCGGCGAGGTGGTCCACGCCTACGCCACCGCGGCCGGCCCGGGGGAGGTCACGCTGTCGACCGGCGGGCGGCTGACCGCCGACGCCGTCGTGCTCGCCACCGGCTCCGGCTACCCGTTCCCCGCCAAGACCGACACCGACGTCACCAGCGAGGCACTGGACCGCATCCGCGCCACCCACGCCGAACTCGCCGGGGCGCGACGGGTGCTGATCACCGGCGCCGGCCCGGTCGGACTGGAACTGGCCGGGGAGATCACCGCCGGGTGGCCGGACAAGGAGGTGACCATCGTGGACCCGGCGACCGAACTGCTGCCGGGCTACCTGCCGCGGCTGCGTGCCGAACTGCACCGCCAGCTCGACGCACTCGGCGTACGGCTGCTGCTGGGCACCACGCTGACCGAACCGCCACCCGCCGATCCCGGTCAGGCCAAGACGTTCACCGCCGGCACCACCGGTGGCGAGGTGACCGCCGACATCTGGTTCCGCTGCCACGGCGTCCGGGTCGCGACCGGCTACCTCGACCGCGGCCTGCTGACCGCACGCGGGCAGGTCCGGGTCACCGGGAGCCTGACCGTGGCCGGGCACGACGGCCTGCACGCGGTCGGCGACCTCACCGACGTCGCCGAGCCCAAGATGGCGGCCAACGCGATGCGGCACGCGGAGGTGGTGGCGGGCAACATCGCGGCCAGGGCGCGGGGCGACCGGCCCACCGCCGTGTACCGGCCGTCGGCGGAACCGGCGATCCTGCTGCCACTGGGCCCGCACGGCGGGGTCGGGCAGGTCCCCGGCGAGGACGGCTCCGACCTGCTGCCCGCGGCGACGGTCGCCGAGTACAAGGGCCGGGACCTGCTCACCGGGCGGTTCGCCGAGCTGTTCGGCACCGGGTGACGCGCTCAGTCGAGGAAGACGGTCGGAACCTTGTTCGCCACGACGATCCGGCTCAGCAACTCGGCCAGCCTGCCGCGGTCACCGTCGCCGAGCCCGTCGGCCAGGGCCTCGACCCGCTTGCAGGTCTCGGCGTAGAACACCTCGACGAGTTCGCTGCCCTCCTCGGTGAGCGCGACCTGGACGGCACGCCCGTCCAGCGGGTCGGGCGTGCGGCGCACCAGCCCGCGCGCGACCATGCGGTCCACCAGCCCGGTCAGGCTCGACTTGGCCAGCCCGAGTGTCGCGCCCAGCTCGGTCATGCCGTACGGCTGCGCCATCAGCACGCACAGCACCTGTCCCTGCTGGGCGGTCAGGCCGTGCTCGCGGCTGGACTCGGCGTACACGGCGTCGACCAGGAACGCCGACCGCACCAGGGCGGTCGCGATGTTCATGCGCTCCTCGGTCCGGCCCACCCCGCCACGATACGCCAGGCGCTGTCACATTCCGGCGCGCTGCCGAGTCCTAGGTATGTCGAAGGGAGAACGGACAATGGCAACGCGGATCGTGGTGCTCGGCGCCGGCTATTCGGGACTGCTGGCCGCCAACCTCGCGGCACGTCGGACCAGCGCCGAGGTGACGCTCGTCAACGCCACCGACCGGTTCGTCGAACGGGTGCGGCTGCACCAGCTCGCCGCCGGGCAGCGGCTGCCGGACCGCCCGCTCGCCGACGTGGTCCACCGGCGGGTGAACCTCGTCGTGGACACCGTGACCGGCATCGATCCGGCCGGGCACGCCGTCCACCTCGCCGGCCGGCCGGAGCCACTGCGGTACGACACGCTGGTCTACGCGCTCGGCAGCCGCACCGACCTCACCTCGCTGCCCGGCGCGGCCGAGTACGCCTACGACGTGTCGGCGGCCGAGTCCGGCGAGCGGCTGGCCGCCCGGCTGCGCGACGCCGGAACCGTCGCGGTGGTGGGCGGCGGCCTGACCGGGATCGAGACCGCGGCGGAGCTCGCCGAGTCACACCCCCGGCTGAAGGTCCGGCTGGTCACCGGCGGCGACCTGGGCGCCGCGTTGTCGGCGAAGGGGCGCGCGCACCTGCGCAAAGCGTTCGCGCGGCTGGGTGTCGAGGTACGCGACCGGGCGCAGGTGACCGAGGTCCGCGCGGACGGGCTGCTGCTGGACGGCGACGAGCACCTCGCCGCCGACACGGTGGTCTGGACCACCGGGTTCACCGCGCCGGATCTGGCCGCCCGGGCCGGATTCGCCGTCGACGCAACTGGGCGGATGCTGGTGGACACCACGCTGCGGTCGGTGTCGCATCCGGACGTCTACGCCGTCGGCGACGCCGCCCGGGCGCGGGCGGTCACCGGCGTCGAGCTGCGGATGGCGTGCGCGACCGGACTCCCGTCGGCACAGCGGGTGGTGCGGGCGATCGCCGACCGGATGGCCGGCCGCGAGCCGGAACCGTTGCGGTTCCGCTACTTCAACCAGTGCATCAGCCTGGGCCGCCGGGACGCGCTCATCCAGTACGTCCGCGCCGACGACAGCCCGGTCGAGGCCGTGCTCACCGGCAGGCTCGCGGCGGTGTACAAGGAGACGATCGTGCGCGGGGCGTTCGCCGTGCAGCGGTTTCCGATGGTGCCGACCGCGATCGGCTGAGACCCGGCGTCCCTACTCGAACCGGGAGGTGTCCCCGGCGCCGCGGCGGACGATCTCCGGCTCGTCGGTGGAGAAGTCGATGACCGTGGTCGGCTCGACACCGCAGTCGCCGGAGTCGACGACCGCGTCCACGGAGTGATCGAGCAGTTCCTTGATCTCCCAGCCCTGCGTCATCGGCTCCTCCTGGCCGGGCAGCAGCAGGGTGCTCGACAGCAGCGGCTCACCCAGCTCGGCCAGCAGCGCCTGGGTCACCACGTGGTCGGGGATACGCACGCCGACGGTCTTCTTCTTCGGGTGCAGCAGCCGGCGCGGCACCTCCCTGGTGGCGGGCAGGATGAACGTGTACTGCCCGGGGGTGGCGGCCTTGACCGCGCGGAACACCGCGTTGCTGACGTGCACGAACTGCCCGAGCTGGGCGAAATCCTGGCACATCAGCGTGAAGTGGTGCCGGTCGTCGAGGTGGCGGATCTCCCGGATCCGGTCGATGCCCTCCTTGTTGCCCAGCTGGCACCCCAGCGCGAAGCAGGAGTCCGTCGGGTAGGCGATCAGCCGGTCCTGCCTGACCAGGTCGACCACCTGCCCGACCAGCCGCCGCTGCGGGTTGTCCGGATGCACGTCGAAGTACCTGGCCATGGGCAGACACCCTAGATCACGTCGGTCCAGAGGGCTCCGGCGGCGATGTGCCGGTGCCATTGGCGCAGCGCACGCATCCGCCGCACGCCGAGCGCACCGGCCAGCCGGTCGCCCCGCCGGTAGAGCGCGACGAAGCCGTCCGGCGACACCTCGCCGTGGACCACCCGCACCTCGTCGTGGCCACGCAGGTCGCCGAACGCCTGCAGTTTGAGGTCGTACTGGTCGGACCAGAAGTAGGGCACCGGCGTGAACGGATCACCGGCCTGCCCGGTGATCCGGCGGGCGACGTAGAGGCCCTGCTCCCCCGCGTTGGTCCGGTGTTCCAGCCGCATCCGCGTGCCGAACCCGGCGTGGAACCAGCTGGCGACGTCACCCACCGCGTAGACGCCCGGCGCGGCGGCGCAGTACTCGTCGCACACTAGGCCGTCCGAGCAGTCCAGGCCGCTGCCGTCGAGCCAGCCGGTGGCGGGCACCGACCCGATCGCCACGAGCACGAGGTCGGCGGCCAGCTCGGTGCCGTCGGTCAGCACGACCGACTCCACGGCGCCGCCCGCCGAGCCCAGCTCCCGCACCCCCGCGCCGGTCCGCAGCTCGACGCCGTTGGCGCGGTGCAGGCCGGCCAGCATGGTGCCGACCCGCTCCCCCACCGCGGCCGCCAGTGGCACCGGCTGCGGCTCCACCACGGTGACCCGGCAGCCCAGTCCGGCCGCCGAGCAGGCGACCTCGCAGCCGAGAAATCCGGCGCCGACGATCACCACCCGCCGCCCCGGCTCCAGCCCGGCCCGCAGCGTGGCGGTGTCGGCCAGCGTCCGCAGGGTGTGCACACCCCGCAGCCCCTCGGTTCCGGGCAGGGTGCGCGGGGCGACGCCGGTGGCGACCACGAGCGTGCCGAACGGCAGCACGTCACCGTCGGCCAGGGTGACGGTCCGGGCGGTCAGGTCGGCGGCGACAGCGGGCAGCCCGGTGCGCAGGTCCGCCGCGTCCTCGCACAGCCGGACCCGGTCGGGCTGCCAGTCGCCGCGCAGCACCTCCTTGGACAGCGGCGGGCGGTCGTAGGGCAGCTCGGACTCGGCACCCACCCAGGTCAGCGGGCCGGAGAACCCGTTACGCCGCAACCCTTCCACCGTCGCCAAGCCGGCGGCACCGGCGCCGACCACGACCACCGGGTTCACGCGGCGCCCCCGGTGTGCGCGGCGATCAGCTCACCGATCCGCCGCGGTAGCCCCGGCGCGAAGAAGCCGTGTCCCATGCCCTGCTCGATGTGCAGGCGCGCACCCGGGATGGCGCCGGCCAGCGCCTCGGCGTGGGCGGGCTGGTAGAGCGGGTCGTGGGTGCCGTGGACGACCAGCGCCGGCGCGGTGACGGCGTCCAGCGACGCCTGCCGTGCCTCGGTCATCTCCCGCCCGGCCAGGTCGTGCTGGCCGGCCTTGTCCGGGTCGCGCGCGCGGTCGCGGGCCAGCTCGACGTTCGCCCTGGCCGCCTGCTCGTCGAAGGGCAGGCCGTCGCCGTGCAGCAGGCGCACCGCGGCGAGGTCGGCGTCGGCCTCCGGCGGGCCGGACCGCATCCGCATGGCCATCTCCAGGAACTCCGGGGTGGGCGGTGGCAGCTGGTCGGGATCCGGCGCCTGCCCGGCCAGGGCCCGCTCCCACACCGGAGCGGGGTTGAACGACATCAGCGAGGTCATGATCGTCGTCAGCGTCCGCACCCGCTCCGGCCGGTGCACGGCGAGCAGCTGGCCGAGCGCGCCACCCAGCGAGGCTCCGACGACGTGCGCGGCGCCGACGTCCCAGCCGTCCAGCACCGCGACACAGTCGGCGGCCATGTCGTCCAGGGTGTACGGGTCGGTGCCGAAGTCGACGCTGTCGGACCTGCCGGTGTCGCGGTGGTCGAACCGCAGCACCTGCCGCCCGGCTCCGGTCAGTGCCCGCACCAGGTCGTCGGGCCAGCCGATCGACTGGGTGGCCGTGCCCATGACGAGCAGCACCACCGGGTCGCCTGGTTCACCGAAGCGCTCGGTCCACAGGCTCAGCCCGGCGGACTCGACGTCGCGTGTCTCACCTCGCAGCATGCCGGCCACGCTACCGATCTGCGGCGAGCACGTCCTCCAGGCGATCGAGGCCGGCCGCCCAGCCTGCCTTCACGGCGACGGCGGTGTCCTCGTCGCCAACGATGTTGGTGAACACCAGCAGGCATCCCGCGCCGTCCGGGTGGAGTTCCCAGCGCAGCGTCTCACCGTCCCATGTGTACTCCAGCAGCCGGGGCGGATCACAGCGGACGACCGTGCCCTCCCCGTCGGGCATGCCCTCCGCCGCGAACCGCAGGGCGGCTCCCGGCGTGAAGTCGAGCCGGGAACGGTCGTAGTCCAGGATGTCGACGAACCACTCCCGGAGCAGGCCGGTCTCGGTGAGCGCCCGCCACACCTTGGCCGCCGGGTGGGTCAGGCGGCGTTCGAACCGGACGGCGAACCGGCCGTCCTCGTGGACCCGCAGTTGTCCAGCCATGCCCGCATCGTACATTCCAGCTCAGCAATATTGCCAGTCAGGAATGTACGGCGTTCTCCGCGCGATCCAGCAGCAGCGCCCGCTCCCGCTCGTTGCGGGTCAGCTCCGCGGCCCGTTCGAACTCGGCGCGGGCCTCCGCTGTGCGGCCCAGCTTCGCCAGCAGGTCGCCACGCACGCTGGGCAGCAGGTGGTACTTCGCCATCGCCGGGTCCCCGGCCAGGGAGTCGACCAGCTCCAGCCCGGCGGCCGGACCGCGGGCCATGGACACCGCCACCGCACGGTTGAGCTCGACCACCGGCGACGGCGACAGCCGCGCCAGCACGGCGTAGAGCGCCGCGATCTGGTCCCAGTCGGTCTCCTCGGCCGTGCGGGCACGGGCGTGACAGGCCGCGATGGCCGCCTGCAGGGTGTACGACCCGACCGGCACGCCGGTGGCCTCGGCCCGCCGCAGCGCGGCCAGGCCACGCCGGATCAGCAGCTGGTCCCAGCGGCCGCGGTTCTGGTCGAGCAGCAGCACCGGCTCGCCGTCCGGGCCGATCCTGGCCCGCAGCCGGGACGCCTGGATCTCCATCAGCGCGACCAGGCCGTGGACCTCGGGCTCCTTCGGCGCCAGCTCGGCGAGGACGCGCCCGAGCCGCAGCGCCTCGGCACACAGCGACGGCCGGACCCAGTCCTGCCCCGCCGTCGCCGAGTAGCCCTCGTTGAAGATCAGGTAGACGACCTCGAGGACGTCGCCGAGGCGGGTCGCCAGCTCCTCACCCTCGGGCACCTCGAACGGCACCTTCTTCTTGGCCAGCGTCCGCTTGGCCCGCACGATGCGCTGCGCGACGGTCGACTCGGGCACCAGGAACGCCCTGGCGATCTCGTCGGTGGTGAGGCCGCCGAGCAGGCGCAGCGTGAGCGCGACCCGGGCCTCGGTGGACAGCACCGGGTGGCAGGAGGTGAACACCAGCCGCAGCAGGTCGTCGCCGATCTGGTCGTCGAGTGCCTCGGCGATGTCGTCCTCGGACGGCTGCGGCGAGGTCTCCAGGTCCCTGCCCAGCTCGACGAGCTTGCGGTCCAGGTTCTCCCGCCTGCGGAAGCCGTCGATCGCACGGCGCTTGGCGACGGCCATCAGCCAGGCGCCCGGGTTCTTCGGGACGCCCGTCTCCGGCCACTGTTCGAGCGCGGACACCAGCGCGTCCTGGGCGAGTTCCTCGGCGAGCCCGACGTCGTGGACCATGCGGGCGAGGCCGGCGATGAGGCGGGCGGACTCGATCCGCCACACCGCCTCGATCGCCGGCCGCGCGTCGGTCTGTGCTGTCACGGGGCACATCAGAGCAGGTGGCACCCCACGCGGCAAGTACCGTCAGCGCTGCCCGGCGGATTCCCGCAGCCTGCCGACCCGCTCGCGTACCTCCGGCGTGGCGGCCTCGCCGAAGTCGTCGACCTCCGCGACCCGGCGGATCTCGATCTCGGTGTCGCGCACCGGGACGCGCTTGACCCACTCGACGGCCTCCGCCTTCGAGGAGACCTCGAGCAGCCAGAACCCGGCGACCAGCTCCGTGGCCTCGGTGAAGGGCCCGTCCACGACCGAGGGGCTGTCGCCGGTGAAGCGCACCTTCGCGCCGTGGGAGCTGGCCAGCAGCCCCTCGCCGCCGAGCAGGACGCCCGCCTTCACCAGCTGCTCGTTGAACTCGTTCATCCGGACCAGGTCCTCGCTGCTCGGCAGCGCGCCCGCCTCGGTGTTCTCGTCGGACTTCAGGATGACCATGAACCGCATACCCGTCTCCTCTCCAGGGCCCTGTCACCGGTGCGTCGAACACGCCGCACCCGATTCGACACCTCCGCGGCCGCTTTTTCTGGCACCCTTCGGTACGTGCGTTACCTGCTGATGATCTGCGGTGAGCCGCCCGACTCGGACCTGCCGGCCGAGGAGCTGTACCCGGACGGGTGCGGGGGCTGGAGCGAGGAGATGGAGCGCCGCGGCATCGTGGTCGGCGGCGCGGGGCTGGGCCCGGCCAGCGAGGCGGCCACGGTCCGGGTGCGCGACGGCGAGGTTCTGGTGTCCGACGGGCCGTTCGCGGAGACCAAGGAACAGATCGGCGGCTACTGCGTGATCGAGTGCGCCGACCTGGACGAGGCGCTGGAGGTGGCGGCGAAGCACCCGTTCGCCCGGCTGGGCAGCGTCGAAGTGAGGCCGGTCGAGGCCTGACCCGCCGAAGTGTGCTGGACTGGCCGTATGGCGAACGCGGAACAGGTCGTGCTGCTGGACGAGCGGGGCGAGGCGCTGGGCAGCGCGGACAAGGCCGAGGTGCACCACCGGGACACGCCGCTGCACCTGGCCTTCTCCGCCTACGTGTTCGACGAGGACGGCCGGTTCCTGCTGACCCGGCGGGCCGGGGTGAAGAAGACCTGGCCGGGAGTGTGGACGAACAGCTGCTGTGGCCACCCGGCGCCGGGCGAGCCGATGGCAGGCGCCGTGCGGCGCAGGCTCCGCGACGAGCTGGGGCTGGCGGCGTCGGCGGTGGAGCTGGTGCTGCCCCGGTTCCGCTACCGGGCGGTGATGGACAACGGCGTGGTGGAGAACGAGCTGTGCCCGGTGTGGCGGGTCACCGCCGACGGGCAGCCCGACCCCGATCCCGCGGAGGTCGACGACTGGAGCTGGGTCGACTGGGAGGAGCTGGTCACCGGCGTGTCCGCCGGGGCGAGGCAGGTGTCGCCGTGGTGCCGGGAGCAGCTGGCCGAGCTGGGCCGCCTGGACGTCGACCCCAGGATGTGGCCGTCCGCGCCCGCCGACCAGCTGCCCCCCGCCGCGGTCTACTAGGTGCCAAGCACCTCGGCGGCCAGGGCGGTGCCCTCGACGCGGGCGCGGATCTTGGCGAACGCCGTGTCGCGTGAGGTGGAGGTGTCGTCGGCGAACGGCGAGAACCCGCAATCGTCGCAGGTGCCGAGCCGGTCCGGCGGGATGAACTCGGCGGCCTCCAGCACCCGGTCGCGTACCTGCCCGGGGGTCTCGACGACCGGGTCGATCGGGTCGGTCACGCCGACGAAGATCCGCTGGTCCGCGCGGGCGTGATCACGCACGATCCCCAGCACCCGGCGCCGGTCGGGCTCGCTGGCCAGTTGGAGGTAGACCCGTCCGGCCCGCAGTGCGAACAGCGACGGCAGCAGGCCGGCGTAGTCGACGTCCAGGCTGTGCACGGAGTCCTGGTCGCCACCGGGGCAGGTGTGCACGCCGATGCGGGCGCGCTCCTCGCCGGTGAACCGGTCGAGCACGCGGTTGTTGATGTCCACGAACGACCGCAGCAGGCCACCCGAGGGGTCCAGCTTGAGCGACAGCCTGCCCTCGGTGAAGTCGAGCTGCACGCTGGCGGCACCGGCGTCGAGGCAGCGGCGGATGTCCTGCTCGGCCTGGTCGGTGAGGTCGTCGAGGAACGCCTCCCGCGGATAGCCGTCGATCCCCCCGGCCGGGTAGAGCAGGCTCAGCGCGGACGGGGCGATCACCGCCTGCTTGACCGGGACGGACGAGACGGCGGCCGCCGCGCGGTAGTACCGCTCGGCGAAGACCTGGTAGCGGAACGGCCCGGCGGTCAGCGCGGGCAGCTGCCGGGTGTGGCCGTCGGCGAAGGGCACCACTGGGCCGTCCGGGGACAGCGTGGCGAGGCCGTCCACCGGGTAGGTGAGGAAGCTGGGCTTGGTCTGTTCGCCGTCGGTGATGACCGGTGAGCCGGTCTCGGTGAACAGCTTGACGGTCTCCCGCAGCGCGCGGTCCCGCAGTTCGGCGAGCGCGGCCTCGCCGACGCCGCCGGCGAGGCCGTCGAGCAGGTACCGCGGGCGGGGAATGCTGCCGATCGGTTCGGTGTCCAGCGCCATCGTGTCTACCTCCCGGTTGTCTGGTTGGAGGATGACGGACGCGGGCGCGCTAGTCGTCTCTCATCGTGCGCAGCTGGCCGGTCAGTTCCGCCCAGGCCAGCTCGGTGTCCGGTGTGCGGTCGTGCGGTTCCCGGAACCAGCCGACGAAGGTCGCCAGGTCGTCGAGCCGCCAGCGCAGGCGGTACAGCCGCAGCGCGAGCGGGTCGGGCCGGTGGCCGGTCAGCCGGGCGTAGTGGTCGAGGTCGGCGGGTTCGGGGGCGGCCAGCCACAGGTCGCGCTCGGGCGGGGCAAGGCCGGCGGTGTCCCAGTCGATGAGGTGGGCGTGGTCACCGTTCCACAGCAGATTGCCGGGGTGGGGTTCGCCATGGGTGACGACCCGCGGCGCGTCCGCCGTCGCCGCGGCCAGCTCGTCGAGTTCGGCACGCAGGGCCCGCAGCGCGCGGGCGCTGCCGGTGAGCAGCTCCCTCGCCGGTTCGGCGAACGGCCCGCCGGTCCACGGGCGGTCCAGATCGCCGAGCGCGGTGTCCAGTGTGGACAACGTGGGCGGGTGCGGGCCGGCCACCGGGGTGCCGGCCGGCGCCGGGGCACCGTGCAGGCGGGCGAGCATCTCGACGACGGTGCGGCGGCGGGCGGCGGGCAGGGTGTCGCCGAAGTCGCCCGCGGTGCCGTCGACATGCGCGAAGACGGTCAGCGCGTACCGGTCGCCGACCCGGCGGGCCAGTTCCCCGTACGGTGCGACGACGAAACCGAGGCCGAGCGCGGCCGACGTGGCCAGCGCCGCCCGCAGCCCGCGCCACGTGTTCTCGACACCGGTCCCGCAGTGGGGTTTGGCGCCGAGGTCGGCCAGGGTGAGAAACCAGCGCCCGCCCCGCCGGTCGGTGGCCGCCCAGTGGTGGTCGCCGTACCCGACCGGCAGGTGCTCGACGGTGGCGTCGATGTCCCAGTCCCGCAATGCCGCCACGATGTCGGCGTCGTGGATCCCGCCGGGCCGATCATGCATGGGGCCACGTTAGTCAGCCGGAACGCGTGAAGGCCACCGCGTTTACGGTGGCCTTCACGAGCGGTACGCGGATCGGTCAGTGGTGGATGGCCTTCTCCGCGCCCGCACCGGTGAGCGAGCGGACCTCCATCTCGGCGTACTTGGCCTTGTTGTGTTCCTTGGACAGAACCGTGCCCAGCCAGCCGAGGAAGAACGACACCGGGATCGACACCAGGCCGGGGTTCTGCAGCGGGAACCAGTGGAAGTCCACGCCCTTGATCATGGACTTCGCCGTCCCGGACACCGCGGGCGAGAACACGATCAGCACCACCGTGACGATCAGCCCGCCGTAGATCGACCACAGCGCGCCGCTGGTGTTGAACCGCTTCCAGAACAGCGAGTACAGGATCGTCGGCAGGTTCGCCGACGCCGCCACCGCGAACGCCAGGGCGACCAGGAACGCGACGTTCTGGTCCTTGGCCAGGATGCCGCCGACGATGGCGACCGCGCCGATCACCAGCGCGGTGATGCGGGCGACCTTGACCTCCGCGTCGGGCTTGATCTCCTTGTCCTTCTTGATGACGTTGGCGTACACGTCGTGGGCGAACGACGCCGACGCGGTGATCGTCAGCCCGGCGACGACGGCCAGGATCGTGGCGAACGCGACGGCAGCGATGAACCCGAGCATCACCGGCCCGCCCAGTTCCAGCGCCAGCAGCGGCGCGGCGGAGTTCTCGCCGCCGGGTGCCTTGCTGATCCGGTCCTTGCCGACCAGCGCCGCGGCGCCGTAACCGAGCACCAGGGTGAACAGGTAGAACAGTCCGATGAGGACGATGGCCCAGACCACCGAGCGGCGGGCGTCCTTGGCGGTGGGCACGGTGTAGAACCGCATCAGCACGTGCGGCAGGCCTGCGGTGCCCAGCACCAGCGCGATACCCAGCGACAGGAAGTCGACCTTCGACGTCTCCGAGACGCCGTAGCGGGCACCCGGGTTGAGCAGCGCCTCGCCACCGGAGCCGACCCGGTCGACGGCCGCGCCCAGCAGCTCGGACAGGTTGAACCCGTGCATGGCCAGCACGATCACGGTCATCACGGCGGCGCCCGCGATCAGCAGCACGGCCTTGATGATCTGCACCCAGGTGGTGCCCTTCATGCCGCCGACCAGCACGTACAGGATCATCACGACGCCGACGACCGCGATCACCACGGCCTGGCCGACACCGCTGGAGATGCCCAGCAGCAACGACACCAGGATGCCAGCACCGGCCATCTGGGCCAGCAGGTAGAAGAACGACACGGCCAGCGTCGACGTGGCCGCCGCGGCGCGGACCGGCCGCTGGCGCATGCGGAACGCCAGCACGTCGCCCATCGTGAACTTGCCGGTGTTGCGCAGCAGCTCGGCGACCAGCAGCAGCGCGACCAGCCACGCCACCAGGAAGCCGATCGAGTACAGGAACCCGTCGTAGCCGTACAGGGCGATGGCACCGGCGATGCCGAGGAACGAGGCCGCCGACAGGTAGTCACCGGCGATGGCCACGCCGTTCTGCGGTCCGGAGAACGCCCGCCCGGCGGCGTAGTAGTCCGAGGCCGTCTTGGTGTTGCGGCTGGCCCGGAACACGACCACCAGCGTGATCACCACGAACGCCGCGAAGATCGAGATGTTCAGGACCGGGTTGGAGCCCTGGACTCCCTGTGTGAGCACGCTCATTTCGCCTCCCCCTCGATGTCCTCACGGATCCGGTCGGCGACCGGGTCGAGCTTGCGGTTGGCGTGACGCACGTAGAGCCAGGTGATCAGGAACGTGGAGACGAACTGCAGCAGCCCGAACACCAGGCCGACGTTGATGTTGCCGATCAGCTTGGTCGACATGAACCCGTGCGCGTAGTCGGCCAGCACCACGTAGAGCAGGTACCAGCCGAGGAACAGCACCGTCATCGGGAAGACGAACGTGCGCAGTCGGCGTCGCAGCTGGGTGAACTCCGGACCGGACTGGATCTTCTCCCAGTCCACGGCGTCCTCCGGCGGCCCGACGGCGGGGTCGGAGCGGGTCACGGCAACCTCCACGTCGAGGGATTGTGTGCCGCGCCACAGTAGGAACCGGGCCCCGGGCGGGGTAACCGTCAGCCGACGAATCGACGTGCCCTGCGACGAACGGCCGACGAGCGACCGGTCGTCCGCGACGAGTGGCCTTGCAGGAAGCGAGTACCCAGGTAGTCACGCTGTTCGCCGAGATGTAACCGCAGCATGGCATCCCGCGACCAGGCTGGCGGCTTTCCCTTCAAGGACACCAGAATCATCGTGGCGAACGCCAGTGGCACCGACCACAGCGCAGGCTGGGCGACCATGATGGCGGCCAGCCCGCGCAGTGGTGGGCCGAACAGCGTAGTGGCGATTGCTCCGGCTGACGCGAGAAGCCCGGCCAGCACCCCGCACACCGCGCCGGTACTGGTGAGCCGCGGCCACCAGATGCCGAGCACCAGCAACGGGCAGAAGGTGGACGCGGCGACGGTGAAGCCCCACGTGACGAGCACACCGGCGTCGAGCGCGACCGCGGGCAGCGCCAGCACGACGACGACGGCCGCCGCGGCGAGCACCGCGACCCGCAGTTGCCACAGCCCGCCGGCGAGCAGGTCGTGCGAGATGGCGCCGGCCACCGCCAGCAGCAATCCCAGCGACGTGGCCAGGAACGCGGCGAACGACCCCGCGGTGAGCAGCACGGTGAACACCGTGCCCAGCGGGCCGGGGTCGACGGCGGCCGGCAGCGCGACGACGGCGGTGTCGGTGGCGTTGGACAGGTACAGGTGCGGCACCAGCACGGCGCCGAACACCCCGTAGATACCGGGAAACAGGTAGAACACGCTGAGCAGCACGACGGTCAGCGCCGCGGTCCGGCGGGCGGCGCGGCCGTCCGGGCTGGTGTGGAACCGCATCAGCACGTGCGGCAGCCCCATCGTGCCGAGCATGGTCGCCACCAGCACCGCCCACGTGCTCAGCACCGGGTAGCCGGCGTCACGCAGGTCCAGCGTGGGCCGCTCCCAGCCGGGCGCGCCGGGCGGATGTGCTTCCCCGACACCGGGAACCGAAGCCCCGGCGGGGAAGACGACCGTGGTGTTCTCCGCGACGGTGCGCCGTCCCGGCTGCCACACCTCGGTCACGCCGCCGGCCCGTACGGTCGTCGGTTCGCGGACGTCCAGGGTGGCGCCGATCCGGAACTCGACCGTGGTCTCGGCCGCGAAGTGGGTGAACGGCTCGGGGTGCACCGCGTCGCTGCGGGCCGCCGGGCCCACCTGGAACACCAGCCAGGCGGCGGGAACGATGAACAGCAGCAGCTTCAGGCAGAACTGGAACGCCTGGACGTAGGTGGCCGCGCGCATGCCACCCAGCGACAGGGTGGTGGCCGCGACCACCCCGGCGATGACGACACCCACCCAGTACGGGGTGTCGCCGACCGCGCCGAGCACCAGCCCCGCCGTGCGGAACTGCGGCACGAGGTACAGCCCGCCGATCACCAGCACGACGACGGCGGTGATGCGCCGCAGCACCGGCGAGGCCAGCCGGGCCTCGGCGAAGTCGGGGACGGTCAGCGCGCCGGCCCGGCGCATCGGGGCGGCGACCAGCACCAGCATCGCGACGTAGCCCGCGGTGAACCCGACCGGGTACCACAGCGAGCCGATGCCGTCCTTGACGACGAGCCCGGCGACGCCGAGGAACGACGCGGCCGACAGGTACTCCCCCGACACCGCGGCCGAGTTCAGCAGCGGCGAGACCCGGCGGGAGGCGACGAGGAAGTCCGACGTGGTGCGCATGGCGGCAACGCCGCGCAGGCCGACGAACAGGGTCACCAGCACGACGGGCGCCACCCCGAGCGCGGCGATCACTCCCGCTCCACCCGTTCGGCACGGCGCAGCTGCCAGCGGGCCAGCAGTACCAGCAGCGGGTAGGGCAGCACGGCGACAGCCAGCCAGGACACCGGGATGCCCAGCAGCCGCAGCTCGTCCAGCTGGGGCAGCAGCGTCAGGGCCAGCGGCAGGCCGAGCAGCACCACCAGCAGGCAGACCAGCGCGGGCACGGCCACCCGCCGCTGTGCCCGGTAGGCCTGCGCCGCCCGCCGCGCCTCGGCCTCGGCCAGCTTGGGCACCGGCGAGGGCTGCCGCGCGCGGCGGCGCGAGTGCGCCAGCCTCGTCTGCGGGCTGGTCACCGCCACCCTGCGCGAGCGGGGCATCAGCGGTTCAGCTCACCGTGGTGGGCCGCCCGCAGCAAGCGTTCCCGCAGATCACGGGCATGCCTGCGGCTGACCGGGACGTCGCCGAGGTCGGTGTGCGCGAGCAGCCCGCCCGCGGAGTCGCTGCGCAGCTCCCGCACGGCGGACAGCGCCAGCAGGTAACTGCGGTGCACCCGGGCGAACCCGGCGCCCTCCCAGTACTCCTCCATGCGGGAGATCGGCATGCGCACCAGGTGCACGCCGGACGGGGTGTGCAGCCGGACGTAGTCGCCGTGGGCCTCGACGAACCGCACCTCGCTACGCCGCACGTAGCGGGTGCGCCCGCCGACCTCGACCGGCAGCGCCGCCATCGAGTCGGTGACGCCGACGGCGGGTTCGGCCGGCTGAACCGGGCCGTGCTTGCGGATGCGGGCCAGCGTGGCCGACAGCCGTTCCGCGCGGACCGGCTTGAGCAGGTAGTCGACCGCGCCGATGCCGTAGGCGGCCACGGCGTGCTGTTCGTGCGCGGTGACGAACACGATCGCGGGCGGCTCGCTCAGCTTGGCCAGCAGCGAGGCCATCTCCAGCCCGTCCAGGCCGGGCATCGAGATGTCCAGGAACACCGCGTCGAACCGCTCGCTCTGAATCCGGCGCAGGGCGCTCACCGCGTCGCCCGCACCGGCCACTTCGGACACCTCGGGAGCGTCCTCCAGCAGCCGGCACAGCTCGGTCAGCGCCGGCGGCACGTCGTCGACGGCCAGCACCCTCAGCCCGGTCACGGCATCACTCCCGGTTGGAATCGGGGAACCCGCAGCACCACTCGGGTGCCCTCCCCCACGGCCGTCTCCACCACGAGCCCGAACCAGGACCCGTACACGCTGCGCAGCCTGCGGTCCACATTGGCCAGTCCGACGCTGCCTGGATCGCCCTTGCCGGCGAGGACGGCCTCGGCGTGCGCCGGGTCCATGCCCACCCCGTCGTCCTCGACGCTGATCACGCAGTCGGTGCCCTCGGCCACCCCGGACACCTGCACGGTGCCCTTCCCCGAGGAGGGCTCGATGCCGTGGCGCACCGCGTTCTCCACGATCGGCTGCAACACCAGGTAGGGGACGGCGACGGCGAGCACCTCGGGCGAGACCCGCACCTGCACGGTGAGCCGCTCGCCGAGCACGGCACGCTGCAGGGCCAGGTAGGTCTCGATGGCGTGGAACTCGTCGGACAGCGTGGTGTACTCGCCGTGCCGGGCCAGGCTGTAGCGGATGTAGTCGGCGAAGTCGAGCATCAGCTCGCGGGCACGGTCCGGTTCGGACCGCACCAGCGAGGCGATGACGGTGAGCGCGTTGTAGACGAAGTGCGGGGAGATCTCCGCGCGCAGTGCCCGCAGCTCGGCGCGGGCGGCGTTCTCGGCCGACGCGTCCAGCCGCGCGCGTTCCAGGGCGTCGGCGACCCAGGCGGCGACCTCACGGACGGCGGCACGGTCCAGCTCGCCGTGCACGACGAGCACCCCGACCAGCTCGTCGGCCACGTGCAGCGGCAGCGCCAGCACCGGGGTCCTGCCGGTGGGGGTCTCGCTGTGCAGCACGTCGTCGACCAGGGCGGCGGTGTCGACACCGGCGGGCTGCTGCCCCGCCCACAGCTGGGTGCCGGACAGGTCGGCCAGCGCGACCCCGTCGGCGCCCAGCAGGCGGCGGATTCCCCTGGCGGCGTGCCGGGCCCGGCGCCCAGTGACGCCGTCGCGCAGTTCCTCGGCGATGTTGCGGGCCGCGCGCAGGACCGACGCGCTCTGCGCGGCGTCGTCGCGGGGCACGGCACGGGCGGGCAGCCAGCGGGGGCGGCGCGTGCTCGCGCTGCTGCCTGCCGACGCCGGCATGTACCCGCCTCCCCTCGTCGTCGAAGTGGGTTGATGGTAGATCAGCAACCCGTTCGGGGACATGGAGGACAAACAGTTGCACTACGCAACTGTTCACCGCCGTGCCGTCGGGCCTTCATCCACGGACGTAACCCGGGCACGGTGACCGCCCGATAAACCCGGCGACACATGGGGAATAATCCAATAGTTGCGAGGGGGCCGGACCGTGGCCAGGACACCGCGGTTTCAGCTGGTCGACTCCGCCAACGGGACCCGCTGGCGACTGCTCGGGGGCAACAACCTCTCACTCGGTGGCAGCGCGGGCACCTTCCGCGACGCCACCGAGTGTGCCGGTGCGATCCTGCGGCTGCGCGCCACCGTCGCCGGGCTGACCGCCGAGTTCAGCCATACCAGCGGCGGCAGCTGGCGCTGGCTGCTCTACGCCGACGCCGAACTGGTCGCCGTCGCGGGCCGCGGCTACGGCCGCAAGGTGGAGGCGCGGCAAGGTCTGGACCGTTTCCGCGCCGCCGTTCCCGTCGCCGGGCTGCCGGGTGAGGAACGGATCGCCGACTGGCGCACCAAATACCGGATGGACACCCGGCCGGGCTCACGCTGAGTGCGTTCGTCGGTGCTTCACCGACGTGCCGTCGGGCGGGAACGCAACGCACCCACATCGTCCAGCCTGCCCGGCGAGCGTGGTGCCCGCACCCGGGAGTTCCCCGGATCGTAGTGAGACTAGAGAGAGAGTGCTGAATCCATGCGTGCTCGTACTGCTCGGTTTCTCGGTGTCACCGCCCTGGCCACCGGTGCCTGCCTGGCCATGACCGGTACCGCCTCGGCGGTCGAGGGCCCGAACGGCCTCGCGGAGGTCATCGCCGCCGCGGGCTCGGACACCACCCAGGACATCACGGCGGAGCTGTTCCGCCTGTCCAACGCCGCCGGCTGGAACACCGACAAGGACAACTTCGTCAACGTCCCGCCGCAGCTGGCCTCCGGCGGCTCGTTCACCGTCCCGGCCGACCCGTTCGCCGACGAGGTCGTCTACACCAACCCGGGCAACCTGCCCCCCAACGGCTCGTCGGCGGGCAAGGCCGCGCTGCGTGCCTCGGTCGAGGCCGGCAACGGCGCGATCGACGTGGCCCGGTCCTCCTCCGGCCCGAGCTCCAGCGACCCGGCCGAGTTCGAGTACTACGGCTTCGCCTCCGATGGCGTCAGCTACTCGGTCCTGCCGACCGGCGCCGCCGCGGGCGTCAACCTGAGCCTGACCCAGCTGCGTGGCATCTACGACGGCAGCATCACCAACTGGAACCAGGTCGGCGGCGCCGACGCGGCGATCCAGGTCTACCTGCCACAGGCCGGTTCCGGCACGCTGTCGTTCTTCACCGGCACCGTGCTGGGCTTCGACCCGACCACCAAGCCGGTGACGATCAAGCGGCACCAGGAGCACGACGCCGCCGCGATCCCGGCCGCCGACCGCGCCGCCGCGATCACGCCGTTCTCGGTGGCCCAGTTCGTGGCCCAGGGCAACGGCATCGTCACCGACAAGCGCGCCGGCTTCGACGTGCGGCCGCTGTCCGGCGCCGGCTACGACGGCGCCCTCTACGCGACCGAGGGCGGCAAGCTGGTGCCGGCGTTCGCCGACACCTTCCTCGGTGCTCGCACCGTGTACCACATCGTCGACACCCGGTCGGTCTCCTACGGCCAGGCCGTCAACGCCGTCGGCTTCGACGCCTCGGGCCCGAGCCCGCTGTGCGCCGGCACGCTGAACGACACCCTGGAGCTGTACGGCTTCAAGCCGCTGACCGGCGGCTGCACCCTGTCCTGACGCACACCCCCGCAGCCCCCGCGCCCGCCGGGCGCGGGGGCTGTCCGCACGCTCAGCCGGTGACCGAGGCGATCCAGTCGCGGTAGGCGCCGACGTGGGTGTACTGGCAGCTGGTGGCGTTCCCGGTGGACAGCACGCCCACCTGGACGCCAGCGGCGTTGAACATCGGGCCGCCGGAGTCCCCGCTGCCGCAGACCCCGTTGATCCGGTTGCCGTTGACCGCGCGGCCGCCGTAGGCGTCGGTGGCCGCGACGTCGGTCACCTCCAGCCGCGCGTTCTTCAGCAGCGGCGACTGCTTCCCGCCGCCGGTGTCACCCCAGCCGTGGATGGTGACCGTGTCGCCGGTGGCGACGTCGTCGAGGCCGCCCAGCGAGACCGCGGGCGCGGCCACCGGCTTCGCCAGCCTGACCAGCGCCAGGTCGGCGTCGCGGTGCAGGGTGACCCCGTTGTCCGCGGCGTCGACGTACTCCCCCTTGGCGTGTTCGACGTCGCCGATCCGGAAGCCCCACCGGTGCTCGCCGCCGATGCAGTGCCGGGCGGTCAGAATCCACTGTGGACCGACGACGGTGGCCGTGCAGTAGCCGTCGGACCCGTCCTGGTACAGGCGGGCCGACCAGGGCGCCGACTCGGTGAACTCGCCGTCGACGATCGCGTGTGCGGGCGTGGCCAGTGCGGCGACGGCGGCCAGTGCGGTGACAATGGTTGCTGTGGCGGCGGAACGCATGCGCGGAACGCTAATCGAGCGTCCCCGGCGGAGGGCACCTGCGAAAGTCGGGTCAGCTCCAGGCGGGGAACAGGCGCCACACGGCCATCGCCGACAGCGTCGCCAGCACCAGCAACGCCGGCGCGGTGAGCACGTAGGTCGACACCGGGCGCCACCGGCGGTAGAGCACGGTCGCCCCGGCGGCCGCGGCGACGAACCCGCCGAACGCCAGCGCCAGCATCGCCCAGCCGGCCGGGTCGCCGGTGCGGCCGTCCTGGCCGTCGGTCTTGCCGTGCTGGGGAGTCGGCCGGAACGGCTTGCCGTCCAGCACGGCGGTCACCACGGTGGCCTCGTCGGCGGCCAACGGCCACCAGGACGTGGACGTGACCAGCGTGAGCCGGTCGTCGGGGGTCTTGCCGTAGTCGGCGCGCTCGTCGAGGCTCCGGGTGGCCACCTCGGTCACCCGGTACACCGACTTGCCCTGCGTGGTCGCGGTGACGATCTGGTCGCCCGTCCGCAGGTCGGCCAGCTGGCCGAACGCGCCGCCGTAGCCGGAATAGCGGCCCACGACCGCGGAGTTGCCCGGCTGCCCGAGCCCGGACGTCCCCGGCACGTGCCCGGGGCCGGACGCCGTCTGGCTCGGACCGGCACCCTCGACGACGACCTGCTGCAGCCGCAACCTCGGCACCTCCAGCACCGCGACCGGCGCGCCGAACTCGGCCGGCCGGTCCGGCGGGGCGGCGCCGAGCAGGCTCTGCGTGGCGCCCAGCGCCTTGTCCATCTCACCGCGCAACACGGACAGCGCCTCCCGCTGGTCACTGTTCTGCAGCAGCGGCCCCACCGCGTAGACGACCAGCGCGAAGCTCACGACGGCGGTGGCCAGCCACGCGACCACCACGCCGCCGATCCACGCCGGCCCGAACCGGACGAACCCCGGTGCCTGCGTGGTCACGCCGCGGCCCCGCGCAGGCGTGCGATCCGCTGTCCCACCCAGCCGGCCGCCCGGGCCAGCCACGCGGGCACCGGCCGTCCGGCGGCCAGGTAGGCCGTCGAGGACGGCAGCACCACCAGCAGGCCCAGCGCCACCAGCGGCAGCAGGATCGCCAGCACGCCCGCCCCGGGGAACAGCGGGATCCGGGTGTTGCCGGCCAGCAGCTTGGCCGCCTCGACGGTGGCCGGGCTGGGCGCCTGGGTCAGGGCGCCCGCGTCCGGGCCCGGCCCGGCGGCGGGCAGGCCGCCTGCCGGTCCGCCCGGCGGCAGCGCGCCGGTTCCCCCGCCCTGCGGGCCACCGGCCGGTGGCGGCGGGTTCTGCTGGATGTCCTTGTTCTCCGCGCACGCCTCGCCGGCAGGCCCGGCGCCGACCTTCGCGATCCGCTCGCGGGCCGTGGTCACCAGGTCCGGCGTCAGCGGAACCATGCCGGGCCCGAGGACCTTCTGCCCGCCGCCGACGGCGGTGGTCAGCACGCCCCGCAACGTGTCCTGCGCGTCCTTGCGGGGCGTGCAGTCGGCGCCGACCAGCGCGTTGCCGGGTGCCACGGCGTGCTCGGCGAACGTCAGCGGGTAGGCGGCCTGGTCGGCGCCGGTGTCCCCGAGCAGTAGCGTGCCGTCCTCGGCGGGCCGCAGGTGAGCGGCCGCGGCCTGCAGGGACTGCGGGGTGGGGGCGACGAACTTGCCAGCCGAGTTGGGCAGGGCCACCGGCGTCCACCCCGACTCGACGGCCGTGGCCAGGTCGGTGAGCACGTAGCCGGCGCAGGTCCGGTTCTCCGGGCAGAGCCCCATGGACAGGTCCTGCATCTGCTTGCGCACCCCGCCCTTGGTCAGCGCGGTGGCGATGTTGACCAGGCCGTCGTTGACCGCGAGGTAGTCCTTGATGACCCCGACCGGCGCACCGCCCTTCTGCGTGGGCAGGAACCGCCACTGGGCCGGAGCCTTCTGGGTGAGCATGGTGCTCAGCAGCAGCGGGCCGGTGTCGGTGCCGACGTTGCCGGACAGGCCGAAGTCGCCGAACAGCCGGTCCTGCGGGAACATCCCGGCCAGCAACGGGTTGCGGCTGACCAAAGTGGACCCGTTGGCCATCACCCCGCCCACGTGGAAGCCCTCGCTCGCGGTGCGCTTGGCGATCAGGTTGGCCAGCTCGGACCAGTCGAAGGTCAGCGTGTCGGTGATCGGGCCGGTGAACGTGGCGCCGCTGTCGGTCTTGCCGGCGGGCTGCCTGCCGACGGCGGCGAGCACGACGGCGTTGAGCGCCACCGGCACCGATACCCGTTCCCTGCGCGGGTCCTCGCTCAGCGCGGTGCCGGCGCCGGTGTAGGCCAGGTCCCGTTCCGCCTTGTCGAACCCGGCCAGCGCGTCACCCTCGCCGATCGCCAGCGGCTGCACCGGGCTGGGTCCGCCGGTCGGCGAGCACAGCAGCGAGTTCCACGCGACGGCGGACTTGGCCAGCCGTTCCGGGTAGGCGGCGGTGACCGAGCGGCCCGGTGCCGGGGGCTGGCAGCCGGCGGGCCCGCCGGTGTCCATCGACGGCCGCACCGGCCCGGTCCGGGTCAGCCAGGTGACCGGCTTGGTCTGGCCGGGCGGGGTCGCGGTGATCTGCACCCAGATCGCGCACGGCGAGGTCTCGTCGCACTTGTAGGAGTACTTGGGCGCCTCGGGCCGGACGACGTTCTTGCCGTTGGCGTCGCGGTAGACCTTGCCGTAGACGGGGTCCCAGTTGATGTTCAGTGCCTGGGTCTCACCGCGGCTGACCGGGTAGGCGATGTCGATGGTCCCAGTGGCGGCGTTGCGCGGCTGCCCGGCGGCCGGGTAGCGGGCGGGCGAGGCCGAGTAGACGCCCTGGATGTGCTGGCAGTAGTTGGTGAACCGGGAGACCGCGGTGTTGTTGAACGTCAGCGCGTCCCGCAGGTCCTCCGGGCACAGGGCGACCGTGGCGCTCGCCCCGGCTGGCAGTCCGGCGATGCTCAGACGCACCACGTCGCTGTCGCGGACCGAGGACAGGTCCGCTGGGGTGGTGGTGACCTGGTACGGCAGCTGGGGCGGCTGCGCAACGGCCGCCGGTGCGCCCAGCGGGGCGACGGCGAGCACGGCACACGCGATCGCGACGACACATCTCTTGACGGACACGCGGAACACCGTGGGCCAGCGGCCCGCGTCCGGTCAACGCGCGAACGCCCGGTGCGATCGGGGTTTCACCACCGTCCCGTCGGGCGTTCACCTTCACCACACCTACCGCCCCCCGGCCCACTTCCATACTGCTCCGCGTGACCGTTGCCGCCACCCAACCGAAGGGTCCGTCGCGAAGAACCGTCGCGGACCGGCCGTCCCGAGCGGACAAGATCTTCCGCCGCGTCACCACCGGTGGCGGAGTCTTCGTCCTGCTGCTGCTGGTGGTGATCGGGTTCTTCCTCACCGTGGAGGCCGCCCCGGCGCTGCGGCACGCGGGGTTCGGGTTCTTCACCACCATCCACTTCGACCCGGCCGGGGACAATCCGGTGTTCGGCGTGCTGGGCATGCTCACCGGAACGGTGACCGTCGCGGTGATCGCCGTGCTGGTGGCGGTGCCGATCAGCATGCTCGCCGCGTTGTTCATCACCGACTACGCCGGACCGCGGCTGCGTGGCCTGCTCACCGGAACGGTGGACCTGCTGGCCGCCGTGCCCAGCCTGCTGTACGGCCTGTGGGGCTTCAGTTTCCTGGCACCGCAGGTGGAACCCGTCGCCGCGTGGCTGTCGGCCAACCTGGGCTGGATTCCGCTGTTCGAGACCACGGAGAACGCGACGCTGGTGCAGTCGATGTTCCTGGCAGGGCTGGTGGTGTCGCTGATGGTCCTGCCGATCACCACCTCGGTGATCCGCGAGGTGTTCGCCCAGACCCCGCCCGGTGAGAAGGAGGCGGCACTCGCGCTGGGCGGCACCCGCTGGGGCATGGTGCGCTCGGTGATCCTGCCGTTCGGCCGCGGCGGCATCATCGGCGGCGCGATGCTCGGGCTGGGCCGGGCGCTGGGCGAGACGATCGCCGTGTCGCTGCTGCTGCCGCAGCTGCCGGAGATCGTCACCCGGATCCTGGAGAGCGGCGGGTCGACGATCTCCGGGTTCATCGCCCGCAACGCGGGCATTTCCGGGCTGGGGGTGAACGCGCTGATGGCCGCGGGCCTGGTGCTGTTCGTGTTCACGCTGGCCACCAACTTCACGGCGTCGGTGATCATCTCCCGGAGCCGGTCCGGTGCGGGGGTGGACGCGTGACCACGATGCTGGAGGCTCCGGCGCCGCCGCCGCGGCGGCCGGTCCGCAGGCGCACCAGCGTCACCACGCGGGAGGACCGCTGGGTGCTGCTCGGCTGCGCGATCTCCTCGGCGCTGTTCACCTGGTTCGTGATGCGGCTGTTGCTGGACTCGCCGGGCTGGCTGGCCGATCTGATCGTCGGCTACCTGCTCTTCCTGGTGATGCAGTACCTGGTGTTCCGCGACCGGGCCGGGCGGCTGGCCGCGACCGACCGGCTGGTGACCACCGTGGTGTTCACCGGGATGCTGGGCCTGCTGATACCCCTGCTGTTCCTGCTGAGCTACATCGTGGTCCGCGGCGCGCCGAACCTGCGGCTGAACTTCTTCGCCGAGGACTCCGCGACGGTGAGCCCGGTGGACCCGGCCACCGCGGGCGGCGGGCTGCACGCCATCACCGGGACTCTGGAGCAGACGGCGCTGGCGCTGCTGCTGGTCGTCCCGCTCGGGCTGCTGACCGCGATCTTCCTCAACGAGACCCGGTCCCGCTTCCGCAAGCCAGTCCGGATCTTCGTCGACGCCATGAGCGGCCTGCCGTCGGTGATCGCCGGCCTGTTCATCTACGCGGCGCTGGTCATCCCCGGCGCGCTGTCCGGATCGTCGCTGTTCAACTACAACGGCCTGATGGCCAGCTTCGCGCTGTCCATCGTCATGCTGCCCACGGTCACCCGGACCGTCGACGTGGTGCTGCGGCTGGTACCGGACGGGCTGCGGGAGGCGTCGCTGGCGCTGGGCGCGAGCCGGGCCCGCACGGTGTGGTCGGTCGTGCTGCCCACCGCCCGCACCGGCGTGACGACGGCGATCATCCTCGGCATCGCGCGGGTGGTCGGCGAGACGGCGCCGCTGCTGTTCACCTCGTTCGGCGCCACCGTGCTCAACGCCAACCCGTTCGCGGGCACGCAGGAGAGCCTGCCGCTGTTCGTCTACCGCAACATCCAGCAGCCGGTGGAGTCCATGCAGGACCGCGGCTACGTCGGCGCGCTGGTGCTGATCATCGTCATCTTCCTGCTGTTCGCACTGGCCCGGCTGGCCGGCCGCGGCAGGACGAAGCGCCGAGCCCGCAGAACGAGACGCCAGGAGCGCACGTGACCATCGATTACCTCGAAGCCGAGTACGAGGACGGCCCCGCGGCCTCCACCCGCGAGGTGACACTCGTCGGCGGGCCGCCGCCCGGTGCGGCAACGCTGGAGTCGCGGGACGTGGCCGCCTGGTTCGGTGACCGGCTGGTGCTGGAGGGCGTGTCGCTGACCATGCCCGCCAGGGAGGTCACCGCGCTGATCGGCCCGTCCGGCTGTGGCAAGTCGACGTTCCTGCGCATCCTCAACCGGATGCACGAGCTGGTCCCCTCGGCCACGCTCGGCGGCGAGGTGCTGCTGGACGGTACCGACATCTACGCCGAAGGCACCCGCGCGCAGCAGGTCCGGCTGCGGATCGGCATGGTGTTCCAGAAGCCCAACCCGTTTCCCGCGATGTCCATCCGGGACAACGTGCTGGCCGGGCTCAAGCTCGCCGGGCTCAAGTGCGACGACAAGGACGCGCTGGTCGAGCAGAGCCTGGAGCGGGCCGGGCTGTGGCGGGAGGTGCGGGACCGGCTGAACTCGCCGGGCGGCGCGTTGTCCGGCGGGCAGCAGCAGCGGCTGTGCATCGCCCGGTCGCTGGCGGTGCGGCCCAACGTGCTGCTGATGGACGAGCCCTGCTCGGCACTGGACCCGACCTCCACCCGCCGGGTGGAGCAGACCATCTCCGAGATCGGCCACGACGTGACGATCGTGATCGTCACCCACAACATGCAGCAGGCCCAGCGGGTGTCCGATCACTGCGCGTTCTTCCTGGCCGCGGAGAACGAGCCGGGCCGGGTGGTCGAGCACGGCCCGACCGAGAAGGTGTTCACCGAGCCCGACGACCCGCGTACCTACGACTACGTCAACGGCCGTTTCGGCTAAGGGGAAAGAGCGATGCGAAGACTGGCCGCACTGGTCTGCTGTGTCCTGATCGGACTGTCGGTGTCCCCGCCGGTGGCGCTGGCGGCCACCCCCATCCTCGGCGGCGGTTCCACCTACGTGGAGCCCGCCATGGCCGACTGGGTGAGCAACGCCAACACCAGGGGAATCCCGGTGCAGTACACCGGAACCGGTTCACCGGCCGGCGTGACGGGCTACGGCATCAGCACGATCGACTTCGCGGGTACCGAGGCCGAGGTCAGTTCGCTGGAGGCGGCCGGTATCGGCGGTAAACCCACCCGGGAGCGTGGATTCCAGTACGTTCCCGACGTCGCCGGCGCGATCGCGGTCATGTACAACATCACCGACGCGGGCGGCAATCCGGTCAACTACCTGCACCTGAACCAGCAGACGATCGGCCGGATCTTCTCCGGTGAGATCACCCGCTGGTCCGACCCGGCCATCACCGCCACCAACGGCGGCAAGGCGCTGCCCGACCAGCCCATCAAGCTGGTCGGGCGCGGTGGCGACTCGGGCACGACGGCGTTGTTCTACGACTTCGTCGCCCACGCGGCCCCCGGTCCGTACCAGAACTTCATGCGCCGGTCCAACATGGGCCACTTCCTGCCGAGCACCCGGCCGATCAACCTGGTCGGCGCCGTGCAGGCGGGGATCAACTACCAGCTGATGGCCAACTCGGACATGATCGCCGGCTTCGTCCGCAACCAGCGCTGGACCATCGGCTACGACGAGTTCGCCTACGCCAAGAAGTACGACGTGCAGGCCGCCTGGGTGGAGAACGCCGCGGGCAAGTGGGTGCAGCCCTACGCGGAGAACATCGCCGCCGCGCTGACCCGGGCGAACCTGCGCCCGGACCTGAGCCAGGAACTGTCCGGTGTGTACACCAACCCGGACCCGAAGACGTACCCGATCTCGGCGTACTCCTACCTGATGACACCGTGCCGGCCCGCCCCGGACCGCGACACCTGCCGCACCGTGTACTCCGACCCCGGCAAGTCGGAGACGATGGTGCGGTTCATGGAACACGTCGCCTGCCAGGGGCAGGTCAACATGGCCGCCGCCGGATTCTCCCCGCTGCCGCCCAACCTGTCGCAGGAGATGATGAACTCCGTCGCCAGGCTCAGCGGCAGGCCCGCGACGCAGCTGAACGCGGGCAACTGCAACAACCCGACGTTCCACGGCAGCCTCGGCGCGGGCGCGTCCAGCCCGCCCGACCCGTTCGAGGCCATGGGTGGGGTGGACAAGCTCACCAAGGGCGGTCAGGGCCCCGCCACCAACGGTCCGGCCACCAGCCAGCAGGCGGCGGCCACGAACGGTCCCGGCGCCGGTGAGGACGCCGAGGATCTGGCCAACGGCGGCTCGAAGGACTGGCGCAACGCCGAGCCCGCCGCCTACGGCGAGGGCGCGTTCGGCGAGTTCGGCGCCTGGGCGGCCGGCGTGCTGCTGGTGGTCATCGTGACCCCGCTGGTGGCACGCGGCCTCTTCCGCCGGTTCCGCCGTTCCGCTCCCTGACCCGCGCCGGGCGAGTCCGCGAATACCGTGAAGGGGGCCTCCCCGGGGTCTGGTGCCAGGGCTCCGGCAAGGTCGGGACTCGTGGTGGTGCGGGAGCGTGGAGTTCGCGTGCCGGAGCGTGGAACTCGCGTGCACGACGGTGGGACTCGCGGGTCCGCATCATGACGCGGGTGTCTCATCTGGTGAACTCCGCGCTCGTGCACGCGAACTCCGCCTTCCAGCACGCGAATTCCACGCTCCCGCCCACATCCCACCGCAACCAGCGGCCACCACAGGCTTCGTGGCGTGAACGGCCCGTACGCGCGAGTCGTACGTTCTGACGCGCGAGTCGTACGTTCTGACGCGCGAGTCGTACGTTCTGGACCCGCGAGTTGCACGTTCCCGCCCGCCTGAATGCCGTGAAGGGGGCCCTCACGGCGTCTCATGCCGTGAGGGCCCCCTTCACGGCAATAGACGTGTGCCGGGAGCCGGACCCCGCGCTACAGGTTGATCATGTGGCCGGCCAGGCCGTGCACGGCCTCCTTGACGGCCTCGCCCAGGGTGGGGTGCGCGTGGACGTTGCGGGCCACCTCGTGGACGGTGAGGTCCCACTGCTGGGCCAGCGTCAGCTCCGGCAGCAGCTCGGTGACGTCCGGGCCGATCAGGTGCGCGCCGAGCAGCTCGCCGTGCGTGTTGTCGCTGATCAGCTTCACGAAGCCGCCCGGGTCGCCGAGGCCGTGCGACTTGCCGTTGGCGGTGAACGGGAACTTCGCCACCTTGACGTCGAAGCCCTTCTCCCGCGCCTGCTCCTCGGTCCAGCCGAAGCTGGCCACCTGCGGCTGGCAGTAGGTGGCCCGCGGGATCATGACGTAGTCCAGCTCCATGGTCTCCGCGCCGCCGATCGTCTCCGCGGCGATGATGCCCATCGACTCGGCGGCGTGCGCCAGCATGAGCTTGGCGGTGACGTCGCCGATCGCGAAGATGTGCGGCACGCTGGTGCGGCACCGGCCGTCGATGTCGATGGCGCCGCGCTCGGTCAGCCGCACGCCGGTGTTCTCCAGGCCGTAGCCCTCCACCCGCGGCTGGAACCCGATGGCCTGCAGGACCTTGTCCGCCTCCAGCACCTTCTGCTCGCCCTTGGCCGAGACGGTGACGCGGACCTTCTCCCCGGACTCGTCGATCGACTCCACCTTCGTCGAGGTCAGCACCTCGACGCCGAGCTTGCGGTACCGCCGCGCCAGCTCCTTGGACACCTCGGCGTCCTCTAGCGGGACCATCCGGTCGAGGAACTCGACGATGGTGACCTTCACGCCGTAGTTGTGCAGCACGTAGGCGAACTCGACGCCGATCGCGCCGGCTCCGGCGATGATGATGCTCTCCGGCAGCTCGCGGTCGAGGATCTGCTCCTCGTAGGTCACCACGCGGTCGCTGACGCTGGTGCCGGGCAGCAGCCTGGTGGTGGCACCGGCGGCGATGATGCAGTTGTCGAACGTGACGGTCTCGGTGCCGCCGCCGGACAGGTCCACCCGCAGCGTGTTGGCGTCGGTGAAGGTGCCCTTGCCGTCGAACTCGGTGATCTTGTTCTTCTTCATCAGGAAGTGCACGCCCTTGACGCGCCCCTCGGCGACCTGGCGGCTGCGGTCGTGCGCCACGCCGTAGTCGAACCGGACCGAGCCGTCGACCTGGATGCCGAACACGTCGGCCTCGTTGTTCACCAGGTGCGCCAGCTCGGCGTTGCGCAGCAGCGCCTTGGACGGGATGCAGCCGACGTTGAGGCACACGCCGCCCCAGTACTTCTGCTCCACGATCGCCGTCCGCAGCCCGAGCTGCGCGGCGCGCACGGCCGCGACGTATCCCCCGGGGCCCGCGCCCAGTACCACCACGTCGAAATGTGCCATGTCCGCAGCTTATGCGTCCTTCACGCCCTTCGCCCTACCGGGTGACGGGCGGCACCTCGCCCCGGATGTCGGCCAGCAGGCCGGTGAGGGACCCCATGATGCGGCCGGTCGCCTCGGCCAGCGCGGCGGCGCCCACGCGGCCGCCCCCGGGCGGCGTCAGGTCGTCCAGCGCGACCGGCGGGCCCGCGACGATGTCGACGGCGGGCCTGCGCAGAAAGCGGGGCAGGTAGCTGCCGCGGGGCAGCAGGTGGTGGGTGCCCCAGTTGGCGACCGGCACCACCGGCGCGCCGGTGGCCAGCGCCATGCGGGCCACGCCGGGCTTGCCGCGGGCGGGCCAGCCGTCCGGGTCGTCGCTGAACGTCGACTCCGGGAAGACCACCACGCACTCCCCCGCCTCGACGGCGCCGACGGCGTCCCGGAAGGCGTCGACCACCGACGACCTCCCGCGATGCACCGGGATGTGCCCGCCGGAGGTCATCACCCGGCCGATCACCGGCATCCGCCACAGGTCGTCGCGCGCCAGGTAGCGCGGGACGCGGCCGGCGGCCAGGCAGAAGAACGTGAGGGTGGCCGGGTCGGCGAACGACAGGTGGTTGCTGGCGATGATCACGCCACCCGTCCGGGGGACGTGCCGCAGCCCGCGGAACCGCATCCGGCCGCCGTGCACCAGCATCGGCCGGATGACGTCGATGGCCAGGCCGTACCAGGCTCCTCGCCCGGTGCGTGGCAGCGACCCGGACCGCAGCTCCCGCGGCGACGGACCGGCGGCGTCGGGCGCCAGTTCGGTCCAGCGCGTCACCGGTCGGAGTCGGCTTCCACCGGCCAGTCGGCGATCTCCCGCACGATCCGCTGGGCCCGCAGCAGGCCCGGCAGCTCGGCCGGGTTCAGCTCGCCGAGCTCAGCTTGGTGCTGTGCCTCGGCGAGCCTGGCGAGCAGCCCGGCCACCTCGATCTCGTCCGCCTGCGCCACCGGTCCGCTCCCGCCCGCTACTTTCGTTCCAGCACGACCACGGGAATCTCGCGGTCGGTCTTCTTCTGGTACTCATCGTAGTCGGGCCACACGGCGGCCATCGTCGGCCACAGGCTCGCCCGCTCGTCGCCGGTGGCGGTCCGGGCGACGGCGGTGAACTTGTCGGCCTTGACCTGGACGCCGACCTCGGGGTTGGCGACGAGGTTGTGGTACCAGCCGGGGTGCTCGTCGGCGCCGCCCTTGGACGCGACGATCACGTAGTCGTCGCCGACCTTCTGGTAGATGAGGGCGAACTTGCGCGGTTTGCCCGTCTTGCGCCCCTTCGTGGTGAGCACCAGGATCGGTGCGCCCTTCTCCCAATCGTGGCCGACCTCTCCGTCGGTCTCCTCGTAACGCCGGACGTGCTCGTCACCGAACAGCATTGTGCTGGACTCCTCATCAGGTCTGGGTCGTCAGCCACAACGCTAGCCAGCCGGCGATCATTCCGCAGTGCGCGAACGCACGTGAAGGCCACCTTCACCACGTCTCACGTAGTGAAGGTGGCCTTCACGTGCTTGAAATCCGCCGGTCAGCGCGGCTCGTAGTACAGGGCCCACGGCACGGTGTACTTGCACTCGTAGAACCACGCCCAGGTCCTGCGGACCATGTCGTTGCCGACGGCCTGGCACTCGCCCAGCGTCCGGAACTCGTCCGGGTACTTCACCAGCCCCATCGGTGAGGCCACCTCGGCCTGAGCGGCCACCGCCGGAGCCGCCAGCAACGTACCGGCGACCAGGGCGGTGAGTCCCATCCCCGCCGCCACACCGATTCCCCGTTTCCTCATCGCACCTCACTCGTCCATGCCCAGTTCGAAGCGCCGACGATAGGAGGTGGCCCTTGCAGATTCCTTGCGCTCAGCGTGGGGTGACCGGCGTGCCTGTCACCGTCACCTCGCGGATCCGGCCGTGGTTGTCGAACGAGCCGAACCCGATCCGGCCGCCGAGCCGGAACGTCCGGTCGGTCGCCGTCATCAGCGGCGTGGACATGTCGTCGACGAACACCGTGATCCGCCCGGTCGGCACGCAGTGCCGCACCCGCACGTGGTGGTACTCGGCGTCGGTGATCGCAGGCGGCGCGCCGACCGAGCCGTTCCACTGGTCGTCCAGCCGCAGCCGGTCGGCGTCGTTGACCACGAAGATCCCGTTGTGCGGGTAGATCGTGTTGTCCTGCGACAGGTGCGCGTAGTAGTAGCGGGTATCCGACACCTGCCCGAACGTGATGATCACGTCCCGGTTGTTCAGCGTCACCGGCGCGTCGATGCGCACCTCGGCGTCGACCTGCACGCTGGCGAACGACGGCCCGGCGGTGAGCGTGGCGTACTCGAACGGCCGCCGCGGCGGGCCCGGGTTGGTGCCGGGCTCGGTCAGCACCGCCTCACCGTCGGCGAAGCGCCACTTGGCCGGGGTGCGGGGTGCCCAGTTCGAGCCGTCCATCACGCCGGTGACCACGGTCGACCCGATCCGGCACCCCGGCGGCGCGTCGGCGGAGGCGACCCCGGGCACCAGCGACGCCGCGAACACCACCGCGAACACCAGCGCCCGCATCAGAACCGCACCGTCGACAGGTAGCCGTAACTACGCGCGGCCGAGGCCAGCGGGTCCTTCGGCTGGTCGTGCTCCACGACGTACTCCAGGATTCCCGACTCCCGGTACCGCCGGAAGATGCGCGGGAAGTCGATGGTGCCGTAGCCGACGTCCTCGAACGACCCGTTGGGCGCCATGTCCTTCACGTGATACACCGGGAACCGCCCGGGGTACCGCTCGAAGTAGGACACCGGGTCGTACCCGCCCTGGATGATCCAGTACAGGTCCAGCTCGAAGTTGACGAACCGGGCGTCGGTCTGCTCGACCAGGATGTCGTAGAGCACCTTGCCGTCCACGGTCATGAAGTCCACGCCGTGGTTGTGGAACAGGAACTTCAGCCCGGCACTGCGGGCGGCGATCCCCCACCGGCTGAACGCGGCGGCGACCTGTGTGTAGCCGGCGACCGTGCGCAGCGAGCCCGGCAGGGACGGCACCACCAGGTACCGCACCCCCAGCACCCGGGCCGTTTCGATCTCTTTGTCGACATCGGCCCGCATCGCGTCCCAGCTGGTGTGGGTCAGCACGGCCCGCAGGCCCGCGTTGTCCAGCATGGCGCGAAACGCCCGCGGCGTGTGCCCGTACAGGCCGCTGACGCCGACGGTGGCGTAGCCGATCCGGCCCAGCGCGTTCAGTGTCCCTTGTGGATCGCCGGTCATCAGCGACCGGACGGTGTAGAGCTGGATCCCGATGTGTCCTTTCGGGACGGACGTCAGCGGCTCGGCCGACGCCGTACCGGGCAGAACGGTCGCTACCCCGGCGGCCACCCCGGCCGTCGCGGCCAGGCGCAGGAATCCACGGCGGGTTTCGTCCATGGTCTGATTTCTCCTTCAGCCGACGGTGACGGTCACGGTTCCGGAGCTGTGCGTTCCCCTGTCGTCGGTGACGGTGAGCCGGGCGGTGTAGACGCCCTTGCGTGCGTAGGTGTGGGTCGCGGCCGGGCCTTCGGCCTTCGTGTTGTCGCCGAAGTCCCAGTGGTGCCCGGTGATCGTCCGTCCGGCGGGCGGGGTGACGGTGGCCGACAGCGACACCGCCAGCGGCGCCGTGCCTCCGGCCGGGTCGGCCTTCACGGTCACTGCGGTGGCGGTTCCCGGTGCCCGCATGCCCTCACCGTTGAACTGCAGCCAGTCCAGCCCCATCAGGTCGGGCTTGTCCGGTGTCCACTCCGGATTGACGAACACCGCGTACAGCTTCACCGTGCGCCCCGGGTCGGTGAGCGGGACGGTCGGCGACACGACGTTGTCGTAGCCGCCGGTGCTGGGAATCACCGCGGACCCGAGCAGCTGCCCGGTGGGCGAGTCCGCCCGGAACTCGACCGTGCCACCGAGCCCGCCCGAGCTGGCGCCCACGGTCACCGACTGGATGCCGGTAAGGTTCACCGGGTCGTACATCACCCAGTCACCGTGCTCGATCTCGCCGAGCCGCTTGCCGGCGGACGCGCTCGGCCTGCTCAGCACCTCGGCGCCGCCCTGCGCGCCGCCGGTACCCTCGAAGTGCTCGGCCTCCTTGCGCCGTGGCTCCAGCACCAGGTGGTCCGACCCGGTCAGGCTGGGCACGCCCCGCGGCCCGCCGCCGTCGGTGTAGGTGGCGGACAGCCCGACGTAGAGGTTCTGCCCCGGCCCGTGGCTGGCGCCGTCGTCGGTGGGCATCTCGCCGCGGCACCCGGTCATGGTGTCCATCGGGTGCAGGTGGGCGTCGTGCCCGAGCTGGGACTGCACGACCACCTTGGAGCAGTCGATCCGGCCGTCCTCCCGGTCGCTCACCTCGACGACGAACGGGATGCGGTCGCCGAAGTCCATCGCCCCGCCGTCGACCGGCGTGCGCAGTTTGACCTGCGGACGGTGGTTGCCCGCGGTGATGTCGACGGCCGCGACGCCGGTGAGCTTGTTGGCCGAGCTGGTCACCGTCAGCCGCGCCGGGTACTGCCCGGGCTCGGTGTAGGTGTGGGTCGGGTTGGGCTCGGTGGAGTCGGTGGTGCCGTTGCCGTCGAAGTCCCACGCGTAGCTGACCGGCTCGCCGTCACCGCCGCCGGAGCCCTCGCTGGAGAACCGGACGGTCAGCGGGAAGCGGCCGTTGTCGGCCGACGGCGTGATCTTGGCGGTGGGCCTGCGGCCGTTGGCGACGTAGTCGATCCGGTAGATGCCCGCGCCCTCGTTGCTGCCGCCACGGCCGGTGCCGCTGCCGGAGCCGAAGTCGATCACGTAGAGCGAGCCGTCCGGGCCGAAGTGTGCGTCGAACGGCTGAATCCAGCTCATGCCGCCGAACACGCTGTTGATCGAGTGCAGGTCACCGGCCTTCACCGGCGGGAACCGCGGGTCGGTGAACGTCTGGTCGTTCTGCTGGACCGAGAACGTCTTGAACCACTTGCGGGTGTACTCGTAGTTGAACCACTTGTTCTCGAAGTACTCGGGGAACTTGGTCACCAGCGGGTTGGCCGGGTCGTAGTCGTAGACCGGGCCGCCCATCGGGCCGCCACCGCCGGTGCCCAGCTCCGGGAACTCCGCCGACGCCGAGTAGGCGTACCACACCCACGCCGGCTGGGCGGGCGGCAGCTCACGCAGGCCGGTGTTGTTGGGCGAGTCGTTGACCAGCTTGCCGCAGTCGAACTTGGCACCGGACTGGCCGGTGGCGAAGTCGTAGTCGTTGAACGGGGTGTTGTTGCCGACGCAGTAGGGCCAGCCGTGGTTGCCGGCCTGAGTGATGCGCAGGTACTCGACCGTGCCCTCCGGCCCGCGGTTCGGGTTGGCGGTGCGTGAGTCCGGGCCGTACTCGCCGACCAGCAGCGCGTCGCTGATCGGGTCGACGGCGATGCGGAACGCGTTACGCAGCCCCATCACGTAGATCTCCGGGCGGGTCTTGTCCGTGCCCGGCGCGAACAGGTTGCCCTGCGGGACGGTGTAGGTGCCGTCCGGCTGCGGGGTGATCCGCAGGATCTTGCCGCGCAGGTCGTTGGTGTTGCCGGAGGTGCCCTGCGCGTCCCACGCCCGGCGGCCCGCACGCTCGTCGATCGGCGTGAAGCCGTCGGAGGCGAACGGGTCGGTGTTGTCGCCGGTGGCGATGTAGAGGTTGCCGTGCTTGTCGGTGGTCAGCGAACCGGCCATGTGCGAGTTGGCCCTGCCCTCACCGCGGAAGGTGGGGATCTCCAGCAGCACCTTCTCGCTGGCCGGGTCGACCACGTTGCCCGCGCCGACGGTGAACCGCGACACGTGCAGCTTCTTGGCCTCCTTCACCGAGTACAGCAGGTAGAGCTGGTTGTTCTCGGCGAACTTCGGGTCCAGGGTGAGCCCGAGCAGCCCGTCGGACTGGCTGAGCATCTCCGAGTCGTACTTGAAGTCCAGCGCGGTGGTGACCCGCAGGGTGTCCTGGTCGATGACCTTCAGCTGGCCGGTGCGCTGGATGTAGAACACCCGGCGGTCCGGGGCGACGGCCAGCTCGAACGGGTCGGCGAGGTTCTTGTCGACCAGCGGGATCCGCTGGAAGTTCTTGGTCTGCGTGGCACCGCACTCGCCGGGCTTGGCGCCAGCCGCCCACTCGATGCCGCCCAGCAGGTGCTTGACGAACAGCGGGTCGGCGAACTTCTCCTTGTGGTGCCCGCCGGCGGTGAACCAGGAGCGGCCGCCGTCGTAGTTCTGGCACCACGACCACGGGTGGTCGTTACCCTCGTCCAGCCCGGTGACGCCGTCGCGGACCTTGATCTGCGCGAGCGTGTGCACCTTGCCGGTCGGGTTGACCTTCCAGTTGTACCACTCCTCGTTCTGCTCCCACAGCTCCGGAAGGTCCTTAGTGGACGGATGGCTGCGGTCGAGCACCTTCACCCTGCCGACCTGCGGTGCCGGGTGCTTGTCGAAGATCGCGCCGACCAGGCCCTCGTACCACTGCCAGTCGCGTTCGCTGGCCGAGGCCGCGTGGATGCCGGTGTAGCCGCCTCCGGCGCGGATGTAGCGCTGGAACGCGGCGCGCTGCTCGGCATTGAGCAGATCGCCCTTCTCCGGGGTGGAGTTGGTGTTGTTGAAGATGATCGCGTCGAACCGGGCGAGGTTGGTGTCGGTGAACGCCGCGGCGTCGTCGGACACCTCGACGTCGAACTGGTGCTCGGCCCCGAGCTTCTTGATCGCCTCGATCCCCGCCGGGATGGAGTCGTGGTAGAAGTTCGTGACCTTGGAGAACACCAGCACCGCGAAACGGCCCTGCGCTGCTGCGGGCACGCTGGCCACGGTCATCGTGACCAGCACTGCCAGCACGACCGCGAGCAACGCCCGCACCCGCCCGGTTCGACGCATGATCATCCCCTATCGGACTGCGTTGTCCATAACGGAAACGGTCACAGCGCGGCGCGCTGGACCCCCGCCTCGGCGCGTGCCTCGGCACGGCGCTGCTCGAGCTTCGCCTCGGCGGACGAGCTACGGTCCGCGGACCTGGCGGCCATGGCCGAAGCCGAGGCCTGCAGGTTCTCGAACTGGCCGGACACGGTGCCCCGCACCCGGTTGTTCTCACCGGTCGGCGCCGGCGAGTTGCCGGTCCCGGCCAGGTTGCCGCGCACGATGTTGTTGCTCACCCGCACGTCGGCGTTGTTGTCGGACACGGTCAGGTTGCCGCCCCAGTAGCTGGCCTGGGTGCAGCCCAGCACCGGGCCGTCCGCGCCCAGCTGGAGCGTTCCGGCGTTGCCGGTGAACGACGCGTTGCCGTAGACCTCGCCGGCGCAGAACACCGAGCCCTGTGCTGCCCCCGAGACGGTGAGGTCCTTGCCGACGACGACGCCGGACAGGTCCAGGTACTTCACGCCGGTGCCGGTGACCGACTGGTCGACGGTGGAGTTCTCGGCGTAGAACTCACCGGTGGTGGAGCTGACGCCGCCCTTGACGTTCACGCCCTGGACGAACGTGTACGTCACCCGCTCCGAACCGGCGGCGGGGCTGACCTTGACCGAGCCGCCGATCGGCGCGCCGGACAGGAAGGAGCCGTAGGCGTCGTTGAGCACGACGTCGCCGGCGATCTTGGTGTTCTGGGCGTCGAAGAAGCCGTCCGCGCCGACCGTAACGCCACCGGAGAACTCACCGCCGGTGATCACCAGGTTGGCGCCGGCCTGGACGGTGACGCCACCGGTCACCTTGGTGCCGTCCAGTGTGCACGACTTGCCCGCGGCGACCACCAGGTCGCCGGGCACGGTCACCGCGCCCGCACTACCCTCGCAGTAGGTGGTGAGCCCGGCGCTGGCCGGGGCGGTCAGCGCGAGCATGCCCAGGCCGGACGTGGTGGCGACCAGGGCGAGCGCGGCCACGGTTCTCGGCCGGACAGCAGCAGATCTGATACCGATCATGGGGACCTCTCCATCGAGCGTCGACTTCGCAGTCGAGGGAAGAACAATGCCGGATGAAACCTAGCCGGTGAAAGCGCTTTCACCAACCCCACAACGACGGTAGTGTCCTTTCCTGTCCAGTCAATAGAGCATTTGGCGGACGATCTTGGCCTAGAGTGTCAGGTCGGGAACGTCCAGGCGGCGACCTTCCCTCGCGGAACGAAGTCCCAGCTCCGCGAGCTGCACACCTCGCGCGCCGGCCAGGAAATCCCACGGGAATTCCTCACCGGAAACAACGTGTCGTAAGAACAATTCCCACTGCACCTTGAAACCGTTATCGAATTCCTCGTTGTCCGGGACCTCCTGCCACTGCGCGCGGAAGTCCTCGGTGGCCGCCAGGTCGGGGTTCCACACCGGCTTGGGGGTCGTCGACCGGTGCTGCACCCGGCAGCGCCGCAGCCCGGCCACCGCACTGCCCTCGGTACCGTCGACCTGGAACTCCACCAGCTCGTCGCGGAACACCCGGGTCGTCCAGGAGGAGTTGACCTGGGCCACCACTCCCCCGTCCAGCTCGAAGATGCCGTAGGCGGCGTCGTCGGCCGTCGCGTCGTAGGGCCTGCCCTGCTCGTCGACGCGGCGCGGGATGTGCGTGGCGGCCAGCGCCTGGACGCTGCGGACCGGGGCGAAGATCTCCTCCAGCACGTAACGCCAGTGGCAGAACATGTCGACGATGATGCCGCCGCCGTCCTCGGCCCGGTAGTTCCACGACGGCCGCTGCGCCTCCTGCCAGTCGCCCTCGAACACCCAGTAGCCGAACTCGCCGCGCACCGAGAGGATGCGGCCGAAGAAGCCGCCGTCGACCAGCCGCTTGAGCTTGCGCAGGCCGGGCAGGAACAGCTTGTCCTGCACCACGCCGACCTTGACGCCCGCCGCCGCGGCCAGCCGCGCCAGCTCCAGCGCTCCCTCGGTGTTCTCGGCGGTCGGCTTCTCGGTGTAGACGTGCAGCCCGGCGGCGATGGCCTTGCTCACCGACTCGGCGCGCCTGCTGGTGACCTGCGCGTCGAAGTAGATCTCCGCGTCCGGTGCGGCCAGCGCCTCGTCCAGGTCGGTCGTCCAGTGGTCCAGCTCGTGGTCCTTGGCGATCGCGGCCAGCTTGGCCTCGTTGCGCCCCACCAGCACCGGCTCCGGCCAGACCACCGTGCCGTCGCCGAGCCGCAGCCCGCCCTCGTTCCGGATCGCCAGGATCGACCGCAGCAGGTGCTGCCGGTAGCCCATCCGGCCGGTCACCCCGTTCATCACGATCCGGACCGACCGCTGCTGAATGCCCGCCATGTGTTTCCTTTCAGTCGGCCGCGGAGGCGGAACCGAGGTGGTCACGGATGAGGGCCGTCGCCGAGGCGAAAGCCGGTTCGGACATGGTCTTGCCGTAGTCGCGCTCGGCCGGCAGGTCGACGTCGACGACGCCGGCGATCGTGCCCGGCCGCGCGGTCATCATCACCACGCGGTCGGCCAGGTAGACCGCCTCCGCGATGGAGTGGGTGACCAGCAGGATCGTCGTGCCGGTCTCCCGCCAGATCCGCCGCAGCTCGACGTTCATCTGCTCGCGGGTCAGCGCGTCCAGCGCGCCGAACGGCTCGTCCATCAGCAGCACCGGCGGGCGGTGCAGCAGCGCGCGGCACAGGGCCACCCGCTGCTGCATACCCCCGGACAGCTCGTGCGGGTACGCGTCCTCGAAGCCGGTCAGCCCGGTCATCTCGATCAGCTCGTCCGCACGAGCCCGCGCCTGGTCCGCGGGCAGCTTGCGAATCTCCGCCTGCAGCAGGATGTTCTTGCGCGCCGAGCGCCACTCCAGCAGGGCGGCCCGCTGGAAGATGTAGCCGATGTCCTTGCGCGGGCCGGTCACCGGCTCGCCGAGCACCCGGACCGCGCCCGACGACGGCGCCAGCAGGCCCGACGCGAGCTTGAGCAGCGTCGACTTGCCGCAGCCGGACGGGCCGACGATGGCGACGAACTCGCCCTCCTCCACCCGCAGCGAGACCTCACGCAGGGCGGTGACGTCCTTCTTCTTGGTCCGGAACCGGACGGCGACGTCGTCCAGTTCCACCGCGGCCGCCTGCCGCGCGGGCGCCGCCACGGGTTCGGGCCTTTCCGCTGTGCGGTTCACCATGTCCGGTCCCGTCATGCCTTCGGTGCCACGGCGCCGTCCCAGTAGGTGCTGGGCTGCTCCGCCTTCTGGATCACGCCTGCCGTGGCGAACACCTCGATGGTCTTGCGCCAGTCGGCCTCGTCGTTGACGCCGGGCGCCTTGCCCTGCGTGGCCGGGGTGCTCAGCAGTTCCAGCGTCTTGGCGAACTGCTCGCGCAGTACCTCCGGCGCCGGCAGCTGCTGCGAGGCGCCCGCCATCGCGGCGACGGCGCCCTCCTGGTCGGCCTTGGCCGCCGTCCACGCCTCGCTGGAGGCGGCGACCATGCGCTGCACCAGGTCCTTGCGCTCGGCCAGGTTCTTGTCCGAGGTCATCAGGCCGTTGCTGAAGTGGGTCAGCCCGTGGTCGGCGAAACGCAGGTAGGACACCGGCTTGCCTGCCTTGGCCTGCATGGTCGGGCCCTGGTCGGTCGCGTAGCCGAGCAGCGCGTCCACCTGGCCGGACATGACCGCGGCCATCTTGCCGGCGGCGTCGGTGTTCTGCAGCTTGACGTCGGCCTCGGACAGGCCGTTGGCCTTGAGGAACACCGGGAACGTCTTGCTCAGCGCGTCACCGGCGGTGCTGGCGATCGTCTTGCCCTTCAGGTCGGCGGGAGCCTTGATCGGCTTGTCCGAGAAGAACTGCACCGACGACGGCGTGGTCTGCAGGAACACGCCGATGCTCTTCAGCTTCTGGCCCTGCGCGACACCGGCCAGCAGCGCGGGTGTGTCGGCCCAGCCGAAGTCGGTCTGGCCGGCGCTGGTGGCCTGCACGGTCTTCTGCGATCCCTGGCCCGCCTGGATGGTCAGGTCGATGCCGTGCTTTTCGAAGATGCCCTTGGCCTTGCCGTAGTAGAACGGCGCGTGCTCGCCGTAGGGGTACCAGTTCAGCGTCAGCGTGGCCTTGTCCAGCTGCTTGCCGTCCGCGCCGGTGGTCTTCTCCGGTTCCGAACCGCCACAACCTGCCAGCAGCAACAGCGCCGCGGCCGTGCCGGCGGCCAGTGCGCGAATCTTCATGTCGGGGCCTTCTTCCTACAGCGTTGTAGTGACGTTGTCGGTGCGCCGGCTGGCATGCCAGGGCAGCACCAGGGCTTCGAGCCATTCCACGACGACGAACAGCAGCACGCCGAGCAGCGAGATGATCACCAGGCCGGCGAACAGGGTCGGCGTGTCGAGGTTGCCGGTCGCCTGCTGGATCACGTAGCCCAGGCCCTCGTTCGCGCCGACGTACTCCCCGACCACGGCGCCGGTGACGGCCATGGTCACCGCGACCTTCAGCCCGGCGAACAGGTGCGGCAGCGACGCCGGGAACCGGATCTTCCAGAACGTCTGGTGCCACTTGGCACCCATCGTCGCCGACAGTTGCAGCATCTCCGGGTCGACCGACTTCAGCCCGGTCACCATCGAGATCACCACCGGGAAGAACGCCATCAGCACGGCGACGACGATCTTGGGCTCCAGCCCGAAACCCAGCCACACGACGAACAGCGGCGCGATGGCGATCTTGGGGATGACCTGGGCGAACAACATGAGCGGGTAGAGCGACTTCTCCGCTGTCGGCGAGGCCACCATCACGACCGCGGCCAGCACGCCGACTCCGACCGCGATGGCGAACCCGAGCAGGGTCTCCAGCGCGGTGATCCAGGTGCTGTGCAGGAAGTAGTCCGGTTTGTCGAGGATGACCTCGAGCGTCTGACCGGGCGAGGCCACCAGGTAGGGCTCGATCAGCCCGGCCGCGGTGACCGCCCACCAGGCGGCGAACAGTGCCACCAGCACGGCGACCGGCCGCCAGGAGCGTTCCACGAATCCGGCCAGCCGCGCACCGGTGCCGGGACGGGTTCGCTCGGTCACCCCGCCGGGGGTCGCGCCCGCCGGTTCACCGGCCTGCGCCACGGGGTTTCGCGTTACCATGACCCTCCGTCCGACCAGTTCTGACACCGCACCCGAAAGTGCACTTCCCAGGCCCTGAATGCGCTTTCTGAATGCGCTTTCAGGTAGAGTAGGCACGGTAGACATATCGGTCAAGGGAGCCAGCAAATGAACGGACGGCCGCACGTCACGCTCGAAGACGTCGCACGCGCCGCCGAGGTGTCGCTGGCGACGGCCTCGCGGGCACTCAACGGCACCACCAAGGTGCGGTCGGATCTGCGCGAGCGGGTGGTCGCCGCGGCGGAAAAGCTCGCCTACACGCCGAACGCGCACGCGCAGGCGCTGGCAGGCGCGTCGCACCGGACGGTCGGCGTCATCTGCCACGACGTCAGCGACCCCTACTTCGCCGCCGTCGCCAGGGGGATCATGCGCGTGGCGGGCGACAACGGCCTGCTGGTGATGCTGGCCAGCACGTTCCGCGATCCGCAGAAGGAGATCGCCTACGTCTCGATGCTGCGGGCGCAGCGGGCCTCGGCGATCCTGCTCATCGGGTCCGGTTTCGAGGACAAGGCCTGGGAACGCGCGCTGGCCGCCGAGCTGGACCCCTACCGGCGTGGCGGCGGCCAGGTCGCCGTCGTCAGCCGGCACCGCAGCCTGCGTGTGGACACCGTGCAGCCGGAGAACCGGGAGGGCGCGGCGAAGCTGGCCAAGGCACTGCTGGAGCAGGGGCACCGGCGCTTCGCCGTGCTGACCGGGCCGAAGGAGCTGACCACCGTCGTCGACCGGCTGGGCGGGTTCCGTGACGAACTGGCCGCACACGGCGTGGAGCTGAGGGATTCCGACATCGTCGAGGGGCCGTTCACCCGCGACGGCGGTTACGACGCGATGCGGCGGCTGCTGACCGACGGGCTGGACGCCACGTGTGTCTTCGCCGTCACCGACGTCATGGCGATCGGCGCGCTCACCGCGCTGCGCGAGTCCGGCCGGTCGGTGCCCGGTGACGTGTCGCTGGCCGGGTTCGACGACATCCCGGTGGTACGCGACCTCGATCCCCCGCTGACCACCGTGGCCCTGCCACTCGAGGAACTGGGAGCGAAGGCCATGGAACTGGCGGTGAAGGGCAACCGCGGCAGCCGCAGCCGGATCCTGCGCCTGGCCGGTGAGGTCGTGCTGCGGTCGAGCACGGCGGCCGTCAAGTGAAGGGGCTGGTCGTCGAGCGGGTCGAGACGTTCGCGGTCGCGCTGCCCACGCTGCGCTCGTTCGGCGTGTCCGGCGGCGCGGTGACGACGGCGGGCAAGCCGAGCCTGCGGGTGCTGGTGAAGGTCAGCGCCGACGGGGTGTCCGGCTGGGGCGAGTCGACGCCGATCCCGGCGTGGACCTACGAGACCGCCGAGTCCATCGTGTCCACGATCGACCGCTACCTGGCGCCCGCCATCCTCGGCCTGCCGTGCTGGGACCTCGACCGGATCAACCGGGCGTTCGACCGGGCCATCAACCGCGGGTTCAGCATCGGCGCGCCGCTGGCGCGGGCCGGGGTGGACGTCGCGCTGCACGACCTGCTCGGCAAGGCGATCGGCGTTCCGGTCGGGGTGCTGTGGGGGCAGCGCCGGGCGGAGACCGTCCCGCTGGGCTGGATGGTGTCCGGCCAGTCCCCTGCCGAGGTCGCCGACCGGGTCGCCGAGGGCACCGAGGCCGGGTACTCGGCGTTCAAGGTCAAGATCGGCCTGCACGACGTGCCCACCGACCTGGCCGTCGTCCGGGCGGTGCGCGACGCCGCGCCGGACGCGCCGCTGTGGGTGGACGCCAACCAGGGTTACGCCCCCGACGTCGCACTGCGGGTGGCCCGTGAACTGTCCACACTGGACGTCCACGCGTTCGAGCAGCCGGTGCCCGCCAACGACGTGGTCGGCCTGCGCAGGCTGTGCCGGGACTGCCCGGTACCGGTGGCACTCGACGAGAGCCTGCGGCACCCGTCGGACCTGGCGACGTTCACCCGGCTGGAGGCCGTCGACATCGCCATCGCCAAGGTGCAGCGCAACGCCGGGCTGACACTGTCGCGGCGGCTGTGCTCGCTGGCCGAGGACAACGGCGTGCGGCTGATGGGCTCCGGGCTGACCGACTCCGACGTCGGGCTGGCCGCGTCGGTGCACCTGTTCGCCGCGTACGGCATCGACATCCCGGTCGACCTCAACGGCAGGCAGTTCGTCGACTCGGTCTACGCCACCGGCGAGACCGTGCGGATCCGCGACGGCGTCGCCGAGGTGCCTGCCGGCCCGGGGCTCGGTGTCGAGGTGGACGAGGCGGTCGTGCGGGAGCTGGCCGTGGACGTTCTCTCCTGTGGAGTTCCCTAGAACCCCTTGTCGATGTTGGCCACCGGGCCTTACCGTGGTGAACCAGAAAGCGCTTTCAAGCGTAGGAGCCGCTATGACCACTCTGCTGTTGCCTACCCGCGAACACACGCTGGAACCGTGGACCCCCACCCGGCGCGGCACCGGCGTGCCCGCACCGGGGCCGGTCACGTCCCGCACCGTGTACGCGGCCGCCCACGTGGTCGCCGACCCGCTCGCGCCGTGGGATCCCGGGCAGACGGTGACCGTGGACTGGGACACCACGCTGGCCTTCCGGCACCACCTGTGGTCGTGCGGGCTCGGGGTCGCCGAGGCGATGGACACCGCGCAGCGCGGCATGGGGCTGGACTGGACGGCGACGCGTCAGCTGATCCGGCGGACCGGCGCGGAGGCACGGGCGGGTGGGGGCGCCTGGTGCGCCGGCGTGGGGACCGACCAGCTGCCGCCGGGACCGGCCAGCATCGAGGCGATCGTCGACGCCTGGCGTGAGCAGCTGGAGCTGGTGGCCGGCGAGGGTGCGATCCCGGTCGTCATGGCCAGCCGCGCGCTGGCGGCCGCGGCGAAGGGCCCGGACGACTACCACGACGCCTACGGCAGGCTGCTGACCGGCGCGTCCGGCCCGGTGCTGCTGCACTGGCTGGGCGAGCAGTTCGACCCGGCACTGGCCGGTTACTGGGGGTCCGGTGACGTGCGCGAGGCCGCGGCGGAGCTGGCGAAGCTGTGTGCCACGCACGCGTCGGTGATCGCCGGGGTGAAGGTGTCGGTGCTGGACGCGGAGGTGGAGACCGAGTTCCGCCGGTCGCTGCCGCCGGGAGTGGCCTGCTACACCGGTGACGACTTCAACTACCCGGAGCTGATCGCGGGCGACTCGCACGGGCACAGCGAGGCGCTGCTGGGCATCTTCGACCCGATCGCGCGCGTCGCGGGGGCGGCGCTGAACCGGCTCGACGCCGGTGACACCGCCGGGTTCCACCGGCTGCTGGACCCGACCGTGGCATTGTCGCGGGAGATCTTCCGGGCGCCGACCCGGCACTACAAGGTGGGCGTGGTGTTCCTGGCGTACCTGATGGGGCACCAGAAGCACTTCCGGATGATCGGCGGGCTGGAGTCGGCGCGCTCGATCGTGCACCTGTCCGACGTCCTGCGGCTGGCCGACGCCGCCGGGGTGCTGAGCGATCCGGAACTGGCCGTCGAACGGATGCGGCCGCTGCTGGCCGCGGCGGGGGTGGCGTGACATGGATCGCTTGAGCCTGAACCAGATCACCACCAAGTCGTGGTCGCTGCCGGAGGCGGTGCGCGGCTGCGCGGAGTCCGGTGTCGGCTGGATCGCGCTGTGGCGGGACAAGGTCGCCGAGGTCGGCGTCGACGAGGCGGCCCGCCTGGTCGCCGAGCACGGCCTGCGGGTGTCCTCGTTGTGCCGTGGGGGTTTCTTCACCGGCGTGCAGCCGGACGGGTCCGCTGTGGACGGTCTGGCGCAGACCCGGGAGGCGATCGACGAGGCGGCGCGGCTGGGCGCGGAGGTGCTGGTACTCGTGGTGGGCGGCGTCGCGGGCGGTGACCTGGCGGCGTCGCGGCGCGCGGTGGCCGACGCGGTGGACGCGCTCGTGCCGCAGGCGCTGGACCGGGGCGTGCGACTGGGGCTGGAGCCGTTGCATCCCATGCAGTGCGCGGAGCGTTCCGTGTTGTCCACTGTGGACCAGGCGCTGACGCTGGCCGAGCCGTACCCGGCCGAGGCCGTCGGCGTGGTGGTCGACGAGTTCCACGTCTGGTGGGACCCGCGCATCGAGGAGTCGATCGCCAAGGCGGCCGGGCGGATCGCCGGGTTCCACGTATGCGACCAGCTGGTGCCGCTGACCGACACCCTGCTCGGCAGGGCCCTGCCCGGCGACGGGCCGATCGATCACCGGCACCTCAAGGCGTGTGTCGACGCGGCGGGCTACACCGGCCCGATCGAGGTCGAGGTGTTCAACGCCGAGCTGTGGAGCCGCCCCGGCGGCGAGGTGCTCGCCGAGACCATCGCCGCCTACCGCGACCACGTGGCCTGACTCCGCAGGCACGCACAATCGTCAGCACGTGCATCGGCACGATCGAGTTCTGGCCGGTTCCGGTCGGCGGAACCCGTCTGACAAGGCGAAACACCGCTGACTAATGCATTTTCTATTACTCGCCAGTACTAGACAATGCGCAGGAGATTCCTGCCAGGTTGCCAGGTCGTGTAAAAATGACCGCCATGAGCGCGGATTCCGCACCCAAGTGGCGAAGACTCGAACCGGACGAACGCAGGGAACAGATCTTCGCCTGTGCCGCCGCCCTCTTCGGCCAACGGCCCTACGCCGATGTGTCCACATCGGACATCGCGGCGGCGGCGGGCGTCGCCCGCGGGTTGATCAACCACTATTTCGGCACGAAACGCCAGCTGTATCTGGCCGTCGTCAAGCGTGCCCTGACCGTTCCGCAGTTCGCGGTCGAGATGCTGCCGGAGGGCAGCCTGGAGACGCGGCTGTCGGCGGCCGTCGACTGGTTCCTGGACATGGTGACCCGCCAGGAGAAGATGTGGCTGGCCGCCATCGCGCCGGAGGGCATCGGGCGCGACGCCGAGGTGGAACAGATCCTCGAGGAGGCCGACCGCGAGTCGGCCGACCGCGTGCTGGAAGCCGTCGGCTTCACCCATCACCACCGCTCCGAGGAACTCAACGCCGTCGTCCGCGCCTACGCCGGCATGGTCAAGGCGGCCGGCCGCGAGTGGCTGGTGCGCGGCTCGCTGAACCGCGACCAGGTGCACGCGCTGCTGTCGAAGTCGCTGTTCACGCTGGTCAGCGACGTCTTCCCGGAGATCGCGCCTAGCGGTAGGTGAGCAGCTCGGTACCGTCCAGGTGCGCGTGCTCGTTGAACGACAGCAGGCTCAGCCCGCTGCGGCCGGACACCAGCTTGCTGATCCCCGCGTTGACGGTCACCCGGTTCAGCGTGAGCAGCCCGGTCTCCGCCGAGCCCAGCAGCGACCCGCACAGCGTGGAGATCACCCCGCCCGAGGTGAACGCCACCCCGTGCTCACCCCTGCCCAGCGCCGCGACCAGATCGTCCAGCGCCCCGCGCACCCGCGCGAGGAACGCGGGCCAGGTCTCCGCGCACGGGCTGTCCTCGCCCGCCCGCACCCACTCCCCCAGCGCCGCGTCCAGCATGTGCTGGAACGCCCGGGGGTCGGCGCTGTCCTGCGCGACGCCACCGCCGTGGTGCCGGGCGATGTCGACGTGGTCGTACTCGTTCCACCTCGGGTCGGTGATCACCTCGGCCTCACCCAGTGCCTGGGTCGCGGTGTCCCGCTGGCGGGCCAGCGTGCCGCAGCGCGCGGCCGTCAGCGGCAGCCCGCGGCGGGTCAGCTCGGCGCCGGCCACCGCGGCCTGTTCGGCGCCGCGGGCGGATAGCTTGTCGTAGTCGGCGGCGCCGAACGACGCCTGCCCGTGCCGGACCAGGTAGATCGCGCCCATCAGGCGAACCGCCGCAGCAGGCCGGCCGGAACGGCCCGCACCGCCAGGCTGAGCGGCGCCCACGGCCAGGCCGGCACGAACGCTCTGGCCGGCTCCCGCTCGATGGCCTTCACCAGCGCCCGGGCACCGGCGTCGGCGCCGGTGAGCAGCGGCGTGCGGCCGCTGCGCGCGGTCATCTCCGACTCGATGTAGCCGGGCAGCAGCGTGGTCACCTTGATGGGCGTGCGGTGCAGGTCGGCGCGGATGCCCTCGGCCAGCGTCGACGCGCCCGCCTTCGACGCGGCGTAGGCGGTCATGTTGCGGGGCATGCCGCGCAGGCCGCTGAACGACGACACCATCACCAGGTGCCCGGCCCGCTGCTCACGGAAGATCTCGACGGCGGCCTCGGCCTGGGCCAGCGCGCCGAGGAAGTTGGTGCGCACGGTCTGGGCGTTGGCGTCGAACCGGCCGGTCCCGATGGGCTGGCCCTTGCCGAGCCCGGCGTTGATCACCACGCGGTCCAGCGTGCCCAGCTCCTCGCGGAACTCGCCGAACACCGTGAACACCGCGTCGTGGTCGGTGACGTCGAGCGTGCGGGTGTGCACGGCCACGCCGTGCCGCTCCCGCAGCTCGGCGGCCAGCTCGTCGAGCCGGCCGGTGCGGCGGGCACACAGGCCGAGGTCGCGGCCCATGGCGGCGAACCGCCGCGCCATCCCCTCGCCGAGCCCGGAACTGGCGCCGGTGATCACGATGTTCTTCCGCACGCTCATGCCCGACACCCTACCCGCCGGTAACTTCAGTGCAAGAGAAAGCACGTGAAGGCCACCTTCATTACGTGAGACGTAGTGAAGGTGGCCTTCACGTGCTTTGTGCCCTAGGGGACCAGCAGGATCACTGGCCGGTGTAGAGCAGCTTGTTCGGCGTGCCCGCGCCCGGGTTGGTGATCTTGTCCGGCGTGGCCGCGCCGGTCAGCGCCTCGGCGACCTGCGCCGGGGTGGCCTCCGCGTTGGCGGCCAGGTACAGCGCCGCCGCGCCCGCGACGTGCGGGGTGGCCATCGAGGTGCCGCTGATCGTCTTGGACTTGCCGTCGTTCCAGGACGAGGTGATGTCCGTGCCCGGAGCGTAGATGTCCACGATCTCGCCGAAGTTGGAGAACGTCGACTGGGCGTCCTGGTCGTCACTGGAGGCGACGGTCAGGGCCTCGGCCACGCGGGCGGGCGAGAAGTCCTTGGCGTCCCGGGAGTCGTTACCCGCGGCCACCGCGAACGTGATGCCCTTGCCGACGGCGCCCTTCACGGCCTGGTCGAGGGCGTCGTCCGCGCCGCCACCCAGGCTCATGTTGGCCACCGACGGGCCCTTGGCGTTCTGGGCGACCCAGTCGATGCCGCCGACGACCTGCTCGGTCGTGCCGCTGCCGTTGTCGTCGAGCACCCGGACGCCGACCAGCTTCACGCCCTTGGCCAGACCGAACTCGTTGCCGCCCACGGTGCCGGCGACATGCGTGCCGTGGCCGTGGCCGTCGGCCGGGTCCTCGTCGTTGTCGATGAAGTCCTTGCCCGGGCCGACGCGGCCGCCGAACGTCGGGTGGTCGGCCTGCACACCGGTGTCGATGATGTAGGCGGTGACGTTGTCGGCCTTGGTGGCGTAGTTGTACTTCTTGTCCAGCGGCAGGTCCTTCTGGTCCACCCGGTCCAGGCCCCACGACGGCGGGTCCGGCTGGGTGTCGGTGACGTGCAGACGCTGGTTCTGCGTCACGAACGCGACGCTGCCGTCGGCGGCGAGGCGCTTGGCCTGCTCCTCGGTGGCGTGCGTGGCGAACCCGCGCAGCGCCGTGCCGTAGGTGCTGGTGACCTGCGTGCCGTAGCGGGCGGCGAGGCCGTCGGCCTGCGCCTGCACACTGGCGGCCGCGGGGCCGTCCTTCAGGACCACGATGTAGCTTCCGGCGACCGCGGTGGCGCTGTCGGCGGCGCGGATCTCGCCCTCGGCCTGCGCCGGCATCGCCGTGAGTGCGGCGACCGTGGCGGTCACACCGGCCGCGGCGATACCGACCATCGCGCGGCGGCGGAACTGGGAGTTGCCCATGAGCTGCCTTTCTGATCCCGACCTGGTTGCGTGGCAGCAATGCAATCCCGGCGCGAATCCGCCCGGCAATGTTTCACAGTTACCAGTACTGGTCCGACAAGACCTAACCGACTAGACCGAATGGCCCAATCGCTGGCCGCTCGGACCTGATCACGAGCGTTACAGATCACTGCTAACGTTGTCCTTATCGTTACCGAAGGGGGACCGCGCGGCATGTCGGTGGAACGGCTCGGCTCCGGGCAGCCGGACGACGCGTTCTCCGCCGCGCTGCGGTCCGCCATTTCCGGCAGCGGGCTCAGCCTGGACCGTGTGCAGGCCCGGCTGCAGTCGCGTGGCGTATCGGTCAGCGTGACGGCGCTCAGTTATTGGCAATCAGGCAAACGGCAGCCGGAACGGCAGAGTTCCATTTCCGCGGTCCGTTCACTGGAGGACATTCTCGGCCTCGACCCGGGCGCGCTGCTCGGGCTGCTGCCACCGCCGCGCCCGCGGGGCGTCACCGGGCGCAGGCCACGCAAGCGCACCAGCCAGCGGGAGCGGACGCTGCGCGCGGCACTGGCCCGCTTCGGCGAGCCCGACGTCGGCTCCCAGCTCGCGCTGATCGGCCTGCACGACCGGTGTGTCGTCGACGCGCACGGCGGTCACCGGGTCACCGCCAGGGCCCTGCTGCGGGCCACCACCGACGGCCAGGTCCGCTGGCCGCTGGTCTACGACCACGGGCACAACACGCCGCTGCTGAGCGCCCAGCGCAACTGCCGGATCGGCGAGACCGAGGTCCACGCCGACGCCGGTTTCACCGTCGCCGAACTCCTTTTCGACCGGCCGGTCGGCAAGGGCGACACGCAGCTCGTCGAATACGAGATCGACCAGCCGCAGCCGGACCGTGCCGCGCATTTCCGCGAATTCCGCACGACGGTGCACGAATACCTCGTCGAGATCGTGCACGCCGGCGAGCCGGGCAGCCGCTCCTACTGGCAGTACAGCACCACCCGGCCGGGCCGCAGGGAGCTCACCGTGGACGACGCGGGGGCCGTCCACGCGGTCGCGCTCGACTTCGGGCCCGGGGTGTTCGGAATCGAGTGGTCGGACGACCTACCTTCGTAGGGTAGCCGGCCGGTTACGACAGCTCCCGGCGCAGCACCTTGCCGGTGGCGTTGCGCGGCAGTTCGTCGAGGAAGACCACCTCGCGCGGCACCTTGTACCTGGCCAGGTTCGCCTTCACGTGGGCACGCACGGCGTCGGCGTCCAGCGTGGAGCCCTCGGCCAGCACGACGAACGCCTTGAGCCGCTGGCCGAACTCCTCGTCCGGTACGCCGAGCACGGCGGCCTCCAGCACCTCGGGGTGCTCGACCAGCAGGTTCTCCACCTCGATGGGGAACACGTTCTCGCCGCCGGAGACGATCATCTCGTCGTCGCGGCCGTCGATGAACAGCCTGCCCTCGGCGTCGAAGTGGCCGACGTCGCCGGTGGAGAGCAGGCCGTTGATCATCTCCTTGTTCCGCCCGTCGGTGTAGCCGGTGAAGCTCAGCCCGCTGCCGACGAACACCCGCCCGGTCACCTCCGGCTCGGTGATCCGGTTGCCGGCGTCGTCGTAGAGCTCGACCCGGCAACCGACCGGCGGCTTGCCGACCGTGCCCGGCGCCTCCCGCCAGTCCCGCGGGGTGGCCACGGTGGCCACCGCGCACTCGGTGGAGCCGTACAGGTTGTGCAGCACCTCGCCGAACGCCTCGGTGGTCCGGTTGCCCAGGTCGGGCGAGAGCGCGGAGCCCGCGGCGAAGACGATCCGCAGCGACGACGTGTCGTACCTGGCCAGCACCTCGGGGCCGAGGTCGATGATGCGCTGCAGCATGGTCGGCACGACCACCAGCGCCGTGCACCGGTGCTCGGCGATCCCGGCCAGCGTCGCCTCGGGGTCGAACCGGCGGCGGGTGACGACGGTGGAGCCCAGCGCGAAGGACAGGATGAACTGCGACAGGCCGGTGCCGTGGAACAGCGGCGCCGCCATGTAGGTGCTCTCCCCCACCCGCAGCGGGACGCGGTCGAGGAACTGGGCCGACGCCAGCGCCGAGACCTCCGGCCGGGGCGCGCCCTTGGGTGTGCCGGTGGTGCCGCTGGTCAGCAGCACGAATCCGCCCGGCCGGTCCGGGACGGGCACCGGCCGGTCGTCGGTGCTGGCGATCAGCTCGTCCAGCACCGGCACGTCGTGCTCGCCGCTGGAGTCGACCCAGGCCAGGTAGCGCTCCACCGAGCCGTCGACGGCGCTGAGCAGGCCGGTGAACTCCTCGTCGTAGAGCAGCGCGGTGACCTTCTCTCTGGCGGCGACGTCGGCGAGCTGCGGTGCGGAGAACCCGGTGTTCATCAGCAGCAGGCGGGCGCCGAGCTTGCCGGTGGCCATCATCGCGGTGACCAGGCCGCGGTGGTCCCGGCACAGCGCGGCGACCATCGAGCCCTGGCCGATCCCGCGCTGGGCGAACGCCCTGGCCAGTGCGTTGGAGCGGGCGTCGAGCTGCTTGAACGTCAGCGGGCCCAGCTCGTCGATCAGCCCGACGGCGGTGGAGTCGCGGCGGGAGGCGATCTGGGCCGCTCCGGCGAACGGGCCGAACCGGCGGACCGCCGCGATCGACCGCAGCCCCTCGTCCAGCCGCGGGAACGGGACCAGGCCCGCCCGCCACATCACCTCGACGCTGCGTACCGTGTCCGCCACCTTCGTCGCCAGATCCGCCACGCCGGGCATGCCTACCTCCGTCACCGTCGACCTTCTGGATACCGACGGTATGACAACGACCGGGGGTCCGGCCAGACACGCGGGGAATGTCAGTGCGTGAAGGCACAATTCCGGGGTGCGGATTGTGCTGGCCTGCGAACGTGAGGGCGTCTACTCGCTCGACGGCGTGGTCCTGGACACCGCGGAACTGGTGCGGCGGGTCGCCGAGCTGGAGCGCGAGCACCGGCCGCGCTGGATCCTGCCCTCGGCGGCGCAGGTGTACCCGGTGCTGCTGCGGGCCGGAGTGCGGCTGCACCGCTGCCACGACATCGCGCTCACCGAGGGGTTGCTGCTGGCCGCCGAGGGCCGGTCCGGCGAGCCGAGGAGCCTGGCCGCGGCCTGGGCGCGGGCGCACGACCGGGTGCCGCCGGAGGACCCGCCGGAACCGGCGGGTGACGACCAGCCGGCGTTGTTCGACCCGCGCGGCACCGGCTTGCCGCCGGGGGTGACCGTCGCCGCGGCCGCCGGGGAGGTGGCCGCCGGGCAGGAGGCCAGGGTCGCCGCCGCCGAGCATCCGGAGCGGCTGCGGCTGCTGGTCGCGGCCGAGTCGGCGTGCGGGCTGGCGGCGGCGGAGATGTCCCACGACGGGCTGCCCTGGGACGCGGCCGCGCACGACACGCTGCTGACCGGCCTGCTCGGGCCGCGGGTACCCAGCGGCCACCGGCCGCGCAAGCTGGTGGAGCTGGTCGACCGGATCGCCGAGGCGTTCGGCAAGCCGGTGAACCCGGACAACCCGGCCACCGTGGTCAAGGCGTTCGCGCACGCCGGGATCGACGTGCCGTCGGCGCGGGCACACGTGCTGCGCGAGATAGACCACCCGGCCGTCGCACCGCTGCTGGAGTACAAGGAGCTGGCCCGGCTGCACTCGGCCACCGGCTGGGCGTGGCTGGACGCGTGGGTGCGTGACCGGCGCTTCCGGCCGGTGTACGTCGTGGGCGGCGTGGTGTCCGGCCGGTGGGCCAGCCGCGGCGGGTCGGCGCTGCAGATTCCGCGCACCCTGCGCGGCTGTGTCCGGGCCGATCCCGGCTGGAAGCTGGTGGTGGCCGACGCCGCGCAGCTGGAGCCGAGGGTGCTCGCGGCGCTGTCCGGCGACCGCAGGCTGGCGGAGGTGTCCGCGGCCACCGACCTGTACACCAGCTTGGCGGAGGTGATGTTCGCCGGCACGGTCCGCGAGGACCCGGGCAAGGACCGCGGCAAGGCCAAGATCGCCATGCTGTCGGCGATGTACGGCGGTACGTCCGGCGAGGCGGGGCCGCTGCTGGCGGTGCTGCGCCAGCGGTTCCCGGTCGCGGTGTCCTATGTGGAGCACGCGGCGCTGGCCGGGGAGCGGGGTGAGCGGGTGCGCTCCCGGCTGGGCCGGGTGTCGCCGTCGCCGTCGGCGGCGTGGCGGGCGCTCACCGGCGGGGCGGCGGAGAGCGCCCAGGCCCGGCAGGCGGCGAAGAACTGGGGCCGGTTCACCCGCAACTTCGTCGTGCAGGCCAGCGCGGCCGACTGGACCGCGGTGCTGCTGGCGTTGCTGCGGCAGCGGCTGCCCGCCCCGGCACATCTGGTGTTCTTCCAGCACGACGAAGTGCTCGTGCACGCCCCTGCCGAGCTGGCCGACGCCGCCCGCGAGTGCGTCGAGACCGCGGTGGCGGACACGGCCGCGCTGGTGTTCGGGCAGGCCTGCCCGGTCCGCTTCCCGCTGCACATCGCCGCCGTCGACACCTACGCCGACGCGAAGTAGCCCCGCGGGGACGGCGCCAATGCGGCATCCGTTGCGTTCAAGTTCCCCAATGTGGCATTGGGGAACTTGAACTCCCCCAATGTGGCATTGGGGTACTTCGGCCCCCCTCAGGCGAGCGCGTCGAAGGCCTTCACGATGCGCTTGACCGACACCGGGTGCGCGGTACCGAGGGTCTGGGCGAAGAAGCTGACCCGCAGTTCCTCGATCATCCACCGGATGCCTGCCAGCTCCGGTGACGCGGTCCCCTTCGGCTGGGCGCCGAGCACCGCGCGGTACTCCCCGGCCACCCACTCGACCTCGCGCTGCCGCTCGGCGTCCCGGCCGGGGTCGCGCGGCAGCTTCTCCAGCCGCAGCTCGATGCCCCGCAGGTACCGCGGCAGGTCCGGCAGCCGGTCGTACCCGGTCTCGGTGACGAACCCCGGGTGGACCAGCTCGGCCAGGTGCGCGCGGATGTCGGCCAGCGACGCCGCGAGCGCCGGGGGGTCGCGGTCGGGCAGCGCCGCCTCGACGGCGTGCGCGGCACGCAACGCCCGCTCGACCTCGTGCAGCACCGCCAGCGCCGTCGGGTTGAGCCGCGCCCGCACCGCCGCCAGCAGATCGGCGAACCCGGTGTCCGAGTAGGACGGACCGCCCGCTTCGGCCATCAGCTTGTCGACCGCGCAGTCCACGCAGTCCTCCAGCAGCGCCGCGACGCTGCCGTGCGGGTTGCGGCCCAGCACCAGCTTGGCCTGGTTGCCCAGGCCCCGGCTCAGGTACTTCATCGGCGAGGGCAGGTTCAGCCGCAGCAGCTTGCGGGTTCCGGCCCACATGGCGTGCCGCTGCTGCGCCGGGGTGTCCAGCATCCGCACCGCCACCGAGTCGCCCTCGTCGACCAGCGCCGGGTACGCCTTGACCTCCAGCCCGCGCTGCTCGCGCTGGAACACCGTGGGCAGCTCACCGAAGTCGGCGGTACGCAGCCCCGCCCGCTCGACGCTGTCCGCGGCGGCCGAGATGCTCTCCCGCACCTTGCTGGTCAGCTTGTCCTTCAGCGCGCCGAGGTCCTTGCCCTCGGCGACCCGGCGGCCCCGCTCGTCGACGACGCGGAACGTCATCCGCAGGTGGTCGGCCACGGCGCCGGGTTGCCACGCCTCCGGCGGCACGTCGACGCCGCGCAGCCGCGCCAGCTCGTCGGACAACACGTCCAGCAGCGGGCCGCGGGCTGGGTCGGCACCGGCCAGCACCGCGGCGGCGGTGTCCGGCGCGGGCACCAGGTTGCGCCGGGTCGGCTTGGGCAGCGACTTGATCAGCGCGGTCACCAGTTCCTGCCGCAGCCCGGGTACCTGCCAGTCGAAGCCGTCCGGCGTGACCTGGTTGAGCACGGCGAGCGGGACGTGCACGGTGACGCCGTCGGCGTCGGCGCCCGGCTCGAACTGGTAGGTCAGGGCGAACCGCAGCGTGCCCTGCGCCCACTCGTCGGGGAAGTCGGTGGCGCTGACCTCGGCGGCACGCTCGTTGACCAGCATCGACTTCTCGAAGTTGAGCAGGTCGGGCTGCTCGTGCCGGGCCTTCTTCCACCAGCTGTCGAAGTGCCGCCCGGACACCACGTCGGCGGGGATGCGCGCGTCGTAGAACTCGAACAGCGTCTCGTCGTCGACGAGGATGTCCCGGCGCCGGGCCCGGTTCTCCAGGTCCTCGACCTCGGCCAGCAGCGCCCGGTTCTGGCCGAAGAACCGGTGGTGGGTCTGCCAGTCGCCGTCCACCAGCGCGTGCCGGATGAACAGCTCCCGGCACAGTTCCGGCTCGATCCGGCCGTAGTTGACCCGCCGCCCGGCCACCAGCGGCACCCCGTACAGGGTGACCCGTTCCAGCGCGATCACCGCGGCCTGCTTGCGTTCCCAGTGCGGCTCGGAGTACTGGCGCTTCACCAGGTGCCCGGCCAGCGGCTCGATCCACTCCGGCTCGACGCGGGCGTTGACCCTGCCCCACAGCTTCGAGGTCTCCACCAGCTCGGCCGACATGACGAACCGCGGCTGCTTGCGGAACAACGCCGAGCCGGGGAACACCGAGAACCGCGCGCCCCGCGCGCCGAGGTAGTCGCCCTTCTCGGCGTCCTTGACGCCGATGTGCGAGAGCAGGCCGGCGGCCAGCGCGGTGTGCACGCTCTGCGGGTCGGCGGCCTGCGAGTTCAGCGTGACGCCCAGCGGCTTGGCCAGCTGCCGAAGCTGGCTGTAGATGTCCTGCCACTCGCGGACCCGCAGGTAGTTGAGGAACTCGTTGCGGCACAGCCTGCGGAACTGGTTGCCGGACAGGGTCTTCTGCTGCTCGCGCAGGTACTCCCACAGGTTCAGGTAGGCCATGAAGTCCGACGTCTTGTCGGTGAACCTGGCGTGCTGCTGCTGTGCCGCCTCCTGCCGGTCGGCAGGTCGTTCCCTGGGGTCCTGGATGGACAGTGCGGCGGCGATGATCATCACCTCGCGCACGCAGCCGGCGTTCTTGGCCGCCAGTACCATCCGGCCCATCCTGGGGTCGACCGGCAGCTGGGCGAGCTTGCGCCCGATCGGCGTCAGTCGCTTGTGGACGTCGGTGACACCGGGCTCGAACGCACCCAGTTCCTGCAGCAGCGCGACACCGTCGGCGACCTGCCTGCGGTCGGGCGGCTCGACGAACGGGAACGCCGCGACGTCACCCAGCCCGAGCGTGGTCATCTGCAGGATGACCGAGGCCAGGTTGGTCCGCAGGATCTCCGGGTCGGTGAACTCCGGCCGGGCGAGGAAGTCGTCCTCGGAGTAGAGCCGGACGCAGATGCCGTCGGAGGTCCGGCCGCAGCGGCCCTTGCGCTGGTTGGCCGAGGCCTGCGACACCGGCTCGATCGGCAGCCGCTGCACCTTGGTGCGGTTGCTGTAGCGGGAGATCCGGGCCGTGCCGGGGTCGATGACGTACTTGATTCCCGGCACGGTCAGCGACGTCTCGGCGACGTTGGTGGCCAGCACGATCCGCCTGCCGGTGTGCCGCTGGAACACCCGGTGCTGCTCGCCCGCGGACAGCCGCGCGTAGAGCGGCAGAACTTCCGTGTTGCGCAGGTTCTGCCGGTTCAGCGCGTCGGCGGTGTCGCGGATCTCCCGCTCGCCGGACAGGAACACCAGGATGTCGCCGGGGCCCTCGGCGGCCAGCTCGTCGACGGCGTCCAGGATGGCCTGGGTCTGGTCGCGGTCCTTGTCGTAGTCGGGCAGGCTGTCGTCGACGATCGGCCGGTAACGCACCTCGACCGGGTAGGTGCGGCCGGACACCTCGACGATCGGCGCGCCGTCGAAGTGCCGGGAGAACCGCTCGGGGTCGATGGTGGCCGAGGTGATGACGACCTTGAGGTCGGGCCGGCGTGGCAGCAGCTGCTTGAGGTAGCCGAGGATGAAGTCGATGTTGAGGCTGCGCTCGTGGGCCTCGTCGATGATCAGCGTGTCGTAGCGGCGCAGCATCCGGTCGTTCTGGATCTCGGCGAGCAGGATGCCGTCGGTCATCAGCTTGACCAGCGTGTCCGCGCCGGACTGGTCGGTGAACCGCACCTGGTAGCCGACGGCCTCGCCGACCGGGGTGTCCAGTTCCTCGGCGATGCGCTCGGCGACGGTGCGGGCGGCCAGCCGCCGCGGCTGGGTGTGCCCGATCTGCCCGCGGACGCCCAGTCCCAGCTCCAGGCAGATCTTGGGCAGCTGGGTGGTCTTGCCCGACCCGGTCTCCCCCGCGACGATCACCACCTGGTTGTCGCGGATGGCGTCGATGAGGTCGTCCCGCCGCTGGCTGACCGGCAGTTCCGCCGGGTAGGTGATCTTCGGCACGGCTTCCCGCCTGCGCCGCACGCGCAGCTCGGACTCGGCGACGTCGGCGGCGATCCTGGCCAGCACCTGGTCGCGGTCGCGGGCCTTGCGGGCGCCGTCGAGCCGCCTGCGCAGCCGGGACTGGTCGCGCAGCATGAGTTCGGGCAGGCGGGCACGCAGCTCGCCGAGGGAGGGGGAAGCAGACATCGCGGCCCCCAGTTTACGCCCGGGGGCCAGCGGTTTTCCGCCGGTCAGCTCCGCCGCAGGATGCCCGGGTGCAGCGCGGTGACGGCGCGGTTGCCGGACAGTCCGACGGTCATGTCCAGGTCGGCCAGCAGGCCACGCAGGACGTGCCGGACGCCGTCCTCGCCGCCGTGCGCCAGCCCGTAGACGTAGGGCCTGCCCAGCAGCACGGCCCTGGCGCCCAGCGCCAGTGCCTTGACGATGTCGGCGCCGGTGCGGACACCGGAGTCGAACAGCACCTCCAGCCGGTCGCCGACCGCGGCGGCGATCTCGGGCAGCACGTCCAGCGAGCCGACGGCGCCGTCGACCTGCCTGCCGCCGTGGTTGGACACCACGATGCCGTCCATTCCGGCGTCGGCGGCGCGGCGGGCGTCGTCGACGTGCTGGATTCCTTTGAGGACGATCGGGCCGTCCCAGTGCTCGCGCAGCGCGGGCAGCTGGTTCCAGCCGTGGTCGGCGCCGTTGACCATGCCCAGCCAGCGCAGGATGGCCGAGGGCAGGTCGTCCTCGGGCGCCTTGTCGAGCCTGCTGCGGAACACCGGGTCGGACAGCGCGCAGGCCATGCCCTCGCCGTTGAGGAACGGCAGGTAGGCGTGGTCGAGGTCGGTGGGCCGCCAGGCCAGCGTCCAGGTGTCCAGGGTGACCACCAGCACCGTGTAGCCGGCGTCCTTGGCCCGGCTCAGCAGGCTGGCGCAGACCTCGGGGTCGTGCGGCCAGTACAGCTGGAACCAGCGCGGGCCCTCGCCGTTGGCGGCCGCGACGTCCTCGATCGAGTGCGACGACGCCGTCGACAGCACCATCGGCACGCCCAGCGAGGCGGCCGCGCGTGCGGTGGCCAGCTCGCCGTCGGGGTGGACGATGGTCTGCACGCCGACGGGCGCGAGCAGCAGTGGCGCGGGCATCGCGGTACCCAGCACGGTCGTGGCCAGGCGGCGGTCGGTGGCGTCGGTGAGCATGCGGGGCACGATCCGCCAGCGGTCGAACGCCTCCCGGTTGGCCCGCACGGTCGCGCCCGCCCCGGCGCCGCCGGCGACGTAGCCGAACGGTTTCGGGTCCAGCACCTGGCGCGCGGCGTCCTCGAGTTTGCCCGGATCCGTGGTGAACGGCGGCACCGCACCGGCCAGCCCCTGGAGGTAGAGCTCGTTCTGGTAGTCGCCGAACCGGCCCACGGAACCTCCTCGCGTCTGGGAGCTGCCGACCCTACCCCGCTGCCTGCCCGAACGGCGGGCGGCCGTGGTGGCGGGTGTGCCGTTCGACGGCGTCCTCGACCGGCAGGAGCTTGTGGTCCTTGGTCACGAAGTTCCAGATGGCCCTGCGGTCGAGTACCCGCATGAGTTCCAGCAGCGCGTTGTGCGCCATGATCAGCCGCAGCTCGCCGGGACGGTACTGGCCGGGCCCGCCGCGGTGGGCGAGGTAGGTGCCGATGTCGTCCAGCAGCGGCTGGAACCACCGGCGGTACTCGGGATCACCGTCGAGCCTGCGGCAGAACTCGACGTAGCCGATGCACCTGCGCCGGTCCTCGCCCTCGACCGGATCGGCCATCATCAGCTCCCCGAGCGCACGCTGTTCCATCGCGAACAGCCGGAACAGCTGGTCGTCGGCGATCGGCTTGTTCAGCGCCCCGTGCATGTCGCCGAGCCGTTCGATCAGCCGGGTGTTGGCCCGGCGGCTGCCCAGGTCGAGGAAGTGCACCTCGCGGAACAGGATCTCCACCCAGCCGAGGTAGTTGGCGAACCGGTAGAGGCTGTCGTAGTCGGCGACCCTGGCGTGGCGGGGGATGTCCTCCAGCTTGAAGTCGATGCCGCCGAGCGCGTTGGCGAGCCTGCCGTGCAGCGAGGCGGTGGCCTGCAGCAGCGGATCGCGGTAGCGGTTGACCCGATGGCGTTTCTCGGCGGCCCGGTCCGCCGCGCGGCGTCTGCTCTCGAACAGCCCGCCGAGCAGGACGGTGACGAGGGCAGCACTGAACGACACGGCGGCGGCGGCGATCGACAGGGTGTTCACCAGCCGGGAAACCTACCGGTTACCGCCGCTCCCGCGCGACCTGCTCGCGCACGGCGGGCAGCACCTCCTCGGCGAACGCCCGCTCGGTCCCCGGCTCCCGCGCCCACAGGACGAACGTGTCGAAGCCCAGGCCCACCGCCAGCTCGGTCAGCTGGCCGGCGTCCGCCGGGCCCTGGACGTTGAGCACGCGGCGGATCTCGCCGGGGTCGCGGCCCGCGTCGGCAGCGGCGGCGTCGAGCAACGCCGTCTTGCGGACGATCGGCTCGACGTCGCCCTGCAGTGACACCACCCAGCCGTCGGCCCGCTCGGCGAGCAGGCGCAGCGCCTTCGGCCCCTGCGAGCCCAGCCAGATCCCGATCGGCCGCGTCGGCACCGGGCCGGACTGGGCACCGGCGAGGCGGTAGTGGTCGCCGTCGAAGCGCAGATTGCGCTCGCCGCTCCACAGCTTGCGGATGACTGTGATGGCCTCGGCCTGCGCGGCGAGCGCCTGGCCAGGCGTGCGACGCGGTCCGCCGAAGGCCTCGATGGCATCCCAGAACGCGCCGGTGCCCAGGCCCAGCTCGAACCGGCCACCGGACAGCAGGTCGAAGCTGGCCGCGGTCTTGGCGAGGATCGCCGGATCGCGCAGGGCGAGGTTGGCGACGTCGGGGAAGACGGTGATCCGCGACGTCACCCCGAGCACCATGCCGGCCAGCGCGAACGTGTCGACGTAGCGCCGCTGGTAGGGGTGGTCCTGGATGCCCAGGTAGTCGTAGCCGAGCCGGTCCAGCTCGCGTGCGGTGTCCAGCAGCGGCGCGGCGGCGTCGGGCACCAGGAAGTAGCCGGAGCTGATCTCTCGCCCGAAGTCGGCCATCTCTCCACCTCCGGAATATTTAGTAACCCAATGCAAGTTAACTGGTCGACAGGAGGAGGGCAGTTGACCACGACCGCGACCACGGCCCCGGTTCACAACAACACCGCACGGTACGTCCTTATTCTCGGCGGCTTGTCGGCGTTCGCGCCGCTGTCGATCGACATGTACCTGCCGGCACTGCCGGCGATGACCACCGATCTGCACAGCAACCCGTCGACCCTGCAGCTGACCCTGGCCGGCTTCATCGTCGGCCTGGCGATCGGCCAGCTGGTGCTCGGCCCGCTGTCCGACGCGCTCGGCAGGCGCCGCCCGCTGCTGGCCGGGCTCGCGGTCTACGCAGTCGCGTCCGCGTTGTGCGCGTTCGCGCCGACGGCCGAGCTGCTGGTGGCGGCCAGGGTGCTGCAGGCGATGGGTGCCGCGGCGGGGATCGTCGTGGCCAGGGCGACCGTGCGCGACCTGTACTCCGGCGTCGCCATGACGCGGTTCTTCTCGATGCTGATGCTGGTCAACGGTCTCGCGCCGATCCTGGCACCGGCGCTGGGCGGGCAGATCCTGACGCTCACCTCGTGGCGCGGGGTGTTCCTGGTGCTGACCGGCTTCGGCGTGCTGCTGCTGGCCGTGTGCGCGCTGGCGCTGCCCGAGCCGCTGCCGCCCGAGGCGCGGCGCCCGGCACGGCTGGTCCCGACCCTGCGGACCTACCGCGGCCTGCTCGCCGACCGCCGGTTCCTCGGCTACGCGCTGGCGTCCGGGCTGCTGTTCGGCGCGATCTTCGCCTACATCGCCGGGTCGCCGTTCGCGCTGCAGGAGGTGTACGGGCTCAGCCCGCAGCAGTACAGCGTCGTGTTCGGGGTGAACAGCCTGGGCCTGGTACTGCTCGGGCAGCTCAACGGGCGGATCGTCGGCAGGCTCGCCGGCGAGCGGACGTTGCTGCGTACCGGGCTCCTGCTGGCGACCGCGGGCGGCGCCGGTGTCGTCGTGACGGCCGCCGCGGGCGCGCCGATGCTCGGCGTGCTGGTGCCGCTGTTCGTGGTGATCTCCAGCATCGGCATGGTGATGCCGAACGCCAGCTCGCTGGCGCTGGCCGAGCACGGTCACCACGCGGGGGCGGCGTCGGCGCTGCTCGGCGTGCTGCAGTTCGTCGTCGGCGGGCTGGCGGCGCCGCTCGTCGGCCTGGCCGGCGGCGGGTCCGCGGTGCCGATGGGCGCGGTGATGGCCGCGTTCGCCGTCGCGGCGCTGGTGGCGTTCGCGACGCTCACCCGTTCGGGGCCGGCAGCGGAGAAAACCGCCTGAGTTCGCGTCATGCCGGGCCGCCAGGGGCGTTTCCCCACCGTGAGTCGGGGACAGGAGCGGAGGGCGACAGCCATGGCGGCCCGGGACGAGTGGTCTGTCAGCTGCCGGGATCTCGCCGGCAGGAAACGGGACCTCACCATCTTCACCAGCAACGACAGAGTGGTATTGGTGGCGCCGCCCGGCGAGGCGGCGGTGCTGGGACCACTGGACGTCGGCAGGCTGCGCGCCGCGCTGCGGGACGCCGTGGTGGCCGTGGCCCAGGCCGGCTCCGAGCCGTGACCGTTATCCGGCTCACTCGAAACGGGGTCACCCGGTAGGTTAGCCTAACCTCCGTGGAAGCTGCGAAGATCCTCGACGCGCCCGCGGACGCCGACCTCGAGCCCAGCCGTCTGCACGCCGCCGGGCTCACCCTCGCCTACGACGGCAGGGTCGTCGCCGAGGAACTCGGCGTCGTGGTGCCCGATCACTCGTTCACGGTGATCGTCGGCCCCAACGCCTGCGGCAAGACCACCCTGCTGCGTGCCCTGTCCCGCATGCTCAAGCCCCGCAGCGGATCGGTCTACCTGGACGGCCAGGTCATCACCTCGCAGCCGGTCAAGCAGGTGGCCCGCAAGCTCGGCCTGCTGCCGCAGACGTCGGTGGCGCCGGACGGGATCACCGTCGCCGACCTCGTCGCCCGCGGCCGGTACCCGCACCAGCGGCTGCTGCGGCAGTGGTCGCGGGAGGACGCCACCGTCGTGGCCGAGTCGATGGAGGCCACCGGTGTGGCCGACCTGGCCGAGCGGCTGGTCGACGAGCTGTCCGGCGGGCAGCGGCAGCGGGTGTGGATGGCGATGGCGCTGGCCCAGCAGACCGACCTGCTGCTGCTCGACGAGCCGACCACCTACCTCGACATCGCCCACCAGCTCGACGTGCTCGACCTGTGTGCCGAGCTGCACGCCAAGCAGGGCCGGACGCTGGTCGCCGTGCTGCACGACCTCAACCACGCGGCCCGCTACGCCACGCACATGATCGCCATGCGCGACGGCCGCATCGTCGCCACCGGCACGCCGGACGAGGTGGTCACCGCGGAGAACGTGGAGGAGATCTTCGCGCTGCCCTGCCAGGTGATGCCCTGCCCGCAGACCGGCACTCCCCTGGTGATCCCGAAGGCGCGCCGCTGACCCGCTGCGTCCGCGACGTGCCGTGAAGGGGGCGCTCACAGCGTCTGGTGCCAGGCCCCGGCAAAGTCACGATGCGGACGGGATTCTCACCTGGTGCCGGTCGCTCGGTGAACGGTCCGTTCGCGCGAGTCTTACGTTCCCGGCGCGCGAGTTGTCCGTTCCGGACCCGCGAGTCGCCCGTTCCCGCCCCACCGGTCCCAGACACGACAACCACCCCACCCGCCACCACGAACGAGGCAACCCCGCCAACCCTCACAGCACGTGAAGGCCACCATCACCACGTCACACGTAATGAAGGTGGCCTTCACGAGCTTCGACCTGGCGGCCGGGACCACACCAGCCACACCCGTAAGGCAGCAACCCGGCGTGCCGGGCACCGGGCCTCACCGGGGACGGACGCGGCGGGCCAGGCGGGCCGGGTCCAGGGACGCGGCCAGCCGGGCGTCGGCCCGCCCGCACAGCAGGTCGGCGACCAGGCGGCCGGTGGCCGGGCCGAGCATCAGGCCCAGCATGTTGTGCCCGGACGCCACCAGGATCCGCGACCGGCCGGGCACGGCGCCCACCACGGGCAGGCCGTCCGGCGTCATCACCCTGGCACCCACCCACTCGTCCCGGCGTGCGGTCCAGTCGACGCCGCGCAGGTAGTCCCGTGCCGCGACGGCGATCGCCTCGACGCGCAGGGCGGAGAACGCCTCCGGGTCGCGGTCGAACTCCATCGTGCCCGCCACCCGCACCCGCTGCCCCATCGGCGTGAGCACCACCCGCGCGTCACCGAGGTGGATGACCCGGCGCGGCTGCTGCCCGGCGTCGACCGAGAAGCTGTATCCCTTGCCGGGGAACAGGTCCAGCCCCACGCCGAGCCGCCGGCACAGCGCCGTCGACCAGACGCCTGCCGCGATGACGACCGCGTCCGCCTCGTGGTCGCCGAGAAAGCCGCGGGCCCTGGCCCGCCCGCCCGACTCGCCGACCGCGGTCACCCTGGCCCCCTCGACGATGCGCACTCCGCGCTGGCGCAGGGTCGCGGCGAGCCGGTCGACGAACAGCGCCGGGTCGACCGAACGCTGGTCGGCCACCAGGAATCCGGCACGCGCGGCGGGGCCGAGGGCCGGCTCGGCCGCGGCCAGGTCCGCTCCGGCCAGCAGCGGCCCGGCCGGGGCGCCGATCCGCCGGACTCCGGCCAGTGCCGCCCGCGCGGACTCCGCCGAGCCGAACGCGAACAGGAAGCCCTCCCGGACGGGGTCGGCGTCGGCCCCGGCGGCCGCCATCTCGTCGAAGAGACCGAACGTGCCCGCCGCCAGCCGCCCCAGCGCCGCCACTCCCCCGGCGTACCGGCGGCGGGTGGTGTTGCGGGCGAACCGGGCGAGGAAGCGCACCAGGTCCAGGCTCGGCCGCGGGCGGACGTAGAGCGCGCTGTCTTGCCGCGGCAGGCCTCGCAGCGCCGGCCCGATCACGCCCGGCGCGGGCAGCGGCGTGACCAGGTCGGGGCAGATCTCACCGGCGTTGCCCCGCGACGCCCCGCCTCCGACCCGGCCGCGTTCGAGGACCGTGACGTCGAATCCGGCCTCGCGCAGGAAGTACGCCGAGCACAGCCCGATCAGCCCACCGCCGACGACCGTCACCGAACGCACCATCGCTGCCTCCCCGCGTCGCCTGTCCGCCCGACGCTAGGCGCTACCGCCCACATGGGCATCGGACGAAGCGTCCCAACAGCAGCACCCCAGTACGGCCACGGCTGTACGATCCGCACATGGTGCTGACTCCCGAGCTGGCCCAGGAGATCGCGGCCGAGACCAGCCAGATCCTCGGCCTCAACGTGCTGATCACCGACCGGGAGGGCACGGTCATCGGCAGCGGCGACCCGACCAGGGTCGGCACGGTCCACGAGGCGTCGGCGGAAGTGCTGGACACGCTGCGCCCGGCCACGCACACCGCCGAGCAGGCCCGTGCCCTGCGGGGAGTCCTGCCGGGAATCACGCTGCCGATCACCCACGGCGGCGAGGCCGTCGGGACGGTGGGGCTGACCGGTCAGCCGCGGCGCGTGCGGCAGTTCGGCCTCATGGTGCGCAGGCAGACCGAGATCCTGCTGCGGGAGTCGGTGTCCCAGCGGGACCGGCTGCTGCGCGAGCACGCGCTGGCCGGCCTGGTCCGCGACGTCGTCTTCTTCGACCCGGCCGTCGCCGACCCGGCCGCCATCCACGCCAGGGCCGGCGAGCTGGGGGTCGACCTGCGGCTGCGCCGGGCGGCGATCGTCGTGGAGCCCGGCAGGCCGCACACGGTGCGCGAGGAGTTCAGCGGCACGCAGGACGTGGTAGCCGAGCCCGCGGCGGGCCGGGTCGTGGTGCTGCACCACGTCACCGGCGACATCACCGCCCGGTGCGGACGGCTGGTGGCGCTGCTGCGGGAACGGCACGGGACGGAGGCGAGGATCGGCCACGGCCCGGCCGCCACCGACCTGGCCGGACTGCACGAGTCCTGCACCGACGCCGCGGCCGCCGTCCGGCTCGGGCCCACGGCCATGCCGGACAGCCAGGTCTACCCGGCCGAGGCACTGCGCGTGCACCAGCTGCTGGAGACCGCCGGGCCGCACGCCAGGCAGCGCTACGCCGAGACCCAGCTGGGCACGCTGCCCGCCGAGCCGGCCTGGCCGGTGACCAGGCAGACCCTGCTGGCCTGGGCGGAGGGCGGGTTCAACCTGGTCCGTGCCGCGGAGCGGCTGCACGTCCACCGCAACACGCTGCTGTACCGGCTGGACCGCATCGCCAGGACCAGCGGCCGCAACCCCCGCGACGCCGCCGACGGGATCGCCCTGTACCTCGCCTGCCTGATCACCCCTTAGACGAAACGTACAGTTCGATCATGTCCTGACCAGCGGATATCGGCCGGTTCGTCTCATGACCGCCTCGGTGGCCCGCCGTAGGGTGATGCACCTCACGTCGCCAGAGGAGGCGCCATGACCGTTCTGGACTGGGCCATGCTCGTCGTCTACTTCGGACTGCTGGTCGTGATCGGCGTGCAGACCGTGCGCCGGGTGAAGACCTCGGACGACTTCGCGGTCGCCGGGAACCGGATCACCTGGCCGATCTTCTTCGGCAGTCTCGCCGCCGCGTTCCTCGGCGGCGGCTCGTCGCTGGGCAACGCCGGTGCGGTGTTCCGCGACGGCTACTCCTACATGTTCGCCTACTTCGCGTTCGGCGTGCAGTTCATCCTCGTCGGCTGGTTCGTGGCGCCGCGGCTTAAGCGTTACCTCGGCGCGCACACCGTCGGCGACGTCATGGACAAGCACTACGGCCGTACCGCGCGGCTGCTCACCGGGATCCTGTCGATCGCCCTGTGCGCGGGCATCCTCGGCGCGCAGGCGCTGGCGGTCGGCACGGTCGTCAACGCCACCCTCGGCCTGCCGACGGTTCCCTCGATCATCGTCGGGATGGGCGTGGTGGTGCTGTACTCCTCGTTCGGCGGCGCCTGGGCGGTCATCCAGACCGACATGCTCCAGTTCGTCTTCCTCGGGGTGTTCCTGCCGGTGACGCTGCTGGTCGCGCTCGGCGAGGTGGGCGGGCCCGCCGAGTTGCTGGCGGCGCTGCCCGGCCAGCACCTGACCCTGACCGGGAGCTACGGGTTCTGGCCGCTGCTGGCCTTGTTCGTCGCGTTCCTGCTCGGCGAGGCCCTGGTTCCGCCGTACGCCCAGCGCACCTTCTCCACCCCGGACGGGCGTAACGCCCGCAAGGGCATGGTGCTGTCCGGGTTCTTCGCGCTGCTGTTCTACTTCGTCACCGCGACGCTGGGACTGGTGGCGCTGGTGCTCTTCCCCGGCGTCGCGGGCGATCAGGCGCTGCCCACGATCGTGTTGCGGCTGCTGCCCGCCGGACTGGTCGGCCTGGTCGTGGCCGCCCTGCTGGCCGTCGTGATGTCCACCGCGAGTTCATATCTGAACTCGATCGCGGTGGTGTTCGTCAAGGACATCTACCTGCCGTTCGTCAACCCGGACATCAGCCCGAGGCGCCGGGTGTGGCTGGAACGGGCGCTCAGCGTCGGGGTCGGGATCGCCGCCATCGTGTTCGCCATCAGCGTTCCGTCCATTGTGGACGCTCTGCTGTACTCGTACTCGATGTGGGCGCCGACGATCGTCGTCCCGCTGCTGTTCGCGGTGCTGGCCAGGGCCCGCAACGGCGCGGCCGCCGTCGCGGCCATCGTCGCGGGCGGCACGGTCGCCGCGGTGTGGACCTGGGTGCTGGACGAACCGCTGGGCGTCAACGGCACCGTCGCCGGGGTCGCCGCCAACCTGCTGGCCTTCGGGCTGACCTACCTGCTCACCGGCCGCCGTACGCCGGCCGCGGCCTGATCCGGAGGAACCCATGTTCAGCCTGCTGGTCTACGGCATCCCCGCCGTCGTCATCCTGGTCACCCTCTACATCGGTGTCCTCGGCGTCCGGTTCTACATCGACGAGGTGATCAAGCACCGGCCCGAGGAGTAGGTTGACGGGGTGAACCAAGCGACCTGGAACTCCGTCGACAGCTACTTCGAGGACACCGTCGTCCGATCCGACGCCGCCCTGGAGAAGGCCCTGGTGGCCAGCGCCGAGGCCGGCCTGCCGGACATCGCGGTCACCGGCAGCCAGGGCAAGCTGCTGAACCTGCTGGCCAGGATGATCGGCGCGCGGTCGGTCCTGGAGGTCGGCACGCTCGGCGGCTACTCGACGATCTGGCTGGCCAGGGCGCTGCCGCCGGACGGGCGGCTGGTGACGCTGGAGTACGAGCCGAAGCACGCCGAGGTGGCCAGGCGCAACGTCGACGCCGCCGGGGTGGGCGAGCTGGTCGACATCCGGGTGGGCGCCGCACTGGACACCCTGCCGGGCCTGGAGGGCCCGTTCGACCTGGCGTTCATCGACGCGGACAAGGTCAACAACCCGGAGTACTTCCGGCAGGCGCTGCGGATGTCGCGTCCCGGCGGGGTGATCGTCGTGGACAACACCGTGCGCGGCGGCGCCGTCGCGGACGAGGACTCGACGGATCCGTCGGTGCGGGGCACCCGCGAGCTGCACGACGTGATCGCGGCCGAGCCGCGGGTGGACGCCACCGCGTTGCAGACCGTCGGCGGCAAGGGCTACGACGGCCTGACCATCGCCCTCGTCGTGTCCTGACCCGGGGTCAGCGCAGGAAGCCGCGCAGCAGGGACGCGGTGCCGTCGATGTGCTCGGCCATCGCGTGCCGGGCACCGGCGGGGTCGCCTGCCAGGATGGCGTCGACGATCGCCGCGTGCTGCCGGTTGGAGTGCTCCAGGTTGGCCTCCAGCTGCGGGATCTCGTCCAGCAGCCGGTTGACCCGCATCCGCACGTCGGCGACGGCGGTGGTCAGCGAGCCGGACGCGGTGACCTCCGCGATGGCCAGGTGCAGCCGGGAGTCGCGGCGCCGGTAGTCGGCCGGGTCACCCTCCGAGCTGTCCGCGAGCGTCCCGGTCAGGTGCTGCCGCTCGGCCTGGCTGAGCGTGCGCGCCGCGGCCATCTCCGCCGCGCCGGTCTCCAGGACGTAACGCAGGCACAGGGTGTCCTCCAGGTCCGGCAGGCCTGCGGCACCCGATGCCGGCCGCGGCAGCACCTCGCGGACGAACGTGCCGCCGTAGCGGCCCCGCCGCGCCTCGACGTACCCGGCGTCGGACAGCGCCCGCAGCGCCTCGCGCAGGGTCACCCTGCTGACGCCGAGCCGCTCGGACAGCTCCCGCTCGGCGGGCAGCCGCTCCCCCGCCCCGACGACACCGAGCCGCACGGCCTGCAGCAGCCGCTCGACGGTCTCCTCGAACGCGTTACCCGCCCGCACGGGCCGGAACAACGCGTCGCCCGCGCTCACCCCGGGATGGTCGGGCACGGCTCCTCCTGACGGTGAAAGATCACCTTCAATATAGAGGCCGTCAGCACTCGATGACGTTCACCGCGAGCCCGCCACGGGCGGTCTCCTTGTACTTGACCTTCATGTCGGCGCCGGTCTCACGCATGGTCTTGATGGCCTTGTCCAAGGTGACCACATGGCTGCCGTCGCCCCGCAACGCCATCCGCGCGGCGTGGATGGCCTTCGACGCGCCGACGGCGTTGCGCTCGATGCACGGGATCTGCACCAGCCCGCCGACCGGGTCGCAGGTCAGCCCCAGGTGGTGCTCGACGCCGATCTCCGCGGCGTTCTCCACCTGCTCCGGCGTGCCGCCCAGCACCTCGGCCAGCCCGGCGGCGGCCATGGCGCAGGCTGAGCCGACCTCGCCCTGGCAGCCGACCTCGGCACCGGAGATCGACCCGGTCTGCTTGAGCACCGACCCCAGCGCGCCCGCCGTGAGCAGGAACGTCACCACGCCGTCGTCGGTCCCGCCGAGGAAGCGGGTGTAGTAGTGCAGCACGGCGGGAATGATCCCGGCGGCGCCGTTGGTGGGCGCGGTGACGACCCGGCCGCCCGAGGCGTTCTCCTCGTTGACGGCCAGCGCGTACAGGCTGACCCAGTCCATGGCGTAGAGCGGGTCGTTCTGCCCGTCCTCGGCGAGCAGCTTCTGGTGCAGCGACCGCGCCCGCCGCGGCACCTTCAGCCCGCCGGGCAGGACGCCGTCGTGCTCGCACCCGGCGTGCACGCAGTCGACCATGACCTGCCAGATGTCCAGCAGCCCGGAGCGCACCTCGTCCCGCGTCCGCCAGGCCAGCTCGTTGCGCAGCATCACCTCGCTGATCGGCAGGCCGGACTCGGTGCACTGCCGCAGCAGGTCGGCGCCGGTACGGAACGGGTAGGGCACCGGGGTGCTGTCCTCGACGACGACCGAGTCGGTCTCGTAGGACTCGTCGCGGACGAACCCGCCGCCGACCGAGTAGTAGGTACGCGCCCGCAGCACGGTGCCGCCGGCGTCGAACGCCTGGAACGTCATGCCGTTGGGGTGCGCGGGCAGCGAACGGCGGCGGTGCATGACGAGGTCGCCGTCGACGTCGAACCGGATCTCCCGGTCGCCGAGCAACGTGAGCCTGCGGGTTTCCTTGATGCGGGCGACCCGGCCAGGGACCGAGTCGGTGTCGACGGACTCGGGCCGTTCGCCCTCCAGTCCGAGCAGCACGGCCTTGTCGCTGCCGTGCCCGTGCCCGGTGGCGCCGAGCGAGCCGAACAGCTCGGCCTTGACCCGGGTGGCCGAGGCGAGCTGTCCGGACTCGGCGAGACCGTCCACAAAGGTCCGGGCGGCCCGCATGGGGCCGACCGTGTGTGAGCTGGACGGTCCGATTCCGATCGAGAACAGGTCAAAAACACTGATCGCCATTGATCGCTTCTTCCTACCTGTTCAGCAGGCTGCTGGCTTCCTGTGCGGCGGGGCCCTGGGTGGTGAGGTGGGCCAGGTGCTCGGGCAGGGGTTCGCCGCGGTGGGCCTTGGTCTGGGCATACAGCCGTCCGGC
>NZ_SFCC01000023.1 GCF_004214935.1 Amycolatopsis suaedae
CTCCGCGCCCTACTCGTCCTCACCCACCACGAACAACACCACCCCACCAGCACCACCCACACCCACTGACCAGCCAAAACAGGATGAAAAATCCCCATTGGGGGCACACAGCACCCGGACCTTGCCGGGCCCTGGCATCAGACGCCGTGAGGGCCCCCTTCACGGCGTCGGCGTCAGCCTGCGTCGCACGTGTGAACGCATTCACGAAGTTCAGCGGGTCACGGTCAGCACCGCCGGATAGCCCTCGGCGGCCGGCGGGGGCGGCGCGGCTGGCAGCGTGATGGCGACGGTGTCGCCCCGGCGTTGCCAGCGCAGCGGTTCGCCACGCCCGCCCAGCACCCGGATCCGCGCACCGTCGCGGATGGGTAGGTCGCCGGGGACGACGAGTTCGCCTGCAGGCCAGGTGAAGGTGATGATGTTGAAGGTCCGGTCGGACACGGTGTACCGCAGCGGGCCGTCTTCGGCTCGGTGCCACGGTTTCGAGTCGTGGATGGCCCCGCCGTTGGTCCGCAGCCAGGCGCCGATGGCCAGCAGCCGGTCGCGTTGCCAGGCGGCGATCGTGCCGTCCGGCTTCGGGCCGATGTTCAGCAGCAGGTTGCCGTTCTTGGCGACGATGTCGGCCAGCAGCTGCACCAGTTTCTGGCCGGTCTTGATGTCGTAGGTGGGATCCATGTAGCCCCACGACCGGCTCATCGTCAGGCACGCCTCCCAGGCGTCGGTGCGCAGCGGGTAGCCGGGCTTGTCGCCCTCGACCGAGTCGATGTCGGCGTGCGAGGCGATGAACCTGTCGTTGACGAGGACGCCTTTGCCGCGCCGCACCGCCTTGTTGTAGTAGTACGCCAGGATCTCGTCGCTGTGCCAGTTCCACACCGGCGGGCGGAAGATCTGGCCCGCGCCGAAGTTGTGGCTGCCGTGGCCGTCGCCCCAGAGGATGTCCGGGTCGTAGCGGTCGATCAGGGTCCGCAGGTGGACGTGCTCGTACTCGCGGACGTAGTCGTTCACCGGTCGGTAGCCGGTGTAGGGCACCAGCGCGCCGGTGTACGGGTTGCGTGGCGGGGTGCCCAGTGCCGGGCTGTAGAACTCGCCGAGCGAGTAGTACAGCCCGCGCCTGAGCCGGGTTCCCCGCGCGGCACGGAACAGTTCGCCGACGAGATCCCGGCGCGGCCCGAGCAGGACCGAGTTCCGGCCGGAGGCATGGTTGGGGAACAGCTGGAACCCGTCGTGGTGCTTGGCGGTGAGGACGAAGTAGCCCGCTCCCGAGTCGGTGAACAGGCGAACCCACTCGGCGGGGTCGTAGTGCTCGGCGGTGAACCGCGGAATGAAGCCGTCGTAGGGAAAGTCCGCGCCGTAGGTGCTCCGGTGGTGCTCGTGGACGGTCCCCTTGGCCGTCGCGTTCATGCCGTACAGGTACCACTCCGAACTCCACGACGGGTCGCCGTAGGCAGGCACCGCGTAGACACCCCAGTGGATGAAGATTCCGAACTTCACCCGCGGGTACCAGTCCGGCAGCGGATGCCGGCGCAGCGACTCCGGCGTCGGCAGGTACGGGCCGGAGGCCGACGCGGGCGTGGAGCCGAGCAGTACGCCGCCTGCGGCGAGTGCCGCACCCGTCAGCACATTCCTTCTGCTCACAACCATTCGACGTGCCTTTCCCGGTCAGCCGAGCGTGGCCCGGTAGTGATCGACGGAGGGCTTCATGCCGTGGTCGGGATCGGCGTCGTAGAGACCGTCCGGGCCACGCTTGCCGAAGCTGTAGGGCTGGTAGAGCGTCGCGCAGGACGGCTCCCGTGCGGCGAGACGTTCCCAGCGCCGCCACTCCGCGTCGTAGCGGGCGAGGTGCCAGCGCATGGCCGCCTCGTCGCGGGGCGCACCCTGTTCGGCGGCGAACCCACGCAGCATGACCTCCCAGCCGTGGTGCACGACGCGGTGCCAGTGCAGGCCGTACCGGGTGGACACCCGCAGATAGTCACGGTCCTCTGTGGACCGAATCGGCAAACCATCGGCCAGCGCGACGATCTCGTCCCACATCCGCGCGGCCTCCCGCTTCTCCGCCAGCACCCGGTCGACGAGTCCCTGCCGCACGATGCCGGTGAAGTCCTTCGTGAGGTCCTTGTCGGAGCCGCCGAGGAACTGGTCGCGGGTCCAGGTCCACCGGATCGGGTGATGCAGGCTGTAGTGCCCGCGCAGGACGGCGTCGGCGGAGAGCAGGGCGAGCCTGCGGAACCGCCGGGTGTGCTCGCCGCGCAGGCCGAGCCGGGCGGCGTACTGGGCGAACGCGGCTTCCTCGCCGAGGCCGGTGTCGCGGGCCCAGCGGGCGATCACCCAGGCGTTGAGGTCACACCACAGTTCGTTGCGCAGGTACGGGCCACGCCACCCGCCGCCGCGCGACCAGGTCCAGATTCCCGCGACGACCGGGTTCTCCACGACGTCGGCGAGCCCGATCGGTTCGGTACGCGGCCGCGTGCGGAACTCCTCGAACCCGTTGATCACGCCGTCGATGACGTAGTTGGGGAACGCGCCCTTGCCCTCGTACTCGCGCTGGCACTGGACCTCGACGATCTGCCGGTGCGTGCCGACCCCAATGGTCTGGTTGAACTCGACGGTTCGCCAGAAGTCCCGTGCGGTGTGCTTGATGGAGAACAACAGGTTCTCGTGTGGTGCGACCTGGCCGGTCACCTGGCGGTAGAACGCGGGGTCGCTGGTCAGCTTGTCGCCGCCGGTGGACCAGGTCCGGTAGAACAGGCGTTTCCCGGCGCGGACGCAGACCTCGTCGCGCAGGATCCCGAGCAACGCGAGATGGCTCCGCTCGCCGTTGGTGATGGGGTTGTTCCCGGTGTGGAACGGCGTGTTCTGCAGGTAGGTCTCGCCGGTACGCACCACGATCCCGTCCAGGCCGGGGAACCGGGTGAAGATCTCCCGCAGCATCGCGCGGTGGATCTGGTGGGTGAGCGGGCGTTCGAAGCTGATCCGGCCCTGGTCGTCGAGGATCTGGTCGCCGTAGAGCTCCACCAGCGGCTTGGGCAGCACGATGATGTCGGTGAACACGTAGACCGCGATACCCGCGGCGTGGGCCCTGGCGATGTGGGCGTCGATGCCGCGGGCTGTTGCCTCCACCCAGGCCCGGCCGGGCGAGCCCGCCGGGAAGATGCGAGGGTCGAACGAGTCGAACGTGATGGCCGTCTGCGGCGGCCGGAACTCGTTGATCACCTGGCCGTCGTAGCCGTAGGCGGCCAGGGTGGCCGGATCGTTGAACCGGCTCCGGAAGGACGGCTCGCCGGGGTTGTTGTGCACCATGTCGAGCAGGAACGGCAGCCGGCGCCCGCGTGGCGCCGCGTCCGCGCCGGTGACGGTCACGCCGCTGGCGACGGCCGCCGCCAGCGCGACGCCGCCCCGAAGCACCGTCCTGCGCCCTGTCTCCACCACACAACCCCCGATTCATCAGATGTATCCCCTGACGCTAGGAACGTGTCCGGTCTCCGTCAAGGCTCCATCTGGACGGCTGGCCGCAAGACATCGGATGTAGTCACTGCTCACGGCAGGGGACGGGTCGACCAGGGCACAGAAAGTAACGACAATGCGCTACGTGATCCCTGACCCGCCGCACGTCGCCGCATCGGTGTACTCGGACGTTCGCGCCGAGAATGAGCTACCGGATGTGATCCTTCGCAGCCTCGCCAGGATCGGCGAGGGGTCCGCGTGCCGGTACAGCAGGGCGTGCTCGAACACCAGCCCCGGTGGCGGATCGACCAGGTCGACGTAGGCGGCGCCGGTCCGGGCGACAGCGCGGGCAGACGCCGGCAGCAGGGCCACGCCGAGCCCGCCCGCGACGAGCGCCGCGATCGTCTGCAGCTGGACGGCCTCCTGTGCGACCCTCGGGGTGAACCCGGCGGCGCGGCAGGCCGCGATGACGGTGTCGTACAGCCCGGGCCCCAGCGTGCGGGGGAAGAGCACGAACGGTTCACCGGCGAGGTCGGCGAGCCGGATGTCCGCGGCCGTCGCCAGCCGGTGGGTGTCCGGCAGCGCCGCGACGAACGGGGTGCGCCGCAACATCACCGACGCGAGTCCGCCGTCGTCGTGCAACGGCGGACAGCCGATGCCCGCGTCCACGTCGTCGTCGAGCAGCATGCGGACCTGCTGCGCGGTGGTGGCCTCGGTCAGCACCAGTTCCACGTCGGGATTGGCAGCGCGGAACGCGGTCAGCATGCCGGGCAGCACCTCGAAGGTGGCCGAGCCGACGAAAGCGAGACGCAGCGTCCCCGCCCGGCCCGCTGCCGCGCTGCGGCCGGCGTCCGTCGCCCGCGCGGCCCGGGCGAGGACGGCCCGGGCCTCGGTGAGGAACACCTGCCCCGCCGGGGTCAGCCGGGCGCCCTTGCTGGTGCGGTCGAACAGCCTGCCGCCGAGTTCGGTCTCCAGCCGACGGATGGCGGCCGACAGCGGGGGTTGCGCCATGTGCAGCCGCGCCGCCGCCCTGCCGAAGCCACCTTCCTCGGCGACCGCCACGAACTGGTTGAGCAGTCGGAGATCGATCGCGGCCATACTTTCAGCGTATCGAGCCGGGTGTGAACCGGTATTGGACCGCTGGGCCCGCGCGATGGACCGTGGTCGGTATGAGGCTCAGCATTCTCACGCTCGCGTTGGTGGGCGTGCTCACCGGCGCGAGCGCCACCGCCGACGCGGACGGCGGTCAGGCGCAGCGGCAGACCCTGTTCACCCGGACCGCCGACGGTTTCACCGTCGCGGTGCGGGAAGTACGCCCCGCCCGGGCGTCCGGAACACCGGTCGTGTTGCTGCACGGCGCCAGGGTGCCCGGCGAGGCATCGTTCGACCTGCCCGTGCCCGGCGGTTCACTGGCCGCCGACCTGACCGCCGCCGGGCACCCGGTGTACGTCGTCGACGCGCGGGGTTATGGGCGGTCGCAGCGACCACGGGCGATGCACCGGCCACCGGCCGAGTCGGCGCCGCTGGTGCGCAGCCACGAGGTCGTCCGCGACATCGACGCGGCCGTCGACCTCGTGCGCCGGCGCACCGGCGCGTCCGGAGTCACGTTGTTCGGGTGGGCGACCGGCGGGCACTGGGCGGGGATGTACACCGCGCTGCACCCGGAGAAGGTGGGCGGGCTGGTGTTGTTCAACAGCCTCTACGGCGGTACCGCCGGACACCCGACGCTGGGCCACGGTTCGCCGTACGAGGACCCGGACCGTCCGGGCCGGTTCCATGCCGAAGCCTACGGCGGCTACCGGCTCAGCACCGCGGAGTCGCTGCTCGGGTCGTGGGACGACTCGATTCCGGACCAGGACAAGTCGACGTGGCGCGACCCGGCCGTCGTCGCCGCCTACCAGCGTGCCGCGCTCGCCAGCGATCCCGAGTCCGGCAGGCACAGCCCGCCCGCCTTCCGTGCGCCGACCGGCGCGCTGGCCGACAGCTTCTACCTGGCGATCGGGCACCGGGCGTGGGACGCCTCCGCCATCACCGCACCCGTGCTGATCCTCCGCTCGGAACGGGATTTCTGGAGCCGTGCCGAGGACGTCACGCGGCTGACCGCTGACCTCGTCGACGCGCCCGAGGTCCGCGCGGTGACGCTGCCAGGCGCCACCCACTACGCGCACCTCGACCGGCCCGACCGTGGCAGGGCGACGTTGCTGACGGAGCTGACCGCCTTCCTGGACCGCCGCGCCCGGTGAGGCCGTCAGCGGCCCTGCCGTCGCAGGAGCGCGTCCAGGCGCGGGTAGACGGCGCGGGCGTTGTGCTCCCGGATCGCCGCCCAGTCCTCTTCGGACAGTTTCGCCGCCTCGGCGTAGCGGCGGGTGTCGTCGAGGTGGTGGCCGGTACGCGGGTCGATTTCACGGCGTACAGCCTGCGGCAAGCGGCTGCCGACAACCGCGCCCGGCTCGACCGGGACATGGCCTGGATCGCCGAGGTCACCGGCTACCGAGGGGACGCCCCTGACCAGGGACACTAGAGTGTCCCCATGTCCACTGTGCAGCGTCGCCCCGGCCGACGTCGTACGCAGGAGGAACGCTCCACCGCGATGCGGCAGCGCCTGCTGGAGGCGACGATCGACTGCCTGGTGGAGTACGGCTACGCGGGGACCACGACGACCAGGGTGGCCGAACGCGCCGGCGTGACGCGTGGTGCGCAACTGCACCACTTCCGCACCAAGAACGACCTGGTCACGGCCGCTGTCCGGCATCTGGCGGTCAAGCGGGCCGACGCCGCGCTGGAGCAGGTGGACCGCCTGCGTGGATCGGACGACGTACTGGACGCGGCCCTCGACCTGCTCTGGGACGTCCATCAGGGGCCGATCTTCGCCGCCACCGCGGAACTCTGGATGGCGGCGCGTACCGACCCGGATCTGCAGGCCCAGCTGCGCCAGGTCGAGCCCATGGTCAACTCCGCCCTGCTCAGCTTCGGCGCGGAGCTGGTGCCGGGTTTCGCCAACCATCCGCAGCTTCGGCACTGGGCCTACACCGCGATGGACGTGGTGCGCGGGCTCCTGGTCGGCAGCGGTGTGATCGGTGACGCCCAGCTCGAGCAGCGGTGGCGGCGTGCGAAGGCGCATCTCAAGATCGTCGGCGAACAACTACTCGCCGACGCCGGGGCAACTTACCTGCAGCCCTGATCGTAAATTTAGGCACTCTGACCTGCATGTATATGGCACTCGGTCGGTTCTGCCCTTGTTAAATACAGTCCAGACGGTATCTTTTGTCGCACGGGCGACGAGGAGGTCCGCGGGTGGCGAACAGGGTGTACGTCGTCGGCGTCGGCATGACCAAGTTCGAGAAGCCGGGCAGCCGGCCGGACTGGGACTACCCGCTGATGGCGAAGGAAGCCGGGACGAGGGCACTCGCCGATGCCGGGATCGGGTACGACCGGATCGAGCAGGCCTACGTCGGCTACGTCTACGGCGAGTCGACCTCCGGTCAGCGTGCCCTCTACGAGCTGGGGATGACCGGCATCCCGGTGATCAACGTCAACAATAACTGCTCGACCGGCTCGACCGCGCTCTATCTCGCGGCGCAGGCCGTCAGGAGCGGTCAGGCCGGCTGCGCGCTGGCACTCGGTTTCGAGAAGATGCAGCCCGGGTCGCTCGGGTCGACGTTCGACGACCGGGAACAGCCGCTGGGCAACCACATGCAGGCCCTCGCCGAGATCTCCGAGGTGCTGTTCCCGCCCGCTCCGTGGATGTTCGGCGCGGCCGGCCGTGAGCACATGAAGCAGTACGGCACCACGGCGGAACAGTTCGCGAAGATCGGCGAGAAGAACCACCGGCACTCGGTGAACAACCCCTATGCGCAGTTCCAGGACGAGTACACGCTCGACGACATCATGAACTCGCGGATGGTGTACGACCCGCTGACCAAGCTGCAGTGCTCGCCGACCTCGGACGGTTCCGGTGCCGCGATCCTGGCCAGCGAGTCCTTTGTGGACGAATATGGGCTGGCCGGGCAGGCGGTGGAGATCGTCGGGCAGGCGATGACCACCGACTTCCGGTCCACCTTCGACGGCACCGCGAAGAACATCGTCGGCTACGACATGAACGTCCAGGCCGCACGCAAGGTCTACGAGCAGTCCGGGCTCGGTGCCGGGGACTTCCAGGTCATCGAGTTGCACGACTGCTTCTCCGCCAACGAGCTGCTGCTCTACGAAGCACTCGGGCTGTGTGCCGAAGGCGAAGCCGGGAAGCTGATCGACGACGGCGAGACCACCTACGGCGGCAGGTGGGTGGTGAACCCCTCCGGCGGGCTCATCTCCAAGGGGCATCCGCTCGGCGCCACCGGGCTCGCCCAGTGTGCCGAGCTGACCTGGCAGCTACGCGGCACCGCGGACCGGCGGCAGGTCGACGGCGTCACCGCGGCACTGCAGCACAACATCGGCCTCGGCGGCGCCGCCGTGGTCACCGCCTACCAGCGCGCCGAGCGCTGAACCCGTTCGACACATCACCGCAGGAGGAATCATGGGTCAGGTCGACGCCGTCGCCGAGATCGCCGCTCCGCCGGAGAAGGTCTGGGCCGAGTTCTCGAACCCGAACAACTTCGAGAACTGGCTGACCATTCACAGCAAGTGGAAGGGCGCGGTGCCGGCCGAGTTCAGCAAGGGTGCCCAGGCCTCCCAGGTGGTCACCATGCTCGGCATGCCCAACACCATCACCTGGACCGTCGACGAGTTCGACGCGCCGAAGCGGCTGGTCATCTCCGGGGTCGGCATGGCGGGTGTCAGGTGCACGTTCACCCTCTCGGTCGAAGCCGGGGAGGGCGGCGGGTCCACCGCGACCATCGTCGCCGCGTTCGAAGGTCAGATGATCGTCGGCGCGATGGGCAAGGCGGTGGAGAAGGACGCCAAGAAGCAGCTCGACGCGTCGCTGGAGAAGTTCGCCGCGCTGGTCAGCTGAGGGAGCCGGACATCATGGCCGAAACGGAACTCCGGTTCGACACGCGCGGGCTGGGCACCTGGACCGGGGAGACCACCTTCGAGGTCACCAGGGAACGCCTGATCGAGTACGCCAGGGCGACCAACGACCCGACCCCCGCTCACCTCGCCGGCGACCTGGCCGCCCCGGTCTTCGCGATCGTGCCGGTGTTCCAGTCGCTGCTGGAACCGGCGCTGGAGGTGGTGCCCACCGAGCTGCTCGGCAGGGTGCTGCACGGCGAGCAGGACTTCCGCTTTCACCGGCCGATCCGGCCCGGGGACGAACTCGTCGCCAAGGGCACGATGACCGGCTGGAAGGGCCGGAGCAACGGCACCGCTGCCGCGGTCTACCTGGAGACCCGCGACCGGCACGGGCACCTGGTCAACGAGCAGTACGTGACGTTCTTCGTCCGTGGGTTCGACACCGGTGACACGGCCGGCACGCAGGCGCCGGAGCACAAGTTCGACGAGGCCCTGCGGGAGCGGCAGCCGGTCGCCACCCGTACCCAGCACGTCGACGACGACCAGACGTTCCGGTACGGCCCGGCCGCTGGCGACCCGATGCCGATCCACCTGGACGACGACGTCGCCAAGGCGTCCGGCCTGCCCGGGATCATCGCGCACGGCCTGTGCACGATGGCGTTCACCTCGTGGGCGATCCTGACCGAGGTCGGCGGCTCCGACGTCACCCGGCTGAAGCGACTCGCGGTGCGGTTCGCCAAACCGGTACTGCCCGGGCAGGACATCACCACCACCATCTGGCGGGCGGGCTCGGCCGCCGGCGTGACCAGCTACGCCTACGAGACGACCGTCGGCGACACCGTCGTGATCAAGGACGGCCTCGCCGAGCTCGTGGACTGAGCGGAGGAGAACCACCATGGGACAACTGGACGGGCGGGTCGCCGTCATCACCGGCGCGGGCCGTGGCATCGGCCGTGAGCACGCGCTGCTGTTCGCGCGTGAGGGTGCGAGTGTCGTCGTCAACGACCTCGGCAGCGGGAACGACGGAGCCGGAGCCGACGCGGGCCCGGCCGGACAGGTCGTCGACGAGATCACCGCGGCGGGCGGCAGGGCGGTGGCGAACACGGAGAACGTCGCCACCTGGCAGGGTGCGAAGGCGCTGGTCGATCAGGCGGTGGCCGAGTTCGGCAGGCTGGACGTCGTGGTGAACAACGCCGGGATCCTGCGGGACGCGTTCGTGGCCGGGATCGAGGAATCCCAGTGGGACGCGGTGATCGCCGTACATCTCAAGGGGCACGCGGCGGTGTTGCATCACGCGGCGGCGTACTGGAAGGCGCGGTCGAAGGCCGGGGAACAGGTCGCCGGATCGGTGATCAACACCGCGTCGGCGTCCGGGCTCACCGTGCCGAACGCGGGACAGGCGAACTACGGCGCCGCGAAGGCGGGGATCGCGGCGCTGACCCTGGTCGCCGCCGCGGAACTGGAGCGCTACGGCGTGCGGGTCAACGCGATCGCGCCGATCGCCCGTACCCGCCTCACCCTGGCCACCCCCGGGATGGGCGCGATCTTCGCCCAGGAGGTCGAGGAGGGCGAGTTCGACGCCTTCGCCCCGGCCAACATCGCCCCGCTGGTCGCCTATCTGGCAACCGAGAAGTGCCCGCACACCGGCCAGGTGTTCGCCGTGCAGGGTGGCTGCATCCAGCGGCTTCAGGGCTGGACCGTCGCCGAGACGACCGAGACCGACGGACCGTGGACCGTGTCCGAGGTGGGCGCGCGGCTCGCCGAGTGGGGCACACCGTGATCGAGTGGTCCGAGACCGAGCTCCTGATCCGCGACGCCGTCCGCGAGTTCGTCGACAAGGAGATCCGGCCGAACGTCGACCGGCTGGAGTCGGGCGAGCTACCGCCGTACGACATCATCCGGAAGCTGTTCGCCACCTTCGGTCTCGACGTCATGGCCCGGGAGGGCGTCACGAAACTGCTGGCTAAGCAGCGTTCCGGTGGCGGGAGGAAGTCCGGCGGCTCCTTCGGCGGCCAGGAGTCGATGGCCGTGATCGCCGCGAGCGAACTGGCCGGGGTCAGCCTGGGGCTGGTCGCGTCGATCGGCGTCAGCCTCGGGCTCACCGCGCAGACGATCCTGTCGAAGGGCACCCTGGCGCAGAAGGAACGCTGGCTGCCGAAGCTGGCGACGTTCGAGCACGTCGGCGCCTGGGCGATCACCGAGCCGGACTCCGGTTCCGACGCGTTCGGCGGAATGAAAACCTACGTCCGGCGCGACGGCGACGGCTACGTCCTCAACGGCCGCAAGACGTTCGCCACGAACGGCCCGTACGCGGACGTGATCGTGGTCTACGCGAAGCTGGACGAGGGCGACGGCGCCGACAAGCGTGCCCGGAAGGTGCTGACCTTCGTGCTGGACAAGGGAATGGCCGGCCTGACGCAGGGTAAGCCGTTCAAGAAGATGGGCATGATGTCCTCGCCGACCGGCGAGCTGTTCTTCGACGACGTCAGGCTCGGCAGGGACCGGCTGCTCGGTGAGCGGGAGCCGGACGCGTCCGGTGCGGACAGCAAGGACGAGGTCCGGTCCGGGTTCACCCTCGAACGTATCGGGGTGGCCGCGCTGTCGCTGGGCATCATCAACGAGTGTCACCGCCTGTGCGTCGACTACGCGAAGAGCCGGACGCTCTGGGGTCAGGAGATCGGCCGCTTCCAGCTCATCCAGCTCAAGCTGGCCAGGATGGAGATCGCCAGGGTCAACGTGCGGAACATGGTGTTCGCCTGCCTGGAGAAACTGCGGGAGGGCAGGGAGATCACCCTGGCCGAGGCCTCGGCGATGAAGCTCTACTCGTCGGAGATGGCCACCGAGGTCGCCATGGAGGCCGTGCAGCTGTTCGGCGGCAACGGCTACATGGCCGAGTACCGGGTGGAGCAGCTAGCCCGCGACGCCAAGTCCCTGATGATCTACGCGGGCAGCAACGAGATCCAGGTGACCCACATCGCCAAGGCCCTCCTGGGCTGAGCGCGGCCCCGGCCGACTGTGCCGTGAAGGGAGGCTGCCACCCCGGGGCGGGAGTCCATGAAGGCCACCTTCATCACATGAGACGACAGAAACTCGGCCTTCACACCCCGAACTTCGGGCCACGCCCACGTGAACGGGTCCGTTCGCGCGAGTCGTACGTTCTGGGGCGCGAGTCGTAGGTTCTGACGCGCGAGTTGTACGTTCCCGCCCTCCTGGTCCCACTTTCCGGCACGCTGGTCCCAGATAGCGAGACCAGCTCGTCATCGGCTGGCCGAACGGGCCGCTCGCGCGGCCCTGCCGGGCCGGACCGCGAGTTTCGTCTTCCGGAACGCGAATGACGCGCTCCGGGCCACCCGACTTTGCCGGGGCAAAGTCCTGCATCTGACGTGCACCTCTTCAACTCGGCACGGCAGCGAGGCCGCCGTGTCAGCGCCGTGGCAGGCCGGTGTCAGTGGCCGGCGCGATCGTGGTCGTCATGAGCAGGTTGACGACGGCACCAAGGCGCTTGCGCGCCAGCTATTCAGCGTTACTATGTACCGGTAGTCAGTGTCGCTGAATAGCTGGAGGCGCGGTCGTGGGCAAGCAGATGACGGAGATGCTCAAGGGAGTGCTTGAGGGGATCGTCCTGGCGATCCTGTCCGGCCGCCCCGCCTACGGCTACGAGATCACCGCCTGGCTGCGTGCCCAGGGCTTCACCGACATCGCCGAGGGCACCGTCTACGCGCTGCTGGTCAGGATCGAGCGGCGCGGCCTGGTCGACGTGGAGAAAGTCCCGTCCGAGAAGGGCCCGCCGCGCAAGGTGTTCTCCCTCAACGCGCAGGGACGGCGGCAACTGGACGAGTTCTGGACGGCCTGGGGGTTTCTCGCCGGCCGGCTCGAACAGCTTCGTGAACGAGAGGAATGACATGAACATCCTCGAAGAGGAAGAGAGAACAGTCAGATGACGACACAGCACGCTCCGGCGATCCAGGTGCGTGGCCTGGAGAAGTCCTACGGTGACCTCAGCGTGTTACGCGGTGTGGACTTCGACGTGGCACGGGGCAGCATCTTCGCCCTGCTCGGCTCCAACGGGGCCGGCAAGACCACCGTGGTGCGGATCCTGTCCACGCTGCTCAAGGCCGACGCGGGAACCGCGGCCGTCGACGGGTTCGACGTCGCGGCGCAGCCGGCGAAGGTGCGCGAGGTCATCAGCCTCACCGGCCAGTTCGCCGCCGTCGACGAGGTCCTCAGTGGACGGGAGAACCTGGTGCTCGTGGCCAGGCTGCGGCACCAGAAGAACCCCGGCGCGATCGCGGACGAGCTGCTGGCGCGCTTCTCGCTGACCGAGGCGGGCGGCCGCAGGGTGGCGACGTACTCGGGTGGGATGCGCAGGCGGCTGGACATCGCGATGAGCCTCATCGGGAATCCGTCGGTGATCTTCCTCGACGAACCGACCACGGGTCTCGACCCGGAGGCCCGCGTCGAGGTGTGGGACACCGTGCGGGACCTCGCCGGACGCGGCACGACGGTGCTGCTGACCACGCAGTACCTGGAGGAGGCCGAACAGCTGGCCGACCGCATCGCCATCCTCCACAAGGGACGGATCATCGTGAACGACACGCTCGCCGAACTCAAGCGGCTGCTTCCGCCTGCCGAGGTCGAGTACGTCGAGAAACAGCCGAGCCTCGAAGACGTCTTCTTCGCCATCGTTGGTTCGGACGCGTGAGGAGACAATGATGAACACTCACACCTTCGGCGACACCACCGTCCTGCTGGGACGGTCCATGAAACACATCACCCGCAGCCTGGACACCATCATCACGACCGCGATCATGCCGGTGGCGATGATGCTGTTGTTCGTCTACGTGTTCGGCGGCGCCATCAACACCGGCGCCGAGTCGTACGTGAACTACATGCTGCCGGGCATCCTCCTGATCACGATCGCGTCGGGCATCGCCTACACCGCGTTCCGGCTCTTCACCGACCTCAAGAGCGGGATCTTCGAACGGTTCCAGTCGCTGCCGATCGCCCGGTCGGGCGTTCTCTGGGCACACGTGCTGACCTCGCTGGTCGCCAACCTGATCTCGCTCGTCATCGTGGTGGGCGTCGCCCTGATCATGGGATTCCGCACGGACGCCGGTGTGCCGGCGTGGCTCGCCGTCGCCGGCATCCTGATCCTGTTCACGCTGGCGCTGACCTGGCTCGCGGTGATCGCGGGCCTGTCCGCGAAGTCCGCGGACGGCGCGGGCGCGTTCTCCTACCCGCTGGTCTTCCTGCCGTTCCTCAGCTCCGCGTTCGTGCCCACCGGCACCATGCCGGGACCGGTACGCGCCTTCGCCGAGCACCAGCCGGTGACCTCGATCGTCAACACGATCCGCGCCCTGTTCACCGGCCAGCCGGTCGGCAGCGGAATCTGGACCGCACTCGCCTGGTGCACGGGCATCCTCGTCGTCGCCTACATCTTCGCCATGGTCGTCTACCGCCGGAGGATCTCGTAGTCATGAATTTCTGGGAAACCATCACCGGCAGCGATCTCACCAGGGAATGGAAGGCGTTCGAAGCCAGGGCCGCTGCCCTTCCCGCCGACTTCCAGGCGGCATGGAACGACATCCGGGACCGCCTGCTGCCCTACTCGGACCTGTCCGGCCGCAAGCTGATGCCCATTCTGGACAGTGCGCTGGGGCTGCTCGAGGAGACGGCGGCCGACGGGCAGAGCATCCACGACGTCCTCGGTGACGACGTCGAGGGTTTCTGCGCGGCACTCGCCGGTGCGGAGGGCCGCCGGAACCAGCGCGACCGGTGGCGTGAGCAGCTGAACAGGAACGTGGCCAGGAAACTGGCCCAGCTAGGAGACTGACGTGGGGATCCAGGACATCATCCAGGGCAAGAAGCAGTGGCGGGCACACATGGCGCGGGTCAAGGCGCTCCCGCCGGATTACCAGATCGTCTACAAGGAAATGCAGCGGTACTTCTTCAAGGTCGGCCCGGTCGACCTGCCCGATGGCCCGCTGCTCCCGGGGATCGTCGACTTCTTCGAGGAAGGTGCCGCCGCCGGCAGGGGAGTGCTGGAACTCGTCGGCCAGGACGTCGCGGCGTTCTGCGACGACCTGATCAAGGACTCGCCCACGTACGCGGACATCTATCAGGAGTCCGTCAGCGGAAAGCCTGGTGCGGCAGGGAAGTGACCGGCGAGGGCCACAGCGCCACCGCGGCGACGGTGCCACCGGCGGCGAGGACGCCGAGCGCGATCCAGCCGGTGGTGAACCCCAGTGCGGTGACGCCCCAGCCCGCGATGGGGTAGCTGAGCAGCCAGCAGGCGTGGGACAGCGAGAACTGGGCCGCGAAGATCGCCGGCCGGTCGGCCGGAGCGGTGGAGCGCCGCAGCACCCGGCCGACCGGCGTGAGCACCAGCGCCACTCCGGCGCCGAGGACGGCCCAGATCCCCAGTGCCGCGGGCCATCGCCACGCTCCGCTGTCCACAGCGGACAGTGCCAGCGCACCGGCGACCCCGGCGCACAGCGTGATCGCGCCGCCGGTCATCACCGTCCGTTCGGGCAGCCGGTCGAGCGTCCTCGGCAGGGCGAGTGCCACCACGATGGTGCCCGCTCCGTTGGCGGCGAGCAGGATCGCCACCTCCGGATCGCCCAGGTGCAGGGCGTCGTGGACGTAGTTGACCGTGTTCACCATGACGATGGCGCCGGCGCCCGCGACCACCAGGTCCAGTGCGAGCACCGCCCGTAGCCGCGGGGTGGACAGGAAGATCCGGGTGCCAGCGGCGACGCGGTCCACCACTCCGGTGCGTGCGCTCGGGGTGGCGCGGGGGATCCGGGAGGTCAGCACCAGCAGGGCGGAGACGGCGAAACCCGCCGTGGTGCCGCTGAACAGCCAGTGGAAGCTCACCACGCTGAGCAGTGCCGCCGCCAGCACCGGGCTGAGCAGGGTCTCCATGCTGGACGCGAACTGCGACGCCGACAGTGCCCTGGTGTACTGCTTCTCGTCGGGCAGGATGTCGGGCAGCGTCGCCTGGAAGGTGGGCGTGAACGCCGCCGAAGCCGACTGCAACACGAAGATCAGCACGTAGACCTGCCAGATCTCGGTGACGAACGGCAGCGCCAGCACCACCAGCGCCCGCACCGTGTCGAGACTGACCAGGAACGCGCGCCGGGGCACCCGGTCGGCGTAGGCGCCCGCGATCGGCGCGATGGTCACGTAGGCGACCATCTTGATGGCCAGCGCGGTACCGAGCACCGCTCCCGCGCGTTCGCCCGCCAGGTCGTAGGCGAGCAGTCCCAACGCGACCGTGGCGAGTCCGGTGCCGAACAACGCCACCACCTGCGCCCCGAACAGGCGCCGGTAGTCCCGGTTGGCGAACAGCGCACGCACAAGTGTCCTCCCGTCCTTGGCTGCCGCCAAGGTAGCACACTTGAAGAGATGTTCAATCGTGCGCTGTTTACACTGGTCGCATGGGTCACGAGGCACCGGGACACGCGCGTCCGCGCGGCCAGCTCGACGCGGCGGATGCCATCGTCGTGGCCGACACCCTGCAGGCGCTGGCCACGCCCAGCCGGCTGCGGATCCTGACCCGGCTACGGGAGGGCCCGGCGTCGGTCGGCGAGCTGGCCGAGTCCGTGGAGATGGAGACCTCCGCCGTGTCCCACCAGTTGCGCCTGCTGCGCAACCTCGGGCTGGTCACCAACACCCGGCACGGCCGCAGCATCGTGTACCGCCTCTACGACACCCACGTCGCGATGCTGCTGGACGAGGCGATCTACCACATCGAGCACCTGCGGCTGGGCCTGCGGGACGACTCACCACTGCCGCCCGCCGACGAGCCGGAACTGGCCGAGCGCTAGCCGGTGAACGAATGGTGTTCGTGCGTCACCGTCCACCGGTCCTCAACCTTGGTCAGGCCGATGGTCAGCCGCAGCCTGCGCTCGGGCTCGCGGTCGAGTTCGGTGGGTGTGCCGCACCGCAGCAGTGCGAAGGCGAACGCGACGTCGGTGCCTGCCGTGACCTCCAGCGACTCGATCTCGAACATCGCACCGGAAGCCTGCCACTCGAAGAAGCCCGGCCAGGTGTCCCGGTAGGCGTCGATGCCGCGCACGCCCTGCTCGGGCGGTGGAACGTCGAACATCACGATGCCGGGTGCGTGGTCGGCGAGCACGGTGTCGAGGTCGCCGTCGTGGACAGCGGTGGCCCAGCGTTCGATGAGGTCGCGGATCTGCTGTTCGTCGGTCATGGCCGTTCTCCTTCGTAGGGTTGGTACGGGTGAAACCCGGCGCGTCGCCGGAATTCATCGCGGGGGGCAAGATGGGCGGATGACCGCGCCCCTCGACACCGAGGCGTTCGACCGGTTGGTCGCGCCGTACCAGGACGAGCTGCGGGCGCACTGCTACCGCATGCTCGGATCCGTACACGACGCCCAGGACGCGCTGCAGGAAACGCTCGTGCGTGCCTGGCGCAACATCGGCAGGCTCGACGACCGCGGGTTCGTCCGTGCGTGGCTCTACAAGATCGCCACCAACCGCTGCCTCACCGCGATCGAGCGACGCGGCCGCCGCGAGCTGCCCGTCGACGTCGGCCCCGGCACACCGGCCACCGAGATCAACTGGCTGGAACCGTATCCGGATCCGTCACCGGAGGCGCACTACCTGGCCCGCGAGAACGTCGAACTCGCGTTCGTCGCCGCGTTGCAGCACCTGACCGGGATCCAGCGAGCCGTGCTGATCCTGCGTGAGGTGCTCGGTTTCTCCGCGGCGCAGGTAGCCGATCAGCTGGATACTTCGCCCGCGTCGGTGAACAGCGCGTTGCAGCGAGCGCGGAAAGTGATCGACTCGGCCGCCCCGGCTCGGCACACCATCGTGCGGGACCTCGGCGACGAGACCGTGAACCGCTGGGCTGACGCCTGGCAGCGCGGTGACGTCGACGCGATCGTCGCGATGCTCGCCGACGACGCGCGTTTCTCGATGCCGCCGCTGCCCGAGTGGTACCGCGGCAGGGAGGACATCCGTGCCTTCCTGCTCGACGGCCCGCTGCGGACCCGGTGGCGCTTCCTGCCCACCACGGCGAACGGTCAGCCGGCCTTCGGCACCTACCGGTGGGACGAGGCCACCGGGCACTACCTGCCCGGCGGGCTCGACGTCCTCACGATCCGGCGGGGGCAGGTCCGCGACGTGACGTCCTTCCTCACCGCCGACCTCACCCTGTTCCGGCTGCCCGAGCGCGTCCGCCCGGTGCCGTAGCCCGGCTCGCCGCGCCGCTGCTCGTCACGGGTTGTGCCGGGCCCGGTCAGTTCCACGGTTCCGCGGCCGGGTCCTCGCCGAGCACCTTCGCGGACGCCTCGCACAACGCCATGCCGAAGCGTTGATCCCCGGCGCTGTCCGTACCCCAGACCGCGTCCGCCTCGGTAGCGATCTCCCGCCAGGTCATCCCGGCCGGCTCCGCACGCCACCGCCGGACCTGCCGGGCGACCTCCGCGGTGACGGTCAAGCCAAGGGTGTCTTCCGGAGAGTCCATCGGCATTCCCGTCCGTTCGTCGGAGCGCTGGCGTTTCGGACGATATCGGCCACCCGGCCGGGCCGGGCCCCTAGCACCAGACGCCGTGAGGGCCCCTTCCCGGCATCGAGGTCACTGACGGTGGCCTTCGCATGCGCTGGCCCGGCAGGCAGGCCCGGAGCCGGGTGAGTCCCTCGCCGATCCGCTCGGCACTGACCGTCCCGAAGCCGATCGCCAGGCCCTCCCGCGTTCCGCCGTACGCCGTGAGGTTTTCGACGGCCACCCCGGCCCGGGCGGCGGCCTCGACGACCGCACCGCCGTCGCCTTCCGAGAGCAGGGCGCACACGTGCAGCCCGGCACTCGACGGCACCGTCCGCAGCATGGGCTGATCCCGCAGGGAGGCCAGGATGTGATCGCGGCGCACCGCGTACTCCCGCGTCGTCCGGCGCACGTGGCGGGCGAGCAGGCCCTCGTCGATGAAGCTCGCCAGCGCCGACTGGGTGACGAGGTCGCCGTGCCAGTCCAGCAACTGCCTCGCCTGCCGCAGCGCCGGGTGCAGCGACGCCGGCGCGACGAGGAAACCCATCCGCAGCGCGGGAAGCAACGTCTTCGAGAACGAGCCGACGTAGAGCACGCGCCCGTGGCGGTCCAGGCTCTGGAGTGGTTCGAGTGGCCGGTCGCTGAACCGGTACTCGCTGTCGTAGTCGTCCTCGATGATGACCGCGTCGTTGCGTTCGGCCCACGCCAGCAACGCCGTTCGCCTGGCGAGCGACATCGGCATGCCGAGCGGGAACTGGTGGGACGGCGTCGTGTAGACCAGCCGGATGCCTCTCGGCAGCGCGTCGACGTCCAGGCCTTCGGCATCGACGGGCACCTTCGTGATCCGGGCTCCGTGGGACGCGAACAGCCTTGTCGCCGGGGGATAGCCGGGGTCCTCGACGGCGACCCGGGTTCCGGGTTCGACCAGGACCCGGCCGATCAGGTCGAGGGCCTGCTGGGCGCCCTGGGTCATCAGGACGTCCTCGCCGCTCGTCCGCACCGACCGCGCAGCGCCGATGTGCCGGGCGACGGCGACCCGGAGTTCGGCGAGCCCGGCCGGGTCGGCGTAGCCCGACGGCGGCAGCAGCGACGGCCGCAGTGCCTGGCCGACAAGGCGGCGCCAGGTCCGCAGCGGGAACAGGGCCGGGTCCGGGACGCCGACCCGGAAGTCGAACTCGGGTGCCGCCTGTCCGTCGGCAGGAGAAGGAAGGGACCGCCAGCGTGCGACAGGCCGCAGTCCGGTGCCTGCGGGAGCGGCCCGCGTGGTTCCGGGCGGCACCGGGGCCGCGCTGACGAACGTGCCGCGCCCGACGTGCCCGGTGAGGAAACCCTCCGCGGTCAGCCGTTCGTAGGCGACCGCGACGGTGTTGCGGGATACGGCGAGTTCCCTGGCCAGCTCGCGGGTCGGCGGCAGCCGTTCGCCCGGCCGCAGCCTGCCGTCGAGGATTCCGTCGCGGAGCTGGCGGTAGATCCGCGCGGCCAGGTCGGTGTGGCCGTCGAGACTGATGTGGAACGGCACTCCGCGAGCCTACATTGGCCCAATCAGTATGTGCATTATTGGCGCTGGGATGAGGCCAATGTGCTGCCTAACGTGAACCCATGCAGTCCACGAACCCGGCCCGGGTACTGGCGTCGGCCCAGCTGATCAGCTCCGTCGGCGACGGTGCCTACTACGTCAGCTCCGCGCTCTACTTCACGCTCGTGGTCGGGCTCTCGCCGGCGCAGGTCGGTCTCGGCCTGACCGTGAGCTGGGCCGTCGGCTCGGTCGCCGGTGTCGCGCTCGGGCATCTCGCCGACCGCCGGGGACCGAGAGGGACAGCCGTCCTGCTGGCCCTCGGAACGGCCGCGTCCGTCACCGCGTTCCTCTTCGTCGGCTCCGTGGTCGCGTTCGTGATCGCGGCGTGTGCCTACGCGTGTTTCCAGTGCGGCCTCGGTGCCGCCCGGCAGGCTCTGCTCGCCGGGCTGATCGACCCGGCCGAGCGCACGACGTTCCGCGCCCGGCTGCAGGCGATGTCCAACGCGGGTATCGCGGTCGGCGCGGCGCTCGGCGGGATCGCGCTGGCCGTCGGCACCCGCGAGGCGTACCTGGCGGTGTTCGTCGTCGACGCGCTCGGTTTCGTCGCCGCGGCCGCGGTACTGCGCGGGGCGCCCGAGGTGCGGACGGCGCGTGTGCGCTCAGGGGAACCGTCGATGGCCGTCCTGCGTGACCGGCCGTACGCGCTGCTGGCGCTGCTCAACATGATCATGTTGCTGTACATGCCGTTGTTCAGCCTGGTTATTCCACTGTGGATTTCCACCCGCACGGCCGCGCCGACCTGGCTGGTGTCGGCGATGCTGGTGCTGAACACGGCGAGCGTGGTGATCTTCCAGGTGCGGGTGGCCCGCGGGGTGAGGAGTCTGGGCGCTGCCTCCCGGTACGCCCGCCACGCGGGTCTCCTGCTTTTCGTCTCCTGCCTGGTCTTCGCGTTCTCCGCGCTGAGCGAGTCGGCCTGGCTCGCGGCGCTGGTGCTGCTCGCCGGCGCGGCACTGCAGGTGGTCGGGGAGATGGCGCAGGCGGCCGGCTCGTGGGAGATCGGCTTCGGCCTCGCGCCCGACGGCAAACAGGGCCAGTACCAGGGGTTGTTCGGTGCCGGGACGGCTATCGCCAGGATGCTCGGCCCGGTGCTGCTGACCGGCCTGATCCTGACGGGCGGCATGGTGGGCTGGGTGGTGCTCGGCGGGCTGTTCCTGCTGGCCGGTGTGCTCACCGCGCCCGCGGTCCGCTGGGCGGAACGGAACCGGCGCCCGGCGATGGCCGCCGGCCGGTACTGCGACCCGACCGCGACAGTTCGCCAATGCGTGGTTCCGCGGGGCGACGATACCGGCGGACGAGTACCTGTGGCCTCGGACGAAACCGGCCACCTGACCGATGTGGTCACGTGCGGCCGGTCGGCAGGGTGAGGCCCGGTTGACCGGCGATCGGAAGGACTTTCGAGGATGGTGGGCAAGCTCGTCGTGGCCGCGATGGTGGCCGTGCTGTGCGTGAGCGGAACGCCCGGGGCGGCTTTCGCCGAGACCGGACGACCGGCGTGGCACGACTGCGACCGCCCCGTCGAGGGCATCCAGTGCGCGGAGCTTCCGGTTCCGGCGGACTGGAAACGCCCACGGGGCGCACGGACCACCATCGGGCTGGCGAAGCTCCCGGCCAGGGATCCGCGGCACCGTGCCGGTTCGCTGGTGGTCAACCTCGGCGGCCCGGGCCCGCTCATCGACAACCTGCCGGGCGTCAGGGAGCGGCTCGCGGAGCTGACCAACTGGTTCGACGTGATCGCGCTGGACCCGCGCGGCATGGGTGACAGCGCGGGCATCACCTGTCCCGAGGCGGCGCCGGAGTGGTTCGCCGTCTGGACGTCCCACGACGAGCGGACCTGGAACGAGTTCGCGCGGGCCAACGGCGAGTGGGCCGCGGGGTGCGAGCGGGTGGCCGGTCCGCTGGCGGGCAACCTGGACGCCTGGCAGGTCGCCCACGACCTGGAGGCCGTCCGGGTCGCGCTCGGTGAGGGCGGGCTGAACTACTACGGCAACTCGTACGGCACCGTGTACGGCCAGACCTACGCCGACCTCTTTCCCACCAGGGTCCACCGGATGTACCTGGACAGCGTGGCCGACCACACCACGCGCTCGGCTTTCCGTGCGACAGCGCCGATGGCCGGGGTGATGGGCGAGGAGTTCCGCCGGTTCGGGCAGTGGTGCGTGACCGACGCCCGCTGCGCGGTACATCCCGCCGACGGCCGGGACGTGTGGGACCGGCTGCTGGCCGAGGCGGCCCGGAAACCGCTACCGGCCCCGGGCGCGGGCCCCGGCGCGACGGTGGGCCCGGACCAGCTCCGGTTCGCGGCGTTCAACACGGTCCTGCGCGAATCTCGCTGGCCTGCCTTCGCCGAGGCGCTCGGCCGGGCACGTGCCGGTGACGCGACGGGCCTGTACGTGGGGACCCCGCCGCCCTCCCCGGACACCATGGTGAGCAATGTGGCCTGGTGCGCGGACTTTCCGTTCACCCAGGACCACGACGGCATGCGACGGCTCGACCACCGGCTGCGTGCGGTGGAGCCACGCATCGGGTGGCTGATGGGGCGGTTCCAGTACGCCCGGTGCGCCGGCATGCGTGGTCAGGGCACGTTCCCGCCACGGCCCGTCGGCGCCGTCGGCCTGCCGCCGGTGCTGCTGGTCAACGGGCTGCACGACGCCTCGACGACGGCCGCGGCGGGCCGGGTGGTCGCCGGGCAGCTGCCCGGCTCGGTCTGGATCGGCGCCGACGCCGGGCACGGCGTCTATCTCGACGGGAACCGCTGTGTGCGTGACGTCGTGCACCGTTACCTGCGTACGGGCGAGCGTCCCGTGCCCGGCACCGTGTGCCCCCGGGACGGGGCCTAGGCGACCTTGTTTCGCATTCCCGAACACCGTCCCGCGATCTGGACCGACGCGCCAGACAGTGGGACCAGGCGGACGGGAACGTGCAACTCGCGGGTCCGGAACGGTCGACTCGCGGGTCGGGAACGGAGGACTCGCGCGAATGGCCCGTTCACGCGGGCGACCGGCACCACGTGAGAACCCGCTCCACATCGTGAGTTCTGCGCTCACGCACGCGAGTTCCGCATTCCGGCACGCGAGTTCTACGCTCGGGACCATCCCCTGGCGCTGCCACCCCTGGCATCCAGACGCCGTGAAGCCCCTTCACGGCGAAGTCGGGCGGCCGTCGCGGGTGTCACTTCCGGGTTCCGATCGCACCCCCAGGACGATCGGAACCCGGAAGCCCCCTCGCCCCTTGCCCCCACCTTCAGTCGATGAAAATCGACTGTCAGTCGAATTCGCAGTTCCCACGATGCCGACCCGCCACATAAGAGTCAACTGTGACCTGAGTCACATTTTGCATGGGTCGACGACTGTCAGTCGAAGCCCCTTAGACTGAGAGTCGAGGGATTGTGGAGGTGAAGGATGCCCGAGAGCTCGGAAAGTGCCGGGTTGGCCCAACGGCTGGACGAGCTTTTCCGGCGAGGTCGGCCCGGTGGTGAGCGTTGGACCAACGATGAGGTGGCGGCCGCGATCAAGCGGCTCAACCCGGACATCAAGGTCAGCGGCACCTACCTGTCCGCGCTTCGCACGGGGAAGCGGACGCGTCCCTCTCCGGAACTACAGCTTGCGCTCGCGAAGTTCTTCGGGGTTTCGCCCGCGTACTTCTTCGACCCCGGAAGCGCGGATAAGATCAGTCAGCAACTGGCCGCGCTGGACGAGCTCCATCAGTCCGGGGTTCGCTCACTCGCGGCCCGCGCGGTCGGGTTGTCTCCGGATAACCTGGACGCACTGAAGACCGTCGTCGACCAGATGCGGAAGATGCAAGGACTGCCCCCCGTCGTAGAGTAGAGCGGAATAGTGATCACGCCTCCTCAGCCGGACCGCCGCCCCAACCCCCGACGGATCAAGCAGCTTCGTCGGCAGTGCGAAGCGCGGCTCGCCGCGCTGAACATCCCGGAGGGGCTCACCGTCACCGAGCTGTGCGCGCACATCGGCAAGCAGCGGGGCCGTGCCATCCAGCTCGTGTCGACGAAGATGGAGGCCTCCAACCCCTGCGGCATCTGGGTCGCCGCCGCAGACACCGACTTCGTCTTCTACGACGCCGAGACCAGCAAGCCCCACCAGGAGCACATCATCGTGCACGAGCTGGGGCACATGATCTGCGGCCACCGCGGCAACGGGGAGCTGGACGACGACACGGCCCGGCTGTTCTTCCCCGACCTCGATCCGGACCTCGTCCGCAGCTACCTCAAGCGGACCAGCTACGCCAACGACCAGGAGCTGGAAGCCGAGCTGATGGCCAGCGCCATCCTGGAGAAGATCGACCGGGAGTCGCGCCGGCGCGAAACGCCCGCGCTCGAGCCCGGCAGCGTCATCGCCCGGCTGGCCTCCTCGCTCGCCGAGCCGCCGGAGACCGGTTCCCGCTACCGCCCGCCACCCGCGGAATAGGCGCGGCCGATGGACGTCGACAGCGCGAAGTGGCTTGTGTTCCTGCTCTGCGCTGTCTGTGCGTGGACCGGGTTCTTCTACAAGCTGAAGACCCTCAGGAGAAGTCAGCACGACCGGGCCTTCGTGGCGCTGCTGGTCGCCTTCGCCTGCCACGGCGTGACCTTCGTGATGGCGCTGCTCACGTTCTCCGACGCCTTCGACAAGTTCGTCGGGGTGCCGAACTTCGCCGTGCTCTGCATGCACATCTTCTCCACCGCGTTCATGGGCTCGGTTCTGGTGGCGATCGCGTACTGGACCCGGCCGCGGGAGCAGGCCGTCGCGCAGGCGCGCCGGTGGATCCTGGCCACCATCGTCGTGGAGACGGCCATCATCGCGCTCTTCATCAGCGCGCTGGCGGACGTGACGAAGCGATCCAGCCACTACTTCATGCACAACGCCCATCAACCCATCGTGATGGCGTACCTGCTCGCCTTCGCGGTGTTCGGCTCCATCGGCACGTTCGAGATCACCCGCCTCGGCATCTCGTTCTCCTCGGTGGCGAACTCCCTGCCGTGGCTGAAGCACGGGCTGCGGCTCACCGCGCTCGGCGCCGCGATCAACTTCCTCTACTTCATGAGCCGGGTGATGAACGTCGTCGGCGTCCGCATGGGCATGGACCCGGTGTCCTGGGAGCTGGTGCCGATCGTGCTCACCGGCGTCGGGGTGCCGATCCTGTACCTCGGGCTGACCCTGCCGTCGTGGGGCCCCCGGGTGTCCGCGATCCCTCGGTCGATGAGCCGGTACCGGACGTTCCGCCGCCTGTATCCGCTCTGGCTCGCGGCCTGCGAGGCGTCGCCCGCGACCACGCTGATCCCCCCGCGCCCGCTGCTGCTGGACAAGATCGTGCTGTCCGACCTGAGTTTCCGGATCAACCGGATGGCCGTGGAGATCCGCGACGCCGAACTGGCACTGCGCGACTGGTTCAATCCCCGGGTGACCGAGGCCGCCGAACGGCTGGGCAGGCAACGTGGCCTCGACGGCGAGGAGCTTCGTGCCCTGGTCGACGCCAGCCGGTTCGCGGTCGCGTTGCGGGACAAGAACAACGCACGCCCCGTCAACCCGCCGGGACAGGGCCTGGAAAGCCTGGCACTGGACAGCAGGTCCGACGAGGTGCGCTACCTGGTCAAGGTGGCCACGGCGTTCCAGCGGTCCCCGATCGTCGACCAGCTCAAGCACGAGATTGGCCTTCATGACCCAGCACGGTGACCGGTGGGCGCTGCGAGCATCGGCCCTGTTCGACGGGCGCGCCCTGCACCGGGGACGGCCGCTCGTCGTGATCGACGGTGACCGGATCGCGGACGTGGACCTCTCCGGCGCTCCGCCGTCACCGGACCTGCGCACCGTCGACCTCGGCGATGCCACCGTGCTGCCCGGCCTGGTCGACTCGCACACCCACCTGACGTTCGACCCGCACGGCGACGTTCCGCGGCAGATGCGGGAGGAGGACGACGGGTTCCTCGCCGCGATGGCGCGCCGCCACGCCCGGCAGGCGCTGGCGGCGGGGATCACCACCGTCCGCGACCTCGGCGACCGCGGGTACGTGTGCCTGGCGATCCGGGACGCGGCGGAGCCGGACCTGCCGGAGATTCTCGCGGCCGGGCCGCCGATCACCCGCACCGGCGGGCACTGCTGGTTCCTCGGCGGGGAAGCCGACGGCGCGGACGGGCTCGCGGAGGCCGTCCGCGAGCGGGCCCGGCGCGGGACCGACGTCGTCAAGATCATGGCCACCGGCGGCATGCTGACGCCGCACTGGGCCTCCCACGAATCCCAGTACAGCGAGGACGAACTCGCCGTCGCCGTGCGGACGGCGCACGCGCTGGGCAAGCCGGTCACCGCACACGCACACGGTGTCCGCGGGCTGGCCGACGCGGTGCGTGCCGGAGTGGACGGCGTCGAGCACTGCACGTTCCTGACGGCCACCGATGCCGAGCCGGACTGGACGACGATCCAGGCCATGTGCGACGCCGGCACGTTCGTCGGCGTGGAGGAAGCGCGGCTTCCCGGCGACGACAGCGTGCTCCCCGGGCAGGTCAGGCGAATGCTGGAGGCACGCGGGGAGTACCTGGCGCGGATGAGCCGGGCCGGTGCCAGGGTGGTGGGCTGCTCCGATGCCGGAATCAACGCCCGCAAGCCGCACGACGTGCTGCCGTACGGCGTGATTTCGTTCGCCCAGCTGGGTTTCACCACGGTCGAGGCGCTCGCGTCGGTCACCGAGACCGCGGCGCGGGCGTGCGGGGTCGGCGACCGCAAGGGACGCGTCGCGGCCGGATACGACGCCGACCTGCTCGCGGTCGGTGGCGACGTCGGGGACGGGCTCGAAGCGCTGCTGAACGTGATCACGGTCGTCCGGGCCGGCCGTACGATCCCGGGCAACAACTGACTAGAAAGGCGTACGGGTGGCCGACGACGATCAGCATGTGCTGGAAATGGTGCGACTCGCCTCCCTGGCGACCCCGTGGGCGATCCGCGCCGCGGTGACCTTCGCACTACCCGATCTGATCGATGCCGGCCACAGCAGCGTCGAGGAGCTGGCCCGGCACACCGGCACCGACGCGGACGCACTGGGCCGGGTGCTGCGTTATCTCACCGGACTCGGCGTCTTCGCCCAGTCCGGGGACGGTACCTACCAGGTCACCCCGTTCGGTCGCGTGCTGCGCCACGACCACGGTTCGGGCATTCACAGCTGGCTGGACCAGTCCGGCTTCTCCGGCCGCATCGACCAGACCTACGGCAGGCTGATCGACTCGGTGCGGAGCGGGAAACCGGCCTACGAGCCGCTGTTCGGCCTGCCGGCCTGGGACGACCTGGAGAACCAGCCTGAACTCGCGGACTCCTTCAACCGGATGATGGCCAGCCACACCGACGTCTTCGCCGCCGCGGTGGCCACGGAGTACGACTGGAGCGCGGTGCGGCGGGTGGTGGATGTCGGCGGGGGCCTCGGCCACCTGCTGGCCGAGCTGCTGCGCAGGCATCCGCACCTGCACGGCACCCTGGTGGACCTGCCCAACACCGCGGCGGCAGGCAAGCCGGTACTCGACTCGGCCGAGTTCCAGGACCGGTACGAGATCTGTGGCCAGAGCTTCTTCGATCCGCTGCCCGCGGGCGGTGACGTCTACCTGCTGGCGAACATCGTCCACGACTGGGCCGACCACGAAGCCATCGCCATCCTGCGGCGCTGCGCGGAAGCCGCCTCCCCGCACGGGAAGGTCCTGCTCGTCGACCGGGTGATCCGCGACAACGACGACCATCTCCGGGTCGCTGCCGCGGATCTGCACATGCTCCTCACGCTCGGCGGGAAGGAACGCAGCGAGGCGGAGTTCGCCGCGCTGGGCACGGCGGCCGGGCTGCGGCTGGACGAGGTTCAGCCGCTCACCAGGCCGCCGGACCTGTTCCTCGTCCGGTACGGAGTCAGCCTGCCGGGCGGCGTCCCCATGACGACACCAGAGTCACCGCCAGCTCGATGAAGTCCGGCTTCGCCAGGGTGGCGTAGGCACTGCCCAGTTCCTCCTCGGTGAGCTGACCGGACGCGACGAGCACCGGGCTGACCTGGTCGATGGTCTTGCGCAGGTGCCTGTCGAACGCCTTGGTCGTGCCTGCCTGCCCCAGGTAGAGCGGGGTCAGCGCGACGTCGACGTCGGCCAGCCCGGACCGTGCGATCAGGCTCGGCAACCGGCGGCTCCACCGCATGTCCGCACCCTGGGCCTCGAACTGCGCGGCCAGGGCCGCCGTCACCCGGCCCACCTCCGGGTACAGCGATTCCTCGTGGGAGTGCCAGTAGCCGTCCTCCACCACGAGCCAGCCGCCCGGCGCCAGCCACTCGGTCAGCGTGGCGAGGATGCGCTCCCGCTCCGGCAGGTGCTCCAGCAGCAGGCGGCAGTGGATCAGGTCGAACGCGCCGTCCGGCAGGGTGTCGTGGCGGACGTCGAAGCGGGTGATCTCCAGGTTGGGCTTCCACTCGGCGTCCAGGTACCTGGTGTCGATGTCGGCTGCCACGACGGTGCCGCGCGGGCAGCGCCGGGCGAGCTCGTAGGCGATCGAGCCGGCACCGGCCCCCAGCTCCAGGCACCGCCAGGTGGGCTCCACCGGCAGCCGGTCGAGGACGCCCAGCGTGGTGGGATCCATGGACTCTTCCAGCGAACGCAGCCGTTCGAACTCCGAAGGCAGGTCCTTGCTCAGTACTCCCTCACCATAGGGATCGGTCAGTACCGGGTTCTCGAGATTCAAGCTGTCTCCGTTCCGAAAGAGCGTTCGGTGACGTTATCGGCACCTCCAGGACGATCCCGAGAACCAGCTGCGCATCCGCGCGGTCACCCGCGGTAGCCGAGTATCTTGCGACATCCCCCTCACCGCACATACTGCCAATCCGGACCGGCAGGTCAAGCGATTGTGCTCATCCCGTGGCCGGTGAGGACGGCTTCATGCCCAGGAGCCGCATGAGGAACGCGAGCCAGTGGGTGGCGTGGGTGACGCCGTCGGACCTGCTGGTGGCTATGCCGTGGCCGGCGCGGTCCCAGCCACGCAGCAGCACGGGTGCCGTGGTGCCGGTCGTCGCCTGCAGCCGCGCGACGAACTTGCGGACGAGGGCGGGCGGGCAGGCGACGTCCGCGTTGCCGGCGTGTACGTAGAGTGCCGGGTAGGCCACGCCCTGCTCGACGAGCTGGTACGCCGACATCGTGGCCAGGCGGCTGACGTCGTCGGCGTCGTCGAGGTCGCCGAACTCCGCCATGACGGCGAACCGTGGGTAGGCGTGGCGGTGGGTTCCGACGAGGTCGAGGATCGGGCACTGGGCCACCACCGCGGCCCACAGCTCGGGCCGCTGGGTGAACGCGGCCCCGGCCATGATCCCGCCGTTGCTCCACCCGGTGACCGCGAGCCGGTCGGGTGCCGTCGTCCCGGTGGCGATGAGGTGTTCGGCGATCGCGTAGAGGTCGTCGTAGCTGTTCTGCTTGTTCTTGAGGCGCCCGGCGTCGGCCCAGTCGGAGCCGAGGTCGCTACCACCGCGCTGGTGGGAGATGACCAGGGCGCCGCCGGCCGCGACAAAAGCCGCGACAGGGCCGGGGAACTGCGCGGGCCACGCGACCCGCCCGCCCCCGTACGCGGTGATGAGGGTCGGCAGCGGCTCAGTCGCGTCCGCACCGCCGGGCCGGACGAGGTGATAGGGCACGCCGGTGCCGTCCGCCGAGCGTGCCCAGCGGAGTGTGACCGTCGCGCCCGGAAGGTGCACGCGCGGTGCCCGGAGGGTGTCCACCCGTCCCGAGCCCGGGCGGTAGCGGTACAACCCGGGCGAGGAGATGGGGGTCGAGAACACGAACACGAACTCGTCCGGGTGACCGTCGGGGGTCAGGGCGGCGTTCGGCATGACGTCGAGCGGCAGGGCGCCCCGGCCCGGCAGGGGAACCTCCTCCAGTTCGTGTCCGTCCCGGTCGAAGACCCAGGCGCGGGCTTCGGCGTCGACCGATCCGGTCACCACCAGACGGTCGCCGATCAACCGGACCTGGCCGAGTACCCGGCCGGATTCCGGGACCAGTTCCTGCCAGGTCGCCGGGTCCGAGGGAGCCGGTGCGTCGAACGGGATCGCGACGATCCGCCCGCGTGGCGCGCCATGATTGGTGACCGCGACGTACCGGTCGCCGTCGATGACGCCCGCGACCGACGCGTCGAGTCCTTGCACGAACGGCCGCCAGGTTCGCCGCGGCAGCTCGCAGACGTACTGCGGGAGCGGCCACACCGCGGTCATGATGGCGTGCTTGCCGTCGGCGGCCACCTGAACGGTCGCCGCGGGCGGCACGTCGACCGGTTCGGGTTCGGTGGCGGGCTCGCCTCCCACCTGGTGGAAGTACGGCCGGAAGGTGAACGACTCCGAGGACAGGTCGCCCGCGGTGTAGAAGAACCCGGAGCTGTCCGGCAGCCACTGCGGGACGACCATCGGGCCCATCGTCCGGTGCGGTATCCGGTCCGGCAGCCGATCGCCCGTTTCCGCGTCCAGCAACCAGATCTCGCCGAGTTCGGAGCCGTCCTCGCAGACTCCCAGGACGACGAGCCGCCCGTCCGGTGAGGGAGCGAACCACGCGATGCTGCGGGTTCCGTCGCCGTTGGGGTCGTAGAGCACCGTGCCGGGACCGTCGGGGGCGGCGGAGGCGACGAGTACGGCACGTTCGGGGTAGTCCGGTTCGGGGAGCCGGTCGAGGCGGAACCAGCGGTCACCGGCGAATCGCGGTGCCGGCTCGATCATCCAGTTGGGCGATCCGGTGCCGTCCGCGACGCACCGGTCGACCACGGCGCGAAGTGCGGTTAGGTGTGGCCATTCCTCGACGAACGCGTCGGTGAGGGAGTTCTGCGCCGCCTGCCACGCTTCGGTTTCGCCGGAGTCTTCCTCCAGCCATCGATAGGGGTCCGGGAAACTGACGCCCGCGACGGTGTCCTGGACGTCGACGGTCCTCGCCGCCGGGTAGTTCAGGCGTTCACCGCTGATGCTTCGACCAACCACCGTCGACACCCTTCTGCAGGCCCCCGCTCTTCCCTGCGGCGACCGTAGCTCCGCGAACGCGCCGCCTGCTGCAGACGTTTGTCGAACGACTGACTATGCGTGCCCTACAGGCGTCGAACCGTCGTCAGTTCGTTTCTTCGCGGACGTCCTTTCCCTTTTCGGCGAACGCCTTGAAATCTTCCATGTGCAGCTGCGACTGCTTGCGGAAGGCGCTGGGCATGAGAAGCCCCATCAGCCGCATGAGCAGGTTGCTGAACCGGTATTCGCTCTCGCTTTCCCAGAGCGTCGTCTCCGGACCGGCTTCGGTCAGCCGATCACGCACGACGCTCCACATGCCCGCGCCGACGATTTCCCGGTCGAAGTGAACGACGGTCCCTTCGGGAATCTCGTGCAGGTCTGCCGGATCCCGGCGGGTGATCGTTTCGATGCACTCGATGTTCCGCTTTCCCGACTGCATCACGACTCGCGACCTGGTGCCGAGCTCACCGTGGATTCCGCTCAACGGCTCGTGCAGCACCATGCCCCGCAGCCACTTCGGCAGGTGTTCCGGGTCGGCGAGCAACTGAGCCGTCTTCTCGCGCGGCAGGGCGATCTCGATCGAGTTGGTGTATTTCATGGCGTGAATTCCTTCCAGGCGCGGGGAAGTCAGGTCGGGTCGGGTGCGTAGAACCTGCTGGTGGCCGCGACGGCGGCCGCGACGTGTTCCGGTTCGCCACCGGCGGCCAGGTGAGCCTCGCCCCAGGCCGCGGCGCTGCGCCGGACGAACTCGCGTTCTTCGACCGTCTCGTCGCCACCGGTCAACATCCGCGCCAGGGCGAGGAGAGCCAGATCCCAGCCGACGCCGCCGGCACCGGGGCCGTAGGTCGGGAAGAGCGGCTCCTCGACGACCGCCGCGTGGATCAGTTCGAACTCGGTGTCGCCGTCCGGGCCCGGGGCCAGGCGCACTTCCACCTCGCTGGTGCCGGGCCGGGCGTCCGGCCCGTAGAGCCAGGACACCTTCAGCAGGCGCGGCGGCTCGCATCGGAGGATCTCGCCGTGCTCGTCGCCGTCCAACTCGAACTTCCCGCCAAGCCGCAGGTCCCCGGTGACCGGTTTCAGCCAGCGACGCAGCCGATCGGGGTTGGTCAGGGCGTCCCAGACGTCGTCGACCTGCGCGTCGTATCGCCGCCGCACCTCGATGGTGTACGCGTCGCCTGCGGGCACGCTGCCATGGCCCATCGCCCGGCGCGCGGCGGCCAGTTCGTCCAGGACGTCTCTCACGTCACGTTCCCTTCGGTGGGTCGTGCGGCTGAACTATACCGGCTCTCACTTATATAAGTCACACCTGCTATCCTGGCGCCACGACCGGCACTGCGTGAGAACCCGGTCCACATGTGAGTTCTGCGCTCACGCACGCGAGTTCTACACTCGAGACCAGCCACCTCGCCTGCCCGAGACCCGACTTTCCCGGGGCCATGGCCGTACCCTTGAGCCGAGTCCGATGCAGCTTCGTGGCCGCTGACGGCTTCATGGCCACCCTCGCCGACGGAGCCATCCCCGCCCGCGAGCAGGCCCGGCCCTAGCCGGCTGCGCGCGTACGATGACGGTGGTGGTGACGTGATGTTGCGTGCGGTAGGGAATGGAATCGTGCTGGCCGAAGCGCCACGCCCGGCCCCGGGTTCCGGAGCCGCCTGTTCGGGCGCGCGAGCGCGTCATGACCGGGGAACGCGCGGTCGCCACCGTGTACTGGCGGCAGGGCTGCCCGTACTGTTCGCGGCTTCTCGGCGACCTCGACCGGATCGGCCTGCCTGTCGACAAGGTCAACATCTGGGAGGATCCGGAAGCCGCGGCCACGGTGCGGTCGATCGCGGACGGCAACGAGACCGTGCCCACCGTGGTGGTCGGCGACACCGCGATGGTCAACCCCCGCGCCGCCGACGTGGTGGACGCTGCCCGCAGGCACACTCCCGGCCTGCTCGCCGTGAACACGTCCGCCCTGGTGAAGGGACCGTGGCACAGGGGGTTGGCGGTCGCTCTCGTGATCGCCGTGGGATGGTTCGTCCTCGCGGCGTTCAACCCCACCACGAGCTTCCCGCTGGCACCCGCTCTCCTGACCGCGGCCTGGCCGCTGGGACGGCGCTGGCGTGCCGGACGGGTGCTGCGTCCGGTCACCGCGCTGACCACCGCCCTCGGTGGCGCCGTGCTCGCCGTCGCGATCGCCCTGTTGCTCGAACTGAACGGTGCGCTGGCCGGGGCGATGCTGTTCGGCATGCCGCCGCTGACCGAAGCCATCGTCAGCGTGGCACTCGGAGTCCTCGTCGGCGGGGGACTGGCCCTCGCCGGCCGACGGCCGTCCTGAGATTCAGTACAGCGGGAAGGCCCAGCCGCCCGGGTAGAACGGTTCCCGGTCGTGGCGGAAGGCCGCCGACACCCTGGTGAGTGCCCCCGCTTTCAGTTCCTCCACGCGGCCCGCGGCCGCGAGGGAGTTCAGGGTCGTGCCGCCGAGGAAGACCGCGCCCAGTTCGGTCGTCGTCAGCCGCAGCTCGGCGGCGTCACCGGTGCGTTCGCAGCTGACGGTGGCACCGTCACCGCACAGCCGGAAGCGCCCGGTGTTCCACGGGCAGAAGGCGTCCTCGACGTCCAGCACGGTGTCCACCGCGGTGGCGTAACGGCGGGCGGCGAGTGCCCGGTCCACGTCGACCAGGCGCACCCACAACCGGTCGACGGCGGAGGACTCCACGGCGCGGGGATTCACCAGCAGGTGCCGCAGCGGATCGTCCAGTGCGATCTCGTGCTCGATCCAGGTGGCCAGGTCGATCCCGGCGACGAACCGCCAGAGCGCGGCGTGGGCCTGGCGCGTGGTCGCCACCAGTTCCTCCAGCACGACGGTCCGGGCCTCCTGCCCGGACCGGTGCCGGTACATCGCGTAGCCGGTGACCTCTCCGCCGGGTTCCCGGTGCAGGGCGAACCGCGAGGAGGTGGTGCCGGCGGCCGCGTGCTCGCGGGACAGCCGCACCGTCCAGTGGCAGGGATCCCGGTCGGGCCAGCCGACAGCGGTTGCCCGGGTGCGGTCGTAGACCCGCGTGATGACCGGAAGGGCCGTGGAGCGGTCCACCAGGTGCACGGTTCCGTCACCGAAGTCCACGTCGCGGTGGAAGACCAGCTCACGCCGCTCGCAGCGGATTCGGTCGCCGACGGTGGCCGGGCCGTAGCCGTAGCGGCCGTAGATCGCGGCCTCGGCCGGCCTCAGCACGGCGACCGGCTCCCGGCCTTGTTCATGCAGGTCGTGCAGCTGGCGGCGCATCATCGCGGTGTTGATCCCGCGACGCCGGTGCGTCGGTGTCACGGCCACGGAGGCAACGCCGGCGACCGGCAACCGTGCGCCGGGGACGGTCAGCGTGCGGCGGTAGATCGACGCGCCGCCGACCGGGACGTCCCCGTCGAACGCGCCGAGCGTCCGGTCCAGGTCGGTGGCCGCCCGCTGGTCGGCAATGGCCGTCTCGCTCCGGTCGGCTCCGTAGGTGTCGGCGATCATGCGGGCCCATGGCTCGAACTCGGCTTCCCTGACGGGGCGCAGGACGTAGTCGGTCACAGCCATATGTGTAGCCGGTATGGCTGTGACCCGCTAACCATTTATGCCACGCCGTTTCGTCCACAGCGGACAGATCGGCTGAGGACGCGCGCGACGTGCCGCGCGTCCCTGCCGACGCCGTGCACGGTGGCCGACAGGATGGTGCGCTGATACTCCAGCCCGACGAAGGCCAGCCCGGGATGCCTGCGGGACAAACCGTTCCGCTGCCGGGGCTCGGCGAGGGGCCGGAGGTAGTCCAGTGCCGGCCGGTATCCGGTGGCCAGGATCACCACGTCGACACGTTCGGCGGTCCCGTCCGCCCAGTGCAGCGTGTCGTCGTCGGCCCGGACGAAGAGGTCCCTCCGGTCGGGCCTGCCAGCCGCGATCGCGGTGCCGTAGCCGCCGATGTCGAGGACCGGGATCGCGCCACGGCCGAACAGCGACCCGGCAGGCAGCCTGCCCGCAGCCGACAGTACCGACCAGAATCGCGACCCGGCGGGCACAGGTTCCGTTGTGGCGTAACGGATCGGGGCCCGGCTGGCCAGGCTGACCCGCGCGTGCTCAGCCAGTTCGACGGCGATCTGCACCGCGGAGTTTCCGGCGCCCACCACCACGACCCGCTTCCCGGCGTAGGGCGCCGGATCGTGGTACTCGCTCGCGTGCACCACGGTTCCGGTGTAGCCCGCCAGGCCGGCCAGCCGAGGACGGTACGGATTGCCGAAGCTGCCGGTGGCAGCCACGACCGCGGCGGCGGTGAACTCGGCCCCGTGCCGGGTCCGCACCCGGTAGTGCCCGTCCGCGCGGGTGACCTCGCTGACGCGGTGGCCGGTCCGGATCTCACAGTCCAGGCCCGCGGCCACCGCACGCAGGTAGTCCGCCATCTCGTCGCGGGTGGGGTAGCGATCCGGATCACCTGGGAAACCCAGGCCTGGCAACGTGTTGAAGTGCGCCGGGGTGAACAGCCGCAGGCTGGCGTAGTAGTGCGGCCACGACCCGGCTGTGTCCGCACCCGCTTCCAGGACCAGCGGCCGCAGGCCCCGGTCCAGCAACGCACGGGCGGCAGCGAGCCCGGACTGCCCCGCCCCGACCACGATCACCTGTCTCATGATCGGCATTCTGTGCGAAGCGCAACAAAACGGACAAACAAATTCCGGTCCAGGCGGTTTGTTGACGCAACCGGTCGGTTGCAATATGGTCGCAACCATCCGGTTGCGAAAGGTTGGTTCGAAGATGCCCGCCCCCGATGTGAACATCCTGAGCCCGGGCCGCACCTGGCTGGTTCTGGTCGTGCTGTTCCTCTGCACGTTCGTCCTGGGGACGGCCGAGCTGATCGTGCCCGGGATGTTGAATCTGATGGCCGCCGACCTGCACGTGTCGATTCCGGCGGCCGGGATGCTGGTGACCGCGAACGCGTTGGGGCTCGCGCTTGGCGGACCGGCCCTGACCGCGTTGACGATCAAGCTTCCCAAACGGACGATCCTGACCGGTGCGCTGGCGCTGTTCGTCATGGCGAACTTGGTGCTGGTGCTGACGGATGACTACAGCCTGTTCATCGTGGCGCGCGTGCTGGCCGGCGCGGCGCAGGGACTGTCCATCGCCGCCGCGTTGGAGGTCGGGTCCTCGATCGTGCCGCGGGAGCGGATGGGGCGGGCGATCTCCGTGGTCATCTCCGGGTTCTCTGTGTCGGCCGCGCTGGGCGTGCCGCTGGGGACGTTGGCGGGGCAGGCCTTGGGCTGGCGGGGAACGTTCACCGCGATCGTGGTGCTCGCCGCGTTGGCGCTGGTCGCCATCATCGGTGTCGTTCCGCAGGTGCCCGCCGGTGGCGGAGGTGTCGGCAGTCAGGCCAGGCACGCATTCGCACCGCGGGTGCTTGCCGTGCTCGGCTTCGGTTTTCTGCTGTGCGCGGCGGTGTTCGCCGCGTTGACCTACATCGTGCCGTTCCTGGAACAGGTCACCGGCGTCTCCGGCACGTTGATCAGTCTTTTCCTGCTGGCCTACGGTGCGGCGACCGCATTCGGCTCGTTCGGCGGCGGCCGGTTCGCCGACAACGACGCCGCGCGTGCGCTGATCATCGGGTCCTGCGCTCTCGCGGCGTCCCTGCTGGTGCTGTTCCTGGCGGGCGCGGTCGCGGCACTGGTTGTGCTGGCGCTGCTCGCTCTGGGGGTGTTCGGAATGGCGATGGTGCCGGTGATGCAGTACCGCGTGGTCACGCTCGCCGGTCCCGGCGCTCAGCTCGCCCAATCCTTGCCCGCGTCGTTCGCCAACCTCGGTGTGGCGCTCGGTTCGACCGCGGGCGGCGTGGCGATCGGCGCCTTCTCCGCCGGTGCCGCGGTGCTCACCGGCTTCGGTTTCGCCTGCGCGACCGTGGTTGTCGCCTGGGCGACCAGCTTCCTCAAGCCACCTGGGCGTCTCGTCGCCGAGGAACCGTCCGCAGCGGCGCGGGCCGCGTGCGGAGAGTCGTAACCACCGCCGGTTGCCCTAGTGTGGTGACCGCCTGACCAGAGGACGGAAATGGGTATTCCTGATCGTATCGAGCGGACAATCGAGGTCGCGCACTCGCCGGCGAAGGTGTGGGAAGCACTCACCACTGCCGAGGGACTCGGTAGCTGGTTCGGCGATTCGGCGACCATCGAGCTGCGGCCGGGCGGCCCGGCCAAGGTGATGTGGGACAGCGGTCACGTGATCGATCTGACGGTGGAACGGGTGGAGGAACCGGCCGTGTTCGGCTTCGCCTGGAAGATGCCCGGCCTGCCGGAGAACGACCCGCACCACACTCACGTCGAGTTCACCCTGGAACCGAGCGGGACCGGCACCCGGCTGCGCGTGGTGGAGACCGGGTTCGCCCAGCTGCCCGCGACGATCGCCAGTAACGAGTTCGAAGGACACACCGACGGCTGGCCGCACGAACTCAGCGAACTGGTCGACTACCTCAATGCCAGCTGACCAGGAGTCGATCGCCGAGCAGGTCTTCACCGCGCTGTCCGATCCGAGCCGCCGCGCCATCTTGGCCGCGCTGGCCGCGGCCGGCCCGGCCACGGCGACGGACCTGGCGAATCGCCTGCCGATCACCCGGCAGGCGATCGCCAAGCATCTCGGGCTGTTGACGGAGGCCGGACTGGTCCGGGCGGAACCCGGAGAGCGGCGCCGGGTGCGGTACCACCTGCAGTCAGCGCCGATGCGAGTCGCCCAGCAGTTCCTCGCCGCCCTGGCGAGGGACTGGGACAGTCCGCTCAACGCATTGAAGGACCATCTGGACCGGAACCCGGGAGCGCCATGAGGGCGGCGGCGACCTCGCGGATCGCCGCCGCCATGGCCGCCGACGTTGAGCTTCCGGACGGCCGACACCAGGGATGACGACCACCGCGGGCGCGAGCCGGTACTCGACGGTCACTGCCACGCCGTTGTACTGATGCAGCCAGCCGAACAGTGCATCGATGCTGGTTGCCGGAGATCATCCCGCGGATTCTCCTCACCCTCGCCACTGTCGGTCACCGACCAACGCCGCTTCGGCGCCGCCGTCGGCGAAGATCACTTGACCGGTGACGAAGCGGTTTTCCGGGCTGGCCAGCCAGCTGATGAGGTTACCGACCCACTCCGGCCGCCCCGGAAAGCCGAGCGGTTGCGGTGTGGCCGCCTCGATGGTGGTCCGCACCTCGTCGTCGGTGAGAATCCAAGCGGCGGCCGGGGTGTCGACGACTCCGGGAGCGACCGCGTTGAGCGGGATACCGGCGCCGGCCCAGCCGGGCGTTGGAGCGGTCCTCCGCACCCACCCGTTCAGCGCGCGTTTCGCGATGCCATAGGCGGAATCGCGCAGCGAGGGGTCGGCGTCCGTCAAGGCGATCGCGGTGGCTTCGTCGCCGTCCGCGCAGGCCCGCAGGACCCGTTCGTCCGCGGGCGCCAGCGACGAGGTCGAGGACACCGCGACGGCCCGCGGGGCTTCGCTGCGGGCGAGCAGGGGGCGCAGCCCGTCGAGCGTGGCGACCGCGCCGAAGTAGTTCGTCTCGAGGAGCCCGGTCCGGCCGCCGCCGGCGACGGCCAGTACCGCGTCGACGTACCCCCATTCCGCCACCTGATCGACCAGCGACCGGCGGCCGGCAGGCGTCGACAGGTCGGCGATGACGTCGGCGTCACGCAGGTCGCAGCCGATGACCGTGGCACCTTGGGCCCGAAGGATCGAGGCGGTGGCAGCGCCGATTCCGGAAGCCGAGCCGGTGACGACGTACCTGCGCGCGCTCATCGGCCGTCCCGCGCAGGTTCGGCCGGTAGGAGCGGTACGCCCTTGCGCCTGAAGGTCACCTGACTGGTCACCTCGGCGAGGACGATCAGCGCCACGAGCTTGAGTGCACCGATCAGCGGAACGCTGTCGACCGGCAGCGTGTAGGCCAGTACCACCGTGCTCACGGCGTCCAGCAGCAACGCGGAACCCCAGATCACCGTGCCTGCGTGCACCACCCGCCGGAAGGCGGGCGTGTCACGCCACGCGGCGTTGATCCGCTCGCGCAAGGTGCCGCCGGTGAAGGTCCGCAACGCGTACAGATAGTACGGGGTCCCCGGGAGCGTCAGCAGGATCCAGCCGCCCGCCACGGCGGTGATCCAGCCGTCGCGCGCCAGCAGGGTTCTCGGGCTGCCGGTCAGGAACGACAACGCGACGCTGAGGAGCAGGACGGTCACGATGAGGCCGGCGAGCATGTCGATCCGCCGTTTCGTGATCACCGAGTGAACCGTTTTGACTGCCGGTGCGACCAGGCCCAGCATCAGGGCCGTCCACTGGTCGACCCCGGCCGCGCGCAAGCCGTAGAACACCGCGATCGGCGCCACGGCGTTGATCAGCAGGCTCAACACCAGCTCGCGTTGCGCGCCGGCTCCGCCACTGTTCGCCGCCGGGTTCATCGTCGCAGGCCGAATCGCTGGAGCCCCAAGTTAATGACCATGTGGTCAATAGTAATGACCGAGTGGTCAATAGTCCACCGGTCGGGGTCCGGCGCGGTGTCAGTTCCCGGCTTGCATGCCGCTGAGCAGGATCTCCGCGAGCTGGGACGCGTAGTCGCGGGGATCGACGTCGGGATGGTCTTCGAGGTAGGCGAGCATGGTGTCGATCGAGCCCTGGTAGGTGACCGCCATGACCCTGGTGTCGAAGTCACGCAGGCTGCCCTCGGCCTGGCCGCGGCGGAACAGTTCCTCCTGTCCGCGGTAGGTCTCCTCGTAGAAGTCGTTGACCACCCGCTCGGTGCCGCCGGGCCGGTGGAGGTTGTGCACGATCCGGTTCAGCGCGATCAGTTCGTCCCGATGGGTCACGATCTGCGAGGCGGCCAGGGGCAGGGCGGCGCGGATGATGTCCGGCACCGGCTGGTCCAGGTCGAGCGCGTCGACGATCTGCCGCCGCATGGTCTCCATCGTCGCCTTCGCCGTGGACTCCATCAGGTCGTCCTTGCCGCTGAAGTAACGCCAGACCAGCCCCTTGGCGACGTCGGCGCGTGCGGCGATCCGGGTCAGCGACGCGCCCTCGTAGCCGCGGTCGGCGACCTCGCGGATCGCTGCCGCCATGATCTGCTGCCGCCGTTGATCCTCACTCAGGCGTTGACGTGGGCCGCGTGACGGGCGGGAGGTGGACGTCATGACGCTGTCGGCTCCGGCAACGGCTTCGCATCCACAACGGACACACTACCGCCGCGGCCGCCCTCGGGAACCCGCACGTTGTATCCGTCGCCCGGATACGCCACAGCATGTGTCGGTCGTTGGACCGACGCCACGGCCACGACCCGCCCGGTACCAAGAACGGGTGCTCGTTACAACACTGCGTCTTGGTGTCCTCGGCCCGATCTCACTGGGTCCCATGGACGCCCCGGTCGCGATCAGGGGTACGAAACGGCGGGTTCTCCTGGCGCGTCTGCTGTTCGACCGCGGCCGGGCGGTGCCTGTCGATCGACTTCTGGACGCACTGTGGCCCACCCGGCCACCGCGCTCGGCGGTGGCGAACCTGCAGCAGTACGTCCACGACATCCGGCGGCTGCTGATCTCGGCAGGCTCACGGGCCACCATCGTCACGTCCGGCGGATACCGGATCGAAGTACCCGCGGGCGAACTGGACGTGGAGGTGTTCGAACAGGGCCTCGACCGGGCCCGCGGGCTGCGAGCCGCCGGTGACCCGGTCGCGGCGAGCGGTCTGGTCGCCGACCTTCTCGGGCTCGTCCGGGGTGAACCTGTGGAGGACCTTCCCACAGCGGGAATCGACGACGCGGAACTGACCCGGCTCGGCGAGCTGGTGTTGTGCGCCAAGGAACTCAAGGTCGACCTGGATCTGACGCTCGGCGACAGCGACAAGGCGTTGGCGACGCTCCGGCAGCTGCTGGCGAGGTATCCGTTCCACGAACCGTTGTGGAAACAGCTCATGCTGGCGCTGTGTGCGCAGGGGCGGCCGACCGAGGCGTTGCGTGCCTTCGCGGCACTGCGCCGCCAACTGGTCGAGGAACTGGGGGTGGAACCTGGCGACGAACTGCGCGCCGTACATGAGGCGATCCTTCGCGGGAACACCGCACAGCGGAGGTGTGGCTGCGGACGGGTGTCGGTCCCGCTGCGGGCTGCCCCACAGCGGGACCGGTGAGCCGCCGGCTCAGTTGTTGTTGCCCGCCTTCCAGCCGAGGTAGTTCTTGAAGTAGTTCACGCTCGACTTGTGGCCGATCTTGCCGTTCACCGACGTTGCCCAGAACCCACCGTTACCGTCCGCGATGCCGACGTGCCCGTAGCTGCTGATGTTCCAGAAGACGAAGGCGCCCTTGGGCGGCTTGCCCGAGGTGTGGCGCTTGCCGTCGCTTGACCGCCAGAACGCGATCGCCGAGGGGTGCTTGGTCTTGCGGTTCCAGGCCAGCCCCACCGACTTCTGGCAGCACCCCTGGTACTTCGTGCTGCCCTTCCGGTCGGCGAACCACTTCACCGCGGCCGCCGCACTCGGCTTCTTGGTGGGGTCGTTCGGTGCGTTGTCACACGAGCCCATCACCACCGTGTCGACCCCGGCCGGCGCCCGGTCCACCTGAGCCGCCGACGCAGCTCCGGTGCCGCCCGCCAACGCCAGCGCCCCCACCGCCACAACCATCGCCTGCGCGATCTTCCGCTTCATGAACGAACTCCTCCCGCTGGATCACGTGTGCCCGTGATCAGGGCACGCCGCAACCATCGGATCGCCGGCCATATTGGCGCTACATCCGGTCAACCTTCAGGTCAGCTGAAGAACGGCCCGTGTTCCTGGCGAGCCCGCCGCCCTGGCGGAGGGCAAGGAGGCCAAGAAGGAGGCGCAGCGGGCACGCGCCGACCAGGAGCAGCATCTGGCGATCTGGTGGCTGGACCGCATGGTCGCCGACGACGCCGAGCGGCTCACCTGGTTCTGGCACGGGCACTTCGCCACTAGGGAGCAGAGGTCCGCGATCATCGGCTGATGCTGAAGCAGAACGAGACCCTCCACCGGCTCGGCCGGGGCGGGTTACGAGAACCTGGCGCGGGAGTTCCTTGAACTGCTGACCGCGAGTCGATGCAGATCTTCGGCCGAACCGGCGACGTCATCACCGAGTCCTTTGTGGACCTAGTGCTGGAGCGTCCGGAGAGCGTCGCCTTCGTCACCGCGTGACTGTGGTTCTGGCTGGGCTCCCCGGCACCGCCAGTGCCGGACGTGCACGAGCGCGCCATCGCCGCATACGGTCCCAAGCGGGACATCCCGGCCGCGCTGCGCGCCATCGCGAACGAGGCGGGGAGCCTGGCCCTGGCCGCGGGCAATGACTTGAAGGTCGTGCAGGCGATGCTCGGGCGTTCCGGCATCGTGCTGACCGCCGACACCTACGCACGTGCGTCCTGCCCTGCCTCGCGCGTCGTGCAACGGAGGCCACCGCCGCTCTAGTCTCCAGGCAGCACACGACACCGCCCGGTCCTTGCGTCGCAGCAGCCGCACACGCCCGAGCACAGAAACGCACACGTAAGAGGAGGACGCGGAAGCGGTGAGAAGGGGAGGCGCGGCGGCCCCATTCGGCCCCACGCCGGTCCCATCAATCAACGAAGCCCACCGGCAAGATCCTCTTGATCAAGGGCCTGCTGGCGGGCGTCGATTCAGATGGTGCGCCATCAGGGACTCGAGCCCCGAACCCGCTGGTTAAGAGTGGGTGGCGCCGCGGTCGCATCGGCGGTGGACCTGACGGTAGTGGCGATCCGCCGCCCGTCGTCCTAGGGTGCCGATCCGAAGGTCGTGCGGTCCGCGCGTCCATTGCACCGCGACATTAGGCCACCGCCTCGCTGCGTGATCGTTTGTTCACTCTGTTGGAGTCTTACCGGCGAACCGGACATCTCAGTACGTTGCTGTTCGGGGTTCGCCGATTGCCTTGAGCTTTCTTCGAGAGGGGTTTCACGCGCGCTTTTCACTAGCGTAGTGGTAGGCGGATTCTTGAGTCGACAGGCAATTCTGCCGGTTTCCATGAGCGAATTCGGGAGCTCGTTCGTTTGCGCGACTGGCTGTTGTGGCCATTTGATAGGGGAGGGTTCGATGGTTGGGCGCTGGGCGTGCGCGCGACTCAGATGTATAGCATCGGTTGTCACGGTTGCTGTATTTGCTTCGTTAATTTCCCACGGCGCGTCCTTTGCCTCGCCGCCGCCGGTGGTCGAGTCGCCGGAGGTCAGTGCCGCGCTGGCGGAGGCGAGGTCGAGCGGTCGGGAGGTTGCGGTCGCTTCGCTGACCGACGAATACGGCGAGGTCGTGGCCGGTCCCGATGGGACGTTGGTGTCGCGGCAGGGCCTGGAGCCGGAGCGTGTTCGTCGCGGTGGCCACTGGGTTCCTATTGATTTGACCCTGGAGGCGCGTCCGGACGGCACCGTGGGCCCGAAGGCCGGGTATGTGGACGTGCGGTTCTCCGGTGGCGGGACCAGTGGGAGGTCCCTGGCAGCGGTGTCACGCGATGGGCGGGAAGTCGGCATTGGCTGGCGCGGCGCGTTGCCCGCTCCGGAGTTGAACGGCGCGGTGGCGACGTACCGGGAGACCTTGCCCGGCATTGATCTGGTGCTCACGGCCAAGGCGACCGGTTACAGCCAGGTTCTGGTGGTGAAGAACGCTGCGGCGGCCCAGGATCCGCGGTTGCGGGAGATCGCGTTCACCAACCATGCCGTGGGAGTGACAACCCGGGTGAATGCCGGCGGTGGCCTGGAGGCGGTTGATGCCGCCGGTGTGACTCATTTCCTCGGCGATGCGTCGAAGATGTGGGACTCGCGTGGAACGGCCGGGGCGCGGGCGACCGGAGCCGTGCAGGAGGAGCCCGCGACGTCCACGATGCGAGTGGAGGTGACCGGGGAGTCGGTGGTGGTGCGACCGGATCAGCGGTTTCTGACCGATCCGGGCCGGGTGTTCCCGGTGTTCATCGATCCGGAGTACTGGTGGGCCGGTTCCAAGCAGAGCCATGTGATGGTGCAGAGCAGGTGGCCGGACCAGCGCAACTTCAACCGGACCGACGGTGATCTGGCAGACCTGAAGGCCGGCTATCAGGGTGGCTATACGTCGCGTTCGTACTTCAACTTCAGCGTGGGCGCCATGCGCGGCAAGGTGATCCATCGCGCGACGGTCCGGTCCCGGGTGCTGCACTCTTGGTCCTGTGGCGGCGGTCCGACCGAGTTGTGGCTGAGCGGTGGTATCGGGCCGGAGACGACGTGGAACAACCAGCCGGGTTGGTCGCCGAAGCTGGGCGACATCACGCGGTCCAACCACGGCGCGTTCTGTCCGAGCGATGGGATCGCCGAGGTCGGGGTCACGAACCTGATGCGTGATGCCGCCGGTGGCGGGTGGACCAACATGGTGTTCATGTTGAAGGCCCGCAACGAGGGTAATCAGGATGACTGGCGACGGTTCGACCTGAATCCGGTGCTCGAGGTGGTCTACAACAGTGTCCCAGACAAACCAGGACAGCTGGGGATGGAGAACGGGCAGATTCCTTGTGTGACAGGGGAGAACCGGCCGTTCGTGTTCACCGCGACCCCGCGGTTGCGTGGTCGGCTGACCGATCCTGACGCCGGGATGCTGCAGGCCAGGTTCAGCCTACGAAAGGGGTCTGTCGGCGGCGGTACGGAGGTGTGGAGCGGGCAGACCGGCAATATTCCCTCCGGCTCGTTCGCCGAGGTGACGGTGCCTGCCGGTGTTGTCGCGGACGAGGGTGTCTACAACTGGTCGATGTATGCCAGCGACGGCGGCAGTTCGTCGGCGTGGGTGGGCAGTTGTGAGTTCTCGGTGGACAAGACCGTGCCCGGGACGCCAGAGGTGTCATCGGTGGACTATCCGACCGGAGGTGACCCGTCGGGTGGTGTCGGGCAGACCGGCGCGTTCACCTTCAAGTCAGCCGGAACCCCGGACGTCGACCATTACCTGTGGTCGGTCACGGAGCAGGAGAACGACGACCCGAAGAACCGCGTTGACGCCGAGGTGCTCGGCGGCAGCGCGTCGATCCGATGGACGCCCACGGTGGACGGGCCGCAGACGATGTTCGTGCGGTCGGTGGATCGCGCGGGTAACCGGTCGGCGATTGTCAAGTATCGGCTCAACGTGCTCGTGGGTGATCCGCTGGTGGCCAACCTGGCCGGCCATTGGAAGCTCGACGGCACCCTGGCCGATGCCAGCCCGCATGGCCGCGCGCTCAACGCCGTACCGGGAACGGAACCCACCGCACCGGGATACGAGGGCCAGGCGGTCCAGCTTGACGGGGCAGGGAAACGGTTGCACAGCACCGGTCCGGTCGTCGACACCGGGCAGAGTTTCTCGGTGGCGGCCTGGGCCAAACTGGACCGGGTCGGTGGCTGGCCGAACATCCTGTCCCAGGACGGCAGCCGTACCAGCGGGTTCCAGCTGCAGGCAGCACCGGACGGGAAGTGGGCTGTGGCGATGTTCGGCCAGGACGTCGACGGCGGCGGCAACGTGCAGGCTCGGGCCTACTCGCCAGGGCCCGCGCAACTGGGTGTATGGACTCACCTCGCAGGGGTCTACGACCACGGCGCGGAAAAGCTGCGACTCTACGTCAACGGTGCCCTCGCGGGCGAAGTCGGTTACACCAGTCGGTGGTCGGCACGCGGGGACCTCCAGGTCGGCGCCTCGCTGTGGAAGGGCAACCGGGGAGACTTCTTCCCCGGAGCGGTCGACGACGTGCGAGCGTTTCAGCGCGTGATCGTGCCCAGCGAGGTCGCGTTGCTTGCCAATCAGCCGGTGCTGCGCGCGCACTACCGGCTGGCCGAAGGCACTGGCACGGTCACCAAGGACCAGGTCAGTGGGGCGGTGGGGCAACTGCGCGGTACGGCGGGCTGGTCGTCCGATGCCGGTGTGAGCTTCACCGGCAAGGCCGGTGCCGAATTCGGGGTGATCTCCGGACCGCGGCCAGAACTGCGGACCGACCGTTCCTACACGGTGTCGACGTGGGTCTACCTCGACGAGGCCACCACACATGCCCGCACCGCGGTGGCCTTCGGGGGAGCGCAGTATTCGCCGTTCATGGTGCAGTACCGGCCCGAGCTGAAGCGGTGGAACTTCCTGGTCAGCATGCAGTCCGGCAGCGGCTGGTGGATCCCGGCAGGCAATCCGGTCACGGCGGGTAGATGGGTGCACCTGACCGGCGTCTACGACGTCGCGAAAGCCGAGGCACGGATCTATGTGGACGGTGCCTACGCCGGCCGGGTCGCCGGTGTCACCGGCTGGAACGGGCCGGGTGATCTGCTGATCGGTGCCGGCCGCTGGAACTCGCAGGATGCCGACCCGTGGGACGGCTCGATCCGTGACGTGCGCCTGTACTCCGGGGTGCTGAGCGACCAGCAGATCGCCCAGCTACCCGTCGCCTCCCACTAACTCCTGGCTCGGTCAAGTCGGAAGGAACTGTCGTGACCGTCAGACCTGTCCTGCGCGCGCTCGCCCTGTTTGTCGGCGTGGCCGTGGGGACCACCACAGTTGTCGCCGCCGCTCAGCCTCCGGACCCCGTCTACACCAATCTTCCGGCGCTACGGCCGGAACGCTCGGTGCCGGGCCACGACGTACCGGTGGCGCCACTGCCCCCGAACCCGGTCGACGCTGTGGCGGTCACCGATCTGCCCGCACCGCAATGGCCGGTGGCCGCCTCTGCGCGAGTGTCCCTCGCCGCGCAGGCTCGCGTCAGCGGTGAACGTCCCGGTGAGGGTGATTACCGCCCCGTAGGGGACCTTCCGGTGGCTATCGCGGTTACCACTCCGACGGCTCGTACAGCTGGGCCGGGAGAGCTCGAGGTACGCACGTTCGACCAGGGCCTGGCCTCCCGAGCCGGGGTCGACGGGGTGCTGGTCAGCGTCGCGGACACCATCGGCGCCTCGGGTGCGGGTGTGTCAGTACGGGTGAACTACAGCAAGTTCGCCCACGCCTACGGCGGTGACTACGGGGCCCGCCTGCGTGTACTGCGCATGCCGACCTGTGTGCTCACCAGCCCGGAGAAGCCGGAATGCCGCGAGGGCGAGCCGGTGCGCACCGACAACCGCACTCCGAAACGGGACGTGACAGCCGACGTCACCGTGCCCGCGGGACCCGATGCGGCGGTGCTGGCGGTCGCGGCCGCTCCCAGTGGAGCGGGCGGATCGTTCCAGGCGACCGACCTGAGTCCGGCAGGCAGCTGGTCAGCCGGTAGCTCGAGCGGTGACTTCGTCTACTCGGTGCCGTTGCGAGTTCCTCCTCCGGCAGCGGGGACAGCACCGAAACTTGGCCTGGGCTATTCGTCGGGCAACGTCGATGGTCGTACCAGCGCTACCAACAACCAGGCCTCGATCGTCGGCGACGGGTGGGACCTGAGCACCGGTGGCTTCATCGAGCGTCAGTACAAGTCCTGCTCGGAGGACCTGCACGGCAACCAGGGAAGTCGCAAGACCGGCGACCTGTGCTGGGCGACCGACAACGCGACCCTCAGTCTCAACGGGGTTTCATCGGAACTTGTCAAGGACGCCAAGACCGGTGCTTGGCGCCCGAAGCACGATGATGGTTCGCGGATCGAGCGGCTGTTCGGCGCGGTCAACGGGGACAACGACGGTGAGTACTGGAAGATCACCGGCTCCGACGGCACGCAGTACTTCATGGGGCTCAACCGGCTTCCTGGTTGGAGGGACGGCAATCCCCTCACGAATTCGGCCTACACGGTGCCGGTGTTCGGCAACCACGCCAACGAGCCGTGCAACAAGGCCGCGTTCGGCGACTCGTGGTGCGATCAGGCGTACCGGTGGAACCTCGACTACGTGGTGGACCCCAACGGCAACGCCACCACCTACACCTACGAACCCGAATTCAACTTCTACGGACGCGACGAGTCCGGGAGCAAGCAGACCCGCTACATTTCCGGCGGTTCGGTGCGGAAGATCGAGTACGGCCTGCGCGCGAACGCGCTGTTCGCACCGGCACCGGCCCGGGTGTGGTTCGACACCGTCGAGCGGTGCCTTCCCAAACCTGGTTTCGCCTGCAATCCGGAGCAACTGAACAAAGACACCGCCAAGTCGTGGCCGGACGTGCCGTTCGACGTGATCTGCAAGCAAGGCGAGAAGTGTGACAACAAGAACTCGCCCGCCTTCTTCACGCGTAAACGGCTGGTGAAGGTGCTCACCCAGCTGCGCCGCGACGACGTCACGGGCGCGGCACAGTGGCGCGACGTGGACTCCTGGGTGCTACGGCACCAGTTCCCCCACATCGAGGGCGACGGCCTGGCCCCGGCGCTCTGGTTGGCTGGCATCACGCGCCACGGTCACGTCGGCGGTAACGCGAGCCTGCCCGAGATGACCTTCCGCGGCCGGGCGATGCCCAACCGCGTCGACACCAATTCGGACAACCGGCCGCCCATCACCCGGCACCGCATCGAGGGCGTCGTCAGTGAATCCGGGGGCATCACCGAGGTCAAGTACTCCGACCCACAGTGCGCCAAGGGCGGGCCCATGCCCGCCAACGCCGAACACAACACGATGCGCTGCTACCCGAGTTGGTGGGTGCCTGAGTCCGGTTACGAACGTGAACTGGGCTGGTTCCACAAGTACCGGGTCGATGCGGTCACCCAGGACGGCCGCACCGCGGGCCCGTCGCTGCAGAAGACCTACTACGAGTACTCGGACCAGGCGGCGTGGCACTTCGACGACGCCGAGTTCACCGAAATGAAGTACCGCACCTGGTCACAATGGCGCGGTTACGAACTCGTCCGCACCATTGTCGGAGAACCAGGCACAACCCAGTCGGTCACCGAGGAACGATTCCTCCGCGGAATGGACGGTGACCGGCTGCCGAACAACGGCAAACGCTCCGTCCAGGTGACCAACTCCGAAGGAGGCAAGGTCACCGACTCCGAACAACTCGCCGGCTACGTCTGGGAAAGCCTCCAATACCAGGGCGGCAAGTTGGTCTCCGCGTCGGTCAAGAACCCCTGGATCCGTGGTCCCACCGCCACCAACGGTGACGACAAGGCCTACATGACCAACACCGCCGACGTCCGCGGCCGCACACTGCTCGGCGACGGAACCTGGCGCCGCACGCAGGTCACCAACAGCTTCGACGACCACGGCAACACCACCCAGATCGAGGACCTCGGTGACATCGGCAAGCAGGGCGACGAGAAATGCGCCCGCACCACCTACGCCTACAACACCAACGCCTGGATCCTCACCCGTCCGAGCACGGTACGCACTATCGGGCAGCCCTGCGCCGCTTTCCCCGGTCAAGCAGAGCACCTGATCTCCGACGTACGGACCTCCTACGACGACCTGCCGCACGGTGCACCCCCGGTAGAGGGCAACCCGACGTTGACCGAACGGTGGACCGGCAGCAAGTACGAGGTCAGCCAGCGCACCAGCTACGACGACCTCGGCCGGACCACCAAGATCACCAACATCGAGAACCACGAGGTCAGCACCAGCTACGCCCCCGGCCCGGAGTTCCCGACCCGGACAGTCACCAAGACCAACCCACTCGGCCATCCGTCAGTCACCACACTGGAACCGGCCTGGGGCCAGGCCCTGTCCGAAGTCGGCATCAGCGGCGAACGAGCCGATCTCGACTACGACCCCCTGGGCCGCGTCATCCGCATGTGGAAACCAGGCCGGTCGAAAGCTGACGGACAGAGCCCGAACGGCGAAGTCGACTACGACTATCGCATCGACGCGCCGACCGTGGTGACCACCAGATCACTGCGCGACGATGGCAGGTACAACACCAGCTACACCCTGTACGACGGGCTGTTACGGGAACGGCAGAACCAGATTCCCGCCGTGTCCGGCGGACGGATCGTCAGCGACTTCTTCTTCGACACCCGCGGTCTGCAGCACAAGGTCAACGGCGCCTACTACAACCAGGACGAACCCAGCAAAGCCGTGCTCGGCGTGCTGGACAACGCCGTGCCCAACCAGACCGTTACCGAGTTCGACGCCCTGCAGCGCGAGACCGCGGTGATCTATCGCAAGCTCGGCGCGGAGCAATGGCGCACCAGCTCCAGCTACGCCGGCGACCGGACCACCGTCGTGCCGCCCGCCGGAGGCACCACGACCACGGTCATCAAGGACGTCCAGGGCCGGATCGTGGAACGCCGCCAGCACCACACCGCAGACGCCACCAGCGCCTTCGACACCACCCGCTACGTGTTCAACAGTCGCGGTCTGCAGGAGTCGATGACGGGTCCGGACGGCGCCCAATGGCGCTACGACTACGACGAACTGGGCCGCAAGAAGGCCGACCACGACCCGGACACCGGCACATCGACCTACACCTACGATTCGCTCGACCGGGTGCAAACCAAGACCGACGCACGAGGGCAGGTGCTGCGCACCGAATACGACCCGCTCGGCCGCAAGGTCGCCGAGTACGAGCGCAAAGCCCCCGATCAGTCCGAGGCCAAGACCGCCAGCTGGGCCTACGACACCTTGAAGAAGGGCCTGCTCGACTCCTCCACCCGGTGGATCGGCGACAAGCCCTACATCAAGAAGATCGATGGCTACGACGACGCTCTACGTCCCATCGGCAGCAGTGTCGTCATTCCCGACACCGAGCAGGGCTTGCAGGGAACCTACAAGTTCGGCAGCAGTTACGACCCGCACACCGGGGCTGTGCTGTCCGAAACACACCCCGGCGCCGGTGGACTGCCGGGTGAGATCGTCCAGCACCGCTACAACAGCCTCGGCCTGCCCACTTCCACGTTCGGCATTGGCACCTACGTCTCCAACCACCTCTACACCAAGTACGGCGAAAGCCAGCGCCTGACAATGGGCACCGGCGCCAAGACGATCACCACCTCGACCTTCTACGAAGAAGGCACCCGTCGACTGGAATCGGTCGACGTTCAGCGCAACACCACACAGAACGCCTACTTGGCCAAACGGGCCTACACATACGACCCGGCCGGCAACATCACCAAGATCGCCGACACCCCGCCCGACTCCATCAACGACGTCCAGTGCTTCGACTACGACCATCTGCAACGGATGACCGAGGCGTTCACCCCCGCCAATGGTGACTGCACGAAGGAACCCACGGTCGCCGGCCTTGGCGGTCCCGCTCCGTTCTGGAAGGAGTACAAGTACGACAAAGGCGGAAACCGCACCCAGGAGATCGACCACAGCGCCAAGGGCGACACCACCCACACCTACCAGTACGGCGGTCCTGACGGCTCCCAGCCACACACCCTGCGCTCGGTCACCCAGGCCGGACCCAACGGCACCGCCAAAGACGAATACGGCTACGACCCTGCCGGCAATATGACCAGCCGCAACGTCGCAGGTTCACCTCAGAAGCTCGACTGGGACAGCTCCGGCCGCAACACCAAGGTCACCGAGCACGACGGCCGCACCTCCGACTACCTCTACGACGCCGACGGCAACCGCCTCATCAAACGAGCCGGCCACGTCACCACGCTCTACCTCGGCGCCATGGAACTCCGCCTCAACACCGCCACCAAACAGGTCACCGGAAGCCGCTACTACAAGCATGGCAACGCCACCGTCGCCGTCCGCACCAGCGGCATGCAAGCCGGCGTCTCCTACCTGCTCGGCGACCACCAGGGCACCGCGGGCATCAGCGTAAACGCCGAAACCCTGGAGGCCCACAGCCGCCGCCAAGACCCCTTCGGCAACCCGCGCGGTGAGCAACCCTCCACCTGGCCCGACGACAAAGGCTTCGTCGGCGGCACCAACGACGAAACAGGCCTCACCCACCTCGGCGCACGCGAGTACGACCCCAAAACCGGCCGTTTCATCTCCGCCGACCCCGTCCTGGACCAGGACGACCCACAGCAGATGAACGGCTACGCGTACGCCAACAACGCCCCAGCAACCAACTCCGACCCCAGCGGCCTCTACTGGAAGACCATCTCCGTCGAAAAACGGGTCAAGAAAACCGTCTTCCTATGGTCGCTGTTCATTATCGGGCTCTTTGTGCCGATTATGATGCTCGTCGCCTTCAGTTACTGGGTCGTACAGGTTTACGTATACCGAATCTGGATTGAGCCACCTTTCAAATATCTGAAAAAACGCGTAACAGACGAGGATGCCGCCAGAGAAGCAGGTCTCAGTCAGGCAGAATATGAGGCGGCGAAAGCCGCTGCGGCCGACAAGCGCAGCTGGGTGCAGGTCGCCATCGAACACGGCGGCGAGATCATCCAAGAAGTCATCGGCGCAGAAGACGTCATCAACGACTGCTTCAAGAACTTCAACCTCTTCAAATGCGGGGTCGCTGTCGCCTCTGCGCTACCTTGGGGAAAGCTCATCTTCAAGGGTGGAAAGATTGTCGGAAAGATCATCGAAGCCTTCGAGAAGACTTTCGACTGGATCCGCAGGCGCGATCGGGCGCAGGAGCAGTTGCGCAGTGTCGAGTTGGCCAGAGAACGGCTCCAGGCTCGACAACGTGCTGATGAAGGCCGTTCGGCCCTCTCGTGCGAGAATAGCTTTATTGCGGGAACACTAGTTACGCTCGGGGATGGCACACGGCGGCCGATTGAAGAAGTAAAACTAGACGACCAGGTCTTAGCGATCGAGCCAAACACTGGTGATCGTGTGCCCCAGAAGGTGGTAGCGATCATTAGAGGGGAAGGCAACAAGCGCCTGACCGAGATCAGCGTTTCAAGTGTTCAGGATGAACATCCACCAAGCAGGTTGACTGCTACATCTGACCACACCTTCTGGGTTGACGGCTTGCGCAAGTGGGTGCCTGCGTCCAGCCTGCGTCCAGGCGATCGACTTAGGACGGAGCAAGGTGCCAACGTGCAGGTGCTTGGTCTCCGCACGTGGGAGGACTTCCAGCGAGTCTACAACCTTACGGTCAATGTCAACCACAACTACTTCGTGGCCGCGAGCACTGCGTCGAGTGGTATCCTTAACCATAACTGCGACAATGACCAGGGTGTATACGCGTTCCATCATATAGGTAAAGGGAAGACTTATGTTGGACAGACGAACGATTTCAAGACCCGCCTGCGCACTCATGCTCGCGAGGGGCGTCGAACCTCCGGTGGGCACGTCATCTGTGTGCATGTATGCGGTGATCGAATTGATCGAGAGGCTGCCGAGGCGGACTTGATTGAACATCTAGGCGGAATCGGAAACCTTGCCAACGAGATCGAGTCGCCAGGAAAGCGTCGGCGACAATAATGAGGAATTGCTAAATGGCTCACAAAGAAGACATTCATACAATTGTCGTCACGTACAAATTGACTGGCGAAGAATATGGTACGGCGGAGGAGCGCGAAGCAATCTTCGCTCTAGGTGATCAAATTTCTGATCTAATTGATAAAAGTCGGGTTGGTGGGTATTTTGATGGCAACGAATTCGGCGATGGCGAGGCCAGGTTGTACCTTTATTCGCCGGATGCGCCGAAATTGTTGCAGTTGTTGGATTCTTTGATAAAGAGTTTTCGAAACCGTCCTGCATATGCAACAGTCTGGCTTGGCGAGGCCGATGATGCTCCAAAGAAGATAATAGAGCTGTAGCGGCATGAAAGATCGCTCGGCGATTGGGGATTTTGTTTGTGGCAGAGTGAGCCTTTTTCATCGGGGGTGGCGGGTGGGTGTGTCGGTGCGGTGAACGTGGCGGAGCTCCTGGTAGATGGATCGTCGACCAAGATCAACCCAGGAGCCAGCAGGAGCTTCGCGTGTTGTTGTATCCCTCGTCGATCAACTTGTCCACCACCACGCTGCGGTATGTCGCTCAGCTCATCCGGGACACTTGAAGCGGATCGGGTCGCCCTGGCGGCGCCTGGTTCCGGGCCGGCAGGCGCTGCTGGAGCTGGCCCATCTACGCAACGGCGATACCTACGCCCGCCTCGCCACCGGGTTCGGTACCGGGGTGGCCACCGCGTTTCGCTACATCCGTGAAACCACCCAGCTGCTGGCCGAGCAGGCCCCCACGCTGACCGAAGTGCTGTGGAAACTGGCCTGGAGCCGGCACAACTTCGCCATCCTCGACGGCACCGTGATCCGGATCGACCGGATCTGGGCGAACAGGCCCTACTACTCCGGCAAACACCGCTACCACGGCATCAAACCTACAAGGCCTGACCGACCCCTACGGCAACCTGCTGTGGATCTCCGACGGCCTGCCCGGCGCGATCAACGACACCGCCGCCGCCCGCCACCACGACATCCCCGACCTCGCCCACCAAGCAGAGATCCTGCTGCTGGCCGACTCCGGCTACCACAGCATCAGCCCCGACGTGCACACCCCGTACAAGAACCACCGAGGCCCCCATCAGGACAAACGAGAACTCGGGCCCGCCTACACAACCGCCAACACCGCCCTCGCAGCCAAACGCGCCTTCGTCGAACATGGCTTCGCCATCCTCAAAAACTGGCGCATCCTCACCCGCGCCCGCTGCAGCACCGACCGCGTCACCACCCTCGCCAAAGCCATCCTCACCCTCGAACACCACGGATGAAAAAGGCTCAGTGATACTGAACCGTATTTCGAATAGCGATGGGCTGGTCAACCTAAGCCTTACGTGGGAAAAGAAGGACAACGAACTGCGGTCAGTCCGAGTGTGGTTCTCCGTTGAGCTCGATAACGGATTCGGAGGATTCAACGAATTCGATGTCGACTCCGATCGTCGATCACGCTGCCCGCGTCGGTGAGCCAATGCGCGGGGTGGCCGCGTGATCGTGCTCCTTTCTGCCGGTCTGTGTGAGGTCGGGATCACTGGCGGGCGACACGTAGAACTGTGACGTTTCGTATTTGGCGAGCGGGGCTTTGTTCGAGGGCGTTCCGTCGGTGATGTCGGTTAGCGCTTCGACGGTCACCTTGTCTCTGCGGCTGGCTCTTTGGCCGCCGGTCATTCATCTGGGCTGTCGCGCAGGCAGCCTGTGGTGGTTGGTGACGAACAGGCGCACGCTGCTGTCCTCGTTAGGAGGGCGTGGTGAGGTGGACATCGGTGCGCAAGCGGTGCGGTTGCCGGGTGGGTGAGGGCCGTACCTGGCGCGAGGTGCACTCGGCTGGCCGACCGTGGGCATGGAAGTTGGTATTTCTCGCTGGAGTCGCCCGTGTGGCGGGGATGGTCGGCGGCATCGCAGTGGGCGGGGTCGGTTCCGGACTAGAAGGCCGCGGAGCAGACGCGTGCGTACCTGCTCGGGGTTGATGTTGATCCCGGGCGCAGCGCGGTGACGGTCGGGCAGTGGCTGGACATCTGGTTGGAGATGCGACAGACCCTGAGTTTCAACACCCACCGCCTCTACACCCAGCACGTGCGGGACTACTACCTGAAACCGCATCTGGGAGTGTGCCGTTGCCTCCGGCGCGGCGGCCGCGGGCGGTCGTGTGGGCTGATGCACGGATCGTGCCCTGGCGGGCCACGGGTGGGCGGCCGCCGGTGGCCGTGTGGACGGCCCGGCAGACAGCCGAGTTCCTGAACCACACCCGTGGGCGTCCGCTCTACACGCTGTATCTGGCGGTCGCGCTGCTCGGCCTGCGCCGTGGCGAGGTGACTGGGCTGCGCTGGTGCGATATCGGTCTCGACGCCGCCGTCCTGCAGGTGTCACATCAGGTCCAGGACCGCAGTGGCCGGGCCGTCGTCTGCCCGCCGAAGACCGGCAGCAGCGTGCGAACCCTGGCCGTGGATCGCCCACTGGGGGCGGCGTTGCGCGCACTGCGGGTCCAGAACACCGAGGGTGAGCGCACCGCGCAGCGGAGGCCACCGCCGCTCTGGTCCTTCAGGCAGCACACGACACCGCCTGGTCCTTGCGTCGCAGCAGCCGCACACGCCCGAGCACAGAAAACGCATAGGTAAGAGGAAGACGCCGAAGCGGTGAGAAAGGGAAAGGCGCAGCGGCCCCATTCGGCCCCATACCGGCCCCCCAAGCAACGAAGCCCACCGACAAGGTCCTCTTGATCAAGGACTCGCTGGTGGGCGTCGATTCAGACTGTGCGCCATCAGGGACTCGAACCCCGAACCCGCTGGTTAAGAGCCAGCTGCTCTGCCAATTGAGCTAATGGCGCGGATTGGTGGGCTTGCCGCCCTGACCAACGAGAAGAACGTTAGCACAGCCCTCCGGAGGGCTGTGCGAGCGGGGGTCACCTTAGGTGTCCGGGCACGAGTTGACCAGTCCCGCACACATGAGCTGATCGCGTGCGGCACACTATGGGCAACCTTGGGGCATTTTTGACACGAATGGACGGTTCTCCATGAGGGTTGGGGTGGGTCGTCGTACTGCTTCGCGCCTGTCGCTGCTGGTCGTGGCGGCTGCGTTGGTGGTCGCCGGGTGCACGTCGTCGCCGAGTGACCCTGGTGCGTCCGGGCAGGGCGGTGCTCCTGAGGCACCCGCGCCCCCGCCCAAGCCCGTCCAGCTGGTGCTGAGCCCGTCGCAGGGGGCCGCCGAGGTGGGTCCGGGGGAGCCGGTGACCGTGGCGGCCACCGACGGCAAGGTGACCGAGGTCAAGCTCACCAACGCCGAGGGCAAGGTGGTGGCCGGGCAGGTCAAGCCGGACGGCACCGGCTGGCAGGCCACCGAGCCGCTGGGCTACGGCAAGTCGTACACGCTGAACGCCACCGGCGTCGGCACGGACGGCAAGCCTGCGACGTCGACCTCGACGTTCACCACCGTGGCCAAGCCGGCCAAGCAGACGACGGTGTCGATCAACGCCCAGGACGGCGAGACGGTCGGGGTCGGCATGCCGCTGGTGTTCACGTTCGGGATGAAGATCCCGGACAAGGCGGCCGCGGAGAAGGCGCTGCAGATCACAGCGGAGCCGGCGACCGAGGGGGCGTTCCACTGGTTCAGCGACCAGTCGGTGACCTGGCGGCCCAAGGACTACTGGCGCAGCGGCACGAAGGTGTCGGTCAAGGCGGCGGTGTACGGCAAGAACCTGGGCAACGGCATCTACGGCAAGGAGGACCGGACGGCGAACATCACCATCGGCGACAAGCTGGTGGCGGTCGCCGACGGTGCGACCTTCCGGATGAAGGTGCAGGTCAACGACCAGCAGGTGCAGGACTTCCCGATCTCGATGGGCAAGAAGTCCAGCAGCACGCCGAACGGCACCTACACCGTGATGAGCGAGCACAACGGCTACACCATGGACTCCAGCACCTACGGCGTGCCGACCGACAGCGCCGCTGGGTACCGGACGTTCGTGAAGTACGCGGTGCGCATGTCGAACAGCGGCATCTTCTACCACTCGGCGCCCTGGTCGGTGGGGTCGCAGGGCAAGCGCAACGTCAGCCACGGCTGCATCAACCTCTCCACCGAGAACGCGAAGTGGATGATGGACAACTCGAAGAAGGGCGACATCATCACCGTCCAGAACGGTGGCTCGCAGACCCTCGAGGCCAGTGACGGCTGGAGCGTCTGGCAGATGTCCTGGGACGAGTGGAAGGCCGGCGGCAAGAAGAACTAGCACAAAGCGACCCAGCGAAAGGCCGCCTTCACCAAGAGGGGAAGGCGGCCTTTTCGCTGGTCACCACACAAAGCAACCACGCAGTCAGGGCGAGAAGCTCGCACCGTGGGGGGTTCGGGGGGCTCGGCCCCCCGGCGACATGACGAAACCCCGCCTGAGGGAAAGGAGGCGAAGCCTCCTGAACAGGCGGGGCCGTGGGGTGAGTAACGGGACTCGAACCCGCGACATCCTGGACCACAACCAGGTGCTCTACCAACTGAGCTATACCCACCATGCGAGTCGCTCCTGCGGAGCACCTCGGCTTGGCTATCGTACCGTGCCCTCGCGCGGGGGCTGAACCGGGTTATGGCCTGTGCTGTCGCAGCACGTCGGTGGCCACGGCGCGGGCCTCGTCGCTGGTCGGGCCGGGCTGGGGGACGAAGGCGATGCGGCGGTAGTAGTCCAGCTCACCGATGGACTCCCGGATGTCGGCGAGCGCGCGGTGGGCCAGGCCCTTCTCCGGCTTGGCGTAGTAGATCCGGGGGTACCAGCGGCGGACCAGCTCTTTGACCGAGGAGACGTCGACCATCCGGTAGTGCAGGTGGGCGTCGAGTTCGGGCATGTCCCTGGCGAGGAAGCCGCGGTCGGTGGCGATGGAGTTGCCCGCGAGCGGTGCGGCGCCGGCGTCGGGGACGTGTTCGCGGATGTAGGCGAGGACCCGCTGCTCGGCTTCGGCCAGGGTGACGGTGGAGCGCCTGACCTCCTCGGTGAGGCCGGACTTCGCGTGCATGTCCCGGACGACCTCGGGCATGCTGTTCAACGCGGTGTCGTCGGCGTGGATCACCACGTCGAGTCCCTCACCGAGGATGTTCAGCTCGGAGTCGGTCACCAGCGCCGCGATCTCGATGAGGGCGTCCTTCGCCAGGTCCAGCCCGGTCATCTCGCAGTCGATCCACACAAGACGGTCGGTCACCGGAGCACCCTAACCCTTCGCGCCCGGTTTCCCGGGCGCGACCTGCGGGAGTCAGGTGTTCTCGAGTTGCTCGGCGATGGTCTTGGCGTCGTTGATGGGGATGGCGAAGCCGATGCCGATGCTGCCGCCGTCGCCGGGGGAGTAGATCGACGTGTTGATGCCGATGACCTGGCCCGCGGCGTTGACGAGGGGGCCGCCGGAGTTGCCGTGGTTGATGGCGGCGTCGGTCTGGATGGCGGTGTAGCTCGGGCCGCTCCTGGTGCCGGTGCGGTCGTAGGGTGACTGCTGCCGCTGGCCGTTGAGTTCGGCGAGGTCGCGGCCGGTGGCGCTGACGATGCCGGACGTGACGGTGTTCTGCAGGCCGCCGGGCGAGCCGATCGCCACGACCTGTTCACCCACCTTGACCTGCGAGGAGTCCCCGAGGGTGGCGGCCTGCAGGTTCGTGGCGCCCCTGGCCTTGAGCACGGCGATGTCGGCGGCGGTGTCGGCGCCGAGCACGTCGGCCGAGTACCGCGTGCCGTCGGCGAGGGTGACGGTGACCGGCCCGGTCGCGCCCTGGACGACGTGGGCGTTGGTGAGGATTTTGCCGTCCGGGGTGAGGATCACGCCGGAGCCGATGGCCTGGCCGTTTCCGGTGCTGACGCTGATCTGGACGACGCTGGGCAGCACCTTGGCGGCGACGCCACTGACGTCGGTCCCGGTGTTCAGGCTGGCTGTCTGCGCGGTCGCGGTGGTGGACGGCGAGGTGCCGGTGGCCGGCTGACCGGTCCAGTCGACGAGCGCGGCTCCGCCGACACCGCCGACGAGCGCCGCGGTGACTGCCGCGGCTGATGCGATCACGGCCGTGCGGCCGCCCCTGCTTCGTTTCTCGGTCATGGTCCCAGCGTGGGCTTCGTGGCTGGGAACCAGCTGTGAGCTTGGCTGCGAATTACCTGAGAGTCGCCAGCACCGCGCTCGTCAGCTTCGTCGTGCGCCTGCTGGCGGCGGCCCACGCGCTCGTCGCCGGGTGCTGGGTGAGCACCGCGACGAGGTAGCGCTCGCCGACCACGCCGGTGGTGTGCAGGATCTTGCCGGTCCGGCAGCAGGACCAGCCCTGCTTGACGGCCCATGGTTCGTCGCCCGCGGCGTCCGGGATGCCGAAGTACTGGTCGAATCCGTCGGAGGACCCGGTGGGGGTGGCTTCGCGCAGTGCCGCCAGTACGGTCTCCCGGGCGGCCTCGTCGACGTCGTCGTAGAGGTGGCGATAGATCGACACGACGTCCCGGGCGGTGGTCCTGGTGTCGCCCCAGCGGCCCGGGTCGGCGGGCGGCTGAGTGTGGGCCAGGCCCATGCGGTCGGCCCATCGGGTGACGATGCGGACGTCACCGTGCCGCATCCACAGCGCGCTGGCGATCTGGTCGTCGCTGCCGGACAGCATGCGCCGGACCGGGCCGGGCGCGTCGCCCCGTTCGAGTGCTTCGAGCGCGATGAGCAGTTTGACCAGGGAAGCCGACGTGAACTGGCGGTCCGCGGACTCGGTGAGCACCAGGTCGGCGCGTTCGCGGTCATAGACGGCGACGCCGATGGTGGCGTCGCCCGCGGCGGCGGCGAGGTCGGGTGGTTCGACCGGCTCCGGTCGCGGCGTGGACGGTGTCCCGGTGGGTTGTGTCGTCGTCGGCCGGTCCGCGATGGCGTGGGGTGCCCTGGATGCGGCCGGGTCGTCTGCCCCGACAATGAGCATGGCCACGACGGCACCGGTCACGAGCCCGGCGGCGACGGCCCAGCGTGCGGCGATCATGGCCCCTGAATGTGCGTCGCCGTTCCGGCGCTGCCGGTGAGTGATCCATGTCACTGATGGGGGACGCTCGCACGGGCTACGGACAAGTGCGTGCGTGACAGGAACGATCGGCCGGCGTGCGGAGGTGGGGATGACGGTGCCGTCCGTCGGCAGTCCCGCGGACCATCCCGACCTGGCCGGTGCCGACCCGGGCACGGCGTTCGCGCGGCTGTTCGACACCTATGCGCCCCAGCTGCGGGGCTACCTGGCTGGGCGGGTGGGTTCCGACGCGGCCGAGGACCTGGTGGCGGAGACCTTCCTGACCGCGATCCGCCGCAGGGTGACCTACGACCCGGCCGCGGCCTCGGTCCGGGGCTGGCTCTACGGCATCGCCACCAACCTGCTGCGTAACCACGTCCGCCGGGAGATCCGCGGCTACCGGGCGACGGCACGGGCACGTAACCGGCTGGTCGAGCAGGCCGATCCGGCGGACGCCGTCGCGGTGTCCAGAGTGGACGCCGAGACCCAGATGCGCAGCCTGGCCGGCGCGCTGGCGCGGCTGCGGGCCGAGGACCGTGACGTGCTGCTGCTGTCGTCGTGGGCAGGGCTGGAACCCGGTGAGATCGCCGTGGCGCTGGACATTCCGGCGAGCACCGTCCGATCGAGGCTGCACCGGGTCCGGCACAAGCTGCGTGCGCTGCTGCCGACCACTGACGAATTCGGGGATGACCAGAATGGCTGATGAGCTCGACGACGCACTCCGCCGCCTGCGTGCCGAGCACGACGACGGTCCGGACGACCTGTCCGCCGTGCGGGCTCGGGTGCTTGCCGCGGCGGAGCGCGGTGAGCCGGTGCTCGGGCCGCGGCGCAGGCCGCGCTGGGCCGTGGTCGCTGTCGCGGCCGCAGCTGCCGTACTGGTGGCCGGGGGTGCCGTGGTGGTGCTCGCGCCGTCAGAGCCACGACCGGAAGAGGTCCAGCCCGCCGCTCCTCCACAGTGGACAACGGCCTGGCAGGTGCTGGACGCGGCCGCGGTCGCGGCGAGGCGCCCGGCGCCGCCGCGGGTCGCCGGTTACCGCTGGGTGGAACGGCTGCGGCGGGAGATCAAGCTCGAGGGTCCCCGCTGGTCCAGTCCCACCGCCATCGAGTACGCCCAGCGGGAAGAGGTGTGGGTTCCGGACGAGCCGACGGGACTCTGGCGGCTGAAGCGCACGCAGGTGGCACCGCCCCGGCAGGTCGGCGGCGGCCCGCCGGCCACGACACCGGTGGGCGCGGTCCCTGCCACCGGCGAGTGGACCGCACCCTGCGGGCGTTTTCCGCCTGACGGCTCGTTCGACAGCAACTGCGACGTGATGCGGGTGGAGGCCGACCCGCGGTACGACTTCGCCCCGGGCCCGCTGCGGCAGCCGTTCACCAAATGGCTGCACAAAACCACCAGCGTCCTGGGAACCGACCCGGTCGGCCGGTTCCGCGTGGCGGCCGAGGTGCTCACGCGTGGTCTGCTGCCGCACGAGCACCTCGGCGAGCTCTACCTGGCGATCGCCGACATCCCCGGGGTGCGAGTGGCCGACGGTGAGGTTCTGCTCGAGGGCCAGTACGGGGTCGCCGTCGGTATTACGGACGGGCAGGTGGAGCGCCAGATCGTCGTCGACCCGGCGACCGGGCGGTTCCTCGGCGAGCGCAAGGTGGCGATCGGTCCCGAGGCCGCGCCGGGGTTGGCGCCGGGCACCGTGCTGTCGTCGGTCGCGGTACGCACCGGCTCGGTCGATCAGCTCGGCAAACGCCCCGGTTAGTCGAAGAACGCCGGAACGTCGAGTGCGCCGCCTGCCGCGTCGAACTCCGCGTGCACGGCGGCCCGCAGCTCGGCGTCGCCGAGGTAGTCGGCGGCGGTGAGCGCCAGCCCGACCGCGCCGTCGACGACCGCGCGATCACCGGACGGCGAGCCCGCCGCCGCGGCGAAGTCGGTGGTGTGCAGGGCGACCGTCGGCTCCGATACCGCGATCATCGGGTGGATCGCGGGTAGGCGGTAGCTGAGGTTGCCCAGGTCGGTCGAGCCGGTCAGGAACGCCGGGATCACGCCCGGCGGCAGCGGCTTGCGCCCGCACGCCTGCTGGTGCACCGACCAGCGTCCGGCCAGCGCCGTGTTGAAGCGGATCGGCAGGTAAGCGGGCTGGGCGTCCCAGTGCAGCTCGACGCCGCAGCCGGTCAGCCGCGCGGCGCCGTGCGCGATCTCGGTCATCCGCTCGGCCAGTACCTTCAGCGTGGCCGGGTCGGCCGAGCGCAGGTAGAACAGCAGCGCGGCCCGGTCGGGTACCACGTTGGGCCGCGATCCGCCGTCGGTGAACACGCCGTGCACGCGGTCGGTGTCGGGCAGGTGCTGGCGCAGCGCGGCGACGCCCTGGTACGCGGTGACGGCGGCGTCGAGCGCGTTGCGTCCCATGAACGGCTGGGCCGAGGCGTGGGCGGCGACGCCGTGGAACACCATTTCCAGCTGCCGCCTGCCGAGGAACGGGTGCAGGGCGATGTCGTGGCTGAACGGGTGCAGCATCACCACGGCGTCGACGTCGTCGAACACCCCGGCCCTGGCGAGCGTTTCCTTGCCACCACCGCCTTCCTCGGCGGGGGTGCCGATCAGCGACACCCTGCCGCCGAGCCGTTCGGCGACCGTCGCCGCGCCGAGGAAGCCGCCCGCTGCCGTCGCGCAGATGATGTTGTGCCCGCAGCCGTGCCCGATCCCGGGCAGTGCGTCGTACTCGGCCAGCACCGCGATGTGCGGGCCGTCGCCGGGGGTGGACGTGCTCAGCGCCGTGTCCAGCCCGCCGACGCCGATCGTCACCTGGTGGCCGTGTCCGCGCAGCAGCTCGGCCAGCGCCGCGACCGAGCGGTGTTCCGCGAAGCCTTCCTCGGGGTGCGCGTGCAGGTCCTGGCTCAGCTCGACCAGTTCGGCCGCCCGGTCCCGCACCGTGGTCTCGACCTGCTCGCGGGTCTGCTCGTCGACCCCGGCGTGGTCGGAGCCGAGCGGCTCGGCCGCCGCGACGGCCTCGGCGGTGGCTTCGGTGAGGGAACGCAGGAACTCGTCGCTCGGGGGAACCGGGTGAGATGGCGTCATCGCCGCATCCTAGTTCCGGAGCGCGGGCCCCAGTTGCTCGATCACGCGAGCCTGCTCCGCGAGTGACGCGCCGAAGTTGCCGTAGACGATGACGTGGTCGGCTCCGGCGTCCAGGTGCTCACCGATCCTGGCCGCGACGGCTTCGGCGTCGCCGTGGGCGAACGCGGCGTCGACGACCTCGTCGGTGCCGCCGTCGGCGAGGTCGGCCCTGGAGTAGCCGAGGGCGGCGAGGCTGCGTTGCTGTGGCGAGTCCGGCATGGTGAACAGCGGCGAGCTGCGGGCGGTCACGCGGGCGGATTCGGGGTCCGGGTCGAGGATCGCCGAGACGCCGACGACCAGCAGCTTGTCCGGCCCCAGGTGGTCGCGGGTCTGCTTGGTGTGGGCGACCGGGAGGCTGCTGGGCAGCGCGCCGTCGGCGTGGTCACGGGACAGTTCCAGCATCCTCGGGCCGAGCGCGCCGACGATGGTGGGGAACGGGATCTCCGGCCGGACCGTGCTGTCGGCGGAGGCACGCATGGTCTCCAGGTACTCGCGCTGCGCGGTGACGGGGCTGGCCGGGAACGTCTGGCCGCTGGCCTCGACGACGAACCGGTGGCTGACGCCGACGCCGAGCACGAACCGGCCCGGGTGGGCGTCGGCGAGCGTCGCGGCCGCGGCCTGCATCACGGCGGGGTGGCGGGCCCAGATGTTGGCGACGGCGGGCCCGGCGACGATCGTCTCGGTGGCTTCCAGCATCAGGCTCAGCCGGGTGAACGCTTCGCCGCCGCCGATGCCCTCGTTGGTCCAGATCGAGCCGAAGCCGGCCTGCTCGGCGCGGACGGCGGCGTCCCGCCAGGCCGAGGCAGGCGCGGACGGTCCGGCGAAGGCGAAGCCGAGTCCGACACGGCCGAGCCGCTGCCTGGCGTGCTCGACGGCTAGGTTGGCGGTCATGGGTCCTCCTGTCCTAAACGGGGCGGGCGCCCCGCTTAGGACTATACGGAACGATCGCCCCGGTTAGCCACGGGGTGAGGCAGGACTGCGCGCGATGACCGAGCCGAAACCGCTGCGTGCCGATGCCCGGCGCAACCGGGAGCGGGTGCTGGCGGCCGCCCGCGAGGCGTTCGCGTCCGACGGGCTCGCGGTGCCGCTGGACGAGATCGCGCGCAGGGCAGGCGTCGGCGCGGGCACCGTCTACCGGCACTTCCCCACGAAGGAGGCGCTGTTCGAGGCGATCGTGGTGGACAACCTGCGCGTGATGGCGGACCAGGCACGCACGCAACTGGACGCGGCCGACCCGGGCGCGGCGCTCATCGGCGTGCTGCACTACATGGTGGAGCGCGGCTCGGGTAACCGCGCGTTGTTCGAGGCGCTCAACCAGGCGGGCTCCGACAGTACGGCGAGGGTCGGGGCCGAGGTGCTCGACGTGCTCGGCGACCTGCTGGCACGGGCGCAGGCGGCGGGCCGGATCCGGCCGGACCTCACCGCGCGGCAGGTGAAGGCGATGCTGGTCGGGCTGAACGCCGCCGTCGAATGGCTGGGCGACGTCACCGCGGAGGAGCGGCGGCTGCTGGTCGACCTGGTGTGTGACGGCCTCGCCACCCATTGATCACGCTGGATGCGTGGGATACTGCGACGGCAGTTGAGTGAGGAAGGTGGGCGTGATGACCGTGACCTGGCCCGACCACCTGCTGACTATCGACGACTGGGCGGCGCTTCCCGAGGACACGAGGTTCCGGATCGAGGTCGTCGAAGGAGTCCTGGTCGTGGCGCCCCGCCCGATGTCGTTCCACCAGCGGGCCGTGACTCGGTTGAGTTACCTGATCAACGAACAACTTCCGCAGCCCTACTCGGCACTGTCCGAGGTCGATGTCGTTGTCGAGGAGCGGCCGCTGACCGTGCGGGCTCCGGACGTGATCGTGACGACGACGGCGTTGGCGGACACCAACCCCGCTCGTTTCGCTGCCGCCGATGTCCTGCTCGCGCTCGAGGTGCTGTCCGAAGGCAGCGTGCGGACCGACCGGGTGATGAAGTTCGCCGAGTACGCCGAGGCGGGGATTGACCAGTACTGGATCGTGGATCTGGACGCGCCGGTGAGCCTGACGGCGTTCCGGCTGGTTGACGGGGCTTACGAGAACTCCGGCGAGTTCACCGGTGAGGCGGCGCTGCCGTTCGACGAGGTGACGCTCTCGCTGGACCTGGAGGCTCTCACCACCAGTCGCGCGCAGCGTCCGTGACGACCGTGACCTGGCCCGACCACCTGCTGACCCTCGACGACTGGGCGGCGCTTCCCGAGGACACCAGCCGACGGTACGAGCTGGTCGAGGGGGTGCTGCTGGTGTCGCCGAGGCCGGCTGCCCTGCATCAGCGAGCCATGTGGCGCCTGGCGGCGCAGCTGGAGCCCGGGCTCCCCGGTCGCTGGGGTGTGCTGACCGAACCCGAGTTGGTGATCGAGTCGCGCACGCCGGCGTCCGTGCGGGTGCCTGACCTGGTCGTCGTACAGGCCTCCGGCATCAGCGAGGACCGCGTGCGGTGGGAGCCCGACGCCGTCGCGATGGTCGTGGAGATCCTGTCGCCCGGGTCGTTGCGGACCGACCGGGTGATGAAGTTCGCCGAGTACGCCGAGGCGGGGATTGACCAGTACTGGATCGTGGATCTGGACGCGCCGGTGAGCCTGACGGCGTTCCGGCTGGTCGACGGGGCCTACGAGAACTCCGGCGAGTTCACCGGTGAGGCTGTGCTGCCGTTCGACGACGTGACGCTCTCGCTGGACCTGGACGCCCTCACCACCAGCCGCGCGCAGCGTCCGTGAAGGGGGCACTCACGGCATGAGACGCCGTGAGGGCCCCCTTCACGGCAGGGCGTCAGCGGTTCAGGTGCTTCGGCAGCGGCGGCCAGTGCAGGCCGCGGTCCTCGGCCAGCCGCCTGGCCAGGTGCGCCCAGCGGTCCGGCCGGACGGTGCCGGCGGGGGCGGCCGGGTCGATGCCCGCGGCCTTGAGGACGCCGTGGGCCCTGCGGCCGGCGAGCACGGCCGACATCGCCTGACGCGCGGGCAGCCGCGGTGCTCGGTACGCGGCGGACAGCACCGTCCACAGTGCACGTTGCGCGAGACCGGACAGCGGCTCGCCGCGGCGGATGGTCAGGTGTGCCGAGGCGACCTTCGGCGCGGGGCTGAAGCAGCGTGGCGGGATCCGGTCGACGAGGTCCAGCTCGAACCGGGCCGCCCACCAGGCCGCCTCCAGGTCGCGGGGCACGGCCGCGGTCACCCGCTTGGCGAAGCCCCACTCGACGATGATCGCCGCCCGGCTCAGTGCGGTCCTCGGCGGCGTCAGCAGCCGCCGGAACAGCGCCGTCGACACGGCGTAGGGAATGCTCGACACGACAAGAAAAGCCTTACGTGGCAGGGGAAAGGTCCGGACGTCACCGGGGATGACCTTGACGTTGCCGCTGTCCGACATGCGAATGCCGAGGCGGCGGACGAACTCCGGGTCACGCTCGACGGCGATCACCCCGGCACCGGTGCGGGCCAGCGGGGCGGTGATCGCGCCGTGGCCTGCACCGAAGTCGACGACGAGGTCGCGTTCGGTCACCTCCGCCGAGCGGACCAGCCGGTCCGCGACGTGGGCCGCGGCGAGGAAGTGCACGCCGGACGGGTTCGGCGGCGGGTGATTCTTGGCAGGCTGAGATGGCCCGTATGCGGGCATGGGTCGCTCCAGTCATGAATGCGGTGGAGCGCGCGGTTGGTCGGCACGCGCGCGGGACTGCGTCATGACGTAGCGACAGGCAGCACAAATTACGGTGTCAGTGCACCGGAAATCTCAGCGAAGAAAAGCAGACAGCCGCTACGTCAGCGCTCGAAACGAGGCCGGAAGTAGCCGGTCACTGCTGCTGCGAAACATGCCATACCCGGACCGTAACACGGGCGGCAACCGGTTTTCCGGGCTGGCGTCACACCGATCCGACCCCCGGTGTGGTGGGGTGGCCGGGTGGAAGGGTCACAGGTCTGGGAGCTGTTCGACGCGCAACCCGATCCGCCGGGCCCCGTCGCCCTGATCACCGGCGCGGCGGCACTGGTGCTGGTCATCTCCGGGTCGCCGTGGCGGCTGGCCCGCAACCTGGTGACGATCGTGCACGAGGGCGGGCACGCGCTGGTCGCCCTGCTGGCCGGACGGCGGCTGCACGGCATCCGCCTGCACTCGGACACCTCCGGGGTCACCGTCTCCCGGGGCAAGCCGACCGGGCCGGGCATGGTCCTCACCTCGCTGGCCGGCTACCCGGCGCCCGCCCTGCTCGGCCTGGGCTTCGCCGCGCTCGTCGCGGCCAACCGCATCTCGGTGCTGCTCACCGTCGCCGCCGTGCTCCTGCTGGGCGTGCTGGTGATGATCCGCAACGTCTACGGCGCGTTCACAGTCGTGCTCACCGCCATCGCGCTCGGCTGCGTCGCCTTCCTCGCCCCACCCGGCGTGCAGGCCGTCGTCGTGTACTTCATCACGTGGTTCCTGCTGTTCGGCGGCGTACGGCCGGTGTTCGAGCTGCAGGCCAAACGCCGTCGCGGAGCGGCGCGGGACTCCGACGCCGACCAGCTCGGCAGGCTGACCGGCGTACCCGCCCTGCTGTGGGTCGGGATCATGCTCCTGGTCGCGCTGGGCAGCGTGTTCGTCGGTGGAAGCTGGCTGATCGAGCCCGCGCTGAGCTGAGCAATAGACTGGGCCCCTGCCGAGCCGGAAGGTGACCGAGGGTGTCCGAGAACGCTGTTGCCAGTGTCAGCGAAGCCGTCGAACAGTGCGCGCGTGCCGCCAAGCAGGCCGCGCCGAGCCTGGCCACGGCCCCGGACGACGCCATCGACGGCGCCCTGCGCTCCATGGCGGACCGGCTGCTGGCCCACCGCGACGCCGTGCTGGCGGCCAACGAGGCGGACGTCGCCTCGGCGAAGGCCGACGGCATGAGCGCCGGGCTGCTGGACCGGCTCACCATCACCGAGCAGCGGCTCACCGGCATGGCCGACCAGCTGCGGCTGCTCGCCGGCTCGCCGCACCCGGAGCGCTCGATCGACGTGTCCACCTTGGACGGAGGGCTGCGGCTGGTCGAGCGGCGCCGCCCGGTCGGGGTCATCGGCGCCAACTACGAGGCTCGGCCGAACGTGACGGTCGACGTCGCCTCGCAGCTGGTGAAGTCGCGCAACGCGGGCGTGCTGCGGACCGGCTCGGCGGCTCTCGGCTCGGCCACGAGCCTGCTGACCACCGTCGTCGCCCCGGCGCTGACCGAGTTCGGCATCGACGCCGGCGCGATCCAGCTGGTCCCGCGCCCCGAGCGGGAGGCCGCGGCGGCGCTGGTCGCGCAGCCGGACCTGGTGCCGCTGGTCATCCTGCGCGGCAGCGGCGACAGCACCCGGTCGCTGGCACTGGAGGCCGCCCGGCACGGCGTGCGTACCCTCGCCCACGCCGACGGCGGCGGCGTGCTCTACGTCGACGAGGCAGCCGACCTGGAGACCGTGCGCACGCTGGTGACCGGCAGCCTCGACCGCCTGGGCGTCTGCAACCGGCTGAACCTGCTGCTGGTCAACGCGAAGGTGTACGACCGAGTGTGGCCGGTGGTGTCGGCCGCGCTGGCGGAAGCCGGTGTGCGGGCGTCGCTGCCGCCCCACGATCACCCCATCGGGTACGAGTGGGCGCTGGACTCCGACCGGGAGGCCACCGTCACCGTGTCCACTGTGGACTCCCTGGTGGAGGCCGCGCGGGTGGCCAACGAGCAGACCTCCGGACTGGCCGCGGGAATCGCCACCGAGGACGCCGCGGCGGCCGAGGAGTTCTTCGACGCCTACACCGGGACCGGCGTGTTCTGGAACGCGCCGACCCGGCTGCTGGACGGCTTCAAGCTGCTCGGCGTCCCGGAGACCGGGATCAACCTGGACCGGGTGCCCGGCCCGCGCGGCCCGGTCACCTACACCGACCTCTACGTGCGTCAGTACGCGGTGCTGCCCGCTCGTTAGTGGGTCGGCAGGCGTTCGGTCGAGCCGTCGGCCAACGCGGTCGCCACGTGCTCGATCCCGGCGCGGATCAGCTCGCCGTAGTCGCCGTCGGGCAGGTCGGCGACGCGCTCGCGGGCCGCGTCCAGGTGCCGCCGGGCCGGGCCGAACGCGCCCAGCCTGCGGTAGTCGTCGGCCAGGTTCAGGTGTAGTGACGGGTAGAAGCCGCGGACCCGCAGCGCCCCGTCGTGCCGCTGCGCGCGCTCGTCGGTGAGCGTGTCCGCGGCGTCCAGCGCGCGGATGTCCCAGGCCAGCGACTCGGCGGCCTCGTCGTGGACGTCGGCCAGGTAGTGGGCGAGCGTGCAGCGGTGCAGCGGGTCGCCGGCGACGCCGATCCTGTCCCACAGCTCAAGCAGCCGCTGCCGGTCACCGGCCCGCATGGCGGTGGCGATCGCGGTCATCGTGTCGTCGGTCATCCGGCGACCGTCCTTGTCGGGTCGAGGGTGGGCATGGCGAGGGTGGTCAGGTCGCCGTCGGTCGCGGAACGCACGACGACGGGCTGGTCCGGTCCGGTGATGTCGAGCATCACGTCCGGTCCGATGCTGGTGCCGACCGCCGCCCGCAGGATGTGCGGCTGGAACGCGACGCGGACGCGCCTGCCGTCGACGGTCGCGGCGATCCGCCTGGACGGCTCACCGGTGAGGCGGGCGCGCAGGCCGGTGGCGTCGGCGGTGAGCACGACGGTCTCGCCGCCGTGCCGCACGACGTCGAGCAGCGCCTCGCGGCCCACCAGCACCCTGGTCGACGCCGGCGTCAGCGCGTCGAGAACGGCGCGGTAGTCGGGAAAGTCGCCGTCCACGACGCCGCAGTCCCTTGACTCGCCGGACATCGCGGTCAGCGACAGCGCCCCGGCCGCGGGTGCCAGGGTGACCCGGTCCTGCTCCCGCAGCCACGGCACGGTCCGGGCCAGCGCGGCGGCGTCGAGCACAGCCGCGAACTCGCCACCGGCCTGGACGGGGGTGAGCGCGCGGGTCGACAGGCGGTACCGGTCGGTCGCGGTGAGCACGGCGGCGCCTGCGTCGGCTTCGAGGAGAACCCCCGCCAGCACGCCCTCGGCGCCTGCGGCGGGCGTCACCTGCTCGACCGCCGCCGCGAGCACCGGACCGGCCAGCACCAGACCCGGCGGGAGCAGCGAACGCTTGACCACTTCGGCCAGCTCAGCCGCGCGGTCGGCCCGTTCGCGCAACGCGTCCACGTGCCGGTCCAGTAGCTGTGCGGCCCGCGCCGGGTCGGCGTCGAGGATCCGTGTCACGTCCGGCAGCGGAACGTCCAGCTCGCGTAGCCGGCGAATGGCGATGGCACGTTCGCGCTGACTCGCGGAGTAGTACCGGTAGCCGGTCGCGGTGTCGACCGAGGCTGGCGGCAGCAGGCCGCAGTCGGCGTAGAAGCGCAGCGCGCTGGGGGTCAGCCCGCTGGCCCTGGCCAGGACCCCGATGGTGATCAGTTCGTCGCTCACCGGGCCATCATCGGGTCTCAACCAACTCGAAGGTCAAGACACGGCGCGGCGTGTGGGATGCGGCACGCGCGGTACTCGCCCGGGCAGGCCGAGAAGCACGTGAAGGCCACCTTCACCACGTCACACGTAATGAAGGTGGCCTTCACGAACTCGAAGGTCAAGACACGGCGCCGAGCAGTTCCTCCACCGCCGGGTCGTCGACGGCTTCCTTGATGCACTGCCACAGCTCCAGGTTGGCCAGCGCCCACCGGGAGTAGGACTCGGCCGCCTCCGGGTTGTAGAAGTAGTACCCGTCGTCGTGCACCTCGCGCTGCTCGCCGACGATCTTGTGGGCCAGCTCCCGCAGCGTGATCCCGTTCTCCGTCAGGTACCGGTGGGCCAGCATGACGGGCGTGATCGGCAACGCCTTGAACAACGTGTCGGCGTCGCTGAGCGCCTGCGCCTCCAGGCTGATGTCCGGACCGCGGTTGGCCATCTCCGCCTCGTCGACGATGGCGTCGATCCGCCGGGCCACCGCGTCGGGAACCCCGGCTTCGAGCAGGATCTCCATCCGCAGGTCGCGGCCCTCGGCCGCGGCCGAGTTGCGGCGCACCAGGTAGTTGACGTCGTGCACCAGCGCTGCGGCGGCGACCACCCCCTGGTCCGACCCGTTGTGCCGGGCGAACCCGACGGCCTTCTCCCGCACGAAGCTCACGTGGTGCCAGCCGTGGAACGGCAGCTTGGCCGCGTACGCCCGGCACAGGTCGTGGACCCTGGCCTCGATCACCGCCAGGGCACCGGGCGACACCGTGTCGAAGGTTGCCGATATGACGTTGTCTCGGGCGTGCATGAACCCCTCCATCCCGCTGGACGAAAACACACGCGGGTGGAGTGATGGTAAACGCCTGAGAGGCGAAATGCTCCTATAGGGTGGCCAAAAGCTCCCCCAACCGAGTCTCGACCGGGACATGCTTCTGACCCGTTCGGGTGACGGGGTCGTAGGACAGGCTCCATTTGTTCACCGGTCGTGACTTCACCAGAAAAGTCATCGTCCGGTCACTGGCCTTGGGAATCCGGTGGAACTCGTGGGCCAGCAGGGTCCCGCAGGTGCCCGCGGGATAGACGTCGCCGGTGCTGAGCACCGCCGAGGTCACCAGCCCGGAATCCTCGTCCAGCGTCGTGTCGTACCGCTCGTGCAGATAGCTGCCCCGCAGAATCGTCGTGCAGAAGTGGTACCTGTGGTTGTGCACCGAGTCGGCGTAGCCGGGACGCCAGTCCTGCTGGCGCTTGTACTCGTGCAACCAGAACGAGAACGGCTCGGCCGGCTCGTCGCGCAGGCACCACGCGAAATGGGTCGTGGTCTCCCGCGACCTGGCGACCAGTGCCTCCGCCTCCGCGGCTGGCAGGTCACACAGGTGGGTACGTAGCTGCTCACGCAGCCCGGGGCGGCGTACCCAGCGGGTGAACGGTTCGGCGACCGTGCGCCAGTGGTCCGGTAGGGGCGCACCCGTGGCGGTGATGGCGTCAGCCAGCTCCGCCAGGGCGGACGGACGGGTGGGCACGACTATCAGCTCCCCAGTTCGGCAGCGGTGGAGAATTCCTTGCGGAAGGCACGGAATTTGCCCTCCAGTTCGTGGAACTGCTCCTCGGACAGCGGTTCCCCGGTGATCTTGGTGAACAGGCCGAGAAAGTCCTGCCGGGTGGTCTCCGGGGTGATCTGGAAATGCCTCGCGGCACGCGAAACACATGTGCGTAGGAGTTCCGCGCGCTGCATGTTGTAGATGAACGACCCCTCGGAGAAGCGAAGCGTCCGGGGGTACAGGGTGGTGGCCGACCTGGCGTCGCTGTACAGCGTGATCCACACGCTGTCGTCGAAGATCTCCAGCCGGTCCAGCGGCGGGTCGTCGACGACGGTCAGGTCGATCCTCGTGCACCGGCTCCTGGCGTGGTACAGGCCGACCAGGCCCACCCGCACCTCGTCGTGCAGCCGCTGCTGGATGTCGTCGTAGTCGGCTTCGGCTCCCTCCTTACGCAGCAGATACCGTGCCCTGCCGCTGATCGTGGTCGCTTCCCTCGGGTCGGCCAGCACCGCCCGCATCTCCCATTCGGCGTGCGAGTGCAGCAGCCGCGCCGCGGCGTGCCGTCCGGCGAAACCGCGGAACAGGTACTGCCTGCTGCGGGCGAGATCGGCCATCATCAGCTCGTTGAACTTCGGATCCGGCTCGCTCGTCGCCTCGAACACGTGGGTGGGAAAGAACTCGCTGTTCAGCGATCTGTATTCGGCACTGAGTTCGTGTAGTGCCTTCTTGCTTTCCTCGATTACCGGGGCAACCAGCGCCCGCTGGGACGCGGCCGCGGTGATCAGTGTCTGCCCGAAACCGACGACCGCTGAGATCATCGTTCCGGTACCGATGGCCTGGACGAAGTTCTTCCCGTTGCCGGGGTCCATTCCGCCGGCCAGGAACAGGCAGGTTCCCGACACGACGATCAGCACAGCCAGTAGCAGGCTGGTGCGGGTCCAGAAGATCTCCTGGAGCGGGTTGGTGCGGATGCCCCTGGCGTCCGCTGGCACGAGGTCACCTCCTCTACTTATGCCCTGGGTCGCAGAGCTGGGGAGGACGCCCAAACAGGGGGAAGCTGAGAGTGTCCATTCGAGTGCGCGCAGTTACTCTACGCGCGGCGTGCCGTAGGCGAAATCAGATATTTGGGGGATGTGCCTGGGGCCCCAAATCGTCACTCCGGGTAATTACTGGCACGCGGTCGTCGTAGTGCGTAAGGCCTTAACCGACTGTAGCCCCGGACCGACACCGCGCGCCGCGGCCGTAACTCGAACGCCGGATCGCCTGCCAGCTCGTTCGCCAGTTCCCGGTCGACGAGGACCGTGCCGGGCTTGGCCACGGATGTCAAGCGCGCCGCGAGGTTGACAACGGGACCGTAGACGTCGCCGAACCGGCTCAGGATCCGCCCGGCGGCCAGGCCGGCTCGCACGGCGGGCAGCGACTCGTCGTCGGCGGCCCGTTCGGCCAGTGCCAGCCCGATGGCCGCGCCGTCGGCGGCGGCGTCGGCCACGAACAGCACCTCGTCGCCGATCATCTTCACGATGCGGCCGTGGTGCTCGCCGACGACCTCGGTGGCCAGCGACTCGAACGCGTCCAGCACGGAGTCCAGCTCGGCTTCGCCGAGCCGCCGGGTGAGCCGCGTGTAGCCGACCATGTCGACGAACCCGACGACCTCCGTGCGGCCCTCCTGCGTGTCGTCCTGGCCGGCGAACGCCCGCCCGGCGTAGGCCGCGAGGTGGCGGCGCCAGACGAAGTTCTGCACCCGCTCCAGCTCGGGCAGCAGCCGGTCGACGAGCCGGGTGATCCGCCGGTCGTCCGCGGCCAGCTCCGGGTTCTCGGTGACCAGGCTCCACAGCAGGTCGACCTGCCACTCGGCCAGCCTGGACAGGTGCTGCCCGAGCGCGCGGGTCACCGCCGTCTCCATGGCGGCGTCGACGAGGCCGGACCGCACCAGCTCGTCGGCCGTGCGGACGGCCTCGACGTCGGCGTCGGTGAACACCACCTCGTCGTCGGCGACCGTGGCGAACCCCAGCGCACGCCACAGCCTGCTGGCGCGGACCTCCGGCACGCCGGCCTTCTCGAACACCTGCAGGCGGGTGTACTTGCGGCGGCCGCCGAGCAGGGTCCGTTCCAGTCGCTGCTGCAGGGCCGAGCGGTCGGTGTCGGCCACCGGTGTCAGGTCGTGTGCACGATGAGGACGTCGACCCCGGACTTGCGGGCGACCTCCGACGGCACCGAACCCAGGATGCGGCCGGTGAGCGTGTTCAGGCCCCGGTTGCCGACCACCAGCAGGTCGGCCGAGTGGTCCTTGACCACCTTGCGCAGCGACTCCACCGGCTCGCCGCGAACCGGAACCGTCTCGATCTTGGCGGCACCGGCCCTGGCGGCCCGGTCGCGTGCGGTGAGCAGGGTGTCCTCGGCCGGCGCCGAGCCGACCACCTGGTAGGCCTCGTCCCGCAGCACGTCCTGTGCCTTCTCGACGTCGCTCCGGCTGGCCGGGTAGTAGGCACACGCGATGACCAGGGTGGCGCCGGAGTCGGCCGCGACCGCCGCCGCCTTGTCGACGGCGTTGAACGACGAGTCGGAGCCGTCGGTGCCGACGACGACGGTCTGGTATGCGCTCATGGTGTCTCCCGCTTCTGCGAAGGCGGCGAGCTACCGGCCCGCCGGCTCAGTGTGAGGTGGTGTGGGGTTGGGGTGACGGCTTGGCCTTCTTCGCGGGCTCGGCCTCCTCGACGGTCGCGTGCAGGACGCTCTCCGCCTCGGCGAGGACCGACCGGGCCGCCTTGACCTGGTCGGCGATCGTGGCCCGCAGCCTGCGCAGGGCCTCGACGCGCTCGACGGCGTGGTTGATCCGCCGGTTCGCCTCCTCGGTGGCCTCCTTGACCCGGCGGTGGGCCTCGTCGGAAGCTTCGGCCAGCCGCGCGTTGGCCTCGGTGGTGGACGCCTGCTTGCGCTGGTTGGCCTCCTCGATCGACTGGCGGTTGCGCCGGGCGATCTCGTCGTTCGCGCGCTTCTCCTCCTCGGCGACCCGCTTGCGGATGGCGGCCGCTTCCTCGGTCGCCTCCCGCACCCGGCGTTCCGCCTCGGCCTTGCTCGTCGCCTCCTGCTCGGCGAGCGTCCGCATGGCCTCGGTACGCCGCGCGGCCATGGCGATCTCGAAGTCCTCCTCGACCTGGGTCCGGCGCTGCTCGGACTCGCGGTCGAGCCGGTCGCGCTCCTCCTTGGCCTTGCGGGTGATCGCCTCGGCCTCGGCGCGGGCCTTCTCCAGGACGCCGCGGTGCTCGGCCTCCATGGCCTGCCTGCGCTTGTCCAGCTCGGTCAGCTGCTGCTCGTACTCCGAGCGCAGCGCCGCCGCGTCCTGCTCGCCCTTGGCCCGGATGTGGCTGGCCTCCGCCTCGGCCCTGGCCTTGGTGTCCGACGCCTCGTCCTGCGCCAGCCGCAGCATCCGCTGCAGGCGCTCGGACAACCCCTCCAGCGTGGTCGGCGGGAGGGACAGCCGCTCGACCTGGCCACGCAGGTCGGCGATCTCGTTGCGGGCGACCTCCAGCTGCCTGGCCAGGTCGCCCGCCTGTGAGATGGCGGCGTCCCGGTCCGAGGTGAGCATCTTCAGGTCGGCGTCCAGTCGTTCCAGGTGCTCGTCGACCTGGGCACGGCTGTACCCGCGCTTCTCCACGTCGAAGCCGGCTCCCAGTGGGACGAGTTCCCGTTCGTCGCCAAGACTCATCGCTCCACCCTATCGGTGCGTCGGCCGGGCGGGGCAGCAGCACGTCAGGCCCCGCGGTACCGCATGATCTTTTCCAGGTGCTTCTCGCGTAGCTGTCCGTCCCGGACGCCGAGCCCTTCCTCGGGTGCGAGACACAGCACCCCCACCTTGCCCTGGTGTGCGTTGCGGTGCACGTCCAGAGCGGCCTGGCCGGTCTCGGTGAGCGGGTAGCTGCGCGACAGCGTCGGGTGGATCAGACCTTTCGCGATGAGCCGGTTGGCCTCCCAGGATTCGCGGTAGTTGGCGAAATGTGAACCGATGATCCGCTTGAGGTTCATCCACAGGTACCGGTTGTCGAACTGGTGCAGGTAGCCCGACGTCGAGGCGCAGGTGACGATCGTCCCACCCTTGCGGGCGGCGTAGACGGACGCGCCGAACGTCTCCCTGCCCGGGTGCTCGAACACGATGTCCGGGTCCTCCCCGCCGGTCAGCTCCCGGATCCTGGCGCCGAAGCGCTGCCACTCCGACGGGTCCTGGGTGTGCTCGTCCGACCAGAACCGGTAGCCCTCGGCCGAGCGGTCGATGACCAGCTCGGCGCCCATCTTCCGGCAGATCTCGGCCTTCTCCGGGCTGGAGACCACGCAGACCGGGATCGCGCCGCCGTTGAGCGCGTACTGCGTCGCGTAGGACCCCAGGCCGCCGGACGCGCCCCAGATCAGCACGACGTCGCCCTGCTTCATGTCCGCGCCGTTGCGCGAGACGAGCTGCCGGTAGGCGGTGGAATTCACCAGCCCGGGGGATGCTGCCTCCTCCCAGGTGAGGTGGTCAGGCTTCGGCATGAGCTGGTTCGCCTTGACCAGCGCCAGCTCGGCGAGGCCGCCGAAGTTGGTCTCGAAGCCCCAGATGCGCTGCTCGGTGTCGAGCATCGTGTCGTTGTGCCCCTCCGGGCCTTCCAGCTCCACGTTGAGGCAGTGCGCGACGACCTCGTCGCCGGGTTTCCAGCTGTGCACGCCCGCGCCGGTGCGCAGCACGACGCCGGCCAGGTCGGAGCCGACCACGTGGTACGGCAGGTCGTGCCGCTTGGCCAGCGGCGAGAGCTTGCCGTAGCGGCGGAGGAACTTGAACGTCGGCAGCGGCTCGAAGATCGACGTCCACACGGTGTTGTAGTTGATCGCGCTGGCCATCACGGCCACCAGTGCCTCGCCGGGCCCCAGTTCGGGCGTGGGCACCTCGTCGACGTGCAGTGACTTGCGTGGGTCCTTCTCCTGGCTGGGCAGGCCGGCGAACATCTCGACCTCGTCGGCTCGCACCGTGACACCCCGGTAGCCGGCGGGGACCGGTAGCGATCCCAGCGCGTCGAGGTCGTCGGAGAGGATGGCCTGCTGGATCTGCTGGATCTCGCTCATCGGGCGGTACCTCCGCGCTCTCGGTGGCGTAGGGGCAGAAAGCTACTTGCGAGTAACGAGGAACTCCACTGTACGAGACGGGGCGCACGATGTCTTTTCGGACACAGTTTTGACCGGCCGGCCAACCAAGGCGCACCATGGTGGTGGACCGCGAAACACACGGTTCCCTGATGGAGGTGATCAGAATGAGCGAACACCGCGACACGATGGTGCGCCCCTGGGTGAGGCCGCATGACTGGGCCGAGGTCGTACTCGGCGTGCTGGCCGCACTGTCGCCACTCGTCGTGGCCACCGACATGGCCACGGCCTGGACGCTGGTCGTCCTCGGCGTCCTGATCGCGGTGGACGGGCTGGTTTCGCTGGCCATGCCGGGGATGGTGTACGGCGAGGGCATCCAGATCGTGCTGGGTGCGCTGCTGTTCATCGCTCCCTGGGTGATGGGCTACAGCGCGATGACCGGGGCTTCGTGGACCTCCTGGGTGATCGGCGTCCTGACGGTCATCGCAGGCGCGGCCGCGTTCCCGGTGGCCAGCACGGCGCACAACCGCATGGCTGGTTCACACTGAGCCTTCTGTCCTCGCTTCGCCCGGACGCGGTCGGGCCCCCTTGGTCGACGTCTTTCCTCCTCGCCGTCGGCCGCTGAGCGGCCTTGGGGCTCGTCAGTCCAGACGCCGACGGGCCCGACCGTGTGCGGGTCGGCCCGTCGGTGCGGCTTTGGTGGGCTGGAGCCGGTTAGGTTGGGACGGTGGCACGTTCAAAGTACGACTCCTCGGCACGCGAGCGAATCCTCGCCGCGGCCGAGGAGTTGTTCGCGCAGCACGGGTTCGACGCCACTCCGACGTCGCGCATCGCGGCGCTCGCCGAGGTCCCCAAGGGGCTCGTGCACTACTACTTCAAGCGCAAGGCCGACCTGCTGACCGCCCTGGTCGAGCGGCTGCCCGACGAGCGGGTCGAGCCGGCGCGGGTCGTCGTCCCCGGGGACCTCGCCGAGAGCCTGCGCAGGCTCGTCTCCGAACTGGACCGCAGGCTGTCCGCCTCGCGCATGCTGTCGCACCTGCTCTGGCGGGAGGCCGACACGCACGACGCGGTCCGCGACGCGCTGCAGGACCGGTTCCAGGTTCTCGTCCGCCAGGTCCGCGCGGTCATCCTCGCCGCGGGCGTCGGCGGGCTGGCGATGGCCGACGTGGACAGCGCGGCCGGACTGCTCGCGCTGGCGGTCAGCTACCGGCACTCCATGGCGCGGCACGTCGAGGTGAACGGCGCCGACGCGATGGACCGCGAGCTGACGTTCATCGCCGACGCCCTGAAGTCCCGCTCGCGACACGAGTGACCGATCGGCCGCCGATCGGTTGATGCGGTGGCGTGGCCGGTAGCTGTAGACGTTCGGACGTGTACGAATACGCGGAGTACGACAGTGAACCGTCGCCGTGGACCATCGTGGCGATGGCTCAGCTGCTGGTGATCGGGGTGAGCCTGCTGGCCATGGTCGGCGGGTTGGTGGCGGTCTTCGCCGTCGACGGGCCGGTCGGGTGGATCGTCATCGGCGGCAGCCTCGTGATCGTGCTGTGCACGGTATGGCTCGTGGCCAGGCTCGACGTCCCCGGCCGGATGAAAGCCGCCCCGGTCCCACCCGCTCGGGTCAGCGGGCTTGCCGAGGAACACGGTCTCGGTGAGCACGTGATGACCCGGAAGGGCCAAAATCCCTTCGCCATGTTCGCGCTGGTGCCGTTCCTGCTCGTCGCGCCGCTGCTGCTGCTGGTGCTCATGTTGTGGCTGCTCAGCCTGCTCGGGCCGGCGCTGGCGGGCGTGACGACCAAGGCCGCCGCGCTGATCTTCCTGGTGGGCGCGGTGCTGGTGCTCGCGGGACCGGTGCTGTCGCTGGTGGCCCTGATCGTGACTCCCAAGAAGGTGGTGCGTACCCACCTCTACCACGGTGGTTTCGTCCACTGGGTCAACGGCCGTACGCAAGTCGTGCGGTGGGCCGACGTCCGGTCGGTGTCGGCGGTGCTCGGCCGGAGCAACCTGAACCCGCCCGAGCTGGTCGCCTACCGGGTGACCAGGGCCTCCGGCCGCGACATCCGGATTCCCGGACGCCGGGAGGTCATCCGTGACCCGTTCGCGTACCACCTCGCCGCGGTCGCGAGGGAGAACGGTGTCTCGGTGGATCGTGCGGTCGACGCCCGCTGGGCAGGTCACCCCGCTCCCCGGCGCGGGGCCGCGGAGGACGCTGCCCCCGCCTAACCCGAAAGGCGGATTCCCGGCCCGGCGCTGACCGTGAGACTGTCACAACACAGCGTGAGTACGTGGCAACCGGTCACCACCGGGCGGAGGTCGGGAATGACTGTGCGGCTGCGGGCCGGGGTGACCCCGGTGGCCTGCGACCAGGGACTGCTCCTACTGGACACCGACGTCGGGCGGCACTTCCAGCTGAACGAACCCGGCGCGGCCGTGCTGACGGCCATGCTCGCCGGCGACGACGTCGAGGCTGCCGCCTGCAGGCTCGGCGACGGGGACCGCGCACAGCGCGAGGAGGACGTCCGCGCACTGCTCGCGCGGCTGACCACCACCCGCCTCGTCGAGCCCAGGGAGCCGTCCGAGCCCTGAGCCGTCAGTGGCCGGCGGCGGGCTCCACGAGTTCGATCAGCACCCCGCCCGCGTCCTTCGGGTGCACGAAGTTCACCCTGCTGCCCGCGGTGCCCCGGCGCGCCTGCTCGTAGAGCACCCGCAGCCCCTTCGCCCGCAGCGCCGCCGCGGCCGCGTCCACATCGGACACCCGGTAGGCCAGCTGCTGCAGCCCGGGCCCGCTGCGGTCGATGAACTTGGCGATCGTCGACTCGGCGTTCAGCGGCGCGAGCAGTTGCACGGCCGGGCCGTCCGGGTCCCCGGGAGCGTGCAACATGGCCTCTCGCACGCCCTGGTCCTCGTTGGTCTCGGTGTGCGTGGCCCGCAGGCCGAACGTCGTCGCGTAGAACTCGATCGCCGCGTCGAGATCGGGCACGGCGATGCCGACGTGGTCGATGGTGCGGACGAACGGCTCCAGCGCGTCATTCATGCCCGGCAGCGTAACCACCCGGGGCCGTGCGGCGGGTCACACTCATTCGGTTCAGACAGCTGAAACACCGGTATCGTCGATCCGACCGCCGTCGTTCGTCCTTGGAGGCCGCCAGCCATGTCCGCATCCGTCATCCTGGGCGCCGCCCGTACCCCGATCGGGCGACTGCTGGGATCGCTGAAGGACTTCACCGGTGCTCAGCTGGGCGGGGTCGCCATCAAGGCGGCGCTGGAGCGGGCAGGTGTCGACCCGGCAGCCGTGCAGTACACGATCATGGGCCAGGTGCTCACCGCGGGCGCCGGCCAGATCCCGGCCCGTCAGGCCGCCGTCGCCGCCGGAATCCCGATGGACGTACCGGCGCTGACCATCAACAAGGTCTGCCTCTCCGGTCTCGACGCCATCGCGCTGGCCGACCAGCTGATCCGCGCGGGCGAGTTCGACCTCGTGGTGGCCGGCGGCCAGGAGTCGATGACGCAGGCACCGCACCTGCTGCCCAAGTCCCGCTCGGGCTTCAAGTACGGCGACACCACGCTGGTCGACCACATGGCGCACGACGGCCTGTTCTGCGCGTTCGACCAGGTGGCCATGGGCGCCTCGACGGAGAAGTACAACGCCCGCTACGGCCTGACCCGCGAGGAGCAGGACGCCTTCGCCGCCCGCTCGCACCAGCGGGCCGCCGCCGCGATCGCCGACGGCCGGTTCGCCGAGGAGATCGCCGAGGTGTCCATCCCGCAGCGCAAGGGCGACCCGGTCGCGTTCGCCACCGACGAGGGCGTGCGGGCGGACACCACCGCCGAGGGCCTGGCCAAGCTGCGGCCGGCGTTCGCCGCCGACGGCACCATCACCGCGGGCTCGGCCTCGCAGATCTCCGACGGCGCCGCGGCGGTCGTCGTGGCCAGCCGTGCCAAGGCCGAGCAGCTCGGCATCACGCCGCTGGCCGAGATCGGCGCGCACGGCGTGGTCGCCGGCCCGGACGCGAGCCTGCACGAGCAGCCGGCCAACGCCATCAAGGCCGCGCTGAGCAAGGCCGGGGTCGGCGTCGACGCACTGGACCTGGTCGAGATCAACGAGGCGTTCGCCGCGGTGGGCCTGGTCTCGGCCCGTCAGCTCGGCGTGGACGAGGAGAAGGTCAACGTCAACGGCGGCGCCATCGCGCTGGGTCACCCGATCGGCGCCTCCGGCGCGCGGCTGGCCGTGCACCTGGTGCACGAGCTGCGCCGCCGTGGCGGCGGCCTCGGGGCCGCGGCGCTGTGCGGTGGCGGCGGCCAGGGCGACGCGCTGCTGATCCGGGTGTAGTGGCTCCCGTTCTCGACGAGCTCGCCGGCCAGGCGGTCGCGGGCGCGCACCGAGCGATCGCCCGGCTGATCACCCTGGTCGAGGACGAGCGGGCGGACGTCAACGCCGAGGTCGCCGCGGCGCTCACCCCGCACGCCGGGCGCGCCAGGGTGATCGGCCTGACCGGGCCGCCCGGGGTCGGCAAGTCGACAACCACGTCCGCGTTGATCACCGCCCTGCGGGCGGCCGGGCACCGGGTCGGGGTGCTGGCCATCGACCCGTCGTCGCCGTTCTCCGGCGGCGCGCTGCTGGGCGACCGCATCCGGATGACCGAACACGCCGTCGACGACGGCGTGTTCATCCGCTCGATGGCCACCCGCGGCCAGCTCGGCGGGCTCGCCGTCGCCACCCCGCAGGCGGTGAGGGTGCTGGACGCGGCCGGGTTCGACGTCGTCCTCGTCGAGACCGTCGGGGTTGGACAGTCCGAAGTGGACGTCGTGCGGCTCGCGGACACCACCGTCGTGCTGCTGGCCCCCGGGATGGGTGACGGCATCCAGGCGGCCAAGGCCGGGGTGCTGGAGATCGCCGACGTGTTCGTGGTCAACAAGGCCGACCGCGACGGCGCCGAGGTGACCGTACGCGACCTGGAGCAGATGATCGCCATGTCGCGGCGAGGGATCCGCGGGCCGAGCTGGCGTCAGCCGGTGGTCCGCACGGTCGCCGCGGACGGCAGCGGCATCACCGACATGCTCGGCGCACTGGACCGGCACGCCTCCTGGCTGCTCGACACCGGGGAGCTGGAGCGGCGGCGGGCACGCAGGGCGGCCGAGGAGATCCAGGCGATCGCGTTGCGCGGGCTGCGAGCCGAGCTGGGCAGGCTGAGTGGCGGCGACCGCCTCGAGGAACTGGCCCGCGAGGTGGCCGTCGGCAGGACCGACTCGTACGCGGCGGCCGCCCGCCTGGTCGACCTGCTCAAGCGGGCCTGACGTCGTCGAGCGCCTCCACCAGTGCGTCGACGGTGGCGTTGAAGGCGTGCTCGGGCGGCGCGCCGTAGCCGACGACCAGGCCGCCGGGGTGCGGGCCGTCGCCGATCCAGTGCCTGCCGAGGCCCTCCAGCGCCACCGAGTGCCTGCGTAGCGCGGCCAGCACCGTCCGCTCGTCCGGACGGCCGTCGGGCAGTCGCAGCAGCAGGTGCAGCCCGGCCGAGATGCCCATCGGGCGCAGCCAGCCGGGGAGCCGCACCAGCAGCCGGTCCCTGCGCGAGCGGTACGCCGCCCGCCTGCGCCGCACGTGCTGGTCGTAGGCGCCGGAATCGAGCAGGTCCGCGAGGATGAGCTGGTCCAGCGCCGCCGGCCGGGCGCCGTCGGCGTAGAGCGCCGAGCGGACCGGCTCGACCAGTGCGCGGGGCAGCACCAGCCAGCCCAGCCGCAGGCCGGGGCCGAGCGACTTGCTCGCCGTGCCCACGTAGATCACCCGTTCCGTGGCCAGCGGCTGCACGGCGCCGACCTGGCGGCGGTCGAAGCGGAACTCGCCGTCGTAGTCGTCCTCGATCACCAGCCCGCCGGTGCGCTGTGCCCAGCGGATCAGCTCGGTCCTGCGCCCCGAGCTGAGCGTGACACCCATCGGATACTGGTGCGCCGCCGTGACCACCACCGCCGAACTGTCCACAGCGGACACCCGGATGCCGTCGTCGTCGACCGGGACGCCGACGATCCGTTGCCCGGCCGCCGCCGCGATGTCGCGGAACTTGGCCAGCGACGGGTCCTCGAAGGCGAGTTCGCGGTCGCCCCTGGTGTGCAGGACGGTCGCCAGCAACGCGATGGCGTGGGAGAAGCCACCGCACACCACCACGCGTTCCGGGTCGGCCACCACGCCGCGGCTGCGGGCGAGGTAGCGCGCCAGCGCGTCCCGCAGCGGTGCGAGCCCGCCGTACTCGGGGTAACCGAAGACCTGGGGCGGGGCGGTCTGCAGCACCGTCTTCGCCGTGGTGAGCCACGCCTGGCGGGGAAAGCTCGACACGTCGGGCTGGCACGGCAGCAGGTTCCACCTCGCCGCCGCCTCCGGGACGACCGCGGGCGCGGACATCTGCAGGCCCGCGGTCATTGCCACCCGGGTCGGCGCGCCCTGCCTGGTCCGCAGGTAGCCCTCGGCGGCCAGCTGGTCGTACGCCGCGGCGACGGTTCCCCTGGCCACGCCGAAGTCGGCGGCCAGCGCCCTGGTCGACGGCAGCGCCGCCCCCTCCGGCAGCCTGCCGCCGCGGATGGCCGACCGGAGCGCCTCGGCCAGCCCGGCCCGGCCGGTCCCCGGGTCCCAGCCGAGGTGGAGGTCACGCGAACTGGACCATGAACGTTGCACAAAACTGGACCATAGTCGTAGGCCAGTGGCGACTAGCGTGGACACCGTGACGAAGCGAATCCAGCTGTCCGCCGACAAGGCGCTGTACAAGAAAATGTTCGAACTGCACACCGAGGTCGAGAAGGCGGCCGCCGACGCCGGCCTGGACCAGCGGCTCATCGAGCTGGTCAAGATCAGGGCGTCGCAGCTCAACGGCTGTGCGTACTGCCTCGACCTGCACACCCGCGACGCCCGCAAGCTCGGCGAGGACGAGCGGCGGCTCTACCTGCTCGGCGCCTGGTGGGAGACCGAGTTGTACACCGAGCAGGAGCGTGCCGCGCTGGCGCTGACCGACGCGATGACCCGCCTCTCGGTGAATCAGGACGTTCCCGACGACGTCTACGAGCAGGCGACCTCGGTGTTCACCGAGGAGCAGTACCGGGCCGTCGCCTGGGCCGCCATGGTGATCAACGGCTGGAACCGGCTGGGCGTCACCAGCCACAAGCCCCTGCCGGTCCAGTGAGCGCCGCTGGGCGGCTGCGGTCGCTGCACGTGCCGGGCACGCCGCTGCTGCTGCCCAACGCCTGGGACGCCGCGTCGGCGCGGCTGGTCGAGCAGGCGGGATTCCCGGTCGTCGCCACCAGCTCCGCGGCCGTCGCCGAGGCACTCGGGTTCGCCGACGGGCAGCAGGCGCCCGTCGGCGAGATGCTCGCCGCCGCGGCCCGGATCGCGGCCGCGGTCGAGGTGCCGGTGACCGTCGACGCCGAGGCGGGTTACGACCTGCCGCCCGCCGAACTGGCCGAGCGGCTCCTCGGCGCGGGGGCGGCAGGTTGCAACCTGGAGGACACCGTGCCCGGCGCCGGCCTGCGTGACGTCGCCGAGCAGGCCGACTACCTGGCGGCCGTCCGCGCCGCCGCGGGCGACGCGCTCGTGCTGAACGCGCGGGTGGACGTCTTCCTCGGGGCGCAGGACCAGGCCGCGGTGCTCGACGAGGCGGTGACCAGGGCGAGGGCGTACCTGGCGGCCGGTGCGGACTGCGTCTACCCGATCCTGGTGCGCTCGGCGGAAGTGCTGCGGGAGTTCGTCGAGGCGGTCTCGCCCGCGGCGGTCAACGGGAACCTGCGCCCCGGCGGCGACCTGGCCGAACTCGCGGACGCCGGCGTGGCGCGGGTGTCGCTCGGCCCGGGTCTCTGGCGTGCCCAGCAGTCCTGGCTGGCGGACCAGCTGGCTGCTCTCAAGCCCGCCTGAACACGCGGCATCACATCAGAGGTGTCACACGGTGGGGCCCGATGTGGTGGCGTCGATGCCGTGAACGGGCCCTCACGGCGTGAGACGTCAGGGCCCCGGCAAAGTCGGGCGCGTGGTGGTGCGGGAGCGTGGAGTTCGCGTGCCGGAGCGTGGGACTCGCGTGCACGACGGTGGGACTCGCGGCGAGTGGCCCGTTCACGCGGGCGACCGGCACCACGTGAGAACCCGGTCCACATGGTGAGTTCTGCGCTCACGCACGCGAGTTCTGCGTTCCGGCACGCGAGTTCTACGTTCCGGTACACGAGTTCTACGCTCGAGACCAGCCACCTCGCCTGAGCGCGACCCGACTTTGCCGGGGCCCGGGCATGAGACGCCGTGAGGGCCACCCTCATCGCTGAAGGTGGCCCTCACGTGCTGTCCGGCTACGTCAGCACTGCTGCTTGTAGAAGTACTGCGCGTTGGCGTCCATGTCGGCCTTGGTGATCGAGTGCAGGCCGGCGGTGATGTTGCGCTGGGTCGGCTTGCCCTCGATGGCCGCGACCGCCTGCTGCACACCCTGCACGCCGATGGCGGCCGGGTCCTGCGCGATCAGTGCCTGGTACTCGCCCTTGCGCAGCCCCTCGACCTCCGACGGGCTGGCGTCGAAGCCGACCAGGTTGACCTGGCCGATCTTGCCCGCGTTGCGCAGACCGGTCGCCGCGCCCTCACCGGTGTTGAGGTTGGTGGCGAAGATGCCGATGAGGTCCGGGTTCGACGCGAGCGCCGCCGTCACCTTGCCCGCCGCCTGGTCGGGCTCGTTCTGGGTGAACTGCACCCCGGCAGACTTCAGGTTCGGGTGGTTTTTCAGCTCGTCCTCGAAGCCCTTCGCGCGGGCGTTCGTGGTCGACGTCCCGGCGATGGTGTCCAGCACCAGCACCGAACCCTGCTTGCCGCCCACCAGCTTCGCCAGCGTCTGCGCGGCCAGCTTGCCGCCCTCGGCGTTGTTCGACGAGATCGACGACACGGCCACGCCGGTGTCCTTGAGCGCGGTGTCCACCTCGACGATCTTCGCGCCGCGGTTCTTCACCTGCTGGATCGGCGCCAGCATTGCCTGGTCGTCGGTCGGGGCGATGAGCAGGCCGGCCGGGGGAGCCGAACCCAGCGCGTTGACCTTCTCCGTCTGCATGGCGGCGTCGAACTTCTGCGGCGCCGACGTGGTCAGCTCGTAGCCGAGCTTCTTCGCCTCGGCCTCCGCACCACACTGCATGGAGATGTAGAACGGCTCGGCCTGCACACCCGGGATCAGCACCAGCTTCTTGTTGCCCTGCTGGGCGGGCTGGTCCCCGGCGGGTGTCTGGCCGACCTGACCGCCACCGCAGGCGGCCAGCAACGTGACGGCGGCGGCCGCCGCACCGGCGGCGAGCAGCGTCTTACGGGGGAACTTCATCCTGCACCTCTTTGTGCCGTAGGGAAAATTACCTGCTGTTGCGAAGCCGGCGGCGTCGCTGGTCGAACCAGACGGCCGCGATGAGCACGGCACCGACGGCGATCATCTGCCAGAAGTCCTGAACCTCCGTGATGTTGAAGCCCTTCTTCAGCACGGCCGGGATGAACACGCCGATCACCGTGCCGAGCACCGAACCGACACCGCCGAACAGGCTCGTGCCGCCCATGACGGTGGCCGCGATGGCGTTGAGGTTGTCCGTGGTGTGCGCCGAGATCGTCGTCGAGGCGTAGTAGGCCAGCGACATGAACCCGGCGATGCCGGCCAGGAAGCCGGTCAGCGTGTACACCTTCAGCAGGTGGGCGGTCACGCCGATGCCGACGCGGCGCGCGGCCTCGGCGTTCGAGCCGACCGCGTAGGTGTAGCGGCCGAACTTCGTCGTGTGCAGCAGCCAGGCCCCGATCAGGGTGATGACCACCGCGACGATCACCAGGTTGGGCACGCCGAACCAGGTGCCGTAGCCGAGCGTGCTGTTGAGCACGGTCGGCACGCTGCGGATGTCCGAGCCGTTGTTGAGCAGGTACGCCGCGCCCAGCGCGGCACCCATCGTGCCCAGCGTGACGATCAGCGGCGGGATCTTCGCCACCGCGATCAGCAGCCCGTTGATCAAGCCCCACACCGTTCCGGCGACCACACCGGCGATCAGGCCGACCGTGATCACGCCCCAGCCGGCCGCCGTGGCGTTGCCGCCGGGGCTCAGCGCCTCCATCGTCTTCGCCGACACCATCCCGGCGAAGATCAGCACCGAGCCGACGGACAGGTCGATGCCGGAGGTGATGATCACGAACGTCATGCCGACCGAGAGCACCAGCAGCACCGACGTCTCGATCAGCAGCGTCTGGAACGTGAACAGCGTGGCGAACTCACCCGGCGCGGCGATCGTGAACACGATGCACAGGCCGAGCAGCACCAGCGCGATCCAGAAGGTGTTGGCCGAGATCAGCCGGGCACCGAGTGGCCGCTTCTGGAACCCACCGTCTACTTCGGACTGGATTGGCGCCTTGGTCTCCGTGCTCACGCCGCCTCCTCGTCGTTGGTCAGGGCGCCCGTCATCGCGGCGACCAGGTCCTCCAGCTTGGTGTCCTTCGCCTCGAAGCGGGCGACCCGCGTGCCCAGCCGCAGCACCTCGATCCGGTCGGCGACCGACAGCACCTCGGGCATGTTGTGGCTGATCAGCACGACCGCGATGCCCTGGTCGCGCACCTTCTTGATGACGTCCAGCACGCGCTCGCGCTGCACGACACCGAGCGCGGCGGTCGGCTCGTCCATGAACACGACCTTGCTGGCCCACACCACCGAGCGCACCACCGCGACACTCTGCCGCTGCCCACCGGACAGCGACCCGATCGGCACCTCGGTGCTCTGCAGCGTGACGCCGAGCCGCTGGAACTGCTCGACGGCCTGCCTGCGCATTTCCGCCTTGTCGATCATGCCGAGCTTGCCGAGGATGCCCTTGCGGTGGATCTCCCTGCCCAGGAACAGGTTCGCGGCCGGGTCCAGCTCCGGTGCCACCGCGAGATCCTGGTACACGGTCTCGATGCCGAGCCGCCTGGCGACGGTCGGCGACTCGAGGGTGATCTCCTTGCCGTCGAGCAGGATTTTACCCGACGTCGGCTGCTCCGCGCCGGACAGGCATTTGACCAATGTGGACTTTCCGGCGCCGTTGTCACCGATCAGCGCGGTGACCTCGCCGGCCCTGGCCTGGAACGACGCGCCACGGAGCGCCTCGACCGAGCCGTATCGTTTCGTCAGGTGCTGGGCGTCCAGCAGGATGCTCATCGGGGGGACCTCTTCTCCGGTGCGGGCGGACGGCAGCGGATCACCGTCACGTCCCCGGTCAGTTCCGCCTCGCCCGCGCCGTACGGGACCACGAGGGTCTCGCCACGGGTGAGGCCGTGCTCGCCGCCGTGCTCGGTGCGCAGGGTGCCGGAGCCGCCCAGCACCACCAGCACGGCGAACGAGGGGTCCAGGGCCAGCGCCGGCGCGGGCCGGAGCTGGTCGGCGCGGAAGAACCCGGCCGAGTCCTCGGCCAGCAGGTCCACAGTGGACCCTTCGGTGCCCGCGGTGTGCCGGATGATCGAGCCCAGCCGCTCAGCGTCCCAGCCCGAGGTGTCCAGCGTCCGCAGTGCCGTGTCGAACCCGACCCCGAGGTGCCCCTTCTCCGGCGAGTCCAGGAAGTCCCGCCACTCCAGGGTGAGCGAGAAGTCCGTCGGCTGCTGCAGTTCGACGACGAACACGCCCTCGCCGATGGCGTGCGGCAGACCCGCCGGGATGTAGACGGTGTCTCCGGCGCTGACCGGCGTGCTGTTCAGCGCGCCCAGCATCGCGGGCGCGTCCTGGTCGCGGACCCACTCTGACACGGTGGTCTTGCTGACCGTCTCGGCGAAGCCGGCATGCACGCGCGGGTCGTCGCCGTAGGTGCCGACCACGATCCAGGCCTCGGTCTTGCCGAAGTGGGAGTCGAAGTGCTCGCGGGCGAACTCGTCGGTGGGGTGGAAGTGCACCGGCAGTCGTTGCCCGGCGTCGAGCAGCTTGACCAGCAGGCCCGTGGACTCGCCGAACACCTCGACGTGCTTGGCGCCCAGCCAGCCCTCCGGATCGGCCCGCACGGCGTCGCGCAGCCAGGTGCCGTCGGGCAGGCGGGTCAGGCCGTTGGTGTCCTGGCCGAACAGCGTCGTGGTGGACGCGACCCAGTCCTCGGGGCCGAACGACGACGCGGACGACCGCTGTCCGGTGCGTAGTTCGGCGATCGCGTCGCCGCCCCGGTAGAACTGCGGCGGCTGGTTGGCTGCCAGCCGGATCGGCGACAGTGGCCTGCTCATGCGGGGGCCACCTCACCGGAGCCGCGGGGTACAAGACGCACGGGGAGCACTACCTTTCTCGGGGCGGACTGATCTCCTTGGATCCGGGCGAACAGCAGGTTCGCCGCGGCTTCACCCAGCCCGCCGACGTCGTGTGCGACGACGGTGACCGGGGGATCGAGCAGGTCGGCGAGTTCGAAGTCGTCGAAGCCGACCAGTGCGGGCCTGCGCGGCGCGTGCGCCAGCGCACGCAGCAGGTGGACGGTGACCCGGTTGTTGCCCGCCACCACGGCGGTCGGCGGCTCGGCGCCGGCCATCAGCCTGCGCACCGCGTCGCCGACGCCTTCCTCGGTGGGCGTGCGCATCACCACCAGGCCCTCGTCGTAGCGGATTCCGGCTCGCGCGCAGCCCTCCCGGAAGCCGCGCAGGCGTTCGCCCGCGGTGTAGATCTCCACGTTGTCACCGAGGAACGCGATGCGCCGGTGGCCGTGCGCCGCGAGGTGGGTGACCGCCTCGACGGTGCCGCCGATGTTGTCGACCAGCACGGTGTCGGCGACGATGTCGCCAGCCGGGCGGTCGATGAACACCACCGGCGTGCCCGCCCGCATCTCCGGCACCAGGTACCCGTGCTGCATTCCGGCCGGGACGATCAGCAGGCCGTCCACCCGGCGCGAGCAGAACTCCAGCGCCAGTTCGCGTTCGCGGTCCCTGTCCTCGTCCGACGACCCGGTCAGCACCTGCCTGTCGTGTGAGCTGGCGATGCGCTCGATGGCACGGTTGAGTTCGGAGTAGAACGGGTTCCCGACGTCCTCCACGACCAGGCCGATGGTTCCGGTGGTCGATCCGCGGCGCAGGTTGCGGGCACCGAGGTTGCGCCGGAAGCCCAGCTGCTCGATGGCCGCCATGACGCGCTCGGCGGTGTCCGGATGGACCGCCGGCTCGTCGTTGACGACACGCGAGACGGTCTTGATGCTCACGCCGGCCAGTCGAGCCACATCGCTCATGGTGGCCCGACGCGTGTTACCCCGACCGGAGGGCGACAACGTTGTCATAGTGGCCGCGATTGGACACCGATCCCGGCGGGCTGTCAATGGGCTGATCGCTTCAGCGCGGGACTACGTTGCCGTTTCGTTACCGGAAGACAAGGTTGTCAGCCAATCGATGGGTGATTTCCCTGAGGCCGGAAACCGTTTACCGGGCTAGGTTCCCGCACATGACCACAGCACGGGCGCTCGTGGTGGACGACATCCACATGAGCTACGGCGACTTCAAGGCCGTCGACGGCGTGTCCTTCGAGGTCGCCGAGGGGGAGTTCTTCGGCATCCTCGGGCCGAACGGCGCGGGCAAGACCACCACCATGGAGATCGCGGAAGGCTTGCGGGAGCCGGACTCCGGCAGCATCGAACTGCTCGGCGAGTCGCCGTTCCCGCGCAACCTCGCACTGCTGCCGCGCATGGGAGTTCAGCTGCAGGCGTCCGCCTTCTTCGAGAAGCTGACCGCGCGTGAGCAGCTGGAGACCTTCGGATCCCTCTACGGCGTCCGCTCCGCGCGGATCGACGAGATGCTGGAGCTGGTCGGCCTCGCCGACAAGGCCGGGACGCAGGAGGCGAAGCTGTCCGGTGGCCAGCGGCAGCGGCTGTCCATCGCCTGCGCGCTGGTGCACGACCCGGACATCGTGTTCCTCGACGAGCCGACGGCCGCGCTGGATCCGCAGTCGCGGCGCAACCTGTGGGACGTGCTGCGGGCCATCCAGGACCGGGGGAAGACGATCGTCTACACGACCCACTACCTCGACGAGGCCGAGGTCCTCTGTGACCGCGTGGCGATCATGGACCACGGCCGCATCCTCGCGCTGGACACGCCGGCCCGCCTGGTCCGTGACCTCGACGCCGCGACACACGTGATCCTGGAGCCAACGTCGATGCCGGTCACCGAGGCCAGGGCGCTGCCCGGCGCGGACAACGTCGCCGTCGACGAGACCTCGCTGACCATCGCCACCCGCCGTCCCGCGCCGCTGCTCGCCGCGCTCGCCGAACGCGGCACGCTCGACGGGCTGCAGGTGCGCACCGCCACCCTCGAGGACGTCTTCCTCCAGCTCACCGGACGGGAGTACCGCGCGTGACCACCATCCAGGCCCCCGAGACGCCAGGCCGGACCGGACAGGCCGGCACGCCGTTCCAGGCGCTGGCGAAGGCCATGTTCAAAGGTTTCGTCCGGGACAAGGCGACGTTGTTCTTCACGTTCCTGTTCCCGCTGATGTTCCTGGTGATCTTCGGGTTGATCTTCGGCGACCGCGGGTCGTCCAAGATGGAGGTCGGCGTCGTCGGGGAGGGGCCGGTGATCGTCGCGCTGGAGCAGTCCGGCGCCGTCGAGCTGAAGCGGATCGGAGACCTCGCCGACGCCGAGCGGCAGGTCCGGGACGGTGACCTGCCCGCCGTCGTCGCGCAGAGCGGCGACACGGTGACCCTGCGCTTCGCCGCCAGCGACCAGGCCAGGGCGGGCACCGTGCTCGGACTCGTCGGCGGTGTGGTCGGTCAGCAGAACCTCGCGGCCACCGGGCAGGTGCCGCGGTACACGCTGAACGCCCAGCAGGTCGAGGACGAGTCGCTGAAGCCGATCCAGTTCATGGCGCCGGGCATCCTGTCCTGGGCGATGTCGATCGCGGCCGTCTTCGGTGCCGCGCTGACGTTCGTCAACTGGCGCAAGAAGCAGGTGCTGCGGCGGTTGCGGCTCGCACCCGTCCGGCCACTGACCGTGCTGGGTTCGCGGGTGGTGGTGTCGCTCGGTGTGTCGGTCGTGCAGTTCGCCGTGTTCCTCGGAATCGCGTCGCTGCCGTTGTTCGGGTTGCAGCTGTCCGGGCAGTGGTGGCTTGCCCTGCCGCTGCTGCTGCTCGGCACGCTGGCGTTCTTCGCCATCGGGATGCTCGTCGGCGCGTTCAGCAAGACCGAGGAGGCCGCGAGTGGCGCGGCGAACCTGGTCGTGCTGCCGATGGCGTTCCTTTCCGGATCGTTCATCCCGATTGGTGAGACACCGGCGTGGGTCCAGGCCATCTCGAAGGTGCTGCCGCTGCGGCATCTCAACGACGGAATGGTCGACGTCATGGTGCGCGGGAAGGGGATCGAGGCACTGGCGCTGCCCGCGGTGATCCTCGTCGGCTTCACCGTCGTGATCGGACTGATCGCCGCGAAGGTCTTCCGCTGGGAGGAGTGATCTGCCCTACCCCGGTGTTCCGGTGACGGCCATCACGGCTCACACTGGCATCACAACGTCCGACGGCGTGGTTGACGTTAGTAGTCACCTACGCCGTCGGACTTTTTTGCGACCTTCTAGGAGGAACCGTGGCCAGCAGGGCCGCTCTGATCTTTCGCGTTGCCGCCGTCGCCGAGGCGCTGTCCTGGGCAGCGCTGCTGATCGGGATGTTCACGCGGGACGTGCTCGAGGCGGGCAACCCGGTCCCGGTGGTCGGGATGACCCACGGCATCGTCTTCGTCGTCTACGTGCTGGTGACGCTCGCCGTGGCCAAGCCGCTCGGCTGGAAGTTCGGCACCGTGTTCTGGGCGCTGGTCGCCAGCGTGCCGCCGCTGTTCACCTGGTTCTTCGAGAAGTGGGCCCTGCGCCGCGGCAAGCTGGACGGTCCGCAGCGCCTCACCCACGGCGGCACCGGCCTGTTCGTCCGGCAGCCCGTTTCCGTCTAGTACTACTCCGTGAAGTCGCCGGTCGCCTTGCGGACCTTCGTCAGCAGCTCGGTCAGCTGAGCTGTCTGGCGGGGGGTCAGGCCGGTCAGTCCGAAGTCGATCGCCGTGACGGCGGCCGTCGCCTGCTCCCGGCGGGCGCGGCCGTCGTCGGTGATCTCCACCAGCGTCGTGCGCCGGTCCGTCGGGTGCGGTACGCGCTTGACCAGGCCGTCCTTCTCCAGCCGGTCGACGATGTTCGTCACGCTGGTCGGGTGCAGCTGGAGGCGCTCGCCCATCACCCGCATCGGCAGGCTGGCGCGCTTGGCGAAGGTGAGCAGCACGAGTGCCTCGTAACGGGCGAACGTCAGCCCGTGTGGCTTGAGCGCACCGTCCACGGCGGACTGGATGATCTGCTGCACCCGCATCACACCGGTCACCGCCGCCATCGTCCCGGACGGGCCGATGCGCTCCTCCCACAGCTGTGCCGCGCGGGCGATGGGGTCGAACGGCAACGGACGGTTCATGGTCGTCGAAGTTACCAGCGGGTACCGGCTGTGTCCGGCAGGGTGGTCACATTCCCCACCGATCGCAGGAGGCCAGTGTCATGATTGTCGCGTTCAGTGTCAGTCCGCTCGGGGGCGAGTCCGACGGTGTCGCCGAGGCCGTCGCCAAGGCGGTCCAGGTGGTCAGGGACTCCGGACTGCCCAACGAGACCAATGCCATGTTCACCCTCGTCGAGGGCGAGTGGGACGAGGTGATGGACGTCGTGCGGCGCGCCACCGAGGCGGTGCAGGCGGAGGCGTCGCGGGTGTCGCTGGTCCTCAAGGCCGACATCCGGCCGGGCCACACCGGGCAGCTGCGGGGCAAGGTCGAGCGGCTGGAGGAGCACCTGCGATGAGCGTGTCCGCGAGTCGTGTCAGGATGGAACCGTGACACAGCCACGCCGACCTTCCGCCAAGTCAGCAGCCCTTTCCGCCGCGCTGTCCGGTGCGGTGGACCTGTCCGCGCTCAAGGCGCGGGCCGACGCGGCCCGGCGCCAGCCGGCAGCGCCCGCCCAGCAGCCTTCCGGGCCCCCGGCCCAGCCGCCCGCCGGTGCCGGGACGGCCGTGCTCGACGTCACCGAGGCCACCTTCCAGGCCGACGTCGTCGAGCGTTCGCTCAAGCAGCTCGTGGTCGTCGACCTGTGGGCCGAGTGGTGTGGCCCGTGCAAGCAGCTGAGCCCGGTGCTCGAACGGCTGGCCGGCGAGTCCGGCGGCGCGTGGGTGCTGGCGAAGGTGGACGTCGACGCCAACCCGCGGATCTCGCAGCTGTTCGGCGTGCAGTCGATCCCCACGGTCGTCGCCATCGCCGGTGGTCAGCCGGTCGACGCGTTCTCCGGTGCGCTGCCCGAGCTGCAGATCCGCCAGTGGCTGAAGTCCCTGCTCGACGCGTTGCGGGACAAGCTGCCCGGCATCAAGGACGCCGAGCAGAATGGCGCCGCCGAGGAGCCGGAGGACCCGCGGTTCACCGAGGCCGAGGAGGCGTTCGAGCGGGGCGACTTCGCCGCCGCGAAGGCCGCCTACCAGCGCATCCTCGACGCGGAGCCGGGCAACGACCAGGCCAAGGCCGCGCTGGTGCAGGTGTCGTTCGCGGAGCGGGCAGGCCAGGCCGACCCGTCGGCCGTCGCGCGTGCCGACGCCGACCCCGACGACATCGACGCCCAGCTCGCGGCGGCGGACTTCGAGGTCGCCCAGCAGCTGGCCGAGGAGGGCTTCGCGCGGCTGGTGGCGGTCGTGCGCCGCACCGCGGGCGAGGAGCGCAACCGGGTGCGCGAGCACCTGGTCGGGCTGTTCGACCTGTTCGACCCCGCGGACCCGCGCGTCGCCAAGGCCCGCCGCGACCTGGCTTCCGCGCTGTTCTGATGCCGTGAAGGGGGCCCTCACGGCATCAGACGCCGTGAGGGCCCCCTTCACGGCATGCCCCGGTGAAGTCCGGGCGGGCGATCGTGCGCGAGTGTGGAACTCGCGTGCCGGAGCGTAGAACTCGCGTGCGTGAGCGTGGAGTTCATACCGTGAGACACGGCTCCCGTCCGGCGGACGTCGCGAGTCCCACCTTCGTGCACGCGAGTCCCACGCTCCCGCACGCGAACTCCACCGTCACGCACACCACCCGACTCCAGCCTCTAGCCCCCAAGCACGTGAAGGCCACCTTCATCACGTGAGACGTAATGAAGGTGGCCTTCACGTGCCCTGACGGTCAGCCGTACTGCTGCGTACAGGCGGTCGAGCCCTCCATGTAGCCCTTGCGCAGCGACTCGACGCGCTCGAAACCGTTCTCCACCTGCTTGCCGTTGACGTCGGCGGCGATCACGCTCTTCGGCATCAGCAGCTCGGCGATGGCCTCGTCCAGGTCGCCCGAGGACAGCCGCAGGTTCGCACCCGGCCGGTTGGACGCCGCCGCCCACGCGCCCACCAGGCACGAGGTCCGCAGCCCGGCGTTGTCGTTGTCCAGGGACGCGCCGACGCCCTTCTGGATGCCCATCGTGTAGCGCGACGCCACCTCGGCCAGCGCGGCGAAGTCACCGAGACCACCGGGGTCCTCGCCCTGGAACTCGGCCTTGCGATCGCCGGTCCGCCCGATCTGGGACAGGGCGTTCAGATCGATGCTGACCGTGTTGGAGTCCGGGCAGTACGACGCGGGCGGAGTCTGCGGCCCGCCCGGGCACACGCCGCCCTCGTCGACGATCTTCGGCGCCTGGGCGCCCGCGCCCTCGAACGCCTTGTCCAGGCTGGTCTGCAGGTGCCCGATCAGCTTCATGTCCAGCCGTTCGTCACCCTTGCCCTTGTCGCCCTTGTGGAACGGCTGCTCGGTGATCCGGGCGTCGATGTTCTGCTGGTTGATCCCGGCGCACTCCTTGGCGCCCTTCTCGAACCCGAGCTGGAAGGCGTAGGTGCGGTCGAACGCGGTGCCGTGCGCACCCTTCTCCTTCGACGACTGGCCTGCCTGGTCGCGGATGAAGAACAGCGAGGCCAGCACCTGGTTGAGGCCCTCCGAGGTGGACACCCGGAAGTACTTGCTCTTCTCCTCGGCCATCCAGCGGAAGTAGCCGCCGGTGAAGCAGTCGGCCTGCTGCTCCTTCACGATCGTGGCCACGTTCTTCGACATCCCGGCCTTCTCGCCGAGGCGGTACTGCACGGCGTGGCCGAACTCGTGGCCGAGCACGGTGACGATGGCCATCGGGCCGAACTCGGTACGCAGCATCGGCAGCAGCTGACCGCGGTCCCACGCCACCAGGTCCTCCGGCGGGCAGTAGAAGGCGTTCATCGCCGCCTCCTTGACCGAGGTGCCGCACGCCTCGTCGGTGTCCGTGCTCGGGTCGTAGGACATGAGTTCCTTGACCGGCTCGAACGGCATGCCGAAGTGCGCGGGCAGCTCCTGGGTCCAGTACTCGCTCACGTCGGCGATCGACGCGATGGCGATCTTGTCCTCTTCGCTGTCCGTGGCGTTGCGGACGTTGAGCTGCGGCTTGGGCGCGTCCGGCTTCAGGCCGCTCTCGAAGTGCGTCACCGGCAGCCCCGCGACGTCACCGACGCTCGTCTTCGCCTCACCGCTGTTCTTGCTGTCGTCGCCGCACGCTCCGGCGAGCAAGGCGACCACGGCCACCATTCCGACCAGGGAGGGACGCCCCCACTTTGTGCTCATCTGCCACTCCGTGTCTGTGTGGATGGCACGCACCCTACTAAGCGCCGTCCCGGCCCGGGCACGGATCACCCAGATCGGGCCGTGGAGGCGCCGCGGTGATCGTCGCGTTATCGTCGCTGGAATGAGAGCAGTCCGCCGGTTCACCGTGCGTGCCAGCCTGCCGGAGCCGCTGTCCGGGCTGCGGGCACTGGCCACCAATCTGCGCTGGACCTGGCATCCGCCGACGCGTGACCTGTTCGCGTCGATCGACGCCGGGCTGTTCAACCGGTTCAAGGACCCGTTGCGGCTGATCACCGCACTGCCGCCGGAGCGGCTGGAGGAGCTGGCCGACGACGAGGACTTCCTCGCCCGCTTCCGCGCGGCCACCGACGACCTGCAGCGCTACCTCACCGAGCCTCGCTGGTACCAGCGCCAGGGCAGGCTGCCTGCCGCGGTGGCCTACTTCTCCATGGAGTTCGGCGTCACCGAGGCGCTGCCGAACTACTCCGGCGGCCTCGGCGTGCTCGCCGCCGACCACCTCAAGGCGGCGTCCGACCTCGGCGCACCCATGATCGGCGTGGGACTGCTGTACCGGGCGGGCTACTTCCGGCAGGCGCTGTCGCTGGACGGCTGGCAGGTCGAGCACTACCCGGTGATCGACCCCATCGGCCTGCCGCTGGAACTGCTGACCGACGAGAGCGGCGAGCCGCTGCGGGTCAGCGTCGCGGTGCCCGGTGGCCGTGACCTGCACGCCCAGATCTGGCGTGCCTGGGTCGGGCGGATCCCGCTGCTGTTGATGGACTCCGACACCGAGGGCAACGACGAGGACCTGCGCGGCGTCACCGACCGCCTCTACGGCGGCGACGCCAACCACCGCATCCGCCAGCAGATCCTCGCCGGCGTCGGCGGGGTCCGGGCCGTGCGCCGGTACTGCGCCCTGACCGGGCACCCCGAGCCCGAGGTGTTCCACACCAACGAGGGCCACGCCGGGTTCCTCGGGCTGGAACGCGCCCGCGAGATCGTCACCGCGGGCGGGCTGGAGTTCGACGAGGCACTGGTGCCGGTGCGGGCCGGCACCGTCTACACCACCCACACCCCCGTTCCCGCCGGGCTGGACCGGTTCCCGGTCGACCTGGTGCAGCACTACTTCGGCGACGGCAGGCTGCTGCCCGGCATCGACGTGCGCACGGTGCTGGCGCTCGGCGCCGAGGACAACCCGGGCATGTTCAACATGGCCCACATGGGCCTGCGGCTCTCCCAGCGCGCCAACGGTGTCTCGGCGCTGCACGGGCGGGTGTCGCGGACGATGTTCCACCGGCTGTGGTCCGACTTCGACATCGACGAGGTGCCGATCTCGGCGGTGACCAATGGCGTCCACGGCCCGACCTGGGTGGCCAGGGAACTGAGCGCGCTGCTCGACGGCGACGGCGACGAGCACGCCGGCTCGCGCGAGACGGTGTCCGACGCACAGCTCTGGGCACTGCGCCGGGACCTGCGGGAGAAGCTGGTCAGCGAGGTCCGCAGGCGGGTGCGCGACGCGTGGCTGCAGCGTGGCGCCGCCGGGCTGGAGCTGGGCTGGACCGACTCCGTGTTCGACCCCGACGTGCTGACCGTCGGCTTCGCCCGCAGGGTGCCGACGTACAAGCGGCTCACGCTGATGCTGCGCGATCCCGAGCGGCTGCGGGCGTTGCTGCTGGACGAGCGGCGGCCGATCCAGATCGTCGTGGCAGGCAAGTCGCATCCGGCCGACGAGGGCGGCAAGGCGCTGATCCAGCAGATCGTCCGGTTCGTCGACGACCCGGCCGTGCGGCACCGGATCGTCTACCTGCCCGACTACGACATGGCGATGGCGCGTTACCTCTACCGCGGCTGCGACGTCTGGCTCAACAACCCGACCCGGCCGCTGGAGGCGTGCGGGACGTCGGGAATGAAGTCGGCGCTCAACGGCGGGCTGAACCTGTCCATCCGGGACGGCTGGTGGGACGAGCACTACCACCCGGACTTCGGCTGGGCCATCCCGACCGCGGACGGCGTCGCCGACCCGCTGCGCCGCGACGACCTGGAGTCCAAGGCGCTCTACGACCTGCTGGAGATGCAGATCGCGCCGCTGTTCTACGACCGCGGCCCGGACGGGACACCGGCCGGCTGGCTGTCCCGCGTCTGGGAGACGCTGGAGCGGCTGGGACCGAAGCTGCAGGCGTCGCGGATGGTGCGCGAGTACGTCGAGCACTACTACCGGCCCGCCGCGGAGACGGTCGCCGCGGCCGCCGCCGACGGCTACGCGGGTGCCCGTTCGCTCGCCGGGTACCGGACGCGGATCGACACGGCCTGGCGGCGGGTCATCATCCACGACACCGACCTGCGGGTCGAGGCGCCGGACGAACTGGTCGTCGGCACCGACGTGCGGGTGTCCGCGCGGGTGGACCTCGCCGGACTCGAACCGTCCGATGTGGACGTTCAGGCGGTCGTCGGCAGGGTGGGCGACTCGGACGACCTGCTCGATCCGGTCACCGTGCCGATGCAGCCGGCGGGCATTGGCTTGTTCGAGGCCACCCTGCGGCTGCCTCACGCCGGGTCGCTCGGCTACACGGTGCGGGTGCTGCCGAGGCATCCGTTGCTGGCCAGCCCCGCGGAGCTGGGAAGGGTCGTTTTCGCCTGACTTTGCCGCTAGTTTCATCCCCATGAGACGCAGGATTGTGGCGGTAGCGGCCGGTGTGCTGCTGGCTTTGACGGGTGTGGCCGCTCCGGCGACCGCGGCGGGGCATGGGCCGTGGGTGGCGAGCTGGGCGACGGCGGCACAGGAGGCTGCCACGGAGTTCGGGCCGAACTGGTCCGTGGAGGGTTTCGAGCGGCAGTCGCTGCGGCAGGTGGTGCGGGCCAGCGCGGGCGGCTTGGTGACGCGCGTGCGGCTGACCAACGTCTACGGGACCAAGCCGCTGCGTGTCGCCAAGGCGACGATCGCGCGGACGGCCGAGGGAGCGGCGGTGCGGCCGGACTCGGTGCGGCCGCTGACGTTCGGCCACCGGAGGTCGGTGGAGATCCCGGTCGGCGAGGAGACCAGCAGCGACCTGACGGTGTTCCGGGTGGCACCGCTGGAGCGGGTGACGATCACCCTGTACCTGGCCGAGGCGACCGGTCCGGCCACGATGCACCTGGCTGCCAACACGACCAGCTACCGCGCGGCAGGCGACCACGTCGCCGACGCGGACGGCGCGGCCTTCACCGAGACGTCGCAGTCGTGGTACCTGCTGGCCGGGCTGGACGTCGCCGGGCAGGCGAGCCGGGGATCCGGCGTCGTGACGTTCGGCGACTCGATCACCGACGGCGCGGGCGCCACGTTCGGCGAGTACGACCGGTACCCGGACGACCTCGCCGAGGCGCTGACGCCGCGGCCGGTGCTCAACACCGGCATCGGCGGCAACCGGGTACTCAACGACGCGCGGTGCGCGGGGGAGCGGGCGGCCGCGCGGTTCGAGCGCGACGTGCTGGACCAGCCGAGGGCGGGCACGGTGATCGTGCTGGAGGGCATCAACGACATCGGAATGCCGGAGCTCCCCGGCGAGTTCCCGTGTGTGGGGCAGCGGCCGGTGGTGACCGCCGAGCAGTTGATCGCGGGGCACCGGCAGCTGATCCGGATGGCGAAGGCCGACGGGATGAAGATCATCGGCGCGACGATGCTGCCGTACCAGGGGACGTTCTACTACAGCGAGCGCGGCGAGGCGGTGCGGGACGCGGTCAACGCGTGGATCCGTACGTCCGGCGAGTACGACGCGGTCGCGGACTTCGACCGGATCACCGCCGATCCGGCGCATCCGGACGCGTTGCTGCCCGCCTACGACAGCGGCGACAAGCTGCACCCCAGCGACGCCGGCTACGCCGTGATGGCCACCGAGGCGGCGAAGGCGGTGCGGTCCCTGCGCTGACCGGTCAGGGGACCGCCGGCGTTCCGCCGGGGCGGACCGGCAGGCCTGCCGCGCGCCAGGCGCGGAAGCCACCGGCCAGGTCGGTCGCCTTCGGCAGGCCGAGGGCGCGCAGGTCGGCCGCGGCCAGGCTGGAGGCGTAGCTCTCGTTGCACACGACGATCACCGCCCGCCCGGGGTCCACCTCGGGCAGGCGGTGATCACCCCCAGGGTCGAGCCGCCATTCCAGGTGGATGCGTTCCACGATCACCGACCCGGGGATCTCCCCCTCCTCGGCGCGGTTGGCGTGCGGGCGGATGTCGACCACCAGCGCCCCCTCGTCCAGCAGCTCGGCCGCCCGCGCCGGGGACACCCGGTCCAGCCCGGCCCGGGCGGCGGCCAGCCGGTCGTCGACGGCGCTCATCGGGTCACCGGGATCGGCGGGATCTCCGCCGGGATGTCCGCCAGCGAGGCGTACTGCCTGGTCGCCACCAGCGGCGGCGAGTAGGCGTGGACGCTGGCCGACGGCGTCGCACCGGCCCCGGTGACCTGGTGTGCCCGTCCGGCGCCGAACCCGATCCCGTCGCCGACGACGTGGGTGCGCTGCCGTACCGGCCCGCCCGGATAGCGGTACTCCTCGGCCAGCTCGCCCTGCAGCACGGTGAACGAGCCGGACGCCCCGCCGTGGTCGTGCGGCGCCGTCCGCTGGCCGGGCAGCCAGGACAGCAGCCACAGTTCGACGCCGTCGGTCAACGCGAGCCGGGCCCACCAGCGCCGGTCGGCGTCGAACCGCAGGATGCGGCGCAGGCCGCCGGTCAGTTCGGTGGCGACGGTGCGGGTCAGCTCGGCCAGCTCCCTCGGCGTCCACAGCAGGCGCTCGGGGTGCAGCAGGTCGATCAGCAGCGGGTCGGTCAGCTCGGGGTGGGTCTCGGGTCGGACGACAGACTGGGTCATCTCACGCTCCTCGGCGATGCGAACGGACGGACGTGGGCCGCGCGACGCGAGGAGCGACGGCACCGAGGACGGTGCCGGCTCGAAAGGACTCAGCGTCGCGCGCGACTACACCCGCACGACGCCGTGAGGACCAGATCAAGCGTGAAATCGCGCCACAGAACGCCCGCCCCGGGCGGGTTCTGCAGCACGGACCTGATCACGAAAGCCATGTTGCCACAGCGCAACGCGGGGTGGCACTCGTCTCACCAGGTGACCAGCGACCACGTCGCCGTCCGCGCGGCACCGCCCGGCACAATGGCCCCGTGACCGAGCTGACGCGGCCGAACGAACTCGACGATCTCGTGGTGCGGATGTCCGGTGTCGGGGTCCGACGCGGGCAGAACCACCTGCTCGCAGACCTCGACTGGGCGGTTGAACTGGACGAACGCTGGGTGGTGCTCGGGGCCAACGGGGCAGGCAAGACCACCCTGCTTCGGCTGGCCGCGGCCGAGCTGTACCCGACGACGGGCGAGGTGGATCTTCTCGGCGACCGGCTCGGCAAGGTCAACATCTTCGACCTGCGCCCCCGCATCGGCTTCACCTCCGCCGCGCTGGCCGGCCGGATCCCGGGCGAGGAGCTGGTGCGTGACGTCGTCGTTAGCGCGGGCTACGCGGTGCTCGGCCGCTGGCGCGAGGTCTACGACACGCTGGACACCGAGCGGGCCGAGGAACTGCTCGGCGCGATGGGTATCAAGCACCTGGCCGAGCGCACGTTCGGCACGCTGTCCGAGGGCGAGCGCAAGCGGGCGCTGATCGCACGGTCGCTGATGACCGACCCGGAGATGCTGCTGCTCGACGAGCCAGCGGCGGGCCTGGACCTCGGCGGGCGGGAGGACCTCGTCGCCAGGCTGTCCGAGCTGGCGATGGACCCCGACGCCCCGGCCATGGTGCTGGTCACCCACCACGTCGAGGAGATCCCGCCCGGCTTCACCCACGCGCTGCTGCTGCGCGAGGGCCGGGCGGTGGCGTCCGGGCTGATGGACGACGTGCTGACCAGCGAGAACCTTTCCGCCACGTTCGCGCAGGACCTGCTGCTGGAGCGGTGGGGCGACCGGTTCGTCGCGCGTCGCAGGTGAGGCTGCTTCTTACTTACGGGTAACCTGCTGGACACCGATGAGTTGGAGGAGGATCGCGTGGGAGAGTTCGTCAGCCTCGAGGTCGACGGCGGCGTCGGCACCATCCGGCTGGACCGGCCCCCGGTCAACGCCCTGAACAACCAGGTCCAGAGCGAACTGGCGGACGCGGCCAGGGAGGCGACCGACCGCGACGACGTCCGCGCGGTGATCATCTACGGCGGCGAGAAGACGTTCGCGGGCGGCGCCGACATCAAGGAGATGGCCACCCGGTCCTACGCGGAGATGCTCCGCTTCGGCACGGCGCTGACCAACTCGCTCAGCCTGCTGGCAGGCATCCCGAAGCCCACGGTCGCGGCCATCACCGGCTACGCGCTGGGCGGCGGCCTCGAACTGGCCCTCACCGCCGACCGCAGGGTCGCGGGCGACAACGTCAAGGTGGGCCAGCCGGAGATCCAGCTCGGCATCATTCCCGGCGCGGGCGGGACGCAGCGGCTGGCGCGGCTGATCGGCCCGAGCAAGGCGAAGGACCTCGTCTACACCGGACGGTTCGTCAAGGCCGACGAGGCGCTGGCACTGGGCATCCTCGACGAGGTGGTGGCACCCGACGACGTGTACTCGGCCGCGCACAAGTGGGCCGCGCAGTTCGCCAACGGCCCGGCCGTCGCACTCCGCGCCGCGAAGGCGGCCATCGACGGTGGCCTCGACCTCGACCTCGCCAACGGCCTCAAGCTGGAGACCCAGCTGTTCACCGGGCTCTGGGCCACCGAGGACCAGCGCAGCGGCATGCGGTCGTTCATCGAGAACGGCCCCGGCAAGGCCACCTTCGAGGGGAAGTGAGCGACGTGGCGGACCCCGCTCCGCACCCCCACCCCACCGCCGACGAGGTGCGTGCGGCGTTCGACGACCCCAAGCTCGCCAACGTCCTCTACCACGACTGGGAGGCGGGCACCTACGACGAGAAGTGGTCGATCTCCTACGACGAGCGCTGCATCTCCTACGCCACCGACGTGTTCAACGCCGTCGCGGGGGACACCGAGCAGCCGTACCCGACGGCCATGGAACTGGGCAGCGGCACCGGCTTCTTCCTGCTGAACCTGATGCAGGGCGGCGTGATCAAGAAGGGCTCGGTCACCGACCTGTCGCCGGGCATGGTCCAGGTCGCGCTGCGCAACGCCGAGCAGCTCGGGCTCGACGTGGACGGCAGGGTCGCCGACGCGGAGCGCATCCCGTACCCGGACAACAGCTTCGACCTCGTCGTCGGGCACGCCGTGCTGCACCACATCCCGGACGTGCGGGCCGCGTTCGGCGAGGTGCTGCGGGTGCTCAAGCCGGGCGGGCGGTTCGTCTTCGCCGGCGAGCCGACGAAGATCGGCGACTTCTACGCCCGCAGGCTTGGGCAGCTCACCTGGTGGCTGACCACCAACGTCACCAAGCTGCCCGCGTTGCGTGCGTGGCGGCGGCCGCAGGCGGAACTGGACGAGTCGTCGCGGGCGGCGGCGCTGGAGGCCGTCGTCGACCTGCACACCTTCGACCCGTCCGAGCTGGAACGCACCGCACGTGCCGCGGGCGCGACCGGTGTCAAGGCGGTGACCGAGGAGTTCGCCGCGGCCCTGGCCGGCTGGCCGATCCGTACGTTCGAGGCCGCGGTACCGCAGGAGAAGCTGACCGTGCGCTGGCGCCTGTTCGCCTACCACCTCTGGCTGCGACTGTCCGCTGTGGACCGCAAGCTGCTGGCCAGGATCCTGCCAAGGGAGCTGTTCTACAACGTCATGATCACCGGGACGAAGCCGGGACAGTAGTGTCGTGAGTCAGGAGTTGCTGCGCGGATCGGCGGATCCAGGTTTCCGCCGGCAAGGCGCCGGATCGCCCTCGTACTGGACCGTACTCGGGCGGTCCGGCAACGCCGTCGGCGGGAAGCTGGGCCGTCGAGGCGCACAGCGTATTTCTGACTCAGGACACTAACGGTGCCGTACGCCTTCACCGCGGTCGACGTCGCGTTCCTTCGTTCGGCGGTGGGGCAGGCCGCGGTGGCGGCGTGCGCGGAACTGCCGCTGACCCCGGCGAGCCGGATCGCCGACGTGACGGCCGCGCGTTCCGCGGCGGGCGAGCGGTTCGCCGCGGTGCTGGAAACGGTGCTGCTGCGCCGCAAAGCCGAGTCCAAACTGGACTCGGCGGGTGGCTGGCTGTTCACCGGCGACGCGTTGCAGCAGGCCAGTGCGACGGCGGTGGCGCGGCACCGCGCGGCCCGGCTGGCCGGGCGGGACGTGCACGACGTCACCTGCTCGGTGGGCGCCGACCTGGTCGAGCTGGCCGCCGTGGCGGCGCGGTGCGCCGGATCGGACCTCGACCCGGTGCGGCTTGCCATGGCGGCCCACAACTGCGCCGAGGCCGGCGTCGCGCCGGCCCTGGTGCGGGCCGACGCCCTGGCCCCGGTCAGCAGGGACACGGTGGTCGTCGCGGACCCGGCCCGCCGCGACTCGGCGGGCAGGCGGACCTGGCGGCCTGCCGACTTCGCGCCCCCGCTGGACGGTCTCGCGGAGGCCTACGCGGGCCGTCCGCTGGCCGTGAAGTGTGCACCCGGCCTGGACTTCCGGGAGACGGCGCCGTGGGCCGACGAGGTCGAGCTGGTCTCGCTGGACGGGCAGGTGCGGGAGGCGTGCCTGTGGACCGGTGAGCTGGCCACCGCGCGCCGCCGGGCCAGCGTGCTGCGTTCCGGCGGCACCGGGTGGACACTCACCGACGCCGAGCCCGACGACGTGCCGGTCGCAGACGTGGGGCAGTGGATCGTCGATCCGGACGGCGCCGTCGTGCGTGCCGGCCTGGTGCGGCACTACGGCGCGCGCCACGGGCTGTGGCAGCTCGACGAGCGGATCGCCTACCTGACCGGGGACACGCCACCGCCCGGTGTGCGGGCGTTCCGCGTGCTCGACCACGGCCCGTACCGGGAGAAGTCGCTGCGGGCGACGCTGCGGGCACACGACGTCGGCAGCCTGGAGATCCTGGTGCGCGGCGTCGACGTCGACCCGGACGCGTTGCGCAGGCGGCTCAAGCCGCGGGGCGCGACGCCGGCGACCGTCGTGCTGACCAGGGTGGGCCGCTCGCCCATGGCCTACCTCTGTCGAGCCGAACTGAAGGATTACTTCAGCACGTCGATCTAATGTCGGCCCCCTTCGCCGGTGGAAGGGGGTGATCCGCATGTCCGCCAGGGACTGGTGATGAGACCCGGCCTGGTCAGCGCCTACTGGGGGTGACCAGGCCGGCTTCATAGGCGGCGATCACCAGCTGGGCCCGGTCCCGCGCGTGCAGCTTGGCCAGCAGCCTGCCGATGTGGGTCTTCACCGTGGCCGGGCTCAGGTGCAGCTGCTCGGCCAGTTCGGCGTTGGACAGCCCGCGGGCGATCAGCGTGAGCACCTCGCGTTCGCGTTCGGTGACGCCCGCCAGGTCGGCGGCAGGGCGGTTCGCCGGTTCGGGACGGCTGGCGAACTCCTCGATCAGCCTGCGGGTGATCCTCGGCGACAGCAGCGCCTCGCCGCCCGCGACGACCTCGACGGCGGCGAGCAGCTCGCGGGGCGGGGTGTCCTTGAGCAGGAACCCGCTGGCACCGGCCCGCAGTGCCGAGTAGACGTAGGAGTCGAGGTCGAACGTGGTGAGGATGAGGACCCGCACGCCCGCCGTCGCCGGGTCGCCGCAGATGCGCCGGGTGGCCTCGATGCCGTCCATCTCGGGCATGCGCACGTCCATCAGCACCAGGTCCGGGGACAGCGTGCCGGCGAGCTCGACGGCCTCGGCGCCGGTGGCGGCCTCGCCGACCACCGTCAGCCCGGGCGCGCTGTCGACGAGCATGCGGAAGCTGCCGCGCAGGAGGGCCTGGTCGTCGGCCACCAGAACTCGGATCACGCCGGTATTGTGCCCGCATGAGGCGGATCGTGGCGGCACTCGCACTCGGTTTCCTCGCGTTGCCGGCGCTGGCCGGCACCGCGGCGGCACACACCACCCTGGCAGGCAGCGATCCCGCCGAGGGCGCGGCGCTCGACAAGGCACCCACGCAGCTCAAGCTCAAGTTCAGCGGACAGGTCCAGTCCGGCGGGGCGTCGATCACCGTCACCGGGCCGGACGGCTCGGCCTGGCAGGTCGGCGAGCTCGGCTTCGCCGGGACCGAGGTGATCGCGCCGGTCACGCCGAGCGGCCCGGCCGGGCTGTACCAGGCGAAGTACGTGGTCACGGCCGCCGATGGGCACGAGGTGGACGGCATCATCCGGTTCACCCTGACGGTCCCGGCGGCCGCTCCGGTCCCGGCTCCGGCGAGCGCCCCCGCCACACCGCCACCGCCGCCCAGCCCGGCCCCGGCGGCGCAGGCGCCCGCCACCGACACTGGGTCACCGGCCTGGCCGTGGATCGTCGGCGGCGTCGCGCTCGTCGTGGTGGCCGTGGTCGTCGCCCTGCGGCTGCTCAGGCGTCGCGGTTAGCTCTTCGTCCTGGCGCGGATGTGCATCTGCTCGCCCTGCTTGCCGAACAGGCTGAGGATCTCGACCGGCTGGTCGTCGGCGGGCCCGAACCAGTGCGGGGTGCGGGTGTCGAACTCGGCGGCCTCGCCCTGCCGCAGCACGACGTCGTGCTCGCCCAGGACCAGCCGCAGCCGTCCGGACAACACGTACATCCACTCGTAGCCCTCGTGTACCCGCGGGTCGGGCTCGCCGCGCGGCGGGATGACCATCTTGTACGCCTGCAGCCTGCCCGGCTGGGCGGTCAGCGGCAGGATCGTCATTCCGTTGCGCCGCAACGGTTTCACTCGTACCCGGGGATCGCCGACCGGCGGCGCGTCGATCAGCTCGTCGAGCGGGACGCCGAAGGCCTGCGCGATCGGCAGCAGCAGCTCCAGGCTGGGTTTGCGCTGACCGGACTCCAGCCGGGACAGCGTGCTCTTCGAGATCCCGGTGGCCTCGGACAGCTCGGTCAGGGTCATCTTGCCGTGGCGGTCGCGGATGTGCCGCAGCCGCGGGCCGACGCCGTCGAGTACCTCGCGCAGCGATGTGGGCATACGTCCATTCCACTTTCGGCAACACGGGTTGTCAAATGCGGGAACCGCGATGAGTTGCCCGCCGTGTGCCGGTCTGTCCCGTATGCGCAAACTCTTCCTTTCGATTCAGGTGACCCTCGACGGCTACGCGTGCGGCCCGGGCGGCGAGCTGGACTGGAGCGACACCGGCGACGTCGAGCTGGAGCGGTACTTCAGCGAGATGCTGACGACCATCGACGGCATGTTCTTCGGCCGGAGGGCCTATCAGGAGCTGGCCGGGTTCTGGCCGCGCGCCGGGAGCGAGCCGGGTGAGCTCGCCGTGCAGGCCGGGCCGATGAACAAGCTGCCGAAGTACGTCGTGTCCGGCGATCCGGGGCTGGCACTGGACTGGACGCCGGCGGTCAGGGTCGGCGACGACCTGGCCGCCGAGGTGGCCGGGCTGAAGCGGCAGCCAGGGCGCGATCTCGCGGTGTTCGCCGGCCCGTCGACCACCGCGCGGTTCGTCGAACTCGGGCTGGTCGACGAGATCCGGCTGATCGTGTTCCCGGTGGTGCTCGGCGACGGCCGTCCGCCGCTGCCGCCCGGCGTGAGGCTGTCACTGGTGGATTCGACGACGTTCGCGAAGTCCGGCGTGGTCATCCTGCGTTACGTGCCCGCTTGATCCCGACCAGGACGCGGTAGCGGGGCCGGGCGGCGAACTCCGCCAGGCTCCAGACCGCCGGCCGCCCGACCTCGGCACACAGGTGCAGCACCTGGTCCGGGCCTGCCCAGACCCCCACGTGTGCGCCGAACGCGCGGTCGTCGGCGTTGAACAGCAGCAGGTCCAGCGGTCGCGGGGTGCTCACCCGCACGGTGTGGACGGTGTCGGCCCACAGCTCGCTCGACCGCACCGGCGGCACGGTGAGCCCGTGGTGGGCGAGTACGGCGTAGGCGTAGAGCTGGCAGTTGGCGCCGCCCGCGAGCCCGCGTGCCGAGCCAGGATGACGTGCGCCGGCGTAGCGGACGTCGTGGAACTCCGGCGGCAGGCTGAACTCCGGCACCCGGTCAGGTTGCCATCCGGGCCCGGCGGTAGGCGAACAGGATCAATCCGAGCACGGCCAGCAGCGTGATGGCGTTCGACGTGTACTTCAGCACCGCCGACTCGTCGGCGGGCAGGGCGAACGCGACGAGTGCGTACACCAGCAGGGCGGGGCTCGCCGCCGCGAGGACGTGCGCGGACGACCAGCCGGGCCGCAGCGACCAGTGGAGCAGGAGGGCGCCGAGCGCGGCCAGCACCACGACCGACAACGTGACACCGGGCCAGGCCCAGCCGCCGGGGCCGGGCTCACGCAGCAGGATGTGCCCGAGCAGGCCGATGGCCGTGGCGCAGGCGACGATGACCGGTTTCGGCGCCCGGCCGTCCGGCGCGGCCGTCAGCCTGGTGGTGAGCAGACCGGCGGCGCCGAGCAGGACGACCGCGGCCGCGGTGGCGAGCAGTTGCCAGGCGGTGGCGTGGAAACCGGGCTTGATGACCAGCTCGTACAGGTAGTACGCGGCCCCGGCGAGGTAGAGCACGGTGACGACGGTGAGCCCGGCGCGGCCCAGCCACGGTTCGTCCGCCCGGTCCGGCACGCACGCCTCGACGACGGCGATCGGGGCCGCGAAGCTCACCACCATGTGGCCACCGACGAACACCAGCAGCTGGCTGACGTCGAGGCCGAGGCCCGGCACGAAGGTCGGCAGTTCCTGCCAGTACGGGCCACCGCCGAAGGCCGAGTGGTTGAACAGCATCTGGTCGATGAGGCCGGCCTGGATCAGCCCGAACGCCGCGCCGAGCGCGAGGATCGTCGGCCAGCCCCGGCCCGTGCGCCGGGTGATCTCCCGGATCAGCAGCGCGGCCGTGCCGTACAGCGGGGCGGTCAGCAGCAGGCCGAGTAGTGCCTTGAGGGGATCGGTGATCGGCCCCTGGTACTGGCTCAGCAGCTCGGCGCAGAACGGGGCCAGCAGGAAGAGTCCGGCCACGGGTGCCAGGCGGGTCACCCGGCGGGTTGCCGTCAGTTCGCTCACGCCCCCGGATACCCGCCGCTCTGTCGATCACACCCGGGCCTGTTCGGTGGGAAGATCGCGGAGCCGCGCGAGCGGTGACAGCAGGAGGAACGCGGCCGACAGCAGCACACCGCCGGACGCCACCCACAGCGTCGCTCTCGTTCCGGCGAACTCGGCGAGCACACCGCCGAGCAGACTGCCGACGGGGATGGCACCCCAGATGGCCACCCGCATCGTGGCGTTAACCCTGGCCAGCATGTGATCGGGGCACAACTGCTGCTGGAAGCTCACCTCCAGGATGCTGGTCACGATCACACCGAAGCTGCCGACGAACGTCGCGACGACGTAACACACCAGTCCCCACCCCGGGGTGGTCAGCGGGTAGAGCAGGAACGCGAGTCCGCTGATCAGCGCCATCAGCCACAGCAGCCGGGCCGTACCCACGCGGTCGCCGAGCCGGCGGGTGACCGCGGCCGCGAGCAGTGCGCCGGTGAGGCCGACGGTGCCGAGCAGCCCGATCACGCCGGGGGACAACCCGACGTCTCGTACCAGGAACACCACGACGACCGCCATGTGGATGGCCTGGGTCAGCGAACGGCTCGCCCCGTAAGCCGCGGTCGCGCGCAGCAGCGGATGCCGCACGACGAACCGCAGCCCGTCGGCCACGTCGGCGCGGATACCGGTGTCTCCCGTCCGTTCTGGACGGGCCTCGCTTCGGCGGATCGTTCCCAGCCACAGTGCCGACCACAGGTAGGTGAGCGAATCCACCAGTAACGCGAGCGGTGCGGTGAACCACTGCACGAGGTAGCCGGCCAGTCCTGGTCCGGCGACGGCCGCCGCCGAGCGGTTGAGCTGCAGCAGGGAGTTGCCTTCGATGAGCCGGTCCCGGCCGACCACGGCGGGCAGGTAGGTGGTCGCGCTGACCTCGAACGCGACAGTGAGCACGCCCGACACGGCCACCACGGCGAGCAGGTGGGCGAGGGTGAGCACGTCGAACAACGCGGCAAGCGGAATTGACGCGAGCGCGACTGTCCTGCCCAGGTCGGCGGCGACCAGCACCGGCCGGCTACGTCTGCGTGCACACCAGGCGCCCGCCTGCAGGCCTAGCAGCAGGTAGCCGGCTGTCTCGGCGATGCGAACCAGTGCCACTTCGAATGCCGAGGCGTTCAGTTCGGTCACGGCCAGCAGCGGTACGGCGAGCACGCTGATCTTGCTGCCCACCTGGCTCAGCGCGTCGGCGGCCCAGAGGTGGCGGAAGTCGCGGTGCCGTAACAGTCCCCAGAACGTCACCTGGCCATGGTGGCCTGATTGACAAGCCAAAAGCAATAAACTTGAGTTAACTTGACTCAAGTTCTTCGCGCTGCTGATCGTCGCCGAGCGGGCCGTCAGAGCCGGCTGAACCACTCGCGGACGGCCGCCACACCACCGCCGCCGAGCGCGACCATCAGCGCGCTGCGGGCCTGCGGCGGGGGCAGGTCGCGGGCGCTGATCGCGCCGAGCCGGTACACCAGCCCGGTCCCGCAGGGTTGCCGCCCCGGCACGGCGGCGGTGACCACCACCGGGATGTCCCACTCCAGCAGCTCGCCGATGGTGGCGAACAGCTCGACCGGGACGTTGCCCGCTCCCGTTCCGGCGAGCACGATGCCCCGCGCGCCGGCGTCGGCCGCCGCGGTCAGCAGGGTCGCCGGCATGTCCGGGTAGACGCTCAGCAACGCCACATCGGCCGCCGGTTCCTCCGGGACACGCGGTGTCGCGGGCGGTGACGCGACCCCGGTCGGCACCACGCGACCGTCCCGGACGCGGCCGACCGGGCCGTGCGGCGCGGAGGTGAACCCGGCCTCGGCGGTCAGCCGCGCCCAGCGGGCGGCGTGCAACTCGCCGCCGGAACACACCACGGCTCCAGGCGCGTGTCCCGCAGCGAGCAACGCCGCCACCAGGTTGCCGGGACCTTCGCTGCCCGGTTCGTCCAGGCACCGGGACGAACCGGTGAACACCAGCGGCCCGTCCGCGTGCAACCCGGCCAGGTACGCCGTCTCGGCCAGGGTGTCGACGCCACCGGTGACGACCACGGCGCCGAACCCCTCGGCCAGTGCGTCGCGGCACCGCCGCGCCAGTGCCAGCTGCGTGGCGGTCGAGACGTCCCAGCCGGGCTCGGCGGAAAGGTCCTCCACCACGACGTCCACAGTGGACAACCGTGGCTCGGCGTCCAGTGCCAGCTTCAGCAGGGCGGCTCCGTCGACGACCTCGTCGCGGCCTGAGTGCTGGCGGTAGGCGATCGCGTCCCCGGTGGCCAGCAGCAGTACGGGTCCGGTCACGCCTGCTGCTCCAGCCGCTCGATCCGCTCGATGATCGGCTTCAGCTCCTCCCGGACGACGGCGGCGATCGGGTCGGCCTGCTGAGCACGCAGGTGGACGTACCCGCTCAGCGCGGCGACGACCGCCCGGCGAACGCTGCGCAGGTCCGCCCCCAGTGCCCGCAGCACCATGCCCGCCCGGCCGTCCGGCTCGGCCAGCAGCCCGAGCAGCAGATGCTCGCAGCCGACGTAGTTGTGCCCCAGCGAAAGGGCCTCGGTCACGGCCAGTTCCAGCGCCGCGGCGGCGTGCTGGTCGAACCGCCTGGGGCCATCGTCTCCCATCTCCGGCTCGAGCTTGCGGGCGACCAGGTCCGGCTCGATCTCGACGGCCCGCAGGACGTGCAGTGCCAGGTTCGTGCCCTCGTCCAGCAGCGCGGCGAGCAGGTGCTCGGTGCCGATCTCCGACCGGGCCCGCTCGATGGCCGTCCGCAGTACCGTCCGGGTGCGCTCGGTGAAGTGCGTCAGCGACGCCGTTGGGTCCTCGCCCAGCTCGCCGAACGTCGCGGCGCGGATCGCGGTCACCCGCCGCACCGACTGTTCGAGGGCGCGCTGGCAGATGGCCGACACCGGCACCCCCGTCTCCCGGACGCTCTCGGCCAGCTCGTCCGGCAGGTACACGTTGATTTTCGGCATAACCCCTAAGGTAACCCCATGAGGGGGTATGGTCAACGGCAGAATGTCGGGCGGTCGCTCGCGGGCAGCCAGATCTCCGGACCGCAGGGCTCGAACCCGTCGCGGACGTAGCCGACGAGGGCGGCCAGCCCGGGATGGTGGTTGCCGCGGTTCCACAGCAGCGAGTAGGCGTAGGCGGGAGCCGGGTCGACGACCGGGATCCGCGCGATGTCCGGATGCCACGGCACCCGGGTCTTCTCACCGGCGAAGCTGACCAGGTCGGTTGTCCCGCTGAGCCGGTCGAGCAGCCGGTCGAAGCCGAAGTTCGGTCCGGACACGTCGATCCGCACACCGAACTCGGCCGACAGCTCGTCGTAGAAGTCCGCCCACTCGGTGCCGGGCAGGTTGCCGGGCATCCACGAGACCAGCCCGGCCAGCTCGGCCGCGCGCACCCGGCGCCTGCCCGCCAGCCGGTGCCGCCTGCTCACCAGCAGATGCAGTGCGTCGGTGTAGGCGGGCGTGTGCTCGATTCGGTCGTCCAGTTCGCCGATCACCCTGGCGAAGGCCGCGTCGACCTGTCTGTCGACGAGCGTGGTGCGGGCGGCTCGCAGCCCGAATGACGTGACGACCTCGACGTCCACGCCGGTCGACGAGTGGAACGCGCGGATCAGATCGACCGGGCCGACCCGGGTGGCCATCACGTCGACGCGCAGTGCGTGCTGCCGTCCGCGGACGGCAGCCACCGCCTGATCGGCCAGGCCCAGCATCGCTCGTGCGTGCGGCAGGAACGTCTCGCCCGCCGCGGTGAGCACGGTGCCGCCGGGTGTCCGGTGCAACACCGCGGTGCCGAGGTCGGCCTCCAGCTTCGCCACCCGCTTCGACACGGCCTGCTGGCTCATCCCCAGCCGCACGGCCGCCTCGCCGAAGTGCCGGTCGTCGGCGACGGCGACGAACGCACGCACCGCGCCCAGGTCAAGTTCCATGGCCACCTCTGACAACTGCCGGTTGTCGCGTCGGCGTGTCGGTTGTTGGACACCACCGTCACGACTCGGGTCGAATGCGCGAGCCCGCCGAACCCTACAACGATCAGGAGTGACCGGTGTCCTTCGTCCACCTGCATGTGCACACCGAGTACTCGATGCTGGATGGTGCGGCGAAGATCGCTCCGTTGTTCGCTGAGGCGGCGCGGCTGGAGATGCCCGCGGTGGGGATGACCGACCACGGCAACATGTATGGGGCTGACGAGTTCTATCAGCAGTCTCGTAAGGCCGGGTTGAAGCCGATTATCGGGATTGAGGCGTATATCGCGCCGGAGTCGCGGTTTCACAAGAAGCCGGTGTTCTGGGGACAGTCGCAGCAGGGCGGGGACGTCTCCGGTGGTGGTGCGTATACGCATATGACGATGCTGGCGGAGAATGCGACGGGGTTGCGGAATCTGTTCAC
>NZ_SFCC01000024.1 GCF_004214935.1 Amycolatopsis suaedae
GACAGCTCTACCGCGCCCTCACCACCGACATAGCCCAGCTCACCAACACCACTTGACCTCTATAGGAGCATCCTTCATCACATGAGACGACAGAAACTCGGCCTTCATACCGGACACCGGAGCAATGCCGTGACGGGGGCACTCACGGCATGAGACGTCAGGGTCCCGGCGAAGTCGTGGGCAGCGATGGCCTGGGTCCGTGGGCAGGGGCGCTGTGGTTGCGTCTTGCGCAAGTATGGTGCCGTTGGTGGCGGCGGGGTGCGGGGGTGTTGTCTCGTTCGTGGTGGCTGGTGGGGTGAGTGTGCTGGCTGGTGCCGGTGTGACAGGTGTGCCCGCGTGACGGGTACGTGAAGGCCACCTTCATCACGTCTGGCGACAGGAACTCGGCCTTCACGCGATCCCAGGTGTCCCGCTGGCATCGCAGGCCACGCCAGCCCCACCAGCCACACCCGTAAGGCAGCGAGGGAGCTTTACTACCCTTCTTCGCTAGTAAAGCTCCCTCGCTCACGCCCGGCGCGCCGACTTCGCCGGGGCCGTGACGTCAGACGTAATGAAGGGGCCCTCACCACCCTGGCCAGACCCACGGACGGGACACACCTGCCACATTGGCACCCGGGGCCGAGCCCGGGCAACCTGACTTTGCCGCAGGCCCTGGCACCAGATGCCGTGAGGGCCCCTTCGCGGCAATGAGGCCGCTCAGGGAAGCAGGTGCGCGGAGACGACCACGGCGTACTGCTGCGTTGCCGAGCTGGGGTCGTAGTCGCCGTTGCAGGTGACCAGCCGCAGCTCGGGCCCGCCGGTGGTGGAGCCGGTCAGCTCGCCCTCCGGCACCGCGTCACGCGGGTAGGTCTCGACCCGGTCGACCGCGAACCGGGCCTGCTTGCCGTCCTGGCGGTGCACGACGACCTCGGCACCGGGGCGCAGCTCGTGCAGCCGGGCGAACACGCCCTTGGCGTAGCCGTGGACGACGTACCCGGCGATGACGGCCGTGCCCGCCTCACCCGGCGCGGGCCCGGTGGCGTACCAGCCGGCGTGCCTGGCGTCGGCCGGCACCTCCATGACCCCGCGCGGGGTACGGCCCAGCTCGACGAGGTCCTCGGTCACCAGGTCGATGGCCGGAATGCGCAGGCCGCTCGGCGGCGACGACGTCATCGCCCGCGCCACCGGCACGGCCTGCCCCGCCTCGGCCGTCGCGGAGCCCGGTGACTGGTCGCGGCCCGGCGCGAACACCAGCGCGGCGACCACCGCGGTGACGACGCAGCCCGCGATCACGGCCCCCGCCGTGACCAGCAGCCGACCGCTGTCCCCCCGCTTCCGCGGCATGTCCGCCATGTCCAGAAGATCGTTTCACCGCGACACAGTGTTACACGAGTGAGATATAACATTGATTAGAGCACCCGTTCGGCCCAACGCGGGCAGGTTGGGCGAAAAGAAATCCGCCGGATTGGTCAACGGGGCATAAGTCGTCCTGTCCAGTGGTGACGGGCGGTGAGCAGGATGGGCGGGGAACGCGACGTCGCCGAAATCCGGTTTGTGAGCTTCCGTTTTCGGGAACAATCGGACATTCGCTTGCGATAGGCAGAAGTGGGTGCGCAGATGCGCGCGCGTGTGGAGGTGGTGTGGTGCCGGAGCTGGTGGGAGTCCTCGACGTCGGCTCGTTCAGCGCGCGGCTGGTCGCCGTGCCCGCCGGCGGTACGCCGACGCGTCCGGCGGTACGCCACAAGACCCGGCTGCGCCTGGACCGGGCGCTGGACGGCCGGGGCCGCATTGACCGGGCGGGGATAGCCGCGATCAGCCACGCCGTGGCGGCGGCCAGACGGGCGGCCCGCGACGCGGGTGTCTCCACGCTGTTCCCGCTGGCCACCTCCTCGATCCGGGACGCGGCCAACAACTCCGCGGTGGTACGCAGCGTCGCGGCCGACACCGGGGTGGAGCTGCGTTCGCTGAGCGGGCGCCGGGAGGCCGAGCTGGCCTTCGTCGCCGCCCGCCGGTGGTACGGCGCGGCGGGCGGCCCGCTGGTGGTGCTCGACGTCGGCGGTGGCACGGTCGAGATCGCGGCCGGGGCGGGCGAGCACGCGTCGATGACCCGCTCGCTGCGGCTGGGCGCCCGTGAGCTGACCCGGACCTGGCTGGGCGAGGACCTCGCGTCGGCGGAACGGGTGGCGCACGTCCGCGAGCACACACTGGAACGGGTCCGCGACGCCCTGGCGGGCACCGAGTCGATGGTGCGCGAGGGCATGGTCGTCGGCTGCTCGAAGGTGCTGCAGCAGCTGGCGCGGCTGGCCGGGGCCCGGCCGCAGCGCGACGGCCTGTTCGTCGAGCGGGGCCTGCACGTCGACGACCTGCGCCGGTGGATCCCGCGCCTGGCGAAGATGCCGCCGTCGCGCCGCGCCGAGCTGCCCGGGATCTCCCGGTGCCGGTCCCGGCAGGCACTGGCCGGCGCCATCGTCGCCGAGGCGCTGCTCAGCGTCGTCGGCGCCCGGCTGACCGTGTGCCCGTGGTCGACCACCGAGGGGCTGCTGCTCGGCCTGCTCGACGACGTCGCGGCCGGGCAGCGCCCGGCCGGGCTGTACCGCGTCGCCTAGCCCGGGTGGGTCTCGCCGCCGAGCGCGGCGATCACCTCGCCGGTGTAGTACGACGACAGCTGGTTCGCGGCGAGGAAGACGTAGGACGGCGCCAGCTCGTCCGGGTGCGCCGGCCTGCCCATCGGCACGTGCTCGCCGAAGCCCTCCACGTGCTCGGGGGACAGCGTCGCGGGGATCAGCGGTGTCCACACCGGACCGGGCGCCACGCAGTTGACCCGGATGCCGCGCGGTGCCAGCGCCTGCGCCATCGCGTAGGTCCAGGCGTGGATGGCGCCCTTGGTGGCGGAGTAGTCGATGAGTTTCTTGTTGCCCCGCAGGCCGTTGACCGATCCGGTGTTGATGATGACGCCGTCGCCGGGCAGATGCGGCAGCGCCGCGGCGGTGACCCGGAAGTAGCTGTGCAGGTTCACCTCGAACGTGTGCAGCCACTGCTGCTCGGTCAGCTCGTCGGGCGAGTCCAGCTCGTGCTGGGTGGCCACGTTGTTGACCAGCACGTCGAGCCCGTGCAGGTGGTGCAGCGTCTGGTCGACGACGTCGCGGCAGTGCTGCGCGCCGGCCAGGTCGCCGGGCAGCAGGACGCAGCGCCGGCCCTGCGCGCGCACCAGGTCGGCGGTGCGCTCGGCGTCCTCGTGCTCGGACAGGTAGGCGATGGCGACGTCGGCGCCCTCCTTGGCGAAGGCGATCGCCACCGCCCGGCCGATGCCCGAGTCGCCCCCGGTGATCAGCGCCCGGCGCCCGGCCAGCAGGTCGCGGCCGGTGTAGTCGGCCATCGTGTCCCGCGGTTGCGGGGTCATCTCGCCGGTCGTGCCGGGTGGCTGCTGTTGCTGCGGAGGTTGTGCCATGGCGCTGGCGTACCCGGATGATCCGGGCCTCACACGTGTGGTGAGGTTGTGCCCGCTCGCCCGGATGGGTATGCCGGAGTCATGACACAGCCAGAACAGCGACCGCCGTCCGGTTCCGTCCCCCGGCCGAAGCACCCCGACCTGGACCCGGAGCGCACGCCCGACGTCGACACCGAGAACCTGCCCAACCGCACCGACGTGCCCCCGGCCACCGACGCCAACCGGGATGCCGGGACCACCGAACCCCCGGACTGAGCCGCGGGCTCAACCGCGGCCGTCGTGCTCCAGCGGGTTCCGGCGCCGCGGTGCCCGGCCCTCCGGCTGCGTCACCGGCCCGGGCGGGGTGATCGGCGGGATCGCCATCGTGACCGGTTCGGCGCCCACGGTGAGTTCGGTGCCGTGGTGGCTGATGGCCAGCTCCTCGCCGGACACCAGCTGGTAGTCCGTCGAATCCTGGCCGATCCGCACCACGAACCGGCTGTCCCGGAAGGTGAGCCGGAAACTCACCCGGTCGAGCTGGGCGGGCAGCCTGGGTGCGAACGCGAGCCTGCCGCCGTGGTCGCGCATGCCGCCCAGCCCGGCGACCACGGCCAGCCACGACCCGGCCAGTGACGCCATGTGCAGGCCGTTGCGGACGTTGTTGTGCAGGTCGTGCAGGTCGGTCAGCGCCGCCTCGGCCAGGTAGTCGTAGGCCAGGTCGAGATGACCCACCTCGGCGGCGAGGATCGACTGCGTCCCGGCCGACAGCGAGGAGTCCCGCACGGTGCGGGCCTCGTAGTAGGCGAAGTTGCGGGCCTTCTGCTCCGGGCTGAACGCGTCGCCCCGCAGGTGCATGGCCAGCACCAGGTCGGCCTGCTTGATGACCTGTTTGCGGTACAGGTCGAAGTACGGGTAGTGCAGCAGCAGCGGGTAGTGCTCGGCGGACGTGCCGGCGAAGTCCCATTCGGCGTAGGTGGTGAACCCCTCGGACTGCGGATGCACCCCGAGGACGTCGTCGAACGGTACGTACATGGCGTCGGCCGCCTCGCACCAGGCGGCGATCTCGTCGTCGGTCACGTCGAGCTGCCGGGCGACGTCGGGATGGCGCCGGCAGGCGGCTGCCGCCTCGCGCAGGTTCCGCTGTGCCATCAGGTTGGTGTAGACGTTGTTGTCCGACACCGCCGAGTACTCGTCGGGCCCGGTGACGCCGTCGATCCGGAAACCGCCGTGCTGGGCGTGGTGGCCCAGCGACAGCCACAGGCGGGCGGTCTCGGCGAGCAGTTCCACGGCGTACTCGCGGTCGAAGGCGGTGTCGCCGCTGGCCGCGAGGTAGCGGGCGGTGGCGTCGGCGATGTCGGCCGACACGTGGAACGCCGCGGTGCCGGCCGGCCAGTAGGCCGAGCACTCGGCGCCGTTGATGGACCGCCAGGGAAACGCCGCGCCCCGCAGGCCGAGCTGGTCGGCCCTGGCCCTTGCTTTGTCCATTGTGGAATGTCGCCAGTGGAGTGCGTCGCGGGCGGCCTCGGGCATGGTGTAGGTCAGCACCTGGAGCACGAAGGACTCGGTGTCCCAGAAGGCGTGCCCGTCGTAGCCCGGCCCGGTCAGTCCCTTGCCGGGGATGGCCCTGCTCTCGCCGCGGGCACCGGCCTGCAGCACGTGGAACAGGGCGAACCGGACGGCCTGCTGCAGTTCGGGATCGCCGTGGATCTCGATGTCCGCGGTTTCCCAGAAGTGGTCGAGGAATTCGCGCTGCTCGGCGACCAGCCCGTCCCAGCCGGTCTGCAGCGCACCCGCCAGCGCCGCCTCCACCTGCGCGCGCAACGCGGGCGCGGACCGCTGCGCCGACCAGCCGTAGCCGAGGAACTTGGTCAGCTTCAGCGTCTGGCCCTCCGGCACGTCGACGGCGACGGTCAGCCGGGCCAGGTCGTCCTCGGCGTCGATCTGGGTACGCAGGCCGTTGCCGGAGGACTCCACCTGGTGGTCCATCGCCGCGGCCATCCGCAGGCCCGAGCGGCGGGTGTGGTGCACCAGCACGGCCCGGAAGTCCTCGGCGCTGACGAACTCCGAGACCAGCGGCGACTGCAGTGCCGCCGCCACCCTCGGGTCGCTGGTGTCGGACTCGATCGGCTCATTGGCCAGCAGGTCGGACTGGACGACCAGCTGGATCTCGCCGTCCAGCGGTTGTACTTCGTAGCGGATGGCGACCACGGCGCGCTGGGTGAACGACACCAGCCGCTCGGTGCTCACCCGCACCCGGCGCCCGGTGGGGGAGGACCACTCGGTGGTGCGGCGCAGCGTGCCGCTGCGGAAGTCCAGGACCCGGTCGTGCGCGGTCGCGTGGCCGTAGCGCATGTCCAGCGGCTCGTCCTCCACCAGCAGGCGGATGATCTTGCCGTCGGTCACGTTGACCACGGTCTGGCCCGCTTCCGGATAGCCGTAGCCCGCTTCGGCGTAGGGCAGCCCGTGTTCCTCGTAGAAGCCGTTGAGGTAGGTGCCGGGCAGCCCGCGCGGCTCGCCTTCCTCCAGGGTGCCCCGGACGCCGATGTGGCCGTTGGACAACGCGAACGTCGATTCGGTGCGCTGCAGCTGGTCGACGTCGAGGCCGCACCAGCGCAGCTCCCACGGGGAGATCCGGTAGCCGTGTTCAGCCATCGCCTGCCTCCAGCAGTTCGGCGAGGTCGTCCACCACCACGTCGGCACCGCGGGCGCGTAGCTGGTCGGCCTGGTCGGCGCGGTTGACGCCGATCACGTAACCGAAGCCGCCCGCCTTGCCCGCCGCCACGCCGGCCAGCGCGTCCTCGAACACGGCGGCCTGCGCGGGGGTGGCGCCCAGGGCCTGCGCCCCGGCGAGGAACGAGTCCGGCGCCGGTTTGCCGCGCAGCCCGCGCTCGGCGATGACCAGCCCGTCGACCCGGGCCCGCACGAAGCGGCTGAGGTCGGCGGCGTCGAGCACCTTGGCCCCGTTGGCCGAGGAGGTGACCACGCCGATGGCCAGCCCGGCGTCGCGGGCGGCCTCCAGGTAACGCACCGAGCCCGGGTACGGCGAGACGCCCTGTTCGTCGATGATCCGCAGCACCAGTTCGTTCTTGCGGTTGCCCACCCCGTTGACCGTCCGCGCGTCCACCGGGTCGTCCGGTTCGCCCTCCGGCAGCGTGATGCCCCGGGAGGACAGGAACTCACGTACCCCGTCCGCCCGCGGCCTGCCGTCGACGTGGTCGGCGTAGTCGCGGTCGGTGAATTCCGCGAAGCCGTCCGGATCCCGCGCCCGCAGGAACTCGTCGAAGGTTTCCTTCCACGCCTGTTTGTGCAGCGCGGCCGTGCCGGTGAGCACGCCGTCGAGGTCGAACAGGCAGGTCGTGATCGAGTCCGGCAGTCCGATCATGACTGCACGCTACCGTCGTCGGCGCGTGGCCGCGACGTGTGTGGGTCAGCGGGTCGGCTGCCTGCCGTCGGGCTGCTCGGGACCGGGACCGGGCGACCACCAGCCGGGCCGCACCTCGCTGCCGTGGATGACCGTCGGCTTGCGGCCGTTGGTGTACGGCTCCAGCTGTTTGAGCTGGCCCCACGACTGGTCCGGTTGCCCGATCAGGTAACTCGGCACGTCCGGTTGCTCGGCCACCTCCTCGAGGAAGCCGTTCGGCCCGCCGCCCGCGTTGCCGCCGACGTCGCCCTCGAACGCCAGCGCACCGGCGGTGATCCGGTACTTGGGCAGCTCGGCGATGCCGTCGCGCATCTTCATCGGGTTGAGGCAGGGGTAGACGAACGAGGCGGGCCAGTCGATGTAGACCGGGGTCTTGCCGATCCGTTCGGTGAGCGTGGTGAACGTCGGCACCCTCGGCCCGGTGACCGCGACCCAGCCGTCCTCGGTGAAGTCGTCGTCGGCGGCGAAGATCCGCATCGCGTCGACCTCGGGTGGCAGGTCGCGCAGGTTGAACCGGACGTCCTGCCAGAAGCCGGGCCCGCCGGGGCCGTAGACCTGGTTGGTGCGCACCACCTTGACGCCCTCGTCGGTGATCTGGCCCCACTCCATCACGACCCTGGTCGCCTTGAACGGCGGCGACGCCACGGAGATCACGGCCTGCCGGCCCTCACGGTTCTCCCTGGGCACCGAGTACCAGTTGGTGCGCAGCTTGCCCACCGGGGTGTCCGGGTTGCGGTAGCTGCTCCACATCCGGACCGCGTCGCGGGTGAACCCGTGCGGCGGTTCGTCGATGGGGTCCTCCGGGTCGGCGGGCTCGGTGCGGAACCCGGTCTGCACGCGCCCGTTGTCCTCCTCCGGCGGAGGCAGCGGGTTGTTCTCCTGCTGCGGTTGTTCCTTCTTCTCGTCGACCGTGTTCTGCTGGTCGCTGGGCAGCTCGGTGAGCATGCTGGAGACCGGTTCGTTCTCCACCATCACGTGGTCGGACAGGTTGCAGCCCGAGCCGAAGACGTGGTCGATGTTGGCCGCGCCCAGGCTGTAGCTGTCGCGTTGCTGGTAGATGGCCATGGTCATGGAGGCGAACTCGCCCGCCGCGACCAGGCCGCACACCACCACGAACGACACCGACGCCATCTTCAGCGAGTAGCCACGGCGTTCCTGTGCCCCGGGAAGCAGGTCGGAGCGTTGCGCCCGGACGTTCTCGATGAACGCCACCACCGCCGCGATCCCCGCCGCGATGAGCAGGATGTTGGACAGCGCGAACCCGCCGATCGACGGTGCGACACCGGCCCACGGCACGCCGAGGTTGGAGACGAACCAGTACGAGTTGGGCCCGGTCATCGCCAGCGCGGCGACGACGAGCAGGCCGGCCAGGAACGCGGCTCTGTTGCGGTTGGAGCGCAGCACCGTCGAACTGGTCGCCAGTGCGGTCAGCGCGGCCATGGCGGCCCCGACCGCGGCGAACGCGCCGAAGTGGTGCGTCCACTTGGTCGGGGTGAGCGCCAGCAGCAGGAAGAACAACGCGACGGTGCCGATGAGCCTGCGCGACGGGCCGAGCGCCGCACCCTGGATGCGGCCGCGGCGCAGCAGCACCACCAAGCACGCGCCGGTGCACAGCAGCAGCAACAGCACCGGGAACCGGCGGGCGGCCGAGCCGTCGGCGGAGTTGCTGAACAGCAGCTGGTACCGGGACAGTTCCTCGAACCAGGACAGGTTCGGCCCGACCTGCGCCCGCAGGCGGGTGGCCTCCTGCACCGAGGCCAGCGTCTGGTCGGCGAACACCACGACCAGCACCAGCAGCCCGGCGCCGAGGATCGGGGCGAGCACGGGCAGCCAGCCGACGGTGCGGGCGCGCTGGCGCAGCAGCTGGAACAGCGGGCGGCCGGCGACCAGGAATGGGGCGACCGCGATCAGGCCGGTCGGGGTCGCGGCCAGGGTCAGCGCGGCGGCGAGCAAGCCGAGGCACACGGGCAGCAGCCTGCGGGTGACCAGCGCGCGTTCCACGGCACACAGGGCGATCAGCGAGCCGACCGCCGCGACCGGCTCCGGGCGGGTGCCGGTGTTGAACGGCAGCCACCAGACCAGGAAGACCGCGGCGGCGGCCCAGCCGGCGGCGCGGCTGGTGCGGACCAGCTTGCCCAGCCTGGGCATGACCTCGCGGCTGATCAGCAGCCAGCTGACCACGCCGAGGACGAAGGCGGGCAGGCGGATCCACGGCGGGGCGACGCTGACGTGCCCCATGAGCTGGTAGACGTGGTAGAACCAGCCGAACGGCGCCTCGGCCACCCCGAACCAGCGGTGGTAGTTGGGCAGGTAGCCGGCGTCCTCGGTGACTCTGGCCATCGTGAGGATGTAGCCGTCGTCGGAGGTCACCGGCCCGATGAACACCCAGGCGCCGAGCGCCGCGAACACGGTGGCGTCCCGCTTGGTGAGCTTCCACCAGCCGACCGGCGCCCATCGGGGCGCGCGGCGGGCCCCGCGCCGGTCCATCCGGTTGACGACGATCAGGCAGCCGATCAGGGCGGCGACGCCGAGCGCGCCGACGGCGATCTTCCAGCCGGTGGGGGAGGACTGGTACCGGGTGTCCGGGGTGATCGAGACGTCCAGGCCGTCGACCTCGTCCTTGGTCTCGTCGATCTCGGTGTAGATGCCGACCACGCGGGGGCGGACGTCGCCCTGGCCGGTGTAGATCGGCGTGCCGGCGACGGTGAGCTCGGTCCGGTGGACGTCGGAGGTGATCCGGATGTCGCAGCCCTCGGGCGGCAGCGGCTGCCGGGCGACCTGCTGGGCGCGGTTGGACGCGATCAACGTGCCGTTGTCGATCTGCAGGTGCATGCCCGCGCCCTCGTCGAACCGGGCCTCGGGCACGGTCGCGAAGAGCAACGCCGGGCCGCTGCTGCGCTCGTCGAGCGAGAGGACGGTCGCGCACGGGATGTCGGCGCGCAGCTCCTGGGCCCAGTAGCCGGTCAGGGGCGCGTTCACCGACTGGGTGTCATTGCCGTTCGGCCAGACGATGCGGGCGGTGTCCTGGACGACCGGCATCAACGGCGTGGCCAGTGCGCAGGCAGCGGCGATCAGGCCAAGCGTGACGGCGATCGCACGCCACAGTCGGAGGCGGCTCGATTCCGCACTCGACGACTCCGCGTCTGTGGCCGGGTCAGGCTTGGCCGAACGAACACGAATAGTGGTCGGCACCGGGCCAACGCTAGCGGCCCGCATTTCATCGATGTGCGGTGGGATACCGTTACCGGCCACCGGATGCGTCGTGCTATCGCGCCACGGTGGACAGTCGGCGCGGTTGGCGTGGTGACGATCAGCCGAGTTCGAGCACCCGTCCGGCCACCATCAGGTGCACGGCGTCGGCGTGCGCGGAGACCTGGGTGTTGAGCGTGCCGAGCACGTCGCGGAACAGCCGCGCGGTGGCGGACTCCGGTTCCATCCCGCTGCCGACGTCGTTGGTCACCGCGACCGCCGGGTGCCGGGTCTGCGACCAGGCCTGCAGGAACTCCAGCAGCCGCTCGTCGAGCCGGTACTCCCAGCCCTCGGCCGCCCGCCGGGCGCCGACCTCGTCGAGTACCCGGCCCAGCCAAGTGCCGAGGCACTCGATCAGCACCGGCCCGGTCGCCGTGTGCAGGGCGGCGGCCAGGTCGGAGGTGTCGCCGAGCTCGCGGACCAGCCAGCCCGCGGGCAGCCGCGAGCGCAGCGCCGCCAGCCGGGCCGGGTCCTGGTGCCCGGCGGCGAGGTAGGTGACCTGGTGGTGCCGGGACAGCAGCCGCTCGGCGTGGCGCGACTTGCCGCTGCGTACCCCGCCGATGACCAGCGTCCGCTCCGCGGCGGCGGCGCCGCGGGCGAAGCGGCGCAGCGCCCTGGCGCCGGCGTCGAGCCGGGTCGCCGCCAGCCTGGCCAGCCGCCGCAGTTGCGTCCTCATGGCGGGCATTGTGGACCACGCCACGCCGGGGCGACCGGCGGGTAGCCCCAGTGTCCGGCTCCGGTGCGTCACCGTATGGTCACCAGCCGGGTACGGGTCAGGCGACCGTGGCTTCGGCGCGGTCGGCGGTGCGGGCGATCCCGCCGGCGAACCGCGGCCACAGCGCTTCCGGCAGGTCGTGGCCCATGCCCGGGACGACGTCCAGCTCCGCGCCGGGCACGGCCCTGGCGGTGGCCCGCCCGCCGGAGACGGTGATGAGCGGGTCCTGCTCGCCGTGCACGACCAGCGTCGGCACCCGCAGCGTCCCCAGCGCCCTGGTGCGGTCCGGCGCCGCCAGGACGGCCGCCAGCTGCCGGGCGGTGCCCGCCGGGTTGATCCCGCGCTCGAAACTGGCCTCCGCCCGTGCCCGCAGCCGCTCCTCGGGCGCCGGGTAGCCGGGCGAGCCGATCACCCGGAACACGCCGACCATGTGCTCGATGTAGCCGTCGCGGTCCCGCGGCGGCCGGGTGAGCAGGGTCGCCGCCGCCTTCGGGGTCGGCAGCCCGGCCAGCTTGGCGCCGGTGGTGGAACTCATCGACGTCAGCGACCGGACCCGCTCCGGGTGGTGCAGCGCCAGCGTCTGGGCGATCATCCCGCCCATCGACACCCCGACGACGTGCGCCGAGGCCACGCCCAGCCGGTCGAGCAGGGCGGCCGCGTCCGCCGCCATGTCGGTGAGGGCGTAGGGCGAGCGCCGCCCGACCAGCGCCGCCAGCGGGGTGGCGTGACCGCTGCCCGCCGTCGAGCGGCCGCAGTCGCGGTTGTCGAACCGGATGACGTGGAACCCCCGGCCGGTGAGCTGCCGGCAGAACTCGTCGTCCCACCAGGTCATCGGCCCGGCCAGCCCCATGATCAGCAGCAGCGGCCGGTCCGCCGGGTCACCGAAGGTTTCGTAACACAGCTCGATGCCGTTGACCTGCGCCACCTGCTCGGACATGGATCACTCCCGCCGTATCCGGGTACACCACCCCGGTTCGCAGTCTGCCAGGGTGGACGGCGTGCAGCAGCCCATGCCGGTCGATCTCACGTTCCGCGGCCGGCGCGTGGTCCGGGACCGCGCGCTGGTGATGGCGATCATCAACCGCACCCCGGACTCGTTCTACGACCGGGGTGCCACCTTCAGCGACGAGCGGGCCCTGGCCGCCGTCGACCGGGTCGTGTCCGAGGGCGCCGACGTGGTCGACATCGGCGGGGTCAAGGCCGGCCCCGGCGCCGAGGTGGACGCCGCCGAGGAGATCCGCCGCGTGGTGCCGCTGGTGGAGGTCGTGCGCAACCGGCACCCCGGCATCGTCATCAGCGTCGACACCTGGCGGGCCGAGGTAGGCAGGGTCGCCTGCGAGGCCGGCGCCGACCTGCTCAACGACACCTGGGCCGGAGCCGACCCGGCCCTGGCCGAGGTCGCCGCCGAGTTCGGCGCGGGCTACGTCTGCTCGCACACCGGCCGCGCGGTGCCCCGCACCCGGCCGTTCCGGGTGCGCTACACCGACGTCGTGGCGGACGTGATCGAGGAGACCACCGCCCTCGCCGAGCGGGTGGTGGCGCTCGGCGTTCCCAAGGCGGGGGTGCTGATCGACCCGACCCACGACTTCGGCAAGAACACCTGGCACAGCCTGGCCCTGCTGCGGCACGCCGACGAACTCGTGGCCACCGGCTGGCCGGTGCTGATGGCCTTGTCCAACAAGGACTTCGTCGGCGAGACCCTCGGGGTGGAACTCACCGAGCGGGTGGACGGCACCCTGGCCGCCACGGCGCTGGCCGCCGCGTCCGGTGCGGTGATGTTCCGGGCCCACGAGGTGCGCCGCACCCGGCAGGTGCTGGAGATGGTCGCCTCGGTGCAGGGCACGCGCCCGCCGGGCAGGGCGGTGCGCGGCCTCGCGTAGTAAGCGTCGTGGGTCAGGAGTGAGCGTGGAGCATCCGGCCTCATCCCCCGCAAGCACCAGAGCACGTGAAGGCCACCATCACCACGTCACACGTAATGAAGGTGGCCTTCACGAGCTTGACCTCAGGCACGGGTCCGGAACGGAGGACTCGCGCGAACGGGCCGCTCACGCGGGGCGACCGGCACGACGTGATAACCCGGTCCACATCGTGAGTTCTGCGCTCACGCACGCGAGTTCTGCGTTCCGGCCCGCGAGTTCTGCGCTCGGGACCACCAGCCACCCCACCGGACACCGACTTTGCCGGGGCCCTGACGTCTCACGTGGTGAAGGTGGCCTTCACGAGCTTCAACGACTTAGGACACTGGAACCGCTGCTCATGGCGCCGCCACCGCCGTCAGCACGTCGGTGCGGGCCGCCTGCCGGGCGGGCCACAGGGCCGCGGCGACCGCCGCGACCACGATGCCCGCCATCGCCAGCGCGACCGTGTCCAGCGGGAACGTCGTGGTGGACAGTTCCTGGCCGAGCATCACCCCCTGCATCACCGCCCCGGTGCCGAGGCCGGTCAGCACCCCGAGCAGGGCACCGAACAGCGACATCACCAGGCTTTCCACTCTGATCACCCGCCGGACCAGCGCGCGGTTCGCGCCGACCGCCCGCAGGACGCCGATCTCCCTGCGCCGTTCCAGCACCGACAGGGCGAGCGTGTTGACCACGCCGAACACGGCTACCACCACGGCAACACCGAACATCACCGACATGACGGTGAAGCCGACACGCTGCCGTTCGACGTACTCGGCGGCCATCCCGTCGCGGTCGGTGACCCGGACGTCGGGCCGCCCGGCGAACGCCCGCTCAATACCCTGCCGGGCCGCCGCCGGATCGGTTCCGCTCGCGTACACGTGGGTGATGCCGGTGTTGGCCACCTCCGGGGCGAGCGCGGCGTCGAGGTAGATGCTGGCCGAGTACTCGGTCGCCTCGTACACCCCGGCCACCGTGGTGTGCACCGGCGGCCTGCTGCCCAGCGTCAGCGTGATCGCGGCACCCGGGCTCAGCCCGAGCATGTCGGCCTGGTTGCGGGCGACGACGACCCCCTTGCGCAGGTCGCCCACCCCGGCGGTGACGTCGGGGGTCACCAGCGTGCCCAGCGCGCCGGGGTCGATCACCGACACGTTGCGCCGGGCCGTGCCACCGGGATGGCCCACCTCGGCCAGCATCTCGCTGACCGGCGCGACCGTGCCGACACCGGGCGCCGAGCGGGCGGCCGTCACGTCCGCGGCGGTCAGCTTCGCGCCGTTGGCAGACGGGACGACCACGGTGCTGGTCAGCGGCACGGTGGCGCGCACGGTCGAGGAAATGAGCGTCTCCAGCGTCGAACTGAGCGTGGCGAACGCGCACACCAGCCCGAGCCCGATCGTGATCGCGGCCGCCGTGCCCGCCGTCCGCCGCGGGTCGCGGGCCGCGTTGCGCAGGCCCAGCCGCAGCGCGGGACCGCCACGGCGGCCGGTCAGCCGGACCAGCGGGCGCAGGACGACCGAGGCCAGCCACGGAGCCAGCAGCAGCACACCCGCGGCGGCGACCACCGCGCCGATCAGCGTGGTGATGCGCACCAGGTTCGGCGCGGCCGGGTCGGAGGTGAGGGCGACCGTGCCGATCCCGGCGGCGAGCACCGCCACGCCCACCGCGGAGCGGCGGCCGAGCGGCCGGTCCGGCCGCGCGTCGTCGCGCAGCGCCGCGACAGGGGGTACGGAGGCGGCCCGCTGGGCGCTGCCCAGCGCCGCGGCCAGTGTCACCACGACGGCCACGGCGTAGCCGAGCCCGATCGCGGCCGGGGAGACGACGAACTCGACGTCGCCGGTGCCGAGCGCGGCCTGCGCGGCCGGGCCGAGCGCCAGCCCGGCGAGTACGCCGGTGGTGCCGCCGACCAGGGCGAGCGCCAGTGCCTCGGTGAACACCGCCCGCCGCACCTGGGAGCGCCGGGCGCCGACGGCCCGCAGCAGCGCGAGCTGCCGGATGCGCTGGCCGACCAGCATGCTGAACGTGTTGGCGATGACGAACATCCCGGCGAGCAGGGTCACCGCGGCGAACGGCAGCACCGCCCACCGCAGGTCGTCGCGGGCCGACTCCTGCTCCTGCCTGGCGGCGGTGGTGAGTTCCGGCCCGGTCCGCACCTCCCGGTCGGCGCCGGTGATCGCGGTGATCGCGCGGGCCGCCGCCGTGGCGTCGGCGCCCGGCGTGGCCAGCTCGATCCGTTCGGCGCCGGGACCGAACCGGTCCGCCGCGGCCGCGGCGTCGTAGGCGATCGCCGGTGTGGGGTCGAGTTCCGCGTCCACCGTGCGGTACTCGTAGATCCCCGCCACCACCGGGTTCTCCCGCCTGCCGCCGGCGAGCAGGACCGGCACCTTGGTGCCCGCCGTCGCGCCCACGGCCTCGGCCTGGGCCCTGCTGAGGGCGACCTCGCCGGGGCCGGCCGGTGCCCGCCCCGCGGTGAGGAGGAACCGGCCGGTGGTGTCCCACCCGGTGCCTGCCCGGTCGATGGGCGTCGGGGAGGCGACGAGCCGTCCGTCGGCGCCGACGACGCCCGCGTACCCGGACAGCACCGTCGTCACGGTGCCGCCACCGGCGGCGTCCGCGATGCGGTCCACCTCGGCCGCCGTCAGCGGGGTGCCGTTCTCGGCCCGCCGCACGCTCACCCCGTCGAGGGTGCGCAGCTCCTGGTGGGTCACCGTCGTCACGGCCGAGTCGCCCACACTCCAGCCGGCGACCACGGCGGCCACGCCCAGCGTGATCGCCGCCAGGGTCATCGCCACCCTGGACCGGTGCGCGGCCAGGTCGCGCAGCATGGCGCGGGCCAGCGCACCCCGTGGTGGTCGGCGTTCCATCAGCGTGTTCCTCCACTTCGGACGGTGGTGAGTTCGAGGGACTTCATGCGGTCGAGCACCGTGGCCGCGGTCGGCTGCTGCAGCGACCCGACCAGGCGCCCGTCGGCCAGGAACAGCACCTGGTCGGCGAAAGCGGCCGCGGCGGGGTCGTGCGTGACCAGCACGACCGTCTGCCCCAGCTCGTCGACGCCCCGCCGGAGGAAGCCGAGCAGCTCGGCCGAGGCGCGGGAGTCCAGCGCCCCGGTGGGCTCGTCGGCGAAGACCACCTCGGGCCCGGTGACCAGCGCCCTGGCGCAGGCCACCCGCTGCTGCTGGCCGCCGGACAGCTCCGCCGGGCGGTGGCTGAGCCGTTCGCGCAGGCCGATCGTGTCCACCACCCGGTCGACCACGTCCTGGTCCACCGGCCGCCCGGCCAGGTCGAACGGGAGCGTGATGTTCTCCAGCGCGCTCAGCGTGGGCAGCAGGTTGAACGCCTGGAACACGAAACCGATCCGGTCCCGGCGCAGCCGGGTCAGCTGGTCGTCGGACCACGTGGTGATGTCCGTGTCGCCGACCAGGACCGTGCCGCGGGTGGGCCGGTCGAGCCCGGCGGCGCAGTGCATCAGCGTCGACTTGCCCGAGCCGGACGGGCCCATGATCGCGGTGAACCGGTGCCTGGGGAACGTCACGTCCACGTCGTCGAGCGCCGTGACGCCCGCTCCGTAGGTCTTGGTGAGCCCGCTGACCTGCACGGCCGCGGGGTTCGCTGTTGTCATGGGCCCAGCGTGCGGTCCGGCACAGGGCCGCGACATCCATCGATATGCGATTCCGGATGTCACTTAAGTAGGGGGTGATCATCGACTTTCGCCGGAGGGCGGGCCACGATCGCCGTGGTTAGTCTCGGTCCATGCGAGTAGGCGGGGTGGCGGCGGCGTGGTCGCGGGTACGGCGGGTGGTGCCGTTCCTGTTGCCGGCGCTGACGTTCCTCAGTTGCCTGGTGCCGCTGCTGCCGGGCATCAACAGGATCGTCCCCCGAGTCGGTGAACTGGCGGAGCAGGCCGGGGTTCCGCTGATGGTGCAGTGCGGCCTGCTGGCCGTGCTGGCCGCCTGGGCCATATGGGCCACGCCGGCGCGGTGGTGGCCGCTGTTCGCGGTCGCGGTGGTGGGCTGGGTGCTGCAGGCGGGCGGGCCGCTGATCGCGCTGGTGTCGTTCCGGGTGGCCGCCCGGTTCGGCAGGATGCGGTTGCTGGCCGGCTACGCGGCCGGTGCGACGGTGCTGACGCTGATACCGGTCGCGCCGGACAGCGACGGGATCTACCGGTTGTGGCCGGTGCTGCCCGACGCGCTGGGCGGTCCCGCGTTGTTCGTCTGGTTCCCCGTGGCCGTGGGGCTGTGGGAGACCGGGCGCAGGCGGATCGCGGAGAAGGAACGGGACAGGGCGCGCCAGGCCGAGCGGGCCCAGGAGGCGAAGGTGAACGAGGCGCGGGCGCGCGAGCGGGCGCGGATCGCGCGGGACATGCACGACGTCGTGGCGCACCGGGTGTCGTTGATGGTGCTGCACGCCGGAGCGCTGGAGGTGAACAGCGACGGGGAGGTCGCGGCGGCGGCCGGGCTGATCCGCACGACCGGGCAGGAAGCACTGGCGCAGTTGAGGGAGGTGCTCGGGATACTCAAGCCCGGCCGGGCCACGGCGGGACCGCCGCCGCGCCTGGCCGATCTGGAGGAGCTGGTGGCCAGGTCGCGGACCGCGGGCATCCCGGTCAGCCTGCGGCAGGAGGGCGAGCCGGTCACGCTGGCGCCGGTGGTCGACCACACGGGCTACCGGGTGGTCCAGGAGGGGCTGACGAACGTGCACAAGCACGCCGGTGCGGTGACGACCCGGGTCACCGTGCGGTACTCCGGCGACGAAGTGGAGGTGGTGGTGGACAACGTGGCGGCGGTCCGGACCGGTGCGGCGATGCCCGGCAGCGGCATGGGCCTGGTCGGCCTGCGTGAGCGGGTCGAGTTGCTGGGCGGGCACTTCACCGCGGGCCCCCGGCTCGACGGCGGGTTCACGGTGCGGGCCCGGCTGCCCGCAGTGGCGGAAACCCAGGACGGTGCGGACGACCTGGCCGGGCCCGCCGGCGTCGCGGACGGGGCGGCCGGATGATCCGGGTGCTGATCGTCGACGACGAGGTGCTGGTGCGGGCCGGGTTCCGGATGATCCTGCAGGCGGCCGACGACATCGAGATCGTCGCCGAGGCGAGCGATGGGAAGGAGGCGGTGGACGCCGTCCTGAAGCACTGGCCGGACGTGGTGCTGATGGACGTGCGGATGTCCGGAATGGACGGACTGCGAGCGCTGCAGGAGATCAGCAGGCTCCCGAAGGCGCCGAAGGTGATCATGCTGACGACGTTCGACCTGGACGACTACGTGCACACGGCCCTGCGGGCCGGGGCGTCCGGGTTCCTGCTGAAGGACACCTCGCCGCACGACCTGATGTCGGCCGTGCGGACGGTGGCGGCCGGCAGCGCGATGCTGTCGCCCACGGTGACCAAGCGGCTGATCGACGAGTTCGCCGGGCGCGAGCCCGGCCGTACCCGGCAGGCACGCGAGCAGCTGGCCACGCTCACCGGCAGGGAGATGGACGTCCTCAACGGGGTGGCCGACGGTCTGTCCAACGCGGAGATCGCCAAGCAGCTGTCGATGAGCGAGGCGACGGTGAAGGCACACGTGAGCAGAACCCTGACCAAGCTCGGGCTGGCCAACCGGGTTCAGGCGGCGATGGTGGCCCGCGACGCCGCCGGGTGGTGAGGCGGCGCCGCGGGTGGCTCAGCTGTCGACCGACAGCGCCTGGACGAGGTCGCCGACCTCCGGGTCCTTCAGTGCCCGGGCGACGTCGGCCTGCGCGACGATGCCGACCAGGTCGTGGCCGTCGATGACCGGCAGCCTGCGGACCTTGTGGTTGGTCATGGTCGCCAGGATCTCGCCGGCGTCGTCGTCCGCGCCGATCGTGACCGCCTCGCCCTGGGCGAGGTCGCCTGCCCGGACCGCCATCGGGTCCTTGCCCTCGGCGAGGACCTTCACGACGATGTCGCGGTCGGTCAGCATGCCCTTGAGGCGGTTGTCCTCGCCGCAGATCGGCAGGGCGCCGACGCCATGCTGGGCCATCTGCGCGGCCGCGTCACGCACCGAATCGCTGGTGCGTACGCAGGTCGGGTCGGGTGTCATGATGTCGCGTGCCTTGGTCATGAGAGGTCCTTTCTCCGTAGCGGGCGTCAGCTGTCGTGCTTGCGGTGCATCAGCAGGCGGGCCACCACGACCACCAGCACGAGGCCGCCGGCCAGCAGTGGCGCGCGGACCCGCAGCCACACCCGGGTCTCCGCGTCGACCTTGCGCCACAAGGCCGTGAGCGTCTCGTCCAGCTCGCGCCGGGTCAGCTCCGCGTCGAGGCGGGCCTGGTCGACATCGTGCGGGAAGTCCTCCCACTGCTGGCGGTCCTGCTGGGTCCGGTGGGCGCCCGTCATGTGCGTGCCTTCTCTCGTGACTCACCGATCGTCTCCAGATCGGCCCGTACTCCCGCGGCGGCTTCCTCGGGTACCGGTGGTGCTCCCTTGCGGACCTGGCTCACCCCGGCGGCGCCGAACAACGCGGCCAGCACGAGGAACGCGCCACCCACCACGAGGGCGGCCGCCCAGGCCGGCATCGCGGTGGCCAGCCCCAGTACCGCGGCGGCCACCAGTGTCGCCGCGCCGAAGAAGGCGAGAACGACCGCGAAGCCGGACAGGCCGGCGCCGCGGGTCAGCCGGGTGATCTTGGCTCGCACCTCGGCGACGGCGAGCCGTAGTTCGTCCCGCACCAGTCGGCTCACCTGCGAGGACAGGTCGCTGACCAGCGCAGCGATCGACCGGTCGGTGCCGGTCGCCGTTCCGTTCGCTGTCTGCTCGGTCATGGCCACCGGTTACCCGGCACGGCCGGTGACTAACCGGTTTCCACGCTCCGGTGTGGTGGTAACCGGGATTCATGCCGCGCACAGCCGACTCCACGGGCACCGCCGCCGACTTCGTCCCGGACAGCCGCGGCCTGCGCGCGCTGCGGTCGGCTGCCGCCGGCTGCCGTGGCTGCGGGCTGTACCGCGACGCCACGCAGACCGTGTTCGGCGAGGGGCCGCGGCAGGCCAGGGCCATGCTGGTGGGGGAGCAGCCCGGCGACCGGGAGGACGTCGAGGGCGCGCCGTTCGTCGGCCCGGCGGGGCGCCTGCTCGACCGAGCGCTGGACGACAGCGGTATCGAGCGCGATCAGGTGTACCTGACCAACGCGGTCAAGCATTTCAAGTTCGTGCCCGCCGAGCGCGGCAAGCGCCGCATCCACCAGAAGCCGTCGCGGACCGAGGTCGTCGCCTGCCGGCCGTGGCTGCTCGCCGAGATCGACGCCGTCCGCCCGGAGTTGCTGGTGCTGCTGGGCGCGACGGCGGCGCAGGCGGTGCTGGGCGCGTCCTTCCGGCTCACCCGGCATCGCGGCGAAGTTCTCGAACTGCCCGCCGAGTTCGGCAGCGCGCGGGGAATGGCGACCGTGCACCCGTCGGCCGTGCTGCGCGCGCCCGACCGGGACGAGGCCTACGCCGCCTTCGTCGACGACCTCACCGCCGCGGCCCGGCGCCTCTAAGCGTCCAGTTCGGCCAGCGTCCGTTCCACAGCCGCCACCACGTCCGGATGTCCCAGCGGCAACGGCGGCGGCACCCGGTCGCGGGGGCCGCCGGTGCTGTGCGCGACCACCCGGACGTCGACCGGGATCCGCGCCGGTTCCTCCTCGGGATCGACCAGCAGCAGCGACCGCACCGTGTCGGCGTGCCGCCCGGCCAGCGCCACCGCCGTGCCCGCCGCGGGACCGCTGGCCAGCAGGTCCACCGTGCCGCCCAGCGCGGACGGGTCGGTCAGCATCTCCTCCGCCGCCGACAGCGCGCCGTCGGTCGGCAGGCGGAACCACACCACTTGCCGCCGCGTGGTGACGTCCCGCCAGCTCGCGGGCAGCCCCTCGTGGTTGGCCGCACCCGCCGGGTCCAGCACCAGCAGCGCCGGTGCCCCGGCCGCGCCCTCCCACACGGTCGGCGGGCCCTGCTCGCGTACCGGGTCGTTGTCGATGTTGTCGGCCTGGTTCATACCGGGGTCCCTTCCCGGTCGCTGACGCCCTGCCGGGCGGCGACCGCGGCCAGTTGCAGTTCCTCCCGCGAACGCACGGTCAGCACCGGCACGCCCGAGGAGCTGATCACCGCGTCCTCCTCGCGGCGCGAGTCGAGTCCGCTGTGGACTCCCAATGTGCCGAGGCCGGCACACACCGCCTCGGTCACCTCCGGCTGGTCCCAGCCGATGTCGCCGGTGAACACCACGGCGTCCAGCCGCTCCAGGCTGGTGGCCAGCGCGCCCAGTTCGCGGCGCACCCGGTGGCAGAACACGTCCAGGGCCAGCCGGGCGGCGGGTGAACCGTCGGCGACCAGGTCCCTAGTGTCCGCCGACAACCCGCCGGACAGCCCGAGCAGCCCGGACGCGTGCTGCAGCTGCTCGGAGACCTCGCCGGGCTCCAGCCCGCGCTCCTCCAGCAGCCAGAACAGCAGCCCCGGATCCACCGAGCCGGACCGGGTCGACATGGCCATGCCCTCCAGCGGGGTGAACCCCATCGACGTGTCGGCACTGCGGCCATCGCGCACCGCGCAGGCCGAGCAGCCGCCGGACAGGTGCGCGATCAGCACCTGCAGCTCCCCGGCGGGCCGGTCCAGCAGCTCGGCCGCCCGCCGCAGCGCCCAGCCGTAGGACAGGCCGTGGAAGCCGTAGCGGCGCACGCCCCACTCCCGCCACGACGCCGGCACCGGGTAGGTGTACGCGGCTTCGGGCAGGTCGCGGTGGAACGCCGTGTCCGGGCAGATCAGCTGCACCCGGTCGGGCAGCCGGTCGTGCAGGAAGTCCAGCAGCGCCAGCGTCTTCGGTACGTGCGCGGGCGCCAGCGGAGCCGCCGACCGCAGCGCCTCGCGCACGGTCTCGTCGACGACGGCGGGCTCGGTGATCTTCCCGGCGTGCACCACCCGGTGCGCGATCAGGCTGATCGGCTCGGCGGGCAGCCGGTCCAGCAGTTCCCCGAGCGCGCGCAGCGCCTCCTCGGAGTCGGCGGGCTGCCCGGTCTCCAGTTCGTCGACGACCCGCTCGTCGGTCGTGTCGACCAGATGCGCCCGCAGGCTGGACGAGCCGGGATTGACGGTCAGGACGAGCACTGCGACCACCTCCACTCGGTGAACTCCGGCGGGTCCGCGCCGTCGGCGTAGGCCCTGGCCACCAGTTCCTTTCGCGTGCGCAGCAGGCCCTGCGCGACGGCACCACCTGCCGACGACCACCCGGCGGCGTGCCGCACCGCGGCGGCGGCCAGGTCGTAGCGGCTCATCCGGTTGTCCGCCAGCAGGTCCAGCGGCGTCGTCGTGGTGCCCTCCTCCAGGTAGCCGTGGACGTGGAACCGGTTGGGCCGGGGCCGGCCGTGCAGCACCTCGTGCACCGCCGACGGGTAACCGTGGAAGGCGAACACCACCGGGACGCCGGTGCCGAAGCACGCGGCGAACTCACGCTCGTCCATGCCGTGCGGATGCCGCCGCGACGGCGCCAGGGTGAGCAGGTCGACCACGTTGACCACCCGCACCCGCAGCGCGGGCGCCCGCTCCCGCAGCAGCGTCACCGCGGCCAGGGTCTCGACGGTGGGGGTGGTGCCCGCGCAGGCGAGCACCACGTCGGGCCGCCCGGGATCACCGGTGCAGGCCCACTCCCAGACCCCCGCCCCGGCTCGGCAGTGCCGCTCGGCCGCGTCCAGGTCCAGCCACTGCGGACCGCTCTGCTTGCCCGCCACCACCACGTTGATCAGGCCGGTCGAGGCCAGGCAGTCGCGCAGCGTCACCAGCAGCGTGTTGGCGTCCGGCGGCAGGTAGACTCTGGCGACGCCCTCCTTCTTGGTCAGCATGGCGTTGATGAACCCGGGACCCTGGTGGCTGTAGCCGTTGTGCTCCTGACGCCAGCCGTCGCTGGTGAGCAGGTAGTTCAGGCTCGCCACCGGTGCGCGCCAGGGCACCTCGCCGGACATCTTCAGGAACTTGGCGTATTGGTTGACCATTCCGTCCACAATGGACACGAAGGCCTCATAGCAGGGGAACAGGCCGTGCCTGCCGGTGAGCAGGTAACCCTGCAGCCAGCCCTGGCACAGGTGCTCCGACAGCACCTCCATCACCCTGCCGCCCGCGGCCAGGTGCTCGGCGTACTCGCCGGTCTCGCCGGTGAACGCCCGCGACGTCGCCGACAGCAGCGCCCCGAGGTTGTTGGACTCCAGTTCGTCCGGGCACACCACGCGGAAGTCGCGGCGCCGCTCGGTGGCCCGCATCAGCTCGGCCAGCCACTCACCCGCCGTCGCGGTGGCACTCACCTCGGTGCCGAGGCCGACGGCGAACTTCTCCAGCGGCGGCAGCGGCAGGTCGCGGCGCAGCCGCCCGCCGTTGGCCTGCGGGACCGAGCCCAGCCGCAGATCGCCCTCGGGCGCCAGCGCGGTCAGGTCACCGGCGGGGCTGCCGTCGGCGCCGAACAGCTCCTCCGGCCGGTAGGAGCGCAGCCAGTGCTCCAGGGCGGCCAGCTCGGCCGGATCGTCGGCGGCGTGCTCCAGCGGAACCTGGTGGGCGTGGAACGTCCCGGCCAGCGGCGTGCCGCCCGGGTCGGTATCCGGCGCGCCCATGCCCTTCGGGCTGCGCAGCACCAGCATCGGCGGACGCTCGGCGTCCCGGTCGGCCCAGGCGCCGTCCAGCGCGGACGCCCAGGCCGCGTCCGGATCGTCTGCGGCGGCCACGTCGACGATCCGGGGCGACCAGCCGCAGCCGGTGAAGTACGCGGTCAGCTGCTCGTCGGGCATCGTGCCGTACACGGTCGGCGAGGCGATCTTGTAACCGTTGAGGTGCAGGATCGGCAGGACCCGCCCGCCGGTGGCCGGGTCCAGGAACCGCGGGCAATGCCAGGACGCCGCGGTCGGCCCGGTCTCCGCCTCGCCGTCGCCGACCACGCACGCCACCAGCAGTTCCGGGTCGTCCAGTGCCGCGCCGAACGCCGTCGCCAGCGCGTAACCCAGCTCGCCGCCCTCGTGGATGACGCCGGGCACCTCGGGGGAGAGGTGGCTGGGAAAGCCGCCCGGCCAGGAGAACCGGCGCACCAGCTCGGCCAGCCCGCGCCCGTCCGGGCTCAGCGCCGGGTCGACGTCGGCGTGCGTGCCCTCCAGCCACAGGTTGGCGTGCACGGCCGGGGCGCCGTGGCCGGGACCGGTCACCAGCAGGGTGCGCTGCCCGGTCCGCCGCACCAGCCCGTTCAGTCCACTGTAGACAAGGTTGAGGCCGGGGCAGGTGCCCCAGTGGCCCAGCGGCCTCGGCTTGAGATGCTCCGGCCGCAACGGTTCGCGCAGCAGCACGTTGTCCCGCAGGTAGATCTGCGCCACCGACAGGTAGTCGCAGGCGGCCCGGTAGCGGGCGGGCGCCGTCACCTCAGCAGCTCCTGGAACTTCGTCTTGACGCCCTGCGTGACCAGGTGCCAGGCGTTGGGGTCGCCCCGCAGCACCGCCTCGGTCATCGACTTCACCTGCTCGAACGTGGCGTGCGGCGGGATCGGCGGGACCTCCGGGTCACAGCGGACGTCCAGCACGGCCGGCCGGTCGGCGGCCAGCGCGTCGTCCCACGCGGACCCCAGCGCCTCCGGGGTGTCCACGGCGATGCCACGCAGGCCGATGCCGCGGGCGAAGTCGGCGTAGGACACCTCGGGCAGCGTCTGCGACTGCTCGAACTTCGGCGAGCCACCCATCGCCCGCAGCTCCCAGGTGACCTGGTTGAGGTCGCCGTTGTGGAACACGCAGACCACCAGCCGCTGGTCGGGCCAGCGGTCCCGGTAGCGGGCGATGGTCAGCAGCTCGGCCATGCCGTTCATCTGCATCGCGCCGTCGCCGACCAGCGCCACCACCGGCCGGTCCGGGCAGGCGAACTTGGCGCCGATGGCGTACGGCACGCCGGGGCCCATCGTGGCCAGTGTGCCGGACAGCGACCCGCGCATCGTGCCGCGGAAGCGCAGGTTGCGCGCGTACCAGTTGGTCGACGACCCGGAGTCGGCCGTGACCAGGGCGTTGTCCGGGATCCGCTGGGACAGCTCGTGCACCACCCGCATCGGGTTCACCGGGTCGGCGTCGAGCATGGCCTGCCGCTCCAGCGTCTCGTACCAGCGCGTCACCGACTTCTCCACGCCGTCGCGCCACGAGCGCTCGGTCTTGCGCTCCAGCAACGGAAGCAGTGCCCGCAGTGTGCCTCCGGCGTCGCCGAGCAGGGTGGACTCGACGGGGTAACGCAGGCCGAGGAACCGCGCGTCGTCGTCGATCTGCACCGCGCGCGCCTGGCCGAACTCGGGCAGGAACTGCGAGTAGGGCATGTTCGACCCGACGATCAGCAGCGTGTCGCAGCCCTGCATCAGCTCGTAGGTCGGCCGCGTGCCCAGCAGGCCGATCGAGCCGGTGACGTAGGGCAGGTCGTCGGGCAGGACGTCCTTGCCCAGCAACGCCTTCGCCACGCCCGCGCCGGTCAGCTCGGCGACCTCGCGGAGCTCGGCCGCCGCGTCGCGGGCGCCCTGGCCGGCCAGGATGGCCACCTTGCTGCCCTCGTTGAGGATCGCCGCGGCGTGTTCCAGCTCCTCGGCCGGCGGGACGGCCGTGCTGCGCAGCGACGCGGGCGGGCTGGACGGCACGTGCTTGAACGCGTGCTCCGGCGGCGAGTACTTCTCCTCCTGCAGGTCGTTCGGGATGATCAGCGCGGTCGGCGCCCGGCGCACCAGCGCCGTGCGCAGGGCCCGGTCCAGCGCGTTGGGCAGCTGCTCGGCGACGTTGACCTCCACCAGGTACTCGCCGGCGACGTCGCGGTAGAGCGCCTGCAGGTCGACCTCCTGCTGGTAGCTGCCACCCATCGCGCTGCGCGCGGTCTGCCCGACGATGGCGACCACCGGAACGTGGTCGAGCTTGGCGTCGTAGAGCCCGTTGAGCAGGTGGATGGCACCCGGGCCGGAAGTCGCCATGCATACGCCGACCCCGCCGCCGAACTTGGCGTAGCCCACCGCCTGGAACGCCGACATCTCCTCGTGCCGGGACTGCACGAACCGGGGCCGGTCGCCGGCGTCGCGGAACGCCGCGACCAGCCCGTTGATGCCGTCACCGGGGTAGGCGAAGACCTGTTCGACACCCCATTCACGCAGGCGGGCCAGTACGAAGTCGGCAACGGTGTCAGCCATGGGCCCCGGATACCGCTGGGCCGGACCGGTTAAACAAACGCCGGATCTTGTGCCGGTGAAAGCGCTCTCCTAAGCTGAGCGCGCCGCCAGACATGACCGCCTGCCACACCCCAACTAGGAGGTTGGAATGTCTCGACGGCCCCGCGTGATCGCGGGTTTCGCGGCGGTGTGCGGACTGCTGATGACAGCGTCGCCCGCCGTTGCCCAGGTGGAGTCCGGCCCGTGGCGCTCGTACTCGCCATCGTTCAAGGTGCAGGAACGGGGGTGCGGCCAGGTGGACAACCTGACGTTCCGCCTCACCTGCTCGACCGCGAGCGGCGACCAGCGTGCCGAGCGCCGCTACGACACCTACAGCAGCGGGACCCGCCAGTTCGAGGGCAGCTTCCGCATCACCAGCATGGGCGGCACCCGCATCAGCCTGAAGCAGACCTTCGGCAGCGGCCCGTTCTTCATGCTCGCCGTCGAACGCGGCGGGCGGCTGTACGCGGTGCACGGCGGCACGACCATCGCCACCGGCGCCACGGTCGGCGCGACGGTGCGGGTCAACACCGTGCACCAGGTCGGCGGCCAGCACCGCACCTACATCAACGGTTCCCGTAAGCACGAGGTGGCCAGCCCGGGCGGCTCGTTCTACGACAAGTTCGGCGCCTACCGCACCAACAGCGGCAACGGCCCAGCCACCGTGGTCTGGAGCGGAGTCCGGTTCTGGCAGAAATGAGGCTCTCCGTGGCGGCCGCGGCGATCGTGTTCGCCGCGGCTGGCTGCGCCGCCGACACCCCCGAGGCCGGGGTGCGGCTCACCGCGACGCTGACCTCGCCCACGCACGCCGAGTTGCACTGGGAAGGGCTGGAGCCGGGCGCGGCCGGCCGGGTGGTCGAGTTCGCCACCGAGGAGAACGGCCAGTACACCGTCCTGCAGTACGCGCCGCCGCAGCAGACCGCGTTCACCCATCCCGACCTGATCCCCGAGACGCCGTTCTTCTACCGGCTGCGGCCCTACTTCGGACCGGCGTCGGCCGAGGTGGAGGTGACCCTGCCGCCGGGCGAGATGGCGCCGGGCAGCGAGCAGGCCGACCACGGCTGGGCCGAGCCGAAGGCGCTGCCGGGCACGTCGGTGGCGCCCGTGGCGATCCGCGACGAGCGGACCAGGGCGGGGGGTGCGGCCACCGACCTGAAGGCGGCCGTCAAGCACGCCAACGGAATCCACTTCACCTGGGTCGACCACGCCGCCGACGAGGAGGGCTACCTGGTGGAGATCCGGCCACGCGGCAAGCCGGAGTTCAGCGTGGCCGCCGTACTCGACGCGAACATCACCTCGTTCGGCCTGATCACCCTGCCCGACGAGAAGGTGGCCACGTTCCGGGTGCGGCCCTACGTCTACGGCGCGCAGTCCAACGTCGCACAGGTGCGTACCGGTACGTGAATCGTTGACAGCGGCGGGCCCGCCGTGGAAAGTTCCTGGGCGGGCCGCGTCCCGTGACGCGCTCTGACAACGATGTCACCGGGAGGCCGGAATGCGCAGGTTCGGGACGATCGCCGTGGTCACGACGCTGGGCGCCGGGCTGGTCAGCGGCAGCGCCGCGGCGGCGGCGCCGGAGGACCCGACGACGCTGGTCAACCCGTTCATCGGCACGCAGAACTTCGGCAACACCTTCCCCGGCGCCAGCGCGCCGTTCGGCATGGTGCAGGTCAGCCCGGACACCGGCGGCCAGGGCGGGTACGACTACCTGCAGGACTCCATCTACGGCTTCAGCCAGACCCACCTGTCCGGCGTCGGCTGCGGCGTGATGGGGGAGCTGCCGGTCATGCCGACCACCGGCCCGGTGACCACCGCCGACCACGAGGCCTACAAGTCGACCTACAGCCATGACGACGAGGAGGCCGAGCCCGGTTACTACCGGGTGGGGCTGAAGCGCTACGGCGTCGGCGCCGAGCTGACCGCCACGCAGCGGACCGGCTGGCAGCGCTACACCTTCCCGGCCATCGGGCAGGCCAACGTCCTGTTCAACACCGGCAAGGCCAACCAGAAGGTGCACGACTCGGAGATCCACGTCGTCGGCGACCGCACCATCGAGGGAAGGGTGCGGGCGGGCGGGTTCTGCGCGGGCAAGGACGAGCACACCGTCTACTTCTCGGCGACCTTCGACCGGCCGTTCACCGCGACCGGCACCTGGCGCGGGGCCACGCTGACCCCCGGCGGCCGCGACGCGGCCGGTACGGGCGGCAACGGCGCCTGGGTCAGCTTCGACGCCAGCGCCGACCGGGACGCCGTGCTGAAGGTCGGCCTGTCCTACACCGGGCTGGAGGGCGCCCGGCGCAACCTGGCCGCCGAGACCGGTGGGTCGTTCGACTTCGACGCCACCCGGGCCGCGCTGCACCGCAAGTGGACGGAGAAGCTGGGTTCGATCCGGGTCACCGGCGGCACGCCCGAGCGGCGGACCGCGTTCTACACCTCGCTCTACCACGCGCAGCTGCACCCGAATCTCGCCGGCGACGTCGACGGCAGCTACGCCGGGTTCGACGGCAGGGTCCACCGCGCCCGCGGCTACACGCCGTACCAGAACCTCTCGCTGTGGGACACCTACCGGCCGCAGAACCAGCTGCTGCAGCTGATCGAACCGGGCGTGGCCCGCGACGTCGCGCTGTCGGTGGTCGCGGCGGGCCGCGACGGCGGCTGGCTGCCGCGCTGGGGACTGGCCAACAGCGAGACCAACATCATGACCGGTGACCCGGTCGCGCCGTTCCTCGTCGAGGCGTGGTCGAAGGGACTGCTGGCCGGGCACGAACGGGAGGCCTACGAGCTGCTGCGCCGCAACGCCACCAGCACGCCGCCCGCGGACTCGCCGTACAACGGCCGTTCCGGTCAGGAGTTCTACGCCGCCAAGGGATACCTGCCGTCCGGGCTGGGCGTGGGCACCGACTGCGCGCACAAGGGCGGCGACAACGACTGCAAGCACCCGGCGTCGGCGACGCTGGAGTACGCCTCCGCCGACGCGGCGCTGGCGCTGATGGCCCGCGGCCTGGGCCGCCACGACGACGCGGCGATGTTCGCCGAGCGCGGCCAGTGGTACCGCAACCTGTGGGACGCCTCGATCGCGCACTTCCGGCCGCGTACCTCCGACGGCGCCTGGGTCACGCCCTACGACCCGGTTCCCGCGGGACACCAGTTCCACGAGGGCGGCGCGTACCAGTACCAGTGGCTGGTGCCCCAGGACACGGCAGGCCTGGTCGAGCTGATGGGCGGACGGGCCGCCGCCGGGCGCAGGCTGGACGCGTTCTTCGCCTACGACAAGCTGCTCACCGACCCGGCCGGCACCGCGCGCCGCGACTGGATCACCGACCCGTACGACTACTACGGCAAACCCACCTACAACCCGAACAACGAACCCGACCTGCTGGCGCCCTACACCTACCTGTGGACCGGGACACCGGCCAAGACGGCGACCGTGGTGCGGGCGGCGATGACGTTGTTCAGCACCGGCCCGGACGGCATGACCGGCAACGACGACCTGGGCACGATGTCGGCCTGGTACGTGTTCTCCTCGCTCGGGCTCTACCCGACGATGGCCGGTGCGAACTTCCTCGCGGTGTCCAGCCCGCAGTTCGAGTCCGCCGAAGTCCACATCGGACGGTTCCGCGGCCAGGGCGGCACGCTGCGGGTGACCGCGCCGGGGGTCAGCGACTCCCGGCGGTACGTCCAGTCGGTCACGTTGAACGGCAGGCCGGTCGAACGCACCTGGCTGACCTGGGACTCGATCGCCCGCGGCGGCAGGCTCGCGCACACCGTCGGTGACACCCCGTCGGCGTGGGGAACCGCTCCCGGCGCCGAGCCGCCGTCGGTGAACCGGCCCGTTCGCTGAGCGGAGTCGCCAACGTCACGTTCCGGATTCGTCGCCACCGGTTCGGTGACGGGGGTCACGAAAACCGGCGTGAACCGTTCGTCCCCGGTGTCCGTACTGCGAGCTGGGTCACTATTTCGGGTTGAGGCGTTTCCGGAACGCGGTGGCCGTAGTTAAGCGATCACCACACGGCTCGGCTGGACGGAGTAGCCCATTTGACTCACTCAAGTGGGGGTGTTTAACGTCCGGTCGGCGCCGTCTGGCGCATGGGGGTTTTGGACGAAACTGCCGGAAGGACAACGGACAGCGGTGATGAAGACCTCCGTGCGACGACGCGGTGCCTCGATTCGCGCACGCGTGCTGTCGATCGCGTTGATTCCCAGTATCACCTTGTTGCTGGTCGGCGTGGCACTTGCCGGTTATCTGATCTACGACGCCATCGGTGTGCGCGACTTCGCGAACAAGATCCGCAATTCGGAACGGCCCGCGCTGCTGTTCTTCACCTCCGCGCAGGAGGAGCGCAGGCTGACGCTGCGTGAGGTCAGCGGTGCCGGCAACGAGCGGGTCGCGCTCGTCGAACAGCGGGCCAAGACCGACGCCGCGGGCGCCGGGATCATGGACACCCTGCGTGGCCTGGCCGGTGAGGCGCCGGAGAGCGTGCAGCGCAACATCGGCACCGCCGGGCAGCTGGTCGCGCAGCTGCCGCAGGTCCGCCAGCGCGCCGACGCCGGGCAGCTGCCGCTGACCGAGGCCTACGCCTACTACAACCGCATCCTCGACCAGTTCGCCGAGGGACTCACCGGCCTGGCCCAGGAGGCGCCCGACGCGGAGGCCGGCTACCTGCGGGTGATCGCCGTGCCGTTGTTCGTCGCGGCCGACGGCATGCAGCGTGCCGACGCGCTCGCCGCCGCCGGCCTGGTCAGCGGCGGGCTGGACGAGGCCGGTTACCGTGCCTACGTCGAGCAGATCGGCGCCTACCACGCGCAGCTGACCTCGACGGTGCCGCGGATGATCCCCGAGGTGAAGGCCCGCTACGACCAGCTGCTGGCCAGCGACGCGTGGCAGAAGCTGACGACGGTGGAGAACGCGTTCCTGCGCGGCCCGCAGTCGCAGCTGCCGATCGCGGAGAACGAGTGGCGGGCGGCGTCGCGGCAGGTCGGCGACTCGCTCATGGGCCTGTTCGTGCAGCAGAGTTCGCAGAGTACGCAGAAGGCCATCGACGACGGCGAGAACACGCTGATCACCTCGATCATCGCGGGCGCGCTCGCGTTGCTGTTCGCCGTCGCGGTGTTCCTGCTGGCGCTGCGGCTGTCCAACCGGCTGATCGGCAGGCTGGCGCGGCTGCGCGAGGACACCCTGGACCTGGCCGACACCCGGCTGCCGGAGCTGGTGGGCAGGCTGCGCCGGGGCGAGGACGTCGACCTCGACTCCGACGTCGCCGTGCTCGACCACGGCAGCGACGAGATCGGGCAGGTGGCCGACGCGTTCAACACCGCCCAGCAGACCGCGATCGCGGCGGCCGTCGACGAGGCGAAGATCCGTGAGGGCACCAAGACGGTGTTCCTCAACATCGCCCACCGCAGCCAGGTCATCGTGCACCGCCAGCTGAAGGTGCTCGACCAGGCCGAGCGCCGCCAGGAGGACCCCGACCAGCTGGAGACGCTGTTCCAGCTGGACCACCTGTCCACCCGGGCGCGGCGCAACGCGGAGAACCTGATCATTCTCGGCGGCGGGCAGCCGGGCAGGCAGTGGCGCAACCCGGTCGGCATCGGCGAGCTGGCCCGTGGCGCGGCCGCCGAGACCGAGGACTTCGCCAGGGTGCGGGTGTCCGGCCTGCCCGCGATCGCGGTGAACGGCCCGGTCGTCGGCGACCTGATGCACCTGCTGGCCGAGCTGATCGACAACGCGACGTCGTTCTCCCCGCCGGAGTCGCGGGTCGAGGTGCGCGGCAACATCGTCGGCCGCGGTGTCGTGCTGGAGGTCGAGGACCAGGGGCTGGGCATCGAGCCGGAGCACTGCGCGGCGCTCAACGGCATGCTGGCCGACCCGCCGGACTTCGGGATCATGGCGCTGTCCTCCGAGCCGCGGCTGGGCCTGTTCGTGGTGGCGCGGCTGGCGGTGCGGCACGGGATCTCGGTGACGCTGCGTGAGTCCGCCTACGGCGGTACCCGGGCGATCGTGCTGGTGCGCTCGGACCTGCTGAGCCCGCTGCCCGAACCGGAGGAGCCCGTGCGCGAGGAACCCGAGGCGCCGCAGTGGCCGGAACCCGCACTGGTGGAGGCTCTGCAGTCGGTGCCAGACTCGGAGTACGACGACTACGAACCCGAGCCGGAGCCCGAACCCGAGCCCGCCGGCAACGGTTACCACGAGGTGGACGAGCCGACCCGGCAGAACCTGTTCCGCCCGCACGTGCCGGTACCGCCGCGGCAGGAGGCACCACCCACCCCGCCGCCGCCGGCGCCACCCCGCCCGCCGCGGTCGGCCGGCCGGGCGCCCGCCGAGCCCCCGGTGCGCGGGCCGGGCGGTCCCGGTGCGCCGGGACGCCCGCCGCTGCCGCAGCGGCGCCGCCAGCAGAACCTGGTGCCGCAGCTGCGTAACGATCTGCCCGGTGTCGAGCGAGAGCAGGACAGGGGCGATTCACCGGAGATGGCCCGCAACCGGCTGGCGGCGTTCCAGCAGGGCACCCGCCGGGCCCGAGAACAGGACCCGGACGGTCACGACGACAGGTATGGAGACTGAGCCTGATGGTCAACGCGGGAGTCAACGAGCTCGACTGGCTGCTCGACGACCTGATCAAGCGCGTGGCCGGCGCGGACAGAGCGGTCGTGCTGTCCTCCGACGGCCTGCTGATCGGGCGGTCGGGCAACCTGTCCGAGGCCGACGCCGAGCACCTGTCGGCGGTGGCCTCGGCGTTCCAGAGCCTGGCCAGGGGAACCGGCAGGCACTTCGGCGGCGGCAACGTGCGGCAGACGGTCGTGGAGATGGACCACGCGTTCCTGTTCGTCACCGCCGCGGGCCGCGGCGCCTGCCTGGCGCTGCTGGCGACGGAGACGGCGGACATGGGCATGGTGGCCTACGAGATGAACCTGATGGTCAAGCGCGTCGGCGCGGTGCTCACGGCGGCGCCGCGGGCCGGCGCCGGGGTCGAGCGAAGCTCGCCATGAGCGGCCGGCACGAGGCGTGGTTCGACGAGGAGGCCGGTCCGCTGGTCCGCTCGTACGCGGTCACCGGCGGACGGACGCGCTCGGCCGCCGTGGGGCTGGACATGATCACGCTGGTGGTCGCCATGCGGTCGGCCGCCGAATGCGTGACGATGGACCCCGAGTACGCGCAGATCATCCGGCTGTGCCAACGTCCCCTCTCGGTGGCCGAGGTGGCCGCCCGGGTCGACCTGCCGCTGCCGGTGGTCAAGGTGCTGCTCGGCGACCTCATCGAGGACGGGCACATGCTCTACCGCACGGCCACGGTGGCGGACCCGGTGACCGAACGACCCAACAAACACGTACTCCAGGCGGTTCTCGATGGCATCCGGAAACTCTGACGCGCCGAGGCGGTCCCTCACCGCGACCGCGGTGAAGCTGCTGGTAGCGGGCGGGTTCGGAGTAGGAAAGACCACCATGGTCGGCTCGGTCAGCGAGGTTCCCCCGCTGCGCACCGAGGAGCTGATCACCGAGGCGTCGGCCGGTGTCGACGACCTGACCGGGGTGGAACGCAAGACCACGACGACGGTGGCGCTGGACTTCGGCCGCATCACCATCAACCCCGAGCTGATCCTGTACCTGTTCGGCACGCCGGGACAGGACCGGTTCTGGTTCATGTGGGACGAGCTGGCCGACGGCGCGCTGGGCGCGGTCGTGCTGGCCGACACCCGGCGACTGGACAGCTGTTTCGCCGCGGTGGACTTCTTCGAGCGGCGCGGGCTGCCGTTCGTGGTGGCGGTCAACTGCTTCGACGGCGCGTACCGCTACGGCACCGAGGAGGTGCGTGCGGCGCTGGACGTCGACCCGACGGTGCCGCTGCTGCTGTGCGACGCGCGCGACCGCGACTCGACCAAGCAGGTGCTGATCACGCTGATGGAGCACGTGATGGCCGTCGGCGAGCTGGCCGCCAGCCGCTTCTGACTCACTGGGCCGCCTCGCCTGTGCCGTGAAGGGGGCCCTCACGGCATCTGGTGCCGTGAGGGCGGCCTTCACGGCATCAGCTACCACGGACGAGACAGCCCCGCCCTGACGCGAGTTCTGCGCTCGGGGGACCACCTACCTCGCCCTGCCGGATGCCGGGCTTTGCCAGGCCGGAGCCGTTAGAGCACGTGAAGGCCACCTTCATTACGTGTGACGTGGTGATGGTGGCCTTCACGTGCTCTGGTGCTTGCTGGGGTTGTCTCGTTCGTGGTGGCTGGTGGGGTGGTTGTGGTGTTCGAGGCTGGTGGGGCGGGTGTGCCGGGGTGAGGGCGGATGTGGTGGCGTCTGATGCCGTGAAGGGGGCCCTCACGGCAATCGCCCACGACGCCCCGACTTTGCCGGGGCCCTGACGCTCACCTAATGATGGTGGCCTTCACGAGCCTCCGCCAGCCGTCAGGACGCCGCGGGCTCGGCCAGGGTGTCGAGGATCTGCTGCCCGTAGCGGGCCAGCTTGTTCTCGCCGACGCCGCTGATGCCGCCCAGGTCGGCCAGCGTGGCGGGGGAGCGGGCGGCGATCTGGCGCAGCGTCGCGTCGTGGAAGATCACGTACGCTGGCACGCCCTGCTCCTTGGCCGCCGCGGCCCGCCAGGCCCGCAGCCGCTCGAACACCGGCGCCGCCTCGGCCGGCATGTCCACCGCCGCTGCCTTGGCACGCGCCGAGGACCGGGGCGCGGCGGTGCGTTCCGGTTCGGTCCGCAGCCGCACCGTGCGGCGGCGGCCCAGCACCTCGCCGCTGTCCTCGGTCAGCGCCAGCGTCCCGTAGTCACCTTCGACGGCCAGCAGCCGCTGCGCCAGCAGCTGCCGCACCACACCCCGCCACTCGCTCTCCGACAGGTCGGTGCCGACGCCGAACACCGACAGCTGATCGTGGCGGAACTGCTCGACCTTCGGCGTCTTGCGGCCCAGCAGGATGTCGATCACCTGACCGGCGCCGAACCGCTGGCCGCGCTCGTTGTCCAGTCGGTACACCGCCGACAGCAGCTTCTGCGCGGCGACCGTGCCGTCCCAGGCCGTCGGCGGGTTGAGGCAGGTGTCGCAGTTGCCGCACGGCTGCCCCTCCTGCCCGAAGTAGGCCAGCAGCTGCACCCGGCGGCACTCCACCGTCTCGCACAACGCCAGCATGGCGTCCAGGTGCGTGCTCAGCCTGCGCCGGTGCGCGAGGTCGCCCTCGCTGGTGTCGATCATCTTGCGCTGCTGCACCACGTCCTGCAGCCCGTAGGCCAGCCACGCCGTCGACGGCAGCCCGTCGCGGCCGGCCCGGCCGGTCTCCTGGTAGTAGCCCTCCACCGACTTGGGCAGGTCCAGGTGCGCGACGAACCGCACGTCCGGCTTGTCGATGCCCATGCCGAAGGCGATCGTGGCCACGACGACCAGGCCGTCCTCGCGCAGGAACCGCGACTGGTGCGCCGCCCGCGTCCGGTTGTCCAGGCCCGCGTGGTAGGGCAGTGCCTCGATGCCGTTGGCGGTCAGGAAGTCCGCGGTCTTCTCCACCGACGCCCGGGACAGGCAGTAGACGATCCCCGCGTCACCGGCGTGCTCGGTCTTCAGCAGCTTCAGCAACTGCTGCTGCGGCCGGTCCTTCGGCACGATGCGGTACTGGATGTTGGGCCGGTCGAAGCTGGCCACGAAGTGCTTGGCGCCGGTGAGGTCCAGCCGGGTGGCGATCTCCTCCCGGGTGGCCTGCGTGGCGGTCGCGGTCAGTGCCACCCTCGGCACGTCCGGCCAGCGCTCGTGCAGCTCGGACAGCCCGAGGTAGTCGGGCCGGAAGTCGTGCCCCCACTGCGAGACGCAGTGCGCCTCGTCGATGGCGAACAGCGACACCCTGCCCTTGTCGAGCAGGCTGATCGTGGACTCCACCCGCAGCCGCTCCGGCGCCAGGTACAGCAGGTCCAGCTCACCACGCAGGAACGCCGACTCCACCTCCCGGCGCTGCGCGAAGTCCTGCGTCGAGTTGAGGAAACCGGCCCGCACGCCGAGTGCCTTCAGTGCGTCGACCTGGTCCTGCATCAACGCGATCAGCGGTGAGATCACCACCCCGACGCCCTCGCGGACCAGTGCCGGGATCTGGTAGCACAGCGACTTCCCGCCGCCGGTGGGCATGAGCACGAGCGCGTCTCCGCCGGCGACCAGGTGGTCGATGATCGACTCCTGCTCGCCGCGGAAGGAGTCGTAGCCGAAGACCCGGCGCAGGGTGTCCACCGCAGACATGCCGCGAGTCTAGGCGTGCCTGCCGACATGGCCACATCGGGACAGCACGATTGTCCGCGGGCAGGCGATTTTCCTACCGTAGCGGGAAAACCACCGGCGGGAGATGCGATGACGCGGTTCGACCGGCGAGTATTCCTGCGGAGATCGGCCACCGGAGCGGGCCTGGTCGCCGGCGCGGCGGCGTTCGGCGGGCCCGCGGCGGCGGCAACACCCGGCGGTGGAAGGAAATCCGTGCTGCGAGTGGACCGTTGCTACGTCGAGCACGCACCGAACCTGCTCGGTACCGACACCGCCCGGCCGCGGCTGTCCTGGGCACTGGCCGCCGACGGGCACGGCGCCACCCAGACCGCCTACCAGCTGGAGGTCGGCACCCGGCCCGGTCACGCCGACGTCTGGCGCGGCGACCGCGTCCCCGGCGACACGCAGGCCGCCGTGTACGCCGGGCCGGACCTGAAGCCGTCGACCCGGTACTTCTGGCGGGTACGGGTGTGGGACGCCCACGGCGGCGTCAGCGGCTGGAGCGAGCCCGGCTGGTGGGAGACCGCGTTGCTGGGCAGGCCGTGGCAGGCCTCCTGGATCGGCGCGCCCGAACCGGAGCCCGCGCTGCCGTTCGCGGGCGCGTCGTGGATCTGGACGGCCGACGGGTCGACGTCCGGCGCGCCGCCCGGCCCGCGGTGGTTCCGCGGCGCGGTGGACCTGCCTGCCGGGGTGCGGCGCGTCCGGGTGGTGGCCACCGCCGACGACGACTTCACCCTGTACTGCAACGGCGAACGGCTCCTGCATGCCCCGCAGCGCACCGACGGCTGGCGGACCGGACGGCAGGCCGAGGCCGCCCCCGCGGAGCGGCTCGTGCTGGCGGCCGTGGCGACCAACCGCGGCGGCGCGTCGGTCAACCCCGCCGGGCTGCTGGTGCGCCTGGTCGCCGAGACCGCGTCGGGGGAGCGGGAACTGGTCACTGGCCCCGGCTGGCGGGCCACCGACGCGGAGGTCCCCGGCTGGACCGAGCCCGGCTTCGACGACTCCGGCTGGGCGCCGGCCACCGTGCTCGCACCGTACGGCCAGGGGCCGTGGGGCAGCGGGGTGTCGGTACCGGTGACGGCCCCTGCTCCGTTGCTGCGCAAGGGATTCCGGGTGGACCGGCCGATCGCCGGGGCGCGGCTCTACATCGCCGGGCTGGCCTACTACGAGGCCGAACTCAACGGCCGCCGCGTCGGCACGCAGGTTCTCGACCCTGGCTTCACCGCCTACCACCGCACGGTCCTCTACGCCACGCACGACGTCACCGCCGCACTGCGCCACGGTGACAACGCGCTGGGCGTCACGCTGGGCCGCGGCTTCCACTCGATGACCACACCCAGCGCGTGGCGCTGGACCGAGGCGTTCTGGCGGGCCGAACCGAAGCTGCTGGCCCGGCTGGAAGTGGAGCATCCGGACGGCACGCGCACGGTCGTGGTGTCCGACGGCGGCTGGCGGGTCGCCGAGAGCCCGACCCGGTTCGACTCGCTGTACGAGGGGGAGACCTACGACGCGCGGCTGGCCGTCGGCGGCTGGTCCGAGCCGGGTTTCGACGACAGCGGCTGGGCACCGGCCGTGGTCCGCCCCGCACCGGCCGGGGCGGTGCGGGCCCAGCAGCACGAGCCGATCGAGATCGTCGAGTCGGTGCGGCCCGCCTCGGTGCGGGAGGTGAAACCCGGCACCTGGGTGGCCGACCTCGGCCGCACCACCGCGGGCTGGGTGCGGGTGTCGGCCGACGCGCCACGCGGCACGGTGGTCAGTGTCCGCTACGGCGAGAAGGTCCGCGACGACGGCACCGTCGACTCGTTCAACGAGCACGTCTACACCGGCCGCAGCCAGGTCGACGAGTACGTCAGCGCCGGGACCGGCACCGAGGCCTGGGAGCCGCGGTTCAGCTACAAGGGATTCCGCCACGTCGAGATCACCGGCGCCCGCCCGTCGGACATCCTGGGCCGGGTCGTGCACAGTGCCGTCCCGGCGGTGAGCGACTTCGGCTGCTCCGAGCCGCTGTTCGAGACGTTCGACCGGGCCATGCGCCGCACCCTGTTGAACAACCTGCACGGCCTGCCCACCGACACGCCGATGTACGAGAAGAACGGCTGGACCGGCGACGCGCAGCTGGGCGCGCCGACGATGGCGGCGGCGTTCGACATGCGCAGGCTGTTCACCAAGTGGCTGAGCGACATCGCCGACGGCCAGAACGACGCCGGGCAGCCGCCGGTGATCGTGCCCAGCGGCGGCTGGGGTTACCGCGAGCTGGCACCCGCGCCCGAGTGGACCACCGTGTACCCGTTCGTGCTGCGCGGGATGCACCGCTGGTACGGCGACACCGAGCTGGTGCGCGCGCACTGGCGGCCGCTGACCCGCTACCTGGACTACGAACTCGGCAGGCTGGTCGACGGCCTCGCCGTCACCGCGCTGGGCGACTACCTGCCACCCGGCTATCCCGGCGGCATCCCGCCCGAGGACACCCGGCTCACCGCGACCGCGTACCTGCACCGGGCGCTGATCCACACCGCGGAGCTGGGCACGCTGCTCGGCGAGCAGGCCACCGCGGCCCGCTACCGTGGCGCCGCCGACGACCTGCGAACGGCACTCAACACGGCGTTCCTCGCCCCGGAAGGGCACTACCGCACCGCGAAGGACCCGGACTACCGGCAGACGTCCAACGCCGTCCCGCTCGCGTTCGGGCTCGTTCCCGCCGGCGCGGTGGGCACCGTGGTGGCGAGCCTGGCCGCCGACGTGCGGCGGCGCGGCAACCACCTCAACACCGGCGCGCTGGGCACCAGCGTCCTGCTGCCGGTGCTCACCGCACACGGCCACGCCGACCTCGCGCACGCCGTGGCCACCCAGCGCACCTACCCGAGCTGGGGACACTGGTTCGACAACGGTGCCGACACCATGTGGGAGATGTGGCACCTGGGTTCACGCTCCCGCGACCACTACTTCCAGGGCACCGTCACGCAGTGGCTGTACGAGAACGTCGCCGGCCTGCGGCCCGGTGAGGACGGCTACCGGACCTTCACCGTCCGGCCGGACGCACGCGTGGGGCTGAGCTGGGCCCGGTTCGGGGTGGACACCGTACGCGGCCGCGCCGCGGTGTCCTGGTCGCGCGACGCCCGGAAGCTGCGGATGCGGGTTCAGGTACCGGTCGGCTCGGTCGCCGAGGTGCACGTGCCCGCCCAGGCGGGCGTCGAGTCGAGCCCGGCCGCGTCCGTGCTGCGGACCGAGCCGGGCTACGTCGTGCTGCGCGTGCCCTCCGGATTCTGGCGGTTCACCAGCGACGACCCGGACGGGAGGTGAGCGGGATGAGACGCCTGGCGATCCCCGCCCTGCTGGTGATCCTGCTGTCGAGCGTGGCGCCGGCGTCGCCGTCCGCCGGCGCCACCCCGGCCGCGGTGACCGGCCTGACCACCGAGTCGGCCGACCGGCCGCTCGGGATCGACGAGCCGGCACCGCGGCTGGGCTGGCGGCTGCGTGCCGGGCGGCCGGGCACCCTGCAGACCGCCTACCACGTCCTCGTAGCGTCCACTGTGGACAAACTCGCCGAGGGGCGGGCCGACGTCTGGGACAGCGGCCGGGTCGCCTCCGGGGCCTCGGTCCAGATTCCCTACGCCGGCGGGCCACTCGCGGCACGCACCCGCTACCACTGGACCGTCCGCGTGTGGGACGAACGCGGCCAGGCCTCCGGCTGGGCCGAGCCGAGGTGGTTCGAGACCGGCCTGCTCACGCAGCAGGACTGGACGGCACGCTGGATCAGTCACGACGCGCCCACGCTGCTGCCGACCGAGCACACCGCCAAGCAGGACCCGGCGGAAACTCCCGCGAACGGCACGCTCGGCCAGACGTTCACCGCGGACCGGCCGTTCGTGGCGGTGTCCGGCAGTTTTCCCACCTGGCACACCACCGACTCGGACGTGACGCTGACGCTCTACCGCGACGGCCCCGGCGGGCAGCGGGTGGCCACGCGGCGGCTGGACGACCACGCCGACAACGGCTGGGGTGAGCTGCCGCTGGCCGAGGCCGCTCCGGCCGGGCGGTACTACCTCGAACAGTCGCAGCCCCGGGGCAAGGTCGGCTGGTGGAGCCATCCCGCCGACGGCTACCCGCACGGGCAGGCGTTCGCCGGCGGTGAACCGGTGGCCGGCGACCGGACCATTCGCTGGACCCCCGCACCCGAGGTGCCCGATCACCGGACCTCGCTGCTGCGTAAGGATTTCACGCTCGACCGGCCGGTCGAGCGGGCCCGGCTGTACACCAGCGCGCTCGGCGTGTCCGAGCCGGAGATCAACGGCCACCGGGTCAGCGCCGACCGGTTCGCGCCTGGCTGGACCGACTACGCCACCCGCGTGCAGTACCGGACCTACGACGTCACCGCGCTGCTGCGCGAGGGTGGCAACGCCCTCGGCGCGGCACTGTCCACCGGCTGGTACGCGGGCAGCATCGCCTCGGCAGGGCAGAACCTGTACGGCAGCTCACCGGGGCTGCTCGCGCAACTGGAGGTCGTCCACCCCGGCGGCGCGACGACCCGGATCGGCACCGACGAGAGCTGGCGCAGCACGGTCGGCCCCATCCGCACCGCCGACTTCCAGCACGGCGAGACCCACGACGCCCGTGCCGAGCTGACCGGCTGGAGCAGCCCCGGGTTCGACGCCGGGGACTGGACGCCGGCGCGGCCCAAGACCGACGTGACCGCACGCCTGGTCGCCCAGGCCGACCCGCCGGTGCGCGCGGTGGCGGAACTGCCGGCGAAGGCCGTCACCAGCCCGGCACCCGGGGTATCCATTGTGGATCTGGGGCAGAACATGGTCGGCACCGCGCGGCTGCGGCTGCGCGGCGCCGCGCCGGGTACCAGGGTGACGCTGCGCTTCGGCGAGGTGCTCAACCCGGACGGCACCCTGTACACCGCCAACCTGCGCGGCGCCAAGGCCACCGACCACTACCTCGCCCGCGGCGGCGCGGAGGAGGTGTGGGAGCCGCGGTTCACCTTCCACGGCTTCCGCTACGTCGAGGTCACCGGCCATCCCGGGCCGCTGCCCGCGGACGCGGTCACCGGAGTCGTGCTCACCAGCGACACCCCGGCCACCGGCACCTTCCGCACGTCGGATCCGATGCTGAACCGACTGCAGGACAACATCGTCTGGTCCCAGCGCGGCAACTTCCTCAGCGTCCCCACCGACTGCCCGCAACGCGACGAGCGGCTCGGCTGGACCGGCGACATCAACGTGTTCGCCCCGACGGCCGCGTTCAACGCCGACGTGTCGGCGTTCCTCGGCGACAAGTGGATGCGCGACCTGCGTGACGCGCAGCGGCCCGACGGCGCGGTCACCGACGTGGTGCCGTACGTGCCGATCGTCGGCGCGGGCAACGCGGGCTGGGGCGACGCCGTGGTGACGCTGCCACACACCCTGTGGCGGACCTACGGTGACACCCGGGTCGTCGAGCGCAGCTATCCGGCGATCGTGCGATGGCTGGACTACCTGCGCGCCAGCAGCACCGGCTTCATCCGCCCGGACGCCGGGTACGGCGACTGGCTCAACCTCGGCGACCCGGCACCCCGCGACCTGGTCGGCACCGCGTACTTCGCGCACGTCGCGGGGCTGGCCGCCGAACTGGCCGAGGCCATCGGCAAACCGGCCGACGCGGCCGCCCACCGGGAGCTGCGCGACCGGGTGCGCGCCGCGTTCCAGGCCACCTATCTGGAACCGGACGGGAAGCTGCGTGGCGACGCGCAGGCCGGTTACGTGCTGGCGCTGGCGTTCGACCTGCTGCCGGCCGACCGCCGGGCGGCCGCCGCCGGGCACCTGGTGCGCAAGCTGGAATCGCGGAACTGGCACCTGTCCACCGGCTTCCTCGGCACGCCGGACCTGCTGCGCGTGCTGTCCGACACCGGCCACCTCGACGTCGCCTACCGGCTGCTGACCCAGCGCAGTTTCCCGTCGTGGGGCTACGAGGTCGACCGCGGCGCCACGACCATCTGGGAACGGTGGGACTCGATCAAACCCGACGGGACGTTCGGCGACCCGGCGATGAACTCGTTCAACCACTACGCCTACGGCGCCGTGGGCAACTGGATGTACCGCACGGTCAGCGGGATCTCGCTGGACGCGCCCGCGCGGCACGTCGACATCCGGCCGCGGCCCGGCGGCGGGCTGACCGCGGCCGAGGCGAGCTTCGAGTCGGTGTACGGCACGGTCGCGTCGAGCTGGCGGCAGGCCGGGCCGGTGCTGACGCTGGCGGTGACCGTGCCGCCGAACACGACGGCGACGATCCACGTGCCCGCGCCGGACCGCGAGTCGGTGCGGGTGCTCGGCCGTGGGGGCGCGCGGTTCCAGGAGATGCGGGACGGCTTCGCGGTGTTCACCGCCGGCTCGGGCGAGCTGCGGTTCCGGGTCGGTTAGGCGGCAGGCCGAGCAGGGGCAGCCACACCGTGTCCACGATCTCGGTGATCGTCTCGTCCGGTACCGCGCCCATGTTCATCAGCATGTCGTGGCGCACCAGGTCAAAGGGCAGGTTCACCACGCGTTGCGATCGCGGCACGTCCGCGAGTTCGCCGCGTTCGACCGCGCGGGCGACGAGCGCCGGGAAGGGCGGCGTCCGGTCCGCGGGACGCAGGCGGTCGCGTAGCTGGCCGAAGGTGGTGCCGGTCTCGCGGAAGTAGTCCGCGAGCTGGACCCGCATGAGGATCAGCGTGCGGGAGCGCTCGGCGTTGACCGTGCGCAGGACGGTGAGCGCGTCTTGGCGCAGGCTGCCGGTGTCGGGGAGGTCGAGCGGGGGCCAGTGCCGGGCGAGTGTGGCGAGCAGCAGGTCCTCGCGCCGCGGCCAGCGCCGGTACAGCACCGGTTTGCTGGTTCCGGCGCGTGCCGCGACCGCCTCGAAGGTCAGGCCGTGGTAGCCCTGCTCGACCAGTACCTCCCAGGCGGCATCGGTGATCGCGTTCTCCAGGGCGGCGCCCCTGCGCCGCCGGCTCACCACAGCTCCCCGATGTTCGGCGTACACTCGTTCATAAGATACGCAACGGTATCTTATGGGTGACACGCAGGCAAGGAGTACGAACATGTCGATGATCAATGCCGCGGTGGTGGAGTCGTTCGACGAGCCGCCGCACTTCCGGTCCGTTCCCGCGCCCGAGCCCGCCCCCGGGCAGGAAGAGGTGGAGGTCCTCGCCGTCGGCGTGCACCCCGCCACCCGGGGCATCGCCGCGGGCAAGCACTACACCAGCCCGAAGACGCTGCCCGCGCTGGCCGGTGCCGACGCCGTCGTCCGCAGGGCGGACGGCAGCCTCGCCTACGTGATGATGATGGGCGCGGGCACGCTGGCCGAGCGGATCGTCATCGATCCGGCGGCCGTCATCCCGGTCCCGGACGGAGCCGATCCCGCGGTCCTGGTCGCGACCATGAATCCCGCCCTGTCCTCGTGGGGAGCGCTGCGCACCCGCGTGCCGTTCCAGGCCGGGCACTCGGTCCTGGTGCACGGCGCGACCGGCAACGCCGGGTCCATGGCCGTCAAGGTCGCCAAGCACCTCGGTGCCGGGCGGGTGATCGCCGCCGGCCGCAATCGCTCCCGCCTCGGCGAACTCGCGGCCGAGGGCGCGGACGACATCGTCGCGCTCGTCCCCGACCAGGACGCCACCGCGGCCGCGCTCGCCGAGGCCGCAGCCGACGTCGACGTGGTCCTCGACTACGTGTGGGGGCCGCCGACCGAACTCGCCATGCGTGCCGTCCTCGGGGCCCGGACCCAGCGCACCCGCCTGCTCGACTGGGTGCAGATCGGCGGCATGGGCGGGGACGCGATCACGCTGTCCGGGCACACCCTGCGGTCCACCGCGTTCCGGGTGCTGGGCAGCGGCTTCGGCTCGGTGGACATGCAGGTCATGCTGCGGGAGTTCACCGAGCTCGTCGCCACGATCGCCGCGGGTGGCATGGCCGTGCGCCCGCACCCGTTCCCGCTCGACCGGGTCGAGGCGGCCTGGGCCCACCAGGACGCACCCGGCGAGCGCACCGTCATCGTCCTGTGAACCACGGCGCCCCGGCAAAGCCGGGTCGCACACGCAAGGCACGTGAAGGCCACCTTCACCACGTCTCACGTAATGAAGGTGGCCTTCACGAGCTTTGGACGGGGCCTGGGGCTAGACCCGGGGGCGGCGGCTGGACTCGCGCACCACCAGTTCCGGGGTGAACAGGACGTGCTGGTGCTCGTGCCCGTCCGGGTCCTGGCTCTCGGCCATGACCAGTGCCGCCGCCGTGCGGCCCAGCTCGTGCCGCGGCTGGCGCACCGACGTCAGCGGGACGGCCGCCGCCGCGGCGAAGTCGATGTCGTCGTAGCCGACGATGGCGACGTCCTCGGGCACCCGCACCCCCGCCCGCACCATGGCCTGCAGCACGCCCAGTGCCAGCAGGTCGTTGGCGCAGAAGATCGCGGGCGGCCGGTTCCGCCGCGCCAGCAGCTGCTCCCCGGCCCGCTGGCCGCCGGCGACGGTCAGCGCCGGAACCTCGACGACGGAGAGCGTGCCCGCCGGGTAGCCGGCGGCCCGCACCGCGTCCTCCGCGCCCCGCCTGCGTTGCCGTGCCTGGTGCAGCCGGGACGGGCCGTTGACCATGACGATCTCCCGGTAGCCCTCGGCGAGCAGGTGGTTGATCGCCAGCTCGCCGCCGGTGTGGTCGTCGACCGCCACCGAGCACAGGTCGGGCTCCCGGCTGGGGTGGTCCAGCAGCACCACCGACACGCCCCGGTCGCGCAGCCGCCGCACCCCGTCCAGCGACGGTCCCGCCGGGGTGACCAGCACGCCGTGCACCCGCTGTTCGGCCAGCAGTTCCAGGTGGCGTGCCTCGCGGCCGGGGGAGGAGTCGCTGTTGCACAGGATCACCGCGTGCCCGGCCTCCGAGGTGGCCTCCTCGACCCCGCGGGCGACGTCGGTGAAGAACGGGTTGCCGACGTCGAGCACCAGCAGCCCGATCGCCCTGGCCGTGCCGGACCGCAGCTGCCGTGCCGACTCGTTGCGCACGAACCCCAGCTCGGCGATCGCCGCCCGGACCCGTTCGCGGGTGGCGACGGCGACGACGTCGGGCTTGTTGAGCACGTTGGACACCGTCGCCACCGACACCCTGGCCAGCGCGGCGACCTCCCGGATGCCCACCGCCACGGCGGTACCTCCTTATTGAAACGTCTCACAGAACGATAACCCATCTGCCGGTTGATCTTCGGCCATTCACCCTGGGGCTTGACACGCGTGACCCCGGTCACGCAGGCTGATCCCGCATGTCTGGTTGAAACGATTCAAAGACTGGAGCCGCGGATGCCCGAGGACGACACCGCGCCGGTCGTCGCCCTGCGCGGGACCGGCAAGGCGTTCGGCGCGGTCCGTGCCCTCGACGACGTCTCGCTGGAACTGCTGCCGGGCCGGGCTCACGCGCTGCTGGGGGAGAACGGCGCGGGCAAGTCGACGCTGATCAAGCTGCTGGCCGGGGTGCACCGCCCGGACGCCGGCCACGTCGAGGTCGCGGGCAGGCCGGCCCGCTTCACCGGCCCGGCCGACGCCCGCGCGGCCGGGATCGCGGTGATCTACCAGGAACCCACGCTGTTCCCCGACCTCTCGGTCGCCGAGAACGTCTACATGGGACGCCAGCCGCTGCGGTCCGGCCGCCGCATCGACGCCGCCGCGCTGGACGGGCTGGTCCGCGGCCTGTTCGGCAGGCTCGGCGTCACGCTGGACCCGCAACGGCCCGCCCGCGGGCTGTCCATCGCCGACCAGCAGGTCGTCGAGATCGCCAAGGCGCTGTCGTTCGACGCCCGCGTGGTGGTGATGGACGAGCCCACCGCCGCGCTCTCGCCCGCCGAGGTCCGCAGGCTGTTCGACGTCGCGCGGGCACTGCTGGCCGAGGGCGTCGCGGTGCTGTTCGTGTCGCACCGGCTGGACGAGGTGTTCCAGCTGTGCGAGCAGGCGACCGTCCTGCGCGACGGCGCTCACGTGTGGACCGGCCCGCTGGCCGGCGTCGGGCCCGACGAACTGGTGCACCGCATGGTGGGCCGCGAACTGTCGGCGCTCTACCCGGACGGCCGCGGCACGCCCGGCGGCGTCGTGCTGTCGGCGCGCCGGCTGACCAGGGAAGGTGTGTTCACCGACGTCTCGTTCGACCTGCGGGCCGGTGAGGTGGTCGCGCTGGCCGGCCTGGTCGGCGCGGGCCGCAGCGAGGTCGCCCGCGCGATCTTCGGCGTGGACCGGCTCGACGCCGGGACGGTGACCGTCGACGGCCGTCCGCTGCGGGCGGCGTCGCCGAGTGCGGCCATGGCCGCCGGGATCGGTTTCGTGCCCGAGGACCGCCGCCAGCAGGGCCTGGTGCTGGACGCCTCCATCGAACGCAACACCGCGCTCGCGTCGCTGGGCAGCCTGCGCCGCGGCTGGCTGATCCGCCGCCGCGACGAACGGGAACTGGCCCGCGACTGGGCGGTCCGGCTGCGGCTGAAGTTCGCCAGGCTCACCGACCCGGTCGGTGTGCTGTCCGGCGGCAACCAGCAGAAGGTGGTGCTGGCCAAGTGGCTGTCCCGCCGCCCGAGGATGCTGATCGTCGACGAGCCGACCCGCGGCATCGACGTGGGAACGAAGGCCGAGGTGCACCGGGTGCTGGCCGAACTGGCCGCCGACGGGGTGGCGGTGCTGATGATCTCCTCCGAACTGCCCGAGGTCCTCGGTATGGCCGACCGGGTGCTGGTGATGCACGAGGGCAGGCTGGTCGCCGAACTGGACCGCGACGACGCCACCGAGCAGTCGGTGGCCCTGGCGGCGGCGGGGCGCCGATGACCACCGAGCTGACCAGCCGCCCGAAGCCCACCGGCGCCGAACCGGCCACCGCGCGCCGCCTGGCCCGGCGGGTGGGCCGGGTCCGCGAGCTGGGCATCGCCGGTGCGCTCGTGCTCGTCGTCGCCACCGCGACCATCGCCAACCCGCGGTTCCTCGATCCCCAGGGCGTGCGCGACCTCCTGCTCAACGCCGCCATCGTCGCGCTGCTCGCCGTCGGCCAGACGATCGTGGTGGTCACCCGCAACGTCGACCTGTCCGTCGGCTCGGTGCTCGGCCTGTCCGCGTTCCTCACCGCCGACACGCTGGCGTCCAATCCCGGGCTGCCCGTCGTCGCCGGGATGGCGGTCGGCGTGCTGACCGGGGTGGCCTGCGGGGTGCTCAACGGGCTCGTCGTGGCCGTCGGCAGGGTGCCCAGCCTGGTCGTCACCCTCGGCACGCTCTACGTCGTGCGCGGCCTGGACTTCGCCGTCGCCCAGGGCACCCAGGTCGGCGCCGCCGACCTGCCGTCGGGCCTGCTGGGCTTCGGCGGCGGGCGGGTGCTCGGCGTGCCCTACCTGGTGCTGGTGACGCTGGCCGCGGTGCTGCTGGCCGCGTTCTACCTGCGGTCCTACCGGTCCGGGCGGGAGCTGTACGCCATCGGCTCGCACCCGGAGGCCGCGGTGCTGGCCGGGATTGCGGTGGGGCGCAGGGTGTTCGCCGCGTTCGTGGTGTCCGGGGCCATCGCCGGGCTGGCCGGCACGTTGTGGACTGCCCGCTACGGCACCGTCGACGCCGCCGCGGGCACCGGGCTCGAACTGCAGGTGGTGGCGGCCGTCGTGGTCGGGGGTGTGGCCATCTTCGGCGGGTCCGGCACCGTGGTCGGCGCCGCGCTGGGCGCGTTGCTGCTGAGCACCATTTCCGGCTGCCTGGTCGTACTGGGCGTTCCGGCGTTCTGGCAGCAGGCCATCACCGGCGCGCTGCTGCTGGCCGCCATCTCGCTGGACCGGCTGGTGGCGCTGCGGCTGGCCGCCGCGCTGCGCCGCAGCAGCGGAAGGGGGCGGACATGACCCGCGTGCTGCGCTGGGAATCGGCGCTGGTGGTCCTGCTGGTACTGGTCGCCGTCATCGGCTCGGTCCGCACCGGTGGCACGTTCCTGTCCGGGGACAACCTGTTCTACCTCGGCCTGGACATCGCCGAGATCGCGCTCATCGCGCTGCCGCTGACGCTGGTCGTGGTGTCCGGCGAGATCGACCTGTCGGTGGCGTCCACGCTGGGCCTGGCCAGCGCACTGGTCGGTACACTGTGGACGGCCGGCTGGCCGCTGGAGCTGATCCTGCCGACGGTGATCGTCGCCGGAGCCGCCTGCGGCGCGGTCAACGGCCTGCTGGTCACCCGGCTCGGCCTGCCGTCGCTGGCGGTCACCATCGGCACCCTGGCGCTGTACCGCGGGCTCGCGCTGGTCCTGCTCGGCGACACAGCGGTGGCCGACTTCCCGGCCGCCTACACGCAGTTCGGCACCACGCCGGTCCCCGGGACGTGGCTGCCCTACCCGATCCTCGCGTTCGCCGTGCTGGCCGTGGTGTTCGTGGTGCTGCTGCACGCGACGCCGTTCGGCCGCGCCACGTTCGCCATCGGCGCCAACACCGAGGCGGCCCGGTTCTCCGGGATCCGGGTCAACCGCACCAAGCTGATCCTGTTCGTGCTCACCGGCGCCGTCGCCGCCCTGGCCGGCATCGTGTACACGCTGCGGTTCTCCAGTGCCCGCGCCGACAACGGCACCGGGCTGGAGCTGGCCGTGGTCGCCGCGGTGCTGCTGGGCGGGGTGTCGATCTTCGGCGGCCGCGGCACGCTCGGCGGTGTCATCGCCGGGGTGCTGCTGCTCGGCGCGCTGCGCAACGTCCTCATTCTCGGCGACGTCTCGACCGAGACGCTCACCGTCGTCACCGGCCTGCTGTTGCTGCTCGGCGTCCTCACGCCGCCGACGGTGTCCCGGATAGCGGCCCGCATCAGACGTCCCACGGAAGGAGCCTCCCCATGAGGACACTAGCCGTACTGGCTGTAGCCGTACTGGCGCTGGCCGGATGTACCACGCGCGACGGCGCCGGCCAGCAGGCCGGGCCGTCCGGGCCCGCGGGTGCCGCCGATCCCAATGCCCAGCTGAAGACCGGGTTGAAGGTGACGTTCCTGCCCAAGCAGGTCAACAACCCGTACTTCACCGTGGTGGGCAAGGCAATCGAGCAGGCCTCCGGTGAGCTGAAGGCCGAGTACAAGGCGACCGGGCCGTCCGAGGCCAGTGCCGCCTCCCAGGTCACCTACATCAACACCGCCGCCCAGCAGCGGCAGGACGTGCTGGTGCTGGCGGCCAACGACCGCAACGCCGTCGCGCCCGCGCTCAAGGCCGCCCGGTCGGCCGGGATGAAGGTGGTGACGCTGGACTCCGACGCCGCGCCCGACGCCCGCGACCTGTTCATCAACCAGGTCGACTCCCGCGAGGTCGCCGTCAAGCAGCTGGAGCTGATCTCCGCCGCCATCGGTGGCGCGGGGGAGTTCGCGGTGCTGTCGGCCACCGCCAACGCCACCAACCAGAACACCTGGATCGAGGTGATGCGCCAGGAGCTGGCCACGCCGAAGTACGCGGCGCTCAAGCTGGTCGAGGTGGCCTACGGCAACGACGACGACCAGACCTCGTTCCAGAAGACCCAGGGCCTGCTGCAGGCCCACCCGAACCTGAAGGGCATCGTCTCGCCCACGACGGTGGGGCTCGCCGCAGCCGGCCGGTACCTGTCCTCCTCGGAGTACAAGGGCAAGGTCGCGCTGACCGGGCTGGGCACACCCAACCAGATGCGGCAGTACGTCAAGGACGGCACCGTGGGCTCGTTCGCCCTGTGGGAACCGGCCAAGCTGGGCTACCTGGCGACGTTCGCCGCCGCCGCGCTGGCGTCCAACCAGATCACCGGCGCGCAGGGGCAGAAGTTCCGCGCGGGCAACCTCGGCGAGTACACCGTCGGTGCCCAGGGGGAGATCGTGCTCGGCCCGCCGACGGTGTTCGACAAGGCCAACATCGACCGGTTCGACTTCTGAGGGGACGCGACGTGCTAGAGGTGTTGCGGCGGCAGCGCATCGAGACCCCGTCGTGGGCCTACGGGAACTCCGGGACCCGGTTCAAGGTGTTCGCGCAGCCGGGAATCCCGCGCACGCCGTTCGAGAAGATCGACGACGCCGCGCAGGTGCACCGGTTCACCGGGGTCGCGCCGAGTGTGGCGCTGCACATCCCGTGGGACCGGGTGGACGACTGGGACGCGCTGGCCCGGCACGCTGCCGATGCGGGGATCGAGCTGGGCGCGGTCAACCCCAACGTGTTCCAGGAGGACGACTACCGGCTGGGCAGCCTGTGCAACCCCGACCCGGCCGTCCGGCGCAAGGCCACCGATCACCTGCTGGAATGCGTCGAGATCGGTGCGCGGATCGGGTCGCCGGTGCTGTCGATGTGGGTGGCCGACGGCACCAACTACGCCGGGCAGGACGACATCCGGGCCCGCCAGGACCGGCTGGAAGCGGCATTGCGCGAGGCCTACGACGCGATGCCGGAGTCGATGCGGCTGCTGCTGGAGTACAAGTTCTTCGAGCCGCACTTCTACACCATGGATGTGCCGGACTGGGGCACGTCGTTCGCGCAGTGCCTGCGGCTCGGGGAGCGGGCGCAGGTGCTGGTCGACACCGGCCACCACGCGCCGGGCACCAACATCGAGTTCCTGGTGGCGATCCTGCTGCGGGAGGGCAGGCTCGGCGGGTTCCACTTCAACAGCCGCAACTACGCCGACGACGACCTCATGGTCGGCGCGGCCGACCCGTTCCAGCTGTTCCGCATCCTGCACGAACTGGCCGGTGCCGGCGCGCTGGAGCCGGATTCCGGGGTGGCGTTCATGCTCGACCAGTGCCACAACCTGGAGCCGAAGATCCCGGCGCTGATCCGGTCGATCGTCAACGTGCAGGAAGCCACCGCCAAGGCACTGCTGGTGGACCGTGAGGCGCTGGCCGCCGCGCAGCGGGACGGTGACGTACTCGGCGCGCACGCGGTGGTGATGGACGCGTTCCACACCGACGTGCGGCCGATGCTGGCCGGGCTGCGCGAGGACATGGGCCTGGACCCGGACCCGCTCGCCGCCTACCACCGCAGCGGCTACCAGCAGCGCATCGAGTCCGAACGCGCCGGCGGCGCGGCGATGGGATGGGGAGCATGACACACCCCGAGGTGAAGGCGCTGCTGGAACGCAGCCACGAACTCGGCGCGGACCCGCGCAACACCAACTACGCCGGCGGCAACGCCTCGGTGAAGGCGAGCGCGCCCGACCCGGTCACCGGTGACGAGGTGGACCTGTTGTGGGTCAAGGGTTCCGGCGGCGACCTGGGCACGCTGACCGAGGACGGGCTCGCCGTGCTGCGGCTGGACCGGCTGCGGGCGCTGACCGGCGTCTACCCGGGCGTCGACCGGGAGGACGAGATGGTGGCCGCGTTCGACTTCTGCCTGCACGGCAAGGGCGGCGCGGCACCGTCGATCGACACCGCCATGCACGGGCTGGTCGACGCCGCGCACGTCGACCACCTGCACCCCGACGCCGGGATCGCGCTGGCCACCGCCGCCGACGGGGAGCGGCTGACCGCCGAGTGCTTCGGTTCCCGGGTGGCGTGGGTCCCGTGGCGGCGGCCGGGTTTCCAGCTGGGACTGGACATCGCCGAGATCAAACGGTCCAATCCGGACGCCATCGGCGTCATCCTCGGCGGGCACGGCATCACCGCGTGGGGCGAGACGTCCCAGCAGTGCCGCGACCACTCGCTGGAGATCATCCGCACCGCGACGGAGTTCCTGGCCGAGCGGGGCAGGCCCGACCCGTTCGGTTCCCGGGTGGCGGAGTGGGAGCCGCTGCCCGTCCAGGCGCGGAGGGAGCGGGCGGCCGCGCTGGCACCGGTGCTGCGGGGGCTGGCCTCGACCGACCGCCGGCAGGTCGGGCACTTCACCGACAGCGACGAGGTGCTGGAGTTCCTGGCCTGCTCGCAGATGCCGGAGCTGGCCGCGCTGGGCACGTCGTGCCCCGACCACTTCCTGCGCACCAAGGTCCGGCCCCTGGTGCTGGACACCGCCGCGGACGCGCCGCTGGACGAGGTCCTCGCGCGGGCCAGGGCGCTGCACGCCGGGTACCGGGCGGACTACCGGGCCTACTACGAGCGCTACGCCGAGCCGGACTCACCGCCGATGCGCGGTGCCGACCCGGCCGTCGTGCTGGTGCCCGGCGTCGGCATGTTCAGCTTCGGCGCCGACAAGCAGACCGCGCGGGTGGCGGGCGAGTTCTACGTCAACGCCATCAACGTCATGCGGGGCGCCCAGTCGGTCTCGGAGTACCGGCCGATCGAGGAACGGGAGAAGTTCCGCATCGAGTACTGGGAGCTGGAAGAGGCCAAGCTGCGCCGCAGGCCGGCTCCCAAGCCGCTGGCCGGGCGGGTGGCGCTGGTGACCGGGGCGGGGTCGGGAATCGGGCGGGCCACCGCGCGGCGCCTGGCCGCCGAGGGCGCGTGCGTGGTGGTGGCCGACCTGGACGCGGACGCGGCGCGGACGGTGTGCGCGGAGATCGGCGGTGAGACCGCCGTGGCGGTGACCGCCGACGTCACCGACTCGGCCGCCGTCGACGCGGCGTTCGCGGCGGCGTGCCTGGTCTTCGGCGGGGTCGACCTGGTGGTGAACAACGCGGGCCTGTCGGTGTCGAAAGCCTTGGTGGACACCACCGACGCGGACTGGGACCGGCAGCACGCGGTGATGCCGCGCGGGTCGTTCCTGGTGTCGCGGGCGGCGGCGCGGGTGATGACCGCGCAGGGCATGGGCGGCGACCTGGTGTACGTCGCCAGCAAGAACGGCGTGTTCGCCGGCCCGAACAACGTGGCGTACGGGGCGGCGAAGGCCGACCAGGCGCACCAGGTGCGGCTGCTGGCCGCGGAGCTGGGGGAGCACGGCATCCGGGTCAACGGGGTCAACCCGGACGGGGTGGTGCGGGGCTCGGGCATCTTCGCCGGCGGGTGGGGTGCGCAGCGGGCGGCGGTGTACGGCGTGGCCGAGGAGGACCTGGGCGCCTACTACGCCGGGCGGACGCTGCTGAAGCGGGAGGTGCTGCCGGAGCACGTGGCGGCCGCGGTGTTCGTGCTCACCGGCGGGGAACTGTCCAGGACGACCGGGACGCACGTTCCGGTGGACTCGGGGGTGGCCGCGGCGTTCCTACGGTGACCGGCACGGAAGGAGTGGTCGATGACGGGGATCTTGCCGGCTGTGCGCGACGCCGACGACCCGGTGGAGCTGTCGGAGGAAGACCTGAAACTGCTGCGGCTGCTGGCCACCGGGCTGCCGATCGACGCGGTGGCGCGGCGGCTGGACCTGTCCGGGCGGACGGTGCGGCGGCGGACCCGCGCCATCTGTGACCAGCTCGGCCTGACCGCGCCGGTGCAGGCGATCGTGTGGGCGGCGCACCGGCGGCTGCTGTGAGCACCGCGGTCGTGGCGGTCGACCTGGGCGCGTCCAGCGGCCGGGTGATGCTCGCGCGGGTCGGGCCGGGACGGCTGGCGCTGAGCGAGCGGCATCGCTTCGCCAACCAGCCGGTGCTGCTCGGCGGCACGCTGCACTGGGACGTGCTGGGGCTGTACCGGGGTGTGCTGGACGGGCTGCGGGCGGTGACGTCGGCCGGGGTGGTGCCGGGCAGTGTCGGGGTGGACTCGTGGGCCGTCGACTACGGCCTGATCGACGCCGCCGGGACGCTCGTCGGGCTGCCCGTGCACTACCGCGACGACCGCACCGAGGGCGTGGTCGACGAGGTGGCCGGCCAGGTGCCGCTGCCGGAGCTGTACGCGCTCACCGGGGTGCGGCCGCTGCGGATCAACACCCTGTTCCAGCTGGTGGCCGAGGCGGATTCGGCGCGGCTGGCCGCCGCGGCGCGGCTGCTGCTGATCCCGGACCTGATCGGCTACTGGCTGACCGGCGTCGCCGGCGCGGAGTCGACCAACGCGTCCACCACCCAGCTGCTGGACATCCACAGTGGACAGTGGTCGGACGAGCTGATCGGCAAGCTGGGGCTGCGCCGCGAGCTGTTCGGCGTGCTGCGGACACCCGGCCAGCAGCTGGGGCCGGTGCGGCCGGAGGTCGCCGCGGACACCGGCCTGCCCGCGGGGACGCCGGTGACGGCGGTGGGCTCGCACGACACGGCGTCGGCCGTCGCCGCCGTTCCCGCGGCCACGGAACGGTTCGGCTACATCTCGTGCGGCACCTGGTCGCTGGTGGGGGTCGAGCTGTCCGAACCGGTGCTCTCGGAGGACGCGCGGCTGGCCGGGTTCACCAACGAGTCCGGTGTGGACGGTACGGTTCGCTTTCTGCGTAACGTGATGGGACTCTGGCTGGCGCAGGAGTGCCTGCGGCAGTGGCGGGCGGACGGGCTCGGCGCGGGATTGCCCGAGCTGCTGCGTGCGGCGGCCCGGCTGCCGCCGGGTGCCGTGGTGGACGCCGACGACGAGGAGTTCCTGGCGCCGGGCGACATGCCCGCCCGCATCGCCGCCTGGTGTGCCCGCGCCGGTGAGCCGGTGCCGGAGGGGCCCGCGGCCGTGGTGCGCTGCATCATGGACAGCCTGGCCCGGGCCCACGCCCGGGCGGTGGCCGACGCGCAGCGGCTGTCCGGCCACGCCGTCGACGTGGTGCACCTGGTCGGTGGCGGTGCCCGCAACGAGCTGCTGTGCCAGCTGACCGCCGATGCCTGCGGCGTGCCGGTGGTGGCCGGACCGGTGGAGGCCGCCGCCATGGGCAACGCGCTGGTGCAGGCCAGGGCGCTCGGTGTGGTGCCGGGGGAGCTGGCCGACCTGCGGGCCCTGGTCCGGGCCACGCAGCCGCTGCGCACCTACCAGCCGCGCTGACCGTCTCATGTGGTGGCCAGGCCGCTACGAAAATCCGGTCGGCGAAACTCCAGGAGCGCCTAGACCCGGGTGACCTCCTGGCGGCGGAAAGGCATAGAACCGCACGGAAATTTCCTTCTCACCCTTTCCTGGACGACGACGTCGGCAGTATCGCGTGACAAGTTCGCGGTACTCGGCGTCCAGTTCACGCAATTCCGCTTGGGTCAGCCGCGTCGAGGTCCGCTGCGCCATCGCCCACGGGCCGAACTCGTCGCGGTGCTCCGCGGCCCAGGACAGCAGGGCCACCTCCTCCGCATACTTCGCGTCGAGGAACGCGGTGACTCGCTGCCGGTCCGCACCGTCGTAGTCGTCCGGCTTCGGCTCACGCAGCTCCTGCGGGACCGGGAGCCAGTTCCCCTTCCGGTCATGGCGCACGAAGCCGTTCGCCCGCAGGTTCTCCAGACATTCGGTGACTTCGGCTCGCTCCAGTCCCGTTCGGCGCGCGACCTCCGCCGCACCGGCGGGAAGCACGTGGGTCACTCGCTGGTAGCGAGGGTCCTCCCGCAGGGCGATGTCCCGCAAGGTGACCGATCGACGGGGGAGAGCGTCGCCGAGCAGCCGCCGCGAGGCGAACACTAGCAGCGCGGCGGCCGGGAGCTCGACGAAGACGGCGAGCGCGACGCTGCTCCACCGCTCGGGCGAGGTCCAACCGAGCATGACGTCGAACCACGCGTCACAGCACAACATAGCCGCCGTGGCGGACAGCAGGGGCACGGCCGCCCGGCGACGGTTCAACCCAAGCCATGCCGCGGCCGCGAAACTCAGCAGCAGGGCGATGTCGAATCCGACCCACGCCAGGCGCCACTGGCCGGTGTCGAACCGGTCGGGCAGCGTGTGTGCGAGGTAGACGGTCCAGGGTACGAGCAGGACCGCCGCGCCGACCAATACCGTCAGCAACATCCGTCGGGTCATGATCGCGACGCTAGTGGCGGCCGGGGTCCCGGACATCCGGGAATCTCCCCGGCCCGGCTTCAGGGTGACCGTGCGGTGACTGGCTCGGCCTCCTTCCCGCTCTACGACGAGTACGCGGGTAATTCCGGTCGTCCTGCTCACGCCGCGTGAGCTAGCCTCCGGCAGGTGATCACGATGGAGGGCCCCGGGCGCAGCGGGGACGCGATGCTGTCCGACGGCCGGGTGCTCGGCTGGGCGGAGTGGGGACCACGCGACGGCAGGCCGGTGCTGTTCTCCCCGGGCGCGGCGACCAGCCGCTCGCTCGGGTTCGGCTCGAGCGTGGTGGACGGTCTCGGCGTGCGGCTGATCGCCGTGGACCGGCCGGGCCTGGGCGTGTCGACCCCGGCGCCGGGGCGGACGTTCGCCGGGTTCGCCGCCGACATCGCCGAACTCAGCGAGCGGCTCGGGCTCGGCAGGCCGGCGATGGTCGGCAACTCCCAGGGCGCGCCGTTCGCGCTGGCCTGCGCCGTCGAGGGCATCGTCGCCTGCCTCGCCGTCGTCGCGGGCTCGGACGAGGTGGAACCCGCCGGCCGGGTCGACGAGGGCATGTTCACCGGCTTCGACGCCGACGCCATGTACGACCTGGTGATGGCCGCCAGCCCGCCGTCGGACCTGGCGGTCTACCGGCAGCCGGCGTTCACCGAGGCCTACCTGCGGGCGCTGAAGGAGGGCTTCGCGCAGGGCGCGGCGGCGGGGTACGCCCGCGACACCGTCCTGGCCATGGGGCGCTGGCCGTTCGACCTGTCGTCGATCACCGTGCCGGTGCACCTCTGGTACGGCGAGGACGACACCACCCACTCGCCGGACCGCGGCCAGACGCTGGCCACCCGCATCCCCGGCGCGGTGCGGACCGTGGTGCCCGGCATCGGCGGCGCCGTGCTGTGGACCCACGCCGAGCAGATCCTCGCCGCTCTGCTGACGGAGCTGGGCGATGAACGCTGACCGGATCAGCTGGGGCGGTGGGCGCGAGGGCGGCCCGACGGAAGCCGGAATCGAGTTCACCGGCCCGGCAGGAATCAGCTGCCCGGCTTCGGCCTCCGACCTGGCCGTGCGCGCCGCCGCCTGGTTCGGGAAGGACTGATCCGCCGCCTCGGCGGGTACCCGCCCGGCATGCCGGAGCTGCCGGACGTCGAGGGCTTCCGCCGGGTGCTGGCCGAGCACGCCACCCGCCGGCGGGTCCGCGACGTCCACGTGCACGACGCGCAGGTCCTGCGCGGCACGACGGCGCGCCGGCTGCGCGACACCCTGACCGGCGCCCGGCTCGCCGAACCGCACCGGCACGGCAAGTGGCTGCTCGCGCCGGTCAGCGGCGGGCCGGTCCTGTTGTTCCACTTCGGAATGACCGGTTCGCTGGAGTGGAACGAACCCCACCGGCACGACCGCGTCGTGCTGGAGTTCGCCCGCGGCACCCTGCACTACCGCGACATGCGCAAGCTCAAGGGCATCCACCTCGCCGCCGACAGCGACGCCGCGGACGAGTTGCTCGCCGGCCTCGGCCCGGACGCGGCCGGGCTCACCGCCGCCCGGCTGCGCGGGATCGTCTCCCCGCTGCGGCGGCAGGTGAAGCCCGCGCTGGCCGACCAGGCCGTCGTCGCCGGGCTCGGCAACCTGCTCGTCGACGAGGTCCTGTGGCGCGCCAGGGTTCATCCGCGCCGGCGGGCGTCCACTCTGGACCGTGACGAGCACACCCGGCTGCACCGGGGCCTGCGCGCCGTGCTGCGCCGGTCCACCGCCGCCGGGCGGGTGCCGGACCATCCGTCCTGGCTCACCGGCCGCCGCGACGACCCGCACGGGCACTGCCCGCGCTGTGGCACGCTACTGCGGCGGGGCCGGGTCGGCGGCCGCGGCACCGTCTGGTGCCCGGACTGCCAGCGCTGACCGGCGGGGTGCAGCTGGCCACAGGGTGGGGACGGTGGTTCACCTCGATGCCCCGCGGTCCGGTCGCGGCATAGCGTGACCGCACCGAGTTTGGGAACAAGGGGGCACAGAAGGTGCGTGCACTGCTGATGAGGACCGGGAGCGCCGGGCTGCTGATGGTCGGGCTGGGCCTGTCCGCGGGGGTGACCGTGATGGGCGCGTTCGCCCTGGTCATGGCGCTCATGTCGTTCGTGGCGTTCGGTCTCGGGCTGATCCTGGTACCGCTCGGGCTGCTGGGCCTGCGGGCGTGGGCCGACCTGCACCGGGTGATCGCCGGCCGCATCCTCGGCACGCCGGTGCCCACCCGCCTGCGGCCGCTGAGCGGCGGGATCGGCAACTGGTGGCGCCAGCTGCTCACCGACCCGACGACCTGGCGGGAACTGCTGTGGATCCCGGTCCAGGCCGTCGTGGGCACCGTCCTCGGCATGGGGATGATGTTCGCCGCCGGGGTGATCTTCGCCGCCCTGTGGAGCATGGCCACCTGGTGGACCGACGAGGCCGCGTCGGTGCAGTTCTTCGGGATCGTCATGGACGACCCGGCGCGGGCCTACGGCATCGGCATCCCGGTGGTCGTACTGGGGGTGGCCGCCCTGGTGCTGGTGCTGCCCGCGCTGGCGACGTCGTGGGCCACGATGACCCGCACGATCCTGCACCGCGGCCGCATGGAGCAGCTGGAGGACCGGGTCGGCCAGCTCGCCGAGACCCGCTCCGGCGCGGTGCACGCCCACGGCGCGGAGCTGCGCCGCATCGAGCGGGACCTGCACGACGGCACACAGGCGCAGCTGGTGTCGATCGCCCTGCGCCTGGGCCTGGCCAAGGAGATGGTGCGCGACGACCCCGAGCAGGCCGCCCAGATGCTCGCCGACGCCCAGCGCGGCACCGAGTACGCGATGGAGGAGCTGCGCGGCATCGTGCGCACCATCTACCCGCCGATCCTGTCCGACCGGGGCCTGAACGGGGCGCTGCGCTCGCTGGTCGCCGACGCCGCCGTACCGACCCGGCTGGACCTGCCCGACCCCGAGGAGCTGGGCACGCTGCCCGCCGCCATCGAGGGCGCCGCCTACTTCGTCGTCGCCGAGGCGCTGACCAACGTCGCCAAGCACAGCGGGGCGAGCGTCGCGTCGGTGTCGGTGTCCCGGATGGGCGACCGGCTCACCGTGGTGGTCGTGGACGACGGCCGGGGTGGTGTGGTGGAGTCGGCTGGCACCGGAGTCACCGGCATCCGGCGCAGGGTGGCGGCCCTGGACGGGTCGGCCACGGTGGACAGTCCCGCCGGTGGCCCGACCGTGCTGACCGTGGAGCTGCCGTGCGCGCCGTGATCGCCGAGGACAACGTCCTGCTGTCGCAGGGCCTGGAGCTGCTGCTGCGGCACGCCGGATTCGACGTCGTGGCCAACACCGCCGACGCCGACGGGTTCCTGGCCGCGGTCACCGAGCACCGGCCGGACATCACCGTCGTCGACGTCCGCATGCCGCCCGGCTTCCGCGACGAGGGCATCCGCGCGGCCATCGAGGCCCGCAGGCGGGTGCCCGGCCTGCCCATCCTGGTGCTCTCGCAGTACGTCGAGACCACCTACGCCGCCGAGTTGCTCGCCGACGCCGACGGGTCCATCGGTTACCTGCTCAAGGACCGGGTCAGCCAGGTCGCCGAGTTCACCGACGCGCTGCGCCGCGTGGCCGCCGGGCAGACGGTGATGGACCCGCAGGTCGTCACCCAGCTGCTCACCCGGCGCAGCGCCGACCCGCTCGACGCGCTCACCCCGCGCGAGCGGGAGGTGCTCGCGCTGATGGCTCAGGGCATGGACAACGGCGGCATCGGCGAGCGCCTGGTGCTGTCGGCCAGCTCCGTGCAGAAGCACATCGGCAGCATCTTCACCAAGCTCGACCTGCCGCCGGAGGACTCCGGGCACCGCAGGGTCCTGGCGGTGCTGGCCTACCTCAACAGCAACGGCACTAACTGAGCAGCGCCACCAGCGGCCACGCCACGGCCGCGCCGACCAGCCCGGCGGCGGGGAACGTCAGTACCCAGGCGCCGAGGATGTTCTTCGCCACGCCCCACCGCACGGCGGAGAACCGCCGGGTGGCACCCGCGCCCATGATCGCCGAGGTGATCGTGTGCGTGGTGGAGATCGGCGCGCCGAAGCCCATGGCCGCCACGTAGAGCACCGAGCTGGCGGTCGTCTCCGCCGCGAAGCCCTCCGGCGGCCCGAGGTGGATCACCTTGCGGCCCAGGGTGGCGATGATCCGCCTGCCGCCCGAGTAGGTCCCGGCCGCCAGCACGGCGCTGATCACCAGGTACACCCACAGCGGGATCTCCCAGTCGTCCTGGAAACCGCCTGCCACCAGCGCGAGCACCACGATGCCCATGGACTTCGCCGCGTCCTGCATGCCGTGCCCGACGGCCATCGCCGCCGCCGAGCAGGTCTGCGCGATGCGGAAGCCGCGGTTGAGCTTCTTCGGGTGGCCGCGGCGGAAGATCCACAGCACCGCGAGCATCACGCCGAAACCGAGCGCGAAGCCGACCACCGGCGACACGATCATCGGCACGACGACGTCCTCGAAGATTCCGCCCCACAGCACGATTCCGGCTGTCGGCAGCGCCGCTCCGGCCAGCCCGCCGACCAGCGCGTGCGAGGAACTCGACGGCAGCCCGAAGTACCAGGTGACCAGGTTCCAGACGATCGCGCCGACCAGCCCCGCGGCCACGATCGCCAGGCCGGGCAGGCCGTTGGGCAGGGACACGATGCCCGCGCCCACCGTTTTGGCCACCTTGGCGCCGAAGAACGACCCGACGAGGTTGCCCACGGCGGCCAGCACCAGCGCGGCCCGCACCGACAGGGCGCGGGTCGACACCGAGGTGGCGATGGCGTTGGCCGCGTCGTGGAAGCCGTTGGTGTAGGTGAACAGCAGCGCGATCAAGATGACCGCGATGACCGCGGTCAGTTCGCCGGACAAGTCACGACTCCTTGACCGCGATCGCTTCCACGGTGTTCGCGACCAGTTCGAAGGCGTCGGCCGCCTCCTCGAGCTCGTCGGCGATCTCCTTGAGCTTCAGCACGGTGAGCGTCTCGTACTCGCCGCCGAACAGGCGGACCAGCAGCATCCGGTACAGCTTGTCGGCCTCGTTCTCCAGGCTGTTCGACTCGACCCAGTAGTGGCGCAGGTCCCGGCCAGCGGCCAGGTCGTCGAAGGCGGTGACGGTCAGCGCCCCCAGCTTGCGCAGCACGCTCACCTGGTCGAGCAGCTCCGGCGGCGGCGTGACGTCGGCGAACGGCTGGTACAGGTGGGTAAGGGTGGCCGCGGCCTCCAGGTGGTCGACCACGTCGTCCAGCCTGGACCCCAGCCGGTACATGTCGTCGCGGTCGAACGGGGTGACGAAGGTGGCGTTGAGTCTGTTGTACAGCTCGTGGGTCAGCTCGTCGTTGCGGTGCTCGATCTCCACCAGCCGGTTGCTCAGCTCTTCCGAACCCGTGTCGGCCGACCCGAGCTCGGCCAGCGCCTCGGCGGCCTCGGCGGCGTTGCGGGCCGCGCGCGTGAAGAATTCGTAGAGTTCCGGCTCGCGGGGTCGCAGTCGTAGTCGCACGGCCGGTAGGCTACCTTCCCGCCATTTGGACGCTACCGGTTGTTCACCAACCCCGCGTGAACCCCGCTGGCGCTGGGCCTACGCTCGACCCATGGCGCAGGCGGGTGACGGCGGGCTGCTCGCCCCCGCGTGGGCGGCGACCGGGGTGGACGCCCTGGCCGACGACGCCGCCTGGGTGCGGGCCATGCTGTCGGTGGAGGCGGCGCTGGCCCGGGCGCAGGCACGGCTGGGCGTGGTGCCCGCCGAGGCCGCCGCCGTCATCACGCGGGTGGCAGGCGACGTCCTGCCGCCCGATCTCGCCGACGGTGTCCGCGCCACCGGCAACCCGGTGGTCGCGCTGGTCGCCGGGCTCACCGCGGCCGTGCGGGAGCGCGACCCGGCCGCCGCCGAGCACGTGCACCGCGGCGCCACCAGCCAGGACATCCTGGACACCGCCGCCATGCTGGTCGCGGCGCGGGTGCTGCGCCAGGTCCGCGCGGACCTGGACGCCACCGCGGCGGCCCTGGCCGGGCTGGCCGAGCGGCACCGGGACACCCCGATGGCCGGGCGCACGCTGACCCAGCACGCCGTGCCGGTGACGTTCGGCCTGCGGGCCGCGGGCTGGCTGCGGCTCGTGCTCGACGCGACCGACCGGGTGGACCGGCTGCTGGACGGCGGGCTGCCGGTGTCGCTCGGTGGCGCCGCCGGAACGCTGGCCGGCTACCAGGAGCAGGCGCGTCTTGCCGGAGCGGGCGGCGCGTCCGGCCTGCCCGGTGCGGTGGCGGCCGAACTCGGCCTGGCCGAGCCGGTGCTGCCCTGGCACGGCCTGCGAACGCCGGTCGCGGACCTGGCCGCCGTGCTCGCGTTCACCGGTGGCGCGCTGGGCAAGATCGCCGCCGACGTGCAGGTGCTGTCCCGGACCGAGATCGGCGAGGTCGCCGAGGAGACCGCGCCGGGCAGGGGCGCGTCCTCGGCCATGCCGCAGAAGCGCAACCCGGTGTACGCCACGCTGGTCGCCACCGCCGCGCGGCAGATCCCGGCGCAGACCCTGGTGCTGTGGCAGTCGATGCCGGCCGAGGACGAGCGATCGGCCGGGGCGTGGCACGCGGAGTGGCAGCCGCTGCGGGAGGCGCTGCGGCTGACCGGGGGAGCGGCCGCCAACGCCGAGCGGCTGTGTGCCGGCCTGCGGGTGTTTCCCGACCGGATGCGGGCCAACCTCGGGCTCACCGGTGCCGCCGTGGTGTCGGAGCGGATCAGCGCCGTGCTGGCGCCGGTCGTCGGCAGGCAGGCGGCCAAACGGTTGCTCGCCGAGGCCGTGGCGGCGGAGGGGGACCGGGCCTTTCCCGAGGTGCTGGCCGAGCTGGCCGCCCGGGACGGCCACCGGATCGACGCCGGCTGGATTGCCACGCTGCTCGACCCCGCCGCTTACCTGGGCCAGGCAGGCGACCTGGTGGATCGGGTGCTGGATTCCTACCACAAGCGCGGAACCGCGCGCGTGTAAGAAAATCAATTTTAACTCGACGGTAAACAGGACCGTGGTCCGTATTCGAGTGGCGACAAAGCTCTGGGTATTCCGCCGTGAACCCATTGTTCACCGAAGGTTGGCGGCCATCATTACTTGCCGGCCGGTTAGCTGAGGCGGTCACTGGGTCGGCTGTTGACGCCCCGGACCCGCTACGGTAGTGAAACCTGTTCGTGATCGGGACGGCTGCCCTTCGGTCGGCCCGGCCGTGGCTCGCTGACCTGCGGTTATTCCGCTTCTGGATCGGTTCCAGATTAATCGTCGGCCTGGCATTAGTCGAAATACATCGTTATCGTCGTCGTCAGATGAACTTCGTCTCATGTCAAGAGCGGTCGTCGCCCTTGACTCGCACGTGGGTCGAGATCCGCCTTCTGGGCTAGTGACAGTGGTTCGCAGCGTGATAATGTGGCTTAGGTTGCAGCTAACGACAAATTCGCTGCGACCGATGGGGTGAGTTTGAGCATGGGGGTCGTCTCTCGCGGTGTTCGGCGGTCTGTCGACCGTACGGATGTGAGCCGCTCTCATGAATGTGTGTGAATGTTGTTTTGCGTGAATTAATGCGGTTGTGGGTTGTCCCGGCTGGTGAAGGGAGGTTTCGTGGTGTCTGACCGGAGCGAGCGCGGCGGCGGTGGTGCCGGGGCGCGTTCCGGCGGGTAGTACCCGGTTGTTCTGGTGGCATGAGCGCGGTTTGGCCGATCACAACGTCGTGTGGGGCTGATCGGTTGCCGAGGGTGGATACCGAGTTCTGGAGCCGGCGTAGGGCTGTGGGGCCTGATGCCGGCGCCGAAGGAGTCGCGCCGGCCACGTACTGACCGTCGCGCCCGTGGGCGGGCGGACGGATTGCATCACAAAACTGGGATATGGGGGCTGATGTGGGAAACTCGAGCAATGCCGAAAGTAAGACCAACCGGAGCGCGCCGAGACTGAGCGTGCCACCACGGCAGGGACCTCCGATGCCGCCCGCGCCTCGCTCCGAGGCACGGCCGCTGGCCAAGGGGGCGCTGACCAGGCGGACCAGCCTGAGTCTGCCGCCGTCGATTCCAATGGACGAGTGGAGTCAGATCGGCCGGCAGATCCACGCTATCTCCGACTCCTCCGCCTGGTGGCTCGGGGACTGGCTCATCTACGGCCAGTCGCAGTACCCGGACCGCTACAAGCGGGCCATCGAGGAAACGTCACTGGATTACCAGACGCTGCGCAACTACGCGTGGGTCGCGCGGCAGTTCCCGGTGACGCGACGCAGGTCGTCGCTGAGTTTCCAGCACCACGCGGAGCTGGCCAGCCTGTCTGAGGAGGCGCAGGACGAGTGGCTCGACCGGACCGAGAAGTTCGGCTGGTCGCGCAACGAACTGCGAAACCGGGTCCGGGCCAGCCGGAAGGCGAATCGCACCGCGGTCGAACGGGCTGACCGGGTGCTGAAGGTTCAGATGAGCGTCCCGTCCGACCGCAAGCAGCGCTGGCTCGACGCGGCGTCGACGACGGATCAGGACCTGCTCACCTGGATCGTGTCGATCCTCGACACCGCCGCGGCCAGTGCGCTGGGGGAGCGGGCCGCGCAGCTCATCCCCAACGCGCGGATGGAGGTGCAGCAGCTGACGCACAGCGGCTGACTGCCCGCACGCTCGTGAAGGCCACCTTCGCCCGGTTCGACCGGGGCGGAGGTGGCCTTCACCGTTTCACCCGGCCAGCGACACGGCGACCCGTTCCAGGTGGTCCATGGACTCCTGCATGCCGCCTTCCATGCCGGAGTTGATGTGCCCGTCGCGGTGTTCCCTGGTCTGGTGCTGGGTCAGCACCCGCAGCGTGGTGCGGCCGCCGGTCTCGGTGAAGGTGATGGTGTTGGTCGCGTAGGCGTCCTCCTTGGGGAAGCCCTCGTAGACCTCGGTGGAGACGATGCGCTCGGCGGGTTCGATCTCCTGGTACTCGCCGTGGAAGCCGACCTCGAACCCGCCGTTGGCGGTCATCACGTACCGCCAGCGGCCGCCGACCCGCAGGTCGATCTCGACCGAGGTGACCTCGCCGCGGTCGCCCGCCCACCAGCGCTTGACCAGTTCGGGTGTGGTCCACGCGCGGTAGACCAGGTGCTTGGGGGCGTTGAACTCCCTGGTGATGAGGATCTGCGTGTCCGAGGGAAGCGTCACCACTGCCGTGCCGGTGCTAGTCGTCGCCATCGTCCTTCTCCTGTTCCTTGAGTTCTTCCAGTACCGCGTCCAGGCGCTCGAAGCGCGTCGCCCAGGTGTGCTCGAAGGGGCGGACCCAGTCGTAGATGGATTTCAGCGGGCTGCCGTTGAGCCGGTACATCCGCTGCCGGCCCTCCTCGCGTACCTCCACCAGTCCCACCTCGCGCAGCACCCGCAGGTGCTTGGACACCAGCGGTTGCGCGAGATCCAGCTCGGCGACGAGCTCGTTCACCGAGCGTTCGCCGCCGGCCAGGGCGTCGATGATCTGCCGCCGCCGCGGTTCCGCCACCGCGTTGAACGCGTCCGTTGTCGTCGCCGCCCGTGCCATGCCGCCAATCATATACCCATATGGGCATACGTCAAGCGTGTGCCGTGAAGGGGGCTCTCACGGCGTCTGGTGCCGTGAGAGCCCCCTTCACGGCATGAGCCCGGTGTCCGGTGTGAAGGCCGAGTTTCTGTCGTCTCATGTGATGAAGGTGGCCTTCACGAACATCCCGTCCTGGGGTCGC